>NZ_CM179521.1:0-3735522 GCF_058809525.1 Azospira sp. MPR-LB4
GTCTTGGGGTTCTTGCCGGTACGGGCAGCGCGCTTGACGGCCTTGAAGGAACCGAAACCGACCAGGGTCACGCTGTCGCCGGTGGCGACGGCCTTGGTGATGGCTTCGATGGCTGCGTCCAGGGCACGGCCGGCAGCAGCTTTGCTCAGGTCGGCACCAGCCGCCATAGCGTCAATCAGATCGCTCTTGTTCATTCAGAAATCTCCTTGGTTTCGAAGGTGACGCGGGATTCCGCGCTCGGCAGGGATTCTGGCATAACGGGACGAAGCTGCCTAGCCTGATTTGCTGGAAATTCAGCAGGGATGGGGCTTTCCCCCGGATTGGGATGACTGCGGGATGGATTTTTCCTGCCCCGATCTGGTGCAAAAAAACGGGGGCGGAGGCACCGTGCCGGCGGCGGGAAGCGGACCCCGGCCCTTGCCGGTAGTCCGGGGGTTTCCCGCTTGGCCAATACGATCAATGACTTAGGTCGATCGCCGGGCTGCGGGCCGCGTCAGAACTTGATCTCCAGCCGGGCCGAGAAGATGCGGTAGGTGCGGGTGCTGCTCTGCACCGACTGCTCCGTGCTGCCGGTCAGGTAGGTGGCGCCGGTGTCGTAATCCGCCTGCAGCAGGTTGGCGGCGGAAAAGCGGATGCGGGTGTCCGGCTGCACCTGCCACAGGGCATAGACGTCGTAAACCCGCTTCAGCTGCTGGGTGTAGGTCTGGGTGTTGCTCTGCTGCACGGTGTAGGCGGGGGTCCAGTTGAGGTTGCCGCCGATGGTGAGGGGCAGGCTGCGCAGGCGGTAGTCGGCCCCCAGGTTGGCACTGTAGGTGGGTTGCTGGTCGAGCCGGTTGTTGGGGCCGGCGATGCCCTCCACCTCGGACCAGAAGCGGCTGAGGTTGGCCCGGATGTCCACGGGCGGGGCCTCGGCCAGCAGTTCCGGCAGGCGGAACTTGGCTTCCAGCTCGATGCCCCGGGTGGTGGCGCTGCCGATGTTCTGGGGCGTGGTGACCCAGCGCTGCACCGGCGACCAGCTGACGCTCTGCAGAGAGGTGACGTTGCGGATGAGGTTGTCGATGTTGCGCTGGAACAGGCTGGCGCTGAGGATGCCGCCTTCCGCCAGATAATGCTCGAAGGCCAGGTCCAGGCCCCAAGCCAGTTCCGGCTTGAGGTTGGGGTTGCCGGCGCTGTCCGCCTTGTCCACCGTGTTGGCGCCGCTGGTGGGATAGGTGCTGGAGAGACTGGGCCGGGGCACCAGCTGGTTCAGGGTCGGCGTCTTGTAGCTGCGGGTCAGGCCCAGGCGGATCTGGTCCTTGCTCTCCTCGGTGAAACGCCAGACGCTGTGGAAGAGGGGGCTGGCCACACTGCTGTCGTTGCTGGCGGAGCCGGCGGCCCACTCGCTGCGGGTGCGGATGGTTTCCCAGCGCAGGCCGCCGTAGAGGGACCACAGGGGCGAGACTTCCCACTCGTCCTGGCCGAAGGCCGCCAGGCGGCTGGTGCTGGCCTGCAGGTCACTGCCGAACTGGGCCAGTTGCAGGGCGCCATCCTGCACGGTGGTGGCGCTCTCCTTGCGCTGGCCCCGTTCCAGTTCCCAGCCGAAGGCCAGGTTGTGCTCCCGGTTGAGGGGATGGGAGAGCTTGCCGGCGGTGCTGAAGCTGCTGTCGCGGATGCTGGTGCTGTTCCAGTGGGTGTGGGCCACGGCGCCGCCGGCATCGTATTCGCGCCGGTCGGTGGTGCTGTCGCTGTTGGCCAGGCCGCCGTTGAAGCGGATGTCGAGCTTGCTGCCGCCGTCCAGGCGATGCTTCCAGTTGCCCATGAGGCGCAGCATGGTGCTCTCGTTCTCGGTGCGCCAACTGGCATTGGCATAGGGGGCCGCGCCGACGCTCTGGGTGAGTTGGGTGTTGCCGGTGGTGGCGCTCTGGTTCTGGGCCAGGAAGGGATTGAGGCTCAGGCTGTCGCCGCCGTCCAGCTTCCAGTTGAGGCGGGAGGAGAGGTGCAGTCCGTCGGCCACGGTATGGCTGCGGTTTTCCTCCAGGCGCTGCAGGATGGGGATGCCGGTGGCCAGGTTGCGGGCGCTGGTGGTGGTGGCCACTTCGCTGTCCTGGTCCCGGTGCATCAGGTTGGCATTGAGGTTGTAGCCGAAGTTGCCGATGGTGTCGCTGCGCTGCAGGGAGACGGAGGGCTGCAGGCGGCCGTTCTCCAGGTTGAGGCTGGGACGGAAGTCGTTCTGCTTGCGGGCGAAGTCCTCCCGCAGGACGATGTTGATGGTGCCGGCGATGGCCCGGGCGCTGTGCTCCGCCACCGGGGCCCGCATCACCTCGATGCGCTCCACCTGTTCGGGCGGGATGCTGTCCAGGGAAAAGCCCCGGGGCGCGGGCTCGCCGTTGAGCAGGATCATGGTGTAGCCGTTGCCCAGACCCCGCATGCGGATGTCACCGCCCCGGCCCGGGGTGCCGGACATGGTGACGCCCGGCAGACGCTTCAGGACGTCGCCCACCGACGAATCGCCGTAGCGGTCCAGTTCCTCCCGGCCGAAAACCATCTTGGCGGCCGTGGCGAAACGGCGTTGCTCGGTGTCGTCGAGGCGGGTGGAGGAAACCACGATTTCCCCCAGGGTGCGGCCATCCTTCTGGCTGCTGGCGGGTTTGGTTGTGGGGGCCTCTGCTTCCGCTGCGGCGGCGGCCAGAGGCAGGGCGGCGAGCAGGAGCGGCAGGAGGGGGCGCAGGCGGGGCAAGGGCAGGGCGTTAGGTGACAGCACCATGGCGGCAGGACTCTCGATGGGGAAAGTGAAGGCCGATGCATCGGCCGAGTCTTGTTATGGGCTGGGGGGCTGGGATGGCGGAAATCCTGGCTACCTGGCGGGCGAAGTATACGGAGCCTGGCGCCGTCCTGCAGGAGCACTTTGTAAGGAAATATTTCGCCTGACGGCGGTGGTGCGGGAGGGGCTGTGATCGCCGCAGTCGGCGGCTTGGCTGCGGCAGCGAAGCCCGCTTCGCCGGGCAGGGCGGTGATTGCATCGCCGGTGGTGCAGAAGTGGCGCCGGGGGCGCCCGGAAAAGCAAAAGGGCCCAGACGCGCTGACGTCTGAACCCTTGGCTTTCCTGCTTATCTGAATGGCGCGCCCGGAGCGATTCGAACGCCCGACCCCTTGGTTCGTAGCCAAGTACTCTATCCAGCTGAGCTACGGGCGCGCAACAGAAGGTGCGCATTATACGGATTCGGAACAAAAACGCCAGGGGTTCCGGACGATTTTTTTCAGCTTCGGCGGGAAGGGGGGGAGAAGGGAAAAACGGGGCCTGAAAAAGCAAAAGGCCAATCCTAAGATTGGCCTGAATGCTTGATGGCGCGCCCGGAGCGATTCGAACGCCCGACCCCTTGGTTCGTAGCCAAGTACTCTATCCAGCTGAGCTACGGGCGCGCTGTCTTGCAACTTTTTACTACTTTCTTTGCTGCTTTCCGCAAAGAAGCGAGATTGTATAAAAACACGCTTCGTTTGCCAAGCCTTTTTTACTGCAGGAAAGGCTGGCGGAGACGGAGGGATTCGAACCCTCGATACGAGTTTTAGCCCGTATGCTCCCTTAGCAGGGGAGTGCCTTCGACCTCTCGGCCACGTCTCCGGAAGGCCGGCATATTAACGGGTTAGCCGGCCCGGGTCAAACTACTTTGCAGCCGGGGCTGCAATTAACTGCGCGGCGCCGTTTACGCCTGGTCCAGACCGAAGGTCTTATGCAGGATGCGCACGGCCAGTTCCAGATACTTCTCGTCGATGACGACGGAAATCTTGATCTCGGAGGTGGAGATCATCTGGATGTTGATGCCTTCCTCGGCCAGGGTGCGGAACATCTGGCTGGCCACGCCCGGGTGGGAGCGCATGCCGACGCCGACGGCGGAAACCTTGCAGGTCTTATTGTCGCCGACGATCTCGCGGGCGCCGACGTGCTGCTTGACCTGCTCCAGCACGGCCATGGCCTTGGTGTATTCGCTGCGATTGACGGTGAAGGAGAAGTCGGTGGTGCCGTCCACGCCGACGTTCTGGATGATCATGTCGACGTCGATGTTGGCGTCGGCGATGGGGCCGAGGATCTGGTAGGCGATGCCGGGACGGTCAGGCACGCCCAGCACGGTCAGCTTGGCTTCGTCGCGATTGAAGGCGATGCCGGAAATGATCGGTTGTTCCATGTTCTTGTCATCCTCAACAGTGATCAGCGTACCTTCCCCTTCATCCTGGAAGCTGGAGAGGACGCGCAGTTTTACCTTGTACTTGCCGGCGAACTCGACGGAGCGGATCTGCAGCACCTTGGAGCCGAGGCTGGCCATTTCCAGCATTTCCT
Source organism: Azospira sp. MPR-LB4 (assembly GCF_058809525.1). Lineage (NCBI taxonomy): Bacteria > Pseudomonadati > Pseudomonadota > Betaproteobacteria > Rhodocyclales > Rhodocyclaceae > Azospira > Azospira sp. MPR-LB4. The sequence goes on from NZ_CM179521.1 coordinate 4,313, forward strand.
CGAAGGTGATGGTGTCCAGCTTGCGGGCTTCCGGCACGACGCGGGGGTCGGTGGTGTACACGCCGTCCACGTCGGTATAGATCTGGCATTCGTCGGCCTTGAGGGCGGCGGCCAGGGCGACGGCGGAAGTATCGGAGCCGCCGCGGCCCAGGGTGGTGATGTTGCCGTTCTCATCGGCGCCCTGGAAACCGGCGACCACGACCACGTTGCCTTCGGCCAGGTCCTTGCGCATGCGCTCGTCGTCGATCTGCAGGATGCGGGCCTTGGTGAAGGTGCTGTCGGTCAGCACGCGCACCTGGGAGCCGGTGTAGCTCTTGGCCTTGAGGCCTTCTTCCTGGATGGCCATGGCCAGCAGGCCGATGGTCACCTGTTCGCCGGTGGAGGCGATCACATCCAGTTCCCGGGGGGAGGGGGTGGCGGAGATTTCCTTGGCCAGGCCGATCAGGCGATTGGTTTCGCCGGACATGGCCGAGGGCACCACCACCACATCGTGGCCCATTGCCTTCCAGCGGGCCACGCGCTTGGCCACATTCTTGATGCGCTCCGTCGAGCCCACCGACGTGCCGCCGTACTTCTGAACTATCAGCGCCATTCGTTATCCAATTGAGCGGAGTAAGAAAACCCGTGATTCTATCTGAACCGCGTGCCTAACAGTAGGGTGTTCGGTTAGGCCAACTAAGTGAAATCCCTTAGTGATTTTTTGATTCATGCCACTTGCAAATATATGTGAATGGCCTATACTTACGTACTATGACTTTGGTGATATGTTTTGGGTGTCCCAGAACATGGCCTTCGGCAAGCGGTTTGGCGCCGAAACGGCTCTGCCAGAGCAGATTGACACCCCAATATTCGAGAGGAACACACCATGAGCAATGTCAAACTGGTTGAAAAGATCGACCCCCGCGAAATCCGCCGCAAGCTGGGCCTGAACCAGCAGCAATTCTGGTCCAAGATCGGCGTCACCCAGAGCGGCGGTTCCCGCTACGAGAGCGGCCGCAACATGCCCAAGCCCGTGCGCGAACTGCTGCGCCTGGTGCACGTGGAGCAGGTGGATATCCAGCGCATCAAGCGCGAGGACATCGAAGTGGTCGAGTACCTGAAGGCTTTCGAACCCGAAACCCTGAAGAACCTGAAGAAGGCCGCCAAGGCCAAGCAGAAGAAGGCCGCCTGATTCATATCGGTACCCTGCTGTAAAAAAAAGCCCCTGCTTGCAGGGGCTTTTTCTTTTGGGGTCTGCCGTGCCGTTTTTCAGGGGCTGACCGTGACCGGCAGGCCCAGGGCGCGGATACGCACGGCCACCGCCTCCAGTTCCGCCGGGCTGAGGCGCTCGAGACGCTTGGCCCCGGGTTGCAGGGACGGGCGGGCCAGGCCGTAGAGATGGACGCCGCGTACCCGTTCCCCGGCCTGGGCCAGCAGCTCCAGGTAGGCCGTCAGTTCGGCCTCCGCTGGTGCGGCGCCGTCGCGGCGGAAGAGGCAGGTCTGGACCCAGGTGGGGGCCAGTTCGCCGCAGCGGCGCAGATTGGCCAGGACCTTGCCCGGATCGCCCCGGGTACCGTTGACCTCCTCCATGCCCGGCGCCGTGGCCCGGTCCACCTTGAACCAGACCTCGCCGCCGGCTTCGCCCAGGCGGCCGATGCCGGCCTGGACCTCGGGCCGGTGCAGCAGGCTGCCGTTGGTGATCAGGCGCAGGGCGATGCGGCCCTGCAGCTGGTGCCGTTCGACCTGGCGCCGCACTGCTTCCACCGCCGCCGGGAATTCGGGGGCGCTGGTGGGTTCGCCGTTGCCGGAAAAGGCGATGTCCATGAGCCGGCGCGCTTCCGGCGGCACGGCCCGCAGCATGAAATCGCCCTGCAGGAGGTCCATCAGCATGGCGTCCAGTTCCCGTTCCAGCTGGGCCAGGTCGATGGGCGGCGGGCCGCCCCGGGTGAGATTCGGCACCTGGCAATAGACGCAGGCCCAGTTGCAGGCGTTGTTGGGATTGAGGTTGATGCCGACGGAAACGCCGCCCGCCCGGCGCGATACCACCGGATAGACGTAGGTCAGACCGGCGCTGTCGCGGCGATGGTCGGTGACGCTGAGGGGCTGGGCAGGGGATTCCATGGGCGGTCGGACAGTGGCTGAAGAATGGCCGGAGCGGGGCTGGGGCCGGGCCGGAGAGGCGCCCGGCAGCGGCGGCGGGGCGGGCTGGTGGCCAATGATATAATCAGTGGCTTACAAAAACACCTCCCCAGCATGCTAATCACCCGCCGCCTGGAATTCGATGCCGGCCATCGCATTCCCGATCACCGCAGCCAGTGCCGCCATCTGCACGGGCACCGCTACGTCCTGGAAATCACCCTGGCCGGCGACATCATCAGCAAGGACGGCGATCCGGCCAACGGCATGGTGATGGACTTCTCCGACGTCAAGGCCCTGGCCAAGGCCCATGTGGTGGATGTGTGGGACCACGCCTTCCTGGTCTATGCCGGGGACAAGGCGGTGGTGGAATTCCTGCAGACCCTGCCGGACCACAAGACCGTGGTGCTGGACTGCATTCCCACGGCGGAAAACCTGTCGGAAACGGCTTTCCGCATTCTTGATGCGGTCTATCAGGACAGCTACGGCAACCATCTGCGCCTGCAGCAGGTGCGCCTCTACGAAACGCCCAACTGCTGGGCCGACGCGGTGCGCCGGGACTGACCCGGCGTCCCCGTTTTCTTTCCCGCCGTGTGCCCGTGAACGACGCCCCGATCCAGATCGATACCGGTTCCGCGCCGACCTTCGCCCTCATCTGGCTGCACGGCCTGGGTGCCGACGGCAGCGATTTCGTGCCCGTCATCCCCGAACTGGGGCTGCCGCCCGAGCTGCCCGGCCGCTTCATCTTTCCCCACGCGCCCTACATGCCCGTCACCTGCAACGGCGGTTACGAGATGCGGGCCTGGTACGACATCCTGTCCCTGGCCCCGGGCAGCCGGGAGGTGGATGAGGCCAGCCTCCAGCGCTCCCGGGAAACGGTGCGGCAGCTGATCGACGAACAGGTGGCGGCGGGCATTCCCAGCCGGCGCATTTTCCTTGCCGGCTTTTCCCAGGGCGGCGCCGTGGCCTACACCACGGCCCTGACCCAGGCCGAGCCCCTGGGCGGACTGATCGCCCTGTCCACCTACCTGCCGGCGCCGGAACTGGTGCGCCGGGAGCTGAGCCCGGCCAACCGGGAACTGCCGGTGTTCGCCGCCCACGGCAGCGACGACGGCGTGGTGGCGCCGGCCCTGGGCCTGCAGGCCCGGGACTGGCTGGAACAATGGGGTCTGGCGCCGGAATGGCGCCTCTATCCCATGGAACATTCCGTCTGCCTAGAAGAGGTGGCGGACATCGGCGCCTGGCTTGCCCGGCGCCTGGCGGCCTAGGGGCGCCGCCGGCAACTTGGTGGATCGAGGAAGGGCCGGGCCCCCGGCGGGCACCGCTTCCGGCAATCCGTTGGTACAACCCATCGCCGTAGTGAAGACGTATTTGTCGCGTACCAATTTCAACAGTTCACGGCTCGTGCGCCTGCTCGCCGATTTCAACGCCGGGGAGCGGGGCGATGCCAGGGCGGAGAGCCGTGGCAAGCCGTCCTTCGCCGAACGGCTGGGGCAGTGGCTGGACCTCAACCACGCCATCGCCCTTTCCGGCGCCCTCCATCCTTCCCTGCGCCAGGGACCGGGGGGGATGGCGGCGGGGGCGGCGGACCAGGTGGATGCCCTGGTGGCCCGGGCCCAGGCGGCCCTGCGCGATGCCATCACCCAGGAGGGCGGCGGCAAGGCCCGCATCAAGCTGCCCGTGCCGGAAGCCGGCGCCACCCTGGAAAGCGGCGGCAAGTACCTGCCTTACCGGCGTTACTACCTGGCCCAGCAGCGGGAGATGGAGGCGGCCCTGGTGCAGCTGCGGGCCCAGGTGCGGGAGGCGCTGAAGGGCGGCTCCCCATCCCTGCGCCAGCTGGCGGGCCTGGACGGGGTCCTGGAAAAGGCCCTGGCGGAACGGGAGCGCAACCTGTTCCTCAACGTGCCCCTGTTGCTGGAAAAACGCTTCGAACAATTGCGCGACGCCTACGCCTCGGCCCTGGAGGCTTCCTCCCAGGCCGACGGGGTGGCGCGCTGGATGCAGCCGGGAGGCTGGCTGGCGGTGTTCTGCAAGGATCTGCAGAGCGTGCTGCTGGCGGAACTGGATCTTCGCCTGCAACCGGTCCTGGGACTGGTGGAGGCTTTTGGCAATGAGGTAAGCAAGTCGCAATGAACCGAAATTTCTGCTTGGCCGCCTTTGCGGTGGGACTGATCGCCGTCTTCTGGGTGGGTGTGGGCTATATGGCCTCCCATCCCCTGGCATTCAGCATGACCCTGATCATTGGCGTGGTGTACTGCGCCGGCGCCCTGGAACTGCTGCGCTTCCACCAGGCCACGGAGAGCCTGGCCCGGGCCCTGGAGCGCATTCCGGAAAACCTGGAACACCTGGCGGACTGGCTGGTGCAGGTCCATCCCTCCCTGCAGAGCGCCGTGCGCCTGCGCATCGAGGGTGAGCGGCCCGGCCTGCCCGGCCCCACGGTGACGCCCTATCTGGTGGGCCTCCTGGTCATGCTCGGCATGCTCGGCACTTTCCTCGGCATGGTGGTGACCCTCAACGGCGCCGTCCTGGCCCTGGAGAGCACTACCGACCTGCAGACCATCCGCGCCTCCCTGGCGGCGCCGGTGAAGGGCCTGGGCCTGGCCTTCGGCACCTCCGTCGCCGGCGTTGCCGCCTCCGCCATGCTGGGCCTCATCTCCTCCCTGTGCCGGCGCCAGCGCCTGCTCACCGCCCAGGGGCTGGACAGTCGCATCGCCACCAGCCTGCGCGGTTTTTCCCTGGTGCATCAGCGCCAGGAAACCTTCAAGGCCCTGCAGGCCCAGTCCCAGTCCCTGCCCGAGGTGGCCGACAAGCTGCAGGCCATGATGGCCCAGATGGAGCGCCACAGTCTGGAACTGCACCAGCGTCTGGCCGCCAGCCAGGAAGCCTTCCACCGGGACGTGCGGGAGGTCTATGGCAATCTGGCCCAGTCCGTCGATGCCTCCCTCAAGGCCAGCCTCAGCGACAGCGCCCGGGCCGCCGGCGCCGCCATCCAGCCGGTGGTGGAAGCCACCATGGCCGGCATCGCCCGGGAAACCACTTCCCTGCACGAGCGGGTGGCCGCCGGCGTCACCTCCCAGGTGGCCGCCCTGGCAGCTGCCTTCGAACAGGGAACGGCGACCCTGCTGTCCGGCGTCCATGCGGACAACGCCAGCCTGCAGGCCGATCTGGCGGCCCGGGAAGCCCAGCGCCAGGCGGCGCTGCAGCAGTCCCTGGAAGGCATGGCCGCCAGCCTGCAGCAGGAATGGCGCCAGGCGGGCGAACGCAGCCTGGAACAGCAGCAGCAGATCTGCCGGACCCTGGAGGCCAGCGCCCAAAGCCTCAACGCCAATGCGGAAGAGCACGCCCGCCGCACCATCGACGAAGTGGCCCGGCTGATGCAGGCCGCGGCGGAGACGCCCCGGGTGGTGACCCAGGTGATCGGCGAACTGCGCAGCCTGCAGGTCGACCTGGCGGCCCAGGATGCCCAGCGGCAGCAGGCCATGGCCCAGTCCCTGCAGACCATGGCCGTCTCCCTCCAGGGCGAGTGGCAGCAAGCCGGGGCCCGGACCCTGGCCCAGCAGCAGCAGATCTGCGCCACCCTGGAGCAGACCGCCCGGCAGATTGGCGAAAACGCCCAGGCCCACGCCAGCGACACCATCAACGAAATCGCCCGGCTCATGCAGACCGCCGCCGAGGCGCCCCGGGTGGCCGCCGAGGTCATCGGCGAACTGCGCCAGCAGCTCTCCGGCAGCATGGTGCGGGACAACGAACTGCTGGAAGAGCGCCGCCGTCTCATGGAAACCCTCAACGGCCTGCTCGACGCCATCAACCATGCCTCGGTGGAACAGCGCAGCGCCATCGACGCCCTGGTTTCCTCCTCCGCCGCCATGCTGGAGCGGGTCGGCGCCGAATTCACCGACAAGGTGGGGGGCGAGTCGGCCCGGATGATCGACGTGGCCTCCCAGATGACCACCAGCGCCGTGGAAGTGGCCAGCCTCGGCGAGGCCTTCGGCCATGCCGTGCAGTGCTTCGCCGAATCCAACGACAAGCTGGTAGCCAACCTGCAGCGCCTCGAAGGCTCCCTCGACAAGAGCATGGCCCGCAGCGACGAGCAGCTGGCCTACTACGTGGCCCAGGCCCGGGAAATCATCGACCTCAGCATCATGTCCCAGAAGCGTATCGTCGATGACCTGCAGGGCCTCTCCGCCCGGCCGGCCGCCGTCGCCGGCGAGGTGGGCTGATGGAGGAGGTGGACGCCAGCGTCGAACAGACGGCCCCCGTGTGGGCCGTTTTCGGCGATCTCATGGCCGGTCTGCTGGGCGCCTTCGTGCTGATCCTGGTGGGGGTGCTGGGCGTCCAGCTGGAGCTGGTCAGCACCCTGGAGGCCGAGGTGAAAAAGCGCCAGGTCGAGGAACAGCGGCGCATGGCCCTGGAAAAGGCCCTGGCCATTCCCCTGGCCTCGGGCCGGGTGACCCTCAACAACGGGCGTATCGGCATCAGCGGCAGCGTGCTGTTCTCCCTCAACTCCGACCAGCTGCAGCCCGAGGGGCGGCAGGTGCTGAAAAGCCTGGCCGCGCCCCTGGCCGCCTACCTGGGGGCGAGGGAAGAGATGCTCATGGTCAGCGGCTTCACCGACGACATGCCGGTCAAGGGCAGCAACCGCCAGTTCGACGACAACTGGGAGCTGTCGGCCCAGCGCGCCCTGACCGTGACCCGGGCCCTGATCGACGAAGGCGTGCCCTCGTCCGCCGTTTTCGCCGCCGCCTTCGGTTCCGAGCAGCCGGTGGCGCCCAATGTGGACGCCAAGAACCGGGCCCGCAACCGGCGTGTCGAAATGGCGCCGGTGCCCAGGACCACCAATGGCGGCAGCAAGCCCCATGACTGAGGCTGAGCCGGGCGCGCCGGCCGGCACCGTGCCGTTGCCGCCCACGGCCGGCGACGCGGCCCTGGAAGACCTGCGGCAGCAGGGCGCCGCCGGCTTCGACCCGGTCGGCCTGCGCTACCTGGAAGCCCTGGCCCGCCGCAGCCGGACGTACCGGGGGGGCGTTGCCGAAGGGCTGGCCTCCCGGCTGCAGGCAGCCATGGACGCCTACGGCCGGCGTCTTGCCGCCGCCCGCCAGTCCGCCGCCGAGGCCCTGGCTCAGGCCGCGGCGCGGCATCCTCAGGCAGCCGACGAGTTGCAGGCCCTGTTCGCTGCCGGCGACCTCGCCGGCCTTACCCGCCGCATTGGGGCCCTGGATGCCTGCGCCGGGCCGGGCCCCCTGGCCGGCCTGCTGGCGTACATGGCCGGCCTGGGCGATGGGGCAGGGCAGGGGGGGGCGGCGGAACCGCCGCCTGCGGCACCCGAGGGGGCGCCGGCAACTCCTGTCGCCGCACCGGCCGTGGCGACCGGCACCGGCGAGGCCCCTTCAGGCACGGTCTCCCCGGCCCGGGAACTCAAGTCCCTGCGCTATTTCCGCAGCACCTGGTCCCGCCTCAGCGCCGAGCAGCAGCTGGCCCAGGCCCTGGCCCAGGCGCCGGAAAACGCCGGCCCCCTCAATTCCCACCTGCTGGTGCTGCGGGCCCTGCAACTGATGCAGGAGGTGTCACCGGACTATCTGCAGCGCTTCATGTCCTATGCGGACACCCTGCTCTGGCTGGAGCAGGTGGACGACCTCAGCGGCGCCGTGAAACGGCGCAACGAGACGGCCGCCCCCACCGGCAGGAAGGGCCCCCGTTCCGGCAGCAGCGACTAGCCCGGACCCGCCGGGCCGTCGCCCTGTGGCCGGGAGCGGATACGCGGCGACGGTTTTTTCGCTAGGACTGGCGCGTACCGCACTGGACCTTCTGCCCCGGCGCAGGCGCGTACGGGGCGGCCGCTGGTTCCGAGTTGGGGGAAACGGGTAAGTTGGCAGGGGTAAGCTGGCAGCGGTGCGGATTTCTCATGGGAGATGGGCAGTGACAGGCAGCGTGGCGGGCCGGCTGGTGCCGGCGATGATGATTCTCCTGGCCTCCCCCGGGGCCCTGGCCGGCGCCTCGGCCTATGCGGCCGGCAGCGGCGAGGCCAGCGGCTGGGCCACCCGCGACAGCCAACTGGAAGCCAATCTGGCGGCCCTGGAGTTGTGCAACCGCCAGGCCCCCCGTCGGGATTGCGTGCTGGATACCACCAAGGCCGTGGTGCGGGCGGAGAACCAGGTGCAGGCTGCCTTCTCCCGCAGCAGCGCCGGCCTGCCGGACGCCCGCAGGCGGGCCCTGGCCAACTGCGGCGCCGCCAACTGCCAGGTGACGCTGGCCGTGACCCAGGCCGGTTTCTATGTCCTGGCCCGCTCCGAGCCGGATCACGCCGGCGACCGGCGTTCCTTCCTCACCTTCGGTTTTGCCGACCTCAACGAGGCCCAGCGCCAGGCGGTTCGCCATTGCGAAGAGGCGGCGGAGCGGCGCTGCAGCGTCGTCTGGAGCGGCGCCATCGCCGGCCTGCAGGCGGTCCGTTCCGCGCCCTGAGTCTGGTCGTTCCCGCCTTCAAGGTGTGCGGGGTGGCAGGGAGAATTTGGGGCGGATTTGGGGCGGATTTGGGGCGGATTTGGGGCAGATTTGGGGCAGATTCGGGGCAGATTCGGGGCAGATTCGGGGCAGATTCGGGGCAGATTCGGGGCCGGCTTGGTAGGCAGAGCGTCTGGCGGGATACCGCGGCTTGATTGATGCAATGACGTCGTCCGAGCCTTTTTTGTGCGGGCTGCTGGATCGTGACGGCAGTGGGAGGAAAAAGTGGCGGAGGCTGTGAGATTCGAACTCACGGATGGTTGCCCATCGGCAGTTTTCAAGACTGCTGGTTTAAACCACTCACCCAAGCCTCCGCAGTCGCCGGGAGCCTGCAGGACAGCGGGCCGGAGGGCGATGTGGGGCGCCATCATAGCACAGGCCGGCGGCCCTTTTGGCGGCGCCGGCGTGACCGCCCGGAATGCCTTTCTGTAACGGTGTGTAAGGGGGGCCCCCAGGTTTGCAACTTTGCCGGGGCCCGGTTAGTCTTAGCCGTTAACAAAAACCAACTCGTTCTTTTGGAGGACTCCATGCTTCCCCAGTATCAAATGACCGGTGCCGGCACCCAGGCCGGCCTTGCCACCCAGAACAAGGTGCTGCGCAACACTTACCTGTTGCTGGCCCTCTCCATGATCCCCACCGTCATCGGGGCCATGGTCGGCGTGCAGATGGGCTTCTCCTTCTTCGCCGGCAGCCCGATGATTTCCTTCCTGCTGTTCCTCGGCATCGCCTTCGGCTTCATGTGGGGCATCGAGCGCACCAAGAACAGCGGCATGGGCGTGGTCCTGCTGCTGGGCTTCACCTTCTTCATGGGCCTGATGCTGTCCCGCATCCTGCAGGTGGCCCTGGGCTTCTCCAACGGCGGTTCCCTGATCGCCATGGCGGCCGGAGGCACCGGTGCCATCTTCTTCACCCTGGCCACCGTGGCCACCGTGACGAAGAAGGACTTTTCCTTCATGGGCAAGTTCCTCTTCATCGGCATGGTGGTGATCCTGCTGGCGGCCGTGGCCAACATCTTCTTCCAGATCCCGGCCCTGGCCCTGACCATCTCCGCTGCCGCGGTGATGATTTTCTCCGCCTACATCCTCTACGACATCAGCCGCATCGTCACCGGCGGTGAGACCAACTACATCGTCGCCACCCTGTCGGTGTACCTGGACATCTACAACGTCTTCGTCAGCCTGCTGAACCTGCTGATGGCCTTCACCGGCGAGCGCGACTGAACGTTGCGCCAGCAGCATGCAAAAGGGGCGGCCCGTGGGCCGCCCCTTTTTTTATGGTCTGTCTCGAGTGTTATGGGTGTGTGGATCGGTGTGGCGGGTGCTGCGGGGTTCAGGCGGCCTGGCGCAGGCGCTGATCCCGGGCGGCCGCTTCGGCGGCTTCCTGGACCCGTTCCCGCAGTTCCTTGCCGGCCTTGAAGTGGGGCACGTGCTTGGCCGGGACTTCCACCTGTTCACCGGTCTTGGGATTGCGGCCCTGGCGGGCCGGGCGGTAGTTGAGGGAGAAACTGCCGAAACCGCGGATTTCCACCCGGTCGCCCCGGGTCAGCGCTTCGGCAATGGCGTCGAGCATCAGATTGACGGCAAAGTCCACATCCCGGGTGGTCAGATGGGGAAGCTTGCCCGTCAGATCGGCAACGAGTTCGGATTTGGTCATAGGGGGCGATTCTAACCCGACAGGCCCCCTCCTTTTCAAGGGGGCCGTTGAATTCAATGACTTATTGCAGGGGCTGCTCGCCGCCCAGGGCCTCCACGATGGCCGGCAGCAGGCGGGAGAATTCGCCGCTCATCAGGGCCAGGTCGGCCTCGAACTGCTCGGCGGCGTTCTCGGCCTGCTTTTCCGCCTCTTCCTTGACCACGTCGAGGAAGGCGACCCGCTTCACTTCCAGCTTCTCGGTGAGGATCAGGGAAATGCGGTCGTTCCAGGTCAGGGCCAGGCGGGTGGGCAGCTTGCCGGCGGCGATGTGCTGGCGCACGTCGTCCCCTTCCAGGGTGTGGCGCACGTAGCGCACGGCGGCCTTTTCCTCCACCGGGGATTTCAGTTCGCAGTCCCGGTCGATGGTGAAGGCGCCGGGGGCGTCGCCGCCGGCCAGCCAGTCGGTCATGGCCGCCACCGGGGACATGGCGGTGTTGAGGCGGGTGAGGGGGAATTCGTCGAGGGACTTGCCCAGCATCTCCAGCACTTCCTCGGCCTTGGAGGCGTTGCTGGCGTCCACCACCAGCCAGCCGCCGGCGGTGTCGATCCAGACGCTGGTACGGCGGCGGCGGGTGAAGGCCCGGGGCATCAGTTCGTCGCGCACCCGTTCGCGCAGCTCCTTGAGCTGCTTGCGGCCCACCGGATAGCCCTGCTGCACGGCCAGTTCCTCGGCCCGTTCCTGGGCGGTCTGGTTGACCACGGAGGAGGGCAGGAGCTTGTGTTCAACGGCCAGGGAGAGCAGCAGATAGGGACCCTGGGCGTGGGCCAGGGCGGGCTCGTCGGTGGGGGGTAGCCAGCCCTTGGTTTGCGGGTCCATGGGACCGCAGGGGTTGAAACGGTTGCGGCCCAGCTGGGTTTCCAGGGCTTCGGGGCTGGGTTTCCAGCCTGCGGGCAGACGGTAGATTTGCAGGTTCTTGAACCACATGGGCAATGGGATGGGTCTGAAAATGGACCCGCCATTCTACGCGCAATCCGCCCACAAACGCCCCGGCTTGGGGCTTTGATTTCGTCCATGGCGGGACGTCGCGGAAAGCGGCGCGCCACCAACGACCTGCCTGAAACCAAGCAGGGACGGGCGTTTCCGGCATGGGGTGGCGCCCAGGTCCGTCCTGCCTGCCTCCCGGGCAGGTGCCGCTGCGGCGTCCTCAGCCGTTCGGGGGCGTGGCGCTGCCGTGGCGGCCCAGGAGGGCGGTGATCTCGTCCGCCGGCATCGGCCGGGCCCGGAGGAAACCCTGCATCTGGGCGCAGCCCCGCTCGGCGAGGAAGGACCATTGCTGTTCCGTCTCCACCCCTTCGGCCAGGGTTTCCAGGCCCAGGTCCCGGGCCATGCCGATGATGGCGGTGGTGATGGCGGCGTCCTCCGCATCCTGGGGCAGGTCGCGGATGAAGGAGCGGTCGATCTTCAGCTTGTCCAGGGAGAAGCGCTTCAGGTAGGCCAGGCTGGAATAGCCGGTGCCAAAGTCGTCCAGGGCCAGGCGGATGCCCATGGCCTTGAGCTGGGCCAGGGTCTGGGTGTGGCGCTCGCCGTCTTCCATGAGCATGGATTCGGTCAGCTCCAGTTCCAGCCAGCAGGGCGACAGGCCGCTGGCGGCCAGGGCTTCCTGCACCAGGGCGGCCAGGTTGGCCTGGCGGAACTGTACGGCGGAAATGTTCACCGCCACCACCAGGGGCGGCAGGCCCGCGTCCTGCCAGGCCTGGGCCTGGCGGCAGGCTTCCCGCAGCACCCACTGGCCGATGGGCAGGATCAGGCCAGTCTCCTCCGCCACCGGGATGAAGCGGTCCGGCGGGATCAGGCCCTGCTCCGGCTGCCGCCAGCGCAGCAGGGCCTCGCAGCCCACCAGGGTGCCGCTGTGCAGGTCGTACTGGGGCTGGTAGTGCAGGGCCAGCTCCTGGCGCGCCAGGGCCTGGCGCAGGTTGTTTTCCAGCAGCAGCCGCTGGGACACCCGGGCGTTCATGGCCGCGGTGAAGTACTGGTAATTGTTGCGCCCGCTTTCCTTGGCCACGTACATGGCGGCGTCGGCGTTCTTCAGCAGGGTGTCGCCATCCTCGCCGTCCTCGGGGAAGACGGCGATGCCGATGCTGGGCGTCACCGCCAGCTCGTAGTCGTCGATGGCCAGGGGCGTGGCCAGGGTGAGCAGCAGCTTTTCCGCCACGCTGGCGGCCTGGGCCGGGCTTTCCAGCTGGGGCAGCAGCAGCACGAATTCGTCGCCGCCCAGGCGGCTCACCGTGTCGCTGGCCCGCACCGCCGTCAGCAGCCGCTCGCCCACCTGGCACAGCACCTGGTCGCCGACGGTGTGGCCGAGGGAGTCGTTGATGTTCTTGAAGCGGTCCAGGTCGAGGAAGAGCAGGGCCAGGCAGCTGCCGGCCCGCCGCGCGGCGGCGATGGCCTGGCCCAGACGGTCCTGCAGCAGCACCCGGTTGGGCAGGTTGGTGAGGGCGTCGTACTCCGCCAGGTGGCGCACCTGGGCCTCGGCCGCCTTGCGTTCGGTGATGTCGGAGAAGGCGGCGATGTAGTGGCTGGCCTGGCCGCCCTCGTCCCGCACGCTGCTGATGTTGAGCCACTCCGGGTAGAGGGAGCCGTCCTTGCGCCGGTTCCAGATCTCGCCGGACCAGGCGCCGGTGTCCCGCAGCTGGTGCCACATCTGCCGGTAGAAGTCGGCGTCGTGGCGGCCGGAGGAGAAGATGGCCGGGTTCTGCCCCACCACCTCTTCCGGCCGGTAGCCGGTGATGCGGGTGAAGGCCTGGTTCACGGTGATGATGCGGTTGTCGCCGTCGGTGATGACCATGCCCTCGTTGCCGCTCTCGAACACCTGGGCCGCCAGCTTCAGATCCCGGGCATTCTCCAGCAATTGGGCATTGCGGCTGTCCAGGTCCTCCCGGTACTGGCGGAAGAGGCGGGCCAGCCAGCCGGAGAAGAAGAAGGAGAAGAGCAGGGTGGTGCCGGCGGCGACGGCCAGTACCAGGGCCGTGGTGCTGATGTGCTGGCGCACCCCCGATTCCAGGGAACTGCGGCGGCGCGCCAGGTCTTCCTGCAGGTCGTCCAGGTAGACCCCGGCGATCAGCACCCAGCCCCAGGATTCCACCGGCCGCACCACGGAGAGCTTGGGCGACAGTTTGCCGGTGGCCGGATTGATCCAGTCGTAGCGGATGGGGCCGCCGCCCTGCCGCGCCAGGTCGAGAATGCGGGCGATGGTGCGCTGTTCGTCGCTGCCCCCCAGGCTCTCCAGGCGGCGCCCTTCGATGCCCGGGTTGGCGGGGGTGATGAGGATGTTGCCGTTCTCGTGCAGCACCGCCAGGTAGCCGTCGTGGGCGAAGCGCACCGAACGCAGGCGCTCCAGGGCCTCCCGCTGCAGGTCCACCTCCATCTGGTACAGGTAGTCGCCGGCACCGATGAGCCAGCCGAAGGGCTCGAAGTGGCGCACGTAGGCGATCTTGTCGGCCATTTCCTTCTCGTTGCCGGGGGCGTACCAGCGGTAGCGGGAATAGCCGTCGCCCCGGGTGCCCGCCTCGATCAGGCCGCGCATGATGTAGTGGCCGCTGTCGTCCCGGTTGTCGAGCAGGGAGCTGCCTTCCCGGCCCGGGGCCGTGGGCAGCAGGACGCAGTTGCCGGCCAGGTCGTCGATGAAGAAATAGCCCCGGCCGTCGAAGAAACGCAAGGGGCGCAGGGCCTCCACCACCAGGCGGCGGATTTCCTTTTCCGGGCGCCTGCCCTTTTCCTGGGCATAGATGGCCTCGGCCAGGCGCAGGGCCTGGTCCACCTGGACCTTGAGGCTGGTCTTGAGCACCGATTCGGTACGGGAGCGGACGAACTCCAGGTAGTTGCGCTTGGAATCCACCTCGGCCTCCAGCAGGGATTGCTGCTGTGCCAGGGTTTCCGCCTCCAGGGCCGCCAGGCTGGCCTCGAAATCCCGTTCGTGCTGCAGGGTGAAGTGGATGCCCAGGCCCAGGGTGAATACCAGGACCAGGGTCAGCATGCCGATGAGCTGCAGGCGGGGGAGGGATTTTTCGTTGATGACCAGAGACACGGGGAACGGCGGCGGAATTTCGAGCGCGAATATTACTATAGTTATATGCAGCAGTCGTGGGGAAACCCGGACGGCGCCGGCCTCCGGCGCTCCGCCCTGCAGCCCGGGGAGCAAGGCCGGCACCGGGTGCGGCCTTGCGGCCGGCGCAGGCGGCGGGCCGGCTTTCTGGTAGCATTGGCACCCTGTTTCGGTCCCGCCTCCATGCTCGCCTCTCCCCATCTCGTCGCTGATACCGCCGCCGTTTTCGAGCCGGGCGGCCCCCTGTCCGCCAACATCCCCGGCTACCGCACCCGCAGCCAGCAGGTGGAGATGGCCGAGAAGATCGCCGCCGCCATCGCCGACAACCGCATGCTGGTGGCCGAGGCCGGCACCGGCACCGGCAAGACCTACGCCTACCTGGTGCCGGCCCTGCTTTCCGGCGGCAAGGTGATCGTCTCCACCGGCACCAAGACCCTGCAGGACCAGCTCTTCAACAAGGACATCCCCACCGTCCGCGCCGCTCTCAAGGCCCCGGTCAAGGTGGCCCTGCTCAAGGGCCGGGCCAACTACGTCTGCCCCTACCACCTGGACCGCTCCCTGCTCGACGGCCGCTTCCAGAACCGGGAGGACGTGGCCTACATCCAGAAGATCGCCCGCTTCGCCAAGGAAACCCGTAGCGGCGACAAGGCCGAGTGCCTGGACGTGCCGGAAAACGCCACGGCCTGGATCATGGCCACCTCCACCCGGGAGAACTGCCTGGGCCAGGAGTGCCCCCACCACAAGGAATGCTTCGTCCTGCAGGCGCGCAAGGAAGCCCTCTCGGCGGACGTGGTGGTGGTGAACCACCACCTTTTCTTCGCTGACGTCATGCTCAAGGACGAAGGCATGGCCGAACTGCTGCCGGCCTGCAACGCGGTGATCTTCGACGAGGCGCACCAGCTGCCGGAAACCGCCAGCCTCTTCTTCGGCGACAGCTTCTCCACCTCCCAGGTCCTGGACCTGGCCCGGGACGCTCGCAGCGAGGGCCTGGCCAGCGCCCGGGACTGCCTCGACCTGCAGGAGGCCACCCGCATCGTGGACAAGGCCGCCAAGGACCTGCGCCTCACCGTCGCCGTGGAGCCGGCCCGCTACGCCTGGGGCCAGCTCGAGGGCAACGCCCAGTTCCTCGACGGCCTTGCCAACCTGGAAAAGGAACTGGAGCTGCTTAATGCCATCCTGGAAAACCAGGCCGAGCGCAGCGAGGGCCTGGAGAACTGCTGGCGGCGCAACGGCGAACTGCTGCAGCGCCTCATCCAGTGGCGCCAGGAGCAGCCCGGGGTGGTGCGCTGGGGCGAGGCCTTCAACCATTCCCTGCAGCTCAACGCCACCCCCCTGGATGTGGCCCGTCTCTTCCGCAAGCAGCTGGACGGCCATCCCCGGGCCTGGATCTTCACCTCCGCCACCCTGGCGGTGCAGGCCGACTTCTCCCACTACTGCAACGAGCTGGGCCTGTGGGACGCCGAATCGGCCCGCTGGGAGAGCCCCTTCGACTACGGCCAGCAGGCCGTGCTCTACGCCCCCCGGGACATTCCCGATCCCAACCTGCCTGGCTTCACCGAAGCCGTGGTGGAGGCCGCCTGGCCCGCCCTCAAGGCCTGCGGCGGCGGCGCCTTCTTCCTGTGCACCTCGCTCAGGGCCATGCGCCGCACCCACGAACTGCTGGCCGCCAAGCTGGAGGACGAGGGCCTGGAAATGCCCCTGCTGCTCCAGGGCGAAGGCAGCAAGACCGAGCTGCTGGAACGCTTCCGCCGCCTCGGCAACGCCGTCCTGGTGGGCAGCCAGAGCTTCTGGGAGGGCGTGGACGTGCGCGGCGAGGCCCTTTCCCTGGTGGTCATCGACAAGCTGCCCTTCGCCCCGCCCGACGACCCGGTGCTCAAAGCCCGGGTGGAACAGATGGAAAAGGAAGGCCGCAGCGCCTTCATGGAATACCAGCTGCCCCGGGCCGTGATCAACGTCAAGCAGGGCGCCGGCCGCCTCATCCGCGACGAGACGGACCGGGGCGTGCTGATGATCTGCGACCCCCGGCTCATCACCAAACCCTACGGCAAGCGCGTCTGGCGCAGCCTGCCGCCCATGAAGCGGACCCGGGATTTGATCGAAGTCCTGGATTTCTATGCCGCCCTCCAGCCCAATTGACCCCATGACGGCCGCCATCCTGCCTCCCGTTCCCCGCCTCGACGAGCTTTCCCCGGATTGCCGGGAGGCCGCCGCCCACCTCAACCGGGACTGCGCCTGCCTGGCCCTGGACCACGCCGCCCTGGAGGCCCAGCTGGAAGGGGAGGGGGGCAACGGCGATTTCTACCGGGCGCTGCGGGAGAGCCGGCCCCACCTCTTTTCCGACACCATGGTCTTCGTCGGCGAGGCCCACCTGGAAGCCATGGCCGAGCTGGCCGCGGCGGTGGACGAGGTGGCGCGCCTGCCGGCCTACCAGGAGGCGGTGCTGGCCTGGGCGCCCCAGAGCGCCCGCTTCACCCCGCCCAATGCCGGCGTCTTCCTCGGCTACGACTTCCACCTCACCGTGGACGGCCCCCGCCTCATCGAAATCAACACCAACGCCGGCGGCGGTCTGCTCAACGCCAAGCTGGCCCGGGCCCAGCGCGCCTGCTGCGCCACCGTCAGCCACTTCCTGCCGGAGGCCGGCGGGGTGGAAGCCGCCTTCCTCGCCATGTTCCGCGAGGAATGGCGCCTGGCCCGGGGCGAGGCGCCCCTGCGCCGCATCGCCATCGTCGATACGGCGCCGGCGGAGCAGTACCTGGCCCCCGAATTCGAACTGTTCCGCCGTCTCTTCGAGGCCGCCGGCATCGCCGCCGTGGTGGCCGACCCCGGCGAATTCACCTATCGGGACGGTGTGCTGTGGCACGGCGGCCAGCCGGTGGACCTGGTCTATAACCGCCTCACCGACTTCGCCCTGGAAGAGCCGGCCAGCGCGCCGTTGCAAGAGGCCTACCTGGCCGGTGCCGCGGTGGTCACGCCCCATCCCCGGGCCCACGCCCTCTTTGCCGACAAGCGCAACCTGGTGCTGCTCTCCGACCCGCAGCGGCTGGTCGAGTTAGCCGTGCCCGAGGCTTGCCGCCGCATCTTCGCCGCCACCATTCCTCCCACCCGCCTGGTGCGGGCGGCGGAGGGCGAACAGTGGTGGAGCCAGCGCAAGCAGTGGTTCTTCAAGCCCGCCGCCGGTTTCGGCAGCCGCGCCGCCTACCGGGGCGACAAGCTGACCAAGCGGGTGTTCGAGGAAATCCTCGCCGCCGGCCAGGACGATGGCACCGCCTATGTGGCCCAGGCCCTGGTGCCCCCCTCGGAGCGCCGCGTCTTCTCCGGCCCCGCCGCCGGCGACAGTCACGCCCACCTGAAGCTGGACATCCGCGCCTATGCCTACCAGGGCCAGGTGCAGCTGGCCGCGGCCCGCCTCTACCAGGGCCAGACCACCAATTTCCGCACTGCCGGCGGCGGTTTTGCCGCCGTCTTCGCCGTGCCCTGCCGGGAGGAAAAGTGATGGCGGAGGAAGTGCGTCCCCCTCGGGTTTTCGGCTTCACCGGCACCAGCGGCTCCGGCAAGACCACCTTGGTGGAGCAGGTCATTCCCCGGCTCATCGCCCGGGGCTGGAAAGTCTCCCTGATCAAGCATGCCCACCACGGTTTCGACCTGGACACCCCGGGCAAGGATTCCTACCGCCACCGGCAGGCCGGCTGCGGCGAAGTGATGGTCACCTGCGGCAGCCGCTGGGCCCTCATGCACGAACTGCGGGACGAAGCGGAGCCGACCCTGGCCCAACACCTGGCCCGCTTCGCCCCCTGCGACCTGGTGCTGGTGGAAGGCTTCAAGCAGGAAGCGATACCGAAAATCGAGGTGTATCGGGCCGCCAACGGCAAGGCGCCCCTGTATCCTGAAAATCCCCACATCGTCGCCGTGGCCACCGACAGCCCGGTGCACACCGCATTGCCGGTGCTCGACGTGAACGATGCGGAAGCGGTGGCCGCTTTCGTCATGGACTATTTCAAGCACCCACAGCGATGATGCAAAGCCAAGACTCCAAGGATGACACCCATGCTCAGTTTTGAAGACGCCCTGGCCCAGTTGCTGGCCGCTGCCAAGCCCGTCAGCGAAGTGCGCTGGCTGCCCACCCAGGCCGCCGCCGGCCGGGTGCTGGCCCAGGACCTGACCTCCACGGTCAATGTGCCGCCCCTGGATAACTCCGCCATGGACGGCTACGCCGTGCGCGCCGCCGACATTCCCGTGCCCGGCACCGTGCTGCCGGTCTCCCAACGCATTCCCGCCGGTTCCGTCGGCACCACCCTGGAACCGGGCACCGCCGCCCGCATCTTCACCGGCGCCCCGGTGCCTCCCGGCGCCGACGCCGTCATCATGCAGGAACGCTGCGAGCATGCCGGCGAAGGCCGGGTCAGTTTCCAGCACGTACCCAAGGCTGGGGAGAACATCCGCCGGGCCGGGGAAGATGTGGCCAAGGACGCCCGCATCCTCGCCGCCGGCACCCGCCTGGGGCCGGCCCAACTGGCCTTCGCCGCCTCCGTCGGCCTGGCCGAAGTGCCCGTGTATCGCCGCCTGCGGGTGGCCACCTTCTTCACCGGCGACGAGCTGGTGATGCCGGGCCAGCCCCTGCCGGCAGGGGCCATCTACAACTCCAACCGCTACGCCATCGTCGCCCTGCTGGAACGCCTGGGTTGCGAAGTGAAAGACCTGGGCCAGGTGCCCGACAGCCTGGAAGCCACCCGGGCTGCCCTGCGCGAAGCCGCCGACGCCGCCGATCTGGTGGTGACCTGCGGCGGCGTCTCCGTGGGTGAGGAAGATCACGTCAAGCCCGCGGTGGAAGCCGAAGGCAGCCTCAACCTGTGGAGCATCGCCATCAAGCCGGGCAAGCCCCTGGCCTTCGGCGAAGTGCGCCGCAGCGAAGGCGAAAGCGCGGGGCAGGGCAGCGCCGCCTTCATCGGCCTGCCGGGCAACCCGGTCTCCGCCTTCGTCACCTTCCTCATGCTGGTGCGGCCCTTCATCCTGCGCAGCCAGGGCGCTACCGAGGTGGCCCCCCGGGCCTACTCCCTCCCGGCTGCCGGCGAGTGGAAAAAGGCCGACAAACGCCGCGAATTCCTCCGTGCCAGCCTCACCGCCGAAGGCTCCGTGGCCCTCTACCGCCATCAGGGCGCCGGGGTCATGGCCTCCCTGGTGGAAGCCACGGGCCTCATCGACAATCCTCCGGGTCAGGTGATCCAGGCCGGCGACACCGTGCGCTTCCTCTCCTTCTCCGAACTCCTGGGCTAAGGTTCCATCATGATCAAGGTGCTCTATTTCGCCGGCCTGCGGGAAGCCCTGGGCACGGCCGCCGAGGAAGTCTCGCCGCCCCTCGACCTGCTCGACGTGGGCGCCCTGCGGGCCCACCTGGCGGCCCGGGGCGGCGACTGGGAAAAACTGCTGACCACCAAGAACCTGCGCTTCGCGGTGAACCAGGATATGGCCCGGGCCGACACCCCGGTGCACGACGGCGACGAAGTGGCCTTCTTCCCGCCGGTCACCGGCGGCTGATGCGGCTGATTCCCTGAAGGAGCGAACATGAGCGTCCGCGTGCAGCAAGAGGATTTCGACCTGTCTGCCGAAGTGGCGGCCCTGCGCGCCGGCCAGCCCGGCGTCGGTGCCGTGGCCGCCTTCGTCGGCCTGGTGCGGGACATGAACGAGGGCAGCGGCGTTTCCGAGATGGCCCTGGAGCACTACCCGGGCATGACGGAAAAGGCCCTGGAGGCCATCGTCGCCGAGGCCAGGGCGCGCTGGGACATCCTCGGCGCCCGCATCATCCACCGGGTCGGCACCCTGCAGCCCTGCGACCAGATCGTCCTGGTGGCGGTGAGCAGCGCCCACCGGGGCGAGGCCTTCGCCGCCTGCGAGTTCATCATGGACTACCTGAAGACCCGGGCCCCGTTCTGGAAGCGGGAAGTGACCCCCGCCGGCGCCCGCTGGGTGGACGCCCGGGAAACGGACGACTCCGCCGCCGCCCGCTGGGAGAAGGGCGGAAAGTAGCCCACCTGCGAGGTAGTCGGGAAGGTAGGAAAGACGCCACTCTCCTCTATGTCTGGCCTGGGACGCCCGTCCCTTCTTCCTCTCCAGGGGGAGCGAAATCTGCAGCCGTTTTTTTCACGGTTCCCAGCCCGGATTGCGTTGTTGCCTGGCGTGGCATCGCCGGGGTCCGGCAAGTCTGTTTGTTCCGGGGTTGTGCAAATGTCATGAATTGATATGATGCGCGGGTCCAATTGTTCTGCCGTTGGTTTCGATGCCGCGGCCATTCCGCCATGAACCGTTTTTCTTTTGCCGCTTCCTGCATCGCCTTTGCCGTTACCTTCAGCCAGCCGGCCGCCGCGGGCCTCTTCGGTCCTGCCAGCGAGCCCCTGCAGAGCGATGCCCTGATGCAGAAGCTGCGCTCCGCACCGGTGGTGCTCAACGTCCGGGGCAACCTGCTTCATATCCGTTCCAAGGGGGGCGAGGTCGGCGGTTTTCTGCTCGGCATGATAGCTGGCAGCGCCTTGGCCTCGGGGACGTCCTCCGGTCCGAGCACCAGCGCTCAGCAGTTGCAGCGGCAGCTGGACGCCAATGTCCAGATCGCCACCACTTTCAGCCAGAACGTGAATAGTGCGATTGTCAGCGCCGCCGAGGCCCAGACCGCCAAGCCCCAGGCTCAGGTGGCGAAGGAGGGGCCGGTCCTGGCTGTCAGCCAAGAACTCCTGGCCAGTTTGTCCCAGGTGCCGCAGTTGAATATCGCCACCGCCGGCGCTGAGCGCAGTGCTTCTGCCGCCGACCTGCAACTGACGGTTTCCCAGCCCCAGTGGCAACTCGACTATTCCATGCTGTCGAGCGACTACACCCTGCGCTACAACGTCAGCGTGCAGCTCTACCAGAAGGAAAGCGACACGATCTACTTCAAAGAGTCCTGCCAGGGCGAATACGGGGAGAAGATGCCCCAGGAAGAATGGGAACGGGATGAGTTCGGCGCCCTGCAGAATGCTTCCCGGGAGATCGCCAAGCGTTGTGCGGCCGAGTTGCAGGGCAAGCTGGGATTGGCAACCGGGGCGGTTGCAATGGCGGAGGAACCCACCGGTACGGTGCCAGCTGTGGTGTCGTCGGCCCCCACCGAGGCCGGGGCACCTGCCGTTGCTGGAGAGCCTGCTGCAGATACTGGCCAATAACGCTCGGGCGGCTCATGGCCGTCACAGGGATTGATCAAGCCGCCGTCAGGCGGCTTTTTCATGGGGGATTGCCGGCCTCCGGCCGACGCCGGATGACCATGGCGGGTACGGGGTGCGGTGGTGCTTCAGTCATTGGGAGCCTTTGGCCTGCCCCATGAAAAAGGCCGCCCGCAGGCGGCCTTGGCGTGGTCGGCGGTGTCGCCTAGTGGGTCTTGAAGCGGCTCACCGAGCCGTGCAGTTCCAGGGACAGTTCCTGCAGGTGGCGCGCCGCCTCGGCCGTGTGGGCGATGGCGTTGGCGCTGTCCTCGGACATGCGGGCGATGCGCTCGATGCTCTGGGCCATGTCGCTGGAAGTGGTGCTCTGTTCCTTGATGGAATTGGTGATGTCGTTCACCACCTGGGTCACCCGCTGGGCGCCGTCCCGGATGTTGTTGATGGATTCGCCGGCCTCGTTGGCCAGTTCCACCCCCTTGTCCACCTGATTCACGCCCAGTTCCATGCTGGCCACGGCGTTGCGGGTGCCCGCCTGGATCTTGCTGATGGTGTCGGCGATTTCCTGGGTGGACAGGCTGGTGCGTTCGGCCAGCTTGCGCACTTCGTCGGCCACCACGGCAAAGCCCCGGCCCTGTTCCCCGGCCCGGGCGGCCTCGATGGCGGCGTTCAAGGCCAGCAGGTTGGTCTGGTCGGCGATTTCCTTGATGGTGTTGACGATGGAGGTGATCTGGTCGGACTGGCGGCCCAGTTCTTCGATGATGGAGGAGGAGGCCTGTACCGCTTCGGCGATCTGGCGCATTTCCTGGGCAGCGTTGTGGATGACCACGGTGCCCTGCTGGGAATAGTCGCCGGACTGGGTGCTGATGGCGTGGGCTTCCCGGGCGTTTTCCGCCACCTGGTCGATGCTCACGGTCATCTCCTGCATGGCGGCGGCCATGGAGGCGGCGGATTCGCTCTGCTCCCGGGCCGAACCGGTGACTTCCTCGGAGGCCCGCATCAGCTGGGCGGCGGCGGTGGACAGCTGTTCGGCGCCGCCGACGATGCTGCCGATCATGCTGCGCAGGGTTTCCTGCATTTCCTTCATGCTGGCGATGAGGCTGGTGGAATCGCCGGCCTCGGTGCGGATGTCCACCGTCAGGTCGCCGGCGGCGATGCGCTTGGTGATGACCGTGGCCTCGTGGGGTTCGCCGCCCAGGATGCGCAGCAGGCTGCGCCGCACCAGGAACAGGGAGACGCTGATGAGGCCGCCGATGGCCAGGCCCCAGATGAGGAACTTGATGGCTTCCTGCTTGAAGATGGCGTTCACGTCGTCGGTGTAGATGCCGCTGCCGATGACCCAGCCCCAGGGCTCATAGCCCTTGACGTAGGAGATCTTCGGCACCGGGTCCTCGAAGCCGGGCTTGGGCCACAGGTAGTCGACGAAGCCGGCGCCCTGTTTCTTCACCGTCTCGTTGAATTCGCGGAAGAGGTACTTGCCGGCCTTGTCCTTCAGCTGGTCCAGCTTCTTGCCGTCCATTTCCGGCTTGATGGGGTGCATCACCATCAGGTCGTTGAGGTCGTTGATCCAGAAATACTCGATCTTGTCGTAGCGCAGGTCCTTGATGGCGGCGATGGCGGCCTGCTGGGCTTCTTCCTTGCTCAGCTTGCCCGCCTGGACCTGCTTGTCGTAGTGGGCCACCAGACCGTGGGCCACTTCCACCAGGTTGCGCACCTTTTCCTGGCGATCCTGCATGAGCAGGGATTTTTCCGTGGCCAGCACCACGGCGAACAGCACCACCAGGCTCAGGACCGTGATGCCGGTGAGCCAGAGGAACTTGGTACGAATGGAAACGGGTTTTCCGGTAGTCATGGTGTCTTCCTCCACAGGCGCCGGACGGCATGCCTGCTCGTTGTTTTTTTAAGGCAGAGCAAATCTGCTGCGGAGATTCTAGCCGAAACTGGGCCCGTCCCGACAAACGCCGCTGTCCGGAAACGACGATTAGGCGCCTGTCCTACGCCGATGTTCTAAAAACCGGATGCCGTGGGAATAGGGGCGCGAAAGCTGGGGATGTAGTGAAAAGCGCCATATACAATAACGATTTTCGCTACACACAAATGAATCGGCTCCTGATAGGTGGGCCAGGTCCGGCGCCCTAAAATGGTGAGTTTGGTCGGTAGGTCCAGGGCCGATGCTGCCTCGACGTTCTGCCTCAATCCGGTCCGGATGGGTTGCAGCGTACGGATGGAAGCTCCTGTGGTCCCCAGCAAGGCGTGGGGGAGGGGAACAGGACGTAGCGCAATACATCGTTTGTTCACAACAAGAATACACCGGCCTTTTTCTGGGCTCAGTTCCATTGCCGCCGAATCTCAGCCTATCTCCGGGAGGAGCGGTCGGGGCGGGCGGCAAGGGGGGCGCCATTAGCGACTAGGACATGCTGGAGGAAGGAATCATGGGAGGAATCTGGCCGGACTTCCTGACTGCGCTGATTCTGGTCGGCATCGGGTGGTCCTGCAGCCTGCTGCTGCTCGACCGGGAAACCATTCCCCGCCTGCTGTCCTCCCTCAACCTGGGGCGGCTGCTGCACCTCTCCCTCGAATCGTCGGACCTGGGCATCTGGTGCTACGAGCATCAGCAGGACCGCATCTTCCTCGACGGCCGCGCCAGCCTGCTGCTGGGCCTGCCGACCCGGGCGGCGCGTCTGGCCGAATTCCTCGAATGCGTGGTGCCGGAAGACCGGGAGCGCATCCGCCGCATCTGGCTGCATCCGCCGACGACGGCGGCGCCGGGGACGGTGGAATTCCGCGTTGGCGACTCGCACCGGGGCCTGCGCCATCTCTCCCTCTCCTCGGGTCTGCCTGGCCGTGGCGGCAAGCGCCGGCGCCGGAGCGGGGCCATGGCCATGGGCACCCTGCAGGATGTGACCGAGCGCAAGAAGGTGGAGATTGCCCTGCGCGAGAGCGAGGCCCGCTTCTCCACCATCTTCCGCACCTGCCCGGCGGGCATCGCCCTCTGCCGGGTGGCCGACGGCTCCCTGGTGGACGTGAATCCCGCCTTTCTCCATATCTACGGCCTGGAGCGGCAGGAGGTCATCGGCATGACGTCCTTCGCCCTGCATCTGTGGGGCTCGCCCCAGCAGCGGGAGGTGGCCCTGGCCTCCATCCTCATCGACGGACGGGGCTACCAGAGCGAGCGCTCCATCCGCCGCCCGGACGGCCAGGTGCGCCACCTGCTGATCTCGGTGGACCTGGTCTTTCTAGACAGCGAGCGCTACCTGCAGTGGACCCTGCTGGACGTGACGGAGAACCGGCGCAGCCAGGCCCTGGCCAGCCGCAACGAGATTCTCACCAACGCCATCATGAATTCCCTCGACGTGGCCGTGGCGGTGCTGGACCGGGAGGGCAACATCCTGCGCACCAACCGCAAATGGTCCGAGTTCGCCCTCGGCAACGGCGCCGGCGAGGAGCTGGCGGCAGGGGTGGGGCTCAACTATTTCGAGGTCTGCCGCCGCTCCTTTCCCGAGGCTTCGGCGACGGAAGCCCTGGCCGGCATGCAGGCGGTGCTGGAGGAAAGGCTGCCGGTGGCCAGCATCGAGTATCCCTGCCATGGTCCTGCCGGCGAGCGCTGGTATCTGCTGCAGGCGACGCCCCTGGGTTCGGGCCTGCAGGGCCTGGTCACCATCCACATGGACATCACCGCCCGGCGCCAGGCGGAAGAGGGCCTGCGGCAGCGCCTCATGCTGCAGGACAAGCTGGCCCGGGTGGCGGCTTCGGTGCCCGGGGTCATCTATTCGATCAAGCTGCGGCCCGACGGCACTTTCTGCATTCCCTACGCCATGCAGGGCTCGGTGGACATCTTCGGCCTGCGGCCGGAGGACCTGACGGAGGACCTGGGGCCGGTCCTCAGCCGCATCCACGGCGCCGACCAGGAACGGGTGCTGGCGGTGGTGCTGGAGTCGGCCCGGACCATGGCCCCCTGGCACTGCGAGTTCCGCGTGCATCATCCCCAGGGGGGCGTGCGCTGGGTGGAGAGCAAGGCGGTGCCGCGGCTGGAGGACGACGGTTGCGTCATCTGGCACGGCTATATCCACGACGTCAGCGCCCGCAAGCAGGCCGACGCTGAACTGATGCGCTCCCGGGACCAGCTGCGGGCCCTCAACGAAGGCCTGCAGCGGGTGCGGGAGGAGGAGCGTTCCCGCATCTCCCTGGAAATCCACGACCAGCTGGGGCAGAGCCTGACCGTGCTGAAGCTGGAGATGGCCTGGCTGCGGGCCCGCCTGCTGGGCGGACAGGCGGAGGAAAAGACCCGGCTGCAGGAGGTCGGCCGCCTCATCGACGACACCCTGCGCGCCGTGCGCACCATCTCCTGGGATTTGCGCCCCGGCATCCTCGACACCCTGGGCCTGGGGGCCGGCGTCGAGTGGCTGGTGGACGATTTCCGCCGCCGCCTGGGCATCCGCTGCAACGTGGTGGTGCCCCGGGAGCGCCTGGAGCTGCCGGATGTCCTGGCCACCCATCTGTTCCGCATCTGCCAGGAACTGCTGACCAATGTGGCGCGCCATGCCCAGGCCAACCGCATCGATGTGAGCCTGGGCCTGGCCGACGGCCGGGTCCTGCTGGAGGTGCGGGACAACGGCAGGGGGATGCCGATGCTGCCCGCCCACGGCCATTCCCTGGGCTTGCTGGGCATCAAGGAGCGGGCGGCCCAATGCGGCGGCGAGGTGCACATCGCCACCCGCCCGGAAATCGAGGGCACCCGGGTGCGGGTTCTCGTTCCACTCATAACAAGGGAGACGGATATTGGAAATATTGGTCATTGACGACCATCCCGTCGTCAGCCGGGGCATCAGCCAGATCCTCGACCAGGAACACGACATGCGAGTGGCGGCCCAGGCCGGCACCATCGACGAGGCCCTGCTGCTGCTGCGACAGCGCAGCTTCGACGTACTGGTGCTGGATGTGAACCTGCCGGGCCGCAACGGCCTGGAGGCCCTGCCGGAAATCCACCGCATCGCGCCGGCCATGCCCATTCTCATTTTCAGCATCCACTCGGAGGAGCACCTGGCCATGCGCGCCCTGAAGAACGGTGCCAGCGGCTTCCTCAACAAGGAAAACGCACCGGAGGAACTGGTGCGGGCAGTGCGCAAGCTGGCCGCCGGCGGCACCTACGTCAGCGCCCGCCTGGCGGAGTGGCTGGCCCTGGAGGTGAGCGGCCGGCGCCAGTGCCTGCCCCACGAGAACCTCTCCGACCGGGAGTACCAGGTGATGTGCCTGCTGGCGGCCGGACGCTCCGTCTCCCAGATCGCCGAAACCCTGCACCGCAGCCCCAACACCATCAGCACCTACCGGGCCCGCATCCTGGCCAAGATGGGCATCCGCAACAATGCCGAACTGACCCTCTACGCCATCAACAACCGCCTCATCGCCAGCCCGCCGGCCCCCTTCTAGGGCCATTCCGTACGGCTCGAGCTTTCCCCGGCAGGCTGTAGTTGCAACGACGACAGACCTCCGGCAGGAAGGTGATAGGGGAATCAGGTCCCGGGTGATACCGGGGCGAATCAAAGCGTCATAAATTCGTCCTGGTTGGAATCGGTGGCGGCCGGCAGGGCTGCCGGCCATGTCCGTGGCAGCCGCAAACCACCCCATCCCGGCGCGCAACTCCAGGAACCATCACCACGACCGTGGATGCGGGACAACAACAGCTCCCTGGAGGAATCATTGGAAGCATCACGCCTCTTCAAGCGCGGCATCCTGGCCTTTTTGTCCATCGCCGCCGCCACGGGGGCCGCCGTTTATGGCGGCCATGAAGCCTTTCACCGCTTTGCCGAAAATTCCCTGGGCCTGTCGGACCGGGTGGTGGATACCCTGGGTTCGATGTGCATCGTGGTCGTTGCCTTCTGCGTCCATTACGCCATCTCCCGCCTGTTCTACCGGGACTTCCTGCTCGGCTCCCGGGTGGCGGCCGAGCATCTGCAGCAGCGCTCCCGGGAGCGCCTGGCCTGCGCCGCCGAACTGGCCGGCCGGGTGCGGGAAGTGGGGCGGGTCGGCGAGCTGACGCGGGAGCAGCTGGGCCAGCTGGTGCAGATCACCGAAGGGGCGGCGCGGGACATCATCGTCCAGTGCGAGAACCTGGACGCCACCATGGGCGACCTCAAGCAGATGGTGTCCCAGGCCGACGAGCTGAGCGCCCGCCTGACGGAAGACACGGAGGCCCGCATGGCCCACAACCGCACCGTCATCTCCCGTCTCGAACAGTACATCGAAGAGCGGGTCAGCGAATCGGCGGAGGACCAGCAGCGCACCAGCCGGGTCATCGGCGAAACCCGGGCCCTGGGCGGCCTGGTGGAGGTGATCCGGCACATTTCCGGCCAGACCAACCTGCTGGCCCTGAATGCCGCCATCGAGGCGGCCCGGGCCGGGGAGGCGGGGCGCGGCTTCGCCGTGGTGGCCACCGAGGTGCGCAAGCTGTCGGGCGAGGTGGACCAGGCCGCCACCCAGATCCATGCCGGCATCTCGGCCATGGCCCAGAGCATCCAGTCCCAGTTCGAGCACAAGCTGGCCGGCACCCACGTGGACGCGGAACGCACTTCCCTGCAGGCCATCACCGCCCAGCTGGAAGGGCTGGCCGAGGGCATCCAGCAGGCCATCAGCGGCGAGGCCAATTCGGTGCGCCTCATCTGCGACGGCGCCGCCATGCTGGACCAGGCCATTCTCCAGGTGATGAGCAGCATCCAGTTTCAGGACATCACCCGGCAGCAGATCGAACGCATCCAGGAGGGCATGCTGCGCATGGAGGACTACGTCCAGTCCCTGGTGCTGCAGCTCGAATCCCTGGAGTCCCTGGAGGCCTGCCACCCCCGGGAGGAACCCCTGGACCAGCTGGTGCAGGGCCTCTATGCCAGCATCACCGGCAGCAGCAAGGCGCCGGCCGGCGGCCTGGTGGAGCTCTTTTGAGCCCGGCGCCGAAATCCTCGGCGCCGGCCTGCTGCGCCAATCCCCTGCTGCGCCCCGGGCACCGCCAGGCCTGGCCCCTGGTGCTGCTCTACCTGTGCGCCGGCGGCGCCTTGCTGGCCGTGCTGCAGGGCGCGGCCGGCCTCTCCGACGGCGGTGCCGCCGTGCTGGTGCTGGGGAGCAGCGCCGCCGTGCTCTACCTGCTGCTCTACCGCAGCGGCACTCCCCGGGAGCTGGCGGCCTGCCGGGATTACGTGCATCGCCTCAACCTGGCCTCCGCCGTCTTCTCCGCCGCCCGGGAGGGCATCGTGGTGACCGACCTGGAGGGCCGGGTGGAAGCGGTGAATCCGGCCTTCTGCCAGATCACCGGCTACGGCGAGGCGGAATTGCAGGGCTTCAACCTGCGCCTGCTCAAGTCGGGCCGCCAGGACGGCGCCTTCTATCGCCAGCTGTGGCGCGACCTGCTGGAGAGTGGCCACTGGCAGGGGGAAATCTGGAACCGGCGCAAGAACGGCGAAACCTATCCCCAATGGCTGACCATCAGCACGGTGCGCGACGAGGCGCACCAGCCGGTCAGCTATGTGGGCGTGTTTCTCGACCTGTCACCGATCCGGCGCTCCGAGCAGAAGCTGCTGCACCTGGCCCACCACGATCCCCTGACCGACCTGCCCAACCGCACCCTGTTCCTGGCCCGCCTGGAGCATGCCCTCAGCCTCTCGGCCCGGGAAGGCGGCAGCGGTGCCGTGCTGTTCCTCGACCTGGACCGATTCAAGGATGTCAATGACAGCCTCGGCCATCCGACCGGGGACCGCCTGCTCTGTGCCGTGGCCGAGCGCTTGCGACCCTGCCTGCGGGAGAGCGACACCCTGGCCCGCCTGGGCGGCGACGAATTCCTGCTCCTGCTGGAAACCGCGGCCACCCCGGAACGGGCCGCCGTGGTGGCGGAAAAGCTCCTGGAGCAACTGGCGGCACCGTTCCGTCTCGACGACAGGAGCGAGGTCTACGTCGGCGCCAGCATCGGCATCTGCCTTTATCCGGCGGACGGGGACAACGCCACCACCCTGATCCAGCATGCCGATTCCGCCCTCTACCAGGCCAAGGCGGCGGGGCGCCACACCTTCCGTTTCTACAGCGAAGCCCAGACCCGGCAGGCGGATGCGCGCCTGGCCCTGGAGGCGGCCCTGCGCCGGGGCCTGGAGAAGGAGGAGTTCCTGCTGTACTACCAGCCCCAGGTGGATCTTCGCACCGCCAGCCTGGAGGGGGTGGAGGCCCTGGTGCGCTGGCGCCTTCCCGGTGGCGAACTGGTGCCGCCGGCCCGCTTCATTCCCCTGGCGGAAGAAACCGGCCTGATCCTGCCCCTGGGGGAATGGGTGCTGCGCCAGGCCTGCCGCCAGATGCAGCAGTGGGTGGCGCGGGGCCTGCCGATCCGCCGGGTGGCGGTGAATCTCTCTTCCCGCCAGTTCCGCCAGGCCGACCTACTGCAG
Source organism: Azospira sp. MPR-LB4 (assembly GCF_058809525.1). Lineage (NCBI taxonomy): Bacteria > Pseudomonadati > Pseudomonadota > Betaproteobacteria > Rhodocyclales > Rhodocyclaceae > Azospira > Azospira sp. MPR-LB4. The sequence continues at coordinate 34,247 of NZ_CM179521.1, forward strand.
CGCATCAACGCCATCCTGGCGGAGACGGGCCTGGCGCCCCGCTACCTGGAGCTGGAAATCACCGAAAGCCTGCTCATGGACAATTCGGCCCAGGTGGACGCCAAGCTGGAAGCCCTGGAGGCCATGGGCATCCGGCTTGCCATCGACGATTTCGGCACCGGCTATTCCTCCCTTTCCTACCTCAAGCGCTTCCCCCTGCACACCCTGAAGCTGGACCGCAGCTTCATCCGGGACATTGCCGACGACCCGGTCAGTTCCAACATCGTTGCCTCCATCATCGAGCTGGGTCAGCACCTCGATATGGACATCCTGGCCGAAGGGGTGGAGACCGACCAGCAGCGTGGCATCCTGCTGCAAAACGGCTGTCGCACCTGCCAGGGCTATCTGTTTTCCCATCCCCTGCCGGCCGAGGAACTGGAGGCCCGCTGGCTGCGGGCTGCCGCCGACCTTGGAGTGCCTCCGCGCAATTAGGGCGGCCAGGTAGTTGAAATTAAAGGGAGTGCCCCCATCTTCCGGTCAATCCATCGGAAAGGAGCTCCCATGCGCTTCGACAAATTCACCACCAAGTTCCAGCAGGCCCTGGCCGACGCCCAGAGCCTGGCCATCGGCGCCGACAACCAGTTCATCGACCCCAGCCATCTGCTGCTGGCCCTGCTTAACCAGGATGACGGCGGCACTGCCTCCCTGCTGGCCCGGGCCGGCGTCAATGTGCCGCCCCTGCGGACCGCCTTGGAGCAGGCCATTGCCCGCCTGCCCAAGGTGGAAGGCCACGGCGGCGACGTTTCCATCGGCCGAGACCTGACCAACCTGCTCAACCTCACCGACAAGGAAGCCCAGAAGCGGGGCGACCAGTTCATCGCCTCCGAAATGTTCCTGCTGGCCCTGACCGGCGACAAGGGGGAAACCTCCCGCATCGCCAAGCAATACGGCCTGGAGAAGAAGCCCCTGGAAGCCGCCATCGACGCCGTGCGCGGCGGCCAGGGGGTGGACAGCCAGGAGGCCGAAGGCCAGCGCGAATCCCTGAAGAAATACTGCGTGGACCTCACCGAGCGGGCCGCCCAGGGCAAGCTGGACCCGGTCATCGGCCGGGACGACGAAATCCGTCGCGCCATTCAAATTTTGCAGCGCCGTACCAAGAACAACCCGGTGCTGATCGGCGAGCCCGGCGTTGGCAAGACCGCCATCGTCGAGGGCCTGGCCCAGCGCATCGTCAATGACGAGGTGCCGGAAACCCTGAAGGGCAAGAAGGTGCTGGTGCTGGACATGGCTGGCCTGCTGGCCGGGGCCAAGTACCGGGGCGAGTTCGAGGAGCGCCTCAAGGCCGTGCTCAACGACATCGCCAAGGATGAAGGCCGCATCATTCTCTTCATCGACGAAATCCACACCATGGTCGGCGCCGGCAAGGCCGAGGGCGCCATCGACGCCGGCAACATGTTGAAGCCCGCCCTGGCCCGCGGCGAGCTGCACTGCATCGGCGCCACCACCCTGGACGAATACCGCAAGTACATCGAGAAGGATGCCGCCCTGGAGCGCCGCTTCCAGAAGGTGCTGGTGGACGAGCCTTCCGTCGAAGCCACCATCGCCATCCTGCGCGGTCTGCAGGAGAAGTATGAACTGCACCACGGCGTGGACATCACCGACCCGGCCATCGTCGCCGCGGCAGAACTCTCCCACCGCTACATCACCGACCGCTTCCTGCCGGACAAGGCCATCGACCTCATCGACGAGGCCGCCGCCCGCATCAAGATGGAAATCGACTCCAAGCCGGAAGTGATGGACAAGCTGGACCGCCGCATCATCCAGCTGAAGATCGAGCGGGAAGCGGTGAAAAAGGAAAAGGACGAAGCCTCGAAGAAGCGCTTCGGCCTGATCGAGGACGAAATCGCCAAGCTGCAGAAGGAATATTCCGACCTGGAAGAAGTGTGGAAGGCCGAGAAGGCCCAGGTCCACGGCGCCGCCCACGTCAAGGAAGAGATCGACAAGATCAAGGCCGAGATCGCCAGGCTGCAGCGCGAAGGCAAGCTGGAAAAGGTGGCCGAGCTGCAATACGGCAAGCTGCCCCAGCTCGAAGCCCAGCTCAAGGTGGCCGAGAAGGCCAGCGAAGGCGGACAGCAGCAGAACAAGCTGCTGCGCACCCAGGTGGGCGCCGAGGAAATCGCCGAAGTGGTGAGCCGGGCCACCGGCATTCCCGTCTCCAAGATGATGCAGGGCGAGCGGGACAAGCTCCTGAAAATGGAAGACCGCCTGCACCAGCGCGTGGTGGGCCAGGACGAGGCCGTGCGCCTGGTGTCGGATGCCATCCGCCGCTCCCGCGCCGGTTTGAGCGACCCCAACCGGCCCTACGGCTCCTTCCTCTTCCTCGGTCCCACCGGCGTCGGCAAGACCGAGCTGTGCAAGGCCCTGGCCGAGTTCCTCTTCGACAGCGAAGACCACCTGATCCGCATCGACATGAGCGAGTTCATGGAGAAGCACTCCGTGGCCCGCCTCATCGGCGCGCCTCCGGGCTACGTCGGCTACGAGGAAGGCGGCACCCTGACCGAAGCGGTGCGACGCAAGCCCTATAGCGTGATCCTGCTGGACGAGGTGGAAAAGGCCCACCCGGACGTCTTCAACGTGCTCCTGCAGGTGCTGGACGACGGCCGCATGACCGACGGCCAGGGCCGCACGGTGGACTTCAAGAACACCGTGATCGTCATGACCTCCAACCTGGGCAGCCAGATGATCCAGCAGATGGCAGGCGACGATTACCAGCTGATCAAGCTGGCGGTGATGGGCGAGGTGAAGAGCTACTTCCGTCCCGAGTTCATCAACCGCATCGACGAGGCCGTGGTCTTCCACAGCCTGGACGAGAAGAACATCCGCAACATCGCCCGCATCCAGCTCGGCTATCTGGAAAAGCGGGTGGCCCAGCTGGAAATGCGCCTGGAGGTGGCCGATTCCGCCCTGGACGAACTGGCCAAGGCCGGCTTCGACCCCATCTTCGGCGCCCGCCCGCTGAAGCGGGCCATCCAGCAGCACATCGAGAACCCGCTGGCCAAGCAGATTCTCGAAGGCAACTTCGGCCCCAAGGACACCATCCTGGTCAGCTGCGACGAGGGCGGGGTGATGCGCTTTGCCAAGGGTTGAGTTGCAGAACTAACGGTGGCAATACGGCAAAACGGCGGGTCCTGAGTACATCAGGCCCGCCGTTTTTCTGTGAGGGTGTGATCCGAGCCCATCACCCGCTCGATGAGGGACGCTCCCGGTTCGCCGTATCGGATCAGTGCCGGTTGGTGACGACGAAGTAGGCGAATCCGTCCGGGGTGGCGACGCAGCCTTCGTTCTGCTCGATTTTGCTGCCGACGGCGGCAGTGATGCGTTTTTTTTCCAGGCGGCCAGTGCTGCCTTTGTCCTGCCCCAGGCCGGCGTTGAGAGCGTCGCATACTTCGGGACGAATATTGGTAAGCAGGAGCAGGTCGTCGGCTGCTGCCGACCCCAGTTCTTCGCCCTGGGGGCCGCCAATGACCACATTGAATTCGCTGCGCAGATACTGCCAGGGAGCGGGTGCGGTCTGGATGCCGGAGGGAACGGGGAGCGGGACGCCACCGCTAAAGTAAACTCCATCGACCAGGGGCTGGAGATCGGTGAGGCCGGTCTTGCCGTTGAAGACACCATCGGCCTCAGCCCGGAAGAGCGTCATGGAGAACTTGGCGACATGATCCTGGAAGGCTTTGATGGTTTTGGGACTGGCCTGGGAAGAGGCACTGCCTCCTTCGCTGTCGGCAGCTTTCTGGCATGCCGAGGTTCCCAGACAGGCGGCAATGATGATGGCAGTGGCAAGGCGTTGGTAATGCATGGCTAGTCCTTCGGCGTGAAGTTTGGCTGCGTGTGCGGTTGATCGTCAGTATTGCGGCTGGCCGCCATTGTACTGACCCGTTACCTGCTGGGCTGGGCATTGGTGATGTTCAATGGAGCGGATAGGGCGGGGGCTTATCAAGGGCGCCGAGTTTTTTTAAACTGCCCGTCCCTGGCCCTCTTGTCCGGTTGCCAACCCACGGTGGACAACGGAGGTGGTGCGGCGGGGGCCATTTCCATCCATTTTTTGCTTGTGCCGGCCCGGGCGGGCCGGGAGAACGACATGCCCCAGATCAGCATTCGCACCGAGGACGACCGGGTTTTCTACGACATGGCGGGGAACGACCATCCCTGCGTCGGCTGCGGCTGTTGCTGCAAGTTCTTTCGCGTTTCCTTCTACCACGGGGAGCTGGATACCCAGCCCGGCGGCTATGTGCCGGAAGCCCTGACGTCGTCCCTGACGCCTTTCCGCGCCTGCATGAAGGGCACGGAGTCGGGGGAGGGGCGCTGCATCGCCCTGCAGGCGGACAATCGCTGCGGCATCTACGACAACCGGCCTTCGGTGTGCCGGGAGTTTCCGGCCCTGCTGGAGGACGGCAGCCTCAATCCGGAATGCGTGCGCCTGAAGCGCCTCTTCAGCCTGCCCATTCCCGGGGAAGCGCCGGGTCCGGCCGGGGACGACACACAGCGGGCTGCCTAGCCCGCTTTTTTTTTGCGCCGGATTTTCCCCCGGGGCATGCCCGGGGAGGCAGATGGGGCGGCCATCGTGGCCGACCCATGCCGGAGATGGGCGTGCTTGCTTGATCCTGGGGCAGGGTGCCGGAGGGCAACCGGCCCGGCGGTATTTCAGTGGGCCGGGTCCCGCAGCTCGGGCACGGCGCGGCGGGCCTCCCGCAGGCAGCGCAGGGCGGTGTCGAAGTCGATGCTGTCGATGGCCTCGTCGCAGGCCCGGGCGCCGGGGCCGAGGGCGGCGTGGAGCAGCGGAGTGTAGCGCTTCCACAGGGTCTGGGCCTGGAAGTTGTCGGCGGCGAGGAGGGCTTCCAGTTCGGCCAGCACGTGGCGCACCCGCTGCCAGTCGCCGGCGCCGAGGACCCCCGGGTTCTCGTCCACCGCCCCCAGGGGCAGGGTGAACCAGAAGGTGCTGCCGTCGCCTGGGGTGGAGGTGCAGCCGATCTCGCCCAGCATCAGGGCCACCAGGCGCTTGCACAGGGCCAGGCCGAGGCCGGCGCCGCCGTAGCGGCGGGTGCTGGAATTGTCGCCCTGGTTGAAGATCTGGAAGAGGTTGTCCCGCAGTTCGGGGGCGACGCCGATGCCCTGGTCGCTGACCTCGAAACGCACCCGCACGTTGCCGTCGTCGCTGGGCACCCGGTGGGCCCGCAGGATCACCGGCCCCTGTTCGGAGAACTTGATGGCGTTGTCGAGCAGGCCGTTGAGTACCTGGCGGATGCGCTCCGGGTCGCCCTGCAGGCGGGCCGGCAGGGCCGGGTCGCTCACCACCTGGACGCCGATGCCCTTGGCCGCTGCCGCTTCGGCCAGGCCCTGGCGGGCCTCCTCCAGCAGCTCGGCCAGGCCGAAGTCGCGCAGGGCCAGGGTGATCTTGCCGCTCTCGATGCTGGAGACGTCGAGGATGGAGTTGATCAGTTCCAGGAGGCGCTGGGAGGCCTGTTCCACCTTGTGCAGATGGTCCTGGCCCCGGGGGCCCTGGACTTCCCGCTGCAGGATGGTGGTGAAGCCCATGATGTGGTTGAGGGGAGTGCGCAGTTCGTGGCTCATCTTGGCCAGGAAGGTGCTCTTGGCCCGGTTCGCCGCCTCCGCCTCGTCGGCCCGCTCCGCCAGTTCCGTGGCCAGACGGGTGCGTTCCTCCAGCAGGGTCTCCAGCTCGGCGCCGATGCGTTTGCGCACCGCCAGGTCGGCCCGCAGGCGTTCGGCGGAACGGTACATGAGCCAGGCGGCCAGGCCGATGGCCAGCACGGCCAGGGCCGCCAGGCCGCCCAGGATCAGGCTGTGCTCCTGCCAGCCGCCCAGGTAGTCCCGGCTGGCCATGCCGACGATGACGTAGAAGGGGTAGGACTCCAGGCGACGGTAGGCATTGTTGCGTTCGACGCCGTCCAGGCTGGTGCGGGCCAGGTACTGGCCGTCCGTCGGGTGCCGGCGCAGCATGTCCAGCAGTTCCTGGGAAACCTCCCGGCTGCCGACGGCGTTGCGGGTGCTCGGATAGCGGTGCACCAGGGCCAGGTCGGCGGTGCGGATGGAAGCCGCGCCCTGGGGGCCGAGGCTGACGGAGGCGAGGATGCGCTCGAAGTGGATGGTGGGGATGGCGGCATAGACCACACCGGCGAAGGTGCCGTCCGGGGCCTCGATGCGGCGGGAGAGGGTGACCACCCATTGCTTGGCAATGCGCCCCATGAGGGGACCAGCAATGATCAGTTCGCTGGCGCTGCCGTCCCGGGCCCGCAGGAAGTACTCCCGGTCCCCCAGGTTGACCGGGCCGCCGCCGGGAATGCCGGCACCGTAGCGCACCACGCCGTCCCGGTCGATGATGCGCAGGCTGATGATCTCGGGCACCAGGGCCTGCTGCCGTTCCAGATAGAGCTTCAGTTCCAGGGGGCGCACCTTGCCGCCGGCCAGCTGCTCCTGGTACTGGGTCACCGTCGATTGCAGCACTACGTCGATCTTGTCGAAGACGCTGCTCAGGTGCAGGTCCAGCATGTGGGAGACGTTCTGGGTCGCCACCTCGGCCCGCTCCCGATAGCGGATGCGCTCCTCCCAGATGGCCATGGCGGCCAGGGACACCACCAGGGTGGCGATGATCAGGGCCACCAGGGCATGGGGCAGCCAGCGCGGCATGTCGGCGCCCGGGGCCTCGACGGCGGAAATCTTGGCTGGAGCATTCATGGCTGGTGGGGTCCCGGTGAGTGACGCGGTGGCTGATGACGTCGGTTTATTCTGGGGCCTGGATGCCTTCCGAACAAGAGGCGGGGAGGGACGGTGCCAGGTGCCGCCGATGCCCCGGCCCCGATGGCGGCGGGAGTCGGCCCCCCGGGCGGCGCTTGCATCTTGCTACATATTTGAGAATAATTCGCATCTAGCCAGCAGTGAGTGCCTTACTCCGCGCCAGCCACGTTTTCCGTCCACCTGGCTTTCCCGCGGAGTTCCTGCATGCACGTCGCTTCTTCGACCGAATCTGTCGACCATCTCTACCGGTCCCATCACGGCTGGCTGTTCGGCTGGCTGAGAAAGAAGACGGGCTGCCGCGACCACGCCGCCGACCTGACCCAGGACACCTTCCTCAAGCTGCTGGCCCTGCCGGAAATGCCAGCCCTGCGGGAGCCCCGCGCCTACCTGCTGGTGACGGCCAACCGCCTGCTGATCAACCTGCACCAGCGCTCCCGGGTGGAGCGGGAAACCCTGCAGGCCCTGGTCCTGCTCCTGGAGCCGGACAGCGAGCCCAGCCCCGAACACATCGTCGCCATGCGCCAGCTGCTGCGCCAGGTGCTGCTCATGCTCTCCGAGGAACTGGAGGAGAAGCCGCGCCGCGCCTTCCTCCTGGCCCGGCTGGAAGGCCTGTCCTACGCCGATATCGCCGCCGAGCTGCAGGTCTCCGAAAGCAGCGTCAAACAGTATCTGGCCAAGGCCCTGGCCCATTGCCACGGGAGGCTCTATGGCCACCTGTGAGCGGGAGGAACTGGCCGCCATCCGGGAGGCCGCGGCCGCCTGGGTGGTGCGCCTGGCCGACGAACTGGAGGAGACGGGGGAGGGCGGTGCCGGCGGCGAGGCGCAGCGGGACTTCCAGGCCTGGCTGCGGGCCGACCCCCGCCACCAGGAGACCTTCCGCCAGATCCGCCTGATGTGGGACGCCCTGGAACAGCCCCTGCCCCGGGCCGCCCCGGCCCGCCGGCCGCTGCTGCTGGGGGCCGCCTCCCTGCTCGGCCTCTGTCTGCTGTTCCTGGGCCACGGCCAGCACTGGCTGGCGGACGAGCGCAGCGGCATCGGCGAGGTGCGGCAGCTGACCCTGACGGACGGCTCCCGCCTGACCCTGGACAGCGGTTCCGCCGTGGATCTGGATTTTTCCGGTACGGAGCGCCGGGTGCGCCTCCTGGCCGGTCGGGTCCTGGCCCAGGTGGCCCACGACCCGGCGGGCCGCCCCTTCCGGGTGGTGAGCGAGGAGGGCACGGCCCAGGCCCTGGGTACCCGCTATGTGGTGGATCGCAGCGGCGACGGCACCCTGGTCAGCGTCATCGAATCCTCCGTCGCCGTGCGGGCCGCCCGGGGCGGCGCCAGCGTCACCCTGGGGCCGGGCCAGGCCCTGCGCCTGGGACCGGGCGGCACGGCCGAGCCCCTGGCGGCGGCACCGGCGGCCGACAGCTGGGAGCGGCACCGCCTGATCTTCGACAACGCTCCCCTGGACGAGGTCCTGGCCCAGCTCAACCGCTATTTCCCCGGCCACCTGCACGCCAGCGGCGACGATCTGGCCCGCCTGCGCTTTACCGGCGCCCTGCCGGCGGACGATGTGGACAAGGCCCTGCGCCTGCTGGCCGAGGTGCTGCCCCTGCGGGTGGAGCGCCACTCCCGCTGGCTGATCCGGGTCCGTACCTGAAAATTTTTCAAAATATTTTGCCCGGGGACTGCCCGATTCCGTTTCTCGCCGGTCATGGAAAGTGAAAGCCACTTTTTTCGACCGTCTTTTCAGGAGTCTGCATGTCCCAACCAGCCCAGCGCCCCGGCCGCCGACAGGCCCGGCCCGCCTTCCGTCTCACCGCCCTGGCCCTCGCCCTCTGCTGTGCCGGGCCCCTGTGGGCCGATCCGGCCGCCGGCAAGGCCGGCATCCACCTGCAACAGCCGGCCCAGCCCCTGGGCCAGGCCCTGTCCCAGCTGGCGGCCAAGACCGGCCTGCTGCTGGGGGTGGATGCCAGCCTGGTGGCTGGCAAGACCGCCCCGGCCCTGGACGGCTGGTTTGCCCCCGATGCGGCCCTGGTCAAACTCCTCGCCGGCAGCGGCCTGGAAGCCGTGCCCGGCAGCGACGGCACCTACACCCTGCGCCGCCTGCCTGCCCGCAGCGAAGCCGCCCTGCCGGAAGTGAAGGTCACCGCCAGCGGCGACTACCTTTCCCTGCCGACCCCCTACGCCGGTGGCCAGGTGGCCCGGGGCGCCCGCCTGGGCATGCTGGGCAACCGGGACGTGATGGACACGCCCTTCAACATCACCGCCTATACCGCCGACGTGGTGGAAAACCAGCAGGCCCGCACCGTGGCCGACGTGCTGGCCAACGAGCCCTCCGCCCGTTACACCGTTTCCGCCGGCCACCTCTACGAGAACTTCCGCCTGCGCGGCTTCGACGTTTTCGCCGGCGACCTGTCGGTGAACGGCCTCTTCGGCATGACGCCCCAGGGCCACGTGCCGGTGGAGTTCCTGGAGCGGGTGGAAGTGCTGAAGGGCCCCGGCGCCATGTTCACCGGCATGCCTCCCGGCGGCGGTGTGGGCGGCGTGGTGAACCTGGTGACCAAGCGGGCGGCGGACGATCCCCTGACCCGGGTGACCGTGGACTACACCTCCGATTCCCAGATCGGCACCCATCTGGACCTGGGCCGCCGCTTCGGCCCCGCCAAGCAGATCGGCCTGCGGGTCAATGCAGCCCACCGGGAAGGGGACACCACCACCGACGGCCAGCAAAAGAAGCGTGATTTCCTCTCCGTCGGCGCCGATTACCGGGGCGAGGCCCTGGTGTTGTCCGGCGACTTCTACTACAGCAAGGAGGAAATGAAGGGCGGCACGCCGGCCTCCGCCTACTGGTTCGCCGATTCCCTGCCGTCCCCCCTCAGCGCGCCCGATGCCAAGCAGAACCTGTTCCCCGGCGCCTACGGCACCCTGGAGAACATGGGCCTGATGCTGCGGGCCGACTACGAGATCAACGACAAGCTTTCCGTCTACGGCTCCCTGGGCACCCAGCATTACGACTACTGGGGCTTCATCAACGGCACCCACGCCCGCAACATCCAGGCCAACGGCAATTTCACCGGGGTGCTCACCGGCCAGTACGGCTTCAGCGATTCCGTCGCCTCCGAGATCGGCCTCAAGGGCCGCTTCAAGACCGGCGACGTGGGCCACGACGTGGTGGTGAGCACCTCCGGCCTGCTGCAGGAAAGCGGCTCCCTGACCAAGTCCGGCACCAGCTTCGCCTCCAACATCTACAACCCGGCGGCGGCCAACGTCGGCACCTTGCCCGGCAGCGCGCGCAAGACCGGCGAAACCACCCTGACCAGCCTGGCCATTGCCGACACCCTCTCCTTTCTCGACGAGAAGGTGCTGCTGACCCTGGGCCTGCGGGACCAGCGGGTGCGCACCCGCAACTTCAACGGCACCACCGGGGTGCAGACCTCCAGCTACGACAAGAGCGCCGTGACGCCCTCCGTCGGCCTGGTGGTGAAGCCCTGGGCGGCACCGGTGTCCCTCTACGGCAACTACATTGAAGGCCTGAGTAAGGGGGACACGGTCACCGACGTCACCGCCACCAACTACGGCCATACCTTCGCCCCCTACAAGACCGAGCAGAAGGAAGTGGGGGTGAAGTGGGAAGCGGGCAAGTTTGCCAACACCGTCTCCCTCTTCGAGCTGACCAAGCCGGGCATGATGAAGGTGGGCAATGCCTACACCGACGGCCAGGAACGCCGCCACCGCGGCATCGAGTGGAACACCTTCGGCGAGGTGAGCCGCAATGTGCGCCTGCTGGGCGGAGCCACCTATACCAAGGCGGAGCTGACCCGCACCCAGAACGGCACCTATGACGGCAACACCGCCATCGGCGTACCCGAGTGGCAGGCCACCCTGGGCTCCGAATGGGATACGCCCTGGGTGAACGGCCTGACCCTGACCGGCCGCCTGACCTACAACGGCAAGTTCTACCTGAACGCAGCCAACACCCACCAGCTGCCGGCCTGGACCATCCTGGACCTGGGCGCCCGCTACACGACCCGGGTGGCCGAGCAGAAGGTGGTGTTCCGCGCCAACGTGAACAACGTCTTCGACAAGAACTACTTCTCCGGCAGCTTCTCCGACAGCTATTCCATGGCCACCATCGGCGCGCCACGCAGCGTCAGCCTGTCGGCCTCGGTGGACTTCTGAGTCCGTTCCTCCCGCCCCCGGGCCGTGGCAATGGCCGGGGGCTCTTTTTTTCGAGGCATCCATGCAATCTATGAGCTTGTTGTCCCTGCGCCTGGGCCGCGGCCTTCTCCTGGGCCTGCTGCTGGCGCCTCTGCTGCCCCTGGGCGGCAGCCCGGCCCTGGCTCGCGACGAGACCGCCTGGCGTCCGGTGGAACTGCCCCAGTCCCTGCAGCGGGACGTGACGTCCCGCCATACCGGCCGTACCTACCGGATTTTCGTCGCCAAGCCGGCCGGGGCCGCCCCTGCCGCCGGCTTCCCGGTGCTCTACGCCCTGGACGGCAATACGGCCTTTCCCACCCTGTCGGTGGTGGCCCGGCGCATGGCCGAGCGTGCCGCCGTTACCGGCGTGCCGCCCACCCTGGTGGTGGCCATCGGCTATCCGGGTTCCGCCGACGAGGCGGTGACGGCCCGGGCCGACGACTACACGCCGCCGCTGCCGCCCGGCCGGCCCAAATCCGAGCGGGGCGGCGAGCGTCAGGGCGGCGCCGACCGCTTCCTGGCCTTCATCGAGGAGGAGCTGAAGCCCCTCATCGCCGCCGAGTTCCCGGTGGATCCGGCGCGCCAGGGCCTGTTCGGCCATTCCTACGGCGGCCTGTTCGCCCTGCACGTGCTGTTCACCCGGCCCCAGGCCTTCCACACCTACGTCGCCGCCAGTCCCTCGGTCTGGTACGGCGACCGCTACCTGCGCCTGGAGCGGGAGCAGCTGGCCGCCGGCGCCCGCCGCCAGGCCCAGGTGCTGATCACCGTCGGCGCCCGGGAGGACGATCCGCCCAGCGACAACCCGGATTCGCCCCGGGCCCGCCTCCTGGCCAGCCGGCCCATGGTCACCGACGCCCGGGAGATGGGCCTGTGGCTGGCCGGCGGCGCCCGCCTGGCCGGGCCGGTGCGCTACGAGGTGCTGGCCGGGGAGAACCACGGCTCGGTGATCCTGCCCTCCCTGACCCGGGCCCTGGCCTTCCTCGGCGATCCCGAGGCCATGGCGCCCTGAGGCCGCCCATTGCCGTGTTCGCCCTTTCCTTCGCCAACCGGGGCCCCTGGCCCCTTTTCGGATGCATTGCCATGCGTATCTACCAATCCTGGACCCAGGTCCTGAGCCGCGTCCTGGCGGCCGGCCTGGGGGGCTACGCGGCCGCCTGGGCCCTGGTCTTCGCCCTGGGGGTGTGGCTGCCCCTGGCCCGGGTCAGCCTGTGGTTCCTCATGGGCCAGATCCTGCCCGTCCCCCTGCTGCTGGCCCTGCTGTGGGCCTTTGCCGCCTCCAGCGCCGCCCGGGCCTGGGGCTGGCTGCTGGCCCTGGCGGCCCTGCTGGCCGGCCTCGGCTACCTGGGAAAGGTGTTGGCATGAAGGCCCCCACGTTCACCCAGTCCATGTCCTGGCTGCACACCTGGAGCGGTCTCCTCTTCGGCTGGCTGCTGGTGCCCATTTTCTTTACCGGCACCCTGGCCGTGTTCGAGCCGGAGATCAGCCACTGGATGCGCCCGGAAATCCGCCATGCCCCGGCCGAGCCGGCCCGGGCCCTGGCGGTGGCCGAGGCGCGCCTGCGTCAGGTGGGGGAGGGGGCGCCCATCTGGCGCGTACAGATGCCCTCGTCCCGCCAGCCGGCGGTGGGCATCGTCTGGGGCAACCGGGAGCAGACCCGGGAGGAAGTCCTGCATCCGGTAAGCGGCGAGGTGCTGCCGGTGCGGGCCACGGAAGGGGGCCATTTCTTCACCCACTTCCACGCCGAACTGGATGCGGGCAAGGTGGGGCGGGCCATCGTCTGCCTGGTGGGGCTGGTGATGCTGGCGGCCCTGATCAACGGCATCGTGGTGCACAAGAAGATATTCCAGGACTTCTTCACCTTCCGCCCCCAGTCCTCGGCCCAGCGCAGCTGGCTGGACGCCCACAATGTCCTCGGCGTCCTCGGCCTGCCCTTTCTGCTGCTCATCACCTATACCGGCGTGGTGATCCTGGTGGACAGCTACCTGCCCGCCGCCACCTACCATTTCTACGACGGCAAGGCCGGCGGCCCCCGGGGCGACGTGGTGCGCAGCTTCGAGCGCCGGCCGGCGGGCGTGGCGGCGCCCCTGCCGTCCCTGGCGCCCCTGCTGCAGGAGGCGGAGACGGTCCTGGGCGCCGGCCATGTGGGCTGGATCGGCATCCGTGCCCCCGGCGACCGGGAAGCCACGGTGCAGTTCATGCGCCATCTGGACGACCGCCTCGGCGCCGTCGCCGACCACATCACCTTCGCCGCGGTGAGCGGCTGGGAACTGGGGCGGCAGACCGAGTGGAACCCGGTGGCCTACGCCTTCCGCACCCAGGTGGGGCTGCACCTGGTCCATTTCGGCGGCTATCCGGCCCAGTGGCTGTATTTCCTCTCCGGCCTGGCCGGTACCGCCATGATGGCGGTGGGGCTGGTGCTGTTCACCATCAAACGGCGCAAGCGTCCCGGCCATGAATTCGGGGCCGCCACGGCCCGGGTCTATGGCGCCATCGAAAGCCTCAACGTGGCCACCGTGGCCGGGGTGATGCTGGCCAGCGCCGCCTTCCTCTGGGCCAACCGGCTGCTGCCGGCGGACCTGGCGGAGCGGGCGGCCTGGGAGATCGGTGCCTTCTTCGCCGTGTGGGCCCTGACCTTGGTCCATGCCGGCCTGCGTGCCCCCGGCGCGGCCTGGCGCGGGCAGCTCTACGCCGCCGGCCTGGCCTGGGCCCTGCTTCCCCTGTGCGACGTGGCCGGCGCCCCGGGGCTGCTGGATGCCATGCGCCTGGGAGTGGACCTGACCGCCCTCGTCGGCGGCCTGGCCCTGGTCTATCTGGGATGGCGGGTGAGCCGCCGTTTTGCCGCTGCAGCGGCCAAGGAGGCAGCATGAACATTTCCTGGTTGCACGCCGCCGCCAGTCTCGGCCTGGCCTATCTGGGCATGCTGGGCCTGTGCCTGGGCATGGCCCGCCACTACCGGCAGCGCTACCACCATCCCCTGACGCCGGGACGGGGCCGGGTCCTGCGCCTGGCCGGCTGGAGCGGCTGCCTGCTGGCCCTGGCGCCCTGCCTTGCGGGCTGGGGCGCGGCCCAGGGCGTGGTGCTGTGGATCGGTCTGCTCTCCGCTGCCGCTACCGGCCTGGTGTTCCTGCTGGCCTGGCGGCCGCCCTGGTGCACCCGGGGCGGCGCCCTGGCCGTGCTGACGGTGCTGGCCTGGCTGGGGAGCCTGGCGTCCGGAGGGTAATAAAAAGTGCTTGCAATTAAATAGCGCACTATTTAATATGAGCGCCATGGATGACAAGCCCAACAACGCCACCCCGCCAAGCCCGGCCTCCCTGCTGCTGCAGAACCAGTTCTGCTTCAGCCTGTATGCCACCACCCTGGCCATGCAGAAGGTCTATCGCAAGGTGCTGGGCCCCCTGGGTCTGACCTATCCCCAGTACCTGGTGATGCTGGTGCTGTGGGAGCGGGACGGCCTCACCGTGTCCGAGATCGGCGAACCCCTGGGTCTGGATTCGGCCACCCTGACGCCCCTCTTGAAGCGCCTGGAGACGGCGGGCCTGCTCAGCCGCAGTCGGGCCGCCAGCGATGAGCGCCAGGTGGTGGTGAGCCTGAGCCAGGCGGGGCGGGATCTGCGTCGCCAGGCCGAGGCCGTGCCCGCCGCCATGCTCTGCGCCGCCGCCTGTTCCACAGACGAACTGGGCCGGCTCAAGGGCGAACTGGACGACCTGCGCCGGCGGCTGCAGGCCTACGGCTGAAGGCTGGCCGTGGCGTGAAGCGCCGCTGCAAGAGGGCCTCGCGGCCCTTTTCTTCCGGCAAATATATAGCGTGCGATTAAATAGCGATAATTAATGATTTTCATGGGCGGCGATGCGCCCGGACCGTTCCGAAGTCGTCGCAGGCAGTTCCCACTTTTCTAGGAGAAAGACCATGTCGATCGAAAAAGTGCTGTACCGGGCCCAGGCCCAAGTCACCGGCGGCCGTGACGGCCGTGCCGTCGGCGCCGACGGCCATCTGGAGGTGTCCCTGAGCACGCCCAAGGAACTGGGCGGTGCCGGCGGTGCCGGCACCAATCCGGAGCAGCTTTTTGCCGCCGGCTATGCGGCCTGCTTCATGGGCGCCATGAAATTCGTCGCCGCCCGGGACAAGATTGCCTTCCCGGCCCAGGCCAGCATCGAGGGCCTGGTGGGCATCGGCGTCATCCCCGCCGGTTTCGGCATCGAGGTGGAACTGCGTATCGCCCTGCCGGGCCTGGAGCGGCCGGCGGCCGAGGACCTGGTGGCCAAGGCCCATCAGGTTTGCCCCTATTCCAACGCCACCCGGGGCAATATCGATGTCACCCTGACCCTGGTCTGAGGGTCTCGCGGGGCGGCGTTGCCGCCGCAGCAAAGCAGCCGCCGCGGCCTGGCCGTCGGCGGCTTTTTCATGAACAGTTGGGTGGGGTGGCCGGAGAGGCTCGCAGATAGGCGATCTCCGGCATGGCATGGCTGGGAAGTCCGCCGCATGCGGCTTCCAGGGAATGGAGTGCCGCCGCTATGTTGCCGGCGGCTGGAAAGGCGTCAGAACTGCAGGGCGCCGGTGAGGGAGCCCACTTCTTCCGCCGCTTCGGCCAGGATGCCGCTCAGGGTTTCCTCCCCCAGCACCATGTCCAGATTGCCGCTGCCGCCTATGTCGGCACTGCCCGGGGCTGCGCCGCGGCTGTTGAAGCGGTGCAGGGGCGAGGGCACGGGGCACAGTTCCTCGGCCAGCAGCAGGGTGTCGCCAAGGGAGTGGGGCGGGATGGCGAGGAAGCCGTCCCAATAGGCTTCGATGGCTTCCAGTACCGGCGCCGGCACTTCCAGCACCTGCAGCACGGCCCGGCCCAGGATCATTTCGCCGCCTTCCATCCAGGCGTCGAAATCCCCGTCCAGCAGGCCGGGCTGGCGCTTGGCCTGGGACAGCAGGTAGAAGCCGCCGACCTCGTGCACGATGCCGGCGAACATGGCCGTTTCCCCATCCACCTTGGTCACCCGGCGGGCGATGACGTGGGCCAGGGCGGCCACATGGGCCGTGTGTTGCCACAATTGGGCGGCCATGGCCTGCAAGGCGGGATCGCTGGGGCTGCCGGACAGCTGCCGGGTGATGAGGGCCATGGCCAGGGCGCGCACGGTGCGAAAGCCCAGGCGGGCGACGGCGGTGCGCACGTCGGTGACGGGATTACCGGCACGGTTGTAGGTGACCGAGTTGGCCATGGCCACCACCCGGGCCGCCAGCAGGGGCTCGGCCTGCACCAGATGGGCGGCGGCTTCGATGTGGCACTCCGGATCGTCCAGGGCCTGCCGCACCTTGATGGCCACCTGGGCGCTGGTGGGAAAGGCGAGTTCGCCGTGGCCGACCCCGGCTGCCAGGGTGTTGAAGACTTCGAGCTTGTCCATGGCCCAGCATCATACCCCTGTGCCACGGGGCGTCCAGCCGCTGCGTCAAGAAGGGCCAATGCAAAACGGCGGCCCTGGGGCCGCCGTTTCCTTGTTGCGCCGATGCCGTGGGATCAGCGGATTTGCAGCAGGCTCTCGTCCCACTTGGCGTGCTTTTCGTAGCCCAGCAGGTTGGCCACGGTGGCGGCGATGTTGGAGAGACCGGCGCTTTCCGTCTGCTTCAGGGCCAGCTTGCCGCCGCTGACGTTGTCGTAAAGGATCAGCGGCACCGGGTTGAGGGTGTGGGCGGTCTTGGCCTTGAAGGAGCCGTCCGCATTGAGCTGGGGCTGCTTGGTCTTCTTGTCCAGCTCGAACATCTCGTCGGCGTTGCCGTGGTCGGCGGTGATCAGGGCCACCCCGCCCATGGCATCGATCACCGGCAGGATGCGCTCCAGGGCCAGGTCCACCGCCTCGACGGAGAGGGTGGCGGCGCGGAAGTTGCCGGTGTGGCCCACCATGTCGCCGTTGGCGAAGTTGCAGCGCAGGGTCTTGTACTGGCCGCTCTTCAGGGCGGCGATCATGGCGTCGGCGATCTCGGCGGATTTCATCCAGGGCCGCTGCTCGAAGGGCACCACGTCGCTGGGCACTTCCTGGTAGGTCTCGCCCTCGAACTTGCCGGAGCGGTTGCCGTTCCAGAAGTAGGTGACATGGCCGAATTTCTGGGTTTCGGAGCAGGCGAACTGGGTCACGCCGCTCTTGGCGAACCACTCGCCCATGGTGTCCTTGATGGCCGGCGGGGCCACCAGGAAGCGCTTGGGCAGCTGCAGGTCGCCGTCGTACTGCAGCATGCCGGCGTAGGTGACCTTGGGCGTGCGGATGCGGTCGAACTTGTCGAAATCCGCTTCCTCGAAGGCCCGGGTGATTTCGATGGCCCGGTCGCCGCGGAAGTTGTAGAAGACCACGGCGTCGCCGTCCTCGATGGTGCCGACGGGCTGGCCATTGGCGCCGATGACGAAAGGCGGCAGGTCCTGGTCGATGGTGCCGGGATGGCGCTGGCGCAGGGCCTTGACCGCTTCCGAAGTGCTGGCGAACTGCTCGCCCTGGCCCAGCACGTGGGTCTTCCAGCCGGCTTCCACCAGGGCCCAGTTGGCCTCGTAGCGGTCCATGGTGATGACCTGGCGGCCGCCGCCGGAGGCGATGCGGGCGTCGAAGGATGGGTCGGAAATCTCCGCCAGGAAAGCCTCGAAGGGCTCCACGTATTCCAGGGCGCTGGTCTCGGGTACGTCGCGGCCGTCCAGCAGGGCGTGGATGCGCACCGTCTTGACGCCTTCGGCCTTGGCCTGGAGCACCATGGCCTTGAGGTGGTCGATGTGGCTGTGCACGTTGCCGTCGGAGAAGAGGCCGATGAAGTGCAGCACACCACGACCGGCCTTGGCCCCGGCGACGATCTCCTGCCAGGCCTGGCCCTGCCAGATGCTGCCGTCGGCGATGGCGCCCGCCACCAGGGCGGCGCCCTGGGCGTACACCTGGCCGGCGCCGATGGCGTTGTGGCCCACTTCGGAATTGCCCATGTCGTCGTCCGACGGCATGCCGACGGCGGTGCCGTGGGCCTTCAGGCGGATGTTCGGGCAAGTGGCGAAGAGCTTGTCCAGGGTGGGCTTCCTGGCGGCGGCGATGGCGCTGCCGACGTCGGTCTTGGGCAGGCCGTAGCCGTCCATGACGATGATGACCACGGGACCGGGCACGCCGGGGAAGGAGGAGAGCTTTTGCAGCATGGGGAAATCCTGGCAGAGCGATTCGGGAAAGGTCGGCAAGGCTGCGGCCCCGCCGAGGGCGCCCGTCAAAAAGCGGCAAGATGCGCCGCCGCGGCGCCGGGCGAAGTATCCTAGCCGGGAACCCATCAGTCAATCCGAGGAGCAGTCATGGCAGTTCAGCAGACGGCAGCAGGCAGCACGGGTTTGGCCCTCAATCTGGCGCTCCAGGGCGGCGGCGCCCACGGCGCCTACAGCTGGGGTGTGCTCGACTGCCTGCTGGCGGACGGGCGCTACGGCTTCGACGGCATCAGCGGCACCAGCGCCGGCGCCATGAATGCCCTGGTGCTGGCCGACGGCCTGATGAAGGGCGGCCCCCAGTGGGCCCGCCTGGCCCTGGAAGAGTTCTGGCAGGCCATCGCCGACAGCGTGCCCCTGGATCTCTCCATGCCGGTGCAGGGCGGCGAAGGCCTGGCCCTGATGCCGGCCACCCGCATGATGCTCAACTGGACCCAGTACCTTTCGCCCTACCAGTTGAATCCCCTCAACTTCAATCCCCTGCGCCAGCTACTCAAGGAGCGGGTGGATTTCGAGGGCCTGCGCCGGCACAGCCCGGTGCGCCTGTTCCTCGCCGCCACCAACGCCAACACCGGCAAGCTGCGCCTGTTCCGCAACGCCGAGCTGAGCGTGGAGGCGGCCCTGGCCTCGGCCTGCCTGCCCATGATCCACCACGCCGTGGAGATCGACGGCGAGCCCTACTGGGACGGCGGCTATTCTGCCAACCCGGCGGTGTTCCCCCTGTTCTACGAATGCGACAGCCCGGAAATCCTGCTGGTGCTGCTGGCGCCGCCCACCTACGGCGAGGTGCCGACCACGGTGGAGGAAATCCGCGCCCGGGCCATGGAGCTGGCCTTCAACACCAGCGTGCTGCGGGAAATGCTGCTCTTCGCCAACGTCATCGACTTCTCCGAGCGCCTGGGCCTGGAGGCGGGGGGGCTGGAAAAACGCATCCTGCAGACCCATTTCCATCTCATCGAGGCGGCCGACCTGCTGCACCAGTTCGGCTCCGAAACCAAGGTGGCGGCCGACTGGCCCTTCCTGCTAAAGCTCCACGACCTGGGCTACGCCGCCGCCGAAGACTGGCTCCGGGCCCACAGCGGCGACATCGGGGTACGCAACTCCTTCGATTTGGCCCGGCGCTTCCGCCTCTAGGCTTGCCTATGCCTATGCCGGTGCCGGGGCGGCAAGGCTAGAATAGGGGCCGTCAGCCGCTCATGTCCCCATCCTTTCCGCGAGACGCCATGTTCAAAAAAGATATCGACCTGATCCGCACCCTTCACGCACGCTACGGCCTGCAAGGCCCATTGCTGGATGCCGGGGGGCTGATCGCTCCCAGCATCGCCGACTACGATATCTCCATGGCCAAGGCCCTGGCCCTGGATCTGGACCTGGACGGCCACAAGTGGTCCATCAAGGTGCCCCACCCGGTGCAGAACGACCGCTATGTGCGGATCGAGCGTCCCTGGACCTTCATCGATCCGGCCTACGTCATCGCCAACCCGGAGTACGGGGACCCCTACATCGAGCAACTGCCGGAAAAATATGCGGACACCTTCAACACCGTGATCATGGTGTCGGTGTTCGAGCATGTGGAGAATCCCTACAAGGTTTCCGACGCCCTCTACAAGATCGTCAAGAAGGGCGGCTACCTGATCAATTCGGCGCCCTTCCTCTTTCCCTACCATCCCAGTCCGGAAGACAACTTCCGCTATTCGCCCGCCGCCCTGCGCCGCATTCATGAATCCAGCGGCTTCACCTGGGTGGAGGGGGATTTCCATATCAACCTCTCCGCCAAGGAAGGTATCGGCGATACCAATCCCCAGAACTACGGCGCCCCCCAGGGCATCATGGCCTGCTACGCGGTGTGCCGGAAGGATTGACCCACCTTGTGCCCAAGGGCCCGATGCTTCCCGGCATCGGGCCGTTTTTCTTTGAGGAGCCTGCCCCATGACTGCTGATCGCACCGATGCTTCCCCGGCGGCCCGGCACCAGCGCTGGTGCCAGCGCCGCCTGGCCGAACTGGATGCGCCGCAAGGCTGGCCCGGCCTGATCGGCCTCATCTGGCTGGAACCCGGCGACAACGCCGTGGGTGCCGGCGCCGACTGCCTGGTGCGCCTGCCCGACGGTCCGGAGCGCCTGGGCTTGTTGCGCTGGCAGGGCACCAGCATCACCTGGGAGCCCGCCGGCGGCGGGGTCCAGGCCCTGCAGACCGACGCCCAGGGGGAGCCGACGCCGGTGCGCAGCGGCGCCTACCAGTTTTTCATCATCGAGCGGGAAGGCCGTCTGGCGGTGCGCCTGCGGGATCTGGAGTGGCAGGCGAAGCGGCCCTTCGCCGGGCTGGAGTGCCTGCCCTATGCGCCGGCCTGGTCCATCGAGGCCGCCTGGGAAACCCTGGCCGAGCCCGTGACCATGGAAGTGCCGACGGTGACCGGCGAACTGAAGGCGGTGACGGTGCGGCACCGGGCGGTGTTCGAGCACGCCGGGCAGACGGTGGCCCTGCTGCCCATGGAAACGGGGGAGGAGGGCGTCTTCTTCGTTTTCCGCGATGCCGGCAGCGGCCGCCTGACCTACGGCGCCGGCCGTTTCCTGCGCTGCCCGCCGCCTCAGGACGGCAAGGTGCTGCTGGACTTCAACCGGGCCTACAACCCGCCCTGCGCCTTCACCCCCTTCGCCACCTGCCCCCTGCCGCCGCCGGAGAACTGGCTGGGCTTTGCCGTCGAGGCCGGCGAACTGAAATACCGGGGCGGCCACTGAGGCTCCCGTGCCCATCCTGCTTGGAGAGAAAAAGATGCGTGTCGCCGTTCCCCTGTCCCAGGCCTACAAGCTGCTCAACCACGGCCCCGTGACCCTGGTTAGCAGCGCCCACCAGGGGCGTCGCAACGTCATGGCGGCCTCCTGGGCCATGCCCCTGGATTTTTCGCCGCCCAAGGTGGCGGTGGTGATCGACAAGGGCGCCCATACCCGGGGCCTGGTGGAAGGCTCCGGCGAATTCGTGCTGTGCATTCCCGGCAAGGCTCTGGCCGGGGCGGTGGTGGCCGTGGGTTCTTGCAGCGGCCGCGACGGGGACAAGTTCGCCCGCCTGGGGCTGGCCACGGCGCCGGCGGAAAAGGTGGGGGCGCCCCTGGTGGAGGGCTGTGCCGCTTGGCTGGAATGCCGGGTGCTGCCGGAAGAGCACAACCAGCACAACCAGCAGGCCTACGACCTGTTCCTGGCCGAGGTGGTGGCGGCCTGGGCCGACGACCGGGCCTTCCGGGACGGCCGCTGGCTGTTCGCGGCGGAGGAACTGCGCACCCTGCATTACGTGGCGGGCGGGCAGTTCTTCCTTACCGGCGACAGCCTGGAAGTGCCGGCCTAAGGCCCGGCGCGGCCCCTGGGCAGCGCCGGGAGAAGGGAAGCGAAGGGGCGAAGAGCCGCCGCTGGGGGCGGCTCCGGCTCAGTGCTGGTGGGGGATGCCGGCGGCTTCGAAGGCGTAGCTGCCTTCGGGCGGGGCGCAGTGGAAGCAGGGGGCGTGGGCGGTGTTGCCCAGGCCCAGGACCTGCTGGGCCAGGAGGCGGGCCACCTCGGGCTGGCCGGCGCAGGCCTCGCGGATGACGGATTCGATTTCCACCTCGGTTTGCTGCGACTGCACATGACTCAGTCGCTGCAGGAGGGAGGTCAGTTGTTGGCGTTCAATGGCGTTCATGGCTGGCTCCTCAGGCGATACGGCTTCGGGATGAGGTCGATTCTGCGCCTGTTGAATGCTGCAATGCAACAAGTTTAGGCCAGGCATTTGATCCAGGTTGATACAGTGTGTAACAGGAGCCGCAGCTACTGGCGGAAAAACTGCCGCGGCGACTGGCCGAAAGCCCGCTTGAACATGGCAGAGAAGGCGCTGGGGCTGGCGTAGCCTAGTTCTGCCGCCACCGCCCCCAGGCTGCGGCCCTGGGCCACCAGGGCGGCGGCCCGGGACAGGCGCAGCTGCTGGCGCCAGGCGCCGAAGGGCATGGCCAGCTCCTTCTGGAAGAGGCGGGCCAGGGTGCGGCTGCTGGCGCCGACCCGGGCGGCCCAGGCCTCCAGGCTGAGGTCCGCCGCGGGCTGGTCGAGCAGGGCCTGGCAGAGGGCCATCAGGCGCCGGTCCCGGGGCAGGGGCAGGCCCAGGGAGAGGGGCTTGGCCTGGCGCATCTCCTCCACCAGCAGGGCCGTCATCAGGCCGCGCCGGGGTTCGGCGGGGGCAGGGCTGGCGGCCAGGGCCTCGCTCAGGGCCCGCATGACGTCGGAGATTTCCACCACCCGGCAGGAATCCAGGGGCAAGGGGGCCGCCGCCGCATCCACGTAGAGGGTGCGCAGTTCCACCTGGCCCAGCATGACCACGGTGTGGGCCACCTGGGGCGGAATCCAGATGGCCCGCAGGGGCGGCACGATCCAGGCCATGTCGGCGGTGGCCAGGCGGATGGTGCCGGCGATGGGGTAGGCCAGCTGGGCCCAGTCGTGGCTGTGCCAGGGGATTTCCACGTCGGCCGGCGCCTTGCGCAGGTTCACTGTGACCGGCTCGGCGGCGCTGGGGGGCCGGCGGGGCCAGGGATCGTAGGGCAGGCGCGGTTGGGCGGCAGGCATGGGCGTCTTCCGGAGAGAGCGGGTTGGGGGCGGCATCTGCCGGCTGGAATCGGGGCGGAGCGGGTTGGCGCTGGGGCCGGGCCAGCGCCGGCCCGGGCCGGTACGGTCAGCGGTACGGCTGGCCGGATTGCGACAATTATTGTCCGTCTGCCGTATTTCTGCCAGGGGCCGGGAGGGTTAGGATGCCAGCCTGTTTTCCATCATCAGGAGCCGGGCCCATGGGTACCGATAGCAATGCCGCCGTGGCATCCCCCGAACCTGTGGCGCTCGCTGCCGCCGTCACCGACACGACTGCCGCCCCTGCCGGCGCTGAAGCAGGCGAGACCGCCAGACTGCAGCGCCGGCGCGAATACGCCACCATCAGCGTGGTGGGCTTTGCCCACGGCGTCTCCCATTTCTTCCATCTCCTGCTGGCGCCCCTCTTTCCCTGGCTGATGCAGGAGTTCGGCCTTAGCTTCACCCAGGTGGGGGCCAACATGACCCTCTTCTTCGTCGTTTCCGGCATCGGCCAGGCCCTGGCCGGCTTCGCCGTGGACCGGCTGGGGGCGCGGCGGGTGCTGTTCTTCGGCGTCTCCTGCTTGGCGGCCGCCGGCGTGGCTTTGGCCCTGGCCCACAGCTATGCCGGCCTGTTTCTGGCTGCCGGCCTGGCGGGGCTGGGCAATGCGGTGTTCCATCCGGCGGACTTCACCCTGCTCAACCGCCATGTTTCCGCGGCCCGCCTGGGCCATGCCTTCTCCATCCACGGCCTCTCCGGCAACCTGGGCTGGGCGGCGGCGCCGGCCTTCCTCACCGGCATCGCGGCCCTGGCCGGCTGGCGCGGCGCCGCCCTGGGCGCCGGCGCGGTGGCCCTGCTGGCCCTCGGCCTGCTGGTCTGCTTCCGCCATCTGCTGGCCGATCCGCCCCATGGGGCAAGCCGGCACGACGGGGCTCCCGGCTCCCCCTTCGCCTTCCTTGGCTGCGGCCCGGTGTGGCTGTGCTTTGGCTTCTTCCTGTTCACCACCACCGCCTTCGGCGCCTTCCAGAATTTCGGCTCGCCGGTGCTGCAGCAGGTCTATGGCCTCACCGTGGGCCTGGCGGCCAGCGCCATCACCGCCTTCCTCCTGGGCGGAGCCGGCGGCATGGCCCTGGGCGGCTTTCTCGCCGGCAAGGCCATGGCCCACGACCGGCGTATCGCCCTGATCCTGTCCACGGCGGCCCTGCTGGCCCTGTTGCTGGCCAGCGGCGTCGTGCCTGGTGCCCTGGTGCCGCTGCTGATGGCCTGCATCGGCTTTTGCAACGGCCTGGCCGGCCCTTCCCGGGACCTGCTGGTGCGCCGGGCGGCGGCGGCCCGTTTCGGCCAGCAGGCTTTCGGCCGGGTCTACGGTTTCGTCTATTCGGGGCTGGATACGGGGCTGGCCCTGTCGCCCCTGCTGTTCGGGCCCATGCTCGATGCGGGCCATTTCGCCAGCGTGCTGGTGGGGGTGGCTATCCTTCAGTCCATCGCCGTGCTGACGGCCCTGGGGGTGGGTCAGCGCCAGGTTTGAAAAGGCCGAAAATCCAGGCCACAGAGAGCACAGAGAGCAGCAGGAGGTGGCGGGAGGTGGCGGGAGGTGGCGGGAGGTGGCGGGAGGTGGCGGGAGGTGGCGGGAGGTGCGGGCTGCCGGGTGGCTGGCCAGGTCCGGTTCAGGGACCTGGCCGGAAAGGCAGGAGGGACGGCTATTTCGAGGTAGTGCAGGTGGAGAGGCCCGTGGATATTGCCTCTCCGACCTGCCTGTTTTTCGGGATCAGGCGTCCAGGGTCACCAGGGTCTGGCGGCCCCACCAGGAGGCGCCGGGGGCCACCACCACCGGCTTGCCCACGGCCACGGCCTCGACGCACAGCATGTGGCGGAAACCGTTGGCCGGCATGTCCTTGAGGCCGGCGCAGAGGTGTTCCCAGGGGTTCCACACCACCACGTCGGGAAAGCCCTCGCTGGCGATGGCCAGGGCCTGGCGTCCGTCCTTCAGCAGCAGGGGGCGGGGCACGTCCAGATAGACCTGATCCACCTCGTCATCCACCATCAGTTCCGGGCCGGTCTCGACCTTGGTCTCCTGGCTGCCGGGAAGCTGGCGGCGGCTGCCGTGGAGGCCGGTGAGGGTGACGTTCTCCACTTCCTTGACGCGCAGATAGGTGTGCAGGCCGCCGGTGAATTCCAGGGGTTCGCTGCCCGGATTCTCCACTTCCAGTTCGATGTCCAGGCGGTCGCGGGTCAGGGCCACGGTCAGCTCGGCGCGGAAGTCATGGGGCCACAGGGCCCGGCTGGCGTCGTCGGCCGTGAGGCTGTAGACGGCGCAGGCGAAGCCGCCTTCTTCCGCTTCCGGCTGTTCGCGCCACTCTTCCAGGGTCCAGGTGGCGGTGCGGGCGAAACCGTGCTTGGGCAGGGGGCCGCGCTCGGCGAACTGGGGAAAGATCACCGGCACGCCGCCACGGATGGGGACGCTGCCGCCGAAGTCGGCCTGGGGGCTGAGATAGAGGCGCTCGCCGCCGCCGGCGGGGACCCAGGACAGGGCCTGGGCGCCGAAGGCGCTGATGACGGCGGTGCTGCCGTCGGGCAGGGTGAGGCGGACGGCGTCGAGGCCGTGGAAGGTGGTGTTGCCGAGTTTCTGGGATGCCGACATGGGGAGCGCTGGGAGAAAGGGCGGGGCGCTATTGTAGCCGGGCGGCGGCGGCTCCGCCCGGCGGCCTGTAGCGGGGCACCGGGCGCGGCTGCTGGCGGCGCCCGGTGCGGTGTTTCAGGCGCCCTTGCGGCGGGCGGCGCTGCGGGGCTTGCTGCCGTTGTCTTCGTTCGCGGCACTTTCCTCGGCCAGGCCGGCCTCGATCTGGGTGGCCGCCTGGGCGGCGGTGTGGGAGGCATTGGCGGCCAGGTGACCCAGGGTGTGGTCCAGCTGGGTGACGCTCTGCTGGAACAGGTTCACCGCCGGCAGGATTTCCGCCGGCAGGCCCTTGCCGGCCTTTTCGATGCTGTGGGCGACGAAGGCGCTGAGGCCGTGGCTGTGGCCTTCGAAGAAGCGGATGGCCTCTTCCTGCAGGGCCATCAGGGCGCCCAGGCCTTCCTGGGTCAGGGCCAGGGAGTGGCGGTGCAGGGTGTCGCCGGTCTTGCCGGTGTCCAGGCGGGGCAGGGCGCCATCGTCCGCCTGCAGGGATTCGAGCAGGTCCTGGCGGGCGGCGCTGCAGATGTCCAGGGTGCGGTGGCCGGAATCGAGCAGCAGGCCGGCGATGCTGGAGAAGGCATTGAGGGAGCCCTGGTGCAGGGCGGCGGTGGCGGGTTGCAGGTCGTACATGGCGGCTGTCTCCTGGGTGGGGGGGCTTCCTTTTGTAGCACCCCCACATGACAGCGGCGTGACCGCCGGATCTAGGTCGTGGCCGCCACTTCGGCGTGGCGGAAACAGTCGGTGGTGTGGTCGTTCACCATGCCCGTGGCCTGCATGAAGGCGTAGCAGATGGTGGAGCCGACGAACTTGAAACCACGCTTGGCCAGGGCCTTGCTCATGGCGTCCGATTCGGCGGTGCGGGTCGGCGCCTCGGCGATGCTGGCCCAGCGGTTCTGCCGCGGCGCGCCACCGACGAACTGCCACAGGTAGGCGGCGGCATCGCCTTCTTCCTCGCACAGCTGCAGCCAGGCCCGGGCGTTCTGGATGAAGGCGGCCACCTTGAGCCGGTTGCGCACGATGCCCGGGTCCGCCAGCAGGCTGGCCACCTTGGCCTCGTCGTAGGCCACCATGCGCCGGGGATCGAACTGGTCGAAGGCGAGGCGGTAGGTTTCCCGCTTTTTCAGGACGGTGATCCAGGAGAGACCGGCCTGGGCCCCTTCCAGCAGGAGGAATTCGAAGAGCCGGGCGGGGTCCCGCAGGGGCACGCCCCACTCGGTGTCGTGGTAATGCTGGTAGAGCGGGTCATCGCTGACCCAGGCGCAGCGGCAGGGCATGGTCGGCTCCTCGGGATGAGCCGGCAGTGTAACGCCCCGACCTGGGGAAAACACCGGGGCGGGGCACTTTTTCGCCCCGGGAAGGTTCATACTCTTGAAAACGGCGGGTGGCACTCCCATGTGGGAGATGAAGATGCGGAAAGGATGAATGGCCGCCCTTCGTTTTAACACGAGAGGACCCGATCATGGACACGTTCTACAGCAGCGACGAGTATTCGGTTCTGGCCTACCCGGCCCAGTACGGTTTCGAGTTGGTAGACAAGACCGGGAACCGCTCCCTGTTCATTCAGGGCGTGCGGGCGGAGCAGTTCCACCGGGCCATCCGGGAAGTGGTGGGCGAAGGGACGGACACGGAAACCGTGGACGACTTTCTCGCCGACTATTGTGCCGGTGCCGCCCAGCCCATCGTGTTCCAGTAGACCGGAACAGTCCTGAATGAAAAACGGCGGACCCGCGGGTCCGCCGTTTTTTTTGCCGTAGCCGGGGGGCTCAGCCCTTCAGGTCGGGGAAGTCTTCCTCGAAGAATTCCCACTCGCCCTTTTCGTTGGCATTGCGGCGCTTGGCCTCGTTGGCCCGCAGCTCGACGCGCCGGATCTTGCCGGAGATGGTCTTGGGCAGGTCGGAGAACTCCAGGCGGCGGATGCGCTTGTAGGGAGCCAGGTTGGCGCGCAGGAAGGCGAAGATGTCCTTGGCCAGTTCCTTGGACGGCTTCTCGCCGTTGCGCAGGATGACGTAGGCCTTGGGCACGGCCAGGCGCACCGGATCGGGGGAGGGCACCACCGCCGCCTCGGCCACGGCCGGGTGCTCGATCAGCACGGATTCCAGCTCGAAGGGGGAGATGCGGTAGTCGGAGGCCTTGAACACATCGTCCGCCCGGCCCACGTAGGTGATGTAGCCGTCCTCGTCCTTGGTGGCCACGTCGCCGGTGTGATAGACGCCGTCGCGCATCACTTCGGCGGTCTTCTCGGCGTCGCCGGAGTAGCCCACCATCAGGCCCAGGGGGCGCGGGTTGAGCTTGAGGGAAATCTCGCCCTCGGCGGCCTCGTTGCCTTCGCTATCCACCAGCACCACCTGGTAGCCCGGCAGGGGGCGGCCCATGGAACCGGGCTTGAGAGGCTGGCCCGGGGTGTTGCCGATCTCGGCGGTGGTTTCGGTCTGGCCGAAGCCGTCGCGGATGGTGATGTTCCAGGCGTTCTGCAGCTGCTCGATGATTTCCGGGTTGAGGGGTTCGCCGGCACCGATCAGTTCGCGGATCTTCAGGCGGCCCTTATAGGCGGCCAGGTCTTCCTGGATCATCATGCGCCACACGGTGGGGGGAGCGCACATGGTGGTGACCTGGTACTTCTCCAGCACATTGAGCATGGACTTGGCGGAGAAGCGGCTGTAGTTGTAGAGGAAGATGCAGGCGCCGGCATTCCAGGGGGCGAAGAAGCAGCTCCAGGCATGCTTGGCCCAGCCCGGCGAGGAAATGTTGAGGTGGATGTCGCCGGGCTGCAGGCCGATCCAGTACATGGTGGACAGGTGGCCCACCGGGTAGCTCTGGTGGGTGTGCAGCACCAGCTTGGGCTTGGAGGTGGTGCCGGAGGTGAAATACAGCAGCAGGGGGTCGGAAACCTTGGTGGCGGCATCCGGGGTGTACTCGGCAGAAGCAGTGTGGCTGTCCTTGAAGGCCTTCCAGCCGGCGGGTTCGCCGCCGACGCAGATGCGGGTGTAGTCGCCGGCCAGGTCGGTGAACTTGTCGGTGTGGGCCGCGCCGATGATGACGTGCTTGACCTGGCCCCGGTCCAGGCGGTCGCGCAGGTCTTCGGGGGTGAGCAGGGTGGTGGCGGGAATCAGCACGGCGCCCAGCTTGATACAGCCGAGCATGGTTTCCCACAGGGGCACTTCATTGCCCAGCATCATCAGGATGCGGTCGCCTCGCTTGACGCCCTGGGCCTTGAGCCAGTTGGCCACCTGGTTGGAACGGGCGGACATCTGGGCGAAGGAAATCTTGTGCTCGGTGCCGTCTTCCTCGACGATCCACAGGGCGGGCTTGTCGTTACCCTTGGCCATGACGTCGAAGTGGTCCAGGGCCCAGTTGAACTCGGTCAGCTGGGGCCACTGGAAGCCGTTGTAGGCGGTGGTGTAGTCGGTGCGGTGGGCCAGCAGGAAGTCGCGGGCCTTGAGAAAGGCTTCAGTAGCAGACAACTTGTTCTCCTCTGTTTTGTCGTTCAGTGTGAAAAGGCAACGCCGGATTGCTCCGGTACAACCCGCGACAGAACAGGGAGAACGGACCGGCCTGTGTGGTCAGGTGGTCCTGAGATCGAGAAGCGGCCGACGACGGCCCGACTCCCCCCTGCCCGGATCGCGTAACGCGTTTTATATTGTTTATTGACGTTGACGTTAACGTAATGAAATCGCCAGTGTCAAGGCGGGGCGGGCCCACGGGGGCGGCAGCAGAATTTCCGGGGAGTTGGGCTATAATCCGGGCCTTGCGTTCAACCCTCCAATCATTGGGAGTCCCTGGCATGGCCCTGTACGAATCCGATCACACCAAATTCATGCGCGAAATGCTGGCTAAGAACCCGGAGTGGGTGGAAGACCAGCGCAAGGGCCGGGCCATCTGGTGGGACAAGGAACTGCCCCAGGAAGAGCAGGAAGGCTTCAAGGCCGCCAAGGTGGCCCAGAAGTCCTACCCCTACGATGTGAACAGCAAGTAAGCCGGTTACGGCAACCATACCAAGCAAAAGGGCCAGGCATGATGCCTGGCCCTTTTGCTTTGTTGGCGAGGGCAGGGATTTCCGGGGCCGTCCCTGGTGGCGGTCCGGCCCGGACCCCGCCCCCTTTTGAGGGGCGCCGCGCGGATCAGTCGGTGAGGGGCTTGATGACGCGCTTCACGGCCGGATCTTCGGGGTGGGGGTGGATGGTGAAGCCCAGGCTGGTCATCAGCTTGAACATCTTGGAGTTGAGGGCCAGCACGTCGCCCACCACGGCCCGGTAGCCCTTGGCCCGGGCGCACTCGATGATGGCGCTCATCAGCTTGCGGCCGACGCCGCGCTTCTGCCAGCCGTCGGCCACCGCCAGGGCGAATTCCACCGTCTCGCCGTCCGGGTTGGAGACGAAGCGGGAGACGCCCACCTGGACTTCCTTGCCGTCCTCCTCGGTGACGGCGACAAAGGCCATTTCCCGGTCGTAGTCGATCTGGGTGAAGCGCACCAGCATGGACTGGGTCAGCTCCCGCAGGGTGTCCATGAAACGGAAGTACTTGGATTCGTCGGACAGGTGGGCGACGAATTCCTTCTCCATTTCCGCATCTTCCGGACGGATGGGGCGGATCACCACCACCTGGCCGTCGGGCAGGACCCAGTCCTCCACCAGGTGGGCCGGGTAGGGGTGGATGGCCATGTGGGAATAGCGGTCACCGGATGAGGGGGCGAAGTCGATGACGATGCGGGCATCGGCGGCGATGGCGCCGTTTTCATCGACGATCAGGGGGTTGAGGTCCAGCTCCTGCAGCCAGGGCAGTTCGCACACCATCTGGGAGATGCGCAGCAGCACGTCCTCCAGGGCTTCCATGTTGGCGGCGGGCATGTTGCGGTAGTCGCCCAGGATCTTGGCGGCCCGGGTGGAGCGGATCAGGTCTTCCACCAGGTAGCTGTTCATGGGCGGCAGGGCCACGGCGGTGTCGTTGAAGACCTCGCACTCGGCACCGCCGACACCGAAGGTGATGACGGGGCCGAAGACCCGGTCCCGGATCACGCCCACCTTCAGTTCCCGGCCGTTGGGACGGGCCACGAAAGGCTCGATGGAAACGCCGTTGATGCGGGCGCTGGGGGCGTTGCGGCCCACGGTGTCGAGAATGTCGTGGTAAGCATTGCGCACGGCAGCGGCGGAGATGATGTTGAGGCGCACGCCGCCCACTTCGGACTTGCGCGGCAGGTCGGGGGAATCCACCTTCATCACCACCGGGAAGCCGATCTGCTCGGCCAGCAGCAGGGCCTCGGTGGGAGTGCGGGCCACCATGGTCTGGGCCACGGGAATCTTGAAGGCCCGCAGCACGGACTTGGACTCCATTTCGGAGAGCACCTTGCGCCGTTCCGACAGCACCGCCTCGATCAGCATCTTGGCGCCTTCGGTGGCGGTCTTGGCCTGGCGGGAGATGGGTTCCGGCGTCTGCAGCAGCAGCTTCTGGTTGCGATAGTAGGTGGACAGGTGGGAGAACAGGTCCACCGCCGTTTCCGGCATACGGAAGGCGGGGATGCCAGCCTCGGTCAGCATCTTGCGCGCCGGGTAGGTCTGCTGTTCGCCCATCCAGCAGCCGACGATGGGCTTGGTACAGGTCTCGCTGGCGGTGATCACGGCCTTGGCCACTTCCTCGGGCTGGGTCATGGCCTGGGGCGTCAGCATCACCAGGATGCCGTCCACCTCCGGGTCCTGGGTGCCGGCCAGGATGGCGTCCCGGTAGCGTTCCGGGGTGGCATCGCCGACGATGTCGATGGGGTTGGCGTGGGACCAGGTGGGCGGCAGCACCGCATTGAGGGAGGCGATGGTGGACTGGGACAGGTCGGCCAGGGGAATGCCCAGCTCGGCGGCCCGGTCGGCGGCCATGGCGCCGGGGCCGCCGCCGTTGGTGATGATCAGCAGCTTGTTGCCGTCGGGGCGGAACTTGGAGGCCAGGCCCTTGGCGGCGTAGAACAGCTGTCCGATGTTGCGCACCCGCACCACACCGGCCCGCTTCAGGGCGGCGTCGAACACCGCGTCGGAGCCCAGGGCCATGCCCGAGTGCACCTGGGCGGCGACGGAACCGGATTCGTAACGGCCGGCCTTGAGCAGCAGGATGGGCTTGATGCGGGCGGCCGAACGCATGGCGCTCATGAAGCGGCGGGCGTTGCGGATGCCTTCCACGTACATGAGGATGTAGTGGGTGCGGTTGTCGTAAACCAGGTAGTCGAGAATCTCGCCGAAATCGATGTCGGCGGAGCCGCCGGTGGAAATGACGGAGGAGAAGCCCACGTCATTGACCTTGGCCCAGTCGAGAATGGCGGTGCACAGGGCGCCGGACTGGGAGACCAGGGCCAGGTTGCCCGGGTTGGCGGAGATGTTGGCGAAGGTGGCGTTGAGGCCCTGCACCGGGCGGATCAGGCCGAGACAGTTGGGGCCCAGGATGCGCACGCCGTAGCTGCGGGCGATTTCCACCATCTTGCGTTCGAGGGCGGCGCCGGAGTGGCCGGCCTCGGCGAAGCCGGCGGTGATGACCACCACGTTCTTGACGCCGCTGCGGCCGCATTGCTCGATGATGGCCGGCACGGTGCGGGCCTGGGTGGCGATCACGGCCAGGTCCACGCGGGCGCCGATCTCCTCGATGGACTTGTAGGCCTGCACGCCCTGCACGGTGTCGTGCTTGGGGTTGATCGGGTAGAGGCGGCCCTTGTAGCCGGCGGCCACGATGTTGCGGTAGATGATGTTGCCGACGGAGTTTTCCCGGTCCGAGGCACCGATGACGGCGACGGACTTGGGTTCGAACAGGCTGGTAAGGTAGTGTTCTTCTTCGTGCATGACTTGTCCCCGAGCTTTGGACCAGCCCGGCTTGGCCGGTGCTGATTCGAGTTCCAGTTTGATATTGTGCGACGCAAAAATCTAGCACAAAAGTCAGAAGGTGTCTCATGGGGAAAACCGCAGCCCCCGGTTGCCGTTTGATCCAGGTCAGGAAAGTGACAATTAAACCTATAGTCTGCCTGTCGGGCCGATTTCCGGCCGCTTGCCGGGGTTGATTCGGCCGTGCCCTGTTTCACCCGTACGCCATGTTGCATTGCACCATATTCGGCCGGAGCCCTTGCTCCCAGCTTTTGCCCAGCCTTCGTTCGGAGCTCCCATGTCCGCCCCTGTTTCCGTCCTGCCGCCATCCTCCTGGATCACCCGTTTTGCCCACCTCCTGCCCGGCGGCGGCAGCGTGCTGGACCTGGCCTGCGGCAGCGGCCGCCATGCCCGCTGGCTGGCGGCCCGGGGCCTGGCGGTGACGGCCGTGGATCGGGAAGCCGGAGCCATTGCCGCCCTGGCGGGGCTGCCGGGCATCGAAGCCCTGGCGGCGGACCTGGAAGGTGCTCCCTGGCCCCTGGCCGCACGCCGCTTTGACGGCATCGTCGTCACCAACTATCTGCACCGGCCCCTGTGGCCCCTGCTGACGGTAGCCCTGGCGCCCCGGGGTGTGCTGCTCTACGAGACCTTCATGGCGGGCAACGAGCGTTTCGGCAAGCCGAGCCGGCCGGATTTCCTGCTGCAGCCGGGGGAATTGCTGGAGGTCTGCCGGCAGCAGGGGCTGCAGGTGGTTGCCTACGAGGCGGGAGAGGTGGAGGCGCCGAAAGCGGCCATGGTGCAGCGCCTGTGCGCGGTGCGGGGCGACTTGCCCCGGCTTCCCGGCCGGCCCTGAGGCGGGGCACTTAAGCCAGGTTGGCGGCGATCAGACGGGCGGCCGTATGGCCGCTGCGCACGGCCCCTTCCAGGGTGGCCGGATAGTCGCCGGCGGTGTAGTCGCCGGCCAGCCACAGGCCGGGCAGGGGGGTGGCGTTGGCGGGGCGGTCCATATCGGGCCGGCAGGCGAAGGTGGCCCGGGCCTCCCGGATGGTGCGCTGCCAGCGGGGTGGCGCCAGGGGGCGGCCGAGGGCGCTTTCCAGCTCCCGGTGCAGGGCCTGGGCCAGGGCCTCGGGGGCCAGCGCTTCCCAGGGACCGTGGGCGCTGAGGACGCAGGCCAGCAGGCCCCGGTGGCCGTCGAGGGGGGCCCGGTCGAAGACCCATTGGCCGATGGGCCCGGCCAGGCCCAGCAGGGGGAAGGGCAGGGTTACGTCTGCGTCGTACTGCAGATACACCGTGGCGATGGGCTCGTAGGCGAAGGCGGCCAGTTGCCGGCGCAGGGCGTACAGGGCCGGTGCCGGCGGCAGCAGGGCGGCGCCGTGCTGGGGGGCGGTGGCCAGCACCACCTGGCTGAATTCGGCGCTGCCCGTCTGTCCTTCGTTTTCCCACTCCAGTCGCCAACCCGCGCCGCTGGCCGAAATGCGGCGTACCCGGCTGGAGAGGCGCACCGGCTGGCCTTTTTCAGCCAGCCAGGCCGCAGCGGGTTCAGGGACGAGGCCCCCCAGGTGGGTGGTCGGCAAAAGCATGTCCGTCGCGCCTCCCGGGCCACCCAGGCTGTCGCGCAGGACGTTGGCGAAGACCTGGGCCGAGGCGGCGGCGGCCGGGGTGTTGAGGGCGGCCAGGCACAGGGGCTCCCACAGGAAACGGGTCAACCGGGGGCCCTGGCGGTACCGTTGCAGCAGTTCACTGACGCTGCAGTCGGCGGGCAGCCGGTAATCGCCGGCCTGGAGGGCTTGCATGAAGCGGGCGGCGGCGACCTTCTCGCCCAGGCCGGCGCCTTTGGCCGTGAGCAGGCCCCAGGCCAGGTGCAGGGGGGCGGGCAGGCGCGGCAGGCGCAGGCTGAAGTGGGGCGGCGTCAGCAGGGCCAGGGGCGCCCGGCGCAGGTGCCCGGTGCTGCCGATCTGGTCCATCAGTTCCAGGGTGGCGCCGTAGGCGCCGATGAGCAGGTGGGGGCCGTTGTCCAGGGCCAGGCCTTCGACCTGGACCAGGCGGGCGCGACCGCCCGGCTGGCGCGCCGATTCGAAGATGCTGACGGGGATGCCCTGGCGGACCAGGGCCACGGCGCAGGCCAGGCCGGCCCAGCCGGCGCCGACAATGGCGACCCGGGCCGGTGCCCCGGTGCCGGACGGCGTCAGCCCTTGATCCACGCCTTGAGAGCCAGCCAGGCCTTGCGTCCGGGCGGAATGGAAATGCGGTGGGTGAGGACCAGCTCGGGCTCGGCGGCGATTTCTTCCAGCAGGCTGCGGTAGATGGCGGCCATCACCAGCCCCGGCTTCTGCTGGCGGCGGTCCGCCGCCGGCAGTGCGGCGAAGGCCTGCTCGTAGAAGCCGCGGGCCCGTTCGATCTGGAACTGCATGAGGGCGGCGAAGGCTTCCGTCGGGCGGCTGTTGAGGATGTCCGCCGCCGGCACGTTGAAGCGCTGCAGTTCGTCCATGGGCAGGTAGATGCGGCCGCGGCGGGCATCCTCGCCCACGTCGCGGATGATGTTGGTGAGCTGGAAGGCCATGCCCAGGTCGTGGGCGTACTTGCGCGTGGCCCTTTGCGTCATGCCGAAGATTTCGGCGGAGAGCAGGCCCACCACGCTGGCCACCCGGTAGCAGTAGAGCTGCAGGGATTTGAAGTCGGCGTAGCGGGCCTGGGTCAGGTCCATTTCCATGCCGTCGATGATTTCCAGCAGCAGTTCCTTGTCCAGGGGAATGGTCTTGATCACCTCGGCCAGGGCCTGGGCCACCGGGTGCTGGGGCGTGCCGTCGTAGAGCCGCTCCACCTCCTGACGCCACCAGGCCAGCTTGATGGCCGCCACCTGGGGGTCCTCGACTTCGTCCACTACGTCGTCCACCTCCCGGCAGAAGGCGTAGAGGGCGGTCATGGCCTGCTTCTTCTCCCGGGGCAGGAGGGTGAAGCTGATGGTGAAGGAGGAGCCGCTGGCGGCTGCCTTCTGCTGGCAGTAGTCGTGGGGATTCATGGGCGGGATTCTAGCGGCATCCGTGGCGGAAGAGGGCGGCACGGCAGGCCAGGAGCAACCAGTCGCCGCCGCCGAGGCGGGGGCGCCGGCGGAAAACGTCGCCCCCTACCTGCCCGATTTTTTCCAGGATGCGCAGGCCCCCTTCCACCGTCAGGCGGATTTCCCAGCCGAAACGGCCGGGCAGGTCCAGGGCCAGGGGGGCGCCGTCCAGCATCAGCTGGCGGGCCCGCTGCACCTGGAAATCCATGAGGGCGCACCAGGCCTCATCGACCTGTCCGGCGGCGATGGCTTTTTCGTCGAGGCCGAAGCGCAGCAGGTCCTCCTGGGGCAGGTAGACCCGCTGCTTTTCCCAGTCTACGGCTACGTCCTGCCAGAAGTTGATCAGCTGCAGGGCGGTGCAGATGGCGTCCGAGCGGGCCAGGTTTTCCGGCGTGGCGGCTTCGAACAGGTGCAGCATGATGCGCCCCACCGGGTTGGCGGAGCGGCGGCAGTAGTCGAGCAGGGCGGGGTAATCGGCGTAGCGCTTGACCGTGATGTCCTGGGCGAAGGCCGAGAGCAGGTCGTGGAACGGCTGCAGGGGCAGGTCGTGGGCCACCAGGATGGGGGCCAGGTCCTGGAACAGGGGCGTTTCCGGGGTGATGCCGGCCTCGATGCGCTCCAGCTCGGCGCCGTAGGTTGCCAGGGCCTGCAGGCGCTCGGCATCGCCGGCCTCGCCCTCGTCGGCGATGTCGTCGGCGCTGCGGGCGAAACGGTAGATGACTTCCACCGGGCGGCGCAGGTGCCGGGGCAGGAGGATGGAGGCGACAGGGAAATTTTCGTAGTGGTCGACGGGCATGGGCATGCGGTCGTGGCGGACGCTTGCCGGGCCAGGCCGGCGTCGTCTCTGGCGGTTGCGGCCCCCGCGGATTCGCGGCGTGGGGCAAGGCTTACAGTATAGAGGCAACTCGGGTAAAATAGCTCGTTTGCGCGAGAGTGGCGGAATTGGTAGACGCACTGGATTTAGGTTCCAGCGCCGCAAGGCGTGGGGGTTCGAGTCCCTTCTCTCGCACCACGGATCGGGCGGCCTAGGCTGCCCTTGTTGTCACTAAGGAAAACGCATGCAAGAGAATTCCCAAGTCTCCAGCGCCCTGGAACGTCGCCTGGATATCGCCGTTGCCATCGCCGATCTGGATAAGGACGTGGACGAGCGTCTGAAGCGCATGGGCAAGAGCGTCAAGCTGCCCGGCTTCCGTCCCGGCAAGGTGCCGTTCAACATGGTCAAGCAGCAGTACGGTGCCCAGGCCCGCCACGAAGCCCTGGCCGACGCTGTGGACAAGGCCTTCGGCGAAGCCGTGACCGCCCAGAAGCTGCGTGTGGCCGGCTATCCCCGCATCGAGGCCAAGAAGACCGAGAGCGACACCCAGCTGGAATTCTCCGCCATTTTCGAGGTTTATCCCGAAATCACCCTGGGCGACGTTTCCACCACCGACGTGGAGCGCCTGTCCTTCGAAGTCGGCGCTGCCGAAGTGGACAAGACCCTGGACATCCTGCGCAAGCAGCGCGTCACCTTCGATAAGGCCGATCGCGCCGCCGCCAAGGGCGACCGCGTGGTCATCGATTTCCTGGGTAAGAAGGACGGCGTTGCCTTCCAAGGCGGCCAGGCCACCGATTACCCCTTCGTCCTGGGCGAAGGCATGATGCTGGCCGATTTCGAGAACAACGTGGAAGGCCTCAAGGCTGGCGAGTCCAAGACCTTCGACATGACCTTCCCCGCTGACTACTTCTCCAAGGACCTGGCCGGCCAGTCCGTGCAGTTCGAGATCACCGTCAAGGAAGTCCAGGGCGCCAAGCTGCCCGAGGTCGATGCCGAATTCGCCAAGCTGATGGGCATTGCCGACGGCGACGTGGAAAAGATGCGCGCCGAGATCCAGACCAATCTGGGTCGCGAAGTGAAGAAGCGCATCCAGGCCCAGACCAAGGACCAGGTCATGGAAGCCCTGCTCAAGGCCAACCCCATCGACGTGCCCAATGCCCTCATCGAAGGCGAAGTGGAGCGTCTGATGCAGGCCGCCAAGGCTGACATGGAAGCCCGCGGCTTCAAGGGCAAGGACCTGCCGGTCAAGCCCGAGTGGTTCGGCGAGCAGGCCAAGCGCCGCGTCACCCTGGGTCTGGTGCTGGCCGAGCTGGTGAAGGTGGAAAACCTGTACGCCAAGCCCGAGCAGATCAAGGCCATGGTGGAAGAGGCTGCCCAGTCCTACGAGAACCCGGACGAAGTGGTGAAGTGGTACTACGCCCAGCCCCAGCGTCTGGCCGAGGTCGAGGCCGTCGTGGTCGAAGATAACGTGGTAAGCTGGGTCCTGGAACGGGCCAAGGTTACCGACAAGACCGCCGACTTCGACGAACTGATGGGTCGCCGCGCCTAAGACGCGCTTTGCATCCGCAGAAGAAGTAACGTAGGGGCTGCAAGTTTTTGCGGCCCCTGCGTCATAATAAGTCACCGCAACGTCCCAAACCTTCGACTCCCCCAACCAAAAAACAGAGGATGCGCATGAAGATCGATAACGGCAGCCAGTGGGATCCCCAAGCCCTGGGGCTGGTCCCCATGGTGGTTGAGCAAAGCGGCCGCGGTGAACGGGCTTTTGACATTTATTCCCGCCTGCTCAAGGAACGCATCGTGTTCCTGGTCGGGCCGGTGAACGACGCCTCCGCCAACCTGGTGGTGGCCCAGTTGCTGTTCCTGGAAGCAGATAATCCCGACAAGGACATCTTCTTCTACATCAATTCCCCGGGTGGTTCCGTGACCGCTGGCCTGTCCATCTACGACACCATGCAGTTCATCAAGCCCGACGTCTCCACCCTGTGCATGGGCCAGGCTGCGTCCATGGGCGCTTTCCTGCTCAACGCCGGGGCCAAAGGCAAGCGTTTTGCGCTGCCCAATTCCCGTGTCATGATTCACCAGCCCATGGGCGGTTTCCAGGGCCAGGCCTCCGACATCGAAATCCACGCCAAGGAAATTCTCTCCCTGCGTGCCAAGTTGAACGAGATCATGGCCAAGCACAGCGGCCAGCCCGTGGATCGTATCGAGAAGGATACGGATCGCGACAACTTCCTTTCTGCAGCCGAAGCCATGGAATACGGCCTGATCGACAAGGTTCTGAGCAGCCGTGCCGACGCCCAGGAAGCAAAATAAGGCAGGGGACGACATATGACGGAAAAGAAAAGCGGCAGCGCCGAAAAGCTGCTTTATTGCTCCTTCTGCGGCAAGAGCCAGCATGAGGTGAAGAAGCTCATCGCCGGACCGTCCGTGTTCATTTGCGACGAGTGCATCGAGCTGTGCAACGACATCATTCGCGACGAGATCGCCGGTGACGTCGGCGGCAAGGGCGGCAAGGACGACCTGCCGACGCCGAAGGAAATCTGCAGCATCCTGGACCAGTACGTGATCGGCCAGGAAGTGGCGAAGAAAATCCTCTCCGTGGCCGTGTACAACCACTACAAGCGCCTGCGCCATCAGGGCAAGAGCGCTGATGACGTGGAACTGGCCAAGAGCAACATCCTGCTGATCGGTCCCACCGGCTCCGGCAAGACCTTGCTGGCCCAGACCCTGGCCCGCCTGCTCAACGTGCCCTTCGTCATGGCCGATGCCACCACCCTGACCGAAGCCGGTTACGTCGGCGAGGACGTGGAAAACATCATCCAGAAGCTGCTGCAGAAGTGCGACTACGAAGTCGAGAAGGCCCAGCAGGGCATCGTCTACATCGACGAAATCGACAAGATTTCCCGCAAGTCCGACAACCCCTCTATTACCCGGGACGTTTCCGGCGAGGGCGTGCAGCAGGCCCTGCTCAAGCTGATCGAAGGTACCGTGGCCAGCGTGCCGCCCCAGGGCGGGCGCAAGCATCCCAACCAGGACTTCGTCCAGGTGGATACGGCCAACATCCTCTTCATCTGCGGCGGCGCTTTCGATGGCCTGGAAAAGGTCATCCGCAACCGCTCCACCCGCGGCGGTATCGGTTTCGGCGCCGAAGTGAAGAGCAAGGAAGACAAGAAGGCCGTCGGCGAAGTGCTGCGTACCGTGGAGCCCGAGGACCTGATCAAGTTCGGCCTGATCCCCGAGTTTGTCGGCCGCCTGCCGGTGATCGCCACCCTGGACGAATTGTCCGAAGCTGCCCTGGTGGAAATCCTGATCGAGCCGAAGAACGCCCTGATCAAGCAGTACCAGAAGCTCTTCGCCATGGAAGGTGCCGAACTGGAAGTGCGTCCCGCGGCCCTCACTGCCATCGCCCGTCGCGCGCTGGAGCGCAAGACCGGCGCCCGGGGCCTGCGTTCCATCCTGGAAGGCGTGCTCCTGGAAACCATGTATGAACTTCCGGGCATGGACAATGTCTCCAAGGTGGTGATCGACGAAGGCATGATCTCCGGCGAAGCCAAGCCCATCCTCATCTACGCCGAGCAGCCCAAGGTTTCCGGCTCCAACTGATCCCGCGCATTGCCTGCAAGCCGGGGAGTCGCCAAATTTGGTGACTCCCCGGGCTTGAAGAATCCTTCCATCGCCCCTATCTTCAGGGGTGATTGCTTTTCATAAGGACTCACCATGTCCAGCATTACCCTATTACCTTCCGAGCCCGTGGATCTGCCCTTGCTGCCCCTGCGGGACGTGGTGGTCTTCCCCCACATGGTCATTCCCCTGTTCGTGGGGCGCCCGAAGTCCATCAAGGCCCTGGAAACCGCCATGGAGGCCGGCAAGAGTATCCTGCTGGTGGCCCAGAAGTCCGCTGCCAAGGATGATCCCGCTCCCGAGGAT
This sequence comes from Azospira sp. MPR-LB4, assembly GCF_058809525.1. Taxonomy (NCBI): domain Bacteria; kingdom Pseudomonadati; phylum Pseudomonadota; class Betaproteobacteria; order Rhodocyclales; family Rhodocyclaceae; genus Azospira; species Azospira sp. MPR-LB4. Next base: position 74,289 of record NZ_CM179521.1, read on the forward strand.
CTCTACGAGATCGGTTGCGTCGCCAACATCCTGCAGATGCTGAAGCTGCCCGACGGTACCGTGAAGGTGCTGGTGGAAGGCACCCAGCGCGCCCGCATCACTGCGGTGGACAACCAGCAGACCATGTTCTTCGCCACCGCCACGCCCATCGCCGGCGAAGACGGCCCCAACCATGAAGTGGAGGCCATGCGTCGGGCCGTGATTGCCCAGTTCGACCAGTACGTCAAACTGAACAAGAAGATTCCGCCGGAAATCCTCACCTCCATTGCCGGCATCGAAGAAGCCGGCCGACTGGCCGACACCATCGCTGCCCATCTGCCGCTCAAGCTCGAACAGAAGCAGGAAATCCTCGAGCTGTTCGACATCAAGGGGCGCATCGAGCGTCTGCTGACCCAGCTCGAGTCCGAGATCGACATCCTGCAGGTGGAGAAGCGCATCCGCGGCCGCGTCAAGCGCCAGATGGAAAAGAGCCAGCGCGAGTACTACCTGAACGAACAGGTCAAGGCCATCCAGAAGGAGCTGGGCGAAGGCGAAGAGTGGGCTGACCTGGAAGAGATGGAAAAGAAGGTCAAGGCCGCCGGCATGACCAAGGAAGCCGTCGCCAAGGCCCAGTCCGAACTGAAGAAGCTCAAGCTGATGTCGCCCATGTCGGCCGAAGCCACTGTGGTGCGCAACTACATCGAGACCCTGGTGGGTCTGCCCTGGAAGAAGAAGACCCGGGTCTCCAAGGATCTGGCCGAAGCCCAGAAGATTCTGGACAAGGATCACTGGGGCCTGGAGAAGGTCAAGGAACGTATTCTCGAGTATCTCGCCGTGCAGCAGCGGGTGGACAAGCTCAAGGCGCCGATCCTGTGCCTGGTCGGACCTCCCGGGGTGGGCAAGACCTCCCTCGGCCAGTCCATCGCCCAGGCCACCAACCGCAAGTTCGTGCGCATGAGTCTTGGCGGCGTGCGGGACGAGGCCGAGATTCGTGGCCACCGCCGTACCTACATCGGTTCCATGCCGGGCAAAATCCTGCAGAACATGACCAAGGTGGCGGTGAAGAACCCCCTGTTCCTCCTCGACGAGGTGGACAAGATGGGCATGGACTTCCGCGGCGATCCTTCCTCCGCCCTGCTGGAGGTGCTGGATCCGGAGCAGAACTCCACCTTCGTGGATCACTATGTCGAAGTGGAATATGACCTGTCCGAGGTCATGTTCGTGGCGACGGCCAACACCCTCAACATCCCCGGCCCGCTGCTGGACCGGATGGAGCTGATCCGCCTCTCCGGCTACACGGAAGACGAGAAGGTCAGCATCGCCCTGCGCTACCTGTTGCCCAAGCAGATGAAGAACAACGGTCTGAAGAAGACCGAGATCGCCGTGGCCGAAAGCGCCCTGCGCGACATCATCCGCTACTACACCCGGGAAGCCGGCGTGCGCAGCCTGGAGCGTGAAATCTCCAAGATCTGCCGCAAGGTGGTGAAGACCCTGCTGCTGAAGAAGAGCCAGACCAAGGTGGCCGTCACGGCACGCAATCTGGACAAGTTCCTCGGCGTGCGCCGTTACACCTTCGGCATGGCGGAAAAGGAAAACCAGGTGGGTCAGGTGACCGGTCTGGCCTGGACCGAAGTGGGTGGCGAACTGCTCACCATCGAAACCGCCGCCCTGCCAGGCAAGGGCAATACCATCAAGACCGGCAAGCTGGGCGAGGTAATGCAGGAGTCCATCCAGGCGGCCGTTTCCGTGGTGCGCCAGCGGGCCCAGTCCCTCGGCATCAAGGACGACTTCTACCAGAAGACCGACATCCACATCCACCTGCCCGAAGGCGCCATTCCCAAGGACGGTCCTTCCGCCGGTATCGGCATCTGCACGGCGATGGTGTCCGTGTTGACCGGAATTCCGGTGCGTTGCGACGTGGCCATGACCGGCGAAATCACCCTGCGGGGTGAGGTGCTGGCCATCGGCGGTCTCAAGGAAAAGCTGCTGGCCGCGGTGCGCGGCGGCCTGCAGAAGGCTTTGATCCCGGAAGAGAACGTCAAGGATCTGGCCGAGATTCCCGACAGCATCAAGGGCAAGATCGAGATCGTTCCCGTGCGCTGGATCGACCAGGTGCTGCAGCACGCCCTGGAGCACATGCCCGAGCCCCTACCGGCTGTAGATCAAGCAGCGGCGCCGGTCGCCGCCCAGGCGGATGATTCCGCCAATTCCGGCGTCATCACCCACTGATGCCATTTTTGCCATGCCGGATGCAATTCTTCCGGCATGGCAACACCCCCTCAGAATATCCCCCGAATCGGCTAGAAACCGCTTGACACAAGGTTTTCCGGCTTGTTATAAAAGTGCGTGCAGGACTTTCCTGTTAACAACCTTTATGTAAGGGGGCTTACGTGAACAAATCTGAACTGATCGATCAAATCGCCAAGTCTGCAGATATCTCCAAGGCTGCAGCCGGCCGTGCGCTTGATGCCACCATCGGTGCCGTCAAGACTTCCCTGAAGAAGGGCGGCATGGTGACCCTGGTGGGTTTTGGCACCTTCTATGTTGGCAAGCGTGCTGCCCGTTCCGGCCGCAACCCGCGCACCGGCGCCACCATCAAGATCAAGGCAGCCAAGGTGCCGAAGTTCCGCGCTGGTAAAGCGCTCAAGGATGCGGTAAACTAACGGTCTTTCGCGCTTAGCCAAACGGCACGGGTGCTTAGCTCAGTTGGTAGAGCGCTAGCCTTACAAGCTGGATGTCGGCGGTTCGATCCCGTCAGCACCCACCAGAAAAAGAGCGTACAGAGTTAGTCAGGAGTGGTAGTTCAGTCGGTTAGAATACCGGCCTGTCACGCCGGGGGTCGCGGGTTCGAGTCCCGTCCACTCCGCCAGTAAGCAAAAAGGCGAACGAAAGTTCGCCTTTTTTTATTTCAGTGAGCCAAACAACGGAAGCCTTCTTATGTTTGACGCCGTCCGCAACAACAAACGCATCGTTCAGGTATTTCTCGGATTGATCACCCTGCCGTTCGCTTTCTGGGGGGTTGAATCCTACATCCGCAATGCGGGCGACAGTCGCGATGTGGCGACTGTCGGTGGCACGCCCATCACCCTGCAGCAGTATCAGCAGGCCTGGCGCAACCAGCAGGAGCGGCTCCGGGGCGCCCTGGGACCCAACTACAATCCGGCGCTGATGGAGTCTCCCGAGGCTCGCCTGGCGGTGGTTAATTCCCTGGTGGATCAGCGGGTGCTGCTGCTGGAGGCGAACAAGCGCCGCCTCATGGCCAGCGACGACCTGCTGCGCGATGTGATCAGCAAGATTCCCGCCCTGCAGGAAGACGGCAAGTTTTCCGCCGCACGTTACGAAACCGCCCTCAAGGCCCAGGGGCTGACCCAGACGGGTTTCGAAGCCCAGTTGCGTCAGGATCTGACGCTGCAGCAGCTGGTCGGCTCCGTCAGCGATACGGGCATGGTGGCGGCTGCAGCCGCGGAAGCCATGCTGCGCATTCAGGCGGAAGAGCGGCAAGTGGCAGAGCTGCGTATCGTGCCCGAGCAGTTTGCGGCCCAGGCCAAGCCCAGTGCCGAGGCCATGCAGAAGTTCTATGAGGAAAACCGGGCCAGCTTCGAAATTCCGGAGCAGGTGCGGGCCGAGTTCGTGCAGCTGTCGGTCGATGCTCTGCTGGCCCAACTGGTCGTGACGCCGGAAGAGATCAAGTCCTGGTACGAAGGCCACAAGGATCGCTACCAGCAGTCCGAAGAGCGCCGCGCCAGCCACATCCTCATTCCCAGCGGCAGCGACGTGGCCCAGGCCAAGAGCAAGGCCGAAGCCGTGCTCAAGGAAGTGCAGCAGAATCCTGCCAAGTTCGCCGATATCGCCAAGCGCGAATCCAAGGATCCCGGTTCTGCCAGCAAGGGCGGCGATCTGGGCTTCTTCGGCAAGGGCAGCATGGTCAAGCCTTTCGAGGATGCGGTCTTCAGCCAGAAGGAAGGCGAGCTGTCCGGCCTGGTTCAATCCGATTTCGGTTTCCACATCATCAAGGTCACCGGCATCAAGGGCGGCAAGCTGAAGACCCTGGACGAGGTGAAGCCGGAGATCGAAGCGGAACTGAAGCGTCAGGCAGCCTCCCGCAAGTTTGCCGAAGCGGCTGAGGCCTTCAGCAACACGGTTTATGAACAGTCCGACAGCCTCAAGCCGGCGGCGGACCGTTTCAAGCTGCCGCTGCAGCAGACCGGTTGGTTCTCCCGTCGCGGCGGTCAGAACGCCGGAGTCCTGGGCAACGAGAAGGCGCTGGCCGTCCTCTTCAGCGAAGATGTGCTGAAGAACAAGCGCAATACCGAAGCCGTCGAAATCGCCCCCAACACCCTGGTGGCTGCCCGTATCGTCGAGCACAAGCCGGCCAGCCTGAAACCGTTCGATACGGTCAAGGGCCAGATCGAGGAAATCCTCAAGATTCAGGAAAGCAACGCCCTGGCCAAGAAGGCCGGCGAAGAGAAGCTGGCCCAGTTGAAGGCCGGCGAGGACAAGCTGGGCTGGGCCCTGGTGAAGAATGTGTCGCGCATGGAAGGCAGCCGCCAGGTGCCGCCCGCCGCCCTGCAGGCCATCTTCAAGACCGACGCCGGCAAGCTGCCTGCCTATACCGGGGTGGAGTTCCCCAACAACGGGGGCTATGTGCTGTACAAGATCATGAAGGTCAGCCAGCCCTCGTCCCTCGATGAAGGCAAGCGCAAGGTGCTGCAGAAGGAATACACCTCCCTGGTGGCCCAGGAAGATTTCGCCGCCTACCTGGCTGGCCTGCGTGCCCGCTACAAGGTCGAAGTGAACAAGGCCGCCCTGGAGGACAACAAGGATCGTTGATTCGCATTATCCGAGGCACAAAAAAGCCGACCGTGAAAACGGTCGGCTTTTTTTATTGCGGCGGCTGACGGGCCGCCGGAGAAGGGCTTTCTCGTCAGGCGCCCATCGGTTCGGCGTTGCCCAGGGCGGTGGTGTTGAAACCGCCGTCCACGTACAGCACTTCGCCGGTGATGCCGCTGGCCAGGTCGGACAGCAGGAAAGCGGCGGCGTTACCCACTTCCTCGATGGTCACGTTGCGGCGCAGGGGGGCGTGGTGGGAGTTGTAGGAGAGCAGCTTGCCGAAGCTGCCGATGCCGGAGGCGGCCAGGGTTTTGATCGGGCCGGCAGAGATGATGTTGGCGCGCATGCCTTCGGGGCCCAGGCTGGTGGCCATGTAGCGCACGGCCGCTTCCAGGCTGGCCTTGGCCAGACCCATCACGTTGTAGTTGGGCATGGTGCGTTCGGCGCCCAGGTAGGAGAGGGCCAGCACGGAGCCGTTGGCCTTCTTCAGCATGGGGCGGGCGGCCTTGGTCAGGGCCGGGAAGCTGTAGGAGGAAATGTCATGGGCGATGCGGAAGGCATCGCGGGAAATGGCATCGAGAAAGTCGCCTTCCAGGGATTCGGACGGCGCGTAGGCAACGGAGTGGACCAGGCCGTCGAGGCTGTCCCAGTGCTTGCCAAGTTCGACGAACAGGTTGGTGATTTCCTCGTCGCTGGCGACGTCGCAGGGCAGCACCAGGGTGCTGTCGAACTCGGCGGCAAATTTGGCGACCCGCTCCTGGAAGCGTTCGTTCTGGTAGGTGAAAGCCAGCTGGGCGCCTTCACGATGGCAAGCCTTGGCGATGCCATAGGCGATGGAATGCTTGGAGAGCAGCCCGGTGATCAGGATGCGTTTTTCGGCAAGAAAGCCCATACATGCCCCTAAGTTGAAAGTCCGCGGGATTATAGCGGAAACGGGGCGCATTTTACCGCAGTGCGTCACGGGAGGTTAAGGGCCGGGGGCTCCTTAATGACGCTCGCAGGCGCTTCCGCTAAACTCCGGGCCATGCGCAAAGGCTCTCTTTCCGGGATCGTCTCCCTCGTTGTTTCCCTGCTTCCCCTGCTTCTGGCCGGATGCGGTGAAGGTCCCTGGAACGACCCCTATCCTGTGGCGGAAGCCGGTCGCAACGTGCTCTATTCGGCCTTTACCGAGCGCCCCAAACACCTGGACCCGGTCCAGTCCTACGCCGAGGACGAGAGCGTCTTTACCGGCCAGATCTACGAGCCGCCGCTCCAGTACCACTATCTGAAGCGTCCCTACACCCTCATTCCCGCCACGGCCGAGAGCGTGCCGGTGCCCCGCTATTACGATGCCGCTGGCCGTCAATTGCCGGCCACAGCCGACGAGAGCCTGATCGCCAGTAGCGTGTACGAAATCCGCATCAAACCCGGCATCCGCTACCAGCCCCATCCGGCCTTTGCCCTGAAGGCCGACGGCACCCCCGTTTATGGCGATCTCGATCCCCTCAAGCTGAAGGATGTGCGGCGCCTGGCCGACTTTGCCGAGACCGGCAGCCGCGAGCTGACGGCCGACGATTACATCTACCAGATCAAGCGCCTGGCCCATCCCCGTCTCCATTCCCCCATCTTCGGCATGATGGCCGAACGCATCGAAGGCCTGGCCGCGCTGGGCAAGATCCTGCAGGCCGAAGCGGCCAAGGCGCCGGCAGGCGGCTGGCTGGACCTGGACCGCTATCCCCTTGCCGGGGTGGAGAAGGTGGATCGCTATACCTGGCGGGTTCGCCTCAAGGGCAAGTATCCCCAGTTCCTCTACTGGCTGGCCATGCCCTTCTTCGCCCCGGTGCCGAGGGAGGCGGACCGCTTTTACAGCCAGCCCGGCATGGCGGAAAAGAACCTGAGCCTGGACTGGTACCCGGTCGGCACCGGTCCCTACATGCTGACGGAGAACAATCCCAACAGCCGCATGGTGCTGGAGCGCAATCCCAATTTCCACGGGGAAACCTATCCTTGTGAAGGCGATCCGGGTGACCGGGAGAAGGGCCTGCTGGCGGATTGCGGCAAGGCGCTGCCTTTCATCGACAAGGTGGTGTTCACCCGGGAGAAGGAAAGCATTCCCTACTGGAACAAGTTCCTCCAGGGCTATTACGACGCTTCGGGGATTTCCTCCGACAGTTTCGATCAGGCGGTGCGCCTCAATGTGGGGGGCGATGTGCAGCTCACCGAGGAAATGCAGGAAAAGGGCATCCGCCTCCTCACCAGCGTCCGGGCTTCCATTTTCTACATGGGCTTCAACATGCAGGACAGCCTGGTCGGCGGCCTGGGCGATGGGGGGCGCAAGCTGCGCCAGGCCATTTCCATCGGCATCGACCAGGAAGAGTTCATTTCCATTTTCATGAATGGCCGCGGCATTCCCGCCATGAGCCCCCTGGCGCCCGGCATCTTCGGCTTCGAGGAAGGGCAGGGGGGTATCAATCCGGTGGTCTACGACTGGCGGGACGGCGCTCCCAGGCGCAAGTCCATCGAGAGCGCCCGCCGCCTCATGGCCGAGGCCGGCTGGCCCAACGGGCGCAACGCCCGCACCGGTGAACCCCTGGTGCTGAATCTGGACACTACCGGCGGCGGCATGGGCGACAAGTCGCGGCTGGACTGGCTGACCCGCCAGTTCGCCAAGCTGGATATCCAGCTGGTGGTCCGTTCCACCGACTGGAACCGTTTTCAGGAGAAGCTGCGCAAGGGCGCGGTGCAGATGTTCTATCTGGGCTGGAATGCGGACTATCCGGATCCGGAGAACTTTTTCTTCCTGCTGCACGGCAGCGAAACCCGGGTCAAGCACGGGGGAGAGAACTCCGCCAATTACATGAACCCGGAGTTCGACCGCCTCTTCGAGCGCATGAAGAACATGGAGAACGGGCCTGAGCGGCAACAGATCATCCGCCAGATGGTGCATCTGGTGCAGCAGGATGCCCCCTGGGTCTTCGGCTTCCACCCCAAGAACTACACCCTCGGCCACCGCTGGCTCTACAACCGCAAGCCCACGGATGTGGGCAACAACACCCTCAAGTACCAGCGCGTCGATGGCGCCGACCGGGCGGCCCGGCAGCGGGAATGGAACCAGCCCGTGCGCTGGCCCCTGGCCCTCCTGCTCCTGGCGCTGGCGGGCCTGCTGGTGCCGGCGGTGCGGGCCCATCGTCGCCGGGAGCAGCAGTCCGCCCGCTGATCGGCGCCCCTGTTCCTTTGTCCCGTATTGCGCTATTTTTTTGCGTTCTGGCGTCGCACAAATCCGCTGTGATGTCTGATATCATATATAAGACTTAAGGAGCTTCCGGCGGCTGCGAATGCAGTTGCGTATTTCGGGCAGCTCCCCTGTCCCCAGATCACTGAATTCCACCTGTCGAGAGGAACCAGCCGTGCTTGAAGCCTACCGCCAACACGTCGCCGAGCGTGCCGCACTCGGTATCCCCCCCCTGCCTCTGTCCGCCGCCCAGACCAAGGATCTGGTCGCCCTGCTGCAAAACCCGCCCAAGGGCGAGGAGCAGGCCCTGGTGGAGCTGATTACCTACCGTGTTCCCGCCGGTGTTGATGATGCCGCCAAGGTCAAGGCCGAGTTCCTGGCCAAGGTGGCCAAGGGCGAGCTTTCCTGTGCCCTGATTTCCCGCGCCAAGGCCACCGAACTGCTGGGCACCATGCTCGGCGGCTACAACGTCAAGCCCATGATCGACCTGCTGGGCGACGCCGAAGTCGGCGCCGTGGCCGCCGAAGGCCTGAAGAAGACCCTGCTGGTGTTCGACTTCTTCCACGACGTGGCCGAGCTGGCCAAGGGTGGCAACGCCAACGCCAAGGCCGTGATGCAGTCCTGGGCCGATGCCGAGTGGTTCACCTCCCGTCCCGAAGTCCCCGCTTCCCAGAAGCTGACCGTGTTCAAGGTCACCGGCGAAACCAACACCGACGACCTGTCTCCCGCTCCGGATGCCTGGTCCCGTCCCGACATCCCCCTACATGCCCTGGCCATGCTGAAGAACCCCCGTCCGGGTATCGAAGCCGACAAGGCTGGCGAGCGCGGCCCCGTCAAGCAACTGGAAGCCCTGGCCAAGAAGGGCAACCTGATCGCCTACGTGGGCGACGTGGTGGGTACCGGTTCTTCCCGCAAGTCCGCCACCAACTCCGTGCTGTGGTTCACCGGCGAAGACATCCCCTTCGTGCCGAACAAGCGCTTCGGCGGCGTCTGCCTGGGCTCCAAGATTGCCCCCATCTTCTTCAACACCATGGAAGATGCCGGCGCTCTGCCCATCGAGCTGGACGTTGGCCAGATGGACATGGGCGACGAGATCGAGCTGAAGATCGACCAGGCCACCGCCAAGGTCACCGCCCTGAAGAACGGTGCCGTTATCGCTGAATCCCAGCTGAAGACCCCCGTGATCCTGGACGAAGTGCGTGCCGGCGGCCGCATTCCCCTGATCATCGGTCGCGGCCTGACCACCAAGGCCCGCGAAGCTCTGGGTCTGGCTCCTTCCACCCTGTTCCGCCTGCCCCAGCAGCCCAACGATCCAGGCAAGGGCTACTCCCTGGCCCAGAAGATGGTGGGCCGTGCCTGCGGTCTGCCGGAAGGCAAGGGCATTCTGCCCGGCACCTACTGCGAACCGAAGATGACCACCGTGGGTTCCCAGGACACCACCGGCCCCATGACCCGCGACGAGCTGAAGGACCTGGCTTGCCTGGGCTTCTCCGCCGATCTGGTGATGCAGTCCTTCTGCCACACCGCCGCTTATCCCAAGCTGGTGGACGTGCGCATGCACCGCGAACTGCCTTCCTTCATCAGCACCCGTGGCGGCGTCGCCCTGCGTCCTGGTGACGGCGTCATCCACTCCTGGCTGAACCGTCTGCTGCTGCCCGATACCGTGGGTACCGGCGGTGACTCCCACACCCGTTTCCCCATCGGTATCTCCTTCCCGGCCGGTTCCGGTCTGGTGGCCTTCGCTGCCGCCACCGGCGTGATGCCCCTGGACATGCCCGAATCCGTGCTGGTGCGCTTCAAGGGCAAGATGCAGCCCGGCATCACCCTGCGCGATCTGGTCAACGCCATCCCCCTGTACGCCATCAAGCAGGGCCTGCTGACCGTGGAGAAGAAGGGCAAGAAGAACGTCTTCTCCGGCCGCATCCTGGAAATCGAAGGTCTGCCCGATCTGAAGGTGGAACAAGCCTTTGAGCTCTCCGACGCCGCTGCCGAGCGTTCCGCTGCTGCTTGCGCCATCGCCCTGAACAAGGAGCCGATCGTCGAGTACCTGCGCTCCAACATCACCCTGATGAAGTGGATGATCGCCGAAGGCTACCAGGACGCCCGTACCCTGAAGCGCCGCATCAAGGCCATGGAAGAGTGGATCGCCAACGGCACCCTGCTCAAGGCCGACACCGATGCCCAGTACGCCGCCGTGATCGAGATCGATCTGGCCGACGTCAAGGAACCCATCGTCGCCTGCCCCAACGACCCGGATGACGTGAAGGTCCTCTCCGAAGTCGCCGGCGACAAGATCGACGAAGTGTTCATCGGCTCCTGCATGACCAACATCGGTCACTTCCGCGCTGCCGGCAAGGTGCTGGATGGCAAGTCCGACATCCCGACCCGCCTGTGGATTGCTCCACCCACCAAGATGGACGCCCTGATCCTGACCGAAGAAGGTTACTACAGCGTCCTCGGCAAGGCCGGCGCCCGCATGGAAATGCCGGGCTGCTCCCTGTGCATGGGCAACCAGGCCCAGATCCGCAAGGGTTCCACCGCCATGTCCACTTCCACCCGAAACTTCCCCAACCGTCTGGGCATCGACACCCGGGTGTACCTGGGCTCCGCCGAACTGGCCGCCATGTGCTCCCTGCTGGGCAAGATCCCGACTGTGGCCGAGTACATGGAATACATCCAGGTGGTTAACGCCAAGGCTGCCGACATCTACCGCTACATGAACTTCGACCAGATCCCCGAGTTCGTGGAAGTGGCGGAAACCGTTACCGTCTGAGCGGAACGGCGCAAGACAAAACCAAAGGAAGCAACACGAGGAGATGCGGCCCCGCTTCGGCGGGGCCGTTTTTTTTTTGCAGCGACACCTTTCCTTTAGCGTGCCGGTCCCGCTGTTGGCAGCCCCGGTGGTACGGTGGCACGGCTGGCGGCTATGGAATGCCGGCCAGGATCGGTTATGCTCCGGCCCCGGGCAACGGCGCCATGGGCGGTCGCCGGCTTTGCCGTGTTAAGGGAAACAATGGAAATCATCACCAAAAAGCAGGCCATCAAAACCTGCAGCGGCTATTCCTGCATCGGCCTGTACAACCCCAAAAGCCCGGGCAACGTGGGCTCGATCATGCGGGCTGCCGGCTGCTATGGCGTCAATACGGTTTTCTACACCGGCAAGCGCTATGACACGGCCAAGGAATTCTGCACCGACACCAAGCAGGTGCACCAGCAGCTGCCCCTGATCGGCGTGGACGATCTGCAGCAGGTGATCCCCCTGGGCTGTGTGCCGGTGGCCATCGAACTGGTGCCGGAGGCCAAGCCCCTGACCGAGTACCGCCACCCGGAGCGGGCTTTCTACATCTTCGGCCCGGAGGATGGGAGTCTGAGGAAGAACGTCACCTCCTGGTGCCAGGATATCGTCTACATCCCGACCCACGGCTGCATGAACCTGGCGGCGACGGTCAATGTGGTGCTGTACGACCGGATGCTGAAGGCCGGCGGCTACCGCGGCTAGCAGGCACCCTGGAAGGCCGTCATGGCGCCCTTCCAGGCTAATGCACCTTGCCGTCCACCCGGGGAGCGAGCAGGAAGGGGATCAGGCGCCAGCCGAGCAGGCCGAAACAGCCCAGCCAGCAGGCGGCGGCCAGATAGATCCACTGTACATAGGCTGCCGGGAAAAACTGGGGCATGACGATGCGCAGGACAAAACCCAGCAGCATCAGCCCCAGGGCCAGCTTGTCCAGGGTCTCGAAGATCACCTTGCGGCCGGTATGTCCCTTGGCGATGCGGATCAGCATGGCCGGAATCACCAGGCCCATGGCACCGAAGGTGAATACGTGGAGCGACAGGGAACCGATCCAGGGCACCGGGCTGAAGTAATGCAGGCTCTCCAGCAGCAGTTGGGCGGTGATGGCCAGATAGCCCAGGTACATGACGCCGATGTCGATGCGGCTGAGACCCAGCAGGGGCTTCCAGAATGCCAGGCGCAGCAGGAGCAGGGCGGCCAGCAGCAGGGCCAGGACGGCGCCGGCCGGTGGCGGCAGCAGGGGTTGCAGCACCAGCAGCAGACCCAGCCCCTTGATGGCGCCATCCAGGCGCGGATGGCGGAGGATGGCGACCTGAAACACGCCTTTCATGAACTGGGTCAGGGTCCGTTCGAACATCACCAGGAAGGCCATGCGGAACAGGCCCAGGGTGATGCCGACGCCGATGGCGAAGGTCTCCGGCTGCAGCAGCAATTGCTTGGCCATGAGAAAGGCCGGCAGCACCAGCAGGAAATAGTAGTTGTCCCGGTAGCTGTCCTGGGTCCGGTAGCGGATCAGCGTATGCAGCAGCATGACGATGATGCTGCCCATGAAGAGGTTGCTGCCCAGGTGGAACAGCCAGCCGGGCCATGACCCGGCGTTGGCCATGACGACCCGTTCCAGCAGCCAGGCGGCAGCCAGGTAGGCCAGGGAAGCGCCGTGATGGCCTCGCACCGAGACCCAGTTTTTCGTGGCCGTGAGCAGGAAGCCGCCGAGGACGGCCCAGCCGAAGCCGAAGAACATTTCGTGGGCGTGCCATTGCAGCGGGGTAATGGGGGCGGCGGGCAGGGCGAGGGCGCCGGAAAAGATGGCGGCCCACAGCAGGGGCAGGCTCAGGCCGGCCAGGCAGGCGAGGGCGAAGAAGGGGCGAAAGCCCACCAGCCACAGCGGGTGTTCGGTAAATTTCACGATGGTGTGTCCGCTTGGGCCGGGCAGCGGCAATTGGCCGGCCCGACATGAAAAGGGGCTCCAGAATAGGAGCCCCGATGGTCGATGCGCTTTGATGCCTGTCAGCTTTGGCTGAAAAACCGCCGGACGGTACCGGCGGGGATGTCCATGCCCGTGGCCTGGGCCCGCTGCAGCAGTTCCCAGTAGTAGCGGTAGGAAGCCCGGTCGTGCAGTCGGCCGGCGTGCTGGATGGGGCCCCAGTCCTTGTCCTGGGCAGCTTCCAGGATTTCCGTGGCTTCCTGCACTTCGGAAAAGTCGGGGCGCATGGCTTCGACGATGGGCATGATCTGGTTGGGGTGAATGCTCCACATGCGCAGATAGCCGAACTCCCGGCGGGCACGGCGGGCGTCGTCGGCCGCCACGGTCGAGTCCTTGATTTCGGTGGTGACATTGTGGGAAGGCACCACGCCGTTGGCCAGGGCGGCGGCGGCGATGTCGGCCTTGGCCCGGGCCACCAGGGGGTGGTCGAACTGGCCGGGGCTCTTCATGGCACTGCCGGGAATGGCGCCGTGGTGGCCGGAGACGAAGTCCATGAGGCCGAAGTCCAGGCTTTCGACGCCGGGCAGGGCGGCAATTTCCCAGGCGTCCTTGAGGGCGCCGTGGGTTTCGATCAGCACGTGGACCGGAATGGGGCGGCTGATCCGGCACTGGGCCTCGATGCTGCGCAGGGCATCGATCTGGGTCCGCGCATCGTCGACGGAGCGAACCTTGGGAATGGTCAGGAAAGCGAGGTGCTGGCCGGCGTGGTAGACCAGGATTTCCAGATCCTGGCGCCAGTGGGGGTGGGTGATGTCGTGGATGCGCGCACCGACCCGGCCGAAGCGGTTGTCGCTGCCGCTGATGAGGCCGGCGGCCATTTCCGCATGTTCGGCTTCGGCACCGGCGTGGGCACCGTCTTCGCAGTCGCAGGTGATGTCGAAAACGGGTTGGTTGTTATGGGCCAGTTCCTGCTGCAGCTGCAGGGCCTTCTTCATGAGCTTTTCCGATCCGGCGTAGTGGTCCACCACAGGCAGGACGGGGAAGGGCTTTTCACCGGCGAAGAGAACGTCGTTGGGATGACGCAGGGTCATGGGCAAAGCTCCAAAGAAAAAGGCCGCGGCATTTTACCGCGGCCTTTGCAGCAAGTGGCTTGCTGTTGCTTACAGCATGGAAGCCACGGCAGCGCGCTCTTCTTCGAGCTCGGCCAGGGTGGCGTTCATCTTGCCGCGGCTGTACTCGTCGATCTCCAGGCCCTGGATGATCTTGTAGTCGCCGTTCTTGCACTCGCAGGGGAAGCCGTACACGACGCCTTCGGGAATGCCGTAGGAACCGTCGGAGGGCACGCCCATGGTGACCCATTCGTCGGAGCCCAGGACCCAGTCACGCACGTGGTCGATGGCGGCATTGGCAGCGGAAGCGGCGGAGGAGAGGCCCCGGGCTTCGATGATGGCGGCGCCGCGCTTGCCCACGGTGGGCAGGAAGACGTCGTTGTTCCACACGGCATCGTTCACCAGGTCCTTGACGTTGTCGCCGTTGGAGGTGGCGAAACGGTAGTCGGCGTACATGGTGGGGGAGTGGTTGCCCCAGACGACCATCTGCTTGAAGGAGGAAACGGCGCGGCCGGTCTTGGCAGCCAGTTGGGACAGGGCGCGGTTGTGGTCCAGGCGCAGCATGCCGTGGTAGTTGCGGGGGTTGGTGCGGCCAACCTTCTTGGCGGCGGAAGCGGCGATGTAGGCGTTGGTGTTGCAGGGGTTGCCCACCACCAGGACCTTCACGTCTTCCTTGGCGTTTTCAGCGATGGCCTTGCCCTGAACGGTGAAGATGGCACCGTTGGCGGTCAGCAGGTCGGCACGCTCCATGCCCTTGCTGCGGGGACGGGCGCCCACCAGCAGACAGACGTCGGCGTCCTTGAAGGCGACGTTGGGGTCGTCGGTGGCAACCATGCCGGCCAGCAGCGGGAAAGCACAGTCTTCCAGTTCCATCATCACGCCCTTGACGGCCTGCTGGGCTTGCGGCAGATCGAGCAGCTGCAGAATGACGGGCTGGTCTTTGCCGAGCATTTCGCCGGAGGCGATGCGGAAGAGCAGGCTGTAGCCGATCTGGCCGGCGGCGCCGGTAACGGCTACGCGCATGGGGGCTTTGGACATGGTGCGACTCCTGTGAGTACAGTCGTTGAACAAAATTCGTGAATTCGTCGCCGGCGCAGGCTCTCCGCGCCAAGCTTTGAAATAGTATGCCCTCGTTTCCGGGGTGTCAATGTTGCAACTTATGTCTTATATAAGATGTAAGTATTAGAATAGACTATTGACGTTTTTTGTGCTGAAATAACCAGATTATGACCCGCCAAGTTACGTCACTGTCGCCCACCTTCAGCCCTTTGTATCGTCAGATCAAGGAGTTGATGATGAGTAGCCTGGAAGCGGGGGAATGGGGTCCCGGCGATGCCATTCCCAGCGAATCCGAGCTGGCGTTGCGCTTTGGTGTGAGTCAGGGAACGGTGCGCAAGGCCATCGACGAGATGGCTGCCGAAAATCTCCTGGTGCGCCGTCAGGGCAAGGGCACTTTCGTCGCCACCCACAACGACCCCCGTTCCTTCTTCCGTTTTTTGCGCCTCGTTCCCAACGAAGGCGGCCTGCAGCAATCCCACAGCGAACCCATCGAATGCTGGCGTGCCAAGGCCGGTCAGGATGTGGCGCGGGTTCTCGGTCTCGAAGTCGGCAAGCCCATCACCATCGTCCGCCGGTTGTTGAGCTTTGATGCCGAGCCGGTGGTGCTGGACGAAATCTATGTGCCCAGCGATCTCTTTCCCGATCTCTCCCTGGAAATCCTCAAGGGCAGCGATCAATCCCTCTACAGCATGTACGAGTCCCGTTACGGCGTGCGCATGATCCGCGCCGAAGAGCGCATTCGTGCCGTGGCTGCGGACAAGAGCAATGCGGATTTGCTGCGGGTGCCGGAAGGTAGTCCCCTGCTGCTAGTGGAGCGAGTGGCATTTACCTACGGCAACAAGCCGGTCGAGTGGCGTCGCGGCTTTTACTCGACCCAGAAACACCATTATCTGAATGAACTAGGCTGAGGCAAGGAGGTCGGCGGCAACGGAAATTCGGAAACAAAGGGAAGTCGAAAAACACTATAATTTATAACTTTCATAAGGGTGCGGTGGCAGTTCAGTCGCCGTTTCGCAACAAGCAAGAGGGATGACGTTCATGGCAGAACTCAGTATCAAAAAGAAGCGTCCGAAAAATCTGGACCTGACAACGATCCGCCTGCCCCTACCGGGTATTCTTTCCATTCTCCACCGCGTCAGCGGCGCCGGCCTGTTCCTGTGTCTGCCCCTGCTGCTGTGGCTGTTCCAAAGCAGCCTGGCGACGCCCGAGTCGTTTGCCACCTTCAAGGCCGTCGCAGCCCATCCCCTGGTCAAGATCATCCTGCTGGGCCTGCTGTGGGCCTTCTGTCACCACTTCTGTGCCGGTATCCGCTACCTGTTCCTGGATGTGCACATGGGTGTTGATCTCGAATCCGCCCGTCTGACCAGCAAGATCGTCTTCGCCGTCAGCATCGCGCTGACCGTCATCCTGGGAGTTGCCCTGCTATGGTAAATCGCATTGTTGTTGGCGCCCATTACGGCCTGAAGGACTGGATTGCCCAGCGCGCCACGGCCGTCATCATGGCCGTCTATTCCGTCATCCTGTTGGCCGCCGTCGGCGCTATCGGCCCCAACACCTACGAAGCCTGGCGCGGCCTGTTCGCCAACGGCTTCATGAAGTTCATTACCTTCCTGTTTTTCCTCTCCCTGTTCTACCACGCCTGGATCGGCGTGCGTGACATCTGGATGGACTACGTCAAGCCCACCGGCATCCGCCTGGTGCTGCATGTCCTGACCATTTTCGCCCTGCTCGGCTACGCCGGCTGGGCCACTCAGATTCTGTGGAGACTGTAAGTAATGACTATCCCCGTGCATAAGTATGATGTGGTGATCGTGGGTGCCGGCGGTGCCGGTCTGCGCGCCGCTCTGCAAGTTTCCGAAGCCGGCCTCAAGACCGCCGTGCTGTCCAAGGTGTTCCCCACCCGTTCCCATACGGTTGCCGCCCAGGGTGGCGTGGCCGCCTCCCTCGGCAATGTGACCGAGGACAACTGGCACTGGCACATGTACGACACCGTCAAGGGTTCCGACTGGCTCGGTGACCAGGACGCCATCGAATTCATGGTAAAGAAGGCCAACGAAGTGGTCGTGGAACTGGAACACTTCGGCATGCCCTTCGACCGTCTGGACAGCGGCAAGATCTACCAGCGCCCCTTCGGCGGCCACTCCCAGAACTATGGCGAGAAGCCGGTGAACCGCTCCTGTGCCGCTGCCGACCGTACCGGTCATGCCATGCTGCACGCCATGTACCAGCGTAACGTCAAGGCCAACACCCAGTTCTTCGTGGAATGGATGGCCCTGGACCTGATCCGTGACGAAGATGGCGACGTGCTGGGCGTGACCGCCATGGAAATGGAAACCGGCGAAGTTCACATCTTCCACGCCAAGGCCACCATTTTTGCCACCGGCGGTGCCGGTCGCATCTACTACTCTTCCACCAATGCCTTCATCAACACCGGTGACGGCGTCGGTATGGCTGCCCGTGCCGGCATCCCCCTGGAAGACATGGAATTCTGGCAGTTCCACCCTACCGGCGTGGCCGGTGCCGGTGTGCTGATCACCGAAGGCGTGCGCGGCGAAGGCGGCATTCTGCGCAACGCTTCCGGCGAGCGCTTCATGGAACGCTATGCCCCCAACCTGAAGGATCTGGCCTCCCGCGACGTGGTGTCCCGTTCCATGGTGACCGAGATCAATGAAGGCCGCGGCTGCGGTCCCGACAAGGATCACGTGCTGCTGGACATTACCCACCTGTCCCCCGAGACCATCATGAAGCGCCTGCCCGGCATTCGTGAAATCTCCATCCAGTTTGCCGGTGTGGATCCCATCAAGGCCCCGATCCCCGTGGTGCCGACCTGCCACTACCAGATGGGCGGTATTCCGACCAACTATAAGGGCCAGGTCATTGTGCCGAAGGGCGACGAGAAGTCCGTTCCCGTGGGCGGTTTCTACGCTGCCGGCGAGTGCGCCTGCGCTTCCGTGCATGGCGCTAACCGCCTGGGCACCAACTCCCTGCTGGACCTGCTGGTCTTCGGCAAGTCCTCCGGCGAGTCCGTGGTGGAAGACCTGAAGGGCAATCCCCGCGCCCACAAGCCCCTGCCGGCCAACGCCGCCGACGTTTCCCTGGCCCGTATCGCCCGTCTGGACAACCAGAAGAACGGCGAGAGCGTGCACGAGGTTCGTCTGGCCATGCAGCGCACCATGCAAAAGCATGCCGGCGTGTTCCGCTTCAACGACCTGCTCAAGGCTGGCGTCGAGGAAATCAAGAAGGTCGCCGAACGGGCCAAGACCACCGAGATCAAGGATAAGTCCAAGGTCTGGAACACCGCCCGTACCGAAGCCCTTGAACTGGACAACCTGATCGAAGTGGCCAAGGCCACCATGATCTCCGCCGAAGCCCGCAAGGAATCCCGCGGCGCCCACGTGCGGGACGATGCCCTGGATACCGCCGAGACCCCGGCCGGCCGCGACGACAAGAACTGGCTCAAGCACACCCTGTGGTACTCCGAAGGCAACCGCCTCGACTACAAGCCGGTGAACCTGCAGCCGATGTCTGCCGACGTCGAGTCCATCGCTCTCGCCAAGCGGACCTACTAAGGCCAGGAAGGAATTACGCAAATGAGCGCCAATACCAAACGTACCGTTCAATTCAAGATCTATCGCTACGATCCGGATAAGGACAACGCACCTTACATGCAGGACATCACCGTCGAACTGGAACAGTCCGACAAGAAGCTGCTGGATGCCCTGGTGCGCCTGAAGGTCAAGGACGATTCCCTGGCTTTCCGCCGCTCCTGCCGCGAAGGCGTGTGCGGTTCCGACGCCATGAACGTCAATGGCAAGAACCGTCTGGCCTGCCTCACCGACGTGGACGAGCTGCCCCAGCCCATCGTGCTGCGGCCCCTGCCCGGTCTGCCCGTGGTGCGCGACCTGATCGTGGACATGACCCAGTTCTTCAAGCAGTACCACTCCATCAAGCCGTACCTGATCAACAACGATCCTCCTCCTGAGCGCGAGCGTCTGCAGTCTCCGGAAGAGCGTGAAGAGCTGAACGGCCTGTACGAGTGCATCCTCTGCGCCTGCTGCTCCACCTCCTGCCCGTCCTTCTGGTGGAACCCCGACAAGTTCGTCGGTCCGGCCGGCCTGCTGGCTGCTTACCGCTTCATCGCCGATACCCGCGACCAGGCCACCAATGAACGTCTGGACAACCTGGAAGACCCGTATCGCCTGTTCCGTTGCCACACCATCATGAATTGCGTTGATGTCTGTCCGAAGGGCCTGAACCCCACCAAGGCCATCGGCAAGATCAAGGAAATGATGGTTCGGCGTGCTGTTTAATGGATCGTGCTGAATACGAGCGCCTTCGCTGGCGCTGCATCCGCCGCGGCCTCCTGGAGCTGGACCTGACGCTGACCAAATTCCTCGACCAGGAATTCGACAAGCTGACGGAACCGGAGGTCGAAGCCTTCAAAAAGCTGGCGGAATTAGAAGATTGGGATTTCCTTGGCCTGATTGTTGGGGGCAAGGAACTTTCCGACCCGCATGAGGCTGCCGTACTGGCCAAATTGCGTAAGTGCTGAGTAAGGAAGGGGCGCCACCATGGCGCCTCGTCCTTCGCTAAAAAAGTAGTGATGACAACCACCACCACAGGGGCTGCAAAATGAGCGAACGCAAGGCTACTCTCAATATCGAAGGCCAAGGGCCGGTCGATTTCCCGATCATGTCTCCCACCCACGGCAACGACTGTATCGACATTCGTACCCTGGGCGGCAAAACCGGTCTCTTCACCTACGATTCCGGCTTCCTGTCCACTGCCAGCTGCAAATCCAAGATTACCTTCATCGATGGCGACAAGGGCGAGCTGCTGTACCGCGGCTATCCCATCGAGCAACTGGCCGAAAACTGCAACTTCCTGGAAGTCGCCTACCTGCTGAAGAACGGCGAACTGCCGAACGCTTCCCAGAAGACCGCTTTCGAAGACACCATCAAGAACCACACCATGGTGCACGAACAGCTGGCCAAGTTCTTCAGCGGCTTCCGCCGCGACGCCCACCCCATGGCCGTGATGGTCGGTGTGGTCGGTGCCCTGTCCGCCTTCTACCATGAAGCCATGGACTTCTCCGATGCCGAGCATCGCAGCATCAGCTTCAACCGCATCATCGCCAAGATGCCCACCATCGTTGCCATGGCCTACAAGTACACGACCGGTCAGCCGTTCATGTACCCGCGCAACGACCTGGACTACACCGCCAACTTCATGCACATGATGTTCGGCACCCCCTGCGAGACCTACAAGCCGAACCCCGTGCTGGTCCGTGCCCTGGACATCATCTTCACCCTGCACGCCGACCACGAGCAGAACGCCTCCACCTCCACCGTGCGTCTGGCCGGCTCCTCCGGTGCCAACCCCTTCGCCTGCATCTCCGCCGGTATCGCCTGCCTGTGGGGCCCTGCCCACGGCGGCGCCAATGAAGCCTGCCTGCAGATGCTGGAAGAGATCGGCGACGTCTCCCGCGTCGGCGAATACATCGCCCGCGCCAAGGACAAGAACGACTCCTTCAAGCTGATGGGCTTCGGTCACCGCGTCTACAAGAATTTCGACCCCCGCGCCAAGCTGATGCGCCAGGTGTGCAACGACGTTCTGAAGGAACTGGGCCTGGAAAACGATCGCCTGTTCAAGCTGGCCATGGAACTGGAAAAGATCGCCCTGGAAGATCCCTACTTCGTCGAGAAGAAGCTCTACCCGAACGTGGACTTCTACTCCGGCATCGTGCAGAAGGCCCTCGGCATCCCCACCTCCATGTTCACCTGCATCTTCGCCCTGGCTCGTACCGTGGGCTGGATGACCCAGTGGGAAGAGATGATCACCGATCCGGAATACAAGATCGGTCGTCCGCGTCAGCTGTACATCGGCGCCGCCAAGCGCGACGTCGCGCCGCTGGCCAGCCGTAAGTAAGACGAGAAAAGGGGCGGCGTGGCCGCCCTTTTTTTCAATGGTCGGCGGAAAATTCGCCGATTGCAGTGAGAGACAGACGTTCCAACAATAAAACCACACCACAGGTGATTGCCATGATGATGCAAAACTTCGGCACCTCCTACCTCTTCGGCGGCAATGCCCCGTTCGTGGAGGAGCTGTACGAGAACTACCTCGACAATCCCGCGTCCGTTCCCGACGAATGGCGCGAATACTTCGACAAGCTGGCCCAGCAGCCGGGTGCCGCTGCCCGCGATGTTCCCCACTTCCCCGTGATCGCCGCCTTTGCCGAACAGGGCAAGCGGGGTCCGGTGCGTACCGTGGTGGCCGCCGGTGACGACAAGAAGCAGGTTGCCGTCCTGCAGCTGATCAATGCCTACCGCTTCCTGGGCAACCGCTGGGCCAATCTGGACCCGCTCAAGCGCCAGGAACGCCCCGAAATCCAGGAACTGGAGCCGTCCTTCTACGGCTTCACGCCCGCCGACCTGAACGAGCCCTTCAATACCGGCTCCTTCCAGTTCGGCGCCGATCGCGCTCCCCTGGGCCAGATCATTGAGGCGCTGAAGGAAACCTACTGCGGTTCCATCGGCGTCGAATACATGTACATGAGCGACATTGCCCAGAAGCGCTGGCTGCAGGAACGCCTGGAACCCAGCCGCGGCAATGGCAACTACACGCCCGAGCGCAAGAAGCGCCTGCTCGACCGCCTCACCGTGGCCGAGACCCTGGAACGCTACCTGCACACCCGCTACGTGGGTCAGAAGCGCTTCTCCCTGGAAGGCGGCGAGTCCCTCATCGTCGCCATGGACGAAGTGATCCGCACCGGTGCCGCCACCGGCGTCCAGGAAATCGTCATCGGCATGGCCCACCGCGGCCGCCTCAACGTGCTGGTGAACACCCTGGGCAAGGCGCCCAAGATGCTGTTCGACGAGTTCGAAGGCAAGAAGGCCCAGGACCTGTCCTCCGGCGACGTGAAGTACCACATGGGCTTCTCCTCCGATGTGTCCACCGACCACGGTCCGGTGCACCTGACCCTGGCCTTCAACCCCTCCCACCTGGAAATCGTGAACCCGGTGGTGGAAGGCTCCGTCTATGCCCGCCAGCGTCGTCGCGGCGGTGACGATGCGGCCAAGGCCCAGATCCTGCCCGTCCTGATCCACGGCGATGCCGCCGTTGCCGGCCAGGGCGTGAACCAGGAAATGCTGAACTTCTCCCAGACCCGCGGCTACGGCACCGGCGGTACGGTGCACGTCGTGGTGAACAACCAGATCGGCTTCACCACCTCCGATCCCCGGGACTACCGTTCCTCCCTGTACTGCTCCGACATCTTCAAGATGGTCGAAGCCCCGATCTTCCACGTCAATGGCGACGATCCGGAAGCCGTGGCCCTGGTCACCCAGCTGGCCCTGGAATTCCGTCAGACCTTCAAGAAGGACGTGGTCATCGACATCATCTGTTTCCGCAAGCTCGGCCACAACGAGCAGGACGAGCCGATGGTCACCCAGCCCCTGATGTACAAGAAGATCCAGGCCCACCCCGGCACCCGCAAGCTGTACGCGGACAAGCTGGTGGCCCAGGGCGTGCTCTCTGCCGACGGTCCCGACCAGATCATCAAGGACTTCCGCGCCGCCCTGGACCAGGGCAAGCTGCTGTCCGACCCCGTGCTGTCCAACTACAAGCGCCAGCACGCCAACGACTGGGCGCCCTACACCAACAAGAAGTACACCGAGCTCGGCAACACCAAGGTGCCGAAGAAGGAACTGCAGCGTCTGGCCAAGCGCCTGACCGCCATTCCCGAAAACTTCACCATGCACTCCCGCGTCAAGAAGATCATCGAAGACCGGGCCCAGATGGGTGAGGGCAAGCTGCCGGTGGACTGGGGCATGGCCGAGAACCTAGCCTACGCCACCCTGCTGGCCCAGGGCTACGGCGTGCGTATCTCCGGCGAGGACGTGGGTCGCGGCACCTTCTTCCACCGCCACGGCGTGCTGCACGACCAGAACCGGGAAAAGTGGGACGCCGGTTCCTACATCCCGCTGGCCAACCTGCAGGAAGACCAGGGCAATTTCCAGAGCTTCGACTCCGTGCTGTCCGAAGAGGCCGTGCTGGCCTTCGAATACGGCTACGCCACCGCCGAGCCCAATGAGCTGGTGGTGTGGGAAGGCCAGTTCGGCGACTTCGCCAACGGCGCCCAGGTGGTGATCGACCAGTTCCTCTGCTCCGGCGAGGCCAAGTGGGGTCGTGCCTGCGGTCTGACCCTGCTGCTGCCCCACGGCTACGAAGGCCAGGGTCCGGAGCACTCCTCCGCCCGCCTGGAACGCTACATGCAGCTCTCTGCCGAGTTCAACTGGGAAGTCTGCTACCCCTCCAACGCCGCCCAGATCTTCCACCTGCTGCGTCGCCAGATGGTGCGCAAGCAGCGCAAGCCCCTGGTGGTGATGACGCCCAAGTCCCTGCTGCGTAACCCCAGCGCTTCCTGCTCCCTGGACGAGCTGGCCAACGGCACCTTCCAGACCATCATCGGCGAAACCGAGAAGCTGGAAGCGAAGAAGGTCACCCGTGTCATCGCCTGCGCCGGCAAGGTCTATTACGACCTGGTGGCCGCCCGCAAGGAACGCAAGCTGGAGAACATCGCCATCCTGCGCGTCGAGCAGCTGTATCCGTTCGACGACAAGCGCTTCGATGAGGAACTGTCCAAGTTCCCCAACGCCAAGGAACTGGTGTGGTGCCAGGAAGAGCCCCTGAACCAGGGTGCCTGGTACGCCAAGGCTCACCGCCTGCAAGTCGCCCTGAAGAAGGGTCAGACCCTGCACGTGGTGGCCCGTCCTGCTGCTGCTGCGCCGGCCGTGGGTTACCTGGCCAAGCACGTGGAGCAACAAAAAGCCCTGCTGGAAGAAGCACTGGGCAAACTGAACTAAAACCGAGAGACAAAGGAAACGTAGATCATGATTATCGACGTCAAAGTCCCGCAACTGTCCGAATCCGTTGCCGAAGCCACCCTGGTGTCCTGGCACAAGAAGGCAGGCGAAGCTGTCAGCCGCGATGAGAACCTCATCGATATCGAAACCGACAAGGTGGTCCTGGAACTGCCCGCTCCCGATGCCGGCGTGATCGTCAAGATCATCAAGGGCGACGGCGACACCGTGGTTTCCGGCGAAGTCATCGCCCAGATCGACACCGAGGCCAAGGCCGCCGCCGGCGCCGCTCCGGCTGCCGCCGCTGCTCCCGCCGCTGCCGCGCCGGCCCCGGTGGCTGCTGCCGCTGCTCCGGCTGCTGCTGCCGGCACCGCCAGCCCCGCCGCCCGCAAGATCCTGGACGAGAAGGGCATCGCTGCCGCCGACGTCTCCGGCACCGGCCGTGGTGGCCGTGTCACCAAGGAAGACGCCGTGGGCGCCCAGGCCAAGGCCGCCGCGCCCGCCGTGGCTGCCCCTGCCGTGTCCATCCCCCTGGGTGACCGTCCCGAGCAGCGCGTTCCCATGACCCGCCTGCGCGCCCGCATTGCCGAGCGCCTGCTGCAGTCCAAGAACGAAAACGCCATCCTCACCACCTTCAACGAAGTGAACATGGCCCCGGTCATGGCCCTGCGCAAGCAGTACGGCGACAAGTTCGAGAAGGAACATGGCGTGCGTCTGGGCTTCATGGGCTTCTTCGTCAAGGCAGCCGTGGCTGCCCTGAAGAAGTACCCGATCCTGAACGCCTCCGTCGATGGCAACGACATCGTCTATCACGGCTACATCGACATCGGTATCGCCGTGGGCTCCCCCCGCGGGCTGGTGGTGCCCATCCTGCGTGATGCCGACCAGATGTCCATCGCCGACATCGAGAAGAAGATTGCCGAATACGGCCAGAAGGCCAAGGACGGCAAGATCTCCATCGAAGAACTGACCGGTGGCACCTTCTCCATCTCCAACGGCGGCGTGTTCGGCTCCATGCTCTCCACCCCCATCATCAACCCGCCCCAGTCCGCGATCCTCGGCATCCATGCCACCAAGGACCGCGCCGTGGTCGAGAACGGTCAAGTGGTGGTGCGCCCCATCAACTACCTGGCCATGTCCTACGACCACCGTATCATCGACGGCCGCGAAGCCGTGCTGGGTCTGGTGACCATGAAGGAAGCCCTGGAAGATCCCGCCCGCCTGCTGCTCGGCGTTTAATGCGCATTGACTGACTGATCCAAGGAACGCAGAGCCGCGGGGCCACCAGCCTTCGCCCTCTGCGTTCTTTTCATGAACGAAAGGTTCTGACCATGTCCAAACAATTCGACGTTCTCGTCATCGGCGGCGGCCCCGGCGGCTATGTGGCTGCCATCCGCGCCGCCCAGCTGGGCTTCTCCGTCGCCTGCTGCGAATCCAATCCCTACGCCGATCCCAAGGGCGAACCCCGCCTCGGCGGCACCTGCCTGAACGTGGGTTGCATTCCCTCCAAGGCCCTGCTGCACACCTCCCACCTGTTCGAGGAAGCCGGCCACGCCTTCGCCGCCCAGGGCATCCAGGTGAGCGCACCCAAGATCGACGTGCCCACCATGATCGGCCGCAAGACCGCCGTGGTGACCCAGCTTACCTCCGGCATCAAGGGCCTGTTCAAGAAGAACAAGGTCACCCAGCTCAATGGCCACGGTTCCTTCGTCGGTCAGGGCGGCGCCGGTTGGCAGGTCAAGGTCGGCGACGAAGTCGTCGAGGCCAAGCAGGTCATCGTCGCCACCGGCTCCAAGGCCCGTCATCTGCCCGGCATCGCCGTGGACCAGAAGATCGTGCTGGATAACGAAGGCGCCCTGGAACAACAGTCCGTGCCCAAGAAGCTGGCCATCATCGGCGCCGGCGTCATCGGCCTGGAAATGGGTTCCGTGTGGCGTCGTCTGGGTTCCGAAGTGACCATCCTGGAAGCCTCTCCCGACTTCCTCGCCGCCGCCGACCAGGACGTGGCCAAGGAAGCCCTCAAGCTGTTCACCAAGCAGGGCCTCAACATCCAGATGGGCGTCAAGCTGGGCGAGACCAAGGTCAGCAAGAAGG
The DNA here is from genome assembly GCF_058809525.1 of Azospira sp. MPR-LB4. NCBI lineage: Bacteria > Pseudomonadati > Pseudomonadota > Betaproteobacteria > Rhodocyclales > Rhodocyclaceae > Azospira > Azospira sp. MPR-LB4. The sequence continues at coordinate 100,147 of NZ_CM179521.1, forward strand.
GCGTTTCCATCGCCTACACCGACAAGGATGGCAAGGAACAGAAGCTGGATGCGGAGCGCCTGATCGTCTCCGTCGGCCGCGTGCCCAACACCGACGGCCTCAACGCCGAAAAGATCGGCCTCAAGCTCAACGAGCGCGGCCAGATCGAAGTGGACGGCCACTGCCGCACCAACCTGCCCGGCGTCTGGGCCGTGGGCGACGTGGTGTCCGGCCCCATGCTGGCCCACAAGGCCATGGAAGAGGCCGTCATGGTTGCCGAACTGATGGCCGGCCAGGCCGGTCACTGCAACTTCGACACCATCCCCTGGGTCATCTACACCAGCCCCGAGATCGCCTGGGTCGGCAAGACCGAACAGCAGCTCAAGGCTGACGGCGTGGCCTACAAGGCCGGCAAGATCCCCTTCCTGGCCAACGGCCGGGCCCTGGGCATGGGCGACCCCACCGGCTTCGTCAAGATGCTGGCCTGCGCCAAGACCGACCGCATCCTGGGCGTGCACATCATCGGCCCCAATGCCTCCGAACTGATCGCCGAAGCCGTGGTGACCATGGAGTTCGGCGGCGCCTCCGAAGACCTGGCCCGCATCTGCCACGCCCACCCGACCCTGTCGGAAGCAGTGCACGAAGCCGCCCTGGCCTGCGACAAGCGCCCGCTGCACTTCTAAGCGGAAAGCATCCGGGCTGCGACCCGGTGCAGACAAAAAAAGGCGAGGATTGCTCCTCGCCTTTTTCTTTTTGGTCTCCTTCCGCTCTCAAATGAAAGCAGCCAACAGCGGAAAGTGGATGGTCATATAGGTTTGAATTCAGCGGGCCAGCTCAGCTTGCTGCACGGGGCCGGAGGAAGGATTGGCTCGACTTTCAGTCTCATGGTTGTGAGAAGGTGGATACCACCAGTTGCTGGGGGGGCTTGTCGAAGCTCGTGGTCACCGCAGTACGTACCTTGCTGACAAGCTCGCCTATGGGGAGATTTGCGACGCCATCCACCGGAAACTGCACGTTGATATGAGCGAGCGTTCCATTCTGGATTTCCCAGGCAATCTGAGGCTTAACACCGATCTCCTTTTCAAGTGCCGATGCGATGGCATCTGACTTTTTCTGTGTTTCCATGACGTCCGAAGCCATCCCGCATCCAAACAGGAGCGCTGCTACTGCTGAAACAATACATAAGTGGATTTTGAGCTTCATCTGGTGCTCCGTTGTATCGAATGTAGTGGTGAGGGGCGCCGCGTGAGGCGGATTGGTGGGAGGCCTTCCAAGCACTCGCATAGTGTGCCAATGGCATTATATGACTGCTTTCAGGTGGCTTGAATTCTGGTCGTTCGCTGACCAACTTAAGCCAAGGCTGGGCCGTGCCCGGCCGATGTTTTAAAATAGACGCCTTTCCGCGCCGATCCTTTCAGGCTGCCAGGCGCCACAACAACATCGCACCCCCCGAGGTGCTCCCGACGGATTCCCCATGCCCCACCGTACCCTCAACGTTCCCGAGCGCGGCATGCTCGATGCCTATGAGGCCCTGCTGGCCTCCCGCGGATTCACTGCCGATGCGGCCCAGAAGGCGGCGGCCGAGCGGCTGCAGAAGCTCTATTACGAGCTGGTGGCCTTCAAGGCGGCGCGGCGCAACAAGCTCTACAAGATGTTCAATTCCCGCCTGGAAGTGCCCCGGGGCGTCTATTTCTGGGGCGGGGTGGGGCGGGGCAAGAGCTTCCTCATGGACTGCTTCTACGACTCCGTGCCCTACAAGCGCAAGAAGCGCATCCACTTCCACGGCTTCATGCAGCAGGTGCACAAGGACCTGGAAAGCCTCAAGGGCGAGACCGATCCCCTGGCCATCCTGGCCGGGCGCATTGCTGCCGAGACCCGGGTACTGTGCTTCGACGAGTTCCACGTCTCCGACATCGCCGACGCCATGATCCTGGGCCGCCTGCTGGAGAAGCTCTTTGCCAAGGGGGTGGTGCTGGTGATGACCTCCAACTACCCGCCGGAGAACCTCTACCCCAACGGCCTGCAGCGGCAGAACTTCCTGCCCACCATCGCCTTGCTCAAGCAGCAGCTGGACGTGGTGCAGGTGGAGGCGGGCATCGACTACCGCCTGCGTACCCTGGAGCAGGTGGAGATTTACCACTATCCGGCCGACGACGCGGCGGAGGCCAAGATGGCCGACTACTTCCGGGAGCTGGCCGGCGGGGAAGGGCAGGCCGGCGGCAGCATCGAGGTGCTGGGCCGGGAGATTCCCGTGCTGCGCCGCTCCGCCGGGGTGGTGTGGTTCGACTTCCAGGCCCTGTGCGACGGCCCCCGTTCCCAGAACGATTACCTGGAGTTGGCCCGGGCCTACCACACGGTGCTGGTCTCCCGTCTGCCCCGCATGAATTCCACCCAGCGCGACATGGCCCGGCGCTTCACCTGGCTGGTGGATATCTTCTACGACGCCAAGGTCAAATTCATTGCCACCGCCGAGTGCGAGCCGGAAGGGCTGTACACCGAGGGCACCCACGCCGGCGAGTTTTTCCGCACCGTCAGCCGCCTGGTGGAAATGCGTTCCCGGGACTACCTGGCCTTGCCCCATCTGGCTTGAGTTTTCGGGAGGGCGGGGCGACACTGGTGCCGCCCCTTTCCTGCCGTGCCGATCATTGGAGGTCTGCCGTGAAGCGTCTGCTGCTGGTTCCGTTGCTCGCCCTGGGCCTGTTCCTGGGGATGTTTTCCATGGCCTGGGCCCAGCAGGAAGTGGAGATCGTGCCCCTCAAGAGCCGCACCGTGGACCAGGTGCTGCCGGTACTGCAGCCCCTGGTGGAGCCGGGCGGCGCGGTGTCGGGCATGAACAACCAGCTCATCATCAAGGGCAGCCGGCGCAACCGGGAGCAGCTGAAGCAGGTGCTGGCCTCCATCGACACGCCGCCGCGCATGCTGCGCATCCGGGTCACACAGAACCGGGACCTGGACAGCCGGGGCCGGGACGTGGGCGTCTCCGGCAACGTGGGCCTGGGCGGCAATGTGCGCATCATCCAGTCCCCCGGGGCCGCCGGCACCCTCAACGGCAGCGGCAGCCTCGGCCGTAGCGGCGGCGGCAGCGTGCAGATCCAGCGGGGCGGCTCCAGCGTGACCACGGAGATCGTGGACACCCGCAGCACCCGCAGCAGTTCCGCCGGGCAGATGGTGCAGGTGATGGAAGGGGGGCGGGCCTTCATCCAGATGGGCCAGTCCGTGCCGGTGCCCCTGCGCCAGGCCGTGCTCGGTCCCAATGGCGTGGTGGTGACCGAGAGCACGGTGTACCGGGACCTGGGCCAGGGCTTCTATGCCGAGCCCCATCTGGCGGGGGATCGGGTGACCCTGGAAATCAGCCCCCAGAACGACACCCCGGGCAGCTACGGCCCCGGCAGCGCCAATATCCAGCGCCTCAGCACCTCCGTCTCCGGCCGCCTGGGCGAGTGGATCGCCCTCGGCGGCCTGGGCCAGGAATCGAGCGGACGCGACCGGGCCAACAGCACCCTGTCCACCCAGGACGTGCGCGACAACCGGACCGTCTGGCTGCTGGTGGAAGAGATCAAGTAGTCCCGGCTTTCCTTTTTTTCCGCAGCCCCGGCGGCGGAACACAACAACCAAGAAGAACATGACCGATTTTCGCCAACATCCCTGCCGCCTGCCTCCGGAGCGCCTGTTCACGCCCTGTTCCGAGAGCCTGCTGGAATTCGCCACCACCGCCGAACTGGACGATCTGGCCGAGGAATTCGCCCACCCCCGGGCGGTGGAGGCCTTGAGCTTCGGTCTCGACATTCCCCGCCACGGCTACAACCTGTTCGTCCTCGGCGAGCCGGGCAGCGGCCGCCACGCCCTGGTGCACCGGGTGCTGGACACCCAGTTCCGCCATCGCGGCAACGGCGATGCCGCCTGGGACTGGTGCTATGTGCACAACTTCCAGGAGCCGACCCGGCCGCGCCTGCTGAGGCTGCCCGCTGGCCGCGGCAGCAAGCTGCGGGAGGACATGCAGAACTTCGTCTCGGGCCTGGCCCCGGCCCTCACCGCCGCCTTCGAGAGCGACGACTACCGGCGCCGCCTCAATGCCCTGGAAAGCGAGGCCAAGAAGCGGGAGGACACGGCCCTGCGTACTCTTGGCCGGGAGGCCATGAGCAAGGGCGTGGCCCTGCTGTCCACCGAGGAAGGCTTCACTTTCGTTCCCGCCAAGAGCGAGGACGAGACCATGAGCGAGGAGGAGTACGACGCCCTGCCCAAGGAGCGCCAGGAGGAGCTGGACGCCATCATCGAATCCTACGAGCCGCGCCTGCAGGACCTGGTCAGCCAGTTCCCCCGCTGGCAGCGGGAGCTGCAGGCCAAGGTCAAGGACATCTCCCGGGAGGCCCTGCGCCTGGCTGTGGGCCACGAGATCGAAGAACTCAAGCCCGCCTATGCCGACCTCGCGGAAGTGAGCGCCTTCCTCGACGCGGTGCTGCACGACGTGGTGGAAACCGGCGACAACCTGCGGGAATCCCAGAAGGGCGAGGGGGAGATGGAAACCCTGCTCTTCTCCGGCAGCATTTCCCTGCAGCGCTACCTGGTCAATCTGCTGGTGGACAACAGCGGCACCAGCGGCCGGCCGGTGGTGTGCGAGAGTCTGCCCACCTTCCAGAACTTGCTGGGCCGGGTGGAACACACCGCCCACATGGGCATGTGGGTTTCCAACTTCACCCTGATCCGGGCCGGCGCCCTGCACCGGGCCAACGGCGGCGCCCTGGTGCTGGATGCGGGCAAGCTGCTGACCCAGCCCTACGCCTGGGAAGGACTCAAGCGGGCCCTGCAGGCCGAGCGCCTGCGCCTGGAATCGCCGGAGGACCTCTTCGGCCTGCAGAGCACCCAGCAGCTCGAGCCGGAGCCCATGCCCCTGGACGTGAAGGTGGTGCTGGTGGGCGATCGCAACACCTACTACCTGCTCTCGGAAATGGACCCGGAATTCGGCGCCCTGTTCAAGGTGGCGGCGGACCTGGAAAACGACGTGGTGCGGGGCCCGGAGAATGCGCTGCTCTACGCCCGCCTGCTGGCCACCCTGGCCCGCCGCGATCAGCTGCGGGCTCTGACCCGGGCCGCCACGGCCTGGACCATCGAACGGGCGGCCCGCCTGGCCGAGGATTCGCGCAAGCTCACTACCCGTACCCGGGTGCTGGCCGACCTGCTGCGGGAGGCGGACTGGATGGCGGAGAAGGACGGCGCTCCCGACATCGACCGCCAGCATCTGGAGCGGGCCCTGGCGGCCCAGGTGCGGCGCGCCGACCGGGTACGGGAGCGGCAGCAGGAGGCCATCCTCAACGGCGAATTCATGATCGCCACCGAGGGCATGGAAATCGGGCAGATCAACGGCCTTGCCGCCATCGACATGGGCGAGCTGACCTTTGCCCACCCCATGCGGGTCACCGCCGCGGTGCGCATGGGCGACGGCGACGTCATGGACATCGAACGGGAAACGGAACTGGGCGGCCCCCTGCACAGCAAGGGCATGCTCATCCTCTCCGGCTTCCTCTCCAACCGCTTCGGCCGCCTGGTGCCCCTCTCGGTCAATGCCAGCCTGGTCTTCGAGCAGTCCTACGGCGAGGTGGACGGGGACAGCGCCTCCCTGGCCGAGCTGTGCGCCCTGCTGTCGGCCATCGGCATGCTGCCCCTGCACCAGTCCCTGGCCATGACCGGCTCCCTCAACCAGCTGGGCCAGGTCCAGCCCATCGGCGCCGTCAATGAAAAGATCGAAGGCTTCTTCGACATCTGCCAGGCCCGGGGCCTGACCGGCAAGCAGGGGGTGATCATTCCCGCTGCCAACGTTTCCCACCTGATGCTGCGGGCCGACGTGGTGGCGGCGGTGCGCCGCGGCGACTTCCACGTCTTCGCCGTGCGCCATGTGGATGAGGCCATGGCCCTGCTCACCGGCCTGCCGGCGGGCACTCCAGATGCCAAGGGCGAGGTGGCCCCGGACAGCGTCAGCGGCAAGGTGGCCACCCAGCTCATGGAACTGGCCCAGCAGCGCCACGGCCCGCCGGAAAAGCCCAAGGCGCCGCGCAGGAGCAAGGCCAAGGAAAGCCCGGCCAAGCCCAAGCCGGGCAAGGAGCCGGTGGAAGACGTGGCCGGCCACGGGGAGCGCGGGGCAGGGGAGGCCTGAGCCCATGGGCGATCCGGGGCAGGGGATGGAGCCCCTGGCGGCAGAGGGCGCGGTCACCCCGGCGGAACTGCAGGCCGCCGCCGAGGTGGTGGAACATGCCTCGCCCCTGGTGCGGGGCCTGCTCATCGCCGCCGGCAGCCTGTGCGTCGTGCTGGGGGTGGTGGGCCTGTTCCTGCCCCTGCTGCCGACCACACCCTTCATGCTGCTGGCCGCCGCCTGCTATGCCCGGGCGTCCCTGCGTTTCTACCGCTGGCTCACCGGCCATCGCCTGTTCGGCCCGCCCATCCTGGAATGGCGGCGGCACCGGGCCATTCCCTACCGGGCCAAGCGGGCCGGGGTGCTGCTGATGGCCCTGACCTTTTCCACCTCCATCCTGCTGGTGGTGAAAAATCCCTGGGCCCAGGCCGGCCTGGCCGCGTTCGGCCTTTTCATGTGCCTGTGGCTGTGGCGCCTTCCCTCCCGGGACCGGCCGGGGGCCTGAGCGCCGTGGGCCGCCAGGGCCGGCTCCCTCCTTCAGGGCGCGTGGGCAGGTGCCACAGGCCGGCGATGCAGGCCGGCTATAAGGACTATTTCCCGATTCAATTGGCTTGCGCCGCCGCCCCTTGCTAAGGTGGATTCACGTTTGATGCCACCACCGTGAAGGAGCCAGCCATGACCCGGATGATCGAAGAAGCCCGTTGCATCTTCACCCGGCTGTGGGCCGATGCGGTGTGGGGGAACCGGCCGGCCGCCCTCTCGTTCCGCCCCGCCAGGCCGCGCCACGCTGCGCGGCCCATGCCCCACCCCCAGCCGGCCCCCTGAGGCCGCCCCCGCGGCCCTGCGGCCCCATTGCGCCGCCAGAAGCCGCACCAGATAAGCCTCTCCAGGTGGTGCCGTGGGGTGGCCGGCAAGGTGGCCATGCCTGGTGGCGGTGCCGCTGACAGGCACGGCCGGGGCCGGTCCCGGCCGGCTATTCCCGGTGCCACTTTTTTCATCGGCCGGCGGCTGCGCTAGACTGGCGGGCAATTCCCTTTGCATGAAGGTTCGGCCCATGGTTATGCCCCTGGTGGTGGCGCCCCATCCGGAACTGGCTCCCTGGATCTACCACATCCTGGTGATGCCCCTGGACGGCTGTCTCTCTCATCTGCCTTCCACCCTCAGTCCCAATATTCTGCTCTTTGCCCGGGGCGGCAGCGCCCTACGCCTGTCCGACGGTAGCCTGCAGCCGGTGCCCCGGGCCAGCCTGGTGGGACCCTACCTGGAGGCCCGGGATACCCAGGCCCGGCCCGGTTCCGTTTTTCTCTCCATCATGTTCCGCCAGGGCTTCATGGCCGAGGCCCTGGGCCCGGGGGTGGGGGAGGTACGGGACCGCATCATCCCGCTGGACGAGGTCCTGCCCCCGACCCGGGTGGCCCGTCTGCTGGAGATCTTTGATGACAGCGACGACCCGGCAGTGTGGGCGGCGGCGGTGCAAGACTTGCTGCGCCTCAGCCTGCGGCCCGGGCGTGATCCCGGCCGGCTGGCGGACCTGCTCGCCGCTTCCCCCGAAATCTTCCAGCCGGCCCGCCATATCGCCGCCCGCATGGGTATCGGCCTGCGCCAGCTGGAGCGCCGGGTGGCCTACAGCTACGGCGCCAACCTGCGGGAACTGCGGCGCATGGCCCGCTTCGGCTTCTCCCTGACTCGCCTCCAGACCCGGCCGCCGGCACGGGGCGAACTGACCCGCATCGCCCAGGACTTCGGCTACTACGACCAGGCCCACATGGACCGGGACTACCGTGAGATGGCTGGCGCCTCCCCGGGGGAATTGCTGCGGGCCGTGGCCGCCGGCGATCCAGGCTACTGGCTGTACCGCTTCGGGCAGCGGGACTTCCGCGATCTCTTCCTGCCCGACGATGTCGACTCCGTACAAGCCAGGCTGTTCGCCCCTGCCTAGACTGCCCACCGTTTCCCTTGTCTGGAGAAAACGGTGCAACACGCTCCCACCCTGTACGGCGACGGCTATCTGCTGACCCAGGTCGACACCCTGACCGAAGCGGTGCGCAGCAACAGCCTCTGGTATCTCAGTTTCGGCCTGGCCTGCTGTGCCGTGGAAATGATCCACGCCGCCGCCTCCCGCTACGACATGGACCGCTTCGGCATGATGCCCCGGGCCAGCCCGCGCCAGGCGGACCTGATGATCGTCGCCGGCACCGTCACCAACAAGATGGCCCCGGCCCTGCGCAAGCTCTACGACCAGATGGCCGAGCCCCGCTACGTCATCTCCATGGGCTCCTGCGCCAACGGCGGCGGCTTCTACCACTACTCCTACTCCGTGGTGCGGGGCTGCGACCGCATCATCCCGGTGGACATCTACATTCCCGGCTGCCCGCCCACCGCCGAGGCCCTGCTCTACGGCCTGACCCAGCTGCAGAACCTGGTGCAGCGGCGCAAGCGCCTCATCCACCGGGCCGAGGAGGCGCGGGCGGCGGAGGCAACGAAAGGCGCCTAGGGCCGCCCGGGCGGCCATGAAAAAGGCCGGCTCGGAGGAGCCGGCCTGGCAGCCGTTGCCCTGGTACTGGCGCGGCTAGATGTTGAGCACGATGCGGCCGTCGATGTGGCCGGCCTTCATGCGGCCGAAGATGTCGTTGATGTTCTCGATCCGGTCGGTGCTGTAGTGGGTCTTCACCTTGCCCTCGCCGGCAAAGGCCAGGGCTTCTTCCAGGTCCTTGCGGGTGCCGACGATGGAGCCGCGCACGGTCTTGGCGTTGAGCACCACGTCGAAGATGGGCAGGCCGAAGTCGCCGGGGGGCAGGCCCACCAGGGACATGGTGCCGCGCTTGTGCAGCATGCCCAGGGCCTGGCCGAAGGCGCTGCGGGAGACGGCGGTGACCAGGATGCCGTGGGCACCCTTGATCTGCTTTTGAATCTCCGCCACCGGATCCACCCGGGCCGCGTTGAGGGTGACGTCGGCGCCCAGGGTCTTGGCCAGGGCCAGCTTTTCGTCCGCCACATCGACGGCGATGACGTGGAAGCCCATGGCCTTGGCGTACTGCACCGCCATGTGGCCGAGGCCGCCGATGCCGGAGATGGCGACCCAATCGCCGGGCTTGCATTCGAGCACCTTGAGCCCCTTGTACACCGTGACGCCGGCGCACAGCACCGGGGCGGCGGGGGCGAATTCCAGGGTGTCGGGCAGCTTGCCGACATAGCCCGGATCGGCCAGCACGTATTCGGCATAGCCGCCGTTCACCGTGTAGCCGGTCATCTGCTGGGAATCGCAGAGGGTTTCCCAGCCGGTTATGCAGTGTTCGCAATGGCCGCAGGCAGTGTGCAGCCAGGGGACGCCGACCCGGTCCCCTTCCTTGACGTGGGTGACGCCGGCGCCGACGGCGGCCACGTAGCCGACCCCCTCATGGCCGGGGATGAAGGGCAGGGAAGGCTTTACCGGCCAGTCGCCGTCGGCGGCGTGGAGGTCGGTGTGGCAGACCCCGGAGGCCACCACCTTGACCAGCACCTGCCCGGGCGGCACCTCGGGCACGGGCACTTCCTCGATCACCAGGGGCTTGCCGAATTCGTGGACGACGGCGGCTTTCATCATCTGGGCCATGACGCTTCTCCTCAATGGATGGACGATGTCTCCATCATAGGCCTTGGCGCCGCCCGTTTTCTGATGCGGGTCAAATCTCGATGCCGCACAGGGCCAGCACCGCCAGGAGCCCGGGGCTCAGGTGCCGGTCGGCATGGACCAGCACCTGCAGGTCCCGCTCCAGGTTGAGGAAGGGGGCCGCCACCGGGGCCAGCCAGCCGGCCTGGAAGGCATCCTCCAGCTCCAGGCGGGAAAGGCAGCCCAGGCCCAGGCCGGCCCGCACGCACTGGCGGATGGCCTCCGGCTGTTCCAGTTCCAGGGCCACCCGGGGCGTCAGGGTGGCGTTGGCCAGGGCCCGGTCGAACACCTCCCGGGTGCCCGAGCCCCGCTCCCGCAGCACCCAGCCGGCCCCGGCCAGGTCCGCCGGCGTGGCGGTGCCGCCGGCCAGGGGATGGCCCGCCGGGGCAAAGACCTGGAGCCGGTCCGGGCGCCAGGAAAAGCGCCGCAGGCGGGGCTCCTGCACCGGCCCTTCGACGAAGCCCAGGTCGATGCGGAAGGCCAGCAGGTCGGCCCGCACCTGTTCCGTGTTGTGCAGGGAGAGGCGCACCCGGCCCTGGGGATGGCGCCGCTGCAGTTCCGCCACCAGGGGCGGCAGCAGGTGGTTGCCGATGGTCAGGCTGGCCCCCAGGTGCAGGTCGAAGGCGGCGGACCCGGCGGCACCGGCCTCGATCTCCCGCACCTGATCCAGCACCTGCTGGGCCCGGGGCAGCAGCTGCCGGCCCGCCTCGTTGAGCAGCAGCTGGCGTCCCACCCGGTCGAAGAGCTGCACCGAGAGCTGCCGCTCCAGGTCCGCCAGGGCCATGCTGGCGGCGGACTGGGTCAGGGCCACCGCCTCGGCGGCCCGGGTGACGTGACCGTGGCTGGCCACGGCGGCGAAGACTTCCAGTTGGCGCAGGGTGATTTTCATCGGCTTGGCTGATGTGTTGAATAAGAATTATCGGTTTTACCTATTGTATGAGCGGAGGCTAATGTTCGCCAGGTTCGTTTTCGTGAAAGAAACCCATGGCAAACCTGCGGCAGTGGAGACAGTGGATTCCCGGCCTGGCCCTGGCGGCCGCCATCAGCGTGGCGGCCCTGGGGCTGGCCCAGGGCGCCGGCCTGGTGCGCTACGGCGCCAGTTCCCTGACCCTGGCCATCCTCATCGGTGCCGTGCTTGGCAACGGCTGGCCGGCCCTGGCCCAGGGTGCCCGCCGCGCCGGCCTGGGGCTGGCCCAGCGCAACCTGCTGCGGGCCGGGGTGGCCCTCTACGGCTTCAACCTTTCCTGGCAGCAGATCGTCGCCGTGGGCAGTGCCGGCCTGCTGGCGGACGTGCTGCTGGTGGCTTCCACCCTGGCCCTGGGCTGTTTCATCGGCATCCGCCTGCTCGGTCTGGACCGGGAGACGGCCCTGCTCACCGCCGCCGGCAGCGCCATCTGCGGCGCCGCGGCGGTGGTGGCGACGGTGCCCGTGCTGCGCCTGGACGAAGCCCGCACGGCGGAAAAGACGGCGGTGGCGGTGGGCACGGTGGTGCTCTTCGGCACCCTGGCCATGGGCCTCTATCCCCTGCTGTATGCCTGGATCGGCCCCCAGCATCTGGACTTCGGCCGCTACGTCGGCTCCACCGTGCATGAAGTGGCCCAGGTGGTGGCCATCGGCGATGCCCTGGGGCCGGAGGTGGCCCGTGGTGCGGTGGTGGTGAAAATGATCCGGGTGCTGCTGCTGGTGCCCTTCCTGCTCCTGCTCGGCGCCTATCTGGCGCGGCGGGGCGGGGCCGAGGCGGAGGGGGCGTCCCGCCGCAGCCCGGTTGCGGTGCCCTGGTTTGCCGTGGCCTTCATCCTGCTGGCCGGGGTCAATTCCCTGCAACTGCTGCCCGAAGGGGCGGTGGCGGCCCTGCGCCAGTGCGGCATGGTGCTGCTGACGGCCGCCATGGCCGCCCTGGGCCTGGAGACCACCCTGGCCCGCATGGGCCGGGCCGGCCTACGGCCGCTGCTGCTGGGCGCCGCCCTCTTTGTCCATCTGGTGCTCGGCGGCGGCCTGCTCAACTGGCTCCTGGGCTGAGACGGCCCGGGTCAGGCGGCGGTAAACCAGCCCCGCCGCCAGGGTCAGCAGGCCGCAGGCCGCCAGGGTGGGGCGGATGCCCACCTGATGGGCGACGCTGCCGACGATGAAGCTGCCCAGGGGCGCGATGCCGAGAAAGGCCATGGAGAAGATGGCCATGACCCGGCCCCGGTAGGCGTTGTTCACCCGGGTCTGGATCAGGGTGTTGCTGCCGGCGATGGTGATGATGACGCAAAAGCCGATGCTCATGATGATGGGGTAGGCCACCTGCTGGGAGGGGCTGAGGGCGAAGCAGGTGAGGGCGGCACCCACTGCCGGGGCGGCCAGGGCCACCTTGCCTTCCAGGCCGCCCGTGTCGCGCCGGCTGGCGAGGAAGAAGCTGGCCACCAGGGAGCCGGCGCCGGCGCAGCCCATGAGCAGGCCGAAGGTGCCCGCGTCGCCGCCGAAAATCTCCCTGGCGAAGAGGGGCATCATCACCGCATAGGGCGTGGCCAGGAAGCTGATGCAGGAGACCAGCAGCAGGGAGCGCCGGATCGGGCCATGCCCGCGCACATAGCGGATGCCCTCCTTCAGCGCATCCAGGGCCGGCGCCGGCCGACTGGGGCCCTGGGCCGGCAGGCGGATGGCCGAGAGAGCCAGCAGCACTGCCAGGTAGGAGAGGGCATTGAGCAGGAAGCACACCGCCTCCCCCATCAGCACCACCAGATACCCCGCCAGGGCCGGGCCGACGAAGCGGGCCGCGTTCATGAGGAAGGAATTGAGGGCGATGGCGTTGGGCAGATCCTCCTTGTCGTCCACCAGCTGTACCGCGATGGCCTGCCGCGCCGGTACGTCCAGGGCATTGATGCAACCCAGGCAGAGGGCCATGAAAATCAGCAGCCCCGGCGTGATCCACTCCAGCCAGGCCAGCACCGCCAGCACCAGGGCCTGCACCATGGAAAGGCTCTGGCTCAGCAGAAGCAGGCGCCGCCGGTCCACCCGGTCGCTCCACACCCCGGCGAAGGCAGAAAAAAAGAGGATGGGAATCTGGCTGGCAAAGCCCACGCTGCCCAGCACGAAAGCCGAATTGGAAAGCCGGTAGGCCAACCAGGCCATGGCGATCTGCTGCATCCACGTCCCCGCCAGGGAGATCAGCTGGCCGACGAAATAGAGCCGGTAATTGCGGGAATTGAGGGCGCGGAGAAAGGCAGGCATGGCGGAGCGTCAGGAGAGCGTGCCCGACATGCTAACGAAAAGGGGCGGGGGAGGTTGTGACGAATGGTAAAGCGGGGGCTATCTGAATCGTGGCAGAACTTATGGCTTTGGAATAGAGGGTGGTTTGGAATGTAAAGCTAACGTTTGAAATCAACGGCTTGTGCGGCGTTTCGCGCAGGTCCGGTGGATTGAGAGGTTAGACATCATCGGCATCGCGTATCTCTGGGGCGGACGAATCGATTTGATAGTTGCGGAATTCATTCTGCAATTTAACAAACCATTCGCCATGATGTCGGTATTTGTCCTTGGCGATGGGGTAGCGATGGTACAGGTCGAAGAGATCATCGAACCAATAATTGTTATACCCGCTCTTCTTGAATGAAATTGACGGATGCTTCTCTTCAGCCCGAAATTCTTTCATCAAGCTTGGAGAGATGACTCGGCCATACGGATGTTTGAGCAGTCGATCTGCGCTCTTCAGCAGTTTAAAAATTGTCGGTATGTGATGTTGATCGCCTATCCAGTCCCAAAAATCCAAGGAGAACCCAAACGGGAAGACACGCCAACGAAGTTCGGAGAATTGAACAATAAGCACTGCATCCATGGATGACGGCTCAATAGCAATATACGATGCCAGGGGAGCTTCAGCAGCGATGGCCTCGACCTTCGAAACTTGATGGTCATAGATGACCTCAGAAGGATATTTGGCACCGGCACCATGTTTGAGCCAAGCGCCCGAAACTCCCGTGAGTGCGGATAGTGCGTTTATATAGAGTTCCGCGATTTCTACCTCACCAGATTCAATCGCCTTCCACTCCCTCTCACTCGGAAAGTCTATTTGCTCAATCAATCGAGAAATCTGGAGTGAAATATCCTGTCGAGCTTCCTTTATCCGGTTTCCACAGTCGAAGCGACGTAGCAATAGAGGCGAAGCAGGATCACGGGGAGATAATTCGCCGAAGTAGTTAAGTAGTAAATCCGCTTCTCCTAAAGTATGTCGTGTGATGCGTTCGAGTGAAAGTGGATCAAGTTCCCAGCCGTGGAGCCCACATGCCGTTCGATAGTCTTCTACTTCATCTTTAATCGGCGTATTTACGCAGAGCAGGACGCGCCGAATCTTTGAAGAAAACTTCGTGGAAGAAAGTTTCGCGATGTCGCCAAGGACTTTCTTGTGAATTTCGGATTGCTGAGTTGTGCAGATGATCGCCGTATATGTATCGTCCTGCGAATGGTAGACATGGGCATCGCATTTCCCTTTTGTAGTCTTTCCCATGAAGTTAAATGAGGGTTCAAGGGAATTAAAACCAGGATAAATTCGTGGCAGTAGATCGCTCATGAACCGTTCGAACTCATCGTCACCCATCCCGCCAACCTTCATTCTGATGCGTTCACTAGATGCGTTATTCATAGCTCAAGGACTTGGGGATGATGTCTAACGTTTGACGTGAGGGGCCGCCGTAGCGGCGAAGCCGCGAAGGGTACCCACAAGCGCAGCTTGTGGGCGGTCCCTCTCGACGGAATTGTTAGGCATTATTAAATACCCCAACTGCTACCCAAGCACCATAGCTAAAGCAAGCGAGACTGATGGTGTACGCCCCCATTGCCGCCCATAAGAAAAGGGGATGGCGGGTTGGGAGTATTTCGGTGTTAATAAGCTCATTAAGAAGGCGCAATTGTGTGACGTAAGCAAATGCCATTGCGACACCACAAGATACAAGGCCGCCAAGAAACCAAAGTAACGGAGCTGATAAGTCGGGAGGACAAGAGCCGTTTTTTGTCACGTTACCTAGGTACGCAAGAAGAGCAACTACTGCGCCTCCGTTGATTAACGCTAGATATCGGAAGCCTTCTGTGGAGAGAGTGATGAGAGACTTGTATGTCTCAGTTAGACGCTCTTGGTTAAAGTCACCGGCCATGAGTAATGCCTAAGTGAAGTAGACGGCAAAACTGCATATAAGCCGGCGAAACGCCGTATAAGTCAGAAAACGCAGCAGCCTGGGATGCTTGCCAACAGAGGCTTCCGCCAGATCGGCAGCAATATTCGAGGGGATAGATGGCAGTCATACGCGGCATTCGTTCAAAGTCGGGTTGATTTTGCCAGTCGTTCAGCCAAATGTCATGCGGGCAATCCTTGCGACTGCTTGCACATGAAAAAGGCCCGGGGCAACGCCGCCGGGCCTTGTAGTTGAGTGCCCCACCGGCCGCCCTGGCGGGCGGCGGCGGGGTTGGTGCCTTAGTTGAGATCGAAGCGGTCGGCGTTCATCACCTTGGTCCAGGCGGCGATGAAGTCGCGCACGAACTTCTCCTGGTTGTCGTCCTGGGCGTAGATCTCGGCGTAGGCGCGCAGGACCGAGTTGGAGCCGAAGACCAGGTCGGCCCGGGTGGCGGTGAACTTGGTGGCGCCACTCTGGCGATCGACGATGGCGTAGCTGTTGCGGCCCGTGGGTTTCCAGGTGTAGGCCATGTCGGTCAGATTGACGAAGAAGTCGTTGGAGAGCACGCCGACCCGCTCGGTGAACACGCCGTGCTGGCTGCCGCCGTGGTTGGCGCCGAGAACGCGCAGGCCGCCGACCAACACGGTCATCTCGCTGGCGGTGAGGCGCAGCAGTTGGGCCTTGTCGAGCATCATTTCTTCCGGCGTCACCACGTAGTGGGCCTTCTGCCAGTTGCGGAAGCCGTCGGCCAGGGGTTCGAGCACTTCGAAGGATTCCACGTCGGTCATGGCCTGGGTGGCATCGCCACGGCCCGGGGCGAAGGGCACTTCGACCGGGAAGCCGGCGGCCTTGGCGGCCTGCTCCACGCCCACATTGCCGGCCAGGACGATGACGTCGGCGACGCTGGCGCCGGTCTCAGTGGCGATCTTTTCATAGACCGCCAGTACCTTGGCCAGGCGGGCCGGTTCGTTGCCTTCCCAGTCCTTCTGCGGCGCCAGGCGGATGCGGGCGCCGTTGGCGCCGCCCCGCTTGTCGGAGCCCCGGTAGGTGCGGGCGCTGTCCCAGGCGGTGGCCACCATCTCGCCGACGGAGAGGCCGGCGGCGGCGATCTTGGCCTTCACCGCGGCCACGTCGTAGTCCTTACGACCAGCGGGGATGGGGTCCTGCCAGATCAGGTCTTCCTGGGGCACGTCCGGGCCGAAGTAGCGGGCCTTGGGGCCCATGTCCCGGTGGGTCAGCTTGAACCAGGCCCGGGCGAAGGTCTCCGAGAAATAGGCCTGGTCGTCGCGGAAGCGCTCGGCGATCTTGCGGTATTCCGGGTCGAATTTCAGGGCCATGTCGGCGTCGGTCATGATGGGCTTGCAGCGGATGGTGGGGTCTTCCACATCCACCGGCATGTCCTCTTCCTTGATGTTGATGGGCTCCCACTGGTGGGCGCCGGCGGGGGACTTCTGCAGCCACCAGTCGTAGCCGAGCAGCAGCTTGAAGTAGCCGTTGTCCCACTGGGTGGGGTTGGTGGTCCAGGCGCCTTCGATGCCGCTGGTCACGGTGTCGCGGCCGATGCCGCGGCTGCCGTGGTTGTTCCAGCCGAGGCCCTGTTCATCCAGCTCCGCCGCTTCCGGGGCGGGGCCCAGGTTGGCGGCGCTGCCGTTGCCGTGGGCCTTGCCGACGGTGTGGCCGCCGGCGGTGAGGGCCACGGTTTCTTCATCGTTCATGGCCATGCGGGCAAAGGTGGTGCGCATGTCCCGGGCGGTCTTCAAGGGATCGGGCTTGCCGTCCACGCCTTCGGGATTCACATAGATGAGGCCCATCATCACGGCGGCCAGGGGGTTTTCCAGGTCCCGCTCGCCGGAATAGCGGCTGCCTTCGGCGCCGGTGGGGGCCAGCCATTCCTTCTCGGAACCCCAGTAGATGTCCTTTTCCGGATGCCAGATGTCTTCCCGGCCGAAGGCGAAGCCGAAGGTCTTGAGACCCATGGATTCATAGGCCATGTTGCCGGCCAGGATCATCAGGTCGGCCCAGCTGATCTTGTTGCCGTACTTTTTCTTGATCGGCCAGAGCAGGCGGCGGGCCTTGTCCAGGTTGGCGTTGTCGGGCCAGGAATTGAGCGGGGCGAAGCGCTGGTTGCCGGTGCCGGCGCCGCCCCGGCCGTCGGCGATGCGGTAGGTGCCGGCGGAGTGCCAGGCCATGCGGATCATGAGGCCGCCGTAGTGGCCCCAGTCGGCGGGCCACCAGGGCTGGCTGTCGGTCATGAGGGCCTTGAGGTCGTTCTTCAGGGCGGCCACATCCAGCTTCTTCAGTTCTTCGCGGTAGTTGAAGCCGGCACCCATGGGATTGGTCTTGGCATCGTGCTGGTGCAGGATGTCCAGGTTCAGGGCCTTGGGCCACCATTGCATGGTCTGGCTGCCGGCGGTGGTCTGGGCACCGTGCATGACCGGGCATTGGCCGGCGGGCTTGGTTTGATTCGTGTCGTTTGCCATTTTTTCCTCCTTGGGTGAACCGTTGATGATCGGATATGAGGCAGTCTAGTGAATCGGTTGTAATTATTAAAATTGATTAATTGAATATTCGAAATAGCCAATGGCTATGGCGAAGGAGGGCGGAAAAAGCGACTGCCCGGGCCGACCTGTCCGGGCAGTATAGTCCGCCCCCCAAAAAGAAAACGGCCGCATCGCTGCGGTCGTTTTGGCGTCTGCAACCGGCGGCATCAGGGCCGCCACGGGATTGCCGGGAACCGGCCTTACACCTTGACGAACAGGGTCACCAGGGGCTCGTCGCCCACCTGGCAGCTCCAGTGGCCGTGCACCTTGGGATCGAAGGTGGCGCCGGCGGGCAGGGTGTCGGCGGAATAGAAGTGCTGGCCGGCCTTGAAGTTGCGGCTGCTGCCGTCCTGCAGGCCGATCTTCATTTCGCCGCCGAGGACGAACAGCCATTGTTCTTCGGTGGTGCAGTGGAACTGGCTGCGGAAACCCACCGGGCTCTGGCGGAACTGGCAGGCCTTGGCCGGGGTGAGGGCGGAGAGCATGGCCTGGGGCGTGCCTTCGCTGAGGGGCACTTCTTCCTCGCGGAAGCGGGCGTAGCCGTCGTGATCGGTATACAGGGTGACTTTGGTGAAGGTGCTCATGGCTGGCTCCGGCGGAGTGGAGGGAATGGAAAGTGGTGGTAGAAGCGGGCGCCGTCCGGCGCGGCGGCACCGTTCAGCGCTTGGGTCCGTGGAAATAGGGCAGCAGGGCCTTGGCCGCCTCGATGCGCTGCTCGGTGCTGGCGCCGGCGTCGTTCATCACCGCCAGGAGAAAGTCCCGGGGATCGCTGAACTGGCTGCCCAGGCTGGGAGCGGCCAGGGATGCGGCTGTCGCGGCAGGTGCCACGGAGAATGGCTTGGCTATTGGCTGTGCGGGCGGTTCGGCCAGCGGCTCGTTAGCCACAGCCGCGGCGGACTCCGCCTGCAGTTGCGCCAGGGCCCGCTGGAAATCCGTGGTGCTGATGCTTTTCAGGGCGGCCAGCATGTCCGCCTGCTTGTCGGCGTTGGGGGCCATGGGCAGCCAGGTCTCGTCGGCGAACATGACGCCCATGGTGGGGTCGATGAAGGCGCTCCAGCCCTCGTTGGCCAGCCGGGCCGGAGGCAGGTGGGGGCAGTCGTTGCCCTCGCCACCGTCGACCGGGTAGCAGCGCCGGGCGGCGGCGGGCACGTCGGCCAGATACTTGTGTACCAGGGCCTGGAGGAAGGCTTGCAGCGTGGCGACGGGTTGGGGCTCGGCCAGGGACAGCCACAGCTGGTAGCCCGCCGGACCGCCGACGGCCACGGCCGGGGCCGGCAGTTCCAGTTCCCCGGTGAGGGCCTGGCAGAGGGCGGCGGCCTGGGGCCAGTGGGCGCTGCGGGAAAATTCGACGACCAGGGCCCGGGCGTAGCCTTCCGGGCTGGTCAGGTGCAGGGCGATGGCGGCCTCGCCGGCCGGGCCCCGTTCCAGGTCGGCGGCGGCGAGGCGGCGGGCCGGGGCGGTGACGGCGGCGCCCGGAGGCAGGACGTGGCCGCTCTGTTGGGGCAGGCAGTAGAGGCGTTGCAGTTGGTCGATCAGTCGCATGGCGGATATCGGTTGGAAGGCAGTTGGTGTGCGGGGCCTGGAGCAAGGGGGCGATTGTCAGCCCTCCTGCCGGCGCGGGTCCAGCACCGCGGCCAGCCGGTCGGCGGCCAGGGTGATGGCGGTGACCGCCAGGGTCAGTAGCAGGCCCGGATAGAGGCTGATCCAGTACTGGCCCGAGAGCAGGTAGGCAAAGCCGTTGGCGATGAGGCGGCCGAGGGAGGGCTCGGTGGCCGGGGCGCCGAGGCCGAGGAAGGAAAGGGTCGCCTCCAGGGAAATGGCGGCGGCCAGCTGCAGGGGCAGGATCACCAGCAGGGGCGGCAGGCAGTTGGGCAGCAGGTGGCGCCACAGCAGGCGGGCGTGGGAAAGGCCCTGCAGGCGGGCGGCGGCAATGTAGTCCTTGCCCGATTCCACCAGGGCGGCGACCCGGGCGCTGCGGGCGAAATAGGCCCACTGGGAGGCAGCCAGGGCCAGGGCCACCTTGGGCAGGCCCGGGCCGGAGAGGGCCAGCAGGGCCAGGGCGATGAGCAGGGCGGGGAAGGACAGCTGCAGGTCGGCCAGGGCCAGCACCAGCCGCTCCCAGCGGCCGCCGAAGTAGCCGGCGGTCAGGCCCAGGGCGGCCCCCAGGAGGCAGGCCAGGCCGGTGCCGGCGCCCGCCACCAAGAGGCTCAGGCGCAGGCCGTAGACCATGGCCGAGAGCAGATCCCGACCCTGTTCGTCGCTGCCCAGGAGATAGGTGCCGCCGGCTGCGGCGGCGCTGCCGGGGGGCAGGCGGGCATCCAGGATGTCCAGGGCCGCCGGGTCGTAGGGGTTCTGGGGCGCCAGGAAGGGGCCGGCGAAGGCCGTCAGCAGGGTCAGGGCGAGCAGGAGCAGGGCCAGCTTGCCGGCGGGGTTGGCGGCGAAGCGGGCGAGGAAAGTGCTAGAGCGGCACCCCGCGAGGCGGGCCAGAGTGCGGACCGCAATGCCGCCGCCAGCGGAAGTGGAAACGGAAGTGGGAGTGGGAGTGGGAGTGGGAGTGGAATCGGGACGGGACTCGCTCATTGCCGCCCCTCCCGCACCCGGGGGTCGAGCCAGCCGTAGAGCAGTTCCACCAGCAGGTTGAGAACCACGAAAAGGGCGGCGGCGAAGAGCAGGTAGGCCACCACCACCGGCCGGTCCAGAGCGTTGATGGCGTCCATCAGCAGCTTGCCCATGCCGGGCCAGCCGAACACCGTCTCGGTGACCACGGCGAAGGCGATCAGGGCACCCAGCTCCATGCCCAGCACGGTGACCACGGGAATGAGGGTGTTGGGCAGCACATGGCCCGTCACCACCCGGCTTTCCGTCAGGCCCTTGGCCCGGGCGAAGCGCACGTAGTCCTGGGCCAGGGCTTCCCTGCTGCCGGCCCGCACCAGGCGCACCACCAGGGCGGCCTTGTAGAGGGCCAGGTTGAGGGCCGGCAGCAGCAGGTGCCGCCAGCCGTCCAGGGTGAAAACCGACAGGGACAGGCCCAGCACTTCCCGGGTCTCGCCCCGGCCCCCCGGCGGCAGCCATTGCAGTTGCACGGCGAAGACCAGGATCAGCATCAGCCCGACCCAGAAGGCGGGCAGGGCGAAGCCCAGGGTGGAGGCGGCACCGATGAGGCGGCCGGCGAGGGAGGTCGGCCGGAGGCCGGCCCACAGGCCCAGGGGAATGCCCAGCAGCAGGGCCAGGAAGAGGGCGCTCGCGGCCAGTTCCAGGGTGGCCGGCAGGCGCTCCAAAATTAGCGAGAGGGCCGGCACGCCGTGGATGAAGGAGGTGCCCAGGTCGCCCCGGGCGGCGTTGCCGAGGAAGGTCAGGTACTGGCGCCAGAGGGGCTGGTCCAGGCCCAGGGCGGCGATGGTGCGGGCCGTGTCCGCCGGGTCGGCCTGGGGATCCACCAGCAGTTCCACCGGGTTGCCCACCACGTAGAGGGCGGCGAAGACCAGGGCGGAGACCGCCAGCAGGACCCAGGCCCCGTGCAGCAGACGGCGGAGGATGAAGGTCACGGTGCGGGTCTCGTCCGGGGTTGGGGCAGCTCGGCGTGCCTGCCGGCCTAGCGGGGCCGCACCTGGGCGGCGAAGGTGAATTCGTCGATGCGGGCCGGGTAGGTGAGGCCGGCGCGCAGGGCCCAGGTGGCGACCTGGTGGTGCAGGGGGATCACCGGCAATTGCTGCATGGCCTGGTCCATGGCCGCCTCGGCGGCACGGCTGCGGCGGGCCGGGTCGGTGCTGGCCAGGGCGCTGCGGATGTCCGCATCCACCCTGGTGTCGCTGAAGCGGCCCCAGTTCCAGGCGCCCCAGCCGGATTTTTCGTCCGGGGTGCCGAGCAGGGTGCGCAGGGCGAAGTCGCCGGAGAGGGAGCCCCAGCCGAGCAGGGCGGCGCTGAAATCGGCATGGCGCAGGCGGCCGAAATAGGCGGCCAGGGGCAGGGTTTCCACCTTGGTCTTGACCCCGATGCGGCCGAAGAACTGGGCCAGGGTCTGCAGGATCTGCTCGTCGTTGAGGTAGCGGTTGTTGGGGCCGTGCAGGGTCAGGGCGAAGCCCTGGGGGTAGCCCGCTTCGGCCAGCAGGCGCTTGGCCCCTTCGGGATCGTAGGGCTCCGCCGCCGGCTGCTGGCCGTGGCCGGGAATGCCCGGCGCCACCAGGCGGCTGGCGGGCACCCCGAGGCCGTCCAGGGTGCGGGCGGCGAGGGCCTCCCGGTTGATGGAGCGGGAGAGGGCCTGGCGCACCTTGAGGTCTTTCAGGGGATTCTTTGCCAGGGGCTTGCCGGCCAGGTCGGTGACGAAAGGCGAGGCGTCGCGGAAGAGATCGAGTTGCAGGAACAGGGTGCGCCAGGAGACGCGCTGTTCGAGACGGAAGCGTGCGTCCTTTTTCAGCCTGGCCACGTCGGCGCCGGGCACGCCTTCGATCATGTCCACCTGGCCCGCCAGCAGGGCGGCGAGGCGGGCGGCATCCGCCGGCAGGATGCGCAGGGTGAGCGTATCCCACGCGGGCTTCTCGCCCCAGTAGCCGTCGAAACGGGCCAGCTCCACCGCCTCGCCGCGGCGGAACTTGACCAGGCGGAAGGGGCCGGTGCCCACCAGGGCCTTGCCGCTGTTGAAGTCTTCCGTCGTTGCCTTGGCCGCGGCTTTCTTCGAGACGATGAAAATGGAGGCCAGGTCCAGGGGCAGCGGGCCGTAGGGCTGGGCCGTGGTCAGGCGCAGGGTGTGGGCGTCCACCACCTTCTTGCCGCTGATGGCCCTGGTGAAGCCGGTGAAGGGCCCCGGGCTCTGGGTGAGGCTGGCGGGGCGGTCCAGGGAGAAAACCACGTCCTCCGCCGTGAGGGGGCTGCCGTCGTGGAACTTCACCCCGGGGCGCAGCTTGAATTCCCAGGTGGTGGGATTGATGGCCTGCCAGGATTGGGCCAGGCCGGGCACCAGCTGGCCGTCCTTGTCCACCGCCACCAGGGTCTCGAAGAAGTGGCTGGCCACGGCGATGTTGGGAGCGGCGTTGAGATAGTGGGGGTCCAGGGAGGAAACGTCGGCGGCCAGGCCCACGCTAAGTCCGGCCGCCCGCAGGGCCGGGCTGGCGAGGAGCAGCAGGGGGAGCAGGAAGGACAGCAGCAGACGACGGGCCATGGGGTTTCTTCGGGGCGTAGGAATGAAGCGCGTTGAGTGAGGCCGACAACGGAATGATGGGGCCATGGAGGCGCCAGTCTACCGAGGCCGGCGGCCGGGGGAAAGGACGGCGGCCATCGCGGAGCGGCGTTGCTGCGGCTTCAGCCGGCGGTGGTAAGTGGTGGAAGGCACCAGTCTCCGGGCGCTGCCGGGAGCAGGTGCAAGGTGCGGCGGATGAAAGGGACCGGCCGGCTGGCGGGGAAGACGGCAGCAAAGCGGGCGAGAAAGATGGGAAAACAAGACGGGCGCCAGTCCCGGGGTTGCTGCTTCCAGACTATCGGCCTGGGAGCAAGGAAGGACGGACATTCCAGCCTGCCGTGGCTGAAGAATGGCGTCCTGCCTGCCTCCCGGGCCATGCCATGACAGCGTTCCTCTTCCGCCCGGGGCCGGCTGCCGGCAGGGGTGCCGGCAGGCCGGGTGTCAGCGGCGGCTCAGCAGCAGACCGCACTCCAGGTGGTCGGTGTAGGGGAACTGGTCGAAGGCGGCGGCCGCGGCGATGCGGTGGGTGTCGTGCAGGGCCGCCACGTTGGCCTTGAGGGTCTCCGGGTTGCAGGAGATGTAGAGGATGTGGTCGAAACCCCGCACCAGTGCCAGGGTGCCGTCGTCCAGGCCGGCCCGGGGCGGGTCCACGAAGACGGTGGAGAAGCGGTAGCCCTTCAGGTCGATGCCGGCCAGGCGGGTGAATTCCTTGGTGCCGCTGTAGGCTTCGCTGAATTCCTCGGCGGAAATGCGCACCACCTTGACGTTGTCCACCCGGTTGGCTTCCAGGTTGTACTGGGCGGCATGGACCGAGGTCTTGCTCATTTCCGTGGCCAGCACCCGCTCGTAGTGGGGCGCCAGGGCTATGGTGAAATTGCCGTTGCCGCAATACAGCTCCAGCAGGTCGCCGCCCAGGGTGGCGGCCTGGGCGCAGGCCCAGGCCAGCATCTGCCGGTTCACCTCGCCGTTGGGCTGGGAGAAGGCGCCCTCGATCTGCTGGTAGCGCAGCTGGCGGCCTTCCAGTTCGAAGCTTTCCTCGACCCAGTCCCGGCCCAGGACCAGCTTCTGCCCGCGGCTGCGGCCGATGAGCTGGATGTTGAGCCGTTGCGCCAGGTCCCGGGCGGCCGCTTCCCACAGGGGGCGCAGGGGCCGCTTATACACCAGGGTCACCAGCAGCTCGCCGCTCAGGGTGGAGAGGAAGTCCACGCGGAACAGGTAGTCCTTGAGCAGTTCGCTGGCCTGCAGTTCGTCCCGCAGCCGCGGCATCATCTCGCAGATGGTGGCGGAGGCCACGGGGAAGGTTTCCAGGGGCACCGCTTCCCGGGGATTGTCCGGGTTGAACATGGCGTAGGCCACCTGGCCCTCGCGGCGGACGATCTGGAACTCGGCCCGCAGCCGGTAGTGCAGGGGGGCGGAGCGGGCGATGTGGGGCTCGGGCAGGTCGAAGGGGGCGAAGTCGGCCCGGTAGCGGGCGAGCTTTTCGGCCAGCAGGGCGTCGTAGGCGGCGGGGTTGATTTTGCGTAGCGGCATGGTCTTGGCAGGGCGGCAGTCACGGTGCGCCGGCGGCATGACAGGGGGCGTGACCGGGTGGGTGTTCGGGTCGGGCGGGCCGGCGCAGCCGCAATATACACAACTCGCCGGGGCCTTTCAGGATTTTGTGCCGGGGCGGCGGGGGCGGCCCCGGGGCTGCCCTAGAGCTTGAGCCGGTGGCTTGCCGCCAGGGCCTGCAGCCGGGCCTGGGCCTGGGTGAAGTCGAAGTCGCGCACGGCCCGGGCCAGGGGCGGGAAGTCCTCGCCCAGGGCGCCGTGGAGCAGGGCCTCGTGTTCGTCCAGGAGCTTTTCGCAGGCGAAATCGTCGTTTGCCAGCTGCTGGGCCAGGCGGGCGCAGACTTCCTCCACCTGCATCCAGTTCACCGTGGCCTTGGCCGCCGGCACTTCCTGGGTGGCCAGGACGGCGGCGATGGCGTCCACCAGCGGGGGCAGGCTGTCGGCGATCTTGCCCAGCAGGTCCTGCAGCAGGTCCGGGGGGTCCCGCTGGCGGATGGCGTGCTCCAGCCCTTCGGCCAGGTCGCGCAGGGGCATGGCGCCGATCTGGGCGCTGACGCCCTTGAGGGTGTGGGCCTCCCGTTCGGCCCCGACCCAGTCCCCGGCATCGATGGCCCGGGCCAGCCGTTGCGGGGCGTCGCGCTGGCCGCTGACGAACTTGTCCATGAGGCGCAGGTAGAGGCCTTCCCGGTCCAGGGCCTGGTGCAGGCCCAGGGTCGCATCCAGCCCGGGGATGCCGGCGAAGGGCTGGCGGTCGGCCTTGGCTGGGGCCGCGACCGGCGGCGTCGGCGTGACGGTGCCGGGCAGCGGCGCGGCGGCCTGCGGGGCCACGAGGGGCGCGCCGGGGGCCAGCCACTTGAGCAGCTTGCCCAGCAGGTCCCTCGGGTCCACCGGCTTGGCGATGTGGTCGTTCATGCCCGCCGCCAGGCAGCGTTCCCGGTCCTGCTCCATGGCGTTGGCGGTCATGGCCAGGATGGGCAGGACGGCGGCGGGGAACTGTCGGCGGATTTCCCGGGTGGCGGCGATGCCGTCCATGACCGGCATCTGCATGTCCATCAGGATCACGTCGTAACGCTGCTGGCGCACCTTTTCCAGGGCGCTGGCGCCGTCGTCCGCCACATCCACCACCATGTTGGCGCCGGCCAGGAATTCGCTGGCCACTTCCTGGTTCAGCTGGTTGTCCTCCACCAGCAGCACCCGCAGGCCGGCCAGGGGCGCCAGGTCGGGCAGGGCCTCCGGGTCGGCCGCGCTGTGGGGGCCGTCCTCATGGTCGAGGATGCGCATCACGGTGTTGAACAGCTGGGAAGGACTGACCGGCTTGATGAGGATTTCCTCGATGCCCTGGAGGCCGCTCTCGCCGGCGCTGCGGGCCAGCTCATCGCGGCCGTAGGCAGTGATCATCAGTACCAGGGGCGGCTGGGGCAGTTCCAGGCGGCGGATTTCCCGGGCCGTGGCGAGGCCGTCCATTTCCGGCATCTGCCAGTCGAGGAAGACAATGTCGTAGGGCTCCCCGGCGGCGCTGGCCCGCTGCAGTTCGGCCAGGCAGCGGTTGCCCGAATCGGTGTCGCTGACCTGGAAGCTCATGCTGCGCAGCATGTCGCAGACCACGTCCCGGGCATGGTCGTGGTCGTCCACCACCAGCAGGCGGCGGGTCCGCAGGTCGGGCCGGGGCGGGGCCCGATGGCGGGCGTTGCTGCTCCGGCCCAGGCGGGCGGTGAACCAGAAGGTGGAGCCCCGGCCCGGCTCGCTCTCGGCCCCCACCTGGCCGCCCATCAGTTCGGCCAGGCGCTTGGCGATGACCAGGCCGAGGCCGGTGCCGCCGTACTTGCGGGTGGTGGAGCTGTCGGCCTGCTGGAAACTGTTGAAGAGGGTGGGCAGTTCCCCGGCCTTGATGCCGATGCCCGTGTCGTGCACGGCAAAGCGCAGCAGCACCTCCTGGCCCTGGTCTTCCTCCAGGCCGACGTGGATGGCCACCTCGCCCCGTTCGGTGAATTTCACCGCGTTGCTGGCGTAGTTGATCAGCACCTGGCCGATGCGCAGGGGGTCGCCCACCAGGTGGCGCGGCACCTCGTCGGCCATTTCGATGACGAACTCCAGTCCCTTGCTGGTGGCCCGCTCCGACATCAGGCTGGAGACGTCCTCCAGCACCTTCTCCAGGTCGAAGTCGATCTGCTCGATGTGCAGCTTGCCGGCCTCGCTTTTCGAGAAGTCCAGGATGTCGTTGATGATGCCCAGCAGGTGCTGGCTGGAATGCTGGATCTTGCGCAGGTATTCGCGCTGGCGTTCGTCCAGGTCGGTCTTCAGGGCCAGGTGGGTCATGCCGATGACGGCATTCATGGGGGTGCGGATTTCGTGGCTCATGTTGGCCAGGAAGTCGGCCTTGGCCTGGGCCGCCGCTTCGGCCAGGGCTTTGGCCTGGGCCATCTCGGCCAGGATGCGGCGCTCCTCGCCGATGTCTTCCACGGTGCCGGCCATGCCCTTTTCCGGGGCGTTGCGGTCGATCACCTGGGCCATGATGCGGCCCCAGAAGCGGCTGCCGTCCTTGCGTACCAGCTCCAGTTCCTCGCGGAAATAGCCGTGGCGGGTCAGGCCCTCCCGCACCCGCTCGCCCACGGCGAGGAAGGTGGCCTCGTCCGGGTACCAGATGCGGGTGCTCTGCTCCAGGATTTCCCCCGGCTCGTAGCCGAGAATTTCCTCGATGGTGCGGTTGCAGCGGCGGATGATGCGGTCCCGGGTGAGGATGATGCCGATGCGGGCGGCGTCGAACACCGCCTGCTGCTCCTGGTTGGCGTCCCGCAGGGATTTGGCCAGCCCCACCAGCTCGGCGGTGCGCTCCTCCACCAGCACCTCCAGGTGGTCCCGCTCCTGCCGGATGGTCTCGTTCTGGGCGGCGATGTGCTGCTGCAGCAGGTTGAAGTTCTGCAGCAGCATGCGGATCTCGCCGCTGCCCTGGACCTCCACCGGCTCCAGGGGAATGTGGCCGGCCCCGGTTTCGCCGATCTGGCGGGCGGCCCGTTCCAGGGGCGCCAGGGAGCGGCGCACTCCCAGCCACACCAGCAGGGCCACCAGCAGGGTGATGAGGGCGGCGCCGCTGTAGATGCGCATGGTGGCCCGTTCCTGGGGAGCGAAGGCTTCCCGGGTGGGCAGGTAGGACACCACCATCCAGTTGGCGGTGGGCACCA
The DNA here is from genome assembly GCF_058809525.1 of Azospira sp. MPR-LB4. NCBI lineage: Bacteria > Pseudomonadati > Pseudomonadota > Betaproteobacteria > Rhodocyclales > Rhodocyclaceae > Azospira > Azospira sp. MPR-LB4. The sequence goes on from NZ_CM179521.1 coordinate 127,485, forward strand.
TGGCGGCGGCGCTGACGACTTCCAGGCCCTTGGAATCCACGGTCTGGCCCGGGCCGGTATAGCCCTTGAGGCGCCGGTCCAGCAGGGGGTTGATGCCGGGAGCCGGCAGCTTTTCCAGGACCCGGGTGGGGTCGGTGCTGGCGGCGAAGATGCCCTGGTCCAGGGCGTAGACGTGGAAGCCGCCGCTCTGGCCGTTATGCACTTCGTCGGTGAGGTGCAGGGGGCTGCCCGGGGCGATCACGTCGGCACCGCAGAGGGCGCCGAGGAAGGTGCCGTCGGCGGCGATGACGGGTACCGCCACCAGCAGCACCGGCTTCTTGGCGAAGCGGCCGAACCAGACCCGGATGGCCGGCTTGCGGGTGTCCCGGATGCTGATGAAATAGCTGCTGTCGTTGTAGGGCGTGCCGACGTGGCCCCGTTGCGGATACTCGGCGGTGCGGATGCCGTTGGCGGCGATGAAGTAGATGTCCCGGGAAAAGATGCGGCTGGCCACCGTCTGCTCATTGAGGAAGGTCTGGATCTGCCGGGGCGAGTTGAGGGACTGGACAACCAGGTGGCGGGCCAGGCCGTCGATGACGTCCAGGCGCAGCCGCAGTTCCGCTTCCAGGGTGCGGGCGAGGAAGTCGGCGCCGGTCTTCTGCTCCTGGCCGATGAGAACCACCGAATCCCGGCGCAGGGCGTCGGCCACGTAGTAGGCGAGGGAACCCATGCCCAGGGCGAAAATGAGGGCGCAGAAGAGGGCTGCCTTGATCTTCAGGGGCAGGCTTTCGATTTTTCGGCGCATCCGCGTTGCTAAATTGCCCATCCGCACTCCCGCTCAGGCTCGATCCCCGCTTCCCTCCACTGCTGGGACAGCGGCGGAGGGTTTTGATTCACCCGGCATGGCCGGGCGGGCTTGCCGCCCATGGTTCCAGTGTCAAAAATTCGGGGGCGTCTTGTCAATCCGCATATGCCGAATGCGAGGCGGCGATTGACCCGGGGGGCGCCGGGAGCAAAAAAAAACGGGGCCTGGGGCCCCGTTTCGTGGTTGCGGCAGGTTTGGCTCAGACGGCGGCCAGGGCCTGTTCCAGGTCGGCGATGAGATCGTCGATGTGCTCGATGCCGATGGACAGACGCACCGTATCCACCGTGACGCCGGCCTTGGCCAGTTCTTCCGGGTTGAGCTGGCGGTGGGTGGTGGAGGCCGGGTGGCAGGCCAGGGACTTGGCGTCGCCGATGTTCACCAGGCGGGTGAACAATTGCAGCGCGTCCTGGAAGCGGGTGCCGCCCTCGATGCCGCCCTCGACGCCGAAGGTGAGGATGCCGGAGGGCTTGCCGCCCAGATACTTCTTGGCCAGGGCGTGGTCCGGGTGGTTTTCCAGGCCGGCGTAGTTCACCCACTTCACCTTCTTGTGGCTCTGCAGGTACTTGGCCACGGCGATGGTGTTGTCGGTGATGCGCTCCATGCGCAGGGCGGCGGTTTCGATGCCCTGCAGGATGAGGAAGGCGTTGAAGGGGCTGATGGCGGCGCCGGTGTTGCGCAGGGGCACGACCCGGGCGCGGCCGATGTAGGCGGCGGGGCCCAGGGCTTCGGTGTACACCACGCCGTGGTAGGAAACATCGGGCTCGTTGAGGCGCTTGAAGCGGGTCTTGTGCTCGGCCCAGGGGAACTTGCCGCTATCGACGATGATGCCGCCGATGGAATTGCCGTGGCCGCCCAGGTACTTGGTCAGGGAATGCACCACGATGTCGGCGCCGAACTCGATGGGGCGCAGCAGGAAGGGGCTGGCCACGGTGTTGTCCACGATCAGCGGGATGCCGTTGCGGTGGGCGATCTCGGCCAGCTTCTCGATGTCGGTGATGTTGCCCAGGGGGTTGCCGATGGTTTCGGCGTAGATGGCCTTGGTCTTGCCGTCGATCAGCTTCTCGAAGGAGGCCGGGTCCCGGTAGTCGGCGAAGCGCACCTGGATGCCCAGCTGGGGGAAGGTGTGGGCGAACAGGTTGTAGGTGCCGCCGTAGAGGGTGGCGGTGGAGACGATGTTGTCGCCGGCTTCGGCGATGGTCTGGATGGCGTAGGTGATGGCAGCCTGGCCGGAAGCCAGGGCCAGGCCGGCGATGCCGCCTTCCAGGGCGGCGACGCGCTTTTCCAGCACGTCCTGGGTGGGGTTCATGATGCGGGTGTAGATGTTGCCCGCCACCTTCAGGTCGAACAGGTCAGCCCCGTGCTGGGTGTTGTCGAAGGCGTAGGAGGTGGTCTGGTAGATGGGTACCGCCGCCGCCTTGGTGGTGGGATCGGGGGAATAACCGGCATGTACGGCCAGGGTTTCGAGCTTCGGCATCAGGAGTCTCCCTTGTTTGGATGATCGGTGGGGCGGCCCCTCGGTGGCCGCCATGACAGTGGATGAGAGTCTAGCACTAAAAAAGCGGTTTTCTAGATCGATTGGGTATATGCAAACTACGAGTTGGTTCCTAGGGACTTTCCCGGGAAGTACCTAGGACGAACCCTGGGGGCGCTGAATATTACTTTCGTTTTATGCGCAAAGGCATAAAATTAAATCAAGCCAACCACTATAAGAAAAGAGGTGTGCCATGCGTCCCCTCGACCTTATCCGAGCCTTTTTCAGCGGTAGTCCCTTCTCCCGGCGGGAACGGGAGGAAGTGCGCAGCCAGATCAACTTCTGCCGCGTGGCGGCTGAGTGGACGGCGGTGCGCCGCGAAGTTACCGCCTGGGTGGTGGACGGGCGTACGCCCGGGCCCATGTGGTGCGAGCGCCTGCCCCGGCTGGAAGAACGGCCCCTGGGCCGCTGGATCGCCAGCGGCGCCCGGCGCAACTTCGGCGATCTGGGTTCCTTCTCCGATTTCGCCCGCATCCACCGCCAGGTGTGCGAGGATGTGCGGACCATCGCCCGGGCCCAGGCCCAGGGTGACGAGCAGGAGGCCAGCCGCAGCTTCCACCACGACTTCGAGCCTCACTACCGGGAGTTGCGCAGCTGGCTGGTGCATCTGGCCGACCTGTTCGACGCCGGCTGCGCCCAGGGCATGGAGGAAGAGTTTCAGTTCACCCAGCCGGCGATGATGCGGTAGAGGGCGGCGGGCAGGCCGACGCAGAGCAGGGCGAAGACGGTCAGTTTCAGTTCGGCCCACTGGCCGTCCCAATAGCGGCCCTGGAACCAGGCCCACCAGTCGGGGAGGGCGGCCAGTCTCAGGTCTTCGGCAAAGTCGGCAGCGTCGCCGAACATCATGCGCCAGATGTCCCGCAGGGGCGGCACCGACAGGGCCAGGCAGGCCAGCAGCAGCCAGGGATGGTCCACCCAGGGGATGAGGCTCTGCAACACCCGCGCCTAGCCCCGTTGCAAGGTCTTCAGTTCGTAAAGCAGGTCCAGGGCCTCTCGCGGCGAGAGGCTGTCCGGATCGATCTCCCCCAGCCGCTCCAGGGCCGGGTGGGCCGGAGCTTCCGGCCCCTCGTCGGGCGCCGGGACGGCGGCGAAGAGATCCGGCTGCAGCGGGTCCACTGCGGCCCGGGTTTCCAGCTGCCGCAGTTCCTTCTTGGCGGCCCGCACCACCGCACTGGGAATGCCGGCCAGGGCCGCCACCTGAATCCCGTAGCTCTGGTTGGCCGGGCCTTCTTCCACAGCGTGGAGGAAGACGATGCGGTCGCCGTGCTCCACCGCGTCCAGATGCACATTGACCAGGGCCGGGTATTCGTGGGCCAGGCGGGTCAGCTCGAAATAGTGGGTGGCGAACAGGGTCAGGCTGCGGTTCTTCTCCAGCAGGTGGCGCAGGATGGCCATGGCCAGGGCCATGCCGTCGAAGGTGGAGGTGCCCCGGCCCACCTCGTCCATCAAGACAAGACTTTGTTCCGTGGCGTTGTGCAGGATGGCGGCGGACTCGGTCATTTCCACCATGAAGGTGGAGCGGCCCGAAGCCAGATCGTCGGAGGCGCCGATGCGGGTGAAGATCTGGTCCATGGGGCCCAGCCGGGCCGCCTTGGCCGGCACGTAGCAGCCGACGTGGGCGAGCAGGGCGATCAGTGCCGTCTGCCGCATGTAGGTGGATTTACCGCCCATGTTGGGGCCGGTGATGAGCAGCAGGCGGCGTTCCGCGTCTTCGCTTTCCCCCAGGTCCAGGTCGTTGGGGATGAAGGTGTCGCCCTGGGCCTGCAGTTCGTTTTCCACCACCGGGTGGCGGCCCGCTTCCAGCCACAGGCCGGGCCGGTCGGTGAATTCGGGGCGGCACCAGTTGCGGGCCACGGCGGTGTCGGCGAAGGAGGCCAGCATGTCCAGCTGGGCCAGGGCCCGGGCCACCGCCTGCAGCTGCGGCACCACCGGCTGCAACTGATCCAGCACCTGCTCGTAGAGCCACTTTTCCCGGGCCAGGGCGCGGTCCTGGGCGGAGAGGGCCTTGTCCTCGAAAGCCTTCAGTTCCGGGGTGATGTAGCGTTCGGCGTTCTTCAGGGTCTGGCGCCGGCGATAGTCGTCCGGCACCTTGTCGGCATTGGCGTGGGTGACTTCGATGTAGAAGCCGTGCACCCGGTTGTATTCCACCTTGAGGGTGGCGATGCCGGTGCGTTCCTTCTCCCGGGCTTCCAGGTCCACCAGGAAGGCGCCGCAGTTGTCGTTGAGGGCCCGCAGCTCGTCCAGCTCGGCATCGAAGCCGGTGGCCATGACGCCGCCGTCCCGCACCATGGCCGCCGGTTCCTGGGCGATGGCGCGCAGCAAAAGCTCAATGGCCTCCACCGGCGCTTCCAGCTGGCCCCACAGCTCACCCAGCAGGGGCGAGGGATGGCCGGCCAGGGGGCGGCGCAGTTCCTCCAGGCAGGCGAGGGAGTCGCGCAGGCTGGAGAGGTCCCGGGGGCGGGCGTTGCGCAGGGCGATGCGGCCGGCGATGCGTTCCACGTCGGCAAAGCCCTTCAGGCCGCTACGCAGGTACTGGGCCAGGGCCAGATGGTCCGCCATGAGGGCGCCGATGGCATCGATGCGGGCCGCCGGCACCGCCCGGTCGCGCCGGGGGTGGTGCAGGGCGTGGCGCAGGTAGCGGGCGCCCATGGCGGTGATGCAGGAATCCAGCAGGGAAAACAGGGTGGGGGAGGCTTCGCCCCGCAGGGTCTCGGTCAGCTCCAGATTGCGGCGGGTGGCGGCGTCCAGCCCCAGATAGGCGGACTCCCGCTCCACCATGAGGCCCTGGACATGGGGCAGGGCCTGGGTCTGGGTGGCCTGGGCGTACTGCAGCAGGGCCCCGGCGGCCCCCAGGGCGGGGCGCAGGTCCTCGGCGGCGAAGGCGGTGAGGCTCTGCACCTTGAAGTGTTCCAGCAGCAGGCGCTTGGCCGCTTCGGCGTCGAAATGCCAGTCGGGGCGGCGGGTGGTGGCGGCGCTGATGTTCACTTCCGGCACCAGGGAATCGGGCAGCAGCACTTCGGCCGGGCGGATGCGTTCCAGGGTGGCGGCCAGCTTTTCCGTGGCCACTTCGCTGACGCGGAATTCGCCGCTGGCCAGGTTGAGCCAGGCCAGGCCCCAGACGCCGCGGCCGCCGGTCAGGGCCATGAGCAGGGTGTCCCGCTTCTCGTCCAGCAGGGCGGCGTCGGTCAGGGTGCCGGGAGTGACGATGCGGGAGACGGCCCGCTCCACCGGGCCCTTGCTGGTGGCCGGGTCCCCCACCTGTTCGCAGATGACCACGGATTCGCCCATCTTCACCAGCTTGGCCAGGTACTGTTCCACGGCGTGGTAGGGCACCCCGGCCATCTTGATGGGCAGGCCGGCGGACTGGCCCCGGGTGGTGAGGGTGATGTCCAGCAGGCGGGCGGCCTTTTCCGCATCCTCGAAGAACAGCTCGTAGAAATCCCCCATGCGGTAGAAGAGCAGGGTGCCCGGATGCTGGCTCTTCAGCGCCAAATACTGCTGCATCATCGGGGTGTGGCCGGAGGGATCGCTGTTCTTCTTGGTTGCCATGGGCTTCGAAAAAATGGATGGGCGCGGCAGGGGCCGCCGAAGGGGCGGATTATCCCGTGTCTGGCGGCGGGGGGGAAGGTCGGGGGGAGAAGTCTGGCCGAATTTCCCTTGGGGCGGGAGGGGGACTTAAGGTTGGCTTAATCCTGGCTGCCAATACTGGCTCCCGTATTCACTTTGGGAGACCCAAATGTATTTCCCCAGACCCCTGGCCATGGGCGTCGCCCTGGCGCTCCTGGCCGGCAGTACCCTGGCCGCGTCGCCCACCTCGCCTGCCGAACTGCAGGCCGCCTGGCTGGCGGAGGCCCGGCAGTCCAATCCCGCCTTGCGCGCCTTTTCCGCCGAGCGGGGCCGCAGCTTCTTCAGCACTACCCATGGCAGCGACTGGAGTTGCGCTTCCTGCCATACCAACAACCCGGGCCAGGGCGGCGCCCATGCGGTGACCCGCAAGCTGATCGAGCCCCTGGCCCCGGCCGCCAATCCCCGTCGTTTCAGCGATGCCGCCAAGGTGGACAAATGGTTCGGCCGCAACTGCAAGGATGTTCTGGGCCGGGCCTGCACGCCCGAAGAGAAGGGCGACCTGCTGGCCTATCTGCTGACCGTGAAGCCCTGAGGAGCCATGCCATGAAAACACTACAGAGCCTGTCCCTGGCAACCCTGCTGCTGGCCGGCGGCGCCTGGGCCGGCGACCATCGTTATGCCCTGTCCCCTACCTACGCGGCGGAGTGCGGCAGTTGCCACGTCGCCTATCCGCCGGCATTGATGGATGCTGCCGGCTGGAAGGTGACCCTGCAGCAGCTGGAGCGCCATTTCGGCAGCGACGCCAGCCTGGAGCCCCAGGCCCAGCGGGAGATCGCCAGCCTGCTGCAAGCCCAGGCCAGTACCCGCAGCGCCCATGAAGGCAAGGGGGCGGCGCCGCGCCTCACCACCACCGCCTGGTTCCAGCGCAAGCATCGGCCCGAGGAGCTGCGCGGCTACCCGCTGCCCAAGGTGCCGGCCGGCGCCAGGGCCACGCCCATGGCCCAGTGCCAGCAATGCCATCGCCGGGCCGAACAGGGTGATTTCGGCGAAGGCTCCCTGCAGCCGGCCGATGGCCGTCGATGAGGAACCGCCATGACTATCCATGACCAACAACGCTGCACCGCCGCCAAGGCGACGGATGCCGGCCCCGGCAAAATCCTGGTGTGGGACGTGCCGGTGCGCCTGTTCCATTGGAGCCTGGCCCTGGCCTTCACTACTGCCTTCATCACCAGCGAGTCGGAGCGCTGGCAGCTGATTCACATCGCCAGCGGCTACGTGGTGGCGGCCCTGATTGTCTTCCGCCTTCTGTGGGGGCTGGTGGGCAGCCGTTACGCCCGCTTCAGCCAGTTCGTCCGGGGCCAGACGGCGATCCGCGAGTATTTGCTCGGCATGCTGCGCTTGCGCCCGCCGCACTACACCGGCCACAATCCCGCCGGCGCCCTGGCCGTGCTGGCCCTCCTGGGCCTGGGCCTGCTGACGGCCGCCACCGGCTGGATGACCTTCAACGAGGTGGCCGGGGACTGGCTGGAAGAGATCCATGAAGGCGTGGCCTCCGCCATGCTGGGGCTGGTCTTCGTTCATGTGGCAGCCGTGCTGTGGAGTAGTCTGCTGCACCGGGAAAATCTGGTGGCTGCCATGTGGCACGGTTACAAGCAGGGCCGGCCGGAAGACGGCATTGCCCGCCGTCACCTGCCGGTGGCCGTGGGGCTGCTGGCCCTGATCGGCGGCGCCATTGCCCTGGCGCTGGCGTGATTGGATAGGGCGCACACAATAGAGAGGTCCGGCAGCGATCATGCGAATTCTCATCGTGGAAGACGACCAGGCCCTGGGGGAAGGCATCCAGATGGGCCTGCGCCAGGGCGGCTGGCAGGCCGACTGGGTGCAGGATGGCGAGGCTGCCGGCCACGCCCTGGCCAGCGAGCCCTTTGCCGCCCTGGTGCTCGACCTGGGGCTGCCCAAGGTGTCCGGCCTGGAGGTGCTGCGCCAGCTGCGGGCCCGGGGCGATGCCATGCCGGTGCTGATCCTCACCGCCCGGGATGCGCCGGATGACGTGGTGGCCGGCCTCGATGCCGGGGCCGACGACTACATGATCAAGCCCTTCAACCTGCAGGAACTGGGCGCCCGCCTGCGGGCCCTGACCCGCCGCCGCGGCGGCCGTGCCGTGCCGGAAATCGTCCATGGCAATCTGCGCCTGGACCCGGCCGGGCGGCGGGTGACCCTGGCGGGGCAGGCGGTGGAACTGTCGGCCCGGGAATTCGACCTGCTGCACGAACTGCTGGCCCAGGCCGGCCGGGTGCTGACCAAGGCCCAGATCGAATCCCATCTCTATGCCTGGGGCAGCGAGCTGGAATCCAATGCCATCGAGGTGCACATCCATCACCTGCGGCGCAAGCTGGGGGCCGACCTGATCCGCACCGTGCGCGGCGTCGGCTACCTGATCCCCGAAGCCGGCCGGAGTCCGGCGCCATGATGCGCACCTATTCCCTGCGCCTGCGCATTCTCTTCGGCATCCTGGCCGCCGTCGCCCTGGTGTGGAGCGTGGTCGGGGTCATCGCCTACCGGGAGGCCCGGCACGAGGCCGAAGAACTGCTCGATGCCCACCTGGCCCAATCGGCCACCCTGCTGTTCGCCTTTCTCGGCGACGAGGCCGACGACATCGGCGAGCGCCTGCCCCGGCATCGTTACGACAAGAAGGTGGCCTTCCAGGTGTGGGAGGGCGAGCGCCTGCTGACCCGCTCCCCCCGGGCGCCCGACAGCCGTCTGTCGCCGCGGGAGGAGGGCTTTTCCGATGTGCATATCGACGGCAAGGCGTGGCGCGTCTTCAGCGTGCGCGATGCCCGCCGCCACTACCTGATCCAGGTTGCCGATGCGGCCGAAAGCCGGGCGGAGATCAGCAACGAGGTGGCCAGCCATCTGCTGCAGACCATGGGCGTCGGCCTGCCGGTGCTGGGCCTGGTGCTCGGCATTTTCGTCCTGCTGGCATTCCGCCCCCTGTCCCGTCTCGCCGATTCCATCGGCGCCCAGGCGCCCCAGCGGCTCCAGCCCATATCCCTGGCCGAGGCCCCGCGGGAAGTGGTGCCGATTCTGGAACGTCTCAACCGTTTGTTCGAACAGGTCCGGCGTGCCCAGGACGATGAGCGCCGTTTTACCGCCGATGCGGCCCACGAATTGCGCACGCCCCTGGCCGTGCTGCAGACCCATGCGGAAGTGGCCCAGGCCGCCGGCGACGACGCAACCCGGCAGCGGGCCCTGGACCATCTGGTCAGCGGCAGTCGCCGGGCGGCGCGGCTGGTGGATCAGCTGCTGACCCTGGCGCGGCTGGACGCCCAGGCCGAATTGCCGGACCAGGAAGCCTGCCCCCTGCGCCGCCTGGCGGTGGAAACCGTGGCCTCCCTGGCCCCGGCCGGCTTCGACAAGGGGGTGGAGCTGGAGGTGGAAGAGGGGCCGGAAATCAGCGTCACCGGTTCGCCCCTGCTGCTGCAGGTGCTGCTGCGCAACCTGCTGGACAACGCCATCCGCCATACGCCCGCCGGTGGCCGGGTGCTGGTCTGCTGCCAGGCGCAGGGGGACGGCGGTGCTGATGCCGTCCTGCATGTGCGCGACAGCGGCCCGGGCATTCCCGCGGAGCAGCGCCAGGAGGCCCTGGCCCGCTTCCGCCGGCTCGATCCGGGCGCCGGTGACGGCCACGGCCTGGGCCTTTCCATTGTCACGCGTATCGCCGAACTGCATGGCGCCCGCCTCAGCCTGGGAGCCGCCGCCGATCTGGGGGGACTGGACGTGGCGATTGCTTTCCCGGTCCGCGCCCGGCAGCCGTCTCCTCCCCTGGGTGATTGACTAGCTGACTTGAACCAGTGCGTCATGCACACTGAGTGATCCCGTCCCATTCCCGCAAGGATGACTGTGAATACCTCGCCCATTGCTGCCTCCTATATCGATGTGGACCTGCGCCAGGTCATCTACGCCCTTTCCGACGCCCTCGACCTGGTGGGCATCGACGACGTGGCCCACGGCAAGCGGGTGGGCATCATGGCGGCGGCCTGCGCCCGGGTCATGGGGCTGGACCGGGGCGACACCACCTTTCTCTTCGACCTGGGGCTGCTGCACGACATCGGCGTTTCCTCCACCCGCACCCACAATCACCTGGTCAGCGAATTCGACTGGCAGATGTCCCAGGAACACTGCAACGTCGGCTGCGAGCTGCTGCGGGACTTCGGGCCCCTGGCCGCCATGGCCGAGCCGGTGCATTACCACCACACCCACTGGCAGGACCTGCAGGGGCGGGCCGACGTCTCCCGCCAGGTGGCCGAGCAGGCCAACCTGATCTTCCTGGTGGACCGGGTGGATGCCCTGACCGCGCCCTACTACAGCAGCGGCAACGTGCTCATGCAGGCGCCGGCCATCCGCCAGAAAATTCGCGACAGCGCCGGCACCTTCTTCGCCCCGGAGCTGGTGGAAGCCTTTCTCCAGGCCTCTGCCGCCGAGGCCTTCTGGCTGCGCCTGGAGCCCCGGGGCATCCAGTCCGCCCTGGAGGACATGCTGGCCCAGGGCCAGCCCTGCCGCGCCTCCCTGGCCCAGCTGAAGCAGCTGGCCGGCATCTTCTCCCGCATCGTCGATGCCAAGAGCCCCTTCACTGCCGAACATTCCCTCGGCGTCGCCCGTCTGGCCCGGCACCTGGCCGAAGCCATGGGGGTGCCCCAGGCCAACTGCGAGCGCCTGGAAATCGCCGGCCTGCTGCACGACCTGGGCAAGCTGCGGGTGCCCGACGAGGTGCTGGACAAGCCGGGCCAGCTCGACGAGCGGGAACGCAAGATGATCAACGCCCACAGCTTCGAGACCTACCAGATCCTGCACCGCATCCGGGGCTTCGAGGAAATTGCCGCCTGGGCCTCCTACCACCACGAGGAGCCGGACGGCAGCGGCTACCCCTTCCACCTGACCGTGGACGCCATGTCCCGGGAGGCCCGCATCCTGCGGGTGGCGGACATTTTCCAGGCCATGGCCCAGGACCGTCCCTACCGGGCCGGACTCTCGGCCGATGCCGTGCTGCAGTTCCTCCAGGAACTGGCGCACCAGGGCCGCATCGACGCCGAGGTGGTGGCGGTGGCGGCCCGGGACATGGCGGCCGCCATGCGGGCGGCCCGGCCTGCCGCCGCCTGATGCCGTCGGAGAGCGGCTGCGGTGCTTGGCCCGAAGGGGCTGGGAATGCGACCATGGCGCCATTGCGACGCCGTTAGAAAAGGTGAATGACGATGGATGTGGTCTATCTGGTCTACGGCCTGGCCTTCCTCCTCATGGGCGTGGTCATCGTCGTCCGCTACGACCACCGCAGCCATCTGCAGCTGTCCCGCATCCTGTGGATGCTGGCGGCCTTCGGTTTCGTTCACGGCTTCCTCGAATGGACCGACCTGTGGCGCGAAGTGCGGGGCGACGTGCCCTGGCTGGCCGCGACGCGCCCCTTCCTGCTGCTGCTTTCCTACCTTTTCCTGTTCGAGTTCGGCCGCAACCTGGTGCTGGCCTCCCTCGCCCCATCGCCCTGGCAAGCCCGTGTACGCTGGCTCCTGGGGCCCTGGCTGTATTTCCCCATGCTCCTGGGCGTCGCTCTCGGCGCCGGCCTCAGCGCCGCGCCGCTGCTGGGCATGACCATCTGGTCCCGCTACCTGGGCGGCTTTCCCGCCAGCCTGCTGACCGGCATCGGCTTCTACCTCTACTGCCGGCAGGTCCTGCTGGAGACCATGCCGGCGGCGGAGCAGCGCTCGATCCGCCTGGCCAGCAATGTGGCGGCCGGGGCCTTCATCCTCCATGCCGTGCTGGGGGGCATCGTGGTGCCCCGGGCCGACTGGTTCCCGCCATCCCTCATCAACCAGCAGACCTTCCTCGAACTGTTCCACGTCCCGGTGCAACTGCTGCGGGCGGCCTGCGCCGTGCTGGTGGCCCTGGCGGTGATGGGCCTGCTGAAGATATTCCAGCTGGAGAGCCTGCAGCGGCTGCAGGATGCCCTGGCGTCGGCGGAGCAGGCGAGCCGGGCCAAGTCCGAGTTCGTCGCCAACATGAGCCACGAGCTGCGCACCCCCATGAACGGCGTCCTCGGCATGGCCCAGGTGCTGCGGGAAACGCCCCTGGACGAGGAGCAGCGGGAATACGTGGAGGTCATCAACAGCAGCGGCGAATCCCTGCTGGCCATCATCAACGACATCCTGGACCTGTCGAAGATCGAGGCCGGCCGGCTCGACCTGGAGAGCCGGGACTTCGACCTGGGGCAGCAGCTGGCCCAGGTGATGGAACTGTTCGCGCCCCAGGTGCGGAGCAAGCGCCTGGAGATGCATCTGCATGTGGAGCCGGACGTGCCCCTCAAGCTGCGCGGCGATCCGGGGCGATTGCGCCAGATCCTGGTCAATCTGGTGGCCAACGCGGTCAAGTTCACCGCCCGGGGCGAGATCACCCTCTCGGTGTGGCGGGAAGGGGAGAGCGGCGGCAACGTCATCCTGCGCTTTGCCGTCAGCGACACGGGCATCGGCATCCCGGCGGAAAAGATTCCCCAGCTGTTCGCCCCCTTCACCCAGGTGGACGGTTCCATCGCCCGCAAGTTCGGCGGCACCGGCCTGGGGCTTTCCATCAGCAAGCACCTGGTGGAAATGATGGGCGGCTGCATCGGCATCAACAGCCAGGCCGGCCAGGGCGCCACCTTCTGGTTCACCGTGGTGCTGGCCCGGGGCGAGGCCTAGGGCGGCACCGCCACCGTTTCAGCCGGCGTCCGGATAGAGCCCGCACAGGGTGCGTACGGCGGCCCGGATCGCTTCCGGCCGGGTGTTGCCGAAGCCCATCAGCAATCCCCGTGAGGCGCCGGCCCCGGGGCCGACCCGGTAGGCCGACAGGGGCGTGACGCCGATGCGGTGGGCGCGGGCGGCGGCGGCCAGGGCCAGGTCGTCCACCCGCCCGGGCAGATGGGCCAGCAGGTGCAGCCCGGTGGCCGCATGGGTGACGGAAAACCGCGCTTCTCTGGCTTCCCTGAGGGCCTCGAGCAGGGCGGCCCGCCGCTCCCCGTAAAGGGCCCGGGTGCGGCGGATGTGGGCGCCCAAGTGGCCGTTGCCGATGAATTCGGCCGCCGTGGCCTGGATCGAGGCGGGTACCCGGTGGTCGGTGCCGTTGCGCACCGTCTGCAGCACCTCCACCAGTTCGTCGGGCACCACCAGATAGCCCAGCCGCAGGCCCGGGGCGAGCAGCTTGCTCAGGGTGCCGATATAGATGACGCGGCCGTTGCGCGCATCCAGGGCCTTCAGTGCCGGGGTCGGCGCCCCTTCGTGGCGGAACTCGCTGTCGTAATCGTCTTCCAGGATGAAGGCGTTGGCCTCGTCGGCCCATTGCAGCAGGGCCAGACGTCGCTCCAGGCTCATGGTGACGCCCAGGGGATACTGGTGGGAGGGCGAGACCAGGGCCAGCCGTGCCTCTGGCGCCCGCCGGCGGCCGTCCTCCACGTCCAGGCCCGCGTCATCCACCCGGATGCCCACCGCCGTCACGCCGGAGAGGACCAGGCTGCGGTAGGCGGCGTCGTAGCCGGGGTTTTCCACCCACACCGAATCCCCCGCGTCGGTCAGGGCCAGGGCGGCGATGGCGATGGCCGCCTGGGCGCCGGGGGCGATGATGATGTTGTGCGGGCGGCAGACTACGCCCCGGGCGGCGCCCAGGTATTCGGCCAGGGCCACCCGCAGGGCCAGCAGCCCCTGGGGCTCGCCGTAGGACAGGTCGGGGGCCGGATGGCGGCGCCAGAAGCGGCCGTCGAGGCGGCCCCAGAGGGCGTAGGGAAAGGCATCCAGGGCCGGCAGGCCCGGCGTCAGGGGCCAGGCGGCCTGGGCCATGGACATGGAGTCGGGGCCGCGCAGGCAACGGGCGCGCTGGGAGCCCGGCGTGCTTGCAGGTCCTGCCGCCGGCCGCCGTGGGGCAGTGTTCCTGGCGGAAGCGGCAGACGCGATCGAAGCGCTGCCCCCAGGAGCCGGTGCCCGGACCGGGCCGGCGGCGTGGGCTGCCACATAGGTCCCCGATCCCTGGCGCGCCTCGAGAAAGCCTTCGGCGATCAGCTGCTCGTAGGCGCCGGAGACGGTGATCCGGGACAGCTTCAGTTCCGCCGCCAGCACCCGGGAGGCGGGCAGGCGGATGCCGGCCTGCAGGGTGCCGTCCGCCACCCCCTGGCGGAAGAAGCGCACCAGCTGCTCGCGCATGGACAGCCGGCTGCCCGCTTCCGGGGTGAAGCGGTTCCAGATCGGATAGGCGGTGGCACGGGTTCTCATGGGGAGTTTCTCAGCTTGGTGGGAAGCGCAGTTCGGTGCACGGGAATCGGGAAAAGCCGCGCCGGCAGCGGCCGGAGAAGCGCGGCAGGCGACATCCGGCACAGTCCGGGCTATGGCAAAGTGGTCTTATTAATTATCAAAAGTGGCAATTTATACAAGGCCATTTTGCCGCCACACTGGCGGGGCTGACAAGGCCAACCGACGCCCCAGGAGACCGCCCGTGAACACCCAATCCCTCAAGCCTGCCGACCTGCTGCATCCCACCGTGGCGGCCCTGATCTCGGTCATCGTCAATTACGGCGGCACCTTCATCCTGGTTTTCCAGGGCGCCAAGGCGGCCGGCCTGAGCCCGGAGCAGACCGCCTCCTGGATCTGGTCCATTTCCGTGGGCGTCGGCCTGACCGGCGCCTGGCTGAGCTACCGCTACCGGGAGCCCATCATCACCGCCTGGTCCACCCCCGGCGCCGCTTTCCTCATCGCCGTGCTGCCCACCACGCCCTATGCGGAAATGATCGGCGCCTACATGCTCTCCGCCGTCGGCTTCATGGTGCTGGGCGTCTCCGGCTATTTCGAGCGGGTGGTGAAGATGATTCCTCCCGGCATCGCCGCCGGGCTGCTGGCCGGCATCCTGCTGCGCTTCGGCATCGGCGCCTTCGGCGGCGCCGGCATGGACCCGCTGCTGGTGGGGGTACTGGTGCTGACCTATGCCCTGCTGCGCCGCTTCACCGCCCGCTATGCCATCGTCGGCGTGCTGGTGGCCGGCATCCTGCTGCTGCTCGGGCTCGGCCAGGCCAGCTTCGCCGGGGTCTCGCTGAAGCTGGCCCTGCCGGTGTTCACCACGCCCGCCTTCTCGGTGAACGCCCTGCTCAGCGTGGCCCTGCCGCTCTTCGTCATCACCCTTACCGGCCAGTACATGCCGGGCATGCTGGTGCTGCGCAACGACGGCTTCAAGACCAGCGCCAGCCCCATCCTGGCGGTGACCGGGCTGGGCTCCCTGCTGATGGCGCCCTTCGGTTCCCATGCCTTCAACGTCGCCGCCATCACCGCCGCCATCTGCACCGGCAGGGAATCCCACGAGGAGCCGGGCAAGCGCTACATCGCCGGCCTGGCCTGCGGCGTGTTCTACACCCTGGTGGGCATTTTCGGCACCACCCTGGCGACCCTCTTCGTGGTGCTGCCACCCGCCTTCATCATCACCCTGGCCGGCCTGGCCCTGCTCGGCGCCATCGGCGGCAGCCTGGCCACGGCCCTGGTGGATCTGCGGGGCCGGGAAACGGCCCTGATCACCTTTCTCGCCACTGCCGCCAACGTCACCCTGTTCGGCCTGGGGGGCGCCTTCTGGGGCCTGCTCGCCGGCCTGGCGGCCCACGCCCTGATCCACGGCGACCTGCGTCTCCTGCGCGGCATGCCCCGCCTGGGCCAGTCCGCGGCCGGGGAAGGGCGCTAGGCCGGGCGGGAACCAGCAATGGGCGCCGGGTCTGCCGGCGCCTCGTCCATCAGCAACAGAGAAAGGCAACGCGAGATGAACAACCCAAACGATCTGCCCCGGCCGCCATGCGACCAGGCCTCCGGAGCGCTGGGCCATATCGACCCCGAAGCGGCCCGCTACGTGGCTGCCGAATATTCGCGGCAGCGGAATTCGATTGAGCTGATCGCCTCGGAGAACATCGTCAGCCCCGCCGTGCTGCAAATGCAGGGCTCGGTGCTCACCAACAAGTACGCGGAAGGCTACCCGGGTCGGCGCTATTACGGCGGCTGCGGCCCGGTGGATGGTGTGGAAGCCCTGGCCATCGAGCGGGCCAAGGGTCTCTTCGGCTGCGCCTACGCCAACGTGCAGCCCCATTCCGGCAGCCAGGCCAACCAGGCCGTTTATCTGGCCCTGCTGCAACCGGGGGACACCATTCTCGGCCTGGGCCTGGCCGCCGGCGGCCACCTGACCCACGGGGCGCCGATGAACCAGTCGGGCAAGTGGTTCCGCGGCGTCGCCTACGGCGTGCGGGCGGACGACCACCGCATCGACATGGCGGAGGTGGAACACCTGGCCTATGAACACCGGCCCAAGCTGATCATCGCCGGTGGTTCCGCCTATTCCCGCATTCTCGATTTCGCCGAGTTCCGCCGCATCGCCGACCGGGTCGGGGCCCGGCTGCTGGTGGACATGGCCCACTTCGCCGGCCTCGTCGCCGGCGGCGCCCATCCGTCGCCCCTGCCTTACGCCGACGTGGTGACCTCCACCACCCACAAGACCCTGCGCGGGCCCCGGGGCGGCCTCATCCTGAGCAACGACGCGGCCCTTGGCAAGGCCATCGATTCCGCCGTTTTTCCCGGCCTGCAGGGCGGCCCCCTGATGCACGTGATCGGCGCCAAGGCGGTGGCCTTCGGCGAGGCCCTGCAACCGGAGTTCCGCAGCTATGCGGCCCGGGTGGTGGAAAACGCCCAGGCCCTGGCCCAGACCCTGGCAGCCGGCGGCCTGCGCATCGTCTCCGGCGGCACCGACACCCATCTGGCGGTGGCCGACCTGCGGCCCCTGAATCTGACCGGCAATGTGGCGGAGAAGGCCCTGGAGCGGGTCGGCATCACCCTCAACAAGAACGCCATTCCCCACGATCCGCAAAAGCCCATGGTCACTTCCGGCATCCGCGTCGGCAGCCCGGCCGGCACCAGCCGGGGCTTTCGCACCGCCGAGTTCCGCCTGATCGGCGGTCTCATCGTGCATCTGCTCGAAGCCCTGGCCGCCAATCCGGAAGCACCGGACCCGGCGGTCGCCGCCGCGGTCCGGGCCCAGGTGGCGGAACTGTGCCGCCGCTTTCCCTTGCCTTACTGAGGCTGACTCACGTACCCGGGCCTTCCTGCCGTGACGGTGAGCTGGCCTAGCGCCTAGGCGCAGCCTTCGCAGAAAGCGTAGGGCCGTTCGCCGTCGCCCTGCAATTGCAGGCGCCCGTCCTGGCGCAGCAGCATGCCCTGGCGCACCATGGTGCTGACCGAGCGGGAGAGGTGGCCGGCGCTGCAACCGATGCGCCGGGCCAGCAGGTGCATGGGCAGGGTGGCTTTGCCGCTGGGCTTCTGCCCGCTCCGGATGCCGTTCTCCCCGCAGCGCAGATAGCACAGCAGACGGTTGTTGGTGGGCATGGAGCGGCCGTGTTCCCGCTCCCGTTCCAGGGCCCAGATGTGGTTGGCGATGCTGCTGGTGAGGGCCTTGCGGAAGAGGGGCAACTGGGCGATCAGCTGGTCCACGATGTCCAGGGGAATCTGCAGCACTTCGGAATAGGTAATGGCGCGGATGCCGTAATCCTGCCGGGCGGCCTCGCCCTCGGCGGCGGGGCCGGCGGCCAGGGCCTCGGTGCCGAACAGTTCCGATTCGGCCAGCAGGCGCAGGGAGCGTTCCCGGCCTTCCGCATCCGTCACCGCCAGTTCCAGGCGGCCGTGGCGGACGACGAACAGACTTTGCCTGCGGTTGTGGCAGGACTGCCACAGGGTGCCCGGGGCCCAGCGTTCCCAGCTGACCCGATGGGCGATCCGGGCGTCCTGCAGCACTTCCTGCAGAACTTCCATGAGCGTTGGCGAGGCGATGCTCTCACCTGTCGTGATTTCCATGTCCAACCCCCGTTGATGTCGTCTTGGTTTTTTTTGTGCAACGGGCGAAAGATGGCGTCTGGCAAGCGATGGCGCGGGGGTGGTGTGGGGGGCGGATTTTCTCCTTGCAATCCAGTACCTTGGAAAGTCGAAAACTTGATGTGAATCAAGTTTCACAAATTCATGCCGGCAGGATGCCGCCGCAGTGCCGTGAGCCGACTGCCGGCATGGCGGACCGGGGTTGCCGCCGGCGAAAAAAAAACCGGGCGCTGGGCCCGGTTTTTGGTAGCGCACGAAGCGCCTTATTTTTCCACGAAGGCCCGCTCGATGACGTAGTCGCCGGGGGTGCCGATGTGGGGGGAAACCTGGAAGCCGAGGCGGTCCAGCATGGCGCTGGTGTCGGCCAGCATGGCCGGGCTGCCGCAGAGCATGGCCCGGTCGGTTTCCGGGTTGAGCTGGGGCAGGCCGATCTGGGCGCACAGCTTGCCGCTTTCCAGCAGGTCGGTGAGGCGGCCCTGATTACGGAAGGGCTCCCGGGTCACGGTGGGGTAGTAGATCAGCTTTTCCCGCACCAGCTCGCCGAAGAACTCATTGTTGGGCAACTCGTTCTCGATGAAGTCGGAGTAGGCCAGTTCGCTCACCGTGCGCACGCCGTGGATCAGCACGATCTTGTCGAACTGCTCGTAGGCCTCCGGGTCCCGGATCACGCTCATGAAGGGGGCCAGGCCGGTGCCGGTGCCCAGCAGGTAGAGGTGCTTGCCGGGTTTCAGGTCGTCCAGCACCAGGGTGCCGGTGGGCTTGCGGCTGACCAGCATCTTGTCGCCCGGGTTGAGGTGCTGCAGGCGGGAGGTGAGGGGGCCGTCCGGCACCTTGATGCTGAAGAATTCCAGATGGTCCTCGTAGTGGGCGCTGGCGATGCTGTAGGCGCGCATCAGGGGGCGGCCCTCCACTTCCAGGCCGATCATGACGAACTGGCCGGTGCGAAAGCGCAGACCCGGGTCCCGGGTGGTCTTGAAGCTGAACAGGCTGTCGTTCCAGTGATGCACGCTGGTGACTTCTTCGTGGATGAACGAGGACATGGCAGGACTTTCGCGGATCGTGGGGACAAAGGTGACGGGAAGTTGGAACGGATTCTAGGGGCCGGGTTCATATAGATGAATCGAATTAAATTTATATAATCCGTCAGACAAATTGATAAGCAAGGCCCCTCGCCATGAAATTCACCCTGCGCCAGTTGGAATCCTTCGTCGCCGTGGCCCGCCAGGAGAGCGTCTCCCGGGCGGCGGAGAGCCTGTCCCTGTCCCAGTCGGCGGTGAGCATGAGCCTCAACGAACTGGAAAAGCAGTTCGACACCCGCCTCTTCGACCGCCACGGCAAGCGCCTGCAGCTCAACGAACTGGGGCGCCAGCTGCTGCCACGGGTGCAGGCCCTGCTCGACCAGGGGCGGGACGTGGAGGCCCTGCTGCAGGGCGAGGGTGAGGGCGGCCCCCTGCGCCTGGGGGCGACCCTGACCATCGGCAACTACCTGGCGCCCCTGCTGCTGGGAGAGTTCATGGGCGGGCGGCCGGAGGAATCCCGGGGCCGGGTCCATCTGGAGGTGCACAACACCGCCACGGTGATCCGCCAGGTGGCCAATTTCGAGCTGGATTTCGGCCTCATCGAAGGCGTCTGCCAGCACCCGGATCTGGAAGTGTCGCCCTGGATCGAGGACGAACTGGCGGTCTTCGCCGCTCCGGACCATGCCCTGGCGGGCAGGCAGGACGCCACGCTCGAAGACCTCCTGGCCGAGCCCTGGATTCTGCGGGAGCCCGGCTCGGGCACCCGCCAGACTCTTGAAGGGGCGCTGGGTTCACGGCTGCCCCGGCTGAAAGTGGCGCTGGAACTGGAACACACGGAGGCCATCAAGCGGGCCGTGGAAGCGGGCCTGGGCATCGGCTGCATTTCCCGCCTGGCCCTGAAGGAGGCCTTCCGCCGCGGCAGCCTGGCGGAACTGCCGGCCCCCGGGCTCAATCTGCGGCGCCAGTTCCACTTCATCATCCACCGCCAGAAATTCCGCACCCGGGGCATCCAGCATTTCCTCGACCTCTGCCGCCGGGCCGTGGACGGCATCCAGCGCAGCGACCAGATCGTGCTGCGCCGGGCCGACGGCTCGGTCATCGATTACCGCTAGGGCAGGGCGGCGCGACCCCGGGCGCAGCAGCGGCGGGGCTTGGCGCAAGACGGGGTGTGAAGCAAGGCAGGGAAGGGCGCCGGCAGTCGCCGCTGCGGGCATGCGGGCCGCCCGGCGGGCAGCCGGCAGGAACGGCTAACGGTAGTGGATGGCCAGCCAGACGGTGGTCTGGTCCTGGGCGGTCCAGTGCACCCGGTGGCGGCGGTGGGGGGCGATGTGCAGCCAGTCGCCGGGGGCCAGGCGGCGCGGCTCGGCCTCGTCCTCGAACTGCAGTTCGGCGGCGCCGCTGAGCAGGGCCACCCATTCGCCGTCCTCCTGGTCGTACCAGAAACCGGGCGGGCTGGACTGGCCGGTGGAAACGATGCGCTCGAGGCGAAAGGCACCGCCCGCCAGCAGCGCGTCGAAGCGCTCTCCGTCGAGGGGGCCGTCGGGAACGGCCAGCAGATTGCCCCAGGGGGCGGGTGCGTCCATGGCGCCTGTGCTTTCTGCCCCTTGGCTGCCCCTTGGCTGCCCCCGGCCTGGAGCGGCCGGCCGGGGCGGGTCGGGGCGGAGGGGCTGGGAAGCCCCTTAGCCGTCGATGCGGACCACGTCTTCCGGTTCGAATTCGTCGGGGATGGTGCCGTCGCCGATGCCGGTGACCATGGCGGCGGTGGTGTCGGTCAGCTTGACGAAGTATTCGGCGCTGATGGGGTCGAAAAACTTCTGGCCGATCTCGATCTTGTCGAAGGTGCTGCGGCGCTGCGTGCCTTGGGTGCTCATGGTGTGCCTATGGATTTGCAGGTGGGGAAAGCGCCGGCGGGCGCCCCGATTGGTTTCTGGGCCCGGATTCTCTCACAACGGCGCCATCTTTGCCGCTGCCGGACCGCCGTCGCCGTCTTCATTCTAGGCGAGGCGGCAGCGTCGTTTAAGGACGATTTTCCGCCCCGGCCCGGGCGGCAGGCCTTGGCTGCGGCAGGTTCTGGCTTCATGCTGACGGGATGAGCGGTGGGCGGCGCCGGGCCCGTTCCCGGCTGGGGTCGGTCCTGCCCGCCCGGACCTGTTCCGGGCGTTCGCGAAAAAGCGGCCGTGCCCCGCTTCCCTGCGCCCGCCCCTGTCTCAGCCCGGCAGCGGTTCCCCGAGGGCCAGGGCCAGTTTAAGCCGTTGCACCGCATCGCCCACCATGCCCGTTTCCAGATTGCCGTAGCCCAGCACCAGGCCGTTGCAGCGCACCGGGGGCCGGGCGTAGTGGCTGAGGGGGCGCGGGCCCAGGCCCAGGGCGGCGGCCCGGGCGGCCACGGCCCGGTCGTCCTGCTGGGGCGGCAGTTCCAGCACCAGGTGCAGGCCGGCCTCGCCGCCGGTAAGTTGCAGGTCCGGCCCCAGGGCGGCGCTGAGGGCCTGGCGCAGGGCCGTCTGGCGGGCCGCGTAGCGGGCGCGCATGCGGCGCAGGTGGGCGGTGTAGTGGCCGCGCCGGATGAAGTCCGCCAGGGCCCGCTGCTCGATGCCCTGGCCGGCCCGGGTGGTCTGGGCCGCGGCCAGGGCGAAGTCGGCGGCGATGCCCCGGGGCAGCACCAGATAGCCCAGACGCAGGCCCGGGTAGAGGGTCTTGCTGAAGGTGCCCACATAGACCACCGGCGCCTCCTCCTGCAGGCCGAAGAGGGCCGGGGGCGCCGGGCCGGCGCGGCGGAATTCGCTTTCGTAGTCGTCCTCGACGATCCAGGCGCCGGCCTGCCGGGCCTGCTCGATGAGGTCCAGCCGGCGCCCCAGGGGCATGACCCGGCCCGTGGGGTACTGGTGGGAGGGGGTGAGGAGGATCAGCCGGGGCGGCCGTTCCGCCCAGTCCGCCGCCGTCGGCGCCATGCCGCCCTCGTCCACCGCCACGTCGTGCAGGGCCAGGCCGGCCAGGCTCCAGGCGATGCGGGCCGCCTGGTAGCCCGGGTTTTCCAGCCAGGCGGTGTGGCCGGCGTCGGCCAGAAAGCGGGCGCACAGGTCCAGGCCGCTCTGGGTGCCGCTGGTGATGACGATCTGTTCCGCCGCCACCGGCAGGCCTCGCACCGTGGTCAGGTGGCCCGCCAGCTCCCGGCGTAGGGCCGGGTCGCCGCCGTGGGCGGTGTAGCCCAGTTCCCGCCAGCTCACCTCCTGCCAGGCCCGCTCCAGGCAGCCCCGCCAGGCGCGGAAGGGAAAGGGGCCGTAATCCGGAATGCCCGGGCTGAAGGGCAGGGGCGGCGCATGGGGCACGACGGCGGGCTGGCGGGCGATCTCGGCCCGGGCCGACAGCCCCGGCGAAGGCGGGGCCGGGCCGCGTTGGGCATGGGCATCGGCGGCGGCGCCCAGGGCGGCCAGGGGCGCCACCCGGGTGCCCTGGCGGTCCGCCACCAGGCAGCCTTCGGCCGTCAGCTGCTCGTAGGCGAAGAGCACCGTGTTGCGGGCGATACCCAGGGAATCGGCCAGGGCGCGGCTGGCCGGCAGGCGCGTGGCCGGGGCTAGGCGGCCGCAGAGAATGGCATCCCGCAGGCGGTGGTAGAGCAGGCGCTGCCGGGGCATGGCCTCGGGCAGGGGCGGGGCCAGCAGCCAGTCCAGTTCCATCGTGGCTCCATGAATGAGGTGTTTGGTGGCGCTACAGAAGGTACCACGCAAGCCTTAGGCTGGCTCTGTTTCCATTCACCGGAGCTTGCCGCCATGAACGAATCCCAGCCTTCCCCAAACACTTCCGGCCCTTCCGCCTCTTCCGGCCCTTCCGCCCGCACCCGGGTCCTGCGCCGGCCCCAGCGGGCCGCCTACGACCTGGCCAGCGTCGCCGCCATCGTGGATGCGGGCCTGCTGTGCACCGTGGCCTTCCAGTGGGAGGGCAGCGTGCACGCCATTCCCACCCTGCACTGGCGCGAGGGCGACCACCTCTATCTGCACGCCGCCAAGGCCTCGCGCCTGGGCCAGGCCCTGCTGGCCGGGGAAGCCTGCGTCAGCATCGCCCTGGCCGACGGCCTGGTGCTGGCCCGCTCCGCCATGCACCACTCCCTCAACTACCGCTCCGTGGTGATCTACGGTCGCTTCGAGGCGGTGACCGAGCCGGAGGAAAAGCACCGGGCCCTGCGGGCCTTCATCGAAGGCCTCTACCCGGGGCGCTGGGAGGAACTGCGGCCCATGACGGCCAAGGAGGTGAACGCCACCGCCGTGCTGCGCCTCTCCCTGGCCGAAGCCTCGGCCAAGGTGCGCCAGGGCGGCCCCAAGGACGATGCGGAGGATCTGACCTGGCTCGCCTGGGCCGGCGTCATTCCCCTGCAACGCCGCCAGGGCGAGCCGGAGATGGAAGCCGACAGCCCCCTGGCGGAAGCGCCCCCGACCCGCTTCGGCAGGCCGGGGCAGGATGGGGCGAGCGTGGCGGGTGTGGATTAGGCGGCAAGCCCGCCCCCGGGCGGGGCCCGGCGGGCGGCAGGAACAATGGCCGAGGCCCGGAAGCGGGCCTCAGGCGGCCTGGTCCGGCGTTTCGCCGTCGGCCGGGCCCAGGTGGGCCTCGGCCATCTGCTCGGCCACGGCCCACAGGGCGGGGGAGCCCTTTTCGATGGGCGGGCGGCAGCGCTGTTTCACCTGCTCCAGGGTGACGGCGCATTCCACCCAGGTGCCGCCGTCGGTGGCGGCGTTGTGCAGCATGGGCTGAAAGCGGTCCAGGGCCTTGGCGAATTTGGCGTCGTCGCTCTCCGCCGCCTCGAACTCGAACCACAGCTCCCGAAACTCCGCCGCCTGGGCCTCCGGCAGCAGGCCGAAAAGACGCTCCGCCGCCAGCCGCTCCCGCTCCGCCTGCCCCGCATGGGTTTCCGGCACATGGAAGGGCACGTCCCCCGCGTCGATCTCCACGATGTCGTGGATCAGCAGCATCTTCACCACCCGCAGCACATCCACAGTTCCCGCCGCATGCTCCGCCAGCACCAGGGCATAGAGCGCCAGATGCCAGGAATGCTCCGCACTGTTCTCCCGCCGCGAGCGGTCAAGCAGTGGCGTCAGCCGGACGACGCTTTTCAGCCGATCGATTTCGCGGAGGAAGGTGAGTTGTTGGGGGAGGGTGGGGGGCATGGTGCGCAGTGGAAAAGCGAAGGGCGGATGAGTCTACCAGAGCTAGGCTTTCTGCTTTATATGACCTCTAATTACGAAAAGCGGATGTTGGCTGTTTGGGAAAGCGGACGTTTAACGTGGCGCTGCGCGGCTTTATTGCGCAGCGCCCGGTTGTACCTAGCCACGCTTAACCAACTCACGGGCATCGGCCCACGTGGTATTTGCCTCAATGTGAATTCGAATAATTCCTCGGTTGCTGGGAATTATCTCTGCCCAACGATTGCTCCAAGACGTGTATGCATGCCATGAGTAGCCGATGTAAAGATCTTTGCGCATCGTGGTCATTGATCGAAGGACAGCGGACAGATACGTTGCCTCAATTGAGGTGCCCGGCAGTTCCAAAATACTTCCCAAGTAGATAAGCCAGCGGGCCAGATGCTCATATTGCTCCCAAGCTCCATAGTTCTGGGTTAGATCGATCTTCTTTTGGATGATCTTTCCTAGGGCAGCTACTACCAACGGGTCATTAATGCTTCTTCCAAGTGCTGCAACAGAGGAAATGATCTCAAAGAAAGATGACTCGACCTTCAGGTAGTCATCGCTGTACTTGTGATTCTGAAATAGGACTTTCTTCAAGTTTTCGACTGATGACAAAGCACACTTCTTGGCTTCGTCCATCGTGGTGTTGAGTTTTGTGAAGAAGTCGTGAACTTCAAGTTGGTCGAGAACGCGAATTCCATAGCAGTGTGCATAGTAATCCTTGACGTACTGGTCGACTTTACTTCGCGAAATCAAGAAGAGGTTTGTTCCGATGACCTGATTTCTAGAGAACCCCTTGTAGTCGCTAACGATCGCTTTGAGATTCGTGTCACCCAATGAATATCCAATAATGACTACGGTATTTTCGTGAAGCACGGTACTCAGTTTGCGTGAAAAATATGACTCCCCATTTATGAAGCGAAAGTAGTCATCCGACGTGACGACCATATTCAACGGTGAATCTACCGAACCGTGAACGTGGTAGACCTTAACTCTTGCTTGAGAGCGAGGAACCGGGAAGCCTGGTGCGATAGAGTGGCAGCTATCACCACCTGCTAGTTCTTCGGCTAGTTTGTCGTAGTTAGTCGTTACTATTCGCAGGGAGTTGTTCTTCAGAAAATCACTGATAACCGCATTGTTACCAGATGCTTTTAGACTAAGCACAATTTTGGCTATTTCGTTGTGAATTTCTTTCCCGTACTTTGATAATTCAATGCCTATAACTTGGGCAGCCTCTTCAAGGCTGAGCGGATTTTTCCCAGAGACAGGAAAGAGTACGGACTTAATCGTGGGTGATTCTGGAAGCTGGTCGCAGAGCGCTTCTAGCAGTCCCTGCCAACTAGGTGCTTTGTTTTCTGTTACTGCCTTCGAGAAGCCTGTTCCCGTAAAGAGACAAAGACGATTCGAAGCAGCCGCGTAAGCAATCTCAAAAAAAGCGCTCATACACTTATTAACCTGTAACGGTACAACGTGAAGTAGATGTCAATTTTGGAGGGTTTCTCAGATAGTGCCAGTGTCATTGTACGGCCGCTTTTAGTCGGTAAGGCAATCGGCCGCTTTGGGCCGATAACTACCTCCTAATGAAAATCCCGACTCCTAGTCGCCAGCCTCCCCAGTAACGGCGTCAGATCCACCAGCCGCTTGGCTACCAGATGGGTGACACCGTGGCGGGATTCTAGTTGGCCGTAGACGCCCAGGAGGCGGGCGGCCAGGGTTTCGCGGCGCTGCTTTTCCACCAGTTCGGGGCGCAGGATGACGTTGATGGGGCCGGTTTCGTCTTCCATGGTGACGAAGACGATGCCGCTGGCGGTGCCGGGGCGCTGGCGGTGGGTGACGATGCCGGCGGCCCGGGCCAGTTTTTTGTCCGGCGCGGCCCGCAGTTCGGCGGCGGTGATGAAGCGGCCCGCCGTTAAGCGATCCCGCAGCAGGGCCAGGGGGTGGCGGCCCAGGGTGAGGCCCAGGGTGGCGTAGTCGGCCACCAGGTCTTCGCCTTCCGTGGGGGTAGGCAGGGGCGGCGGGGCTTCCGCGGGCGGGGGCAGGGCGGCGAAGAGGTCGCCCTGGATGGGGAGGACGTGGCCCCTCTCGTCTCTTTCGTCCATCCCGTTTTTGCTGCGGCCTGTTGCGTTGGCGGCGTCGCTGGCGCTGCTGTGTCTGCTCCGGGCTTTGGCGTTTCCTCTTCCTTTTTCCTTTCTCTGTTCCGCTTCCTGGCCATGGCCGCTGCGGCTGCCATGGTGGCGGGGCTGGCCGGTGTTTTCCACGGCGGCGCTTTCCCAGGCGGCGGCGCGGCGGTGGCCGGCCAGGGCTTGCAGGGCGTTGGCGGCGGCGAGGCGTTCCAGCTCCGGGCGTTGCAGCCCGGCCCGGGCGGCCAGGTCGGCGACCGATTGGAAGGGGCCAGCCTGCCGGGCGGCGACGATGCGCTCGGCGGCGGCCTGGTTGAAACCGGCGATTTCCCGCAGGCCCAGGCGCACGGTGCGGGGGCGGGCGGGGGGATGGCCGGGCAGCAGTTCCACCAGCAGGGATTCCCAGGCGCTGTGGGTGACGTCCGGCGGCAGCACGGTGACGCCGTGGCGCTGGGCGTCCTGTACCAGTTGGGCGGGGGCGTAGAAGCCCATGGGGTGGGCGTTGAGCAGACCGCAGAGGAAGGCGGCGGGCTCGAAGCGTTTCAGCCAGGCGGAGAAATAGACGAGGATGGCGAAGCTGGCGGCGTGGGATTCGGGGAAGCCGTAGTCGCCGAAGCCCTTGATCTGCTCGAAGATGCGCCGGGCGAAGGATTCGGGCAGGCCCCGCTCCTGCATGCCGTGGATGAGTTTCTGCTCGAAGGGTTCCAGGCCGCCCTTGCGCTTCCAGGCGGCCATGGCCCGGCGCAGCTGGTCCGCCTCGCCGGGGGTGAAGCCGGCGGCCACCACGGCCAGCTGCATCACCTGTTCCTGGAAGATGGGCACGCCGTAGGTGCGCTCCAGCACCTTGTCCACCGCCGGGGAGATTTTCTCGATCTTCTCTTCGCCGTGGCGCCGCTTCAGGTAGGGATGGACCATGTCGCCCTGGATGGGACCGGGCCGCACGATGGCCACCTGCACCACCAGATCGTAGAACTGGCGCGGCTTGAGGCGCGGCAGCATGGCCATCTGGGCCCGGGATTCGACCTGGAAGATGCCCAGGCTGTCGCCCCGGCAGAGCATGTCGTACACCGCTTTCGATTCCCGGGGAATGTCCTGCAGGCGCACCGGCCTGCCGTCCCGGGCGCCGAGCATGTCGAGGGCGCGGCGGATGGCGGAGAGCATGCCTAAGGCCAGCACATCCACCTTCATCAGGCCCAGGGCGTCGATGTCGTCCTTGTCCCACTGGATGACGCTGCGCTCGGCCATGGCGGCGTTCTCGATGGGCACCAGGCGCGACAGGGGCCCGCGGGAGATGACGAAGCCGCCCACGTGCTGCGACAGGTGCTGGGGAAAGCCCCGCAGGGCACGGCTCACCGCCAGCCACTTGGCCACCCGGGGGCTTTCCGGGTCCAGGCCCACGGCGCGCAGGTGCTCGGGCAGTTCGTCCTGCCTGTCCCACCAGGCCAGGGTGTTGGCCAGGGCGTCGATCTGCTCCCGGCCGAAGCCCAGGGCCCGGCCTGCGTCCCGCAGGGCGCCCCGGGTGCGGTAGGTGATGAGGGCACCGGTGAGGGCGGCCCGCTCCCGGCCGTATTTGGCGTAGAGGTACTGGATCACTTCCTCCCGCCGCTGGTGCTCGAAATCCACATCGATATCCGGCGGCTCGCCCCGTTCGGCGGAGATGAAGCGCTCGAAAAGCAGTTCGGATTTGGCCGGGTCCACCTCGGTGATGCCCAGGGCGTAGCACACCGCCGAGTTGGCGGCGGAGCCCCGGCCCTGGCAGAGGATTTCCCGGCTGCGGGCAAAGCGCACGATGTCGTACACGGTGAGGAAGTAGGCCTCGTATTGCAGCCGGGCGATGAGGCCCAGTTCGTATTCCACCTGGGCCCGGGCCTTTTCCGGCACGCCATCCGGGTAGCGCACCATAAGGCCCGCTTCCACCTCCTGGCGCAGGTAGGCGGCGGGGGTGAGGCCGTGGGGCACCACTTCTTCCGGGTATTCGTAGCGCAGCTCGTCCAGGGAGAAGGTGCAGCGGGCGGCCACGGCCAGGGTTTCGGCCAGCAGCTCGGGCGGGTAGAGCCGGGCCAGGCGCAGGCGGGGGCGCAGGTGGCGTTCGCCGTTGGGGTGGAGGGCGTGGCCGGCGGCGAAGACCGTGGTGTTGAGGCGCAGGGCGGTGAGCACGTCCTGCAGGGGCCGGCGGGCGCGGCTGTGCATGTGCACGTCGCCCGCCGCAAGCAGCGGCAGGCCGCAGTCGGCGGCCAGTTGCTGCAGTTGTTCCAGGCGGCCCCGGTCGTCCGGCCCGGCGTGGAGTTCCACGGCCAGCCAGGCCCGGCCCGGAAAGCGCTGGGCCAGCCAGCGGCCATCGGCGGGGTCGGGCGGCGAGTCGAACTGCGGCCCCGGAATCCACAGGGCCAGGCAGTCGGGCAGGGCGCCGCTGGGGCCGAAGCCTTCCAGGTCGCCCCGGGTCAGGCGGTAGGCGCCTTTCTCGGCCCGGCGCCGGGCCAGGGTGATCAGGGCCGAGAGGTTGCCGTAGCCCTCCCGGTTTTGCGCCAGCAGCACCAGCTTGAGGCCGTCGGCGAGGACGATCTCGGTGCCGTGGATGAGCTTGAGGCCCACGGCTTTGGCCGCCACGTGGGCCCGCACCGAACCGGCGAAGGAGCATTCGTCGGTGACGGCGAGGGCGCCGTAGCCCAGCTCCACGGCCCGCTGCACCAGTTCCTCCGGGTGGGAGGCACCCCGCAGGAAGGAGAAGTTGGAGAGGCAGTGCAGCTCGGCGTAGTCGGGCAGGGTCGGCGGCAGGGTGGTTTCCGGGAGCGGCATGGTTCAGCGGCTTCTGCTGGCGGGAGCGGTGGTGCGATGCCTTGGCCGGCGTGCGGCAAGGCGGGCCGGGGGAGGAAGTGCCCGGTTGGAAAGAGGCCAGCTGGAAGGCGGCAGGCGGCTGGGGCGCCGGGGGCTGTCGTTCCCTC
This sequence comes from Azospira sp. MPR-LB4, assembly GCF_058809525.1. Lineage (NCBI taxonomy): Bacteria > Pseudomonadati > Pseudomonadota > Betaproteobacteria > Rhodocyclales > Rhodocyclaceae > Azospira > Azospira sp. MPR-LB4. Next base: position 156,576 of record NZ_CM179521.1, read on the forward strand.
GGGCGGTTGCCGGAGACAGGCTGGCTGGAAGGCCGCCGGCGGTACGGCTTGCGTCGTCCTGGGCCGGGAGCCGCCCGTGATGGTGCCGGCTCATGCGAACCTGCCGTGGAGGAACCAGCCGCTCTCGTCCCGGAACACCCACAGCCATTCGCCGGCCGGGTTGCGGGCGACGAAGTAGTCGCGGCGCAGGTCGCCGGGGGCAGGAAGGCCGTCTTGGCTTTCGCCTTCGTCCCACCAGCCGCTTTCAATGCGCTCGGGGCCGGCCAGGAGTTGCAGGGGGCCGCCGTGCCGGGGGCGGCCCTGGGTCTCGCCCAGGGCCTGGGGGTGGGCCAGGAGCCAGAGGGGGCGCGGACCCTGGCCTGCCATGGCCTGGGAGTGGCCCGGGTCCTGGGCCCTGGCCATGATGCCCTGGAGATCGAGATTCGGGGCGCAGCGCCGGGTGGCTTGCTCGGGGCGGTGGTCCGGCACGGCGGCCAGGCTGTAGACCTTGTCCTCCCCCAGGCGGGCCTTGATGCGTTCCAGGGCCACGGCGGTGCGGGCCGGGTCGGTGCCTTCTTCTTCCGGCGGCGCCTGGCCGGGGAGCTGGCGGTCGCTGCCCGGCAGTTCCTCCACCTGGTCGGCGATCAGGGTCAGGGCGTCCACCGGCGCCGCCAGGGCGAGGCGGCCCAGGCGTTCGCTGAGGACCCGCTGCAGCCGCTCCCCGTCCCGGGTGAGGCCGGCGAAGCCCAGCACCAGCCGGGTCGGCGGCAGGCCGCGGCGGGTGCTGCCGGCGTATTTTTCGTGCTGCAGTTCCAGGGTGCAGCGGCCGACGCCGGCGCCCCGGCTGGCGAGCCAGCCCTGCAACTGTTGCAGCAGGCGGCGGGCGGCGAAGTTGAGGGCGGGGGCGTCGTCCACACGGGCCGGCAGTTCCAGGCCTTGGCGGAAGGTGTCGGGAAAGGGGAAGCGGGGCCGGGGGTCGGGCACTTCGCCCAGGGCCCGGGCCAGGTCGGCGGCCAGTTGCAGGCCCAGGCGCCGGTTGAGGCCGGCCCGGGGCAGGGCCAGCAGGTCGCCGAGACGGTGGGCGCCGAAGTTTTCCAGGCGCTGCCGCTGCTGCCGGGGCAGTTCCAGGCAGTCCAGGGGCAGGGGGGCCAGGGCGGCGCCCAGGCGGGTCGGGTCGGCGCACACCGGCAGAGGGCCGCCGTTTTCGGCCAGGAGGGGCGCGGCCGCCGGCCGGGGGCCGTCGGCAGCGGGCTCCACCCAGGGGGCGCCGTTGGCCAGCCAGCGGGCAGCCAGGGGCGTCGGGGCGCAGGCGGCGGCGAGGCTGTAGCCCTGGGCCAGGGCGCCGTCCACGGCCTGTTGCAGCAGGGCCGGGAGACCGCCGAAGAGGCGCAGGCAGCCGCCGATTTCCAGCAGCAGGCCGGCGGGCGGGTCCAGGCTGACCTGGGGGGTGAAGTTGCCGCCCCAGCAGGCCAGGCCGGCCAGGGCCCGGGTTTCGGCGGCGCCGTCCCGCTCCGTCACCTTGAGCTCGGGCGCCAGGCCCCAGGCCGAGGCCAGGCCCATGCCCGGCGCCACCCCCAGTTGCCGGGCGGCGCCGTTGGCGGCCACCACCCGTCCCTGGCTGGCGGCGGCCCTAGGCGTGGACGGGGCGTCGGGCGGGGGCGCCAGGGCGTCCAGGGGCAGCAGGGGAAAGCGCAGGGCGAGCCAGAGCACGGTCGCGTTCCTGAAGGCGGGCCACGGCCAGGCGCGGCACCAGGGTGAGGGGCGGGGGCAGGCCGCCGCCCCGGCGTTTGACGATCTGCACCTGCAGGCCCTGGGGCCGGCATTCCACGGTCAGGCGCAGGGGGGCGGGGGAGGATTCCCGCAGCCGGGCCGGGGGGCGTACCAGACAGGCGGGGCCGCTGAAGCTTTCGGCGGCCAGCTGCAGGCGGCGCAGGCCCCGGGCGTCGATGTCCGGCAGCCAGGCCAGGATGGCGGCAAAACCGCCTTCTTCCAGGGCCGTCTCGCAGGCCCAGGCGGCATCCTGGCCCCGGGCCTCCACCACCAGCAGGCGCTGGCCGGGCAGGCCGGCGGCGGCCCAGCCGGCGGCGTGCAGGGGCCAGGGCGGCGCCACCAGCAGCAGGGGGCCGGCCAGAGCGGCCAGGGCCGGGGCCAGCAGGCCGGCGACGCCTGCCTCCGGCGGCGCCAGGAATTCGCTCAGGGCCTGGCGCGGCCAGCCGCCGCCGGGCAGTTCCCGGTCCAGCTCCGGGTAGCCCGTGGCCAGACCGGGGGCCTTCACCCGGGCCAGGGCGTCGCCGCGCCAGACGTCGGGCCGGGCCAGGAGATCGGCCAGGGTGACGGGGGCGGGGGAAGAAGGCAGGGCGGACATGGTCGGCGCAGGAGGTGGTTTGGTAGGGGTTGGTAGGGGTTGGTTGCGGATGTAGTCGCGGGCGTGGTGGCGGGCTTGAGCGATCGGCGGCTGGGGTGCAGCGAGGTTGTCGTTGGCTGGCGTCTGCTGTTGTCGGGCGGCTTGGTTGGGTTGCTTGATCGTGTGGCTGGGGCGTTTGCCGGATCGGGGGCAACGGCTCTGTCGGTGCGGCGGGTCTGGGGCGGCAAATCGCTTTGTGACGGGCCTTCGTCTCTGGCGGCAGTCGGCTTGTCGGCAAAAAATGGCGACAGCCGGGGCGGGGCCGTGCCCGGCAGGGCGGCCTGTGCATGCCTGAAACGAAGGCGGGTTAGGGCGTCAGGGTGGAGCGGATGGCATCGCGGGCGGCGCAGCGGCAGGCGGGGGAAGACCGGGCGGGAACGCCGTGGGCCTGCCGGCAGACTCGGCTGCGCTTCCGCAGTGGCGGATTGCCCGGCTCAACCCTCCCGGAACAGCAGGCTGCCGTCGGGGGCGTGGTCGAACATGGGGCCCCACACCACTTCCCAGTAGTAGCCGTCCGGGTCCTGGAAGTAGCCGCTGTAGCCGCCCCAGAAGGTTTCCTGGGGCATTTTGGCGATGCGGGCGCCGGCGGCCTTGGCCTGGGCGAATACGGTATCCACTTCGTCCCGGCTGCGGGCGTTGTAGCCCAGGGTGATGCCGTTGAAGCCAGAGCCTGCCAGGGCCGTGTCGGGACTGATGTCTTCGGCCAGCTTGTCCTTGGGATAGACGATGAGCCAGGTGCCGGGCAGCTGGAAGAAGGCGATGCCTTCGTAGTCGTCCCGGGGCAGCAGGCCGAAGACGTGGCGGTAGAAGGCGGTGGCCCGGGAGAGGTCGTCCACGCCCAGGGTCAGGGTGGTGAGGCGGGGAATGGTCATGGACGGCTCCTTCGCAAGTGGCTGGTCAGCGGGGATCAGTCGGGATCAACTGAGGCTGCCGGAAAAACCGCCGCGGATGAGGCCCACGGCCACGCCTTCGATGGCGAAATCGTCCCGGTTCGGGTCCACCAGGATGGGGCCGTAATCCGGGTTTTCCGCCAGCAGTTCGATGCGCCCCAGGTTGCGCTTGAAGCGCTTGACCGTGACTTCGTCGGCGATGCGGGCGACCACGATCTGGCCGTCCCGCACCTGGGTGGTCCGGTGCACCGCCAGCAGGTCGCCGTCGAGAATGCCGGCGCCGAGCATGGAGAGGCCCCGCACCTTGAGCAGGAAGTCGGCCCGGGGATTGAACATGTCCGGCGCCACGGAGTAGCGGCCCTGAACGTTTTCCACGGCCAGGATGGGGGAGCCGGCGGCGACGCTGCCTACCAGGGGCAGGCCCAGCTGCTCCACCAGGCGGATGCCCCGGGCCGAGCCCGGTTCCAGGACGATGGAGCCCTTCTTGGCCAGGGCCTTGAGGTGGTCTTCGGCGGCGTTGGCGGAGGCGAAGTCGAAGGCCCGGGCGATTTCGGCCCGGGTCGGCGGGGCGCCCAGGGTTTCCACATGGTTGCGGATGAAGTCGAGGATTTCCTGCTGGCGCGGGGTGAGCTTGACCATGGTGGCGGTCTCCTAATCGGTTGACTGTATTTTTATACAGTAACCGGGCAAATGGCAAGGTTTCATTTGCAACGGCCCGCCGGGGCGGGGAGGGATGGCACCGATGTGGGGCGAAGGAAGGGGGAAAACGGGGTGGCCGGGAAGGTCCAGGGACCGGGCCAGGTGGCGGTGCCTGCCCGGGGATGACTGCGGATAGGGCGTCTCGGGGTGGCAGGGCGGGACTGTGGCCTGTTTTGTGCTCTGCAGCAATCAGGGAGTGATCTTTGTCGGGAGTAGCACCATGGACACCTCACGCTGGAGCAATTTCTTTGGGACCGGGGCCCTGGTCATGCCGCCCCTGCTGGGCCTGGGCACGGATTCGATGGTGAGTTTTGCCGTCACCGAGCTGGTGATGCTGCTGGTGCTGCTGATGGCCGTGGCCTGGGAGCAGATCATGCGCGAGGCCGAAGAGGGCCCCGGTTCCGACGGGGACGGCGAGCCCTGAGGGCAGACCCGGCCCCGGGGCGGTGGGCCGCTAGGCCGGCGGCGCCTGCCCGGATCAGGCGGGATCAGGCGGGTAGCGGCACCGGGGCGAAGGGCACGCTGCCGATGGCCAGGTATGTCTGGCAGCGCTCGATGTATTCCCGGGTGCTTTTGGGCATGGGGGTGCGGGCCCGGGTGATGTAGAACACCAGGTCCCGCCCGGCCCGCAGCAGGTGCAGGCCGTCGGAGACGCTGTGCACCGGGGAGCCGGCAGGGGGCGGACAGCGGCTGGGGGTGCCGGTGGGCGGCCCCGGGGTGAAGTTGGCCAGGCGCTCGCCGGCGGTGACCAGGGAGGACCAGATGTCGAAAATTTCCGGATCGGTGCGCAGGGTCTCGGTCTTCACCTTGGCGGCGGCGGCCAGGTCCCGGATGGGGCCGGCGACGCCGGCGAAGAGGGGCACCTGGCCGATGGTGTCGATCATGGCCGCGGCGATGCGGTCGATGTCGCGCAGGGTCTGGCCGATCTTGATGTAGCGGCCTTCGTAGAAATCTTCCACGGGAATGGAGAAGGCGCGGAAGGGCTCGCCCCACAGCTCGTCGATGCCTTCCTCGCCGCTGCGGTGCAGGACGAAGCGGCCCAGCTCCATGGCTTCCATCAGGTACTGGCCGCATTCCCGCATCAGGGCGTCGTCGCAGCCCACTTCGATGCCCTCGGCCTGCAGCTCCACCAGCTTGCGGAAAATGTCCGTGGCCCGGTTGAAGAGGGCGCCGGCCAGCATGGCGGCCTTGACCCGGCTCTTGCCCGGGTCCTGCTCGGCGGCGTAGGCGGCCCGGGCTTCGGCCAGGCGGTGGCCGGGAATGTTGAGGCCGTATTCGGTGTGGTTGAAGAGGCGCCGGGTGAGGGCCTCGATCAGGCGCTTCTTGGCGTCCAGGGAGTCGGCGGGGACCGGGTAGGTCTTGATCCAGTAGCCGTCGTAGTACACCCGCTCCTGGCCGTCGATGAGGCGGCGCGTGCCTTCAGCCGGCGGCTCGGCGGCTGCGGCGATTTCCAGATGACGGACGGTGGTCATGGTCCCAGACTCCCTAGGGGGCGATGATGGGGATGGAAGCAAGAGCCGTGCTTTCCATCCGGGGGAGCGGATTGTCGCTGATTTATGGGAATTTTTCCCGGAAAAGGAGGGGCGCCCCGGCGGGGCCGGGCACATTTCCGGTGCAGGAATACAACACCGGGCCGGAGATGCCCATTTCTGGGGCATTCCCGGCCCGGGGGAGGGGATGTCGGCGGCTCAGCCCCGGGGCCGGGCCAGGCGGCGCAGGCCGATCACCAGGCCGCTGAGGCTGACCAGGAAGCCCCCCAGACTGGCGACGATGAGCAGGATGTCCCACAGGGGCCGGTGCTGCAGCAGGGGCAGCCAGTCCCAGCTGTGGAAGAGGGCGAAGAGCCAGCGCTTGAGGCGCAGGCGGTCGTCCAGGCGCTGCACCAGGGCGCCGTTGCGCGGGTCCAGGTAGAGCCAGGTATGGGCCGGGTCTTCGAATTCCAGGCGCAGCACCGGCAGGGCCTTTTCCATGTGGCCGGTCATGGAGTGGTAGGTGCGCTGGTAGTAGTGCCAGTCGTATTCCGTCTGCAGGTGGGTCGCCGCCAGCCCGGCCTGGGGCAGCAGCTGGCGCCCGCCTGCCTCGAGGACGCCCGGCTCCAGGGCGGCCTGCACCACGCCCTGCCGCTGCCAGGGCAGCAGCCGGCTGTGGCCCTGGCCGTCCCGGGCCTGGACGTAGGTGGTGCCGGCGAAGGTCAGCCATTCCAGCTCCCGGGCATCCAGCCCGTCGGCGCGGAAGCGTTGCAGCACCTCGCCGATGCCGGGAGCGTCCGTGCCGGCGGCCAGTTCCAGGCGGGCCGGGGCCGGCTTGGGGGTGCCGGCGTCGAAGACCTTCCACGGATTGACCGAGAGCAGGCCGCTGAGGATCCAGGTGAAGGTGAGCAGGCCGAAGATGAGGCCCAGCCAGTGGTGCCAGCGCAGCATGGCCTTGCGGTAGGGGCTGCGGCTGCCGTTGGCGTAGGGTCGCCTCCGCCAGCGCAGGAGGCCCACCACGAGGCCGCTCAGGGCCAGCAGGGTGGCGGCGAGGGAGGTGTAGATGATGATCTCGGTCCACCAGCCGTCCAGCGCGCCGCCGCGCAGGGGGTAGAGCCAGTGCAGCCAGGCGCCGAGCCAGTTCCAGGTGCGCTCGGTGGCGCTGGCGTCGCGCACCACCTCGCCGGTGCTGGCGGAGACATAGAGCAGGGTGCGGCCTTGGCCGTCGTCGCTGCCGTCCATTTCCACCACGTGCAGGGGGCGGTGGCCGTCCAGGGCCCGGGAGTGGGTCCAGGCGTCTTCCTGCAGGGCTTCCAGGTAGCGGGCCGGCTGGCCGGGCAGAAAGGCCCGGGCCGCCGCCAGGGCGGCCTCGGCGCCGATGTTGCCGACCGCCTTGCCGTCATGGCCGGATATGGCGGCAAAGCGGTTTTTCTCCAGCCCGGCGATGAACACGGGGCGGCCGCCGATGCTGGTCAGGCGCAGGCTGCGGGGCCGGGCGCCGGCGGGGAGGGCGGCCAGGGCCTGCTCCAGATTGACGCAGCAGCCGGCGGAGGCCAGGGGCGGCAGGGTCTGCAGGCGTTCGGCGGTGCCCAGTTTGGGGTAGCCGACGTACATCATGACCACGCCGGAGAGGAACCACAGGGCCATGAACAGGCAGAGGGCGATGCCGAGCCAGCGGTGGCCGAGGAAGAGCAGACGTTTCATGGAGGGCAGGCGGCTGGGTGGAAGGGCCGGCCCCCGGGCGGGGGCCGGTGGGGCCTCAGAAGCTGGTCTGGACCGACAGGTCCAGGGTGCGCGGGGCGCCCAGATAGACCATGTTGGTGCCGGAGACGTTTTCGGCGTAGACCTTGTCGGTCAGGTTCTTGATGCGGGCCGTCAGGGTAGTCTTGCGGTCCAGCTTGTACTGCACGAAGGCCCCCAGCAGGCCGTAGCTCTCGGCCTTCAGGGTGTTGGCGGCATCGGCGTAGCGGTCCGAGACGTAGCGTAGGTCGCCGCCGACGCGCCAGTCGGCGCTGGGGCTGTAGCTCAGCCAGAGATTGGTGACCCGGGCCGGGATGCCGCTGGGCCGGTTGCCCTGGCGGGAGACGGCGACGCTGCCCACCTTTTCGGTGAAGTCGTCGTACTGGGCATCCACCACCGAGAAATTGCCGGAGGCCTGGAGCCGGGGCGTGAGCTGGTAGGCGGCGTTGACCTCGATGCCCCGGGAGGACTGTTGGCCCACGGGGATGGTGGTGCCCGGGTTGTTGGGGTCGGCCACGGCGATGTTCCTGCGGGTGATCTCGTAGTAGGCGACGCTGCCGTGGCCCCGGCCTTCGGCGAAGGCGAACTTGCTGCCGATCTCGTGCTGCTTGCCGGTGGTCAGGTCGAAGTTGCGTACCTGGGCGAAGCTGGCCGTGGCCAGGATGCCGGCGGGGGGATCGGCGGCGGTGCTGTACTGCACATAGACGTTGGCGTTGGGCGTCAGGTCGTAGGTGAGGGCGGCGCGGCCGGTGAGGGGCGTGTAGGTGCGCTTGAAGTAGGCCGGGTCGGTGGCGGTGACGGTGCGGTAGTTGGTCACTTCCAGGTCGATGTGGTCCTGGCGCAGGCCGGTCAGCAGGGACAGGTCCTTGCTCAGGAAGGTGCGGTTTTCCAGGAACAGGGCCAGGGTGGTGACCCGGTTGGAGCGGTCCGGCCGGTAGACGTCGCTGGCCAGGCCGGTGACGCCGTTGAAGGTGCCCGGATCGTAGGCGAGGGGATCGACGTTGCCCAGGGCGGTGTTGCCGGTGGAGGCCGGGTAGCGGGTCTGCTTGTTGAGGCTGTAGTCCAGGCCGCCGGCCCAGGCCGTGGGCAGGCTGCCCAGGGTGCTGTCCCAGTTGAACTCGAAGCGGTTGCCGTTCACATCCTGGTCGTGGCGCTGCAGCAGGCCGCCGCTGCGGTTGACCCGGGTGTTGCTGGCGTTGAAGGCGTAGGTCTCCACGTTGCGGTAGTCCCGCAGGGCGTCGTAGTGGTAGAGAGTGTTGCGCAGCTTGAGCTGGTCATTGACCTTGTAGTCGAGGATGGAGCGGAACCATTTGACGGTCTGCTCATAGAGGCCGTCGCTGACGTTGTAGTTCTTGAAGCGGGTGCCATCGTCGATGTGGACCTTGCCGTCAAAAGGTTTCGTCAGGGGCGTGCCCCAGTAGGGCCGGTCCACTGTTTCCTTCTGGTATTCCACGGCCAGGGTGTGGCTCAGGTCGGGGGTCAGGTCGGTTAGCAGGGAGGCGGCCATCTGCCAGGCTTCCCGCTTGGTGCCCTTGCTCCAGCCCCGGGCCGAATCCCGGTTCACGTCCAGGCGGATGACGTTGCGGTCGTTGAGGCGGCGGTTGGTGCCGATGGCCACCTGGGTGGCGTCGTAGCTGCCGTAGCGGGCCTTGGCCTCGGTGAAGTCGCCGTCCCGGTTGGCCAGCTTGGTGACGTAGTTGATGGAGCCGCCGATGGCGCCGGCACCGTAGAGGAAGCTGGAGGGGCCGCCGATGGCCTCCACCCGGTCATAGATCCAGCTATCCACCGGGCGGGCGGCGATGGTGTCGTACTGCACCGTGATGCCGTTGAACAGCTGGGTCACGCTGCCGCCGGAAAAGCCCCGATAGAACACGGCGCCGGGGGAGCCGGGGGCCGAGGAGGCGGTCATGCCGGCCACGCCCTTGAGGATTTCCTGGGTATTGTCGGCGCCGCGGCGCTCGATGGCTTCCCGGTCGATGACGGTGACGGCGGCCGGCGTCTCCTTGACGCTGAGGCCGAGGCGGCTGCCGGTGACCACCTTCTTGCCGAAGGCCAGGTCGTCCTGCAGGCCCTGGTCCCGCACCACCACCTCGTCCAGCACCCGGGGAGTGTCGGCGCTCTGGGCCCGGGCCAGGGGTGAAAAGATCATCAGCACGGCGAGGGAGACGGGCGCGAGGCGGTGGGGCAAGGGACGGCCGCAGCAGGCGACGGGGGCAGGGAGCATGGAACACCTATCCGGGAAAGTGCCCATCGGGCCGGGATGGCCGGACGCCGTTTCCCCGGGGCGCGGAGCGGCGTTGATGGGTCAGTCAGCGGAGGCGGATGCTAGGGGAGGACTATCACTAAAGGAATGTGACACAGTGTCACAGGTGCTTTCCCCATTCCCGCCGAGGCAGGCGGGACGGCCATTGCCAGAGGGCATGCCTCAAGGCGGGCAATTGGTGGGCACGGCCAGCTGGCCGCCCCCGGGAGTGGCGTAAACATTGGCCAGGATGGGATTATCCCGGTAGCTGGTGAGGCAGTAGCGGCCGCCGGCGCTGCGCACCTCGACCCGGGATTCGCCGCCGGGATGGCCGTAGGTGGTTTCCGTCTGGCGGGGACGGGCCTCGATGCGCACCGGCTCCCCATCCTCCAGCAGCACCTGGCGCGGCGGCCCGTCCCCGGCCCGGCTGGAGCCCGGCCACAGGGCGCCCAGCAGCAGGCCCAGGCAGAGGCCGGCCCCGAGGCGGCGGCAGGACTCAGCCGAGGCTCTCATCGCCCTCGTCCGCCCGGTATTCCAGCAGGTCACCCGGCTGGCACGCCAGGTGGCGGCAGATGGCCTCCAGGGTGGAAAAGCGCACCCCCTTGACCTTGCCGCTCTTGAGCAGGGACAGGTTCTGCTCGGTCATGCCGATGGCCTCGGCCAGCTCCCGGGAGCGCATCTTGCGCCGGGCCAGCATCACGTCCAGATTGAGAATGATCGCCATGGCCGCTCACAGGATCAGGGCGTTGTCTTCCTGCAGGCGGCGACCTTCCTCCATCACCTGCCCCAGGAGATGCACCGCCAGCCCCACCAGGACCATGGCCAGGCTGTCGCTGCCGATGCCGATGGAAAGCAGGCGCTGGCCGGGCGGATGGTCCAGGGTCAGGGCCAGCACCAGCAGGGTCTGGGACAGCACCTTGAGGCCGGCCCAGGCCAGCATGCCCAGGGCGAAGCGGCGATAGGCGCGGGCCACGGCGGTGGAAAACAGCTCGCCGTTGCCGTAGCGCCGGCAGATGCCGGCCAGGGTGAAAAAGACGTAGCTGCCCGCCGCCAGGGCCGGCAGATCGGTGAGATAGCCCAGCAGCCGCTGCGACATGCTGAGATCGGCAGCCGCCACCCCGGCGATGCGGAAGGCGTCGGACCAGGTCACGCCCCAGTCGGCCCAGCGTTCCACATGGGCCCAGAGATAGGCCACCAGCACCGGCAGAAGCAGGGCGGCAGCCAGGGAAGCCACCCGCAGCAGACGGGAGGCGCGGCGAATGCGATGTTGTGGTGTGTCCATGAGCTATCCTGTTGTGCAGTAAAAATTTAATGTTTTATATTAAGTAATTTCGACTTTAGTAGAAAGTCAGCGAACGTGCAAGACGAGTGGAGCATATTCCCTTGTACCTATGACCTTGGGGGTGGATCGGCTTTTTATAGCCCTTTGTAATATTTCTTTGTCATTGATGGCGGCGTAACATCCCCCACTTTTCCAAGTGAGGGCTGCGCCATGAGCGCCCGGGACAATCTCTCCGACCTTCTTTCCAGCTACGCCAGCGCCTTTGTACAAGAGTCGAGGCTGCTGGAGCTCCGGGTACTGGGAGTTGGTTCGGAGGAGTTGCTGCCGGTGGAAGCGAGGGGAGAAGAATCCGTCTCCGGCGACTACCGGGTGGAAGTGGGGTGCCTGTCCCCCGATACCCATCTGGAACTCAAGCAACTGATCGGCCGCATCGCCGAACTCAACCTGCTGCTGGCCGACGGCGGCCACAAGACCATCTCCGGCCTCATCGCCGAAGCCCGCCATGAAGGCGCCGACGGCGGCTTCTCCCGCTTCGCCCTGGTCATCGTCCCCGGCCTTTCCCTCCTCACCCACCGCACCAACAGCCGGGTCTTCCAGGACAAGAGCGTCCCCGAGATCGTGCACACCCTCCTGTCCGAACACCGGGACGCCGGTGGCCCCTGGGCTGCCGCCTGCCGCTGGCAGAACCGCCTGGCCAAGGACTACCCCCAGCGCTCCTACTGCCTGCAATACCGGGAATCCGACCGCGACTTCATCCGCCGCCTCCTGGCCGAAGAAGGCATCGCCACCCGCTACGAATTCCAGGAAGAGGACAGCAGCGGCCAGCGCCAGGACGACGCCACCCCCCTGCACACCCTGGTCCTCTTCGACGACCCCTACGAGCCCACCCCGGCCCAGCAGGAGAAGATCCGCTTCCACCGGGCCGACGCGAGCGAAGAGGCCGACAGCCTCACCGCCTGGGACACCGCCCGGCGCCTGCGCTCAGGCAAGAGCCAGCTCCTCGCCTGGGACTACAAACCCGTCACCCCCCTGCAGGCCGACGCCCCCGGCACCACCGACCAGGGCGAACAAGGGGGCCAGGTCGAAAGCCGGCTCGAAGCCTACGATCCCCAGGCCCACTACTACGGCGCCGACAACGACGACCTCTCCCGCTACACCCAGCTGCGGCAGGACAGCCGGGACCGGGCCGCCAAGGACTACCAGGGCCAGAGCAGCGTCCGGGGCCTCACCGCCGGCCAATGGTTCCAGCTCGAAGACCACCCCCGCCACGAAGGCGAAGACGACGACAGCCGCCGCTTCCTCGTCCGCCACCTGAACTGGCACGCCAGGAACAACCTGCCCGGCGACCTGACGGATGGCCTGCCCGGCCTCCTGGCCAGCGCCGCCGGCCAGCACGGCACAGCCAGCGATGCTGCCGGCGCCACCGGTGACCAGCCCTACCGCAACACCTTCACCGCCGTCCGCCGGGACACCCCCATCGCCCCCGACTACGCCCCCTACCAGAAGCCCACCGCCAAAGGTCCCCAGACCGCCACCGTGGTCGGCCCCCAGGGCGAAGAGATCCATACCGACGACCTGGGGCGCATCAAGATCCAGTTCCACTGGGCCCGGGAACAGGACCACCCCGACGGCGGTGCCGCCCTGGACGACCGCTCCTCCTGCTGGATCCGGGTCGCCGTGCCCTGGGGCGGCGCCAACTGGGGCCACCAGTACCTGCCCCGGATCGGCCAGGAAGTCCTGGTGGAATTCCTCGAAGGCGACATCGACCGGCCCGTGGTCATGGCTGGGCTCTACAACGGCAGCCACCGCCCCCCCACCTACTCCGGGGCCGGCAGCCTGCCCGCCAACCGGACGCTCGCCGGGATCAAGAGCAAGGAATACAAAGGCAACGGCTACAACGAACTGCTCTTTGACGACAGCACCGGCGAACTGCGAGCCAAGCTCTCCAGCGAACACGGCAAGACCCAGCACAACCAGGGCTACCTGATCCACCCCCGGAGCGAAGGCAAAGGCCAGCCCCGGGGCGAAGGCTTCGAACAGCGCACCGACAAGGCCGGGGCCATCCGGGCTGCCCAGGGGCTGCTCCTGTCCACCGAAGCCAAGGCCGGGGCCAGCGGCAAACAGCTGGACCGGGAAGGCGCCCAGGGCCAGCTCGACGCCGCCTTCGCCCTGGCCCAGAGCCTGGCCGACAGCGCCGCCCAGCAGAACGCCGACAAGACCGAGACCGGAAAAGGGCGCCAGGATGCCGAAGGCAAGGCCAAGGCCAAGGGCACCCAATGGCATCTGAAGCAGGCCCTGGCGGCCTGGGAGAAGGGCAGCAACACCGATCCGGAACACAAGGGCGGCGCCAAGGAACAGCCGGACGAAGCCGGGCAGCAGCCCATCCTCGTCGCCAGCGCCGTGGCCGGGATCGGCATCACCACGCCCCAGTCCGCCACCTTTGCCACGGGGCAGAACTTCGACCAGGTCTCCGCCCGGGACACCAACCAGAGCACAGCCCGACGCTGGATCCACAACGTCGGCCAGTCCATCTCCCTCTTCGTCCAGGGCATCAAGGACAAGACCGCTATCAAGCTCTATGCCGCTAGGGGGAAGGTGGACGTGCAGGCTCAGAGCGACAGCATCGAGATCACCGGCGACGACAGCCTGACGGTCATCTCCAGCGACGACCGCATCTTCGCCAACGCCAAGGAACACATCACCTTCGCCTGCGGCGGCGCCTACATCAAGATCGCCGGCGGCAACATCGACATCCACTGCCCGGCCACGGCCAGTTTCAAAGCGGGGGATTACAAGATCGAGGGGCCGACGAGCCTGGCGCAGGAGATGAACTCCTGGCCGGACGGCAAATTTGACGAAGGTTTTGTCCTCCAGCAGGAAAACGGAAAACCCGTGGTGAACCGCAGATTCGAAATCATTCGGGAAAACGGAACAAAGCTCCGGGGCCAGACCGATGCGCAGGGACAAACCGGTCTTCAGAAGAGCCTTTTCCTGGAAAACGTCACTGTTCGCATCCTGCCGGAGAATTCTCAATGAGCGCCGTCAAGACGCGTATCGTGCCAACCCTCTATGACGACAAGGGGCGCCCGTACTGCAAATCCATCATGAGCCGCACCGAGAACACGGTTCGGGCCAAATGCACTATTCCCCCCGATCATGTCATTCCGGTGATCTTCGTGCCGGGCATCATGGGGTCCAACCTAAAAAGTACGGCTAAGGAGAACATCGAAGGGCTAGCTTGGGCTCCAGATAGTTTTACCTGGGCCCGTAAGTTCATGTTTTATAAGCCCGCGAAACGACAGATATTGCTTAATCCCTCACTAGCCAGTATCGACGATAGCAGCGAAATTCCCAACGCTGAGGTTTCCTGGTTCAGTGATATGGGTGCTGACGTGCAAGCCAACTGGAAAGCCGAATTCAAGCGGCGGGGCTGGGGGACGGTTATGCTTTCCAGCTACGGCCCATTGCTCTATCACCTGGAATACCACCTGAACCGCATGTACCAGAACGGCAAGGTTGCCGAACCCTGGCAGGCATTGATGAAGGATCAGGGCAAAGGCTGGGGAGAACTGAAAGGCTTTGCCGCATTGATTGAAAAGGAACTGCTCGACGCTTCCGACCACTGGTTTCCGGTGCATGCCGTCGGCTACAACTGGCTGGAGAGCAATGACCAGGCAGGCAAGTATCTTGCGGGCAAGATCGAGCAGTTCATCGCTCATTACCGCAAGCAGGGTTACCCCTGCGACAAGGCCATCCTGGTGACTCACTCCATGGGAGGGTTGGTCGCCCGGGCGGCGTGCCATCCCAAAATCGGCAATGCGGCTAGCAAGGTGCTGGGCGTCGTCCATGGCGTGCAACCGGCCACCGGTGCCGCAACGGCGTATAAGCGGGTCCATGCCGGTTTCGAGGCCGGCCTGGGTAAGGATACCCTCGTCGCCAAAGTCCTGGGCTGGACAGGGGCGGATGTTACTGCAGTTTTTGCCAACGCCCCCGGCGCCTTGCAATTGCTGCCCAACAAGCTTTACCCCGCTGGTTGGCTGAAGGTCTCCCGCACCGGTACTGGCACCAAGGCGCAGGACATTCTTTCCTTACCCAAAGCCGATCCCTATCAGGAGATTTATCGGGAAAAGGACAAATGGTGGCGGTTGATTCAGCCTGAATGGATTGATCCTTCGGGGAAACTTGTGAACGAAAGCAAAGACCCATGGGAACGATACTTAGATAATCTTGATAAAGCAGAACAATTCCACGACACCCTAGGTGATTATTACCATCCCAGTTCCTGGGTTCATTACGGTGCCGATGAAGATCACCGGGCCTGGGGGCACGTACGTTGGTATCCGATCGGCGAAATTCGCTATGTCAGGGATGGGGAAATTGAGAACGCCCGTCTCAAGGCCGACAACAGTCTGGGAAGGCTGGTGCTGGAGTCGTCGGAGATTCGGCACAACACCCTGACGCCCTGGTGGAACCAGGAAATGGAATCCCCTCACTCCTCTGGTGACGGCACAGTGCCGGAAGAGTCCGGCCGAGCTCCCCAGGGTAAGGTGAAATTCATCGCGAAGATGCGGGGCTTCGATCATCAGGGCAGCTATCAGTATGCCCAGGTGCAGGCGCTGACCCTTTACTGTATCGCCAAGATTGCCGGGGGGAGTGCCTGAATGCCCCGTTTCCCTAAACGCACCAGGGCCGTCGCCGTCCTTCTTGTCGCCGTCTTCGTGTTCTGGATTTATCCAGCCCTTCGTGCCGCATTTCCCAATTACGAGCATGCCATGAACGACTTTACCCGCCATACCCGCTCAGTCTGCATTGGCCGTTTTCTTGTCGACGTCCCTACTCAGTTGGTAACTCAGCAATATTGGCAAAGCATTGGAGGAATGGGTGAGATCACTTTAGTCGCTTCTGAAGGTCAAACCCTCACTAACATGCGAACACAGGTAACCCGCCGAGAAACAGAGTTACGCGCCACCCCACATACTAAGGAAGGCAGTGTTTTCCGGGAGGCGATTTCCCTCGCGGATACTGTTCGCTTACTTATCTTTCGTGGGAATGGTGTTAGTACACGAAGCTTTGAGTTTGAAACCTATCTCCTGAAAGAGGGGCGCTTGTTCAAGCTCATGTATGGGGCAAGCAATGCGCGCCTGGAAGCGGCGAAGAACGATGTCAAAGAAGCGATTTCGAGTATCCACAGTCGTAGCAATGACAGCATCCCCTCTGGCAAAGGTCTGTGCATAGATAACGGCCTGGTCAGCGATTCTTCAGGATTCCGCCTAGAAAGCACTTCGGTCAAATTCATCCTGTCGGACTATCCGGGATTTGAACTCAGCGTAGATATCAACAGCACCAACTCGCCAACGGAACGGGGGCTGTTCGAGCGCACTTCTGGGCCGTTACAGATGTTCAGTTCGGCCTACCCTAGTGCAACGCTTTCCACCACGCGCAAGGCAAAACGAACGCTGGTCGGAATGGAAGGGGAAGAACTCGTCACGGAAATGGTGGCCGAGCGAAAGGGGCTCTCTCCTGAGACAGGTATTACAGGTCAATGGGAATATCCGGGGCAAGCAAAATCACTGGGCCAACCAGAAGTCACAATTGACTTCAATTATGACTTTGGGACCGGCGCAGCCCGCCTGGCCCGAGAAGCGGCAATGAGCGCCGGCAAAGAACTTCCGCCGCCGCCCAAACGCTTGACCCAGGAAGAAGTGATGGCGATCTGGGATTCGGTGCTGGCCTCGTTCCGGCCACGCCCTGGGGCATTCTGATCGGATGAGTAGTCATGGTGTTTGAACACAGGGGGGCGGTGCCCCATCGCTCGGGCATTGCTCCACGCGCCCATTGCACAAGCCTGCTCCAGGTCAACGTGGAGCATGAACCGGCCTACCGGCACGGGGAAGGGGCCGACAACCTGCGGGCCTGCCGCTTCACCCTACGGGCCATCGTCAAGATTACCCAAGCGGTACAACAGACCAGCCTGCGTTACGACCAATGAAACCCTTTCTGCCTCTCTTTCTCCTGCTCGGCGTAACGACCGCCTGCGCTCCCGAGATGCCCCCCATGACGCCCGAAGAAACCCAACGCATGAACCAACTGACATCAACGATGACGACACGCTGCGTCGGCCGCTACTTGATTGACCTGCCCGATGCGTTTGTGCTCAATGAAATTTCCACGACGAAGCTGGAGGACGTCGAGATACTCAAGATCAAGCCGATGTATAAAGTGGATTTTCAGCTTCTTCTGGAGCAGCGGGACCGTGAGCTGAAAGCCACACATATGGATGGTGAGCCGTCCAATCCCTTCCTGAAAAAATACGAAATTCTTCCACCGGGTGGCATTGGGAAAATTTTCAATCGTGCATCTGAAACAGGGTCCGCAGATTTTGGGCGAACGCTGGAATTGATGGCATGGAAAGACGGTTACTTATTTTCAGCAACTATTGAAGCAACGGACAGTACAGGAACCGCTTATGCCAATAAGCCTTGGATCAAAGAGTTCCCCAACGACATTCCTCAAAAACGTGCTCATCTGCTGGACGTCTACAACCGCCTTCAAGGTCGCAAAGATACGGAAGTCCCCAGTGGTCCGGGCGTTTGTTTCCCCAATGGCTTCCTGCGCGGCTCGGCAACCGATCATGAGCAAATCGATCTGCATTACCACCTCAAGACCGTCGAAGATGTTTATTTTGGCTTTCATTACCTAACCGATATTGGCCCGGAAAAAGACACCCTACTTGAGCGTGGGAAAGCCATCGAAAAATCGGTAAAGCAATATAACGGGCATACCTTGCGCAAGGGGAAGCGCGAAGCCAACGGGCTGTCGTTTGAAGAATGGCTATCGGTGCAGGAAACCGATCCAGGCGTGAAGGACTATGACTTAACCTTGGAAATGAATAGCAAGCATGGTGATGCGTACAACCCCTTGTTTATTACCGATTTCTACAGCGGCGTTCGTCACCCCCGCCCCACTCCAAGTTTGGAGGAAGTTGCGGTGAGAAAAGCGATTGCCAAAGCCTCCCTGGGTGAAGCTGAGTCCATTGCCTTGTGGGACAAGGTTACGACAACGCTACGTCCCCGCCCAGGGGCATTCTGAGAAGCAAAGAGTGACATGAGGGCACCCATTGCACAAGTTGTCTCCAGGTTGACGTGGAACACGAACCGGCCTACCGGCACGGGGAAGGCGCCGACAACCTACGGGCCTGTCGCTTCACCCTGCGGGCCATCGTCAAAATTTCCCAAGCGGTACAACAGACCAGCCTGCGTTACGACCAATGAAACCCTTTCTACCCCTCTTGCTCCTGCTCGGCGTAACGACCGCCTGCGCTCCCGAGATGACCCCCATGACGCTCGAAGAAACCCAACGCATGAACCAACTGACCGCAACGATGACGACACGCTGCATCGGACGTTACCTGATCGATTTGCCAGAGACGTTTGTGCTCAATGAAATTTCTACGACGAAGCTGGAAGACGTGGAGATACTCAAGATCAAGCCGATGCATAAAGTGGATTTTCAGCTTCTTCTGGAGCGGCGGGATCATGAGTTGAAAGCCACACATATGGATGGTGAGCCGTCCAATCCCTTCCTGAAAAAATACGAAATGCTTCCACCGGGGGACATTGGGAAAATTTTTAATCGTGCATATCAATCAGGTGCCGCTGATGTTGCGCGGGTGCTGGAACTAATGGCTTGGAAAGATGGTTACTTACTGTCAGCCACAATCCGGGCGAAAGATAGTACCGGGACTGCTTATGAAAATGAGCCTTGGGCTAAAAGCTCACCTAATGATGTCCCCCAAAAACTTGCTCATCTGCTGGACGTCTACAACCGCCTTCAAGGCCGCAAAGATACGGAAGTTCCCAGCGGTCCGGGCGTTTGTTTCCCCAATGGCTTCCTGCGTGGCCCTGCGACGGATCATGAACAAATCGATCTGCATTACCACCTGAGCCAGTCCAAGGATGCTTACTTCTCATTCCATTCATTGAGTGACCTCGTGCAAGAAACTGAACTCTTGGACAGAGGCCCCGCCATTGAAAAGGCGCTGAAACAAGCCTCAGGCCGAACGCTGCGAAAGGGCAAGGTCACCGGCCCCATTCCCTCTGCCCAGGAATGGTTGCTGACACGTAAATCGGAAGAATCCGATCTGATGCTTTTGGATTTCACCCTGGAAGCGAACGCCAAAGCTGGTTCTGCTCAAACCCCCGTGTTGGTCCTTGATTTTGTCTCGGGAGTAGAGGCTCCTGGGCCCGCGCTGACTCTGGAAGAGGTGGCCGTCCGCAAACCGCTATCCAGCAAACCATTCAACGAGGCGGAATCCATCACTCTCTGGGACACGGTGGCGCCTACCCTGCGCCCCCGCCCCGGGGCGTTTTGAGCAGCAGCAAGCGCCATGATGACCATTCTAAGATTTTTCCCAAAGTCAGCGTGGAATTTACGGGCTTATGGCCTGTATGTGTGCCAAGCGCAATGCAGTCATCTCCACGGACCTGATGCGAGGTAGCTGCGAAATTCGCGATCCCCAGAGTGCCGGCAGTGTCTGGGTCAATCGGGGAGGTGTGGGCGTGACGGCCCAATCCCAGGGCAGCTTTTACCGTGCCTGGTTGAGCGACAAGGATGATGCCGGGGATGCCACGGTGCCCGCCCATTCTGGCCTGGCGCCCCGCACCCATGTGCCTTTCTTTGCCCAGATGCGGGGGTTCGAGCATCAAGGAAGCTACAAGGATGGGCCTGTGCAGGCGGTGACCCTCTATTCCCTGATCTCCCTGGCCTGCAAAGCGGAGAAGCCTGCATGACCCCCTCTTTGCGCCGTGTAGCCTGGGCAGGCCTGTTCCTCTTCATCGCCTGGGCCATTTTCAAGTCCTATGCCCTTTTTCGCATTCATTTCCCGATTCGAGACCACGCCATGATTCCCCCCTTTCAAGAAATGCAGACCTTTTGTGTGGGCCGTTATCTCATTGACCTGCCCAAAGGCAGCGTGCTGTTCCGGGCGGAAAGTTCGGCAGGCGGGGAGGCAGACGCAGATTTTTTTGCAGACCATTCCGTAACTCACTCACAATTTTTGGAAAGGGTTCAAGCCCGTTGGGCAGAGCTCAAGGAACTAAAGCAGGATAAACGTGAAGTTTTTGAGAAGCCCTCCGAGAGAATCGAAGCTGTACAGGATGGGGTGGTATTCACGTTTCGCCATACTTCGTATTACCTAGATGAATGGCCCGGAGGTGATAAAGGGCTACAACATTTTTACGAGACGGAAGGCTATTTGTGGCGGAACAACGTGTTGTACAGGTTCAGCGATGCCACAACCAAAGAAGAAGTTGTTTCCTCCATGAAACGCTTGGGCTTTCGCCAAGACGACGAGATACCTTCTCACCAGGGTTTCTGTGGGGGGCGAAGCTTTTTCCCCGGACCGCCTCAAGAAAGGGAGTCGGTTAATTTCGCCTTCCGCTTGCCGACAAATCCACCCATAGAACTTCGCATTAACATGCCATCCGGGCGCCCTCCCAAACAGAATTTAGCTCTTTTCAATTCCAATGATTTCAAGGCCAGCATGGTCCGAGACGCAAAACTTTCCATTGGTAGCATGGGGGGGGAGGAATGGATTACAACCTCAACCGAAAGTAAATTTGAAAATCGGTATAACTCGTCAATGGATGCCCATTGGTACTACGTGAAGGAAACGATCCAGGCTCCTCTGCCAGGGGAGCTTGGTATCCATGTACGCATGGAATTCGATGTGGACACCGAAACGCCCCCTACCACCTTCGGCGAACTTCCTCCCGCCAAGGCAGAAGGCGAGGTTGGTAAGGAGGAATTCCTCGCCCTGTGGGACGGCATCCTCAAAACCCTGCGTCCCCGTCCCGGAGCATTTTAGGTGGAGTGCTCCATTATTTTGAGCGGCCATAAAGCTTGACCAGATTTCATAGCGAAGCGGATTTGAAAGCACTCAGCCTTCTGTTGCGGCGGGTCTTCCGGGGCGGCCTGATCGTCTTCATCGTCTGGGGATTAGTTAAGTTCTCCTTGGCCTTTCGTCTTTATGCCCCGGGTCAGGATTGGGCCATGATTTTTTCCTCACCAGCGATGCAGGCCTCTTGCGTGGATAGGGGCTGTCCCCAAAGTCAAACGTTGGATGGATGGTTGCATCATGGGTAAGTCGATTTCAATTCCGCTGAACGATGCTGCTCACCTGCGGGCCTGGCTGTCGGCTGAGGGGCAGATGATTTCGGCTCAACTGGAAATGCCGCGGCTGTATGTACTGCTGGACGATGACCCAGCCGACCCGCAGAGCCTGGCCTGGTTGCAGGGCCTGGTGCAGCATGGAGCGCCAGTTATCCGCCTGAGTCGCGACGATGGCGGCGGCGCGGATGCGGCGGGGCCTTTGTTTGCCGAAGTGGAAAAGGGACCGTCGGTTTTGTCGCAACTGGCCGAGCGGGCGCTGACCCGGGGTGGCCTGCATTTTCTGCTGAGTTTTGCCGGGGCGGATGAGGTGGTTCGGCATCTCAGACTCTTGCGGAACCTGGCTCTGACGGAAGGTCCTGCGGTGCTCTTTCCCTACGAGAAAGTGCAGGCGGTGGCGGCCCTGATGCCGTCGTTGGAGCCCATGCAGCGGTCGGCCTTCATGGGGCCGGTTGAAAAATGGGCTGTCGTCGATGCCTGCAGCGTCCTGCACAGCCTGGTTGCAGCTCCCAAGCGGGTGACGGCCTGGGCCCTGCGCTTGAACGGCGTACAGATGGCGGTGCTTGAGGAGAGTCTTTTCCCGGGCGTTGTCATGGTCCAGTCCCATGCTGTCGATCCCGATCTGTTGGCCGGCTTTACGCCCTGCGCGGCTTTTTCCCTGATACGGCAGCGCATTGCCCAGGCCAGGGCCTGGGGCCTGGTACGGAGAAAGGACATCGCCCTCTACTGCATTCTCAGCTTGCAGCAGCCGGAAGGCTTCGAATCCACGGCCCCTTACAAGCAGGCCCTGGAGGCCGCCAGGGACTGGGGCCAGCCCCTGGCCGAACAGCTGCCCTCGGTGGCGCCCCAGTGCTGAGATTTTGACGGTGGAGGAGGGCGACCTTAGCGCATTTCCAGCCACTGCAGGATTTCCGCCGCCGCCTTGGGCCAGGGATGGTCGAGCATGAGCATGTGGCCGCAGTGGGGGATGATCTTGAAGTCGCCGTTCCAGCGCAGGGCGGTGAAGCCGATGCTGGAGGGGGGGAAGACGGCGTCGAACTGGCCGCCCATGACCAGCACCGGCAGTTCGGGCCGGGAGCGGTAGCTGCGGTAACCGAGGCCGGCCATGTCGGCGGCGGCTTCGGCGGATTCGGGCTGGATCAGATGGGCAAACTGCAGCAGGCCTTCGGGCGGCATGTCGGGGGAAAAGTAGATATCCCGCATCAGGAGCAGGCTGGCTTCGTCCATCTCGCCCTGGCTGATGGCGGGAATCTTGGCGAAGAAATCCGGATGTTTGAGGGCCAGGCTCATGATGGAACCCTGGGTGCCGGAAGTGGGTACCGGGGCCAGCAACACGGCGGCCGGGGCACCCTGGCATTCGAGCACCCGCTCGATGACGGCGCAGCCCATGGAGTGGCCGATGAGAATGGGTGGCCGGGGCAGCTTGGCCATCACCTGCAGCACGTCGTCGGCGTAGTCATCCAGGCCGAAGCGGTCGAGCCGTTCCCGGCCTTCGCTCTGGCCGTGGCCGGAAAGATCGAGGGCGACGCAGTCGTAGCCGGCGGCGTTGAAGCGGGGCAGGAAATTGACGTCCCAGCAGCGGCTGTCCATGTAGCCGCCGTGGACGAAGAGGCAGGGGGGCTGGCCGTTGGGTTTGGCGGCCGGACGGTGCAGGGTGTGGATCTGGCGGGGTTTCATGGTGGAGGAGCCGGGACGGCGAGTGGGAAATGGTTTATGCCGGAACGATAACACCTTTGTTTTTAATCTGTGTGACGCTCCGGGCGCGGTGGAGGGCTGGCGTATCATTGCCGCCTGTTCCCCATTTTCGCGGCTGCGCTCGCGGCCCCCGCCGACCATGAAAACCGAAACGCCCCAGACCATTTACCTGAAGGACTACACCCCGCCCGCCTATCTGGTGGACACGGTGGACCTGGATGTGGACATCCGCCCCGGCAGCACCACCGTCACTGCCACCCTGGCCTGTCGCCGCAATCCGGCGGGCGCCGGGGCCCAGGCCCTGGTGCTGGATGGCGAAGAGCTGGAAACCGTATCGGTCGCCATCGACGGCCGGGTGCTGGCAGCCGGCGAGTACACGGTGTCAACCGAAACCCTGACCATCCCTGGGGTGCCCGAGCAGTTCACCCTGCGGACCGTGGTGCGCATCGTGCCGGAAAAGAACACCCAGCTCTCCGGCCTCTACCGCTCCGCCGACGGCTACTTCACCCAGTGCGAGGCCCAGGGCTTCCGCCGCATCACCTGGTTCCCGGACCGGCCCGACGTCATGGCCACCTTCAGCGTCACCCTGCACGCCGACAAGGCGGCCCTGCCGGTGCTGCTGGCCAACGGCAATCCCGTCGCCAGCGGCGACGAGGCCGATGGGCGTCACTGGGCCCGCTGGCAGGACCCCTTCAAGAAGCCCTGCTACCTCTTCGCCGTCGTCGCCGGCAAGCTGGACGTGCTGCGCGACACCTTCACCACCGCCAGCGGTCGCACGGTGCAGCTGGCCATCTACGTGGAGCCGGGCAAGCTGGACCAGTGCCCCCACGCCATGCTGGCCCTGAAGAAATCCATGGCCTGGGACGAGCAGCGCTTCGGCCTGGAGTGCGACCTGGACCACTACATGATCGTGGCCGTGGGCGACTTCAACATGGGGGCCATGGAGAACAAGGGCCTCAACATCTTCAACACCAAATACGTGCTGGCCAGGGCCGACGTGGCCACCGACGTGGATTTCGAGAACATCGACCGGGTCGTGGCCCACGAGTACTTCCACAACTGGACCGGCAACCGGGTCACCTGCCGGGACTGGTTCCAGCTCTCCCTGAAGGAAGGTCTGACGGTTTTCCGCGACCAGGAATTCGGCGCCGACCTGCACAACCCCACCACCGCCCGCATCCGCGAGGTGCGCGGCCTGCGCGCCGCCCAGTTCCCCGAGGATGCCGGCCCCATGGCCCATCCGGTGCGGCCAGCCTCCTACATGGAGATCAACAACTTCTACACCGCCACGGTCTATGAAAAGGGCGCCGAGGTGGTGCGCATGATCCAGACCCTGATTGGTCGCGAAGCCTTCCGCGCCGGCATGGACGAATACTTCCGCCGCCACGACGGCCAGGCCGTCACCTGCGACGATTTCGTCGCTGCCATGGCCGCCGCTTCGGGCTTCGACTTCACCCAGTTCATGCGCTGGTACAGCCAGCCCGGCACGCCCCAGGTCAAGGCCGAGGCCAGCTACGATGCCGCGGCTAAGCGCTACAGCCTGAGCTTCACCCAGAGCAACCCCAAGGCTTCGGACAACGCACCCTACCTGATCCCCATCCGCGTCGCCCTGTTCGACCGCCAGGGCCAGGAACTGGCCGGCCACAGCCGCACCCTGCTGCTCACCGAGAGCACCCAACGCTTCGATTTCGAGGACGTGGCAGAGGCTCCGGTGCCTTCCCTGCTGCGGGACTTCTCCGCCCCGGTGGTGCTGGATTTCGCCTACAGCGACGCCGACCTGACCCTGCTGCTGGCCCACGACAGCGACCCCTTCAACGCCTGGGAAGCGGGCCAGCGCCTGGCCTCCCGCCTGATCCTGGAAGCCACCGCGGCCATCGCCGCCGGTCAGGCGCCGGTGGTGCCGGAAGGCTTCATCGCCGCCGCCCGCCGCCTGCTCGGCAGCCATGAAGAGGCCGGCGCCGCCTTCGTCGCCGAAGCCCTGACCCTGCCCGGCGAGGCCACCCTGGCCGAGATGCTGGAGGAGGTGAATCCGGACGCCCTGCACGCCGCCCGCAACCATCTGCGCCTCTCCCTGGCCGAGGGCCTGCGGGCCGAGCTGGCCGCCGTCCATGCGGAACTGGCCCCCAGCGGTCCCTACCAGCCCAGCGCCGAGGATGCGGGCCGCCGCGCCCTGCGCAACCTGTGCCTCTCCTACCTGCTGGAATTCAACACCGCCGGCATGCGCCAGCTGGCCGTGCGCCAGTTCGAGGACGCGGACAACATGACCGACCAGTTCGCCGCCCTGGCCGCCCTGGCCAACGTGCTGGGCGACTGCCCCGAGCGGGAGACGGCCCTGGCCGCCTTCTACCAGCGCTGGCAGGGCGAGGCCCTGGTGGTGGACAAATGGCTGGCGGTGCAGTCCTCCAGCCGCCAGCCCGACACCCTGGCCACGGTGCAGCGCCTCACCGGCCACCCGGCTTTCGACCTCGGCAATCCCAACAAGGTCTATGCCCTGCTGCGCACCTTCGGCGCCAACCTGGTGCGCTTCCACGCCGCCGACGGCGCCGGCTATCGTTTCTTCGCCGAGCAGATCAAGGCCCTGGACGCCCGCAATCCCCAGGTGGCTTCCCGCCTGGCCCGCTGCTTCGATCGCTGGAAGAAGTTCGACGCCGGCCGCCAGGTCCACAGCCGGGCGGCCCTGGAGAGTCTGCGGGACCATCCCGGCCTGTCCCGGGACGTGTTCGAGATCGTCACCCGGGCCCTGGGTTAAGGCGGGGACAGTCGGGGCCGCCGCCCAGGAAGGTGGCGGCCTCAAAGTGAGGGTGGCCGGGAAGGCGCATGGCGCCTTGCTCCCGGCCTGCTGTGCCTGAAGGTGGCCGTCCCTATTGGGCTGCAGCCGGCAGGGGTTGGCTCCGGATGGCCGCGGCTATCTCGGCGGCGGCCTGACTGAGAGCCCGGCGCTGGGCCGCCACCAGGGCGGCGGCGCCGCCGTCGCCCGTCATGGTTTCGCTTCCCGCCGCCAGCGGCTCGTGCACCTGACTGCGGCCGAGCAGCTCCTTGCCCTGCCGCGGCTGCAGGGTCCACAGCAGATCCAGATCGACGCCCCGGCCCACCTGGGCCTCCAGGCGCTGCACGTGCAGGGTGAGGCGGAAGTCGGCGTCGAAATGGGGGGCGCCGTTGGGCAGGGCCGCCACCCGGGAAGAGGCCAGCAGGCGCCCCAGGTCGGCGGCGATGCTGCGGGCGATGCCGCTGCGCAGGGACTCGGCCCAGCGCTGCTGTTCGCTGAGCAAGATGCGCTGGTCCGGGCCCCGCAGCACCAGCTGGGGCCGGTCCAGCAATTCGGGCAGGCTGGCGCTGAGCAGCAGCACGCTGGGGCCGTTGCCCTGGCCGCCGGGGCGGCCGTCGTCCAGGGTGTAGAGGCTGGCCTTGGGTGTGGTGCCGCAGGCCGTCAGGAGCAGGGCAGTGCCCAGGATGGCGAGGGCGCCGCGCCGGCCGGCGGCGAAGGCGGAAAGGGTAGAAGGGGCGGCGATGGGGCGGCGCGTGGGCATGGTCGGCATTTCTCTCAATCCTCTCAATCGTCCTTCTTGCCCTTGAGCAGGGCTTCGGGCTGGCGTTCCAGCAGGTCCGCCAGGTTGCGCACGGCGCTGGCGGCCCGGCCCACTTCCCGCAGGGTGTCGCGCACTTCCTGCTGCATCGGGGCGTCGCTGGCCAGGACCTTGTTGGCCTGGTCCAGGGCCTTGCGGGCATCGCGCAGGGTGTCGGCCAGTTCCGGCACCACTTCCCGGTCCAGGCGGGTGATCAGCTTGTCCGTGTGCTGCAGGGTGTGCTGCAGGGTCGTGGCGATGGTTTCCAGCTGGTCCTGCAGGGAGTCCAGGCTGCCGGGCTGGGTCGGCAGTTCGGCAATGCCCTTGCCCCAGCGCATGGCGGCGGGCTTGGCGTTGGGGAAGTAGTCCAGGGCCACGTAGCGCTGGCCGCTGACGATGTTGCCGGTGCGCAGTTGGGCGCGGAAGCCCCGGGCCACCATGGCGTTGAGCACTTCCCGGATGTCCTTGCGGCTGGGTTCCGCGTTGCCCATGCCGCGGCTGCGGCGGCTGAGGCGTTCCGGGTAGAGCTTGATCTCCACCGCCATGGAAAAGTTCTTGGTGGTCTGGTCGAAATCCAGGTCGATGCGGGACACTTCGCCGGCGGTGATGCCGCGGAAATCCACCGGGGCGCCCACCGTCAGGCCCCGCACCGATTCGCGGAAGATGAGCACGTACTTCTGGTAGCTGCTGTCGGGAATGCGCTGGGCCGTGGCCTGGTCCGGATGGAGGACGAAGGTGCTGGCGGCGGGGGCCGCTGCCGGCGTTTCGCCGGGCTCCCCTTCCGGACTGGAGAAGGCGACGCCGCCCAGCATCAGGCTGAGCACGGACTGCATGTTGAGCTTGACCCCGTCCGCATCCATGGCCACATCGACGCCGCTGGCGTGCCAGAAGCGGGAATTGGGGCTGACGAAGCGGTCGTAGGGGGCATCCACGAAAATCTGCACATCGACGCCGCGGCCATCGGGCTGCATGGCGTAGCCGATGACCCGGCCCACCGGAATGCGCCGGTAATAGACCGGGGCGCCGATGTCGAGGGAACCCAGGGTGTCGCTGCTGAGCTTGAACTGGCTGCCCCGGGTGTCGCTGGTGATGGCCGGCGGCTCCTCCAGGCCGACGAATTCCCGGGCGTCGCTGCCGGACTGGCCCGGGTCGATGGCGATATGCACCCCGGAGAGCAGGGTGGCGAGGCCGGAAACGCCGCCCACGGTGACCCGGGGGCGCACCACCCAGAAGCGGCTGTCCTCCACCAGCAGGCCCTTGGCGCTGTTATTCACCTGGACCTTGACCTGGACCGAACTGCGATCCGGGCTCAGGGTGATGTCCGTCACCGTGCCGATGTCCACGTCCTTGTACTTGAGGCGGGTCTTGTTGGCCTCCAGGCCTTCGGCCCGGGCGAACTGCAGGGTGATCTGGGGCCCCCGCTCGAGCAGGGCCTTGATGCCCAGGCCCAGGCTGAGGGCCACCGCCAGCAGGGGAATGATCCACACCAGGGTGGGGCGGCGGCGGGGCGGGGTGACGCGGACCGTCTCGGCGGCGGGCAGGGGCGTGTCGTCAGGCATGGCGGTGTTCCTCGGCGGAGGCGGCAGAAGTGTCAGGGGGTACGGTCTGGGGAACGGCCCGGTCCCAGATGAGGCGCGGGTCGAAGGCCATGGTGGCGAGCATGCTCAGCACCACCACGGCGCCGAAGGCCACCACCCCGGGGCCGGGGGAAATGATGGCCAGGGACTGGACCTGGACCAGGGCCACCAGCAGGGTGACCACGTAGACGTCCAGCATGGACCAGCGGCCGATCAGTTCCAGCAGCCGGTAGAGCCGGGCCCGCTGCCGGGTGTTGCGGTGGGAGCCGCGGTGCACGCTGAGCAGCAGGTAGGTGAGGGAAAAGAGCTTGAGCATGGGCAGCACGATGCTGGCGCAGAAGACCACCAGGGCCAGTTCCCAGGAGCCCGTGTCCCACAGCACCACCACCCCGCTCATGATGGTGTCGTGCTGGGTGCCGAAGGGGGAGCGGGTCTCCATGATGGGCAGCAGGTTGGCCGGCAGGTAGAGCACGTAGGCGGCCAGCATCAGGGCCCAGGTGCGGGCCAGGCTGTCCGGCTTGCGCAGGTGCAGGGGCGCCTGGCAGCGGGGGCAGTGTTCGTGCTGTTCCAGGGAAGCCAGCAGGCCGCAAACCTCGCAGACAGCAAGCCCTTGGCTGGCGGCGGTATGGCGGCGGCTCATGCCGGCTTGGCCCCGTCGTCCGGGCGCGCCTCGTCCCAGGCCTGCCACAGGGTATGGCCGTCGAGCAGGCCGGCCAGGGCGGCCAGCAGCAGCATGAGGCCGCCGAAGCACCAGATGGCCGGCCCCGGCAGCACGTCGGCCAGGTGGGCCAGCTTCACCAGGGAGACCAGGACGCCGAGGATGAACACCTCCACCATGGCCCAGGGATGGGCCAGGCGGAAGGCGCGAAAGACCGGGGCGAAGGCCGGTGAGCGGCGTCCCTGCCACAGGGGCAGCACCAGCCACAGCACCGCGCCCAGCTCGATGGCCGGCATCAGCACCGTGGTCAGCAGCACCAGGCCGCCCAGGGCCTCCCGGCCATCCTGCCAGAGGTGCCGGACGGCGCCGATGACGGTGGTTTCGGTGTAGTTGCCCTGGATGTTGAGGCCGACGATGGGGTACAGGTTGGCGGTGAGCAGCAGCACCAGGGCCGCCAGGGTCAGGGCCAGGATTTTCTCCAGCCGGTCCCGGTGGAAGCTGTAGAGGCGGGCGCCGCAGCGGGGGCAGTGGGCCCGGCTGCGGGGCAGCGTCAGGACCACCGGCTGCAGCAGCAGGTCGCACTCGTGGCAGGCGGTGAGGGGGGCGGCGGGCATGGCGGCCTCGCTCGGCGGTGCAGGCATGGGGTGCGTTTCAGTGCAGCAGCACCCAGGCGTTGATGCGCCGGCCGTCGTGCCAGATGTCGGTGATGCGAGTGGTGAGGTCGAAGGCGGCCTGGTCGGTGATGCGCATCTCGACGATGGCGATGGGCTGTTGCGGGTCGCCGTCGCGGACGATGGCGATCTCGCCGACGGGGCCGAAGCGCGCCAGGGCCTGACGCAGTCCGCTTTCGCTGACGTCGGCGGGGAGGCCGGAGAACATGATCTTTTTCATCGGAAGTCCAGGGGCTGGTGGAAGGGTGGCGCTTGTCAGGGGCGCCCGGCGGCGCTCCGGGGCGGGCCGCCAGGCCGGGCGGTCGTCCGGGGGCCTGATGGCATATTACCCGCAGCGCGGCGGGGGCGGCGGGAGCGCAGCCCCGGAGCCGGCTGCCTACTTCAGCAGGACGTAGCTGCCGGGGGCGTCTTCCAGGGGCGGATAACGCTTGGAGCCGGTCTTGGCCGGCGCTGCGGGGGCGGCGGAACGGGCCGCCAGCCATTCCTGCCAGGCGGTCCACCAGGAGCCTTCCCGGGTGGGCGTTTCCTCCAGCCATTGCTCGGGGGCCACGTACACCTCGCCGGCGGGCCGGGTGTGGAGGCGGTAGTGGCGGCGCGGGTGGCCGGGTTCGCTGACGATGCCGGCATTGTGGCCGCCGCTGGTGAGGACGAAGGTGACTTCGGCCGGGCTCAGGTAGTGGATCTTGTGCACCGAGCGCCAGGGCGCCACGTGGTCGCTTTCCGTGCCCACGGCAAAGACGGGGATGGTGATGTCGCCCAGGGACACGGGCCGGCCGCCGACCTGGTAGCGGCCTTCGCTGAGGTCGTCGTTGAGGAACAGCTGGCGCAGGTACTGGCTGTGCATGCGGGCCGGCATGCGGGTGGTGTCCGCATTCCAGGCCATCAGGTCGTTCATGGCGCCCCGTTCGCCCAGCAGGTACTGGCTCACCATGCGCGACCACAGCAGGTCGTAGGAGCGCAGCAGCTGGAAGGCGCCCGCCATCTGGCCGGCGGAGAGGTAGCCCTTTTCCGCCATCTGGGCCTCGAGCAGGCTGATCTGGCTGTCGTCGATGAAGAGGGCCAGCTCCCCCGGCTCGGTGAAGTCGGTCTGGGCGGCCAGGAGCGTGATGGAGGCCAGGCGCTCGTCCCCGTCCCGGGCCATGGCGGCGGCGGCAATCGCCAGCAGGGTGCCCCCCAGGCAGTAGCCGGTGGCGTGCACCCGGCGCTTGGGCACGATGTCGTTGATGGCCTGCAGGGCGGCGAAGAAGCCGTTTTCCAGGTAATCGTCCATGCCCTGGTCCCGGTCTTCCTCGTCCGGATTGCGCCAGGAAATGCAGAAGACGGTATGGCCCTGGTCCACCAGGAACTTGATCAGGGAGTTGTGGGGCGAGAGGTCCAGGATGTAGTACTTCATGATCCAGGCCGGCACGATGAGGATGGGCTCGGGATGGACCTTGGCGGTGGTGGGGGAGTACTGGATCAGTTCCATCAGCCGGGTGCGGGCCACCACCTTGCCCGGGGTGATCGCCACGTCCCGGCCCACCACGTAATCCTCGCTGCCGGCGGGGGGCTCGTTGTTCATGGCCCGTTGCAGGTCCTCCTGCAGATGGGCCATGCCGCGCCACAGGTTCTGGCCGCCTTCGCGGATGGTGTGTTCGAGCACCACCGGATTGGTGAGGGGGCTGTTGCCGGGGGAGAGCAGGTCAAGAATCTGCCGGGCGGCGAAGGAGACGATGCGTTCGTGGTGGGCGGAGACCCCCCAGATGCCGTGGGTCGCCGCCTTCCACCAGCGCTCGGTGAGGAGGAAGGACTGCTGCATGACATTGAAGGGCCAGCGGTGCCAGGCCTCTTCCTTGAAGCGGCGGTCGGTACTCCAGGGGGCGACGAAGTCCGGCCCCTCGTTGAGCATGGAAAGCTGGGCCGCCTGCAGGGCGGCGGCTTCCGTCGCCGCCAGCTTGAGCAGTTCCAGCTGTTTGCCGGGGGAGACGGCCAGATGCCCGGCCCAGTCGATCATGGCCATGGCCATGGTGAGGGGCGAGAGGGAGTTGGTGAGCTGGGCGATGGTGGCGTGCACGTGCTGATCCAGGCGCTGGGTGGCGCTGTCGGCCTGCAGGGGCGTCAGCACCTGGGCGGCCGGGGAGATCAGGGGCAGGAGGGAAGAGGTGGCGACGGCGGGGGGCATGGGGTCTCCTTTCTATCGGGCGGGGGCCGCTGGCGGCCCCCGGGGAGAACATCATTTTTTGCTTTTTGCGGCCGCTTTCGGCATGGCGGCGGCGACCTGCTGCAGCGACTGGGTCAGGGCGCCACCCTGCTTGATGGCGGCCAGGGCCAAGTCCTTGCCGAAGGGCAGGGTGGCGGCGGTCTGGCGGGCGCCATCCTCCACGGCTGCCTGCCATTCTACATATTGACTTTGCATGACGGGGGCCAGTTCTCCGGCGGCGGTCGTGGTCAGCTCGTAGGCGGCCTGGGCATAGGCGGTGCCGTTTTTCAGCAGGGTATGGGCCAGGCCGGTCTGGATATCCACCGCCTGTTGGACGCTGGTGCTGCCGAGCAGTTGCTTGTAGCCCGCCGCCTCGTCTTCCAGCATTTGCCGCACGGCGCCGAAATTGAGTTCGGCCAGGTTCTGGATGGTGTCGAAATAGACCTGGGTGGCCCCCAGGAAGGAGGTGGCCAAGGCGTTGTTGGCCTGGGAAAGCGAGGCCAAGGAGGCGAAGTTCAGCTTTTCTGACATGAGTGACTCCTGTTCTTGGATTGGATGGAAAGCCGTCCCGGAGCCTGATGGTCGGCCATTTGCAGGCCGGCCCCGGGTCGATCCATTATTCAGCGATCGTTTAATAATGACAAGGGGCTCTTTGTAACCGTCTGTGCCTGGCCGAACGTGATATCTTTGCGCTCCGAATATGAGCTCGCCACCTTCATCCCCGCGCCGTCCCGGGCGCCCCCGCAGCACCGATGTGGACAGCCGCGAAAAGCTGCTGGCCGCCGCCTTGCTGGCTTTCTCCGAACTCGGTTTCGCCGGCGCCAGCCTGCGGGCCATTGCCGTCTCGGCGGGCTTCGACGTGGCCATGATCTTCCACCACTTCGGCTCCAAGGAGGGGCTGTGGCAGGCGATGGTGGAATCCATGGCGGCCGATTTCCAGCAGTCCCTGAGCCATGAGCTGGTGCCGCTGATGGAAGGGGATTGGCCCATCGCCGAGCGGGTCACCCGGGTGCTGGACGTGTTCGTGGAAAAGCTCATCGAGCGGCCCGCCGTGACCATGCTGATCATGCGCGAGATGCCGCTGCCGGGGGAGCGTCGCGACTTCCTGGTGGCCCGCCTGCTGCGTCCCTCCTGCGACGGCCTGGTGCCCTTCTGGCTGGAGGCCATGGAGGCGGGGCTGCTGCGTCCTTCCGACCCGGTGCTGTTCCACGTCGGCATTTTCGGGGCCATGGCGATGATCCTGGCCTTCCGCGACGTCCTGCCCCGGCTGGGCTCGGCGGAGATGGACCTAGCGGAGATCAAGGCCCATCTCTACCGCGGCCTGCTGGCCGATCCGGCCTGAGACGCGGGCAAAAAAATACCGGACGATGGAATCCGTCCGGCCAAGGGGGAGCCTACGTGCAGGCTCTGTTCGGAGCGCCCGGGGGAGTCGGTACTGCAGCGCCCATTTCTATTAATAGATGGCATTGGAATATTTGTCGATGCTTTTTTAGGTCGGCGACGATTCCTTTTTCCCGGGTGGCATACGGGGCGACAGATGGGCCGCCGGTGGCGGAAGGCCGCCCCATGCGGAATTTCTGCCTATGCTGGCGGTCGTATCTGATATACCTTCTGGCCCTGTTTTCTTTTTTCAGCGTGCAGGCCCCGTGACTCCCACCCCCGACTATTCCAAGATGACCGGCAAGGAACTGGATCGCATCGCCCATGTGATCCGTCCTGGCGGCTGGTCCGTGGCCGGGGGGCGGCCCATTTCCACCCTGCTGGGGTCCTGTGTGGCGGTGTGCCTGTTCGATCCCCAGCTGAAGATCGGCGGCATGAACCACTTTCTCCTGCCCAGCCGGGGCAAGGACCGGGAGCTGGACCCGGACACCATCCTCTCCGGCGACTATTCCATGGAAGTGCTGGTCAATGCCCTGCTGGCCCAGGGCGGCCAGAAGCGGCGGCTGGTGGCCAAGATGTTCGGCGGCGGCAACATCGTTTCCGCCATCCTCACCTCCATCGGCGAGCGCAATGTGGAATTCGCCACCGAGTGGCTGCAGCGGGAAAACATCCCGGTGCTGGCCTCCGACGTGCTGGGCCCCTGGTCGCGCAAGGTGGTGTTCGTGCCGGGCACGGGCGACGCCTTCTGCATGCGTATGCCGGTGACCCAGAGCATCGTCGCCCAGGTCAGCCGGGAGGAAGAGGCCTATGCGAACAGCCTCTCCAAGCCGGTACCGCCGGCAGGCAAGAAAATCGAGCTGTTCTGAAGCCCATGCCCCGGGATGCCCGGGGGACGGGCGTTTTGCGGCATCATGCTCCGTCTGCCGCGTCCCTGCTGCTTTCCAGGCCAGGTGCCATGAGGGGAGCCCTCCGGGCCGGTCCGGGGGCTGGCGCCGCGTTGCCGCTGCCCCCGGGTGGCTTTCTCTCAGCTGGCCAGTTCCGGCCGTTCCCGGAACTCTTCCAGGGCTTCCGGATTGGCCAGGGCCTCGACGTTCTTCACCGGCCGCTGGTGCACCACGTTGCGCACCGCCAGTTCCACGATCTTGCCGCTCTTGGTGCGGGGAATGTCCCGCACCTGCACCACCTTGGCCGGCACGTGGCGCGGCGTGGTGTTGCGGCGGATCTGCTCCTTGATGCGCACGCTCAGGGCGTCGTCCAGGGTAAGGCCGTCGCGCAATTTCACGAAGAGCACCACCCGCACGTCGTCGTACTTGCCCGGGGGCCAGTCCTGGCCGATGACCAGGGATTCCACCACTTCCTCCAGCTGTTCCACCTGCCGGTAGATTTCCGCCGTGCCGATGCGCACCCCCCCCGGGTTGAGGGTGGCATCGGAGCGGCCGTAGATGACCATGCCGTTGTGCTCGGTCAGCTCGGCGAAGTCGCCGTGGCACCAGACGTTGGGGAAGCGCTCGAAGTAGGCGGCGTGGTACTTGGCCCCGTCGGGGTCGTTCCAGAAGCCCACGGGCATCACCGGGAAGGGCTTGGTGCATACCAGTTCGCCCTTTTGCCGGCGCACCGGCTGGCCGTCGTCGTCGAACACGTCCACCGCCATGCCCAGTCCCCGGCACTGGATTTCGCCACGGTAGACGGGCAGGGTGGGGGCGCCTAAGACGAAGCAGGAAATGATGTCGGTGCCGCCGGAAATGGAGGCCAGCTGCAGTTCCGGCTTGATGTCCCGGTACACGTAGTCGAAGCCTTCCGGGCTCAGGGGGCTGCCGGTGGAGAAGAGGGAGCGCAGGGCTTGCAGCTTGTGAGTCTCCCGGGGCTTGAGGCCCATCTTGGCGGCGGCATCGATGAACTTGGCCGAGGTGCCGAAGTGGGTCATGGCTTCGGCGTCGGCGTAGTCAAAGAGAACCTTGCCCTGATCAGCAAAGGGGCTGCCGTCGTAGAGCAGCAGGGTGGCGCCGGAGGCCAGGCCCGAGACCAGCCAGTTCCACATCATCCAGCCGCAGGTGGTGAAGTAGAAGACCCGGTCGCCGGGCTTCACGTCGCCCTGCAGCTGGTGTTCCTTGAGGTGCTGCAGCACGGCGCCGCCGTGGCAATGGACGATGCACTTGGGCACGCCGGTGGTGCCCGAGGAATACATGATGAAGAGGGGATGGCTGAAAGGCAGGCGGGCAAAGGCCGGCGCCGTGGCGGAGAAGGGCGCCAGGGCCTGATCCCAGGTCACGGCCTTGGGGATGGCGCCGATATCGGGTGTGGCGGCCAGGTAGGGCACCACCACCACCTTCTCCAGGGTCGGCAGCTGGGCGGCGGCCTCGGCGTTCTTGGTGAGGCAATCCACGGCCTTGCCGTTGTACCAGTAGCCGTCCACGCAGACGAGGACCTTGGGGCCGATCTGGCCGAAGCGGTCCAGCACGCCCTGAACGCCGAAGTCCGGAGAGGCGGAGGACCAGATGGCGCCGAGCGAGGCGGCGGCCAGCATGGCGATCAGGGTCTCCGGCAGGTTGGGCAGGTAGCCCGCCACCCGGTCCCCGGGCTGCACGCCGGCGTCCTCAAGGAACTGTTGGAAGCGGGAGACCTGGGCTCGCAGTTCATCCCGGGAGAGGTGGCGCTTGACCTTGTCCTCGCCCCAGAAGACCAGGGCGTCTTCCGGGCCGCTGAAACGCAGCAGGTTTTCCGCGTAGTTGAGACGGCCTTGCGGGAACCAGCGGGCGCCGGGCATTTTGTCGCCGTCTTCGAGGACGGTGCCGCCCTTGTCACCCACCACGCCGCAGAAGTCCCACAGCAGGGACCAGAAGGCGGCGGGCTGGTCCACGGACCATTGCCAGAGGGCGTCGTAATCGTTGAGGGGAGCGGCGGCCGCCTGGCTGGCGGCGCCCATGAAGCGGGTGAGGTTGGCGGCGGCCACCCGTTCGGGGCCGGGCCGCCACAGCAGATCGTGGGCGGTGTTCATCTTGTCTCCATCGTTTTTATGGGAGACGGAGGTACATTGCCCCCGTCTCCGGGTGCTGCCGGGATCTAGAGGTCTTGCAGGCAGGCCCGCAGGCTTTCCGGAATGGGGGCCGACTTGCCGCTGCCGGTGTCGATCCACACCACCTTGGATTCGCCGGTGGCGTAGAGGGTGTCGTCCCCCACCAGGCGCAGTTCGTAATGGGTGGGAATGGAGGAGCGCCCGGGATGGCCGGCGAAGAGCTTGACCTCCACCGTGCCCGGGTAGGTCAGGGGCAGCAGGAAGGTACAGGAGGCATTGACGATGACCGGGCCTTCGCCCACCGGGCCCACGGTGTAGCCCAGCTGTTCCAGCCATTCGCAGCGGGCCTGTTCCATATAGCGGAAGTACACCGTGTTGTTCACATGCCCGTAGGCATCCATGTCGCCCCAGCGGATGGGGATATGGCTGGTGAGGATGAGTTTACGTTTTGTCTCCATGGTATTTTCTTGTGTGGTTTGGGGTGATTGAAACGCTACCATACGTTAGCGTATAGTATTCGCAAATTTTGGCTTGTAACAATCCCATAACAACAATCTGAACGGAGCGAGGACATGCAACGCGAATCCATGGAATACGATGTGCTGATCGTCGGCGGCGGCCCGGCCGGTCTGGCGGCGGCGATCCGCCTGAAGCAGCTGGCGGCCGCCAACGGGCAGGAATGCGGTGTCTGCCTGATCGAAAAGGGCTCCGAAATCGGGGCCCACATTCTGTCCGGCGCGGTGATGGACCCCAAGGCCCTGACCGAGCTGATCCCCGACTGGAAGGAGCAGGGCGCTCCCCTCAATGCCCCGGTCTCCGAAGACCGCTTCTTCATCCTCTCCGAGGACGGCGGCTGGCAGGTGCCCAACGGCCTCCTGCCCGGCTGTTTCCACAACGAAGGCAACTACGTCATCTCCCTCGGCAACGTCTGTCGCTGGCTGGGCCAGCAGGCCGAAAACCTGGGCGTGGAAATCTACCCGGGCTTTGCCGGCGCCGAAGTGCTCTATAACGAGGACGGCTCCGTCAAGGGCGTGGCCACCGGCGACATGGGCCGCCTGAAGGACGGCAGCGAAGGCCCCGCCTTCCAGCTGGGCATGGAGCTGCATGCCAAGTACACCCTCTTCGCCGAAGGCTGTCGCGGCCACCTGGGCAAGCAGATCCAGGCCAAGTTCAACCTGGCCTCCGACGCCGATCCCCAGGTGTACGGCATCGGCATCAAGGAACTGTGGGAGATCAAGCCCGAGAAGCACCAGACCGGCCTGGTGGTGCACACCGGTGGCTGGCCCATGGACAACGACACCTACGGCGGCGGCTTCCTCTACCATATGGAAGACAACCTGGTTTCCGTCGGCTTCGTCGTCGGCCTGGGTTACGACAATCCCCACCTGTCTCCCTACGAGGAGATGCAGCGCTTCAAGACCCATCCGAAGATCCGCGAATTCCTCGAAGGCGGCAAGCGCGTCTCCTACGGCGCCCGGGCCATCACTGCCGGCGGCCTGCAGTCCCTGCCCAAGCTGACCTTCCCCGGCGGCGTGCTGATCGGCGACGATGCCGGCTTCCTCAACGCCTCCCGCATCAAGGGTTCCCACTGCGCCATCAAGAGCGGTTCCCTGGCCGCCGAAGCCTGTTTCGAGGCCCTGGCCGCCGAGCGCAGCTTTGATGAACTGACCGCCTATCCGGAGAAGTTCAAGGCCTCCTGGCTCTACGAGGAACTGTACAAGGCCCGCAACTTCAAGCCCTGGATGAGCAAGGGCCTGCACTGGGGCGGCTTCATGTTCGGCGTGGATCAGAAGCTGTTCGGCGGCAAGGCGCCGTGGACCCTGCACCACAGCGGCCCGGACCACCTCAAGCTGAAGAAGGCCAAGGACTGTACCCCCATCGCCTATCCCAAGCCCGACGGCGTGCTTACCTTCGACCGGCTGTCCTCCGTCTTCCTCTCCAACACCAATCATGAGGAAGACGAGCCCTGTCACCTGCAGCTGAAGGATGCTGCCGTGCCGATCCAGGTCAACCTGGCCCAGTACGACGCGCCCGAGCAACGCTACTGTCCGGCCGGGGTGTACGAAATCCTGCGGGAGGCCGACGGCTCCAATCCCCGCCTGCAGATCAACGCCCAGAACTGCGTGCACTGCAAGACCTGCGACATCAAGGACCCGACCCAGAACATCACCTGGGTGGTGCCCCAGGGCGGCGAAGGGCCGAACTACCCCAATATGTAACCGTACGGTCACCTTCTTGTCCTAAAATGCGCCGTCCCCGAGACGGCGCTTTTTTTTATGTTCATCCGTTGCCTTGCCCTGTTCCTGCTGTTGCCTTCCCTGGCCTTTGCCGCCCGGCCCTTCGTCACCGACGATGCCCGGCTGACCACGGCCGGCAGCTGCCAGCTGGAAAGCTGGGCCCGCATCTATCCCCAGAGCCGGGAACTGTGGATGCTGCCGGCCTGCAATCCGGGCGGCAATTTCGAGATCACCGCCGGGGCCGGCATGGCCCACAACGATCACGCTCCCCGCAGCGACGACTATGTGCTGCAGGCCAAGACCCTCTTCAAGCCCCTGGAAAGCAACGGCTGGGGCTGGGGTCTGGCGGTGGGGAAGATCGCCCATCCGGGCGTCAATGCGGGGCCCAACCTGCTGGGCAATACCTACGCCTACCTGCCGGCTTCCTTTTCCTTCCTCGACGACCGGGTGGTGCTGCACACCAATGTGGGCTGGCTCAAGGACCGGGCCAGCCAGCGTCACAACCTGACCTGGGGCCTGGGGGGCGAGTGGTGGGTGCATGAGCGGGCCAGCCTCATTGCCGAGTCCTTCGGCGACAACCGGGTCAAGCCCTACTGGCAGACCGGCCTGCGCTTTTTCGTGGTGCCCGAGCGGGTCCAGGTGGATGCCACGGTGGGGCGCCAGGTGGACGGGGGCCGGGACAGCCAGTGGTTTTCCGTGGGCTTGCGGCTGACGCCGGATCGCTTCTTCTGAGTCAAATGCACCATCCCGGTGCCCACCGGGAAAGTCGGCGAAGGACTGCTCCATCCTGGTGCGTTGATGGCGGTTGCGGTGCGGGGTGGATGTCCGGCACAGCCCGTAATCCGGTCAAAAGCCGGGGGTGGCCCGGGGGTTGCTAAGCAAAGCTGTCATCTCTCCTGGCCCTGCATCCCCATGTGTCTCTTTCTCAAGTACGACGGACCCTACGTTCCCTCCCTCTGGCCGATGCTCGGTGGCCGCCAGGTCGATCGCCACGTGTGGCGCTTCGACGCGGCGGACAACGCCGCCCTGGACCAGCTCATGGAAAGCCTGGCGGCGGAAACCAACCGGGAAACCCTGAAGGAAACCCTGGCCGTCCACTGCGACCAGAGCGAGGCCAGCCTGGGCCTGGTGCCCACCCTGCAACTGGCCCTGCCTTTCAACACCCTCTACGCCCGCCGGCTCCACGCCTGGATGCTGGGGGACCTGCGGCCCCATGTGCGCATGCACTTCCAGCCCCTGGTGGACATGACCCAGGACGGCCAGGTGTTCGCCCTGGAGGCCCTGTGCCGTCTGGAGCATCCCCAGGGGCGTCTGCTCAGCGGCGCCGAGGCCTTCCATCTGGCCGGGCAGCTGGGGCGGGAGGCGGACCTGGACCTGGAGTGCCAGTTCATGGCCCTGGAGGCCAAGGCCAACCGCATTCCGGCGGGCACGCCCCTGTTCCTCAACGTGCTGCCCCAGAACATGTTGCACAGCCAGTGGACCCAGCGCATGGTGGAGCACCTCAACCGCCTCGGCATCGACCGGCGCGAGGTGGTGATCGAAGTGGTGGAGTCGGAGCGGGTGGACCCCAATGTCCTCGCCGACAGCTGCGAAGCCCTGCGCACCCTGGGCTTTCGCATCGCCCTGGACGACATGGGGGCCGGCTTCAACGGCCTGTCCACCCTGGCGGCGGTGCGGGCCGACTTCATCAAGGTGGACCGCAGCATCGTGCACGGTGCCCAGGGCAGCCGGGTGCGCTCGGTGCTGCTGGAGGCCATCGTCTCCATGGCCCAGCGCCTCGGCGCCACGGTCATTGCCGAAGGCCTGGAACGGCCGGAGGACGTCAATTTCGTGCGCGACATGGGCATCAGCTATGCCCAGGGCTTCTATTTCGCCCAGCCCCAGCTGCTCACCGAGCCGGAGGTGGCTCCCCTGCCGCGCCAGGACGATTCCTGCCGCTCCCGGCCCCGGGACCGTTTCCAGCTGACGGACCTGATGGACCCCTGGCAGTCCATCGACCTGCGCGCCTCGGTGCCGGAGGCGCGGCAGATCTTCCAGGAAGCCCCGTCCCTGCCCCTGGCCATCGTCACCGACCAGGGCCAGCCCATCGGCCTGGTGCGGCGGGGCAAGGTGCTGTCGGCGGCGGCCCGCACCCTGGGCAAACTGTGCGAACCGGTGGCGCGCAATCTGCCGCACCGCCTGACGACGCCGGCCCTGGCCCGCATCCTCTACCACGACCGCAAGGATTCGGATCCCTGGGTGGTCACCTCCAACGAGGGGCAGTATCTGGGGGTGATCCATCCCATGACCCTGATCGCCCAGATGCTGGCGCGGCGGGAAAACGGCAGCAACCTGCATCCGCTCTCCCACCTGCCCACCGGCCCCAGCCTGCGCCATACCCTGGAATCCCGTCTGGCGGAGAACCAGACCGTGTGCCTGGTGTATATCGACCTGGACCACTTCAAGGCTTACAACGACCGCTACGGCTTCATCCGCGGCGATGCCATGATCCGCACCCTGGCCGAACTGCTGCGCCATACCTTCGTCGGCCGTCCCGAATGTCTGCTCGGCCACATCGGCGGCGACGACTTCATCCTGGTCATGGAAAGCATGGGGCCGGGGCTCACCGACGAGCTGCTTTCCATCATGGAACAGTTCCAGGCCCTGGCCTCCCACCTCTACGACCACGAGGACATCGCCCGGGGTCATTTCCTCACCGACGACGGCTTGGCCCATCCCATCGCCAGCATTTCGGTGGCGGTGGTCAATGCCAGCACCGGCCGCCTGGCCAATG
Source organism: Azospira sp. MPR-LB4 (assembly GCF_058809525.1). Classification (NCBI taxonomy): domain Bacteria; kingdom Pseudomonadati; phylum Pseudomonadota; class Betaproteobacteria; order Rhodocyclales; family Rhodocyclaceae; genus Azospira; species Azospira sp. MPR-LB4. The sequence goes on from NZ_CM179521.1 coordinate 197,194, forward strand.
CGGTGGCGGCGGCGGAACGGGCGGCGGCCCTGAAGAAGGTGGGCAAGGTGGAGCAGGGCAGCGTCATCGTGGTGGAAGGCGTGCCGCCGGCCATGATCAAGCAGCAGCACAACCACGGCCTGGGCCTGTGGAAGGAAAACGCCATTGCCGCCCTGGCCGACTTCATCGGCGCGCCCCGCAGCCGGGACCCCCACGCCCTGGATGCCTGGTTCCGCAGCTATCCCTTCTTCGAGATGGTGTTCGAACTGGATGGTGCCGGGGTGCAGCGCTACCCCAACTGGATCAACCCGGACATGTACGGCCGCATCAAGGCCGGCGGCGTCGGCGTGGACCGCAGCGAACAACCCTATTTCGCCCACGTGGCCGAAGGGGGCCAGCCCTACGTGTCGGAAATCTACCTCTCTTCGGCCACCGAGGATTTCTGCATCACCCTGGCCGTGCCCCTGCGGGAAGGCAGCGTCATCGACGGGGTGCTGGTGGCGGACATCAACATCAGTTCCATGGCCAGCCTGACCCGGCGCTTCCATCTGGACCACGAGGCCCAGGCCGCCTGATTGGTTCCGGTGGCAGAAAAGACAACGGGCCCCGCAGGGCCCGTTGTGAGGTGCAGCGACTGCCGCTAGGGGATCAGAACAGCTCTTCCGCCAGGGCCAGGGTGCCGGTGGCGCCATCGACGATGGAGTCGGTCAGGCCCTGGGCCTTGGTCAGCTGGTGATCGGCGAAGAAGCGGGCGGTGACGATCTTGGCAGCGTAGAACGGGTCGCTGTCGCCGCCGGCGATCTTCTCCTGGGCCACCAGGGCGGCCCGGGCCATCTGCCAGCCGCCGGCAACGATGCCCAGCAGACGCAGGAAGGGCACGGAACCGGCGTGGGCTGCCTTGATGTCGTCCTTGAAGATGGCGACGATCCAGTTGGCGGCCTGTTCCAGGGCATCCACGCCAGCGGCGAAGCGCTTGCGGATGGCGACGAAGTCGGCGCCGTTCTGGGCTGCCAGCTTGGCGTCCAGCTTGCGCATCTCGGCGATCACGGCCTTGATGGTGGCGCCGCCTTCGCGGGCCATCTTGCGGCCGATCAGGTCGTTGGCCTGGATGGCGGTGGTGCCTTCGTAGATGGCGGTGATGCGGGCATCGCGCAGGTGCTGGGCGGCGCCGGTTTCCTCGATGAAGCCCATGCCGCCGTGCACCTGCACGCCTTCGGAGGCCACCTCGATGGACATCTCGGTGCTGTGGCCCTTGACCACGGGGATCATCAGGTCGGCGAAGGCCTGGTTGGCAGCGCGGACGGCTTCGTCCGGATGGTGCTTGGCGGCGTCCATGGCGGCGGCCACCACGTAGGCCAGGGCCCGGGCGGCTTCGGTCTGGGAACGCATGCTCATGAGCAGGCGGCGCACGTCCGGGTGCTTGAGGATGGAGACCTTGGGGCCGCCGCGCACGCCCAGTTCGGTACCCTGGATGCGGTCCTTGGCGTACCACACGGCCTGCTGGTAGGCACGCTCGGCCAGGGCCACGCCTTCCATGCCGACGGCGAAGCGGGCGGCGTTCATCATGATGAACATGTATTCCAGGCCGCGGTTTTCCTCGCCCACCAGGTAGCCGACGGCACCGCCGTGGTCACCGAAGGCCATGACGGCGGTGGGGCTGGCGTGGATGCCCAGCTTGTGTTCGATGGAGACGCAGTAGGCGTCGTTGCGTTCGCCCAGGGAGCCGTCGTCCTTGACCATGAACTTGGGCACGACGAAGAGGGAGATACCCTTCACGCCTTCCGGTGCATTGGGCAGGCGGGCCAGCACCAGATGCACGATGTTCTCGGTCATGTTGTGGTCGCCGTAGGTGATGAAGATCTTCTGGCCGAAGATCTTGTAGCTGCCATCACCCTGGGGCTCGGCGCGGGTGCGCACGGCGGCCAGGTCGGACCCGGCGCTGGGCTCGGTCAGGTTCATGGTGCCGGTCCACTCGCCGCTGACCATCTTCGGCAGGAACTTCTGCTTCAGGGCGTCGGAGCCGGCGGTCATCAGGGCCTCGATGGCTCCGGTGGTGAGCATGGGGCACAGGGAGAAGGCCATGTTGGCCGACTTCCACATTTCATTGACGGCGGTGGAGATCAGCTTGGGCAGGCCCTGGCCGCCGAACTCGGGGGAACAGGCCAGCGCGGTCCAGCCGTTCTCGGCGAACTGGGTATAGGCTTCCTTGAAGCCGGCGGGCACGGTGACGGCCTTGTCGTGCCACTTGGAGCCTTCCTGGTCGCCGCTGAAATTGATGGGGGAGAGGACGTTGCCGGCAAACTTGGAGGCTTCCTCCAGAATGGCGTCGGACAGGTCCGTGTCCACTTCCTCGTAGCCCGGCAGTTGCACGACCTGTTCCAGGCCGGCCAGCTCTTTCATGACGAAGTGCATGTCACGCAGGGGGGCATTGTATTGACTCATTCGCGCTTTCTCCTTTGATTAATGGTTGTTGCTTTTGGGTTACTTCTTGGCGAGATAGATGGAATCGTCGAAGGTGCTGATCCACTGGGGGCGGTACACCACCAGGATGGTGACGACCATTCCCGTCAGCCAGGCTTCGGAAAAGCCCAGCAGCAGGAAATAGGGCAGGTAGTCGTCGAGCAGCTTCTCCAGCGGGTAGGCCCCGCCCAGGTAGAGCAGGGCGCTGGCGGCGACGCCGGTGGCCAGGATGGTCAGGGCCGAACCGAAGAAGCCGTTGGCGAAGATGAAGACGAAGGGGTTCTTGCTCAGCCGGCGCTGGTTGAAACGGTAGATGCCGTAGGCCAGTAGCACCGGCAGGCCGGCCATGACCAGGGCGTTGAGGCCGAAACTCTCCCAGCCGGCGGCACCGTTGACCGTGATCCCGGCCAGCACCAGGGAAAGGCCGACGAAGGCCAGCCAGGGGCCGAACTCCAGGGTGAAGGTCATGGCGCCGAGGAGGTGCAGGTCGAGCCCGGGCAGGACGCCGGCCTTGATGCTCCACAGCAGGGTGAGGATGACGATGGTGCCCAGCCAGACGTTGGACTGGGCACTGTCGCCGAGCCGGCCCCAGGGGGCGCGGCGCAGGGCCAGCAGGAAGACTGCGGCGAACAGCCCCCAGCCCAGCCAGTGCAGGGCCGGGTCGAGGAGGTTGTCCGGCAGGTTCATGCCCGGCTCCTGCGGTGCTTGCGACTGCCTTAGACGGCGGCGGCCAGTTGGGGCACGACCTCGAACAGGTCGGCCACCAGACCGTAATCGGCCACCTGGAAGATGGGAGCTTCCGGGTCCTTGTTGATGGCGACGATGACCTTGGAGTCCTTCATGCCGGCCAGGTGCTGGATGGCGCCGGAAATGCCGATGGCGATATACAGCTGGGGCGCGACGATCTTGCCGGTCTGGCCCACCTGGTAGTCGTTGGGCACAAAGCCGGCATCCACGGCGGCGCGGGAAGCGCCCAGGGCGGCACCCAGCTTGTCGGCCAGGGGCTCCAGCAGGGTCTTGTAGTTCTCCCCGTTACCCAGGCCGCGACCACCGGAAACGATGATCTTGGCGGCGGTCAGCTCGGGGCGCTCGCTCTTGGTCAGTTCCCGGGAGACCAGCTTGGACTTGCCCAGGTCGGGACCGGCGGCGATGGCCTCGACTGCGGCGGAACCGCCTTCGGCCACGGCTTCAAAGCCGGTGGTACGCACGGTGATGACCTTCACGGCATCGGCGGACTGCACCGTGGCCAGGGCATTGCCGGCGTAGATGGGACGCACGAAGGTGTCGGCGGACTCGACCCCGACGATGTCGGAGATCTGGGCCACGTCCAGCAGGGCGGCGACGCGGGGCGCAAAGTTCTTGCCGTTGGTGGTGGCGGGGGCAACGATGTGGCTGTAGCCGGCCGCGTTGGCCACCACCAGGGCAGCGATGTTTTCGGCGGTCTGGTCGGCGTAGTGGGCGGCATCGGCCACCTTCACCTTGGCCACACCGGCCAGCTTGGCGGCTTCGGCAGCGGCGTTGGCACAGCCGGAACCGGCCACCAGCACATGGATTTCACCACCGATCTTGGCGGCTGCGGTGACGGCGTTCTTGGTCGCCGCCTTCAGGGATTGGTTGTCGTGTTCGGCAATGACGAGGATAGCCATTAGATCACCTTCGCTTCGTTCTTCAGCTTGCTCACCAGATCGGCCACGTCGGCCACCTTGACGCCGGCCTGGCGCTTGGCGGGCTCGGCCACCTTCAGGGTCTTCAGACGGGGGGCCACGTCCACGCCCAGGTCTTCCGGCTTGATGGTTTCCAGGGGCTTCTTCTTGGCCTTCATAATGTTGGGCAGGGTGGCGTAGCGCGGCTCGTTGAGGCGCAGGTCGGTCGTCACCACGGCCGGCAGGGCCATTTCCAGGGTTTCCAGGCCGCCGTCCACTTCACGGGTCACGGTGGCCTTGCCGTCGGCGATCACCACCTTGGAGGCGAAGGTGGCCTGGGGCCAGCCTTGCAGGGCGGCGAACATCTGGCCGGTCTGGTTGGAGTCGTCGTCGATGGCCTGCTTGCCGAAGATCACCACCTGGGGCTGTTCCTTGTCGGCCACGGCCTTGATCAGCTTGGCCACGGCCAGGGGCTGCAGGTCGGCGTCGGATTCGATCAGGATGCCGCGGTCGGCACCGATGGCCATGGCGGTGCGCAGGGTTTCCTGGCAACCGGCGACACCGGCGGAGACCACGATCACTTCGCTGGCGATGCCGGCTTCCTTGAGGCGAACGGCCTCTTCGACGGCGATTTCGTCGAAGGGGTTCATGGACATTTTGACGTTGGCAATATCAACGCCGGTACCGTCGCTCTTGACGCGCACCTTGACGTTGTAATCCACCACCCGCTTTACTGGTACCAGGACTTTCAATGTATCCTCCTTGGGACTACGCGAATTTGTCTGATGAATCTATCTGAGTATCCTACTCCGTCGGCCACCTTTGTGGGGCGTCTCCCGGCCTGCTCCGGGGAGTTTGACAGCCCCCGGCCCGAACCGCAGAATAGGCCCATACTCGCTGGTATGGATCAGCATACGGTAGCGTACGGAAAAACCCTTGTCAACGGCTTGAGATGAAACAGGAAAAAACAACAAAAGTCCGCACCCAGCTTGACCGCAGCGACTGGATCGAAGCGGCCATCAATGTCCTCGCCGACGAGGGAACCGACGGCCTGCGGGTGGAGGTCCTGGCCAAGAATTTCGGGGTGACCAAGGGCAGTTTCTACTGGCACTTCAAGGACCGTCAGGACCTGCTCATGGCCGTCCTGGAAACCTGGAAGGAAGGCCGCATCAAGGACATCATCAAGCAGACCACGGCCCAGCCCGGCAAGGAACGGGAACAGATCTACCACGTGATCCAGGTGTACAGCCTGGCGCGCAACCGCAAGGGCATCCCCATCGAGCTGGCGGTGCGCGACTGGGCCCGGCGTGATCCCCAGGCGGCGGCCATCGTCGAAGAGGTGGATACGTCGCGGCTGGAGTGCACGCGCAAGCTGTTCGTCGCCTGCGGTCTCTCCGAGAAGGAGGCGAAGAGCCGCAGTCTCATGCTCTACGCCTACGTCTTCGGCCAGAGCCTGATGATCTACGACCATTTCGACGACAACCTGGGCGCCCTGCGCGACTGGATCGCCGACCGCATCGTCCTGCCGACTCCCTGAGCTTTGCCGGACCGCCTGCCTGGCGGTCCTTTCACTCCCGTATCAGTTTCCCTTCCTGCATGCGCAGGCGCCGGCCGCAGCGGGCGGCGATTTCCTCGTCGTGGGTGACCAGTACCAGAGTGGTGCCCTGGTCCGCATTGAGCTTGAACATCAGGTCCACGATCTGGTGGCCGGTCTGGCCGTCCAGGTTGCCGGTCGGCTCATCGGCCAGCACCAGCTTGGGCTCCAGGGCGAAGGCCCGGGCCAGGGCGACCCGCTGCTGCTCGCCGCCGGAAAGGTGCTTCGGGTAGTGGCGCAGGCGCTGGCTCAGGCCCACCCGTTCCAGCCATTGCCGGGCCTTGGCCGCGGCCTCCCTGATGCCGGCCAGTTCCATGGGCAGCATGACGTTCTCCTCTGCAGTGAGGGAGGGTAGCAGCTGGAAGGACTGGAAGACGAAGCCCAGCATGCGGCCCCGCAGGCGGGCCCGGGCGTCTTCGTCGAGGTCGTTGAGATTCTCGCCGTCGAGGCGGACGGAGCCGCTGCTGGGCGAGTCCAGGCCGGCCAGGAGGCCGAGCAGGGTGGATTTGCCGGAGCCGGAGGCGCCGACGATGGCCACGGTTTCCCCCGCACTCACGCTGAATTCGATATCGTGCAAAATGGTCAGGGGCGTATCGCCGTTGTTGACGGTCTTGCCCAGACCCACCACTTCCACCAATGAATGTTCGGACATGCGGGAAAAAATCCTCGTCGTTTTGAAGTTGCTGCCCTGGCTGATGCTGCTGGCGGCGCCTGAAGTCATGGCCAGGACCATCCTGGTCTTCGGCGATTCCCTTTCCGCCGGCTACGGCATCCGCCAGGAGGCGGCCTGGCCGGCCCTGCTGCAGAACCGGCTGCAGGAAAGGCGTTTCGATTATAGCGTCGTCAATGCCAGCATCTCCGGGGAAACCACTGCCGGTGGCCGTTCCCGTCTGGAGGCCGCCTTGAGCAAGCACCAGCCTTCGGTGCTGGTGCTGGCCCTGGGGGCCAACGACGGCCTGCGGGGCCTGCCCCTGGCGGTGATGCGGGACAACCTGGCGGCCATGATCAAGGCGGCCCGCCGGCAACAGATCAAGGTGCTGCTGGTGGGCATGCGCCTGCCGCCCAATTTCGGCGCCTATGCCGACGACTTCCACCGCAGCTTCGCCGAACTGGCCCGGCAGGAGAAGCTGGCCTACGTGGATTTCCTGCTGGACGGCATGGCGGACAAACCCCAGCTGTTCCAGGCGGACAACCTGCATCCCCTGGCCGAGGCCCAGCCGCGCCTGCTCGACAATGTGTGGACGGGCCTGGCGCCCCTGCTCAGCGGGCGCTGACTGCAAGCCCCGGGGTGCCCGGGGATAGTTCGCCGATTACGGCCGCTTCGCCGAAACCGGCGTCGCGGAAGGCTGCCAGCACTTCCGCCGCCGCTTCCGGGGCGCAGCTCACCAGGAGGCCGCCGGAGGTCTGGGGGTCGGTGACGAGCTTCTGCTGCCATTCCTCCAGCCCCGCCTCCAGGGCCACTTCATGGCCGTAGCCGGCCCAGTTGCGGTTGGAGGCGCCGGTGGCGATGCCGGCCTGCACGTGTTCCACCGCCTCGGCGATGAGGGGCAGGGCGGCGAAGCGCACATGGGCCGCCAGCCCGGAGCCGCGGCAGATTTCCAGCAGATGGCCGGCCAGGCCGAAGCCGGTGACGTCGGTCATGGCGTGCACCGCCGGCAGTTCGGCCAGCCGGGTGCCGACCCGGTTGAGCTGGGTGGTGTAGGCGATCATGCGGCCATAGCCCTCGGCGGAAAGCCTGCCCTTCTTCAGGGCGGCGGAGAGGATGCCCACGCCCAGGGGCTTGCCCAGGATCAGCACGTCGCCCGCCTTGGCGCCGCTGTTCTTCTTCACCTTGTCCGGATGCACCAGGCCCAGGGCCACCAGGCCGTAGATGGGTTCCAGCACGTCGATGGAGTGGCCACCGGCGATGGGGATGCCCGCCTCGGCACAGACCGAGGCGCCGCCGGAGAGGATGCGCTCGATCACCGGCAGGGGCAGCTTGTCCAGGGGCATGCCCACCAGGGCCAGGGCCAGGATCGGCGTGCCGCCCATGGCGTAGATGTCGGAAATGGCGTTGGTGGCGGCGATGCGGCCGAAGTCGTGGGGATCGTCCACGATCGGGGTGAAGAAATCGGTGGTGGCCACCAGGGCCTGGCTGTCGTTGAGCTTGTAGACCGCCGCGTCGTCGGAGGACTCGGTGCCCACCAGCAGCTGGGGCGGAATGAGGGCGGCCGGGGTGGCGGCGAGGATCTGGGAGAGCACGGCCGGGGCAATCTTGCAGCCGCAGCCGCCGCCATGGGAAAAGGAGGTGAGCTTGATGTCGTCCATGGGGTTTGCCGTGGGAAGGTCGGGGAGGGGCGTTAGAATGGCGCCTCTTCCGGAAAAACGCCACCCCGACATGAAACATCCCGCCCTCGCCAGCGTCGCCCAACTGGGTGACTACGATGCCATCATCGACGTCCGCACGCCGGCCGAATTCGCCGAGGACCACGTACCCGGGGCCATCAACTGTCCGGTGCTGTCCAACGAGGAGCGCGTCACCGTGGGCACCCTGTACAAACAGGTGTCGCCCTTCGAGGCGAAGAAGGTGGGGGCGGCCCTGATCTCCATCAACATCGCCCGCCACCTGCAGGAGCGTTTCCGCGACATGCCCAAGGAGTGGCGGCCCCTCATCTATTGCTGGCGCGGCGGCCAGCGCAGCGGGGCGATGCAGATCATCTTCCGCCAGATCGGCTGGCGGGCGGACAAACTGGACGGCGGCTACAAGGCCTTCCGCCAGCACGTCATGGAGCAGATCGACGCCCTGGCGCCACGCTTTACCTACCGGGTGGTCTGCGGCGCCACCGGCAGCGGCAAGACCCGCATCCTCCAGGCCCTGGCCCGGCAGGGCGCCCAGGTGCTGGACCTGGAGACCCTGGCGGCCCACAAGGGCTCGGTGCTGGGGGTGCTGCCGGGCGAGCCCCAGCCGGCCCAGAAGGGCTTCGAGACCGCCCTGTGGCAGGCCCTGGCCGGCTTCGACAGCTCCCGGCCGGTGTTCGTCGAGGCCGAGAGTCGCAAGATCGGCCGCCTGCATCTGCCCGACGCCCTGCTCGAGGCGGTGCGGGGCGGTGAGTGTCTCGAGGTGGCGGCCAGCCTGCCGGCCCGGGTGGAATTCCTGCTGCGGGATTACGACTACTTCCTGCAAGACCCGGAATGGCTGGTGCGCCGCCTGGACAACCTGAAGGAGCTGCAGGGCAAGGAAACCGTGGCCCGCTGGCAGGCCCTAGCCCGGGAGGGCGGCTGGTCCCAGCTGGTGCAGGAACTGCTCGACCTGCATTACGACCCCCACTATCGCCGCTCCCAGGGCCAGAACTACCAGGGCCGCCGGCGTCACGATCCTTTCGTCAGCGACGACCTGAGCGACGCCGGCATCGAGGCCCTGGCCGCCAGCATGCTCGCCGCCGCCGGCGCGTGATAGTCTGGCAGGCCCGTCCCCTGGACTTTCCGGAGGTGCCATGCTGATCAAGGCCGACCAGTCCCTGTTGCTGATCATCGACATCCAGGAGCGCCTTGCTCCGGCGATCCACGAGGGCGAGGCCGTGATCGCCCACAATCTGTGGCTGACCCAGGTGGCCCGCCGCCTGGAGGTGCCGGTGCTGGCCACGGTCCAGTATCCCCGGGGCCTGGGCGCCACGGTGCCGGCCCTGGCGGAAATGCTGGCGCCGGAGGAGGTGGTGGAGAAAATCCATTTTTCCGCCGTGGCCGACGGCTGCCTCGACGAGCTGCCCGCCCTGGCCCGCCGCCAGGTGGTCATCACCGGCACCGAAACCCATGTCTGCGTGCTGCAGACGGCCCTGGACCTGCTGGGCCGGGGCAAGGAAGTGTTCGTGGTGGCCGAGGCGGTCGGCTCCCGCCGGCCCGAGGACAAGGCCCTGGCCCTGGAGCGCCTGCGCCAGGCCGGCTGCGTCATCGTCTCCCGGGAGATGGTGGCTTTCGAATGGCTGCACCGGGCCGGCACCGACCTGTTCCGGGCGGTGAGCCGGGACTTCATCCGCTAGCCTCCACCAAGGGCAGGGCCGGCAGGCGCGTCCGGCGGTGTTCTCCGGGCGGCCTTCCCGGCAAGGCAGCAAGGGCGCCATGTTCCAGGTAGGTGCCTTCAAGATCGTTACCCGGTGCGCTTCCCGCTCTGGTGGTGGCCGGGGCATGCCGGCTCCGGCTTTCATCCCTTATCCTTCATTCCGATTCCATCCCCACAGGAGATGTCCATGCTCAGCGGAAAAATCGCTCTCGTCACCGGTTCCACCTCCGGCATCGGCCTGGCCGTGGCCCGGGCCCTGGCCCGTAACGGCGCCGCGGTGATGCTCAACGATTCCCGTCCGGCGGCCGAGGCGGAAGGTCTGCGGGCGGCCATGGCCGCCGAGTTCGGTGTCAAGGTGGCCTACACCTCGGCCGACCTGGCCGATGCGGCCTCGGTGCGGGCCCTGGCGGCCGCCGCCGAGAAGCAGCTGGGAGTCGTGGACATCCTGGTGAACAACGCCGGCATCCAGCACGTGGCGGCGGTGGATGAATTCCCCGAAGAGAAGTGGGACCAGCTCATCGCCATCAACCTGTCCTCCGTCTTCCATGCCACCAAGGCCGTGCTGCCGGGCATGAAGGCGCGTAACTGGGGCCGCATCGTCAATATCGCCTCGGCCCACGGCCTGGTGGCCTCGCCCTTCAAGGCGCCCTACACCGCCAGCAAGCACGCGGTGGTGGGCTTTTCCAAGGCGGTGGCCCTGGAGGTGGCGGAGACCGGCATCACCTGCAACGCGGTGTGCCCCGGCTATGTGCGCACGCCCCTGGTGGAAAAGCAGGTGGCGGCCCAGGCCAAGGTGCACAACCTGCCGGAGGATCAGGTGATCCGCGACGTGATCCTGGCGGCCCAGCCCAACAAGCGCTTCCTTGAGGCCGACGACCTGGCCGAGTTCGTGCTGTTCCTCTGTTCCCCCGCCGGCGCCGGCATGACCGGCGCCGCCCTGCCCATGGACGGGGCCTGGACCGCCCGCTGAGGCACGCCGGGGCAGGGCAGGGCGCCCGGCCCCGATTTTCCGGCGTTGGTGGTGCGTTCGCCGGTGTTGGCCGCCCGTTGCCGGCAGGTTTGGAAGGCGGCCGGGTTATCGGCTACAATTCGGCTTTCCCGCAGCTATATCGTCATGACCAAATACGTCTTCGTCACTGGCGGCGTGGTTTCTTCCCTGGGTAAGGGAATTGCCGCTGCCTCTCTGGGTGCGATTCTCGAATCCCGCGGAATCACCGTCACCCACCTCAAGCTTGATCCCTACATCAACGTCGACCCGGGCACCATGAGCCCCTTCCAGCACGGCGAGGTGTTCGTCACCGAAGACGGCGCCGAGACCGACCTGGACCTGGGCCACTACGAGCGCTTCACCAGCGCCAAGATGGGCAAGCGCAACAACTTCACCACCGGCCAGATCTACGACACGGTGCTCAAGAAAGAGCGCCGCGGCGAGTACCTGGGCAAGACCGTGCAGGTCATCCCCCACATCACCGACGAGATCAAGGCCCACATCAAGCGTGGCGCCGAAGGGGCCGACGTGGCCATCGTCGAGGTGGGCGGCACCGTGGGTGACATCGAGTCCCTGCCGTTCCTGGAAGCCATCCGCCAGATGGGCTTCGAGGAAGGCCGCAACAACACCTGTTTCCTGCACCTGACCCTGCTGCCCTACATTCCCACCGCCGGCGAGCTGAAGACCAAGCCGACCCAGCATTCCGTCAAGGAACTGCGGGAAATCGGCATCCAGCCCGACGTGCTGCTGTGCCGCGCCGACCGGGAAATCCCGGAAGACGAAAAGGGCAAGATCGCCCTGTTCTGCAACGTCCAGCGGGAAGCCGTGATCGAGGTGCTGGACGCCGATTCCATCTACAAGATCCCGGCCATGCTGCACGACCAGATGCTGGACGAGATCGTCTGCCACAAGCTGGACATCCTGGCCAAGGCCGCCGACCTCTCCGTGTGGAACGGCCTGGTGGACGCCCTGGAGCACCCCCAGCACAGCGTGGAAATCGCCTTCGTCGGCAAGTACGTGGACCTTACCGAGTCCTACAAGTCCCTCATCGAGGCCCTGAAGCACGCCGGCATCCACACCCGTTCCAAGGTCAACATCCACTACCTGGATTCCGAGGACATCGAGAAGAACGGCTGCGGCGCCCTGAAGGGCATGGATGCCATTCTGGTGCCCGGCGGCTTCGGCAAGCGCGGCACCGAAGGCAAGATCGCCGCCATCCGCTACGCCCGTGAAAACAAGGTGCCCTACCTGGGCATCTGCCTGGGCATGCAGCTGGCCGTGGTGGAGTTCGCCCGGGACGTGGCCGGCATGGCCGGTGCCCACTCCACCGAATTCGAGCAGAACAGCCCCTTCCCGGTGATCGGCCTGATCACCGAATGGCAGGATGCCTCCGGCAAGGTGGAAAAGCGCGACGAAAATTCCGACCTGGGCGGCACCATGCGCCTGGGCGGCCAGCTGTGCCAGCTGGCCGACGGCACCCGGGCCCGCCAGATCTACGGCGCCCCCGAGATCGTCGAACGCCACCGCCACCGCTACGAAGTGAACAACACCCTGCTGGCCCAGCTGGAAGCCAAGGGCCTGGTCGTCGCCGGCCGCGCCCCCGGCACCGACCTGTGCGAAATGGTGGAACTGCCCGCCGACGTGCATCCCTGGTTCGTCGGTTGCCAGTTCCATCCGGAATTCACTTCCACCCCGCGCAACGGCCATCCCCTGTTCACCTCCTTCGTCCAGGCTGCCCTGAAGCAGCAACAGGCGACCGCCAAATGAAACTGTGCGACTTCGAGGTTGGCCTCGACCAGCCGATTTTCCTCATCGCCGGCCCCTGCGTCGCCGAGTCCGAGCAGCTGTGCGTGGACGTGGCCGGCCAGATGAAGGAAGTCTGCGGCCGCCTGGGCATCCCCTACATCTTCAAGGCGTCCTACGACAAGGCCAACCGCAGCTCCGGCAAGAGCTTCCGCGGCCTGGGCATGGATGCCGGCCTGAAGATCCTGGAGAACGTGCGCCGCCAGATCGGCGTGCCGGTGCTCACCGATGTGCACACCGAAGCCGAGGTACCCGCCGTGGCCGCCGTGGTGGACGTGCTACAGACCCCGGCCTTCCTCTGCCGCCAGACCGATTTCATCCACGCCGTGGCCGCTTCCGGCAAGCCGGTGAATATCAAGAAGGGCCAGTTCCTGGCCCCCGGCGACATGAAGAACGTGGTGGACAAGGCCCGGGAAGCCAACGGCGGCGCCGATACCATCATGGTCTGCGAGCGCGGCGCCTCCTTCGGCTACAACAACCTGGTCTCGGACATGCGCTCCCTGGCCATCATGCGCGACACCGCCTGCCCGGTGGTGTTCGACGCCACCCATAGCGTGCAGCTGCCCGGCGGGCAGGGCACCGCTTCCGGCGGCCAGCGCGAGTTCGTGCCGGTGCTGGCCCGGGCCGCCGTGGCCAGCGGCGTGGCCGGCCTGTTCATGGAAACCCATCCAAACCCGGCCTGCGCCATGTCCGACGGCCCCAACGCCTGGCCCCTGGACCGCATGGAATCCCTGCTCCGGGTGCTGGTGGGCATCGACCGTCTGGTCAAGTCCGGCCCCCTGGAAGAGCTGAGCCTCTGATGATCGCCCACGTCGTCCTGTTCAAGACCAAGCCCGGCATCGCCACCAACGATCCCCGGGTGGTGGCCCTGCTGGGCGAGCTGGACCAGTTGCCCAAGGCGGTGCCGGGCATCGTCACCTGGAAGCACGGCCCCAACGTGACCCTGGACCCCCAGGCCTGGGATTACGCCGTCTATGCCGAGTTCGAGACGGAAGGGGCGCTGCAGCGCTACTACGACAACGAGGTTCACGCCGACATCGTGCGGCGCTGGGACGAGATCGGCATGCTGCTCTTCTCCGACGTGAAGCTCTGAGATTTCCGCCATGGCCGCTTACCTCCTCGCCGAAGCCAGCGTCACCGATCCGGTGGCCTACGAGACCTACAAGCAGCTGGCCCAGACCGCCATCGCCCAGTACGGCGGCCGCTACCTGGTGCGGGGCGGCGCCAGCGAGGTGCTGGAAGGGGGCTGGAGCAAGCCGCCGCGGCTGGTGGTGGTGGAGTTCGAGAGCGTGGAGCAGGCCAAGAAATTCTACGATTCCCCGGAATACCGGGCGGCTCGTGCAGCAAGAAAAGAGGCGGCGGACATGAACATGCTCGTCGTCCAGGGTGTTTGAAGTTTTTAGTTTGCAACTTTTAAGAGCAAAGGGAGAAACATGAGCTCTGTCGTTGATGTCGTCGCCCGCGAAATCCTGGATTCCCGCGGCAATCCCACCGTTGAAGTCGATGTGCTGCTGGAATCCGGCGTCATGGGCCGTGCCGCCGTGCCGTCCGGCGCCTCCACCGGTTCCCGGGAAGCCATCGAACTGCGCGACGGCGAAGCCGGCCGCTATCTGGGCAAGGGCGTGCTCAAGGCCGTCGAGAACGTGAACACCGAAATCTCCGAGGCCATCATCGGCCTGGACGCCCAGGAACAGGCCTTCATCGACAAGACCCTGATCGACCTGGACGGCACCGAAAACAAGTCCCGCCTTGGCGCCAACGCCATGCTGGCCGTCTCCATGGCCGTGGCCAAGGCTGCTGCTGAAGAAGCCGGCCTGCCCCTGTACCGCTACTTCGGCGGCATGGGCCCGATGCAGATGCCGGTGCCGATGATGAACATCATCAACGGCGGTGCCCACGCCAACAACAGCCTGGACATCCAGGAATTCATGGTCATGCCCGTGGGCGCTTCCACCTTCCGCGAAGCCCTGCGCTGCGGCGCCGAAATCTTCCACGCCCTGAAGAAGCTGCTGGACAAGAAGGGCTTCTCCACCGCCGTGGGCGACGAAGGCGGTTTCGCTCCCAACCTGGGCAGCCACGCCGAAGCCATCCAGCTGTGCATGCAGGCCATCGAGAACGCCGGCTACACCCCGGGCCAGGATGTGCTGATCGCCCTGGACTGCGCCGCTTCCGAGTTCTACAAGGACGGCAAGTACCACCTGGCCGGTGAAGGTCTGCAGCTGACCTCCGCCCAGTTCGTGGACTACCTGGCCAACCTGGCCGACCAGTTCCCCATCGTTTCCATCGAGGACGGCATGGCCGAAGGCGACTGGGACGGCTGGAAGCTGCTGACCGAGCGTCTGGGCCAGAAGGTGCAGATCGTCGGCGACGACCTCTTCGTCACCAACACCAAGATCCTCAAGGAAGGCATCGACAAGGGCATCGCCAATTCCATCCTGATCAAGATCAACCAGATCGGTACCCTGTCCGAAACCTTCGCCGCCGTGGAAATGGCCAAGCGCGCCGGCTACACCGCCGTCATCTCCCACCGCTCCGGTGAGACCGAAGACAGCACCATCGCCGACATCGCCGTGGGCCTCAACGCCGGCCAGATCAAGACCGGCTCCCTGTCCCGCTCCGACCGCATCGCCAAGTACAACCAGCTGCTGCGCATCGAAGAGGACCTGGGCGATACCGCCTCCTACCCCGGCCGCGAAACCTTCTATAACCTGAAGTAAGGCCGACAGGGCCGGGAAGTTCCAATCCCGGCCCTTTTCGCATCCGACTATCGCCCGATCTCACCAATCACCCCATTCCATGCGCTGGCTCACCATCGGACTCATCGCCCTCATCACCCTGCTCCAGTATCCCCTGTGGCTGGGCAAGGGCGGCTGGCTGAAAGTCTGGGACGTGGACCGGCAACTGCAGCAGCAGAAGGACGCCAACCGCAAGCTGGAAGTGCGCAACGGCGGCCTCGATGCGGAAGTGCGGGATTTGAAGCAGGGTTACGACGCCATCGAGGAACGGGCCCGTTTCGAACTGGGCATGATCAAGGGCGACGAGGTCTTCGTGCAGTTGCCGGAGAAGGCGCCGGAACGGCCCGCCGAGCCGGCACCGGAAGTGCCGCCGGCGAAGAAGGCCCGGGCCTCCCGCTAGTCGTGGTGCAGCACAAGGAAAGGCAGCCATCCGGCTGCCTTTTTTCTTTGCTCGGTGGGGCTGCTGCAGTCGGTCGGCGGCAGCCCGGCCATTGCCGTCCTCTCCGGCAGCAATGGGCTTGGCGTCGCAATGGTTGTATAGTGCAACCATATTTCAGCCCGTCGGGAGGCGACATGGCAGATCCGGAACAGGCCCTGGTGGATGGCATCCGCGCCGCCTCGCGCCAGATGGTGCGGGAACTGGGATTCATGCAGGCGACCCTGGCTGCCACCGACTACCCGGCCTCCGCCGTGCATGCCCTCATCGAACTGGGCAAGCACGGCAGCATGAGTGCCGCGGCCATTGCCGCCTGTCTCGGCCTGGACAAGTCCAGCGTCAGCCGCATGCTGCGCAAGCTGGTGGATGCCGGCGAACTGACGGAGACGGTGAGCGATCACGATGGCCGCATCAAGAATCTGTCTTTGACGGGCCGGGGCCGCCGCACCCTGGCGGCGGTGGAGGCCTATGGCCGGCGGCAGGTGGAGGAGGCGCTGCAGCACATGGCGCCGGAGGCCCGCGGACTGGTCCACGCCGGGCTCGAAGCCTATGCCCGGGCCCTTGCCCAGGCGCGCAGCGGCGCCGCCGGAGCGGTCATTTCCCCGGTGCGGATCTGTCCGGGCTATCGGGTTGGGGTGATCGGCCGGGTGACCGAGATGCACGGGCTTTTCTACGCCCGCCACGCCGGTTTCGGCCAGTATTTCGAAAGCCAGGTGGCGACCGGCCTGGCGGAGTTCTGCGGGCGGCTGCAGCGCCCGGGCAACGGCCTGTGGGTCGCCTTGCAGGGGGAGCGTATCGTCGGCTCGGTGGCCATCGACGGCGAGGATCTGGGGCCCGGCCTCGCCCATCTACGCTGGTTCATCGTCGACGGGGCGGTGCGCGGCGGCGGTGTCGGCCAGCGTCTGCTGCAGGCGGCGCTGGCCCATTGCGACGGCTACGGCTTTGCCGAGACCCGGCTGTGGACCTTTGCCGGCCTCGAGGCGGCCCGCCATCTCTACGAGGCCAGGGGCTTCGTGCTGGGGGAGGAGCGCCAGGGCCGGCAGTGGGGCGAGACGGTGACGGAGCAGCTGTTCGTCCGCCCGGGCGTCGCGGGGTAAGTCCCAGGAGCGCCGTCGGCTGGCGAAATGGGTTGAGAAGCGGGGTTGAGAAGCGGGGTTGAGAAGCGGGCTGAGGAGCGGGCTGAGGAGCGCCTCTGCCCCCGTTTGGAAGGGGGCAGCCGTTCAGCTATCCGGAGGTCTTGCCGGGGGGCTCAGTGCAGCAGGCGCGGCGGCTGTTCCGCCTGTTCTTCCGGAATTTCCGTGTGCATCAACTCGCCCTCGCCGTTGGGATAGAGGGGGGCGCCGCAGTCGTCGCAGAATTCGAAGGGGAAACGGTGGTCGTGCACCACGATGTCGGTGACGCCGCATTCCCGCAGCACGGTTTCCATTTCCGCCACGGATTCGCTGTTTTCGTCCTCGGTGCCGATGAGGGCCCAGACGACGCCGTGGATGACCTTGTCCGCCTGGGACTGGAGGGAGAAGCCGAGGCGGTATTCCTCCAGGCGCTGGTCGTGGAAGGGGCCGATGGCCACCCGCAGGGAGGCCGGCTCGACGCCCATGACGGTCTGCAGGAAGGCGACGGAGGCGCGCAGGGAATAGGGCCGGGAATCCTTGTCCGCCTGGCGGCAGGCGGCATGGTAGGCGTCGGGCAGCAGGGCCTCGTAGGCGCAGCCGGTGAGCAGGGGCTCCAGGGCGGCGCCGCCCTGCTGGCGCCACTGCTGGCGTGCCACTTCCCGGTTGCCTTCCACCTCGTGCCAGTAGAAGAGGGGGCTGTGGCGGGGCACGGCGATGGCGGCCAGAAGGTAGCGGGTGTCGGAGAGGAAACGGTTGGTTTCCGGCATTTCCCGGGTGTCCAGGGCCATGTCCTGGCCGGCCAGGGCGCAGCGGCCCAGCTCGTTGGTGAGGCGGTAGGTGTCGCTGTAGCTGCGGGGCAGTTGGTCCGGGCTGAAGAGGAAGTCCACCACGGCGACGCGGGCCTCGGCCGCCAGGACGTGACCGCACAGCTGGGCCTTGAGGGCGGCCAGGGTGCCGGCGGGGATGTTGGCGGTGGGAATGCCGAAGCGGGACCAGGCCAGCACCGGCGCCGCCACCAGCAGCACGTCATAGTCCTGGCCCTGGTGGCTGACGAGGCACGACTCGGCCCGGGATTCCACCATGTCCGCCAACTCGTCGTGGGCCTGGGCGTTGGCCTCGTAGAGGCGGTCCAGGGCTGCGGTCAGTTCCTCCTCGTTGCCGTCGGCCAGCAGCTGCTCCACCAGGGCCGCCAGGCGCGCTTCCCAGAAGGCATCCTCCAGCTTGCCGCCGGATTCGGCGAGGCCGGTGGCTAGCCAGGAGAGTTGGGAAACATCGCGGGAGACGCGGGAGCGGGAGCCGAAGCGGGGTCGTTTCATGGTGATGAACTGCTCGAGGTGCCGGAACAAAGCGGGCGAAGCCGTAATTCTATCAACCCGCGGGCTGGTCCCGGGATTCTTCTGTGTCCTGGGGACGAGGCGGCATGAGGAATTCCCGGGGGGCCTGCCGGAAACGGGCGAACAGACTGGCGATCAGGCGACGCCCCTGGGCGAAGGAGACCTGGCGCGCCTTGAGGGCCACATACAGCGCCAGGGCAAAGCTGACGCCGAGATTGGCCGTGCCCACCAGGGCCACTCCCAGGCCTGCCAGGGCCAGTTCCTGCCAGGGTGCGGCGAAGTCCAGGGCGACGGCGGCGTAGCCCAGGTAGGCGGAGGAGAAGGCGATGTGGCGGATGTCCACCGGCAGGCCGAAGAGCACGCCGATGGCGGTCATGCCGCCGAGGAGGAAGCCGAAGAAGAAATTGCCGGCCAGGGCGCCCAGGTTGTTTTCCACGTAGGCGGCGACCCGTCGCATGCGGGCTTCGCCGAACAGGCGCTGGGGCCATTCCAGCTGCAGCAGGCGCTGGGGGATGCGGTTGTAGGCGGCCAGGTTGTCGTAATAGCCGGCGATGAGGCCGGCGAGGAACAGGCAGACCCCGGCCACGCCGGCGTAGAGGATGGCGCCGCTGTGCCAGGGATGCACGTCGGCCAGCAGGTGGTGGGCCTTTTCCGGTCCGATGAAGGGCGTGCCGCCCATGCTGCCGAGGACGAAGGCGATGAGCATGGCCATGGGAATGGCCAGGCCCACGTTGCCGATGATGGCGGCGATCTGGCTGCGGCAGGTGCGGGCCACCAGGCCGGCCAGGTTGTCCAGGTTGCGCGGTGTGGCGTTGCCGCCGGGGCCGGTGGCTTCGTCGATGCTGGCGGCGATGGCGTTGGCGGTCATGGCCGGCTGCTTGGTGGCGACGGTGCCATGGAGGATGTGGATGAGGACGAAACCCAGGCCGTAGTTGAGGCAGAAGGCCAGGGCTTCGGTCAGGGGCGGCAGGTGCAGCTTGGCCAGTTCCAGCTTGATGAGGGCCATGAAGGCGATGACGAAGCCGCCGAGCAGGGCCGAGCGCAGGAGGGCGAAGTATTCGCTGCGGCTCTCGGTGATGTAGTGCTCGCCGGTGCGGCCCGCATTCTCGGTGACGCGGCGGGCCAGCAGTTCCATGTTCTGGCGCCAGTAGGTGCCCAGGTCGTTCTTGCGGCACTCGGCCCGCACCAGCTGCTTGAACAGGGTCACCAGGGCCGGCAGGGCATCCTGCAGGCAGCGTTCCTGGCGCAACTGGCGCAGGACGGCGAGGAGGGCCTCGGCCCGCTCCAGGTGCTGGCGCAGCCGCTGCAGGTGGAAGGTGAGGGAGAGGCTGGTGCCTTCCCGGGCGGCCCGGTTGCGGATGCGGTCGCCGATGCCGCGGCACTGGTCGAACAGCACCAGCAGCTGGCGGTCGTCCTCCGCCGCAAATTCCGGCTCCCGCCACCACTGTTCGAACTGCTTGAGGAAGCGCAGCATCTCGGCGTTCTGGGCCAGGAAGGGGGACTCGAAGTTCTCGATGCTTGGTTCCACCCGCAGCAGTTCCGGTTCCAGGCCGATGGCGCTGATGCGGTAGGAAATGACCAGCAGGCCTTCCAGCAGCTGGGCCAGGGCCGGCGCCATGGGGGCGCCGCGAACGCTGCTGCGGCCCAGGTCGAGCAGGGTGAACAGGGCCAGCCATTCGGCGTCGGCGATGCCGTCCACCCACACCTCGTCGTCCGGCTCGGGGAACAGCAGGCCGAGCACGTCTTTCAGGTATTCGGGCGCCACCACGTCGGGCAGCAGGGTGCGGGAGAGGCGGCGGGCGGTCTCGGAAAAGAAGCCGGTGTTGGGAAAGACGCCGGCATCCACATAGAGGGAAACCTGTTTTTTCTCGGCGAAGAGGCGCAGCAGGGCCAGGCGCAGGCCGTCCCGCAGCTCGGGGCGGGTCTGCAGCAGGTAGCAGAGGGCGTGCAGGGCCTGGGTGGCGGCCGCCGTGTCGTCGCTGTCGGCGGGACGCAGGGCGTCCACCAGTTCGATGAGGGGGGACAGGAGGTCGCCGTCGGGGTTGGCGGCCAGGTCGCAGAGGCGCTGCAGCAGGGTTTCCAGGGGCTGGGGGGAAAGGGAGCGTGTCATAATGTTCTAATTCGTCCTTTTGACTTTCCGGTAGAAGATTTTGCCATGATTTTCGTCATCTCCCCGGCCAAGAGCCTGGATTTCGACACTCCGCCGGTGACGGCGGAATATACCCAGCCCGACTTCCTGGAGCGTTCCGCCGTCCTCGTGCAGCGCCTGCGGGAACTGTCGCCGGCGGAGCTGTCCCGGCTGATGGACATCTCCGACGCCCTGGCCGTGCTCAACGTCACCCGCTACGCCGAATGGGCGCCGCCCTTCACCCCGACCAATGCCAAGCAGGCCCTGCTGGCCTTCAACGGCGACGTCTATGAGGGCCTGGATGCCGCCTCCCTGCCGCCCGCTGGCCTGGCCTGGTGTCAACAGCACCTGCGCATTCTCTCCGGCCTCTACGGCCTGCTGCGGCCCCTGGACCTGATCCAGCCCTACCGCCTGGAAATGGGCACCAAGCTGAGCAACATCGCGGGCAAGGACCTCTATGCCTTCTGGGGCGAGGACATCACCCAGGCCCTCAATGCCGCCATGCCCCAGTCGGGGCCGGCAGTGCTGGTGAACCTGGCTTCCGAGGAATACTTCAAGGCGGTCAGGCCCAAGGCCCTCAAGGCCCGCGTCGTCAATTGCGTCTTCGAGGACTGGAAGGGCGGCCGCTACAAGATCATCAGCTTCTACGCCAAGCGGGCGCGGGGCCTCATGGTGCGCTATGCCGCCAGCCACGGCCTGACCCAGCCGGAAGGGCTGCAGGGTTTCAATGTGGACGGCTACGCCTTCGTCCCCGAGATTTCCGACGCGGACACCTATATTTTCCGGCGCCGGGTGGAGGCTTAAGGCATGCGTTTCGAACATCTGGTGGAAGTGAACGATCCGGACAATCCCTTGGCCTTCACCCTGGAACGGGAGCACCTGTGGGCCGGCCTCATGGCCCGGGTGGAGGATTCGGTGCCCTTCCTGCCCGGCATGGTGGAGTGCCGCATCCTCTCCCGGGAAGCGGGGGCGGTGGAGCGCCTGCTGGTCTTCGGCGCCGCCGAGGTGCGGGACCGGGCCAGCTATGTGGAGGCCGAGTGGGTCTGCTTCGAGACCCGGCGCACGGCCCAGCATGCCGGCGGCAGCCTCACCATCCGCATCGAGGAGCCGGAGGCGGGGCGCCTCTTCCTGCGCTTCACCTACGAGACTTCCTTCGCCGAGCCGGGGGACGACCCGGAGGCCGTCGCCTACGTGGATTACATCCGGGCGGCCTACCATGCGGCAGACCTGGACACCCTGGCGGTGATTCGGGAACTGGCCATGGCCCGCGCCACCCACTAGACTGAAGGCATGAACTTCATCCATCCCGCAAGCCTATTTCGACGGAGGCGCGCCATGAACACACGCATCTGCACCGCCCTGGTCCTGGGGCTGCTGGCCACGGCCGCCCAGGCCCAGAACAGCACCCAGATCTACCAGATGCCCAAGGAGCAATCCATCGAACTGGGGGACGGCCAGACCCTCTACCCCTACAAGAAGGCGCCGCCGATGGGCACGGTGATCGAGCAGGGCAACGCCACGCCCGGCATTCCCACCACCGGGGTACAGCCGTTGCCCACGGTTCCCGGCGCCCGCACGGCGCCGCGCAGCCCCAGCTACCGCTACTACCAGCCCCACAAGGACGGCAAGGGCACTTCCGTCATCGGTCCCGATGGCGTCACCTACTGTCGCAGCCCCAACGGCAAGCTGGTGGTTTGCTACTGAGGCGGCAGCCTCCCACGGCAACGAAATCGCACCAGGCCCGGGGCAGTTTCCCGGGCCTTTTTATTCCGCCCTAGAGCGTCACTTCCCCATCCACGTAGAACCAGCGGCCGTCCCGGCGCTGGAAGCGGCTCGTTTCGCCCATGCGGAAGGCACGGCCGTTGTCCTTGCCCCGGGCGGTGAAGCGGACCCGGCCCCAGCAGCCGTCCTGGTCCCCTTCCTGGCTGGCCTCATGCACCGTCAGCTCCAGCCACTTGGGCTGGGGCGGGGTGTGGGCGTCCAGGTCCGGCGGGCAGGTTTCCGCCGCCCAGGTGGCCACCAGGTAATCGCTCAGGCCCAGGGCGTAGGCGCTGTAGCGGGAGCGCATCAGGGCTTCCGGCGTCCCTGCCGGCTGGCCGCCGTGATAGACGCCGCAACAGCGGGCGTAGGGCTGGCCGGAGCCGCAGGGACAGGTGCGAACGGGAGCGGGCTTGGACATGGGGAGCAGGCGGGGAAAGGCGGAGTGGGCGGAATGAAAAAGCGGCAGGGCAAGTGCTGCCGCGTCAGGCGCAAGGTTGATGGTGCCAACTGCAAAAGGCAGAAACAACACTGCCGCCCATGGGCGGCAGCGCTGGCGGCGGCGCAAAGCCTTACATCATGCCGGCGACGGAGGCGTACATCTGGGTCGGCGACCGGCTGGGAGCGACGCTGCCGGACGGGCCTTGCTGCCCCAGGCTGACCTTGGTGGATTCTTCCACCGGCTCCCGGCGATCCTCGGCCTTGCTTTCCTGCTCCTTGCGCTCGACCTGGCGGGTCTCGGCCGTTTGCTGGGTCTGCTGCAACTGCTGGGTCTGGAGGGAGCTGCTTTGACTGCTGACTGCCTGAACCATGGGATGACTCCTGCGAGATAACACTTAAATCATAGGCCTATTTGCGACGGCGGCCAGGAGAATTTTCGCCGGCGGGCGGCAGGCCAGTCCCTAGGCGGCTTCCGGCGGGGCCGCCAGGCGCGCCAGGGCGGCCTGGGGGGTGAGTATCTGCAACTGGCCCAGGGCGCTGCGGCGGCGGGCCAGCTTGAGCACCAGCTTGTCCTTGGAGAGCAGCCAGTGGGCGCCGGCGGTAACCGCCAGTTCGATGAACTTCTGGTCGTCCCGGTCCCGGCACTTGGGCAGGGGCGGCGCTGTCACGTCGTCCGGCTGGCGCTGGGCCAGGGCGGCGTAGGCGGCGTAAATGGCGGCCTGCCGCGCCGGCTCCACCTTGAACTGGGGATAGGCCAGCACCCGGGCCAGTTCGTCCAGGGTGGCGCCGTTGGCCAGGGCCACGGCCCGGCCGGCGGCCAGTTCCCGGGCCAGGGGCTGCACCGAGGGTTCCTCGAACATGTAGAGGTCGAGGACCACGTTGGTGTCCAGCACCCAGCGTTGGGGCACGGACGGGGAATCGGTGGCGGGCATGGCGGCGGGGCAGGTCCAGAGCGGCGGAGGGCGACATTCTACCGGAGGGGCGCCGGCGACGGCCGTCCCAGCCTGCCTATTCGCCGGAGCGGGTGAGGCCGGGCACGGGCAGGGGCAGGTCCGGGAGATCGACTATCGGCGCGCCTTCCGGCTTGCCCTCCAAGCCGTCGAGCAGCGGCTGGCGGGCCTGGGCGGGACGGGCATTGCCCCATTCCACCAGCTCCAGGCTGCCGTCCAGGTGTTCGACGATGGCGGTGCAGGAATCCACCCAGTCGCCGCAGTTGATGTAGGTGACGCCGTCCATGGGGCGCAGGGCGGCCCAGTGGATGTGGCCGCAGATGACGCCGTCCAGGCCCCGCTCCCGCACCGCCCGGATCACCGAGTCCTCGAAGTCGAAGATGAAGTTGATGGCGGTCTTGACCTTGCGCTTGGCGTAACCGGCGAGGGACCAGTAGCCGCTCATGCCAAGCCGGCGCCGGACCCAGGAGAGGCTGGTGTTGATGCGCACCAGGGTGTTGTAGGCCATGTCGCCGAGGACGGCGACCCAGCGGTGGTAGCGGGTCACCTGGTCGAACTCGTCGCCGTGGATGAGCAGGAAGCGCTGGCCGGCGGCGGTGGTGTGGATGTGCTCATTGCGTACCTGGATGCCGCCGAAGTCGGTGCCGTCGTGTTCCCGCAGGGCCTCGTCGTGGTTGCCGGGGATCAGCACCACCTTGTCGCCGTGGCGGGCCCGGCGCAGTACCTTCTGCACCACCGTGTTCTGGGCCGTGGTCCAGTACACGCCGCGGCTCATGGACCAGAAGTCGATGATGTCGCCCACCATGTACAGGTATTCGGAGGGGTGTTCGCGCAGGAAATCGAGGAGGCGGTCCGCCTGGCACGCCCGGGTGCCCAGGTGGATGTCGGAGATGAAGATGGCTCGTACTTGCGGCATGGTTGGACGCAAGTGTGCCGGCCGAAAATGACGGTCTTGTGACGTTTCGGCGGCGTTTCAGTGAAGCCCGGGCAGTTGGGCGGCGACGGCTTCGGCGATGGCCAGGGAGGCGGTGAGGCCCGGGGATTCGATGCCGAACAGGTTGATCAGGCCGGCCAGCCCGTGCTGCTCCGGCCCCTGCAGGCAGAAGTCCGCCGCCGTCGCACCGGGGCCGCTGATTTTCGGGCGCACGCCGCTGTAGGCCGGCTGCAGGGCGTTGTCGGCCAGCTGCGGCCAGTAGCGCCGTACTTCGGCGTAGAAGGCATCGGCACGGCGGGGATCGACCCGGTAGTCCAGGGCTTGCGGGTCCCGGGTCGCCAGCCATTCCACATCCGGGCCGAAGCGGGCCTGGCCGCCCAGGTCCAGGGTCAGGTGCACGCCCAGGCCGCCGGGCTCGGGCAGGGGATAGACCAGGCGGGAAAAGGGGGCGCGGCCGGCCAGGGAGTAGTAGTTGCCCTTGGCGTAATGGGCCGGGGGGATGGCCGTCGGGGCCAGCCCTTCGATGCCGGCCGCCACCTGGGTGGCGTGCAGGCCGGCGGCGTTGATTAGGATGGCCGTGTCCAGTTCCAGGGGCGCTTCGCCGCCGATGCTGATCCGCCAGAGGCCGCCGTGGCGCCGGGCTCCCCGAAAGGGGCTGCGCAGGGCCAGGACGGCGCCGGCGCTTTCGGCTTCGCCCAGCAGGGCCAGCATGAAGCCGTGGCTGTCCACGATGCCGGTGGCGGGGGAGAGCAGGGCGGCGCTGCAGCGCAGGGCCGGTTCCAGGACCCGGGCCTGGGCGGCGTCGAGACGGCGCAGGTCCGTCACACCATTGGCCTCGCCCTGGCGCTGCAGGGCGTCGAGGCCGGCTTCCTGGGCCGCCGAGGTGGCGACGATGAGCTTGCCGCAGGCCCGGTGGGCCACCTGGTGGGTGCGGCAGAAAGCGTAGAGCAGTTCCCGCCCCCGCAGGCACAGGGCCGCCTTATGGGAGCCGCTCGGGTAGTAGAGGCCGGCGTGGATGACTTCGCTGTTGCGGGCGCTGGTCTCCTGGCCGAAAGCGGCGTTCTTTTCCACCATCACCGTGTCGATGCCGCGCCGCGCCAGTTCCCGGGCGCAGGCCAGGCCCACCACCCCGGCGCCGATCACCACTGCTCCCGTCCGTTCCGTCATCGCCCGCTTCCTGTCACTGGATCGGCGGATTCTAGCCGAGGGCTGGATTGCTGCGGTGCACTGCGGTAGAGTAGCGGCTCGCCATACGTCACAGTATGGAAATTACCCACAACGCATTCAGAGGGAAATACATGGAACTGAAGACTATCGGTATCGTCGGCGCCGGCACCATGGGCAACGGCATCGCCCAGGCATTCGCCGTCTCCGGCTTTGACGTCATCCTGACCGACATTTCCGAGGCCGCCGTGCAGAAGGGCGTGGCCACCATCTCCGGCAGCCTGGACCGCCTGATCAAGAAGGAAAAGATGACGGCCGAGCAGAAGGCCGCCGCCCTGGCCAAGATCCAGACCGCCATCGACGTGGCTGCCCTGAAGAGCGTGGACCTGATCATCGAGGCCGCCACCGAGAACTTCGAGCTGAAGACCAAGATCTTCAAGCAGCTGGATGAGCTGGCCAAGCCGGAAGCCATCATCGCTTCCAACACCTCCTCCATCTCCATCACCAAGCTGGCCGCCACCACCAAGCGTCCCGCCCAGGTCATCGGCATGCACTTCTTCAACCCGGTGCCCATGATGGCCCTGGTGGAAGTGATCCGCGGTCTGCAGACCTCCGATGCCACCTACGCCGCCGTGGAAACCCTGTCCAAGGCCGTCGGCAAGACTCCGGTGGAAGTGAAGAACAGCCCGGGCTTCGTGGTGAACCGCCTGCTCTGCCCCATGATCAACGAAGCCATCTTCGCCCTGGGCGAAGGCCTGGCCGATGCGGCCGCCATCGACGACGCCATGAAGCTGGGCTGCAACCACCCCATCGGCCCCCTGGCCCTGTGCGACATGATCGGCCTGGATGTGGAACTGGCCGTGATGCAGGTGCTGTTCGAAGGCACCAAGGACCCCAAGTACCGCCCCGCCCCCCTGCTGGTGGAAATGGTGGAAGCCGGTTACCTGGGCCGCAAGACCGGCAAGGGCTTCTACACCTACTGAGCCGCGGTCGCCATGGCCTGAGCGCAGCCGGGCTGCGGTCGTAAAAAAGGCGGCGGGGAGTTCGACTCCCCGCCGCCTTTTCTTTTGCCTGCCGCTTTTACTTGCCGACGCTGCCGGCCTGGAACACGGCAATGGCCTTGCCGTCGCCGTCCCGCAGCAGCAGGTGGCGGTCGCTGATCTGCCAGCTTTGCGCCCAGCCCAGGGCGTTGAGGAAGGCCTGCTCCTCGTCCATGTGGTGCATGCAGGCCATCAGGGTGCCGCCCATCTGGGAAAAGCCGATGCGCTGGCCCTTCAGTTCGTAGCTGCCGAGAATCCTGTTGCAGCCGCCGGCGCCGCTGACCCGGCCGTCGGCCTGGAGCAGCAGGTGGGGCGCCAGGTTGCCCCGGTGGCGGCTGAGGGGCTTGCCGTCCAGCTGAACCAGGCGCCAGGTGGTGCCGACCAGGGGCAGGGGCGCCGATGCTGCCGCCGGGCTGGCGGTGCCGCCGGCACCTGCCTTGGCCGTCGCCGGGGAGGCGGCCGGCCGGGCTGCTGCCACGGCGTCGCTGCCGGGGCAGCCGGCCTGGGGCCAGACGCCGTAGAAGCGGTCCACCACCACCTTGACCTGGCCGTCGCGACGGCTTGCCAGGTGGCCGGCGAAGCGCACCAGCTGGGCTTCTCCCACCTCCCGGCCGAGCTTGCCGGCCGCCGACTCCAGGACCCCGTAGGCCGCTTCGGCGGCGACGGGGAACTGGGGCGAGCCCGGAGCGCAGAGGCGGATGCTGCCTTCCTTGCCCTGGCGGCTGTAGAGGCCGGTGAGGGTGCCCGAGACCCGGGCCGGCAGGGCCTGGGGCAAGCGCACCAGTTCGTAGTTGTGACGGCTGGCGATGGAGCGGCTCTCGCCGTCAAGCAGACGCAGGCGTTCCGGGTTTTGCACGGAAAGGCGGGTGCTGTCGCTACCGGGGGCTTCCAGGGTCAGGACGTCGCCCTTGGCATCCAGGCTCCAGCGGCCGTTGCGGCGCACCGCGGCGGTGACGCCCTTGCCCCGGTAGGCCTGGCTCAGCTGGAAGCTGTGGTCCGCCTCCAGGTCCAGCTGCCAATCCACGCCGACACAATTGGCGCAGGGCATTTCCCCGATGTAGGTGGCGGGCAGGGCCGGCGGCGCCGCCTGGGCGGCGAGGCCCCAACCCAGGCCCAGCCCCAGGAGGACGAGGCGCAGAGGCTGAAAGGGGCGGCAGGAGGTCGGGACGGCAGGTTTTGACGGATGACCCATGGCTTTCCTTGTGCGGATGGCAGGACGGTTGTAAGGGATCAGATGGCCGGATCGGTGCCTTCCGGCGCCTGGGGCAGGATCAGGTTGAGCAGCACCGCCAGCACGCCGCACAGGCTGATGCCCTGCAGGCTGAAACTGCCGATGGTGACGCTCAGGCCGCCGATGCCGGTGACCAGGGTGACGGAGACGATGCACAGGTTGCGCGGATTCATCAGGTCGGTGCGGGCATCCATCAGGGTCTTCAGGCCGATGCCGGCGATGGAGCCGAACAGCAGCACCATGATGCCGCCCATGACCGGCATGGGAATGGTCTGCAGCAGGGCGCCGAACTTGCCGACGAAGGCCATGAGGATGGCAAAGCCGGCGGCCCAGGTCATGATCACCGGGTTGTAGTTGCGGGTCAGCATGACGGCGCCCGTGACCTCGCCGTAGGTGGTCACCGGAGGGCCGCCGAAGAGGCCCACCACATTGACCGCCAGGCCGTCCCCCAGCAGGGTGCGATGCAGGCCGGGGGATTGGGTGTAGTCCTTGCCCACCACCGAGCCCACCGCCAGGATGCCGCCGACGTGCTCGACGATGGGGGCGATGGCCACGGGAATCATGAAGAGGATGGCGGCCAGGTTGAACTCGGGGCTGCCGAACTGGGGCACGGCCAGCCAGGCGGCCTCATGTACCTTGGTGAAATCGACGATGCCGAAGAAGAAGGCGGCCACATAGCCCACGGCCACGCCCACCAGGATGGGCACCAGCTTGAGCAGGCCCCTGGCGCGGATGGCGGTGAGCATGGTGGCCACCAGGGCGATGGCGGCTACCGCCAGGGCCGTGTCGTAGGGCACCACCTGCTGCTCGCCGGCCTTGCCGGTAGCCATGTTCACCGCCACCTGGGCCAGGCCCAGGCCGATCACCATGACCACGGGACCGATCACCACCGGCGGCAGCAGGCGGTGGATGAGGCCGACGCCGCGCCACTTCACCAGGGCGGCGGCGACGTAGTAGAAGAAGGAGGCGGAGGCCAGGGCGCCCAGGGTGGCGGGCATGCCCCAGGTCTGCACCGAATAGATCACCGGGGCGATGAAGGCGAAGGAGGAACCCAGGTAGATGGGCACCTGGCGCTTGGTGCAGATCTGGAAGATGAGGGTGCCGACGCCGGCGCCGAGCAGGGCCAGGCTGGGGTTGAGGCCGGTGAGCAGGGGCACCAGCACGGTGGCGCCGAAGGCGACGAAGAGAATCTGGGCGCCGGAAAGGGCGGTACGCCAGGTCGGATCGGGTTTCTGGGTCATGGTCGCCGCCTTACTTGGTACCGAAAATCTTGTCGCCCGCATCTCCCAGGCCCGGGATGATGTAACCGTGCTCGTTGAGGTGGCTGTCGATGGCCGCCACATAGACGTCCACGTCGGGGTGGGCGGCCTGCAGCTTGGCGATGCCTTCCGGCGCCGCCACCAGGCAGATGGCGCGGACGTGGGCGCAGCCCTTGCGCTTCAACATGTCGATGGTGGCGATGAGGGAGCCGCCGGTGGCCAGCATGGGGTCGATGATGAGGGCCAGACGCTCGTCCAGGGAGCCGACGAAGCGCTCGAAATAAGGTTCCGGCATGAGGGTTTCCTCATTGCGGGCGATGCCCACCACGCTCACCTTGGCGCTGGGAATGAGGTCCAGGACCCCGTCCAGCATGCCCAGGCCGGCCCGCAGGATGGGCACCACGGTGACCTTCTTGCCCTTCAGGCGCTGCACTTCCACCGGTCCGGCCCAGCCGTCGATGGTGACGCTTTCCACTTCGAAGTCGCGACAGGTTTCGTAGGTGAGGAGGCGGGCCAGTTCGGCGGTGAGTTCGCGGAATTTCTTGGTGCTCATGTCGGCGGCGCGCATGAGACCGATTTTGTGCTGGACCAGGGGATGCTGGACTTCGATGACGGCCATGGTGATCTCGTAAAAACGGGGGCAAACCGCGCAAGGATAATCCATTGGCGTGTCCCTGGCGCGTGGCGCCGCGGAGATTCCGGACATTTCCTGCGCCGGGCGGCTGCGCCTTGGGTAGAATACGCCCTCTTTTTTCCGGTAAATCAGCGACATGGCAAGACTGGCGCTGGCCCCCATGCAGGGCCTGGCAGACGACGTGATGCGGGAGGCGCTGACGGCCATCGGCGGTTACGACTGGTGCGTCACCGAATTCATCCGCGTCACCGATGCCCTCCTGCCCGCCCGCGCCTTCCGCCGCATGGCGCCGGAACTGGACAACGCCGGCCGCACCGGCGCCGGCACGCCGGTGGCGATCCAGTTGCTCGGTTCCGATCCTGTCTGCCTGGCCGAGAACGCCGCCCGGGCGGCAGAGTTCGGCCCCCTGGCGGTGGACCTCAACTTCGGCTGTCCGGCACCCATGGTCAATCGCCACGGCGGCGGCGCCATCCTGCTCAACGATCCGGAACTGCTGCATACCATCGTCGCCACGGTGCGCCGGGCCATGCCGCCGGAAGTGCCGCTGACGGCGAAGATGCGTCTGGGGGTGAAGGATACGGCCCGCACCCTGGACTGCGCCCGGGCCCTGGCCACGGGCGGCGCCGCCGAACTGGTGGTGCATGCCCGGACCAAGGAGGAGGGCTATACGCCGCCGGCCCATTGGCACTGGATCGCCCGCATCGCCGAAGCGGTGGCGGTGCCGGTGGTGGCCAACGGCGAGGTGTGGAACGTGGCCGACTGGAAGGGAATCCGGGAGGTTTCGGGCTGTGCCGATGTCATGCTCGGCCGCGGCGCGGTGGCCGATCCGCTGCTGGCGCGGCGCATCAAGGGGGAGGCGATTGCCGGGGCCGAGGCCTGGGCGGTGGTGGAGCCGGCCCTGGCCGACTTCTGGCGGCGGGTCACCGCCAAACTGGAACCCCGGCATTGCCCGGGGCGTATCAAGCTGTGGCTGGGATTGCTGCGGCGGACCTGGCCCGAGGCCGAAGCCTTGTATCAGCGCATCCGCCCCGCCCGGGACTGCGCCGCGGTGGAGGCCGGCCTGGCTGCCGCCGGCATCCTGCCCGCGCCGGTGGCCTGAGGCCGAGGTCCGGCGTCGGCCATGGGCGCTCAGCCCGTGGAGCGCACCTTGGTGACGCGGCGGGGAGCCGCTTCGTCCTGCTCGACCTGGACCTCGGCCACCTTGTTGCACACCAGGTGGCCGGTGAGGGTGGCGCCTTCGCTGATGGTCAGCTCGCCGTAGCGCACGTGGCCGCCCTTGACCTTGGCGGAGGGGCCGAGGAAGAGGGTTTCCCGGGCCTCGATATTGCCGCTGACGGTGCCATAGACCACCACGTGGTCGGCCAGCAGGTGGCCTTTGACGAAGGCCTGCTGGTTAACCACGATGACCGGGGTCTCGCCTTCCTTGCCGCGCAGGTCGCCGCGCACGTTGCCGTCCACCCACAGGCCGCCGCAGAAATCGACTTCGCCGTGGACCGTGGTACCGGTGGGGATGACGCCCTTCATGGCGACGTCGGGCAGACCGTTGGCGCCGAAGCGCAGGGGTTTGGAATTTTTCATGATGTACGTCCCATCCTTGTCTGTTGGCTCAAGCGAACCCCGCTGGGTTCGAGAAGATCTACCGTGACGTTGCGCGGCGTGAAGCCGTCCGGTAGGGGGATGACACCTGCAGTTCTGAGGAAACGGCTGACTTCCACTTTCAACTTCGGGTCCGGGGCATCGCCGGCGGCGGGATAGCGCCAGGTCGCCGGTTTGCCCTCTTGTTCTCCGGCCACTGCGAATTGCAGGGTGCCGTTGAATTTGCGGCCGCTATTGGCCAGGGTCAGGCGGTAACGCAGCTGGCCCGGCAGTGCCGGGTCCTGGGCCACGCTAAAGGCCTTCAGTTCCAGTCCGTCCTGCTCGGCCGGGGAGGCATCCGGCGCTGCCGGGGGCAGGGGTGCGGGAGCTGCCGCCACGGCGGGCTCCGGCGGTGCCGGCACGGCCATGGCCACCGGGACCGGCTCCGCTGCCGGAGGCAGGGGGAAATGCTGACCGGCGCGGAAGGCCAGGGCCAAGGCCAGCAGTACGCCGCCGGCCATGGCCAGCTTCTGCAGCACGCGGTGCCACAGGGGTTTGGGGACTTCGATCCGGACGGTGGGGGTCGGCAGCATCGGTCGCGAACGGTCGTAAAAGTTTTATCAGTCAGTTAACCGCGGCCCGGATGGCTTGGCGGTTCAGCAGGGTGCGGCTTCCTGGCTGGGCACGAATTTCGGCTTGGCTGAGAAGACTTTGGGGGGCGGATTGTTTCCCAATTGACCCCATGCTTCAAGCTGTTTCTCAAGATATCGGCAGCATAGCCATGAAATTAAATGTTTTTTTCAAAAAAAACTACCTAGGGTGATTCCTAGGGGGAGAGGACGGTCGCTGCCGGCGGTGTTTTTTGCCCCAATGCTCCTGCTTTCAAGCGGCCCGGGCTTGGGTATGATGGGCGCCCGCAAGCCCTTGCGGCGCGTTCCCCGGGCCCGGTTGCGGTCCTTCTGATCCGAGTCATGTCATGGTCTGTCAGTCCTGCGGCGCCTGCTGCGCCGCCTACCGCGTCGATTTCCATCCGGCCGAGCTGGAGGGCGGGAATTTCGCCTGGGAGGGCGGCATTCCCCTGGCCCTGACGGTGCCCGTGACGCCCCATCTGGTGCGCATGACCGGCACCGATGCCAGCCCGCCCCGCTGCGTCGCCCTGAGCGGCGAGGTGGGGGTGGCCGTCTCCTGCAGCCGTTACGCCCAGCGGCCCTCGCCCTGCCGCGAATTCAATCCCCTGGCAGAACTGGGTATCACCGACGAGGCCTGCGCCCGGGCCCGGCAGAAGCACGGTTTGCCGCCCCTGGCGGACCCTGCCTGAGACCTTTGCCGCGGCGCTGGCGGGCCGCTCCCGATTGCCCCCCCGCCGGCCCCGGTGCTAATGTTGGCGCCATTGATAAAGGCAAACCCGTACGAAAGGCGGGGGCGCAAAGTCACCGGTCTACCGGGCGTCGGCAAGGGCGCTCCATGACGGCGGGACTGCCATAAGCAACGTGCCATCCCGGGCCGGTTGCGAGGAGACTTCGGCGCAAGCCACGTGTATTCCCTCTAACCATTGAGTTTGGGAGGTTGGTCATGTTTGCTGAAGTTCCGGAGCTTTCCCCGGGGGCGTCCGCTCCCCTTGCCATGGCAGCCAGCATCGAGCTGGAGACCGTCAACGGCATCCTCAGTACCGTCACCATTCCGCCGTGCCCCAGCGTGGTCCTCTCCCTGATGGAAGAGGCGCGCCAGGACGACGTGGATTTCCAGCGCATCAACCGTCTCATCAGCGGCGACGTCAGCCTGGCGGCGTCCATGATGAAGACCGCCAATTCCCCCTTCTTCGCCCTGCGCTCCAAGGTGCAGTCGGTGCAGCAGGCGGTGGCCGTGCTGGGCCTGAAGAACATCCTCAAGGTGGTGACCGGCCTGGAGCTGCAGCGCAGTCTGGGTAAGGGCGGCGGGGTCAGCATGGAGCGCTTCTGGGAACGCTCCAACCTGCACGCCGCCATCTGCGGCTGCCTGGCCCGGCGCCTGCCCGGCACCTCGGTGGAGGATGCCTACACCTTCGGCCTTTTCCACGACTGCGGCATTCCCATCCTCATGCAGCGTTTCCCCGACTACAAGGAAACCCTCATGGCCGCCAACCATTCCAGCCTGCCGGTGCCCGAGGTGGAGTTCGAGCGCCATGCCACCAGCCACGTCATGGTGGGCGCCATGCTGGCCCACAATTGGCAGCTGCCGGAGAAGATCGTCCGCGCCATCCGCGGCCACCACGATCTGACCCTGCTGGAGGACGAGCGGGAGCCGGCCGAGGTGCGCACCCTGATCGCCCTGTCCCTGCTGGCCGAGCACCTGGCCGCCCGCTACCTGGGCGTGGCGGAGGAGTCCGAGTGGCAGCTGTGGGGCGAGCAGGCTTTTGCCTACCTGGGTTTCGACGACGGCGAACTGGAAGAGCTGTACCCGGAACTGCTGGAGGAACTGGGCGACGTCATCGCCGCCCGGGGCTAGGTTTTCAGTCCAGGGTGCGGCGGAAGGTGCGCAGGCCGATACCCAGCACCACGGCGATGAAGGCCAGGATCGGCCAGACGCTGCTCCACACCATGTCGATGCCGTTGCCCTTGAGCAGGATGCCCCGCACCAGCACCAGGAAATGGGTGAGGGGCAGGACATTGCCCACCACCTGGGCCCACTCCGGCATGCCGCGGAAGGGGAACATGAAGCCCGAGAGCAGCATGGAGGGCAGGAAGAAAAAGAAAGTCATCTGCATGGCCTGCAGCTGGTTGCGGGCGATGGAACTGAAGGTGATGCCCAGGGTCAGGTTGGCGCAGATGAAGAGCAGCACCACGGCGTAGAGCAGCAGCAGGTTGCCGTGCATGGGCACGTCGAAAATGAAGCGGGCGGCGAGCAGGATCAGGGTCACCTGGATCAGGCCGATGAGGATGTAGGGCACGATCTTGCCGGTCATCACCTCCACCGGGGTGGCCGGCGTCGCCAGCAGGTTCTCGAAGGTGCCCCGTTCCCGTTCCCGGGTCATGGCCAGGCCGGTCATCAGCACCATGGTCATGGTCAGGATCACCCCCAGGAGGCCCGGCACCACGTTGTAGGAGGTGAGCCCTTCCGGGTTGTAGCGGCGGTGCACCCGCAGGTCCAGGGGCGGCGTCGCGGTCTTTTCCAGCCCCGGCAGGTCGGGGGCGAAAACTTCCAGTCCCAGTTTGTTGAGTACCGAAATGGCGCCGCCGGCGGCCATGGGGTCGGTGGCGTCCGCCTCCACCAGCAGGGTCGGCGCCTTGCCCCGCACCAGGTCCCGGTGGAAGCCGGGTGGGAAGGTGACGACGAACTGCACCTGGCTGCGGTCCAGCAGGGCGTTGGCCTCTTTTTCGTCCACGCTGCCGACGATCTTGAAATAGTCGCTGTTCTGCATCGCCGCCACATAGGAGCGGGCGAAAGGGCCCGGGTCGGCCATGACGATGGCGGTGGGCAGGTGCTTGGGGTCGGAGTTGATGGCGAAGCCGAACAGCAGCAGCTGGATGATGGGAATGCCGACGATCATGCCGAAGGTGAGCCGGTCCCGCTTCAGCTGGATGAACTCCTTGAGCAGGATGCCGAACCAGCGGGAGAGGGAAAACGAGTGGGAGAGTTGATTCATGGCATCACCCCTGGAACGGATCCGGACTGCCCTGCATGAGGTGGATGAAGGCATCCTCCAGAGAGGCAGGAACGACGGCCATCTCCAGGGGCTTGCCCTGGAGGAAGGCTTCCAGACTGGCTTGCAGCCTGGCCTCGTCGCGGCCGCTGACGTGGAGCACGTTGCCGAAACTGGCCACCAGATCCACCCCGGGCAGGCCGCGCAGTGCCTCCCCCAGGCCGTGCTGGCTGGCGCCGCTGATTTCCCGGGTGTGCAGGCCCTGGGCTGCCACCACCTGCTCCGCCGTGCCCGAGGCCAGCAGGGTGCCGTAGGCGATGTAGGCGAGACGGTGGCAGCGCTCGGCCTCGTCCATGTAATGGGTGGATACGAGCACCGTGATGCCGGCGGCGGAGAGGCGGTGGATTTCCTCCCAGAAGTCGCGCCGGGCCTTGGGGTCCACCCCGGCGGTGGGCTCGTCCAGGAGCAAGAGCCGGGGCCGGTGCAGCAGGCAGGAGGCCAGGGCCAGACGCTGCTTCCAGCCACCGGAAAGGGTGCCGGCCAGCTGGCTGCGACGGCCGCCCAGGCCCAGTTCCTCCAGGGCCCGGTCCACCGCCTCCCGGCGCCGCTCCATGCCGAACATGCGGGCGACGAAATCCAGGTTCTCGCCGATGGTGAGGTCGTCCCACAGGGAGAACCTCTGGGTCATGTAGCCCACCTGGCGCTTGATGGCGGCGCTCTCCCGTAACACGTCCAGACCCAGGCAGGTGCCCTGGCCGCTGTCCGGCGTCAGCAGGCCGCACAGCATGCGGATGGAGGTGGTCTTGCCGCTGCCGTTGGGGCCGAGGAAGCCGAAGATTTCCCCCTGCCGCACCTGCAGCGCCAGGTCCTTCACCACGTGCTTGTCGCCGAAGTGCTTGTTGATGCCGGTGACGTCGATGACCAGCGGGGGGGCGTTCATCCCGGCTTCCATCTCAGCGCTCCAGCAGGCGCACATCCACCGGCAGGCCGGGACGCAGGCTGGCGGCCTGCTCCGGGGCCGGCGCCGCCTCGATGCGGAACACCAGCTTTTCCCGGCTGCCCCGGCTGTAGATCACCGGCGGCGTGTATTCGGCCTGGGGCGCGATGAAGTCGATGCTGGCGCGGATGGGCTGGGTGCAGCCGTCGCAGGCCGCTTCCACCGCCTGTCCCGGCTTGAGCCCGGCCAGGGCCGTTTCCGGCACGTAGAAGCGCAGCTTGCGGCGGTTATCCGGCAGCAGGCTGGCCACGGCGGCGCCGGCGGGCACCCATTCGCCGGGACGGTAGTAGGTCTCCGTCACCTCGCCGGCGGCAGGCGCGCTGACGGCCTTCCGCTCCACCACCCAGCGCTTCTGGGCCGCCAGGGCGGCGGCGGCCTGCAGGTCGGCCTCGGCGCCTTTGACCTCGGCCTGGCGGCCCAGGGTGCTGCGGTAGGTGGCCAGCTGCTGGCGGGCCGCCTCCTCCTGGGCCACGGCCTGGTCGAAGGCGCTCTGGGCTTCGTCCAGCTTGGCCTGGGCGACGAAGTTCTGCCGCGCCAGGGCCTGCTGCTGGTCGAGGCGGGTGCGGGCCAGGCGGCGGCCCGCTTCGGCCGCCCGCAGATTGGCTTCCAGCCCGGCGATCTCCGGCGCCCGGCGCGGTTCCTTGAGGTTTTCCGCCTTTTCCCGGGCGGCGGCGATGCGGGCCTCGGCCTCGGCCAGGGCCTGGGCATCCGGGTCCGCCGCCACGGCAAAAAGGGCCTGGCCCTGGCTCACCCGGCTGCCCCGGGGCGTCTCCAGGGACTTCAGGTAGCCGGCCTGGGGTGCCGCCAGGTAGAGGTATTCGCCTTCCACGTAACCCGGGTAGGCGGGGGCGGCATCGCGGCCGCAGGCAGCCAGCAGGGGCAGGGCGGCGGCGAGCAGCAGGGGCAGGGTGGCGCTTTTCATGGTGCGGGACTCCCCGGGGCGGTGGGATGGGGCAGGAGGGCCAGAAGCTGGCGCAGGCCCACGGCCAGCTCCGCTTCGGATTGGGGGCTCTGGCGGCCCAGGTTCATCACCGCCAGGCCGACGATGGCGGCGTGGAAGACCAGCACCTGGGGCGCCTCCGGCGCGTAGCCCAGGTGGCTCAGCAATTGGGCGATGGATTGGCGCACGTGCTCCACCAGGCGGCTCACCGCTTCCCGCAGGGACGGTTCCTGATCGGCGGCGGCCACCAGGCCCAGCAGCATGCGCACCCGAGGCAGGAAGCGCATGGCGGTGGACAGGGCCTGGGCCGGGTCGGCCTCCGGGCTGCCCAGCTGGCGTGTCAGGGCGTCATTCACCGACTGTTCGGCGATGGCCAGCAGCAGTTCGTTGCGGGTGGGGAAGTAATAGGTGAGATGGCTCTGGCTGACCCCGGCCGCCTTGGCGATGCGGGGCTGGGTGAGGGCCGCCAGGCCCTGTTCGTGGAGCAGGGTGACGCCGGCGGCGAGGAGCCGTTGCTTGACGCTCATGGTCGGTGGATGCCGTGGGTGAATACTGTTTGGTAACTCTACCAAAATTTGGTGGGCTTACCAAAAATATTTCGCCCGGGCCGGTGGTGGCTGCCGGTTGAGTCTGGGACAATGCGGCCCTTGGCTTTAGCGGCCGTTATTTTCTGAAGGATTTTTCATGGCCATCGTTTTTCCCGTGCGCGGCGAATACATCCAGCTTGATCAACTGCTCAAGGCGGCCAGCCTGGTGTCTTCCGGCGGCGAGGCCCACATCATGGTGGACGAGGGCCAGGTGAAGGTGGACGGCAAGGTGGAAACGCGCAAGCGGGCCAAGCTGCGCCCCGGGCAGAAGGTGCAGTTCGGCGGCGAGACCATCCAGCTGGTGGCCGAGGAGGCCTAAGCGACCCTAGAGCGATTCAATTACCCGTTCCTTTAATGCATAGCTATGAAAAGCTAACGTTACGAACGACAGACCTGTATGGCACCAGCGAGAGTTATCCGATTCTCCATGCCGCCAACCCGGGTGTTCTTGCTATCGCCTCATTCAGCAGCCGTTGAAATTCAAGGATGTCATTACCTCGAAAGTCGATTACGGCGACATTTCCATCTACGTTACGCACATTGAGTCGTAACACGCTTTCATCACGAATGGTCTGCACGGAGAAAGAGAACTCTTTGAAATGCCATTTGTTATTTACAACCAGCATTCCTGGTTGCGGCAAAATATTTTCTGGAAGCTGCCCGAACAAGAAGTCTGGGAGACTAGCATGTATAGACAAGTGTTCATTGATAGCCATGGTTGTCAGTTCGACAACCTCGCTTAACTCAAGACCTGGCAGAGCTAGATCGGGCGGAGAAAATAACTGGATCCTCGTCCCTGCTCCTTTAGTTGGAACATCAAGGGCCCAATACATAAAGATGAGTTGCAGATGGGGAAACTTGAAGCAACGCACCTCTCTCGGAAACGACTGTGGGAAAACCACCGAAACTTCTGGGTTGGCGACAAAAAGACAATACCCTAGCGATTGAATTGACCAGTCGAATACCTGCCCAGGCCATAAATCGATAAAAAACGTTTTCCCATATTTTGGCTTCTTAGGATCAATAGTTAGTCTCGGACTTCCAACGTTTTCACCAACGTCTAGCAGTATCGGAAAAAGCCTCAACCCATGTTTTACATCTAGAGCACTTTGAACCTCTCGGGATTCTTCTTTCCCATCTCTCAGTGTTTTGTAATTGACACTGATTGAGCCGATTTTTGATTTCAAATTGGGATGAATCGTGATGGCCATTCCCCTGATTTTTTGGAGATCGGGAGTCTGGGATGTTTTTAGATCACCATTCAAATCGAGGGCCTCAGAAGACAATCGCGGAGAAACGATTACGTCGCCACTACTGCGGCTCTCAATCTTTAGAAAATTTTGGACCCCGTTAGCCGTATTCACGACAAAACGATATTCCATCTATCTTCCCCTCTACATGAAACCATTAGATTAAACGATGCCTTTGGTATTTGACTATGCAGTTGACCTGCAGAATCCAAATAGAAATCAATGAGCAGGCGATAGTCTGATCGGCTAGTTGCGTGAGAGGAAGGAACTAAAGAGCTATATAGAAAAGACCGGAGGTTAGGCTCAGTTAGGGCCGATCCTTTTGGTTTGGTACTGCTTTGGTTGCTAGTGACTTCGTAGGCCAAGTCCCGCGTGGCGAAGAAGCACTGAAGCAAGACAAAGGGCCGGCAACTTGCGTTGCCGGCCCTTTGTCTTGCGGCCTGCCGGATTGGCAGTTGACCAATCGACCGAGGCTAGAGGTCGGGGGCGCTGATGCCCAGGGCTTCTTCGGCCCAGGCCAGGGCCAGCTGGCTGGTGTTGCCGAGGCTCGCCGGATCGATGCCCAGTTCGCCGGCGATGTCCGCCGCCTGGGCGCTGCGGCCGTGCTCCACGGCCAGGGCCAGCTGCAGGAAGCGGGCGTAGGGCCCCTCGCTGCGCAACAGGACGTCCGTCACCTCGTCCGCCAGATTGATCAGCTGCAGCACCTTGGTCAGGGGCATGGCCAGCAGCACGTCGAAGAGGGAGAGCAGGCCCACCAGGAACAGCTCGTCGCAATCCTTCTTGGCCAGCACGCCGTCGGCCACGGTTTCGAGGAAGCGGGCCCGGGTCATGGCCACTTCCAGCAGGGCCTCGTCCCGGTCCCGGGGCGTGCCGACGCGGAACATGGCGACGGTGAGCCAGCGGTACAGGCGCTGCCGGCCCAGGACCATGATGGCCTGTTCCAGGCTGGCCACCGGCGCCGACAGGCCGGCTGCCGGGGAGTTGGCCAGGGCCAGCACCTTGAGGGCGATGCCCGGGTCCTTCTTGGCCACGGCGCCCAGGTCCGCCAGGTCGGCCTCGGCCCGGATCAGGTTGAGCATTTCCATGAGCACGACCCGGGAGTTGTCCAGCTTGCCTTCGGGTTCCTCGCAATCGGCCAGCACGGTGAACGGGCCGAGGCAGTAGTCGAAGCCCCAGGCCGCGCACATGCGGCGTTCCGGCCAACCGGGCACGCCGTCGGCGGCCAGCTCCAGCTGGGGTGCGGCTGCCTTCAGGCCCCGGGCCAGGCGCTGGAAATCGGTGAGGTCGTAGTCGTCCAGGCGGAGCAGGGCCAGGTCCGCCAGGGCCAGCAGGGGCGCGTGTTCCGGCAGCAGGGTGAGGCCGCGCAGGGCGAGGCGGCAGCCATCCGCCCTGGCCTGCTGCAACAGGGGCAGCCAGGCCTCCACGTCGGAACCTTCCACATCCAGCAGCAAGGTGCTGCGGGCGGCCCGCAGGGGCAGATGGCCGCCAGCGGCCAGGGCGGCGCGGGAGATCGGCACCAGGGCCAGGCGGCGGGTGGCGAAGGCGGGCAGGTCGATCCCTGCCAGGGCGGCGAGGAAAGCGCTTTCCGCCGGCGCGTCGGCCTGGGGTGACGTTTGTCCGGCGGCGCTGCCGGCGGTGGAAAAGCGGTAGCCGCAGAGACGGTTGCGGCTGTCGATGATTTCTTCACGCCGCAACATGGCTTCGGCGGCGGCGCGTTGCCGTTGCTGGGCCGCCACGGCCGGATCGACGACGGGCGTCGTCACCAGGGCGGAAAGGGGCAGGGGCTGGAGCGGGGTGTCGTCCTGGCCGGTGAGACGGCCGATGAGTTTGCCAAAAACCATGGGTCGGGGATTTTATTGTGGGTTGTTGTAACCCGTTATTTTACGTCCCTCGCCGGGGTGGAAAGCTGTCAAAAGTTGGCAGTCGGGGAGGTAAATCTTATCCCCGATTCACCGGAGCAAGTCTGTGGATAGGCCGGGGATAAGCGCGCCAGCCCCCTGATTCATCGCTGTTTTTGCTCTTCGCCTAAAAAAAAGGCAATCGGGGCAAAACCGGGGGATTGGCCGCAGATCGAGCATTGGCGCGGGGTTCCGCCGGTGGATAAAACGCCTTTATCCACCTTTTAGGGGAACAAGCCTGTGGAAAAGCAGTGGGCAAATCACCTAAGTGCGTCACCCGCCAGGGTTTTTGGCCTCCGCCTAAAAAATAGGCGGAGACCTTGTTATCCGGCTTGCCGCCTAGCTCAGCAACTGGCGCAGCACGTAGGGCAGGATGCCGCCGTGGCGGAAGTATTCCACCTCGATGGGGGTATCGATGCGACACAGCAGGGGCACTTGCTCCACCCGTCCGTCGCTGCGGGTGATGCGCAGCATCAGGTCCTGCTGGGCTTGCAGGGGACCGTCGGCGCCGGGCAGGTCGAAGTGCTCGCTGCCGTCCAGGCCCAGGCTGGCGGCGCTGGTGCCGGCCTTGAACTGCAGGGGCAGCACCCCCATGCCCACCAGGTTGGCCCGGTGGATGCGCTCGAAGCTGCGGGCCACCACGGCCCGCACGCCGAGGAGCCGGGTGCCCTTGGCGGCCCAGTCCCGGGAGGAACCGGTGCCGTATTCCTCGCCGGCGAAGACCAGGGTGGGGATGCCCCGCTGCTGGTAGGCGCTGGCGGCCTCGAACACCGTCACCTGCTGCCCGTCGAGCAGGGTGTAGCCGCCTTCCACCGGGCTGCCGTCTGCCTTGGGCGGCAGCATCAGGTTCTTCACCCGCACGTTGGCGAAGGTGCCGCGCACCATGACCTCGTGGTGGCCGCGGCGGGAGCCGTAGGAATTGAAGTCCAGGGACTTCACGCCCTGGGCGGTGAGCCACTGGCCCGCCGGGGTGGCCGCCTTGAAGGAACCGGCGGGGGAAATGTGGTCGGTGGTGACCGAGTCTCCCAGCACCAGCAGGGCCCGGGCGCCGTTGATGGGCGCCAGGGGCGGCGGCTCGACAGTGAAGCCGTCGAAGAAGGGCGGCCGGGCGATATAGGTGGAGGGCGGCCAGTCGTAGATTTGTCCCTCCGGCGCCGGCACCGCGTTCCACAGGTCATGGTCCCGGGTGAAGTCGGCGTAGAGGCGGCGGTAGGTGGCCGGGTCCTGGGCGAAGGGCAGCACGGTGGCGATTTCCTCCGAACTGGGCCAGATCTCCCGCAGGTACACCGGTTGGCCGTCGCGGCCCGTGCCCAGGGGCGTGGTGGTGAGATCCACATTGACCCGGCCGGCGATGGCGAAGGCCACCACCAGGGGCGGCGAGGCCAGGTAGTTGGCGCGGATGGCGGGATGGATGCGGGCCTCGAAATTGCGGTTGCCGGAGAGCACGGCGGCCACCACCAGGTCCCGCTCGGCGATGGCCTGGTTGAATTCGGGCGCCAGGTCCCCCGCATTGCCGATGCAGGTGGTGCAGCCGTAGCCGGCCAGGGCGAAGCCCAGTCGGGCCAGGGGCGCCAGCAGGCCGGCCTTTTCCAGATAGTCGGTGACCACCCGGGAACCGGGGGCGAGGGAGGTCTTGATGTGGGGCTGCACCGAGAGACCTTTGTCCACCGCCTTTTTCGCCAGCAGGCCGGCGGCGATCAGCACCGCCGGATTGGAGGTGTTGGTGCAGGAAGTGATGGCGGCGATGAGCACGTCGCCGTGGCCCAGGTCCACGCCCGCCCGGGCCGTGGGCTGGCGCTGCGGCAGTTGTTCGGCCGGCTTGCCGAAGCCGTTGGCGCTGGTGGGCTGGCTGAACAGGGTGTCGAAACTGCGGCCCATGTCGGACAGATCGATGCGGTCCTGGGGCCGCTTGGGGCCGGCCAGGGAGGGCACGATGGTGGCCAGGTCCAGGCTCAGCTGGGTGCTGTAGTCGATGTCGCCTGCCCGGGGGGCGCCGAACAGGCCCTGGGCGCGGAAGTAGGCCTCGAAGGCTTCCACCTCGGCCTCGTTGCGGCCGGTCTGGCGCAGGTAGTCCACGGTTTTTTCGTCCACCGGGAAAAAGCCCAGGGTGGCGCCGTACTCGGGCGCCATGTTGGCGATGGTGGCCCGGTCGGTGAGGGACAGGCTGGTGCTGCCGGGGCCGAAGAATTCGACGAACTTGCCCACCACCTTTTCCCGGCGCAGCAGTTCGGTGACGGTGAGCACCAGGTCGGTGGCGGTAACACCTTCGTTGAGGCGGCCGCGCAGTTCCACGCCGACCACGTCGGGAGTGAGGAAATACACCGGCTGGCCGAGCATGGCCGCCTCCGCTTCGATACCGCCGACACCCCAGCCGACGACGCCGACGCCGTTGATCATGGTGGTGTGGGAGTCGGTGCCCACCAGGGTGTCCGGGAACAGCAGTTCGCCCTGGCGGCGCACGCCGCGGAACAGGTATTCCAGGTTCACCTGGTGCACGATGCCGATGCCCGGCGGCACCACCTTGAAGGTGTCGAAGGCCTGCATGCCCCATTTCATGAACTGGTAGCGCTCGGCGTTGCGCTGGAACTCCAGCTCCATGTTGCGGCGCAGGGCCGTGGGGGTGCCGTACTCGTCCACCTGTACCGAGTGGTCCACCACCAGGTCCACCGGCACCAGGGGCTCGATGCGCTTGGGGTCCGTGCCCTGGGCCGCCGCCGCGTCGCGCATGGCGGCCAGGTCGCAGAGCAGGGGCACGCCGGTGAAGTCCTGCAGCACCACCCGGGCGACGACGAAGGGAATTTCCTCGGTGCGTTCCGCCCGGGGCTGCCAGTTGGCCAGCTGGAGCACGTGCCGGGGCGTCACCCGGCGGCCGTCGCAGTGGCGCAGCAGGGCTTCGAGGACGATGCGCAGGGAGACCGGCAGGCGGGAGACGGGGCCGATGCCGGCGGCCTCCAGGGCGGGCAGGGAGTGGAAGAGGCCGATGGGCCCCCGGGCGGTGGCCAGGGGCTGCAGGGTGGAAAAGGAATCGGTGGTCATGACGGCTCCGGAAAAGGGGAGGGACATGGGTACTGAGTCCGCCGCCGGCCGAATGTTCCTGAAATGTGGCTGCGCATGTTACGGCCCCCCGCGCGGGCGTGTCTGTCAGCCGTTGCCGTGCCTTAGGGCCGGCGCCGGAGCAAAACGCCGGGCAACAAAAAGGGCGGCCCGCGGGCCGCCCTGGGGTGTGGGGCGTTCGTCCTCAGCCGGCGTTGGCGCGGCCGATGGCGGCGGCGAGGCGCTCGGTCTGCACCATGGCGCTGATGCCGATCAGCAGGTGGGCGGCCTGGACCAGCCAATGGTAGTCGCCGGGCAGCAGGGCGGTCTGGAACACGCCCAGGGCCAGCACCACGACGCCCCAGGTGGCGCCGAGGATGGCCAGGGCCGGGGCGGCCTTGAGACCGAGCAGGGACAGCAGCCATAGGGAC
The DNA here is from genome assembly GCF_058809525.1 of Azospira sp. MPR-LB4. Taxonomy (NCBI): domain Bacteria; kingdom Pseudomonadati; phylum Pseudomonadota; class Betaproteobacteria; order Rhodocyclales; family Rhodocyclaceae; genus Azospira; species Azospira sp. MPR-LB4. The sequence continues at coordinate 241,183 of NZ_CM179521.1, forward strand.
AGCACCAGCAGGGCGCCGGTGCCCATGTGGGCGTGGAGCAGGGCGCCGCCCTGGCCGAGCCAGAGCAGGATGCCGAGAATGAGGGCGGCGGTGCCGGCCAGGCGGGCCGTGACGATGGCGATGCGGGTAAGGGTTTGCTGCATGTTGCGTTCTCCTTTGATGATTATGGTTTGTTGTCGCGCCGTCCCCGGCCGGGGACGGAGACGCGGCCTTTTCGCCTTTGCCGGCGTTACGGGCCGTGCTGATTCTATGCTGCAATGCCGGAAATGCCGAAGCCCTTTCACACTGCGCCCGGCACCTCGGCTGCAAGCCGCGCCCCTGGCCGATCCTGGCGATGGCATGCTGAAGATAAAGGACTGGTGCCGCTTTCAGGGTAGGTGCCATGAAAAACGGGAATGGATCGCTCCATTCCCGTTGTCGTGGGGGCGGGCCGGAAGTTAGGGACGGGCCGGCAGGGGCGCAAACTCCACCGGCACCCAGGCGTAGCTGCCCTTGCCTTCGGCGCGGACGTGGCCGAGGCCGGGGAAGGGCAGGTGCATGCCGCCCACCAGGACCTTGCTGGCGGCGGCTTCCTTCATGATGGCCTTGCGCGTGGCGATGGCCTGCTTCTGGTCCACGTCGAACTCGATGGAGACGCCGGGTTTGGCGAACTGCACGGCGTGGGCATGGACCAGATCGCCCCAGATGAGCAGCTTCTGGCCTTTGGACTCCACGGCGAAGGCAGTGTGGCCGGGGGTGTGGCCGTTGGCCTTGACCGCCTGGATGCCCGGCACCAGCTCGCTGCCGGCGGCGAAGGTGGCCCACTGGCCCTTGGCCAGGTAGGGGGCGGCGCTGTCCCGGGACAGCTTGAAGAAGGGCTGCATGCCTTCCGGCGCGGCGGCGGCCACCTTTTCCGAGAGCCAGAAATCATTGTCTTCCTGGGCCGCCAGGATGCGGGCCTTGGGGAAGATGGGCTGGCCGCCGGCGTCGTTGAGGCCGCCCATGTGGTCGGCGTGGAGGTGGGTCAGCACCACCGTGTCCACCTGCTCCAGGCTGTAGCCGGCCGCCTTGAGGTTGGCGGCGATGTTGCCGAGGGAGGGGCCGAACAGCTTGGCGGCGCCCGTATCCACCAGCACCAGGTTCTTGCCGGTGTTGATCAGGTAGGCGTTCACCGCCGTCTGCATCTTCGGGTTGCCGACGAACATGCGGGCCAGCAGGGCGTTCAGGTCCTGGGGCCGGGCGTTCTTCAGCAGCTTGGTCTCCAGCTCGATGGCGCCGTCGTAGAGGGCGGTCACCTCGAAGTCGCCCAGCTGGGTGCGGTAGTAGCCGGGCACCTGGGTCTGCACCTGGGGCGCTTCGGCCCGGGCCAGGGGCGAGAGGAAAAGGAGGGCGGCGGAAAGGGCGAGCAGTGAGCGGCGCAGTTGCATGGGGAAATCTCCTGTTATGGGTTTGGGATGATGGGAGAAGGAGGGGAGTGTAGCCTATGACGCGGGGCTCGCCGCAAGGACTGTTTCCCCGCCTTTTTATCCCTTGACCTGGAGTGCGCTCCAGCTTTTAGGATGCCTGCCATGAAGCCCTATCTCTCCATCCAGGAAGCGGCCGCCAGCACCGGCCTGAGTCCCGACACCCTGCGCTACTACGAGCGCATCGGCCTCATCGGCACGGTGCCCCGGGGGCCGGGAGGACAGCGCCGCTACGTGCCTGACGACATGGCCTGGCTGGCCTTCCTGTTGCGCTTGCGCAGTACCGGCATGCCGGTGCGGCAGATGCAGCAATTCGCCGAGCTGCGTCGGCAAGGCGAAGCCACCGCCGGGGTGCGCCGGGAAATGCTGGAGCGGCACCTGGAGGGTGTGCGGCGGAACATCCGCCAGCTGGAGGAAACGGCGGCGGTGCTGGCCGGCAAGGTCGAGCATTACCGGCAGCTGGAGGCTTCATCCATCCAACCCAAGGCAAAAGGAGCCTCCCATGGAAAAGTCCGAAGCGATGCAAAACGAGCGTTACGCCAGAGGCCTGGCAAAGCTGCAGGAGATTGACGGCCAGGCCGGGGAAAAGGTGGTGGCCAGCCTGGCCGGCATTGCCCCGGATTTCGCCCGCTACCTGATCGAATTTCCCTTCGGCGACATCTACAGCCGCCCGGGCCTGGACCTGCGCGCCCGGGAAATCGCCGTGGTGGCGGCCCTGACGGCCCTGGGCAATGCGGCGCCCCAGCTCAAGGTGCACATCCAGGGCGCCCTCAACGTGGGTGTGAGCCGTCAAGAGGTGGTGGAGACCATCATGCAGATGGCCGTCTATGCCGGTTTTCCGGCGGCCCTCAACGGCCTGTTTGCGGCGCAGGAGGTGTTTGCCGAAGCCGGGTGAACGGGACGGCGGCGATGTTCCCCGGGGCGGGCGTCCCGGATGCCCCTTGTCGTTGTAAGGGGCGGCAGGTTATGGTCCTGGTCTTGCACATGTCATGGTCCGGAAAAGGTCGCGCCACCCCATGTATCCTTCCGCCCGCCTCGCCTTGTTGTTGCTCAATACCTGGTCCTTCTTCACCGGCCTGGCAGCCTTTTATCTCTACTGGCTTCTGTCCCTGTCCGGCGCCGCGGTCATGGCCGATGTCATGGCCGGAGGCATGGCGGCCGATATCGGCCAATTGAACGATGTCGGCATCCTGCGGCAACTGGCCCTCAGTTTGCTGCATGCGGCGGTCGATTTCCGTCAGAGCGGAATCACCCTGGCAGTATGGGGCCTGTCCCTGCTTATGCTCTCGAGCGGCCTGTCCTTGCTGCTGCTGTTCCGGGAAATGCGCCGTCCAGCGCAGCCCGGGGAACCGGAGACGACGGATACAGGAAGCGGCTTCGTGGCCGACCTGCTGCAGGGGCGCCTGCCGTTGTGGAAGGCCTTCTGGCTTGTCTATGTTCCGGAGCCCTTCCTCGCCAGCCTTGTCGTCAATGTCCTCATCGGGAACCTGGACGGAAAGACCCAGGTGCTGCTGTCCATGTTCGTGGTTCCATTGACCGTCGGTTTAGTGTGGACGCTGCTTTTGAGCGTGACGGTCCTGGTCTGGCGTTGCAGCGACAATACCGCCCGGCCGGTTTGGGGCAAGGTGGCGCGGGTGCTGCTGGTACTGGTCATTGCCGTACCGCTGCTGCAGTTCCTGATCCGCATGGTGCCTTTCCTGGGGCTGCTTTCCCGCAGCTGACGGGGGCTAGTTCTCCCAGGGCGCCTGCTCGAAGGCCGTCGCCAGGAAATTGACCAGGGCCCGCACCTTGCCCGAGAGGTGCTTGCGCGAGGGATAGACGGCGTAGATGCCCAGTTCCCGCTGCTTGTACTGGGGCAGGATGGGCACCAGGCGGCCGCTGGCCAGGTCCTGGTGGCAGAGGAAGGTGGGCTGGAAGACGATGCCCTGGTGGTCCAGGGCGGCGGCGCGGCAGGTGTCGCCGTTGTTGGCGTGGAAGCGGGGGCGGAGATTGACGCTTTCCGTGCCGTGGGGGCCTTCCAGTTCCAGGGTGTCGCCGCTGGGGGAATAGCTGTAGCCGATGAACTGGTGCCGGGCCAGGTCGGCCAGGGTCCGGGGCGTGCCGTGGGCGGCCAGGTACTGGGGCGAGGCGCAGAGCAGGATGCGGGTGCTGGCCAGGCGCCGGGAAACCAGGGAGGAGTCGGGCAGGCGGGTGATGCGCACCGCCAGGTCGTAGCCTTCCTCCACCAGATCCACCACCCGGTCGTTGAGGCTCACATCCAGGCTCACTTCCGGATGGGTGGCGAGAAAGGCGCCCCACAGCGGCGCCAGGTGCAGCACGCCGAAGGAGAGGGGGGCGTTGACCTTGAGCTGGCCCACGGCCCGGTTGGTGGTGAGGCCCACGGCGCTGTCCGCGTCCTCCAGTTCTTCCAGGATCTGCTTGCTGCGTTCCAGGTAGAGGCGGCCGGCCTCGGTGAGGGACAGGCGGCGGGTGGTGCGATGCAGGAGGCGGGCGCCCAGGCGGCTTTCCAGGTCCTGCACCAGGCGCGATACGGCGGCCTTGGAACTGTGCAGCTGGTCCGCCGCCTTGACGAAGCTGCCGCTGTCCACCACGGCAACGAAGGCTTCCATTTCCCGGAATCTGTCCATTTTGTTCCGAATATCAAAACAGTTAGTCACTGGATTGTATATTTATCTTCAATCGTCGGTTCAATAAAGTACGTTCCATCGCGGCCACACCTGTTGCCGCCCACTTTCGAGGGACCGCACCATGACCCTGCCCACCCTGTTCATTTCCCACGGCGCGCCGACCTTTGCCCTGGAGCCAGGCATCATCGGCCCCCGGCTGACGGTCTTGGGGCGGCAACTGCCCAAGCCCCGGGCGGTGGTGGTGGTGTCCCCCCACTGGATCACCGCCGGCCTGGAAGTGGCCACCAGCCCCTGGCCCGAGACCATCCACGACTTCGGCGGCTTCCCGGAGGCCCTGTACCAGCTGCGCTACCCGGCTGCCGGCGCCCCCGAGGTGGCGGCCGAGGTCCTGGAGGCCTTGGCCCGGGCCGGCTTCCCCGGCCGCAGCAATCCCCACCGGGGCCTGGACCACGGCGCCTGGGTGCCTCTCATGCACCTCTACCCGGAAGCCGACGTGCCGGTGGTGCAGCTGTCCCTGCCCATGACCGGTTCGCCCCAGGTGCTGCTGGCCCTGGGTCGGGCCCTGGCGCCCCTGCGGCAGCAGGGCGTGCTGCTGCTGGCCTCCGGCAGCATCACCCACAACCTGATGGACTTTCGCCTGGGCGGCGGCGAAGCGGCCTATGCCCGGGAGTTCATGGAGTGGGTGGCTGACACCATCGCCGCCGGCGACCTGGAGGCCCTGCTGGACCTGCGCCGCCGGGCACCCCATGCGGTGCGCGCCCATCCCACCGACGAACACCTGCAGCCCCTGCTGGTGGCCATCGGTACCGCCGGCGAGGACTGGAGCGCCGCCCGCCGCCTGGAAGGGGGCCTGGTCTATGGCGTGATCGGCATGGACAGCTATGCCTTCGGCGTCACCGCCGGGGGCGCAAACCAAATCGACCATTCCGCGTCTACCCCGGTGTCCGCCGCGGTAGCTGCCCACTGAAGCGAGGAATTACCATGAACCACAGCACCGACCGTTACAGCAGCACCGCCAAGGCCCTGCACTGGCTGATGGCCCTGGGCCTCTTCGGCGCCCTGGGCGTCGGCTTCTACATGACCGGTCTGCCCCTGTCGCCGCAGAAGCTGCAGATCTACTCCTGGCACAAGTGGGCCGGCGTCAGCCTGTTCCTGCTGGTGCTGCTGCGCTTTGCCTGGCGCCTCGGCCACCGGCCGCCGGCCCCCGTGCCCATGCCGGCCTGGCAGCGCCTCGCCGCCGAGGGCGTGCATCACCTGCTGTACCTGCTGATGTTCGCCATCCCCCTCACGGGCTGGCTGATGAGTTCGGCCAAGGGCTTCCAGACCGTCTATTTCGGCGTGCTGCCCATCCCCGACCTGATCGGCAAGGACCCGGACCTGGGCAACCTGCTGAAGACCGTGCATGTGAGCCTCAACTTCCTGTTGCTGGCCCTGGTGGCCGCCCATGCCGGCGCCGCCCTGAAGCACCACTTCCTGGACCGGGACGCCACCCTGCGCCGCATGCTGCCGGGCCGCTCCTGAGCTGCACCAAGAAAAGCGTACGCCAACCCCAACGTCACGGAGATAACACCATGATCAAACAAACCCTCGGCGCCGCCGCCCTGGCCGCCGCCGTCTTCGCCCTGCCGGCCCAGGCCGTCGAGTTCAACGCCGTGCAGGCCGACAAGACCCAGATCGCCTTCACCTACAAGCAGATGAACGTGCCCGTGGATGGCAAGTTCAGGAAGAGCGCCGCCAGCATCGCCTTCGATCCGGCCAAGCCCCAGGCCGCCAGGGCCAGCCTGGAGATCGACCTGGCCAGCATCGATGCCGGCTCCCAGGAGGCCAATGACGAAGTGGCAAGCAAGCTGTGGTTCAACACCAAGGCCTTCCCCAAGGCCATCTTTGTCTCCAGCAGCGTCAAGGCTCTTGGCAACAACCGCTTCGAGGTCACCGGCAAGCTGAGCATCAAGGGCAAGACCCTGGATGCCACCGCCCCCTTCACCTTCAAGCAGGAGGGCACCAACGGCGTCTTCGACGGCGCCTTTGTACTGAAGCGGGCGGACTACGCCATCGGCGAAGGCATGTGGGCCGACTTCGGCACCGTAGCCAACGAAATCCAGATCAAGTTCCACGTCGTGGCGGCGGCTGCCGCTGCGGCCAAGAAGTAAGCCGTATCGCCGCATCACCCCAACCCCAAGCCGTACCCAGAGCAACCCTAGAGAAAACCCATACAGGAGATTCACCATGATCAAGCAACTCGTCGCCGTCGCCATCGCCGCTTCCTCCTTCGCCGCCGTGGCCGCTCCCGAAACCTATGTGATGGACGGCAGCCACACCTTCCCCCGCTTCTCCTACAGCCACTTCGGCTATTCCACCCAGCTCTCCCATTTCGACAAGACCAGCGGCAAGATCGTCATCGACAAGGCCGCCAAGAGCGGCAGTGTGGACGTGACCATCGACATGAAGTCCGTCAATACCGGCTCCGCCCTGTTCAACGGCCACATCCAGGGCGAGGATTTCCTCGACACCGCCAAGTTCCCCACCGCCACCTACAAGTCCACCAAGGTGAACTTTGACGGCGACAAGGTGGTGTCCGTGGATGGCAACCTGACCATCAAGGGCATCACCAAGCCGGTCACCCTCAGCGTCACCTCCTTCCAGTGCATGCCCCATCCCATGCTGAAGAAGGACGCCTGCGGCGCCAACGCCACCGCCGTCATCAAGCGCAGCGAATTCAACGCCGGCAAGTACGCTCCCTATGTGGGCGACGATGTCATCCTGACCATCGCCGTCGAAGCCATCAAGGAATAAGCCTCCCCGAGGCTGCCTCCGGGCCCGCCGATGCAAGGCGCATCGGCGGGCCTTTTTGCCTTTAGAATGGGCCTCCCCAGATATCGCGCCGGCCCGTCGTGTCTCCCCGCTTCTATCCCAAGTCCTTTCTCAAGCTGCTCTCCCTGGCCTTTCTCGCCGCGGCCCTGCCTCTGGTGGTGGCCCTGGTGCAGACGGCCATGGAGGTGAACCTGCTGGTGCAGCAGAGCCGCCAGGCCGTGGGCCAGACCGCCCAGGCGGCCCGGGCCAGCCGCCAGCTGCTGGAACAGACCGTGGCCCTGGAACGCTCCGCCCGCCAGTACCTGGTGCTGGGAGAGCCGTCCCTGCTGGCGGACTACGACACCCTGCGGGCGGGCTTTCGCACCACCTTCAGCGAGCTGTCCCTGCTGCCCCTGGATGAAGCCCAGTTGCTGGAGCTGAACCGTACCATCGACACCGAGGCCGCCCTGCGCGAGCGCCTGGAGAAGATCCAGGGCGGCAAGGCCCGCCTGGCCGAAGACTATGCCGCCCTTTCCGACCTGGCCCGGGGCGTGCAGCGCATCAGCGACGCCCTCACCGACCGGGAAATGAGCCGCCTCGGCGAACTGGCCGGGGAGGCGGAACAGCGCCTGTGGAAGCAGCTGCTGGCCATGCTGGTGCTGGGCCTGGTGGTCTCGGCCCTGGCCGCCGCCCTCATCGCCCGGCCGGTGCGGGAACTGGAGGCCGCCGTCTCCCGCCTCGGCGGCGGCGACCTGCAGGCGCCGGTGGCGGTGCACGGCCCGGCCGACCTGGAGCGCCTGGGCCAGCGCCTGGAATGGCTGCGCCAGCAGCTGAACGAGCTGGAGGCCCAGAAGGTGCGCTTCCTGCGCCATGTCTCCCACGAGCTGAAGACGCCCCTGACCGCCCTGCGCGAAGGGGCGGAGCTGCTGGCCGACGGCGCCGCCGGTTCCCTCTCCGAAGGCCAGCGGGAGATCGTCGCCATCCTCCAGGGCAAGAGCCGCCAGCTGCAGACCATGATCGAGCGCCTGCTCAATGCCCAGCGGGCCCTGGATGAACTGGGACGCCTCGAATTCGTGCCGGTGGACCTGGCCCGGCTGGTGGGCCGGGGGCTGGACGACCACCGTCTGGCAGCCCAGGCCCGGGGCCTGCTTTTCCAGGCCGAATGCCAGCCCCTGATGGTGTGGGGCGACCGGGACAAGCTGGCCACGGTCCTCGACAACCTGCTCTCCAACGCGGTCAAGTACTCTCCCGAGGGTGGTATGATCGCCGTCGCCCTGAAGTCCGAAGACGGCCTTGCCTGCCTGGACGTGCGCGACCAGGGCCCCGGCGTCGCCCCCAACGACCGGGAACGCATTTTCGACTGGTTCTACCTGGGCGGCAGCCGCCCCGCCGCCGCCAGCGTCCCCGGCAGCGGCCTCGGCCTCGCCATCGCCCGGGAACTGGCCCAGGCCCACCGGGGCCGGCTCGAAATGCTGCCCGAAGGCCCTCCCGGGGCCTGTTTCCGTCTCAGCCTGCCCCTCGCTGCCGCCGGGCGCTGAACCCTCCCTAGCCGAACTGCCTTGTCTTACCGCATACCCATGAAATTCCCATCCCTGCTGCTGAGCCTCTGCCTCTTCCTGGGGGCCTGCAGCCATGTGCCGCCGGCGCCGGTGGATGAAAACCGCCTGGTGCTCGATACCCTGGCCCTGGCCCAGAAGACTGCCGCCGCCAACGCCGAGGAACAGAAGCGGGAGCTGGCATCCGCCCAGCAGGCCTACAACCGGGAACGCAGCCTGGGCAACCGCCTGCGCCTGGGAGTGCTGCTGGCCTTGCCCCAGCCGGCCCTGGAGGACAAGTCCCGGGCCCTGGCCCTGCTCGAACCCCTGGCCGGCCATGCCGGTCCCGCCGGCCAGCTGGCGACCCTGGTCCAGGGCCAGCTCAACGAGCGCCTGAAGGAAGGGCGCCGGGCCCAGCAACTGAAGGAACAGCTGGACGAACTCAAGTCCATCGAGCGCCAGCTTATCGAACGCAGCCGCAAGGGGAGGCAATAGCCATGGCCGAACTGCTGCTGGTGGATGACGACGCCGACATCCTCAAACTGCTGGCCCTGCGCCTGGCCACCGCCGGCCACCGGGTGCGCACCGCCGACAGCGGCGAGCAGGCCCTGGTCATGTTCCAGGCCCAGCGGCCCCAGCTGGTCATCACCGACCTGAAGATGGGCGGCATGGACGGCCTCGCCCTGTTCGACGAGATCCAGCGCCGGGCCCCGACCCTGCCGGTGATCGTGCTCACCGCCCACGGCACCATTCCCGAGGCGGTGGATGCCACCCGCCGCGGCGTCTTCGGCTTCCTCACCAAACCCTTCGACGGCAAGGCCCTGCTGGAGCAGGTGGAGCAGGCCCTGCGCCTGGCGTCCCCCGCCGGCCAGGGCGGCGGCGAGAACGAGCCCTGGCGCGCCGATCTGGTGGGCGGCAGCCCGGCCATGCAGGAATTGCTGGAGCGGGCCCGCCTGGTGGCGGCCTCCGATGCCAGCGTCTTCATCGCCGGCGCCAGCGGCACCGGCAAGGAACTGCTGGCCCGGGCCATCCACCTGGCCAGCCCCCGGGCGGATAAGCCTTTCGTCGCCATCAACTGCGCCGCCATTCCGGAAAACCTGCTGGAGTCCGAACTCTTCGGCCACCGCAAGGGTGCCTTCACCGGCGCCACCTACAACCACAAGGGCCTGTTCCTGGAGGCGGACGGCGGCACGGTCTTCCTCGACGAGATCGGCGACATGCCCCTGTCCCTCCAGGCCAAGCTGCTGCGGGTGCTGCAGGAGCGCCAGGTGCGCCCCGTGGGCGCCACCCAGGCGGTGCCGGTTGATGTGCGGGTGGTTTCGGCCACCCACCGGGACCTGGACGAACTCCTGAAAAGCGGCCAGTTCCGCGAAGACCTCTACTACCGCCTCAACGTGGTCTCCCTGGCTCTGCCCCTATTGGCGGAGCGGCGGGAGGACATTCCCCTGCTGGCCAACCATTTTCTGCAGCGCACGGCCAGCCGCTACGGCAAACCCGTCACCGCCTTCGCCCCGGATGCCATGGAGGCCCTGGTGACGGCGCCCTGGCCGGGCAATGTGCGGCAGTTGCAGAATGTGGTGGAGCAGGCGGTGGCCCTCTCCCCGGTGAGCGGCGGCCTGGTGCCGGCGGCCCTGATCCAGGGGGCGCTGCGCTCCGGTGACAGCGCCTTCACTTCCCTGGATGAGGCGAAGAAGGTGTTCGAGCGGGATTACCTGGTGCGCCTGCTGCGCCTCACCGAAGGCAGCGTCACCCAGGCGGCCCGTCTGGCCCAGCGCAACCGCACCGAGTTCTACAAGCTGCTGGAACGGCATCAGCTGGATGCCAAGCAGTTCAAGCCCGGGGCCGGCGACAGCGCCTGAGGGGCGTCGGGCTGGCCCGACAAAATAAATCCTTTTTAAATCAATTGGCTGTAATCAAGGATGGCAGCCCCTGTCGGGCCGCCCCGAAATTCCGGGGCCGGCCCGTTCTTTTTGTTTTCTCTTAACCTACTGATCTTCAAGGAAGTTTTTTTCCTGGCACGGCCGTTGCAATAACGGTTGCAAGCCGCGCTCCCAAGGCGGCGCTTTTTGCCCAGGAGAATAAAAATGAAGTTCAGGAAAGTTGTCATGCTGGCCCTGCTGATCGGTAGCACCGGTCTGTTCAATGCGGCCCATGCCCACGGTGGCATCGACGGCGATGCCGTGGTTGGCGGCGCCCTTGGCGGTGCGGCCGGCGCCGCCGTCGGTTCGGCCATCGGCGGCCGCGACATGGCCATGGTCGGCGGCGCCCTCGGCGCGGCTGCCGGCGTTTCCCTGAATACCCGTTCCCGTTACGACGATGGCCGCCGACGCGGCTATTACGACGACCGCCACGACCGGGGTTACCACCGCGGCCACTACAAGCATCGTCACCGTCACCACCACGACCGCCACGACTGGTAAGCCAGTTCCCCCTGCCAAGGAGCGACCATGGATTCCACTTTCGAAATCGGCCATTCCCCGACCCCGGCCCCGGTGCGGGCCCGTCGCCTGCATCCCCTGCTGACGGCCGCCGCTGTCTCTCTCACCGTCTTCAGCCTGCTGGGCATCGGTGCCATCACCGGCCTCATTCCCTCGGCGTCTTCCCAGCTGCAGGAGAAGGGGGCCGATAAGGACGCCGCCAAGGCGGAGGAGGGCGGCAAGCCCGCCGCCAAGGGGGCCGCCAGCGCCAAGTCCACTTGCGCCAACTGCGGCGTGGTGGAAACGGTGCGCATGGTGCAGCTGGAAGGCAATGCCAGCGGCCTGGGGGCCGTGGCCGGCGGCGTCACCGGCGCCCTGGTGGGCAACCAGTTCGGCCGGGGCGGCGGCAATACGGCCATGACCCTGATCGGCGCTGCCGGCGGGGCCTATGCCGGCAACAGCATCGAAAAGAACATGAATCGCCAGACCGCCTACCGCATCACCGTGCGCATGGATGACGGCGCCTACCGCACCATTTCCCAGTCCCACGTGCCCGCCGTGGCCGCCGGCGACAAGGTGAAGGTGGTGAACGGCAACGTCAGCGCCATTCCCTGAACCCATCCCAACCCCGTGGAGAACAACATGAAAACCGCAAAATCCTTAGCCCTCGTCGCCGCTGCCGTCCTGGCCATGACCCTGTCCGCCTGTAGCGGCAATCCCACCCGGCAGCAGGTCGGGGTGGCCACCGGCGCCGTCGTCGGCGGTGTCGTCGGCTCCGCCCTGACTGGCGGCAGCACGGCGGGTACCGTGGCCGGCGCCGCTGCCGGCGGCCTGGTGGGCAACGAGCTGTCCAAGCGTCGCTGACGCCGAGCCGAATCCCTTTGAGCCGCGCCCGGTTTCCGGGTGCTTGTGTAAGCCGGTGGTAGGCGGGGGCGCCTACCATCGGCTCTTTTTTTGGTGCACCGCCGCAGCCGGCCCCGGGTCATGCTAGTATTTTTGTCATAGAAAAAAATACCATCGGCAATGCCCGTCGGCAGGGAGCGAGTGGGATGTTTCCGAATCACAAAATGAGGGCCTGGTTGTTCCCGGCCCTGCTGCTTTGGTGCCTGGCTGCCGCAGGGGGAGCCCAGGGGGGCGAGCGCCCCCGCCTGGTGGCCTTCGCCCAGGACACTCTGGCCAACGACTACCGCCTGGCCCAGGTACGGGCCCTGGTGGAGGCATTCAATCGCCAGCCCGGCGTCAATTTCGTCTTTTCCGATGCCCAGGGCGAGACGGCCCGGCAGGTGGCCGACGTGGAGGATTTCGTCGCCCGCGGCGTCGATGTGCTGATCGTCAGTCCCCGGGATTCCCGGGCCCTGGCGCCCGTGCTGGCCAAGGCTTACCGCCAGGGTATCCCGGTGGTGCTGCTGATGCGCCGGGTGGAGGGGGACGCCTATACCACCTGGGTGGGGCCCGACGACGGGCAGATCGGTGCCGCTGCCGCCGCCTTCATCGCCGCCGAACTGCAGGGCCGGGGCACGGTGCTGGTGCTGCAGGGCATTCCCGGCGCCAGCACCTCCCAGATGCGCACCGCCGCCTTTGTCGAAGCCTTGCGCCGCCACCCCGGCCTGCGCCTGCACAGCATTCGCCCGGCCAATTACCTGCGGGCCGATGCGGTCAAGGCGGTGGAGGAGGCGCTGGAGGAAGGGCGTCCTTTCGATGCCATCTACGCCCAGTCGGACAGCATGGCCAGCGGCGCCCGCCTGGCCCTGCGCAAGCACGGCATCGATCCGGGCCGGCTGGTCATCGTCGGCATCGACTACATCCGGGAGGCGCGCCAGGCCATTGCTGACGGCGAGCAGCGGGCCTCCTTCACCTATCCCCTGAGTACCGAAGCGACGGCCCGGGTGGTGCGGGACATCCTCGCCGGACGCCCGGTGCCGCGGCGGGTGGTGGTGCCCAGCCAGCTGGTGACGCGGCAGGGCAGCGCCCGCCAGGAGCCGGTTTTCTAGATGACCGCCCCCAACTGGCTCCCCAGCATCAAGGCCAAGCTGCTGGCCCTGCTCCTGCTCAGCATCTTTCTGGTGCTGACGGTGGTGGGCACCCTGCTGTCCGTCGGGGTGGAGCGTTTTCACCGGGAGGAAACCCGGGAGGTCTTTGCCACCGCCCAGCGGGCCCTCAGTGCCGAGATTCAGACCCGCCAGGCCTTCCTGCTGCAGATGGCCGGGCGCCTGGCGGCAGATGAAGCCCTGGTGGCCAGCCTCAATCTGGTATCCCGTTACTCCGATCCCCTGCACTACGATCCCCTGGTGTTCGATGGGGAGAAAAAGCGCCTGGCCGGGGATCTGGTTCGCCTTTCCAGCGCCACCGATCACCTGTCCCTGGTGGTGGTGGACAGCCGGGGCCAATGGGTGGCCTTCGGCCGGGTGGAGAAAAACGGCCAGGAGGCGGGTTTTCTGTCCTTCGACAATGCGGGCGCGCCTCTGGCCTGGCAACAGGACTCCCTCTCGCCCAACCAGTGGCACGCCGGACGTACGCCGGTGGAGGTGGAGTTCCTCGCCGGCCTGGCCCGCAATGCGCCGCCGACCCAGGCCATGGTCCGCTCGCCCGACGGGCTGATGCTGCTGGCCAGCGCTCCGGTGATCCGCCACTTTCCCCGGGGCGAGCCTCTCACGGTCGGGCGGGTGGTGGTGACCCAGACCCTGGGCCAGGGCTTCCTGGAACAGGTGACCCGCTACACGCCGCTGCACTTTGGCCTGCTCTTCGCCCAGGGGCAGGTGGTGGGGGACATCCAGGCCCTGGCTTCCGAGGTCGATCTGAGCCGGGCGGCGCCGCTCCTGAAAAATGCCGGCAATCCCTTGAGCGGCTGGCAGGAGACGCCCCGGCACTTTCTCATGCTGTTTTCCCTGCCCCTGCTGGGCAACGAACTGGCCTATCCGCTCCTGGTCCTGGAAAAGGAGGGCGTAAACAAGCAGGTGCGGGAAACCCTGGGGGTGTTGCTGCTGGTGCTGCTGCTGGCCGGGGCCCTGGTGGTGCCCCTCAGCCAGGCCCTGGCCAACCGGGGTATTTCCCGGCCGGTGCTGAACCTGCTGGCCAGCGTGGAGCGGGTCAAGGCCGGCCAGTATGACGGTATCGCCGGGCAGGCGCCGGGCAGCGTCGAGTTCGCCAGCCTTTTCGATTCCCTGCAGGACATGGCCCACACCATCCGCAGCCGGGAGGACCAGCTGCGCCTGTGGGCCAGCGTGCTGGAACAGAGCCGGGAAGCGGTCTTCGTCACCGATGCGGAAAATCGCATCCTGCTGGTGAACCGGGCCTTCGTCGCCGTCACCGGCTACACCCTGGAAGAGGTGAGAGGGCGGACACCCCGTTTTCTCCAGTCAGGCCGCCACGATGAGGCGTTCTACGTCAATCTGTGGCGCAGCCTGCGGGAAACCGGACACTGGCAGGGGGAAATCTGGGACCGGGCCAAGGATGGCCGCATCCATCCCCAGTGGGCCGCCATCAGCGCTGTGGCTGATGCCGCCGGGACGGTCAGCAACTACATCGCCATCTACTCCGACCTTACCGAGCACAAGGCGGCCCAGGACCGTATCCAGTTCCTGGCCCAGCATGATCCTCTCACCGGCCTGCCCAACCGCATGCTGCTGCAGGACCGGCTCACCGTGGCCATTGCCGCCGCCGCCCGGGAGGGGCACGAGGTGGGGGTGCTGTTCATCGACCTGGACCGCTTCAAGACCATCAACGATTCCCTCGGCCATTCCGTCGGCGACGAGCTGATCAAGGGCGTCACCAAGCGCCTGCAGGATGCGGTGCGGGAATCGGATACGGTGTCCCGCCTGGGGGGCGACGAGTTCATCGTCGTCCTGCACCGCATCCGCCGCTCCGAGGACGCGGCCCATGTGGCCGACGCCGTCCTGGCCCAGCTGACGGCGCCCTTCAACATCGCCGGCAAGGAGCTGCGGGTGACGGCCTCCATCGGCATCAGCGTCTTCCCTGCCGACGGCGAGGACGAGGAGGGGCTGATCAAGAATGCGGACACGGCCATGTTCCATGCCAAGGAACGGGGGCGCAACAACTACCAGTTCTTCCGCCCGGAAATGAACGCCCGGGCCGGGGAGCGCCTGGCCCTGGAGAACTCCCTGCGGGGGGCGGTGCAGCGCAAGGAATTCGTGCTTTTCTACCAGCCCCAGGTGGAGATCCGCAGCGGCCGCCTGGTGGGGGCCGAGGCCCTGATCCGCTGGCGGCGGGGCGACTCGGGCTTCGTTTCGCCGGCCGACTTCATCCCCCTGGCCGAGGAGACCGGCACCATCCTGGAAATCGGCGACTGGGTCCTGGCCGAAGCCTGCCGCCAGCAGGTGCAGTGGGACCAGCAGTGGCCGGCCATGGGCCTGAAACCGGTGCCGGTGGCGGTGAATCTGTCGTCCCTGCAGTTCCGCCAGAAGCACTTCAAGGAAAACCTGCTCGACATCGTCGGCGACTATCCGCTACCCGCCGGGCGCATCGAACTGGAACTGACGGAAAGCATCGTCATGGAGGAGCCGGAGCAGGTGGGCGCCGTCCTGGCCGAACTGAAACAGGCCGGCCTGCGCCTGTCCATCGACGACTTCGGCACCGGCTATTCCAGCCTGTCCTACCTGAAACGCTTCCCCCTGGACAAGCTGAAGATCGATGCCTCCTTCGTCCGGGACATCGTCAACGATTCGGCCGATCTGGCCATCGTGCACGCCGTCGTCTCCCTGGGCCACAGCCTGGGGCTGAAGGTGGTGGCCGAAGGGGTGGAGCACGAGGCCGAACTGCTGATCCTCAACGCCATGGGCTGCGACATCGCCCAGGGTTACCACTTCTGCCGGCCGGTGCCGGCGGAGGAATTCCAGGCCTGGGTTGCCGCCTATGTGCCGGTGCCGCTACGGGGCGGCGTCCCCATGCCGGAAAGCTGAGGCAAAACGATCGCGGAAAAGAGAAACGGCGCCCGCAGGCGCCGTTTTTTCATACCCGTAGCGGGCGAGGTGTGCCTTGGCGCCTCAGCGCGGCAGGTTGCTGCCCCGGTTGGACTGCACGGTCTGCAGCAGCTGGGCGAAAATTTTCGGGCTGCCCGCCACCACGTTGCCGCTGTCCAGGTAGCCGGGTTCGCCGGCCAGGTCAGTAGCCAGGCCGCCGGCCTCGGTGATGAGCAGGGTGCCGGCAGCCATGTCCCAGGGGGAAAGGCCGAATTCCCAGAAACCGTCCAGGCGGCCGCAGGCCACCCAGGCCAGGTCCAGGGCGGCGGCGCCCGGGCGGCGGATGCCGGCGCAGGTCTGGGTCAGTTCCTTGAAGATGTTGAGGTAGGCATCCACGTGGTCGAAGCTGCGGTAGGGGAAACCGGTGCCGATCAGGGCGTCCTGCAGCTTGGCCCGCTTGCCGACGCGGATGCGGCGGTCGTCGAGGAAGGCGCCGGCACCCTTGGTGGCGGTGAACATCTCGTTGCGGATGGGGTCGTAGACCACGGCCTGGGTCACCTGGCCGCGGTGGGCCAGGGCGATGGAAATGGCGTACTGGGGAAAGCCATGGATGAAGTTGGTGGTGCCGTCCAGGGGATCGATGATCCACTGGTATTCCTCATCCCGTCCGACGGAGGCGCCGCTCTCCTCTGCTAGAATCCCGTGATTCGGGTAAGCCTCGCGCAGGGTTTCGATAATGGCGGCTTCGGCAGCCCGATCCACTTCGGTGACAAAGTCGCTCTGCTGCTTGGCAACGACCTTGAGCAGGTCGATGTCGTTGGAGGCGCGGTTGATGATCTGGCCGGCGCGACGGGCGGCCTTGACGGCGATGTTCAGGGTTGGATGCATGGCTTTTGTAAAGAACTCGAAGGGGCAGTTTCCGGGCTTCCGGTCTTGTAGACCCGGCCGGCGACTGCCCTAAGCATTTGGATAAACCGGCATTTTACACCATGAACCCCATTAGCCCCATTGAGATGCTCGGACGCATCCGCGTCGTGCTGTGCAACACCAGCCATCCCGGCAACATCGGCGCCGCCGCCCGGGCCATGAAAACCATGGGCCTGTCCCGCCTGACCCTGGTCAATCCGAAACAGTTTCCCGACGACGAAGCCACCGCCCGGGCCTCCGGCGCTGCCGACGTGCTGGAGCACGCCCGCATCTGCACCAGTCTGAAAGAGGCCTTGCAGGGCACCGTCCTGGCAGCGGCCCTGTCGGCCCGGCAGCGGGACCTGGGGCCCATTCCCCGGCCGGCGCGCCAGGCCGTGCCAGAGCTGCTGCAGTGGACGGCCCAGGGCGACATTGCCCTGGTCTTCGGCGGCGAGACTTCCGGCCTCACCAATGCGGAGGTGGAACAGTGCCAGCGGCTGGTGACGGTGCCGGTGAACCCGGATTACGGCTCCCTCAACCTGGGGGCCGCCGTCCAGGTGCTGTGCTACGAGGTGCGCCAGGCGGCCTTTGACGGGGCGCCCCCGGTCAGTTCCCTGGCCACGCCCTTTGCCACGCCGCCGGCCAGCCATGAGGAGGTGGAAGGTTTCTACGCCCACCTGGAGCGCCTGATGACGGCCACCGGCTTCCTCAATCCCAACAGCCCGCGCCGCCTCATGCCCAAGCTGCGCCGCCTGTTCGGGCGGGCGGCCCTGGAGAAGGACGAGATCAACATCCTGCGCGGCATCCTGGCGGCGGCGGAGAAGCCCCTGCCCGGGGCCAAGATTAATCGGGACAATAGTTGATAAAAATAGTGGGATATTTTAAGATAACCCCACAAATCCAAGGAGTATTGATCCATGTTTGCCCGCCTGCGTGAAGACATCCACTCGGTTTTCGACCGCGATCCCGCGGCCCGGTCCGTGCTGGAGGTGCTCACCTGTTATCCGGGCATTCATGCCATCACCCTGCACCGGCTGGCCCATTGGCTGTGGGGGCATCGCCTGCGCTGGCTGGCCCGTTTCGTCGCCCACATCGCCCGCTTCCTGACCGGCATCGAGATTCATCCGGGGGCCACCATCGGCCGCCGATTCTTCATCGACCACGGCATGGGCGTGGTGATCGGCGAGACGGCCGTCATCGGCGACGACGTCACCCTCTATCACGGCGTCACCCTAGGGGGCACATCCTGGAACAAGGGAAAGCGCCATCCCACCCTGGAGAACGGCGTCGTCATTGGCGCCGGGGCCAAGGTGCTGGGGCCCATCACCATGGGTGCCGGGGCCAAGGTGGGTTCCAACGCCGTGGTGGTGCGGGATGTGCCCGGCGGCGCCACCGCCGTCGGCAATCCGGCCCGCATCATCCAGGGCGAGCAGGAGCAGAAGCGGGAGGAGAAGGCCGTGAAAATGGGCTTTTCCGCCTACGCCGTGGCCCAGCAGAACCAGGACGATCCCCTGGCCAAGGCCATCCACGGCCTGCTCGATCACGCGGTGGAAACCGACCGGCGCATCGAAACCCTGCTGCACAAGCTGGAACAGGCCGGCGTGCGGGTGGAGGACGAGCTGGCGGTGGCCGACCGTTTCGATCCGAAATACCTGAGCAAAATAGTTGACTAATAAATCCGGGTATCAGTATAGTTGACTTAAATTCTCAGGTATTTCCTGGAGGGCCTAAAAATGCGCTTGACCACCAAAGGACGTTTCGCCGTTACCGCCATGATCGACCTCGCCATCCGTGGCGGTGAGGGTCCGGTGACCCTGGCCGGCATCAGCGAACGGCAAAAGATTTCCCTGTCTTACTTGGAACAGCTGTTCGGCAAGCTGCGCCGCCACAACCTGGTGGAAAGCGTGCGCGGCCCCGGCGGCGGCTACTGTATCGCCCGGCCCCTGGAGCAGGTGACGGTGGCCGACATCATCCGTGCCGTGGATGAGCCCCTGGACGCCACCCAGTGCGGCGGCAAGGAAAACTGCCACGAAGAACACCGCTGCATGACCCACGACCTGTGGTCCACCCTCAATGCCAAGATGTACGAATATCTGGCCTCGGTGAGCCTGCACGACCTGGTGAGCAAGCAGCAGGACAAGGTGGCCCTGCTCACGGGGCAGCGCCTTGGTCCCCGGCCCCGGGTCAAGGAAGTCCTGGTCCGCGCCTGAAAGCTGGATCGCCGCCATGTTCGCCCCGGTCTATCTGGACCATAACGCCACCACCCCGCTGCATCCCGAGGTGCTGGAGGCCATGCTGCCCTATCTGCGCGAGCAGTACGGCAATGCCTCGAGCCGCCACGAGTACGGCCGGGCGGCGCGGCGGGCGGTGGACGAGGCCCGGCAGCAGGTGGCGGCGGCCACCGGCGCCCATGCCACCGAGGTGGTGTTCACCAGCGGCGGTTCCGAAAGCAACAATCTGTTCCTCAAGGGCGCGGCGGTCAGCCTGCGGCCCGGCCTGCTGGCGGTCTCCGCCGTGGAGCATCCCTGCATCGCCCGTCCGGCGGAGCAGCTGGCCCGGCAGGGCTGGGAAGTGGCTACCCTGGCCGTTGATGGCGAGGGCAGGGTGGAGCAGGGCGCCTATGCTGAACTTCTGGCCCGGCGTCCGGCTCTGGTGTCGGTGATGCTGGCCAACAACGAAACCGGCGTGCTGCAGGATGTGGCCGCCCTGGCCCAGGCGGCCCGGCCCACCGGCGCCTGGTTCCACAGCGATGCGGTGCAGGTGCTGGGCAAGCTGGAGCTGGATTTTCGCGCCCTCAACGGGGCCGGCGTCCACGCCCTCAGCGTTTCCAGCCACAAGATCGGCGGCCCCAAGGGTGCCGCGGCCCTGGTCCTGGACAAGCGGGTCGAGCTGCAGCCCCTGATCGCCGGCGGCGGACAGGAACGGAACTTGCGTTCCGGTACGGAAAACGTCCCCGCCATTGTCGGGTTCGGTGCAGCCTGTGCCCTGGCGGCCCGTAACGTGAAGGAAAACCGACGCCGGCTGGCGGATTTGCGACAGCAACTGGAAGCCGGTCTGCATCACCAGGGTGCCAGGATTTTCGGTGCCGGCGCCGAGCGCCTGCCCAACACCAGCTACTTCGCCTTTCCCGGTGTGGATGGCGAAACCCTGGTGGGCTACCTGGACCGGGCCGGTTTTGCGGTGGCCAGCGGTGCGGCCTGTTCCTCGGCCAATCCGGAGCCTTCCCGGGTCCTCATGGCCATGGGCGTGGCGCCGGAACTGGCCCGGGGCGCGGTGCGGGTGAGCCTGGGGGCCACCAGTACGGCGGCCCAGATTGAAGAATTTCTCGGGGTGCTGAAGGGCACCCTGGAACGCCTGACCAGCCTCACGGCCATGGCGTCGTAACGGACAACAAGAACGTGCAAAACCTTTTTGGAGCGACGAGAACATGAAACTGCCCATCTACCTCGACTACTCGGCCACCACGCCCGTGGATCCGCGCGTGGCGGAAAAGATGATCCCCTTCCTGGTGGAGAAGTTCGGCAACCCCGCCTCCCGCTCCCACAGCTACGGCTGGGAAGCCGAGGCCGCCGTGGAAGAGGCCCGGGAGCAGGTCGCCGCCCTGGTGAATGCGGACCCCAAGGAAATCGTGTGGACCTCCGGCGCCACCGAATCCAACAACCTGGCCATCAAGGGTGCCGCCAATTTCTACGCCGGCAAAGGCAAGCACATCATCACCGTCAAGACCGAGCACAAGGCCGTGCTCGACACCGTGCGCGAAATGGAGCGCCAGGGCTTCTCCGCCACCTACCTGGACGTGCAGGAAAACGGCCTGATCGACCTGGAAGTGCTGAAGGCCGCCATCCGTCCCGACACCGTGCTGGTATCGGTGATGTTCGTGAATAACGAAATCGGCGTGGTCCAGCCCATCGCCGAGATCGGCGAGATCTGCCGCGAGAAGGGCATCATCTTCCACGTCGATGCGGCCCAGGCCACCGGCAAGGTGGATATCGACCTGGAGAAGCTCAAGGTGGACCTGATGAGCTTCTCCGCCCACAAGACCTACGGCCCCAAGGGCATCGGCGCCCTCTACATCCGCCGCAAGCCCCGCGTCCGCCTGGAAGCTCAGATGCACGGCGGCGGCCACGAGCGCGGTTTCCGCTCCGGCACCCTGGCCACCCACCAGATCGTCGGCATGGGCGAAGCCTTCCGTCTGGCCAAGGAAGAAATGGTCGAGGAAAATAAGCGCATCGCCGCCCTGCGCGACAAGCTGCTGAAGGGACTTTCCGACATGGAAGCGGTCTACGTAAACGGGGATCTGGAGCACCGCGTCGCCCACAACCTGAACATGAGCTTTGCCTACGTGGAAGGCGAGTCCCTGCTGATGGCGATCAAGGACGTGGCCGTTTCCTCCGGTTCCGCCTGCACCTCCGCCAGCCTGGAACCTTCCTACGTTCTGCGTGCCTTAGGGCGGGAAGACGAACTGGCCCACAGTTCCATCCGCTTCTCCATCGGCCGCTTCACCACCGAGGAAGAGGTGGATTTCGTGGTCAAGCTGCTGCACAGCAAGGTGGGCAAGCTGCGCGAACTGTCCCCCCTGTGGGACATGTTCAAGGAAGGCATCGATCTGAATACCGTCCAGTGGGCTGCCCACTGAACCTGAATTAAGGAGCAATCATCATGGCATACAGCGTCAAGGTCCTGGACCACTACGAAAATCCCCGCAACGTCGGTTCCTTCACCAAGGAGGAAGAGGGCGGCGTCGGCACCGGCATGGTGGGCGCCCCCGCCTGCGGCGACGTCATGAAGCTGCAGATCAAGGTCAACAAGGAAGGCGTCATCGAGGACGCCAAGTTCAAGACCTACGGCTGCGGTTCCGCCATTGCCTCCTCCAGCCTGGTGACCGAGTGGGTCAAGGGCAAGAGCCTGGATCAGGCCCTGGAGATCAAGAACACGGACATCGCCGAAGAACTGGCCCTGCCGCCGGTGAAGATTCACTGCTCCATCCTGGCGGAAGATGCCATCAAGGCGGCGGTGGCCGACTATAAGAAGAAGCACGGAGACAACTGAGCTTTATTGTCCAGTTTTCCAAGGGGAACACATCATGGCGGTTACACTGACCGAGCAGGCGGCCAAGCACGTGGCCAACTACATCACCAAACGCGGCAAGGGCATCGGCCTGCGCCTGGGCGTCCGCACCAGCGGCTGCTCCGGCATGGCCTACAAGCTCGAGTTTGCTGACGAACTGGCCGAAGACGATCAGATTTTCGAGTGCCACGGCGTCAAGGTGCTGGTGGATCCGAAGAGCCTGCCCTACCTGGACGGCACCGAGCTGGACTATGCCCGTGAAGGCCTGAACGAGGGGTTCAAGTTCAACAACCCCAATGTCAAGGATCAGTGCGGCTGCGGCGAAAGCTTCAAGGTCTGAGGCGGCTTGCCTTGGCGTCATTGCCCGGGCTTGCCGTGCTGCTTGCACTGTCCCGCAGGGGTTCCCTGGGGGGCATCTTCTTGGGGCGCGCCTAGCCCTGGCTGCGCTTTGCCCGCGGGTGGAGCCTGATCCGCCCAAAAAACAATACAATCGGGGCCGCCATGGATTTCAACGCTGATCATTTCACCCTTTTCGGGCTGCCCCGGGTCTTCAATGTGGACCTGGGCGTGCTCGATGCCCGCTTCCGCGAGGCCCAGGCCCAGGTGCATCCGGACAAGTTCGCCGACGCTTCCGAAGCGGACCGGCGCCTGTCCATGCAATGGGCGACCCGGGTCAACGAGGCCTACCAGGCCCTGAAGAAACCCCTGCCGCGGGCCCAGTACCTGCTGCATCTGGCGGGCCAGGACGTGGGCGCCGAAAACAACACCGCCATGCCCGTGGATTTCCTCATGGAGCAGATGGAATGGCGCGAAGCCGTGCAAGAGGCGCGGCAGGCCGGCCAGGTGGATGAACTGGAAGATCTGCATTTCCGCCTGCGGGACCAGATTGCCGAACGCTATGCGGAACTGGGCGCCCTGTTCGACCAGCAGGCCGACTACCCGGCAGCGGCCGACCTGACCCGCCGCCTGATGTTCCTGGAAAAGCTGCAACACGATATTGACGAGGCCCTGGTGGCCCTGGAAGACCAATAATGGCCCTACTGCAAATCGCCGAACCCGGCCAGTCCGAACTGCCCCACGAACACAAGCTGGCGGTGGGCATCGACCTGGGTACCACCAATTCCCTGGTCGCCACCGTGCGCAGCGGCATGGCCGTGGTCCTCAACGACGAGGACGGCCGCGCCCTGCTGCCTTCCGTGGTGCGCTACACCCCGGAAGGGGAGGTGGTGGTGGGCATCGAGGCCCAGGCCGAGCAGGCCCGGGACCCGAAGAACACCATCGTCTCCGTCAAGCGTTTCATGGGCCGGGGCCTGGAAGACATCGGCCACGTGGAATCCGCCCCCTACGATTTCCAGGTGGCGCCGGGCATGGTGCGGCTGAAGACCCGGGCCGGGGTGAAGAGCCCGGTGGAGGTCTCCGCCGACATCCTCAAGGTGCTGCGCACCCGCGCTGAAGCCGCCCTGGGCGGCGAACTGGTGGGCGCCGTCATCACCGTGCCTGCCTACTTCGACGACGCCCAGCGCCAGGCCACCAAGGATGCGGCCCGCCTGGCCGGCCTCAACGTCCTGCGCCTGCTCAACGAACCCACTGCCGCCGCCATCGCCTACGGCCTGGACAACGGCTCCGAGGGCATCTACGCCGTCTACGACCTGGGCGGCGGCACCTTCGACATTTCCATCCTGCGCCTCTCCAAGGGCGTTTTCGAAGTCATGTCCACCGGCGGCGATTCGGCCCTGGGCGGCGACGATTTCGACCAGCGCATCCTCTGCTGGATCAGCGAGACCGCCAAGCTGGCACCCCTGGCCGCCATGGACGCCCGCCTGCTGCTGACCAAGGCCCGGGAAGCCAAGGAATACCTGACCGGGCACAACGAGGCGCCGATTACCGCCAAGCTCACCAGCGGCGAACTGGTGAACCTCAAGCTTTCCGCCGAAGTCTTCAACGACATCACCCAGACCCTGGTGGCCAAGACCCTGCAGCCCTGCAAGAAGGCCCTGCGGGATGCGGGCCTGCGTCCCACCGACGTCAAGGGCGTGGTCATGGTGGGCGGCGCCACCCGCATTCCCGCCATCCAGAAGGCCGTGGGCGAGTTCTTCCGCCAGGAGCCCCTGACCAACCTGGACCCGGACAAGGTGGTGGCCATCGGCGCCGCCACCCAGGCCAACCTGCTGGCCGGCAACCGCAATCCCGGCGACGACTGGCTGCTGCTGGACGTGATTCCCCTGTCCCTCGGCCTGGAGACCATGGGCGGCCTGACCGAGAAGGTCATCCCCCGCAATTCCACCATCCCCGTGGCCCGGGCCCAGGAATTCACCACCTTCAAGGACGGCCAGACCGCCATGGCCATCCACGTGGTCCAGGGCGAGCGGGAGTTGGTGTCCGACTGCCGTTCCCTGGCCCGCTTCGAGTTGCGGGGCATTCCCCCCATGGTGGCCGGGGCGCCGCGCATCCGCGTCACCTTCCAGGTGGATGCGGACGGCCTGCTCTCCGTCACCGCCCGGGAGCAGACCTCCGGCGTGGAGGCCTCCGTGGCCGTGAAGCCGTCCTACGGCCTCACCGACGACGAAATCACCGGCATGCTGCAATCCTCTCTGGAGCACGCCAAGGACGACGCCTTCCGCCGCGCCCTGCAGGAAGCCCGGGTAGAGGCCGACCGCCTGCTCGAAGCCACCGAAGCGGCTCTCAAGGAAGACCCCCACCTGCTGGATGCGGGCGAACGGGCCCGGGTCGATGTGGCCCTGGAAAAGCTGCGCACCGTCATTCAGGGCGAGGACCGCCATGCCATCAACCACGGCATGGACCTGCTGGCCCTGGAAACCAATGAATTTGCCGCCCGCCGCATGGACCAGAGCATCAAGCGAGCCCTGGCCGGGAAGCGGGTGGACGACGTGAAAATCGGAGAAGAAGAATGACCCAGATCATCGTCCTGCCCCATGAGGAGCTGTGCCCCGAGGGCGCCGTGATCGAGGCCGAACCGGGCACCAGCGTCTGCGATGCCCTGTTGCAGCACGATATCGAAATCGAGCATGCCTGCGAGAAGTCCTGTGCCTGCACCACCTGCCACGTGGTGATCCGGGAAGGCTTCAATTCCCTGGAACCGGCCGAGGATCTGGAAGAAGACATGCTGGACAAGGCCTGGGGCCTGGAGCCCAATTCCCGCCTGTCCTGCCAGGCCATCGTCAAGGCCACGCCCCTGGTGGTGGAAATCCCCAAGTACACCATCAACATGGCCAAGGAAGGCAAGCACTGAGGAGAGCGCCATGAAATGGACCGACATCAACGATATTGCCATCGAACTCGCCGACGCCCATCCGGACGTGGATCCCACCAAGATCAATTTCGTGGACCTGATGAACTGGGTCATGGCCCTGCCCGGATTCAACGACGATCCCAAGCACTGCGGCGAGAAAATCCTGGAAGCCATCCAGGGCGCCTGGATCGAAGAGGCCGAGTAATTCGGGTGATGCGGGCGAATTGACCCCGCCCGCAGCCGAGGTGGAACGAAGCAATCAGGACAGGGAAGGCACGACCATGGAACAGCGCTTCAGCGACCAGCAACTGGAACGGATCATCGACGAGGCAACCATCTACATGTGTGCCTGTCCGGCCCAGGTGGCGGCGGCCATCCGCGACCTGCGCGGGCTCTATCGCTACCAGCAGGACTGTCTGGAGGCGCCGAGCAGCGAGCGGCCGGTGCACCAGCTCATCGCCGCCTCCACCAACACCGCCCATGCGGAACTGGAAGAGTGCCTGGACCGGGTGCTCGACCTGGAGGGCTGGGACCGCCAGACCCTGCGCATGCCCGAAGGCCTGCGCCGCAAGCGGGAGGAATCCCTGGCCGGCTTGTAGCCCCGGGAAAGCATTTTCCGCCCAAAGACAAAGCCCCGCACTGCGGGGCTTTTGTTTTGCTGTCGGAGCCGGGGCGCTTCAGGCTTCGAACAGGTTGAGCAGGCTGTCCAGGCCGCCGTGGCTGATGGCCACCGAGGCCTTGGCCCGGGTTGCCGGCTTGGCGTGGAAGGCCACGGAAAGGCCGGCTTCGGCCATCATCAAGAGGTCGTTGGCGCCGTCGCCGACGGCGATCACCTGCTCCCGTTCCAGGCCCAGTTCGTCCCGCAGCCGGTTGAGGTGGTGGGCCTTGGCCTGGGCGTCCACGATGTCGCCCACCACCTTGCCGGTGAGCTTGCCGCCGGAGATTTCCAGTTCGTTGGAGGTGGCGAAGTCGAAGCCCAGTTCGATGCGCAGGCGTTCGGTGAAATAGGTGAAGCCGCCGGAGAGGATGGCGGTGCGCAGGCCGGCCGTCTGGGCCGCTTCCAGCAGTTCCCGGGCGCCCTCGGAGAGCAGCAGGCGTTCGCCATAGACCCGGGCCAGGACCCGGGCGTCCAGCCCGGCCAGCAGGGCCAGGCGGCGGCGCAGGCTTTCCCGGTAGTCGATTTCGCCGCGCATGGCCGATTCGGTGACGGCGGAGACTTCCGCCTTCTTGCCGGCGAAGTCGGCCAGTTCGTCGATGCACTCGATGGTGATGAGGGTCGAGTCCATGTCGAAGCAGATGAGGCCGTAGTCGGCCAGCTTGCGGTCGGCGGGGACGAAGGCCCAGTCCAGCTTTTCGGCTTCGATCAGGGGCAGCAGGGCGTCGAATTCGGTTGTGCGGCTGGCGTTGCGGAAGCACACCACCCGGGGCGGCCGGGGTTCCACGGCAGCGGCCTGGGTGGCGGCGGCAATGCGGTCGAGGAGAAAGGTCGGCAGGGCGCCGTTCTGAATGATGAGGTTCATGGTGGTGAGCGGTGATCGGGGTGGAACTCAGGTCGTCTGGGGCGACGACAGGTAATTGTTTTTCACCCGCACGTAGTGTTCGGCGGAATAGCGCAGGTAGGCGATTTCGTCAGGCGTGAGGGGCCGCACCCGGACGGCGGGGCGGCCCACGTAGAGGTAGCCGCTCTCCAGGGTCTTGCCCGGGGACACCAGGCTGCCGGCGCCGAGCATGACCCGGGGCTGGATCACCGCATCGTCCATGACCATGGAACCCATGCCGATCAGGCATTCGTCGCCGATGCGGCAGCCGTGCAGGATGGCGCCATGGCCCACGGTGACGTAGTCGCCGATCAGCAGGGGCGAGCCCTCCGGCTTGGCGGCATTCTTGTGGGAGACGTGGCCCATGGAAAAATCCTGGATGTTGCTGCAGGCGCCGATCTCGATGCGGTTCACGTCGCCCCGCAGGACGGCGTTGCACCACACCGACGAATCCCGCCCCAGCCGCACGTCGCCGATGAGCTGGGCCGAGGGGTGAAGGTAGCAGGACTCGCCGACGGACGGATAAGTGTCCAGGTAGGGACTGAGGAGCATAGGCAGGGCCGGGAAAGGCTTAACCGGCCTGCCGTTCCGGCAGCACGTCGCGCAGCAGGGTGGCGGCGTCGCGGATCATCTTTTCCGTGGTGGCCCAGTCCACGCAGCCGTCGGTGACGGAGCAGCCGTACTTGAGCTGGGACAGGTCGGCGGGGATGGACTGGTTGCCGGCCTCGATGTTGGATTCGATCATCACCCCCACCATGGACTGGTTGCCCAGACGGATCTGGTTCACCACGTCGGACATCACCAGGGGCTGCAGTTCGGGCTTCTTCAGGCTGTTGGCGTGGGAACAGTCCACCACCACGTTGGGGATCAGCTTGGCCTTGACCATGGCCTGCTCGGCTACGGAGACGGAGACCGTGTCGTAGTTGGGCCGGCCGCCGCCGCCGCGCAGCACGATGTGGCCGTAGGCATTGCCGGTGGTGCGCACGATGGCCACCTGGCCTTGGTCGTTGAGACCGAGGAAGCTGTGGGGCTTGGAGGCGGAGAGAATGGCGTTGATGGCGATCTCGGTGTTGCCGTCGGTGCCGTTCTTGAAGCCCACCGGGGTGGACAGGCCGGAAGACATTTCCCGGTGGGTCTGGGATTCGGTGGTGCGGGCGCCGATGGCGGTCCAGGAAATGAGGTCGCCGTAGTACTGGGGCGAATTCGGGTCCAGGGCCTCGGTGCCGGCGGGCAGGCCGATTTCATTGACCTGCAGGAGGAACTCCCGGGCCTTGGCCATGCCCACGTCCACGCGGAAGGAGTCGTCCATGAAGGGGTCGTTGATATAGCCCTTCCAGCCCACGGTGGTGCGGGGCTTCTCGAAGTAGACGCGCATCACCAGCAGCAGGGTGTCGGAGACCTCGTCGGCCAGGGCCTTGAGGCGGCGGGCGTAGTCCAGGCCGGCGACGGGGTCGTGGATGGAGCAGGGGCCCACCACCACGAAGAGGCGGTGGTCCTTGCGGTCCAGGATGTTCTTCAGGTCCTGCCGGCCCTGGCGCACCACAGTGGCGGCCTTCTCGGAGAGGGGCTGGCTGGCCAGCATTGCCGCCGGGGTCGGCATGGGGTCGAAGGCGGCGATATTGATGTTGTCGATGTCGGGGGTGGTCATGGTCGTTATGGGCAGCACTGGTTCCGGTTGCAATCGGGAGGAGCCGGCGCCCACCGGAACGGACGCCGCCAAGCCGAGGATGGGAGTTTAACCCTTCCGCCGTCCCTTGCGCACCCTAATGCCGCGATAGCCGGCGCTTATTGCGGAGCCAGCCAGCGGCGCAGCAGGGTGACCAGTTCCTGCTCCGAGAAGGGCTTGGCGAGGAAGTCGTTCATGCCCGCCTCCCGGCACTGGGCCCGGCTCTCGTCCGGGTCGCCGGCGGTGAGGGCGATGATGGCCGTCGGCGTGCCCCGTTCCCGGGCCCGCCAGGCCCGGGTGGTGGCGCAGCCGTCGAGCCCGGGCATGCGGCAGTCCATCAGTACCAGGTCGAAGTCGGCCTCGGGGCCCAGTTGCAGGGCCTCTTCGCCGGAAGACGCGCTCTGTACCTGGCAGCCCAGGGCTTCCAGCAGGCAGGTGCTGGCCTCCCGGATTTCCGGGTTGTCGTCCACCAGCAGGATGCGGCCGCTGAAGCGGGGCGTCCGGGCCGGATTGGTCTCGCGGCCTTCCAGCCATTTGCCGATGGTGGCGATGAGGGTCTGGGCGTCCACCGGCTTGGGCAGGTAGTCGTCCATGCCGGCGGCCAGGCATTTTTCCCGGTCGCCGCGCATGACGAAGGCGGTTAGGGCGATGATCGGCGTGCGCCGCCGCTGGCCTTCCTGGATGCGGATCTGACGGGTGGCCTCGTAGCCGTCCATGCCGGCCATCTGGCAGTCCATGAGGATGGCGTCCGGCTGCCAGCTTTCCGCCAGGGTTACCGCCTCTAGGCCGTTGGCCGCCTGGCGCACCTGGCAGTGGGCCTGGGCCAGGTATTCGGCCAGCACTTCCCGGTTGGCCTCGGTGTCGTCCACCAGCAGGATGCGGGTGTCCCGGGGCAGGGCGGTGATGGGGCTGCCCGCCGGCAGCACGGGCACCGGGCTCACCGTGGGGTCGCTTTCCGGCAGTTCGATGTCGAACCAGAAGCAGCTGCCTTCGCCGCTGTTGCTGCTGACGCCGATGCTGCCGTGCATCAGTTCCACCAGCTGCTTGCAGATGGTCAGGCCCAGTCCGGTGCCGCCGAAGAGGCGGGTGGTGGAGGAATCGGCCTGGGTGAATTTGTCGAAGATGGTTTCCTGCAGTTCCGGCGGCACGCCGATGCCCGAGTCCCGCACCTCGACCCGCAGGTGCTGGCGGCCGGGGGCGATGCGGGTGCATTCGATGTCCAGCTCGACCCAGCCGCTGTTGGTGAATTTGATGGCGTTGTTGAGCAGGTTGGCCATGATCTGGCGCAGGCGTACCGGATCGCCATGGATCTTGGGCGGGATGATGCCCTTGATGTGGTAGCGGAACTCCAGCCCCTTCTGGGCCGCGGCGGCGGCCTGGACCTCGGTCAGTTCGCCCAGCAGCAGCACCAGGTCCACCTCCTCCGGATGGATCACCAGCTTGCCGGCTTCGATCTTGGAAATGTCCAGGATGTCGTTGAGGATGGCCAGCAGCTGCTTGGTGCTGCCGTAGGCCAGGCGGATGTAGCGCTCCTGCTTTTCGTTGAGGGGCGTGTGCAGGAGCAGGTCCAGCACCCCCAGGATGCCGGTGAAGGGGGTGCGGATTTCGTGGCTCATGTTGGCCAGGAATTCGCTCTTGGCCCGGTTTGCCGCCTCCGCCTTTTCCCGGGCGTGGCGCAGTTCGCTTTCCGCCGCCTTGCGTTCGGTGACGTCCTCGAAGGTCCACACCACGCCGCGGCTGAGGTCGTCCGGATTGATGGCCTTGCCCGACACGGCGCACCAGAAGCACTCGCCGTTGCGCCGCCGCATGATCAGCTCCTGGCGCATCACCTGGCCCTGTTCCAGTATGGGCATGATGTCCTGGGTGGCGCTGACGAAGCTTTCCCGGCTCGGGTACAGCTCCTCGGCCCGCAGGCCGATCACCTCCTGGGAGCCGTAGCCGAACATGGCAGCCATCTGCCGGTTGGCCAGGACCACGTGCCGGTCTTCGTGGTTGCTGGTGTCCAGGTAGGCGATGCCGATGGCCGAGGCGTCCAGGGTGGTCTGCTGGATCGCCTCCACTTCCTCCTTGGCCCGCAGCAGGGCGCTCTCGGCCCGGCTGGCCCGGGTCAGGGCCCAGCCCAGCATGGACATGAGGGCGATGAAACCGACCACGATGGCGGCGATGAACAGGCGCATCTGCTCCATGCGCTCGGCCAGGGCCGCGTTCATGGAAGAGAGCATGCCCCAGCGGTCCAGTTCCGCCGCTTCCAGGTCGTCGGCCAGGAGGCGGGACTCCTGCACCAGATGGGGCAGGTCGGCGGCGGGCGTACCGCTGCCTTCCAGGTACTGGTTGGTCTTCAGCTTCAGGTTGCGGATGCGCTCGGAGAGCCGGGCGCGCATTTCCGGATTGCTGTCCCGGCCTTCGGCGCTGTAGTTCTCGGCCAGGGCCAGGGCTTCCCAGGCGGCAGCCACGTGCTTGCGCCGAGCATCGGGGGAATCGGCGGCCCGCTCCAGCAACTCCTGGCTCTGGCCGATGAAGTAGCGTGCCTTGAGCAGGGTGCGGGCGCCGTGGACGCTGTCGAAATTGGCGTCGAGGAAAACTTCGTGCAGGGTGTTGAAACGGGCGAAGCCGAGCACCAGGATGAGTCCCGCCAGGATGGCAAAGCCGTAGATGACGAAGGGGAGTCGCTGGGAGGCTCTGGATCGTGGCGGCACGGATTGGGTCCCCGAATGGAAATCAGCGGTTGTGACCGCCGCTTGTCGCTTTTATGATGTTTGGCATTTTCCACTGAGAAGCCGCCAATGGACAAGCTGTTCCCCGCTCCCCGGTCTTTGCAGATTGCCGCCGGCAGCTCCGCCGGTCTCCGGTCGTGGGCCGGAAAGGCAATGCTGGCCTTGTCTCTGGCAATTTTCAGCCTGGCCGCCCGGGCCGATTTTTCCGACGGGGAAATCCGCGTCGGCCTGCTCGTGGATATGCAATCGACCTATGCCCACATCACCGGCAGCGGTTCCGTGGCGGCGGCGCGCATGGCCATCGAGGACGTGGGCGGCAAGATCAACGGCAAACCCATCCGCCTCTTCTTCGCCGACCACGGCAACAGCGTCGCCCAGGGCTCGGCAGTGGCCAAGCGCTGGCTGTTCGAGGAGGGGGTGGACGTCATCGCCGACGTGGCCAGTTCCCCCATCGCCCTGGCGGTGCAGGAAATCAACCGGCCCAAGGGGGCGGTGGTCTTCTACAACGGCGTCATGAGCACGGAAATCACCGGCAGCCGCTGTGCCGCCACCGGGGTGCACTGGATGTACGACAGCCAGGCCTACACCACCGCCCTGGGCCGGGAACTGACCCGGAGCGGCGCCAGGACCTGGTATTTCATCACCCTGGACAATGCCTTCGGCCGTAATACGGAAAAGGAGCTGGCGGCGGTGATCGAGGCCAACGGCGGCCAGGTGCTGGGGCGCACCTACCACGGCCTGGGGGAGCGGCAGCTGTTCGTCAAGCTGCGCCAGGCGGCGGAGTCCGGCGCCCAGGTGATCGCCCTGGTGGATGCGGGCCAGGACATGATCCGGGCGGTGCGGCAGAGTTTCGACCTGCTGCGGGTGAGCAAGGGCAAGACGGTGCTGGCGGCGGTGGCCACCGCCCTCAACGACGTCCATGTGATGAAGCCCCAGCTGGCCCAGGGCCTCAAGCTTTCCCATTCCTTCTACTGGAACCAGGACCCGGAGGCCCGGGCCTGGTCCCAGCGCTTCTTCGAGCGCACCGGCGCCATGCCCAGCGACCTGCAGGCCGGCGTCTATTCCTCCCTCATCCACTACTTCAAGGCGGTGGCCGCCAGCGACAGCGACAAGGGCACTACCGTGGTGGCCAGGATGCGGGAAATCCCCATCCGTGACCCCATCGTGCGCAACGCCCGCCTGCGGGAAGACGGGCGCATGGTGCACGACATCTACCTGCTGGAAGTGAAGAAGCCCGGGGACATCCGGGAACCCTGGGACTACCTGCGGGTGTTGCGCACCATCCCCGGGGAGCAGGCCTTCAGCCCCCTTTCGGCGAGCGCTTGCCCTTTGCTGGCGCGCTAGGCTTGGCGGCCTGGCCGCGGCGGGGCAGGTGGCTGCCGGCCCCGGCGAGGAACTGGCGGCCGGAGTCGTAGCCCACCTGGAACAGGGTCTCCAGGTTGGAACGGGACCAGTCGAGGGAGGTTTCCCATTTGTCCGCCGGGATGTCGAAGGGCACCTTGAGCAGGTTCCACTTGCCGTCCCGGTTGTACTTGGCTTCGAAGATCTTGGTGTCGTCCCGGGCAATTTCCACCAGGGGCACGATGATGGAGAGCAGCCAGGCGTCGTAGAGGTCCCGCGGCGTGCGCATCAGCTTCTCGGCACCCAGCACGTCGAAGACCACGATGTCCTTCACCTCCGGTTCGTGGCTGACCAGGGCCTCGTAGTTGAGGCAGTCGTGGGCGGCGCCTTCGTAGTAGTACTTGGGCTGGCCGTCCTCCGGGTCCACCATCTGGTGCGGCGGGTAGAGGAAGGGGAAGGCCAGGGCGGCGCGCAGGGCGTCGCCGCTGATCTGTCCCTTGGCGCTGCTGAAATTCTGCATGCGCCGGTCGTTGATGTTGTAGGCGTTCACGTAGAAACGCTCGTGGCGCTGCTGCAGGGCGGAAAAATCCACCACCTGCTCGAGGAAGGGCACCGGCGCGCAGAGACCCAGGCTGTCGGCATTGAGGTCGGTGGGGCAGGCCACGGCGAACATCAGCTTGATCAGGTCGGCCTGCAGCCGCGTCGCCTCGTGGCCGCCCAGCTGCTGCTCCATGGCCTGGACCAGGGGATTGGCCTGCAGCAGGGCCCGGTAGGCCTCGGCGATGGAGCCGGATTTCTGGAATACCTTGAAATTGACCGGATAGCGCTGGTAGAGGGCGTCGGCGATGCCCATGTCCACGGTGCTGCGCAGGGCCTTCAGGGAATCGCCGCCCTGGGGCGCCAGGTAGAGCAGGCCGATGAGGGCGCCGGCCCCGGCGGTGGAAACTACGTCGAATTCGACGCCGGCCTCCTCGAAGGCCACCAGGGCCCCGGCCATGAGGGTGGCGTTGGGGGCGCCGCCCCCGATGATCAGTGCAGTCTTTGCCATTGCGTTGTCCTCCGGAATTGGGTTTTCCGGCAACGCAGGCCCGGGGTGGTCAGGCGCCCAGTTGCCGGAACAGATCCTTCACTGCATCGACCCGTTCCTTGAGGGTCGGCATATGACGAACGACTGCCAGTTTATCCTGCCCGGCCAGCTTGAAGTGACGGTTTTTCTGAATCAGTTCGATGATGCGGATGGGCTCGATGGGCGGATTGGGGCAGAACTGCACGGTCAGCTGGCTGGCAGTGGCGTCCAGCTTGACGATGCCCAGGGGCCTGGCCAGCAGGCGCAGGCGGTGGGTGGCCAGCAGACACTGGCCCTGGGGCGGCAGCTCTCCGAAGCGGTCGATCAGCTCTTCCTGCAGTGCGTTGATGTCCTCCTCCGTTTCGCAGTTGGAGAGGCGCTTGTAGAGGGTCAGGCGCTCGTGCACGTCGGGGGCGTAGGCGTCGGGCAGCAGGGCCGGGGCGTGCAGGTTGATTTCCGTGGTGACGCCCAGGGGCTGGGTCAGGTCCGGCTCCCTGCCCTGCTTGAGGGCGGCCACCGCCCGGTTGAGCATCTCGGTGTACAGGTTGAAGCCCACCTCCTGCATTTCGCCGGACTGGTTTTCCCCCAGTACCTCGCCGGCGCCGCGGATTTCCAGGTCGTGCATGGCCAGGTAGAAGCCGGCCCCCAGCTCTTCCATATGCTGGATGGCCTCCAGGCGCTGCTTGGCCTGCTTGGTCAGGGCCTTTTCATCCTGCACCAGGAGGTAGGAGTAGGCCTGGTGGTGGGAGCGGCCGACCCGTCCCCGCAGCTGGTGCAGCTGGGCCAGGCCGAATTTTTCGGCCCGGTTGATGAGGATGGTGTTGGCGTGGGGATTGTCGATGCCGGTCTCGATGATGGTGGTGCATAGCAGCAGGTTGGCCCGCTGCTGGGTGAAGTCCCGCATCACCCGTTCCAGCTCCCGCTCGTTCATCTGGCCGTGGCCGACCACGATGCGGGCCTCGGGCACCAGGGACTGGAGCTTCTCCCGCATGTTGTCAATGGTGTCCACCTCGTTGTGCAGGAAGTACACTTGGCCGCCCCGCTTCAGTTCCCGCAGCACCGCCTCGCGGATGATGCCGTCGGAGAACTTGGCGACGAAGGTCTTGATGGCCAGCCGCTTCTGGGGCGCCGTGGCGATCACCGAAAAGTCCCGCAGGCCTTCCAGGCTCATGGCCAGGGTGCGGGGGATGGGGGTGGCGGTCAGGGTCAGCACATCCACCTCGGCCCGCAGGGCCTTCAGGGCCTCCTTCTGGCGCACGCCGAAGCGGTGTTCCTCGTCGATCATGACCAGGCCCAGGCGGTCGAACTTCATCTCCTTGGAGAGCAGCTTGTGGGTGCCGATGACGATGTCGATCTTGCCCGCCTCCAGGTCCTTCATGGCCTGGGCGGTTTCCTTGGCGGTCTTGAAGCGGGACAGTTCGGCGATCTGCACCGGCCAGTCGGCGAAGCGGTCCTTGAAGGTCTGGTAGTGCTGTTCGCAGAGCAGGGTGGTGGGGCACAGCACCGCCACCTGCTTGCCGCCGGCCACGGCGACGAAGGCGGCGCGCAGGGCCACTTCGGTCTTGCCGAAGCCCACGTCGCCGCACACCAGGCGGTCCATGGGCTTGCCCGACTTCATGTCCTCGATCACCGCGGCGATGGCGGTGGCCTGGTCTTCCGTCTCCTCGAAGCCGAAGCCGTCGGCGAAAGCCTCGTAGTCGTTTTCGGTGAAGGCGAAGGCATGGCCCTGGCGCGCCGCCCGGGCGGCGTAGAGGGCCAGCAGTTCGGCGGCGGTGTCCCGGGCCTGTTCGGCGGCCTTCTTCTTGGCCTTTTCCCACTGGCCCGAGCCCAGGCTGTGGAGGGGCGCCGCATCGGGCTCGTTGCCGGAGTAGCGGGAGATGACGTGGAGCTGGGAGACGGGCACGTACAGCTTGGCCTCGTTGGCGTAGTGCAGCTCCAGGAATTCGGTGTCGCCTTCGCCCAGGTCCAGGTGCAGCAGGCCCATGTAGCGGCCGATGCCGTGGGATTCGTGCACCACCGGGTCGCCCACCTTGAGCTCGGTCAGGTCCCGCAGCCAGTTGTCCATGGATGCCCGGCGCTGGGCGTTCTGGCGGCTGCGGCGGTTGGGGCTGCCGGCGTACAGCTCGGTCTCGGTGATGATGGCCAGGCCGTCGAGGCAGAAGCCGCTTTGCAGGGGGGCCACGCCCAGGGCCAGGGGCGCGTCGCCGCCGAGGAAGGCGGCAAAGTCGGCGCTGGCGGCGGGCTTGAGGCCGTGTTCCAGCAGCAGTTGCTGCAGGGTTTCGCGGCGGCCGGCGGATTCGGCCAGGAGCAGGGTGCGGCGCCCCTGGCGGCCGGCGATGAACTGCTTGAGGGCGGTCAGCGGGTCCTCGGCCCGCCGTTCCACCGCCACGGTGGGGACGGCGGTGGCCAGAGGCGGCATGCCTTCCGCCGGGGTGCCCAGGATCAGCTTGGCGTAGTCCTTGGCGGCGACGAAGAACTGCTCCTCGGAGAGGAACAGCTCGGCCGGGGGCAGCAGGGGCCGGGCCTTGTCGCCGGCCAGCATGTTGTAGCGGGACTGGGTGTCGCGCCAGAAGTCCTGCAGGGCAAGCGCCACGTCCCGGTGCTGGCAGAGCACGGCGTCCTTGGGCAGGTAGTCGAAGAGGGTGGCGGTTTCCTCGAAGAAGAGGGGCAGCCAGTATTCGATGCCGGCGGAAGGGACGCCGTTGGAGACGTCCTTGTAGATGCCGGACTTGGCCGGATCACCTTCGAAGACTTCGCGGAAGCGCTGGCGGAAGCGGGTGCGGCCGCCGTCGTCCAGGGGGAATTCCCGGGCCGGCAGCAGGCGGATTTCCGGCACCGGGTAGAGGCTGCGCTGGGTGTCGGCGTCGAAGGTGCGCAGGGTCTCGATCTCTTCGTCGAAGAGGTCGATGCGGTAGGGCAGGGCCGAGCCCATGGGGAACAGGTCCACCAGGCCGCCGCGGATGGAGTATTCCCCCGGCGACACCACCTGGGTGACGTGGGTGTAGCCGGCCAGGGTGAGCTGGCTGCGGAACTGCTCGGCGTCCAGCTTCTCGCCCTTTTTCAGGAAGAAGGTGTAGGCCGCCAGGTAGCTGGGTGGAGTCAGGCGGTAGACGGCGGTGGTGGCCGGCACCAGCAGCACTTCGCACTCGCCCCGGCTGACGGCGTAGAGGGTGGCCAGGCGCTCGGAGACCAGGTCGTGGTGGGGCGAGAAATTGTCGTAGGGCAGGGTTTCCCAGTCCGGCAGCAGGCGCACCTTCAGGTCCGGCGCGAACCAGGGAATTTCCTCCAGCAGGCGCTGGGCGTCCGCCGGGCTGGCGGTGAGCACGGCCAGCAGGCGCTTCTGGCTGCGGGCCTGGCTGCCCAGCCGGGCCAGGGCCAGGGCGTCGGCGGAACCGGCCAGGGGCGGTAGGTGCAGGCGTTCGCCGCTGCGCGGCAGCTGGGCCAGGGCGCGGGAAATTTCGGGAGGCAGTTCGGGCAGGGCGGGCGAGGTGGAGGCGGACACGAGGAGGTAAATCAGGCAGGCGGGGGAGGCAGGATTATAGCCCAGGGGCGCTGGCCCGGCCGGGGCGCTGCCGTTTGCCGACGCCGGGGCCGGGCTGGCGCCGCAGTGCAGCCGGGGAAGATTCATTCAGGGGCATGGCCGCAGCGCCTTGCTGGATGCGGCTTGTGGCCTGGCCATGCCGAAGATTCCCGTCCTTCTTGGCCTGCAGGCCATGCCGCTTTTCGGTGTTCCCGCTCGTCAGGTGCCGAGCCGCACCGGCTGGCGGCGGGCGCCGAAGTCGCCGGGCCCCGGGCCGAAGCGGCCGGCCAGCTGGTGGCCGCAGTCGGGGCAGGCGCCGCTGGCGGTGAGGCGGTACTGCTTGAGGGTGTACCAGTCGCGCACGATCAGGGGCGCGTGGCAGCGGGGGCAGTCGGTGGTGCCGCCCGCGGTGTCGTGCACGTTGCCGGTGTAGACGAAGTGCAGGCCGGCGTCCCGGGCGATGCGGCGGGCCCGGCTGAGGGTGGCCGGCGGCGTCTCCGGCGCCTCGAGGAATTTCCAGTCCGGGTGGTAGGCGCTGAAGTGCAGGGGCACTTCGGGCCCCAGTTCCCGTTCGATCCAGCCGGCCAGCTGGGCGATTTCCCGGTCGCTGTCGTTGTGGCCGGGAATGAGCAGGGTGGTGATTTCCAGCCAGCAGTCGGTGAGGTGGTGGATGTGGGCCAGGGTGTCGAGCACCGGCTGTAGGTGGCCGCCGCACAGCTTGACGTAGAAGTCCTCGGTGAAGGCCTTGAGGTCCACGTTGGCGGCGTCCATCAGGGCGAAGAACTCCTTCCGCGGTTCGGCGTGGATGTAGCCGGCGGTGACGGCGACGCTGCGGATGCCGGCCTCGCGGCAGGCCAGGGCCGTGTCCATGGCGTATTCGGCGAAGATCACCGGGTCGTTGTAGGTGAAGGCCACGGCCGGGGCCTCCAGGCGGCGGGCAGCGGCGGCGATGGCGGCCGGGCTGGCGGCGTCCATCAGCCGGTCCATGTCCCGGGACTTGGAGATGTCCCAGTTCTGGCAGAACTTGCAGGCCAGGTTGCAGCCGGCGGTGCCGAAGGAAAGGATGGGGGTGCCCGGGTGGAAGTGGTTGAGGGGCTTCTTTTCCACCGGGTCCAGGCAGAAGCCGGAGGAGCGGCCGTAGGTGGTGAGGATCATGGCCCCGTCCCGGGCCTGGCGCACGAAGCAGGCGCCGCGCTGGCCTTCGTGCAGACGGCAGTCCCGGGGACAGAGGTCGCACTGCAGGCGGCCGTCTTCCAGGGCGTGCCACCAGCGGCCCGGGTGGGCGCTCTCGGCCACGGCGGGGGTGTGGTCGGGATTCATG
This sequence comes from Azospira sp. MPR-LB4, assembly GCF_058809525.1. Classification (NCBI taxonomy): domain Bacteria; kingdom Pseudomonadati; phylum Pseudomonadota; class Betaproteobacteria; order Rhodocyclales; family Rhodocyclaceae; genus Azospira; species Azospira sp. MPR-LB4. The sequence continues at coordinate 279,299 of NZ_CM179521.1, forward strand.
GCCGTTCTCCTCTGTTCTGGTGCCACTTGCGCACCCGGTAGGTGGCCAGCTCCACCTGGGGCGACCAGAAATCCCGGGGCAGGCCGGCCTTGGCCTTGAGTTCGGCGAGAAAGCGTGACGGCTCGGGCAGGGCTTCCCAGACCTGGGGCAGAAAGGTGGCGCAGTGGGCGCCGTAGCGCAGGATCAGGCCGTCCTCGCCGGGCACCAGGGCCGCCAGGGCGTCGGCCTCGCTGGCGGCGGCCAGGGGGCGGGGCGTCTGCAGCAGGGACACTTCCAGGTCCAGCAGGGGCCATTCTTCGACGCTCACCGGGGCGAAGCGGGGATCGCGGAAGGCGGCGGCCCGGGCATTGGCGGCCACGTCCTCGCCCAGGGGGCGGCGGGCTTCCAGGGTGCCGATGCAGCCCCGCAGGCGGCCGTCCCGGGTCAGGGTGACGAAGGTGGCGGCGGGCTTTTCCAGGGCCCGGGGCGGCGGCGTTCCCAGATTGGGCGGCGGGTCGGCCAGGCCCAGTTCCCGGGCGATGGCGTGGCGGGCCAGGGCCAGCAGCAGGCGGCCCAGGGCGGCATCGGGCGGCGCGCTGGCGATGGGCTCAGTGGGGACCATGGTCCGGCTCCAGGGCGAAGGCGGCGTAGCCCACCACCCGTTCCCGGTCGCCGGCGGTATCGCCGGAATTGCGCCGGTCCAGGAGGCGGGGCCGCAGGCCGTGGCGGGCTGCCGCCAGCAGCAGGCCGTTGATGGGAATGGCGCCGCAGGCTTCCTGGGGCGCCAGGTCGGCCCGGGCGGCGGCGATGCGGGCGCAGGTGGCCTGGTCCAGGCGTTCGGCCTCGGCGTAGGGCTGGTAGTGGGAAAGGTCGGAACTGACCAGGATCAGGGTTTCCTCGCCGCCCCACAGGCGCTCCAGCACCTGGGCCACGGCCTCGCCGGAGGCGGCGCCCACGGCCAGGGGCAGCAGGGTGAAGGGGCCCAGCAGGCGTTGCAGGAAAGGCAGTTGCACTTCCAGGGAATGCTCCAGGGCGTGGGCCCCGTCGTCGGCCACCACCTGGGGCAGGTCGGCGATGCGCTGCCGGGCCTCGGCGTCGATGGGCAGCGGGCCCAGGGGCGTGGCGAAACTGTCCACGGTGGGCACGGCCAGTCCCCGCACCGCCACCCGGTGGGTGGGACCGAGCAGGATGACGCGGCGGATGCGCCCGGCCTGGGGCGCCAGGGCGGCATAGGCGGTCGCCGCGATGGGGGCGGAATAGAGGTAGCCGGCGTGGGGCACGATGAGGGCCTTGATCGGCCCTGCGGCAGCGGGCGGCCGGGCCTGGGCCAGGTAGGCGTCGATGTCGGCGCCCAACTGGGCGGGGTCGGCCGGGTAGAAGAGGCCGGCGACGGCGGCGGGACGAAGGCTGGGCATGGCTCGCTCCCTGGAAGGTAACGCTACAGGTGCATGAATATCCAGCCGCCGATGGTGCCCGCGGCCAGGGCCAGGAAGCCCAGGCCGATACGGCGACCCAGGCTGGGTCCGGCGACGGAGAAGACGATGCCCAGCTTGAACACCAGGTTGGCGAGGAAGGCGATGACGATGGAGTTCACCGCCTCATGCATGGGCAGCTTGCCCATGCCGAACAGGCGCAGGGAGGACAGGGCGATGGCATCCACGTCGGTGAAGCCGGAAATCAGGGAAATGGCGTAGAGGCCCTCGGAACCGGCCACATCGGAGAGCCAGGCGGCCAGCAGCAGCACCACGGCGTAGATGCAGCCGAAGGTGAGGGCGGTGCGGATTTCCGCCGGGTTGTGCAGGTTGAGGGGCGTTTCCGGCTGGCCGCTCTGGTCGCCGAGGATGCGCCACAGCCAGCCGATCACCACCAGGCCCAGCAGCAGACCGCCGCCCAGGGCCGGCAGCAGTTGCGGCAGCAGCTCGGGTTGCAGCATGGCGGCCAGGAGGGAGAGACGCACCAGCACCACCACGTTGGCGGTGAGGATCACCACCATGGACAGGCGCAGCAGGTTGGGCGTGGCCTTGACGTGGCGGGAGTACACCAGGGTGATGGCGGTGGAGGAGGCGAGGCCGCCCATGAGGCCGATCAGGGGGGCGCCGTGCTGCTGGCCGAAGAGGCGCAGGGCGGCATAGCCGGCCAGGCTCATGCCGGAGATGAGCACCACCATCCACCACACCTGGTAGGGGTTGAGGGCCAGGTAGGGGCCGAAGCCCTGGTCCGGCAGGATGGGCAGGATGACCAGGGAGAGGACGCCGAACTGCAGCATGGAGATGAGGTCCTTGCGCGTCAGCTTCTCGCTCAGCAGGTGCAGCTCGGTCTTGAAGTAGAGCAGCACGGTGGTGAGGATGGCCAGCATCACCGCCAGGGTCTGCTCCTGGTACCAGATCATGGCGCCGAAGGTGTAGGCCAGGAGCAGGGCTACCACCGAGGTGGTGCCCGGGTCCTGGGCGTCGGGGCGGGAATGGTAGGCGGCCACCATCATCAGGCCCACCATCAGGAGGCCGGCGGCCAGCACCCACTCGGAACCGCTCTTTTCCCCCAGCAGGCCGGCGATGGTGCCGAGCAGGGCGGTCAGGGCGAAGGTGCGCAGGCCGGCCCGGGAGGAGGAATGCCGTTCCCGCTCCAGGCCCATGAGCAGGCCCACCCCCAGACTGAGGAGAAAGGCTTGGGCGAATTCCAGCCCGGTTTCGGTGAGGAAGTTGTTTTCCATGGTTTTTCTTATTTCGCCTGGTTTTTGATGGGGGGCAAAAATGGCGGAAAAGTCCCCCGGCCGGCCGGTTATGACGAGGCCCCTCCTGTTAAAATTAATGCATGGCCCGACACTACGCAATCGTTCCCGCTGCCGGCAGCGGTTCCCGCTTCGGCAGCGACACTCCCAAACAGTATCTTCCCCTGGCGGGACAACCCCTCATCCACCACACCCTGGCGGCCCTGTGCCGCCATCCGGCCATCGACCGGGTATGGGTGGTGCTGTCGCCGGGGGACGAGTGGTGGCGGGAATACGACTGGAGCGCCCTGGGGCCCAAGCTGGAAACCGTCTTCCACGGCGGCGCCACCCGGGCCCAGAGCGTGGCCAGCGGCCTCAGGGCAGCCCAGATGGCGGCCGCCGAGGACGACTGGGTGCTGGTGCACGATGCGGCCCGGCCCTGCCTGGCCGCCGCCATGATCGACGCCCTGGTGGCAGAACTGGCGGACGATCCGGTGGGCGGCATCCTGGCGGTGCCCGTGGCCGACACCCTGAAGCGGGCCGATGTGCAGCAGCGGGCCGCGGCCACCGTGCCCCGGGACGGCCTGTGGCAGGCCCAGACGCCCCAGATGTTCCGCTATGGCACCCTGTGCCGGGCCCTGGCGGCCAGCCCGGACGTCACCGACGAGGCCGGTGCCATCGAGGCCCTGGGCCTCAAGCCCCGGCTGGTGAAGGGCGACGCCAGCAATCTCAAGGTTACCTATCCGGCGGACCTGTCCCTGGCGGAGGCCATCCTGCGCAGCCGCCTCGGCCCCCGGGCCGCCCTCGGAGCATTGGCATGAGTCACAAGGAAATTCGCGTCGGCCAGGGCTGGGATGTGCATGCTCTGGTGCCGGGACGGGCCCTGATCCTGGGCGGCGTCACCATTCCCCACGAACTGGGGCTGCTCGGCCATTCCGATGCCGACGCCCTGCTGCACGCCATTACCGACGCCCTGCTCGGCGCGGCGGCCCTGGGCGATATCGGCCGCCATTTCCCCGATTCCGATCCGCGCTGGAAGGGGGCCGACAGCCGGGTGCTGCTGCGCCACACCCTCAGCCTGCTGCAGCAGGCGGGCTGGCGCGTGGTCAATGTGGACGCCACGGTGGTGGCCCAGCGGCCCAAACTGGCGGCCCACATTCCGGCCATGGTGGCCAATATCGCCGCCGATCTGGGGCTGGCCGCCGAGCGGGTCAACGTCAAGGCCAAGACCTGCGAACGGCTCGGTTTTGCCGGTCGGGAGGAGGGCATGGAAGCCCAGGCCGCCGTCCTCATTGAACGGGAGTGACTTTGTCCGGTCAGACAGCGTCCCCAGAACGGGCCCGGGTGTTTTTCGCCCTCTGGCCCGAGGCGGCCCTGGCTGAGCGCCTGGCGGCCCTGGCCGAAGCCCAGGCGGCGGCCGTGGGCGGCCGCGCCATGGCCCGGGAGACCCTGCACCTGACCCTGGCCTTTCTCGGTGACGTTCCCCTCGCAACCCTGCCGGCCCTGCAGGAAGCCGGCCGCATTGTGGCCCGGCAACAAGTCATGCACCACGTATTCCCCCTGGAGTTTTCCCTGGATCATTTTGGCTACTGGCAGCACAACCACCTCGCCTGGATCGGCTGCCGCGCTCCCGTCGCTGCCCTGCACGGCCTCGCTGACGCCCTGGCGGCGGCCGTGGGTGAGCGGGGCTTTGCCCTGGAACCCCGTCCCTTCGTGCCCCACGTGACCCTGGTGCGCCGGGCCCCCGTGGCGCCACCCTGCCGGGAGGAGGCTTTGCCCCTGGCCTGGCGCGCCACGGATTTCGCCCTGCTGCGCTCCCGCCGCCATGCCGGCGGTGCCGCCTACGAGACCCTGGCCCGCTGGCCGGTGGAGGGCTCGGCATGATCAAGAAGATTCCCGTGGCCCAGATCCGGGTCGGCATGTATGTCAGCGACGTCAATGCGGGCTGGATGGATCATCCCTTCCTGCGCAACAGCCTGCTGCTGGAAGACCAGGAACAGGTGCTGAAAATCCGCCGTGCCGGCATCCGGGAGGTGTTCATCGACACCGCCAAGGGCCTGGATGTAGACGACGTGCCCACGGCCCAGGAGGCGGCCCGGAGCAGCCAGCAGGACCTGGAAAGGATGGCCGAGGCGCCGGAAAACAAGGCGCCGCCGCCCCGCACCAGCCTGGCGGAGGAGCTGGCCAAGGCCAAGGGGGCCTTCAACGAGGGGGCCCGCCTGGTGCGCAGCGTCATGGACAACGCCCGCCTGGGGCGCCAGATCGAGATGGAATCGGTGAAGCTGGCGGTGGAGAAGATCACCAACTCCGTCATCCGCAACAGCAACGCCATGTTCACCCTGCGCCGCCTGCAGCAGCGGGACGACTACACCTACCAGCACTCGGTGGGCGTCTGCGCCATGCTGGCGGCCTTCGCCAAGGCCATGGACATGGACCTGGCGACCATCCACCAGGTGGCCCTGGGTGGCCTGCTGCACGACATCGGCTATGTGCGCATCCATGCCGAGATCCTGGCCAAGCCGGGCAAGCTGACCGACGAGGAATACCTGCACGTGAAATCCCACGTGGTCCAGGGTTCCGACATCCTGCACCAGACGGCGGGCATTCCCCAGCTGGCCTTCGACATCATGGAGCACCACCACGAGCGTTTCGACGGCAGCGGCTATCCCCGGGGCCTCAAGGGCGAGGAGATTTCCCAGGTGGGACGCATGGCGGCCATCGTCGATGTGTATGACGCCATCACCACCGACCGGGTTTATCATCGGGGCGTCAATCCGGGGGAAGCCATGCGCAAGCTTTTCGACTGGAGCAAGTACCACTTTGATCCGGCCCTGTTCCAGATCTTCGTCAAGAGCATCGGCATCTACCCGGTGGGCACCCTGGTGCGCCTGGAGAGCGAGCGCCTTGGCGTGGTGGTGGAACAGCGGGAGAAAAATCTGCTGCAGCCCCTGGTGCGGGTCATCTACGATGCCAAGCGCCAGTACTATCTGCCGCCCCAGGATGTGGACCTCTCCCGGCCCTTTGGCCATGGCGGCGGCGACCGCATCGTCACCCATGAATCCCCCCTGAAGTGGGGCATCGACGTCAATCGTTTCCTTTCCTGAAGCATGCCCAAGCCACCGCCCGCTCCCCGCGAAACCCGCGGCATCGAGAATGTGCTGACCCGCCTGCGGCAGGGCGAGAACCGCTTCGTCCAGCTGGCGGACAACATCCCGGAAAGCTTCTGGCTGATCGACATCGCCGCCCGCCGCGTGGTCTATGCCAATCCGGCCTACGCCACCCACTGGGGCGGCTCGGTGGAAGACCTCTACCGCAACCGCTTCGACTGGCTGCGCTTCATCCACCCGGACGACCTGGACCGCATGCGCGAGGCGGTGCGGCGCAATCCCCGGGGCGGGGTCAACGAGGTGGTGCGCATCGTCCATCCCAACGGTGGCGAGCGCTGGCTGCACATCCGCAGCTTCGACATGAAGGACGAGCAGGGCAATGCCCACAGCGTCGGCGGCGTCGGCACCGACATCACCGACCTGGTGCTGCAACGGGAAGCCCTGCGGGCCAGCGAGGCGGTGCAGAAGGGCGTGCTGGACGCCCTGCCGGCCCATATCGCGATCCTCGACGCCGAGGGCATCATCGTCGCGGTGAACGAGCCCTGGAGTCGTTTCGCCGCCGAGAACAGCCATGATCCGAGCAGCGCCGGCGTGGGCTGCAACTACATCCGGGTCTGCGAGAGGTCCTGGGGCGAATCGGCGGAAGAGGCCCAGGACATCGCCGTCGGCATCCGTGCCGTGATCGACGGTCTGCAGCACGAGTTTTCCCTGGTCTATGCCTGTCATTCGCCCACCGAGAAGCGCTGGTTCCGCGTTCTGGTGACGCCCCTGGAAGCCCGGGGCAACCGGGGCGCGGTGGTGATGCACCTCAACGTCACCGAGACGGTGGAAGCCCAGCAGCGCCTGACCCATCTGGCCCACTTCGACAGCCTCACCGGCCTGCCCAACCGCCTGCTCTTCCGCGAGCGCCTGAAGGCGGCCCTGGCCATGGTGCAGCGCCAGGGCGGCCGGCTGGCGGTGATGTTCATCGACCTGGACCGTTTCAAGGTGGTCAACGACACCCTGGGCCACCTGGCCGGCGACGCCCTGTTGCAGCAGGTGGCCGCCCGCATCGGCGGCTGCCTGCGGGCCAGCGACACGGTGGGGCGCCTGGGCGGCGACGAGTTCGCCGTGCTGGTGCCGGACCCGGAGCGGGAGTACGACGTCACCGTGGTGGCCCGCCGCCTGGTGGACACCCTGGCCCAGCCCATCACCCTGGAAGGGCAGGAGCTGTTCGTCTCCGCTTCCATCGGCATCACCCTCTACCCGGACGATTGCGACGACCTGGAAAAGCTCATCCGCAACGCCGACACGGCCATGTACCGGGCCAAGGAGCTGGGCCGCAACAACTTCCAGTTCTTCACCGCCGCCATGAACGCCCGGGTCAAGGAACAGCTGCAACTGGAGACGGACCTGCGGCGGGCGGTGCAGCGCCAGGAATTCATCCTCCACTTCCAGCCCAAGGTCAGCTGCAGTCACGGCGGTATCACCGGCTTCGAGGCCCTGCTGCGCTGGCAGCATCCGGTGCGGGGTCTGGTCTCGCCCATGGAATTCATTCCCCTGCTGGAAGAAACCGGGCTCATCGTGCCCGTCGGCACCTGGGTGCTGCAGCAGGCCTGTCAGCAGGCGGCGGCATGGCACCTGGCCGGTCACGGGCAGCTGACGGTGGCGGTGAACCTGTCGGCCCGCCAGCTGCAGTCCGAGGCCCTGGTGCAGGACGTGCGCCAGGCCCTGGAAGATTCCGGCCTGCCGCCCCAGGCCCTGGAGCTGGAACTGACCGAGAGCCTGCTGATGAGCCACGTCGAGGACAACATCGCGTTGCTCAACCGGCTCAAGGCCATGGGTGTGCAGCTGTCGGTGGACGATTTCGGCACCGGCTATTCCAGCCTGGCCTATCTGAAGCGCCTGCCCCTGGATACGGTCAAGGTGGACCGGGCCTTCGTCCAGGACATCACCGCCGATCCGGGGGATGCCTCCATCACCCGGGCCGTCATCACCATGGCCCACAACCTGCGCCTCAAGGTGGTGGCCGAAGGGGTGGAGACCGAGGGCCAGATCGCCCTGCTGGTGGCCAACCACTGCGACGAGATGCAGGGCTACTACTTCAGCCGTCCGGTGCCGGCGCCGGAGGCCCTGGCCCTGCTCGACAAGGGGCGGGTGCTGCCGGGCCGCCTGCGGGCCCGGGGGGTACAGGTGCCGACGGTCCTGCTGGTGCTGACGGCGCCGGCCCTGCGCCTGACCCTCGGCCGGGCCCTGGAGGAGGCCAACCTGCGGGTGCTGCTGGCCGGTGGCGGCGAAGAGGGGCTGGCGGCCCTGGCCTGCCAGCGGGTGGACGCCATCGTCGCCGATGCCGGGCTCACCGACAGTGCCGGCCAGGCCTTCCTCGAACGGGCGGGCCAGTTGCAGCCGGAGGCCGGCTTCCTGCTGCTGTCCTCCGCCGACAACATGGCGGCGGCCGCCGCCGAACTGCCGCCCCATCTGGCGGGCCATCTCTTGTCCCGGGACGTGGGCACGGAAGTGCTGGTCGCCGGCGTCCTCGAAGCCCTGCGCCAGCACAGTCTGCTGCTGGAGAACCAGCGCCTGACCCAGGAGGTCCACAGCGCTGGCCTGGAGCTGTCCCGCCTCGGCCAGGAACTGGAGTCCCTCCTGGCCAGCCACGCCCGTCAGGAAATACGGCCCCAGCAGGCCACCGGTATCGCCCACGAGGTGCTGCAGGAGCTGCCGGCGGCGGTGCTGGGGGTGGACGCCAGCGGCATGGTGGCCTACGCCAATGCGGCGGCGGAACGGTTGTGGCCGGCCTGCGGTCTGATCGGCAACGAGAGCGCCGACCTGCTGCCGCCGGAGCTGCTGGCGCTGCTGCAGGCGGGCGGCGGCAGCCGGGAAATCACCTTGAACCAGGGCGGCCGTTGCCGCGCCCTGTGCCAGCCTTTCGGCAACGATGCCAAGACCCGGGGACACCTGCTGTTGCTGTTGCCCCTGTAGCACCCATGGAAAAGAAACAATGAGCACCATCAAACAAATACCCCTGGAGGAAGCCCAGCCGGGCATGCTGCTGGGGGACGACCTGCGGGATGCCGCCGGTCAGGTCCTGCTGCCCAGGGGCTCCGAACTGGCCGAGTCCAGCCTGCGCTCCCTGGCCCGGCGCGGCATCGAAACCCTGACCATCCGCATCGAGGCGCCGGTGGACGAGGGCGCCCTCATGGCCCGCCGGGAGGCTTCCCGGCTGCGCCTGCAGCACCTGTTCCGCCAGGCCGGCGACCCGGCCTCCCAGGAGTTGCTGCGCCTGATGCTGGAATACCGCCAGGAGCGCCCCCAATGAAGACCCTGCAAGCGCAACAGGTGGTGGAGGCGGTGCGTCAGCTGCCGTCCCTGCCGGCGGTGGTGATCGAACTGCTGCAGTCGGCCGACAAGGACGACGTCAATGCGGACGAGCTGGCCAACAAGATCGCCCTGGACCAGGCCCTGGCGGCCAAGGCCCTGAAGGTGGCCAATTCCCCCTTCTACGGCCTGCAGAGCAAGGTGGCCAGCATCCAGGACGCCACGGTGATCCTGGGTCTGCGCCAGATCCGCTCCCTGGTGGCCGCCGCCGCCGTCACCGGCGCCTTTGCCCAGTCCCGCCACAGCTGGTTCGACCAGCGCCTGTTCTGGCAGCACTGCGTCGGCGTCGCCCTGTGCGCCCGCACCCTGGCGGCGGAGGCCGGCGTCTCCGAGGACGGTGCCTTCACCGCCGGCCTGCTGCACGACATCGGTCGCCTGGTGCTGGTCACCTGTTTCCCCGACGAGTACCGGGAGGCCCTGGCCTACCAGAAGAAGCACGACTGCTTCCTCCTCACCGCCGAGCGGGACGTGCTGGGCCTGGACCATGCCCAGGTGGGCCAGGCCCTGGCCGAACGCTGGCACTTCGCCCCTTCCATCCAGGCGGCGGTGGCCCATCACCACGCGCCGGAGGAGGCCACCGCCGATTCTCTGGCCGGCGTCGTCCATGTGGCCGACGTCATGGCCCATGCCCTGGACCTGTGCCCCCGGGAGGATGAACTGGTGCCGCCCCTCTCCGCCGTAGCCTGGAACCGGCTCGGCATCGACTGGGGCCGTTTCAAGCAGATGCTGGCGACGGTGGAAGACCGGTTCGAGGATGTGTGCACCGCCCTCAACATCTGAAGGGTCGCCGCACCTGGGGCGCTTATGCCCCCGGGTTTAGCCAAAATCAAGGATTCGCCGCCGGGGGCGGCGTAGCTTAGGGGAGTCACCCACCGTCGGTCTGGACTCCCCTGTGTCCTTCACTCCCCATGAAATCGCCCTGCTCAAGTCCTCCCGCCTCTTTGCCGGCCTGGAGGAAAGCGAGCGCTTCAACGACATCCTGAGCCGTCCCGAGAACCGGGTGCAGGTGCCGGAAGACTGCTGCTTCCTGGAGCGGGGTACCCGTTCCCCGGGCCTCTACATTCTGGTGCACGGCTCCGTCGAAATCTTCTTCTGCAACGCCGAAGGGGAAGAGAAGGTGCTGCACTTCATCAAGTCGGGGGAAACCCTGGCGGAAGAAACCGTCAGCGACCAGAAAGCCATCAACTACTGGGCTCGCAGCCTGACACCGACGGTGATGCTGCGCATTCCCCCGGCCGAGGTGCTGGCCTGGATGGACGAATCCTGGCCTTTCGCCCAGCGCTTCCTGGAACTGGTGTCCGAGCGCATCTGCCTGCTCTACGCCGACGTGGTCACCTTCTATTCCAAGACCGCCGTGCAGCGCCTGGCCTGCTACCTGATCTGCGGCTTCGAGACCTCCCGCCTGACCCTCAAGGATTCCCTCAGCCTGGCCATCCCGGTGCCGAAGAAGAACCTGGCCTCCCGCCTCAGCATCAGCCAGACCCATCTCTCCCGGGCCCTGCGGGACCTGACCGAACGGGGCCTCATCACCCAGGAGGGCAACCGCCTGCAGGTGAAGGACGTGGAGCAGCTGGCGGGCTACGTCTGCCCCCACGGCTGCGATCTGTAGGCCGCAGCCGCCACTCAGGCCGCCCTCAGTGCAGCGGCGGCAGACGCTCTTGCCAGGGGGCTGGCAGGACGCTGACGACGCGGCTGCGGCAGGTGTGCCAGAAGGCCGAGAGCAGGAGCAGGGCGGCGCCGATGCAGAGGGCGGTGAAGGCGAAGCTGAGGCTGACCATGCCCAGGTTCTTCAGCAGGGCGGTGAAGGCGTAGAGCAGATAGGCCAGGGCCGACACCATCAGGGCGCGCCGGTCGATGGCCAGGGACAGCAGTCCCAGCAGGGCGTAGATGAGAAGCGCCGCGGCGGCCTGAACCAGGGTGGCCTCCCGGGAGAACATCTGCAGCGACGTGAAAATGGGATGGACCAGCAGGGGCGCCGCCAGCAGGTGCAGCCAGAAGGCCACGTCGGCGCGGCGGGTCTTGCGCTGCGGATCGGCCGTGTCCCAGGCCATGGCCAGGGCGAACACCGCCGTGCCGGCGACGAAGGTGATGGGGGCATACCATTCCCGGGCCAGCGTTGATCTGAGGAAGAGCATGGCCAGCAGGGTGCCGGCCACCGCGGCGGCGCCGGCAGCGACGGTGATGGGCACGCGGAAACGCCGCCAGTGCAGCCAGGCGCCGAGGCCGCCGAGGAGCCCCGCCAGGGGCAGGGAAACGCTGTCCAGGGGCCGCAGCACGGCCACGGTCATGCCCACCAGGCCGCCGACGAAAGCCAGCAGAAGCACGATGGAGGGCAGGGCCAGGCGCCGCTGGCGGGTGAAGAACTCGGCCAGGCCCCAGGCCGTGGCGGCCACCAGCAGGGGGCCGGCGCCGTCATGGACGCGGCTGCCGAGCCAGCCGAGGGCGGCCAGGAGCAGCAGGCAGGCGATGACCACGAAAATGTCGTTGAAGCCGCTGACCAGGCGGAAGTGCTCCTCATCCACCACCGGCAGGGGCCGGCCCTGCACCATATAGGCATGGAAGGCATCCACCGCCTCCTGGCTGAGCACGCCGTCGCGCACGGCGGCCGCCAGATCCTCGTCGTTGTACATCGGGGCAAGCTCCTGCAAAAACTTGATCGGTGAGGGAACGGGCGTTCCCGCAGGCCTGCAGGCTACCGGATTTGTATGCCGTCGTCTTCTCCGGCGCGGGTCGTCGGCGCCGCTGCCGGGTGCCACAGCCGGTCCAGGACCAGGGCGGTGAGGCCGCCGAGGAGGGCGCCGGCCAGCACGTCGCTGGGGAAATGCACCTGCAGGTAGAGGCGGGAGATGCCCACTGCCAGCCCCAGCACGGCTGCCGCCGCCAGGACCCAGGAGCGTTGCAGCAGGAGGCCGAGGGCGATGCCGAAGGCCAGGGCCTGGGCGCTGTGCAGGCTGGGGAAGGAGGCGTGGGTGGCGAGGCCATCCAGGGCCGAGTGGAGGTCGGGCCGGGGGCGCTGGATGAGGCTCTTGGCCAGGTGGCCGATGCCGATGGCAACGCTTAGGGCGGCGGCCGGCAGCCAGGCCCGGGGCCGACGGCGGTGCGCCAGGAGTCCCAGCAACAGGCTGGCCGGCAGCAGCAGCCAGAGGGAGCCGAGCCAGGTGAGGCTGCCCATGGCCCGGTCCAGCAGGGGGCTGCGGATCTGGGCGAAAAGGTCGAGCAGGGCCCGGTCCCAGGCCGGGATGCCCCGGGGGGCCAGCAACCACAAGGCTGTCAGGCAGGCCATGCCGAAGAGGGCCGTGCCCAGGGCGCGCCCGGCCTGGGGCCGTGGAGAAAGGCGTCCCATGGACTCAGGCGGGGGGCAGGGGCAGCAGCAGGCGGGCGGCCAGGCCGCCGCCCTCCCGGGGCGACAACTCCAGGCGGCCGCCGTGCAGGCGGGCGATGCGTTCGACGATGGCCAGGCCCAGGCCGGTACCGGTGGTGTCGCTGCGGGCGGCCTCGAGGCGGGTGAAGGGGCGCTTCAGCCGCTCCACTTCGGCGGGGGGGATGCCCGGTCCCCGGTCCAGCACGGCGAGGAAGGCCTGTCCGTCGGCGATGCCGGAGGCCAGGGTGATGTCGCCGCCGCCGTATTTGCGGGCGTTGCCGATGAGATTGGTCAGGGCCCGTTCCAGGGCCCGGGGGCGCAGCCGCAGGGGCGGCAGGGGCGATGTCTGCAGTTGCACCGGTTCCTGGCGCTCCTGGCAGCGGCGGGCCAGGGTGGCCAGCAGCTGGTTGGGATCGGCACTTTCTTCCGGCTCCTGCTCCTCGCCCCGGGCGTAATCGAGGAACTGGCCGATGATGCCGTCCATCTGGGTGATGTCGTCGTTCATGCCGGCCCGCAGGCTTTCGTCCTCCACCCCCATTTCCGCCGCCAGGCGCATGCGCGCCAGGGGGGTGCGCAGATCGTGGGAGATGCCGGCCAGCACCAGGGCCCGTTCGCTTTCCAGGCGGGCCAGGTCGGCGGACATCTGGTTCATGGCCCGGGCCAGCAGGCGCACTTCCTCGGCCCCTTCTTCGGCCAGGGTGGGCGGCCGCTCGCCACGGCCCACGGCCCGGGCGGCCCGGGCCATGATTTTCAGGGGGCGGGCGATGCGGGCGACGATGAGCCAGGCCACCACCAGGGACAGCACCAGGGAGACGGCGCCCCAGCCCAGCCACTGCCAGGTCGGGTTGCGCTCGGTGCGCTCCCGCGGCAGCACCAGCCAGTAATCGTCCCCTTCCTCCATGGAAAAGCGGATCCAGAAGCCGGGCTGGTCGTTCACGGCGATGGCAAAGCTGGCCTGGGGTCCCATCAGCTGGAAGGCTTCCCGCTGGAAGATGGTGAAGAACTCCCGGTCGGGCAGGGGCGTGACCCGGTCCTGCTCTTCCGCCGGGTAGAGGCGCAGGCCTTCCCGTTCCGACAATTCCCGCAGCAGATCGCGGCGCAGCACCGGGTCGGCGCTGAGCAGGGCGGCCCGGGTGATGTTGGCGACGCTGGCGGTTAGCTGGGCCAGCTGGCGGGCCCGGGGTTCCCGCTCGGCAGCCCGGAACAGGGCGACCCAGACCGAGACGGACACCAGCAGCAGCACCGCCACCAGGATGAAGGCCCGCACCAGCAGGGTGCGGGGCAGCAGGCGCTGCAGGGGGCGCGGCAGTTTCATGGCCGGCGGGGGCTCAGGCGGTGGTGCCCTGGCCGTCCGGCACGAACACGTAGCCGAAGCCCCAGACGGTCTGGATATAGCGCGGGGTCTGGGGGTCCGGCTCGATCAGCTTGCGCAGGCGGGAAATCTGCACGTCAATGGCCCGGTCGAAGGGGCCCTGTTCCCGGCCCCGGGCCAGGCTCATCAGGCGGTCCCGGGAAAGGGGCTGGCGCGGGTGCTGCAGCAGCACCTTGAGCACGGCGAATTCACCGGTGGTGAGCATCACCGCCTCGCCCTCGGCGCCCCGGGTGAGGCGGCGGGTGGCCAGGTCGATGCTGATCTCGCCCACCTGCACCGTGCCTTCGGCCTCCACCGGGGAGCCCGGCGGCGGCAGGGCGCGGCGGCGCAGCACCGCGTGGATGCGGGCCACCAGCTCGCGGGGGTTGAAGGGCTTGGGCAGGTAGTCGTCGGCGCCCATTTCCAGGCCGACGATGCGGTCGATCTCGTCGCCCTTGGCGGTGAGCATGAGCACCGCCTGGTGCGGGTCGGCGGCCCGCAGGCGGCGACAGATGGAGAGGCCGTCCTCGCCGGGCAGCATCAGGTCCAGCACCAGCAGGTCGAAGGTCTCCCGGGCCAGCAGCTTGTCCATGGCCGGGGCGTTTTCCGCCGTCTTGACGACGAAACCCTGTTCGCCCAGGTAGCGCAGCAGCAGGTCCCGCAGGCGCTGGTCGTCGTCCACGACGAGAATGCGTTGTTTGTTTTCGCTCATGGCTGGCAATGCTAACCGGTTCCGTGCCCCGGCAACAGGGCTCCGCCGGGCCCGGCGGGGGCCAAGTCGTTACGCCGCGTTGCTGACCGGGGCTGGGGAAACAATTATTTACAAAGCCGTGGGCCGGCCTTACATCCAGACGGGGCCGGGCTTGCATCCAGGCGTTAGGATGGCGTCGTGGCTGCCGCTCTGGAAGCGGCCCGGCAATTTGGGCACACTGTGCGCCGTCGCCGGCCCGGGCTCCGGGGTTGCGCGGGCTTTCCCGCCGTGACGGCGACGTTGCCGGTTGTAGTGATTCCATGGTGCATATGAAACGACTGTTCCTCTCCGCTCTCCTGCTGCTCTCTGCCGCCTCCCTCTGGGCCCGGCCGGAGGAGCCGCGCCTGCTGGCCCAGGCCGAAGGCGGCCTGCGCATGGAGCGGGCGGAGGACCCCCACGCCCGTCTGAGCAAGGAAGAGCGGCGGGAAGCCCGGCGCCAGTGGCTCAATTCCCGCCAGGCCGAGCGGGAGGAGGGGCCTCCCGGTTTTGCGCCGGGCGAGGAGCGGCGGCGCCTGTCGCCGGAAGAGCGGCAGCGCCTGCGGCGGGATGTGCACGAGGCCGGCCGGGAGTTCTACCCCCGGGAAGAGCGCCGTCCCCTGTACCCGGAAGGGCTGCCGCCGGCGCCCCGCTCTCCCCGCCATCCCTGAGCGGCCATCCGGCCGCGGGACGGGTTGTGAGCCCGTCGTCGATAAAAAATCCTGATCCACCCGGTACTTGCGGACTTGTTCACACAAGCTGTGGATAACTTTGTGGGTTATTGCCGGACAGATGGCCTAAGTAGCCCGGGGATAAGGATTTTTCTTACTCTGCCCAAAAAAACGGCTTTGCCGGTAATTTCAATAAAAACAAATAGATACAACGTTGGCGCTGGCTCCCGCCTGTCATCGTGGCCGGAAAGCGGCTCCCCGGGCCAAGGGGCGGGCTGTTTGTGCATAAGTCAAGTCTTGACACGCTTTTTTTTGCCTTTTTTTTGCCGACCCCAATGCCGGGGCGGGGAAGGGCCGGGCCTGGGTTAAAATCGCTCCCCATGAATCTGCTGGCCCTCGAAACCGCCACCGACCAGGGGTCCGTCGCCCTCTGGCGCGACGGCGTCCTCCTCTCCCGGGAATGTCCCGCCGGTGAGCAAAGCTCTCTCACCCTCTTGCCCCTGGTGCGCGCCATGATGGCCGAAGCCGGCCTGGCCATGGCGGACCTGGACGGCATCGCCTTCGGTGCCGGCCCGGGCGCCTTCACCGGCCTGCGGGTGGCCTGCGGCGTGGCCCAGGGCCTGGCGGTGGCCCTCGACCGGCCGGTGCTGCCGGTGGTGACCCTGGAGGCCATGGCCTATGCCGACGGCAGCCCCCAGGTGGCGGTCTATCTGGATGCCCGCATGAACGAAGTCTATTGCGGCGCCTACCGCCGGGTGGGCGAAGTCCTGGAACTGCAGGGCGCCATCACCGTCTGCCCGCCGGCGGAGGCGCCCCTGCCTGCTGCCGGAGACTGGGCGGTATGCGGCAACGGTGTACCGGCCTACCCGGCCCTGAGCCAACGCCTGGCTGCCTGGCCCCTGGGCGGGCAACGGGTGCCGACGGCAGCGGCGGTGGCCCGGCTGGCGGCGCCCCGGCTGGCCCGGGGCGAAGGCCTGGACCCGGCCCTGGCGGCTCCCCTCTACATCCGCGACAAGGTCGCCCTGACCGTGGCCGAGCGCCTGGCCCAGGGCGGCAGGGCCTGACCCATGCGCTCCCTTTCCGCCCTGGCCGCCGAACTGGCTCCCCTGGAGTTCCTACCCATGAACGGCAAGGACCTGGCCCAGATCATGGAAATCGAAAACCGGGTCTATTCCCATCCCTGGACCCAGGGCAATTTCGCCGACTCCATGAAGGCCGGCTACAGCTGCTGGGTGGCCCGGGAGGGCGGCGCCCTGGTGGGCTACATGGTGCTCATGCCGTCCCTGGACGAGACCCACCTGCTCAACATCAGCGTCGCCGCCGAGCGCCAGGGCCGGGGCTACGGCGCCCGGCTGCTGCGCTTCGCCATGGAGGTGTCGCGCCACGGCGGCGCCGTCACCATGCTGCTGGAGGTGCGTCCCTCCAACGCCAAGGCCCTGGCCCTCTATGAAAACTACGGTTTCCAGGTGATCGGCCGGCGCAAGGGTTATTACCCGGCCGTCGAGGGGCGGGAGGATGCCCTGGTGCTGCGCCGGGAGCTGGGGGAGATCGCGGCATGAACCATAACGGCGAGGGGGCCATGGGCAATCTGGAAATCCTGCATGAAATGGGGCTGACCCCCCTGTGGGTCCTGCGCGGCCAGGCGGAGGAGGGGGCTGAGGCGATGGATGCCGTCGCCCTGCCCGAGTCCGCCGCTGCCGCAGCACCTGTGGCCGAAGCTCCCCGTTCGCCGCGGCCGTCCCTGATTTTGCCGCCGGCCGCTGCCGCGGCCTTCTCCGGTGCGGTGCCGGCGCCCCGGACGCCCCTGCCGGCCGGCAGCCTGGGCAATATGGGCTGGGATGAGTTGCAGGACGCGGTCGCCGCCTGTCAGGCCTGCGCCCTGTGCCAGCAGCGCAAGCAGGCGGTGCTCGGCGTCGGCGATCGGCAGCAGCCGGACTGGATGTTCATTGGCGAAGGCCCCGGTGCGGACGAGGACGAGCAGGGCGAGCCCTTCGTCGGCCAGGCCGGCAAGCTGCTCGATGCCATGCTGGCCGCCATCGACCTGCAGCGGGGCCGGGGCGTCTACATCGGCAATGCGGTGAAATGCCGGCCGCCGGGCAACCGCACGCCGGAGGCGGCGGAGATGGATACCTGCCGTCCCTACCTGCAGCGCCAGATCGAGCTGCTGCAACCCAAGCTGATCGTTCTACTCGGCCGCGCTGCGGTGCACAGCGTGCTGGCCCAGGAGCGGCCCCTGGCTTCCCTGCGGGGCCGGCCCCACGAATACCTGCTCAACGGCCGGCCGATCCCGGTGGTGGTGACCTACCATCCGGCCTATCTGCTGCGCAATCTCACGGACAAGGCCCGGGCCTGGGAAGACCTGTGCTTCGCCCGGCGCCTGCTGGCCGACGCCCGGCGCCAGGCCGGAGGCTGATTCCGTTCCGGGGTGGTCCGGGAGCCAATAGGGGCGCCATTCTCCGCCATGGCATGCTGGAGATGTGCGTCCCTTCTGCCTTCCAGGGCATGCCCGTTGCGCCTCGCCGTTACGTCGGCTGCGGCGGCCATGCCCTTGTACTTTGCGTTACCATGCCCCATCTTCATGCGCTGATCCCGCCAAATCGAGGAGAGTCCCCATGTCCCTGCCCCTGCTAGCCCTCTTTTCCCTGGTCGCCGCCCTGCTCAGCGGTTGCGGCTACAACACCTTCCAGTCCCTGGACGAGCAGTCCAAGGCCGCCTGGTCCGAAGTGCTCAACCAGTACCAGCGCCGCGCCGACCTGGTGCCCAACCTGGTGAATACGGTGAAGGGCTACGCCGCCCACGAGGAAAAGGTGCTGACCGAAGTCACCGCCGCCCGGGCCAAGGTGGGCAGCATCCAGGCGACGCCGGAACTGGCCAACGATCCCCAGGCCCTGGCCCGCTTCCAGCAGGCCCAGGGGGAACTGTCCTCGGCCCTGTCGCGCCTGCTGGTGGTCAGCGAGAACTATCCCCAGCTGAAGGCCGATGCCGGTTTCCGCGACCTCCAGGCCCAGCTGGAAGGCACCGAGAACCGCATCGCCGTGGCCCGCAACCGCTACATCAAGGCCATCCAGGAGTACAACGTGGCGGTGCGCAGCTTCCCCAACAACCTCACCGCCATGGCTTTCGGCTACCAGCCCAAGGCCAATTTCTCGGTGGAAAACGAACAGGCCATCTCCACCGCGCCCAAGGTGGATTTCGGCGCCGCCCCGGCCAAGTAAGCCGCTCCGCTCATGGCCTTCCTGCGCTGGTTTTGCCGGTTGCTGCTGCTCCTTTGCCTGGGCGGCCTGACGGCGGCCTGGGCCCAGGTGCCGGTGCCGGCCCTGAAGGCCCGGGTGACCGACCTCACCGGCACCCTCAGCGAAGCCCAGCGCCAGTCCCTGGAAAACCGCCTGGCCGCCTTCGAGCGGGAAAAGGGCGCCCAGGTCGGCGTCTTGCTGGTGCCCACGGTGCGGCCGGAGAGCATCGAGCAGTACGGCATCCGCGTCGCTGAAACCTGGAAACTGGGGCGCAAGGGTGTGGACGACGGCCTCATCCTGCTGGTGGCCAAGAACGACCGGGAAGTGCGCATCGAGGTGGGTTACGGCCTGGAAGGCGCGGTGCCGGACGTGGTGGCCAAGCGCATCATCGAAGAGACCATCGTGCCCCGCTTCCGGGCCGGCGACATGGCCGGCGGCATCGGGGCCGGGGTGGAGCGCCTGCTGGCGGTGATCGGCGGCGAGCCCCTGCCGGCGCCAATGGCCGACCATGGCGGCGGCGACCTCAACGTAGACCTGCTCTTCCCCATTTTCATGGTCGCCGTGGTGGCCGGCAATGTGCTGCGGGCCCTCTTCGGGCGTCTGCTGGCGGCCGGCGCCTGCGGCGGCGTGGCGGCCGTGGTGGCCGGCTTCATGGGCGCCAGCCTGTTCGGCGTGGCCGGCATCGGCATCGTGGTGTTCCTCTTCATCCTCGTCGGCGGCAGCGGCTTTGTCGGCGGCGGCGGAGGTGGGGGCTGGAGCGGCGGCGGGGGATTCTCCGGCGGTGGCGGCGGTTTTGGAGGCGGTGGTGCCTCCGGGAGATGGTGATGCAAGCATCCGATCTGGGGCGCTTCCTGCGCTATCTGCTGGTGCCCGAATGGCTGGCCCGGCGTCCTTTCCCGCGGGAGTCCCTGGTCCGTATCGAGGCCGCCATTGCTGCCTCCGAACAGCGCCACGAGGGCGAACTGCGCTTCGTCCTGGAAGGCTGCCTGCCCCTGGGCTATGCCCTGCGGCCCGAGGGCTGCAGGGCCCGCGCCCTGGCCCTCTTTTCCGACCTGCGGGTGTGGGACACGGTGCATAACAGCGGCGTGCTGATCTACCTGGACCTGCTCGACCGGCAGGTGGAAATCGTCGCCGACCGGGGCATTAATGCCCGGGTGGAGGCCCATTTCTGGGAGGAGGTGTGCCGCAGGATGGAGGCGGCTTTCGCCCGGGGAGAATTCGAGGCCGGCTGTCTGGCGGCCATCGACGACATCACGGCGGTGCTGCAACGGCACTTCCCGGCCCTGCAGGCCAATCCCAACGAACTGCCTGACGCGCCCCTGATGCTCTGAGGCCCGCGCCCGGGGTCAGTGGGCGTTGCAGTTGTCCAGGTGGATGACGTCGTCCCGTTCCCGCTGGTTGGCCTGGTGGCGCCGGCGCACCAGCCACATGGCGGCGGCGACGAAGAGGCCGAACAGGGTGATGACGGTGTAGATGGAGAAGTCGGCCTTGATCATGGCGGCGTAGAGGCCGGTCATGATGAGGATGGAGAGGTTCTCGTTGAAGTTCTGCACGGCGATTGAATGGCCGGCCCCCATGAGGATATGGCCCCGGTGCTGCAGCAGGGCGTTCATGGGCACCACGAAGAAGCCGGAGAGGGCGCCGATGAGGATCAGCAGGGGTACGGCGACCCAGAAGTCCCGCACGAAATTCATGCCGATGACGATGATGCCCATGGCGATGCCCAGGGGAATGACCCGGATCGACTTGCGCAGGGTGATGAACTTGGCGGCCACGGCGGCGCCCACGGCCACGCCCAGGGCCACCACGCCCTGCAGCATGGAGGACTTGGACAGGTCCAGGTGCAGGGCCGCCTCGGCCCACTTGATGACGATGAATTGCAGGGTGGCGCCGGCGCCCCAGAAGAGGGTGGTGACGGCCAGGGAAATCTGCCCCAGGCGGTCCCGCCACAAGAGGGCCAGACAGTGGCCGAACTCGTGCAGCAGGTACCAGGGATTCTTTTTCAGGGGCTTGTGATCGACCCCGGTGTCCGGGATGTAGAGATTGAAGACGGCGGCGATCAGGTAGAGCAGGCCCACCACGCAGAGGGCCATTTCCACCACCGTGTCGATGGGGGTATCGACGAAGGGCAGGTCGAAGCCGAGCAGCATGGCCGATATCTTGGGCTGGATCAGGGCGCCGCCGAGGACCGTGCCGAGGATGATGGCGCCCACGGTGAGGCCTTCGATCCAGCCGTTGGCCAGGACCAGCAGGCGGTGGGGCAGGTACTCGGTGAGGATGCCGTACTTGGCCGGCGAGTAGGCGGCGGCGCCCAGGCCCACCACGGCGTAGGCCGCCAGGGGATGGACGTGGAAGAACATGAGGGCGCAGCCGAAGATCTTGATGCCGTTGCTGATGAACATCACCCGCCACTTGGGCATGGAGTCGGCGAAGGCGCCGACGAAGGCCGCCAGGAGGACGTAGGAAACGGTGAAAAACAGCTTCAGCAACGGCGCATAGGCCTCAGGCGCCTGCATCTCCCGCAGGGCGTAGATGGCGGTGATGAGCAGGGCATTGTCGGCCAGCGCAGAGAAAAACTGCGCCGCCATGATGATGTAAAAGCCGATCTGCATCAGGTAGGTCGCCCCGGGCAGCGGGCGATGGAGTGTCTCGCGTCGAATAGGTCTTGTTGGGCGAAGGTTTATACCACGAAAGGCTTAACTTTGTGATGAAAGTGGGGTGAATGCCCGTGGGGCGGGCCTTTGGCGGCTTCCGCCGGAACGGGCTTTATGTTTGAATAACCCCCATAAATTCAGGGAGGTTCCCCACTTATGGCCGATCGCCGCCTGCAGGTGTTCCATGCCGTTGCCAAGCAACTGAGCTTTACCAAGGCGGCGGAGACCCTTTACATGACCCAGCCCGCGGTCACCTTCCAGATCAAGCAGCTGGAAGAGCACTTCAACACCCGCCTCTTCGACCGGGGCCACGGCCGCATTTCCCTCACCCCAGCCGGTGAGCTGGCCCTGGAGTACGCCGACCGCATCCTCGGCGAATACGCCGACCTGGAGGCCCGCCTGGCGGAAATGACCGGCCAGATGCGGGGCCCCCTGCTGGTGGGAGCCAGCATCACCATCGCTGAATTCATGCTGCCCCGGGTGCTGGGGGAGTTCAATGCCCTCTATCCCCATGTGCGGGCCCGGCTGGTGGTGGGCAATTCGGAAACCATCGAGAACCGGGTGGCCGAACATTCCCTGGACCTGGGCATCACCGAGGCCATCGAGCATCTGCCCCAGTTGCAGGCGGAAACCTGTTGCGACGACGAGTTGCAGGTGATCTGCTCCCCCAGTCATCCCCTGGCCCGGGAGTCGGCCATCACCCCGGCCATGCTGCGGGACCACGCCTTCATCGCCCGGGAACCGGGTTCGGGCACCCGGGAGGTGACCGACAACTACTTCCGTCAGGCCGGGGTGGACCCGGCCAGCCTCAAGGTGCTGATGGAACTGGGCAGCCCCGAGGCCCTCAAGGGCGTGGTCAGCACCGGCCTGGGCGTGGCCATCGTCTCCCGGGCCAGTTTCCACAAGGAGCTGCAGCTGCAGCATCTGGTGGCCATTCCCCTCTTGCCCCGGCTGACCCGGCCCCTGTCCCTGGTGACGCCGAAGGAGAAGTTCCGCTCCAAGCTGGTCACTTCCTTCGTCGATTTCGCCCGCCGCAAGCTGCAGGAATACGCCGCCTGAGGCGGTGCCGGCAGGGGGGCGCCCGGCGGCGTCTTTTCCCTCCGGCGCCGCCTTGGCGTAATATGGCCGCCTGCGCCCGCCCGCGGCGCGCCATCTTCTTCATCCATCACCGTTCCCGCCCATGCCCCGTCCCATCTGCGCCACCATCGATCTGGGGGCGCTCAAGCACAATCTCGCCGTGGCCCGCCAACATGCCGATCAGGGTGTTGCCGGTCCCGCCCGCCTGTTCGCCGTGATCAAGGCCAATGCCTACGGCCACGGCATGCTGCCGGTGGCCCAGGCCCTGGCCGGTCTCACCGACGGCTTTGCCCTGCTGGACCTGAGCGAGGCGGCGAAATTGCGGGAAGCCGGCATCCGGGAACCGATCCTGCTGCTGGAAGGCTTCTTCCAGCCGGAAGACCTGGAGGCGGTAGCGGAGCTGGGCATCATTCCCGCGGTGCACCGCCTGGAGCAGCTGGAAGCCATCGAGGCCGCCGGCCTGCCGGTGAAGCTGCCGGTGTTCATCAAGTTCAATACCGGCATGCACCGCCTCGGCTTCACCGCCCAGACCTGGCCGGCTGCCCAGGCCTTTCTCGCCCGCAGCAGGGCCATCGGCCCGGTGACCTACATGACCCACTTCGCCGAGGCCGACGGGGCCCGGGGCGTGGATTGGCAGCTGGAACGCTTCCGCGCCTGGACCGCCGGCTGGCAGGGCGAGGTGTCCCTGGCCAATTCGGCGGCCCTGCTGCGGCACAAGGAGGCGGTGCAGGGCTGGGCCCGCCCCGGCATCCTGCTCTACGGCGGCAGTCCCTTTGCCGAGGTCAGCGCCGAGGAACTGGGCCTGAAGCCGGTGATGACCCTGGAAAGCGAAATCCTGGCGGTGCAGGACGTGGCCCCCGGGGAGCGGGTGGGCTACGGCGGCATCTTCGAGGCGACCCGGCCCAGCCGCATCGGCATCGTCGCCTGCGGCTATGCCGACGGCTACCCGCGCCATGCGCCGCCCGGCACGCCGATCCTGGTGGATGGCCGGCCCACGGTGACGGCGGGGCGGGTTTCCATGGACATGCTGTTCTGCGATCTCACCGATCTGCCCCAGGCCGGTGTCGGCTCCCCCGTCACCCTGTGGGGCAAGGGCATGCCGGCGGACGCGGTGGCCGCCGCCGCCGGTACCATCAGCTACGAGCTTTTCTGCGCCCTGGCGCCCCGGGTGCCGGTGCGCTGGATCGGCAACTAGGCCAGGCAAGCGCCGGCGGCTTTTTTGCCCCGGTGCGACCTGCGTCACGCTCATTTTTCCGCTCCCAGCCTAGAATTTGAGGTTGATCCGGGCCCTTTTTTCCGGCCCGCCCCTGGGGAGCCGTCTTGCGCCATTCGCCGTCCAGCCGTCCGCTCTTGCCGCTATGCCGGCATCTTTCCGCCTGTCTGACGTTTCTGCTCCTCATCCTGCCGGCCGCGCCGGCCCAGGCCCTGGAGAATGTGACGCTGCAACTGCGCTGGCGCCACCAGTTCCAGTTCGCCGGCTACTACGCCGCCCAGATGCAGGGCTACTACCGGGAGGCGGGCCTGGCGGTGGATATCCGGGAGGCGGAGCCGGGCCAGGATGCGGTGCAGGCGGTGCTGGAGGGCAAGGCCCAGTACGGCGTCGGCACCAGCGACCTGCTGGTGCATTACCACCGGGGCGCCCCGGTGCTGGTGCTGGCGGTGATCTTCCAGCATTCGCCCCTGGCCATCGCCGCCCGCCGGGCCGCCGGCATCCGCAACATCCACGACCTCAACGGCAAGAAGGTGATGATCGAGCCGGGGGCCAACGAACTGCTCGGCTACCTGGGCCGGGAGCGGGTGGATACGGACAGCCTGGCCCTGGAGCCCCACAGCCAGACCGTGCAGGACCTGCTGGACGGCCGGGTGGACGCCCTTTCCATCTACCGCACCGACGAACTCTACGAACTGCGCAAGCAGGGCGAGCGGGTGGTGGTGTTCACGCCAGAATCGAGCGGCCTGGATTTCTACGGCGACAACCTGTTCTCCACCCAGGCTGAACTGCGCCAGCATCCGGAGCGGCTCAAGGCCTTCCGCGCCGCCAGCCTCAAGGGCTGGAGCTATGCCATGGCCCATCCCCAGGAGGTCATCGACTACATCCTCAAGCACTACGGCCGGCGCCACAGCCGGGACCACCTGGCCTTCGAGGCGGAGCAGATGGTGCCCCTGGTCCAGGCCCAGCTGGTGGAGCCGGGCTATTTCCATGTTGGCCGCTGGCGCCACATGGCCGACACCTACGCCGACCTGGGATTGCTGCCCCGGGACCTGTCCCTGGATGACCTGCTCTACGCGGGCGAGGGTGGCAACGCTGGCAGCGGTAGCCAGTCCAGCCTGTGGTTCGTCGCCGGCATGGGGGCCCTGGTCGCCGTCGCCCTGGTGGTGGTGCTGGTGCGCCGCTACATGCGCCGCCTGCGCCGCAGCGCCAGGAACTGCCTGGGACTGATGGAGGAGGCGCCTTTCCCGGTGGCGGTGACCCGTCCCGAAGCCGACGGCGAACTGCTCTACATCAACCGCTGCGCCGAGGAGTACTACGGCGTCTCCCGTCACGACGTCGTCGGCCGGCCGGCCCAGGGCTTCTGGCGCAACCCGGAACAGCGCCAGCAGATGGTGGACGAGCTGCACCGCCGCGGCGGCCGCTGGCTGGGCTTCGAGGTGCAACTGCAGGGACTGGAGGGCAAGCCGGTGTGGGTGCTGATGTCGGCTGCCTGCATCGACTTCGAGGGGCGGGAGGCCATCGTCCTCTCCTTCCACGACATCACCCAGCGCAAGCGCACGGAGATGGCCCTGGGCCAGAGCGAGCAGCGTTTCCGCACACTGGCCGAGTCGGCTTACGACGTCATCTGGACCATGGACCTCAACGGCCGCTTCACCTACATCAGCCCGTCGGTGGAACGGCTGCGGGGCTACACCCCGGAGGAGGTGCTGCAACAGTCCATGGCCGAGGCCCTGACGCCGGATTCCATGTCCCAGGCGGCGGAGGGCTTCGCTTACCTGCTGCGCACCGGCCAGGTGCTGAAGCACCACTGGGAGTTGGAACAGCCCTGCAAGGACGGCTCCACCGTATGGACCGACGCCATCGTCAATGTGCTGCGGGACGACGAGGGGCACCTCACCGGCCTGCTCGGCATCACCCGGGACATCACCGCCGAGCGCAAACTGCGCCAGGAACTGCAGTCCCGCAGCGTGGCCGTGGATGCGGCGGCGGAGGGGGTCATCATCACCGACGCCAACGGCGTGGTGGAATACGCCAACCCGGCCTTCTGCGACATGACCGGCTACAGCCTGGAGGAGGTCCTCGGCCAGCGCACTTCCCGCTTCAAGAGCGGCGTGCATGATGCGGATTTCTACCGCCAGCTGTGGGGCACCATCACCTCGGGCAACCCCTGGCGCGGCGAGGTGGTGAACCGGCGCAAGGACGGCATGCTCTACCACGAGCTGCTCACCATCGCCCCGGTGAAGAACGAGCAGGGCGCCGTGGTGCGCTACGTCGCCATCAAGCACGACATTTCCGAACGCAAGCGCATCGAGCAGCGCCTGGAACACCTGGCCCACTTCGACCTGCTCACCGACCTGCCCAACCGCACCCTGTTCTTCGACCGCCTGCAGCAGGCCTTCTTCCGCGCCCAGCGCTACCAGGAAGGCCTGGCGGTGCTGGTGCTGGATCTGGACGGCTTCAAGGCGGTGAACGACAGCCAGGGCCACCAGGCCGGCGACCTGCTGCTGGCGGCCTTCGCCTACCGCCTTAAACAGACCCTGCGCCAGTCCGACACGGCGGCGCGCATGGGCGGCGACGAATTCACCGTGCTGCTGCACGGGGTGCGCCAGGACGAGGATGCGGTGACTGCCGCCAACAAGGTGCTGGAGGCCCTGGTGCAGCCCTTCGACATCCTGGGCCAGCGCTGCCAGGTCAGCGCCAGCATCGGCGTGGCCCTGTTCCACCAGGCCTACGCCAGCCCCGACATGCTGGTGCAGGCCGCCGACGGCGCCATGTACGAGGCCAAGCGGGCCGGCAAGAACCGCTGGGTGCTGGCCCGGCCGCCCCAGCCGGCCCCGGAATCCTGATCGCCGCCGCCCTGGTGTATCCTCCCGCCCATCATGGCGAAGACGAAAAGCATCTATACCTGCACCGAATGCGGTGCCCAGTCCCCCAAATGGCAGGGCCAGTGTTCCGCCTGCAATGCCTGGAACACCCTGGTGGAAACCGTGGCCGAGGCCGGCGGCAAGGGCAGCGGCCACCGTTTCGAATCCCTGGCCCCCGGCACGCCCAGGCTGCAGGCCCTCTCCGAGATCGAGACCCGGGAAGCGGCGCGCCTGCCCACGGGGCTGTCCGAATTCGACCGGGCCCTGGGCGGCGGCCTGGTGGCCGGCGGCGTGGTGCTCATCGGCGGCGACCCGGGCATCGGCAAGAGCACCCTGCTGCTGCAGGCCCTGGCCGCCCTGGCGCCCCAGCACAAGGTGCTCTACGTCAGCGGCGAAGAGTCGGGGCAGCAGGTGGCCCTGCGGGCCCGGCGCCTGCAGCTGGACGTGGAGCGCCTGCCCCTGCTGGCGGAAATCAACCTGGAACGCATCCTCGGCGTGGTGCAGACGGAAAAGCCCCAGGTGGCGGTGATCGACTCCATCCAGACCCTGTGGTCCGACCAGCTCACCTCGGCCCCCGGCTCCGTGGCCCAGGTGCGCGAATGCGCCGCCCAGCTGACCCGGCTGGCCAAGCAGACCGGCGTCACCGTGATCCTGGTGGGCCACGTGACCAAGGAAGGGGCCCTGGCCGGGCCCCGGGTGCTGGAACACATCGTGGACACGGTGCTGTATTTCGAAGGCGACACCCATTCCTCCTTCCGCCTCATCCGGGCGGTGAAGAACCGCTACGGCGCGGTCAATGAACTGGGCGTCTTCGGCATGACCGACAAGGGGCTCAAGGGCGTCTCCAACCCTTCGGCCCTGTTTCTTTCCCAGCACGGCCAGGAGGTGGCCGGCTCCTGCGTCCTGGTGACCCAGGAAGGCACCCGGCCCCTGCTGGTGGAAATCCAGGCCCTGGTGGATACCACCATGGGCGGCAGCCCGCGGCGCCTTTCCGTCGGCCTGGAGCAGAACCGGCTGGCCATGCTGCTGGCGGTGCTGCACCGCCACGCCGGCATCGGCTGTTTCGACCAGGACGTCTTCGTCAATGCGGTGGGCGGGGTCAAGATCAGCGAACCGGCAGCGGATCTGCCGGTGCTGCTGGCCATCATTTCCTCCCTGAAGAACCGGCCCCTGCCGGAAAAGCTGGTGGTCTTCGGCGAAGTGGGCCTGGCCGGCGAGATCCGCCCGGCGCCCCGGGGCCAGGAACGACTCAAGGAAGCGGCCAAGCTGGGCTTCACCCGGGCCCTGGTACCCGAGGCCAACAAGCCGCGCCAGCCCCTTCCCGGGCTGGAAGTGGTGGCGGTGAGCCGCATCGAACAGGCGGTGGAGCGGCTGCGGGACTGGGAGTAGGGCGGGCCCAGGGTGCTGGGGTACGGCGCCCGCTGACGCTACAAAGAAAACGGCGGCCAGGGGCCGCCGTTTTGCATGGGGAGGGCGGCGTGGCCGCCGGGTTCAGGCTGTGGCGCTGGGCGTGGTTACCGTCGCTGCCGGGGTTTCTTCCTTCGGCTTGCGCAACTGGGCGAGGAAGTCGTCCATGCCCTTCTGCACCAGCTGGTAGGTCTTGTTGATACCGGCTTCCACCTCGCCGTTGAGAACGTTGAGGCCCTTGAGGATGTCCTTGGCTTCGTTGAAACCCTTCTCAAAGCCGCTGCGGATCACGTCCACGAAGTCGGATGCCACCTGTTCCGGATCGTCGTCGGGCCGCTTGGCGGCATAGGCGGCGTAAAGACCGGTGGTGAAGGAGAGGATGCGGGCGGCGGTGGCCTCCGGCGAGTTGTCCTGGCTGGCGGCCTTCTGCAGCGCGTCGGGGCCCTCGGAAATGCCCAGCACCTCGTTGATGCGGTCGATGGCGGTGCGGAAGAGCAGGGCCTGGGAGTCGTTGCCGGCCTGGATCGAAACCTGCAGGGCGGATTCCAGAATGCCGACCTTGAACTGCTTGGTGGCCGTATCGACCTTCAACGCCCGATGCTCTTCCTGGGGATAAACACGGGAATTGCCGCTGTTGGCGCTGGCAGTCTGCTGGCTGGGCCCCTGGGGGGCGGCGATGTCGTTGGGCATGATAGTCTCCGAAATATATTGGCGGTCGCATTTCTCGCTCTATCTGCCATTACGTCATTTTTTTCAATGACTTGAACGTTTCTTTACCTTTTTTTGTAGATTCAAGCCTGGCGCGGCTCTCCGTGGGGTTGTCCGGTGCCGTTGCGTCTCGTTTCGCCGGAGTTGTCCATGTTTTCACTCGCATTCCGCCTCCTGCGCCGGGATTTCTCGGCCGGTGAATTGCGCCTGCTGGCCCTGGCCCTGGTGGTGGCGGTGGCCAGCATCAGTTCCGTCGGATTTTTCACCGACCGGGTGCGCCAGGCCCTGGAGCGGGAGTCCCGCCAGCTGCTGGGGGCGGACCTGCTGCTGACCTCCGACCATCCCCTGGCCCCGGAATTTGCCGCCGAGGCGGCGCGGCGGGGCCTGCAGATGGCCCAGACCCAGGTTTTCCCGAGCATGGTGACGGGGGAGGAGGGGGCCCAGCTGGCAGATATCAAGGCCGTCTCCAGCGACTATCCCCTGCGGGGCAAGCTGCGCCTGGCTCCTGGCCTGGGGGCGCCCGACAGCGAGATCCAGGGCGGGCCCCAGGCCGGCACGGTATGGCTGGACGAGCGCCTCGCCACCCAGTTCGGCAGCGGGCCGGGGCAGAGCCTCAACCTGGGCCAGGCCCGCTTCACCGTGGCCGGGGTGCTGACCCTGGAGCCGGACCGGGGCGTCAATTTCTTCAGCGTCGCCCCCCGCCTGATGATGAACCTGGCCGATCTGCCCGCCACCCGGCTGATCCAGCCTGGCAGCCGGGTCGCCTACCGCCTGCTGCTGGCCGGCCCGGACCGGGCGGTGGCCGACTACCGCCGCTGGGCCGAGCCCCGCCTGACCCGGGGCGAGCGGGTGGAGGACGCCAGCAATGCCCGCCCGGAAATCCGCACCGCGGTGGACCGGGCCCAGCAGTTCCTCGGCCTTTCCGCCCTGCTGGCCGTGGTGCTGGCCGCCGCCGGGGTGGCCCTGGCCATCCGTCGCTACCTGCAGCGTCATCTCGATCCCTGCGCCGTGATGCGCTGCCTGGGGGCGCCCCAGGGCCAGGTGCTGGGGCTGTACCTGGGCCAGTTCCTCATTCTCGGCCTGGCCGCTTCGGCAGTGGGGCTGGCCATCGGCTTCGGCGCCCATTTCGTTCTCCACGCCTGGCTGGCCAACCTGCTGGCCGCGCCCCTGCCGGCACCCAGCCTGTGGCCCGCCCTGCAGGGGCTGGTGGCCGGACTGGTGCTGCTCTTCGGCTTCGCCCTGCCGCCCCTCCTGCAACTGCGCAAGGTGCCCACCCTGCGGGTGCTGCGGCGGGAACTGGGGGAGCCGGACGCCTCCATCCTCGCCACCTACGGCATTGGCCTGGCGGCCCTGGCCGGCCTGCTTTTCTGGGCCGCCGGCGAGCCCAAGCTGGGGGCCTACGCCGCCGGCGGCTTCACCGCCGCCCTGGGCCTCACCGCCCTGATCGCCCGTCTGGCCCTGGCCCTGCTCAAGCCCCTGCGCCGGGTCGGGCCGGCGGTGGGCTTTGGCTGGCGCTACGGCTTGGCCGGCCTGGAGCGACGCTCCCTGTCCAGCGTGGCCCAGATCGTCGCCCTGTCCCTGGGCCTGATGGCCCTGCTGCTGCTCACCGTTACCCGGGGCGACCTGATGCAGGCCTGGCGCCAGGCCTCGCCGCCGGACGCGCCCAACCGCTTCGTCATCAACATCCAGCCCGAGCAGCGCCAGGAAGTGGGGGAAGCCCTGGGGCGCATGGGCATCCGCGCTGAACTCCTGCCCATGGTGCGGGGCCGCCTCACCGGCATCGACGGCCGCCCCGCGACCCCGGCTGACTATGAGGACGACCGGGCCAAGCGCCTGGTGGAGCGGGAATTCAACCTTTCCTGGGCCGCCGACCTGCCTCCCGGCAACAGCATCACCCAGGGCCGCTGGTTCGCCCCCGGCGAACAGGGGAAGGATGGCAAAGGCAGCGCCTCGGTGGAAAAGGGCCTGGCCGAAACCCTGGGCGTGAAGGTGGGAGACGAGCTGACCTTTACCGTGGCCGGCGAACCGGTGCAACTCACCGTCACCAGCCTGCGCAAGCTCAACTGGGATTCCATGCGGGTCAATTTCTTCGTCCTGGCTCCGCCCGGCGTGCTGGAACCGTACCCGGCCAGCTATATCACCAGCTTCCACCTGCCCGACGATGCCGCCAACCGGGTGGGGGAACTGGTCAAGCGCTTCCCCAACCTGACGGTGGTGGACGTGGCGGCCATCGTGCGCCAGCTGCAATCGGTGCTGGATCAGGTCTCCCGGGCCGTGCAGTTCGTCTTCCTGTTCACCCTGGCTGCCGGCGTCATCGTCCTCTACGGCGCCCTGGCCGCCTCCCACGACGAGCGGCGCTACGAACTCTCGGTGCTGCGCGCCCTGGGCGCCGGTCGCCAGCAACTGCGGGGCGCCCTCCTGGCCGAATTCGCCGCCGTCGGCGCTCTGTCGGGCCTGATCGCCGCCGCCGGCAGCCAGGGCGTCGGCTGGCTCCTGGCCGCCAAAGTCTTCAATCTGGAGTATCAGTTTGCGCCGTGGGTCTTCCCGGCGGCCATCGTCGGCGCTGCTTTGGCCGTGACCCTGGCCGGCTGGCTCGCAGCCTCCCGCCTGCTGCGGGTGCCGCCGATGGATGCTTTGAGGGCAGGGGGATGAGGTGGCTTGGGGAGTACGCTGGGTATGACGTATGATTGTTCGTCAGGGATGTCCGGTTTGTAGGCGGGGAGAATTATGCAAATAAATAATAAGGAAGTGGAATGCCGCATGGTGGCTCCTTTGCCGTCTGCTCGCTCTTCCGGCTTATTGGATACCTCGCCGGTTTATTTGACCTATTTGTCATTTTCTACTCATTTCTCGCCAAAAGAACGTTGCCTCAAATATAAGGATTAAGAATGATTGATGTATCTGGAGATTGGTCCGGCCATATCGCTGGGACAAACAATGCAAATGTGTTTGTTGAGTTTACACAACATGGCGTTCAAATAAGCGGAAGTGCACGGATTAATGATCCGGTAAACGGCACTGCCGTTTACACCGTCTCGGGATCAGTCGCAGGGGAAACGCTCCAAGCAGAGCTCCATCCAGACATGAATTTTTTCGATAAACCGAATTATCAAACTCTCAACGTTAATGGTCAGACTGTGACCGTTAAGTTAGACCCGGCATCTGCTCACGGAATCGTAACTGTGAATGGAAAGTTCCATGACGCCTCAAATATTGATGGCGTGTGGAAGTCTACGATTGGAACCGGAGGTAGAGTTTTTCTACGGAAAATTGAGTCAATAGAAGCTAAGAGTAGTAAAGTAGAATATGTAACAGCAAATAAATATAAAAAGGTTTTCATTAGCTATTCGCATAAAGATTCTGCACATCTAGAGCGCCTTAGAGTTCATTTGAAACCATTAGAGAAGCTAGGGGTTGTAGATGTTTGGGATGACACAAAAATAAAAGTGGGAGATCACTGGAAGAAGGAAATAGATACTGCCCTACATCAAGCTGCAATAGCAGTCCTGATTGTGAGTGCAGATTTTCTCGCATCAGATTTTATTATTGATAACGAACTTCCTCCAATATTAGAAAAGGCGCAACTTGATGGAACAAAGATCGTTCCAGTGATACTTAAACCATGTAGATTTTCACGCGATGCAAATTTGTCTAGATTTCAGGCGCTAAATTCACCAGAAAAGCCGGTTTATGGTATGAATGAATCAGAGCAAGAGGTTATTTGGGACAGACTTTCCCAGCTAATCGAAGCGGAAATTGAAAATTAAGCTCGTAATCCTTAGTGTGTATGGCGATATGGCTAAGTCCTCCAAAGAACTAAAAGGCGCTATTGGTCGGGAGAAAGTTGTTCCGATGGATATGTATCGAATAGTTGAATTGATTTTGTCTACACACTTGGTTCGCCGGAATGACTAACCATTTCCTGTGCTGACGGCTCCGATTGCCCTTCACGTCAAACGGTATCCTCGGTGACGCTTTCACTTATATGTGACCATTGCGGCTCTGCTCTCCAGCAAGTCGAGCGGTCGCGCCCCAACCCCCTGGACGTCGTCGGTGTCGTGATTGTCGGTGTCTGCGTATTCGGCTTCCTGAGCCTTTTTCTCTTTACTGATCGAGGCCTTTGATTCGTTGCCATCGTCGGTGGACTGGTTGCATTCGGGCTCTTCCATATGATTGGTTTGTCAAAGAAAACCGTCCTTCGGTGCGCTCAGTGTGGCCGTACCAAGTACGGGGTGGCCCAGCCCTAGCCTGGCACTCTGGTCCCGCTCCTGCCTGTCTTCCCCTCAGTGGTACAATCCCGCCCCTTGACCAGCCGGTCGGGGGGCCTCCCCGCCCGCCGCTGTCCCTGAATTCCCCTGAAAGTTTTTTCCATGAGCGCAGAACTCCAGGCCATTGCCGCGGAAGCCCAGCGGCGGCGGACCTTTGCCATCATTTCGCACCCGGATGCGGGTAAGACGACCCTGACCGAAAAGCTGCTGCTGTTCGGCGGCGCCATTCAGGCGGCCGGTACGGTGAAGGCCCGCAAGAGCGGCCGCCATGCCACTTCCGACTGGATGGAGATCGAAAAGCAGCGGGGCATTTCCGTGGCCAGCTCGGTGATGCAGTTCGACTACCGGGACTGCGTCATCAACCTGCTCGACACCCCGGGCCACCAGGACTTTTCGGAAGATACGTATCGCGTGCTTTCCGCCGTGGACTCGGCCCTCATGGTAATCGACGGGGCCAAGGGCGTGGAGCCCCAGACCATCAAGCTGCTGGACGTGTGCCGTATGCGCGACACGCCAATTCTCACCTTCATCAACAAGCTGGACCGGGAAGTGCGCGACCCCTTCGAGCTGCTGGATGAGGTGGAATCGGTGCTGAAGATCCAGTGCGCGCCGGTGACCTGGCCCATCGGCATGGGCAAGACCTTCCGCGGCGTGTATCACCTGGCCAGCGATTCCGTGGCCCTGTTCACCCCGGGCGAAGGCAAGGATGCGGAAGTGGTGAAGGGCCTGGATCATCCGTCCCTGGCCGGCTTCTCCATGGAAATCGCCAAGCTCAAGGAAGACCTGGAGCTGCTGGCGGCCGCCCACCAGTTCGAGGCCGAGCCTTTCCTCTCCGGCAAGCTGACGCCGGTGTTCTTCGGTTCCGCCATCAACAACTTCGGCGTGCGGGAAATCCTGGATGCCCTGGTGGCCAACGCGCCGCCGCCCAAGACCCGGGAGTCGGCCGAGCGGGCCGTGGCGCCGGAAGAGGGCAAGTTCTCCGGCTTCATCTTCAAGATCCAGGCCAACATGGACCCGGCCCACCGGGACCGGGTGGCCTTCCTGCGGGTCTGTTCCGGCCGTTTCGAGCGGGGCATGAAGCTGTGGCAGGTGCGTACCGGCAAGGAAATCCGGGCGACCCAGGTGGTGGCCTTCCTCTCCCAGCGCCGCGCCACCATTGACGACGCCTACCCGGGCGACATCATCGGCATGTTCAACCACGGCAGCATCGAAATCGGCGATTCCTTCACCGAGGGCGAGAACCTGCACTTCACCGGCATTCCTTACTTTGCGCCGGAAATGTTCCGCGCCGCCCGGCCCAAGAACCCTTCCAAGATCAAGCAGTTCCAGAAAGGCCTGGAGCAGCTGGGGGAGGAGGGCGCCATCCAGGTGTTCAAGCCCCTTTCCGGCTACGAAGTGGTGCTGGGGGCCGTGGGCGTGCTGCAGTTCGAGGTGGTGGCCCACCGCCTGGCCGCCGAGTACGGGGTGGAAATCCTGCTGGAGAACAAGTCCCTCTTCGGCGCCCGCTGGGTGACCTGCGACAAGGCCGAGGACTTCAACCGCTTCGAGCGGGAGAACATGGGCAACCTGGCCACGGATGCCTCCGGCAGCCTGGCCTATCTGGCGCCGACCCGGGTCAATCTGGATCTGACCCAGGAGCGCTACCCCAGCGTGCAGTTCCACGCCACCCGGGAACACACGGTGACCCTGGGCAACCGGGGCTAAACGGGGGCGGGCGGAACGCCAATCCCCGCGGGGGCTTCGGGTCGGCCCGAAGCCCCGTCCTGCTTGGTTCGCCGCGGCCTGCGGCGTACAATCCCCGCTTCAAACTCCCTATTTTTCAAGGAACTCCGGATGCCCTTGCGGCGCTCCACCTATCTGCTGGCGACGCTGGTCGGGCTGCTCTGGTTGGGGCTGGTCGTATGGATTTCCATGGACGTGCTGCAATCCCGGGAAATGGCCATGGATGCGGCCCGGCGCCAGGGCGAGGCCCTCGCCCGGGTGCTGGAGAGCAGCCTGCAGGGCTCCATCCAGAAGGTGGACCTGCGGCTGCAGGAGTTCGTCCGCCGCCATCAATATGCGGTGGCGGCAGGACGCCCCCGGGAGGAGCTGGAGCCGGAACTGAACCGCTCCCTCGGCATGTTCCCCGAGGCCCTCAGTTTCCGCGTCGCCGACACCCAGGGGCGCTACATCTACGACGCTTCCGGCGTCCTGGCCAGCAACGTCAATATCGCCGACCGGGATTATTTCCGCCTGCTCCAGGACCAGCCCGGTGCCGGCCTGGTGGTGTCGGGGCCGATGCAGTCCCGGGTCACCGGCGACTGGGTGCTGGTGGCGGCCCGCCGCCTGCAGGATGAAGGGGGCACTTTCCAGGGCGTGGTGCTGGCCTCCCTGCGGGTGAAGTATTTCGAATCCCTGTTCGGCACCCTCAACCTGGGCCCCCGGGACACCATCGCCCTGTGGACCCGGGACATGCGCCTGATGGCCCGCTGGCCCCACCTGGAAGCGCGCATGGGGCAGCCGGTGGCGAACAGCCCGACCCAGGACTTCCTGCAGCGGGGTGAGACCAGCGGCTCCTTCATCCGCACCGGCGAGCTGGACGGCATGGACCGCCTGTTCGTCTTCCGCGCCCTGCCGGAGCACGATTTCCTCGTCACCGTCGGCTATGCCATCGACGACGTCCTCGCCTCCTGGCGGCATCGGGCCCTGATCTATGCCTGCCTCGGCCTGGTGCTGACCGTGGCCCTGGCCTTCACCGTGCTGGTCTGGCACCGGCGCTTCTCGGCGGCCACGGCCCTGGCCCAGCGCATGAGCCGGGCGGCGGAGGAGAAGAACCGGGAAAGCCTGGCCCTGCTTGACGCCATTCCCGATCCGGCCTGGCTGCTGGATACGCAAGGCACCTATCTGTCGGTGAACGAGGCCTTCTGCCGCTATGCCGGCCGCCCCATGGAAGAGGTCATCGGCCACAGGGTGGAAGACCTGTTCTCGGAGGAGGAAACCCGCCGCATGACGGAAGGCAGCCTGCGGGTGATCGAGGCCCGCAGCCCCATGCGGGAAGAGGTGTGGCTGGACCTGCCCCGGGGCCGGGTGCCCTTCGAGTTCCTGCGGGCGCCGGTGTTCGACGCCGCCGGCCAGGTGCGGGCCCTGGCGGGTGTCGCCTGGGACATTTCCTCCCGCTACGAGGCCGAGGAGCGGCGCCGCCTCATCACCCACGTTTTCGACCACAGCATCGAGGCCATCCTGATCCTGGATGCCACCGGCCATATCGTCACCTTCAACAACGCCTTTGCCGAGCTGTCCGGCTATACGGTGGAGGAGAGCGCCGGCCAGCAGCCGGATTTCCTCGCCTCGCCCTGCAACGAACCCGACTTCCGCGCCCAGATCCGCGCCACCCTGGACCGGGGCGAGAACTGGCTGGGCGAGGCCATCGCCCGGCGCAAGGACGGCAGCGACTGCCCGGTGTGGTGCAACATCGGCGCCATCGTCAATGAGCAGGGGGCCATCGTGAACAAGGTGGCCTTCGTCACCGACCTGTCGGAAAAGAAGGCGGCCCAGGCACAGATCGAAACCCTCTCCAACGTGGATCAGCTGACCACCCTGCCCAACCGGCAGTGGTTCTCCCGCATCCTCGGCGAGTGGCTGCAGGAGGGCTGCCAGGGCGCCCTGGTGCTGCTGGACCTGGACCAGCTGAGCCGGGTGAACGACGCCTTCGGCCACGCCGCCGGCGACGAGCTGCTGCGCCGGGTGGGCGAGCGGCTGCGCAAGGGCCTGCGGCCCCACGACATCCTGGGGCGCCTGGGGGGCGACCAGTTTGGCATCCTCATCGACGGCCGCGACGACAGCCGTTCCGTGGCCACCGTGGTGCGCCATCTGCTGGACATCCTGGCCCATCCGATCCAGATGCAGGGCAGCGACGTGGTGACCACCGCCTGCGCCGGCATCACCCTGTTCCCCCAGGACGGCAACGATGTGGCCCTGCTGCTGCGCAACGTGGATACGGCCATGCACCACGCCAAGAACAGCAACCTCAATTCCTACCACTTCTTTGCGCCGGAAATGAACCAGCGGGTGGTGGAGCGCCTGCGCCTGGAAAGCGAACTGCGCCTGGCCCTGCAGCTGGACCAGCTGGAACTGCACTACCAGCCCCAGGTGGAGATCGGCAGCGGCCAGATCAACGGCTTCGAGGCCCTGCTGCGCTGGAATCATCCGGAACTGGGCATGGTCTCGCCGGCGGACTTCATCCCCCTGGCGGAGGAAACCCGGCTGATCCTGCCCATCGGCGCCTGGGTCCTGAAGGAGGCCTGCCGGCAGAACCGCCAGTGGCAGGACCAGGGCCTGCCGCCCATGGTGGTGGCGGTCAACCTTTCCGCCCTGCAGTTCCAGGAAAGCGACCTGGTGGCCATGGTTTCCGCCGCCCTCATGACCTCCGGCCTGGCGCCCCGCTGGCTGGAGCTGGAGATCACCGAGAGCGTCATCATGCAGGAGCCGGAGCGCATGGTGGGCATCCTGGAAGAGCTGAAGTGCCTGGGCGTGCGGCTTTCCATCGACGACTTCGGCACCGGCTACTCCAGCCTCTCCTATCTCAAGCGTTTCCCCATCGACAAGATCAAGATCGACCGCTCCTTCATCCGCGATGTGGTGAGCAGCCAGGGCGACGCGGCCATCGTGCGCATGGTCATCGCCATGGCCGGGGAACTTGAACGCAAGGTCATTGCCGAAGGCGTGGAAACCAACGAGCAGCTCGACTTCCTGCGGCTGCACCAGTGTCACGAATTCCAGGGCTTCCTCTGCAGCCGGCCGGTGCCGGCGCTCCAGGTGCCCGAGTTGCTGGCTGCCGGAGCCGAAGCAATCTGATGTTCCGGGGAGCCCTGGCGGCGCCCCGGCCCCTTTCATTTGCCGTTGCCCGCGGGCGGCGGCGGGCCTTGGCCCTCATTAGCCCCTCTCGTCGCCACCATGGAATCGCCTAAGCCTCTTACCTCCTACCGCAAATATTGGGCCCAGCGCTTCGGCTCCGCCCCCTTCCTGCCCATGAGCCGGGAGGAGATGGACAAGCTGGGCTGGGATTCCTGCGACGTGATCCTGGTCACCGGCGATGCCTACATCGACCATCCCAGCTTCGGCATGGCCCTGGTCGGCCGCCTGCTGGAGGCCCAGGGCTTCCGCGTCGGCATCATCAGCCAGCCGGACTGGCATTCGGCGCAAGACTTCAAGCGCCTGGGCAAGCCCAACCTGTTCTTCGGCATCACCGCCGGCAACATGGATTCCATGGTGAACCGCTACACCTCGGACCGGAAAATCCGCTCCGACGACGCCTACACCCCCAACGCCGAGCCCAACAAGCGCCCCGACCGGGCCGTCACCGTCTATGCCCAGCGGGCCAAGGAAGCCTATCCGGGGACGCCGGTGGTGCTCGGCTCCATCGAGGCCTCCCTGCGCCGCATCGCCCATTACGACTACTGGAGCGACAAGGTGCGGCGTTCCGTGCTGCCCGACTCCAAGGCCGACCTGCTGATTTTCGGCAATGCGGAACGGGCCCTGGTGGAGCTGACCCACCGCCTGGCCCGGGGCGAGAAAATCGGCGACATCCGCGATCTGCGCGGCACCGCCTTCATGGTGCCCAAGGGCTGGCTGCCCGGCGAGGATTGGGGCGCGGTGGATTCCACCAGCGTGGACATTCCCGGCAAGGTGGATGCCCATCCCGATCCTTATTCAATGGGTGACAGCGGCCCCCGCAGCGCCCCGCCCTTTGCCGCCCAGGCCCAGGCGGCGGAGCAGGGCGGCGAGGTGGCGGTGCTGCCCCTCAAGTTCGTCCCCGCCGCCGAACGGGTGGCGGCGCGCAAGGAGCAGCGGGCCAAGACCGTGGTGCGCCTGCCTTCCTACGAGCAGGTGGTGGAGGACCCGGTGCTGTACGCCCACGCCTCCCGCACCTTCCACCTGGAATCCAACCCCGGCAACGCCCGGGCCCTGGTCCAGGCCCACGGCGAGCGGGATGTGTGGCTCAACCCGCCGCCCATTCCCCTGACCACGCCGGAGATGGACCACGTCTACGGCCTGCCCTACGCCCGGGCGCCGCACCCGTCCTACGGCGAGGCCAAAATCCCGGCCTGGGAGATGATCCGCTTCTCCATCAACATCATGCGCGGCTGCTTCGGCGGCTGCACCTTCTGCTCCATCACCGAGCACGAAGGGCGCATCATCCAGAGCCGTTCGGAAGATTCCATCCTGCACGAGATCGAGGAAATCCGGGACAAGACCCCGGGCTTCACCGGCACCATCTCGGACCTGGGCGGCCCCACCGCCAACATGTACCGCCTGGCCTGCAAGGACAAGAAGATCGAGTCTTCCTGTCGCCGCCTCTCCTGTGTCTTTCCCGGCATCTGCGAGAACCTGGGCACCGACCATTCCCACCTGATCAGCCTGTACCGCAAGGCCCGGGCCATTCCCGGGGTCAAAAGGGTGCTCATCGGTTCGGGCCTGCGCTACGACCTGGCGGTGCAGTCCCCCGAGTACGTCAAGGAACTGGTGACCCACCACGTCGGCGGCTACCTGAAGATCGCGCCGGAGCACACGGAGGAGGGGCCCCTCAACAAGATGATGAAGCCGGGCATCGGCACCTACGAACGCTTCAAGCAGATGTTCGAGAAGTTCTCGAAGGAGGCGGGCAAGGAGCAGTACCTGATTCCCTACTTCATCGCCGCCCACCCGGGCACCACCGACGAGGACATGCTCAACCTGGCCCTGTGGCTGAAGCACAACAACTTCCGCCTGGACCAGGTGCAGACCTTCCTGCCCACGCCCATGGCCCTGGCGACGACCATGTGGCACAGCCGCAGGAATCCGCTGAAGAAGGTGGGGCGCGGCTCGGAAGTGGTGGAGACGGCCCGGGCCGGACGCCAGCGCA
Organism: Azospira sp. MPR-LB4; assembly: GCF_058809525.1. NCBI lineage: Bacteria > Pseudomonadati > Pseudomonadota > Betaproteobacteria > Rhodocyclales > Rhodocyclaceae > Azospira > Azospira sp. MPR-LB4. The sequence continues at coordinate 318,863 of NZ_CM179521.1, forward strand.
AGCTGCACAAGGCTTTCCTGCGCTACCACGATCCGGAGAACTGGCCCCTGCTGCGGGAGGCCCTGAAGGAGATGGGCCGCTCCGACCTCATCGGCAACGGCAAGCGGCACCTGATTCCCATCTTCCAGCCCCCGGGCACCGGCATGAAGGCCGAGGCCATGGTGCGGCGGGACGCCCGGGAGGCGCGGGACGGCGCTGCGGGCCGGCCCCAGGGCGGCAATCGGAAGCCGGCAGCAGGCAAGGCTGGGGGGCAGGCAGGACGCGGCTCTTCATGCCAGGCACGGCGTCAGGCAGAAGGGGCGGGCCCTCGCGGCACGCCCCGTCCGGGAGCCAAGCCTAGCGCTGCTCCCAGCGGACGTCGCCGCAAATAACCTGCAGTTCCCCGTTCACCTTGAAGCTGCAGGAGAGGGTGACGCACAGGCTGGCGCTGGAGATGGAGAGGTAGGGCCGGGTCACCTGGACCTTGCCGAAATTCTCCACGGCCCGGCGGAAGTAGGGCCGGCGGGCCCAGCGGGCGCCCTTGGTCTTGGCCAGGGGGGCGAAGCGGGCGTCCTGGTTGGGCGAGGCGTCGCTGCTCCACAGGTTGGTGCCGATCTGCTGGCCCTGGGCGTCGAGCAGGTAGCAGAAGGCGGCATTTTCCAGTTCCAGGAAGGAGGCGCAGGCCTCCTCCAGGGAGCGGCCGGCGGAGAGCAGCACCGAGGCGTAGCCCAGGGCGTTGAAATAGGGCGCGATGTTCTCGTGGTAGCTGCGCTTGTCCCGCAGCCAGCGGGCATCAAAGGTCTGCCACAGGTCGTTCACCGCAAGGCCGGCGCTGGCGTCGGTGCTGACCCGGGGGGCAGGGCGGCCGAAATAGTAGCCCTGGACGAAATCAACGTCGGATTCCAGGGCGATGTAGGCTTCGTCGGCGGTCTCCACCCCCTCCATCAGCACCATGGCCCCGGCTTCGTGCAAGAGGGAGACGATCTGGGGCAGGGTGCGGCGGATCTTGGGGTCGGCGGCGGCCTGGACGATGATGGAACGGTCCAGCTTGACGATTTCGGGGCGGATGCTCCACACCCGGTCGAAGTTGGAATGGCCGGCGCCGAAGTCGTCCAGGGCGATGAGGAAGCCCAGGCTGCGGAAGAACTCCACGGCGGCCTGGAAGCGGCTGTTGTCCTGCACCGCCTCCTCCAGCACCTCGATCACCAGGCGCTGGGGCGCCAGGCCCGTGTCCCGCAGCAGGGCGCTGACCAGTTCGTCGGCCTTGAGGTTGGGGCCGTTGAGGAAGACCTCCGGCGACATGTTGATGAACAGCCAGCCGTCGGCTTCCGGCTGGGCCGCGAAATTGTGCAGGTGGGTGGCCCGGGCCAGACGGTCCAGGTGCAACAACGTGGGATAATCCCGGTTCGCCCGCCCCAGCAGGTCCAGGGGGGAGATGGGCGTCTGCCCCGGGCCGTGGCCGCGCATCAGGGCCTCGTGGCCGACGATGCGCCGGTGGGAAAGGCTGAAAATGGGCTGGAAATGGCTGGAAATGGCCACATCGCCGAAACGGCCGATGCGGCTGCCGGCAGGCTCCCCGTTTTGCGCCGGCTCCAGGGCGGCGATTATTTCGGCATATCCCGACTCGCCAATGATGGTCGGGATGCAATAACTGTTCAAAATGAAGTTCCTGGACAAAGTTCTCAACATTCTAGACCAAAAGTCATATGCAAGAGCGTACCCCCTATGAAATGCTGGGCGGCCCCCAATCCCTGCGGGAACTGGTGGACCGGTTTTATGACCTGATGGACCTGGAGCCCGAGTTCGCAGAACTGCGGGCCATGCATCCGCCCACCCTGGACGGCTCCCGGGACAAGCTGTTCATGTTCCTCTCCGGCTGGCTCGGCGGCCCCGACCTGTTCGTGCAGCAGTTCGGCCATCCGCGGCTGCGGGCCCGGCACATGCCCTTTTCCATCGGCACCGAGTCCCGGGACCAGTGGGTCAAGTGCATGGTGCGGGCCATGGAGGAGGTGGGGGTGGAGGAAGCCCTGCGCCTCAAGCTGGGCGTCAATTTCTACAACACCGCCGATTTCATGCGCAACCGGGAAGGCTAGGGCGTCCCCGCCGGCAGCATCGCCGGGGTGCCGGGGCCTCCCGGCGCCCGGTGTCTGCCCGCCGGGGCAGGCGGGACGGGCCTTCCGGCATGGCCTGGGCGGAGGGGCAGTACTGGCGCCCCTGTCCGTGATGGCCCGTAAAAAACCATATTGCGCTGCAAAAACAAGGGGCTGATTGTGCTATCATCACGGCCTTCCAAAAAAGGGTTGGCCGCTGTCGACCGCCAACGCCCCATCTTCCCCACCGAATTCTTTTTTTAGCGAATCTTCATGTCCCGTCCGATCCGTAACATCGCCATCATTGCCCACGTGGACCACGGCAAGACCACCCTCGTGGACCAGCTCCTCCGCCAATCCGGCACCTTCCGCGAAAACCAGCAGGTGGACGAGCGGGTGATGGACTCCAACGACCTGGAAAAGGAACGGGGCATCACCATTCTGGCCAAGAACACCGCCATCGAATACGAAGGCACCCACATCAACATCGTGGACACCCCGGGGCACGCCGACTTCGGCGGCGAAGTGGAACGGGTGCTGGGCATGGTGGATGGCGTGGTGCTGCTGGTGGATGCCGTCGAAGGCCCCATGCCGCAAACCCGCTTCGTCACCAAGAAGGCCCTGGGCCTGGGTCTGCGTCCCATCGTCGTGATCAACAAGGTGGACCGTCCCGGTGCCCGTCCCGACTGGGTGGTGGACCAGACCTTCGACCTGTTCGACAAGCTGGGCGCCACCGACGAGCAGCTGGACTTCCCCATCATCTACGCCTCCGGCCTCAACGGCTTCGCCAAGCTGTCCCTGGAAGAAGAGTCCAGCGACATGCGTCCCCTGTTCGAGACCGTGCTGTCCCACGTGCCTACCCCCGCCGGCGATCCCGAGGCTCCCCTGCAGCTGCAGATTGCCGCCCTGGACTACTCCACCTATACCGGCCGTCTCGGCGTCGGTCGCGTGCTCAACGGCCGCATCAAGCCCGGCCAGGCCGTGGCCGTGATGAACCACGGCGACCAGGTGGCTTCCGGCCGCATCAACCAGGTGCTGGGCTTCCAGGGCCTGGACCGGGTGCCGGTGGAACTGGCCGAGGCCGGCGACATCGTCATCATCTCCGGCATCGAGGAAATCGGTATCGGCCTGACCATCGCCGACAAGGACAACCCCGTCGGTCTGCCCATGCTGACCGTGGATGAGCCCACCCTGACCATGGACTTCATGGTGAACTCCTCCCCCCTGGCCGGCACCGAAGGCAAGTTCGTCACCAGCCGCCAGATCCGCGACCGCCTGACCAAGGAACTGCTGACCAACGTGGCCCTGCGCGTCGAAGACACCGCCGACTCCGACGTCTTCCGCGTCTCCGGCCGGGGCGAGCTGCACCTGACCATCCTGCTGGAAAACATGCGCCGCGAAGGTTTTGAAATCGCCGTGGCCAAGCCCCGCGTCGTCTTCAAGGACATCGACGGCGAGAAGTGCGAACCCTACGAAAACCTGACCATCGACCTGGAAGATTCCCACCAGGGCGCCGTCATGGAAGAACTGGGCCGTCGCCGCGGCGAGCTGACCAATATGGAATCCGACGGCCAGGGCCGCACCCGCCTGGAATACCACATTCCCGCCCGGGGCCTGATCGGCTTCCAGTCCGACTTCATGACCATGACCCGCGGCACTGGTCTGATGAGCCACATCTTCGACGACTACAAGCCCGTCAAGCCGGACCTGCCCGGCCGCCACAACGGCGTGCTGATCTCCCAGGAAAACGGCGAGGCCGTGGCCTACGCCCTGTGGAACCTGGAAGATCGGGGCCGCATGTTCGTCAGCCCCGGCGACAAGCTGTACGAAGGCATGATCATCGGCATCCACAGCCGGGAAAACGATCTGGTGGTGAACCCCATCAAGGGCAAGAAGCTGACCAACGTGCGTGCCTCCGGCACCGACGAGGCCGTGCGTCTGACCACCCCGATCAAGCTGACCCTGGAATCCGCCGTCGAATTCATCGACGACGACGAACTGGTGGAAATCACGCCCAAGTCCATCCGCATCCGCAAGCGTCACCTCTCCGAGAACGACCGCAAGCGCGCGGCCCGTTCCGACGCCTGAGCCTCATGCTGAACCGCTGCCTGCCCTGTCGCGCATTCCTTGCCCGGCACCGGCGGGCGGTGCGCTGGGCGGTCTTCGTGGCCGCCCTTTGTCTTTTCTTCTTCTGGCTCGGCACCGTCGCCAAGCCTGTCACCGCCAGCGGCTTCTGCCGCGTCTATTACTGACTTCCGTCCGGAAGTCTGGTCAATGCCCGTACCGGCCCCTCAGGGGCAATAGCGCTGGAGAAAGGCCTCTGGTGGCAGGGGGCGGCTTTCCAAGTAGCCCTGGAAACTGTCGCAGCCCATGGTCCGCAGCAATTCCAGCTGGGTCTGCCGCTCCACGCCCTCGGCCACCACCTTGTGCCCCAGGGTGTGGGCCATGGCCAGGATGGCGCGCACGATGGCGGCCGCTTCCCCGTCCTGGTCCTCGTCCAGGGGGAAGATGAAGGACTTGTCGATCTTCAGGGTGTCGATGGGCAGCAGGCGCAGGTAGGAGAGGGAGGAATAGCCGGTGCCGAAGTCGTCCAGGGCCAGGCCGACGCCGGCCTCCCGCAGGCGCCGCAGTTCCTCCAGGCAGTCGGCCTCCTGCCGCAGCAGCACGGATTCGGTCACTTCCAGTTCGATGGTGGAGGGCGGCAGGCCCTCCCGTTCCAGGCGCAGCAGCACGTGCTCGGCGATGCCGCCGCCCCAGAACTGGCGCGCCGAGAGATTGATGGCGATGCGCGGCGGCGTGGCCCCCATGCCTTGCCGCAGCTGCCAGTGGCGGCGCCAGGCGGCAGCCCGGGCGATGGCCGTGTCCAGCACCCAGAGGCCGATGGGAACGATGAGGCCGGTTTCCTCGGCCACCGGGATGAACTGGTCCGGCGGGATCAGGCGGCCGCCGTCGTTCCAGCGCAGCAGGGCTTCGGCCCCCAGCAGGCGGCCGCTGGCCAGGTCGATCTGGGGCTGGTAGTAGAGCTGCAGCTCGTCGCGCTCCAGGGCCCGGCGCAGGCCGTTCTCCAGGCTGACCCGGGACTGCAGGCGCTCGTTCATGCGGCCGGTGTAGAAGCGCACGGTGTTGCCGCCGCTGGACTTGCCCTCGTACATGGCGGTGTCGGCGTTGCGCAGCAGGGTGTCGGCGTCGTCGCCGTCGTCGGGATAGAGGGCGATGCCGATGCTGGCGGTGAGGAAGAAGTCGTAGCCATCCTCCCGGTAGGGGCTGGCGAGGGTTTCCAGCAGCTTGGCGCCGATCTGGCCGGCCTGTTCCGGCAGCTGCAGGTCTTCCAGGATGACGATGAATTCGTCGCCGCCCTGGCGCACGATGGTGTCGGACTGGCGCAGGCATTCCTGCAGGCGGCGGGCCACGCTCTGCAGCAGCCGGTCGCCCTGATTGTGGCCGAGGGAGTCGTTGATGTTCTTGAAACGGTCCAGGTCCACGAACAGCACGGCGGCCCGGCTCTGCTGGCGTTTGGCCCGGGTCAGGGCCTGGGGCAGGCGGTCCGCCAGCAGCAGCCGGTTGGGCAGGCCCGTCAGCTGGTCGTGGTGGGCCAGGTAGCGCATGCGCTCCTCGTGCAGCTTGCGCTCGGTGATGTCGGTGACGGAGCCGGCCATCAGGGTGGCAACGCCCCGGGCGTCCCGCACGGCGATGCCGCGGGAGGCGATCCAGCGGTATTCGCCGCTCTTGGCCCGCACCCGGTACTCGCAATAGAAGTGGGGCGTCAGCCCCTTGAGGTGCTCGGACACTGCCCGGTTGTAGCGGGCCGTGTCTTCCGGATGCACCAGGGTCAGCCAGGCGTGGGTATCCATCAGAAAGTTTTCGCCGTAGCCGAGAATGGCGTGAAGGCGCTGGCCGGCCGTCAGCTCCTTGCTCAGGGGGTTCCAGGTCCACATGCCGTCGTGGGCCCCTTCCATGGCCAGTTCGTAGGCCCGGGCGGCACGGCGCAGGATGACGATTTCCCGCACGCTGCAGACGGCGGCAACGCCGCAGGCGAGGAAGGTGAGCCAGGACAGCCAGGGCTGCTCCACATACACCGCCGCCAGGCCGGCGCTGATGCAGGCGGCCAGCAACAGCAGGGGCGGCCAGGAGTGCCAGCTGCGGTGCAGCCCGACGCCCTGGGGCGGGGTGCTGTCGGCGGTGCCGAGGATGAGGGGCAGGATCTGGGGCATGGACTCAGTCTGGTCTACGGTCTGGGCCGGGTTGGGCGGAGCGCCCCGCCGGCCGGAACGGTTTTCCGGCGGCGGGCGGCCGCAGTATCGTCAAGGTTAGAGCGTCTGGCGCCATCTTGCCATCCCTATCTACTACTTTTGGCTTATTCTGCATCCGGACAAGGCAAGTTAAAGGAGCAACCCCATGGCCGATGAGCAGTCGCTGGTCATATTTCAGGTCGGCAGGATAACCCTGGCCCTGCCATTGCAGGAGGTGGAACACATCCTTTCCCTCGGCGGCGAGGAGGGGCGGCAGGGCATTTCCGCCGAGGGCGGCATGATCCTGTTCCAGGGCCAGGCCATTCCCTGGCGGCCGCTGTGGGACCCCCTGGGGGAGCCCAGCGTGTTCCGCGAATTCGACGAGCTGGCCCAGACCCTGCCCCGGCGGCGGCAGGACCATCTGGACTGGATGGCAGCCCTGGAGCAGTCCCTGCGCCACGACATTCCTTTCACCAAGGCCCACAGTCCCCGGGAGTGCGCCTTCGGCCAGTGGTTCTACGCCTTCCGCACCGAGGATCGGCGGCTGGCCCTGCTGCTGTCCCAGTTCGAGCATCCCCACGCCGTGGTCCATGGCCTGGCCGAAGTGCTGCTCGGCCAGGTGGCGGCCGGTCGGCGGGAGGAGGCCCTGGCAGCCCTGGAGGCGGCCCGGCAGGGCGTGCTGGCGGAACTGCTGGCGCTGTTCGATACGGTCATTGCCCTGGTGCCTACTTTGAAGCGGCCCCTGGCCCTGATCCTCAATGACTCGGGCCAGCGCACCGCCCTGGGCGTGGACCGGGTGCTGGACATCCGCTCCGTCAGCGCGGCCGAGGTGCATCCGGCCCGGGGCCGGCTGGGCAGCCTGGTGCCCCAGGCCTTCATCGGCGACAGCGCTTCCGGCGGCGCCCTCATTCCCCTGCTGGCGGCCTCCCAGCTGGCCAGCCTGGGCTGAGGCGGAGGGCGCTGTCTAGCCGCCGGTGGCGGACATGAAGCGCACCACCTGGGGCGCATCCAGCTGGCGGGTGAAATCGTGGCCCAGGGCCTTCATGCCCAGGGTGCGCAGGATGGCCTGGCGCGCCGGTTCGTCGTCTTCGGGGTGGCGGCGCAGCAGGGGCAACAGGGGGGTGGCGTCGTTCTGCCCGAGGCAGGGATAAAGCTCGCCGGTGGCGGTGACCCGCACCCGGTTGCAGGTGTCGCAGAAATTGTGGGAGTGGGGCGAGATGAAGCCGACCCGGGTCTCGCTGCCGGCAATGCGCCAGTAGCGGGCCGGGCCGCCGCTGCTCTCGTCGCTGGCCTGCAGGGGGAAGCGTTCCTGCAGGCGCAGCAGGGCTTCGTCGGAGGAGAAGTAGGTGCCGCTGCGACCGTGGCCCAGGTCTCCCAGGGGCATTTCCTCGATGAAGGCGATGTCCAGCCCTTCGGCCATGCAGTAGGCCACCAGGTCCGCCAGTTCATCGTCGTTGGTGCCGCGCATCATCACCGTGTTCAGCTTGATGCGCCGGAAGCCGGCGGCCTGGGCCGCGGCGATGCCGCGCAGCACCTGGTGCAGGTCGCCGATGCGGGTGATGGCGCGGAAACGCTCCGGGCGCAGGCTGTCCAGGCTGATGTTGAGGCGCTGTACGCCGGCCCGGGCCAGGGGCGCGGCAAAGCGTTCCAGCTGGGAGCCGTTGGTGGTCAGCACCAGTTCCTTCAGGCCCTCCAGGGCGGCCAGCCGCTCCAGCAGCCACAGGGCGTCCCGCCGGACCAGGGGTTCGCCGCCGGTGATGCGCAGCTTGGTGACGCCCAGGCCGACGAAAAGGCGGGACAGGCGCAGGGACTCCTCCAGGCTCATCACCTGGTGCCGGGGCAGGAAGGTCATGTCCTCGGCCATGCAGTAGGTACAGCGGAAGTCGCAGCGGTCGGTGAGGGACAGGCGGAGATAGCTGATGCGGCGCCCGTGGCCGTCCTGCAGCGGGCCGGCGCCCGGCGGCAGGGCAATGGCTGCGGCATTGTCCGGGGGGAAGGCGAGGAGGCCGGAGCGGGGCGGCAGGCTGTCGTTCTGCATGATTACTTGGCTGTCGGGGATGGCGGTTGGACCAGATCGAGCTTCATTGGTTTTATCCGGGGCGCCCATGATATGGGTCAAATCCGTTTTTCGTCGCCAAGGCTGTCGGTGGTTTTACCTCCGGGGTGTGCCATACGTCATACATGGCTTATGATGCCCTATCTCCACAGCCCGGTTCGTCTGCCATGTTCCGCTTCGCCACCAAGGAATCGCCCCGGCTCAAGCGCCTTCGCTCCATTTCCCTGTTCCAGGACCTCAGCGTCCGGGAGCTGGTGATTGTGGACCTGCTGCTGCATGAACGCCGCTATCTGGCCGGCGAGGTGGTCTTCGATGCGGGGGAGGACGGGCAGGGCATCTATTTCGCCCTGGACGGCCGCATCGGCATCTTCCATCCGGGCCACAGCAATACGCCCCTGGCCGAACTGGGGGGCGGCAGCTTTTTCGGCGAACTGGCCCTGCTCGACGACAGCCCCCGCATGGCCCAGGCCCGGGCCCTGGACGACAGCACCCTGGCGGTGATGTTCCGCGGCGAGTTTGTCGGCCTGTTGCAGACCCATGCCCTCATCGCCTCCAAGATTTCCCTGCAGCTGGCCCGCCATCTGGGGCAGCGGTTGCGCAGCATCAGCCTGCCCCAGCCTCAGCCCCAGGAGGTGGTGGCGTGAGCCCTGTGGTCCGCCCCTTCCCCCGCCAGCCCCGTGCGGCGGGCCCCCTGGTGTGGGCCTGCATCCTCGGCACGACCTGTCTGCTGCTGTTCCTCTTCCAGAAAATCCTGTGGCTGGTGGTGCCCTTCATCCTGGCCCTGATCATCTATTACGCCCTCCTGCCCGCTGTCTTGCGACTGGTGCTGGCGGGCTATTCCGTCACTGCCGGCGCCTCGTTGGTTTGCTTTGGTGCCTTCCTTCTCCTGGGCGGCGCCCTGGGCCTGGCGGCCCCCTGGATTGCCGCCCATGCGGTGAGCTGGAACGAGTGGGGCGGGCGCTATCTTGCCGGCGGCGTGGGCTTCGTCCTGGGGAGTCTGTCCTCCCTGGAAAACAGCTTTGAATTCCTGGCCCAGGCCCATCTCACGGACAGCGTGCGCAAGGGCATCTCCGATTTTTCCGCCAATTTCGTCTCCCGCAACCTGGCCGGCGCGGTGATGCTGGCGGCGGCCTGGCTGCCCTCCCTGCTGCTGGCGCCTTTCCTGGCCTTCTTTTTCCTGCGGGACGGGCGGCGTTTCAAGAAATTCATCATCCATGCCGTGCCCAATGCCTTTCTCGAGCGCACCCTGTACCTGCTGGACGAAGTGGATCGCACCGCCCGCATGTACTTCACCGGCCTGCTCAAGCTGACCCTGCTCGACACCCTGACCCTGGCTCTGGGGTTGTGGGCCCTGGGGATTTCGGCCCCCTTCCTGCTGGGGCTGGTGACTGCCGTCCTGGCCTGGGTTCCCTATGTGGGCTCCATCCTCGGCTGCGCGTTGGTGGTGCTGGTGGCGGCCACCGATTTTCCCGGCAATCCGGGCATGGCCTACGGTGCCATCGGCCTCTTCATCCTGGTGCGCCTGCTCGACGATTTCTTCTTCATGCCCATGACGGTGGGGCGCAGTCTGCACCTGCATCCGCTGCTGACGGTGATCATGATTTTCGTCGGCGGTGCCGTGGCGGGCATCTCCGGTCTCATGCTGGTGTTGCCCCTGCTCGGTGTGGTGATGGTTCTGGGGGAAACCGTGGGGCAGGTGGTGAACGATCCCCGCCTGCAGGCCCGCCATGCCCATGCCCGCCGCCTGCGGCACGCGGCGGTGACCGGGGACCTGCTGTGATATTGGCCCCTTGGCGGGCGCCGTCGCTTGCGCGTAGAGTGGGGGTGCGGCCTGTCCGGGCCGGCTGGGAAGGTGGTGTCGCTGCGGTAAACGGAAACGGCCCGCACGAATGCGGGCCGCTTGAATTTGGCTCCCCGACCTGGGCTCGAACCAGGGACCTACGGATTAACAGTCCGGCGCTCTACCGACTGAGCTATCGAGGAACTACTACAACTAACCTTGCTGCAAAACAGCCCTGCGGCTGCCTTCTGAATTCTTGGCTCCCCGACCTGGGCTCGAACCAGGGACCTACGGATTAACAGTCCGGCGCTCTACCAACTGAGCTATCGGGGAACAGAAGAGGCGCGAATTATAGTTTTCAAAATTAACGTCGTCAATCGGATCATTAAAAAAATATGGATACGAATCTGATCTACGAAAAGACCGCCGCGGGTGAGGAGGCAATGCGTCAACGCACCCGCCTCGTGCAGCGTCATTTGCGCATGGTGTTGATCCTGGTGGACGGACGAACCAGCGTTGCCGACCTGGGGGAAAAGGTGGGCAACGAGCAGCTGGTGGAGAGCGCCCTCAGCGAACTGGAAAAGGACGGCTTTATCGCCCCCGTGCTGGAGCAGCCGTCGGTCTGGGACAAGGGCACGGCGGTGGTGCAGAAGGTCAAGGAAGTGGCCCTGGGCCAGCTTTCCGCCTTCGGCGGCAATTCCCGCCAGGAAGAGGTCCAGGTCGCACCGGCAGCGCAGGAGGCTGTGGCACCGGTGGCGTCCCCGGCCGAGACGGCGCCACAGGCTGGCTCGGCACCTGCTGACAAGCCGCCCACGGTCGCCTGGCTGGCCGGCTGGTCCACCCAGACGGAAGCGTCGGCCGAGGGCGGCAAGGCGTCGCGGCCGAAGAAGACGCCTGCAGGCGAAGAGACGGGCATCCGTCCCATCCGTCGCGGGGGACGTGCTCCCCTGGGGCCGTTGGGCAAGGCGCTGTGGGGTGTGTGCGCAGCCCTGGGGCTGGCTCTTGCGGCGCTGCTGCTGTATCCCTATGACAACCATCGGCCGGAGGTGGAGGCGGTGCTGACCCGCATGCTGCAGCAGCCGGTGAAGGCGGCCCGGCTGCACGCCACCTTCCTGCCCCATCCCGGGCTGGTGCTGGAAGGCGTGCACGTGGGCCAGGGGGAGGGGATTGCCATCGGCAGCGTGCGTTTCCTGCCCCAATTGGGACATTGGCGGACCCTGAAGCAGGTGGAGGTGCGTGGCGTGAGCCTGCCTCTGCCGGTCCTCGCCAGCGTCTCTGAATGGGTCCAGGGGGCGCGGGCGGCGGCGGTGGTTTTCCCCGCCATCGAACTGGGGGAGATCACGCTCCAGTTGGGCGGCCAGTCCCTTGGTCCCCTCGCTGGTACCCTGGTGCCGGAAGGGGCTGCCATGCCCCTGCGCCTGTCCTTGCATGACGAGGCCCGCACCTTGTCCCTGGACCTGACCCAGGCCCCGGGGGGCATGCAGTTGAGCCTGGAAGGACTGGGCTGGGAGCCGGTGAAGGACAGTCATCTCCGTTTTGATTCCCTCAATGCCCAGGGGCTTCTGACCCGGGACGGGCTGCGCCTGTCCAGTATCGATAGCCGAACCCTGGAGGGGCAGGTGAGCGGCTCCCTTTCCCTCAACTGGAACGGCGGAGTGCGCCTGGAAACGGATCTGGTGCTCAAGCATCTTTCCCTGGCCCGGCTTAATCAACTGCTGCTGGGAGGGGCGAAGGGCGAGGGGCAGGTCGATGCCTCCCTGCGCCTGAGCGGCCGGGCGGCCGACTGGTCGCGTCCCCTGAGCCTGGCCCAGGGAGAGGGCAGTTTTGTGGTGAACCGGGGGCTGCTGCCGGTGGATCTGGCAGAGGCCGTGCGGCGGGCATCGAGCGAGCCGCTGCGCGGCGGTGAGACCCGCTTTGAACAACTGGGCGGCAAGGTCCGGGTGGACCTGCAGGGCAAGCGCTTCTACGACCTGCAGCTGACTGCCGGCCTGCTGCGTGCTTCCGGTGTCGCTGCGGTGAATGTCGATGGCAGCCTGGGAGGCAGCCTGGATGTCCAGGTGGGTGGCAAGGGTAACGTGCTGCGCATGCCCCTGACCCTGGGCGGTACCCTGGAGGCTCCGGTGTTGCGCGGCGGGCGCCGCTGAATCGAGAGATAGGGCGAAAAAAAGGGCGAGGTGGAAACCTCGCCCTTTTTCATGCAGTTGCAGTTGCAGCCGGCTGTCAGGCCTTCAGCACGGCGGCAATGGCATCGACCACGGCGTCGATGTTCTTGCTGTTGAGGGCGGCCAGACAGATGCGGCCGGTACCCACGGCGTAGATGCCGAACTCGTTGCGCAGCACATCCACCTGGGCGGAGGTGAGGCCGGTGTAGGAGAACATGCCGCGCTGCTTCACCACGAAGGAGAAGTCCTGGGCCACGCCCTTGGCCTTCAGCTTGTCCACCAGGGCCACGCGCATGGCGCGGATACGGTCGCGCATGCCGGCCAGTTCGTCTTCCCACATCTGGCGCAGTTCGGGAGTGGACAGCACCGCGGCCACCACGGCACCGCCATGGGTGGGCGGGTTGGAGTAGTTGGTGCGGATGACGCGCTTCACCTGGGACAGGACGCGGGCGGACTCTTCCTTGCTGGCGGTGACGACGGACAGGGCGCCGACGCGCTCGCCATAGAGGGAGAAGCTCTTGGAGAAGGAGCTGGAAACGAAGAACTGCAGGCCGGAGGCGGAGAAGGCGCGCACGGCCACGGCATCGGCGTCGATGCCGTCGGCGAAGCCCTGGTAGGCCATGTCCAGGAAGGGCACCAGACCCTTGGCCTTGCACACGTCCACCACTTCCTGCCACTGGGCGTCGGAGAGGTCGGCACCGGTGGGGTTGTGGCAACAGGCGTGCAGGATGATGATGGAACCGGCAGCCAGGCCTTCCAGGAAGGACTTCATGCCGGCGAAGTTCACACCGCGGGTGGCGGCGTCGTAGTAGGGATAGTTTTCCACCACGAAACCGGCGGACTCGAACAGGGCCCGGTGGTTTTCCCAGGAGGGATCGCTGATGTAAACCTTGGCGTTGGGGGAGATGCGCTTGAGGAAATCGGCGCCGATCTTCAGCGCGCCGGTGCCACCCAGGGCTTCGGCGGTGATGACGCGGCCGGCGGCCAGCAGCTCGGAACCGGCACCGAAGAGCAGGTTCTGCACGGCCTGGTTGTAGGCGTTGAGGCCCTCGATGGGCTGGTAGCCGCGGGGCGGCATGGTTTCCAGGCGGGCCTTCTCGGCGGCCTTGACGGCAGCGAGGAGGGGAATCTTGCCGTTGTCGTCGTAATAGACGCCAACGCCCAGGTTAACCTTGGTAGCGCGGGTGTCGGCGTTGAACGCCTCGGTCAGACCAAGAATCGGGTCCCGCGGAGCCATCTCCACGGAAGCAAAGATCGACGAACTCATGCGTTGCTCCTGTTGTGCCAGTCATGCGGCGCTGCGCCATGCGCCATGCCGCGAGTTGGTGAATAATGTGCGCTTACAAGTTGTTCTGCCGATGATTCACTGCAGCGAAAGCAGAAGCAACAGGCGCAACGGATAATTCTAACATGAGCACATCCCCCAGCAGCCCGCAAACCGCGGAAGTCGTCACCTTTCCCGGCAGTCCCTATCGCCTGCACCAGCCGTTCCCTCCCGCGGGGGATCAGCCGGAGGCCATCCGCCTGCTGGTGGAGGGCCTGGAAGACGGTCTGTCCTATCAGACCCTGCTCGGCGTGACCGGCTCCGGCAAGACTTACACCATGGCCAACGTCATTGCCCGCACCGGCCGGCCGGCCCTCATCCTGGCGCCCAACAAGACCCTGGCGGCCCAGCTCTACGCCGAGTTCCGGGAATTCCTGCCGGAGAACGCGGTGGAGTATTTCGTCTCCTACTACGATTACTACCAGCCCGAGGCCTACGTGCCCTCCCGGGACCTGTTCATCGAGAAGGATTCGTCCATCAACGACCACATCGAGCAGATGCGGCTGTCAGCCACCAAAAGCCTGCTGGAGCGGCGTGATGTGGTGATCGTGGCCACCGTCTCCTGCATCTACGGTATCGGCGACAAGGACGACTATCACAACATGATCCTGCACCTGCGCCAGGGCGACAAAGCCGGCCAGCGGGACATCATCAAGCGCCTCTCGGAAATGCAGTACGAGCGCAACGAGGTGGATTTCCAGCGCGGCACCTTCCGTGTCCGCGGCGACGTCATCGACATCTTCCCCGCGGAGCACGCGGAACACGCCATCCGGGTCTGCCTTTTCGACGACGAGATCGAGACCCTGCAACTGTTCGATCCCCTGACCGGCCACCTGCTGCACAAGCTGCCCCGTTTCACCATCTATCCCTCCAGTCATTACGTCACACCCCGGGCCACGGTGCTGCGGGCCGTGGAGGGCATCAAGGAGGAGTTGCGCAAGCGGCTGGAGTTCTTCCACAAGGAACAGCGGCTGGTGGAAGCCCAGCGCATTGAGCAGCGCACCCGCTTCGATCTGGAGATGCTCAACGAACTGGGCTTTTGCAAAGGCATCGAAAACTACTCGCGCCACCTGTCCGGACGCAAGCCAGGCGAAGCACCGCCAACCCTGCTGGATTACCTGCCGCCCGACGCCCTGATGTTCATCGACGAATCCCACGTGGCCATCGGCCAGGTGGGCGCCATGTACAAGGGTGACCGTTCGCGTAAGGAAAACCTGGTGGATTACGGTTTCCGCCTTCCGTCGGCCCTGGACAACCGCCCCCTCAAGTTCGAGGAATTCGAGCGCCTGATGCGCCAGACCATCTTCGTTTCGGCCACGCCTTCTGATTATGAAAAGCAGCACCAGGGCCAGGTGGTGGAGCAGGTGGTGCGCCCCACTGGCCTGATCGACCCGGTGGTGCTGGTGCGTCCGGCCATGACCCAGGTGGACGACCTGCTCTCCGAAATCCGCAAGCGCATCGCCGTTTCCGAGCGGGTGCTGGTAACCACCCTGACCAAACGCATGGCCGAGGACCTGACCGATTACTTAAGGGAAAACGGCATCAAGGTGCGCTATGTGCACTCGGATATCGACACCGTGGAGCGGGTGGAGATCATCCGCGACCTGCGCCTGGGGGAATTCGACGTGCTGGTGGGCATCAACCTGCTGCGGGAAGGTTTGGACATCCCCGAGGTATCCCTGGTGGCCATTCTCGATGCGGACAAGGAGGGCTTCCTGCGTTCGGAGCGTTCCCTGATCCAGACCATCGGCCGGGCCGCCCGTCACCTCAACGGGACAGCCATTCTCTATGCCGACCGGGTGACGGACTCCATGCGGCGTGCCATGGACGAGACCGAGCGGCGCCGGGCCAAGCAGATGGCCCATAACGAGGCCCACGGCATCACGCCCAAGGGGGTCTCCAAGCGCATCAAGGACATCATCGACGGCGTCTACGACCCCGACGCGGCGCAGAAGGAACTGAAGGCTGCCCAGCAACAGGCGGTTTATGAAACAATGTCCGAAAAGAATCTGGCCAAGGAAATCAAGCGGCTGGAAAAACAGATGCTCGAGTCAGCCAAGAACCTGGAGTTCGAAAAGGCAGCGGCGGCCCGGGATGAATTGTTCCGCCTCAAGCAGCAGGCCTTCGGGGCGGCAGTGCATGACAGGGATGAGACATGATCAAGGTTCTTTTCGTCTGCATGGGCAATATCTGCCGCTCCCCCACGGCAGAAGGCGTTTTCCGCAAGCACCTGCAGCTGCACAATCTGGAGTCCCGGGTCCAGGTGGATTCGGCCGGCACCCACGGCTACCACGTCGGCGAATCGCCGGATCCCCGTACCCAGCGGGCAGCTGCCGAGCGGGGGTACGACCTGTCCGAACTGCGGGCGCGCAAAGTGGCGCCCGACGACATGGAATATTTCGACCTGATCCTGGCCATGGACCGGCGCAATCTGGAAGGCCTGCGGGCTATCTGCCCGCCGGAGCGTCAGCACCGTCTCAAGCTGTTCATGCACTACGCCCGCAATTTCGACGAGGACGAGGTGCCGGATCCCTACTATGGACTCGGCTACGGTTTCGATGTGGTGCTGGACATGGTGGAGGATGCCTCCCTCGGCCTCATCGAATCCCTCAAGCGCGAACTGGGCTGCGAAGAACCGCTTGGCACCGGCAGGGGCGGTATGCGGAGCGTTGAGCGGGCCTGACTTCCCCTGGGATCGTGCCTGCCCGAATTCAGGGCGAAAAAAAGCCAGCTCCACGGAGCTGGCTTTTTCCTGGCGCTGACGCCTTACCTTACTTGTTGCGGGTTTCCACCAGCACCAGAGGCTCGTCGCTGATCACCACCGGTGCCGGCCGGGTACGCCGGGGGCGGGGAACTTCGTTCTCCACCACTGCAGCCTGGACCTGACGGGCCTTATCCGCGCTGGTTTCCACCATCACCAGGCCGCTGGCTTCCAGGGCCTGGTCGATGTTGGCGACCACGGGCTTGATTTCGGCCGGAGGCACGGCAATGGGTTCGACGGCGCGGGGCGGGGTCGGAATAACCTGCTCCTCCACCGGTGCAACGACCTCTTCGACGGCCACGACCGGGGCGGCTTCGGGGATTGCTGCTTCAACTGCAGCTGCCGGGGCTTCCTCTACTGCCGGCGCGACTTCCGCTGCAGACTCAACCACGGCAACGGTCGGCGCCACAGCTTCCACCGCGGCGACTGCCACGGGCTCGACCGGGTTTGCCACTTCCACAACGGCGGCGGCGATGACCGGCGCCTGTTCTTGGCTTACCTCGGTGACAGCATTTTGCTGCACTTCGCCTTCAGCGCCATTTTCCTGGCGGCGCTCGCCCCGGTCACGACGGTTGTTGCGACGACCGCGACGACCGCGACCACCCTCTTCATCACCCTGGGGCGCAGCTTGCTCTGGAGCAGTGCCGGCAGCCTGGGTGTTGAGTGCATCGGCCTGGGCGGCTACTGCCTGCTGGGCCTTGTCCTCGCTGTTGCGTTCGCGGCGGGGCTGGCGTTCGCGCCGTTCCTTGCGCTGCTCGTTCTGCTGTTCGCCGCGCTCGTTGTCGGCCTGGACGGCATTGTTGCGCTCGCCGTTGCGGTCACCCCGGTCGCCCCGTTGGCGACGGCCTTCGCGAGGCTGCTGCTCGCGGGCATTGTCGCCCTGGGTTTCGCCGCGGGTGGGGCGTTCGCCCCGCTCGCCGCCGTTGCGGCCTTCGGCGCCTTCACCGCGGCCACGGCCACGCTGTTCGCCACGACCACGGCCGCGCTGCTCGCCGCGGCCCTGGCCTTCACTGCGCTGGCCACGGCCCTTGCGCGGGGTGGCTGCCGGTTCGGGAGTGGGCTCGACGGTCTTGTTGCCGCGGAACCAGGAGAAAATCTTGCCGATGATGCCTTCACTCTTGGCGACAGGGGCGGCAGCCGGCTTCTCGGCCACCACGGGAGCGGGCTGCTCCGGTGTGATGTGCTTGATGGCGGCTTCCTGGCGCGGCTGGCGGGCTTCGCTCTGGGCATTGGCCAGTTGCTTCACTTCTTCCGCCGGCATTTCCATCATGCGGTAGGACGGCTGTTGTACGTCCTCGTTGTTGAGGTCGTCGTGGCGCAGGCGCTGAATGGTGTGGGCCGGAGTTTCCAGGTGCACATTGGGGATCAGCAGGATGGTGACCTTGTGGCGCAACTCGATGGCCTGGATGTCGGGGCGCTTCTCGTTGAGCAGGAAGGTGGCCACGTCCACCGGCACCTGGGTATGCACGGCGGCGGTGTTGTCCTTCATCGCTTCCTCTTCGAGAATACGCAGGATGTGCAGGGCGGCCGATTCGGTGGAGCGGATGTGGCCGGTGCCGGTACAGCGGGGGCAGGGGATGTAGCTGGTCTCGGCCAGGGCGGGACGCAGGCGCTGGCGGGACAGTTCCATCAGGCCGAAGCGGCTGATCTTGCCCATCTGCACCCGGGCCCGGTCATGGCGGAGGGCGTCGCGCAGGCGGTTTTCCACCTCGCGCTGGTTTTTCTGGCTCTCCATGTCGATGAAGTCGATGACAATGAGGCCGCCCAGGTCGCGCAGGCGCAGTTGGCGGGCGATTTCGTCGGCCGCTTCCTGGTTGGTCTTGAGCGCGGTTTCCTCAATGTCCTGGCCGCGGGTGGAGCGGCCGGAGTTCACGTCCACTGACACCAGGGCTTCGGTGTGGTCGATGACGATGGCGCCGCCGGACGGCAGGTTCACCTGACGGGAGTAGGCCGATTCGATCTGGTGTTCGATCTGGAAGCGGGAGAAGAGGGGGACGTCGTCCCGGTACAGCTTGACCCGGTTCTCGTTGGCCGGCATGACCGTGCCCATGAAGGAACGGGCCTGCTCGAAAATCTCGTCCGTATCGATGAGGATTTCACCGATGTCGGGCTGGAAATAGTCGCGGATGGCGCGGATGACCAGGCTGCCTTCCAGGTAGATCAGGAAGGGGCCGGACTGGCTGGTGGCGGCGCCTTCGATGGCTTCCCACAGCTTCAGCAGGTAGTTGAGGTCCCACTGCAGTTCTTCGGCGTTGCGGCCGATGGCGGCGGTACGGGCGATGAGGCTCATGCCGCCGGGGACCTGCAACTGGTCCATAACGTCGCGCAGTTCGGCCCGTTCGTCACCTTCGACACGGCGGGAGACGCCGCCGCCGCGGGGATTGTTGGGCATCAGGACCAGGTAGCGGCCGGCCAGGGATACGAAGGTGGTAAGGGCGGCGCCCTTGTTGCCGCGCTCGTCCTTCTCGACCTGGACGATGACTTCCTGGCCTTCCTTGAGGGCTTCCTTGATGCTGGCGCGATTGTCTACGCCGGGCTGGAAATAGGAGCGGGAAACTTCCTTGAACGGGAGAAAGCCGTGACGCTCTTCGCCGTAATTGACGAAACAGGCCTCGAGGCTGGGTTCGATGCGGGTGATGACACCCTTGTAGATGTTGCTCTTGCGTTGTTCCTTGGCGGCTGACTCAATGTCGAGGTCAATCAGTTTCTGGCCATCGACAATGGCGACACGGAGTTCTTCAGCCTGTGTCGCATTGAAAAGCATGCGTTTCATTTATTGGGCTCCCGCACTTTTCGCACGAACGGAGTCCCGGCGCAGGCAGCGACACGATTAGTTGGGTTGTACTTTTTGAGTCCGCATTGTGGGCGTGCAACTAATGGTGAAAGGAAAATGTGTTCCTGAATTCGCTGAAAAATCTTTCGGCGGGCCCGGAAATAACCGGGGCCGGGAAATCTGCTCGGGGGTACCGATGCGTGCTTAGGGCGCGCAAATCAAGTAGTATCGCTACTTTTGGTGAGCGAACTTAACCAGTTCCGATTTGCGTTGGCTTGATCCCATACAGGTTGGTACGGGTTGAGGCCGCTTAAGGCCTGCCGGATTTCATGGTTTCCCATTTTGCATGCCGCGCAATCATGTTGCGGCTGGGAAAAACCTTCTGGTCTCACGGCGCAGCGCCTCTTTCAGGCCGAGACGAAAATCCGTTTCAGTATATTCAAAATGCCCGACGTTAGCAAAAATTCCGTAACACGGGCCACCATCGGCGAAGACGAGCAGGGCCAGCGCCTGGACAACTACCTCCTGCGGGTGTGCAAGGGGGTTCCCAAGAGCCACATCTACCGCATTCTCCGCAGTGGCGAGGTCCGCGTTAACAGCAAGCGTGCCGATGCGGCCTATCGCATCCAGGCTGGCGACATCCTGCGCATTCCGCCGATCCGGGTTGCTGCCCGGCCGGATGAGGTGGCGGCCGCCGAAGTGGCCGGCCAGGCGGTGAAGGCCGATTTGCCCCTTTTGTATGAGGATGATGCCCTGTTGGCTGTAAACAAGCCGGCCGGCATCGCGGTCCATGGGGGGAGCGGTGTGTCCTTCGGCGTCATCGAGGCCCTGCGCCATCAGCGGCCCCAGGCCAAGTTGCTGGAGCTGGCCCACCGTCTCGACCGGGAAACCTCCGGGATACTCCTGGTGGCGAAGAAGCGCTCGGCCCTGACGGCCCTGCACGACATGTTCCGTGAAGGCGGGGCAGGGCGGGGCGCCGACAAGCGCTATCTGGTGGCGGTGCAGGGGCGCTGGATGGACCCGCTGCGCCATTGCCGGCAGGCGCTTCACAAATATCTGTTGGACAACGGCGAGCGCCGGGTGCGGGTCGATCCGGAGGGCAAGCCGTCCCATACGGTTTTTCGCCTGGTGGCCCGATGGCAGCGTTTCAGTCTGCTCGAAGCGGAACTGAAGAGCGGTCGCACCCATCAGATACGGGTGCATCTGGCGCACCTGGGATATCCCATCCTGGGTGATGACAAATATGGGGATTTCGCCCTGAACCGGGAATTGCAGCGGGAAGGGTTGAAACGCATGTTCCTTCACGCCTGGAGAATGCGCTTTCCCCATCCCCTGACCAAGGAAGCCATGAGCCTGGAGGCGCCCTTGCCGCCGGCCCTGGCCAGTTTCCTGCATCATCTGTCCGAAAGTGAAGTTCAGGATTATGGCGAAGCGTTTTGATCTAGTTGTCTTCGACTGGGATGGCACCCTGCTCGACTCCGCCGCAGCCATCGTCAGCGCCGTCCAGGCGGCCTGTGTCGATCTGGGGCTGCCGGTGCCCAGCGATGCCCAGGCGCGCCATGTGATCGGCCTGGGCCTGTCGGACGCCTTGCGCAGCGCCGTGCCGGACCTGGAACCGGCCCAGTATCCGCTGATGGTGGAGCGCTACCGCCATCATTATCTGTCCCGGGACCACGAACTGGCCCTGTTTGCCGGTGCCGTGGAACTGGTGCGGGAACTGGAGGCGGCCGGGCATCTGCTGGCCGTGGCAACCGGCAAGAGCCGGCTGGGGCTGGATCGTGCCCTCAAGGTCAGTGGCCTGGGCCCCCATTTCCACTCCAGCCGCTGTGCCGACGAGTGCTTCTCCAAGCCCCATCCCCAGATGCTGGAAGAATTGATGGCGGAACTGGCCGTCGCCCCGGAGCGCACGGTCATGATCGGCGACACCACCCATGACTTGCAGATGGCGCGCAATGCGGGAGTGGATGCCCTGGCGGTCAGCTATGGTGCCCATGAGCCCGAGGTGCTGCTGGCCCATGGCCCCCTGGAAACCTTCTCCCGGCTGGAAGACCTGGCGGCATGGCTACGTCACCACGCCTGATTTGCGCCTCCGGCGATCTGCTCGAAGGTGGCGCCGGCGTGCGTTTCAGCGTGCCGCGCGCGGGCGGTGATGTTCCTGCATTTGCGGTGCGCTTTGACGGTGTGGTGCGGGCCTATCTCAACCGCTGCGCCCATGTGCCCATCGAGCTGGATTGGCAGCCGGGCGAATTTTTCGATCACTCGAAGCTATACTTGGTTTGCGCCACCCATGGCGCTCTTTACGCGCCGGAATCCGGCGCCTGCCTTGGCGGCCGTTGCAATGGCCGGGGGCTGACGCCGGTGGCCGTGACTGAGCAGGATGGCCTTGTTTATTTTCTTGAATCGGATTGACCCAACGTGGATACCCCGACCTTGCCCCCTCCCGATTTTGGCCCCAAGCACGGCAATGATGCAGCCTGGGAGCGGAAGACCCTGGAAAAGCTGGCGTTTGCCTCCCTGGCCGAGCAGAAGACCCGGCGTCGCTGGGGCATCTTCTTCAAGCTGCTGGGTTTCGCTTATCTGACGGTAGTCCTGGCGCTGGCGTTTGACTGGGGTGATACGGAAAAACTGGCTGATGGCCGCCATACCGCTCTGGTGCAACTGAAGGGGGTCATTGATTCCAGTGGCGAGGCCAGCGCGGACAAGATCAATTCCGCCTTGCGCTCTGCTTTCGAGGACAAGGGTACGGCCGGCGTCATCCTGCGCATCAACAGCCCCGGCGGTAGTCCGGTCCAGTCCGGCATCATCAACGATGAAATCCGCCGCCTGCGCGGCAAGTACCCGGATATTCCCCTGTACGTCGTGGTTGAGGATGTTTGTGCTTCCGGCGGCTATTACGTGGCTGCCGCGGCCGACAAGATTTTCGTGGACAAGGCCAGTCTGGTGGGTTCCATCGGCGTGTTGATGGACGGTTTCGGTTTTACCGGGACCATGGACAAGCTTGGCGTGGAGCGGCGCCTGCTGACTGCCGGCGAAAACAAGGGCTTCCTCGATCCCTTCTCGCCCCAGGACCCGAAGCAGAAGCTGATGGCCCAGACCATGCTCGGCGAAATCCACAAGCAGTTCATCGATGTGGTCAAGAAGGGGCGTGGCCAGCGTCTCAAGGAAACCCCGGACATGTTCTCCGGCCTGGTGTGGACCGGTGCCCGCAGCATCGAGCTGGGTCTGGCTGACGACTTTGGCACGGTGAGCAGTGTGGCCAGGGATGTAATCAAGGCCGAAAAGGTGATGGACTACACCCAGAAGGAAAACATCGCCGAGCGCTTTGCCAAACGTTTTGGTGCCGACATGGTGCAAGGGGCGGTCAAGGCCCTGGGGCAGGCCAGCCAGCCCCAGGCCCGTTAAGTACCGATCCTAGACGGAAAGGAAGAGGAAAACCGTCGGCTCCTTGGCGACGGGATCTTCTTCCTTGCGCCACTGGGCCACGCTCAGGGTGCGTAGGCGCTGTTGGGGCAGGGTCAGGCTGCTGGCCAGGCAGAGCAGGGTGGAGGGCGCCAGGTGTTGCAGCAGGCTGTTGAGCATCTGGGTGTTGCGATAGGGCGTCTCGATGAACATCTGGGTCTGGTTCTGGCGCCGGGATTCCTGCTCCAGCGCCTTGAGGCGCTTGCTGCGCTCATCTTCCTTGGCCGGCAGGTAGCCGTGAAAGGCGAAGCGCTGGCCGCACAGGCCGGACCCCATCAGGGCCAACAGCAGGGAAGAGGGGCCGATCAGCGGCACGACGGTGATGCCTTCCTGCTGGGCCAGGCGAATCAGGTCGGCGCCCGGGTCGGCAACGCCCGGGCACCCCGCTTCCGATACCAGGCCCACGTCAAATCCCTGGCGTAATGGTTGCAGCAGCCCTTCCAGGGCATTGGCCCGGGTGTGCTCGTTCAATTCCTGAATCTGGATTTCCTGCAGGGGGACCGAAATCTCCAGGCTTTTGAGAAATGCCCGGGCACTTTTGGCGTTCTCGGCAATGAAGTGCCGCAACTGCCTGGCCTGTTCGCAGACGGGGGTGGGCAGAACCGCAGCGGGAGGGGTGGGACCCAGAGGTACCGGAATTAGGAAGAGGGTGCCGCGAGGGAGGGGCTGGGGGGCGCTCATGGCGATGCGTCCTTAAAGAATAGGGAAGGCTTCGGCTCTCAGCATGTCGCAGAGGGCGATCAGGGGCAGTCCGATGAGGGCGTTGGGATCGTCCCCCTCCATTTTGGCGATGAGGCTGATGCCCAGCCCTTCGGCCTTGGCGCTGCCGGCGCAGTTGTAGGGAGTCTCGGCGCGCAGGTAGCGCTCGATCTCGCCGTCGCTCAGCTGGCGGAAGGTGACCAGGGTCGGGATGCCCCGGATCTGGGTGCGACCGGTGCTGCTGTTGTAGAGGCACAGGCCGGTATAGAAATTAACCGTGCGTCCCCGCATCTGCTGCAGTTGTGCCACGGCACGCTCATGGTTGCCCGGTTTTCCGAAAACCTGCCCATCCAGGCAGGCCACCTGGTCGCTGCCGATGATCAGTGCATCGGGGTGTTGGGCAGCCACGGCCCTGGCCTTGGCTTCGGAAAGGCGCAGTGCGGTCTGCTCCGGGCTCTCGCCTGCGAGCGGGGTTTCGTCTACTGCTGGGTTTTCCGTGGCAAAGGGCAGGCGCAGGCGGGCCAGGAGTTCCCGGCGAAAAGGGGAGGTGGAAGCCAGAATCAGGGCGGGCTGGGGCAGAGTGGGCATTAGAAATGGAGAGGTGAATTCGGGCAGAAGAGCGCTGCCCATGAGGGGGAATGAGGCGGTGCGGTAGAAAACGCGGATAAGTCTTTGCCTTTGTTGTTGAAACCCTAATTTCGGCCCGCGTTTTTCTTTGACATGCAAAGCCGAAAATAATATCATCCGCGCCTTATGTCGCAACAGGTTGTGATCGATAGTCTGGCTTTTGCGCGTGACGCCCGTCGTTTGGAAGGTGATCTCGCCATGGCCGACATGCCCCGGGTGCATGATCTGCTGACGGAAGTCAGCGGTAGTGTGCACTACCGGCTTACCGGCCGGATCGGCGCGCTGGGCAAGTCCCAGTTGCTGCTGCAGTTGGATGGCTTCGTGCCGCTGCGTTGTCAGCGCTGCATGGAGCGCCTGGATTTTCCGCTTCACGTCGAGTCCGTACTCGAGTTGGTGGAAAGTGAGGCCGATCTGACCCAGGAGGATCTGGAAGATGATTCCAGGGACTTTCTCCCGGCGGAAAAGAAACTCGATGTACTGGCGCTGATCGAGGACGAGGTCATTCTCGCCCTGCCGGTGGTGCCGCGTCACGATAGTTGCAGCCTCCCCGGAGGCGGCGAGAAATCGGTGAAGGAATCTCCCTTCGCCGTGCTTGCCGGCCTCAAGGGTAAGGCTTAATGATTTTTTAGGAGCTAGTTATGGCCGTTCAACAGAACAAAAAGTCCCCGTCCAAGCGTGGCATGCATCGTTCCCACGACTTCCTGACCACCCCCGCTACCGCCGTTGAACCCACCACCGGCGAAGTGCACCTGCGTCACCACATCAGCCCCAACGGTTTCTACCGCGGCAAGAAGGTCACCAAGGCTAAGGGCGAGTAATCCCCTTAGACGAGGCAGGCAGTTCCCCGCGAGGGGAGGACTGCCTGCCTTTTCTTTTACCCAATTCGAGTCCTCGGATGGGAATCACCATTGCTATCGATTGCATGGGCGGGGACCACGGTCCCAACGTCACCGTGCCGGCTGCGCTCGACTTCTTGAGCCGCAACGCGGACGCCCGTGTCATTTTGGTCGGCCTGGAGGAAAAACTCCGGGCGATCCTGCCTGCTCCCGTGCCGGAACGGGTCGCCATCCGCCACGCATCCGAAGTGGTGGCCATGGACGAGCCGCCGGCCCTGGCCCTGCGCAACAAAAAAGACTCTTCCATGCGGGTTGCCATCAACCTGGTCAAGGAGGGGGAGGCGGACGCCTGTATTTCCGCCGGCAATACGGGGGCCCTGATGGCCATTTCCCGTTTCGTCCTGAAAATGTTGCCCGGTATCGACCGGCCGGCCATCTGCGCCGTGCTGCCCACGGTCAAGGGCCATGTCCATGTGTTGGACATGGGGGCCAACGTGGACTGCTCGCCGGAGCACCTGCTGCAGTTCGGCATCATGGGGGCCATGCTGGTGGCCGCCGTGGATCACCGCGAGCAGCCGACGGTGGGCATTCTCAACATCGGCGAAGAAGACATCAAGGGCAATGAGGTGGTCAAGCAGGCCGCCGAGTTGCTGCGCAATTCGGGTCTCAACTTCATCGGTAACGTCGAAGGTGATGGCGTGTACAAGGGCGAGGCCGAAGTCGTGGTTTGTGACGGCTTTGTCGGTAACGTGGCCCTCAAGACGTCCGAAGGTCTGGCCCAGATGTTGTCCACCTTCCTGCGTCAGGAGTTTGGGCGCAACCTCTTTACCAAGCTGGTTGCCCTTCTGGCGCTACCGGTGCTCAAGGGCTTCAAGCGCCGCGTCGATCATCGTCGCTACAACGGCGCCAGCCTGCTCGGGCTCAAGGGCATCGTCGTCAAGAGCCATGGCTCGGCCGATGCCTACGGTTTCCGCCACGCCATCGAACGGGCTGCCGAGGAAGCAAGGGGGCAGGTGTTGAGCCGCATTGCCGACCAGGTTGCCCGTCACGTTTCCAGTTCCTCTCAAGCGGCTGCCGTAGCGGCCCAGGAGTCTGCCTAATATGTATGCCAAGATTACCGGGGTCGGCAGCTATCTGCCGGCCCAGGCCGTGAGCAACGACGATCTGGTGGCCCGCGGGGTCGATACCAGCGACGAATGGATTGCCACCCGTACCGGTATTCGTAATCGGCACCTGGCGGAACCCGGCCAGACCTCCAGCGATCTCGGCTTCGAAGCGGCTCGCCGGGCCCTGGAGATGGCCGGCGTGGATGCCGCCGAGTTGGACCTGATCATCGTCGCCACCTCCACTCCCGATTTCATCTTCCCCAGCACCGCCTGTCTGCTGCAGAGCAAACTGGGCAACAAGGGGGCAACCTGCTTCGACGTGCAGGCCGTCTGCGCCGGCTTTGTCTATGCACTGAGCATTGCGGAAAAGTTCGTCCGTTCGGGCTCCCACAAGAAGGCACTGGTGGTTGGCGCCGAAGTTTTCTCCCGCATCCTGGACTGGAACGACCGGGGTACCTGCGTGCTCTTCGGCGACGGCGCCGGTGCCGTGGTGCTGGAAGCCTCCGATGCACCCGGCATCCTTGCCACCGCCCTGCATGCGGACGGCAGCCACCATGGCATTCTTTCGGTGCCCGGCAATGTGGCCGGCGGTGCGGTGATCGGCGATCCCTTCCTGCGCATGGATGGCCAGGCCGTGTTCAAGTTCGCCGTGCGCGTCCTTGCCGACGTGGCGGCCGAGACCTGCGCGGCCGCCGGGGTGGCGACTTCCGATGTGGATTGGCTGGTGCCGCACCAGGCCAATCTGCGCATCATCGATTCCACCGGCAAGAAGCTGGGCATCCCCAGCGACAAGGTGGTGGTGACCGTGGACCGCCACGGCAATACTTCCGCTGCATCCGTACCCCTGGCGCTGGATACGGCAGTGCGCGACGGACGCATCCAGCGCGGACAGAAGGTGCTGCTGGAAGGCGTCGGCGGCGGCTTCACCTGGGGCGCCGTGCTGTTCCAGTTCTAACTGCATTCAAGCTCTCAGAGGTTAATTCCCATGGCTTTTGCGTTCGTATTTCCCGGTCAAGGTTCCCAGGCAGTCGGCATGATGGCGGCCTACGGCGACTCCGCCGTGGTCCGTGCCACGTTCGATGAAGCATCCGCCGCCTTGGGCGAAGACCTGTGGCAGATGGTGGCCGAAGGTCCGGCCGAAGTGCTGTCCCAGACGGTGAATACCCAGCCTGTCATGCTGACCGCCGGCATCGCTGCCTGGCGCCTGTGGCTGGACAAGGGTGGCAAGATGCCGGCCGTTGTCGCCGGCCACAGTCTGGGTGAGTATTCCGCCCTGGTGGCTGCCGGCGTCCTGCAGTTCAAGGACGCCGTGCCCCTGGTGCGGCTGCGGGCTGCTGCCATGCAGGAGGCCGTGCCTCTTGGCACCGGCGCCATGGCCGCCATTCTCGGCCTGGACGACGACGGCATCCGCGCCGCCTGTGCCGAAGCGGCCCAGGGCGAGGTGGTGGAGCCGGTGAATTTCAACGCTGCCGGCCAGACCGTCATCGCCGGCCACAAGGCCGCCGTGGAACGGGCCATGGAAGTGTGCAAGACCAAGGGCGCCAAGCGCGCCGTGGCCCTGCCGGTGTCCGCCCCGTTCCATTCCTCCCTGATCCGCCCGGCGGCTGACAAGCTGGCCCTGCGTCTGGCTGAACTGGAATTGCAGGCGCCCCGTATTCCCGTGGTCAATAACGTGGATGTGGCCGTGGAAAGCGATCCGGCCCGTATTCGCGATGCCCTGGTGCGTCAGGCCTATAATCCGGTGCGCTGGGTCGAGACGATCCAGAAAATGGCTGCCATGGGCGTCACCGTGGTGGCAGAATGCGGTCCCGGCAAGGTGCTGGCCGGCCTGACCAAGCGCTGTGCCGATGGCGTCAATGGTGTGGCCCTGGCCGACCTGGCTGCCATCGAAGCCAATATCAACCTGGAGTAAAACCATGCTGCAAGGACAAATTGCCCTCGTTACCGGCGCTTCCCGGGGTATCGGCAAGGCAGTGGCTCTGGAACTGGCCCGCCTGGGCGCCACCGTGGTTGGCACCGCCACCAGCGACGACGGTGCTGGCAAGATTTCCGCCTACCTTGCCGAGGCCGGCGCCAAGGGGCGCGGTGCGCTCCTCGAAGTGCGTGACCAAGCCCAGGTGGACGCCCTGATCGCCGCTCTGGAAAAGGAGTTCGGCGCAGTCTCCATTCTCGTCAACAATGCCGGCATCACCCGGGACAACCTGGCCATGCGCATGAAGGACGACGAGTGGGATGCGGTCATCGACACCAACCTGAAGGCCGTCTTCCGCCTTTCCAAGGCCGTCATGCGCGGCATGATGAAGGCCCGCGCCGGCCGCATCATCAATATCACTTCCGTGGTCGGCCATGCCGGCAATCCGGGGCAGGCCAATTACTGCGCGGCCAAGGCCGGCGTTTCCGGCATGACCCGTTCCCTGGCCCGGGAGCTGGGCAGCCGCAACATCACGGTCAACTGCGTCGCGCCTGGCTTCATCGATACCGACATGACCAAGGCTCTGGACGACAAGCAGAAAGAAGGTTTGCTGGGTAACATTCCCCTGGGCCGCCTCGGCAGCCCGGAGGACATCGCCGCCGCCGTAGCCTTCCTGGCCTCCCCGGCCGCAGGCTACGTGACCGGCAGCACCATCCATGTCAACGGCGGTATGTATATGGATTAATGGCGGTTTTCCGCCTGAGGATCCCGCGTTTTGTAAGCGCGGGGCGTTTTGGTAAAATAAGCAAGTTTGTCTGATACCCGATAACAGGGAAGGAGTCCTGAATGGAAAACCTGGAACAGCGCGTTAAGAAGATCGTTGCCGAGCAACTGGGCGTCAACGAAGCCGACATCAAGACCGAGTCCTCCTTTGTGGATGACCTGGGTGCCGACTCTCTGGATACCGTCGAGCTGGTGATGGCCCTCGAAGAAGAATTCGAGACCGAGATCCCCGACGAAGACGCCGAGAAGATCACCACCGTGCAACAAGCCATCGATTACGTTCTGTCCCACAAGAAGTAATCACCCGGGTACGGGACTTC
Organism: Azospira sp. MPR-LB4; assembly: GCF_058809525.1. Taxonomy (NCBI): domain Bacteria; kingdom Pseudomonadati; phylum Pseudomonadota; class Betaproteobacteria; order Rhodocyclales; family Rhodocyclaceae; genus Azospira; species Azospira sp. MPR-LB4. Next base: position 347,759 of record NZ_CM179521.1, read on the forward strand.
CCTGCCAACCGGCGCCTTCGTGGCGCCGGTCCAGCATTGATGCAGGGAGCCCGCCCTTCTGCAGTATTCTGTATCACCTCTCCCCTCATTCTTTCCGGAGCTAAAGTTGGCACGTCGTCGCGTCGTCATCACCGGGCTGGGGCTTGTTTCCCCGGTCGGTAACAGCGTTGAAGAAGCTTGGCAAAACCTCCTGGCCGGTCGCTCCGGTATTACTGCCATCACCAAGTTCGATGCATCCACTTTCCCCACCCGCATTGCCGGGGAAGTGAAGAACTTCGATATCGGCACCTACATTTCCGCCAAGGACGCCCGCCGCATGGATACCTTCATCCATTACGGCATGGCGGCCGGCATCCAGGCCATCAAGGATGCCGGGCTTGAAGCCAATCCGGTCGATGCGGAGCGCATCGGCGTGGCGATCGGTTCCGGCATCGGTGGCCTGCCCCTGATCGAGAACACCAAGGACGATTACATCGCCGGCGGTGTGCGCAAGATTTCCCCCTTCTTCGTTCCCGGTTCGATCATCAACATGATCTCCGGCAACCTGTCCATCCTGTATGGCTACAAGGGTCCCAATATCGCCGTGGTGACCGCCTGCACCACCGGCACCCACAACATCGGCGAAGCTGCCCGCCTCATCGAGTACGGCGATGCCGACGTGATGATTGCCGGCGGTGCCGAGTCCACCGTGACCCCCCTGGGCATGGGTGGCTTCTGCGCTGCCCGGGCCCTGTCCACCCGCAATGACGATCCCACCACCGCCAGCCGGCCCTGGGACAAGGATCGTGACGGCTTCGTGCTGGGCGAGGGTGGCGGCGCCATGGTGCTGGAAGAGTATGAGCACGCCAAGGCCCGGGGCGCCCGCATTTATGCGGAGCTGGCAGGCTACGGCATGAGCGGCGATGCTTACCACATGACCGCTCCCAGCACTGATGGTCCGAAGCGTTCCATGCTCAATGCCCTGCGCAATGCCGGCGTGAACCCTGACCAGGTGCAGTACCTGAATGCCCATGGTACTTCCACGCCCCTGGGCGACAAGAACGAAACCGATGCCATCAAGCTGGCCTTCGGCGATGCCGCCAAGGGCCTGGTGGTGAATTCCACCAAGTCCATGACCGGCCACCTGCTGGGCGGCGCCGGCGGCATCGAGTCCATCTTCAGCGTCCTGGCGGTCCATCACCAGGTTTCCCCGCCCACCATCAACATTTTCGAGCAGGATCCGGAATGTGATCTGGACTACTGTGCCAACACGGCTCGGGAAATGAAGATCGACGTGGCCCTGAAGAACAACTTCGGCTTCGGCGGCACCAACGGTTCCCTGGTGTTCAAGCGCATCTGAGCGAGACCAACGGGATGAGGTTGCCGCTGCTTCTGCAACTACAACCCTCCCGCCGCCTGGCAATGCTGCTCGTTGCCTTGCACGCCGCCGCTTCTGGCGGCGTTTTCATTTTGGGCTGGAATATATGGGCGACGCTTGGCCTGCTGGCCTTGCTGCTCGTTTCCCTGGCCTTCGCCCTGCGGCGCCACTATGGGCGGCATCCGGCCTGGGTACGCCTGGGGCAGAAGGGGGAGCTGGCCTGGGGTCAGGGGGAAAAGGAAAGTCCCCGGCTGCGGTTGCTGCCGGGGACTTGCTGGCGTCATCTGGTAGTGCTGCGCTATCGCCTGGAGCAGGAGGACGGGACCTGGTCCCGTCCCCATGCCGTGTGCCTGCTGGCGGACAGCCTGGCCGACGAGGCGTCGTTCCGCCAGTTGCGGGTGTGGCTGGGCTGGCGGGCCAAAATCAGGGACGACGGGATTTTCTGAGGATGGTGTTGCGCGGCTTGGGCAGCAGTCCGGGGTAGTCGCGGCTGAAGTGCAGGCCGCGGCTTTCCTTACGTTTGAGGGCGCAGCGGACGATCAGGTCGGCCGTCACCACCAGATTGCGCAGTTCAATGAGGTCGTGGCTGACCCGGAAGTGGGTGTAGAACTCGTTGATTTCCCGCATCAGCAGGCGGATGCGGTGCTGGGCCCGCTGCAGGCGCTTGGTGGTGCGCACGATGCCGACGTAGTCCCACATGAAGCGGCGCAGTTCATCCCAGTTGTGGGAAATGACGATTTCCTCATCCGGGTCGGAAACCCGGCTTTCATCCCACTGGGGCAGGGCAGGGATGGCGACCTTGGGCTGGGCCTTGATGTCGGCCACGGCCGCTTCGGAGAAGACCACGCATTCCAGCAGGGAGTTGGAGGCGAGACGGTTTGCGCCGTGCAGGCCGGAGCAGGAGGCTTCGCCGGCGGCGTAGAGGCCGGCGATGTCGGTGCGGGCCTTGAGGTCGGTGATGATGCCGCCGCAGGTGTAGTGGGCGGCCGGCACCACCGGGATCGGGTCCTTGCTGATGTCGATGCCCAGTTCCAGGCAACGGGCGTGGATGTTGGGGAAGTGCTCCAGCAGGAATTCCTTGGGCTTGTGGGAAATGTCCAGGAAAACGCAATCCAGGCCCCGCTTTTTCATCTCGAAGTCGATGGCCCGGGCCACCACGTCCCGCGGCGCCAGTTCCGCCCGCGGGTCATGGTCGGGCATGAAGCGGGTGCCGTCCGGCAGGCGCAGAATGCCGCCCTCGCCCCGTACCGCCTCGGAAATGAGGAAGGATTTGGCCTGAGGGTGGTAAAGGCAGGTGGGATGGAACTGGATGAATTCCATGTTGGCCACCCGGCATCCGGCCCGCCAGGCCATGGCAATGCCGTCGCCGGTGGAGGTGTCCGGATTGGTGGTGTAGAGGTAGACCTTGCCGGCGCCGCCGGTGGCAATCATGGTGGCCTGGGCGCCGATGGTGCTGACTTCGCCGCTGCGGGTGTCCAGGGCATAGGCGCCGTAGCAGCGCTGCTCAGCCAGGCCCAGCTTGGCGCCGGTGATGAGGTCGATGGCGATGTGCTGTTCCAGCACCGTGATGTTGGGATGCTGGCGCACCTTGCGCGTCAGGGTGTCCTGTACCGCCAGGCCGGTGGCATCGGCCACGTGGATGACCCGGCGGGTGCTGTGGCCGCCTTCCCGGGTCAGGTGGTAGCCCTTTTCGTCCTTGGTGAAGGGGACGCCCTGCTCGATCAGCCAGTCGATGGCCCGCCGCCCGTTTTCGACGACGTAGCGGGTGGCCTTGGCGCCGTTGAGGTGGCCGCCGGCTTCGAAGGTGTCGCGGATGTGGGCTTCGATGGAATCCTGGCTGTCCAGCACGGCGGCAATGCCGCCCTGGGCCCAGGCGCTGGCACTGTCTTCCAGGCTGCGCTTGCTGATGAGGCCGACCTTGTGGGTGTCCGCCAGGCGAAGGGCGGCGGACTGTCCTGCCAGGCCGCTGCCGATGATGAGTACGTCAAAATGCTGGACCACGATGCGCTTTCTTGGTGTGCGGCTTGCATCCGCGACCGAACTGGACCGCGGGGACCGTAGGGCTGACAACTATAGCACGAGAGGGGCGCCGGGGCTTGTAGGCCGGCCGTTGCCGCATCCGGGCTGGCGGCTCGCGGCGGCTTACGGGATTTCCCCACGGGGCGGGTGGGTCGTGGCCCGGCGTGGCTTGCGTTATACTTCGGCTGCCTGTGGTGTGCGATGGAGCGCGATGAGGTGCTTTTCCGCCATCACCCCTAATCCTTACAAAGGTATTCATACAGCATGAGCGAACGCGAGATTGACCAAAAGCTGGTCGAGCGGGCGCAATCCGGCGACAAAAAGGCCTTCGAGCTGCTGGTGGCCAAGTACCAGCGCAAGCTGGGCCGCCTCCTGTCCCGATTCATCCGTGACCCGGCCGAGGTGGAAGACGTGGCCCAGGAAGCCTTCATCAAGGCTTACCGGGCCTTGCCTTCCTTCCGCGGCGACAGCGCGTTCTACACCTGGCTGTACCGTATCGGCATCAATACGGCCAAGAACTATCTGGTGGCCCAGGGCCGCCGGGCGCCCACTTCCACCGAGTTCGACTCCGAAGAGGCGGAAACCTTCGATGACGGCGAGCAGCTGCGGGACATCAACACGCCGGAGAACCTGCTGCTCTCCAAGCAGATCGGCGAGACGGTGAATGCGGCCATGGATGCCCTGCCGGAAGAATTGCGTACCGCCATCATGCTGCGGGAGCTTGAAGGCCTGAGCTACGAAGAAATCGCCAAGATCATGGATTGTCCCATCGGCACCATCCGTTCCCGCATCTTCCGGGCCCGGGAGGCGGTGGCGACCAAGCTGCGTCCCCTGCTCGACACCACTCCCGACCGGCGCTGGTAGGCTGTCGCGCTGCCGCCGCCGGATTCCTTCTCCGGTCCGGGACTTCGTCAGCCGTGATGGCCTGGTGCAAAGGCGGGCAAAATTCCTTTTCCCACATGTTTGAGCTTTCCCCATGATTGAAACCCAAGCAACCGTGACTGCGCTGGAAGGCGACTATGCCCTGGTGGAGGCCAGTCAGGGCGGTTGCGGGCGCTGCCATGAGCAGGGCGGTTGCGGCGGCAACAATGCCTCCCAGCTTTTCTGTCACGGGCCGCGCCACTTTCGCGTACTCAATCCGCTGGGCGTGAAGGTGGGCGAGAAGGTCGTGGTGGGGGTGCCGGACGGTGCCGTCTCCCACAGCGTCCTGGTGCTCTACCTGCTGCCCCTGGCGTTGCTGGTGCTCGGCGCCGTGGCCGGCGCCGCGCTCATGCCCGGGGCCCGGGACGCGGCTGCTGCCGCAGGCGCCCTGTTCGGAGGGTTCCTGGCCTGGTTCCTGGCGCGTCGCCTGCAGGCCAGGGATGCCCAGTCTCCCCGTTTTCAGCCAGTCATCCGCCAACGTCTCTGAGGTATCCCCATGTCCAGGAGCCGCTCTGCCATGAAACGTCTTGTCGTCCTCCTGTATCTCTGCTGCCTTGCAGCAGTCGCCCAGGCCGCCGATAGCCGCGGCTTGCCGGACTTCGCCGACCTGGTGGAAAAGTACGGCAATACGGTGGTCAATATCAGCACCACCCAGGTAGTGCGGCAGAAGCGGGGAGCCATGCCGTTCCCCTTCGACGAGGACGACCCCCTGTTCGATTTCTTCCGCCGCTTCGGTCCTTCCGGCCCCTTCGGCCAGGGGCAGCCCGGCGGCGCCGTGCCCCGGGAATTCGAGAGCAAGTCCCTGGGTTCCGGCTTCATCATCAGCGGCGACGGCTACGTGCTGACCAATGCCCATGTGGTGGATCAGGCCGACGAAATCACCGTGCGCCTGACCGACAAGCGGGAATTCCGGGCCAAGGTGATCGGCGCCGACAAGCGCACCGACGTGGCCCTGATCAAGATCGAGGCCAGCAACCTGCCCGCGGTCCGCTTCGGTGATCCGGCCGGGCTGAGGGTAGGGGAGTGGGTGGTGGCCATCGGTTCCCCTTTCGGCTTTGACAATTCGGTGACGGCCGGCATCGTCAGCGCCAAGGGGCGCTCCCTGCCCCAGGAGAACTACGTTCCCTTCATCCAGACCGACGTGGCCATCAATCCCGGCAATTCGGGCGGCCCCCTGTTCAACATGAAGGGCGAGGTGGTGGGCATCAATTCCCAGATCTACAGCCGCTCCGGCGGTTACCAGGGAATTGCCTTCGCCATTCCCATCGATGTGGCCATGGACATCCAGGGCCAGCTGCGGGCTTCGGGCAAGGTCAGCCGGGGGCGTATCGGTGTGGTGATCCAGGAAGTGACCAAGGAACTGGCCGATTCCTTCGGCCTGGCCAAGCCCGCCGGCGCCATCGTCAATGCGGTGGAACCGGGTGGTCCGGCGGAAAAGGCCGGGGTCGAGGCGGGCGATGTGATCCTCCGTTTCGACGGCAAGGCCGTGGGCGCTTCCAGCGACCTGCCGCGATTGGTGGGCGCCACCCGACCCGGTTCCCGGGTGTCCCTGCAGGTCTGGCGCAAGGGCGCAGCCCGGGACCTGACCTTGACCGTGGCCGAAATGCCGGCGGACGACAAAGCCGATGGCAAGGCGGCCAAGAAAGGCAAGGCTGTCGAGCCCCAGGTGAATCGCCTGGGTCTGGTGGTGTCCGAGCTGTCGGCCGAGCAGCGGCGTGAGCTGAAGGTGGCCGGCGGCCTGCTGGTCGAGGACGTGCGGGGTGCTGCGGCCCGCTCCGAGCTGCGGCCCGGGGACATCATCCTGGCCGTCATCAGCAAGGGAGTTACCAGCGAACTGCGTTCGACGGAGCAGTTCAACCGGCTGTTGGCCCAGTTCGACAAGGGTGCCAACGTGACCTTGCTCATCCGCCGGGGCGACATGCAGACCTTCGTCACGGTCAAGGGGCTCAATGGTGGCAACTGAGCCGATGCTGCAGACCAGGCCTGTCCTGCAGCTCCTGGGGCGGGTCTATTGCCATCTGTGCCATGACATGGAGGCGGCCCTGGCACCGATTGCCGATGAATACGGCGCCGCCGTCGAGGTGATCGATGTGGACGAGGACGAGTCCCTGGAGCAGCGCTGGGGCGAACTGGTGCCCGTGTTGCTGCATGGCGGCGAAGAGATTTGCCACTACTTCCTGGACGAGGCAGCAGTCCGTGAAGTTTTGGCCAAAATCCGCTAGAATCCGCGCTTTCCGGCCAAATTCAAAAGGGTGCTGCACAGCACCCTTTTTACCATATGCAACACATCCGCAATTTTTCCATCATCGCCCACATCGACCACGGCAAATCCACCCTGGCCGACCGCATCATCCACCTCTGTGGCGGCCTTTCCGACCGGGAAATGGAAGCCCAGGTGCTCGACTCCATGGACTTGGAGCGGGAGCGTGGCATCACCATCAAGGCCCAGACGGCCGCCCTCAGTTACAAGGCGCGGGACGGCCAGGTCTATAACCTGAACCTGATCGACACCCCGGGGCACGTGGACTTCTCCTATGAAGTCTCCCGCTCCCTCTCCGCCTGCGAAGGCGCCCTGCTGGTGGTGGATGCCTCCCAGGGCGTGGAAGCCCAGACCGTGGCCAACTGCTATACGGCCCTGGACCTGGGGGTGGAGGTGGTGCCGGTGCTGAACAAGATCGACCTGCCGTCGGCCAACCCGGATGGTGCCCGCCAGGAAATCGAGGACGTTATCGGCATCGACGCCACGGACGCCGTCCTGGCTTCGGCCAAGACCGGCCTGGGGGTGGAGGATATCCTGGAAGCGGTGATCGCCAAGATCCCGCCTCCCGTCGGCGACCCCGAGGCGCCGCTGAAGGCCCTGCTGATCGACTCCTGGTTCGACAACTACGTCGGCGTGGTGATGCTGGTCCGTGTCGTGGACGGGGTGCTCAAGCCCAAGGACAAGATTCGCCTGATGTCTACCGGTGCCGTGCATCTGTGCGAACAGGTCGGCGTGTTCACCCCCAAGTCCCTGGCGCGCAACGAATTGCGGGCAGGGCAGGTGGGTTTCATCATTTCCGGCATCAAGGAGCTGCATGCCGCCAAGGTGGGCGATACGGTCACCCTGGTGGAGCGTCCCGCCGCCGAGGCGCTGCCCGGCTTCAAGGAAATCAAGCCCCAGGTGTTTGCCGGCCTCTACCCGGTGGAATCCAACCAGTACGACCAGTTGCGCGACTCCCTGGAGAAGCTGCGCCTCAACGATGCTTCCCTGCAGTTTGAGCCGGAAGTCTCCCAGGCCCTGGGCTTCGGCTTCCGCTGCGGCTTCCTCGGCCTGCTGCACATGGAAATCGTGCAGGAGCGCCTGGAGCGGGAATTCGACCAGGACCTGATCACCACCGCGCCCACCGTGGTTTATGAAGTGGTGATGCGGGACGGTTCCGTGGTCCAGGTGGAGAACCCCTCCAAGCTGCCGGAAGTGGGCAAGTTCGATGAAATCCGCGAACCCATCATCACGGCCACCATTTTTGTGCCCCAGGACTATCTGGGCAGCGTCATCACCCTGTGCAACGCCAAGCGCGGCAACCAGGTGGACATGCACTACCACGGCCGCCAGGTGAAGCTGGTCTATGAAATGCCCATGGCCGAAGTGGTGATGGATTTCTTCGACAAGCTGAAGTCCGTCTCCCGGGGTTATGCCTCCCTGGACTACGAGTTCAAGGAATACCGGGCTGCCGACGTGGTCAAGGTGGACATCCTCATCAACAGCGAAAAGGTGGATGCCCTGTCCATCATCGTGCACCGGGCCAACGCCCCCTACCGGGGCCGGGAACTGGCAGCCAAGATGCGCGAGCTGATTCCGCGCCAGATGTACGAAGTGGCCATCCAGGCCGCCATCGGCTCCAACATCATTGCCCGGGAAAACGTCAAGGCCATGCGCAAGGACGTGCTGGCCAAGTGTTACGGCGGCGACATCACGCGGAAGAAGAAGCTGCTGGAGAAGCAGAAGGCCGGCAAGAAGCGCATGAAGCAGGTGGGCAGCGTGGAGATTCCCCAGGAAGCCTTCCTCGCCGTGCTGCGCGTCGATAGCAAGTAAAGGACATCGTCTTGAATTTCGCTCTGATCCTCTTCCTGCTGCTGCTGGCCAGCGGCGCCATCTGGGCCGTGGATTCCCTGTGGCTGGCCAAGCGGCGCCCGGCCGGAGCCAAGGACCCCTGGTGGGTGGAATACGGTGCCGGCTTTTTCCCGGTGATCCTGGTGGTGTTCGGCCTGCGCTCCTTCGTGGTCGAGCCCTTCAAGATTCCCTCGGGCTCCATGATTCCGACCCTGCTGGTGGGCGATTTCATCCTGGTGAACAAATACACCTACGGCATCCGCCTGCCGGTGATCAACAAGAAGATCATCGAGGTAAGCCAGCCCCAGCGCGGCGAAGTCATGGTGTTCCGTTTCCCTGAGGATCCGTCCCTGGATTACATCAAGCGGGTGGTCGGGGTGCCGGGCGACAAGGTGGCTTATCAGAACAAGCGCCTGTCCATCAACGGCAAGCCCCTGGACATCCAGCCCCAGGACGATTTCCTGCATTCGGAGCGGCTGTACTACTCCAAGCAGTACAGCGAAGTCCTGGGGGCCGTGGACCACCGCTTCCTCAACGACGACGATGCGCCGGCCTTCATCCGCGACGCCTCCCAGTTTCCGGGCCGGGAGAATTGTATTTACAATAACGCGGGCGTTATCTGTACGGTGCCGCCGGGACACTACTTCGTCATGGGCGACAACCGGGACAACAGCCGGGATAGCCGGGCCTGGGGTTTCGTCCCCGACGAGAACATCGTCGGCAAGGCTTTTTTCATCTGGTTCAATTTCAACGACCTGAGCCGCATCGGCCGTTTCAACTGAGTTACGGGAGAGCGCAATGCTGAGTAAGCATCAACGGGGGGTGAGTCTTTCCGGGTTGCTGATGTGGAGTGTGATCATCGTTCTCGTCCTGATCACCGGCATGAAGGTGGTGCCGCCGGTGATCGAGTATGTGTCGATCGTCAAGAACATCAAGGCGATGACCGCCGACAGCCAGCTGGCCGGCGCCACGGTGAGCGATATCCGCAAGGCTTTCGACAAGCGGGCCGAGGTCGGCTACATCGACGTCATCAAAGGATCCGATCTCGACATCAGCAAGGACGGCAGCGATCTCGTCATTTCCTTCGCCTATGCCAAAAAAATCCCCCTGGCAGGTCCGGTGAGCTTGTATATCGATTTTCAGGGCAGCAGCAAGGGCAAGGGTGGCTGAAAAAATCCGTTTGACGGCTCCCCAGGCCGCGTTTTCCCGTCGCCTGGGCCATGAATTTGCCGATCCCTCCCTGCTGCGCACGGCGCTGACCCACCGCAGCCACAGTTCGCCCCATAACGAGCGCCTGGAATTCCTCGGCGACAGCATCCTCAACTGCGTCGTCGCCCACCTCCTGTTCGAGCGTTTCCCCCTGTTGCCCGAGGGCGACCTGTCCCGGCTGCGGGCCAATCTGGTGAAGAAGGATACCCTCCACGAACTGGCCCTGGGGCTGGATCTGGGGGAACAGTTGCGGCTCGGAGAAGGGGAGTTGAAGAGCGGCGGCCATACCCGCCCGTCGATCCTGGCCGATGCCCTGGAAGCCCTGTTTGGCGCCGTTTACCTGGATGCGGGCTTCGACCGTGCCAAGGTCGTGGTGGGCAACCTGTTTACGGCCAAGCTGGACGCCATCGCTCCCGATCAGCCGATCAAGGACCCCAAGACCCGTCTGCAGGAATACCTGCAGGCGCGGCGCCAGCCCTTGCCGGTCTATACCCTGGCGGCCACCGACGGCCAGGCCCACCTGCAGCAGTTCAGGGTGCTGTGCGAGGTTGCCTCTGCCGCCCTGCAAACCGAAGGTCAGGGCAGCAGTCGCCGCGCTGCCGAACAGGAGGCCGCCTCGCGGGCTCTGGAGAAACTCAAAGCATGAATACCGAAAAGCAAATCCGTTCCGGCTACGTGGCCATTGTCGGCCGCCCCAACGTGGGCAAGTCCACCCTGCTCAACCGCCTGGTGGGGGAGAAGATTTCCATCGTCTCCCGCAAGGCCCAGACCACCCGCCACCGCATCACCGGCATCCTCACCAACGACGATGCCCAGTTCGTCTTCGTCGACACCCCGGGCTTCCAGACCGAACACACCAACGCCCTCAACCGGGCCATGAACCGGGGCGTGACCCAGACCCTGGCGGATGTGGACGTGGTGCTGTTCGTGGTCGAGGCCGGCCGTTTCGACGCCAAGGACAAGGCTGTGCTCAAGCTGCTGCCGGAAGACAGGCCGGTGATCCTGGTGGTGAACAAGGTGGACAAGATCGCCGAGAAGGAAAAGCTGCTGCCTTTCCTGGCCGCAGTCACCGCCGAGCGCAGTTTCACCGCCGTGGTGCCGGTTTCCGCCACCAAGGGCAAGCAGCTGGAGCAACTGCTGGCCGAAGCCCGCCAGTATCTGCCCCATGAAGAACTGCTGTTTGCCGAGGATGAGCTGACCGACCGCAGCGAGCGGTTCCTGGCTTCCGAATACATCCGGGAAAAGCTGTTCCGCCTGCTGGGCGACGAACTGCCGTATTCCACCACGGTGGAAATCGAGAAGTTCGAGGTGGAGGGCAACCTGCGCCGCATCTACGCCGCCATCGTGGTGGACCGGGACGGCCACAAGGCCATCGTCATTGGCAAAGGTGGCGAGACCATCAAGCGCATCGCCACCGAGGCCCGCCAGGACATGGAAAAGCTGTTCGACGGCAAGGTCTACCTGGAAGTGTGGGTCAAGGTGAAGTCCGGCTGGAACGACGACGAGCGCCTGCTGCGCAGCCTGGGCTACGAGTAAGCGTCTTTTCCTCCCCTTCGGGCTTTCGCCATGCAACGGCAAAAGGTAGACGGCCAGCCCGCCTACGTCCTCCATACCTATCCCTTTCGGGAAACCAGCCTCATCGTCGAGGCCTTCACCCGGGATTTCGGCCGGGTGGCCCTGCTGGCCCGGGGCGCCCGACGGCCTCGTTCCGCCATCCGCGGCCTGCTGCTGGGTTTCCAGCCCCTGGAGGTCTCCTGGGCAGGCAAGGGCGAAGTGCTGACCCTGATGAAGGCCGAATGGCAGGGCGGCCAGCCGCTGCTGGCCGGCCACGCCCTTTTTTGCGGCTATTATCTGAACGAGCTGCTGCTGCACCTGCTGCCCCGGGAAGACGCCCACGAAGCCCTCTACGCCGCCTATGCCGAAACCCTGCGCTGCTTTGCCGACGGCGTGCAGGAGGCGGACCTGCGCCGCTTCGAAAAATCCCTGTTGCAGGAACTGGGCTATGGCCTGACCCTGGCCACGGATGCGGAGGGCAGGGCGGTGGAAAGCGCCGGCCACTATGCCTACCAGATCGAGCGGGGGCCGGTACGGTTGTCCCGGCCCGGGGATTCGACCCTCTCGGTGTCGGGCAAGACCCTGCTGGACCTGGCCCACGAGGATTTTTCCGATACCCGTTCCCTGGCCGAGGCCAAGCAGCTGATGCGGGCTTTGATGGCCCATTACCTGGACGGCAAGCAGTTGGAGACCCGGAAGATTTTCCGGGAGTTGCAGGAACTCTGAGGCAGACGCTTCTCGGCGGCTACCCTGAAGTCGACACTTTGCAGCAGGAATATTGAGGTTTAACACCATGAGCATCGAACTCGGCGTCAATATCGACCACGTGGCCACCATCCGCCAGGCCCGCCGCACCTACGAACCGGACCCGGTGTGGGCCGCCGTGGAAGCCCAGCTGGGCGGGGCCGACGGCATCACCGTGCACCTGCGGGAAGACCGCCGCCACATCTGCGACCAGGACGTGGAGCGCCTCAAGCTCACCACCCAGATCAAGCTCAACCTGGAAATGGCGGCCACCGACGAAATGGTGGGCATCGCCTGCCGCCTCAAGCCCGAAATGGCCATGCTGGTGCCCGAAGGCCGCCACGAGGTGACCACCGAAGGCGGTCTCGATGTGGCCGGCCAGGAAGCCCGCCTGAAGGACGTGGTGGCCCGCCTGGCCGATGCCGGCATCGTCACCAGCGTCTTCATCGATGCCGAACTGCCCCAGGTGGAAGCGGCCGCCCGCATCGGCGCCAAGGTCTGCGAAATCCACACCGGCCCCTACGCCCACGCCTTCTACAACCAGGGGCGGGACGAGGAAAGCCCGGCCGTGCTGGCCGAGCTGGCCAAGGTGCGGGCGGCCGGCGAAGCCATCCGGGGCCTCGGCATGCGCTTCAACGCCGGCCACGCCCTCAACTACTACAACGTCCAGCCCATCGCCGCCCTGCCAGGCATCAAGGAGCTGCACATCGGCCACGCCATCGTCAGCCGCGCCGTCTTCGTCGGCCTGCGGGAAGCGGTGCGGGAGATGAAGCAGCTGCTGCTCGGTGCGGCGGGGCGGTAAAGGCGAAGCCACAGAGGGCACAGAGAACACAGAGGGTGAACCGTCTCCGGCGCAAACCCGGCGGGACGACTCATCGCTCAGGTCTCAGCATTCAGGTCAATAAACTATGTGCTTTCGTTTTTCTCGGTGATCTCTGTGTCCTCTGTGGCTAAAAATACATGATCCACGGCATCGGCACCGACATCGTCGCTGTCTCCCGTCTCGGCGAGTTCTACGCCCGCCACGGGGAGCGCAGTCTGGACAAACTGCTGACTCCGGCGGAGCGGGAGGAATTCGCCCGTCTGCCCGAGGCCGGCCAGACCCGTTTCCTGGCCAAGCGCTTCGCCGCCAAGGAAGCCTTCGGCAAGGCCCTGGGTACCGGCATCCGGGCCCCGGTGCTGCTGCCGGCCATCGGCGTCGGCCACGATGCCCTGGGCAAGCCGGTCCTGGAACTGGCCCCGGCCGTTGCCGCCCTGCTGGCCGAGCGCCGGCTGGTGGCCCATCTTTCCCTCAGCGACGAGCAGGACTACGCCGTCGCCTTCGTCATTCTGGAACAGACCCAGCCATGAACGCTCCCCGACAACTGCCCCCGGGCCCGGTGATGATCGACATCCAGGGCCTGGCCCTGACCGATCTGGACCGGGAACGCCTGACCCACCCCCTGGTGGGCGGCCTCATCCTGTTCAGCCGCAATTACGAAAGCCCGGAGCAGCTCAGTGCCCTCTGCGCCGAGGTCAAGGCCCTGCGCAGTCCCCAGTTGCTGATTGCCATCGACCACGAAGGCGGCCGGGTGCAGCGCTGTCGGCCAGGATTCACGGCCATTCCCGCCATGGGCAAGCTGGGCGCCTTGTGGGATGCGGCGCCTGGCGAGGCCATCGCTGCGGCCCAGGACCTGGGCTATGTGCTGGCCGCCGAGCTGCGGGCCCGGGGCGTGGATTTCTCCTTCACTCCGGTGCTGGACCTGGACTACGGCCGCAGCACGGTGATCGGCAGCCGTTCCTTCCACCGCCAGCCGGAAGCCGTGGTGCAACTGGCCGGCGCCCTGATCCAGGGTCTCCAACTGGCCGGCATGGGTTGCTGCGGCAAGCACTTCCCCGGCCACGGCTGGGTCCAGGCCGACTCCCACGTGGCCATTCCGGTGGATGAGCGGGACTGGGACAAGCTCCTGGCCGACATGGAACCCTTCCGTCGCCTGGCCCTGGATGCGGTCATGCCGGCCCACGTGATTTACCCGGTAGTTGATCAAAAATCCGCAGGTTTTTCAAATTACTGGATTAATTATCTGAGAAACAACTTGAAGTTTGACGGCGTCGTTTTTAGCGACGACCTGTCCATGGAAGGGGCCTCCGTCGCCGGTGATGTGGTGGCCCGGGCCCAGGCCGCCTGGAGCGCCGGCTGCGACATGCTGCTGGTGTGCAATGCGCCGGAAGCGGTGGGCCAGTTGCTGGAGCGCTGGCAGCCGTCCCTGGACCCGGTCCGGGCCGCCCGGGTGCAGCGCCTGCTGCCTCAAAAGCCTGCTCCGGATTGGGCCGACCTCCAGGCCGATCCGGTCTACCAGCGCGGCGTAGCCGCCGCCGGGCGCCTCGCCTGAAACCGGGCAGCCAGGCGGGAGCATTCACCATGATCCGCCGCCTGCTGCTCCTGCTTCTCTCCCTTGGCTGGAGCCCGCTGTGGGCCCAGTCCCCCACCGTTCCGCCGCCGCCCCTGCTCCTGGCCGAAACCTACACCGGCCAGGAGGACGTGGCCGCCTACTGGGTCAGTGAAAAGCTGGACGGGGTCAGGGCGGTCTGGGACGGCCAGGTGCTGCGCTTTCGCAGCGGCCGCCCGGTGGCGGCGCCGGCCTGGTTTGTCGCGGCACTGCCGGCCACGCCCCTGGATGGGGAATTGTGGGCCGGGCGCGGCCATTTCGAGCGGCTCTCGGCCACGGTGCGGCGGGAACTGCCGGACGATGCCGAATGGCGGCAGGTGCGCTACATGGTGTTCGAACTGCCGGGCGGGGAGGGCGCTTTCAGCGAGCGGTTGCAGCGCCTGCAAGCGCTGGTGGCCGGCGCCCGGGTGCCCTGGCTGCAGACGGTGGAGCAGTTCCGCCTGGCGAACAGGGCTCAGTTGCTGGCCCGGCTGGAGGAAGTGCGGCGGGGCGGCGGCGAAGGCCTGATGCTGCATCGGGCCGATGCGCCCTATGTCACCGGCCGCAGCGAGGTGCTGCTCAAGGTGAAACCCTGGCTCGATGCGGAGGCCCGAGTGGTGGCCCATTTGCCGGGCAAGGGCCGCTACGCCGGCATGCTGGGGGCGCTGCGGGTGGAGATGCCCGATGGCCGCCGGTTCAGCCTGGGCACCGGCTTTTCCGCCGCAGAGCGGCGTCAGCCGCCGCCCGTGGGGGCCCTGATTACCTACCGCTATCGGGAACTGACAGCTACGGGCCTGCCCCGTTTTGCCAGCTACTGGCGGGTGCGGCAGGATTTCTGAAGGCCGGGTGGGCTGACAGGCAGGCGGGGCGGGGGCTGCGGCGATGCCATGTCGGAGAGCGGCTTGGAATAGGCGCCCCGGGCCGGCATGGGGAAATGGCCGCAACCGGAGGGCAAAGAAAAAGGGCTGCCGCGGCAGCCCTTTTTGCTGGAACCCGGGGAAGGATTACTTCACGCGGTTCTTGTACTCGTCGGTGCGGGTGTCGATTTCGATCTTGTCGCCGATTTCCACGAAGGCGGGAACCATCAGCTCGAAGCCGGTGCCGATCTTGGCGGGCTTCAGCACCTTGCCGGAGGTGTCGCCCTTGACGGCGGGTTCGGTGTAGGTCACTTCGCGCACCACGGAGTTGGGCAGTTCGACGGAGATGGCCTTCTCGTTGTAGAACACCACTTCACAGGCCAGGCCGTCTTCCAGGTACTTCAGGGCGTCGGTCATGTTGTCGGCTTCGATGTCGAACTGGTTGTAGTCGGCATCCATGAAGACGTACATGGGATCGGCGAAGTAGGAGTAGGTCACTTCCTTGCGATCCAGCTGGACCACTTCGAACTTTTCGTCGGCCTTGTACACTGCTTCGCTGGCGGCGCCGGTCAGCAGGTTCTTCATCTTCATCTTGACCACGGCAGCGTTGCGGCCGGACTTGTTGTATTCGGTCTTCTGGATCACCAGGGCTTCGGGGCCCACCATGATCACGTTGCCGGAGCGGAGTTCTTGGGCGGTCTTCATCGTCAATCCTGCGGAAAATAATTTGAGGGTCTGGCCAAGGAAGCGAGGGGGCGCAAGAAGTTAAAACGCGACCCGAAAGCCCAAGCCAAAAATAAAGCGCGTGATTATAGCTTGTTTCGGCAAAAACGCGCCAAGGATTCCGCCAGGTCAGGGCGATTTTCCTGCAAATCGCTCCATTGGCAGCCATGGGCCAGCAAGGCCGGCAGCTGCCGCTCGAATGCGGGCCAGCAGGCTCCGGGTTGGGCGGGGTCGAGACCGTTCCAGGCGCGCCAGAAGGTGCGCAGGGCCTGGGCCGCGGCCGTCTCCAGGCCCTCGCTGTAGGCTTCGAGGAAGGCCTCCAGCTTGGGCTCGTGGGCGTTTTCCTCCTGGGGATAGATCTGCCATACCAGGGGCCGGGTGGCCCATTGGGCGCGGACGAAGGAATCCTCGCCGCGGACGAAGTTGAGGTCGCAGGCCCACAGCAGCCGGTCGTAGTCGGCCTGGGGCAGGAAGTCCATCAGCACCAGGCGCAGGGCGCCCACCTGCAGCCGGTCTCCGGCCCGGGTCAGCCGGCCGCCGCTCCAGGCGGTCACTTCCGGCAGGGCCGGCCCAAGGGGCATGAAGCACAGGGTCGGGGAGGGGGTCTGGGCCCAGGCGTCCAGCAGGCTTGCCACGGGGAGGTGGCCGTAGCAGAAGAGGGACACCACCCGTTCCGCCGCCGTGGGGGTGGCGCCGAGGCGCTGCCAGAGCGCCTTTCGGGCCAGGGGATCGGCCTGGAAGTCCTGCCGCTGGCCGATCAGCGCCCGTTCCCGCAGCAGGCCGCCGGTACGGACGTCGAAACCGGGGAAGAAGAAGTACTTGAGCAGGGGCAGGCGCGGGTGGGGCGAGGCCAGGCCGTGGCAGTGGCTGGCCCAGTCCTCCGCCGTCAGGTATTCCAGGTTGATCCACACCGGCGGCCGGGGCGCCCGGGCCATGGCGGCCAGGTAGTTTTCCGGCAGTTCGCAGGCGAAGGCTTCCACCACCACCTGGGCTGCCGCCACCTGGGCGAAATCGCCGGCCCAGCGCTGCACGGTGACGCCGGCCACCGTCTGGCAATCCCGTTCCACCTGCAGCTCTGGGCAGAGGCGGGCGAAACTGGCCAGGTCGTCCACCCACAGGCGCACGGCAAAGCCGTGCTCCGCCGCCAGTTGCCGGGCCAGGCGCCAGCAGACGCCGATGTCGCCGTAGTTGTCCACGACGGTGCAGAAAATATCCCAGGACAGGCTGGGGCGGGCGGGCGCCAGAGGCGCCGGGGCGGGGGCTTCCATGGGGCCGCATGGTACCATTTCAGCCTTTCCGCCTCGTTGTCACGGACCCTTTTCCCCATGCTTGCCCCGCCCCAGACCTTTTCCACCGACTGTACCGATTGTCCCCGCCTGGCCGCCCATCTGGCCGCCATCCGCCAGCGGGACCCGGACTGGCATGCCCGCCCGGTGCCGTCCTTCGGCAGCCTGGAATCCCGCCTGCTGGTGGTGGGCCTGGGCCCCGGGGAACGGGGTGCCAACCGCACCGGTCGGCCGTTTACCGGCGACATCGCCGGGGAGCTGCTCTATCCCTCCCTGCACAAGTTCGGCTTCGCCACCGAGGCCTGGCCCCTCAATGCGGAAGGGTGGGCCAATACGGGCCTGGAGCTGAAGGACTGCCGCATCACCAACGCGGTGCGCTGCCTGCCGCCCCAGAACAAGCCCCTGCCGGTGGAAATCCGCCAGTGCAACGACTACCTGGGCCAGGAAATCGCCAGCATGCCCAACCTGCAGGCCATCCTCATCCTGGGCGCCGTGGCCCACCAGGCGGTGCTGCGCACCTTCGGCCTGAAGGTGAAGGACTACCCCTTCGGCCATGCCGTGCGCCATGTATTGCCCGGCGGCGTGGAGACGTTCACCAGCTACCACTGCAGCGGTTACAACACCCGCACCGGGCGCCTCACCACCGAGGGTTTCGAGGCCGTGGTGGGCGCCATCCGCGACAAGCTGGACCGGCTCGGCTGAGGACGCCATGAGCGAGTCTCCGGAAGCAACGGCCCCGGCGGCCGGGCCGGCAGCGCCGGCCTTCGACGCCAAGACCTTCCTGGCGACCCTGACGGACCTGCCGGGGGTCTATCGCATGCTCGACGCCGAGGGCAAGGTGCTCTATGTCGGCAAGGCGAAGAACCTGAAGAAGCGCGTTTCGTCCTATTTCCAGCGCACCGTTTCCAGCCCCCGCATCGCCCTCATGGTGAGCCGCATCTGCGGCATCGATACCACCGTGACCCGCTCCGAGGCAGAGGCCCTGCTGCTGGAAAACAACCTCATCAAGAGCCTGGACCCGCCCTTCAACATCCTCTTCCGGGACGACAAGTCTTACCCCTATGTACAGCTGACCCGGGATCAATTCCCGCGCTTGGCCTTCTTCCGCGGCGCCCCGGACCGCAAGGCCGACTACTACGGCCCCTTCCCGGCAGCCTCGGTGGTGCGGGACTCCATCCACCTGCTGCAGAAGACCTTCCACCTGCGCACCTGCGAGGATTCGGTCTTCGCCAACCGCTCCCGGCCATGTCTGCTGTACCAGATCCACCGCTGCAGCGGTCCCTGTGTCGGCCTTATCTCCGCCGAGGATTACGCCAAGGACGTGCAGCTGGCCGCCATGTTCCTCAAGGGCAAGCAGCACGAGGTGATCCAGCGCCTGACCGAAGCCATGGAACAGGCCTCCATGGCCCTGGCCTTCGAACAGGCCGCCGTGCTGCGGGACCGCATCCAGGGCCTGCGCCGCATCCAGGAAAAACAGTACGTGGACAGCGGTCGCGACGAGGATGCGGACGTGGTGGTGGCGGTGCAGGAGTCGGGCATGCTCTGTCTCAACCTGGCCATGATCCGCGGCGGCCAGCACCTGGGCGACAAGCCCCTGTTTCCCAAGAATGCGGCGGATTGCGAGCCGGCCGAGGCTATCGCCGCCTTCCTCGACCAGCATTACCGGGAGCATCCCATTCCCGCCCGCATCCTGGTCAATGTGCCGCCGGCGGACGAAGAGGCGGCCGAGAGCCTGGCGGCCCTGGCCGAGCGGCCGGTGCCGATCCAGGAGCCGCGCCAGACGGCTCACCGCATGTGGGTGGAAATGGCGGTGCAGAACGCCCGCATCGCCATCGCCTCGCGCCGGGCCACCCTGTCCATGCAGGGGCAGCGCCTGGAAGCCCTGCAGGAAGCCCTGGGCCTGGCGGAGCTGCCGCAGCGCATCGAGTGCTTTGATATCAGCCACACCCAGGGCGAAGCCACCGTGGCCTCCTGTGTGGTGTACCAGGGCAACGGCATGCGCAAGTCCGAATACCGCCGCTACAACATCCGTGACATCCAGAAGGGCGACGACTACGCCGCCATGCGCCAGGCCGTCTCCCGGCGCTACGACAAGGTGGCGGTGGGGGAGGGTGTCTGCCCGGACCTGATCCTCATCGACGGCGGCAAGGGCCAGGTCGGCGTCGCCTACAGCGCCCTGGAGGAACTGGGGCTGGCCCATGTGCCCATGATCGGCGTCGCCAAAGGCGTGGAGCGCAAGGTCGGGCTGGAACAACTGATCTTTCCCGACGGGCGAAAGCCGTTACAATTGCCCTCGACACACCCGGCCTTGCACCTGATCCAGGAAATCCGCGACGAGTCCCACCGTTTCGCCGTTTCCGGACACCGCGCCCAGCGCGGCAAGGCCCGCAGGACTTCGACCCTGGAGGAAATCCCCGGGGTCGGCCCGACCCGGCGCAAGGCCCTGATCGCCCATTTCGGCGGACTCCAGGGCATCGCCGGCGCAAGCGTGGACCGGCTGGCCGAAGTGCCTGGCATCAGTCGGGATCTGGCGGAACGAATCTATTCGGCGTTGCACTGAATGCCCTTCAACATACCTATCCTTCTCACCTGGTTGCGCATCGTCCTGATCCCCCTGCTGATCGGCATCTACTACGTGCCCGAATCCTGGGCCAGCCTGCAGGAGCGCAACCTGATCGCCACCCTGGTCTTCGTCGTGGCCGGCCTCACCGACTGGTTCGACGGCTACCTGGCCCGGGCCCTCAACCAGACTTCGGCCTTCGGCGCCTTTCTCGATCCGGTGGCGGACAAGCTGATGGTGGCCACGGCCCTCATCATGCTGGTGCAGCTGGATCGCACCAACGCGGTCATCGCCGCCGTCATCATCGGCCGGGAAATCACCATTTCCGCCCTGCGCGAGTGGATGGCCCAGATCGGCGCCTCGAAAAGCGTGGCCGTGTCCATGATCGGCAAGATCAAGACCACCGCCCAGATGGCCGCTATTCCCCTGCTGTTGCTGCAGGAGCCGGTGGCCGGCATCGACGTCATGGCCGCCGGTACGTGGTTGATTTATATCGCCGCCGTGCTGACCCTGTGGTCCATGGGTTACTACATGCGCATGGCCTGGCCGCAAATCGTCCAGCACGCGGAAAAATAATTGCCGTCGCAGAACTGTTGACAGGCCCGCGAAAGGCCTTATAATGCGGACCTCGTTGATTGCAGCACTGATCAACACGACGCGGGAATAGCTCAGTTGGTAGAGCGCAACCTTGCCAAGGTTGAGGTCGAGAGTTCGAGACTCTTTTCCCGCTCCAGAATTCCAGGAGAGAGCTGACCGCTTTCTTCAGCAGCAGTAAGAATGTTTCTGGCGCGATAGCAAAGCGGTTATGCACCGGATTGCAAATCCGTGTAGGTCGGTTCGACTCCGGCTCGCGCCTCCAGGTTGAAAAGTAATACGCGGGAGTAGCTCAGTTGGTAGAGCGCAACCTTGCCAAGGTTGAGGTCGAGAGTTCGAGACTCTTCTCCCGCTCCAGTTTCACCAAGGCCGGATTGATGTCCGGCCGGCAGTAAAAAGCTTCATGCGGGAATAGCTCAGTTGGTAGAGCGCAACCTTGCCAAGGTTGAGGTCGAGAGTTCGAGACTCTTTTCCCGCTCCAAATTGAAAAGGGCAGTGCGCAAGCACTGCCCTTTTTGCATTCAGGCTTCCGCCGCAGCTTCTCCCCGTGCCGATTCTCTTCCCGCACTTTCCCGTTGCATCATCTACAGTTAGGTAGACGCGTCGGCGGGAGTCTCCCATGGGCATCAAACCGATCAGCAACGGCAATATGTTCGCCATCGTGGCGCGCACCAATCTGGCCGCCAGATTGGGATTGCAGTCCCAGCCCGCGGCACCGGTCGCCGGCGACAAGGGCGGCAGTCAGAACCCGGCCCAAGCGCCGTCCCCCGTCGTCAACGGGCAAGGGCAGGTGACCGGCAGGATCATCGATACCCAGGCCTGAAAGCCTCGCCGTTTGGCGTTCTGGCTGCCCTGCCCGGCGGGAAGCCGCTATAATCCTGCCTTTCGCATCCGCCCGGGTGGTGAAATTGGTATACACAGCGGACTTAAAATCCGCCGCCGCAAGGCTTACGGGTTCAAGTCCCGTCCCGGGCACCACGACGCCTGGCACCCAATTGATCATCTTTGAACTCTCCTGCGAGCAGGAGCACCGCTTTGAAGGCTGGTTCCGATCCGCCGAGGACTATCAGTCCCAGCAGGAACGGGGCCTGGTCACCTGTCCCCACTGCAATTCCCACCAGATCCGCAAGATCCCGGCCGGCATCCACCTGGCCCAGGGCGGTGAAGTGGCGGCGCCGGCGGCTGAGGCTCCGCCTGCGACCGTGGAGACCTCCCTTTCGCCTCTGACTGCCTATCGCCAGGTGGTGGATTTCCTCATGAGCGTCAGCGACGATGTGGGCTCGGCCTTTGCCGAGGAGGCCCGCAAGATGCACAACGAGGAAGCACCCCGGCGCTCCATCCGGGGCCAGGCTTCGGACGAGGAATTCGCCGAACTGGAGGAGGAGGGGATCGGTGTCTTCCGCCTGCCCCTGCCGAAAAAGGAAGACCTCAATTGATCGTCACCAATCAGGCCCTGACCATGGCCGTGGTGATTCGCCACGACGGCCAGCAGGTGACCCTGGTGCCCATGCGCAGCGGCAAGCTGACGGCCCAGCGGCTCCTGGCCAGCCAGTTCAACCATGACTGGCAGACTTCCGATTACCCTCTGGAAAAGGCGGTGCAGAGCTTTCTCGCCCACGCCCGGGACCATGGCGCCTCGAAGGAGGTCCTGAACGGCCTGGAGCGCCTGGCCAAGCGGGACCAGGACGTGGTGGCGAGCCTGTTCTAGGGCGCCTCAGCTCTTGCCGCGCAGGATGCGCGGTTTCGGGTCCTGCAGGATCAGGGTGGGGTGGGAGAAGGGCGCCAGCCTTTCCAGGAAGTCCAGCATCTCCAGCACCGGCGAATTGCGGAAGAAGCGGGCCGCCGGCGTATCCATCCAGATGCGGTCGGCGTAGGCGTAAATCTCGTGGGGCGTGTCGCCCCAGCCGTCGCCGTTGCGGTCGAAACCCTGATAGTCGTCCCAGTAGTTGCCCAGCCAGAAGTCGTTCTGCTGGTCCCCCGCATTGCTGGCCATGACCTGCCACAGATTGTTCTCGAAGCGGTTGGCGATGGCGATGTGGCCGCCCCGTTCGCCGTAGAAATTGACCCCGGTGACGTTGTGGGCCAGGCGGTTGCGGTGCAGGACGATGCGGTTGAGGGGATGGGAAGGGGAGTCGGCCATGATGCCGACGGCGCAATGGATGATGTCGTTGTCTTCCACCAGGATGGCCGCCGTCTCCTTCAGGGCGATGCCGGCGCCGGAGGCGTCCATGGCGTGCAGGACCCGGTTGCGGCGCAGGATGGCGCCTTCCGAATTCATGATGACGATGCCGGTGGAGTTGCGCTCCAGCACGTTGTCCTCGATGCGGCTGCGGTTGGCGAAGAGGAAGTTCATGCCGCGCCGGCTGTCCCGTATGGTGTTGCGGCGGAAGTGGTTGCGCGGGGCGTTGGTGATGGTCAGGTCCCGGGTCTGGGCGATGTCGTTATCCTCGATCAGGTTGCCGGCGCTATACCACAGGCGCAGGGCATCGCCCCGGTCGGCCGAATCCACGTTGAAGGAGCGGATGCGGTTGCGGCGCAGGATGTTGTGGTCCGACTGCTTGAGGGAAATGCCGAAGAGGCTGGCCTCGATCACGTTGCCTTCGATCAGGTTGCCGTGGCCTTCGATGCTGATGGCTGCATCCAGCTGGTCGTGGGAATCGCCGCTGCCCACCAGGCGCAACCCCTTGAGGCTGGCGCCGCTGGCCCTGAGACTGAGGATGGTGCCGTGGCCGCCATTGTCGATGGTCACCTTGCCCTGCCCATCCACATGCAGGGGCTTGTCGATGCGTACCGGCCCGGCATAGACGCCCGGTGGCGGCACCAGGACGCCACCGGCGGGAGTGGCGTCGATCCAGGGTTGCAGGGGAGGGAGCGGAGCCGCCGTCGCGGTCGTGGCGGCCAGCAGCAGCGCGGCCAGCCACAGGCAGGGACAACGGCGGAGAAATCTCATGCGGCGGGAGGCTCGGCCGGGGGCGGCGCCCACAGGCACTTGCCCTTGCTTTCCTTGTTGATGCCGGCCAGCACCTGCTCGTGGGCGGCCAGTTCTTCGATGCTGGCCCGCAGGACCCGGGTGGGGCGGCGCTGGCCCGTGCTCATGGCGATTTCCGCGGCGGCGGCCGGTGCCTGGCCCAGGTCGATCATCAGGCTTTCCTGACCCCGGGTCATGGCTACATAGACTTCGGCCAGAATCTCCGCATCGAGCAAGGCGCCGTGCAGGGTGCGGTGGGAGTTGTCCACCTCGTAGCGGTCGCACAGGGCGTTGAGGTTGTTCTTCTTGCCCGGGTGCATCTCCTTGGCCATCTTCAGGGTGTCCACCACCCCGGAGCAGACCTCGCCGACGGGCGGCAGCTTGAGGCGGGCCAGCTCGGCATTGAGGAAGCCCACGTCGAAGGCCGCGTTGTGGATCACCAGTTCGGCGCCGCGGATGAAGTCGAGGAAGTCAGCGGCGATGGCGGCGAACTTGGGCTTGTCTGCCAGGAATTCCAGGCTGATGCCGTGCACCGCCTGGGCGCCTTCGTCGATGGCCCGTTCCGGGTTGATGTACTTGTGGAAATGGCGGTTGGTGAGACGGCGGTTGACCATCTCCACACCGGCCACTTCGATGATGCGGTGCCCCTGCTTGTGCTCCAGGCCCGTGGTTTCCGTATCTAGAAATATCTGACGCATGACGTTTCCGATGTTAGGCAAGGGCGGCCGGTTTATCTGCCGCCTAGATCAAATCCGTTGAATAAGGGGCTTCAGGCGCTCTGGCGGAGATCCTCGATGCCCCGGTTGGCCAGCTCGTCGGCCCGTTCGTTGCCCGGATTGCCGGCATGGCCCTTTACCCAGGTCCACTCCACCTGGAACTGTCTGGCCAGCACGTCCAGCTCCTGCCACAGGTCCGCGTTCTTCACCGGCTTCTTGTCGGCGGTGCGCCAGCCGTTGCGCTTCCAGTTGTGGATCCAGGCGCTGATGCCCTGCTGCACGTACTTGGAGTCGGTGTACAGCTTCACCGGCACCGGCCGCTTCAGGGCTTCCAGGGCGCGGATGACGGCAGTCAGCTCCATGCGGTTGTTGGTGGTATCCCGTTCGCCGCCCCACAGTTCCTTCTCGTGGGCGCCGGCGCGCATGAAGACGCCCCAGCCGCCCGGCCCCGGATTGCCCTTGCAGGCGCCGTCGGCATAGATTTCCACAGTTGCCTCATTGGCCATTGTCGTTCGCTTCCTTCTGAGTGATGGGCGCCAGGGCCTTGGCCCGCGCCTTGCGTTCTTTCCAGGCCGGCAGCACCAGGCGCATGCCCGGCACCCGCTTCACCGCCCGCAGCAGGTAGGTGCCGCCAGCAAAGCCCCACCAGCGGTCGCCGGCCGGCTCCATGAAGTGGCAGCGCTGCAGCCATTTGCTTTGTTCGAAGGGCGGGGCGTAGCAGCCGAAATTGCCCCGGTCCACCTCGAAGCCCAGCAGGGCCAGCCAGTCCTTCAGGCGCAGCACCGAGAGATAGTTGCCGTTCCAGGGGAAGAGACCCTCCCGCTGGCCCGGCAGGTAGCGGCGCAGGCCCCACAGGGAAAGGGGGTTGAAACCGGCGATGACCACCTGCCCTTCGGGAATCAGCACCCGCTCCACTTCCCGCAGCATCTGGTGCGGGTCCGGCAGGAATTCCAGGACATGGGGCAAAACCACCAGATCGAGGGAGGCGCTGGCGAAGGGCAGCTGGCGCAGGTCGCAGCGCACATCCACCAGGCCGGACTCGCCGGCCTTCAGGCGCAGGGGAATGCGGTTGTCCCGCAGGTAGTCCACCTGGGGCAGGCCCAGCTGCAGGGCGTGGAAGCCGAAGATGTCCGCCACCAGGGCATCGATCTTGGTCTGCTCCCATTCGAGTACGTAGCTCCCCTGGGGGGATTGCAGCCAGGCATCGAGTCCGGGAATTGACATGGGAACGCGGTCCGCCAATAGTGCGTGTATGGAAACTAGTCTACCTGCTTGCGCGCCCCTGCGGGGCATCTCGGCCATTCCGGCCTTCAAGGACAACTACATCTGGCTGCTGCAGCGCGGCGACCGGGCCCTGGTGGTGGACCCGGGCGATGCCGCACCGGTGCAGGCATTCCTGGCCCGGGAAGGACTCCGGCTGGAAGCCATCCTGCTCACCCACCACCATGCCGACCACAGCGGCGGCGTTGCCGCCCTGGCGGGCGACGGGGTGCGGGTCCTGGGACCGGCGGCGGAGTCTATCACAGGCGTCGGCGAGCCGCTGCGGGGTGGGGAGCGCCTGGAGTTCGCCGACCTGGGCCTGCAGTTGCAGGTGCTCGCCGTGCCGGGTCATACCCGGGGTCACCTGGCCTATTACGGCCAGTGGGAAGGGGCGCCAGTACTCTTTTGTGGCGACACCCTCTTCGGCGCCGGCTGTGGGCGGCTGTTCGAGGGCACCCCGGCCCAGATGGCCCATTCCCTGGACCTCCTGGCGGTGCTGCCGCCCCAGACTGCGGTCTACTGCGCCCACGAATACACGGCAGCCAACCTGGATTTCGCCCTGGCGGTGGAACCGGGCAACCGGGCCCTGGCCGAGCGGGTGCGGAAGGTGGCCGCCATGCGCCAGGCCGGGCAGGCCACCGTGCCCCTCTGTCTGGCGGAGGAACTGGCGACCAATCCCTTCCTGCGCTGCGGCGAGGCGGAAGTGCGGGCCAGTGCCGAAAGGCAGGCGGGCCACGCGCTGACGGATGAAGTGGCGGTGTTTGCCGCCCTGCGGGAGTGGAAGAACCACTTCTGACCCTGCGCCGGGCGGCGGCAGGTCAGGGGGAGGTCAGGCCCGGCTGAGGGCCTCGAGCACCTTGGCGGCGTTGAAGGGCTTGACCACGAAGCCGTTGGCGCCCAGTTCCAGGGCTTCCTGGACGTTTTCCTTGCTGGCGTTGCCGGTGATCATGATCACCGACACCTGGGGGAAGTCCCGCTTGATTGTCTTCAGGGTTTCCAGGCCATTCATTTCCGGCATGATGACGTCGAGGCAGACCACGTCGGGCGTCATGCGCTCCACCATTTCCAGGGCCTGGATGCCGTTGCGGGCCTCGCCCACCACCTGGTAGTCCTCGTTGCGCAGGATGCCGCGCAGCAGGGCGCGCATGACATCGTTGTCATCAACGATGAGAATTTTCGGGTGACGCTGACTCATGGAGCTGGGCAGGGAGCAGGGGCGGTGGACATGCGGCAGACCTGGTTGCGGCCGGCCTGCTTGGCTTGGTAGAGGGCCTGGTCGGCAGCCAGGAGCAGGGCTTCCGGGCTGGTTTCGGGGCTGGCGACGAAGGCCGAGACGCCGCAGCTGATGGTCACCTGGCCGTGATGGGAACCGGCATGGGGCATCTTCAGCTGGGCCACGCTGTGGCGCATGCGCTCGGCGACGAAGGCGGCGCCGCCCAGCTTGGTGTCCGGCAGGATGATGGAAAATTCCTCGCCGCCGTAGCGGGCCAGGAGGTCGCCGCCCCGCTCCATGGCCTTGGCCATGGCCGAAGCCACCTTCTTCAGGCATTCGTCACCGGCCTGGTGGCCGTAGGTGTCGTTGAATTTCTTGAAGAAATCCACGTCGCACATGACGATGGCCAGCTCCGTGCCCTGGCGCATGGAGCGGCGCCATTCCCGTTCCAGAGCCTCGTCGAACATGCGGCGGTTGGCCACACCGGTGAGGCCGTCCACGGCGGAGAGGCGCTTCAGCTCCTGGTTGGCCGCATCCAGCTTGCGCGTCAGCACCAGCAGGGAGTGGCGCATCTGCACGATGCGCTGCATGGCGCGGATCTTGGCCCGCAGCACCACGTCGCTGACCGGCTTCTGCAGGTAGTCGTCACCGCCGGCGGCGATGCCCTTTTCCAGGTCGGCGTCGCCGCTCATGGCGGTGAGGAAGATGATGGGGGTCCATTCGCCCGGCTTTTCCAGGTCCCGGATGCGCCGGGCCACGGTGTAGCCGTCCATGTCCGGCAGGACCACGTCGAGCAGCACCAGGTCGGGGCGTTCGGACTGGAACAGTTCGATGGCCTGGGCGCCGCAGGACGCCGGAACCGGAATGTTGCCGAGTCTTTCCAGATGGTGGCAAACCACAGCCAGTGAGGTTTTGGCGTCCTCGACGACAAGGGTTTTCATATTGTTTTTGTACGGCCCGGGCGGGTGAGTGGAATCAGTGGTGCATTTTATCCCTTTGGCCTGCTTCCGGGGGGCGCATTCCGTCACGTTCGTCCCGAACCAGGTCCCGGGCCGAGTAAAATGGCGATTCCCGCCTGTCTGCATTTTTTCGGAACCTTCATGACCGACACCCTGTTGCTGATTCTTACCGTCCTCGCCCTGCTGATTCTCGGCGGTCTGGTGCTTCTTCTCCTGCGCAGCCGCGAGCGGCAGGATGCCGCCCTGGCCCTGGCGCCCCAGTTCGCCGCCGTGGACGGTGCCCTGGCCCGGCAGGAGCGGGCCCTGCGCGAGGAACTGGCGGCCATCCGCCAGGAATCTGCCCTGGAAGCCCGGCGTGGCCGGGAGGAACAGAGCGAGGCCCTGGTGCGCCTGACCCAGGCCCTGGGCAGCCAGGTCGGCCAGCTGGGCCAGTTGCAGGCCCAGCAGCTGGAAGTGTTCGCCCAGCAGCTGGCCCGCAGCCGCCAGGAGGCCGCCGCCGAATCCCACCAGGGGCGGGAGGCCCAGGCCCAGGGCCTGGCCCGCCTGGCCGAATCCCTCAACGCCCAGGTGGGCCAGTTCGGCCAGACCCAGGGCCAGCACCTGGAAGCCTTCGCCCAGCAGCTGGCCCAGGTTTCCCAGGCCCTGGACCAGCGCTTCGAGCAGCTGCGCCAGGTGGTGGAAGCGCGGCTGGTGGCCCTGCAGGCGGACAACGCCGGCAAGCTGGAGGAGATGCGCAAGACCGTGGACGAAAAGCTCCACGCCACCCTGGAACAGCGCCTGGGCGAATCCTTCA
The DNA here is from genome assembly GCF_058809525.1 of Azospira sp. MPR-LB4. Taxonomy (NCBI): domain Bacteria; kingdom Pseudomonadati; phylum Pseudomonadota; class Betaproteobacteria; order Rhodocyclales; family Rhodocyclaceae; genus Azospira; species Azospira sp. MPR-LB4. The sequence continues at coordinate 375,990 of NZ_CM179521.1, forward strand.
AGCTGGTTTCGGACCGGCTGGAGCAGGTGCATCGGGGCCTGGGGGAAATGCAGACCCTGGCCGCCGGCGTCGGCGACCTGAAAAAGGTGCTGACCAACGTCAAGACCCGGGGCTCCTGGGGCGAAGTGCAGCTGTCCAACCTGCTGGAGCAGATCCTGACGCCGGAGCAGTACGCCACCAACGTCATCACCCGGCCCCGCAGCAACGACCGGGTGGAGTTCGCCATCCGCCTGCCGGGCAAGGGCGACGGTCTGGCCGATGCGCCGGTGTGGCTGCCCATCGACGCCAAGTTCCCCATCGAGGATTACCAGAAGCTGCAGGACGCCCAGGAGCGGGCCGACGCGGCCGGGGTGGAGGAGGCCGCCAAGGCCCTGGAAAACCGCCTCAAGCTGGAGGCCAAGAGCATCCGCGAGAAATACGTGGAGCCGCCCCACACCACGGATTTCGCCCTGCTCTACCTGCCCATCGAAGGCCTCTACGCCGAGGCCCTGCGCCGGCCGGGCCTGGCGGAGATGCTGCAGCGGGAATACCGGGTTTCCCTCTCCGGCCCCACCACCCTGACGGCCATGCTCAACAGCCTGCAGATGGGCTTCCGCACCCTGGCCATCGAAAAGCGCTCCTCCGAGGTGTGGTCGGTGCTGGGGGCGGTGAAGACCGAGTTCGGCAAGTTCGGCGAGGCCCTGGCGGCCACCAAGAAGAAGCTGGAGCAGGCCACCAACAGCATCGGCGCCGCCGAAGTGCGTACCCGCCAGATCGAGCGCAAATTGAAGAGCGTGGAGGCCCTGCCTTCGGGAGAGGCGTCCGGCCTGCTTTCCGGGCTGGAGAGCCTGGAAGTGTCCGAGGATAGCCAGGAGTAGGGCAGGCATGGCCGAAAGCCCCGTCCCTGCTGCCTTGGAGGCCGCCTATCGGGCCACCACCTACCGGGTTTGGCTGCCCGAGGGGGCCGTGGATCTGCGGGTGGGCGAGGCGTGCCCCGCCCTGGCGGCCTATGTGGCGGCCCGGGGCGGACGGGCCTGGATGGTGGTGACTGCCAGCAATCCGGCCTCCGAGCCCCTCGGCGAGGCTGCCAATCTGGCCCGGCAGCGGGCCCTGGCCGGGCTGCTGCACAGCCTGGGCCTGCCGGCCCTGGCGGCGGAAAACCTGGCCGACGATGGCCAATGGCCGGCGGAAGCCGGCTTTTTCGTCACGGCGCCGGTCTTGGACCGGGAACTGGCCCTGGCCCTGGGGCGCCACATGGGCCAGAACGCCGTCCTGTTCGGCGTTGCCCAAGGCGATGCCGGCACCCCGGACACCACCCCGGAACTGCTGTGGTGCCGGGAGGTGGCCCCGCCCGGAGCGGCGGGCTAGGCTGGCTCAGCCCTGGTGGCGGCGGATGAAGTCGCGCACCTGGGGATAGATCACTTCGCGCCAGCGGCGGCCGCTGAAAATGCCGTAGTGGCCGACGCCGGGGCAGAGGAAGTGGGCCCGCTGGGCCGCCTCCAGGGAGGCGCACAGGTCGTGGGCGGCATGGGTCTGGCCGGGGGCGGAAATGTCGTCCAGTTCCCCCTCCACGGTCATCAGGGCGGTACGGCGGATGGCCGCCGGGTCCACCGTCCGGCCGTGCACCACCAGGCGGCCTTCCGGCAGGTAGTGGTTGAGGAAGACCCGTTCCAGGGTTTCCAGGTAGTACTCGGCCGGCAGGTCCATCACCGCGTTGTATTCGTCGTAGAACTTGCGGTGGGCCTCGGCCGAATCGCCGTCGCCCTCGATCAGGTGGTTGTAGAAGTCCAGGTGGGCGTCCACGTGCCGGTCCTGGTTCATGGAAACGAAGCCGGCGTGCTGCAGGAAGCCCGGATAGACCCGGCGCAGGGCGCCCGGGTACTTGGTCGGCACCCGGGTGATGACCTTGGTCTCGAACCACAGCCGGGTGTGCTTCTTGGCGTAGTCGTTCACCGCCGTGGGATTGATGCTGGTGTCGATGGGGCCGCCCATCATGGTCATGGAGCGGGGCTGGCAGGGATCGTCGTCGGCCGCCAGCAGGGAAATGGCCGCCAGCACCGGCACGGTGGGCTGGCAGACGGAGATGACATGGACCTCCGGCCCCAGGTGGCGGATGAAGTCCTGGATATAGCTGACGTAGTCGTCGAAGCGGAAGGGGCCGTGGGCCAGGGAGACCTGGCGGGCGTCGATCCAGTCGGTGACATAGACGTCGTGGTCCGGCAGCAGGGCCCGCACCGTGTCCCGCAGCAGGGTGGCGTAATGGCCGGAAAGGGGCGCGCAGAGCAGCACCCTGGGCGCCGCCTGGCCGCTCTGGCGGACGAAATGGAGCAGATTGCAGAAGGGCTTGTGCACGGCCACCGCTTCGCTGACGGCCGCCTCCCGGCCCTCCACCGTGGTGCGGTCGAGGCCGAAGGCGGGCTTGTCGTAGCGGCGGATGAGGCGCGCCATCAGCTCGGAACCGGCGGCGATGCGGGCGCTTTCCGGCAGATAGGAGAGGGCGGAGAAGGGGTTGGCGAAGAGCTGCTGGGTGGTTTCGGCCCACAGGCGCAGGGGGGTCAGCAGGGAGTGCTGGAATTCGTGCAGGTCGTAGAGCATGGGGGGCGTAACCTATGATTATTGTCGTACCGGGAATTCCCGGACATGGCCGGATTCTAATGAAAAATCCGTCAGTTGGATGACCGGGCTGGGCGCCGCAGTGAATTAGTCCATGTCCGGGAGGCAACGGAGCGGCTAGAATGGCCGACAAATATCAAGGGGGCCGACATGGCACTGCAAAAGATCGGACGTTTCGAAATCCGGCGCGAACTGGGTAGGGGAGCCCAAAGTGTGGTTTACCTGGCGTATGACCCGCAGCTGGAGCGCGAGATCGCCATCAAAACCTTGCACTTTTCCCGCCCCGACGCGGCCCAGAATGCCGCCCTGCTGGCGGAGGCGCGTACCGTCAGCCAGCTGCGACATGCCAATATCGTACCGATCTTCGAGGCGGGCGAAGAAGACGGCGATCTTTACCTGGTTTTCCAGTATGTACCCGGCAAGAACCTGGCCCAGTACCTGAAGGATGCGGGGGCCCTCTCTCCGGTCAAGGCCGTCACCCTGATGCGCTCCATCCTGGAGGCGGTGGCCTGTGCCCACGAACAGGGCATCATCCACCGGGACCTGAAGCCTTCCAACATCCTCCTGGACGAGGACGGCATTCCCCAGGTCATGGACTTCGGCATTGCCGCCCGCATCGAGGACCTGGACAGCAAGCAGGGCGACTTCACCGGCACCCCGGCCTACATGGCGCCCGAGTACATCGAATCGCGTACGGTGGGAGTGCGGGGCGACATCTTCGCCGCCGGCCTGGTGCTCTACGAGCTGCTGACCGGCCGCCGCGCCATCCAGGGCAGCGATCCCTTCCAGGTGATGCGGCGCATCACCCAGGAGGATCTGCGCCTGCCAAGCGAGGTCAGCCTGGATGAGCGCATCGTGGACGTGCTGTACAAGGCCACGGCGCGCAATCCCCTCAACCGCTACGAATCCGTCGCCCAGTTCCTGCAGGCCCTGGATAGCTACCTGGACCCGGTGGAGGAGGAGGGCGCCGCCACTGGCGGCAAGCAGAGCACCCTGGATTTCCTGCTGCGGCGCATGCGGCACAAGAGCGATTTCCCCGCCCTCTCCGAATCGGTCAGCGCCATCAACAAGATCGCCACTTCCGAGACGGAGAGCATCGCCCGGCTGTCCATGACCATCCTCAAGGACTTCGCCCTCACCAACAAGATCCTGCGCCTGGTCAATTCGGCCTATTACCGGCAGGCCGGCGGCGGCAACATTAGCACCGTGTCCCGGGCGGTGATCGTGCTCGGCTTCGATGCGGTGCGCAATATTGCCATCACCGTGCTCCTCTTCGAGCACCTGCAGAACAAGTCCAATGCGGCCCAGCTCAAGGACGAGTTCCTGCGGGCCAATCTGGCCGGCATCCTGGCCAAGGACATCGGCACCCTGACCAGCACCCGGGATGTGGAGCAGGCCTTCATCTGCGCCATGTTCCACAACCTGGGCCGCCTGCTGTGCCAGTACTACTTCCCCGAGGAAAGCGAGGAAGTGAAGAAGCTCATGGGGCAGAAGGAGATCGGCGAGGAGGCCGCCTCCCTGCAGGTGCTGGGCATGTCCTACGAGGAACTGGGCATCGGCGTCGCCCGTACCTGGGGCTTCCCGCCCCTGATCGTCAACAGCATGCGCAAGCTGCCTGGCGGCAATGTGCGCCTGCCCAGCACCCCGGAGGACAAGCTGCGGGTGCTGGCGGCCTATGCCAACGAGCTGTGCCTGATCATCGCCCAGGCCGGCCCCGATGAGCGGGCCCGGGAACTGAAGAAGCTGGCGGCCCGCTTCGGCGACAGCGTCAAGGTGGAAGAGCGGGACCTGCGCAGCACCATCGAGAAGTCCATCGAACAGGTCAAGGAATTCGCCAGCATCATCCGCCTCAACCTGCAGCAGACCGCCTTCGGCCGGCAACTGCGGGAATGGATGGGGGAGAAGCCGGCCGCCTCGGCCGCCGGCGAGGACGATTCCAGCATGGCCGGCACCATCCTCAGCGAACAGCTGGGCGGCGAGCTGCTGCCCGCCGCGGTGGTGGGCGAGGGGCAGGCGCCGGATTCGGCGACGGCCCAGGCCATCCTCACCGCCGGCATTCAGGACATTTCCAACACCCTGGTGGAGGAATACAAGCTGAACGACATCCTGCGCATCATCCTGGAAACCATGTACCGGGCCATGGGCTTCAAGCGGGTCATCCTGTGCATCAAGGATGCCCGCCACAACACCATGCAGGGCCGTTTCGGCTTCGGTCCGGACGCCACGGAGATCGCCCGGCAGTTCCGCTTTCCCCTGAGCTTTTCGCCGGACATCTTCCACGCCGCCATTTCCAAGGGTGTGGACATCCTCATCAGCGACACCAACGACCCCAAGATCAAGCCCCGCATCCCGGACTGGTTCCGCAAGGTGCTGACCTCGGAAACCTTCGTCCTCTTCCCCCTGACCATCAAGGGCAATCCGGTGGCCATGATCTATGCCGACAAGGACGGTGCCGGAGACATCGTCATCCCGGAAAAGGAGCTGTCCCTGCTGCGCACCCTGCGCAACCAGGCCCTGCTGGCGATCAAGCAGTCCATTTAAGGGGGCGCCCCCCGGATGGCAATAAAAAAGGCCGGGAATTCCCGGCCTTTTCGTTTTCAGCCATGGCTTACCAGAGCTTCCACCAGGGTTCGACCCGGTTCAGGCCCCGGGTGTAATAGACGCTGTTGGGGTAGTTCTTGCGCATCACCCGCTCCGCATCGTCGCGCAGGTCGATCATGCCCATTTCGTCGTAGGCCTTGACCATGATGAAGAGGGCCTCCTCGATGGCCGGGGCGTCCGGGTAGTTCTTGATGGCGCTCTGGGCCCGGTTGGCAGCGGCCACATAGGCCTTGCGCTTCATGTAGTAGCGGGCCACATGCACCTCGTTGGCGGCCATGGCGCTGACCAGGTACTTCATGCGCTGCACCGCATCGGGGGTGTATTTGCTGTCGGGGAAGCGGCTGGAGAGGGTCTTGAAGGCGTCGAAGGACTCGCGCATGCCCTTGGGGTCGCGCTCCGTCTGGTCCTGCATGCTGACGTGGCCCATCATGCCCAGGTCCTCGTTGAAGGTGACCAGGCCTTTCAGGTAGTAGATGTAATCCACATTGGGGTGGTCCGGATGCAGCTTGACGAAGCGGTCGCAGGCGGCGATGGCGGAGGCCGTTTCGCCGGACTTGAAGTAGGCGTAGGCCACTTCGATCTGGGCCTGCTGGGCGTAGCGGCCGTAGGGATAGCGGGATTCCAGCTTCTCGAAATACTTCACGGCCTTGTCCCACGACCCCTCGCTCATGGCCTCCTTGGCCTGGGTGTAGAGCTTGTTGGCGGACCAGCCGGCGGTCTCGTCCTTTTGTTCCGGCAGCAGGCCGCAACCGGAAAGGGAGAGCAAAGCGGCGAAAATCAGAGCTAAAGCCGGTAAACTACGCATGATGAACAGTCCAAAAACGAAAGCCAAGGCGCGCCGAAGTGAGGCGCCCGCCGAAATGAGTGCGGCCGATTATAGCGCAAAGCCCATGTCATCTCCGTCTCCATCCCCCGCTTGCGGCGCCGGGTCGCCCATATTCGTGCCCCTCGATGCCGGCGGCCGCCGCCTGGACCAGGTGCTGGCCGAACTGCTGCCCCAGTATTCGCGCAATCGCCTGCAAACCTGGATCCGGGAAGGCCGGGTCTCCCTCAACGGGCAGCCGGTGCAGGAGCCCAAGCACAAGCTGCTGGGCGGCGAGTTCCTCAACCTGGAGGAAGTCCAGGACGAGAAGCTGGCGGCCGAGACGCCGGAAGACATTCCTTTTCCTGTGGTGTACGAGGATGAAGCCATCCTCATCATCAACAAGCCGGCCGGCCTGGTGGTGCATCCGGGCAGCGGCAACTGGAGCGGCACCCTGCTCAACGCCTTGCTGCACCACACGCCCCAGCTGGCCCAGGTGCCCCGGGCCGGCATCGTGCACCGCCTGGACAAGGACACCTCCGGCCTCATGGTGGTGGCCAAGACCCTGGAGGCCCAGACCGACCTGGTGCGCCAGCTCCAGGCCCGCACCGTGAAGCGGGAATACCGGGCCCTGCTGGTCGGCTATCTCAACCGCAACGGCACGGTGGATGCGCCCATCGGCCGCCATCCCACCCAGCGCACCAAGATGGCCGTGGTCCAGCACAATGGCCGGGAGGCCCGCACCCATTACACGGTGCTGGAGCATTTCGAGCGTTGCACCCTGGTGCAGTGCCGCCTGGAGACGGGCCGCACCCACCAGATCCGGGTGCACATGGCGGCCCTGGGTTTCCCCCTGGTGGGCGATGCGGTTTACAACAAGGGCAAGACCGCCGGGGTCCGTTTCCCCCGCCAGGCGCTCCATGCCTACCGCCTCGGCCTGATCCACCCCCTGACCCGGGAACCCATGCAGTGGGACGCCCCGGTGCCCGACGACATGGCAGCCCTGCTCAAGACGCTGCGCAGCGAATGGGACGAGATCAAGACCCTGCGCCGCCAGCGCCAGGAAGAAGCCTGGGCGGAGGAGTGGGGCGACGACTGGGAGGACGAGGAGGAGGTCGAGGTGCTGGAAGCAGAGGGCGCCGAACTCCTGGAAGACGAAGACTTCGATGACGAAGCCGACGAATAGCCTGCCCGGCTTCGCTCCCGACTGGCCAGCCCCGCCCCGGGTGCGCAGCCTGCAGACCACCCGCAGCGGCGGCGTCAGTCCGGCTCCCTATGCCAGCCTCAATCTGGGGGATCACGTGGGCGATGCGCCGGCCCATGTGGCGGCCAACCGGGCCCTGCTGCGGGCCGGCCTGCCGGGCGAGCCCCTGTGGCTGCAGCAGGTGCACGGCAACCGGGTGGCCGACGCCGATAGCGCCACCACCGGGCGGGAGGCCGACGGGGTGGTGGCCCGGCGCCCCGGCAGCGTCTGCGCCATCATGACTGCCGACTGCCTGCCGGTATTGCTCTGCGACCGGGACGGTACCGTGGTGGGCGCTGCCCATGCCGGCTGGCGCGGCCTGGCGGCCGGTGTCCTGGAAAACACGGTGGCTGCCATGGGGGTGGCCCCGGAGCGGCTCCTGGCCTGGCTCGGGCCGGCCATCGGCCCCCAAGCCTTTGAAGTCGGGCCTGAGGTGAGGGATGCCTTCGAGAAGGCCGATCCACGGGCGTCCCAGGCCTTCGTCCCCGGCGCCTCCACCGGCAAGTATCTGGCCGACATCTACGCTCTGGCCCGCCTGCGCCTGCAGGCAGCCGGCGTCCGTGAGATCCACGGCGGCGGCCTGTGCACGGTCGGCGACGCCGCCAGCTACTTTTCCTACCGTCGCGACCGGGTCTGCGGCCGCATGGCCTCCCTCATCTGGCTGGAGCCCTGAGCCGGGGGCCTTGGTGCGTTGCACCTTGACCGTGGCGAACAACGCTCCCTACACTGCCTCCGCTGCATCATCATAAAAACTACCGGAGGAACAATGAAAAAACTCGTCGCCGCCGCATCCCTGGCCCTGGCCCTGCTGCCCCTGGGGCACAGCGTCGCCCACGCCGCCGATTACAAGTCCGAATACCGCCTGTCCACCGTCCTCGGTCCCGCCTTTCCCTGGGGCAAGGCCGGCGAACGCTGGGCCGAACTGGTCAAGCAGAAGACCGAAGGCCGCATCAACATCAAGCTCTACCCGGGCACCAGCCTGGTGGGCGGCGACCAGACCCGGGAGTTTTCCGCCATCCGCCAGGGGGTCATCGACCTGGCCATCGGCTCCTCCATCAACTGGTCGCCCCAGGTGAAGCAGCTCAACCTGTTCTCCCTGCCGTTCCTCACGCCCGATGAAAAGAGCCTGGATGCCCTGATCAAGGGGCCGGTGGGCAAGGACCTCTTCGCCGTGCTGGAAAAGCAGGGCGTGGTGCCCCTGGCCTACGGCGAGAATGGCTTCCGCGAGCTTTCCAATTCCCGGCACCCCATCCGTACCCCGGCGGACCTGAAGGGCATGAAGATCCGCGTCGTCGGTTCCCCCATTTTCATCGATGCCTTCTCCGCCCTCGGCGCCAATCCCACCCAGATGAGCTGGGCCGATGCCCAGCCGGCCCTGGCCACCAAGGCCGTGGACGGCCAGGAAAATCCCCTCTCCGTGTTCAATGCGGCCAAGCTGCACACCCTGGGCCAGCAACACCTGACCCTGTGGGGCTACATGACGGATCCCCTGATTTTCGTGGTGAACCGCAACGTCTGGAACAACTGGAGCGAAGCGGACCGCAAGGCGGTGCGCGAGGCGGCGGAACAGGCGGCGGCGGAGAACCTGGTGGCGGCGCGCAAGGGCGTCAGCCCCGGCGACGATGCCCTGCTCAAGGACATCGAGAAGAACGGCGTCACCATCACCCGGCTGACGGCCGAGCAGCGCAAGGCCTTCAAGGACCTGACCCGTCCGGTGTACGACAAGTGGGCCGAAACCGTGGGCAAGGATCTGGTGAAAAAGGCCGAGGCCGCCATCGCTGCCGGCAAGTAGGTCCTTTTCCCCTGTGCCTGCAAGATCGCCGGCCCGGGCCGGCGATCTTGTTTTTGACGAGAACAACAAGATGGATGACCAACAGAATCCCCCCTCCCGCCCCACTGCCCGCATCGAACGGGCCCTGGCGGCGGGCTGCATGGCCCTGCTGTGCCTGATCACCTTCGCCAATGTGCTGGTGCGCTACCTGACCAACGCCTCCTTCGCCTTCACCGAGGAGTTTTCCGTTTTCCTGCTGCTGGTTCTGACCCTGCTCGGTTCGGCCGGCGCCTTCGCCGACGGCCGCCACATCCGCATCACCCTGCTGGTGGACAGACTTTCCGCCAACGGACGCCGGCTTTGTTCGGCCCTGGAGTGGCTGGCCAATGTGGCCATGTTCGGCCTCCTGGCCTGGCTGGGTTACGGCATGGCCTACGACGATTTCGAATTCGAGGTCACCTCTCCCGGCCTGGGCCTGCCCCAGTGGTGGTACAGCGCCTGGCTGCCCCTGCTGTCGGCCCTGATCGTGCTGCGCCTGTTCCTATTGCTGTGGCGCCGGCGGGGAGGGCGGGCATGAGCTGGCTGCTCTTTCTTTCCTTCTTCGCCCTGATGCTCCTGGGCGTGCCCCTGGGCACGGCCATGGGCCTGGCGGGCCTGGCGGTGGTGTTCTTCGGCGACCTGGGCCTGATGTCCCTGCCCACCAGCGTCTATACCGGCATCGCCAAATATCCGCTGCTGGCCATTCCGGTCTTCGTGCTGGCCGGGATGATTTTCGAGCGCTCCGGCGTGGCCCTGCGCCTGGTGCGTTTTGCCGTGGCCCTGGTGGGCCAGCGGCGCGGCGGCCTGGCCCTGGCCGCCATTCTGGTGTGCATGGTGCTGGGCGGCATTTCCGGCTCCGGCCCGGCGGATGCGGCGGCGGTGGCCACGGTGATGATTCCCAGCATGGCCCGGGCCGGCTACCCGGCCGCCTTTTCCGCCAGCGTCATTGCTGCGGCCGGCTCCACGGCCATTCTCATCCCGCCTTCCATCGTCTTCATCCTCTACAGCGTCCTGGTGCCCCAGGCCTCGGTGCCGGCCCTCTTCGCCGCCGGCCTGATCCCGGGCCTCCTGGCCGGCCTGGCCCTGATGCTGCCGGCCTGGTGGCTGTCGGTGCGCCACGGCTTCGGCGTCGCCGGCCTGCAGGACGGAGAGGCGCGCCAGTCCTTCTGGTCGGCCCTGAAGGAGGCCAGCTGGGGCCTGCTGGCCCCGGTGATCATTCTCGGCGGCATGCGTTCCGGCGCCTTCACGCCGACGGAAGCGGCGGTTGTGGCGGTGTTCTACGGCCTGTTCGTCGGCCTGGTGATCTACCGCACCCTCAACTGGAAGAACATCTACGAAGTGCTGGTGGAGTCGGCGGAGGTTTCCGCCGTGGTCATGCTCATCATCGCCCTGGCCAGCGTCTTCGCCTGGGCCGGCAGCACCCTGGGCACCTTCGAGGCCCTGGGCGGCTGGCTGGTGGGGCTTTCCGGCAACGAGACGGCCATCCTGCTGGCGGTGACCCTGTTGTTGCTGATCGCCGGCATGTTCCTCGACGCCGTTTCCATCCTCTTCATTTTCATGCCCTTCCTGCTGCCGGTGATCCTGCACTTTGGCTGGGACCCGGTGTGGTTCGGCGTCATCCTCACCATGAACGTGGCCATCGGCCAGTTCACGCCGCCCATGGCCATCAACCTGATGGTCACCAGCCGCATTGCCGGCATCCGCATCGAGGATACGGTGCCCTGGGTGCTGTGGATGGTGGGCGCCATGCTCTCGGCCCTGCTGCTGGTGACCTTTGTTCCCGAACTGGCCACCGGCATTCCCCGATATCTGGGGTATCAATAAGATTCGGCGGAGGGGAGGGCGTATAATCCGCCCCTCCCCGAATTTTCCCCACCTTCTTCCCTTGCCTGGAAAACCATGAGTACCCTTGGCTGGATCATCACCGCCAGCTTCCTCGGCGGCGCCCTCAGCGTCATTGCCGCCGGTCTGGTGACCTTCACCCTGGGGGCAGGCAGCGTCTCCCACCTGATTTCCTACGCCATCGGCGCCCTGCTGGGGGCGGTGTTCCTGGAAATCCTGCCCCATGCCCTGGAACATGGCGATCCCCACACCATGGCGGCCACCATCCTGGGCGGCATCCTGATTTTCTTCGTCCTGGAAAAACTGGTGCTGTGGCGCCACTGCCACGACCATCACTGCGAAGCCCACGACGCCCATCCGCCGGCCCACGACCACGGCCGTTCCGGCCTGCTGATCCTGATCGGCGACACCTTCCACAATTTCGTGGACGGCATCCTCATCGCCGCCGCCTTCCTGGAAGACACCCAGCTGGGCATCGTCACCGCCCTGGCCATCATCGCCCACGAAATTCCCCAGGAGCTGGGTGATTTCCTGGTGCTGCTGCATTCCGGCTATTCCCGGGCCAAGGCCCTGGCCTTCAACCTGCTGTCCAGCCTGGCCACCCTGGTGGGGGCCCTGCTGGCCTACTTCGCCCTGTCGTCCCTGCAGGAGTGGGTGCCGTCCCTGCTCGGCCTGGCTGCTGCCAGCATGCTCTATGTGGCCGTGGCCGACCTCATTCCCGGCCTGCACAAGCGGCCCGAACTCAAGGCCACCCTGCAGCAGGTGTCACTGATCGGCCTGGGCATCCTTTCCATCTGGCTGGCCCGGGAGCTGATCGCCGGCCACGCCTGAGGCGGACGGCTGCCCGGCCAGGGCCTCCTGGCGCTTTGCCTCCTGCAACTCCTGCCAGGCCCGGCGCTGCCGCCTGACCTTGGAGCCGCCCAGATAGAGGATGAGGGCGGTGGGCAGCAGCCCGTAGAAAAAGAAGGTTGCGACTCCCGCCACGATGCTGGCCTCGGTGAGGGCCATCATGAAAATGACGTAGAGCCAGCCAATGGCGATGATGTACATGGGCGCCATTATAGCGGGCCCGGCCATCGCTTCCCGGCCCGCTGCAACCAATCCTTCATCTGTCTGTAAGTCGCCTGTCAGCGCGGGGGCTTAACTTCTCCCGGAAGCCCTCCCGCGATCCTCGCTATCCCCTGGTCATTGACAGGGATCAGGCAGCCAAGCAGAATCAAACGCTCCTTCCCCGTCCTCCGCGCGCCGAGCCATTCCGCGCCCCTCAGGAGTTTCATACAAGATGGTCAGCCAGCCGGAAAACCTCCTTCCTGCGATGCAAAATTTCGTTTCTGCCGGACAGACCCTGGCCCAGAATTTCTTCGCCTTCCTGGCGAAACAACCCGGCATGACGCCGCCGCCCGCCGGCACCCTGCCGCCCCTCAAGCTGCCCAGCCCCGAGGAAATGCAGGCCCTGCACCAGGAATACCTGAAGCAGCATGCCGCCCTGTGGGCCGCCATGCTGGCCAAACGCCAGGGCCAGGAACCCGGCTTCGCCGTCCAGCCGCAGCCGGGCGACCGCCGCTTCAATGCCCCCGAGTGGTCGGAAACGCCGATGTTCGATTACATCCGCCAGGCCTACCTGCTCAATTCCAGCTTCCTGCGCCAGGTGGTCGAAGCGGTGCCGGAGGAGGACGACAAGGCCAAGAACCGCCTGCGCTTCATGGCCCGCCAGTACATCGACGCCCTCTCTCCCGCCAATTTCGCCGCCACCAATCCGGAATTCATCAAGCAGGCCGTGGAAAGCAAGGGCCAGAGCATCACCGCCGGCATCCAGAACCTGATCGCCGACATGGAGAAGGGCCGTATCTCCATGACCGACGAAAGCGTCTTCGAAGTCGGCAAGAACATTGCCACCAGCGCCGGCCAGGTGATCTTTGAAAACGAGCTGATGCAGCTGATCCAGTACGAGCCCCTGACGCCCAAGGTGGCCAAGCGGCCCCTGCTGATCGTGCCGCCCTGCATCAACAAGTTCTACATCCTCGACCTGCAGCCGGAGAATTCCCTGGTCCGCTATGCGGTGGAGCAGGGCAACACGGTGTTCCTCGTTTCCTGGCGCAACCCCAAGGCCGACCTGGAGAAATACACCTGGGAGGACTACCTGGAGAAGGCCGCCATCACCGCCATCGAGGTCGTGCGCAGCGTCTGCAAGGTGGATCAGATCAACGCCCTCGGCTTCTGCGTCGGCGGCACCATCCTCTCCAGCGCCCTGGCGGTGCTGGCCGCCCGCGGCGAGGACCCGGTGGCCAGCCTGACCCTGCTCACCACCCTGCTGGATTTTTCCGACACGGGCGAGATCGGCCTGCTCATCGACGACAACTTCCTCGCCCTGAAGGAAAGCCAGATCGGCCAGGGCGGCCTGCTGTCGGCCAAGGAGCTGTCCTCCACCTTCTCCGCCCTGCGCGCCAACGACCTGGTGTGGAACTACGTCGCCAACAACTACCTGAAGGGCAAGAAGCCGGACGCCTTCGACCTGCTGTACTGGAACTGCGACAGCACCAATCTGCCGGGTCCCTTCGCCTGCTGGTACATGCGCAACCTGTACCAGAACAACAGCCTGCGCATCCCGGGCAAGCTGGAAATGTGCGGCGTGCGCGTGGATCTGGGCCGGGTGGTCATGCCCAGCTACATCCTGGCAGCCCGGGAAGACCACATCGTGCCCTGGCAGACCGCCTACCAATCCACCCGCCTGCTGGGCGGCCCGTCCCGCTTCGTTCTCGGCGCCTCCGGCCATATCGCCGGCGTCGTCAATCCGGCCGCCAAGAACAAGCGCAGTTTCTGGAGCGGCAGCGACCAGAAGCTGGATGCAGATTCCTGGCTGGCCGCCGCCACCGAACACAAGGGCAGCTGGTGGTCCGACTGGAGCGCCTGGCTGCAGCAGTTCGCCGGCGGCGAGGTGGCGGCCCGCAGCAAACTGGGCAATGCCCGCTACAAGCCGCTGGAACCGGCCCCCGGCCGTTACGTCAAGGAAAAGGCCGTCTGAGGCGGCCTGACACCTACATCTGATACAACCGCAAGAAATGCAGCGGGGCGGGGGAGGGGGCTCCCGTCCTGACAACTTTTACCCCATGACTACAAGGAAGGATGAGCTATGAGCAAAGTTGCACTCGTCACCGGCGCCCTGGGCGGCCTGGGTACCGCCATCAGCCAGGCCCTGGCCAAGGAAGGCTACAAGGTCGTTGCCGCCTACCACCCCGAATTCGACAAAAAGGAAGAGTGGCTGGCCGAGCAGGAAGCAGCCGGTTTCAAGGACTTCGTCCTGGTGCCGGGCGACGTTTCCGATTATGAGTCCGCCAAGGCCATGATCGCCGAAGCCGAAGCCAAGGCCGGCCCCATCGACATCCTGGTGAACAACGCCGGCATTACCCGCGACAAGTTCTTCGTCAAGATGGACAAGGGCCAGTGGGATGCGGTCATCAACACCAACCTGAACAGCCTGTTCAACGTCACCCACCACGTCGCCGCCAAGATGGGCGAGCGGGGCTGGGGTCGCATCGTGAACATTTCCTCCGTGAATGGCGTCAAGGGTCAGGCTGGCCAGACCAACTATTCCGCCGCCAAGGCCGGCGTCATCGGCTTCACCAAGGCCCTGGCCCAGGAATTCGCCGCCAAGGGCGTCACCGTGAACGCCATCGCCCCGGGCTACGTGGCCACCAAGATGGTGACCGCCATCCGCGAGGACATCCTCAAGGGCATCATCGACTCCGTGCCCATGAAGCGCCTGGCCAAGCCCGAGGAAATCGGCGCCGCCGTGGTGTACCTGACCTCCGAACTGGCCGGCTTCGTCACCGGTGCCACCCTCAACATCAACGGTGGCCTGTACTACCAGTAATCGTCTGGCCGCAAGGCTGCACCTGGAGCCCCGCCCCGGCGGGGCTTGTTTTTTCTGTATAATCCGCCAGATAGCCGATCCGGGACGCCCGGGTTGAATATAAAAATATCGGCCAGACCTCTTTTTGGCACTCAACGCACCGGAGCCCGCCCCATGACGGAACCAGCCCGCCTCATCAAGAAGTATCCCAACCGCCGACTCTACGACACCAAAACCAGTGCCTACATCACCCTGGCGGATGTGAAGGAACTGGTGCTGCGCTTCGAAGACTTCAAGGTGGTGGATGCCAAGAGCGGCGAGGACCTGACCCGCAGCATCCTGCTGCAGATCATCCTGGAAGAGGAATCCGGCGGCATGCCCCTGTTCTCCTCCGAATTGCTGGCCCAGATCATTCGTTACTACGGCAATGCCATGCAGGGCATGCTGGGCAAGTACCTGGAAACCAACATCAAGGCCTTCGCCGACGTGCAGGCCAAGCTGCAGGAGCAGTCCCGCTCCCTCTACGGCGAAGCCAACCAGGTTCAGGCCCAGACGGACCTGTGGGCCCAGTTCCTGAATTTCCAGGGGCCGGCCATGCAAAGCATGATGTCCGCCTATGTGGACCAGAGCAAAAAGATGTTCCAGCAGATGCAGGACCAACTGCAGAGCCAGACCCGCAACATGTTCACCGGCTTCCAGTTCCCCGGCGCCCAGCCGGACGACCGGAAGGGCGAGTGAATCGATCAAGGAAAGCAAGCTTAAGTGTCATCCGGCAATACTCCCACCCGTAGCCCCCTGCAAACCCCGACTGTCGGCTTCGTCAGTCTGGGTTGCCCCAAAGCCTCTTCCGATGCGGAGCGCATCCTGACCCAGCTGCGGGCAGAAGGCTATGAAATCTCCTCCTCCTACGACGGCGCCGACCTGGTCATCGTCAATACCTGCGGCTTCATCGACGCCGCGGTGGAGGAATCCCTGGACGCCATCGGCGAGGCCCTCACCGAAAACGGCAAGGTCATCGTCACCGGTTGCCTGGGCGCCAAGGGCGACATCGTCCAAAGCACCCACCCGTCCGTGCTGGCCGTCACCGGCCCCCATGCGGCGGAGGAGGTGATGGGCCATGTGCACAGCCACCTGCCCAAGCCCCACGACCCCTTCATGGACCTGGTGCCGGAGGCCGGCATCCGCCTGACGCCCCAGCATTTCGCCTACCTGAAGATTTCCGAAGGCTGCAACCACAGTTGCACCTTCTGCATCATTCCCAGCCTGCGCGGCCCCCTGGTCTCCCGCCCCATCGGCGACGTGCTGCAGGAAGCCAAGGCCCTGGCCGAGGCCGGGGTGAAGGAACTGCTGGTCATTTCCCAGGACACCAGCGCCTACGGCGTGGATCTGAAATACCGCACCGGCTTCGTCGGCGGCCGCCCGGTCAAGACCCGGCTCAAGGAGCTGTGCGAGGCCCTGGCCGAGTTCGGCATCTGGGTGCGCCTGCACTACGTCTATCCCTATCCCAGCGTGGACGACCTGATTCCCCTGATGGCCGAGGGCAAGATTCTGCCTTATCTGGACGTGCCCTTCCAGCACGCCAGCCCGCGCATCCTCAAGGCCATGAAACGCCCGGCCAGCGCCGAGAACAACCTGGAGCGGATCCGTGCCTGGCGCGCCATCTGCCCGGACATCACCATCCGTTCCACCTTCATCGCCGGCTTCCCCGGCGAGACCGAGGCCGAATTCGAGGAACTGCTGCAGTTCCTGGAAGAGGCCCGTCTGGACCGGGTCGGCTGCTTCGCCTACTCCCCGGTGGACGGTGCCACCGCCAACGACCTGCCCGGCGCCCTGCCGGACGAGGTGCGGGAGGAACGCCGCCGCTACGTCATGGAGCTGCAGGAAGACATTTCCGCCGACCTCCTGGCCGCCAAGATCGACAAGGAAATCACGGTCCTGGTGGACGCGGTGGACGAGGAGGGCGCCATCGCCCGCTCCAGCGCCGATGCGCCGGAAATCGACGGCGTCGTCTATCTGGACGGCGTCTTCGACGTGGAGCCGGGCGACTTCGTCAAGGTCCGGGTGGTGGACAGCGACGCCCACGACCTTTACGCCGAGCGGGTGTGAAACCTAGGATCGGGCTCGCCCTCGGCAGCGGCTCCGCCCGGGGCTGGGCCCACATCGGCGTCATCCGCGCCCTGCGGGATGCCGGCATCGAGCCCGACATCATCTGCGGTTCCTCCATCGGCGCCTTCGTCGGCGCCGCCACTGCCTGCGGCGACCTGGACAAGCTGGAACACTGGGTGCGTAGCCTGTCCTGGAAGGAAGTCCTGGGCTTCTTCGACGTGGGCCTCAACGGCGGCCTGATCAAGGGCGAAAAGCTCCTCGATTTCTTCACCCGGCACTTCACCGACCGGGATTTCCACGACCTGCCCCTGCCTTTCGCCTGCGTCGCCACCGACCTGGGCAGCGGCCGGGAAATCTGGCTCAAGGAAGGCAGCGTGGCCCATGCGGTACGGGCCTCCATTGCCCTGCCTGGCCTGTTCGCCCCGATACCCCGGGATGGCGGCTTTCTGGTGGATGGGGGACTGGTCAATCCGGTGCCGGTGTCCCTGTGCCGGGCCATGGGGGCCGATATCGTCATCGCCGTGGACCTGGGCTCCGACATGCTGGGCCGACGCCTGCGCAACCGGGGCGAGACGCCGCCTTCCGTGGACGGCTGGCGCGGCACCCTGAAGCGCTGGCTGGGGGTGGAGGAGGGCGGCAACAGCCCGTCCATGCTCGACGTCATGGCCAGCAGCATCAACATCATGCAGGTGCGCATCGCCCGCAGCCGGCTTGCCGGCGAACCCGCCGACACCCTGATTTCCCCCCGGGTGGCCGATCTGGGCCTGCTGGATTTCCATCGGGCCAACGAGGCCATCGCCGAAGGCCGGGTGGCCACCGAACTGATGCTGCCCATGTTGCGCAGCGTCCTGGAAATGCCGGCATGAACGACCTGCAGCAGCAACTGGCCGCCATCGTCGGCCCGGTCCACGTACTGACCGGAGAGGCCGAGCTGGCGCCCTATCTGACCGACTGGCGCGGCCGCTACCGGGGCCGTGCCCTGGCCCTGGTCAAGCCCGGCTCGACGGACGAGGTCGCCGCAGTGGTGCGGGCCTGCGCCGCCGCCGGCGTGCCCATGGTGCCCCAGGGCGGCAACACCAGCCTGTGCGGGGCCGCCACGCCGGACCAGGGCGGGTGCTCGGTGCTGGTCAATCTCTCCCGTCTCAACCGCATCCGCCAGATCGATGCCGCCAACAATGCCATTACGGTGGAAGCCGGCTGCCTCCTGGCCCAGGTGCAGGAAGCGGCCGCCGCGGCAGGGCGCCTCTTTCCCCTGGCCCTGGCCTCGGAAGGCTCGTGCCAGATCGGCGGCAATCTCTCCACCAATGCGGGCGGGGTCCAGGTGCTGCGCTACGGCAACACCCGGGAACTGACTCTGGGGCTGGAAGTGGTGCTGCCCGACGGGCGCCTGTGGAACGGTCTCACCGCCCTGCGCAAGGACAACACGGGTTACGACCTGAAGGACCTTTTCATCGGTGCCGAAGGCACCCTGGGCATCATCACCGCCGCCGTGCTCAAGCTTTTTCCCCGTCCCCGGGCGGTGGTCACGGCCTGGCTGGCGGTGGCCGACGGGGCCGCCGCCATTGCCCTGCTGGGGCGGGCCCAGGCCCGCTTCGATGCCCGTTTGACGGCCTTCGAGCTGATTTCACGGCAGTCCCTCGATCTGGTGCTGCAGCATATTCCCGGCAGTCGCCAGCCCCTGGCGGCTCCGGCCCCCTGGCAGGTCTTGCTGGAGCTTGCCGACGGCGGCGCATGGGCGGACTTGCAGGCCGACCTGGAAGATTTTATCGGCGGGGAAATGGCGGATGGACGGGTCCAGGACGGAGTGCTGGCCCAGAACGAAACCCAGGCGCGGCAGTTGTGGGCCCTGCGGGAGAATATCTCCGAGGCCCAGAAAATCGAGGGCCTCAGCATCAAGCACGACATCTCGGTGCCCGTCTCCCGCATCCCGGAATTTCTCGACCTGGCTGGCACGGCGCTGGCCGCCGCCTTTCCCGGCGTGCGGGTGGTGGCCTTCGGCCATGCCGGGGACGGCAACCTGCATTACAACCTGTCCAAGGCGCAACGCCAGGACAACGACACCTTCATCGCCGCCACGCCCCAGGCCAACCGCATCGTGCACGACCTGGTGGCCCGCCTGGGCGGTTCCATCTCGGCGGAGCACGGCATCGGCCAGTTGAAGCGGGAGGAGTTGGTGCGTTACAAGGACCCGGTGGGACTGGATTTGATGCGCTGCATCAAGTCCAGTCTGGACCCCCGGGGCCTGATGAATCCGGGAAAAATTCTCTGATTCACTCTGATTCAGCTACGGTAGCCGGCCGCTGGCCGTACCCGCTGCATTTCCACGATAAGCAACCGCACCCTGCTGCGGATGCGCTCCAGGCATAGGCTTATTTCCCGTTGGTCGTGCTGCACCCGGGCAATCTTGTGCCGCAGGTGATGGATGTTGGCCAGGTATTGACGGTCGATGTCGCTGACAACGGCAGAGAGGGGATGGGGTTGCATGGGAGTCCTCCCGGGCTTGGGTGAATCCCATTATGCTGCACCGCACCAGCCACTGGAATCGGCCAAAGGTGCTAAATCCGCCCGGCCTATGCCCAAGATCATATGACTGGGGCACGGGGCAAGACGGGGGACATTGCGTCCCCCGCCAAAGACTCAGTGCAGCGTCGGCGGATTGGCGGAGAACAGCTCGGCCACGGCGGCCGCATCGAAGCGGTATTCCCGGTTGCAGATGTCGTCCCGGATGAGGATTTCGCCGTGCTCCTGCAGGATGGATTCGGCCTCTTCCCGTCCGACGGCCCGCAGCATGCTGCGCACCTTTTCCCAGTCCTCGGGGCAGGAGTAGGTCACGCTCCGGGGCGGATAGAGGCGCAGGGTTTCCTCGGCAAAGACCCGGGACAGCAGCACTTCCGTTTCCAGGCCCAGCAGTTCTTCCGGGCGCAGGGTGGCGGCCAGCTGCTGCAGGCGGTTCCAGCCGTCAGCGTCCTTGTCGTGGGCGCCCGGCAGGGTTTGCAGGAAGAGGCCGGTGACGCCCTGCTCGGAAGCCGCCAGATAGAGGCGGGAGGGCTGCTGTTCGGACTGCTGCAGGTAATGCTCGAAGACCTCGGCGATGGTATTGCCTTCCAGGGGCACGAAGCTCTGGTACGGGTCCTTGGCCTGGGGCAGGTCCAGGGTCAGCATCAGCTGGCCATGGCCCCACAGGCGCTCCAGGGGCAGGTCGCCGGCTGCCAGGCCGTCGGCCCGGGCCATGCCACGGAATTCCAGGTTTTCGTTGCAGTCGATCACCAGCAGAGAAAGGGGGCCGTCGCCCCGCAGCTGGAAGGTCAGCCGGCCCGGCTGCTTCAGCTGGGCCGCAATGATGGTGGTGACGGCGGTCATCTCGCCCAGCAGGCGGGCCACCGCCTCCGGATAGCCGCGGCTGGCCTGCATGGCCTGCCAGGAGGGACCGAGGCGGACGATGGCGCCGCGGATGTCCAGGTCTTCGAAAAGCAGGCGTTGTACGGAATCTTGCATGGGACGGGGAGGCCTTATGACTTGAAGGTTTGGGCGAAGCGTTCCGCATCGAAACCCACGCTGACCTGGTCGCCGTGTTCGATGAGGGGGCGCTTGATCAGGCTCGGATACTCACCCATGAGGGCGATGGCCTTGGTCTCATCCACGTCGGCCCGCTGCGCCTCGCTGAGTTTCTTCCACATCAGGCCCCGGGTGTTGAGCAGGACCTGCCAGCCGGCCTTGCGGCACCACTCGGGCAGCTTGCCTGCCGCCACGCCGGCCTTCTTGTAGTCGATGAATTCGTAGGCGACACCGTTGGCTTCCAGCCAGACGAAGGCCTTCTTCATGGTGTCGCAGTTCTTGATGCCGTATACCTTGAGCATGGCAACTTCCTAATTCAAAACGCCATTTTACCGCTTCAGCTTGGCGAAGGCGGCGGCCATGGCGTTCTGGCCGGCGGGCTGGGCATCTTCCCGCTGGCGGGCCTTGGCGGTCATGGGGGCGCCGGCCGGCTTGCCGCCGCCGGTGCTCTTGCCGAAGGCATCGTCCAGCCGCATGGTGAGGGCGATGCGCTTGCGGGCCATGTCCACTTCCAGCACCTTGACCTTGACGATGTCGCCGGCCTTGACCACCTCGTGGGGGTCCTTGACGAACTTGGTGGACAGGGCGGAAACGTGCACCAGGCCGTCCTGGTGCACGCCGATGTCCACGAAGGCGCCGAAGGCGGCCACGTTGGTGACCACGCCTTCCAAGATCATGCCGGGCTGCAGGTCGCGCATTTCCTCGACACCGTCCTTGAAGACGGCGGTCTTGAACTCGGGGCGGGGATCCCGGCCCGGCTTTTCCAGTTCCTTGAGGATGTCCTGCACCGTCGGCAGGCCGAACTTCTCGTCGGTGTATTTGACGGGCTGCAGGCTCTTCACCAGGCGGGCGTCGCCGATCACTTCCTTGATGCCCTTCTTGATGTCGGCCAGGATGCGCTCCACCACCGGATAGGCTTCCGGGTGCACGGCGGAGGCATCCAGGGGGTTGTCGCTGCTGGGCACCCGCAGGAAGCCGGCGGCCTGCTCGAAGGTCTTGTCGCCCAGGCGGGGCACGTTCTTCAGGGCCAGTCGGTTGGGGAAGGGGCCGTGCTGGTCCCGGTAGGCGACGATGTTGGCCGCCAGGGTCTGGTTGAGGCCGGAAATGCGGGCCAGCAGCGGAATGGAGGCGGTGTTCACATCGACGCCGACGGCGTTCACGCAGTCTTCCACCACCCCGTCCAGGGCCCGGGCCAGCTTGGTCTGGGAGACGTCATGCTGGTACTGGCCGACACCGATGGACTTGGGCTCGATTTTTACCAGTTCGGCCAGGGGGTCCTGCAGGCGGCGGGCGATGGAGACGGCGCCGCGCAGGGAAACGTCCAGTTCCGGGAATTCCCGGGCCGCGAATTCGGAGGCGGAATAGACCGAGGCGCCGGCTTCGGACACCACCACCTTGGCCAGGGCCATGTGGGGCGAGGCGATGCGGATCAGGTCGGCGGCCAGCTTGTCCGTTTCCCGGGAAGCGGTGCCGTTGCCGATGGCGATCAGGTTCACATTGTGTTTCTGGGCCAGCACGGCCAGGGTGTGCAGGGAGCCTTCCCAGTCGCGCCGGGGCTCGTGGGGATAGATGGTGGCGGTGTCCAGCAGCTTGCCGGTCTGGTCCACCACGGCCACCTTGACCCCGGTACGCAGGCCCGGATCCAGGCCCATGGTGGCTTTCTGGCCGGCCGGGGCCGCCAGCAGGAGGTCCTTCAGGTTGCGGCCGAAGACGCGGATGGCTTCTTCCTCGGCCTTTTCCCGCAACACGGTCATCAGTTCGGTTTCCAGGTGCAGGGCCATCTTCACCCGCCAGGCCCAGCGCACCGTGTCGGCCAGCCACTTGTCGGCGGGACGGCCCTGGTCCTTGATGCCGAAGCGCTTGGCGATGCGCAGTTCGCAGGGATTGGGGCCGAGGGGCTTGTTCTCCTCGTCCAGTTCGGAATCGAGCACCAGGGCCAGGGAAATGGCGCCCTCGTTGCGGCCGCGGAAGAGGGCCAGGGCCCGGTGGGAGGGAATGTCGCTGATGGCTTCCGAGTATTCGAAATAGTCGCGGAACTTGGCGCCGGCTTCTTCCTGGCCAGCGATCAGGGTGGACTTGAGGATGCCATGTTCGTCCAGGTAGGTGCGCAGGCTGCCCAGCAGCTCCGCGTCCTCGGCGAACTGCTCCATGAGGATCTGGCGGGCGCCGTCCAGCACGGCCTTGGTGTCGGCAAAACCGGCTTCGGCGTTGAAGTATTTTTCCGCCTCGCTTTCCGGCACCAGGGTCGGATCGGCCAGCAGGGCATCGGCCAGCGGCTGCAGGCCGGCTTCCCGGGCTATCTGGGCCTTGGTGCGGCGCTTCTGCTTGTAGGGCAGGTAGAGGTCTTCCAGGCGCTGCTTGGTGTCCGCCATGTCCACGGCGGCCTTCAGCTCGGGGGTCAGCTTGCCCTGTTCGTCGATGCTGGCGAGGACGGCGGCGCGGCGGTCTTCCAGTTCCCGCAGATAGGTCAGGCGCTCTTCCAGGTTGCGCAGCTGGGTGTCGTCCAGGCCGCCGGTGACTTCCTTCCGGTAGCGGGCGATGAAGGGCACGGTGGCGCCTTCGTCCAGCAGGGCCACGGCGGCCATGACCTGTTGCGGGCGGGCGCCCAGTTCCTCGGCGATGCGATGTTCGATGGGAGGCAGCATGAGACTCGGGGGAAAGGGGAAAAAGAGGGCGAACTATGCACCAAAGCCGCCGCATAAGACAAGGCAGCGGGGCCCGCTCGGGGATATGGCATATAAGTGCCGGCGCAACTGAGGTAAGATGACACCTTTCCCGTTCTGTCGGGCTGAGAATGAATGCTGGCGCGGTTTTTCAGCGACAGCCCCAATTCTTCCTTGTCTGGCGGGACTTGGCGGCTGCCATGCCCCGGAACCCAACGCCGAGACACCCTTTTTGACCAAGCAAAACGGCATTTCCTCGCGACAGTTCGTCTATGTCGTCATCGCCTTGCTGGCCTTGGCGGGCTTTTGCGCCTTGCTGGGTCTGGAACTGAACCATTCCTACGACACGGAAATGGCCTTTGCCCGGCGCAATGTGGAAAACCTAGCGGACAGCCTGGAAGGCCGCACCCGGGGCGCTGTGGAGAAGATCGACCTGGTGCTGCTGGAAGTCCAGTATTCCATGCAGCAGCGCCTGGCCAAGGGCCCCGTTTCGCCCCAGGCCGTCAATGCGGAACTGGCCCGGCTGCTCTCCCGCATTCCCGAGTCCCAGAGCCTGCGGGTGGCCGACGCCACCGGCACCTTCCGCTACGACGCCAGCGGCAAGATATCCAGCCAGAGCATCGGCGACCGGGCCTATTTCCAGCGCAACAAGAACGATCCCAAGGCGGGCCTGGTCTTTTCCGAGCCGATTTTCGCCCGCATCACCCAGAACTGGGTCATCACCCTCAGCCGCAGCCTGCGGGACAAGGACGGGCGCTTCCTCGGCCTGGTCCAGGCCGCCGTCAATGCGGACAGCCTGCAGCAGCACTTCCAGACCCTGAACGTGGGGGAGGGTGGCGTGGTGGCCCTGTACGACGCCGAACTGCGCCTCATCGCCCGCACCCCGCCCCTGCCCAACCGGCTGGGCAAGAGCATCCTCAACACGGAAATCAGCGACAACATCCGCAGCCGGGAGAAGGGGGCCTTCGAGGCCCTCTCGCATCAGGACGGCATTCGCCGCGTGTTCGGCTTTCGGCGCCTGGAAAACCTGCCCTTCGTGGTTTTCGTCGGCCTCTCCCGGGACGAGGTGCTGTCCGAGTGGTATCGCAAGCTCACCTATTACGGCGCCACTGCCGTGGTGCTGGCCCTGGCCCTGCTGGGCCTGATCCTGGTGTGGCAGCGCAGTTACGTGCGGGCGGTGTCCATGGCCCACACCATGACCAATGCCTACGACGAAAGCTCCTCCCGCATCCGGGCCCTGCTGGACAGCATTCCCGACCTGGCCTGGATCAAGGACAACGCCTTCCGCTTCCACGCCGTCAACGAGGCCTACGCCCGCATGTGCGGCAAGCCGGCTGAGGAAATCGTCGGCAAGACCGTGTTCCAGGTCTGGCCCGAAGCCCTGGCGCGGACCTTCCAGAATCACGACGAAGCCGTGCTGGCCAGCGGCAAGCCGGGCCACTTCGAAGTCCTGGTAACCAATGGGGAAGGGCAGCCGCGTACCCTGGACTACATCCGGGTGCCGGTGCACAACGAGGAGGGCGAGGTCGTCGGCATGGCCGGCATCGCCCGGGACATCACGGAGCGCAAGGAAGCCGAAGCCCGCATCCGCCATCTGGCGGAGCACGACGCCCTGACCGACCTGCCCAACCGCAGCCTGCTCAGTTCCCGCATGGCCGATGCCATCAACCGCTCGGTCGGCAGCCAGGCGCCCATGGCCCTGCTGCTCCTGGATCTGGACCATTTCAAGAACATCAACGATTCCCTCGGCCATGAGGTCGGCGACAAGCTGCTCCAACTGGCGGCGGAGCGCCTGCGCCACACCCTGGACGCGGCGGACACCCTGAGCCGTTCCGGCGGCGACGAATTCGCCATCCTCCTCACCGAATGCAGCGGCGCCCCCATGATCGGGCGCATCGCCCAGCGCCTGCTGGAAACCATGGCCCAGCCCTTCAATGTGGACGGGCACGAACTGGTGCTGTCAGCCTCCGTCGGCATCAGCATGTATCCCCACGACGGCACCGATCTCGGCGCCCTGCTGAAGAACGCCGATGCCGCCATGTATTCGGCCAAGGCTGCCGGTCGCAATACCTACCAGTTCTTCACGCCGGAAATGAACGCCCGGGTATTCGAACGCCTGTCCCTGGAAAACAGCCTGCGCAAGGCCCTGCCGCGCCAGGAACTGATGCTCTACTACCAGCCCCAATACCGGGTCGGCGGCGGCGATCCCATCGGTTTCGAGGCCCTCTTGCGCTGGCGCCATCCCGAACTGGGCCTGGTGCCGCCGGCCCGCTTCATTCCCATCGCCGAGGAAACCAACCTGATCCTGCCCATCGGCGAATGGGTCCTGGCCGAGGCCTGCCGGCAGCAGATGGCCTGGCAGAGGGCAGGGCAGCCGGCCACCACGGTGGCAGTGAATCTTTCCCCGGTGCAGTTCCGGCAGCGCAATCTGGTCTCCTTGGTGCAGCGGGTGCTGGCCGAAACGGGCCTGCCGGCCGCCCAGCTGGAGCTGGAAATCACCGAAAGCCTGCTCATGGACGACACCGAACGGGCCGTCGAGGTGCTGCACGAACTGAAGTCCCTGGGCATCCGTCTGTCCCTGGACGATTTCGGCACCGGCTATTCCAGCCTCAGCTACCTGAAGCGTTTCCCCCTGGACAAGATCAAGATCGACCAGTCCTTCGTGCGCGACATGATCAAGGATTCGGGCGACGCCGCCATCATCCAGGCCATCATCGCCATTGCCGCCAAGCTGGAACTGGGCGTCATTGCCGAAGGGGTGGAAAACCAGTCCCAGCTGGACTACCTGGCCCTGCACCAGTGCGGCGAAGTCCAGGGTTATCTGTTCAGCCCGCCGGTACCGGCCGCCGAGGTTTGCCGCTTCTTCAATTCGGCCACCCGGGCCCCGGCGCCAATGGCATAATCGGTCGGAACAACCGTCAATTCAGCCAACCAACAACGATTCCAAGAGGAGCGAGCCCATGCAAGTACAAACCCATCTGTTCGGCACCATCGAAGTGGATCCCGACACCGTCATTTCCTTCCCGGCCGGCCTGACGGGTTTCGAATCCAGCGTGCGCTACAAGCTGGTGCATGAGGCAGCAGAAGGGGAGCCGGTCAGCTTCACCCTGCAGTCGGTGGACAATCCTTCCGTGGCTTTCCAGATCATCGATCCGACCGCCATCGGTTTCCAGTACGAACTGGAACTGTCCGATGCCGAACGCGTCGCCCTCAAGGTCGATCAACCCGAAGACGTAGCCGTGATGCTGCTGCTGTTCAAACAGGAGACGGCCAAGCAACTGGGCGCCAACGTGCGCGCACCGCTGCTGATCAACGTCAAGACCCGGCTCGGTCTGCAGAAGGTGATCGGCAACTGCCGTCCCCGTATCACCGTCAGCAACCTCAGCTCCGCGGTGGGCTGATCCCGAAAGAGGCCTGCGGGCCTCTTTTCTTTCATACATATTATTTTACATAATACAAATCGTTTGGACGCGTTTTCGAGAAGGGGAGGGCGTTTCTAGCACTCTCCGTCACTTTCAAAGTGACAGGCTCCAATACTGGCGCGGCATTCGCGTCTTTTGGCGCAGTTGAAAACATTACAAGTCCGGACAATGTCATAAAAATTCCTGCCGCTTTGCTCAAATTTTGAGCAAAAGGGCGCAGGTATTCCCGCACCTTTTCGTCCTTCTCCGTTACCAATTCTGAGGCGGCCTGCACGGTAGTCTCCGGCACCCCAATTAGCTCCGCCAGCTTCCAGCAGGCTGTGGTCTTTAGGCCACGTCGTCCAGCCTTCGCGTCACTTATCGAACTCCGCGCCACTCCAAGGAAATCCGCCAGCTTTAGCGCGTTTCCGGCCCGTGTTTCGCCCATCTCGATGTAATCACGCAATTCCATTTGTATGACCTTTTGGCTATTGATTCGCAATTTGCGAACATGGTAGCGTTCCACCTGTCGCAATTTGCGAACATTCGCAAGTCTGCGACAAGTGAACCTTAACCCGTAGGTAGATGAAAGGAAAGTGGAAATGCTCAAGATCGAAGTCCAGGCCGCCGAGGCCAACGTCAAGCAAGGCACCTCCGTCAAAACCGGCAAGCCCTATAGCATCCGCGAACAGGACGCCTGGGCCTACTGCTATGACCAGCAGGGCCGCCCGCATCCGCACCCCATGCGCATCCGTGTGACCCTGGAAGATAATCAGCAGCCTTACGCCCCGGGCACCTACACCCTGGCCCCGGAATCCCTGTTCGTCGATAAGTTCGGCCAGCTGGCCATCCGCGCCAAACTGCGCGTGGCTGATAAGTCCCTCAAGGCCGCCTAAAGGGTAGGGGAGGGGTCATGCTCCGTACCGGCTATATCCCGCTTTGGTCAGTGCGAGAAGAGTTGGACTATCGCATTCGCGCCATTGAGCAATGCCGTATGTGGGGCTTCCGTAGTCGCTCCGGTCCCCGGCATGGTTCCTGGGCACTTTCGAATCCTCTCAACTGATGGCAATGCACGCCACTTACGCAAAGCCCCAGGGCGACGGCTCCCATGCCGTCCCTCTGTGGGCCGTGGCCCAGGAAGCCCACCGCCACACCAAAGCCGTTCCGGCCTACGTCGTGCGCTCCTGCCCCACCTGTTCCTCCCATCGCATCATCGCCAACGGCCCCCGCGAGGGCCAGCTTGCCTGCCTTATCGGCATCCGTGGCGCCTCCCTGGTCGGTTCCTTCGACTGCTCCCTTTACACCCCTGAATCAGAAGCCTACCGGCTCCCCCAGGCCAAATGAGCGAATCAACCGTCTTTTGCGACTGGCTTTCCATGTACCAAATACATTCCAACTCCGGCGAGTTGCCTATTCTCAATGACGGGCAGGTTATCAAGGTGAGCGCACCTCGTTTGCGCCAGTGTGCTGACCTTGATAGCGGCTGCATCGTCTATGGCATGGCAGGCGAGGAAATCGAATACACCTCGGCTAGCCGCATGGAACATGAAGGCAGCTACGAGACAAAAATCCAGCTTCGTTGTGACGGCTCCAAGGTCGAAATCAGCGGCAACCTGGGGCGCTTTGGACGCCCGGATAACCTCTTCGGCGTCGGCGTCCTCGAGTGCGTCGAGATAGCCAACCGCATCGTCACAAGCCTGGGCCTTCCTCCGTTTGAAGTGAACGCCAAGCGTGGCGGCTTCGCCTTCTCTCAAACGCATACCAAAACCCGGGCCGTCATTACCCGGGTTGATCTCACCTGCAACTACGCCACCGGCAGCACCGAGAACGCCTCCCGCGTCCTCACCGTCATGGCAGGGCAGGCCCCCAAGCGCATGGGTAAAAACGCGGCCCCCAAGGCATACAGCAACGGCATCACCTGGAATGAGGGCAGCCGCCGTTGGTACGAAAAGTTGTATTTCAAGGCCGACGACCTGGGCAAGTTCGCTTCCCCGGAAGTCGTTGCCTACTGCCGTGACAACGGCATCCTGCGGCATGAGATTAGCCTCAAGAGCACCGAACTAGCAGAACGCGGATTAGACGATGTGTGCGGATGGGCAAGAGTGGAAGAGGGCAGACGAATGGAAAACGTGATCTATGGCCGCTTTGCGGAAAAGCTGCACCGGAACGAGGTAAGTATCACCTCGTTGGACGATATCCCTGGCCGGATCGGCGAGGTGGCCGCCAGCTACTACGCGGGCCGGGATGTGTGGCGCGACGAAACCAAGACCAAACGCACTCGGCAGATGTGGCGTAAGGCCCTCCTGCCGTTCGGTATCGACATTTCCCAGCCACCCAACATCCAGCATTTCGCGGCCCGGATTCGGGTTGTCGAGATGGTCCCGGCTGCTGTGCCGCACTGGTACAGAACGGAGGCTGCGTAATGCTCCGCCCCGCCCTTTTGGCCGTGGCCCTTTCCGGCCTTCTTTACTGGCTTGTCGTGGCTCCTATTTCTTCCGCCGGCCAACGTACTGGCTATAACCCTGCCGCACTTCTCGAGGTTCGCCGGTAATGGCCCTCTGCGTCGAACTCAATCAAGCCGGCCAGCTTCAGCTGGTCGCTACTCAACCCGCCGACCTGACCGCCTGTTCCCTGGTTGTCATGTCTGGCTCTGAATTCGTCAGTGCCCAGGCTAGTCCCTGGAATCTGACCCCGGAGCAAGGTTCTCAGATCGGGGGCGCAATCCTCGTTCTGTGGGCTCTCGCGTGGGTGTTCCGCATTCTTGCCGGAATGCTCAATTCTTCTCACCAACCCGAAAAGGAGTCTCAACCATGAAAAAGAAGCTCGTTGCTCTGTCCGCTCTCGCCGGTTCCCTGCTGTCCGTCGGTTCCGCTCACGCCGCCGTCGATGTGACCGCCGTTACCACTGAAATTTCCGGCGCTGCTGCTCCCATTGCCGCCATCGGTGGTGCTGTGCTGGTGATCCTGGTCACCGCCGCTGTTTACAAGTGGGTTCGTCGCGCACTGTAACAGCAAGGGGGGGAGGTATGCCGGGAGCGCAATGCGCCCCGGCTGCCTCCCCCCCGCTTCGTTTACTGGAGGTCGGACCATGGGTCTATGGGTATTAATCGCAATCCTGGGGGCGGCATGGATCATCTTCGCGCCCTAGTCGTTTTCCTCCTGGCCATGGCCGCCAGTCTGCCGGCCTTTGCTGCCACCAAGAATTACAACAGCTATGACAATGCCGAAAAGGCTTGCTATGCCCAGCGCGCCGGGGATACCGGTTACGGTTGTCGCAATCAGGGATCGTCTGTGGTTCTTCAGCGGAATGAGGGGGTCTATGGTTGGACCACTATTAAGGCCACCTTTACCTATGAGGCAGACGGCAGTTGCTCTCCCCAGGACACCGCCCCCGATGGGCAATGTATTCCACGATGCAAGTCGGCCTCCCACCTAAACGCCGACAAAACCGCCTGCGTCCCTGATTGCCCCCTTCGTCAGTCCAAAGATTCCTCTGGCGCCTGTGTTGCAGATACCCCGCCCACTGCCGGTTCCGCCGTTCCCAGCAATGCTGATAACGGTCGCCCTGGTGAGTTGGGCAGCGACAACAGCGGCGTAACGTCTAATCAGAATTTGCCCGGCGGCACCGGTTGCGTGGGTGGGTGGGAATTCACCTATGACGGCGCCGTTTGCACTCCGCCCGATGGCACCGGGAATTACAACTGCATCAATTACGGCTCCCGCTATACGGGCAATACCTGCGAGTCCGAAGAAATAACCCCGCCCGCCGGTTCTGCCACTCAATGCCTTTCCCCTGCTGTTCCCAATGGCTCTAGCTGCTCTTGCCCGGCTGGCTACACTGCCGGCTCCATTACGGTGGGAACCTCAACACAAGTCACTTGCGCCCCTTCTACCGGCACAGGTACCGGCACTGGCGGCACAGGTACGGGCACTGGCGGTACCGGCACTGGCACAGGTGGTACGGGTACTGGTGGCACTGGAACCGGAACGGACAACGGCGGGGGCGGTACTGATCCGGGTACGGGAGGTACTGGCACTGGCGGCAATGGTACTGGCACTGGTACGGACCCCGGCACCGGCAGTTACAACTCCGTCGATTGCGGCGTTCCTCCCATCTGTAGCGGCGACGCCGTGCAATGCGGCATTTCCCTTGAAGCGTGGCGCACTCATTGCAAGCTCGGTGAAATCCACCAGAAGGGGGCGTACGACGCCCTAATGGATGGCGCTGTTCCCGGTGGTTCGGCTGCGGACATTGCAGCTGGTAATAAGGCGCTTAATAAGGACGGCCTTCTGGATTGGGACGTTCTCGATAGTTTTCAAAAGCATCGTCAGGCCTATTTCAATTACGCCTCTGCTTGTCCCGGTTTGCAAACCATCCAGGTTTTCTCCCAGTCCATAACGCTGGATTCCGGTGCTGTGTGTGAGTTCGGGCGCTTCATCCGTCTGATTCTCCACCTCTGTGCCTACCTGATCGTGATCCGCATCATTCAAAGGACGATGACGTAATGCCTATTCCCGTCGCTCTCGCCGGTATCGGCGCCTCGTTTGCTGGTGGCCTAGTCGCCGGCCTTGTCCAGTTCTTCGCCACTCGGGCCGGAACCATTCTCGCCGGCCTCGGTTTGACCATCATCGGCGTGAAAAGCTTTGAGGCTTTTCTCGGCTTTGTCGTGTCCGACATTCAGTTGATCGTGTCCAGTTTGCCGTCTGGTGGCGGCGGTAGCGGTTCTAACCTGGGCGCCTTGGCTATTCAGGTCGCCGCCTATGTCGGTCTTTTTGACGCGGTGAACATCATTCTGAGTGGTTACATGGCAGCTGGTTCGCTGCTTGGCATGAAGATTATTTACGGGCGGGTCAAGTGATTACCCTTTTGACCGGTTTGCCCGGTGGTGGCAAAACCCTTCGCGTTTTGCAGATCGTTGAGGAACTATGCCGCAAAGACAACCGGCCCCTCTTCGTGATGGGCGTTCCGCTTACTGAGGATTTTCCCTATCCCTGGCAAGCCGTTCCGCCCGTTGTGCAATGGACTGAAAAGTGCCCGTCACCTGAGGATGAATCTGTTCTTGTGCCGTGTTTTACGTTCCCCGTTGGTGCCGTCATTTTGTTGGATGAAGCGCAAAAGGTGTTTCGGCCTCGGTCGTCTTCATCTGCTGTGCCTGACCACGTGGCTGCATTTGAGACTCACCGGCATGAAGGTATAGATTTTTTTCTGGTAACGCAGCATCCCATGCTGCTTGATTCCAACATTCGCCGCCTGACGAACCGTCACATCCATATGGTCCGCGTCTTCGGTGCCCAGGCTGCGAATATCCACGAATGGACCCAGGTTAAAAACGATCCGGAGAACATCCGCGCCAACAGCCAGCAAAAGCCCTGGCTGTTCCCGAAGCATATCTACAAGTGGTACAAAAGCGCCGAGGCTCACACGGTTAAATTCCGCCCTCCGCTTCGCGCCATTTTGCTTATTCTCGGCCCTGTGGCGCTCTTGGTGCTGGTCTGGATTGCGGTGACATGGTTTCAGCGCAAGGCCGATCCCAAGCCTACCCAGGCGCCCGCTGCTGCTTCTTCGCCGTCCGCTGCTGAACCGTCCCCCTCCAAGCCCTCGGATTGGTTCGCTGCCCGTTCTCCCCGCCTTCCTGGCCTGCCGCATACGGCCCCTGCTTATGATCAAGTCACGACCCCGGTAAAGGCCCCGGCTCCGGTGGGTTGTGCCGTCCTCGCTGATTCGTGCCGCTGTTGGTCGGACCAAGGCACTGTTTTGAGCGTTTCTTCTGACTTATGCGCTGGCATTGCCCGTACTGGCTACTTCCGAGATTTTGACGACAGCCCCCACAAAGAGGTCCGCCGATGATTCGCGCCCTGTTCTTGCTCCTGCTCATGCCCTTGGCCTGGGCCGATAACGTGTCACTGCGGTTTGATTCTGTGCGTGTGGATGCCCTGGCTAAATCCATGTTCTCCGAGGTGATCCAGCGGCCCTATGTGATCGAGGACGGCATCGGTAAAAAAACGGTGTCGGTCCAGCTCCAGGATGTGCCGCGTTCGTCCGTGGCCCTGACCCTGGCCCGCGTCCTGGAGGCGTCGGACATTGAAGTGCGCGAGGATTCCGGGATCTATTTCATCGGTCCGCGCCGGTCTGACGAACTGGTGATTTACCGGCCCCGGTATCGTCCCGTTGCGGATCTGCTCGAACTGGTTAGGCAGGCGTTCCCGTCCGCCTCGTTGATGACGGGTCATTCTGTGGGCGTGACGACGGAAACCCAGGATTCTGAGCCCGTCAATGGTGGGGAGGCCGTCAAACCCATCACCCGCCCCCAGGCCACGACGAAGGCCGGCGGCCTGGGTGTCCTGGTGTTGCGTCTGCCCCCGGCCCAGGCCCGCGCCGCCCGGGAGTTGTTCCCCCTGGTGGATACCCCGGCGCAGCAGCTGTACATCCGCGCCGTGGCCTATGACGTTTCCACCGACAAGGCCACCGGCACCAGTGTTGATCTGGCGCTCTCCCTGGTCGGCGGCAAGCTCGGTCTGCAACTCTCCGGCGGCGTCCTGGCCAAGTCTGCCCAGGCCGTGACCTTCAAAAATGCCACGGTGGATGCCGTGGCTAAGGTGCTGGATTCAGACTCGCGGTTCCGCACCATGTCCCGGCCCGCCGTGCGTGTCCGCTCAGGCGGCCATGCCCGCTTCTCCGTGGGCCAGGAAGTGCCGACCCTGGGCGGTGTGACAACGAACGTCGGCGGCGCTACCCAGGCCATTGTTTACCGGTCTGCCGGCGTGATTTTCGACGTCACGCCAGAGGTGCGGGATGGTGGTGTTGATCTGGAGATAAAGCAGACCATTAGCAGCTTCCAGACCACTGAGACTTCCCAGCTCAACAGCCCGACGCTGAACAAGCGCGAGCTGGAGACTGCCTTGACGGTTCGGCCCGGTGATGTGGTTGTGCTCGCCGGCCTGGATAGTGAAGAGGAAACCGGCGGCGGCCGTTCCTTCTTCGGCATCCCGCTAGGCCGGTCCCAGGCCGACACCAAGCGTCAAACCCTGCTATTGCTGGAAGTGCAGGCGCTCTAACGGAATAAACCTCTCCGTTAGGCGTACTCGAACGCCGCCACGCTCCCGAAAAGCCCCTCCACGGTGCCGAATAGCACCAGTTGGCGGGGCTTTTTCCCCTCCAGCTTCTTCGTTGCAAAGAAGCCCCGCATCCAGCCCCCCAGGCTGGCCCGCACCGATACGGCCACATCCCGCACGAAACAAGCCACAGCCGCGAAGTCAAAGGCGCCTTGGCGCTCTTTGAACTCCTGGCCTTGCTCGTATCGGCGGGAGAGCATGGCTTATTCCTTCCCGGTGGCTTTGGCGATGGCGGCGCGGGCGATGCGCTGGAATGTCTCGGAGTCCGTGATGAACTCCTCCATGTCGCCTACTTTCCGGTAGCCGTTAGCTATGTATTCAAGAGCCTCCAGCAGTTGATCCCGTTGCAGTCGATATTCCTCACGTTGCTCCATCATGTTGTCTCGGTCTTGCTCTAACAGATTGATGTATTCGCTGTGGTCCATGGTTTTTCCTCCTACCTTTCCTAGATTCAGTCCCGCGCGTTAGATTTCTGCGCTCTTGACCTGCTGTGGTGCTTGTTCCTTCCCCTCCTGAGTTCTTGCCCGCACTTGTTGCCCGGACCCATAGGGGGCGCTTGCGCTCCCGCCTTCCTTTCATGGGAAGCAAGGGGGCATGACAGAGGCCGAAAAATGGGTTCATCGTTTTTCGGACGGTCCCGCTCGCGGGACTGGCGTGACACGTTGCCGCCCTTCTAATTTTGGTAGGGCCTAGGGCAAGAAATCTGGAGGGGATGGGCGGACAGGTGGTTCGGTGTGCAGCCATCGGGGCAAGGCCCCGCTAACTGCCCCGCAGGGGCCTCCCGCGACAGCGGGGCGTAGGTCTAGATGGGGGAGGGGGTCACCCTCATTTGCCCGCTCAAAAAATGCGGTTAGAATCCTCCGGCCCTTCGTGAGGTGACAGTTACACCTCACGAACGCGAAATAGATTTCGCTTTTTTTCGCCCCCGATTTCTCCAAAAAAACTAGAAACCATGCCTGAATGGTCCCTTGGTCTTTGCAACCTGTATTACCGCCTGAGATTGGAAGGCCGTGTCGGCTGTGGGCCGCGCCGATACTGGTATCGGCAGATAGAGAAAGAAAAAGCCCGGCTGTTGTTGGCCGGGCTGGATGGTGAGGAAGTGCGCTTGATTTGTCGCTGGCTGGCTAACCCTGCAAACTCAAGGGCCGAAAGAGCATGGCGCGGATATTCCGCACAACTTCGGCTGCCGTTTTAATGAGCCACGATTTTACATAATACAAATTATGCGATTCATAGATTGACCTGGAGAGAAGGAAACCGGAGTCCGCCCCACTAATTGCTAGATGCTTTCCTAGTGAAAACAGCGAATTTCAAAATAATACTGCTCTTGGCCACCTGCACCAAAGAATTAGTGGCGGTCATTGTCTGTCTGGTCATTCGAAGCCAGCCTTTAGTGTATTCAGCGGTCCACCCTTAGACTCATTGCTAACTCTGTTGTACATATGCACTGCTGACTACTTGGGTTAATGAAACGAAGGCTTCACCTACAAGACTCAGCCACCAAGAGGTTTCCTGCTTTTTCTACGTGGTTTAGCAACTTCGCTCTCGCCTGCCGGTGTGGGGTTCAACTGCTGACGCTCCTTCTCCAGGGAACTGACTTTCTCCTGACAAGCCTTTAGGTCTCGTTCCATCAAGGTCTTCTGGACTTCGCCTTCTGCCATGGCTGCTTGCAAGGATTGCGTCTGCTCGGTCTGCCGCTGATAGATCGCCCGCATTTCCTGAAGCGTGCCTTCGGCTATTCCTGCAACTTGACGGGCTTCTGCGAGTTCCTTCTGAAGGAGTCCCGCTTCGCTCCGATGCCGTTCTGCGGCTTCCATCTGATTTTTACGGAGTTGTGCTAATTCCGTCTGGAGCTTAGCGGATGCTGTTCGTTCGCGGTCAATCTCCAGCATCGCTCGTTTCTCGCCAGCCTCGTGACGTTCTTCTGATTTTTGCAGGGCTTGGCGCAGCTTTTCTAGTTCCACCGCAAAATCTCGCCGGGATTCGGCCAGCGCAGCCTCGAGGACCATTTGTTGACGTACGGCTGCCGCCAACTGTTCCGCCAAAGATGCCTTACCAGCTTGCTCTGCTGCCAGGTCGCGTTCCAATTGCAGGGCACGCTCCGTAGCCACCTGAATCGTGTGGTGAGCCAGCCCTAATTCTGCCAGTGCTGTAGCCCGGTCGGATTCCGCCGCTGCTTTCCCATTTTGGGCTTCTAGGACCGCGGCTTGCGCTTCGTTGCGGAAACCAGCCAGTCCGTCCTGGGCAGCCGCTTGGGCCTGTGTCCACAGGCTGGCCACAAGATCGCCGGCGGCTGCTTTCACGGCCTCAGGCAGATCGGGGTGCTCAATGCGAACTCGGCTTTTCTCGCGCAAGTCCTCCCAGAAATTCGCCAGAGCTTCCGCGGGGGCTGACATGCTGCCCTTCCGGACATACTGATACAGTTTGTTGGCGGTTGGCGTGATGCCATACCGGAAGAAAAGGACAGTGCACACTTCGCGGTACAGATCCTGCGTTTCAGGCGTCCGCTCGCGGAGGGCTTCGACGTCGGCGTGGATTTGGGCTTCGGTGCTAATCTTGATGACTCCTATGACTGTCGTCAGGCAACAATACCCAGCCAATCTTTAATAATACAACGTATAACGTTGTATATATTGCACAATCGGCATTTTATTTGACATTACGACTATAATGTCGAATTATTGCGACGTGATGGCGTTGAGGAAATACTGAGACCTTAATCCACGTTTTCAGGCCGAAAATGACTGATACCGCGCTCGCGCCGATTCCTGTTGAGCAGATTCTGTTGCCAGCTGACCTCGACGGCAGCCAAGGACGTAATCGTGCCGTTGGTTGGGTCGCTCAGATTGCCGCCTCCAATGATCTGCAGGCCATTCACGCCTGGTTGGCGCGTTTCATCGAAACCAAGACGACGTTCGACAACTACCGGAAGGAAGCTGAGCGCTTATTGCTGTGGTCAACGCTCCAATTGGGCAAACCCCTCTCCTCCCTGACCCATGAGGATTTCCTGGTGTACCAGCAATTCCTCTTGGATCCCCAACCGCGTGAAAAATGGGTAGCTGGCGGTGGTCGCAAGCATCCTCGGGATGATCCTCGTTGGCGGCCGTTCTATGGGCCGCTCTCGACGGCCAGTCAACGCCAGGCCATGATCATCTTGAATGTGATGTTTTCCTGGTTGGTCGATGCTGGCTACCTGGCCGGCAATCCCTTGTCCTTATCGCGGCACCGGGCACGTCGGGCCAAACCCCGAATTACACGCTATCTCGACCCAGACCTTTGGCAGGAATTGAAAGTCTTCATTGATAGCATGCCCCGAGAAACCGATCGCCAACGGGCCCACTATTTTCGCGTACGGTGGCTATTCACCCTCCTCTATCTAGGCGGCCTTCGGATCTCGGAAGTCGCTGAAAACACCATGGGCAGTTTCTTTTGCCGGCGCGACCGCGAGGGCGATGAGCGCTGGTGGCTGGAGGTTCTGGGCAAAGGCGACAAGGAACGCTTGGTGCCGGCGACCAGTGAATTGATGGTTGAACTGGCCCGTTATCGGCGTGAGATAGGCTTGGCGCCCTTCCCTAGCCCTAATGAGGATACCCCCTTGCTGCTGCCGATTGGAAAATCGCGGGATCCATTGACCCGGGCGGCGCTGCATTCGATCGTCAAGAAGATTTTCGAGGGAGCAGCGGAGCGCTTGCGTCAGCGAGGTGATGAGTATGTCGTCCGAGCGAATTTACTTGAGCGCGCATCGGCACACTGGTTGCGTCATACTGCCGGTTCGCATATGGCTGATCAGCAGATCGACTTGCGCCTGGTCCGAGACAATCTGGGCCACGAATCGTTGAGTACGACAAGCCAATACCTTCATGTGGACGATGACCGGCGGCACAAAGAAACGGAAGAAAAGCATCGCATACGATGGTAAAGGCGATAGCTGATTTTGGGCCATCCGATGACTATCTATCGCGCCGATCCTAGATACTACTTCCGCGTCGACGCCTATAAAATTATGTGCCCCGTACCCGCTGCCCCGGATGACGCACTAGAGATTGGCAGGGCACTTTACTCGCCAAGGGCGCGCTACCGGACCGCTCGTTAGCGGTCTTTCAATATCTGCTGCATGGTTGTTCGGGGCATCAACGCATTCTCTACATCAGGGTGCCTGGGGTTCTCTATTGAGCACGCCATGTATTGACAGCAGTCGGTCGAAAAATTCTGCAACGCATTGTTGAGCGAGCGGCCCAATCTTGCGCTGCTCGAAGTCGACGTCCAAAAACTCGTGCCCGCCGAACCGGTAGACCTCATATCCCGCCAGTCGCAGCCGACGATCTTCCGCAACCATCTCGGCATAGCGCTGCGCATTTGCGATAAAACGATCCGGCATCAGGGGATCGGGTTCGGCATAGTGCTGGCGGCCATCGATCTCGATCACGATGCGCATGCCCTGCTCCAGCATCAGCAGGAAATCCATGCGCTGACGCGCTAGGAATTGCTCGTCGCCGCGCTGCCGGCGGGTGTAGAGGGTCGGCCGGGATTCATACGAAATCCTCGAAAATCGCTTTTAACCGACGGATTTGATTTAGAAATTTTTGGCGTCAACTACTTCAACTGGTGGCGCCAGCCAGGCCTGTGGCTCAACAGCGGCGGATCAAATAACGTACCGCACACTACGTTGAACAATTGATTTGAGTTCATTAACCCACCACAGAATTCAGGCTCAGTCGCAATAGTTATTCCCGTCATTCGCGGGAAAATCCACGACATGAACGGACTTGTTGGATCAAGGCATGCTTGGATTTCATCTTGGCCGACCAGTTGAAGCTGGTCGCCTCCTCCGCATGAGTCTGGACTTTCGGTGAAGTAATCCAGATCGATATCGAGGATAGCCGAATCATATTTCAGCCCTGAAACCGCCTCTGTTAATTGCTCCACAGAGTCATAGCAGCAGACCAGGTGCTTCCGTCCGTCGACATCCACGAAGTCCTCCGGGCATTCATCACGCTGCTTCT
Source organism: Azospira sp. MPR-LB4 (assembly GCF_058809525.1). Taxonomy (NCBI): domain Bacteria; kingdom Pseudomonadati; phylum Pseudomonadota; class Betaproteobacteria; order Rhodocyclales; family Rhodocyclaceae; genus Azospira; species Azospira sp. MPR-LB4. Next base: position 414,570 of record NZ_CM179521.1, read on the forward strand.
GCACAACGTGAATGTCACCAATCAAGTTGAGGTAAGCCGCGGCCAGGATGTGACCATCGTTTAAGACATGTAGCTTATCCCAGCAAAAGTAACCGACAGCCTTATAGTCATCTGCATCAAGTGCGCTGAGCCACTCGCATTCGAGGTCACAGGGCGGAACAAGATCTTGATGCCAATCCAAAGAAATCAAGGCTGGCGGATTGGGCTGATCAGCTTGTTTGTTTCGCCATTTGAGCCAATAGAAGAAAGCGAAGCGATGGTCCTGAACGATCGCCACCTCGATGGCACGCTTCCGATCGACCGGATGAGCGATGACGTCGTAGTAGGTTCCCGGCGGTCGAATGCACTCGTTGGAATCCATGCCACCCTCTGTAGTCCGCTTTACTTATGAGCATAGTATCGTTGAAAGCATGTGACGAGGTGCCAAACTGCTGCTCGACAACTGATCCTCCTATTACTTTTTCGGTTCAAAGAGCGATTCTTGGTTCTCTGCACTTCCCTTGCGCTGTCCGCTGCCTTTCGTTGCGGGGGGCTGGCTGATAGTGATCCTTTGCAGGATTTGTTCTTGGCTGGCTAACACAGCTTTTGCTGCAGTCAGTTCAGCCTCCAGGCGGAGTCCGGCTTGATGTGTATCCTGCAATTTCTCTGTGTAGCTTTGGTTTTCCGCTTTCAGTTGATCAAGGTGGGTAGTGCTCTGGGCCAGACGCTCTTCCAGCTGTTGATTCTTCAGTTCGAAGACCGCCAATTGTTCCCGGGCGGTACGTAGCGGTCGAATTTCGGTTTCCAGGCGATGCAACTCGCTACGAAAATGGGTCTGCTCGCTGGAAAGACGGGCATTGTCCTCATGGCTGCGGATGAGTTCCTGCTGTTTCGCATTCACCGTTTCCTTAGCTCCACGCAGTTCGCCCTGCAAGAACTGAATCTGCTGTTCGAACTGCCGCTGATCCTGCTCACGTTGCTCCTTCGCCGCTGTGCGGAAATGCTCCAACGCCTCCCGGGCATGCTGATGCTTTTCTTCCAGCGATACGCGGTGCGTTTCTTCCTTTGCCAGTTGCCCCTCCATATCCTCGATACGCTGCATCATTTGCGCCCGAACGATTCTCTCTTCCTGAAGCGTGCTCCGGGTTTCGCTGTGGGCGGTCTTCTCTGCCGACAACTCCAATACCTGACGCTCAGACTGGCTGCGGAAGGAATCGACTTCATTGCGTAACGCGATGATGGTGTCGTTCAGTGCTGAAATTTCCGCCTTGTGCTTATCGGTCAGCGCCGCCATGCGCTGATCTGCTTCCAAATGCAGACGTTCGGCCAGTCTGGCTGACAGGTCTTGAATGGCATCACTGACCGCAACCTGGGTACCGGTATTCCCGCTTTCCTCTTCCTCGATCTCCTTGAGGTAGCGGTGAATCGTACCTTTGGAGCCCGTGTTGCCCAGTTCGCCACGGATGGCGTCAATCGATGGATAACGCCCCATCGCCAACAGGTTGTTACGCGCTCTGACGACTTCTGATTTGTAGATTCCGGCTCTGGCCATGGCATCCTCGAATTTCGTACCGTATTACGTAATACGATAGTACATACTGAATTGCCATGGCGCAAGGTGAGAAATTTACGAAATATATGAATTGATAATGGTTTGTTATTTGGTGTGATCGTGTTTTTTAGGAAACCATGACTCGGAAACCGTACGAAGCAGAGGAAACAGTTGCTATTCAGCCCCCCTCGCTCTCGAGTGGCTTAGCTCAGGCTGTGCCTGCGTGAGTATTCTCACCAAACCTACCACCCAGTGACGCAACAAGGCAGCCACCCTGCCTACTCAGTGCTTTCCAGAGATATTTGGCACCTATCCAACAAGTACTTTCCAGGCCCCAATACCACTAAGTAACATGCCCGAGATAGACAGATGATGTCTTTCATTCTAGTATCGCCCCCGTCATTGGGGAGTAGCCTCCCTCCATCTATTGGAGGGGCCCGTATCAACAGACTCGGTCTTCTGGCCGTGGTGCGGGCGGTTCCTGAACTTGGCAAGACCTTTGACCACATCGACTCGGAATGGCCGGGAGCGGTGTGGTCATTGGTATTTGTCCGGCCAGGGAGTCATTTTGGAAGCATTCCTCGTCTCAACGGGCATCGTAGCCCTGGCCGAAATCGGCGACAAAACCCAACTTCTCGCATTTCTCCTGGCAGCCAAGTTCCGGCGGCCAATCCCTATCGTCCTGGGCATTCTGGCGGCAACCCTCGCCAATCATGCGTTTGCCGGCGCGGTTGGTACCTGGATTACCACTTTGATGCCCCCCCAAGCACTTCGCTGGGTGCTGGGAGTCTCGTTTATCGCTATGGCAATCTGGACCCTCATTCCGGACAAGCTGGATGAGGAAGAAACCCAACTGGCCAAGATGAGTGTCTTTGGCACTACCCTTGTCGCTTTCTTCTTAGCCGAAATGGGCGATAAAACCCAGATCGCTACGGTCGCTTTGGCTGCCCAGTTCCAGAGTCTCGCTCTCGTTGTGGCTGGAACGACCCTTGGGATGATGATAGCGAATGTGCCTGCAGTACTCCTGGGAGACCGTGTAGCTCATCGAATCCCTGTACGCCTGGTTCATGGCATTGCAGCAGTCATTTTTGCCATCTTGGGAGTGGCTACGTTGTTGGGTGCAGGAAACGCATTTGGGATTTAGTACATAGATGGTTTAGGGCAAGGCCTGGATTCATGGTCCGGACTTTTTCGCGATGTTCGAGATGGATATGTCGCACCTATCCTTAGTTTGTAATGCTCATTCTCTAGCTCGCTGGCAGTCTGATACGCCATTCAATGGCAATGTTGGGATGCGCCTTCTGGCGCCACTAGGAGGCAAGATTTATGCGAATACTCACTTGCGACTGCTTAAGGAGGTCAATAAGTCCTCGGGGCTGAACACAAAAAACCATCATAAGTACAGGAACCGCAAGTTTGTGGAGCGAGGTGCTCCACATGCACTCCGGCTCAGTGACGGTGTTCGTGGTGCATGTCAGGAAAATGCGGGTGGCTGTGCTGCAGTGTCCTGTGGACATGGCTGTGACGATGGCGGGTACCGGCCGCCACAGGCGGGTCATGGGGATGGTCGTGATGGGGATCGTCGCCATGGTAGTGGGTGTGCTCGTGGCTGCCAGACTTGTGCACATGGGGGTGCTCATGGCGCTCGGTCAGGTGCAGCCATACCCCCAGCAGCATCAGGGCACCGGCCAGGGCGAGTTGGGGAGTGACAGGCTCCTGCAGCAGGGCGATGGCCAGCAGCGTGCCGAGAAAGGGGGCTACCGAGAAGTAGGCACCAGTACGTGCCGTCCCCAGGTGGCGTAGGGCCACCACGAACAAGATGAGGCTGGCGCCGTAGCTGGCCAGTCCCAGGAACAGGGCTCCCGTAACAATGCCAGGAGCCGGCCACGGAGCATGGAGCGCCAGGGCTAGCGCTAGGTTGGTGGCACCTGCTGCCAGCCCCTTGGTCATGGCGATAAAGGAAGCATCGGCTAGGGACACCTTGCGCGTCAGGTTGTTGTCCACCGCCCAGGCCAGGCAGGCACTCAAGACCAGCAAGGCGGCCTGGCTGCCGGCGAAGCTGGCCTCCCCTGGCCAGGACAGGACCAGGGCGCCGGCAACGATGGTCACCATACCAAGGGCAACCCGACGGTCAAAGTTCTCATGGAAGACAAACCAGGCCAGGAAGGCGGTGAATACTCCCTCGGCATTGAGCAACAGGGAAGCACCGGAGGCCGGCATCCGCGCTAGGCCGAGTAGCAGCAAGACCGGGGCCACCACGCCGCCGGCCAGGATGGCTCCGGCTAGCCAGCCCCACTCGAGTCCTGGCAGGGACACCGCCGGCACCCGCCAGAGGCGGCGAAGCAGAAGGAGACCAAGACCTGAGCCTAGGTACAGCAGGGCCGCGAGTAGCCAGGGGTTGGTATGGACCAACAGCAGCTTGGCCAATGGGGGGCTGGCACCGAAAAGGAGCGCCGCGATCAGAGCTGTGGCGATACCCCCCATGTCGACCTGCTTCATCAGGATTGCTCCCGATCAGTGGTCTTCAGATGGCAGGTGCAGGTCCCTGATGAGTAGCCTATATCCGCCATCATTAACTGCGCCCCCAAAAAAAGTTCACCCGCTACTCTAAAATAGATTTTAAAACTAAATTTATAACCGAAATAGCGAGTTAAAAAATTTGACAATGCGAATCCATCGCTCTTCCCGCCAAGTAGCAAAAATCAATAACAACAAAAATATGAGCAGTGCTAGAACCCCTACGACAATCAGCAAAAAACCATCATCCTGCCGCATATGGTTGAGCATGTGACAAATACTTCGATGCAATCGATTTACTCTCTTTCGCCAGAAATAAATTCACTAAATTACTATTTCAGATTCCTAAGCAACTCAGCCATATCCTTGAACTCACCTCCGACACGATCCAAAGTGAATTGGTACATAACAGCATTTTCAGCAAAGTGTTGTCGTTCAATATCCATTTCAACAGTATTGCCATCAGCACTGCTTTGATATGGAACGCGATATTTTAAATTAAAAGTATTAACCTTATTTAAGGTGACTCCTGACATGTGGCTAGCGCTTGATTTTGCTAACGCCATTGAATCGCGATTCATTACACCAATTGACTCATTAATTTCAATATCTTGAGCCTTATACCCAGGGGTATCGGAATTAGCAATGTTTGAAGCAATTAATTGTTGCCGATAGGCTCGTATACTCAGCATATTCTCCTGAAAGTCAGATTTTCCGCCACGTGCGTTATTATTGCTTAAAAGGCGCGTAGAATCAGGAGTGTTGTTTTTCAATTTTTGTGTATCACTAGGATTATTTATTAAGTGATAATGCTCTAATATTTTTGAAAAGCTTTGGTGAGTATTGTATTTCTCATTACTCCCCTCTTTGGTAGTTGTACCTCTAAGAGGGAGTGCAATAGAATTTAAATTTGGAATATCCGCCATATGCAATTATTTCTCCTAAATGTGGAATGTTCATAACAAGCCATCTTTGTTATGCCTCATTTTTACTGTTAGGATTTCTATGCTTCCTTGGATGCCTTTTCAATCGGTTAGGGAGGCTTTTTGCATATGACTTTCTTTTGTTTCTTTTCTCTAGATGCCTCTCTATTAAAAAACGACTGACAAAAAATAAAAGCACCAACGCCACAAAAATTAAAGGGCCGTCGTGGAATAATTCAGAATGGGAATTATGAAGCATCTTATGACTAGCCTAGCCCTATTCAGAAAAATGCCAAACGCTTTTTATAGTCATGCTTTAGCACTACGTCTTTGCAGATAAAGGTTGATTAGATGGAATAGTGTCCAGCTAGCCACATGACGAACTGGACACAGATTCCACTAAAATGAGTAGTTAATTTTTCGAACTGTCAGGAACAGATGCGAAGTCAATTTCTTCGGCATCTTTTCCATGGACAAGGCGATAGAGGAGAGGCAACACAAGAAGCGTCAAAGCAGTCGACGATAGAATTCCACCAATCACTACAGTCGCAAGCGGACGCTGGACCTCTGCACCAGTTCCTGTGGCAATTGCCATTGGAACAAAGCCAAGAGAGGCAACCAGGGCTGTCATCAACACAGGACGCAAGCGGGTCAATGCGCCTTCATGAATTGCTTCATCTAGAGTTCGCCCCTCCTCTCGCAGGTTTCGAATAAAGGAAATCATCACTAGGCCGTTCAATACCGCCACACCGGACAGCGCAATGAAGCCGATTCCTGCAGAGATTGAAAGCGGGATATCCCTCAACCACAGCGCCACAACCCCGCCAGTTAGCGCGAATGGAATGCCGGTAAACACCAGTAGTCCATCCTTCACATTGCCAAACATGGCGAACAACAGTGTGAAAACCAGCAGCAATGCGACAGGGACCACAATTTTTAGGCGTTGGGAGGCCGATTCCAGTTGCTCGAAGGTTCCACCCCAAACGGTCCAATAGCCAGCCGGTATTTTTACCTCGGACAAACGGCTTTGTGCCTCGGAAACAAATGAGCCGATATCTCGCCCGCGAACGTTGGCGCTGACGACCACACGGCGCTTGCCATTCTCGCGACTAACCTGATTGGGGCCCGGTGCTAAATCTAAGCTAGCCACCTCCCCCAAGGGGATGTACGTCGTACGCCCTTCCATTCCACTTACACCGGCACTCACTCTCGGTAGGGCAATTGGAAGACGTTTCAACGACTCGAGGTCTGATCGCAGCGTGTCAGGCAAACGAACAACAATGTCGAAGCGACGATCTCCTTCAAACATCGTTCCGGCTTCTCGACCACCTATGGCAGTAGAAATCGCATCTTGGACATCACCGATGTTGAGTCCATAGCGAGCGGTCTTGTCCCGATCAATATTCACCGTCAGCATGGGCAAACCCGTGGTCTGCTCAACCTTGACTTCGGAGGCACCGGGAAGCTTTTCGAGGATGGCGGCAATTTTTCCTGCCGTATCGTTCATGACCTCCATATCGTCACCAAAGACCTTGATGGCAACGTCACTGCGGACCCCTGAGATTAATTCGTTAAAACGCAACTGGATGGGTTGAGAAAACTCATAGGTATTGCCTGGTAACTGGCCTACGCTCTTTTGAATGGCGGCCAGCAGTTCATCTCTGGTTTTTTTAGGTTCTGGCCACTGAGCTTCAGGCTTTAACATGATGTAGCCATCTGAGATATTAGGTGGCATTGGGTCAGAGGCAATTTCAGCCGTCCCGGATCGAGCAAATACACGCTCGATTTCCGGGAAGTCTGTCTTTAGCTGCTTTTCCAGTTGCTGCTGCATTGCAACTGATTGAGATAGGCTGGTTCCCGGGATGCGTAGTGCCTGGATTGCGAAGTCGCCTTCATTAAGGCTGGGAACAAATTCACTCCCCATGCGGGTTGCAAGCAGACTGGAGAGAATCACCATTACGGTGGTAAAGACCAAAACGACCGGCTTGTTTTCCATGACATAGGCCAGAGCAGGCTCATACCAACGCTTGGCCATCCGCATCAGGATGTTCTCCTTCTCCGCGACCTTCGTGCCGATGAACAATGCAACCGCTGCCGGAATGAATGTGACGGATAGGATCATGGCGCCAACCAGAGCAGTCACTACGGTGAACGCCATAGGATGGAACATCTTTCCTTCGACACCGGTGAGGGCAAATATCGGCAGATATACGATCATGATGATGAGCTGGCCAAATAACAGCGCTCGGCGTGCTTCCTGAGATGCGGCAAAGACCTCATGGAAGCGCTCCGTCCGAGTTAGCGGCCGCCCGTGACGTTCCTGTGCATGAGCTAGGCGACGAACGCAGTTTTCCACGATCACAACTGCGCCATCGATGATGATCCCGAAGTCGAGAGCCCCTAGGCTCATCAGATTGGCACTGACGTGGTAGGACACCATGCCTGAAAAGGTGAACAGCATGGAGAGCGGAATCACCATTGCTGTGATCACTGCCGCCCTAATGTTCCCCAAGAACAGGAACAGGATGGCGATAACCAGGATTGCTCCCTCCAGAAGGTTCTTCTTGACGGTATTAATCGCTTTGTCTACCAGAACAGTCCGGTCATAGACGGTTACTGCATGGACACCTTCAGGCAAGCTGCGGTTGATTTCAGCCATCTTCTGATCGACAGCTCGTGATACCGTCCGGCTGTTCTCACCAATCAGCATGAATACGGTGCCAAGTACAATTTCCCGGCCGTTATCCGTTGCAGCACCTGTACGGAGCTCTCGGCCGATACCGACTTCCGCTACATCACGAATGCGGATCGGGACTCCCTGAACATTGCCGAGAATGACGTTCCGGATATCCTCAATGGTTCGTACTTGTCCTGGTGCTCGAATCAAGTATTGCTCACCACGCTTCTCTATATAGCCAGCCCCGACGTTGCCGTTGTTGCGGTCAAGAGCTGTAACTACGTCTTGAAACGTCAGCCCATAGGAAGCCAGCTTCTCTGGGCTGGGGGCAACCTGGTATTCCTTGGCAAAACCGCCAATCGAGTTGATTTCGGTAACCCCTGGAACATTGCGCAATTGCGGCTTGATGATCCAGTCTTGGATTTCGCGCAAATCAGTCGGCGTATAAGGCGTGCCATCTGCTTTCTTTGCAGCATCTTCGGCTTCAACAGTCCAAAGATAGATTTCCCCAAGGCCAGTTGAGATGGGCCCCATGGCTGGAGCAATTCCAGCCGGCAACTTCTCCTTGGCCTCTTGAATGCGCTGATTGACCAGTTGGCGGGCAAAATAGATATCCGTCCCATCTTTAAAGATCACGGTTACTTGAGACAATCCATAACGTGACATGGAACGGGTCTGCTCCAGATGAGGCAACCCGGCCATGACGGTCTCGACCGGGTAGGTCACCCGTTGTTCCACCTCTAGCGGCGAATAGCCGGGAGCAGAAGTGTTGATCTGAACCTGGACGTTGGTGATGTCCGGTACCGCATCGATTGGGAGACGCTGATAGTTGTAGATTCCAAGTCCAGCTATCCCAAGCACGGCTAAGAGGACCAGCCACCGGTTCTCAATGGCAAGTCGAATGATGCGTTCAAACATGTTGTCTTCTCCCGGCTCAGTGGCTATGTTCGGCACTGCCCTTGCCGAGTTCAGACTTCAATACAAAGCTACCGGATCCTGCATATGGGGTCCCCGCCTTTAGGCCACTAAGCACCTCCACCAACTTGCCGTCAGAGCGTCCCAAGGTGACAGGTTGTGCAATAAAGCCATCCGCAACTCTGGTGAAGATGATGGATTTGTCTCCGATCATCTGAACTGCATCAGCCAGAACACTCACCGGAACATCCGCCTCACCTGAAACGACTTCCACATTGACAAATAGGCCTGGGCGCCACGCCATATTTGGATTGGACAGGGTCACACGCGCCTTGGCTGTACGGGTATCCTGCCCAAGTAGAGCTCCCACATAGGAGATGCTGCCTTCGGCTTTTGAGTCGAAGGCAGTGGCCTTGACTATGACCTTTTCACCAACACGAACTATGTTCAGATCCTTGGCCGGAACCACGATTTCTGCCCAGACGGAAGATAGGTCAGAGACCGTAAAAATACTGGCATCTTCCTTGACGGCCTCGCCGAGTGCGATGTGCTTCTCGACGACCATGCCATCAAAAGGAGCCCGGATTTCATAGCGATTGAGGCTCCCCGATACGCTTGAGCCGGCTCCCAGGGCAACCAGCTTCTGCTGGCTGTTCGCTACGGAAATTTCAGCTTCCCGCAGTACTTGCTGTGCTTGAAGGTAGTCTTGCTCCGCCGAAATCTTTTCCTCCCAGAGCTTCTTTTCCCGCTCATAGGTGGACTTAGCCAGAGTTAGGCGTTTCTGAGCAGCTAACAACTCGCTACGTTGCTCGGAGAGTCCCGTGCTCGCGATTACGGCTAGCACTTGTCCACGCTTGACTGGTTGCCCAAGATTGGCAGGAACGCTCTCTACAACACCGGCTAACCGCGGTACGACGTGCGCAGTCCTATCTTCATTGAAGCGAATCTCTCCCGGCAATTTCGCAGAGGTTCTAATTTTTGCAGGGGCTGCCTTCTGAATAGAAATACCGGCAGATCTAACCTGCTCTTCCGTCAGTTCGATTTTTCCTTCTTCCTGTGTATACATAAACCGGAACGGAGCATTTCCTAGCCTAGCAACAATTGCTGCCTCAAATACATGAGGTTCTGCGATCGGGCTTGTGCTTTTCAGGTAGTCCTTTTCTGACTGGAAAGTGATCTCCTGCTTTTCCCCATCTGGCCGTGTCAGAGTCACTGAAACGTTAGTGGCAGTTGGTACCAACGGCTTGTCTTGTTTGAACAGCCAAACCCGGAAATGCGGCTCTCCCCCCTCTTCAGCCAATAGCAATTCCAAACCGAATCCATCCTCGGTAAACAACTTACCCCCATGGACTCCAGTTTTTGGGCTGCCTTCATGATGTTCTGCATCGCCGTGCTCCTTGGCGTGGTCATGGCTATCGCCAGCCTTTTCACCATGGTGCTCGGCATCGGCATGCCCCTTGGATTCCTCATGGTTGTTATGCTCATGCTGTTCTCCGGCCGGCTTGGACGGACCGGATACCAGGATCCATCCACCGGTAATCAAGCCCAGGGCCACAATCACAGCAATGGTGACACCCTGCTTTTTAGGGATATTCAACGCGTTCTTTTTAAAATTGATCTTCACAACTGGCTCCTACGGACGGCTAGGTACGACGGGCGATATTGAATTGGTGGAACCAAGGACACGCTCCAGCTCTGCGGCAGTCCGGTGGGCCTCGGATAAGCTTCTCAGGTACTGAGCTCTCGCCTGGAAAAAGGTCCGTTGAGCATCCAGGACTTCCAGAAAGCTAAATTTCCCAAGCTCGAAACCCTTGCTGGCAGCCTCATAAGCACTGCGAGCACCAGGTAGGATTTCGCTTTGCAGGGTTTGCGCTTCGACGACGAGTGCCTTTAGACGCTCCTGGTTTTGCGCAATCGCGGTGCTTAAGCGGATTTCTGTAGCACTGAGGTCGTCTCGTGCCTTGTCGGCTCGTCGAAGCGCTTCGAGCAGGTTGCCCTGATTGCGATCAAATATCGGGAATGGGATTGAAACGCCAACAATAGTCTGATCACGCCCAAGATCTTCAGCTCGCTTTGAGCCCACGCTAATAGTGACATTGGGTATCTGGCGGGATCGCTCAACGTCGGCAAGTGCCGCGAAGCGATCAGCCTCATGGCGGGCTCTGACAAGTACGGGAGAATTATTCAGACGCTGCCCGATCTCTTCGGCTGGAAATACTTCCGGCAAGATGTCAGTTTTCCCTTCAGCCTGCTCAAAGCGCGGTGCTGTGCTTCCCCATGTTGCTGCTAAGCGGTTGCGCGCAGTGATCAGGTCACCTTTGGCTTGATTCATCTCAACCCGAGCGGCTGCCTCTGCAACACGGGCCTTGGTTTCTTCTACCGGAGAGATTTTCCCAGCGATAACCCGCCGTGATGCAGCCTGAGTAGCTCGCTGAGCGAGATTGAGCAAATCCTCAACTTGTCGGACTCGCTCTTGTGCGACCAAAACGTCAAAGAATGATCCAACCACGGTCGCTCTGACATCCAAGCGCTTGGCAGCTAAGTCAGCTGTCGCCACATCCCTTCCCCGTTCAGCAGAGGCAATTCGAGCTGCACGCTTGCCACCTAATTCAATCAATTGATTGATCTGAACAGTAGTGGTACGGGTTGTCTTGTTTTGGGTATCTTCAACTAAGGTTGAAATATCTGGGTTTGGCAGTATGCCGGCTTGAACCACAGTCCCTTCTACGGCACGCAATTCGTTGGCCGCGGCAGATAATTCGGGATTGAATGCCAGGGCAAGATTAATTGCAGCAGCGAGATTCAAGGTACCTGTTGGTTCCTTGAGAGGAGTTGGCGCGGCGGCACTCAATGACGGTGATTTCTCCGTCTGCGCCCAGAGATGGGTGCTAGTAAGCACCATAACTCCGAACAGGCCTCGGACCAGTAATGCGGTAATTGTGACTCTTGGGTACATCCGATTCTCCAGTGACGAAAGACACATAGGGAATCGGCGGGGCGCCATCCGGTAAGCGGCATGGCGAAAGTAGCAGCTGATGCTGCTACAGACAGGTGGGCAACAACAACCCAGCCCCGCCGATTAGGCGGGGAAGAACCAGTTGGGACGTTCAGGTTGGTCGCCGTATAGCGACACCTGGTAATGAAGGTGCTGCAGGTGTTCTGTCACAATCTCAGCTATCGGTACGACCGTGGTCGTACTTGTCATAGCCGCAAGACAACCTGCATGGCACACCGCACAATCATTGTCGGCGTTGACAAGCGATCCCTTGGCATCTTTGGCAACATCATTGGCCTGATGCTTGTGCTCATGGTGACCAAAATGCTGAGCGGTCTGATCGGTTTCATGCAGACAATAGGAAGCCGCCATCGTCCAACTGAATTGGAGCGGTAGGAACACCAGGAGAAAGATGGAGAACCAGCGGCGCATGGAAGAAATCTTAACAGAACCGGGAGTACCCCAGAAGCGAAGTATCGAAGAGAGTTTGATGGCCAGCCCGAGCGCAGAGGGCGCTATTAAAAAAGTTGATGGCCAAGATAAGATTGCCTCTTGGCCATCACTTGAGCACAGCCCTGAATCTTAAGAGCGATACAATTCGTCACGCTGCTTCCGCTCTTCCGGGCTCATCTCCAGAGAGGGTTTCGGCGTCTTGTGGTCGAATTTATCAACATCTTGCCATTTACCATCACGATAGGCATATTCGTGCTGAATAAGCACCCACCCCAGTTCACCACCCACATAGCGATATTGACCATCAGCACTGACAGGATTGCGTTTGAACTCATCCAGTTCCTTCTGGACTTGTTGAGTCGCTTGGCCACCAGCACTGTGCGACGGGTAGAACGCAGTAGAACCACCAGCACCACTGTGGATCACGGACTCCGCAGATGCCATTCCCGATGCGCCAAAGCCGGCGCAAAGAATGGTGATGGAAAGTACTTGTTTGGTTTTCATGTCAGGTCTCCTTTTACCAAATGTCGTTTCAATAGATTTTTGCCATGCCAGTCAGTTAGCTGGCATGGCTCAACTATATGAAATGACCTCTGACAGAAGCCCAACAGGAAGTTTACAAAATTGACATCATTCGATTCGTGAAGAAATGAAACTACTGGTTATCGAAGATGAGAAAAAGCTTGCCCAGTATCTGCAGAAGGGATTGAGTACCGCCGGCTTCGTCGTGGACCTTGCTCACGATGGCATTACTGGGCTTCACATGAGTCTAGAGTTCGATTACGCGGCCATCATCCTCGACTCCATGCTACCCGGCATGGATGGGCTTTCAATATTGGCCGCTTTACGCACCAAGAAACAAACACCGGTCTTGATGCTGACCGCGCTGGGTAAAGTGGAAGACCGGGTTACCGGTTTGCAGGCCGGTGCCGATGATTATCTGGTTAAGCCATTTGCCTTTTCTGAGCTGATTGCCCGAATCCAGGGGCTGCTACGCCGGTCTGCGCCGCAGCAGCCGGACGCCCAGTCGAACCGTCTGATATTGCACGATCTTGAAATGGACCTGGTTCGTCGTAAGGTTCTCAGGAACGGTCAGCGTATCGACCTGAGCGCCAAGGAGTTTCTGCTGCTTTCTCTATTTCTCAGGAAACAAGGCGAGGTGCTGTCGCGAACCGAGATTGCCGAGCAGGTTTGGGATATGAATTTTGACAGCAACACCAACGTAGTCGAAGTTTCAATCAAGCGACTTCGCGCCAAAATGGATACACCTTTCGAGACGCCGTTGCTGCACACCGTACGCGGCATGGGTTACATCCTCGAACTACGCGAATGAGACTAAAAGGATGAGCAACCCAACGCTGAGTGGTCGCCTCATACGCTGGCTCGCTTCGCTGAGTTTGGGGGTCCTGGGATGTTTGTGCCTCGGCGTTTATTTCTCGGTCAAAGCCAACCTTGAAGCACAACAGGATCTGCGTCTTGAAAAGCTAAGTACGGCGATTCATCACCTGTTTGAAGAAACACCGGCACACCGGCAACCAGGGGCGCTTGAGCACGGCCTAGAAGACCTTCTGAAAATCAATCGGGACTCCCATCTCAAGTTAATCGATCGGCAGGGTGGGGCCCGCTTCATTTCGATGCCGAGTGCATGGCCATCAAAAGCTCGTTTTTATTCGCTTGCGCTCCCCGACAAAGCCCAGAGGACAAATTTCTCTGTTGCCGAGTTGGCGCTCGATATCGCACCCGATGAGGCGATTCTGGATCGCCTCGCAGCCATCCTCTGGGGTGCTGCATTAATCGGAAGTACCGCAATCACACTAGGTGGCTACCTGATCGTTTATTTGGGACTGGCCCCCATTCGGACGCTGGCTGAGCAAACGCACAGCCTCGCGGTCCTTTCCCTCGACAAGCGGCTAGAGACAGAAGGGATTCCTGCCGAGCTACAAATCCTCGTCGATCAATTCAACGATTTGCTGAACCGATTGGAAAAAGCTTATCAACAGCTTGAAGGGTTCAATGCCGATGTGGCGCACGAATTGAGAACCCCATTGGCGAACATCATCGCCAGTAGCGAGTTGGCCTTGCGTGGCAACGACAAGGACGAGCACCTGCGCGATTGCATCGGTTCGAATCTCGAAGAAATGCACAGGCTGTCGGGCATCGTAAATGACATGCTATTCCTGTCACATGCCGACCGGGGTGCCAAAGCCCGGCGGGTTCCTGTTCCAAGCCTTGCCCAACTCTGCACCGAAGTAGCTGACTACTACGAAGCCGTACTGCTCGATTCCGACCTCAAATGGTCTATCGAAGGTGATGCATCAGGACAGTACGACACGGCACTGCTGCGGCGAGTTGTATCCAATCTTCTGAATAATGCGGCCCGGCATGCCGATCACGGAAGTTCAATCGTGATTCGTATTGCTATGGAAAATAACGGACAGGTCAAGCTCTCGGTGATCAACCGAGGTGAGCCAATTCCAGCTATGAGCCTGGCTCATATCTTTGATCGTTTTTTCCGCGTAGATGCATCGCGTAGCCAAGGCCATCAGAATCATGGACTGGGCCTCTCCATCGTTAGCGCAATTGCCCGGATGCATGATGGGAAGGCTTTTGCAGAATCCTCCCACGGCAAGACTGAAATAGGCGTACGGCTGGCCTGCTAATGGGATCCCGCTGTCGACCACCAAAGGGGCTTTAGTCTTTGGTTTGCGGCACTGAGGTTCGTAACATACGTAAACCGTTCGCAACGACCAGTAGGCTGGCTCCCATGTCGGCAAACACAGCCATCCACATGGTTGCACTTCCAAAGAGTGCCAATCCCAGAAATACAACCTTGATTCCTAACGCCAAGGAGATGTTCTGCCAGAGTACGGCATGCGTACGTCGCGACAACCGAATCGTTTCCGGAATCCGCCGCAAATCGTCATTCATGATCACCACGTCGGCAGCTTCCATGGCCGTATCCGTTCCGGCGGCCCCCATGGCAACACCGATATCGGCTCGAGCCAAGGCGGGCGCATCGTTGATACCGTCGCCGGTCATCGCAGTCGGCCCAAGGCGGACCTGCAGTTCCTCAATCGCGGCCAGCTTGTCTTCCGGAAGCAGATTTCCTCGTGCATCATCGATGCCAGCCTGGCGGGCAATACTGGCCGCAGTCGCCACGTTGTCGCCGGTGAGCATGACCGATGTGACACCAAGGCGATGCAGATCAGTGATCGCTTCCCGAGAACTCTCCTTGATGGTGTCGGCTACCGCAAAGATGGCCAGGACCCGATCCTCGGTAGCCAGCAGGGTAGCCGTTCGCCCTTGGTTTTCATGAACGGCTAGACGCGCCTCAATCTCCGGGCTGCACAACCCGCGATCCTCGATAAGACGGTGGTTGCCCAGTATCAAGGTATATCCATCCAGGCGGGCTTCTATGCCGCGCCCGGGAAGAGCTGTGAAGTCAGTAAGGCCATTTTCGGGCAGCTTTAGGCCGGCAGCGATAGCCTTTGACACAGGATGATCCGAATGACCAGCCAAGCTGGCGGCCCAGGAAAGAACCTTCATCTCCGGTTCAGAGGAGGTCAGCACCTCCTTAGCCACTAGCCGAGGCTTGCCTTCAGTGATAGTGCCTGTCTTGTCGAGAGCGATTGCACGCAGTTTGCGGGCCTCTTCCAGATAGACGCCACCTTTGATCAGGATACCGCGCTGAGCGGCTGCGGCTAGTCCGCCGACAACTGTAACCGGCGTAGCGATGACCAGCGCACAGGGACAGGCAATCACCAGGAGAACCAGCGCTTTGTAGAGCGCCTGTGTCCACGTCCAGTCGAGCAGCCAGGGACCTCCGGTGGCCACTGCTACGGCTATCACAAAGATTGTCGGCGTATAGATGGCGGCAAAGCGATCAACAAATCTCTGGGTGGGGGCCCGCGTGCCCTGAGCTGCCTCCACGGCATGGATGATGCGTGCCAATGTTGTGTTATTGGCGGCAGCCGTCACCTCAAATTCCAGCGTGCCGGTCTCGTTGATGGTGCCGGCAAAAACAGAATCGCCGGTGGATTTGTCTACCGGAATGCTTTCGCCGGTAACCGGCGCCTGATTGACTGCGCTACTGCCTCCCGTTACCCGTCCATCCAGCGGAATGCGGGCACCAGGCTTTACCCGCGCCTGCGCTCCGATGACAACCTTGTCGGCCAGAGTTTCCAGCCAGGAGCCGTCGCTCTGGCGAATCTCAGCGGTTTCCGGGGTCAAGGCGAGCAACCCTGTGATGGCGTTGCGTGCCCGATCAACGGAACGGGCCTCAATTAATTCGGCGATAGAGTAGAGCGCCATGACCATGGCAGCCTCCGGCCATTGACCGATTAGGAATGCACCGGTCACAGCGACACCCATTAGGGCGTTCATGTTCAATTGCCCCCGGCGCAATGCGGCCAGTCCTTTGCGATAGGTGGAAAATCCGGAGAAAGCTATGGCAGCCGCGGCCAACGCCATCCCCAGTCCTTTGAACGGCAGGGTATCGGGTGCGAAGAAATCCAACGCCTCGGCACCGATAGCCAATACCAAGGCGATGAGCGCCTTACCGATCTCGCCGAGGCCCGTTGGTGTTTCGGTCTTCTGCTCCATTCCGATGGGCTGCACTTCGAAACCAAGCTGGCGGATAGCCTGTAGGGCGCTTTCCAGGGGAGGCTGCTCTCCGTCGATGGTCAGGGTCCGGGCCTCCAGTTCGAAGCGTAGTGACCGAATCCCCTCGATTCCTGCTAATACCTTGCGGATATCGTTTTCTTCATTCGGGCAGTCCATGGCGGGAATCCGAAAAACTCGCGTATTCCCCAAAGAGGTGGATATGGCGACATCCGACATATCCTGAATAGAGGTCGTGCCGGCTGCACAGTTACCTGAACATGCGCAACGTTCAGATTCATTGGATCGGTGTTTTTCGGCATGGGTGAGCATGACAATCTCCTAGTTGTTGATGCCATTAAAAACCCTTGAGTCACTACAAGGTCAAGCGGCTACAATAAAAAGGGCCAAGGAGAAGGGCATGTTGGAGTTCCTGAAGATATTGAGTCTTTTCATCGTCACCGCGCTGGCTGAAATCGTCGGTGGCTATCATCGCGCTACAGCCGAGCAGGGCTTGATAGGCGAACTAGGGAGGCTGCAATGAAAATTGGCGAACTGGCGCGTTTGGCGAGAAGTAATGTGGACACAATCCGCTACTATGAGCGCGAAGGATTGCTAGCAGAGCCTGGGCGGAGCGAGGGGAATTACCGTATCTATGGGTCAATGCACCTGGAGCGACTGACGTTCATTCGGCATTGTCGTGGCTTGGACATGACACTTGATGAGATTCGAACACTGCTGCACTTCAAGGAATCGCCAGAAGAAAACTGTGGTGAGGTAAACCGCTTACTGGATGAGCATATCGGGCATGTCGTCCGTCGAATTGGTGAACTCCAAGTGCTGGAAAAGCAGCTTCTTGAGCTGCGCAGCCGTTGTCCCGACGACCATCGCCCCTCAACTTGCGGGATTCTTGAAGGACTGTCTCAATCAGGAATCGGCGTGGAGCCGACGGGAAATCACATATCCGGCGTACACGGTACCGCATTAAAGTCCCCCAAGGTATAGAGGGATGAGCCAGGTCGATCTCTACCTTGGCGCGGCCGAACGGGCCAATACCCGGCGCAGCTATGCATCAGCCATCCAGCACTTCGAGATTGAGTGGGGAGGCTTGTTACCGGCAACTATCGACTCGATTGCCCGCTACCTGGCTGCGTATGCCGAATCACTATCACTGAACACACTGAAGCACCGCCTTGCGGCGCTGTCCCGCTGGCACCAGGATCATGGCTTTCCGGACCCGACCAAGGCTCCGAAGATTCGGCAACTCTTGAAGGGCATTCGGACCCTGCATCCGGCCCAGGAAAAACGGGCCAAGCCGCTGGAACTGGAAATCCTCCACGGTGTTACCGACTGGCTGACGACGGCCACGGCTGCAGCTGTCCGCCAAGGAGATACTGCCGGCACCCTGCGACTTATGCGGGATCGGGCCCTGGTTCTCCTCGGGTTCTGGCGCGGGTTCCGCTCCGATGAACTGGCCAACCTTCGCATTGAATTCATCGAAATCAAACCCGGTGAGGGGCTGACCTGCTTTTTGCCCCGCAGCAAGGGGGATCGCAACCTGGAAGGCCGGAGCTACTCTTGCCCAGCCTTGTCCCGGCTGTGTCCAGTCGAGGCGGTCAAAGACTGGCTGGCCTTGTCCCAACTGATAGCAGGGCCGCTATTCCGCAAGATTGATCGCTGGGGGCACCTATCCGAGGCCGAACTGACCCCGAGCAGCATCATTCCTATACTTCGAAGGTTATTGAGCCAGGCAGGTGTGGCCGATGCCGACGCCTTCAGCAGCCACTCGCTGCGCCGTGGCTTCGCCCAGTGGGCGGGCATGAGCGGCTGGGACCTCCGGGAGCTGATGAATTACGTGGGCTGGCGTGATGTGAAGGCTGCCATGCGCTATCTGGATGGGGTCAGCACCGATCAGAAGGCGCGTTTCGAGCAGGGCTTGGATCGGGTGCTCCCAGAAAAGCAGCCTGTTTTGCCCCCGCAACTGCCAAGCCTACCCAAGGTCGCCCTCACAACGATCGAGGTTTCCATCGATCTGTCCGCCTTCAACGGCGGTCGACGCGGTGTCGCCAATGCCTTACGGGACATGGCGAGTACCTGCCTTGCCCGATTTCAGGCGCAACCGCTGGACCAGGATGGTCATCGATATCAAATCTCCGTCCCGACCCCATCGACAGATGTCCTGGACGATCATCTCTACGCATTGCTCGATGAACTCCATCGTATTGCCGACACCCGTGAGTGCTTTCTGGAGGTAGTCTGCCGCGATCCGGCTACTGGCAGGCACTGGGATTGATGCTACATGACCCAGCTTCACGAGACCGCATATCCCCGCTTGAAAGCTGATCCATCGGCACAGGATCTCGCCGAGATTTATACCCTGACGCCCGATGAAATCGCTTTCATCGACAAGACCGTAAAGCGGCCCGTTGCCCGCGCAGCAGTCTTCATCTACCTGAAACTGTTTCAGCGCCTTGGGTACTTTGTCCATATCAAGGATGTGCCGGCGGCGATTCGCCAGCATATTGTGGCCCAAACGGGGCACCGACCAGCAAGGTTTGACGAACTCCGACAGTTCGACCGTACGACAACGCGCACAGCATTGATCGCAGCACTTCGACGCTACCTGAATGTTCGTCCTCTGGACGACCAAGGGCGTGCCTGGTTGCGGCATATCGCTGAAACAGCAGCAGACAGCCGGCATGTTGTAGCAGACATCGTCAACGTAATGCTTGAAGAACTGGTTCATCATCGCTACGAATTACCTGGTTTCTCCACGCTTGATCGGCTAGCCATCCAGGCCCGGGAGAAAATCCACGATGTCCATTTTGCGAGTATTACCGATCAACTTGATGCCAAGGTAAAAGCCTTGATCGACAGCCTGTTCAAGGTCAAGTCGGGCGATACCAGCAGCACCTGGAACCTACTCAAGCGGGAACCGAAGAAACCGACCAATAAGGAAACCCGCTCCTACCTTCAGCATATCCGTCGGCTCCAGCTACTGGTCGACCAACTGCCAAAGCCGGATATCCCCGTCCCAAAGCTCAAGCAGTATCGCTATATCGCCCGGTCGTTGGATGCGACGGAAATGGCGGAACTGAGGCCACAGAAACGCTACGCACTGGCCGTCATCTATATCCGTTCGCAATTTGCCCAGACGCTCGACGATGCTGCCGACCTATTCGTCCGTATGCTTCAGAACCTGGATAACCAGGCACGCAACAAGCTAGGCGAATACCAGCAGGAACACCAGCAGCGGACCGACCGCCTGATCGGGCAATTGAAAGAGATGTTGCTGGCCTATCGGATCGACGGTACGGATCATCAACGCGTGGAGGCCATCGGTGGCAGCCTGATAGCCAATGTCGATGACCTGGTAGCCATCTGTGATGAGCACATGGCTTATGCGGGGCGTAATCATCTGCCGTTCCTCGTCCAACCCTATAAGGTTGTTCGTGCCCAGTTGCTAAACTGCATCGAGATCGTCAATCCCCAGAGCAGCAGCGAGGATGACACCTTGATCCGGATGATGGCAGCGTTGCAGGCGCTGCGTGGCACCCGCCATGAAATCGTCCCACTGTCCTTAGTTGGGCTGAATGCTGAGGAAGATTTCCTATGGCTACCTACGGCTTGGCGAAAACTGGTCGTCTCTGAACGTGCCGATGGGCAGATCGTTGCCCTCAACCGCCGTTACTTTGAGCTGGCGGTCCTGTATGCGATCCGTGATGAATTGAAATCGGGTGATCTGTTCATCCAGCATGGCGAGCGCTACGACGACTACCGGGAGCAACTGGTTGACGACGATACTCTGAATTCTGAGTTGGCCCAGTACGGCGAAGTGACCGGTGTCGAAACCGACCCCAGAGCCTTTACGGAGACCTTGAAGGCGGCTTTGTTGGAGACCGCCGAAGCCGTCGATGCAGAGTTTCCGGACAACGCCTATGCCGAAATCGTCGATGGTCGGCTAATCCTGAAGAAGCCACCAGCCAGCGAACTACCGCCTGGCATCAGGACAATCGACCTGCTGATCACTGAGCATCTGGAGAACATCAGCATTGTTGACGTACTGATCGACACGGAGCGCTGGCTGCAACTGCACAAGCTATTCCGTCCCTTAATGGGAACAGAGAGTCGGATCGAGGAATTGCGTCCAAGAGTAATCAGTACCTTGTTCTGTTATGGCTGTAACCTTGGGCCCACTCAGACAGCACGTTCAATTCGAGGGATGAGCCGCAAGCAGATTGCCTGGCTCAACATCAAGTACATCACGGAAGAGGTACTGGAAAAGGCCATCGTCAAGGTTATCAACGCCTATAACAAGTTCGAATTGCCCAGCTACTGGGGTTCAGGCAAGCATGCCTCGGCCGACGGCACGAAATGGAACCTCTACGAGCAGAACCTGATTTCCGAGCACCACATCCGCTACGGCGGCTATGGCGGCATCGGCTACTACCATGTCTCCGACAAGTTCATCGCGCTGTTCAGTCACTTCATTTCCTGCGGCACCTACGAGGGTACGCACATCCTCGATGGGTTGATGACCAACACCTCAGATGTCCGGCCGGATACCATCCATGGCGACACCCAGGCCCAGAGCTACACGGTGTTTGCGCTTTCCCATCTCTTAGGCATTAAGCTGATGCCGCGCATCCGTGGCATCAAGGATCTGGTGTTTCATCGGCCCGAGAGTAACAAGAGGTTCGTCCATATCGATCGTCTTTTCAGCGACGACATCAACTGGCAGATGATCGAAACCCATCTGCCAGACATGCTGCGCGTGGCTGTCTCGATCAAGCTTGGAAAGATTTCAGCATCGGCTATCCTGCGCCGCCTCGGTACTTACAGCCGAAAGAACAAGCTGTATTTCGCCTTTAAGGAACTCGGCAAGGTAGTCCGAACCATGTTCCTGCTGAAATATGTTGGTGACGTTGAGCTGCGCCGGCTCATCCACGCAGAAACCAACAAGTCGGAGCAATTCAATGGCTTCGCGAAAAAACTCTTCTTCGGTGGAGAAGGGGAGATCGCCGAAAACCTGCGCCACGAACAGCGCAAGGTCATCAAATACAACCATCTGATCGCCAACATGGTCATCTTGCACAATGTGGTGGGGATGAGTCGGGTCCTAAAGCAACTACGAGCCGAAGGTTCTCTGATCAACCAGGAAGTGTTGGCTGGGTTGGCGCCATACCGGCTGGAGCACATCAATCGTTTTGGTGACTACGTGCTGGATTTCCGACGTAAGGCCGCGGTGCTAGATGATGGGTTCCGGATTTTGGAGGCTGAATCAGCAAACCAAGGTCAATGACTATTGATTTCTTCAGGAAAAATCCCAATATCATGAATTGCCATGCACGTGCGTGATTACTTTTGGGAGATGCTCATGAGCAAGACACTGACCACCAATGGTTCCGTTACGATGAAGAATCTTAATGGGACCTCGGACAAGGACTGTAAGTGCGGATCTTGGTTGGACCACTGGAAGGTCTTCACCAAGGTTTCCTCAACGCCAACATGTCATGTAGCGGGGTGCAATTCACTGGCGGAGGTAGGGGCGCACGTGATACTGCCGAAGCTTGATAATGAAGCACTTCGAAAACTCAACTACATTGCACCGATGTGCAAGTCGCACAACGGCCAGCCAGACACAGAGTTCAGATCCAAGCCCGACAGCATTTTCGTCAGCGCAAATAAGGCGCTGACCTGCGGAACCTAAGCCTCAATTGATGAGAAGAGGGTAAGGCCAGTGAAAACTGGCCTTACCCTAAACCAAGTTATTTTCCTTTCACGAACAATAAGTTAAGTTGTTTTTTTGAGGATTTCGCACGATTCCCGGCCAACCCTCTTGTTGGCTTCGGCAATCTGGCCATCCAGTTTGGAAATGCGCGTCCGGAGTCCACTGAGGACATCGGTTGAATAACCCTTGTCGCGCAGGCTGGCGTCGCGATCTTTGGCGATCTGGGCGACTTTGGCAGCCAAGTCGGCATCGATAGTCCTCTTGCGGGTATCGATCTCATTGAGCGCGTTTGTTTTTTCGGACTTTAGTTGAACGAGGGTTGCGGTATGCAGCCTCTCAACCTCGTCGATTTCTTTGCGGTGATCCTTCTTGAGCGATTCCAGCGCCTGAACAGCCAAGGAAAGATTCTTGGCGCAAACATCAAGCTCTCCTTGGGCTTTTGTGGCTGCCGCCTTTTTGCTTTGCTCGACTCGGAGAAGTGCTGTCTTTACCGCAGTATCGGCAGACAGCTTCCGGTTCTTTGCTGTAGCGATGGCGGCATCGTGAAGGGTAATGGCGGTCTTGGCCTTATCCATTGCCTCCTTCTTCTTTATCAGGAGTTTCCTGTCTTCTGCCACCTCCCCATTCCGGGTTGCTAGCCTAGTCCTAACCAGCTTTATTTCCTGCTGGATAGCTTCTTCGGAGGAGTAGCGGCCCGCCTTGAGTTGCTCCAGATCAATGGTTACTCCGTACAGATCGCGACCATCGCCAAGAACCGGGGCCAGATCAGTCCTCAGTAGCGTTTCTGGAGAGACCACACGCCCGATGTCGGCAGCCCAGTTCGGCTTATTCCGGCGCAAGAAACCGAGGAAGGTGTCGTCTCCAGCAGCATCGGCGGCTAGCAGTTCTTCAAGTTCTGCCTCCGCTTTCTCGATGGCGTTTTCACCTTCGTTGACCTGCAATTCCAGATCATCGTATTCGCGCTTAGCCTTGCTGTAGGTCTTTTGGAGGCCATCAGTCTTGTCGTGGAGGTCAGTCAGATCAGTGTTAGCGGCGGTTTGTTTCTGCCGTTCGATTTCCAGTGCTTGAATGGTCTCCGGGTCAGCCTGGATTTTTTTGACCTCGACCTCAAGCCCGGCTTTTTGGGTCTTGAGGTCTGTAACTTTGATGTTTGCTGCGTCGAGTTCTGGCTCATGGCGCAACCGGATCGCCTTGAGATTTTCCCCGTGAGCATCAATGACTGCTTCCTTGCGCTTTCCGAAGGACTCGTAGATGCCGGGCTTCTTGTCGTCTAGCTCGGACTTCTGATCGCGGGCTTGATTTCTGGCTTCTGTTTCCATCACCGTGAACGTCTCGGTCAGCGACTTGACCTCTCGCTCCAGGTCATCCAACTGCTGCTTGAGCGGCTTCAGTTCAGCTTCCCATGCAGTAATCGAATCGACTTTCGTTATCTTGCCGGCGATATCGTCCGTCTCGTATTTGCGCTTCCGGGCATCCAGTTGCTCGATGGCCTGGCGAGCCTGCTTGGCGCGAGAGTCTGCTGCGATCTTTGCGTCGGAAATGGTTTGCAGGCGCTTTCTGTACTCTTCCTCCGTCTCGGTGAGTTCGGCCTTGGCCCGTTCCTCGGCTTTCTCCCCTTCTACAACCAGTTCTTGAAAGAAGTCGTGGAGTAACTGGAACTTCGCATGCAGGGTCGTGAATTCATGATTGATCAGCCGGCGGCCTTGATCGGCCTGCTCCAGATCAGCCATGACCGGCCCTTTTTCCATCACCTGACGATGGGCTTCGTGTTCATTCAGCCAGTGCTGCAAGTCGCGCCGACCGGTGCGGAGGGCAAAGACTTCATCGCCGTTCAGGACGGACGACACAATCATCTTCTTCAGGTCGTGGAAGGTTGTCGCACGCTGAAGGATGCCAGTGACCACGCGCTCAAGATGGGTCAGTTTCCCAGTCCCCCCCGTGAAGGAAAAACGTGCAGCCAAGCTGCGGTGCTCACGACCGGCGGTGTTCTGGATAATCTGCCGATAGGCATGAAGGGTTAGCGGCTTGGAGTCGAATACACCTTGTTTGTCGAGATGGCGGTACAGGTCGCGAGTTTGGACGACCTGCCCCTCGTGCTTGAACAACTCAGGTTTGTACTCGCTATCGATCAGGCGATAAACCACGCCTTCGCCACTCTGTCCATCTGGATGAATAACAGCCATGGCCTTATGTGTCCGGCGTAGGTACTCGAAGATGACGTAGGAGCCGGTAGTCGGGAAATAGTAGCTGCCGAAACGCTCCGTGACTGCATCACCGCGAATGATCCGTGAGGGGCTTTCACCGAAGAACATGGGCAGCAGGCGCAGCAAGGTGGTTTTGCCGGCCCCGTTCTCGCCATTGATAGTGATGTGCCCGCTGACATCAAGTTCAACGATGCGGCTGCGGCAGTAGGAATCGATCAGGATGATGCGAGTAAGTCGGAAGTCCAAAGCTGGCCTCTTGGTGGTACGATGTTATCGTTAATGATATGTTATCGTATAAGATAAATGACAAGCGCACAACAGGGTAAGTATGTCAAATAGGCCAGCACTTCGCGATCAACGATTGAGAATCATGGAAGGCGTTCTCTCCTGGGAAGGGGAGATCGGCAATGCGAGGGTTCGACAGCTCTTCAATTTGCAGCCAGTGCAGGCCAGCCGGCTGCTCGCCGATTTCAGGGTATTGCTTGGAGAGAAAATCACCGAAGACGGTCGAGCCAAGGTGCTCCGCCTTGCAAATCCGAGTGAATTTGAGTGCTCAATACCTCTTGACGAATACGTCTTGCACACCATGGCTTCCGAAGGTGGGAGTCCCGGCCTTGTGGATGCACGCGTCGACCTGACGGAAGTTCGACCAGAGATATTCGCAACGCTTCGAAAGGCTGTGCTAGCGAAAACGGGGGTTGAAATCGCCTATGCGTCGATGACCAATCCGGCGTATGGAAAACGGGTTATTTTTCCACATGCCATAGTGCATGTTGGTCGCCGATGGCATGTTCGTGCCTGGTGTATGAAACGACAGGACTATCGAGATTTCACTATGGGACGAATTCGCTCGGCAGAATCAGCTCTTGAACGATTTCCGCTCAACCTTGATAAGGACAAGGGGTGGGAGACATTTGTTGAGCTTGAACTTCAAGCGCATCGCAAGCTCTCGCCTGATCAACAACAAGTTGTTCGAAATGAATTTTTTTCTGGGGAAAAAAATCGCTTTCTATCAATTCGCGCTTGCTTAGCTCAATATGTGATTTTCGACCTTAAGGCCTCAATTGATCCTGTGCATGAGGAGCCACCGGAATTTCAGCTAGAAGTGGCAAATTCCGAAAAATTGCTTTCACTTCTATTCGAATAAATTCGCTAGGCAGGAACACTCGCCGTTTAGCGCAATCTGCTGATACCAATAAATTCCTGATCAAGTAATGCTGGGGGTTCAATGCCCGCTGTCCGAACTGCGGAAATTGGGGTTGGTCCCCTTCCCTACTTTGTTTGACATTACCCCCAGTAGGTCCGGAAATCGGCCTTTGCATCTGCTTAAGAAACGGACCACTTAGTGAATCAAAACAGTCCTTCAAACCATCGAGCCGGAGCGAGTTACGGAGAGGAATTTTCACTGTCGAATAATGCTGAAAACCGGTGAATTATTTCAACGTTAGCGGAAACCGTTAAGGACGGCGGCATTTCAGGCTATTCTTTAGCTTGCTCGCCGTTAAATTTGCGCCACAACGCCTCCGTCTTTCTTTCCGAATGAGCGAAGTGACCCCTTCTGCCCAAACCGCCGTCACGCTGTTGTTGCCGTTTCAACGCTACCGGCTGCGGTTTTCTCATCGCCTGCTAGACAGCCTGGGGGGCGTATCGCGTTTTATTCTTCGCGCGCTGGCTGATGGCTTGGCGTTGGAGCAGATTGCTGAGATCGTAGCCCTATCGCACACGGTGCTGCTACAACAGATGACCTTCTTGGAGTACCACCATTTCGTGTCCATCGCGCGAGATACTGATGTGACCGTAGTGACATTACTCGAGCGTGGGGTCAGGATGGTCGCTGTCGAACAACATTTGCGGCAGGGCGATCATCGGGTCTGGCTAGATACTTTCACAGTGGACCGGAAAGCTGTCCATCTGCTGGTTGCACCTGACCCCACTAGCTTGATCCAGATTCCGCACGGGGACCTCCGTCAAGACGAAAGGCCGGAGGTTCGCCTTCCGGTTCGCCGGTACCAATACCATTTGTTCGACGACGCGAGTCGGCTACACAGGCTGCTGGACCAGGACAATCTGACCGATCTCATCGGGTATTTCTGGAGCGGCGCCCAGGCGTTGATTGCGGAAGAAGTCGATTACATGGATTGCTTATTGGAGCAAGAGACAGTGGACGTGCAGGAGTACTACCCATTGCTCCTGTCGGCAAGCGAATTGCTGGACATTGCCGATACGGAAACAGCCGGGAAAAAGGTGGCACTGCCATTGCTGCTGGTGCCGGTACTGGAAATGACAATGAAGTTCAGCCGAGCCGAAGGCTTTCCCTGGCCGGTAGCCATACCTGCCGCACGGACGTCATACCTGGAATTGGTCACCCAGCGGTCGCTGCCACATTTCATTCCCGACGGGCAAGCAGACCCGGCGGCACCGGACGTCGCTGTCCTGTCAGCGATCACCGGTACGCATCCGCCAGAACTTGCCGATACGATTGTACCCGCGGGTCTGTCCGTGACCTGCACCACAAGCCAGACCTACGAGCGGCGAGCGATCAATCACCGGGCGTTGTCCCGCCTGATGCACGAAGGCACGGAAGTGTTCCTGATCTCGTTCAATCAAACCACCCGCGAAACAGAACCTATACCTGAAGCGGAGTCGCTATGCGAGTAGTAGACCTGTTCGTCGATTTGTACGAGTGGGAGGACAACGAGCGCGAGCGCGTGCATCGCATGGTGCGAGCCGGAAAACACGTTTACACGGCCGCAAGGCATGGCGCATCCGCGGTGAGTCCTTTGGTGGTGGTCGATGCGGCGCTGGCTGTACTCGATGCGCTGGACGCCTATGTTGGGTATAGAAGAGCCAAGGAAGTCACCCAGCAACTGAAGATCGAAGGAGACTCGCTGTGCCGTCTGTTGCAGGAGTTGTATGAGCAACAGGCGATTCATGCAAAAGTGATGGAAGACAGGCATGCACAAATGGTCCGTTCGTTGCGTGCGCGCCTGTCTGTTACTGCCGCGGAAATCGAGATAAGCCGAGATGCCTTCGACAGCCTCTCGCTGCAGGCGAAGAACTTGGGTGGTGCTATTGGCGCGCTACGCGTGAATTCGGCGCCCAACTGCGCATGTCTATTAAAGCTGGAGCGCGCGTATTACGATCTGGTCGACCTGCTTCTGCTGGCCATGATGAATGCTGTGAAAGAGTGAGGAAATAAAACAGTGAAAAAACCAACACCGAAGCAGGGCACGCAGAAGGATGAAACCGGCAAGAGCACCGGCAGCAAGACGAATACGCAGACGGTAAACAAGGTGCTCGATATCGGCAAAGGCATTGTTTCAGTCTGCAGCGGCGTTATTGACCTGGGCAAGGAGAAGGAAAAGACCAACCAAGTTCGCATAAAGGCAGATGCCGACATTGAAACCGCACGGCAGATAACTGAGCGGCATCGCCTTTCCGCCAACGTGGCGCACGACGAGATCGCCCGGTTGCGCGAAAAGGACGACAAAATTTTTCAGGCCGAGATGGCAAGGCTCGCCATTGAGCGTGATCACAAGGCATCTCAGAATCACGTTCGTGAGAGCCTAGTCCAACGACTTGTGCAGGATTCCGAGGTCAGTAAGGCCCAGATCGTGGACACCTACCAGGCGCTGCTTTCCGACGACCAAAAGAAATAGGCCGGGCAGCACATGCTCCCAGTAGTTTTCGCAGGCATCGTCATCGGCGCATCGGTGGTGGCCTATCTGTACGATAGGATGACCGACGAAGAAGAGGCGCTACAGGAAGAGCTACGAGGCAGGAATGCAGAGTTGCGCAGGCAGTACAGTGCCAGCATGGATGACGACCGGCGCAGGCGGGCGATCAAGAGAAAACAGCTGGCCACCGAGATGGCGGCCACTCGTCGTGAATATTGCCTTCGTTTCCAGGAACGCGTGAATACGCCGCTGCAGGAGTTCCAGAAACTGGCCTCCACTCTGAAGGCTAGCCTGAGCGATCTCACCATCAGCCCCTACCGCCGCAATGCGTTGCGCTTGCTGCAAGCACGCCTGGAGGACACGGGAAACCGTCTAAAGGCCTACGGTAACTATTGCGACTGGTATTTGAAACAGCAGGAGTGGCTGGCGGAACATGGGCGGTTCGAGACACTGATCGATTTTCCGGACCCATCGGTACGCTTGCCGGAGGACTGGTACTACGGCGGCAAGGTTGCCTTGGCTTCGGTTAAGGAACTTGACCGCATTCGTAACGGCTACGGCCAGATGCTCGAGCTTTTACAGGAACGTGTAGGCAGCGACTACAGCGATGCAACGCAGCGCGCGCTGATGCTTCAGTATCCGGACCAAGAAGCAGTACCGGTGCAATTGTTGGCACAGAAAAATCCGTACTTCTTTAAGGCCTGCATTCTTCGCGGCGCGCTCTACGTGGACCACGTCCTGGAGCAACTGCCGTGCACAGGGATCGTTCGTCAGGCAAAGCGCCATGACATGTTTGGTGATGGATATATTGTGCAGTGCCACCCTGGTTTTTGCCCCGTAGATAGGCAGCAGGGGCTCAATGGCGGCCTACCCGCCTTCCTGCCGAAGTCTGAATCGAGTTTCCCAGGCAAGCACTATTTTCCGGGAGAGAAGATCGAAGTCTTCCTTCATTACTACGACCTGCTTCTCAGCAACGGGAATACAACGGTCACGCAGCATCGAGAATCGCTGGACGTAGGCGGCAAAAGCAGCGGCAGCGCTCTAGTTTTTCTACATGCGGATGCCACCAAGCATGACTTGTACCCGCTGATAGAGGAAGTTGCTCAAGGAGCGGTTTGGTGTTTGAGCAGTTGCGTCGAGCGGGATGACCGTTTTTGCGTCACGCTGCAAATCGGGGCATGGCAAGTCGAGGCGGAAGCTGGCCCTGGCAGCACCCAGCTACAACTCGTCGCCACGGCGCGTACCAGCATCGGCAGTGTTGAATTGGACGAATTGCCATTTGCGGTGCGCCTGATCGACCAGCGATTCAGAGACCATGTATTCTGCGATGCGCTGAGATTCCAGGAATTCCTGCAGTTCTGCAGTCAGCAGACACGCTACGGCGAGGATGTGCCGGGCCGCAAGGCTGCTGGGGAGTTCTTCAGCCGGTGGAGCAAAGTTACCGATTATTTGCTGGAAGAGAACGGATACGTGACATTCTGGCTAACTCCTGATCGAGACCCGGATGAGGGGCAATGGGATTGCCTGTGCGCAACCAATCTTCGGTCAGACCTTCAATGCTTGATCGAGAAGGCATTGTCTAAGCCGAAGCTGTTTCTTGAAGAGCAGTACATGAGCGCCGCGGGTGAGCGATGGCTGCGCATAGGTGAGTTGAACGGATTGCCAGAATCCCTGGGAAAAGGGCTATTCCGGCTCTCGCATACAGGTATCAGGCGTCCGAGCCCATACGAGCGGTACGAACGGATCGAGACGGTGCAGTTGCGTTTGCGTTTCCCACTAAGCGGAGAATTGTCCAACCTGGGGCGGCAGCGCGAGGCCCTGCAGTCCTTCATGAGCGGCCGCCTGCAGAATCCGGTCTTGCAGCAGATTCTTCTCATGCCGGCAAGCTATGTTCCGCAACCAGATCCGGTCTGGGAAGCCCGGGTTCGCCTGGGCTTGCATTGGCAGGACAAGAATTGGCAGGAACCCGACAAGGCGGCTGTTGCCAAGCGTATCGTCGAAGAGGCGCTTACCGAGTCCAACCTGTATTTGATCCAGGGGCCGCCCGGAACGGGGAAGACCACCTGCATCGTCGAGTTGCTGTATCAGATTTTCGCGGCAGCGCCGGAGAGTCGGGTGTTGGTGGTTTCACAACAGAATACTGCCGTGGATAATGCGCTGGATCGCTATCTGGCACGCTATCCAGATCGTCGCAAGAGCGTCGTGCGGATGGCGAGTGATGCCAGTAAGGTGCAGGCATGCCTGCATCCGAACATTACGGAGACCATCCTTAGCGATTACCTCATGAGGCGTCAGCAGGAGTACAGCCGTTCCGTCACACTGCATATGGATGCGCGCGCTGCTTGGGTCCAAGACTGGATTGAAAGCGTGTATTCGCCCGGGGGCGACGGACGTCCACGATTCGACGAAGAGCTGACGGAATTACTGGTAAACGACTACCCCCTGGTGGGGGCCACGTGCGTGGGCATGGCTTCGCGCCGCCATGGCGCAGACCGGCTGATTTTTGACGTGTGCATCGTAGACGAGGGCGGACGCTCTACCGTGCCGGAGATGCTGATTCCGCTGATGCGCTCCCGCAAAGCGATCATTATCGGAGACCATTTCCAGTTGCCGCCGAGCATTGCCGCGGAACTTCGAGAAGCCGACGCCCGGGAGACCCTGCCGTTCCTGAATGAAACCTTCCTCAAGACGAGTTTCTTCGAACGGCTGTATACGAATCTGCCTGACGGATGCCGGGGCATGTTGCGTGAGCAATATCGCATGGTTGAGCCAATTGGTGACCTAGTGGCCGATCTGTTCTATACGGATCAGGGGGAGCGGCGCCTATTCAACGGTATGGTGCATGACCGCCAAAGATTCCTTGACCCGGACCATCCCCTTCGCTGGGTTGACGTGCCGCACGGAAGGCAGACAAAAGAGAATGGCAAGGGACCCAGCCTGTTGAATGAAGGGGAAGCGAAGGCTATCCTGCATTATCTGCAGGTGGCCATGGTTCCGCTGGTGAAACGCAAGGAGGACGAAGGCAGCGCGTTCAAGAAGAAGACATTGGCCATCATAACCCCCTATGGCGCCCAAAAGCGATCAATTGCAAGACTGCTGGCAGCCCTGGCGGCGACAGATGCACGGCTGCATGACGTCATGTCGATCGAAGTTGACACGGTGGACAATTTCCAGGGTAGTGAGGCCGATATCGTGCTCTATTCGACGGTTCGCACGGATGGGGCCATCAGTTTTCTGCTGGATCGGCAGCGCTTGAACGTGACATGCTCGCGGGCCCGCGAGAATTTGGTTTTTTTCGGTGCCAGTGGATTCCTGCGCGATCAGGAATCACGCAGCAAGCAGCCATTATTCAGCCAAATTATCGATCGCGCTGCCTTCATAGCTGTCCGCCCCCCGCACAAGAATGAGGTACCACACCACAATGCGGCGCAGCAGACTAAGAAAAACCGCCATAAGGCAAATACTTAGCGGTGTAACAAAAGTGGCTTCATGGATTCCATAGAGCCCGCAGATGTTCAGTGCCCACAACTCGCCTAACACCGGTCACTCGAGGGAGCCGCCACTAACGGCAGCAATGGCCGAGGAGCGGAAATAGGGCATCCTCCCCGGCCCCATTTCGTTTGACATTATTCCCTTAGGGATCAGCAGAGAGCCTACGACTAGAATTTCGGTACTGGATAAGCGATTACTCCCCTCCCGGTGGCACGTAGGCTCGTGCTTGAGAGAACACAGAACTGTCGAAGAGCCCCTCCGCGTGCGAGGTCCGCCACGTAATCCCCCTTTAGGATGGCACGCTCGACATCAAAGACCAAACCTCGATAAGCCGCCCAGAAAAATATCTTCCAGCCCGCAGGCTTCAAGTTCCCCAACGCGAATGGGATCAGGTCCTGACCGATGAAAACATCCTCTCGCTCTCCTGTTCTACCCATCAATTCCGGGGTAGACAAGCTTTCAAATTGCACTCGCCACAGTACGTAGGCAAGCTCTGCCGCACTCATCCCTGTATCCGGCTTCACGCACGACCACCCCAGCTCTCGACACTGCTGAAGGAGGATTGCTAACCTATCTGGCGTTAGCCGCCGCTCAATCCCCTTCTTCGCCTCCGAATAAGCCGCTGCGACATATCCTTCGGTCGCGCGTGGCCGCTTTGGAAGCGCGCCACCTTCGGCAAAGTAAAGGCATTTCCGAGGCAAAGAAGGCGTCTGCCAAACGAAGGGACCTGCCGGCAATGGTCGAATAGCGTTCAACACGTACACGGCGTCGACTTCGCGTTCAGCACGGTATTCGCCAGCGTACTCGATAACCCATTCTCGTAATGAAGCAAAATTAAGATCTACCTCACGAAATGCCGACAGCCACTGATCAATTGGTTGCCATATCTCCCGGAGCCGATCAGTCTCCAATCCGGGATTGAAGTATGTTTGTATCGACACACTGGAGCTCGCATACAAAGCATTGCACTTCCAGCAGCAATACACTTGACTCATAAGCTCTCGGCAAACCCTGAAGAACGGGGTGACAGATCCGCAGCTTGGGCATGTGTCACGTAGTGGCCGATGATGAATCGGACATTCTTGTAGGGCGAGAATTTGGAAGTACCGAGCGTGGTAGCCGACTTTTAGGCATTCAGAGCAGAACCGTAGGCGTTGGGCGACAACAGGGGTCCCCCTTAGGATTTCTAGGATGTCCCCCAGAAGCGCATTCTTTGCTTCATGGAGGGGCATCCCCACGGCAGTGCAGAACCGACTCCACTCCTCACCGATGTTCCCGGTGCAATAAAGAGGACGTCCCAGTGGAGAAACCACTGACGTATAGGAAATCAGCCCTTTAAGTGACTGAGGAGAGAGGGCGTTCGCGTAAGCAAAGCGGAGCAATATGCCCACCATAGAATCGCCATACAGATGCCAACGAGGACTCCAGTTCCATGATGCCTCTTGCCCAAGACTCATCTCCGTCTCCTTGGCGCTTTACTCTCTGGCATCTGACTCAGCATCGCTCGCGAACTGATCAGACCACTGGATTGAACGGCAATACGCCACGCATCCTCATCTGGTGGCAGCGCCCCGCTCCCTCGCTGATATGCAGATTCCAGCAAGGAACAAGCCGTTTCGGTGACGTATTGCATTTCCACTTCAGCGGGCACCCCTTCCCGAATTGCATAACCCGAGAAAATAGACCACGCCCTCGCCGCCTCATGCCAAAGACGCCATCCACGGTCAAATGCCTTGGGAAAGCAGAATCGTGAGATTGGCCATTCGCTGCCTTGAGGAAACCGACATTTATCGAAGGACTCGAGAAAATAGGCGAGTTCTTGAGAACTTCTTATTCCGTAGAGGTAATGTTCGTTCTCAAAATAGCGTCGGACAGGCTCCTCCCTAGCCTCATCATGTAAACAGTCCCTTATCGTCCGCAATGATTCATATCCCGCTAGCGCGACCACAAGATTCGTTCCCTCGTCGGCTAGGTCATCTTGAAATACTGCCAGCTGCAACAACTCCTCGGGCAGCAAGGTATGAGCGCGATCAACGATCAATAGAAGACGGTCACTATCGTGTGCATTGGCTCTCGTAAGGAGATTCCTTAAGAGGCCGAGACGAAGCGCATCGGGATTACGCCATGTCGCAAGATTCGGAATGAGTTGGGTGACCAGCGAGGACCAGAATCTCACAGGGTGATAGACCGTTGCCCCTGGGGACCGAACAAGCGCGATGGGAATTTCGGAGTAAAGCTTTGGCCATCCAGCAACTAAAATGCGGAGTGCCGTCGTCAACCCCATCAGCGGTTTGGAAACAACGACAAAGCCTTTGGTGCGAGCCCGGATAGCGTGTTCGCAACTGCGAAGGAGGTGTTCTGAAGCTTGCGTCGGATAAGTAATTTGGCGTAACTTGACCGGATGTCGCTCCCAGATTTCCCCTCGGTCAACGATGGAGTTCATCTTGCTCCCCCCCTCCATCCAACTCGCTCTGCCACAACAAATCGCGCAGTTCCGAGCGGGCTACTTCAGATGGTAGCGCAAGCGAAGGTAAATCCGGACGCTCGGCATTAGGCTTGCTCAGACTTGCGGCAGTTACGCCAGTGCGATGGTCGATTTCGGCAAGCCGAGTTCCTGCTTTGGAGACTCGCTTGTGTTTAGTCTCCGCACCGCCCTCAGTAGCGGCCTTGGCCGCAAGATGCGCTAGATATGCAGCCACCGGATCTGCATGAGGTGGTATTGCAAGGGTTCTTAGGTGTTTCAACCGATTGATTGCCCGACGCATTTCCCGCGTGTGCGGTGTTCGAGACCAGGGGCCTTGCGCGATGAGCATTCCTAGTTTTATACCGGAATCCATGACGCTTGCCTCGACGCTCCGAAAATCGTCCTCGTCTATGGCAATCCGGAGTTTATGGCCGATCAGATGCCAAGACTTTGCAAGTATTGGATTGGTATATCGAGCCCGGTCCAAATTGATATATGGCCTCCTACCTACCCTTTGTGAGCCGCGGACAACGACCTCCTCATAAACAACAGATAGGCAGTTGCTTACATGCCGCTCTGAGGGCAACGTTCTTAACAGGAAATGCTGACAAGGATCGGTTACCAACTGGCGCAAGAGTTCAATTGGTGTGAGCATGCCGATGCCTTCACTTGGGATCGCATTTTGCTGAGCGATCACTACTTCAATCAGTTGAAGCACTTCAGACCAGCGAATGCGCAACTTGACCGCAGTTTGTACTGGATCATTTTTCCGCGCATCAACCGGGCTTGATCCGGTGGTGCTTGGCAGTCGCTGAGCGGATGACCTGAGAACTTCAAGAATCTTTCGTTCGACATCCGCTCTTCTATACCAGGCCCCCACCGGTCCCAAATTGATGAAACTTCCGATAACCTCACCGAGATCCGACAGCAGCCCGATATCCTGATGAGCAAGGGCGTTGTCGACAACCAAGACCGTCCAGGGATGGTAGGCAAGACTGGGGATGAGTCCGCTCGGCAGTCCCGCATCCGGGTGGCCATACGTCAGGCCGCTAATAGAGAACTCCTTCGGCTTCCAGGGATTCAGGGCATTCTGAATCGCATGCCTGATGTCGCGTGAAGTCACTGAATTGGTGAAAAACGCGTACCAACTGCAGATCGCTTTCGATACCAACTCAATGACGACGACTACATGAATCCTCTCTATCGCAACGTCCCTGACACCTCCGCCCAGTATTGGAATAGCAACCGTTGTAATCAGGTCGAACGTAAATTCGTCAATTCCGACAATGTCGTAAGGCAGCTGAGGGGACAACAGAGAACTATGTCCGCTGCCAACATGGAGGCGAGTACCCGCATCCTTACCATAACGCGCCCGGATGAATTGATGCGGTTTCTTCTGCCCCACTCTTTTGACATAGTTGATGAGCGACGTTCGCCCCTTGGTTTTTGTGTTGAAAGGCCATTGTTGGTCTGCATTGCGGCCGACTTTCTCGCATAGCTGGAGGAAGACTCGATGTAAATCGACAATCGAAATTTTGGCTTCAGCAACTTTGACCCCTGCTGGTAATCGTTTGAGAATCTCCTGCTCGATGCGCTCTTCCAGCTCAGGAAACTCGTCAAACAGTTGAGTCAATGCACCGGAGCAACCGCCACGGCCCGCACCCTCCATCCGGGCAACCCTCGTTCTTCGGATATAGGGCCGCACATGAATAAAAGGTAAAAGACCACGTTCTCCGCAGATATCACCGTTTCCATCGGGTTGAAGACATTTTGCTAGCAGGCGCCTGACCTTCGCACTCGAAACCCCGGTTTCCTTGGTGATTTCTCGGTAAGAGGCTTGGGCGAGCAAAGCCGTAATGGCTTTCCGATTCCGTAGAAAATCCTCACGTTTTTCCTCAGGAAGCGCATAAGCATCGACAGAAGGCCAAGTACGTATGTCACGCCGAGTAGATGGAATGCGCTGTAATACTGTGTTCTTACGCATGGAGGTCCTCCATGCGGTGCAGTTTTGTGGCCAAAGTTAGCGGCGTGGATTCAAGGTCGCCGAGAACGCTGCCGTCCAACATTAACCCGAAGATAGCAGCTAGCGTGATTCCCCTATCGTCACCGCCTGTTTCAATCAACTCTCCGATCGATGCTACTCCCCCGCATAAACGTGAGAGCACAAGTGTTCTGGCACCAGCCACGGAAAATTCTTTTGCGGCTTGGAGCACCTGCAGCATGCGCAGGCAATTCCAAACGCGTGTGGTATGGGGTTTTAGTTCGTTGATAGTAAAAAGGCGATACAAAACTTGATGAGCGGCCGCCAATTTTGCCTGCGCTTCCAGCTGTTTTTGCTGTGCGTCATCTATCGCTTCAACGTCGCCTTTTACTTCATCCCAGGCAACCGTCCCGTCTTTGAAATGTACTTCGGCATCAAATCTCGTTCCAACAACTTCGTGGTTGAGGCGAATGGCGAGTGATGGCGCTTCCAGTTCATAAGAACGCACTCTCAGATCAGATTCCAAAAGTGCAAAGTGAAACAGTGCGGGATCCGATGGCAGCAAACAGGATATTTGCAGTTTGTATGACCACACTGACCACAAGTTATGCAGCTTATGGCCCCGCTCTGCCACTGCAAGACGAATCGTAGTGGGGGCTTGATGTATTTGCACATGGCCTATCGTACTCATGATATCCACCCATACTGAGAAGTAATGTCATACGCTTCAAAATATGAATCCGGAGTTGTCCCCGCTTAGGCTGCACTACCAATTTGAGACAAAAAACGACCTACTCTTCAGGAAAAAACCTGAAGTTCGATTAACGATCTGAGGAATATTGAACACGGTCTTGACCGAAAACCGCGT
This sequence comes from Azospira sp. MPR-LB4, assembly GCF_058809525.1. Lineage (NCBI taxonomy): Bacteria > Pseudomonadati > Pseudomonadota > Betaproteobacteria > Rhodocyclales > Rhodocyclaceae > Azospira > Azospira sp. MPR-LB4. The sequence goes on from NZ_CM179521.1 coordinate 451,597, forward strand.
GGCAAAGATACTAACAAGCGCCAACTAGCTGTAAATTCACCGGGCGATCTCGCCCCAGACGGGACAAGCCGTGAGGATTGTCCCGTCTACATTTTCGTCTCCTGATTTATGAGCTGGTAAAGGAGTAACGCACGTCCGTCATTTTTCCCCTTGCTTTTTTCGTTCGGCCTTAATCGCTGGCGGATGGCAACGATTTTTCCTGGATATAAACGGTCGATTTTTTCCCCAAGCTCATTACAGAGCTGATATTTTTCTAAAGAACCTTGTTTCGGGAGCACCAACTGACGACGAAACTTTTTGGCCGCTTGCAGAATTTCGCTAAATTCGACTTCATTCAAATGAAGCCATTTGGTAAATCGGCTCAAGAATTCCTGACTCGGAGAGTGAAGACACACCTCAATAGCAAAAGTGTGGGGGTGTTCATAGCCAAACACCCTTTCCACCTCGTACTGGCGTAAGCCAAAATTAAGCAGTCTCTTCTGAGAAAAATCTCCAATCAGGCTACTCATCGCGGCTGGTCTTTCTTGACGGATTGGTTTAAACCTACCCACCAGCCTATATTAGCTAAGCATTTGTTTCAACTACATTATTTAATGCAACACAACGAACTTTTGCAATTTTCTGGAATTTTTATACCAGAGTCAGAAAGCCCTGACTCTGCACATTGGCGAATAGGCATCAATATTTAGTGAATTGGGTGACTTCCGCGTTCACCTAAGCCCATGTTTTCCTGACATCGCACGTGCAAACTAACCCATTGTCGTAAAAAAACACCACTAAAAGTTGGAGAAGAAAAAGATAACCTGTTGGTTATTTTTAACTCTTTTGCAAAGCATCAGAATAGCTATTAGTGGAGCGAACTACCGGTGCTTCTGGGCTCCCGGTACCAGCTACCGATCGGCTGACGCTGCCCTAACGACGGCATCAGCCTGCGCTCACCGTGACCTGACTTTCGCAGCCGATCAACGCTTCCAGGGCTTGGGGTTGCTGCAGTAGATCCGCCAGGGTGTAACTGTCCAGGACCAGGAACATCCCCGCCAGGGCTTCGGCCAGTATGGCCTTCAGGCGACAGGCCGGCTGGATGCGGCAGTCGGAACCGGTGCTGAAACACTCCACCAGGCTGATGTCGCCTTCCGTGTGGCGAATGACCCGTCCCAGGACGATCTGCTCCGACGCCTGGCCCAACCGTATGCCGCCGCCTTTGCCCCGTACCGTTTCCAGATAGCCGGCCTTGCCCAGTTGGTGCACCACCTTCATCAGGTGCCCGCGGGAGATGCCGAAGGCGGCCGTGATTTCGGCCACGGTGGCCAGGCGTTCGGGGTGCAGGCCCAGGTAGATGAGCACCCGCAGGCTGTAATCGGAAAAGGTACTGAGCTTCATGACTGTTCACACCGTAAAGATATATTTGTTGTATTGATTTAGGTTGATGCGCCTGTTACATTAAAGATATACGAAATTTCAATCTTTTGGGTGACGGACGCTTTGCTCCAACCGCCCATGTCTTTGCGTTTTCCCCATGTCCCAGCCTCCCAAAGCGCCCAAAGTCATCCCGATTCAACCGATGTTCCAGTCCGACGCGAAGGTGTATCCGCGTTCCATCTCGGGCTGGTTCGCCAACTGGCGCTGGGGCCTGGTGTGGCTGACCCAGGCGGTCTATTTCGGCCTCTGCTGGCTGCCCTGGAACGGCCGTCCGGCGGTGCAGTTCGACCTGGACGCCCGCCGTTTCTACATTTTCGACCTGGTGTTGTGGCCCCAGGACACCATCTACCTGGCCATCCTGCTGGTCCTCTCCGCCCTCGCCCTGTTCCTCTTTACCACCCTGGCCGGCCGCCTGTGGTGCGGCTACAGCTGTCCCCAGACCGTCTATACGGAAATTTTCCTGTGGATCGAAAAGGTGATCGAGGGTGACCGGCCCAAGCGCATGAAGCTGGACGCAGCGCCCTGGGATGCCCGTAAGGTGGGCATCAAGACGGCCAAGCATGGCGCCTGGCTGGCCTTTTCCTTCTGGACCGGCATTACCTTCGTCGGCTATTTCGTGCCCATCCGGGAACTGGTGGCGGACCTGTGGCAGCTGCGGCCAACCCTCAACGAGGCTTTCTGGGTCGCCTTCTATGGCTTTGCCACCTACGGCAATGCCGGCTTCCTGCGGGAGCAGATGTGCAAGTACATCTGCCCCTACGCCCGCTTCCAGTTTGTCATGTTCGATCCGGACACCCTGATCATCACCTACGACGCCGAGCGGGGCGATCCCCGGGGCACCCGCAAGAAAGGCGCCGATGCCAAGGAAAAGGGCCTGGGTGATTGCGTCGATTGCGGCATCTGCGTCCAGGTGTGCCCCACCGGCATCGACATCCGGGACGGCCTGCAGAACGAATGCATCGGCTGCGCTGCCTGCATCGATGCCTGCGACCAGGTGATGGACAAGATGGAATACCCCCGGGGCCTGATCCGCTATTCCACGGAAAACGCCGTCAAGCAGCACTTCGGCCGCAGCGAGATCATCCGCCGCGCCCTGCGTCCGCGCACCATCGTCTATGCCTCAGTGTTCTTCCTCCTGACCGGGGCCACGGCCTGGTCCCTGGCCACCCGGGTGCCCCTCAAGGTGGACGTGCTGCGGGACCGCAGTACCCTGGCCCGGGAGGCGGACGATGGCAGCATCGAAAACAACTACCAGCTGCAGCTGGTCAATGCCAGCGAGCAGCCCCGGCGCTACACCGTGCAGGTGGCCGGCCTCGAGGGCATCCGCCTCAGCCAGCCGGCCCAGGTGTCCCTGGCAGCGGCGTCCACCGGCACGTTGACGCTGCAAATCCGGGTGGATGCGGGTAGCGCCGACAAGGGCGCCCATCCCATCACCCTGACGGTGCAGGACGAGGCTGACGCCAGCATCCGGGTGACGGAAAAAACCAAATTCTGGATGCCCTGAAGATCGGCCAGGGGCGGTCTTCTCCGCCCTGCCCCGGCCAGGATGGCCTAACGGCGGCGTTTGCTGATGGGGCGTTGCACCGGTTCCGTCGTCAGCCCCAGGGCCTGACGGGATAGGCGATCGGCCTCGCCGTTGCGGTGCCGTGGCACCCAGAGAAACTGCACCGCCTCGAAACGGGCCGCCTTGGCCAGCACGGTCTGCAACAGTTCTGCCAGATGGGGCACCGCGGTATGGGCCTGTCCCTGCAGGTGGCGTACCGCAAAATCGCTGTCGCCGCGCACCGTCAGGCGCCGCGCCCCCGCGGCCCAGGCCAGATCCAGCACCTCGGCCAGGGCCAGCAGCTCCGCCTCGTTATTGCAGCCCAGCTGCCCCGGACGCAGGGAAAGCTCCTGCCGGGCGCCGCCGGGCGACAGCAGCAGCCCGCCCAAACCGATGCGGCCCGGATTGGGGGCCGCCGCGCCGTCGAACCAGGCCTGCCAGCCCTCCCCTGCCTCCACCTTAATGCACCGTGCCCTGGGCCCGGTTGGTCTGCTGCCATTCCAGCACCGTGCGGGCCGCATTGCCCATCACCTGGGAACGCAGTTCCCCCGGCAACTGCTTGGCCAGGGCGCCGAACAGCTCCTGGGTCATTTCCTGGCCCAGGCCTTCCGCCGCCAGGGCGTGGGCCAGGCAGCGGATCTGGATGTCGGCCAGGGTGTTGGCCAGGATCATCCAGCCGTGCTGCGGCATGGCCTGGGGCAAGGCCAGCATCATGCCGCCCAGCTGCTGCAGCAATTGCAGGGCTTCACCCCGGTTTTCCGTGGCGATCATGGTGTGCCAGAGGGCCATGTGGATGGCCTGGCGCAGGTCGGACTTGAAGCTGAAGGCCGCCGTTTCCTCGTTCACCAGGCGCTCGAAGAAGGCCTGGTAGCCTTCGCTCTCCCCCGCCCCGTCCAGGCCGGCGCGCAGGCCGGCCACCATGGCCGAGAGGCCGGTCATGGCGCTGGGACCGTAGACCTGGGCATAGGCCAGGCCCCACTGATCCAGGCCGCTGAGCAGCATGGCCTGGCGCAGGTGGCGGCCGGCATGGTGGTCGCCCGCCTCCCCTTCCCGCTTGTCGTTGGCCCAGCCCATGAGGCGCTGGACGATCTGGGCGATGATCTGGGGCCGCTCTTCCCCCTTGCCCTCCAGAGTCTGGCGGAAAGCCAGGGCAAAGGCCTCCTGGGCCAGGCGGGCAGCTTCCCGTTGCAGGGCGTGGGGCGCCAGGTCGGCGACGGGATCGTTCAGGGTCTGTTCTTCCATGGGGACTCTTATTTCTGCAGGTTCTGCGAATACATGAAGTTTTCGATGCCGGTTTCGCCGATGCGGAACCAGGCCTGTTGCTGGCTGCGGAAGCGCTGCCAGTCGTTATAGATCTTGCGGAATACCGGATTGCGCTCGGCTTCCTCGTCGTAGAGGGGCGGCCGGGATTCGTGTGAAATCCTCGAAAACTTCTGCTAACCATCGGATTTAGTGCAAAAAATCTGGTCAACGCTGCCCCCCCCCTCATTGCTTGTCCGGGTCAAAGAGCGATTCTTGGTTCTCGGCACTTCCTTTGCGCTGCCCGCTGTTTTTCGTTACCGGTGTCTGACTGACGGTAAGCTTTTGCAGGATTTGTTCCTGGCTGACCAACACCGCCCTCGCTGCGGTCAATTCAGTCTCCAGGCGGAGTCCGGCTTGATTCGCATCTTGTAACTTTTCTGCACAGCTTTGATTTTCCACGAGCAATTCATCAACGCGTGCGGTAGTCTGAGCCAAGCGCTCTTCCAATTGTTGATTCTTCAGTTCGGAAACGGCCAGATTTTCTCGGGTTGTGCGTAGCGGACGAATCTCAGTTTCCAAACGATGCAACTCGCTACGAAGATGGGTCTGCTCGCTGGAAAGACGGGCATTATCCTGGTGGCTGCGGATGAGTTCCTGCTGTTTCGCGTTCACCGTTTCCTTGGCTGCACGCAGTTCGCCCTGCAAGAACTGAATCTGCTGCTCGAATTGTCGCTGATCCTGCTCCCGTTGTTCCTTCGCCGCAGAGCGGAAATGCTCCAGAGCCTCTCTGGCATGCTGGTGCTTTTCTTCCATTGATACACGGTGCGCTTCATCCTTTGCCTGTTGCCCCTCCATGTCCTGGATGTGCTGAGTCATTTGCGCCCGAACGATTCTCTCTTCCTGGAGCGTGGCCAGGGTTTCGGCGTGGGCCGTTTTTTCTGCCGCCAACTCCAAGGCTTGGCGCTCAGACTGGCTACGGAAGGATTCGACTTCATGACGTAGCGCGGTAATAGTGTCGTTCAGCGCAGAAATTTCCGCCTTGTGCTTGTCGGTCAGTGCCGCCATGCGCTGATCGGCTTCCTCATGCAAGCGTTCGGCGAGCCTGGCTGACAGGTCTTGAATGGCTTCACTGACCGCAACCTGAGTACCGGTACTCCCACCTTCCTCTTCCTCGATTTCCTTCAGATAGCGGTGGATCGTGCCTTTCGAGCCGGTATTCCCCAATTCGCTACGGATGGCATCGATCGACGGGTAGCGCCCAGTCGCCAATAGGTTGTTACGCGCTCTGATGACTTCTGATTTGTAGATTCCGGCTCTGGCCATGGCATCCTCGAATTTCGTACCGTATTACGTAATATGATATTACATACTAAACCAAGGTAATTCAAGACCATAAAATCAGTAATTCTAAGACGCGATAATGGTTGATTATTTGTTGTGATAAGCAATCGAGCGGAAAACTCATGTAAGAGTGGAACGAAATAAACGGTTTGCTTCCTGACAATTTTCGTACGAAAACTTTCAAAAACGTAACGCAGGGGTCAGCTTCTTGTTGGTATCGGAATCCTAAGATGGCATCACGGTTGGACGAGATGAGTCCGACACGATTAACCCGATGTCACAAGGAGAGAACCATGAAAACGAAATTTTCCCAACTGGCCCTGATTGCAGCGATTAGCTTTGCTGCAGCTGGAACGAGCTACGCTCACGAGGATTATTCCGAGGCTGGCACCAATCATTGGCTGAGTCATGTTTCAGAAGCCAAGGGCGCGCCCACAGCCAATCAACTGGCCCCGTATGGCTACGCTGCGTCGAGAAATGCCGATCGCGAAGTCACGCTGTCTAGCGGAAGCAAGTATCTGAACGTCACCCGCTTGGAGACCATCAAGATCAATCTTGGTGGCAAGAGTGTCGTTTGGACCTTCGATACGTTGGGTACCGCCTCCTTCCCGCTCTCCAAGATCGTATCGGGCGCTGATGGTATCACCGTGTATGTGACCGAAAACCCTGCCTACCAGGGCGGTTGATTAACCTGACTGCTGGGTGACGGAATCGTCATCCAGCAGTTGGCAAATTGTCAGGAGCCCCCCCCTACTATTCACATTGCAGTACAACACTTTCTAAGGAGATGAACATGTTGAAGAAAATGCTCGCAATCCTAGCCCTGAGTTCTCTGGGTGTTTCCGCCTATGCCGTTGATGCATCCCAAGTTGAGAAGTCCATCGAACTCAAAGACGGCTCGACGGTTTATATCTTCAAAGACGGAAAGATGGCCATGGAAGATAAACTTGGCCGCACGGTCCGCATGAAGAAGGATACCGTGATGGAAACCAAAGATGGCCAGAAAATCTTGATGCACGGTGATGAGGTTATGCGCCTCGAGAATATTCTCCGCCCAGCGAGTAGTCGCGGTTAAGACTATTCTGCCGCAGTCACGGCTCCTTCGGGAGTCGTTCTCATTTTGAAATACCGTTCAAGCATCGCCTTCAATTCCTGACTCCATTGGGCATGATCTCTGGATTGGCCTTGTGCGTATAGCACCGGAGCAACTTGCCGGAAGACGGCATGAATCTTGGGGTCGAAATGCTGGGCATCTTCCCGTTCCATGATGCTCAACGTCTCTTCCAATGACAAGGCTGGCTTGTACGGGCGAACGGATGTCAATGCGTCAAACACGTCGACCAGGGCAAAAATCCGTGCGGCTAGCGGGATCGCCTCGCCAATGAGACCATCCGGATAGCCCTTTCCGTCGAAGCGTTCGTGATGATGCCGGATGGTCTTCTCTGCGCCAGCCAGCCACGGATTGCCAGCGACGATCTCGATGCCCAGCATGGCGTGGGTCTGCATGATCTGAAATTCTTCGCTGGTCAGCCGTCCCGGTTTCAACAGAATCTGATCCGGAATGCCGATTTTTCCAACGTCGTGCAGAAAGGCACCCAGCACCAGTTCGGCAATGGTTTCTTTGCCAACGCCCAGCGCTTCGGCAAGTGTGACCGCATAGCAGGTAACCCGGTAGTTATGGGCGTCGGTGTCCGCATCACGCTTGGCGATGGCGTTTCCAAGGGAACGCAGCAACGAAAGATTGGACTCCAGGAGACGAGACGACAATGCCACCGTTTGGCCCAGCAGTCCTGACATTAACGGGTAAAGCAACAGCGCTGCTGCGAATACAGATATCGAGGCCGTCAGCACAGCCCCGCGAATCTGCTGTTCTCTCTCGTGCAGCGCCGAGCGGGACACCAGGGTGATTCCCTCAACATAGCCGGCAAGTCGGCCATCATTGGTGCTCATCGGCAGAATGACCTGAACCAGTTCTTCGCCCGCCACCGAAAATCGTTTGCTATGGCTGCCGGGAGGTGTCGGCCATGGATGGCGCTGTTGTCGGGCGATCTCTTTCAGTGCCTCGGGGATTGGCCGCCAAGCATCAAACACCATCTCCGTATTGGGCGCAAAAACTCGAATCCCGACAAACTCATCGGTCAGCAACTGAGCTATCGCGGAATGGCCATCACCTTTCTCTCCGCTGACCGTCATCTGCATGGCGGGCGACTCGAAATGCCTGACCCCCGCTATGGCGCGCTCAAGGGTGCGCTGTTCTACGCGATACGATTCGACCCAGTAGGCAAGACCTCCCGCGAGACTGCCAACCAGAAGCGCACCGATACCGAGGCGCCGCGCCAACATGCGGCGCAATTGCCGGGGGGTTTCAGGAAGCGCAAAGGTTCTCATCTTAAATTCTGCAGCAATTCCATGAAGTGTTTGAAATGCCCGCTGACGCGATCCAGGGAAAACTGGTACATCAGCGAATTTTCCGAGAATTTCTGTCGCTCGGTATCCATTTCCACCGTATTGCCATCGGCAGCAGTTTGATACGGTACATGGTACTTCAGGGGGAATGGTGGTGCCTGCACTCCCCCTGACAGATGGCTAGTAGCGGTGGTAGCCAATGGCAGCGATCCCGATACACCTTTGACGATTTGGGCGGCTTCTTCGATGTCAATATCGACGGCCTTGTAGCCAGGCGTATCGGCGTTGGCGATGTTCGAGGCCAGAAGCTGCTGCCGATAGACACGGACCCCCAGCATTTTCTGCTGAAAATCATGGCCGGCATGACCCCCTTGCCCGACTGAGAAGTGGTTCGGATGGGCAGATGCCGTGTTGGATGCCATTCCGGGAAATTGTCCGCCATGAGCACCGTGGCCGGCACCGGGGGTGTTGGCTTTTTGGGCAATCGCCTGATTTAATGCTTCGGAGAACACTCCGTTGTCAATGTTGCCCGGCGCTCCTCCATGCCCCTCATGTCCACCTTGAACCGAAGGTAACGGAGTGTTGGCGGACGGGGGAATGGATGGGAGTCCCGCCATGGCAGCGATTACTCGTTCATGATCAGGATGGCCTTCACCGGATCGATCTGGCCGCCGTCATGCCATTTCAGATCGCTGGCCGCCACGGCCGGCTCTGCAAGGCATCCATGATTGCATTCGACAATCCAGCGTTTCTGAAGCACTGTTCGACAATAGTTGTAGGTCAGCATCTTCGGGTCACTGCCGACCGCAAGCGCAAGCGTGCGACATACACATCGATCGCCGTGCTCTGCCGGCTTGCGGATATCCATGGCTGAAATAATCAGGCCCCGGTTTCGGGGCCTTTGCTGGACAGTTATTTACCATCTCGCGGATGGTAGTGCTTGCTCTTGTCCTTAGCTGCGTTTGGTTTATCGGCCTTGGCATCCGGCATGCTTTGCGGCATGCCGGTTTTTTCCTGGACATGGGAATGCGGCTTGCTCGCGGTCTTGTCCATTTGGGCCTCGGCGGCTTTCGGGGCACCTGCCTTGTCATCGGCATAAGCGGCACCAGACATGGCGGCACCGGCGAAAAGAACGGCGGCGATGAGGGAAGAGATTTTCATGATCTTGACTCCTGAGTTTTGGGGATTTCAACGGTCCGAATCGAGTGGACAGATACAGTTTGTGCTTCTGTCACTGTCAACAAGGTGACTTGTCGATTACATTGTTCTCAGGAAGCATGGCCAAATACGGATTCACCAAATGCACGATTGCGTCGGCAAGCGCATCGCGCAATTGCCGTTCGCAACACCCCATCAAAATTCCGTCCTCCAGTGCATCCTGGGCCATCTGGCGAAGTTCATCCAGGTTCTCATTGAGTACCTTGATTTTTTCCGTACAGGCAATGACCTTGCCGGAAGAGTCTTGCCAGCGCACCGACCCCGACGAACTCATCATCGAGTTCACTTTGTCGAATGTTGGGCTAGTACCTGCAAAACCCGGTGCTGGTACTCCATGCTGTCGAGGGTGTATGCCTTCCAATACTCGATGGATAAATTGCCGACTGCAGCCCACCATGCCCCGCTTTGCCCAGGATCATCCAGAGACAGCGATGAAGTTTGCTCAAGGAGTTCCTTGAGCGGGGAAAACTGCGTGGAAACCATCTTTTCCAAACAATCGAGATTCACGCGAAGTAACTGGGAAAGCAAATCCAAATGGAAGTCGGGGGGTAGCTGTCGCGCCCATAACGGGAGCATTACAACCCGGTCACTATTCCGTCAGCTTGTTGCCGTGCTGCTCACAGAGAGCGATTATTTCTTGAGTCTGGGCGCTTAGCCCCTGAAAGACTTGTTGCCTCCGCCTCTCAAATTCTGCTGCAGAAACCTGCCACTGAGAGTCATGGGGGCCGTTCAGTTCGGCAGCGACAATCCGACGCACATAAGCCAGCGCGGATGCCTTGCCTTGCGTCAGTCGCAACAGATCTGCCCTTGCCGCATCGAAGGCATCGCGATGATGGTCTCTCAGACCGGTGGTGAGCACCACAAGAATGGCAACGGCATCCTCAAACGGTCGCATTGAATTGTCTTCTTTGGACAATTTCCCCCCTGATAGTGCTTTGTTCGAACCATCCGCTATTGGATGCCAACCTTCCGCTGCTCAGCCCGCACATAGGCGGTGATATGGGCGACGTCGTCTGGCGTCACACCTTTCACGGGGGCCATGTCACCAAACTTCCAGTGATGGGCCCGCACACCGTTGGCCACGGCCAACTGGAAGGCCGCATCTGCATGATGTGACGGCTCGTAGATCTTGTGCAGCAAGGGCGGTCCCTTTTCCGATCCCTTCAAGTCGCCGCCATGACAGCCCGCACAGTGATTGGCGAACAGCGCCTTGCCCATGACGGGATTGGGCATTAGGCCGGGGCCAGGTTTGGGAATGCTCCAGCCTTGAGCCAGGGCAAGGCTGGGCAGCAGCACAAGAAGCGATGCAGGAATCCAAAACAAACGCTTGCGCCTCATTGCTCCATCCCCTGTTTCATTCGCCACTGCTTGACCAAGGCGTAGATGGCGGGGATGACCGCGAGCGTCAGCACCGTCGATGAAATCATCCCTCCAACCATCGGCGCCGCAATACGACTCATGACTTCGGAACCGGTGCCGGTACCCCACATGATGGGCAGCAGGCCGGCCATGATGGCGACGACGGTCATCATCTTCGGCCGTACCCGTTCGACGGCGCCTTCCATGATGGCCTCGTAGAGATCATGCAGCGTTGGCGCCTGGTTTTCAGTGCGGCGCTTGGCCTTTAGTTCTTCCCAAGCATGATCGAGGTAAATCAACATGATGACCCCGGTTTCCGCCGCAACCCCGGCAAGGGCGATGAAGCCGACGGCGACGGCGACGGACAGGTTGTAACCGAGCAACCACATCAACCAGACCCCGCCGACCAGCGCGAAGGGCACCGACAGCATGACGATTAGGGTTTCGGTCAGTCGCTTGAAATTCAGGTAAAGCAGCAAGAAGATGATCAACAGCGTCACCGGGACGACGATCTTCATTTTCTCGATCGCACGCTCCATGGATTCGAACTGGCCGCTCCAGGTCGCGTAGTAACCCGGTGGGAATTTGACGTTTTCTGCCACTGCCTTCTTGGCATCCGCGACATAGCCACCGATGTCGCGTTCGCGAATGTCCACGAAGATATAAGCGGAAAGCAACGCGTTTTCAGTCCGGATGCCGGGCGTTCCCTTGGCCACCTCGACGCGGGCCAATTGGCCGAGCGGAATCATTGCCCCCTCCATGGTCGGCACCAGCACCTCACGGGCAATCTGCTGCGGATCGGAACGAAGTTCACGCGGATAGCGCACGGTGACGCCAAACCGTTCGCGCCCCTCGACGGTCGTGGTGACCATCTCGCCGCCCAAGGCCTGGCCGATGACATCCTGCAAATCGCCGACCGCCAACCCGTAGCGGGCCAACTGCGTGCGGTCCGGTTCAATGTTCAAGTAAAAACCGCCGGTAATCCGTTCCGCGAAAGCCGAGGTTGTCCCCGGAACCGTCTTGACGACCGTCTCGATTTCACGGGCCAGCCGCTCCATCTCGTTGAGATCCTTGCCGAACACCTTGATCCCGATCGGCGTCCGGATGCCAGTCGAAAGCATATCGATACGCGCCTTGATCGGCATCGTCCAGGCATTCGAGACACCGGGGAACTGCAGTGCCTTGTCCATTTCAGCGATCAGCTTGTCGGTCGTCATGCCCGGGCGCCACTCGGATTCCGGCTTCAGGTTGATCACCGTCTCGAACATTTCCGTCGGCGCTGGGTCCGTTGCCGTGTTGGCACGTCCTGCCTTGCCATAAACCGAGGAGACTTCCGGGAAACTCTTGATGATTTTGTTTTGGGTCTGCAACAGTTCCGCTGCTTTGGTGATCGACATTCCGGGCAAGGAGGCCGGCATGTAGAACAACGTGCCTTCATTCAGCGTCGGCATGAACTCGGAACCCAGTTTGCTGGCCGGGTAAATCGAGACCACCAGAGCAAGCAGCGCAGCAACAATGGTGGTCTTTTTCCATTGCATGACGCCGGCGATGATCGGACGATAAGCCCAGATCAGGAAACGATTCACCGGGTTCTTCGATTCCGGCATGATTTTGCCGCGAATGAACAGCATCATCAGCACCGGCACCAAGGTCACCGAAAGCAAAGCCGCGCCCGCCATCGAGAAGGTCTTGGTGTAGGCCAAGGGCGAGAACAGACGTCCTTCCTGGGATTCCAGCGTAAAGACGGGCAGGAAGGAAACGGTGATGATGAGCAGCGAGAAGAACAGCGCGGGGCCGACCTCTTTGCAGGCCGCAATCATTGCCTCGATGCGATCCCCGTGGGTATGGTCCTCCGGCAAACGCTCGATGTGCTTATGGGCGTTTTCAATCATCACGATGGCCGCATCGATCATCGCCCCGATGGCGATGGCGATACCGCCCAGGCTCATCAGGTTCGAGTTCATCCCCAGCAATCGCATGGAAATGAAGGCAATCAGCACCCCGACCGGCAGCATCAGGATGGCCACCAAGGCACTGCGCATGTGCATCAGGAAGACGACGCAGACCAGCGCGACAATGAGACTTTCTTCCGCCAAGGTGCGCGTCAAAGTATCGATCGCACGGTGAATCAATTCCGAACGGTCATAGACCGTCTGGATCGTCACGCCCTCCGGCAGGCCGGCAGAAATCTCGCCGATCTTTTCCTTCAGGTTATGGATGACTTCCAGCGCGTTCTGCCCGTAGCGCGCCATGGCGATACCGGATACCACTTCGCCTTCACCATTCAATTCGGTGAGGCCACGCCGTTCGTCCGGCGCCAGTTCGACGCGGGCAATGTCACGGACCAGGACGGGCGTTCCCCCTTGTGACTTGACCACCAGGTTTTCAATATCAACCGTGCCCCGCAGATAGCCCTTGCCACGTACCATGTATTCAGTTTCCGCCATCTCGACGACACGACCACCGACATCGCGGTTCGACTCCCGAATGACTTTTGAAACCGCCGCCAGCGGAATGCCATAGGCGCGCAATTTCACCGGATCAACCGTGACCTGGTAGGTCTGGACAAAGCCGCCAATCGAAGCCACTTCGGCGACGCCATGCGCCTTGGTCAGTTGGTAGCGCAGATACCAGTCCTGCAGCGTGCGCAGTTCTGCCAGCGTCTTGTCCTTGGCGAGTAGCGCGTATTGATAGACCCAGCCCACGCCCGTGGCGTCCGGGCCGATCTGCGGCGTGACGCCCTTGGGCATGCGGCCAGCAGCAAAGTTAAGATATTCGAGTACCCGGGACCGCGCCCAATAAATATCCGTACCGTCTTCAAAGATGATGTAGACGAAAGAGGCTCCGAAGAATGAGAAGCCGCGCACGACCTTGGACTTCGGTACCGACAACATGGCCGTTGTCAGCGGATAGGTCACCTGATCCTCAACTACTTGCGGTGCCTGCCCGGGATATTCGGTGTAGACAATGACCTGTACGTCTGAGAGATCAGGCAAGGCGTCGAGCGGCGTTTTCATGACCGCAACGACACCGCCGACAATGACGAAAAGTGTAGCCAGGAGGACGAGGAAGCGGTTGCGTCCCGACCATTCGATGATTTTGGCGAGCATGGTATCCCCTGTCAGTGGCCTGCGTGGGGATTGGCCGCCACTTTGCCAGCCATCGGTTTGATGCTGGTGACGACCCATTCACCGGGTTTGCGCTCGACAAACTCGAAGGCCACCGTCGCACCCGGTTTGAGTCCGCTCAACAGCGCCGGCGTCGCGACCTGGAACTCCATGGTCATGCCCGGCCATTTGAGGCTGGCGACCGGCCCGTGATTGAGCGTCAGCAGACCTGCCTTGGTGTCGAAACCCTCCACCGTGCCCTCGGCCTGATGCCCAACAGCTGCCGACTTGGCTGACTCCGGCTTCGGTTGGCTGCCATGGCTGGCATGGCCGAAACCGCCGACCGCCGCCTTCAGGTTACTTTCGGCGTCAATCAGGAAGTTGGCGGCAACCACCACGGGCTCGCCATCCTTGATCCCTTCGAGCACCTCAACATGGTTGTCACTGCGTTGCCCCAATTTAACCTCGCGTGGCTCGAAACGGCCTTCCTTGGCCTGGACCAGCACGATGCGGCGGGTGCCGCTGTCAATCACGGCCGAGGTCGGTACGGTGACGACCTCTCCTTTGGCCCCGACCGGCAACTCGACCTGGGCGAACATGGCCGGTTTCAGCAACTGACTGGGATTGGGCAGTTCGACTCGCACGGGTACCGTCCGCGTCTCGGCCTTCAGGGTCGGATAGACGTAGGTGATCGTCCCTTCGAACACTTTGTCCGGGTAGGCATTGATCCTGACCTTGGCTTTGGCACCGGTCTTGACCTGACCGATGTCCTGCTCGAAGACGTCAGCCACCACCCAGACCGCCGACAGGTCGGCCACCTGATAAAGCGCCTCGCCCGGCATGAAACGCATGCCCTGCAGGGCTTTCTTTTCGGTGACAATGCCGGCGACCGGTGAGCGGAAAGTCAGCGTGCGCCGTGCTTCGCCGGATTTGGCCAGCGCCTTGACCTGCTCCTCCGAAATATCCCAGTTCTTCAGACGCAACAGGCTTGAATCGGCCAGTTGCTTCATGCCGTCCCGCGCTTGGCCGCCGGCTTCCTTCAGCGACTCGACGCCTTGGGCGGCAATCGCGTATTCGCGCTGGGCGGAAACCAGTTCCGGGCTATACACCTCAAACAGCGGCTGCCCCTTGCTGACCGGCTGGCCCGTGACATTGACGTGCAGGCGTTCGACGTAGCCCTCGAACTTGGGGGAAATCGCGTAGATGCGACGCTCGTCCGGCTCGATCCGACCTGCGGCGCGGACCACCTTGTCAAGGACGCGCAATTGGGCGACTTCGGTCCTCACACCCAGTTTCTGCACCTTCTCGGTGCTGATCTTGATCTGGTTGGCCGATGCCGGCTCCTCATCCTGCTCTCCCTCATAGACCGCGATGTAATCCATCCCCATCGGGTCTTTCTTGGGCACCGGCGAGGTGTCGGGCAACCCCATCGGATTACGGTAGAAAAGCAGTTTTTTCTCTTTCTTGGCCGGCTCGGCCGGAGCGCTGGCGACCGGCACAGCATCGCCATGGGAAGCGCCGCCACGTCCGCCCAGCCAGTAACCACTCCCGGCTGCCACGGCAACGGCAATAACGCCGATGGTCAGTCCTGCACCCTTGTTCATAGATCTTCCCCTAAAAGACGTTCGATTTCGGCCAGACGCATCTGGGCGTCGACTTGGGCCTTAAGCTGGTTTTGTCTGGCCTGCCGGATTTGGCGCTGGGCATCGAGCAAGGTGGCGAAATCGACCTTGCCAGTCTCGTAGCCGGCCAGTGCCGCCTTGAAGGTCAGTTCGGCCTGTGGCAGTAGGCTGTTGGTCAGCAGGTTTTCCGTGCGACGGGCGGCTTCGATGCCGGCCAGAGCCTCGGCCAGTTCGGCAGAGACTTGGTTGGTGGTGGCTTCCTTGCGCGAGCGCGCGGCATTGAGCATGGATTCCGATTCCCGCTCCTGTGCCCGCCGCGAAGACTGTTGCAGTGGGATATTCAGTTCGACCATCAACTCCCATTCCTTGATGGCGCTCTGGTACTGGATGGGGGAGACCCCCAGCGTAAAGTCGGGATAGCGGTTTTTGTAGGTCAGGTCGCGGGATTTCTCGGCGGCTTTGATTTTCGATTCATCGGCGAACAGTTGTGGGTTGCGGGTTCGCACGCGCTCTTCCAGCGTGGCGTAATCCAGCGCCACGGGAGCCGGCAGTTTGCGCAACTGCGCTGGTTCCTGCAAGGACGCATTGCTTGGGCGGGCCAGCAAGGCGTTCAGCCGGGCATGCAGGTGGTGCTGTTCGGTCTCCAGCGCAATCAATTCGTTGCGCATGTTGGTCTGCTCGACCTGGGCGCGGATGACATCCTGCTGCGCCGCCAGGCCGCCGGCGTAGCGCACCTGGGCGACTTTCTCCAGGCGGGTCATCAGGTCGAGAATTTCCCGAGTCAGTTGTTCGTTGCGGTGCACGTAATAAAGTTGGGCGAAATTGACTTTGATCCGCCCGGCCACATCGGCCCAGGTGCCCAGCGCACGACCCTTGGCGCCGTCGGCCTCAAGCTCTGCAATCTCGCGTTTCAGGTCGCGCTTGCCGAACCAGGGAATATCCTGCATCAGCAGGTAACGTGTGCTGCCGACGCGACTCGGGGACAAGGTTGCGTTCTGCTCGCCAAATCGGGTGATGTCGCGCAACTCGGTACGAAACTTCGGGTCGGGCAAGGCACCGGCTGGCGTCACCCGCTCGCCCGACGCTTCGGCCTCGGCCTGCATCGCGGCGTACTCCGGATTGCGCGTTTTGGCGTAATTGATCAGGCTGTCGACGTTTGCGCCAAGGGCGCTCTCTTGGGCAAGCACGGGCGTTCCAAAGGCGGCGGCAAGCGCCAGGATCAAAACGGGTAACGGCCTGAGTCGGCGCATGCGACCTCCCTGAAAATATTTGTTTTTATGAAGCATGCTGACAGCGAGAGGTAGAACGGTCTCGCCGTCAGTTAATGATGTTATTTGGCTGGCTCGAAATGGACGACGGTAATGGCACCATTGACGTTGTCGGCCATGAAGCGAATCTTATCGCCGCTCTTCATCTGGTCCAACCAGGCGGCATTGGATACCTTGAAGACCATGGTCATCGCCGGCATGTTCAGGTTGGTCAGCGGACCATGCGACAAGGTCACCTTGCCGGCGGCCTTGTCCACTTTCTTGACCTGACCATCGACCATTTGCATTTCAGCGGACGCGGCGGCCGGTGCCGCCATGGCATGACCGGCATGGTCGCTTGCAGCTTGAGCAGAAATAGCACTGAGGGTAGAAAAGGCGATCAGGGAGGCGGTGATAAGGGCTTTCATGAGTTTCTCCTGTTTTGGGGATCAATGTTTGGCAAAGATGCTGGTTTCGCCACCGGTCTGGACCAGCAGCGTGTTGTAGGGGACGGGTTTCGGGCTTTCCATGCCCGGCGATCCTGGCGGCATCGACGGCACCGCGATGCCGAGGGCTTTCGGTTTTTCCTTGAGCAGACGCTGGATGTCGGCAACCGGCACATGGCCTTCGACCACATAGCCGGCCACCTTGGCGGTGTGGCAGGAGCCCAGGCGATCGGGCATCCCCAATTGTTTGCGGGCCGCCGTGACATCCATGACGTTGTGCGAGCGGACCTCGAAGCCCGCATTTTTCAGATGATCGACCCACTTGCCGCAGCAACCGCAATTCGGGCTCTTGTAAACATCCACCGTTTCGCCGGCCGCCACGGCAGTGGAAAGGCCGGTGCCGAGGACGGCGCTCAAAGCAAGAACAAGAATGGGGTTACGCATGGCGAAGATCCTGTGTCAGTCGAGTGGCGTCAGTATGGATAGCAGACGCCAACAATTTGCTGTCCGCCTGATTACATTTTTGTAATCTTCATGGGGTTAATGTTTGTGCGATCCGTGGTCATGGCTGTGCGCTTTTTTGCCCTTGGCCACCGGTTTTTCCTCGACCGGGGCTACTGGTGCCTCTTCGTGGCCTCCATGCCCCTGCTCGTGGCCTTCCAGTCCGCCATGGGAATGACCATCACTGGCTGCCACCAGTTGCTCGTAGGCGGTCGCCGACAGCAAAGGTATCTTTTGCAGGAAGGCCGTCAGGTCCCAAATGGCCTCATCCTCCATGCCGCCCTTCGACCAGGCCGGCATACCGGAAGCCTTGATTCCGTGCTTGATGATCCAGAAATCGCGGGCAGCGTCACGTGACGATTGCGCCGCCGGTTTTTCGGAAAGATTGGGGGGAGTCGGATACAACCCCTTGCGAATCTCCGAATCTGGCGCTTCCGGAGACAAATGGCAATTGACGCACATTGCAGCATAGTTGCCGGCCCCGCGTCGCACGCGCTCGGGATCGGCAAGATCAGCCGGGATCTGGATTTCACCCGTACGGCTGGCAATGGCCCTTTCGCGGGCAAACGTCAGCGCCTGGTAGGTGAATGAACTGTGGGGGGTGTCGGCACCGACATCGACGACGCCGGCCACGACGACGATCCCAGCCGTTGCCGCGCCCAAGCCGATGGTAGCCAGAGCGCCCAAGAGTAGTTTGTTCATGATAAATCTCCTGCGATATGGGTGTGATTTCAGTGTTGGCCGTGGCTGCCAGGCTTCCTGACCACGACCTCCTGGGATTGCGCTTTGCCCGCTGGGCGCATCGCGCCCTTGCCGGCATCGTGGCTGCGGGTTGCGGCCGCCACCGGTCCGGTCCATTCATAGGCTTGGGTGTTTTTTGGCTGTTTGTACCATCCCGGATCGCGATAGTCGCCTGGTTTCTGGTCGCGACGGACCTTGAGGACGGAGAACATGCCCCCCATTTCAACCGCACCATAAGGGCCTTGGCCGGTCATCATCGGCAGCGTGTTGTCGGGGATGGGCATTTCCATCTCGCCCATGTCGGCCATCCCGCGTTCCCCCATCACCATGTAGTCGGGTATCAAGTCCGTGATCTGCTTGACGACGCCTCGGTGATCAACGCCAATCATGGTCGGCACGTCGTGCCCCATGGCGTTCATCGTGTGATGACTTTTGTGGCAATGGAAAGCCCAGTCGCCTTCTTCGTCAGCGAGAAAATCAAGCTGCCGCATCTGGCCGACCGCCACGTCGGTGGTCACCTCGGGCCAACGCGAGCCGATTGGCGTCGGACCGCCATCGGTGCCACTGACGACAAATTCGTGTCCGTGCAGGTGCATGGGATGATTGGTCATGGTCAGATTGCCGATCCGGATGCGGACCTTGTCTCCCTTGCGGACGTTGAGCGAGTCGATCCCGGGGAATGACCTGCTATTCCAGGTCCAGAGGTTGAAATCGAGCATCGTGTTGACCTTGGGCGTGTAGCTGCCGGGGTCGATATCGTAGGCATTCAACAGGAAGCAGAAGTCGCGGTCGACAGTTTCGATAAGCGGGTGGCGCTCTTTCGGGTGGGTCACCCAGAATCCCATCATGCCCATCGCCATCTGCGTCATCTCGTCAGCGTGCGGGTGATACATGAAAGTGCCGGGGCGACGCGCGACGAACTCGTAGACGAAGGTCTTGCCGACCGGAATCTGCTTTTGGTTGAGACCGCCCACGCCATCCATGCCGCTGGGCAAGCGCTGGCCGTGCCAGTGAATGGTTGTGTGCTCCGGCAGCCGGTTGGTCACAAAGATACGTACCCGGTCGCCCTCGACCACCTCGATGGTCGGGCCGGGGCTTTGTCCGTTGTAACCCCACAGGTGAGCCTTCATGCCGGGAGCGATTTCGCGGACAACCGGTTCTGCAACCAAATGAAACTCCTTGACGCCGTTGTTCATGCGCCAAGGCAGAGTCCAGCCGTTAAGGGTGACGACCGGATTGTAGGGACGTCCGTTGGGCGGAGTCAGTGGAGATGCCGTGTCCGGGTTGTCCATGGACACCAGTTCGGGCAACGCGGCAAGCGCGACGGAACTGACAGAGGCAGCCGCCACGGCACCGCCAGCCATGCCAAGGTTTTTGAAAAAATCGCGACGTGTGGTCATGATGGATGTCCCCTTAATGGTCGGCGCGGCCGGTGGCCGCAATGGTGGCTCGGGCCGAAGCATTCAAAGACGGCTTGCCGATCATCGCCATTTCCAAATCACCGCGAGCGATCCAGAAATCGCGCAAGGTTTCGATATAGCTGTTGACGCTACCGATCTGCGTCCGGGCATCAGCGAGCAAGTCGAAAACGCCAATCAGCATGCCGTTGTAGCGGAGCATGTTCTCGTCCGAAATCCGCTTGTTGAGGGGGACCACCTCGTCACGGTAATGGCGGGCAATGTCGTAATTGGTTCGGTAGGCGTGATAGGCCTCACGAACCTCCGAGCGGGCATTGATTGCCGATTCGCCGGCACGCTCCACCGCCTGCATGTAAATCGATTCAGCCTTGGCCACCTTGGAACCACCCCAATCGAAAATCGGCAATTCGAAGCTGATTTCGTAGCCTTTCTTGTAGCCGCTGTCGCGTGCGCCTTCGAGCACCCGGGCCGGGCCGACTTCGAGAACGTTGATGAAACGGGTCGCCTTGGACAGGCCAAGATTCTTCGCCAGCGCCTCGGTTTCGAGGCGGATTGCCTGCAGATCGAGGCGTTGGTCGAGCGCCGCCTGCTCGACACCCGGCAACTCGTCGACCGTCTTGGGCAAATCGGGGAGTCGTTCGGGCAAGCGAATGGCATTGCGATCAGGCAGGCCCAGCACGCGAGCAAGGCGTTCGCGTGCCGCGATTGCCGACTGCTCCGATCTGGCCAGGTTCAAAGCCGCATCGGCATAGAACGCTTGCTCGCGAGTCTGGCGCAGTTTGCTGAAATTGCCCACCAACGCCATGCGCCGGGCCAGTTCGGCACCTGCCTCGGCGGCCTGCCTGACTTTACGCAGGTAACGCACGGACTCCTCGGCAGCCAGCGCCGTGTAATAAGCTTGGCGGGCCTCAGCGGCCAGGCGGGCCACATCGATCACCGCCAGTTGCTGCGCCTGGGCGAATTTGCGTTTCTCCACCTCGACCGCCAGCGGCATGGTGATCAGGGCGAAGATGTTGAAGGTCAGCGCCTGTTCAATCTTGTATTCACGGATGCCGTTCTCAGGTTTGCTGGCACGCAACATCGAGAAATGAGGATTGGGCAAGCGTCCCGCCTGTACCAGTTCGGCCTCGCCGATCCCCAGGTCGAAAAACGCCGCCTGCAAGCCGCGATTGTTGTAGAGCGCAAGCTGAATCGCGTCATCCGCCGTTAGCGGATTGGCGAGCAGTTCGCCGACCCGGGGCCTGCAGTGTCGAGCGCTCCGCATCGCTGCGCGCCCATTGGACGTCCTTGTCCAGACGCTCGCGGGTCGTTTGCTCGACACGGCCGAATCCGCCATCGTCCGAAAACGTGGCACAACCGGCCAAACCGAGAATTCCGACGGTGGCGACAAGCAGTTTTCCGCGACGCATCGGCAACAAAGAGAGAGCGGACGTCATGGCTTATCTCCGGTCGCCTGTGGGGTGCGTTCAGCAGGGTTTCCGTGCTCATGGGCTGGCTCTCCAGCCGCTTGGCCGGTTTCAAGATGCCCGATGTGTCCGCGCAGGCGACCCATCTCGCCATTGACCTGACGCCAGTCATGCAGCGTCTCATCCTGGAACGGTTTGTAATCCGCGAAAGCCGATTGGTAGGATGTTTCGGGTATCGGTTCCTTGGGCGGATGGGAATCGGCCCAGGCGGGTGTCGCGGCGAGCGCGACCGTTAACGCCATGATTTTCATGATGCCTCCATTGGGAATATGCGGAGTCTTTTGCCCCGATGATCGACATCATGCTTTCGCCAAACCAACATCTTGCTGACTTGCGGATTACATTTTCGTAATCTAGGCAATTGGCCTTTAAAAGCGACGGAAAATGCGCCATCAATAGCCAATGGTTGGCGGAGAGAGCGATGAAAATTCTTGTAGTGGAAGACGAAACCAAAACCGGCACCTACCTCAAGCAGGGCTTGGTCGAGGCAGGCTTCGTCGTGGATTTGGCCGTCAACGGCCTCGACGGGCTGCATTTGGCGCTGACAGAGGCCTATGATCTGGCGATCCTCGACGTCATGCTCCCGGGTATCGACGGCTGGCAGGTGTTGCAAGGCATTCGCCGGGCCGGCAAGGAAATGCCGGTGCTGTTTCTGACGGCACGCGACCAGGTGGAAGATCGGGTTAAAGGATTTGAACTGGGAGCAGATGATTATCTGGTCAAGCCCTTTGCGTTTTCTGAACTGTTGGCTCGCGTCAGATCTCTTTTGCGTCGTGGCGGAAAAGCCAAGGAATCCGAGATTCTGCGCGCAGCCGACCTCGAACTCGACTTGCTGCGCCGCCGCGTCAATCGGGCCGGGAAACGGATTGACCTGACCGCCAAGGAGTTTGCCTTGCTCGAACTGTTGCTGCGCCGTCAGGGTGAGGTGTTGCCACGCTCATTGATAGCCTCTCAGGTCTGGGACATGAATTTCGACAGCGACACGAACGTCATCGAGGTCGCGATCAAGCGCCTGCGGGTCAAGATTGACGACGGGTTCGAACCCAAATTGATTCGTACGGTGCGTGGCATGGGCTATGTTCTGGAGATTACCGATTGACCCCGACTCGCGGCCCTTCACTGACGCTTCGCCTGACCCTGCTGTTTGCGCTGGCCTCGGCCTTTGTGCTGTTCCTGCTCGGCCTGCTGATTGGCAATGCGGTTGAGCGCCACTTCGAAGAGCAGGATTTGGATGTGCTGACCGGCAAAATGCAGTTGGCGAGGCATATCCTGGAACGAAAACCAGATAGTCAGCCGAAAGAGACACTGACCCAGCAACTGGACGATGCGCTGACGGGGCATCACGGGCTGATCGTTGCCGTCTATGACCAGAATGGCGAAACGCTGTATGCCAACGAAGCGATGGTGTTTCCGCAGGATCTACTAAGCATTGGCGCGACACCAAGGCGCGAGCAACCCGTCAAATGGAACAGTAACGACGGCCAGCCATGGCGGGGAATTTCCTCGATGATCAAAGGCACCGATGGTGGCGGTAGTTACACCGTGGCAATTGCTACCGAAATCACCCATCACGAGCACTTCATGACTTCCTTCCGGCAGACCTTGTGGGGGTTCATGAGCTTGGCAACCCTGGCGATGGGATTGCTCGGCTGGTTTGTCGTCCGGCGCGGCCTGTTGCCTTTACTGGCCATTAAGCGGCAGGCGGCTGAGATCACCGCCAATCGCCTGCATACCCGCTTGCCGGTCGAAGCCATCCCCCGCGAATTGGCGGATCTGGCTGACACACTGAATGGCATGCTTTCGCGCTTGGAAGAATCCTTTCAGCGCCTGTCGGATTTTTCATCGGACTTGGCCCATGAGTTGCGAACGCCGGTCAGCAATCTGTTGACCCAGACCCAGGTCACGCTCTCGAAAGCACGCTCTGCAGAGGACTACCGGGACATCCTGGCATCGAACGCGGAAGAATTCGAACGCTTATCGCGAACCATTTCCGACATGCTTTTCCTGGCCAAGGCCGACAACAACCAGATCATCCCCAATCGAGAGGCGATAGACCTTGCCGAGGAAATTGGCGATTTGCTCGAGTATTACGATGTGCTTGCCGAAGAGAAATCGATTGACTTGTCATTCTCTGGCGCCGGCCAAATCCTCGGAGACCGATTGATGTTGCGCCGAGCGATAAGCAATCTGCTGTCC
Source organism: Azospira sp. MPR-LB4 (assembly GCF_058809525.1). NCBI lineage: Bacteria > Pseudomonadati > Pseudomonadota > Betaproteobacteria > Rhodocyclales > Rhodocyclaceae > Azospira > Azospira sp. MPR-LB4. Next base: position 474,869 of record NZ_CM179521.1, read on the forward strand.
AATGCGTTGAGGCACACGCCAAACGATGGAGTGGTTACAGTGCAAATCGAGGAGCGTGATGACGGATTGACACATATTGCCGTCGAAAACACAGGGAACGAGATTCCTGCGGAGCATTTGCCCCGCCTGTTCGATCGTTTTTATCGGGTTGACAGTTCCCGACTGCGGACAACCGAAAATTCGGGACTTGGGTTAGCTATCACCCAATCAATTGTGATTGCACATGGCGGGAAAGTACGTGTCCAATCGACCGCTGAAAAAACGCGCTTTACGCTATCCCTGCCCAGTTCTCACCGGTAATTGTTTCCCATTCAAAAATGCTTGATCTCAGGATGGCCTGATCAACATCGGCCTTATTGACCAATAATTATATTTCGCCATAAAATTCGCCAAAACAAACTGCACTCTTTAAAAGGCTATTTTGTGGAAAAAAAAAGAATTTCAGGCGAGATAGAAAACATAGAGGATGATTTCGCCAATTTAGCTCGACTCGCTGCTTCAGAGGCACATGAAGATACACGCCTGCTGCTAGCGCGCCTCGTACGCAAGTATCGTCAGCAGCGCCCCGAACTGGCAGCACGTCTTGATCAATCTCTGAAAGCATCCCAGACCCGATCAGCAGGTAATTCAATCCTGCGTCGAGGCACACCAGTGGTTGAAGCTGGCGAAGTGGCATTACCAGTTGATGGCGACTCCCGCCTAGCACTGATTCGCGTCTTCGATGATCGAGTCGGGTTGGCTCCGCCGATTCTTCCCGGCGGCGTTCATGACGCCATCGGCGCCATCATTCGCGAACGCCAGGAACGCGAACGGCTGGCTGCTCGCGGTATCAGCCCGACCCGTTCAGCCATTTTGGTTGGGCCACCCGGGGTCGGCAAAACACTCTCGGCCCGCTGGATCGCCAGCGCCTTGGGCAAGCCCCTATGGGTGCTTGACCTGACGGCGGTCATGAGCAGCCTGCTTGGCAAGACTGGCAACAATCTGCGTGCCGCCCTGGACCACGCCAAGAAGCACGCCGCCGTCCTACTGCTCGATGAGATCGACGCCATCGCCAAACGGCGCAGCGATGAATCCGATATCGGCGAACTGAAGCGCTTGGTCACCGTTATGTTGCAGGAAGTCGACCAGTGGCCGGACAGCGGATTACTGCTGGCAGCCACCAATCATCCGGAGCTGGTCGATCCGGCGCTGTGGCGACGTTTCGATCTGGTCCTCAAGTTCGACGCACCGGATGCCTCGGCGATTGCGGTTGCCATCCAGCGATTCCTTGGCGACGACCTGAAACTGTTTGAGTCTTGGGTCGATGTGCTGGCCGCCGGCCTACAGGGGCAGTCGCTGTCGGATGTCGAACGTAGCATTAACGCCTTGCGTCGTGGCCATGCCTTGCAGACAGCACCGTTAGAACAACTGATCGGCTCGGCACTGGGCCAGCGTCAGGAAGCCTTGAGCAAGGCAGAACGCCTCAATCTAGCAATCGAACTGGCCAAGGCGGGCCAGCACACTCACATGCAGATTAGCCAGATGACGGGGGTCGCTCGCGACACCATTCGCAAACACGCGGGACCATCACCCCGCAAAGGCAGGGGGCTCAAATAAATGACTACGCGATACCTGATCGGCCGTGCCGAGTTACTGACCTATCCCATCGAAGCGCCCAAGAAGAAGGTTGGCGACAAGGCTCACCCCTATACGCTTGGCGAGGCCAAGCGCATCATCGTGCCGGAGATCGAGTTAGCCAACAGCATTTTCCAAGAATTACCGGCGAAGGCCTGTGCCGATGATTTAGCGGTGGCCCGTCTGGTATTGCACCCGGCCTACCTGGCCAAGTCGTTTTTCCCGAAGCTGCTGCTCGATCAGGTCGGCCTCGCCTCGGTCGGGTCGCGGACCCGCCGTATCCAGCCGCGCCGCCAAACTCAGAAGAAGGCGCCGCCGGAAGCAGAAACCACGGAACTTTTCGTGGCTGGCACGCGGGCGGCACTGGGAAACTTCCCGGCTTTCGCCCGAAACCTGAACGAACAGATGCCGGTCGCCGAGCAGTTTGCTCGCATCGAGACCTTTGCCGCCATGACCCCATCTGATCGCCTGCATCTTGAGGGCGCCAATATCGGCCACGTTTTCGAGGTCGGCCTGCATTTACCCCCCGAAGGCGACGCCTCGGATGTTCGTGCCATGTTCGCTGACTACGCCAAGGACTGCGGCTTCAGGGTCAATGGCGAATTCGAATTTGAAGCGGGCCGCCTGCTGTTCGTTGCGGTCGAGGGGGAGGCTGCCGCCCTAGAAAACCTGGCCCAGTTCACCCTGACCCGCGTCGTCCGGCCGATGCCGCACTTGCGGGCGGCACGTCCGGTCACCCGCAGCATGCCGCTTGCGGTGTCGTTCTCGTTGCCGAGCGGCGAGCCGCTTTCTCGCGAACCCAAGGTCGCTGTACTGGATGGCGGCCTACCGGCGGAGCACATCCTCGATGGCTATGTCCGCCGCTATTTCCTGGCTGACGAGGATGCGAGCGACGTACCCGACTTCACCGAGCATGGACTCGGCGTCACCTCGGCTTTGCTGTTTGGGCCGATTGAGCCGGAAGCAGCGGCAGAACGTCCCTACGCGCCGGTTGACCATCATCGCGTGCTGGATGCCAAGATTGACGGAGAAGATCCCTACGAGTTGTATCGCACGCTCGGCCACGTCGAAACCGTACTGCTTTCCCGTCAATACCAGTTCATCAACCTCAGCTTGGGTCCGGATCTGCCAGTCGAGGACCAAGATGTACACGCGTGGACAGCGGTGATCGACAGCATTTTGAGCGATGGTGAAACCCTGATGACTGTTGCAGTCGGCAATAATGGGGAACGCGATGCAGCACTTGGCCTTAACCGTATCCAGGTGCCTTCTGATAGCGTGAATGCGTTGTCTGTGGGCGCCGCCGATCGAAGCGGCCCGGATTGGAAACGCGCTGGTTACAGCGCCACCGGCCCCGGTCGTAGCCCGGGAAGACGGAAACCCGATGTGGTGGCGTTTGGCGGCGCGCCCAAGGAGTATTTTCACGTAGCAGCCCCTGGCAGCCGACCGAACCTGGCCGCCACGCTGGGAACCAGCTTCGCGGCACCACTCGCGCTGCGCTCGGCAGTTGGTATCCGGGCTATTCTGGGCGACCCTGTACATCCGTTGACCATCAAGACGCTGTTGGTCCATGGCTGCGAAAGCAATGAAGAGCACGATGTGCATCATGTCGGTTGGGGACGTGTCCCGTCGGACATCAATCGCCTGATCACCTGTGACGACGGGGTAGCTCGAATCATCTATCAGGGCGAGCTACGTCCAGGAAAATTCCTGCGCGCACCGATTCCCTTGCCGGCTTTTAAGCTGGAGGGGAAGGTGCGTTTACGGGCAACCTTCTGTTACGCCAGCCCGGTCGATCCTCAGGATGCCGGCGCCTACACGAAAGCCGGCCTCGGCATTACCTTTCGACCCAACAGCAGCAAGCGCAAGGCCGGTGCTACCAATGCATCGTCGGTCAGTTTTTTCCCATCGGCCGACTTTCGGACCGAGGCCGAACTGCGGGCAGATCTGGGTAAGTGGGAAACTGTGCTGCACGCTGAGCACAGTTACTACGGTAGCAGCCTGCTTGAACCCTTGTTCGACGTGCATTACAACGCTCGCGAGGCTGGGGGCCAGGCTTCGTCAGGGGCGCCTGCCATCCGCTACGCCTTGGTGGTTACCGTACACGCCCCGAAGCATGCGCAGTTACATCAGGACATACTCAAGGCCCACGCCGTGCTCCAAGCGCTGGAACCGCAAGTCTCGCTGCCGCTGCGCGCACGGACCTGAATCCAGCTAGGAATGCGATGAGCCAGGTCGATCTCTACCTCAATGCCGCCGCACGGGCCAATACCCGACGCAGCTATGCGTCAGCCATCCAGCACTTCGAGATCGAGTGGGGAGGCTTGTTGCCGGCAACCATCGATTCGGTTGCCCGCTACCTGGCGGCCTATGCCGAATCCCTGTCGCTGAACACGCTGAAGCACCGCCTCGCGGCGCTGTCGCGCTGGCATCAGGATCATGGCTTTCCGGACCCGACCAAAGCCCCAAAAATTCGGCAACTGTTGAAAGGTATCCGAACGCTGCATCCTGCCCAGGAAAAACGGGCCAAGCCACTGGAACTGGAAATCCTGCGCGGTGTTGCCGACTGGCTGACTTCGGCCACGGCGGCTGCAATCAGCCGGGGGGATTTGACCAGCGCCCTGCGACACACGCGGGACCAAGCCCTGGTTCTCCTCGGTTTCTGGCGCGGGTTCCGCTCCGACGAACTGGCCAACCTTCGCATCGAATTTATCGAAATCAAGCCTGGCGAGGGGCTGACCTGTTTCTTGCCGCGCAGCAAGGGAGATCGCAACCTGGAAGGCCGAAGCTACTCATGTCCAGCACTGTCCCGGCTGTGTCCGGTCGAGGCAGTTGAAGACTGGTTAGCCTTGTCCAAACTGACTGGAGGGCCGCTATTCCGCAAGGTCGATCGCTGGGGGCATCTATCTGAAGTCGAATTGACCCCGAGCAGTATCATTCCCATGCTTCGAAAGTTGCTGAGCCGGGCAGGTGTGGCCGATGCAGAGACCTTCAGTAGTCACTCGCTACGCCGTGGGTTCGCCCAGTGGGCTGGCATGAGCGGCTGGGATATCCGGGAGTTGATGAGTTACGTGGGCTGGCGTGATGTGAAGGCTGCCATGCGCTATCTGGATGGGGTCAGCACCGACCAGAAGGCGCGTTTCGAGCAGGGACTGGATCGGGCGCTGCCAGAAACAGCAACAGCCTCGACCCCACAGTTGCCCAGTCTGCCCGAGGTCCCACTCGCAATGATCGAGGTTTCCATCGATTTGTCTGCCTTCAATGGCGGCCGACGCGGTGTCGCCAATGCCTTGCGGGACATGACGAACACTTGCCTTGCCCAGTTCCAGGCACAACCGTTGGATCAGGATGGCCGTCGATATCAAATTTCCGTCCCGACGCCTTCAACCGACACCCTGGACGAGCACCTCTACACCTTGCTCGACGAACTCCATCGTATTGCCGATGCCCGTGAGTGCTTCCTGGAGGCGGTCTGCCGTGACCCGGCCACCGGCAGGCATTGGGATTGATCCCGCATGACCCAGCTTCACGAGACCGCGTATCCCCGCCTGAAAGCGGACCCATCGGCACAGGATCTCGACGAGATTTATACCCTGACGCCTGATGAAATCAGATTCATCGATAAGACTGTAAAGCGTCCCATTGCTCGCTCGGCTGCATTCATCTACCTGAAGCTGTTTCAGCGTCTTGGGTACTTCGTCCACATCAGGGATGTTCCGGCGGCGATTCGCCAACACATTGTGGTCCAAACGGGGCATCGGCCAGCCAGGGCAGATGAACTTCGGCAGTTCGACCGAACGACGGCGCGCACCACCCTGATTGCTGCCTTGCGACGCTACCTGAATGTTCGCCCTCTGGACGATCAGGGACGCGCCTGGTTACGGCATGTTGCAGAAACCGCCGCAGACAGCCGACATGTGGTGGCCGACATCATCAATGTGATGCTTGAAGAACTGGTGCACCACCGCTACGAACTCCCTGGTTTCTCAACACTCGACCGACTGGCCGTCCAGGCCCGGGAAAAGATCCACGACGTCCATTTTGCGAGCCTTGCCGACCAACTTGATGCCAAGGTGAAAGCCTTGATCGACAACTTGTTCAAGGTCAAGTCGGGTGAGACCAGCAGTACCTGGAACCTGCTCAAGCGCGAACCAAAAAAGCCAACCAACAAGGAAACCCGCTTCTATCTCCAGCATATCCGCAGGCTCCAGTTGCTGGTCGACCAACTACCCATCCCCGATATTCCCGTTCCAAAACTCAAACAGTACCGCTACATCGCCCGTTCGCTGGATGCGACAGAAATGGCGGAGCTGAAGCCCCAGAAGCGCTATGCCCTGGCGGTCATCTACATCCGCTCGCAATTTGCCCAGACGCTTGACGATGCGGCCGACCTATTCGTCCGCATGCTCCAGAACCTGGACAATCAGGCACGCAACAAGCTGGGTGAATACCAGCAGGAACACCTCCAGCGAACTGATCGCCTGATCGGCCAGTTGAAAGAGATGTTGCTGGCCTACCGGATCGACGGCACGGATCATCAACGGGTGGAAGCCATCGGCGGCAGCCTGATCGCCGAGGTCGATGACCTGGTGGCCATCTGCGATGAGCACATGGCTTACGCCGGACGCAATCATCTGCCGTTCCTCATCCAGCCTTACAAGATGGTTCGAGCTCAGTTGCTGAACTGTATCGAAATCGTCAATCCGCAGAGCAGCAGTGAAGACGATACCCTGATCCGGATGATGAAAGCGTTGCAGGCGCTACGTGGCACCCGGCACGAAGTCGTTCCGCTATCGTTGGTCGGTCTGAATGTCGAGGAGGACTTCCAGTGGCTCCCCTCGACCTGGCGGAAGCTGGTCATTTCCGAACGCGCCGACGGTCAGGTCGTTGCCATCAATCGCCGTTACTTCGAATTGGCGGTTCTGTATGCGATCCGCGATGAACTGAAGTCGGGCGATCTGTTTATTCAGCACGGTGAGCGCTACGACGACTACCGGGAACAACTGGTTGATGACGACACCCTGAATCGGGAATTGGCGCAGTATGGCGAGGTCACCGGTGTCGAAACGGATTCCAGGGCCTTTACCGAGTCCTTGAAGGCGGCTTTACTGGAGACGGCTGAGGAGGTCGATGCCGAATTTCCCGAAAATGCCTATGCCGAAATCGTCGATGGCCGGCTGATCCTGAAGAAACCGCCAGCCAGCGAACCACCGCCCGGCATCAGGGCGATCGACCAGCTAATCACCGAGCACATGGAGAACATCAGTATCGTCGACGTACTGATCGACACCGAGCGCTGGCTGCAATTGCACAAGTTGTTTCGGCCCTTGATGGGGACCGAAAGCCGGATCGAGGAATTGCGGCCACGAGTGATCAGCACCTTGTTCTGTTATGGCTGCAACCTCGGACCGACCCAGACGGCGCGCTCAATTCGGGGCATGAGCCGCAAGCAGATCGCTTGGCTCAACATCAAGTACGTAACGGAAGAGGTGCTGGAAAAAGCCATCGTCAAAGTCATCAATGCCTACAACAAGTTCGAATTGCCTGGCTACTGGGGATCAGGCAAGCATGCTTCGGCCGACGGCACGAAATGGAACCTCTACGAGCAAAATCTGATTTCCGAGCATCACATCCGCTACGGCGGCTATGGCGGTATCGGCTACTACCATGTTTCCGACAAGTTCATTGCGCTGTTCAGCCACTTCATTTCCTGTGGTACCTACGAAGGCACCCACATCCTCGATGGACTGATGACCAATACCTCGGATATCCGACCGGACACCATTCACGGTGATACCCAAGCCCAGAGCTACACGGTTTTTGCTCTTTCCCACCTCTTGGGTATCAAGCTGATGCCGCGCATCCGTGGCATCAAGGATCTGGTATTCCATCGCCCCGACAACAACAAGAAGTTCACCCATATCGACCGATTATTCAGTGATGACATCAATTGGCAGATGATCGAGACTCATCTGCCGGACATGCTGCGCGTGGCCGTTTCCATCAAGCTCGGGAAAATTTCTGCCTCGGCCATCCTGCGCCGCCTGGGGACTTACAGTCGAAAGAACAAGCTGTATTTCGCCTTTAAGGAACTCGGCAAAGTAATCCGAACCATGTTTCTGCTGAAATACGTTGGCAACGTCGAACTACGCCGGCTCATCCACGCGGAAACCAACAAGTCGGAGCAATTCAATGGTTTCGAGAAAAAACTGTTCTTCGGCGGAGAAGGGGTGATTGCCGAAAACCTGCGCCATGAACAGCGCAAGATCATCAAGTACAACCATCTTGTTGCCAACCTGGTCATCTTGCACAACGTGGTGGGGATGAGCCGGGTGCTGAAGCAACTCCAAGCCGAAGGGGCTGTGATCAACCAGGAAGTCTTGGCTGGACTGGCACCATACCGGCTGGAGCACATCAATCGTTTCGGCGATTACGTGCTGGATTTCCGCCGCAAGGCCGAAGCGCTGGATGAGGGATTCCGGATTTTGGAGGCCGAATCAACAAGCCAAGGTCAATGACTATTGAATTTCTCGGAGAGAATCCCAATATCATGGATTGCCATGCGCGTGCGTGGTCACTTTAGGGAGATGTTCATGAGCAAGACACTGACCGGCAGTGGTTCGATCACGATGAAAAATCTGAATGGAACCTCAGACAAAAATTGTAGTTGCGGTACTTGGCTTGGCCACTGGAAGAAGTTTGCGAAGGCTTCCGCAACGCCAAAAGCCACGTGCAAGGGTGTGACTCTCAAGCTGAGGTTGGGGCGCATATCATTTTGCCGAACATGAAAGACGAATCGCTGCGAAAACTCAACTACATTGCGCCGATGTGTAAGTCACACAACAATCAGCCGGACACTGAGTTCAAATCCAAGCCTGACAAAGTTTTTGTCAGCGCAAACAAAGCACTGACCTGCGGAGCCTAAGCTTCAACTGAAGAGGGTAGGCCGGTGAAAACTGGCCTTCACTTCAAATAAGGTGATTTTCTTTTCGGAACAATCAACTAAGCGATTTTTTCGAGGATTTCGGATGATTCCCGGCCGACCCTCTCGTAGAAGGCGAAGGCGGCCCTGTAGGCGGCCTTCATCACGTCATCCGGAAAACGGCGCAGCTTGACGCCCTGGGCCAGCAGGCGCGTCAGGGCCGGCGGATTCTTGGCGTCGTATTCGGCGGTGGTGAGCAGGTGGGCTTCTGCCGCCGCCACCTCGAAGGCCTGCTGGTAGGCCTTGGGCAGTTTTTCCCATTCCCGGGCATTGACCAGGAAACTCAGCTGGGCACTGGGTTCCCACCAGCCCGGATGGTAGTAATAGCGGGCCACCTTGAAGAAGCCCAGCTTCTCGTCATCGTAGGGGCCGGACCATTCGGCGGCGTCGATGGCGCCCTTTTCCAGGGCCGGATAGACGTCGGCCCCGGGAATGGTCTGGGGCACCGCCCCTAGGCGCGCCATGATTTCCCCGCCCAGGCCTGGAATGCGCATCTTCAGGCCCTTGAGATCGGCCAGGCCCTGCAGTTCCTTGCGGAACCAGCCCCCCATCTGGGCGCCGGTGTTGCCGCCGGGGAAGTTGATGACGCCGTAATCCCGGTACAGCTCCCGCAGCAGGGTCAGACCGTTGCCGAAATGCATCCAGGCCGTCTGCTGGCGGGTGGTGAGGCCGAAGGGCAGGACGCTGTCGAAGGCGAATGCCCGGTTCTTGCCGACGTAGAAGGAACCCAGGGTGTGGCCGCACTCCACGGTGTCCTGCTGCACCGCATCCAGGGCCTGCAGACCGGGGACGATTTCGCCCGCGGCGAAGGGGCGGATCTGGAAGCGTCCCTCGGTCAGGGCCGCCACCCGATTGGCCAGCACTTCGCTGGCGCCGTAGAGGGTATCCAGGCTCTTCGGATAGCTGGAGGCCAGGCGCCAGCGCACCACCGGCTGGCCGTCCGCCGCCCGGGCCGTAGCCGCGCCCAGGGCCGCCGAAGCGCCGGCGCCGAGCAGGAAGTCACGTCGTTGCATGGCAGTGTTCTTCCCGAAACCAGGTTGCTGCAGGAAAAATCGGGAGCGGCCGAAACCCGCGTTCCCGCTTACTCCAGGACGGCGCCGGCCTGGCGCAGCAGGTCGGCGATTTCCGTATTGTTGGCGGCCACGGCCCACTTCAGGGCGGTGCCGCCGGCCTCGTTGATCTTGTCCACATCCGGCTTGTGCTTCAGCAGCAGGCGCACCGCTTCGATATGGGCATTGCGGGCCGCCACCATGAGGGCGGTGGTGCCGTTGTCGCTGGTGCCGTTGATGTCGGCGCCGTGGGCCAGCAGGTATTCCATCACCTCCAGCTGGTTGTTGAAGGCCGCATAGGCCAGGGGCGGCCAGCCTTCGCTGCGGTTCACCGGGGCGCCGCCGGCCAGGAGCAGCTTCACCACCGGCAGATGGCCGCGGAAGCTGGCCAGCAGCAGGGCGTCGTCGCCGAAACGATTGCGGGCGGTGACCTTGGCCCGGCGCAGGATCAGCTGGTCCACCAGCTCCGCATTGCCGTTGCGGGCCGCCAGCATGAGCAGGGTGCTGCCTTCGGCATCGGCGGTATTGGGATCGATGCCCCGCTCCAGCAGGGCCACCGCCTCCTCCGTGTGGTTTTCCAGCACGGCCTTGAGGGTGTCGTCGTAGATGCCGGCCAGGACCGGCTGGGCAAGGGGGAAAGCCAGGGAGAGCAGCAGGGCTGCCAGGAGCTTGCGCATGGTGGTTCCTCGAGGGTCAGGCGGCCAGGGCGGTGCCGGCGGCAGGGAAACAGCGGAAGAAATTGGCGGTGGTGGCGGCGGCCACCTCCTGCAGGGTGAGACCGCGCAGGGTGGCGATTTCCTCGGCCACGTGGCGCACGTAGGCCGGTTCGTTGGTCTTGCCCCGGAAGGGCGTTGGTGCCAGGTAGGGCGAGTCGGTCTCCACCAGGATGCGCTCCAGGGGCACCTTGGCGGCCACTTCCTTGACCACCTTGGCGTTCTTGAAGGTGACGATGCCGGAGAAGGAAATGTAGAAGCCCAGGTCCAGGGCCTGTTTGGCCACTTCCCAGTCCTCGGTGAAGCAGTGCATGACGCCGCCCACCGCTCCGGCCCCCTCCTCCGCCATGAGGCGGATGGTGTCGGCGGCCGAGTCCCGGGTATGGATCACCAGGGGCTTGCCGCAGGCCTTGGCGGCAGCGATGTGGGTGCGGAAGCGCTGTCGCTGCCACTCCGGCTTGTCCTTGTGCCAGTAGTAATCCAGCCCGGTTTCGCCGATGGCGACGACCCGGGGATGGGCGGCCAGGGCCACCAGCTGCTCCGCCGTGGGCTCGGCCCCTTCCGTGTGTTCGGGATGGACGCCGACGCTGGCCAGCAACTGGGGATGGGCCTCGGCCAGGGCCAGGACCCGGGGAAAGTCCTCCAGATTGACGCCGATGCAGACGGCGGCCTGGACTTGGTTGGCTGCCATCTTGGCCAGGATTTCCGGCAGCCTGGCGGCCAGGTCGGGAAAGTCCAGGTGGCAGTGGGAATCGACAAGCATGGTTTCTCTACGCGGGGCCGCCAGGGCCCTCAGATGGTATGGGTGGCGCGGCTGGACTGGAGCAGGCCGCCGAGCAGGCCTTCGATCTTGCGCCGGGCCTCGATGCCGCTCTCGTCGTTGTTGAAATGGATGCCGATGCCCTGGGCCTTGCTGTTCTGGGCCCCGGCCGGGGTCACCCAGACCACGGTGCCGGCGATGGGCAGCTTGGTCGGGTCCTCCATCAGGGAGAGCAGCATGAAAACTTCGTCCCCCAGGGTGTAGCGACGGTTGGTGGGGATGAAGATGCCGCCGTTTTTCAGGTGGGGCATGTAGGCGGCGTAAAGGGCCGACTTGGAATTGATGTTGAGGGAGAGAACGCTGGGGCGGGCTCCGGCGGCGGCTGGAGCGGCAGAACTTGCGGCATTGGTGTCCGACATGGGGTCCTCGCGTCTTTCAGTACAGGGCCCGGTAGGCGAAGAAGAGTTCTTCCAGTACCAAGCGCAGGTTCAACGGATGCTCAGATTGAGCTTTAAATTTAATCAGCAATCTATTGAAATTTATTATTTTAATAGTGCTTGATGAAGCCGCCAGCTGCCCTATTGTAGCGCCATCGTCCTGGAAGTAGCGCGGCGGCAGCCCCTCCGCCACCAGAGCCAGGTCGGCGCTCCATTTCTGCAGCCATTCCACCGTCCGCTTCATGGTGAGGGCGCCGGACTTGTCCGCCTTGAGAGTTTTCTCGATCAGAGCGGCCGCGGCAATGGGGTCCAGCTGGCGTCCCTTCTGCAACTGCCCGAGCAGGGCATCGAGCAGACTGCGCTGGCCGCTGCCGGCCAGTTCCGCCGCCAGGCGCGGCGCCCCGCCGGCCAGGGCCAGCCAGCGCCCGCCGTCGCTGACCTTCTGCGCCGCCAGCCAGGCGGTGGCCGCCTGGGGCGACGGCAGGGGCACTTCCACGGTCTGGCAGCGGCTGCGGATGGTTGGCAGGAGCCGGTCGGCCTCGCTGGACACCAGCAGGAACAGGGTGTCGGGCCGGGGTTCTTCCAGGCTCTTCAACAGCGCGTTGGCGGTGTTGCGGTTCATGGCCTCCGCCGGGTGCAGCAGGACGATGCGCACCCCCTGGCGGTGGGTGCCGACGTGGAGGAAGTCGTCCAGCCCCCGCACCTGGTCGATGGTGATCTGCTGGCTGGGCTTCTTCTTGCCCGTTTCCTCGTCGGCCTCGGCCTCTTCGTCGCTCATGGCCGCCGGTTGCACCAGCCGGAAATCCGGGTGGTTGCCCTGCCCCAGCCAGTTGCAGGCGGAACACTGGCCGCAGGCATGGCCGTCCATGCCCGGCGCCTCGCAGAGCAGGCCGGCGGCAAAGGCCCGGGCCAGTTCGAACTTGCCGACGCCGCGCTGGCCGATCAGCAGGAGGGCGTGGGGAAGCTGCGCACGCCGCCCCTGGAGCCGTTGCCAGGCCGATTCCTGTAATTGAAATATATTCATAAACAAATAGTTGAAATCAATTCTTCAATTGATTTCTTAATTTCATCCACGGTCCGGTCGGCCTGTACCACCCGGATGCGGCCGTTGGACTGGCCGGCCCGTTGCAGATAGCACTGGCGCACCCGCTCGTGGAAATCAGCCTCTTCCTGCTCGAAGCGGTCGAGGATGCGCTCCTTGCCGATGCGGGCCTGGGCTACCGCCAGGGGCAGATCGAAAAGCAGGGTCAGGTCCGGCTGCAGGTGGCCGTGGACCCAGTCCTCCAGGACTTTCAGCTTGTCCAGGGATAGCCCCCGGCCGCCGCCCTGGTAGGCCACGGTGGCATCGGTGAAACGGTCCGAGATGACCCAGGTGCCGGCCGCCAGGGCCGGCTCGATGACCTCGGCCAGGTGCTCCCGGCGGGCAGCGAACATCAGCAGGGCCTCGGTTTCCAGGTGCATGGGCTCGGCCAGCAGCAGGGCCCGCAGCTTTTCCCCCAGGGGCGTGCCGCCGGGCTCCCGGGTGGTGACCACGGTCTTGCCCCGGGCCGTGAGCTGGTCTGCCAGCCACTGGATGTGGGTGCTCTTGCCGGCCCCGTCGATACCTTCGAAGGTGATGAATTTTCCGCGCATGGTCATCCTGTAATCAGCGTCCGCCCCGCTGGTATTTGTTTACCGCCCGGTTGTGCTCGTCCAGGGAGGAGGAAAAATGGCTGCTGCCATCGCCCCGGGCGACGAAATAAAGGGCCGGGCTGGCAGCGGGATGGAGCGCCGCCTGCAGGGCCGCCTGGCCGGGCATGGCGATGGGCGTGGGCGGCAGGCCGCCCCGGGTGTAGGTATTGTAGGGCGTATCGGTGAGCAGGTCCTGGCGCCGCAAATTGCCGTCGAAGCGCTCGCCCATGCCGTAGATGACCGTGGGGTCGGTCTGCAGCAGCATGCCCTGGCGCAGGCGATTGACGAACACTGCGGCGATATGGGGCCGGTCCGCGGCCCGACCCGTTTCCTTTTCCACGATGGAAGCGAGGATCAGGGCCTGGTAGGGATGCTGCAGGGGCAGGCCCGGGTCCCGGGCCGCCCATTCGGTCTGGAGGCGCTTCTGCATAGCCCGGTAGGCCCGGGCCAGCAGGTCCAGGTCGCTGGACTGCTTGCTGAAGAGATAGGTGTCGGGGAAGAACAGTCCTTCCGGATGGCTTTCGGCGGCGCCAATGCGCTGCAGCAGTTCCCGGTCCGACAAGCCGGCGCCGTCATGGCGCAGGTCGGGGTGGGCATTGAGCTTGTCCCGCAGCTGGCGGAAATTCCAGCCCTCGATGATGGCCAGTTCGCTCTGGCTGACGTCACCCCGGGTCAGCTTCTGCAGCAGAGCCCACAGGGTGATGCCCTGCTCCACCTCGTAGCTGCCCGCCTTGAGGGCCGCGGCGCTGCGGCTGGCCCGGGCCAGGGCCTCGAAGGCCCAGGGATTGAGATCGATGCCCGCCTCCACCATCTGCCGGGCGGCTGCGCGGGCACTGCTGCCGGGCTGCACCTGGAAGTCCAGGGGCGAGGCATTGAGGCGGACCGGGCTCAGGGCCAGCCAGGCCAGGCCGCCGCCGCCCAGCAGGGCCGCGAGGATCAGCAGGGACAACAGTCTGCGGAACAAGCGCATAGGAAAGCGGGTCTAGGGGAACGGCTGCCGCCACCGGCCTGGCCGTTGCCGAGAATTCGGGGTAAAAGGAGGCGATATAATAGCCCAAGCCCTGTATTCTCCCCAGCTATTGACGCCCGCGCCGGCCAATGACGACGCGGACCTGCTGTACGAGCCGGCCCCCGATGGCCGACCGTTTCCGACAAGCGACTCACGAAAACCCTTAACTTTCCCCCAATTGCCACGGAAATCCCCATGAACGCTCTCTGGAAAAACACCCTGGAAACGGCTGGCGCCAAGTTCGACGCCGATCTGGTCACCGATTTCGGCGATGCCGCCGGCGAACGCCAGGCCGCCCTCAACGGACCGGTGCTGGCTCCCCTTTCCCACCTGGGCCTGATCGCCGTCGGCGGCGAGGATGCCAAGTCCTTCCTGCACAACCAGGTGACCAGCGATGTGAACCACCTGAAAGCCGAAGCGGCCCAGCATTCCGCCTGGTGTACCGCCAAGGGCCGCATGCTGGCCAGCTTCCTGCTGTGGAAGGAAGGCGACGCCTACCAGGTGCAGCTGGCTGCCGAACTGCAGCCCGCCATCCAGAAGCGCCTGCAGATGTTTGTGCTGCGGGCCAAGGTGCAGATCACCAGTCGCAGCGACGAAGTGGCCCTGATCGGCCTGGCCGGACCGGGCAGCGCCGCCCTGCTGGCCCAGGCCGCTTTGCCGGTGCCGGCCCAGCCCCTGGAAGCACTGGAAGCGCCGGCGGGCAAGGTGATCCGCCTGGAAGGCAAGGAGCGCTTCGAAATCGCCGTGGCCGTGGCCGCCGCGCCCAGCCTGTGGGCAGCCCTGGCCGCCGGTGCCCGCCCCGTGGGCACGCCGGTATGGCAATGGCTGCAGATCCAGGCCGGCATTCCCCACATCAGCGGCCCCACCCAGGAAGCCTTCGTGCCCCAGATGGCCAATTTCGAACGCATCGGCGGCGTCAGCTTCCACAAGGGCTGCTACCCGGGCCAGGAAATCGTTGCCCGCACCCAGTACCTGGGCAAGGTCAAGCGCTCCCTCTTCCGCGCCAAGGTGGCTGCTCCGGTCCGGGCTGGCGACGCCCTTTTCTCCACCCTGGCCGACGAGAACCACGGCGGTACCGTGGTCAATGGGGCACCGGCAGCGGACGGCAGCTGGGAGCTGCTGGCAGTGATCCCGGAAAACTGCGCCAGTGGCGGCCCGGTGCATGCCGGCGGCCCGGACGGCCCGGTGCTGGAACTGCTGCCCCTGCCCTACTAAAAAACCATTGCCACAGAGCGCACAGAGAACACAGAGTTAAACCCCGGGTATTTTGACCCCGGCAGGCTGAACTGGCGCCGTTGTCCTTTTGGCGCACACCCGCTTTTCCCTCTGTGCTCTCTGTGGCCAAAAATCCTTCCCATGTGCCTCATCCTCCTCGCCTGGCAGACCCATCCGGATTACCCCCTGGCGGTTTGTGCCAACCGGGATGAATTCCATGCGCGCCCCACCCTGGCCGCCGATTTCTGGAGCGACCAGCCCGGCATCCTGGCCGGAAGGGACCTGCAGGCCGGCGGCACCTGGCTCGGCATCGACCGGCGGCGGCGCTTTGCCGCCGTCACCAACTACCGGGATCCCAAGGCTCCCGAAGGCCAGCGCTCCCGGGGCGACCTGACCCGGGACTATCTGGCCGGCGACCTCTCGCCCCGGGACTTCCTCTCCGGACTGGACGGCGGGGCCTACGGCGGCTTCAACCTGTTTCTCGCCGACCGGGACAGCCTCTGTTACTACTCCAACCGGCAGGGCCGCATCCAGGAACTTCCGCCCGGCATCTACGGCCTTTCCAACCATCTCCTGGAAACCCCCTGGCCCAAGCTGGTGGCGGCCAAGGCCCGTTTCAGCGAGGCCCTGCAGGCCCTGCCGGAGACCGAACCCCTGTTCCATCTGCTGGCAGATCCCACCCGCTGGCCCGACGAGCACCTGCCGGATACGGGCGTCTCCCTGGAATGGGAAAGAATGCTCTCCGCCATCTTCGTCCAGTCACCGGCATACGGCACCCGGGCCTCCACCGTCCTGACGGTGGATCGGCAGGGAGAGGTCTGCCTGACGGAGCGCAGTTTCAACGCCGCCGGCCCCAGCGGCGAAGTGCAGCGGCACTTCCAGGCTGACTAGGATGACCCGGGCGTCCTGTTAAGGGGGCCGCCGCTGCCGGCTGAAGGCCTTTGGTGGCGCGGCGTCATCCACCGGGCCATCGGCAGGCACGATGGCTATTGCCCATGCCGAGGTGCCTCGACATCAAATAAATCGGCATTTTTCCAAGAATCGTTTGACAGCCCCTTGGGGGGTGCGTATAACGGATCGGGCTAAATCTTCAAGTTCCAGATTCAAGTTCATCGTTGTCCCTCTGCATAGTGGTACTCCATTGTTCCATGTAGTCTCCCTTGATTATTGCGCGCCTCGAGCATCTGCTCATTTTTTAAGCTGTTTTTAAGGAATACAAAATGGAAACTGGTACCGTTAAGTGGTTCAACGACGCTAAGGGCTTCGGCTTCATCACCCCGGACAATGGCGGCCCCGATCTGTTCGCCCACTTCTCCGAAATCAAGGCTGACGGCTTCAAGTCCCTGAGCGAAGGCCAGAAGGTTAACTTCGTCGCCGGTCAAGGCCAAAAGGGCCCCCAGGCAACCAACATTCAGCCCCTGTAATCCAGGTTCGCTGAACGGTTGTAAAAAAAGCCCCGCACTGCGGGGCTTTTTTCATGGTGCCGGCCGTGGCACCGCTTTTGGAATTTCCATCTGCACAGCCCCAGTCCCAAAAGCTCAATCCTCGACGATATCCACTTCCGTAAACGCCGGGACCCGCTCGAAAAGATCCACGATGTCCGCATTGCCCATGCGGATGCAGCCGTGGGACGCCGGCGTGCCCAGGGCGGCCTCGTCCGCCGTGCCATGGATGTAGATGTAGCGGGCCATGGTATCCACCGGGCCGAGCCGGTTGAAGCCTGGCTCCCGGCCACAGAGCCAGAGAATGCGGGAGAGAATCCAGTCCCGCTCCGGCATGGCGGCAGCCAGTTCCGGCGTGCAGATTTCGCCGGTGAAGCGGCGGCCGCGGAATACGGCATGGGCCGGCAGGCCCTCGCCGATCTTGGCCCGCACGTAATGGCGGCCCCGGGGGGTACAGAAGCTGCCGCTCTCCTCCCCCGCGCCCCTGGCCGAGGTGGAGACGGGATAGCCGCGCAGCACCCGGCCCTGATCGTCCAGCAGTTCCAGGACCTGGCGCCCGAGGGAGACGCGCAGTTTCATGCCTTGGCCGCCTTGCGCCGTTCGGCAAAGAAACGGGAGAGCAGCTGGCCGCATTCGTCGGCCAGGACGCCGCCGACGATTTCCGTGTGGTGGTTGAGCTGGTCCACCGCGAACAGGTCGAGCACGCTGGCGTGCACGCCGGTCTTGGGGTCCCGGGCGCCATAAACCACCCGGGCGATGCGGGAATGCATGATGGCGCCGGCACACATGGCGCAGGGCTCCAGGGTGACGAACAGCTCGCAGCCGGGCAGCCGGTAATTGCCCAGGTTGCGGGCCGCATCCCGCAGGGCCGCCACTTCGGCGTGGGCCGTGGGATCGCTGTCGCCGATGGGCGAATTGAAACCCCGGCCGACGATGACGCCTTCCCGCACGACGACGGCGCCCACCGGCACCTCCCCCAGGCAGCCGGCAGCCACGGCCTGGGACAGGGCTTCACGCATGAAAAATTCGTCGGTCATGGGCGGAAAAAGGACGGCAAAGAGGCGAAATAAGGGAAAAAGGCGGCAGCGAATCGAAGCAGGCCCATAGTTTACCTCATGGCCTGCGGGCCCAGCGCCTATAATCGCCCCTTCGCCTCACGCTGCCTCCCGTTTCGCCATGCCTGCAAAAGCCAAAGCCACGCCCGCCCCTGCCGCCGCCTCCATGCCGGAAATCCGCCCCGGCCAGTCCCTCGATCTGCTCAAGGAACTGCACATCCTGACCCGGGACGGCAAGATGAACCAGGACAGCCGGCGCAAGCTGAAGCAGGTCTACCACCTGTACCAGTTCATCGAGCCCCTGCTGCTCGAGCTGCTGCAGGACAAGCCGGAATTCACCCTGGTGGACCACGGCGCCGGCAAGAGCTACCTGGGCTTCATTCTGTACGACCTGTTCTTCAAGTCTGGCGCCCCCCTGGCCCGCATCGTCGGCATCGAGACCCGGGACGAACTGGTGGGCAAATCCCGGGAACTGGCCCAACGGCTGGGCTTTCCCGGCATGGAATTCCACAACCTGTCGGTGGCCGACTCCATCACCTCGCCCCTGCTGCCGCCCCGGGTGGACATGGTCACGGCCCTGCATGCGTGCAACACGGCCACGGACGACGCCATCCGCTTCGCCCTGGAAAAGCAGGCCCGTTTCATCGTCCTGGTGCCCTGCTGCCAAGCGGAAGTGGCGGCGGTGCTGAACAAGAACAAGGGCAAGTCCCTGGGCCAGACGGTGCTGACGGAAATCTGGCGCCACCCCATCCACACCCGGGAATTCGGCAGCCAGCTGACCAACGTGCTGCGCTGCCTGCAGTTGGAGGCCCACGGCTACCAGGTCCGGGTGACCGAACTGGTGGGCTGGGAGCATTCCATGAAAAACGAGCTGATCATCGCCACCTACAAGAACCTGCCCCGGCGCAAGCCCGCCGAGCGCCTCAACGAACTGCTGCAAAGCCTGGGACTGGAAGAGATGCAGTCCCGCTTCTTCACCGCTGTGCCCGACCGGACGGCACATTCCGAATCATCAACGTAGTAGACCCGCGAAGGAATCCAGTTGGCCAAAACCAATTTTCAGTTTGAAAAACGCCAGAGGGAATTGGCCAAGAAAAGGAAAAAGGAGGAAAAGCTGCGCCGCAAGCAGGAAGGCCTGCCGGACGACACTCCGGAAAATCAGGAGCCGGCTGAGGGCAGCGAAGGCGCCGCCAACGACGACGCCCCGCCTGCCGTGCCCGCCGCCTGATCTGGCTTCACGCCGCCCCAGTCGCCGAACCGTCCGGATTTTTCCGGCGCTTCGGCGATTTGTTTTTGCCCTCCCCCAGGAAGCGGGAGCGCATCAGGCTTTCCTGCCAGATGCCGGCCACGGCGGCGCCGGCGGCGAAGCTACTCTGCAGGTCGCCGCTGGAAACCGCTTGCAGCAAGCCTTCCAGGGCCCGCCCCAGGGCCGCCTGTTCTGCCGCCTGGCGGGCCCGGTAGAGGCGCATGTTCTGCTTCACCTGCTCACTGCGTTCCGCATAGCGGCTACGGGGCCGTCCCCGGCTGGGGCGTTGTTCCGGATTGGCGTCGTCCATGGCAGTTAATTTTGATAACGTTATCTAAATTATAGACGATGGGCGCAAAAAAGCCGCCCCGGGGCGTAACCCCGGGACGGCCTGGGAGAGACGGGCGCAGACGTCGTCAGCCCAGCACGGACGGCAGCAGGGCCTCCAGCGACGTGGTGGGACGGCCGATGAGGCGGCTCAGCTGGTGCTGGTCGTCGAACAGGGCGCCCCGGGCCGCAGCGGCATCGGAGTCGGCCAGCAGGGCCGCCAGGGGCGCCGGCAGGCCGGCCTTGAGCAGGGCGGCCTCGAAATCGGCCTGACTCAGGTTCACATAGGGCACGGCCCTGCCGCTCAGGCGGGTGATGGCGGCGGCCAGATCGGCCAGGGTGTAGGCCGTGTCCCCGGCCAGTTCATGGACCTTGCCGGCCTGATCGGGCTGGGTGAGGACGGCAGCGGCCGCCTCGGCATAGTCGGCCCGGGCCGCCGAGGCGATGCGCCCCTCGCCGGCGGCGCCGATGTAGGCGCCGTGCTGCAGGGCCGGAGCGACGCTGGCCAGGTAGTTCTCGGTGTACCAGCCGTTGCGCAGGATCACGTGGGGCAGTCCGGACTGGCGCAGCAGGGCTTCGCTCTGACGATGCTCTTCCGCCAGCCCGAGGGGCGAGGTATCGGCATGCAGCAGGCTGGTGTAGGCCAGCAGGCCCACGCCGGCTGCCTGGGCGGCCTCGATGGCATTGCGGTGCTGGGGCAGGCGCTGGCCCACTTCGCTGGAGGAAATGAGCAGCACCTTCTCGGCACCAGCGAAAGCGGTACGCAGGCTTTCCGGTTGGCTGTAGTCGGCCTGGCGCACGACGATGCCCTGGGCCGCCAGGTCGGCGGCCTTGGCCGGGTTGCGCACGGCGGCGACGATGCGGCTGGCGGGAACCTGCCGTTGCAGCAGGGACTGGATGACCAGGCGGCCCAGTTGGCCGGTGGTGCCGGTAACGACGATCATGGAATTGCTCCTTCTTCTCTGGTTGGAGGCGGAAAGCATTGGCCACTGGCCGCCTCCCGCCCCGGGCTTGGGTTTTGCCAAGGGAAATGGGAGAATAGCAACCATACAAACTAAAAATAAGTACGCACACAAAGGTAAGTACCCATGCCCTCCTCCCCACTCGCCGTTCCGGCCCCCACTCCCGCCGAGACACCGACCCTGGCCGAACTGATGCGCCGGGGCGACGTCTTTTCCGACCGCTGCCCCTCCCGGGAAGTACTGCAGCACGTCACCAGCCGCTGGGGCGTGCTGGTGCTGGTGGCCCTGCTGGAGGGCACCCACCGCTTCAGCGACCTGCGGCGCAAGGTGGCCGGCGTCAGCGAACGCATGCTGGCCCAGACCCTGCAATGGCTGGAGGCCGACGGTCTGGTGCGGCGCCAGGCCTTCCCGGTGGTGCCGCCCCATGTGGAATACAGCCTGACGGGCCTGGGCCGGGAGGCCGGGGCGCGGGTCCAGGCCCTGGCGGACTGGATCGAGGGCAACCTGGCGGACATCCTGGCTGCCCGGGAGACGGTGCAGCGGGACAAGTCCGCCAACCGCCCCAAATAGGGGCTCGCGACCATGACCTCCAGCAACTTCCGCCTGCGCCCCATGCAAGGGGCCGACCTGCCCGCCGTGCTGGCGCTCCAGGCCCGGGCCTACGCGCCCTTCTTCCATGAGGACGAAGCCGTCTTTCGCGGCAAACTGGCGGCCTTTCCGGACTGGTGCTGGGTGGCGCAGATGGCGGACGGCGAACTGGCCGCCTACCTTTTCACCCAGCCCGCCCGCCTGGGCCGCCCGCCCTGTCTTGGCGACGGCGGCGGTAGCCAAGGGGATGGCGCCGACACCCTGCACCTGCATGACATGGCCGTCAGCCCCCTGGCCCGGGGGGCAGGGCTGGCGGCCCGCATGACGGCCCATGCCATGAAGGCCGCACAGAAAGCCGAGTTCCGGCATGGCCGCCTGCGGTGGGCCAGCCTGATTGCCGTCCAGGGCTCCGTGCCCTACTGGGCCCGTCACGGCTTCGTTCCCGGGCAGGTAGCGCCCGATCTTTCCTCCTACGGGCCGGGAGCGGCCTACCTGGTCCGCCCCCTGGCTCCCAAGCTGCTGCCCTAGCCCCCCACCACGCCACCGTCTTCGCGCCGGATCACCACGGTGCCGGAACGGGGCCGGCCGGCCGGCGTTTCCGGGAACTGGCTGTGGGGCCAGTGGGAAATGGCGGTGGCCTTGGCCGGCTCGGAACGCTCGCTGGCCGGCTCCCCCGGGTGCTGGATATTGACGAACAGGGTCCGCCCGTCCGGCGTGCTGGTGATGCCGGTGATCTCGCAGCCCTTGGGCCCGGTGAGGAAGCGCTTGACCTGGCCCGTCGCCACGTCGGCCACGAGCATCTGGTTGTTGCCCAGGCGGGCGTAGTCGCCCTGGTTGAGGACGCTGGTGGAAACGTCGGTCTGGATCCACAGGCGGCCGGCGGCGTCGAACCACAGGCCATCCGGGCTGCCGAAGGCATCGCCCTTGATGTTGCCGCGGCGGGAAGCCTCCGGATGCTGGGGGTCGCCGGCCAGGAGGAAAATGTCCCACTCGAAGTCCAGGCTGCCGGCGTCGTGCCGGCCTTTGGCCGGGGTCTCGCGCCAACGCACGATGTGGCCGAAGACGTTGTCGGCCCGGGGATTGGCGGCATTGAGCCCGGGCACTTCACTGGTACCGCGCTTGACGTTGTTGGTGAGGGAAACATAGACCTCGCCGCTCTTGGGATGGACGGCGATCCACTCGGGCCGGTCCATTTTGGTGGCGCTCACCTGGTCGGCGGCCTGGCGGGTACGGATCAGCACCTGGGCCTGGTCGGCAAAGCCGTTTTCCGCCGTAAGGCCGTTCTTGCCGTGTTCCAGGGCCACCCAGCGCCCCTTACCCTCCTCGCCGAACTTGGCCACGTACAGGGTGCCTTCGTCCAGCAGGCTGGCGTTGGCAGCCCGGTCGCCGGGCTGGTAGATGCCCCTGGAGACATACTTGTAGATGTACTCGAAGCGCTCGTCGTCGCCCATGTAGACCACCACCCGGCCATCCGCCGCCAGGGTCACGGTGGCGCCCTCGTGCTTGATGCGGCCCAGGGCGGTGCGCTTGACCGGCGGCTGCATGGGGTTCCACGGATCGATTTCCACCACCCAGCCGAAACGGTGGGGCTCATTGGGGTGCTTGGCGGCGTCGAAGCGCTCGTCGAACTCGTGCCAGCGATAGCCAGCGGTCTTGTCGTTGATGCCGTAGCGTTTCTCGTCCGGCGTGGCGCTCCTGCCGGCCTTGAAGTAGCCGTTGAAATTCTCTTCGCAGGTCAGGTAGGTACCCCAGGGCGTATGGCCCATGGCGCAGTTGTTGAGGGTGCCGAAAATGAGCCGGCCGTGGGGGTCCTGGGCGGTTTTCAGGCCGGCACTGCCGGCGGCCGGGCCGGAGACGGTGATGGCGCTCTGGGCCGTGATGCGGCGGGCGTAGGCGGAAGGCCGTACCACCTGCCAGCGGCCGCCCTCCTCCTTCACTTCGATGACTGAAACCCCGTGGGCCGCCTGGGACTTGGCCACCTTCTCGGCAGACCAGTCGGCCATGCCGCCGGCGTGGAGCAGACCGTCGTCCGTATATTCGTGGTTGATGCACATCAGGCCGTGAGTGGAAGAGAGCTTCCTGCCCTCGACGAAGGGGAAGAAATGCATGCCGTCGTGGTGGCTGCCGGACTGCAGGCGCTGCTCGGCGGCACTGTTGCCCCCATCGGCCCGATAGGCGGGGCCGTCGGACACCGGGTCGCCCCAGGCATAGAGCAGTTCGGCCCGGTAACCGGCCGGCACCCGTACCTGATCCAGCTGGGAAACCGGGATGGGATCGAAACCAATGGGCACCTTGGCCGCCCGCCCGGCATCGGAAGCCGCGCTGACGGCTGCTGCCGGCATGGGCAGGCCGGCCAGGGCAGCGGCTCCCAGGCCGCCGGCCAGCATCTGGCGGCGGCCTGGACTGGTCAGATCGAGAAGATGGGGATTGGGACTGGCATTGCTGCAACAGGCGTCGTCGAAGTCTTTCATGGGAGCCTCGTGGCGAAAACGAGCCATTGTTCGCGCCCCATGTGACAGAACCATGACAGGTGGAAAGGGGTTGGGGGTGCCAACGGCTCAGGCAAGACTTGCAGGGGGAAGAATAATGCCGGACAATTTTGTGAAATATTTCACACAAGTGATCGCCATGGATCAATTTGAAGCCCGCCGTCGCCGCGAATGGATGCTCGTTGGCCTGGTCCTGCTGCTGGCCGTGCTGGCCAACCTGCCCCACGACCTGAGCCAGGCCCTGCATCTCAACACCAACTACCTGGTGGCCGTCCTCGGCCTGATGGTGCTGCTGGCCCTCTTCCTTTACGTCCGCTTCACCTTTTTCCTGCTCTACGCCCTGCTGGTGGTCGGCGCCAACCTGCCGGACCAGTGGGCCGATGGCCTGGGCGTATCGCGCATGCCCCTGCTCATCGCCCTCGGCTTCATGGTGGCCGGTTCCCTGGTGAATCAGGTCACCCGCCTGGTGCCGAGCGGCCTGGAGCCCAAGCCCAAGGTGAAAAGCAGCGAAGGCACCCGAGCCCTGTGCGGCGCGGTAGAACGGAACAACCTGTCCCTGGCCCGCCGCGTCCTGGCCATGGAGATCGATCCCAACCAGATGGACGAACAGGGTCGTCTGCCCCTGGCGATGGCCGCCATGAACGGCCACCTGCCCCTGGTACAGGCCCTGCTCCAGGCCGGCGCCAATCCGACCCAGGCGGCCGGTGACGGCCAGACCGCCCTGATGCTGGCGCAGCAGCACGGCCATGCCGAAGTTGTGAGTGCCCTGCGGGAGACCTTGAAGGATCGGCAGGACGACGAAATGCCGCGCCTCAACCCGGATTCGAGCTTCATCCGGACCTGATCCCCAGGACTCGGAATAAAAAAACCGGACTTCGCGTCCGGTTTTTTATTGGGCCAGGCTGCCTGATATCTATCGGCAGAACGGCACACTCACTCCCACTCGATGGTGGCGGGCGGTTTGCCGGAGACGTCGTACACCACCCGGTTGAGGCCGCGGACTTCGTTGATGATGCGGTTGGAGACCTTGCCCAGCAGCTCGTAGGGCAGATGGGCCCAGTGGGCGGTCATGAAGTCGCTGGTGACCACGGCGCGCAGGGCCACCACGTTTTCGTAGGTGCGGCCGTCGCCCATGACGCCCACGCTCTTCACCGGCAGGAAGACGGCGAAGGCCTGGCTGGTCAGGTCGTACCAGCTCTTGCCGATATCGGCCTCGGTGCAGGCGCCGGCGGCCACGTCCCGCTCGGTGGCCAGGGTGGCGCGCAGTTCGTCGATGAAAATGGCGTCGGCCCGCTGCAGCAGCTTGGCGTACTCCTGCTTCACCTCGCCCAGGATGCGCACGCCCAGGCCGGGACCGGGGAAGGGATGGCGGTAGACCATCTCCCGGGGCAGCCCCAGGGCCACGCCCAGTTCCCGCACCTCGTCCTTGAACAGCTCGCGCAGGGGCTCCAGCAGCTTGAGGTGCATGTCTTCCGGCAGGCCGCCCACGTTGTGGTGGCTCTTGATGGTGTGGGCGCCCTTCTTGCCCTTGCCGGCGGATTCGATCACGTCCGGGTAGATGGTGCCCTGGGCCAGCCACTTGGCGGCGGAGAGCTTTTTCGATTCGGCCTGGAAGACCTCCACGAATTCCTTGCCGATGATCTTGCGCTTCTGTTCCGGGTCGGAAACGCCGGCCAGCTTGCCCATGAAGTCGTCCACCGCATCGACGCGGATGACCTTGACGCCCAGGTTGCGGGCGAACATGTCCATCACCATGTCGCCTTCGTTGAGGCGCAGCAGGCCGTGGTCCACGAAGACGCAGGTGAGCTGGTCGCCGATGGCCTTGTGGATCAGGGCGGCGGCCACGCTGGAATCGACGCCGCCGGAGAGGCCCAGGATGACTTCTTCACTGCCCACTTGGGCGCGAATGGCTGCCACAGCCTCGGCAATGTAGTCGCCCATGACCCAGTCGGTGCCGCAACCGCAGATGCCGTGCACAAAGCTTTCCAGGATGGCCCGGCCCTTCACGGTGTGGGTCACTTCCGGATGGAACTGGACGGCGTAGAACTTGCGTTCCTCGTCGGCCATGCCGGCGATGGGACAGGAAGGGGTGGAAGCCATGAGCTTGAAGCCCGGCGGCAGTTCCATGACGGAATCGCCGTGACTCATCCACACCTTGAGCATGCCGTGGCCTTCGGGGGTGGTGAAGTCGGCGATGTCCTTCAGCAGGGCGGTATGGCCGTGGGCGCGGACTTCGGAATAGCCGAATTCCCGGGCCTTGCCGGCGGCTTCGGCGGTCATCACGGTGCCGCCCAGCTGCTGGGCCATGGTCTGCATGCCGTAGCAGATGCCCAGCACGGGGATGCCCAGTTCGAACACCACCTTGGGGGCCCGGGGGGTATCGCCCTCGGTCACGGAGCTGGGGCCACCGGAGAGGATGATGCCCTTGGCGCCGTAGTTGCGGATGAACTCTTCCGACACGTCGTAGGGGTGGATTTCGCAGAAAACCTTGGCCTCCCGCACCCGGCGGGCGATGAGCTGGGTGACCTGGGAACCGAAGTCGAGAATGAGGATTTTCTGGTGGGCCATGATGGGTCTGCTATGTGGGCAATAGGGGCGATGAAGCCGATGCTATGAAAAAGGGCGGCCTAGTTGGAACTGGCCGCCCTTGCTTGGTCCCGGAGGATCAGTCCTGGTGGTAGTTGGGCGCTTCCTTGGTGATCTGCACGTCGTGGACGTGGGATTCCCGGACGCCGGCAGCGGTGATCTCGACAAACTCGGCGGTCTCCCGCATCTGGTCGATGGTGGCGCAGCCCACATAGCCCATGGAGGCGCGCAGGCCGCCCATCAGCTGGTGGATCACGGCCAGCACGGAACCCTTGTAGGGAACCCGGCCTTCGACGCCTTCCGGCACCAGCTTGTCCACGTTGGCGGTGTTGTCCTGGAAGTAGCGGTCGGAGGAGCCGGCCTGCATGGCGCCCAGGGAGCCCATGCCCCGATAGGACTTGTAGGAGCGGCCCTGGAACAGTTCCACTTCGCCCGGGGCCTCTTCGGTACCGGCAAACAGGCCGCCCAGCATGACGCAGTTGGCGCCGGCGGCAATGGCCTTGGAGATATCGCCGGAGAAGCGGATGCCGCCGTCGGCGATCATGGGCACGCCGGTGCCCTTGAGCGCTTCGGCCACATTGGTGATGGCGGTGATCTGGGGCACGCCGACGCCGGCCACGATACGGGTGGTGCAGATGGAGCCGGGGCCGATGCCGACCTTGACGCCGTCAGCGCCGTGATCGACCAGGGCACGGGCGGCGGCGGCGGTGGCGATGTTGCCGCCGATCACTTCCACATGGGGGAAGTTCTGCTTGACCCACTTGACCCGGTCCAGCACACCCTGGGAATGACCGTGGGCGGTGTCCACGATCAGCACGTCCACACCGGCGGCGGCCAGCAGTTCTGCCCGCTCCTCGGTGCCGGCACCGACGCCGATGGCGGCGCCAACGCGCAGGCGACCGGCTTCGTCCTTGTTGGCCAGGGGGTGCTCGGAGGTCTTGAGGATGTCCTTGACGGTGATCAGGCCCTTCAGTTCGAAGTCGTCATTGACCACCAGCACGCGCTCGATGCGATGCTCGCGGATCAGTTCCTTGGCCTCTTCGATGCTGGCACCTTCCTTGACCGTGACCAGGCGCTCCTTGGGGGTCATGATCTTGGTCACCGGCTGATCCAGCTTGCCTTCAAACCGCAGGTCCCGGTTGGTGACGATACCCACCACCTTCTTGCCTTCCAAGACCGGCAGGCCGGAAATCTTGTGCTGGCGGGTCAGGGCCACCACTTCACCGATGGTCATGCTGGGGGTGATGGTGATGGGATCCTTGAGGATGCCGGCTTCGTGGCGCTTGACCTTGGAAACTTCGGCGGCCTGGGCCTTGGCCGAGAGGTTCTTGTGCACAATGCCGATGCCGCCTTCCTGGGCGATGGCGATGGCCAGGCGGGCTTCGGTCACGGTGTCCATGGCGGCGGACACCAGGGGCAGATTCAGGGAGATGTTGCGGGTCAGGCGGGTGGCCAGGCTGACGTCGCGAGGCAGGATGTTGGAATGGGCGGGGACAAGCAGGACGTCGTCGAACGTCAAGGCCTTCTGGATTACACGCATGGCTTTGATCCGGAGTCTCAAAAACGTATTATACGGGACTGGATTACCCTCGGAAAAGAGCCTAGGCATGCCCATCTTCCCATTCCGGCCTGCGACATCCTCCGGCAACCGTCCCCATATTGCCCGAATCGCTGCCATATCCCTACTTTTCGCAGCCACTTCGGCACTGGCACAAATTTATACCTGGAAGGACGAAAACGGCCGCACCGTCATGTCCGACAAGCCTCCCGTGGGCAAGGTGCAGCAGAAACGGGTGATTGATACGCCTCCTGCCGGCAGTGTCCAGACGCCCCCACCGAAGAGCCTGGCGGAAAAGGAAATGGAATTCCGCCAGCAGCAGAAAATCCGGCAGGACAAGGCGAAAGAGGCTGAAGAGGAGGCTGCCCAGCAGAAGAAGCGCAAGGACAACTGCGATGCAGCCCGCCGCAATCTGGCGCTTTATCAGTCCGGAGAGCGCATCGCCCGCCGCAACGACGCCGGCGAACGGGAAATTCTCGACGACAGCCAGCGGGCTGCGGAAGCAGCCAAGGCACAGCAAGCGGTCAATGAATGGTGCAAATAGCGCTGCAGCAGATCTGATTCGATAAAAAAGGCGGCTTCAAGCCGCCTTTTTCATTCGCCGGAGCCTTCGTCCCCGGCTCCCTTCTTCATCACCTTGCCTTCGGCGGCCCGCTGCTTGCGCACCTCCTTCGGGTCGGCGATGAGGGGGCGGTAGATTTCCACCCGGTCCTTGTCCCGCAGCACCCCGTCGGCCTTGGCCAGCTTGGCGAAGATGCCCAGCTTGTTCTTGGCCAGGTCGATTTCCGGATATTTCTCCAGCAGGCCCGAGGCCTCGATGGCCTGGCGCACGGTGGCGCCCTCCTCCAGCTTGACGGACACCAGGTCCTGCTTGCGCTGCTGGGCGTAGACGACTTCGACGTTGATTTTTTCAGCCATAAATCTGGGCCGCACGTTTGACGAAGGCTTCGACGAACGTATTGGCAATGTGATTGAAGACGGGACCGATCACCTTTTCAAAGAGCTTGCTGGAAAACTCGTAGCTCAGGGTGAATTCGATCTTGCAGGCCTTTTCCGCCAGAGGCTTGAATACCCAGCGCCCCTCGAGGCGGCGGAAGGGACCATCCACCAGGCGGATGTTCATCCACAGGGGAATTTCCTTCTCATTCTCGGTGGTGAAGTGGCTTTTGACGCTGTGATAGTTGATATGCAGGGTCGCCGCCGTCTTCTGCCCGTCGCGGAACTTCAGTTCCGTGGAGCTGCACCAGGGCAGGAACTGGGGATAGTCCTCCACCCGGTCCACCAGATCGAACATCTGCTGGGCCGAAAACTCGATCAATACTGATTTTTCCACCAGGGCCATGGGCGGCCTTTTTCTCGGAATCCTTGTAGAATGGCGCATTTTAGCGGAAAGCCCGGCCCAATGAGCATCACCACCAACAAGAAAGCCTTTCACGACTACTTCGTCGAGGAGAAGATCGAAGCCGGTCTCGCCCTCGAAGGGTGGGAAGTGAAGGCCATTCGTGCCGGACGGGTGAATCTCAAGGAATCCTACGTCGTCATCAAGAACGGCGAAATCTGGCTGCTGGGCATGCATTTGACGCCCCTCTACACCGCCTCCACCCACGTCCATCCCGAAGCCACCCGCACCCGCAAGCTGCTCTTGCACCGGGAGCAGATCGACAAGCTCATCGGCAAGGTGGAACGGGCCGGCTTCACCCTCGTCCCCCTGGACCTGCACTACACCCGGGGCCGGGTGAAGGTGGAAGTGGGCCTGGCCAAGGGCAAGAAGATGCACGACAAGCGGGAAACCGAGAAGCAGCGCGACTGGGACCGGGAAAAGCAGCGCCTGATGCGGGTCAAGGTCTGATGCTGCTGGCCGATCTGCTCTACTGGGTCGGCCTGGTGGCCGTGGCGGTTGGTGCCGCCACCGGCGTCTTTGAAGCCGAACGCAAGGGCATGGACCTGGTCGGCACGGTCATGGTGGCGGTGGCCACGGGCCTGGGCGGCGGCACGGTGCGGGACCTGCTGCTGGACCGCAATGTCTTCTGGGTGGTGGACCAGACCTATCTGATCACCGCCTTCGCCACCGGCATTCTCACCTTTTTCATCGTCCGCCGGCGCCCCATCTCCCCTCGCCTTTTCCTCTATCCGGATGCCCTGGCCCTGGCCCTGTTCGCCGTCCTCGGCACCCAGGCCGCCCTGCACTGGCATGCGCCCTGGCTGGTGGCCAGCCTCATGGGCGTCATCACCGGGGTGTTCGGCGGCGTACTGCGGGACATCTTCTGCAACCAGGTGCCCCTGATCTTCCTTCCCGGCGAACTCTACGCCTCGGCCGCCCTGGCCGGCTGCCTGCTGCTGATCGGCCTGCAGGCCCTCGGCGTTTCCCCGGTCTGGGCCGCCTGGCTGGCGGCGGCGCTGATCTTTGGCCTGCGCTGGGCCGCCATCGTCTTCAAGATTTCCCTGCCTACCTTCAAGGCCCGGACCTAGCCGCCGGCCGCGGTGGCTGGCCATTTTCGGTCCCGCCCCAGCATCTCCCCCACAAGCCAGCACGGATGCGCCTCTCCAGGCACCCGATCCGGAAAACCGCATGCCTTCTACCTCCCGGGGCATGCCAAGAAAAAAGGCGCCGAGTTGTGCACTCGGCGCCTTTTCCGCAGTCGTCAGGGAGACGGGGCTCCCTTTTCGTTTAGCCGGCCTTGTGGGCGCCCAGGCGGGTCCAGGTGTCCACCACCGTATCCGGGTTGAGGGAGATGGAGGAGATGCCCTGGTCCATCAGCCACTCGGCCAGATCCGGATGGTCGGAGGGGCCCTGGCCGCAAATACCGACGTACTTGCCCTTCTTGTTGGCGGAGGCGATGGCCATGGCCAGCAGGGTCTTCACCGCCGGGTCCCGCTCGTCGAAGAGGGAAGCCACCAGACCGGAGTCACGATCCAGGCCCAGGGTCAGCTGGGTCAGGTCGTTGGAGCCGATGGAGAAGCCGTCGAACACTTCCAGGAACTGGTCGGCCAGCAGGGCGTTGGAGGGAATCTCGCACATCATGATCAGCTTGAGATTGTTCTCACCCTGCTTGAGGCCATGTTCGGCCAGCAGGCTGACCACGCCCTTGCCTTCATCGACGGTGCGCACGAAGGGCACCATCAGTTCCACGTTGGTCAGGCCCATTTCTTCGCGGACCTTCTTCATGGCCCGGCATTCCATCTCGAAACAGTCGCGGAAGGTGCTGGCGATGTAGCGGGAGGCACCGCGGAAGCCCAGCATGGGGTTTTCTTCCTCGGGCTCGTAGAGGTCGCCGCCCAGCAGCTTGCGGTACTCGTTGGACTTGAAGTCGGAGAGACGCACGATGACGGGCTTGGGCCAGAAGGCGGCGGCGATGGTGGACACACCCTCGGCCAGCTTCTCGACGAAGAATTCCACCGGATTGGCGTAACCCCGGGCGCGACGCAGGATCTCTTCCCGCTTGGAGGCGGGCAGACGGTCGATTTCCAGGATGGCCTTGGGGTGGATGCCGATGACGTTGTTGATGACGAACTCGACCCGGGCCAGGCCGACGCCGGCGCTGGGCAGCTGGGAGAACTCGAAGGCCAGCTCCGGGTTGCCCACGTTCATCATGATCTTGGTCTTGATCTCGGGCATGGCGCCCAGATCGCGGGAAGTGACCTCGAAGTCCAGCTTGCCGCGATAGACGTGGCCGGTGTCGCCTTCGGTGCAGGAGACGGTGACCACTTCGCCTTCGGCCAGGGTCTCGGTGGCGTCACCGCAACCGACGATGGCGGGGATGCCCAGTTCCCGGGCGATGATGGCGGCGTGGCAGGTACGGCCGCCACGGTTGGTGACGATGGCGGAAGCCCGCTTCATCACCGGCTCCCAGTTGGGATCGGTCATGTCGGCCACCAGCACGTCGCCGGGCTTGACCTGGTCCATCTCGGAAGGATCGTGCACCACGCGCACCGGGCCGACGCCGATCTTCTGGCCGATGGCGCGGCCGGAGGCCAGCACCTTGGAGAAGGACTTGAGCTTGAACTTCTCGACGCGGCCGTGGCCTTCCTGGGACTTTACAGTCTCGGGACGGGCCTGCAGGATGTACAGCTTGCCGTCCACGCCATCCTTGCCCCACTCGATGTCCATGGGACGCTGGTAGTGCTTCTCGATGATCATGGCGTAGCGGGCCAGCTCTTCCACTTCGGCATCGTTGATGGCGAAACGGTGACGCTCGGCCTCGGCCACGTCCTCGGTGATGGTGGACTTGCCGGCCACCTTCTCGGCGGAGAAGGTCATCTTGATCAGCTTGGAACCCAGGTTGCGGCGGATCACGGCCTTCTTGCCGGCGGCCAGCATGGGCTTGTGCACGTAGAACTCGTCCGGGTTCACGGCGCCCTGCACCACGGTCTCGCCCAGGCCATAGGAGGCGGTGACGAAGACGGCGTCGCGGAAGCCGGATTCGGTATCCAGGGTGAACATCACGCCGGCGGCACCCTTGTCGGAACGCACCATGCGCTGCACGCCGGCGGACAGGGCTACCTCGGCGTGGGTGAAGCCCTTGTGCACGCGGTAGGAGATGGCGCGGTCGTTATAGAGGGAGGCGAACACTTCCTTCATGGCGTGAAGGATGTTGTCGAAGCCGTGGATGTTGAGGAAGGTTTCCTGCTGGCCGGCGAAGGAAGCGTCGGGCAGGTCCTCGGCGGTGGCGGAGGAGCGCACGGCGAAGGAGGCGTCGGCGGTGGAATCGGCGATCAGGGCGTCGTAGTGGGCCTTGATCTCGTTCTGCAGCTGGGCCGGGAACGGGGTGTCGATGATCCACTGGCGGATCTTGGCACCGGCAGCCAGCAGGGCATTGACGTTGTCCACGTCCAGGTTGGAGAGTTCAGCCTCGATGCGGGCGGCCAGGCCTTCATGGGCCAGGAACTCCCGATAGGCATGGGCCGTGGTGGCGAAACCGCCGGGAACCCGCACACCGGTATTGGCCAGCTGGCTGATCATTTCGCCGAGAGAGGCGTTCTTGCCGCCGACACGGTCCACATCTGTCATGCGCAGCTGGTCGAAACCGATTACATAATCGCTCATGAAGTCCTCTGAAGATTGTTTCAAAATCGGGAAACCGCTATTTTAGCGCCTTCCACAACACTTGACCCGCCGATTAGGGAAATCCATGACTCAAGCGCCGTCCCATCTCCCCTCCCGCACCATCTTCTTCATCTCCGATGGCACGGGCATCACCGCTGAAACCCTGGGACACAGCCTGCTCACCCAATTCGAGGGTGTGCGCCTGAAGATGGTGCGGATTCCCTTCGTCAATTCCACGGACAAGGCCCGGGAATGCCTGGAGCGACTGAAGGAGGCGACCATCCTGGACGGCGCCCGGCCCATCGTCTTCTCCACCCTCATCGACCGGGACCTGAACCGCATCCTGAGCGAGGCCAACGTCCTCTGCCTCAATTTCTTCGACACCTTCATCGTGCCCCTGGAGGCGGAGCTGGGCGTCAAGTCCACCCACACCATTGGCCGCACCCACGGCTCCATCGACACCAACGACTACAAGCAACGCATCGAGGCCATCAACTACACCCTGTCCCACGACGACGGCGTCACCAACCAGGGGCTGGAGCAGGCCGATGTCATTCTCGTCGGCGTCTCCCGCTGCGGCAAGACGCCCACCAGCCTCTACCTGGCCATGCAGTTCGGGGTCAAGGCCGCCAACTTCCCCCTCATTCCGGAAGACTTCGAGCGCATGAAAATGCCCGACAGCCTGGTCAAGCACCGGGAGAAGCTGTTCGGCCTCACCATCCAGCCCGAGCGCCTCAATCAGATCCGCAGCGAGCGGCGCCCCAACAGCAAGTACGCCTCCCTGGAAAACTGCCGCTACGAGGTCAAGGAGGCGGAAAAAATGATGCGCCAGCACGACATCCGCTGGCTAGATTCGTCCACCAAGTCCATCGAGGAAATCTCCACCACCATCATGCAGGAAGTGAAGCTGGAACGGCTGAGCTTCTAACCCCGTCGCCCTACAAGGCAGCAGGGGCGCCATTCTCCAGCCATAGGCCGGGAAGAATGGCGCCCCTGCTGCATTTCAGGCCGGGCCGCTTTAAGGTACTGATCTCGCTGCTGCGGCTCAGCGCCGCTGGCGCACCGTCTCGAACAGGCAGATGGCGGCGGCAGCAGCCACGTTGAGGGATTCGCTGCCCCCCGGCATGGGAATGGCCAGGGGCGCATTGGTCAGGGCCAGCACGGCGGGCCGCACGCCCTGCCCTTCGGAACCGAAGACCCAGGCCACCGGGCCGCGCAGGTCCGCATCGAAGAGGTCGCCCTGGGCCCCCAGGCAGGTAACGGCGGCCTTGCCGCCATAGCCGGCCAGGAAGGCGCAGAGGTCCTGGTTCTCATGGATGACCGTCTGGAAATGGGCGCCCTGCCCCGCCCGCAGGGTCTTGGGTGCCCAGGCCTGGGCGCAATCCGCGCTCAGCAGCACCTGGCGGAAACCGGCGGCGGCGGCGCTGCGCAGGATGGAGCCCAGGTTGCCCGGGTCCTGCACGCCGTCCAGCAGCACCGCATCGCCCTGGGCGTCGGGGCCGGCGGCGGGCACCGGGGTATTGATGAGGCCGACGATGCCGGTGGGCGTATCCACCAGCCCCAGGTCTTCGAACAGGCGCTCGCTCAGCACCGTCTGCTTGATGCCGGCGGAGGCGGCCAGGTAGGCGGCGATTTCGGGCTTGTCCCGGGCCGCCTCGCTGACGAACAGCTCCCGTACCTTCTGGAAGCGTTCCTCGTAGGCCGTCAGCAGATGCATGCCGTCGAGCACGGAAAAGCCGGTCTTGCGCCGCTCCCGGCCGGACTGGCAGAGGCGCCGCAACTGGCGGTAGGCGGGATTGTCGGGGGATTCGACGAAGCGCATGGTTCAGAACAGCTCGGCCTGGGCCAGCAGCAGCTTCACCGGGCCGAAGGAGCGCCGGTGGATGGGGCTCGGCCCATGCTGCCGCAGGCGCTCCAGATGGTCCGCCGTTGGGTAGCCCATGTGGCGGTCGAAGCCGTATTCGGGGTATTGCCGGTGCAGGTCGAGCATGGCCCCGTCCCGGAACGTCTTGGCCAGAATGGAGGCGGCGGCAATGCAGGCCACCTTGCCGTCGCCCTTGACCACCGCCTCAGCCGGCACCGCCAGCTTGGGGCAGCGGTTGCCGTCCACCAGGGCCCGCAGGGGCGCCACGGCAAGGCCGGCCACGGCCCGCTGCATGGCCAGCATGGTGGCGTGGAGGATGTTAAGACGGTCGATCTCGGCCACGGAGGCTTCTGCCACACACCAGGCCAGGGCCTTTTCCCGGATTTCCGGGGCCAGGGCCTCGCGCTTCGCCGCGCTCAGCTTTTTCGAGTCGTTGAGGCCGGCGATAGGCCGGGCCGGGTCCAGGATCACCGCCGCCGCCACCACGCTGCCCGCCAGGGGGCCGCGGCCGGCTTCGTCGATGCCGCAGACCAGGTCGTCAAACAGCTGCAGGGACATCGTCGGCCCGCACGGGACGGCGCCCGAGCACGGAAAGGATGGCCGCCGCCGCCTTCTCCGCCGTGTTCTGGCGCAGCTGCAGGTGGATGCGGGTGAATTCGTCCTCGATGCGGCTACGCAGCAGCTTGTCGGTCTGCAGGTTGAGCAGGGCCTGGGCCAGATTGTCCGGCGTCGCATCGTCCTGCAGGAATTCGGGCACCACGAACTGACCGGCCAGGATGTTGGGCAGGCCCACCCAGGGCTGGTACTTCATTCGCTTCATGAGGCGCCAGGAGAAAGGCGCCATGCGGTAGGCGATGGCCATGGGACGCTTGAGCAGCGCCGCTTCCAGGGTGGCGGTGCCGCTGGCCACCAGCACCGTGTCGGCGGCCGCCATGGCATCGTGGGAATGGCCGAAGAGCAGGGTGAACGGCACATCCAGGGCCTGATGGCGGTAGATGGCGGTCTCGAACAGCAGGCGGGTTTCCCGGGTGGCCAGGGGCACCAGAAACAGGGCCTTGGGCATGCGGGCGTAAATGCGCTTGGCCGTCTCGATGAAGGTGTCCGCCATGTACTCCAGCTCGGACTGGCGGCTGCCGGGGAGGAAGGCGAAGATCGGCGCCTCCAGGGGCAGGTTCAGCTTTTCCCGGGCCGACTGGCGGTTGATCTCCAGGGGCACCATGTCGGCCACCGGATGGCCCACGTAGTCCACCGGCACGCCCTTGGCCTCGTACAGGGCCGGCTCGAAGGGGAACAGGCAGAGCATGCGGGAGACGGAACGGGCGATCTTGTGGATGCGCTTGCCGCGCCAGGCCCAGATGGAGGGGCTGACGTAGTGGATGGCGGGAATGCCCTTGTTCTTCAGGCCCCGCTCCAGATCCAGATTGAAATCCGGCGCGTCCACGCCGATGAAGACATCGGGCTTTTCCTCCAGCAGGCGCTTTTTCAGCTGGCGGCGGATGCCGGTGATTTCCCGGTAGTGCTTGAGCACTTCCACATAGCCGCGCACCGCCAGCTTTTCCAGGGGCCACCAGGCATCGAAGCCCTGGGCCGACATCTTGGGGCCGCCGATGCCGTAGAAGGTGGCGTCCGGCAGGTGCTGCTTGAGCGCCTTGATCAGATGGCTGGCCAGGAGGTCGCCCGAGGCTTCCCCCGCCACCATGGCGATACGGATTCCGTTGCCCGCCATGGCCTCACCGAACGATGCCGCGCTTGGACACGGCGAGGAAATCGAGCAACAGCTGGTATTCGGGATGCTTGGCCAGATCAGCCTCCAGCTTGGCCTTGGCTTCTTCCAGGGTCAGGCCGGACTTGTAGATGGCCCGGTAGGCCCGCTTCAGGGCCATCACCGCCTCGGAGGAGAAACCGCGGCGCTTCAGGCCCTCGCTGTTGATGCCGTAGGGCGAGGCCGTATTGCCGGCAGCGGTGACGTAGGGCGGCAGGTCCTGGAACAGGATGGTGCCCATGCCGGTCATGGAATGGGCGCCGATGCGCACGAACTGGTGCACCACGGTGAAGCCGCCGAGGATGGCGTGGTCGTCCACATGGCAGTGGCCGGCCAGCTGGGCATTGTTGGCGAAAATGGTGTGGTTGCCCACCTGGCAGTCGTGGGCCAGGTGCACGTAGGCCATGATCCAGTTGTCGTTGCCCAGACGGGTGACGCCGCCGTCCTGGATGGTGCCCAGGTTGAAGGTGCAGAATTCCCGGATGACGTTGCGGTCGCCGATTTCCAGACGGGTCGGTTCGCCGGCGTACTTCTTGTCCTGGGGTTCGGCACCGATGGAGCAGAACTGGAAAATCCGGTTGTCCCGACCGATCGTGGTATGGCCTTCGATCACCACATGGGGACCGATCTCGGTGTTGTCACCGATCTGCACATGCTCGCCGATGATGGAATAGGCGCCGACGGAGACGTTCGCTCCGAGCCTGGCTCCGGGATGGACGATGGCCGTCTGATGGATCATGGGCTTACTCGATGGAGCGGACGGTGCACATCAGTTCGGCTTCGGTGGCCAGCTGACCATCGACCCGGGCTTCGGCCTTGAACTTCCAGATGCCGCGCTTGCTGGCGATGATCTCCACATGCAGATTGAGCTGGTCGCCCGGGCTCACCGGCTTCTTGAAACGGGCGCCGTCGATGCCGGCAAAGTAATAGACGGACTTGTCGTCAGGCTTGGAGCCCATGGTCTTGAAAGACAGGATGGCAGCGGCCTGGGCCAGGGCTTCCAGGATCAACACGCCGGGCATGACCGGATGGTGCGGGAAGTGGCCGTTGAAGAAGGGCTCGTTGATGGTCACGTTCTTGATGGCATGGATACTCTTGCCCGGCTCGCATTCGAGCACCCGGTCCACCAGCAGGATGGGATAACGGTGGGGCAGGTATTCGAGAATTTGGTGAATATCCATATTGGTCAAGATTTTTTCTCCAGCTCACTAAGTTTTTTTTCAAGTTCATGGACCCGGTCCGCCAGTTTCGACAGATGGCGCAGATGGGCCGCATTCTTCAGCCAGCCCTCGTGGCGCTCCACGGGGAAGGCTCCGGTGTATTGACCGGGCTGTTTCAGGCTCTTGGCCACCAGGGTGCCGGAAGAGACATGCACATCGTCCCCCAGCTCCAGGTGGCCCAGGATGATGGCACCGCCACCGACGGTACAGCGCCTGCCGATGCGGGCGCTGCCGGCGATGCCGACGCAGCCGGCCATGGCCGCGTGGTCGCCGATCACCACGTTGTGGCCGACCTGGATCTGGTTGTCGAGCTTGACGCCGTCGCCGATCACGGTGTCCTCGATAGCGCCCCGGTCGATGGTGGTGTTGGCGCCGATTTCCACATCGTCGCCGATGATGACGCGCCCCACCTGGGGAATCTTCAGCCAGGCCTCGCCATCCTTGGCGAAACCGAAGCCGTCGGCACCGATCACTGCACCGGCATGGATCAGGGCCCGCTTGCCGATGCGGCAACCGGCATACACGGTGACATTGGGATGCAGCACCGAACCGTCGCCGATACTGGCGCCGTCGCCGATGACGCAGCCGGCATGGATCACCACACCCTCGCCCAATTGCACATCCTGCCCCAGCACCACGCTCGGATGCACCGGCGTTTTTGGCTGACGAGCCGGATAGAGCAGCTGGGCTACCCGGGCGTAATAAGTGTAGGAATTGGCGGCAACGATGCGGGGCCGGTCCGTGCCGTCCTGCATGGCCGGCGGCACGATGACTGCGGCCGCCCGGGTGCTCGCCAGCTGGCTGCGATACTTGGGGTTGGAGAGGAAGCTGATCTGCCCCTCGCCGGCCCCGGCCAGGGTGCCCACCCCGCAAATCTGGACGGCACCGTCACCCAGCAGGGAGCCTCCCAGACGGGCGACGATTTCGTCGAGACGAATCCCCTCCCCCGTCACGCGACCCCCTGGCAAATCGGCTTACTTGCCGGCCTTGTCGTCGGACAGGGCCTTGATCACCTTGTCGGTGATGTCCAGCTTGGGGCTGACCCAGACCACATCCTGCAGGATCAGGTCGAACTTCTCGTTCTCGGCGATCTGCTTGATGGCCTTGTTGGCCTTTTCCAGCACGGCGGCCATTTCCTCGTTCTGGCGCAGGTTCAGGTCTTCGCGGAACTCACGCTGACGGCGCTGGAAGTCGCGGTTCAGATCGTTCAGCTCGCGCTCCTTGTTGCGGCGCTCGCTCTCGGACATGGTGACGCCGTTCTTTTCCAGACTTTCCTGCAGGGTCTGCAGTTTCTTGGCAACGACCTGGAGGTCCTGGTCCCGGCGGGAAAACTCGGCATCCAGCTTCTTCTGGGCCTTGACGGCAGCGGGGGCATCGCGGAACACCCGCTGGGTATTCACGTAACCGATCTTGTTCGCTTCATTGGCAAAAGCGGGCACAGCCAGAAATGCAGACAGGACAGCGGCGGCACCGACATTAAGCATTTTGTATTTCAAACCAGTCTCTCCTGATTAAAAAGTAGTACCCATGGTGAACTGGAAGCGCTGGGTCTTGTCGCCTTCCTTGTCGTTCAGCGGCTGAGCCACGCTGAACTTGAGCGGCCCCATGGGCGAAGCCCACGCCACGGCCAGACCCGTGGAATAACGCAGGTCGCCCAAGGCAAACTTGGAGTAATCCCCGTTGTCGTCCTTGGGACCAAAGACCTGGCCGGCGTCCACGAACCAGCCCAGACGCAAGGACTTGTCCAGACCAGTACCGGGCATCGGGAACAACAGTTCGGCATTCATCACCACCCGCTTGGTACCGCCGATGGCTTCGTCATTCTGACGGGGGCCGAGGCTGGCCACATCGTAGCCGCGCACTGAAGTCACGCCGCCAGCGTAATAGCTGCGATAGAACGGCAGGGACTTGCCGTTCAGGCCATTACCGATACCAAGCTCCCCATTCAGCATCAGGACCAGGTCCTTGGTGAAGGGGAAGAAACGCTGGTGCTGGAGGTTCATCTTGTAGTACTTGAGACTGCCAGCCGGTGCCACTTCGGCACTGACCCGGGTCATACCGCCCTTGGTCGGATAGATCAAACTGTCCCGACCATCCTGGGACCAACCGACCGTACCACTGACCGAGGTATTGGAATTACCGAATTCCTTGACGTGGTCCAGGTAAATCTGGCGACTGGTGGAGAGCGTCGTGATATCGGTGTTATCCACAG
Organism: Azospira sp. MPR-LB4; assembly: GCF_058809525.1. Taxonomy (NCBI): domain Bacteria; kingdom Pseudomonadati; phylum Pseudomonadota; class Betaproteobacteria; order Rhodocyclales; family Rhodocyclaceae; genus Azospira; species Azospira sp. MPR-LB4. The sequence continues at coordinate 514,674 of NZ_CM179521.1, forward strand.
CCACGCCGAAACTGAAGGTTTCCTTTTCGGCAATGGGAATACCCCAACGCAGGCCGCCACCGATGGAGGTGGTCTTGTAGCTCTTGGCGTAGTAGCTCGAGTTGGTGGGATCGTAGGTTTTCTTATAGACATCGAAACCCTGACTGATACCGTCCACCGTGAAGTAGGGATTGGTATAGGAGAGCGAATAGGTCTCCCGGGACTTGGCCGTATTCACGCCGACCGAAACCGACTTGCCGCTGCCGAAGACGTTCTGCTGGGCAATGGAGCCGGACAGGATGACACCATCGTTACTGGAGAAGCCGGCACCCAGCATCAGGTTGCCAGTGGGTTTCTCCGTGACGTTCATGGAGACATCCACCTGGTCGCTGGTGCCGGCCACCGGTGGTGTTTCCACGGTCACATCGGAGAAGTAGCCGAGCTTGTCCACGCGCTGCTTGGAGAGCTGGATCTTTTCGGCATCGTACCAGCCGCCCTCCATCTGGCGCATTTCCTGGCGGATGACCTCATCCCGGGTCCGCGTGTTGCCGCCGATGTTGATACGGCGCACGTAAACCCGCTTGCCCGGATCCACGAAGATGGTGAAGGCGACCTGGCGCTTTTCCTTGTCCACTTCGGGTGCGGAGTTCACGTTGGCAAAGGCGTAACCTTCGCGACCCAGACGGTCGGAAACGGCCTTCTGGGTTTCATTCAGTTTTTCCCGGGAGAAAATCTCGCCCGGCTTGATGGTCACCAGCTTGCGCAATTCGGCTTCAGGCGCAATCAGGTCACCCGCCAGCTTCACCGAGGAAACGATGAACCGTTCCCCCTCATTGACGCTGATGGTGATGTAGATGTCCTTCTTGTCCGGACTGATGGAAACCTGGGTGGACTCCACATTGAATTCCAGATAGCCCCGGTTCTGGTAATAGGACTTGAGGCTTTCCAGGTCGGCGGAAAGCTTCTGTTTGGAATACTGATCGTTCTTGGTATACCAGGTCAGCCAGCCAGGCGTCTGCAACTGGAAGAGTTCCAGCAGTTCCTTTTCCTTGAAGGCCTGGTTGCCGACGATGTTGATCTGCTTGATCTTGGCCGCATCGCCTTCGTCAATGGTGAAGTTGATGGCAACCCGGTTCCGCTCCAGAGGCGTTACCGTGGTCTTGATCTCCACCGCGTATTTGCCACGGGAGAGATACTGGCGCTTCAACTCCTGCTCCGCCTTGTCCAGCAGCGCCCGGTCGAAGATGCGGGACTCGGCCAGACCGACGTCCTTCAGGCCCTTCTTCAATTGGTCCTTGTCGAACTCCTTGAGGCCGACAAAATCGATCTGGGAGATGGCCGGGCGCTCTTCCAGCACCAGGACCATGACATCGCCATCAACCTCGATGCGCACATCCTTGAAAAAGCCGGTGGCGAACAGGGCCTTGATGGCCTGGGCGGCACGCTCGTCATTCAGGGTGTCGCCAACGCGGACCGGCAGGTAGCTGAATACGGTACCGGCTTCGGTACGCTGAATACCTTCAACACGGATATCTTTGACCACAAACGGGTCGAAGGCTTGGGCCGCAGAAGCGAAAAGCGCCGCAACAACCCCTGCCAACAGGTTTTTGTTCATATTCAGCCGGAAATCAATCGGTTGATGTCGTTGTAGAAGGCAAACGCCATGAGCAACAAAAGCAGCGCCAGCCCGATTTGTTGACCAATCTCCATGAACCGCTCCGAGACTGGCCCTCGCTTGATAATCTCAATCATATGATACATCAAATGCCCGCCATCCAGCACCGGCACGGGGAGCAGATTGAGGATGCCCAGACTGATGCTGACCAGGGCCAAAAACTTGAGGTAGTAGTCGATCCCCATGCGAGCCGATTGACCCGCGTAATCGGCGATGGTGACCGGACCGCTGAGATTGCGCCAGGACACCTCTCCCGTCAGCATCTTGCCCATCATCACCAGGCTGAAGGAGGATTTTTCCCAGGTTTCCTCGACCGCCTTGGACAAGGCGGTCAGCACATCGTAGCGCACCGTGACCGTCAACTCGTCGCGGCTGGGACCCGCATCGCGCACGCCGACGCCGATGCGCCCGATCCTGGCGCCGCGATCCCCATAGCCTTCCGGCACGACACTGATTTCCAGCCGGGCATCGTCGCGAAGAATGCTCAGGCGCAGCGGCTGGTCCGGCGCATTGCGGATTTTCTGCACCACATCCGACCAGAATTCGATGGCCACGCCATCCACCGCCAGCACCCGATCACCACTCAGGAGCCCCGCGGCCTCCGCCGGACTGCCGGGCGTCACCTTGCCGAACACCGGCGCCAGCTGGGGCCGGAAAAAATTCACCCCCAGGAGCCCCAGCGGATCCCCCTCGTAACCCTGCTCCCTCAAGGGTGCCAGGTTGAGGCGCCGGAATACGATTTGCTGACGGGCGTCCTGGACTTCGATACTCACATAGCCGGGATCGGGCTCTCCACCTTCGGCCCCGGCGGACTTATTGACGCTGGACTGCAGCAGTTCCCAGCGGAAATCCTGCCAGGTCTGCACCGGCCGGCCATCCACCCGGACCACCACTTCGCCGTTTTGAATACCCGCCTCGGCGGCCGCGGAGGCGGCCGGTGGCGCGCCCAGGATGGGGCGCAGTTCTTCGGTGCCGCTGTAGAAAAGCCCCCAGTAAATCAGGACCGCCAGCAGCAGGTTGGCCAGGGGGCCCGCCGCCACAATGGCCATGCGCTTGCCCACCGGCTGCACGTTGAAGGCCCGGTGCAGTTCCTGGGCCGCCACGGGAGCCTCCCGCTCGTCGAGCATCTTGACGTAGCCGCCCAGCGGGAAGGCACCGACGGCCCATTCGGTACGGTCCGCCCCGGAGAACAGCGAAAAAACTGGCCGTCCAAAACCGATGGAAAAGCGCAGGACCTTCACGCCGCAAAGCCGGGCGACCCAATAATGTCCCAGTTCGTGCACCACGATCAGGATACCGAGGACGACGGCGAATGCCGCCAGGTAGAAAAGGAAGTTGCTCACCGCAGCGATTCCCGGGCCAACAGTTCCCTGGCCTTGGCACGGGCCTGGGCATCGGCGCCCATCACGTCGTCAAGACTGCCCACGGCGACCGCGGGAATGGCATCGAGGGTCGCCTCAATGACGCGGGGAATAGCGGTAAAGCTGATGGTACCGGCCAAGAATGCCTCCACTGCCACTTCGTTGGCTGCGTTGAGCAGGGCCGGGGCACTGCCCTCCTCCGCCAGAGCCCGATAGGCCAGGGAGAGGCAGGGGAAACGCCGGTTGTCGGGCTCCTGGAAATCCAGCCGACCAACCTGGAACAGGTCGAGAGGGCCGACCCCGGACTCGATGCGCTCGGGAAAGGCCAGTGCGTGGGCGATCGGAGTGCGCATGTCCGGGTTGCCCAGTTCGGCCAGCACCGAGCCATCCACATACTCCACCAGGGAATGGATGACGCTCTGGGGATGGATCACCACCTGGATCTTGTCGGCGGCCACGTTGAACAGATAGTGGGCCTCGATCACCTCCAGGCCCTTGTTCATCATGGAAGCGGAATCCACTGAAATCTTGCGCCCCATGACCCAGTTGGGATGGGCGCAGGCCTGATCCGGCGTGACCGATTCGAGACTCTCTGCCGTGGCGTTGCGGAACGGCCCGCCGGAGGCGGTGAGCAGAATCCGACGCACCCCATTTCTTGATAAATCACTTGAGAAATTAATCGGAAGTGATTGAAAAATAGCGTTATGCTCACTATCGATAGGCAGTAATGTGGCGCCATGCCGGGCCACTGCAGCCATGAACACCGGCCCGGCCATGACCAGGGCTTCCTTGTTGGCCAGCAGCACTTTCTTGCCGCAACGGACCGCGGCCAGGGTGGGCGCCAGACCGGCTGCGCCGACGATGGCAGCCATGACCGCATCCACCTCCGCCAGCTCCGCCATCTGACACAAGGCCTGGGGACCGTGTAGCACCTCGATGGAGAGCCCCGCCAGCCGGCCCCTCAAATCGTGGGCCAGAGCCTCGGTACCGACTACGGCATAAGATGGCAGGAATTCCCGACACTGTTCCGCCAGCTTGTCCACCTGCCGGTGGGCACACAGAGCCACCACCCGGTAGCGCTGGGGATGGCGGCGGACGACGTCCAGAGTGCTGACGCCGATGGAGCCGGTGGAACCTAGGATGGTGAGACGCTGGGGCTGCATGGGGAGTCCGGCAAAAAATACGGAAGGATCAGAGAACGAGCCAGAGCAGGGTCACCAAAGGCAGGGTCGAAGTGAGACTGTCGATGCGATCCAGAATGCCGCCATGGCCGGGCAACAGCTGGCTGCTGTCCTTGATGCCGGCCTGGCGCTTGAGCAGGGACTCGAACAGGTCGCCGATGATGCTGACCGCGGTCAGCACCAGCAGGGTGGGGATCAGGAGCAGCAAGGGCAAAGCCAGCGCGGAACCGGCAAGGAAATAGACCGCCAGACCGTAGATCAGGACGCCGGCCACGGCGCCATAGGCTCCCTCCCAGGTCTTCCCCGGGCTGATCTGGGGCGCCAGCTTGCGGCGACCGAAGGCCCGGCCGGTGAAGTAGGCGGCAATATCGGCGATCCAGACCAGAGCCATGATGCCGAGCAGAGCCCAAGGACCCAGGTGGCGCAGCAGGACCAGGGCCAGCCAGGTGGGCAAGAGCACCACGGCGCCGGTCAGCAGGCCGAACGCTGTCCCCGACAAGGGAAAGCGCCGCACCAGCCATAAGGGCACCAGCAGGGTCCAAAAACCCAGGGCCGGCAGCAGGAACCACCAGGCCAGGGACAGGGCGGCGCCCTTGTCGAGGCTGCCGGAGAGACCGAGCGCCTCCGGCTGGGCAAGCATCAAGGTGGTACAAGGGACACCAAGGAGCAAGGCCACCGCGATCCGCTGGATGCCGACCAGACGCATCAGGCCGCCCCACTCCCAGGCCGCCAGCATGGCGACTACGGTGGCCAGCAGGGTCCAGCCCAGGGGCGAAAGCAGGAACAGGGCGGCCAGGAAACCGATCAGCAGGAAAATGGCGGTGATGACCCGGGCCTTAAGCATGGGAGTTCCCCTTGGTGTCGGTGGCGAGCTGCTCGCTGGTACGGCCGAAGCGGCGCTCCCGCTGCTGGTAGGAAGCAATGGCGGCCTCCAGGGCGGCCGTATCGAATTCGGGCCAGAGGGTATCGGTGAAATAGAATTCCGAGTAGGCCAGCTGCCAGAGCAGGAAATTGCTGATGCGCTGCTCGCCCCCGGTGCGGATGAACAGATCCGGCTCCGGGGCATAGGCCATGGCCAGGAAAGGCGCCAGGTCCTCTTCCTGCCACTGTCCGAGCTTGTCGGGACAGGCCTGGGCCAGACGGTTGGCCGCCTGCAGGATGTCCCAACGACCGCCGTAGTTGGCGGCAATGGTCAGGGTCAGGCGCTCGTTGCCGGCAGTGCGTTCCTCGCCCTGGCGGATGAGTTGCTGCAAGGCGGGATCGAAACGGGACAGGTCGCCCACGATGCGCAGGCGTACACCGTTGCTGTGCAGCCGTTCCACCTCCTGCTGCAGCGCCTTGACGAACAACTGCATGAGCAGGCTGACTTCATCCTGGGGACGGCGCCAGTTCTCGGAACTGAAGGCGAACAGGGTCAGGTATTCCACCCCTTTTTCCAGGCAAGCCCGCACCATGTCGCGGACGGACTCGACGCCTTTGGTGTGACCGGCAAAACGGGGGAGGAAACGCTTTTTGGCCCACCGGCCATTGCCATCCATGATGATGGCAATGTGCCGGGGCACCGCTGCCGCCCGGGGAATCTCCCGGGTGGAGCTTTTGAAAATGGACATCCGGTGAAATCTCCCGGAAGGGGAAGATGGCGGTCAGACCGCCATCAGCTCGGCTTCCTTCTGGGCGACGAGCTTGTCCACTTCGGCAATGTATTTGTCGGTGAGCTTCTGGATGTCGTCCTGGGTACGACGCTCGTCGTCCTCGGAAATCTCCTTGGACTTGACGCCCTCCTTCAGGCTGTTGTTGGCATCCCGGCGCAGGTTGCGCACGGCCACCTTGGCATTCTCGCCTTCGCCCTTGACCACCTTGGTCAGGTCGCGGCGGCGCTCTTCAGTCAGGGGAGGCATCGGCACGCGGATCAGGTCGCCCTGGGTGGCCGGATTAAGGCCCAGGTCGGAATCGCGGATGGCCTTTTCGATCTTGGCGCCCATGCCCTTTTCCCAGGGCTGCACGCCAATGGTACGGGCGTCCACCAGGGTGATGTTGGCCACCTGGTTAACCGGCACCATGCTGCCGTAGTAATCCACCTGCACGTGATCCAGCAGGCCGGTATGGGCACGGCCGGTGCGGACCTTGGCGAGGTCGTTCTTCAAGGCCTCGATGGACTTCTGCATCTTGGCTTCGGTGTTCTTCTTGACTTCGGAAATCATGGTCTGTTCCCCTCAGCAGTAGACCAGCGTGCCTTCCGCTTCACCCAGCACCACCCGCTTCAGGGCGCCGCTCTTGAAGATGGAAAACACGTTGATCGGCAGTTTCTGGTCGCGGCACAGCGCGAATGCAGTGGCATCCATGACCGCCAGATTGCGGGCGATGGCTTCGTCGAAACTGATCTTGTCGTAACGGGTGGCGGACGGATCCTTCTTCGGATCGGCAGTGTAGATGCCGTCCACCTTGGTCGCCTTGAGCACGATCTGGGCGCCGATTTCGGCACCGCGCAGGGCGGCGGCGGTATCGGTGGTGAAGAAGGGGTTGCCGGTGCCGGCAGCGAAAATGACGATGCGGCCCTGTTCCAGATAGCGGATGGCCTTGCCCCGGATGTAGGGCTCCACCACCTGCTCGATATCCAGGGCGGACTGGACCCGGCTGTTGAGGCCGGCCATGCGCATGGCGTCCTGCAGGGCCAGACCGTTCATGACGGTGGCCAGCATGCCCATGTAGTCGGCGGTAGCCCGGTCCATGCCTGTGGCGGCAGGCGCAACACCGCGGAAGATGTTGCCGCCGCCGATGACCACGCCGACTTCCACCCCCAGTTCAGCCACTTCCTTGATCTCGGCGACAATCTCGGAGATCGTCTGGCGATTGATGCCGTAGGCATCGGAGCCCATCAGGGCCTCGCCGCTGAGTTTGAGGAGAATACGCTTGTAGGCCGGCTGGGGAGTGGTATCGGGCATGGGCATCCTTAGATTGCTAGATTACTTCTGGGCAGCAGCGGCAGCCTGGGCAGCCACTTCAGCAGCGAAGTCGGTGACCTTCTTCTCGATGCCTTCGCCCACGATGAACAGGGTGAAAGCGGCCACGGAGGCACCCTTGGCCTTCAGCAGCTGTTCGATGGTCTGCTTGCCGTCTTCAGCCTTGACGAAGACCTGGGCCAGCAGGGTCACTTCCTTCAGGAACTTCTGCACGGTGCCGTCGGCGATCTTTTCCAGCATGGCTTCGGGCTTGTTGTCGGCACGGGCCTTTTCGATGGCGACGCGACGCTCGGTGTCGATCAGTTCCTGGGAAACGCCGGAAGCATCCAGAGCCTTGGGCTTGGAAGCGGCGATGTGCATGGCGATGTCCTTGGCCAGCTGTTCGTCGCCGCCCACCAGGTCCAGCAGCACGCCGATCTTGGCGCCGCCGTGGATGTAGGAGGCCAGCTTGCCCTGGGCTTCCACGCGCACGAAGCGGCGGAAGGACATGTTTTCACCGATCTTGCCGACCAGGGCGGCACGGATGGATTCCAGGCTCTGACCACCCACTTCCAGGGCGGAGAGGGCTTCCACGTCGGCCGGGTTCTTGGTGGCCACCAGTTCGGCGGCGTTCTTCACCAGCTCCAGGAAGTCGTCGTTCTTGGCCACGAAGTCGGTTTCGCAGTTCACTTCAACGATGGCGCCCAGCTTGGCGTCAGCGGAAATGTAGATGCCGACCACGCCTTCGGCGGTCACGCGGGCAGCGGCCTTGGTAGCCTTGTTGCCCAGCTTGACGCGCAGGATTTCCTCGGCCTTGCCCATGTCGCCGTCGGCTTCGGTCAGGGCCTTCTTGCATTCCATCATCGGCGCATCGGTCTTTGCGCGCAGTTCAGCCACCATGCTTGCGGTAATTGCCGCCATATTTTTTCTCCGGTTGCTACTGGAAGGGCGCCACGCAGGCGCCCTTCCGGATTGACATAAACGAATCAGAAACGCCGCTCGGAAGCGGCGTCGGAAGGGACCGATTACTCGGCAGCTTCTTCCACTTCAACGAACTCGTCGTCGCCGCCGGTGGCAGCCACGATTTCCTGCAGGGACATGCTGCGGCCTTCCAGGATGGCATCGGCCACGCCACGGGCGTACAGGCGGATGGCGCGGGAGGAGTCGTCGTTGCCGGGGATCACGTAATCCACGCCTTCGGGGGAGTGGTTGGTATCAACCACAGCGATCACGGGGATGCCCAGCTTATTGGCTTCGGTGATGGCGATCTTGTGGTAGCCCACGTCCACCACGAACAGGGCGTCGGGCAGGCCGGCCATGTTCTTGATGCCGCCGATGGACTTCTGCAGCTTTTCCAGTTCGCGCTTCTGCATCAGGGCTTCCTTCTTGCCCAGACGCTCGATGGAGCCGTCCTCGACGGACTGTTCCATGTCCTGCAGACGCTTGATGGACTGCTTGACGGTCTTGAAGTTGGTCAACATGCCGCCCAGCCAGCGCTGGTCAACATAAGGGGTGCCGGCGCGCTGGGCTTCTTCGGCGATGATCTCGCGAGCCTGGCGCTTGGTACCGACGAACATGATGGTGCCCTTGTTGGCGGCCAGCTTCTTCACGAAGGCCATGGCTTCGTTGTACTTGGCCAGGGTCTTTTCCAGGTTGACGATGTGAATCTTGTTGCGGGCACCGAAGATGTACTGAGCCATCTTCGGGTTCCAGAAACGGGTTTGGTGGCCGAAGTGAACACCGGCTTCCAGCATCTGACGCATAGTTGCGGACATATAAAACTCCTCAAGGGTTGAACCGCCATCCGCCGCATTACAGCTTTAAAAGCCACTACTGCCACCCGCAAAGCGGGCACCCTAGATAGAGGCGGATGTGAGTGATTTGCCCGGAACCGGACCACCCGGTTCCATGACATGCAGGCCTGGCAAAACAGTTTCGCCAGCCCCGTCTTCCCGGTTTCGATGGACCGAAGCCGAAAAGCCGCAGGATTTTAGCATTTCATCGCTTTTTACTCAAGGCGAACCACCGGCCGCCAAAATTGCCTAAGGGTGGCGCCTTCTATATCCTTCGCCCTTCAACCCGCATCAGACAAAGAGCCGCAATGAGCGTCATCATCAAAACCGCCGACGAAATCGAAAAAATGCGTATCGCCTGCCGCCTGGCGGCGGAAGTGCTCGACCACGTCACCCCCTATGTGAAGCCCGGCGTCACCACCGGCGAACTGGACCGCATCTGCCACGACTACATGGTCAATGTGCAGGGCTGCATCCCCGCCCCCCTCAACTACGCCCCGCCGGGCTACACGCCCTACCCCAAGTCCATCTGCACCTCCATCAACCACCAGGTGTGCCATGGCATCCCGGGGGAAAAGCCGCTGAAGAACGGCGACATCGTCAACCTGGACATCACCGTCATCAAGGACGGCTTCCACGGCGACACCAGCCGCATGTTCGTGGTCGGCGAAGGCTCCATCCTGGCCAAGCGCCTGTGCGAGATCACCCACGACTGCATGTGGATCGGCATCAACCAGATCAAGCCCGGCGCCCACCTGGGCGACATCGGCGCCGCCATCCAGAAATATGCGGAAAATGCCGGTTTTTCCGTGGTCCGGGAATTCTGCGGCCACGGCATCGGCCGCAAGTTCCACGAAGACCCCCAGGTCCTGCACTACGGCAAGGCCGGCACCGGCATCGAACTGAAACCCGGCATGATCTTCACCGTGGAACCCATGATCAACGCCGGCAAGGCCGCCATCAAGGAAATGGGCGACGGCTGGACCATCGTCACCAAGGACCGCAGCCTTTCCGCCCAGTGGGAACACACCATCCTGGTCACCGAAACCGGCTACGAAGCCCTGACCGTCTCCGCCGGCAGCCGCCCCAAACCCGACTGGATCTGAAGCCCATGCCCAGCAGCGCCCCCGCTCCCCATCCCCTGGCCCATTACAAAGCCATGCTGCAGGAAGGGCAGCAGGCGCTGAAGTCGGACTACCAGTCCCAGGGCGATGCCGCTGCCCTGCTGCGGCAACGCTGCAGCAACATCGACAAACTGCTGGTGCAAATCTGGCAGGACCAGCAGTTCCCCTCCTCCCTGGCCCTGGTGGCCGTGGGCGGCTACGGCCGTGGCGAGCTGTATCCGGCCTCCGACATCGACCTGCTGCTGCTGTTGCCGGAGGAGCCCGACGAGGCCCTGAAGGGCAAGCTGGAACAGCTGGTGGGCCTGTTCTGGGACATCGGTCTGGAAATCGGCCACAGTGTCCGCACCCTGGAAGAATGCCTGCAGGAGGCTGCCGGCGACATCACGGTGCAGACGGCCCTCATCGAAGCCCGCCTGCTGAGCGGCGACCAGGCCCTCTTCAGCCGCTTCCAGCAGGGACTGGCGGCCACCCTGGACCCCCAGACCTTCTTCAAGGCCAAGAAACTGGAGCAGGATGAGCGCTACATCCGTTTCCATGAAACCCCCTACGCCCTGGAGCCCAACCTCAAGGAAAGCCCGGGCGGCCTGCGGGACCTCCAGGTGGTGCTGTGGGTGGCCCAGGCGGCCGGCCTGGGCCGAACCTGGCAGGACCTGGAACGGGGCGGTTTCATCACCGCCGAGGAAACCCAGGCCCTGATCGAGGCCCAGGGCCTGCTGGAGACCCTGCGGGTCAGGCTGCACCTGCTCACCGGCCGGCGCGAGGACCGGCTGCTGTTCGACGTGCAGACGCCCATGGCGGCGGACATGGGCATCGAAGCCACGCCCACCCGCCGCTCCAGCGAACAGCTGATGCAGCGTTACTACCGCAACGCCAAGCTGGTGACCCAGCTCAACATCATCCTCATGCAGAACATCGGGGCCGCCATCTTCCCGGCCCAGGAACGGGCCCCCGAAGCCATCGACGCCGATTTCCAGAAGGCCAATGGCCTGCTCGACGTCAGCGACGAAGAAGTCTTCCAGCACCGTCCCGGCGCCCTGCTGGAAGCCTTTCTCCTGCTGCAGCAGAACCCGGACCTGAAGGGCATGACCGCCCGCACCCTGCGCGCCCTGTGGCGGGCCCGCCTGCTCATCAACGACGAATTCCGCGCCGATCCGGCCAACCGGGCCTGCTTCCTCAAGCTCTTCCAGCAGAAGCAGGGCATCGTCCACGAATTCCGCCGCATGAACCAGTACGGCATCCTGGGCCGCTACATCCCGGCCTTCGGCGCCGTGGTGGGCCAGATGCAGCACGACCTGTTCCATGCCTACACGGTGGACCAGCACATCCTCCAGGTGATGCGCAACATGCGCCGCTTCACCATGGAGGAATTCGCCCACGAATACCCCCTCTGCTCCCGCCTGGTGGCCGGCTTCGACCGCCCCTGGCTGCTCTACATCGCCACCCTGTTCCACGACATCGCCAAGGGCCGGGGCGGCGACCACTCCAGCCTGGGCATGGCCGACGCCCGCGCCTTCTGTGAAAACCACGGCCTGGCGCCGGAAGACACGGAGCTGGTGGAATGGCTGGTGGGCCAGCACCTGGTCATGTCCCAGGTGGCCCAGAAGGAGGACATCACCGATCCCGAAGTGGTGGCCGCCTTTGCCGCCCGGGTCAGGGACGAACGCCATCTCACCGCCCTCTACCTGCTCACCGTGGCCGACATCCGGGGCACCAGCCCCAAGGTGTGGAACGCCTGGAAGGGCAAGCTGCTGGAGGACCTCTACGGCATGACCCTGCGCCTGCTGGAAAAGGGTGTCACGCCCGAACCCCACGGCGTCATCGAGGAGCGCCAGGAGGAGGCCCTGCGCCTGCTGCGCTACTTCGCCCTCTCCGACACGGTGCACCAGGGCCTGTGGAAGCAGCTGGACACGGTCTATTTCCTGCGCCACTCGGCCGAGGAAATCGCCTGGCATACCCGCTGCCTGCACTACCGCATCCACCACGACGAGCCCCTGGTGAAGGCCCGCCTGCGCCAGATCCAGGACTGCAGCGAGGCCACCGAGACCCTGCAGGTGATGGTCTACACCCGGGATCAGCCGGACCTCTTCGCCCGCCTCTGCGGCTTCTTCGGCCGCGCCGGCTTCAACATCGTCGACGCCAAGATCCACACCACCCGCCACGGCTACGCCCTGGACAGCTTCATCCTGCTTGACGTCTCCAACCGGGAGATTCCGCGGGAAATGGCCAGCTATGTGGAACACGAACTGACCGAGGCCCTGCTCCACCCGGGGCCGCCGGAGGCACCGCCCACCGGCCGCCTGTCCCGCCAGGTGCGGCACTTCCCCATCGCGCCCCAGGTCAGCCTGCTGCCCGACGACCGGGGCCACTGCGTCCTCTCCATCGTCGCCGCCGACCGTCCCGGCCTGCTCTTCTCCGTTGCCCAGACCCTGGCCCGACACGGCGCCGGGCTGCAGACGGCGAAAATCGCCACCCTGGGCGAACGGGCCGAGGACACCTTCCTCGTTTCCGGCGGCGACCTGGACCAGAGCAGCAAGCGCATCCGTCTGGAAACGGAATTGCTGGAAATGCTGCAGGTCTAGGGCAGACTCCAGGCGGCGGACTGCGCCATGAAAAAAAGGAGGCCGCGGCCTCCTTTTTTAATCCTCCGCCCCCGTGCCGGGGCCCTCGGGAAACAACTCCTCGATGAAGCCGAAGCGGGAAAAGTCCCGGATGCGAGCCGGATAGAGCAGGCCGTCCAGATGGTCGCACTCGTGCTGCACCACCCGGGCGTGGAAACCTTCCACCACCCGCTCCAGGGGCTCTCCCTCGGGGGTGAAGCCGCTATAGCGCAGGCGCTTCCAGCGGGGCACCCAGCCGCGCATGCCGGGCAGGGAGAGACAGCCTTCCCAGCCCTCTTCCTCCTCGCTGTCGAGGGGCTCCAGCTGCGGATTGAGCAGCACTGTGAAGGGAATGGCCGGGGCCTCCGGATAGCGCTCGCTGCTGTCGAAGCCGAACACCACCAGGCGCAGGTCCACGCCGATCTGGGGCGCCGCCAGGCCGACGCCGCCCTCCGCCACCATGGTCGCTTCCATGTCCGCAATCAGGGCGGCCAGGGCCGGAGTGCCGAACTCGGTGATTTCCCGGGCCCGCTGCCGCAGCACCGGATGGCCCATGCGCAGGACGGGACGGGCGACGCCGGCGGCCATGGTCAGTCCCGGGCGCCGTGGTTGGCGACCAGCTGCTCGATGATGCCCCGCACCCGCCCCATGGCGTTCTGCAGCACGTCCTCGATGGACTCGAAGTGGATGCCGTCCCGGCTCTCGCCGCGGCCGGCGGCGTAGTTGGCCACCACGTTGATGGCGGCATAGGGCAGATCCAGCTCCCGGGCCAGCACCGCTTCGGGCATGCCGGTCATGCCCACCAGGTCGGCGCCGTCCCGCTCCATGCGGTTGATTTCGGCGGCCGTCTCCAGGCGCGGCCCCTGGGTGGCGGCATAGACGCCACCCATGCGCACCTCCTCGCCGATCATGGAGGCGGCGGTGAGTATCTGGTTGCGCAACAGCTCGTCGTAGGGATGGGTGAAATCCACGTGGGTCACGGTGCAGCCGTCGCCTTCATGGAAGGTGGAGCGGCGGCCCCAGGTGTAGTCGATGATCTGGTGCGGCACGACGATGTCGCCGGGGGCCAGGTCGCCGCGGATGCCGCCGACGGAAGCCACGGAGACGATGGCTGTGGCCTTCTTCGACCACAGGGCCCACAGGTTGGCGCGGTAATTCACCTCGTGGGGCGGAATGGTGTGGCCGTAGCCGTGGCGGGCGACGAACATGGCGGGCTGGCCGCAGATGTTGCCGAAGGTGACAGGCCCGGAGGGCTCGCCGTAGGGGGTGCGGACGATTTCCCGGTGGGAAATGTCCAGGTTGGCCAGCTGGGTCAGGCCACTGCCGCCGATGATTGCAAGCATTGCGGGAAAACTCCGAAGATTGGCCGGTGGCGGCGAAAGCCGCCGCCGGGATTACTCGTCCTTGAGGGCGTAGATGGCCGGCAGGTTGCGCCAGGCGCCGTAGGCATCCATGCCGTAGCCGAAGACGAAGCGGTCGGGCACCTTGAGGGCCGCGAAATCGGCAGTCACGGGCTTATTCTTGCCGTTTTCCTTGTCCGTCGCCACCGCCAGATAGACGGCCTTGGCCCCCTGGTGCAGCAGGCGGTCCTTGATGGCCGCCAGGGTCACGCCTTCGTCCAGGATGTCGTCCACCACCAGCACGGTGCGGTCCTTGACGCTGGTCCAGGGCGCGGCGCGCCAGGACAGGGCGCCGCCGGCCGTATCCTGACCGTAGCGGGTGGCATGCAGGTAGTCGAAGTCCGCCGGGAAGGGCAGGCGGGCCATCAACTGGCCGGCAAAGACCACGCCGCCGGTCATGACGCAGAGGATCAGGGGATTGCTCTCCCCCAGGCGGGCGGTGATTTCCGCCGCCACCCGGTCCACGGCGGCGGACACGGTTTCGGCGGAATGGACCAGTTCTCCCCGGGCCAGCAGGGCCAGGGCTTCTTCGCGGGTAGCCATGGGCTGCTCCTTCTTATTTCAGGGAATCGAGATAGGCGCCGAAGGCGGCCCCCACTTCGGGATGGCGCCGGCCCAGGTCCACCGTGGCCTGCAAATAGCCCAGCTTGGAGCCGCAATCGTAGCGGGTGCCGGCGTAGCGGTAGGCCAGCACCTGCTCTTCCGAGAGCAGGGAAGCGATGCCGTCGGTGAGCTGGATTTCGCCGCCGGAGCCTTTGCCGATGCGCTCCAGGTGGTGGAAGATGCGCGGCGTCAGGATGTAGCGCCCGACCACCGCCAGGGTGGAAGGGGCCTCCTCGGGCTTGGGCTTCTCGACGATGGCGGCGATCTGCTCCAGGCGCTCGGCCACCGGCTTGGCGTCCACGATGCCATAGCTCTTGGTGTCGGCCCGGGGCACGTCCTGCACGCCCAGCACGGAGCAATGGTAGTAGTCGTAGGTGTCCACCATCTGCTTCATCACCGGCGTCTCGCCATCCAGCAGGTCGTCGGCCAGGATCACGGCGAAGGGCTCGTCCTGCACCACCGGCGCCGCGCACAGCACGGCGTGGCCCAGGCCCAGGGCCTCGGGCTGGCGGATATAGATGCAGTTCATGGACTTGGGCAGCATATCCTGCACGAACTTGAGCATTTCGGTCTTGCCCCGCTCGGCCAGTTCCTTCTCCAGTTCGTAGGCCTTGTCGAAATGGTCCTCGATGGCCCGCTTGCTGCGGCCGGTGACGAAAATCATGTCGGTGATGCCGGCCGCACAGGCCTCTTCCACCGCGTACTGGATCAGGGGCTTGTCCACGATGGGCAGCATTTCCTTGGGACTGGCCTTGGTCGCCGGCAGGAAGCGGGTTCCCAGACCGGCCACGGGAAAGACGGCCTTACGCACTTTTTTCATTGGATTTTTCCTCATTCAGCAGATTCAGGAGGGCCGTCTCGTCGAGCACGGGCACCCCCAGTTTCAAGGCATTTTCCAGCTTGGAGCCGGCTTCCTCGCCGGCCACCACATAATCGGTCTTCTTCGACACCGAGCCGCTGACCTTGCCGCCCTGGGCCTCGATGCGGGCCTTGGCCTCGTCCCGCTTCAGGGTCGGCAGGGTGCCGGTGAGGACGAAGGTCAAGCCCGCCAGGGGCCGGGGCCCCAGGGCCTGGGCCGGCAGGGCCGCCAGCAGTTCCCGCCGCAGGGCCGCCAGGGCCGTCAGGCGGGCGCGGTTGCCCTCCTCCTCCAGCCAGGCCAGCACCGCGGTCGCCACCTCGGCGGGCAGGGCCGCCAGTTCCAGGCAGCCGGGTGCCAGGGCCGCCAGTCCCTCGCCTTCAGGCACCAGATCGGCCAGCTGGCGCGCCCGCACCGGCGTCAGGCGGGGAATGCCGAGGGCTGCGTAGAGTTCGGTCCAGCCCAGGCGGCCACCCAGCTCGGGGCTGGGGGCATGTTCGTCGGCCGGCGCCACACCGGCCGCCAGCAGGGCATCCACGGCGGCGGCATTGTGGGGTTCGGCGAAGAAGTCGGCAATGGCCGTGGCCACGGTGGCGCCGATATCCGGCAGGGCCGCCAGGAGGGGCGCCGGAGCCCGGCGCACCACGGCCAGGGAGCCCAGCCAGTCGGCCAGGGTCTTGGCCGTGGATTCGCCGACGTGGCGAATGCCCAGGGCGAACAGCAGCCGCGCCAGGGGCGGCGTCTTGCTGGCGGCGATGCCGGCCAGCAGGTTCTCCGCCCAGCGGGTGGCGATCTGGCCCTGCTTCACCGTCTCCGGCGTGACGCCATCCCGCTCGTCGGCGAGGCGCTTCATTTCCAGCAGGTCGGCCAGGGTCAGGCGGTAGAGGTCGGCAACGCCGTGGATCAGGTCGAACTCCACCAGCCGCTCCACATAGCGCTCCCCCAGGCCCTCGATGTCCATCATGCGGCGCCCGGCGAAGTGCAGAATGGCCTGGATGCGCTGGGCCCGGCAGGCGAAGCCGCCGGAACAGCGGGCCACTGCCTCGCCCTCCTCCTTCACCACATGGGAGCCGCACACCGGGCAGCTGCGGGGCATCTGGAAGGGCGTGGCGCCGGCGGGACGGCGCTCGGCCACCACCCCCACCACTTCGGGGATGACGTCGCCGGCCCGGCGCACGATGACCGTGTCGCCGGTGCAGAGGCCGCCCTTGCGGGCCATTTCGTCCTCGTTGTGCAGGGTGGCGTTGGTCACCGTGACGCCGCCGACGAAGACCGGCTGCAGCCGGGCCACGGGAGTCAGGGCGCCGGTGCGGCCGACCTGGATGTCGATGGCCTCGACCACGGTCAGGGCCTCCTGGGCCGGATACTTGTGGGCCACGGCCCAGCGCGGCTCCCGGGAGCGGAAGCCGAGGCGGGCCTGCAGTTCCAGGGAATTGACCTTGTACACCACGCCGTCGATGTCGAAGGGCAGGCTGTCCCGCAGGGCGCCCATGCGCCGGTGGAAATCGGCCAGGCCGGCGGCGCCCCGCACCACGTCCCGGTGCTGGCACACGGGCAGGCCGAAGGCGGCCAGGGCGTCGAGCAGGCCGGCATGGGTGGCGGGCAGCGTCCATCCGGAGACGGCGCCGATGCCGTAGGCGAAGAAATTGAGGGGGCGGCTGGCGGCGATGGCCGGGTCCAGCTGGCGGATGCTGCCGGCCGCGCCGTTGCGCGGATTGACCAGGGTCTTGTCGCCCCGGGCCAGGGCCTTTTCGTTGTAGCGGGCCAGGTCGTCCCGGCGCATGTACACCTCGCCCCGCACTTCCAGCAGGGGCGGCAGGCTTGCCGCCGGGCCCTGCAGGCGCAGGGGGATGGAACGCACGGTGCGCAGGTTCTGGGTGACGTCCTCGCCGCTGGCGCCGTCGCCCCGGGTGGCCCCCTGGACGAGCACGCCGTGCTCGTAGCGCAGGCTCACCGCCAGGCCGTCGAACTTCAGCTCGGCGGCGTATTCCACCGGCGCCGCGCCCTCCTCCAGCTCCAGCTCCTTGCGCACCCGGGCGTCGAAATTGAAGGCGCCGCTGGGCTCCGTATCCGTCTCGGTCTGGATGGAGAGCATGGGCACCGCATGGCTGACGCTGGGAAAACTGTCCAGGGGCTTGCCGCCCACCCGCTGGGTCGGCGAATCGGCGCTGAGCAGCTCCGGATACTCGGCTTCGAGGGCCTGCAGTTCCCGGAACAGACGGTCGTATTCCGCGTCCGGGACCGTCGGCGCATCGAGCACGTAGTAGGCGTGGTTGTGGCTTTCCAGCTCGGCCCGCAGGGCCGCGGCCCGGGCCCGGGCGACTTCCCCCACCGGCATCAGGCGAACAGGCGCAGGGAGAGGGAACCGCCGGCCACCAGGCCGCGCTGGGCCATGGCGCCCTGGTACTGGGCCACCTGCTTGCGGATGGGCTCCAGCAGGGCCTCGGTCAGGGGCTGACGGTTGTCGTCCACCACCACCCCGTGCAGGGAATCGGCGAAGCGGCGGGCCAGGTCGCCCATCTGGTTGAAGACCCGGTCGCCGTTGGGCACCCGGGGCACATCCAGGAGGAAGGTCAGGCCGTGGCAGGAGAGGGTCTTCATGGCCTCGGCGGTGAAGGGCTGCTGGCTCTGGTGGCTGAGGGTGTACAGCACCCGGCCGTCGTCGTCACGGCGGACGAAGGCACCGTCGGCTTCCAGCACCATGCCGGCGGCTTCGGCCAGGGCGCGGATCTTGGTGCCGGGGAAGAGCTGGCCCACGGCCACCACGTTGATGCCGATCTGGATATCCACGTCGGCGCAGAAGCGGTCCAGTTCGTAGGCGTCTTCCAGGGCCGACTTGCGGGTCGGCAGGTCGGCCACGGCCATGAATTCCTCGGCCAGCTGGCGCATGGCGGTGTGGAAGATGGACAGCTCGGCGTCGGAAATGGCGCCGCGGCGGTCCGCCAGCTGCACGCCGATGCGCAGGCGGCGGTACTCCTGGGGACTGTTCTCGTCCATCACTTCCCACTCGCCGCTGCCTTCGTTGAGGCCGACCCAGGTGACCCGCTTGCCGATGCGCAGCAGGGCTTCCCGCTGGGACTGCATGAACTGGCCGGCGGGAATGAAATCCACGGTTTCCAGGGCCACGATGTAGTCGGCGGCCGGAGAGAGCAGGAAGGTGGGCAGGGCCGGCGCCATCAGGGTGCGGGGGGCCTCGGCTTCGCCCGGGGCTGGCATCTCGCTGGCGGGTGCCCGCGCAGCCACGGCCGGCGCGGCTTCCCGCAGGGGCATGGCGATCGGGTCGATGGACAGGGCACCCTGGGCCTGTGTCGCGGCGAAGGCAGGCGCAGCGGGCTTCACCGCCAGGGCAGGCTCGGCATCGAAGTCCAGGGCGGATTGGGGCGTGGCCTTGGCGGCGGTCCGGGGTGCTTCGGCGGCATAGACGGGTTCGGCCGCCGGGGCCGGTTCGTCGTCGAAGTTGAACACCGGTTCCTGGCGCGCGGCCGGGGCCGGCTCCGCCTCTGCCTCGAACACCGGCTCCTTGCGCTGGGCCAGCTGGGGCGCGCGGATGATCTCGCCGTTTTCGTCGCGCTGGATGAGGACGGCGTATTCCTCCTCGCCCTCTTCCTCCACGGCATCCTCCTCGCCGTCGAGCAGCACGTCCTCGTCGCTGGGACGCAGCATCTGCTCGGCCACCTGGCGGTGCTTGCGCTCCTGCCACTTGTTGTAGGCCAGCACGCCAACCACGGCGACGCCGCCGAAAGCCAACAGGCCAATATGCAATTCGGTCATGGCTTTTCCTTTTCCATCGGGGTCATGCGGCCACCTGTTCGCGCATGCGCAGGGCCTCGGCGATATCCACCTCGACGATCCGGGACACCCCGGATTCCTGCATGGTCACGCCCACCAGTTGCTGGGCCATTTCCATGGCGATCTTGTTGTGGCTGATGAACAAAAACTGGGTATTGGCAGACATGCGCTTGACCATCTCGGCAAAGCGCTCGGTATTGGAATCGTCCAGGGGCGCATCCACTTCGTCGAGCAGGCAGAAGGGCGCCGGGTTGAGCTGGAACATGGCGAACACCAGGGCGATGGCGGTGAGGGCCTTCTCGCCGCCGGAGAGCAGATGGATGGTGGCGTTCTTCTTGCCCGGGGGCTGGGCGGTGATCTGCACGCCGGCATCGAGGATCTCGTCGCCGGTCATCACCAGCCGGGCCTCGCCGCCGCCGAAGAGAGTCGGGAACAGTTCGCCGAAGTGCCGGTTCACCGTGTCGTAGGTGGCCTGCAGCAGGTCCCGGGTTTCCTTGTCGATGCGGCGGATGGCGTTTTCCAGGGTTTCCATGGCGGTGTTCAGGTCTTCCGCCTGGTCGTCGAGGAACTGCTTGCGCTGGGTCGCCGATTCCAGTTCCTCCAGGGCCGCCAGGTTCACCGCTCCCAGTTCCAGGATGGCCTTCTGCAGGCTGCCGATGGAGCTTTGCAGGCTGCTGGCCTTGGTGCCGGCGAAGGCCTGGGCCTGTTCCGCCAGGACTTCCTCGTTGGCGCCGGCTTCCAGCAGCTGGGCGGTGAGCTGTTCCACATTGAGGGCCGCCGCCTGTTCCTTGAGGCGCAGTTCGCCGACCCGGTCGCGCATGGGGTTGAGGCCCTGCTCGATCTTCAGGCGCTGCTCTTCCAGCTGGCGCAGGGCCTGGGTGGCGTTTTCCATGGCCTCCCGCTGGGCCGCCAGGGCCTGCTCGCGCAGCACGCGCTGTTCCAGGGCTTCCTGCAGCTTGGGTTCGAGAATCTCGACCTGAAGGTTTTCCCGGGTCTGGCGGCACTGGGCCAGGTCGTCGGCGATGCGCTGCAGCTGGCGCTGGGACATGACCCGGTTGTTGGCCACTTCGGCCAGCTTGCCTTCGGCCTCGCGCAGGGAGAACTGGGCTTCCCGGTGTTCCCGCTCCACGTTGGCCAGGGCCTCCCGCTCCTCGCGCAGGGCCCGGTCCGCCTCTTCCAGGCGGGCCCGCACGCCGGCGAAGCGGGCATGGAGGGCGTCCAGGTTTTCCCGCTGCTGGGCGATGGCCTCGTCGGCGATGAAGAGGCGCTCCTGCTCCACTTCCTCTTCCGCCGCCAGTTCGGCCGCGGCCTGTTCGATCTGGGCGTGGCGCTCCCGGATGCGCTCGAGAATCTGGTTCTGCCGCATCACTTCCATCTGCAGGGTGTGGATGCGGTCCTGCTGTTCCTGGGTGCGGCGGCGCAGGTTCTGGCTGTCGCTCTGGCCGGCGGCGATGCGTTCCTCCACTTCGGCCAGGCGGGCCTGGGCGGTTTCCACCGCCAGTTGCTTGTCGTCCAGGGCGGCGGCGAGGGCCTCGATTTCCCGCTGGCGTTCCAGCAGGCCGTGTTCGGCCGAATCGGGGGCGAACAGGGTCAGGCTGTGACGGCTCAGCAGATGGCCTTCCCGGGTCACCAGCAGCTGGCCGGGGGCCAGGCTGGCGCGCCGCTGCAGGGCCGCCTCCATGCTGTCCACGCAATCGATGCCGTGCAGCCAGTCGGCCAGGACGCCGGCCAGGGCCGGCTCATGGCAGCGGATGCGGCCCAGCAGGCCGCCGGCCGGGGCTTCGGCGGCGCCGGAGAGGAGCAGGGTCAGCTTGCCCGCCGGCTTGTCGTCCACCAGGGCGGCCAGGGCCACCGGGTCTTCCAGGGAAACGGCGTTGAGGCGTTCGCGCAGCACGGCTTCCACCGCGTCTTCCCAGCCCGCGTCCACCTCCAGGCGCTTCCACAGGGGGGTGCGGCTTTCCAGGCCGTGGCGGCGCAGCCATTCACCCACCTTGCCGCCGGACTGGACCCGCTCCTGCAACTGTTCCAGGGCGGCGCGGCGGGCGCGCACATCGGCCACGTCCTTCACGGCTGCCTGCACTTCCTCCAGCAACTCGCGGCGACGGGCCTCGAGCTGGGGCAGTTCGCCCTGGGCGGCGCCCAGTTTGTCCTGCAGGGCGATCAGGCGCTCCTGCTGTTCGGCCAGTTCCTCGGTCTTCAGGTCCAGCTCGCTGGTATCCGGATCGGCCAGGCTTTCCCGCTCCTGCTCCATGCGGTTGCGGCGCTGGGCGATGCTTTGCAGGGTGCGCTCGGCATGGCTGCGGTGGGTCTGTTCCACCTGCAGTGCCTGCTCCACCTTGGCCATCTCGGCCCGCTGCTGGTTGAGGGCCTCCTGGGCCGCCGCCTGGGCCTCCTCGGCCATGGGCAGGCGTTCCTGGCGGGCCTCCAGCTTCATCTGGGCCTGTTCCTGGCGGCCTTCGGCCACCAGTTGCAGTTCGCGCCAGCGTTCCTCGTCCATGTCCAGGCGCTCGGCCTGTTCCTGCCAGTGCTGCTGCTCGCCTTCCAGCTGGGCCAGACGGGATTCCAGCTGCACGCCGGATTCGCGCTGGTGGCGGATTTCCGTTTCCAGCCGGGCCACGTCCGCATTGACTGCGAAGAGGTCGCTCTGGGCCTGGTGCACGCCGTCGCTGGCGGCGAAATGGGCTTCCCGGGAGGCTTCCAGCTGGGCCTCGATGTCGCGCAGGGCGGCGGTCTGGCCTTCCAGGTCGGTGCCGGCCCGCTCGATTTCCATGGCGAAGCGCTGCTGCTCGGCCTTGGCCTCGTTGCGCCGCAGCACCCACAGCACCTGCTGCTTCAGGGTCAGTTCGTCGTTCAGCTGGTGGTACTGGCGGGCCACGGCGGCCTGGGCTTCCAGGCGCTCCATCTGGCCGGCCAGCTCGAGACGGATGTCCTCCACCCGCAGCAGGTTTTCCCGGGTGTCGGCCAGGCGACCTTCGGTTTCCTTGCGCCGTTCCTTGTAGCGGGTGACGCCGGCGGCCTCTTCCAGGAACACCCGCAACTCGTCGGGCTTGGCCTCGATGATGCGGGAGATCATGCCCTGGCCGATGATGGCGTAGGCCCGGGGGCCCAGGCCGGTGCCCAGGAACAGGTCGGTGATGTCCTTGCGGCGGACCTTGATGTTGTTGATCAGGTAGTCGGACTGGCCGGAACGGGTCAGCACCCGCTTCACCGACAGTTCGGCGTACTGGCTCCACTGGCCCATGGCCCGGCCCAGGGAATTGTCGAAGATCAGCTCGACGGAGGCCCGGGACACCGGCTTGCGGTTGGAGGAGCCGTTGAAGATGACGTCCTGCATGGACTCGCCGCGCAGCTCCGAGGCCTTGGACTCCCCCAGCACCCAGCGCACCGCGTCCATGATGTTGGACTTGCCGCAGCCGTTGGGGCCGACGACGCCCACCAGCTGCCCCGGCAGGGCCACCATGGTGGGATCGACAAAGGATTTGAAGCCGGCAAGTTTGAGCTTGGTCAGGCGCATCGGCGGGTCAGTCAGGCGGCGGGTCGGCCGGAGGAGAAAACTTGGTTTTTCCCCCGAAAAGCCCGGATCGCGTTTCTCGTTAATCCAAATGAAACGAAAAGGGCGCCAGAAAAGACTGCGGGCGCCCCGGAATCCACATACATGGGCGCGTATAATAGCATTTTGCCTGTGGCGGACGAACTACCCCGCCATCATGCCCCGGTCCTTTTTCACCGGCAGAAACCGGGACCGGGCCGGGCAGCAGCAAAAACTGGCCGTCCGCCGACAGTTTCATTCAGGCAACGGCAGTGCGGCGCCCCGCCTGAAGCGCCTCGGCGTGGCAGGCGACATGTCCGGTTTTCCGCCCTGCCGCACGACACCGCCGCCGGCAGACCAGCCCCGGCCAAGGCCCCACACGACCGATTTGTTGCACCCGGATTCCACTGAAATCAAACCCTGAGACCTCACCATGACCACCACTCCCCCCACCCCGCTCAACGATGCCGACCTGGACCGTCTGGAAGTCCTGCTGGACGACCCGGCCCTGGAAGACACCCTGCGCCTGGACGAAATCCAGGGCTACCTCTGCGCCACCCTGGGCGGCCCGGTGCCGGTGCCCGAAGAAGAATGGCTGGCCGAGGTCCTGGGCAGCGACGAAGCCGCCGCCAGCCCCGCCGGCCAGGAACTGACCGGCCTGCTGCGCCGCTTTGCCGCCGGCCAGGCCGAGCTGCTCAACTCCGGCGAGCCTCCCGTGCTGCTGCTCTACGGCCAGGAGGAAGGGGACGACGCCCCCAGCGATTTCGCCCCCTGGTGTTCCGCCTACCTGCTGGGCGTGGATGCGGCGCCGGAAGACTGGTTCGACGCCATCGCCGACGAAGAGGAACTGGAATGGCTGGACGAGCGCCTGTTCCCCTTCATGGTGCTGACCGGCGAAGCCGAGGCCGCCGCCAAGGAACACGGCGAGGAATGGCCCGACGGCAAGGAAAAGGCCGACATGGAAAAGCAGTGCCAGGACGACCTGCCCCTGGCCGTGGCCGAAATCCACCGCTTCTGGCTGGCCAAGCGCAACCCGGCCACCCAGCGCCGCGACGGCGACAAGGTGGGCCGCAACGATCCCTGTCCCTGCGGCAGCGGCAAGAAGTACAAGCAGTGCTGCGGCAAGGAATGAGCCTCAGCTGAAGCCCTGCCCCGGCGGCCCCGCGCCGCCGGGACCCACCCACCCCTTCCTTCCACCGGCGACGGCCTCCTGCCGTCGATCTTCCAGGATTCTTCCGATGCTGGAACGCTACTTCCAACTGTCTGCCCACGGCACCACCGCTCGCACCGAGCTCATGGCGGGGATCACCACCTTCCTCACCATGGCCTACATCATTTTCGTGAACCCGGACATTCTCTCGGCCGCCGGCATGCCCCGGGAGGCGGTGTTCGTCTCCACCTGCCTGGCCGCCGCCCTCGGCTCGGCCATCATGGGGCTCTACGCCAACTACCCCATCGCCCTGGCCCCGGCCATGGGCCTCAACGCCTACTTCGCCTTCACTGTCGTCGGCGGCATGCACTTCCCCTGGCAGACGGCCCTGGGCGCCGTCTTCATCTCCGGCTGCCTGTTCGTGCTGATCAGCCTGTTCCGCCTGCGGGAGGCCATCGTCAATGCCATTCCCCGCTCCCTCAAGTACGCCATCTCCGCCGGCATCGGCCTTTTCCTGGCCATCATCGGCCTCAAGAACGCCGGTCTCATCACCGCCCATCCGGCCACCCTGCTGACCCTGGGGGACCTGCACCAGCCGGGCGCCCTGCTGGCCATCGGCGGCTTCATCCTGATCCTGGCCCTGGAGCAGCGCCGCGTTCCCGGCGCCATCATCATCAGCATCCTGGCGGTCACCGCCACCTCCATGCTGCTGGGTCTGACGCCCTTCAACGGCATCGTCGCCATGCCGCCCAGCATCGCCCCCACCTTCCTGCAGATGGACCTGGAGGGCGCCTTCCACGCCGGCCTACTGACCGTGGTCATGACCTTCTTCCTGGTGGAACTGTTCGACGCCTCCGGCACCCTCATCGGCGTCTGCCACCGGGCCGGCCTGCTCGACGCCGAGGGCCGCCTGCCGCGCCTGAAGAAGGCCCTGCTGGCCGACTCCGGCGCCATCCTGGCCGGCGCCGCCCTGGGCACCTCCTCCACTACCGCCTACATCGAGTCCGCCGCCGGCACCTCCGTCGGCGGCCGCACCGGCCTCACCGCCGTGGTGGTGGCCCTGCTGTTCCTGGCCGCCCTCTTCCTCGCGCCCCTGGCCGGGGTGGTGCCGGCCTATGCCACCGCTCCGGCCCTGTGCTATGTGGCGGTGCTGATGGTGCGCGGCCTGGCCGAGATCGACTGGGACGACCTCACCGAGTCGGCTCCGGCGGTGGTGACGGCCATCACCATGCCCTTCACCTTCTCCATCGCCCACGGCATCGCCTTCGGCTTCATCACCTATGCCGCCCTCAAGCTGCTGTCGGGCCGGCAGGGCGACCTCAAGCCCATGGTGGTGGTCATCGCCCTGGCCTTCGTCCTCAAATTCGCCCTGCTCTGAGCCGCCCATGAACGACGCCTTTTTCGCCTCCCACATCCGCACCATTGCCGACTGGCCCCAGCCCGGCGTGCAGTTCCGCGACATCACGCCCCTGCTGCGGGACGGCGCCGCCTTCCGCCGCCTCATCGACGCCTTCGCCGAGCGCTATGCCGACAGCCACATCGACGCCGTGGTCGGCATCGACGCCCGGGGCTTCATCATCGGCGCCGCCCTGGCCTACCGGCTCGGCTGCGGCTTCATCCCGGTACGCAAGGCGGGCAAGCTGCCCTTCACCACGATGCAGGAGTCCTATGCCCTGGAATACGGCGAGGCCAGCATCGAGGTGCATACGGATGCGGCCCTGCCGGGGGAACACGTGCTCATCATCGACGACCTCATCGCCACCGGTGGCACCCTGCTGGCGGCGGTCAATCTCATGACCCGGCTGGGGGCCCGCATCATTGAAGCGGCGGCGGTGGTGGACCTGCCGGAACTGGGCGGATCGGCCCGTCTGGCGGAGGCCGGCCTGCCGACCTTCACCCTCCTCCGCTACTGAGGCGATAGGCTGCAGAACGGCTCAGGCAGCCGCTTCCACCCGTGCTTCCAGGCGGGTGGACAACAGGCTGGCGGCAGCGATCATGGCCCCGCCCAGCCACTCCCGCGCCCCCATGGCCTCCCCCGCCAGGAACCAGGCGGAGATGGCGGCAAAAACCAGCTCCGAGAGCAGGATGACGATGGCCCGGTTGGCCGCGGTGTGGTGCAGGCCGAACTGCACCACCCTGTTCACCAGCATCAGGATCACGCCGATACCCAGCAGCCACAGGACGCCGGCACCGCTCTGGGGCCACTGCATGGAGCCCCAGCCGGTGAGCAGCAGGGCACCGCTGATGACCAGGGCACCGACGAACATGGCGACGGACTTGACCTCGATGGAGAGGGCCTGGGCCCGTCGCGACAGCACGTTGGAACAGGCAAAGAAGAAGCCGGACGCCAGGCCCAGCCATTCGGCCCCATTGCGGGGCCAGGGCAGGCCCATGGCCGGATGCCAGAGCATGGCGGCGGCACCGCCCAGGGACAGGCCCACCACCGCCAGCCCCCACACCCCCAGCTGCTCCCCCAGCCACCAGCGTGCCAGCAGGATGGTCCACAGGGGCGCCAGGTAGAACAGCAGCAGCACCCGCA
The DNA here is from genome assembly GCF_058809525.1 of Azospira sp. MPR-LB4. Lineage (NCBI taxonomy): Bacteria > Pseudomonadati > Pseudomonadota > Betaproteobacteria > Rhodocyclales > Rhodocyclaceae > Azospira > Azospira sp. MPR-LB4. Next base: position 541,189 of record NZ_CM179521.1, read on the forward strand.
TCACTTCCCCGTGCAGGGTGGCCAATACATAACCCATGTTGCAGGCGGCGCCGGCCAGGCCGATGGCCGCCAGCAGCCAGGAGGGCCGCAGGGCGGCCAGGGCCCGGCGCCAGAAGACCAGGGCCAGCGCCAGGGCCACCGCGTAGGTCAGGGCCGAGGCGGCGATGCCGCTGATGCCCAGGCCGGCCAGCACCCGGTAGGGATACCACAGCACACCCCAGACCAGGGCGCCGGTGAGCAGGGCGCCGACGGCCAGGTGGGTGCGCCTGCCATTTCCTCTCCGTGCCGCTTCTTCCCTCACGCTCCGCCCTTTATAATCCGTTGTTTTCAGCCCAGCCCCACACCGGGAACCCCGCCGTGAATCCATTTCTCGCCAAGCTGCAGCCCTACCCCTTCGAAAAACTGCGCCAGCTGTTCCAGGGCGTCACGCCCAATCCGGACTACCAGGAAATCAAGCTGTCCATCGGCGAGCCCCAGCACGCCACCCCGGGCTTCATCAAGGAAGCCCTGACGGCCAATCTGGGCGGCCTCGCCAATTATCCCACAAGCCAGGGAACGCCCGCCCTGCGCCAGGCCATCGCCGCCTGGATGGAGCGCCGCTACGGCCTGGCCGGCGTCAATCCGGACACCGAGATCCTGCCGGTGAACGGTTCCCGCGAAGCCCTCTTCGCCTTCGCCCAGACCGTCATCGACCCCAGCCGCGGCTACGTGCCCCTGGTGGTCAGCCCCAATCCCTTCTACCAGATCTACGAAGGCGCGGCCTACCTGGCCGGGGCCGAACCCTACTTCCTCAACACCCTGCCGGAGAACGACTTCTCCCTGGAACTGGAGGCCCTCTCCGAGGCCGACTGGGCCCGGGTGCAACTGCTCTATGTCTGCTCCCCCGGCAACCCCACCGGCAAGGTGCTGGACCTGGAAGACTGGAAGAAGCTCTTCGCCCTCTCCGACAAGTACGGCTTCGTCATCGCCTCCGACGAGTGCTACTCGGAAATCTACTTCGACGAAGCCAAGCCGCCTCTGGGCGGCCTGCAGGCTGCAAAACAGCTGGGACGGGGTTTCGAGCGCCTGGTCATGTTCTCCTCCCTCTCCAAGCGCTCCAACGTGCCGGGCCTGCGCTCCGGCTTCGTCGCCGGCGATGCGGCAGTGCTGAAGAAATTCCTGCTCTACCGCACCTACCACGGCGGCGCCATGAACCCGGCGGTGCAGGCGGCCTCCGCCATCGCCTGGAACGAGGAAGCCCATGCGCGGGAAAACCGTCGCCAGTACAAGGAAAAGTTCGATGCGGTGACGCCCATCGTCGCCTCCGTGCTGCAGACCGGCCTGCCGGATGCCAGCTTCTACCTGTGGGCCCGCACGCCCATCGCCGATACCGAGTTCGCCCGCCGTCTGCTCGCCGACTATAATGTCGTGGTCCTGCCGGGCAGCTACCTGGCGCGCGAGGCGCGGGGCGTGAATCCCGGCGAGAATTTTGTCCGGATCGCCCTGGTGGCCCCCCTGGCCGACTGCCTGGAAGCCGCCGAACGCATCCGCCTCTTTGTGCAGCAACTCGAACAGCAACCCTAACCCCCAAAACGGAAACTACAACATGCAAGAACTGCAACAGATCATCGAAGACGCCTGGGAAAACCGCACCTCCCTGCAGCCCGGCACCGCCCCAGCCAAGATCGGCGAAGCCGTGGACCACGTGCTGGAACAGCTGGACAAGGGCACCCTGCGCGTTGCCGAGAAAATCAACGGCGACTGGGTCACCCACCAGTGGATCAAGAAGGCCGTGCTGCTCTCCTTCCGCCTGCAGGACAACGTGCTGCAGCAGTCCGGTGACCTGCGCTTCTTCGACAAGGTGCAGACCAAGTTCGCCAACTACGACGAACACGCCTTCCGTCAGGGCGGTTTCCGCGTCGTTCCGCCGGCCGTGGCCCGTCGCGGCTCCTACATCGCCAAGGGCGCCGTGCTGATGCCCTCCTACGTGAACATCGGCGCCTACGTCGATGAAAACACCATGGTGGACACCTGGGTCACCGTCGGCTCCTGCGCCCAGATCGGCAAGAACGTGCACCTCTCCGGCGGCGTCGGCATCGGCGGCGTGCTGGAACCCCTGCAGGCCAACCCCACCATCATCGAGGACAACTGCTTCATCGGCGCCCGCTCCGAAGTGGTGGAAGGCGTCATCGTCGGCGAAGGTTCCGTCATCTCCATGGGCGTGTATATCAGCCAGTCCACCAAGATCTACGACCGGGAAACCGGCGAGATCAGCTACGGCCGCATCCCCCCCGGCTCCGTGGTCGTCTCCGGCAACCTGCCGGCCAAGGACGGCAGCCACAGCCTGTACTGCGCCGTGATCGTGAAGAAGGTGGACGCCCAGACCCGGGCCAAGACCAGCATCAACGAACTGCTGCGCGACTAAGCCAATAACAACAGGGGCGCCACGAGGCGCCCCAATCTTTTCGGCGGGAGGGAGGAAGCGTGATTCTCGACAAGCTGTTCCAGCTGATGGCGGAAAAGCAGGCCTCGGACATTTTCATCTCCGCCGGCGCCCCCATCCACATCAAGATCCAGGGCAACACCATCCCGGTGAACCAGCAGATGATGGACCCGGCCATGATCGACAAGATCGCCGAGGAACTGCTGAACGCCGAGCAACTGGCGACCTTTGGCCAGACCATGGAAATGAACCTGTCCTTCGGCATGTCCGGGGTCGGCAATTTCCGGGTGAATCTCTTCCGCCAGCGCGGTTCCACCTCCATCGTCATCCGCTACATCCTGGGCAACATCCCGGCCCTGGACAGCCTGGGGCTGCCTCCGGTGCTGAGCGAACTGATCATGGAAAAGCGGGGCCTGATCCTCATCGTCGGCTCCACCGGCTCGGGCAAGTCCACCACCATCGCCTCCATGCTGGATCACCGCAACGCCAACCGTTCCGGCCACATCCTGACGGTGGAGGACCCGATCGAATTCCTCTTCAAGCACAAGAAGTCGATCGTGAACCAGCGGGAAATCGGCATGGATACTGCCGATTGGGACAATGCCCTGAAGAACGCCATGCGCCAGGCCCCGGACTGCATCCTCATCGGCGAAATCCGGGACAAGCAGACCATGTCCGCTGCCCTGGCCTACGCCCAGACCGGCCACCTGTGCCTGGCCACCCTACACGCCAACAACAGCTACCACGCCCTCAACCGCATCATCAATTTCTTCCCCCTGGAAAACCGCTCTGCCCTCAACCTGGACCTGTCGGTCAGCCTCAAGGCCATCATTTCCCAGCGGCTGCTGAAGAAGCCGGACGGCAAGCGCATTCCCACGGCGGAAATCCTGCTCAACACCCGCCACATCCAGGAACTGATCGAACGTGGTGAGATCAATGCCATCAAGGAGGCCATGGAACAAAGCCTGGCCCCCGGTTCCCAGACCTTCGAGCAGGACCTGTTCCGCCTCTACAAGACCAATGTCATCACTCTGGAAGAGGCCCTGGGCACCTCCGATTCGCCGACCAACCTCTCCTGGCTGATCAACAACTCGGAGTTCGGCAACAGCGGTACCGCCACCATCGAGGAAGCGCCGGCCGAACCCTCCATCGACCCCCATGTCACCAATCCAACGGGGGGCGCCTCCTTCAAGGAATTCACGCTCAGCATGAGCGACGAATAAGATCATCACTCCACCACCATTCATGTCCCAGCCCATTTCCTGCACCAGCGACCCGACCCTGGACCTGGCTGCACAGCTCATTTCCCGCCGCTCCGTCACCCCGGAAGACGGCGGCTGCATGGACCTCATCAGCGCCCGCCTGAAGCCTCTGGGCTTCACCCTGGAAGCCATCAACCAGGGCAACACGGTGAACCTCTGGGCCCGCCGCGGCAGCGCCGCTCCCCTGGTCTGCCTGGCCGGCCATACCGACGTGGTGCCCACCGGCCCCGTGGAACAATGGGCCTCCGATCCCTTCACGCCGACCCTGCGCGACGGCATGCTCTATGGCCGCGGTGCCGCCGACATGAAGGGTTCCCTGGCCGCTTTCGTCACCGCCGTGGAAACCTTCGTCGCCCGCCATCCGCAGCACCAGGGCTCCATCGCCTTCCTGCTCACCTCCGATGAGGAAGGCGACGCCACCGATGGCACCGTGGCCGTGGTGGAAGCCCTGCAGGCGCGCGGTGAAGGCATCGACTGCTGCATCGTCGGCGAGCCCACCTGCGTCAATCGCCTGGGCGACATGGTGAAGAACGGCCGCCGCGGCTCCCTCTCCGGCCGCTTGACGGTGAAGGGCATCCAGGGCCACATCGCCTACCCGCACCTGGCTAAGAATCCGATCCATCTGGCAGCGCCGGCCATCGCCGAACTGGCGGCCACCGAGTGGGACCAGGGCAACGAGTACTTCCCGCCCACCACCTGGCAGGTCTCCAACATCAGGGGCGGCACCGGCGCCACCAACGTCATTCCCGGCACGGTGGACATCCTCTTCAACTTCCGCTTCTCCACCGCCAGCACCCCGGAAGGCCTGAAAAGCCGTCTCGAAGCCGTCCTCGCCAAGCACGGCATCGACTACGACCTGGCCTGGACCCTGGGCGCCAAGCCCTTCCTCACGGGGCGTGGCCCCCTGGTGGATGCAGCCATGGCAGCCATCCGCGAAGAGCTGAATATCGAGACCGAACTTTCCACCACCGGCGGCACTTCCGACGGCCGCTTCATTGCCGAAATCTGCCCCCAGGTGATCGAGCTGGGGCCGGTGAATGCCACCATCCACAAAATCGACGAGTGTGTGGAGGCAGCCGCCCTGCCCCGCCTCTCCGCCACCTATTGCCGCATCCTGGAAAAACTGCTGACCTGACCATGTCCGAAAACGCCCGCACCGAACTCTTCACCCTGCGCGACCTGCTGCGCTACGCCGTCAGCCGTTTCAACGAAGCCGAGTTGTTCTTCGGCCACGGCTCCGACAATGCCTGGGACGAAGCCGCCTATCTGCTGCTGCACACCCTGCATCTGCCCCTGGACCGGCTGGAACCCTTCCTCGACGCCCGCCTCACCGAAGCCGAGCGCAACACCGTCCTGCACATCATCGAACGCCGCGTCAAAAGCCGCGTTCCGGCGGCCTACCTGACTCATGAAGCTTGGCTCGGCGAGCATAGCTTCTACGTCGACGAACGGGTCATCGTGCCCCGCTCCTTCATCGCTGAACTGCTGGAAGAGCAGTTCGCCCCCTGGATCGACGATCCCTGGGCCATCACCCGGGTAGCCGACATCTGCACCGGCTCCGGCTGTCTCGCCATCCTGGCGGCCCTGGCCTTCCCCGAAGCCGACGTGGACGGCGTGGACATCTCTGCCGACGCCCTCGAAGTGGCCAAGCGCAACGTGGCCGACTACGGCCTGGAAGACCGGCTGCGCCTGGTGCAATCCAACCTCTTCGCCGGATTGGCGAGCCAGCGCTACGACCTCATCATTTCCAACCCGCCCTACGTCAATGCGGAATCCATGGAAACCCTGCCACCGGAATACCGGGCCGAGCCGGAACTGGCCCTGGCCGGGGGCGACGACGGGCTGGACCTGGTGCGCACCCTGCTGCGGGAAGCCAAGGACCACCTCAACCCCGGCGGCCTGCTGGTGGTGGAAATCGGCCACAACCGGGACGTCCTGGAAGAAGCCTACCCCCAGACCCCATTTACCTGGCTCGACACTTCCGGTGGCGACCAGTTCGTCTTCCTGCTGCGGCGTGAGGAATTGCCCAACTGAAGACGGAACGAAGGGCCAAACGACCCGACATAAAAAAAGCCCAGGCAAACACCTGGGCTTTTTTTATGGGCATTCCGCAGATTTCAGCTCAATCCCCACTGACCGCGGGTATCGCGCAGAATGCGGGCCAGCACCTGTTCCAGTTCCATCATGTTCATCATCCTTGCTCAAGCGGTTTGCTCCCTGTGACGGCTGAATCCTACCCGCCGACGATGACAACCGGATTACACTAGCACCACCTCAATCCGGAGATTTTCTTCATGGAACTGATGTCACTCTTGCTGATCCTGGCCGTGGCCATCGCTGTTCTCGGCATCCGCATCATCAATCAGCAGACCGCCGCCGTCGTTGAAACCCTGGGCCGCTATTCCCGGGTGCTGGAGCCCGGCCTCAACTGGATTTTCTTCCCCTTCCAGCGCGTCACCGGCATGCTCTCCCTGCGCATCGACGAAGTGCAGAGCACGGTGGAGGTGAAGACCTCGGACAACATGTTTGTCTCCCTCCCCGTCAGCCTGATGATCCGTGTCACACCGGAGCGTGCCAGCCATGCCTGGTACAAGCTGCAGAACCCGTCGGCCCAGATCTCCACCTGGGTCCTCAACACCATCCGCGCCATCGCCGCTTCCATGACCCTGGAGGACCTGTTCAAGGACCGGGACCATCTTGTGACTCAGGTGGAAAAGGCCCTCTCGGCCAAGCTGGAGGAATTCGGATACGTCCTGGAAGCGGTGCTGGTAGACCAGCCCACGGTCTCCGGCGACGTCCAGGCCTCCTTCAACCGGGTGGTGGCCGCCAAGCGGGAACGGGAGGCTGCGGAACAGGAAGCGGAAGCCATGCGCATCAAGACCGTGCGCCAGGCCGAAGCGGAGGCCGACGCCCAGCGGGCCCGGGCCAAAGGCCTGGCCGACTCGCGCAAGCTGCTGGCCGAAGGTCTGCGGGAATCCCTCGCCGACTTCGAGAAATTCCACGTCAATTCGGCCGAAGCCCTGACCGTCTTGCTGGAAACCAACCGCATCGATGCCATGCGCGACATCGGCAAGTACGGCAATCTGGTATTGCTGGATGTGGCCAGGGACCCCGGCAACGCCCCCCTGCTGGGGCTGGCGGCAAAGCTGGGCAAAACTGCGGGCAACAGCGCGGTGGCGGAAGATTAAAGTTGAATTTTTGAAGCAGAAAAAGAAAAACCCGGCACTAGGCCGGGTTTTTCTTTATTTTGGGGCGATATACCGGGATCGAACCGGTGACACCTGGAATCACAATCCAGTGCTCTACCAACTGAGCTAATACCGCCACTGAAACCTGTTTGGCGCGCCCGGCGAGGCTCGAACTCACAACCTACGGCTTAGAAGGCCGTTGCTCTATCCTGTTGAGCTACGGGCGCTAATTCTCGCTCGCCTTGGGTGCAACCTGTATCTGCTGGTCGGGGCGGTGGGATTCGAACTCACGACCCTCTGCTCCCAAAGCAGATGCGCTACCAGGCTGCGCTACGCCCCGAAGAGACGCGAATTCTACACATGCCCCCCGGGGTGGTCAAGCGCCAAAAGTAGTTTTTTTTCGTGCAATCAATGATTGTTGCAGGTAAGATGCTTTTCTGATATTTAATCGCCTTTTTGCACAAACACGGATGGTCTTCGAACATGGCTGAAGATTTGCTCCACAAACATTTCACGCCCTACGTCCCCAAGAAGGGCGAGGAATACATGAACAGCAAGCAGCTGGCTCACTTCCGCGCCATTCTTGGCACGCTGAAGCAGGAGTTGATGGCTGACATCGAGCGCACGGTGCATACCATGCAGGATGAAGCCACTGTCTTTGCCGACCCCAACGACCGGGCCAGCCAGGAAACGGATATCGCCCTGGAACTGCGCAACCGGGACCGGGAGCGCAAGCTGATCAAGAAGATCGACGAGACCCTGGGTCGCATCGATTCCGGCGACTACGGCTTCTGCGACAAGTGCGGCGTGGAAATCGGCATCAAGCGCCTGGAAGCCCGCCCCACGGCAACCCTATGCATCGACTGCAAGACCCTGGAGGAACTGCGGGAAAAGCAGGTCGCCAAGTAAGCGGAGCACTCCGCCGCAAAAAAGCGCAGCCTCGGCTGCGCTTTTTTATTGTCGGCGGATCAAACTATGAAAAAGGGCGCCGAAGCGCCCTTTTTCCTTTGCAACGGTGAAAAACTTACTGTTGCGGTTCTGCAGCCACGGCGGGAGCAGCCTCTTCGGCAGCCACAGCCTTCATGGACAGGCGGATGCGACCCTTCTCGTCGGTTTCCAGAACCTTGACGCGGACGACCTGACCTTCCTTGAGGTAGTCGGCCACGGCATTGACGCGCTCGTTGGCGATCTGGGAGATGTGCAGCAGACCATCCTTGCCCGGCAGGACACTGACGATGGCACCGAAGTCCAGAATCTTCAGCACAGGACCTTCGTAGACCTTGCCCACTTCCACTTCAGCGGTGATGGCCTCGATGCGCTTGCGGGCCATCTCGGCGGCTTCACCGTCGGTGGAGGCAATGGTGATGGTGCCGTCGTCCTGGATGTCGATGGAAGTACCGGTTTCCTCGGTCAGGGCACGGATTACCGCGCCACCCTTGCCGATCACGTCACGGATTTTTTCCGGATTGATCTTCATGGTGTACAGACGGGGAGCGTAAGCGGACATTTCCGTACGCGGAGCATCCTGGGCATCCTGCATGATGTTCAGGATGTGCAGGCGACCGGCCTTGGCCTGATCCAGCGCCACCGCCATGATTTCCTTGGTGATGCCCTGGATCTTGATGTCCATCTGCAGGGCGGTGATACCGGAATCGGTACCGGCCACCTTGAAGTCCATGTCGCCCAGGTGGTCTTCGTCACCCAGGATGTCGGTCAGCACGGCGAAGCGGTTGCCTTCCTTGATCAGGCCCATGGCGATACCGGCCACGTGGGACTTGAGGGGCACGCCAGCATCCATCAGCGCCAGGGAGCCGCCACAGACGGAAGCCATGGAGGAGGAGCCATTGGATTCGGTGATCTCGGACACCACGCGCATGGAGTAGGAGAACTCGTCGGCGGGCGGCAGCACGGCTAGCAGGGCACGCTTGGCCAGACGACCGTGACCAATCTCGCGACGCTTGGGGGAACCGACGCGGCCGGTTTCGCCAGTGGCGTAGGGAGGCATGTTGTAGTGCAGCATGAAGCGGTCTTTGTACTCGCCGGCCAGGGCATCGATGATCTGCTCGTCGCGGCTGGTACCGAGGGTGGCCACCACCAGGCCCTGGGTCTCACCACGGGTGAACAGGGCGGAACCGTGGGTACGGGGCAGCACGCCGGTACGCACGGTGATGGGACGCACGGTGCGGGTGTCGCGACCGTCGATGCGGGGCTCGCCGGCCAGGATGCGGCCGCGGACGATGGCGGCTTCCATGGCGAAGAACAGGTCGGCCACGGTGTTTTCGTCGGGAGCATCTTCACCCTGGCACAGGGCGGCAACGGCTTCGCTGCGGATTTCCTTGACGCGCTGGCTGCGGGTCTGCTTGCTGGTGATGCTGTAAGCCTCTTCCAGCTTGGCCTTGACCAGGGCTTCCAGCTTGCCCACCAGGACCTGGTCCTGGGCCGGAGCTTGCCATTCCCATTCGGGCTTGCCGGCTTCTTCCACCAGTTCATTGATGGCGTTGATGACGGCCTGCATCTGCTCGTGGCCGTAGACCACGGCGCCCAGCATGACTTCTTCGGAGAGTTCCTTGGCTTCGGATTCCACCATCAGCACGGCGGACTGGGTGCCGGCAACCACCAGGTCCAGCTTGCTGTCCTTGAGCTGGGTGGCGGAGGGATTCAGCACGTACTGGCCGTCGATGTAGCCGACGCGGGCTGCACCGATGGGGCCGGAGAAGGGAATGCCGGAAATGGCCAGGGCAGCGGAGGCACCGATCAGGGCGGGAATGTCGGAATCCACTTCGGGATTCAGGGACATGACGGTCGCCACCACCTGGACTTCGTTGTAGAAGCCTTCAGGGAACAGGGGGCGGATGGGACGGTCGATCAGGCGGGAGGTCAGGGTTTCCTTTTCGGAAGGACGGCCTTCGCGCTTGAAGAAGCCACCGGGGATCTTGCCGGCAGCGTAGGTCTTCTCGACATAGTCGACGGTCAGGGGGAAGAAATCCTGACCCGGCTTGGCTTGCTTGGCGCCGACCACGGTCACCAGGACCACGGTGTCGTCAACGGTGACCAGTACGGCGCCGGAGGCCTGGCGAGCAATCTCGCCGGTTTCCAGAGTGACCTGATGGGCACCGTAGGTGAAGGTTTTCTTTGCAATATTGAACATATCTTCCTTTCTCTCTTTCTCTTGTCTTCGCTTAAATTCTTGCAACCGCCGATTCTACCTGCTTACCCGGGGAAAACCATGCTCCCGGAAAGCAAAAGAGCGGCGCGGCCAAAGGCCGCCCGCTCTTTCAAACGCTACTTGATGCGTCCCGACCGCATGGGCGGACGGTATCAGGCGTGGGCAAGATTACTTGCGCAGGCCCAGACGCTCGATAACGCTGCGGTACTTGTCCACATCGGTGCGCTTCAGGTAGTCCAGCAGCTTGCGGCGGCGGGACACCATGCGCAGCAGACCGCGACGGGAGTGGTGATCCTTCATGTGTTCCTTGAAGTGACCGGTCAGGTCGTTGATGCGTGCGGTCAGCAGCGCGATCTGCACTTCGGAGGAACCGGTATCGCCCTGAGCGCGTTGGAAATCGCCAACGATCTGGGCCTTTTGAGTGGTGTTGATAGCCATATGTCAAACTCTCTTGAGTGTTACGACGCTGCCCCAGTTTGATAGAGCCAGGCGCCCGACGGTTAAAAAAACTTCGCTCCACGGGGAGCGAAGCGGCGGATTATACGCAGGGAGCAGAGGAGTAGCAAGATAATTCCGGCCATTCCCCGCTATTTTGCACGCCCCTAGCCGTTGTCCTTCTGGCGCAGCAGGCGGTAGGGCCACAGCTTGCCTTCCCTGACCTCTCCCACCCCCTGCAGGACGCCCTCGCCATAGACCCGGGCCTTGCCGGACTGGAGTTCGGTTGCCACCGGATTGCCGTGGGCAAAGCGCTGCAGGGATTCAGCCTCCAGCAATACCTCGGGCAGGCTGCGCAGCAAGGCATCCACCGGCAGCAGGTAGCGCCCCCGGTCCGCCTCCTCCGTATTTTCCAGCTCTGCCAGGGACACCGCACGATCCAGTTCCAGCGGACCGACCCGGGTACGCCGCAGGCCCGTCAGATGGGCACCGCAGCCGAGGGCCTCGCCAATGTCCTCGGCCAGGGTACGGATGTAGGTACCCTTGCTGCAATCCACATGCAGACGGAAGTTAACGCCGTCGAAATCGCTGGCAGCCAGGCTGAGAATGGTTACTTCCCGGGCTTCCCGCTCCACTTCCAGCCCCTGGCGGGCCAGCTCGTAGAGCGGCTTGCCATCGCGCTTGAGGGCCGAATACATGGGCGGCACCTGGGCAATCACCCCGGTGAAGCGGGGCAGCACGGCAGCCAGCTGCTCGGCGGAAACCTGTACCGGCCGGGTCTGCAGGATTTCACCCTCCGCATCGCCGGTGGCCGTGGTCTGACCGAGGCGGACATCGGCAACATAGGCCTTGTCGGCATCCAGCAGGTCGGCGGAAAACTTGGTGGCTTCGCCGAAGCAGATGGGCAGCAGGCCGGTGGCCAGGGGATCGAGGGTACCGGTATGGCCGGCCTTGGCGGCCGAAAAGAAACGACGCGCCTTTTGCAGCGCGTCGTTGGAGGAGAGGTGAAGGGGCTTGTCCAGCAACAGCACCCCATCCACCTGTTTCCAGGTGCGTCTGGGTTTGGACATGAGCTGGTCAGCTTTCGGCAGCGGTATCCGGCGGGGCTTCCCCATCCTCGTCGGGCGAAGTCTGGCGGCTGGTGGCCGCCGCTTCGTCGATCAGACGGGAAAGGCTGGTGCCGTGCTCGATGGAATTGTCGTACACGAAATGCAGCTGGGGCGTGGTGTGGATGCGCACCCGGCGCCCCAGTTCCCGCCGCAGGAAACCGGAAGCCTTGTCCAGGCCCTTCTTGATTTCCGCCAGCTGCTCCGAGGCCGCCAGGGTGGTGAAGAAAACCTTGGCATGGGCGTAATCGGGAGTCACCTCGACGTCGGTCAGGCTGACCATGCCGACGCGAGGGTCCTTCAGCTCGGTGCGAATGAGCTCCGCCAGTTCGCGGCGGATCTGCTCATTCACCCGGTCCTTGCGTGAAAAACTCTTGTTAGCCATCGTGCCTTACAGGCTCCGGGCGATTTCCTGGATTTCGTACACTTCCAGTTGATCGCCTTCCTCGATTTCATTGAAGTTCTTCAGGGACAGACCGCACTCGAAGCCGCCCTTCACTTCCTTCACGTCATCCTTGTAACGCTTCAGGGAGTCCAGCTCGCCATCCCACTGCACCACGTTGTTGCGCAGCAGACGGACGCGGGAATTGCGCTTGACCACGCCTTCCAGCACCAGACAACCGGCGATGGAACCGACCTTGGAAATGCGGAAGACCTGACGAATCTCCACCAGACCGGTGATCTGTTCCCGCTTTTCCGGGGACAGCATGCCGGACAGGGCTGCCTTCACCTCATCCACGGCGTCGTAGATGATGTTGTAGTAGCGGATATCCACGCCGAAAGTATCGGCCGCCTTGCGGGCGCCGGCATCGGCACGGGTATTGAAGCCGATGATGACGGCTTTGGAGGCGGATGCCAGGTTCACGTCGGTTTCGGTAATGGCACCGACCGCTGCGTGGATCACGTTCACCCGCACTTCGTCGGTGGACAGCTTGTTCAGGGACTGCACCAAGGCTTCCTGGGAACCTTGCACGTCGGACTTGACGATCAGCGGCAGGAACTTGGCGGCGCCCTCGCCCATGTTGTCGAACATGGACTCGAGCTTGGCGGCCTGCTGCTTGGCCAGCTTCACTTCGCGGAACTTGCCCTGACGGAACAGGGCGATTTCACGGGCCTTGCGCTCATCGGCCAGCACCATGGCTTCCTCGCCGGCAGCCGGCACGTCGGACAGGCCCTGGATTTCCACCGGGATGGAAGGACCGGCCTGGTCGATGGGCTTGCCGTTCTCGTCGAGCATGGCGCGCACCTTGCCGAACACCTGACCGACCAGGACGATGTCGCCCCGCTTCAGGGTGCCGGACTGCACCAGGATGGTGGCCACGGGGCCCTTGCCCTTGTCCAGACGGGCTTCGATGATGATGCCCTTGGCCGGAGCATCCTTGGGCGCGGTCAGTTCCAGCACTTCGGCCTGCAGCAGCACATGCTCCAGCAGGTCGTCGATACCGGTACCCTTCTTGGCAGACACCGGCACGAAGGGGGAATCGCCGCCGTACTCTTCCGGCACCACGCCTTCGGCAATCAGCTCCTGCTTGACGCGGTCCGGATTGGCTTCGGGCTTGTCGATCTTGTTCACCGCCACCACCAGGGGCACATTGGCCGCCTTGGCGTGGTGGATGGCTTCCTTGGTCTGGGGCATGACGCCGTCGTCGGCCGCCACCACCAGGATCACCAGGTCGGTGGCCTTGGCACCGCGGGCCCGCATGGCCGTGAAGGCCTCGTGACCCGGGGTGTCGAGGAAGGTCACCATGCCGCGGGGAGTTTCCACGTGGTAGGCGCCGATGTGCTGGGTAATGCCGCCGGCTTCGCCGGAAGCCACGCGGGTGCGGCGGATATAGTCGAGCAGGGAGGTCTTGCCGTGGTCCACGTGACCCATCACGGTCACCACCGGGGCGCGGGGCTCCTGCTTCACATCCACATGCTCGACGGCGTCGTCGAGGAAGGCATCCGGATCATCCAGCTTGGCCGCCAGTGCCTTGTGGCCCATTTCTTCCACCACGATCATGGCGGTTTCCTGGTCCAGCACCTGGTTGATGGTGACCATGGAACCCATCTTCATCAGGGTCTTGATCACCTCGGTGGCCTTGACTGCCATCTTGTGGGCCAGATCAGCCACGGAAATGGTTTCGGGCACGTGTACTTCACGCACGATGGGTTCGGTCGGTGCCTGGAAGGCATGGGCTTCGTCGTTGCCGCCGCCATGGCGCTTGCCATGCTTGCCGCCGCCACTGCGCCAGCCGCTGTTGGCATCGCCGCCACGGGTCTTGAGACCGGGACGCTTCTTGTTGCCGTCGTTCCAGCCGCCTTCTTTCTTTGCACCGGGTTTGGCGTCGCCGGGCTTGCCAGCGGGCTTGTGCAGGGTGCGGTCGGCGGGCTTGTCGTCTGCCGGCTGGGCCACCTGGTGGGCGGTCGCCGCCTTCTTGGCAGCTTCAGCAGCCTTCAGGGCCACGGCCTTTTCCTCGGCTTCACGCCGCAGGCGCACCAGTTCGGCGGCGCGGGCCTGCTTTTCCTGGTATTCCCGCTGCTGGTGTTCCAGCAGGGCCTGGTGGCGACGGGCCTCTTCTTCCCGGGCTTTCATCTCGGCTTCGCCGATGACGGAAACCATGCTGCGCTTGACCACCTTGGTGCGGGTCGGCGCGGCAGCCGGAGCAGGCTCGGCGGCAGCCACGGGCTCCTCAGCCGGAGCAGCAACGGGCTCGGGAGCGGCTTCCACCACGGGTTCGGGCACAGGCTCGGGTGCGGGTTCGGGAGCAACTTCCACCACGGGCTCGGGCACAGGTTCGGGCGCGGCCTCGACCACGGGTGCAGCCACGGGCTCGACAACCGGCTCAGCCTGAACAGCAGCTTGCTGGGCTTCTTCGACTGCTGCCTCGACCACGCCTTCGCCGGCTTCACGCTTGACCAGGACGCGCTTCTTGCGCACTTCGACCTGGACGGTACGAGTCTTGCCGGTGGAATCCTGGGCCTTGATCTCGCTGGTCTGCTTGCGGGTCAGGGTAATCTTGTTCTTACCCTGGGCTTCGCCGTGGCTGCTGCGCAGGTAGTCGAGCAGACGGGTCTTGTCCTGCTCGGAGAGCTGATCTTCAGCGGCTTGCTTGCTGACGCCGGCTTTCTGTAGCTGTTCCAGAAGAACAGCGGCCGGCATTTTCAGCTCGGCGGCAAATTGGGATACGGTGGTTTGCGCCATATTTACTTCTCTCCCTTCCCTCTCACTCGAACCAGTGCGAGCGGGCGTTGGTAATCAGTTGCTTGGCGCGATCTGCGTCAATGCCGGTAATTTCGGTGAGTTCATCCACAGCCAGGTCGGCCAGGTCGTCCAGGGTTTTCACACCGCCGGAAGCCAGCTTGGCAGCCAGGGACTTGTCCATACCGTCCAGGGCCAAAAGGGAATCTTCCACACCTTCGAGTTGCTCTTCGGTGACGATGGCTTCGGTCAGAAGCACATTACGGGCGCGGTTACGCAGCTCGTTCACCGTATCTTCGTCGAAGGCCTCGATTTCCAGCATTTCCGCCAGGGGCACATAGGCAACTTCTTCCAGGGTGGAGAAGCCTTCGTCGATCAGGATGTTGGCGACTTCCTCGTCCACATCCAGTTTTTCCATAAACAGCACACGGGTGGCAGCGGTTTCTGCTTCCACCTTCTTTTCCGACTCTTCCTGGGTCATCAGGTTGATGTTCCAGCCGGTCAGTTCGGAGGCCAGGCGCACGTTCTGGCCGCCGCGGCCGATGGCGATGGCCAGGTTGGCCTCGTCCACCACCACGTCCATGCTGTGCTTTTCCTCGTCAACCACAATGGAGCTGACTTCGGCCGGAGCCAGGGCGCCGATGACGAACTGGGCCGGGTCCTGGGACCAGTGCACGATGTCCACGCGCTCGCCGGCCAGTTCGTTGGTGACGGCGGTGACGCGGGTACCGCGCATGCCGACGCAGGTACCGATCGGATCCACGCGGGGATCGTTGGACTTCACGGCGATCTTGGCTCGCATGCCGGGATCCCGGGCGGCAGCCTTGATTTCCATGAGACCGTCTTCGATCTCGGGCACTTCCAGATCGAACAGCTTGATGATGAATTCCGGCGCGGTGCGGGAAAGGATGATCTGGGGACCGCGGGCATTGCGATCGATACGCAGCAGGAAGGCCTTGACCCGGTCGCCGACGCGCAGGTTTTCCTTGGGGATCATCTGGTCCCGGGGCAGCAGGGCCTCGATCTTGCCGGCTTCGATAATGGCGTTGCCGCGCTCCATGCGCTTGATGGTGCCGGAAACGATGTGTTCCTTGCGCTCCAGGAAGTCGGCCAGGATCTGCTCCCGCTCGGCATCGCGGATGCGCTGCAGGATGACCTGCTTGGCGGCCTGGGCGCCGATACGGCCGAAGTCGATGGGCTCCAGGGATTCCTCGATCACGTCGCCGACTTCCACGCCTTCGTCCTGCTTCTGGGCTTCGGACAGGGGCATTTCCAGGAACTCGTTGACGTAGGTTTCGTCAGCCACCACCTGCCAGCGGCGGAAGGACTCGTACTCGCCGGTATTGCGGTCGATCACGACGCGCACGTCGGCTTCGTCGTTAATACGCTTCTTGGTAGCGGATGCCAGGGCCGACTCCAGAGCGCCGAACACCACATCCTTGGCAACGTTTTTTTCGCGCGCCAGTGCATCCACCAGCAACAAAATCTCGCGGCTCATTGCTTTTCTCTCCTCGTATCTGCCTTCAACCCGCCATCAATCAAACTTCGGCTCCAGCCGGGCCTTGTCGATATTGCCCGGCTCGAGGGCCACTTCGCCCTCTTCCTTGCCGCTGTTCTTGTCAATCAGGCGCACGCAGACCTTGCCGTCGCGCACGCCCATGAGAATGCCGTTGTAGTTGCGCCGGTTGTTCAGCGCCACGCGCAAGCGGATATGCACTTCCTGGCCGGCAAAGCGATCGAAATCGGCCAGCTTCTTCAAAGGCCGGTCGAGACCGGGGGAGGAAACCTCCAGCCGGTCGTAGTCGATGTTTTCCACCATCAGCACGCGGGAAAGCTGGTTGCTCACGGCAACGCAATCCTCCACGCCGATACCGCCCTCCTTTTCAGGCTGGTCGATAAAGACGCGGATAACCCGGGCCCGGGGCGTCAGTTCCAGGTCCACCAGCTCGTAACCCAGGCCGGTGACCGTATTTTCAACTAATGAGTGCAGATCCATGCGCTACAAATAAAAAATGGGCGAAACGCCCATCCAAAAAGTTACCCGCCCAAAGCCGGGCAGGACGATGAAAACTTTTGAATTATATCGGAAAACAACAGCCCGGACAACGGCTTTCCTGCCGGAAAGCCGCCACCCGGGCTCCAAACGACCCTGGGGGTAGCCGCGGATCGGGCCGCTGCGGCCCGAAATCACTTCCGGGTACGCTTGTCCCGCTTCTGGATCACTTCCGGTGCCGGCAGGCCAAATTCCCGCATCAGCTTGGCCACATCCATGTCCGTCAGCTCCATGGTGCTGCCCCGCTTGAGGCGGGCCGGCAGGACGAAGGGGCCGTAACGCACGCGGATCAGGCGACTCACCGTGGCCCCTACGGCTTCGAACATACGCCGCACTTCCCGGTTGCGGCCTTCGGACAAGGTCACCCGGTACCAGTGGTTGGCCCCCTCGCCGCCCGCGTCCAGCAGGGTGGTGAAGCGGGCCGGACCGTCTTCCAGTTCGATGCCGGCGGCCAGCTGCTTGAGGGTGGCGTCGTCCAGGTCGCCCAGCACCCGCACCGCGTACTCCCGCTCCAGGTTGTAGCGGGGGTGCATCAGCCGGTTGGCCAGGTCGCCGGAGTTGGTGAACAGCAGCAGGCCGCTGGTGTTGTAGTCCAGCCGCCCCACCGCCACCCAGCGGCTGCCGCGCATGCGTGGCAGGAAGTCGAAGACGCTGTCCCGGCCTTCCGGGTCGTCGCGGGAGACGATCTGACCTTCGGGCTTGTGGTAGAGCACCACCCGGGGCAGGCGCAGGGAGCCGAAGCGCAGATGCACCAGGCGGCCGCTGACCTTGACCTTGTCTTCCGGCCCCACCAGCTGGCCCACTTCGGCCGGCTTGCCATTGACCGTGACGCGGCCGGCGGCAATCCACTCCTCCATGTCGCGCCGGGAACCGACGCCGCTCTGGGCCAGGATCTTGTGCAGGCGCTCGGGCTTGGCCTCCACCGGTGCATTGCGGCCGCTGCGGCCAACGGCACGGGGCGCAGGGGCATTGCGGCCGGCACCGCGACGGGGACGAGGCGCTTCCTGCTCCTCTACTTCCTCCACGGCGGCGACAGGCTCGGGACGGGGGCGGGTGGGCGCGCGGAATGGCGTCCGCTTCGCCGCGTCGCGCGCGGGTTTCGGGCCAGGCCGGCCAGAAGCCGCACCAGTGCTGCCTGAGCGACGACCATGGGGAGCGGGGTCGGAACCCTCCACCCACTCGGCGCCGTCGTCCCGGCGCTGACGACCGCCGGCAGGGCTGCGGCGGGGTGCCTGGCCCGTCTTGGGTGCGGCAGGCTTACGGGGAGGCTTAGGAGGCATCGCTTAATTCCAGTGTTTGATTGAGTTGTTCCAGGGGCGGCAGCTCGGTCAGGCTGCGCAGCCCCAGATCGTCGAGAAATTTCTTGGTGGTGGCAAACAGGGCGGGACGGCCCGGGGTATCCCGGTAGCCCACCACATCGACCCAGCCCCGCTCTTCCAGGGCCTTGATGACCTGGGTGGCGACGGTGACGCCGCGGATGTCCTCGATGTCGCCCCGGGTCACGGGCTGGCGGTAGGCAATGATGGAGAGGGTCTCCAGCACTGCCCGGGAATACTTGGGCGGTTTTTCCGGATTGAGGGCTTCCAGATAGGGCATGTACTCGGTGCGGGTGCGGAAGCGCCAGCCGGTGGCCAGCTGGACCAGTTCCACGGTGCGTTCGCTCCACTCCTCCCGCAGTTCGTCGAGCAGCTTGCGCACCACTTCCGGCGCCAGCTCGCCATCGAACATCTGGCGCAGTTCGGACACCGAGAGGGGCTGCTGGGCGGCCAGCAGGGCCGCTTCCAGGATGCGCTTGATCTCGGCGGGGTTAGACGGTAACTGGGGCATCGCCCTCTCCTTCTTCCGCAGGGATTTCGACTATCTGCCCCGCCTCTTCCTCGGTCAGGGGCGTTTCCGCGTCGTCGGCAATGGCCAGGCGCACGTAGATGGGCATGAAGGCCTCGGCCTGGGTGATGCGGATCAGCCGCTCCCGGGCCAGTTCCAGCATGGCCAGGAAATGCACCACCACGGAAGGGGCGCCCAGCTCCACGTCGAACATGTGGATGAACTCGACGAAGCCGTCCGCTTCCTTCAGCTGGCGCAGGATCAGGCCCATGTGCTCGCGCACCGACAGCTCTTCCCGCTGCACCTTGTGGGAGGTATGCAGCTGGGCCTGGCGCAGGATGGACTGCCAGGCCTGCTGCAGGTCCGCCACCGACACGTCGGGGAAACGCTGCATCTGGGATTTTTCCACCCAGGTCTCGACCCAGACGAAGTCCCGCTCGGCCTGGGGATGCTCGTTCAGGCGCACCGCCGCCAGCTTCATCTGCTCGTATTCGATGAGGCGGCGCACCAGTTCGGCCCGGGGATCCTCCACCTCGTCCTCTTCCGCCTGCTTGGCCCGGGGCAGCAGCATGCGGGACTTGATCTCGATGAGCATGGCGGCCATCACCAGATAGTCGGCCGCCAGCTCCATGTTCTGGGAGCGCATGGCTTCCACGTACTCCAGGTACTGGAGCGTCAGGGGCGCCATGGGAATGTCGAGCACATTCACGTTGGCCTTGCGGATCAGGTAGAGCAGCAAGTCCAGGGGGCCTTCGAAGGCATCCAGCATCACCGCCATGGCGTCGGGCGGGATGTACAGGTCCAGGGGCAGCTGCTCCAGGGGCTGGCCGTAGATGCGGGCCAGGGCCTCCTGGGCCGGCGCCGCCTGGGGGGCCGGAATGTCGTCGAGGACCGGAGTATCGCTCATGTCAGGCGTAGTTCAGGCCCATGGCGGCGCGCACATCGGTCATGGTTTCCTGGGCCAGGCGGCGGGCCTTGGCGCAACCGTCGTTGACGATCTCCCGCACCAGGGCCGGATTGTCCAGATAGACCTGGGCCCGCTCCCGCATGGGCGCCTGTTCCTTGAGGATGCCGTCGATCACCGGCTGCTTGCATTCGATGCAGCCGATGCCGGCGGAAGTGCAGCCCTGGCGCACCCACTCCTTGGTGGCCCCGTCGGAATAGACCTGGTGCAGCTGCCACACCGGGCACTTGTCCGGATTGCCGGCGTCGGTGCGGCGCACCCGGGCCGGATCGGTGGGCATGCGCTTGACCTTCTGGGTGACGGAGGCTTCATCCTCCCGCAGGGTGATGGTGTTGCCGTAGGACTTGGACATCTTCTGACCGTCCAGGCCGGGCATGCGCGAAGCCTCGGTAAGCAGGGCATCGGGCTCCACCAGGATCATCTTGCCGGTGCCTTCCAGATGGCCCAGCAGGCGCTCCCGATCCACCAGGGACAGGCTCTGGGCCTCGTTCACCAGGCGCTTGCCCTCCTCCACCGCGGCAGCATCGCCGTCCTGCTGGAAGCGGGTGCGCAGCTCGTTGAAACGCTTGCCCACCTTGCCGCCCAGCTTCTTCACCGCTTCCAGGGCCTTCTCCTCGAAGCCGGGCTCCCGGCCGTAGAGATGGTTGAAGCGGCGGGCGATTTCCCGGGAAAACTCCAGGTGGGGAATCTGGTCCTCGCCCACGGGCACCCGGTTGGCGCGATACACCAGGATGTCGGCAGACATCAGCAGGGGATAGCCGAGGAAACCGTAGGTGGTGAGGTCCTTGTGGGAGAGCTTTTCGATCTGGTCCTTGTAGGTCGGCACCCGCTCCAGCCAGCCCAGGGGCGTCATCATGGACATCAGCAGGTGCAGTTCGGCGTGCTCGGGCACCCGGGACTGGATAAAGATGGTGGCCTGATTGGGGTCCACGCCGGCGGCCAGCCAGTCGATCACCATGTCCCAGGCGGCCTTCTCGATGATGTCCGGCTGGTCGTAGCTGGTAGTCAGGGCATGCCAGTCGGCCACGAAAAACAGGCAGGGGTAGTCGTGCTGGAGCTTGACCCAGTTCTTCAGGACCCCGTGGTAGTGGCCAAGGTGCAGGCTGCCCGTGGGGCGCATGCCGGAAAGGACTCGTTCCGCGTACATGGTGATGTTTGTCTCAGGCTTGGAAATTGAAAATCAGGGCCAACAGGTAACGCATGATACCCATCAGCGGATAAAGGATGCTGGCCAGCACGCCGGAAAAGAGCAGCAGGATCAGGATCGGGAAACCCCAGGGTTCCACCCGGGAAAAGGCGACGGCCTGGCGGTAGGGCAAAAGGCTGACGGCGATGCGGCCGCCATCCAGGGGCGGAATGGGCAGCAGGTTGAGCAGCATCAGGCCGATATTCACATCCATGCCCAGGTCGGCCATACGCTCCAGGGGCAGGGTATAGGCATTCACCGGCAGCAGCTGGGCCAGCTTGAGCATGCAACCCCAGCCGATGGCCATGGCCAGGTTGGCCAGGGGGCCGGCGGCGGCCACCCACAGCATGTCCTGCTTGGGACGGCGCAGGCGGCCGAAATCCACGGGCACCGGTTTGGCATAGCCGAACAGCAGGCTACCGCCGGAGAAGAGCAGGATCAGCACCGGAATCAGGATGGTGCCTACCGGATCGATGTGGCGCAGGGGATTGAGGCTGATGCGCCCCGCCGCATAGGCCGTCAGGTCACCGAAGTGGCGCGCCACATAACCATGGGCGGCCTCGTGCAGGGTGATGGCGAAGATCACCGGCAGGGCTGCAATGGCAAGAGTCTGGATCAGTTGGTCCATGGCGCGTCAGCGTAATAAAGGGGGGATTCTACCAAAGGGACCGACCCGGCTCCGGTCGGCCGTGCTGGTCAGAGACCGAAGGGGGCCAGCGCTCCGCGGCCGGCCCGCACCAGTTCCGGTGCCCCGCTGGTGAGGTCGATGACGGTGGTGGGCTCGGTGCCGCAATGGCCGCCATCCAGGATCAGCTCCAGCTGGTCGTCGAGACGGTCCTGGATCTCCCAGCCTTCGGTGAGAGGCGCTTCATCCCCGGGCAGCTGCAGGGTGGCGGTGAGCAGGGGCTCGCCGAACTCCTCCAGCAGGGCCAGGGCGCCCAGATGGTCGGGCACCCGCAGACCGATGGTCTTGCGCTTGGGGTGCATCACCCGTCGCGGCAGTTCCTTGGTGCCTTCCAGGATGAACACGTAACTGCCCGGCGTGACCGTTTTGAGCAGGCGGTACTGGGCATTGTCCACCCGGGCAAAGTGGGCGATCTGGGACAGGTCGCGGCACATCAGGGTCATGTGGTGCCGGTCATCGACGCCGCGGATGGCCCGCAGCCGATCCAGGGCCTCCTTGTCGCCCAGATGGCAGGCCAGGGAATAGCAGGAGTCAGTGGGAAAGGCGATCAGCCCCCCCTCCCGCAGGACCTGGGCGGCCTTGGCCAGCATGCGGGGCTGGGGATTATCGGGATGGAGGGAAAGATATTCGGCCATGGCGTGGATGATCAGACGAAACGGGAGCAGATGGGCGTGAGGCCGTCCGGCAGGGGCGAGAGGCGCCCCAGATCGGTATAGCTCTCCTCCGGCCCGTGGAAGTCGGAGCCGCGGGAGGCGAGAAAGCCGTAATGGCGGGCCAGGCGGGCGAAATGATGGATCTGGTCGGGGCTGTGGCTGCCGGTCACCACCTCGATGCCCTCCCCGCCCGCATCCTTGAACTGGCCCAGAAAACGGCGCAAGGCCGCATTGGAAATCTTGTAGCGCCCCGGATGGGCCACCACGGCCAAACCGCCGGCGGCACGAATCCAGCTGACCGCGTCCTCCAGGGAAGCCCAGCGATGCTCCACGTAGCCGGGCTTGCCCGGGGTGAGGTAGTTGTCGAAGACGTTGTGCACGTCCTTGCACAGGCCGATCTGCACCAGATAGCGGGCGAAATGGGCGCGGGAAATCAGGTTGGGGTTTTCCGCATAGGCCATGGCGCCCTCGAAGGCGCCGCGGATGGCAATGGCCTCCAGGGCCTCGGCCATGCGCCTAGCCCGTTCCACCCGGCCGCTGCGGATGCCGGCCAGCCCTTCGTTCAGAACCGGATTGGCGGCATCGAAGCCCAGGCCCACCACGTGGATGGAGAGGCCTTCCCATTCGATGGAAACTTCCACGCCATTGACCAGGCCCATGCCCATTTCCTCCGCCGCGGCCCGGGCTGCGGGCAGGCCGGCCAGATCGTCATGGTCGGTCAGGGCCAGCAATTGCACCCCGTTGCCGGCGGCGCGGCGCGCCACTTCGGCCGCCGGCAGCAGGCCGTCGGAAGCGGTGGAGTGGCAGTGGAAATCCCAGTTCAGGTCAGACATCGGCAGGTCGCGACAAAGGCGCCCCAAGACAGCAGGAAAGCGCGGAATCATAGCACAGGGGCCGCGCCGCCCCTTGGCCTCAGGCCGTGATGAAGGACTCCAGCAGCGCTGCCACCGCCTCGGGCGCATCGTGATGCAGCATGTGGCCGGCATCGGCCACCACGGCTTCCCGGGCCGAGGCAAAACAGCCCAGGCGTTCCCGATAGTCGCCCTCGTCTATATGAAAGCGTTTGAGGAAAGAGGTTTCCGCTCCCCGCACCCACAGGGTGGGCGCCTGGACCCGGCGCCAGCAGGCCTTGGCTTCCTCAAGCCGGTAGAGCAGCGGACTGGCGGCCTTGTGCCAGGGATCGCCGGCCCACTTCACACTCCCGTCATCGTCGACACGCCCCAGATGGGTGGCCAGGAACTCGGCCCGAGCAGGTGTCAGGCGCGGGTTGTCCCGGCGCAGGCGGGATGCCAGGGCGGTCCGGTCGGCGTAGGCATGGAGTGAGGGCGGCGCAGCCAGTTGATCCAGCCAGGCCGACAAGCGTTCCGGCGCCTGGGCCGGGACCATGTCATTGATACCGAAACCTTCCAGGGAGACCAGGTGACTGATCCGCTGGGGCCGCAATCCGGCGTACAGGCAGGCCACGTTGCCGCCCATGCTGTGCCCCACCAGGGGCACGGCCTGCCGGGGGAACAGGCTGTCCAGCATGGCATCCAGATCACCCAGGTAATCGGCGAACCAGTAGGGCCCCCGATTTTCCTGGCTGTCGCCGAAGCCCCTCCAGTCCGGTGCCAGCACGGACCACTCCCGACTCAGGGCATCCACCACGAACTGGAAGGAGGCGGCAACGTCCATCCAGCCGTGCAGCAACACCAGGGGCGGCGCCTCGGCAGGCCCCCAGCGGCGCAGGGCCTGGCGACGGCCGCGCAGGGAGAAATATTCGACTCGGCTCGGTTTCATGGCAGGCAAATGAAAAGGGCCGGCACAGGCCGGCCCCGGGTGTGGTGGCGCAGGACTCAGTCGTCGTGCATCTGGGACTGCAGGTAATTGGGCAGGGTCACCTTGGCGATCAGCTCCAGCTGGGTTTCCAGCCAGTCCACATGCTCTTCCTCGCTTTCCAGGATGTCTTCCAGCAGATCCCGGGTG
Organism: Azospira sp. MPR-LB4; assembly: GCF_058809525.1. Lineage (NCBI taxonomy): Bacteria > Pseudomonadati > Pseudomonadota > Betaproteobacteria > Rhodocyclales > Rhodocyclaceae > Azospira > Azospira sp. MPR-LB4. The sequence continues at coordinate 565,279 of NZ_CM179521.1, forward strand.
ACGTAGTCGGCCACGCCTTCACAGTAGGCAATGGCTTCGCGCAGCAGGGGGATGGCGGCCAGTTCCAGCTTCAGGTCGCACTCCAGCATTTCCTTGGTGTTCTCGCCGATGAACAGCTTGTTCAGCTGCTGCAGGTTGGGCAGGCCTTCGAGGAAGAGAATGCGCTCGATCACCTTGTCGGCATGCTTCATCTCGTCGATGGACTCGTGGTACTCGTGTTCGTTGAGCTTCTTCAGGCCCCAGTTCTTGTACATGCGGGCATGCAGGAAGTACTGGTTGATGGCGGTCAGCTCGTTGGCCAGAATCTTGTTGAGGTACTGAATGACTTTTTTATCGCCCTTCATGGCTGGCTCCTGATTCGTTGGGGAATGGATGCCGGTAGATTAGCACAAGGCACAAAAAAGAAGCCCCCGCGCCGATGTGACGCGAGGGCAAGGGGAAAAAGCGGAACGGACTGCCCGACCGAACCGCAACCCGAGGTTCAACAATGCTTGGCGTTAGCGCATTTGCCGCAGCCCCGGCACTGGCCCAGTTCGTCGCGCAACTGCTGGCGCACTTCCCGGGCGCATTTGCCGCAGCAGGTGCCCACCCCCAGCTCGTCGCGCAGGTCGGCAAGCGTGGAGGCGCCCATGGCTACGGACGCTGAGATCTGGCGATCAGTAACGGCGTGGCAGACACAGACATACATGGCGGGTGCTCCTGAACAGATGGATGGCTAACAAACTAATGAGAATTATTATCACGAACCCATCCAAATGCAAGTGCTTCTCAACAAATATTTATCAACCCATGTAGCAAGCCAACTCCCGGCCCTCCCGGAGGCCCTTGCCGGGCATCCGGGCGACGGCCTGAAATCTAGCATTGGCGCGGTCTGGGAAAACGCCGCTGGCAGCGCCGCCCGGGCTTGTTGTCATGCCCCCTGCCTTTGGGTATAGTCCGCCGCGCAAACGGGAGAGCGCGGCCCGGCTTCCACGGGCTGCCGCCGAAGGCGCAATCCACCATTCGCTAGCCCCGAAATCGCTCAGGCAAAAAGGACCGTTTGCGGCAGAACATCTCTGGAGAGCGGCCCCCGGTCCGGGCGGCCCACCGAAGGGGGCAACGGCCGCTGTTTCTCCATCCTCCGGGTGGAACGAACGGGGACCGCAACACTCTCAGGTTGCAGGACAGAGGGGGCGAGCCGGAAACCAGACCTGTCTGGAATTTTCCGGCTCGCCCCTTTTTCGTTTTCAGAATCGGCTTTCACAGCCCCGCCCAAGGAACTGAAATGACGAAGCAAACCGTCCTCAACAAGGCCCACCGCGCCCTCAATGCCCGCATGGTGGATTTCGGCGGCTGGGACATGCCGGTGAACTACGGCTCCCAGATCGAGGAGCACCATGCCGTGCGCAACGACTGCGGCATGTTCGACGTCTCTCACATGTGCGCCGTGGATGTCACCGGTGCCGACGCCAAGGCCTTCCTCCTGCGCCTCATCGCCAACAACGTGGACAAGCTGAAAGTCCCGGGCAAGGCCCTCTACAGCGCCATGCTCAACGAGGCAGGCGGCGTGGTGGACGATCTCATCGTCTATTACCTCACCGACACCCACTACCGGGTGGTCATCAACGCCGGCACCGCCGACAAGGACCTGGCCTGGATGGATCAGCTCCTGGGTCAGTGGCAGCTGGACGTCTCCGTCATTCCCCTGCGCGAAGGTCCCAAGGCCGTAGCCATGATCGCCGTGCAAGGCCCCCAGGCCAAGGCCAAGGTGTGGCAGGTGCTGCCCGAGGTGAAGGCCGCCACGAAAAACCTGGCCCCCTTCTTCGGCACCCAGATCGGCCAGTTCTTCATTGCCACCACCGGCTACACCGGCGAGGACGGCTTCGAGATCGCCCTCCCCGCTGCCAAGGCCGAGGACTTCTGGAATGCCCTGATCGCCGCCGGCGTGCGCCCCTGCGGCCTGGGCGCCCGGGACACCCTGCGCCTGGAGGCCGGCATGAACCTCTACGGCCAGGATATGGACGAAACCGTCTCCCCCCTGGACGCCGGCCTGGCCTGGACCGTGGACCTCAAGTCCGAGCGGGACTTCGTCGGCAAATCCGCCCTCCTCGCCAACGGCCAGAAGGCCCAGTTCCTCGGCCTCAAGCTGCTGGACAAGGGCGTGTTGCGGGCCCACCAGAAGGTGGTGACGAGCCAGGGCGAGGGTGAAATCACCAGCGGCACCTTCTCCCCCACCCTGGAACAATCCATCGCCCTGGCCCGCCTGCCCCTGGGCGTCGCCATTGGCGACACCGTGCAGGTGGATATCCGCGGCAAGCTGCTCAACGCCCAGGTGGTCAAACCCGTTTTCGCCCGTCACGGCAAGGCCGTGGCCTGATTTATCCCGATTTCAGCAATCAGAATTCACATTCAACTTAAGGAGAGTTCCATGTCCAACGTTCCCGCCGATCTGAAGTACACCAAGAGCCACGAATGGGTTCGCCTCGAAGCCGACGGCAGCGTCACCGTGGGCATCACCGACCACGCCCAGGAAGCCCTGGGCGACCTGGTCTTCATCGAGCTGCCGGAAGTGGGCAAGACCCTGGCCGCCGGCCAGGAAGCCGCCGTGGTGGAATCCGTGAAGGCCGCCGCCGACGTGTACGCCCCCATCGCCGGCAGCGTCACCGCCGTCAACGAGGCCGTGGTGGATGCCCCCGAGACCCTCAACCAGGACGCCTACGCCGCCTGGCTGTTCAAGCTGCAGCCGGCCAACGCCGGCGACCTGGGCGCCCTGCTCGATGCCGCCGCCTACGGTGCCGTGGCCGACAGCGAATAAGCCAACAGACAAGGGAAGGGCAAAGCCCCTTCCCTTTTTTCTTTCCGCCTCCCGAGATTGCCCATGTCCGATACCCTGCCCCAGTCCCTTTCCGCCCTGGAACAGAAGGACGAGTTCATCGCCCGCCACATCGGCCCCTGCGCCAGCGAAATGAGCCAGATGCTGGCCGCCATCGGTGCCGCCAGCCTGGATCAGCTGGTGGATCAGACCGTGCCCGCCGCCATCCGCTTCCCCGCCGACCTGCCCCTGCCCGCCCCCCGGCGCGAGCATGAGGCCCTGGCCGACCTGAAGGCCCTGGCCGGTCGCAATGTGGTGAAAAAGTCCCTCATCGGACAGGGCTATCACGAGACCCTGACGCCCAAGGTGATCCTGCGCAACGTGCTGGAAAACCCGGGCTGGTACACCGCCTACACCCCCTACCAGGCCGAGATCGCCCAGGGCCGCCTGGAAGCCCTGCTCAACTACCAGCAGGTGATCATCGATCTCACCGGTCTGGAACTGGCCAACGCCTCCCTGCTGGACGAGGCCACCGCCGCCGCCGAGGCCATGACCATGGCCCGCCGCGTCTCCAAGTCCGGCTCCAACCGCTTCTTCGTGGATGCAGCCTGCTTCCCCCAGACCATCGACGTGGTCAAGACCCGGGCCGCCTACTTCGGCTTCGAGCTGATCTTCGGGCCGGTGGAAGAAGCCGCCACGGTGGAGGTCTTCGGCGCCCTGCTGCAGTACCCCAACGACAAGGGGGAGGTGCAGGACCTCACCGCCACCATCGCCGCCCTCAAGGCCAAGGGTGCCGTCACCGCCGTGGCCTGCGACCTCATGGCCCTGGTGCTGCTGAAATCCCCCGGTGCCATGGGGGCCGACATGGCCCTGGGTTCTTCCCAGCGCTTTGGCATTCCCATGGGCTTCGGCGGCCCCCATGCCGCCTTCTTCGCCTGCAAGGACGAACACAAGCGCTCCGTGGCCGGCCGCATCATCGGCGTCTCCGTCGATGCCCGGGGCAACAAGGCCCTGCGCATGGCCCTGCAGACCCGGGAACAGCACATCCGCCGGGAGAAGGCCAATTCCAACATCTGTACTTCCCAGGTGCTGCTGGCCAACATGGCCGGCATGTATGCCGTCTATCACGGCCCCGAGGGTCTCAAGACCATCGCCCGCCGCATCCACCGCCTGGCCGCCATCCTGGCCACGGGCCTGGCCAAGGCCGGCATCAAGCAGCTCAACGCCTGCTACTTCGACACCCTGCAGCTGGACCTGGGGGCCAAGGCCCTCACCGTGTACCAGGCCGCCCAGAATGCCGGCTACAACCTGCGTCTGATCGAGGGCGGCCGCCTCGGCATCGCCCTCAATGAAAAGACCACCCGGGAAGACGTGGCCACCCTGCTGCAACTCATCGCTGGCGTGAAAGTCGACATCGAGGCCCTGGACGCCCAGGTGGCCGCCGCCGACCCAGCCCTGCCGGCCGAGCTGCTGCGCACCGACGCCATCCTCAGCCATCCCGTGTTCAACACCCACCACACCGAACACGAGATGCTGCGCTACCTGAAGAAGCTGCAGAACAAGGACCTGGCCCTGGATCACTCCATGATCTCCCTGGGTTCCTGCACCATGAAGCTGAACGCCACCAGCGAGATGATTCCCGTCACCTGGCCCGAGTTCGGCGACATCCACCCCTTCGCGCCCCTGGACCAGGCCCAGGGCTACCTGGAGATGATCGAGCAGTTGGCCGAGTGGCTGAAGACCGTCACCGGTTTCGACGCCGTCTGCATGCAGCCCAACTCCGGCGCCCAGGGCGAATACGCCGGCCTGGTGGCCATCCGCCGCTACCAGGAGGCCAACGGCCAGGGCCAGCGCGACATCTGCCTGATTCCCAAGTCCGCCCACGGCACCAACCCGGCCACCGCCCAGATGGCCGGCCTGCAGGTGGTGGTGGTGGATTGCGACGACAACGGCAACGTGGACGTGGCCGATCTCAAGGCCAAGGCCGAGCAGCACGCCGCCAAGCTCTCCTGCCTGATGCTCACCTACCCTTCCACCCACGGGGTGTTCGAGGAAGCGGTGAAGGATATCTGCGACATCGTGCACGCCAACGGCGGCCAGGTGTACATGGACGGCGCCAACCTCAACGCCCAGGTGGGCCTCACTGCTCCCGGCTTCATCGGCGCCGACGTGTCCCACATGAACCTGCACAAGACCTTCGCCATCCCCCACGGCGGCGGCGGCCCGGGCATGGGCCCCATCGGCCTCAAGGCCCATCTGGCCCCCTACATGGCCGACCACGCGGTGCAGGCCACCGGCCCTGCCGAGCGCAAGCACAAGGGCCAGGGCGCCGTTTCCGCCGCTCCCTTCGGCTCCGCCTCCATCCTGCCCATTTCCTGGATGTACATCGCCATGCTGGGCGGCAAGGGCGTCAAGACCGCCACCCAGGTGGCCATCCTCAACGCCAACTACGTCGCCGCCCGCCTGCAGGAACACTACCCCGTGCTGTACCGGGGCAAGAACGGCCGCGTCGCCCACGAGTGCATCCTGGACATCCGCCCCATCAAGGCGGCCACCGGCATCGCCGAGATCGACATCGCCAAGCGCCTCATGGATTACGGCTTCCACGCCCCCACGGTGAGCTTCCCGGTGGCCGGCACCATCATGGTGGAGCCCACCGAATCCGAATCCAAGGCCGAGCTGGACCGCTTCATCGACGCCCTGATCGCCATCCGCAACGAAATCCGCAAGGTGGAAGCGGGCCAGTGGCCGGCGGACAACAACCCGCTGAAGCACGCCCCCCACACCCAGAAGGATCTGGCCGACGAGGTCTGGAGCCGCCCCTACAGCCGTCAGGAAGCCTGCTATCCCCTGGCCTGGGTGGCTGAGAACAAGTTCTGGCCCAGCGTGAACCGCATCGACGACGTGTACGGCGACCGCAATCTCTTCTGCGCCTGCGCCCCTGTGGAGGACTACCAACATGGCTGATCAGATCCTGGTACTCACCGTCATCGGTGACGACCGCCCCGGCCTGGTGGAGCAGCTATCCACCGCCATCTCCACCCATCAGGGCAACTGGCTGGAATCCTCCATGTCCCGTCTGGCGGGCAAGTTTGCCGGCATCCTCAAGGTCAGCGTACCGGCCGAGCAGGCCCCAGCCCTGCAGCAGGCACTGGCCGGCCTCTCCCTGCTCAAGGTGACGGTAGAAAGCTCCCCCGAAAGCCAGGAAGCCCCCAAGGGCCGCCGCCTGCGCCTTTCCCTGGTGGGCCACGACCGCATTGGCATCGTGCGCGAGGTCTCCCAAGTGCTGGCCCGCCACGGCGTCAATGTGGAGGAGCTGGCCACCCACACCTCCAGTGCCCCCATGTCCGCCGAAATCCTCTTCCACGCCCAGGTCAGCCTGCTGGCCGGGCCGGGACTGGATGTGCGCGGCCTCACCGGCGAGCTGGAACGGCTCTCCAACGATCTCATGGTCGATATTTCCCTGGACGAAAAGCTCAGCGCCTGAGCTTCCCGCCCCCCGTCCCGTTCCCGGGGCGGGGCCACTCCCCGCTTTTTTCCCCACATTTCATTTCGGTCAAAGGCCGATGCCCCGGGCCGGGGCACAATTCCACCTCCATCCCCTTACCCTTCCCCCATGTCCGGTCCCATCGAAGTGCGCATGCCCAAATACCCCGAATGCTGGGAGAGTTGCGGCAACTGCGCCCAGGGCGACGTCTTCGTGCTGGAACTCCTGGTCCAAGCCGGTGACACATTGGCACGGGACGACAACATCCTGACCCTGGAAACCGGCAAGGTGGCCCTGGACATTCCCAGCCCTTACGCCGGCACGGTGCGGGAAGTCTTCGTCTGCGCAGGCGACGTCCTGGCCGAAGGCGCCCTGCTGCTGACCCTGGACCCGTCCTAACCGCCTGATCCTATGGGAGCCCCCATGGCCATCCAGCCCCGACGTCTGCGACTTGCCCATCTGGGGGCCGCCCTGGCCAGCGGCGGGCGCACCTTCGCCCGCAACCCGGGCCCCAGCGCGCTCCTGGCCCTGCCCCTGGCCGTCGTCGGCGTACTGATCTGGCTGATCCTGGGCCAGGCCGCCGTCGCCCCCCTGGCCCTAGCCGCCAGCGGCGGCTTCATGCTGGTCGGCCCCCTGCTGCTGGTGGGCTATTTCGAACTGGCGGACCGCAGCGCCCGTGGTGAAGCGGCCCCTGCAGCCCTGGCCTTCACCGCCTACCGGCGCGCCCCCACCGGCCTGTGGGCCATCGGTGCCGTGTGCACCTTTTTCTACCTGATCTGGATCACCGACGCGGCCACACTCTACGGCTTCATGGTGGGCGGCGAACCCCGGGGCCTGGCCACCCTGCTCAGCCCCGGCACCGACGTGCAGGCCTTCCTGCGCTGGAGCTCCCTCATGGGGGCGGTGCTGGCCTTCATGATCTACGCCGTCACCGCCTTCGCCGTGCCCCTGCTGCACTACGGCCGGGCCAACCTGATCCAGGCCGTGGTTCTCAGCGTCCGCGCCGTCTTCGGTAACTTCCTCCTGGCGCTGCTGTGGGGCGTCCTGCTGGCTGCCGGCGTCATCGGCAGCATCCTGCTGCTGTTTCCCTTTCCGCTGGTTTTCCCCCTGCTGGCCTACGCCAGCCACGCCCTCTACCAACAGGTCTTTCCCCTGGAATAAAGGGAGTTCCCATGTCTGCGCCCCTGCTGCCGCACAGCCTCTACCGCATCGAACTGTGCAGCGGCGAACAGCGCCGCTGGCGCTACCGGGGAGAGGATGCCCAGGGCAACCGGTGGTGGCGGGATGAGGAAAGCGGCCAGGAATTCAACGAAGCTTCCCTCATGTATGCCTGGCAGGTGCTGGGCCCTGCCCCGGACGACCTGCCGGCGTCGATCCACCGGCTGCTGGCCGAGCAAATGGATGCGGCCCTGATCCTGGCCGACAAGGAAGGAGTAATCCGCCTGTGGAATGGGGCGGCCACCGCCCTCTTCGGCTTTCCCGCCGCCGCCGCCATCGGCGCCAGTCTGGACCTGATCATTCCGGAGCATCTGCGCGCCGCCCACTGGCGCGGCTTCCACCAGGCCATGGCCCGGGGCGCCGTGCAGCATCCGGGCAAGCCCCGCCTGACCCGGGCCCTGCAGGTGGACGGGCAGAAGCGCTACGTCAGCATGAGTTTTTCCGTGATCCAGGACGATACGGGCCAGACCATCGGCTCCCTGGCCCTGGCCTGGGCTGCCGACAAGCCGGCAGGGGCCTGAGCCGGTTCAGCCGCCAGCCTCGGCCTCAGCCGTAGCGCCGCGCCGCTTCCACCGCCAGGCCAGCGCCGATGCTGCCGAAGAGATCCCCTTCCACCGCCCGGGCCTGGGGCAGGACGGCGGCGATGCGCTGGCGCAGACGGGGAATGCCGCTGGAACCGCCGGTGAAGAACACCGTATCGATCCGCCCGGCGTCGACACCCGCCTGCCGCAGCAAGTCGCTGACGGTGCCTTCGACCCGTTCCACCAGGCTTGTCGTGGCCTGATCGAACTCGCTGCGACTCAGCTCATGGCTGAGGCCGGCTTCCAGGCGCTCCAGGGACAGGGTGCAGGTGTCCGCATCCGAGAGGGCGATCTTGGCCTGCTCCACCTCGTTGGCCAGCCAGTGACCGGCCCGTTCTCCGATCAGCCCCAGCAGGCGCTGCATCTTTTCCGGCGCTGCCGCATCCATGGCCAGGCGCTGCTGTTCGGCCAGCACCTGGCGGGTGTAGGCGAAGTTGATGGTGTGCCAAGTGGCCAGGTTGAAGAAGATGCTGGCCGGCATTTCCCGGCCGCTGCGCAGCAGGCTGCGGTAGCCCAGCAGGGGCATGACCCCGGCCAGGCTCAACAGGCGGTCGAAATCGGTGCCGCCGATATGCACGCCGCCGTTGGCCAGCAGGTCGTCCCGGCGCTCCGCCTGGCGTGCCCGCTCGGGGGAAAGGCGGATCAGGGAAAAGTCCGAGGTGCCGCCGCCGATGTCGGCCACCAGCACCAGTTCCTCCCGCGCCAGAGTGGTCTCGTAGTGGTAGGCGGCGGCGATGGGCTCGTACTGGAAGCTGACCTCCTTGAAGCCCACGGCCCGGGCGATGTCGCCCAGGGTGTTCTCGGCCAGGCGGTCGGCGTCGCTGTCGTCGTCCACAAAGAACACCGGCCGGCCCAGCACCGCCTGCTCGAATTCGCCGCCGGCCTGGCGGTCGGCCCGTCGCTTCAGTTCGCCGATGAACTGGGCCAGCAGGTCACGGAAATGCAGGGCCCGGCCTTGCACTTCGGTCTTGCCGTCCAGCAGGCTGCTGCCCAGGAGGCTTTTCAGGGAGCGCATCAGGCGGCCCTCGTAGCCGGCCAGATACTCGCCCAGGCCGGCCCGGCCGAAGCTGGTGCTGTTGTCTTCCGCATTGAAGAAGACCACGGACGGCAGGGTCACCTTGCCCTCCTCCAGGGCCAGCAGCGTGGGCTGGCCGGGGCGCAGGCAGCCCACGGTGGAGTTGGAGGTGCCGAAGTCGAGGCCGCAGGCGCGGCGGGGAGCGGTGGCAGGCATGGAATGACGGCGGTTGGTGGCGAAGACGAAGGTTGCCGGCCAACGCGGCGAGGTCGGCAGGGGGCGGCGGATGCTACGCCAGGCTCCGGCGGATGTCTACCCGGGCGGTCGGCCAAGCCATTGAGGCAACGGGGAAAAGGGGCGCCCGGCCCCATGGCCGGCACCCCCGACCCGGGCCGGCCCCGACGTCGCCCTCCCCCAACAGGCAGCCATCGCCTAAAAAACAGGCACTTAGGGGCATTGGCTCCCCAGGCCGTCGGGAGCCCACGACAAATCCGGGTCGCCGGAAGCAGGCCGGGAGCATTGCCGTAATCGTCGCACCCGCCCCAAAGTCGCCAACTGGCGCGGGATTTCAGCCAGCCCTGGCTGGCAGCGGCATCCTTTCCCGATCCCAGGCACGGGCCTTGCGAAGTAAAGGCTCCAACCTGCGAAAAGGAGCTTCCATGCTGAACAAGCAATCCCTGTTTTCCTCCAAGCGCGAGGAAACCGTCCTGCCCCGCAATCCCTGGCCCGGCAGCGCGCCCCAGACCAACAGCAGCAACGTCAGCAGCGCGCCCAAAGCCAGCACGGCCAGCACGGCCAGTGCACCGCCGCCGGCGCCGGTGGCTGCCGACAAGGAACAGCCCTCCGGCAGCCGTCTCATCGTCGGCCCCGACGTCAAGCTGAAGGGGGCGGAAATCCAGGATTGCGACACCCTGGTGGTGGAAGGACGGGTGGAGGCCACCCTGGACAGCCGCCTGATCCAGATCGCCGAACAGGGCGCCTTTTCCGGCAAGGTCAGCATCGACGTGGCGGAAATCCGGGGCACCTTCGAAGGCGAGCTGGTGGCCCGCAAGCAGCTGTTCATCCACGCCAGCGGCCGAGTCAGCGGCACCATCCGCTACGGCAGCATCCTCATCGACGAAGGCGGCCAGGTTTCCGGCGACGTGCGCTCCCTGGGGGATGAACACCAGGCAGGCTCGGCCAAGGCCAGCCCGGCCGAACCCGGCATTCCGACCCTGCACGGCAACGTCACCCTGAAGGAGGGCAAGAAGGAAAACGCACTGCTCTAGGCCACCGGCAGGCCCGGCGGCGGGCGGGCTTTGCGGCCCATCCGCCGCCGGGCCTTGAACGGCTGCGGGCGGAGGGTTAAGCTCGACCCGCCCGCTTCCTGCGGGCCACGACAACACCAGCCAGGAGACTGATCCATGTCCCAGCCAAAACACAAACATGCCCCCCTGTGGACCGCCATCGGCCTAGGCCTGATGCTCGGCACCGCCCCGGCCTTCGCCGACAAACCTTCCTGGGCCGGCGGCGGCAACGACAAACATGGCCAGGACGAACGTCCGGGCAAGGGCCGTAACGACCGGGATGACCGGGGCCGGGGCGATGATGGCCGCCGGGATGGCCGGGATGGGCGCCGTGACGGCGCCTCGGTGGAAATCCGCTTCGGCGGCGGTGACCGGGACCTGATCCGGGATTACTACGGCAACAGCATCCGCAGCAAGGGCTGCCCGCCCGGGCTGGCGAAAAAACACAACGGCTGCCTGCCGCCGGGACAGGCCAAGCAGTGGCAGCGGGGCGCCCGCCTGCCCAGCGGCGTGGTCATCTACGACCTGCCGCGGGACCTTTCCATCCGCCTCGGCACGCCGCCAGCCGGCTACCGTTACGTGCGGGTTGCCTCCGATATCCTGCTCATTGCCGTGGGCACCAGCATGGTGGTGGACGCCATCGAGGACCTGGGCGGACTTTGAGCCCCCCTGCCCTGGCGCCCAGGCAGGACGCCATCAACGACAACGGCACCCCGCGGGGTGCCGTTTTTGCTGGCTGCGGGGCATGGCCCCGCCAGGATCAAACCCGGAAGCCGCTGACCGCCCGCTGCATTTCGCCGGCCACCCGGTCCAGGGTATCGGAAGCCCGGGAAGTCTCGTTGGCCGCCGCATTGGTTTCCTCCGCGTGGGTGGCGATTTCCTCCACCTTGCGCGCCACTTCCGTGGAGGCGGTGGACTGCTCCCGCAGGGCGATATCCACGTCGCCGATGATCTCAGCCACCCGGCGCGCCATCTCCTGCAGCTTGGCGATGGTCTCGCCGGCCTGCTGGGCGTGGCTGACGCTGCTCTCCACCGCCCCGACGCCGCCGCTGATGCCGGCCACCACCTGCCGGGTGGATTCCTGGATGGAATCCACCATCTGGGTGATCTCCCCGGTGGAATGGGCCGTCCGCTCGGACAGCTTGCGCACTTCGTCGGCCACCACGGCAAAGCCGCGGCCGTGCTCGCCGGCCCGGGCCGCCTCGATGGCGGCGTTGAGGGCCAGCAGGTTGGTCTGGTCGGCGATGTCCTTGATGACGCTGACGATGCTGGAAATCTTCGCCGATTCCACTTCCAGCTCACCGATCTGCTCGGCCGCCGCCTTCACCACATGGGACACCTGGTCGATTTCCCCCACCAGCCGTTCCACCGTCTCCCGCCCTTCCCGGGCCTGCTCGTCGGATTCACCGGCCAGCCGGGCGGCATCGCCGGTACTGTCGGAAACGTGGTTGATGGAAACGGTCAGTTCCTCAATGTTGGCAGCGATGGCTGAAGAGGCGGAACTCTGCACGGTGACGCTCTGCTCCATCTGCTTCACCGTCTGGTTCAGCTGCTGGGCTGCGCTGGAGATTTCCTCCGCCCCCATCTTGGTCTGGCCGATGGTGCTGCGCAGGGCCGTCTGCATGTCGCCCATGGCGCCCACCAGGCGCCCCACTTCATCCGCCGTCGGTGCCGGCAGGGCGCCGGTGAGGTCGCCGGCGGCGATGCGCCGGGCGCCGGCCAGAGCCTCTTCCAGACGCCGGGAAATCCGCCGGGCCAGCAGGAAGGAGGCCACCAGGGCCACCAGCAGCCCCAGCACCAGGGCCGTCAGGCCGCTGCTGATGGCGCTGGAAACATCGCTCATGGCCTGGGCGGCGGAACGGTCGGCCCCTTCCCGGTTGAACTTAGCCAGGGCATCGGTGGAGTCGCGCAGCTGGTTGGCCTTTTCCACCCAGCCCTTGCGCCGCAGCTGCTGGGCCTCCTCTTCCTTGCCAGCCTTTTCCAGCACAATCGCCTCCTCGACCACGGCCTTGTAGGCATTGACCGCCTTACCCACCTCGTCGAGGATTTTCTGCTCTTCCGAGCCGGTTACCAGAGGCGCGTATTCCTTGAGCACGGTACGCACGTCTTCATCCAGCTTGGCCAGGCTTTTTTCGATTTTGGCCTTGTCCTCGGCGCTGCCGGGCAGCATGTACTCCAGGCTGCGCACCCGGTAACGCAGGCGCTCCTGGCTGATCTTGCCCACCATCTGCAGGGAAGGCAGCCAGTTGCCGATGATGTCCCGGGTTTCCCCGCCGACTTTCTGCAATTGATAGAGACAGAACAGCAGGGCCAGGATCAGGACCCCGCCGGTAATGGCGAAATTGAAGTACAGCTTGGCCCGCAGGCTCAGGTTGTCAAACCAGGTCATCTTCGCTACCCCCAGGGACTGTTATTGGTACGCCTTATGGCGCTTGCTCGTACGTTCCACCACTATAGTCCAAAACTATACCGCCATCATTGCCTAAAAGCCTCCGTCGACAAAGCCCGGTGGCGCCCGCGGCAAGGCTCGGTACAATAGCGCCTTTGCCGCCGGCCCCGCCCGCGGCCCAGCCGAATTCCACCCATCAAGAGTGCTCCATGGCCCAATACGTAATGTCGATGCTCCGCGTGAGCAAGATCGTCCCGCCCAAGCGGCAGATCATCAAGGATATTTCCCTCTCCTTCTTCCCCGGCGCCAAGATCGGCCTGCTGGGCCTGAACGGCTCCGGCAAGTCCACCGTGCTGAAGATCATGGCCGGCGCCGACAAGGAATACGATGGCGAAGTGCAGTGGCAACCGAACCTGAACATCGGCTACCTGCCCCAGGAACCCCAGCTGGACCCGGAAAAGACCGTGCGCCAGGAGGTGGAATCGGCCCTGGGCGAGATCATGGGCGCCAAGCAGCGCCTGGAGGAGGTGTACGCCGCCTACGCCGAACCCGATGCGGACTTCGACAAGCTGGCCGAGGAACAGGCGCGCTGCGAGGCCATCCTGGCCGCCGCCGGCAGCGACACCGAAGCCCAGATGGAGATCGCCGCCGACGCCCTGCGCCTGCCGGCCTGGGATGCGCTGATCAAGAACCTGTCCGGCGGTGAGAAGCGCCGCGTCGCCCTGTGCAAGCTGCTGCTCTCCAAGCCCGACATGCTGCTGCTGGACGAACCCACCAACCACCTGGATGCCGAGTCCGTGGAATGGCTGGAACAGTTCCTCTGCCGCTTCCCCGGCACCGTGGTGGCCGTCACCCACGACCGCTACTTCCTCGACAACGCCGCTGAATGGATTCTGGAACTGGACCGGGGCCAGGGCATTCCCTGGAAGGGCAACTACTCCTCCTGGCTGGAACAGAAGGAGGAGCGGCTGGAGCAGGAAGGCCGCCAGGAAGCCGCCCGCATGAAGGCCATGAAACAGGAACTGGAATGGGTGCGGCAAAACCCCAAGGGTCGCCAGGCCAAGTCCAAGGCCCGTATCGCCCGCTTCGAGGAACTCTCCAGCTACGAATACCAGAAGCGCAACGAAACCCAGGAAATCTTCATCCCCGTGGGTGAGCGCCTGGGCAATGAGGTCATCGAGTTCAATGGCGTCTCCAAGGCCTTCGGCGACCGGCTGCTGATCGACAACCTGTCCTTCAAGATTCCCGCCGGTGCCATCGTCGGCATCATCGGCCCCAACGGTGCCGGTAAATCCACCCTGTTCCGCATGATCACCGGCAAGGAAGCCCCGGACAGCGGCGAAGTGAAGATCGGCAGCACGGTGAAGATGGCCTTCGTGGACCAGAGCCGGGAAAACCTTTCCGCCAACAAGACCGTCTTCGAGGAAATCGCCAACGGCGCCGACATCCTCACCGTGGGCAAGTTCGAAATGCCCAGCCGGGCCTACATCGGCCGCTTCAACTTCAAGGGCGGCGACCAGCAGAAGCAGGTCGGCACCCTCTCCGGCGGCGAGCGTGGCCGCCTGCACCTGGCCAAGACCCTGCTGGAGGGCGGCAACGTCCTGCTGCTGGACGAACCTTCCAACGACCTGGACGTGGAAACCCTGCGGGCCCTGGAAGACGCCCTGCTGGAATTCCCCGGCTCGGCCCTCATCATCTCCCACGACCGCTGGTTCCTGGACCGGATCTGTACCCACATCCTGGCGGCCGAAGGCGATTCCCAATGGACCTTCTTCGACGGCAACTACCAGGAATACGAAGCCGACAAGAAGAAGCGCCTGGGCGAAGAAGGCGCCAAGCCCAAGCGCATCCGCTACAAGCCCATCAGCCGTTGAGGGCTCAGGCAGCCCCCCCGCGACGTTGCCGTCCGGAATGGCCGCCTGTCAGCACGACCCCAAGCCCGCCTTTGGCGGGCTTTTTCCATCTAGATAACTTTCATGCCCCTTTACGCCACCTTGCGCCGCCTCGACCTGCACCTGGAAAACCGGCAGGAACGCCCCGCCCTGAGCGGCTGGCGGCGTTTTGTGGCGGAATTCTGGTGGTTCGGCATCAAGGAAGCCCGGGCCTGCATCTTCGCCGGACTGTTCTTTCTCGCCCTCTTCGTCGTGCCGCGGGGGGGCTGGCTGGGCATCGCCCGCTACGACCTGCTCCTGCTGATCGCCCTGGCCTTGCAGGCATGGCTGCTGTGGCGGCGCATTGAAACCTGGGATGAAGCCCGGACCATCCTGCTCTTCCACCTGGCAGGATTCGCCCTAGAGGTCTTCAAGGTATCCGCTCCCATCGCCTCCTGGAGCTACCCGGACCCCGCCTTGACCAAGGTGTTGGGCGTACCACTGTTCTCCGGCTTCATGTACGCAGCTGTCGGCAGCTATGTCATGCAGGCGTGGCGCATCCTCCATCTGCGAATCGAACGCCACCCGCCTTACTGGATGAGCGGCGGCCTGGCCCTGCTGCTCTATCTCAACCTGTTTACCCACCACTTCATCGGCGACTACCGCTGGTATCTGGCCGCCCTCGCCCTGGGGCTTTACGCCCGCAGCAGCATCGTTTTCCCCCCCCTGGACCGGGAACGTTCCATGCCCTTCCTGCTCGGCTTCATCCTGGTGGGCTTTTTCATCTGGCTGGCAGAGAACATGGGCACCTTTCTCGGCGTCTGGCGCTATCCCAACCAGTTGGGTGCCTGGGCCACCGTGCATCTGGGCAAATGGTCATCCTGGACCATGCTGGCCCTGATGAGTTTTTCCCTGATCAGCGGCCTCAAGCAGGTCAAAGCCCGAATTCAGATTTCGCCCTAGCCATCCCTGTCGGGATGGCCGGCAAAAAAATACCCGCCTCAAGGACGGGTATTTTTGGGAATCTTTGGTGGCCCTTTACCTGGGCGGCCCGCTTAGTGGCGGGGACGCAGGCTGGCTTCGAACGCGGCTTCGTACTGCTCGGGAAACTGGTAGGCGCTGAAGGCGTTGCGCACCACATCCAGATTCTGGCTGGCGCCCTGATCTTCAAAGCGGATACCGATGGAACGGCCATTGTTGGCCAGGGTCATGAAAGCGTAACGCCAGCTTTGGGCTTCGGCCAGGCGCTCGCGCAGTTCATCTTCGCGGGTGATGGTGATTCCGGCCCGTTTCAGGGAATCCAGGAATTCTTCGAAGGATTCGTTGCTCAGACTGCCCATTTGATACTCTCCTTTGAATGACCGGGACAATTTCTTGCCCCATGAGGCCAATAACGCAGGAGAGATTTAATCGGTTGACTTAAAGTTTCACTTTAATTGCCAGGTCGCCGCCAGGCCCGGAATCAGGCCTTGGCAGTGCGCCGCCACAGGGTTTGCAGCATTCCGGAGAGGTTCCACTGGCGGCTTTCCACATAGAAATGGAAGGCCGTGCCCGCCACGATGCTGCCCAGCCAGGCCAGGACCATGCCCGTCAGCTGCAGGGCAGGCTCCGCCGGGACGAAGCGGTCAAAAGCACCATTGACCAGCAGGCAGACCGGGAAATGCACCAGGAAAACGGAATAGGAAACCCGGGAGAGGAAGGTGATGGCCGTCTGGCCCGGCAAACCCAGGGGCCAGCGTTCCATCCAGCCGCTGCGCCGGGCCAGGCCCAGGGCCAGGGCAGCGCACAGGGCCACGGCGATGCGCAGGCGGAAATCCAGGAACAGGGCCACCAGGGCCACCGAGGCGATGATGGCCAGCCAGACGGGGGACTGCCCCCGCTCGGAAGCCCAGTAGGCCATCACACCCATGCCGTAGGCGCCGAAGAAATAGACGGCCCAGACATCCCAGCTGGCGTCCCGGTTGAAATGGAACAGGGAAGCCAGCACCAGGGAAAACACCAGGATCATGCCCAGGCTGTGCACGCCGCGGCTGCGACCGCCGGCCATGGCGGGAATGCGTTCCCGGCCCCAGCGCCCCAGCCAGAGCAGGCCGACCAGCAGGGCGAAGAGCTGGAAGTCGATGGCGATATACCAGACCCCGGCGGAGAGGGCATCAAAATCCAGGATGTTGTGCAGCAGGAAGGCGTGGGCCAGCACCTGCAGGGCCATGGGCTTGTCCGGGATGGAGTCGTGATCCATCCACAGGCGGGCCACATGGGCACAGACGACGGCGATGGCCATGGCGGCAAGGAATGGCGGCACCAGGCGCAGGTAACGCCGCGCCAGCATATTGACCGGCTGTCGCGTCAGCAGTTGGCCCTGGGGCGCCAGGGCGCGAATGGCGAGAAAGCCGCCCACCACCAGGAACACCTGGACGGCGATGCGGGCATATTCGCTGAGCCAGCCGATGAGGCCGGGAACCAGCTCCTGGGCGGCGTCGGACATGGGGCCGTAGAAGGCCAGGTGGTGCAGAACGATCAGTTGGGAAGCAAACGCCTTGAGGACGTCGATGAATACCAGGCGGGATGGTCCGGAGGACATGGCAGCTTGAGCAGGGGGTCGCCATCGCCGCGGGCGATGGTGGCACGGATTCCAGGTTGTAAATTGCGGTTGAGAGAACGGCCCGGGGACAACGTCCGGGGCCCGCCGTCAGGCAAACCCCGGAATTGTAGCAAAATCAAGCCTCTTTGACGCGCTTGGCAATATGCTCCAGGGCTTCATCCACCTGATCCACCAGGATCAGGCACAGGTCGCCCGGGCTCAGCCGGGCCAGGGCCGTGTCGATGGCCAGGAACTCGCCCCGCACCTCCTCCACGTTCCGGGTGCGGCTGGCGCCCTGCAGGCCTTCCCGCAACAGGCCCAGCACTTCACCGTCGGCGCGGCCGCGTTGGCAGGCATCCTGGTACAGGATGACCTCGTCGAAGGCACCGCCGAGGATGCGGGTCTGCTGGCGGATATCCTCGTCGCGGCGGTCGCCGGCACCGCTGATGACCACGGAACGGCGCTTGGCCGTCATGGTGGCGATGGCGTTGGTCAGGGCCTGGATGGCATCCGGATTGTGGCCGTAGTCGGCGATCAGGGTGGCGCCCTTGTAGTCGAACAGGTTGAAACGGCCGGGAGCGGTGGAGGCGTCGCTGACGAAGGTGGCCAGGCCCTGGCGGATCACCTCCCAGGAGATGCCGATGGCCCAGGCGGCACCGGTGGCCGCCATGACGTTTTCCACCTGGAAGCCGATGCTGCCGTTACGGGTCAGGGGCACGCCGGAGAGGGGGATGCGATGGACCACGGTGGAACCTTCGGCGGCCACGATGTCGCCGCCTTCCACATAGAGGCCGCGACGGCCCTGGGCGAACTGGGTGGCCATCACCGGATGGTGCGGATCGGCGGCGAAGAAGGTGACGCTGCCCGGGCAGGACTCGGCCATGCGGGCGACGATGGGGTCGGTGGCATTGAGCACGGCGGTGCCGTTGTTGGCCACGTTCTCGACGATGACCCGCTTCACCACCGCCAGGTCTTCCACGGTATTGATGTAGGCCAGGCCCAGGTGGTCGCCCATGCCGATATTGGTGACCACGGCCACGTTGCAACGATCGAACCCCAGGCCCTCGCGCAACACGCCGCCCCGGGCGGTTTCCAGCACGGCCGCATCCACATCCGGGTGCAGCAGGACGTTGCGGGCGCTCTTCGGACCGGAGCAGTCGCCGGTGTCGATGCGCTTGCCCTGGATATAGACACCGTCGGTGCCGGTCATGCCGGTGCGCTGGCCATTGCAGGTGAACAGGTGGGAAATCAGGCGCACCGTGGTGGTCTTGCCGTTGGTGCCGGCCACGGCCACCACCGGGATGCGGCCGTCGTCGCCGTCCGGATACATGGTGGAGATGACCGCCTCGCCCACCGCCCGGCCCTTGCCGAAGGAAGGCTGCAGGTGCATGCGCAGGCCGGGGGCTGCATTGACTTCGACGATGCCGCCGCCCTGCTCTTCCAGGGGGCGCTGCACGGTCTCGCACACCACGTCCACACCGCAGATGTCCAGGCCCACCATCTGGGCCGCGGCCACGGCCTTGGCCGCCAGTTCGGGATGGACGTCGTCGGTGACGTCGGTGGCCGAGCCGCCGGTGGACAGGTTGGCGTTGTTGCGCAGGGGCACCCGGGCGCCACGGGGCGGCACCGAGTCGGCGTTGTAGTTCTGCCGGGCCAGGGTGGCCAGGGCGATTTCATCGAAACGGATCTTGGTCAGGGAGGTGGCATGGCCCTCGCCCCGGCGCGGGTCCGCATTCACCTGGTCCACCAGCTGGCGGATGGTATGCACGCCGTCGCCGATGACCTGGGGCGGATCGCGGCGGGCGGCCGCCACCAGCTGCTTGCCCACCACCAGGACGCGGAAGTCCTGGCCGGGCAGGTAGCGTTCCACCATCACATCATCGCGGAATTCGGAAGCCACATCGAAGGCCTGGCGGACCTCCGCCTCGCTCTTCAGGTTGACCGCCACGCCCTTGCCCTGGTTACCGTCCCGGGGTTTGACCACTACCGGCAGACCGATCTCCTGGGCGGCCGCCCAGGCATCGTCGGCATCGGCCACGGTCCGGCCCCAGGGCACCGGCACGCCAGCGGCGCGCAGCAGTTCCTTGGTCAGTTCCTTGTCCTGGGCGATGGATTCGGCAATGGCGCTGGTGCAATCCATTTCGGCCGCCTGGATGCGGCGCTGCTTGCTGCCCCAGCCAAACTGCACCAGGCTGCCCTCGGTCAGACGGCGGAAGGGGATGTTGCGGGCAATGGCCGCATCGACGATGGAACCGGTGGAAGGACCGAGGCGCACGTCCTCGTCCAGTTCCCGCAGGCGGGCCAGCACATTGTCCAGGTCGAAGGGCGTGTTCTCCAGGGCCGCCTGGCACAGGGACACGGCCAGGTCGAAGGCCAGGCGCCCGACGGGCTCCTCGGTGTATTCCACCACCACCTGGTAAACCCCGGGGTCCAGGGTTTCGGAAGTGCGGCTGAAGGTCACCGGGCAGCCGGCGGAAGCCTGCAGGCCCAGGGCCGCAAATTGCAGGGCATGGGCCACGGACGGCAGGGCAGCGGCACCGGCCGGCATGACCAGGCCGATTTCCGGGAAGCGCTCCAGCAGCCGGTCGAGGAAACTTTCCAGCAGGGCGGAAGAGGCGGGGGAAAAGCGCTCGGCCTCGCTACAGGTAACGATGGCTTCGATGGAGGTGTGGCGGCTCCACAGGTTGGGGCCGCGCAGGGCTCGGATGCGGGAGACTTCCATAAAAAATCCTGTTGTGACCGTTTAGTCGGGCCTGCCCGGGAAAGCCCGGGGCAGGCGTCTCGTCAGTCGGCAATCATCAAATGGCGGGTGCAGCGTCCAGCACGAAGGTTTCCAGGCCGGCGCGGATCACCTCGGGGGCAATGTCCAGGGCCCGGGCCGTAGCCACGGCGGCCAGCACGTTCTCGGCCTGGAAGGCTTCGCCGCCGGCAGCCATGGGCACCTGGGCCAGGTCCAGCAGCTTGGTTTCCTCCCAGCCCTTGGCCAGGACCACGGCACCTTCCCGCAGCAGCACGGCACGACCGCCCTTGGAGCGGTGCTCGGCCAGTACCGGCAGGCTCGGATCGGCGGCGAAATAGATCACCTCGCCGTCGCACAGCTCGGCCATCTCCACCAGCTGGGGTTCCCGGGCATTGAGCACGGCGACGCCGGTGGGCAGCACCACGTCCACCTGGGTACGCAGGGTGGTGAAGCGCTTCTCCGGGGAGTCCATGTAGTACTTGCTGAGGTCCTCGATGGGCTCGAAATTGGTCAGCACCCCCACCTGGCAACGGTCGTAGGCCAGGCCTTCGGTGACGATGGAAGTGGCGCTATTCTCGATCACGGCAGCCTGCACCGAACGGTTCATCAGGACGCGGCGGGCCGTATCCCACTGGGCCCGGTCCCCGGCTTCCACCAGGCGGCGGTCCAGGTACAGACCGGTGCTGCAGGCCAGGCCGGTGTAGTGGCCGGACAATTCGAGCAGGCGGGTGACGACGCGGGCCACGGTGGTCTTGCCCTTGCCGCCGCTGATGCCCACCACGGGGATGCGGCCGCTGTCGCCGTTGGGGAACAGGTGTTCGACGATGGCCTTGCCCACAGGCTGGGGCTCGCCGGCAGCGGGCTTGATGTGCATCAGCAGGCCGGGACCGGCATTGACCTCGACGATGGCGCCGCCCTGGTCGGCCAGGGGCTTGGACACGTCCTCCACCACCAGGTCCACCCCGGCGATGTCCAGACCGACGATGCGGGCCGCCAGGGCCACGGTCTCGGCCGTATCCGGATGCACTTCGGCGGTACAGTCGATGGAGACGTTGCCGTTGCGCTGGATCACCACCACCTTGCCTTCCGGCGGCACGCCGTCGGGCTCGAAGCCCTGGCGCCGGACCTCCAGGCGGGCGGCGGAATCCAGGCGGACCCGGTTGAGCGGATGATCTTCGCTGTTGCCGCGGCGGGGATCGGAATTCAGTTGCAGCTCGATCAGTTCCAGCACGGTGGATTTGCCGTCCCCCACCACCTGGGCGGTCTCGCCCCGGGAGGCGGCCACCATGCGGCCGCCCACCACCAGCAGGCGATGTTCGTTGCCGGGAATGAAACGTTCGACGATGACTTCGCTGCCTTCGTCCTGGGCCACGCTGAAGGCGGTCTCGATCTCTTCCCGGGTGGTCAGGTTGGTGAACACGCCGCGGCCGTGGTTGCCGTCGCTGGGCTTGACCACCACCGGCAGGCCGATGTCCTCGGCCGCTTCCCAGGCATCTTCCGACGACTTGACGGTGACGCCCTCGGGGACCGGCACGCCACAGGAGGCCAGCAGGCTCTTGGTCAGGTCCTTGTCCCGGGAGATACTTTCGGCAATGGCGCTGGTGCGGTCCGTCTCGGCCGTCCAGATGCGGCGCTGGCGGGAACCGTAACCCAGCTGCACCAGGTTGCCAGTGGACAGGCGGATGAAGGGCAGGTGCCGGCTCTCGGCGGCCTCCACGATGCAGCCGGTGGAGGGGCCGAGGCAGTAGTCGTCCACCAGCTCCCGCAGGTGGCTCACCGCCGCCGCCACGTCGAAGGGCTTGTCCTCGATCCCGGCCATGACCAGGTCCCGGGCCGCTTCCAGGGCGTAGCGGGTGACCATCTCGTGCCAGGCCGTCACCACCACCTTGTAGACACCGCGGATCGGCACTTCCCGGGCGCGGCCGAAGCCGCCGGGCATGCCGGCCAGGGCCTGCAGCTCCAGGGAGACGTGCTCCATGATGTGGCCGGGCCAGGTCCCCTCTTCCACCCGGCGCAGGAAGCCGCCGCGCTCGTCATAGCTGCAGCGGTGTTCCACCAGGCCGGGCAGCCAGGATGAGAGGCGCTCGTAGAAACCGGGGATGGTGTTGGACGGACAGTCCTCCAGATCGCCGATGTCGATCAGGGCTTCGAGGACGGGGGTGTAGGTCCAGACGTTGGGACCCTTGAGATGGGTAATGCTCAGAAATTTGATTGTCTTGTGGCTCATACCTTGTGCCGGAACCGGGGAACCTGCAGGCTCAGGTCAACTCCTTGGGGAAAACTGCGTTTAGCTTAGCTTCCGCGCTATTTCCGATGTAGCCCAAGAAGGGATCAACCTGGCCCGTTTTTCCGGGGGACTCTCCTTTGTAAGGTAAAATCAACGCGCAACTTTTCTTTTGGTTCACCGGCGGGTGCAAAAATTATTTCACAAAACGTAGAACCCTTACGGGAAATTTCCAAGCTGTCCTCCCAATCCGCATCCCTCACCACCACTCTGGAAGAGCTTCCCGGTGCCTGGCTGACGGAGTTGTCCGCCCTCCTGGGGCCGGACGAAACCATCCTGGCCCACCTGGAACTGGACCTGGACAAGACCCTGCGCTTTGCCCGGGGCCTGGTCCTGGTCACCGACCGCCAGCTCATCGCCCGCAGCGGCGAAGAGCCTGCCTGGCAGGCCTTTCCCTACCGGGCCGGCCTCCACCTGCAGCGTCGGGATCATGCCGGCGTGGCCAGCCTGGAGCTGGTGGACGAGCAGCGACAGCTGGCCCGCTGGCGCCATACCCTGGGCAAGGACACCAACGCCCGCCAGGTGCTGGATCACTTCGAGCAGCAGCGGGATGCCGCCGTCAGCGGCCAGCCCGTGGAAGCCCCGCCCGCCGCCATCTGCGCCCGCTGCGGCGCCCCCCTGGTGCCGGGCCAGGACGACTGCCCGAGCTGCGCCAAGGAGCTGTACACCCCGCCCTCCACCTGGACCCTGTTCCGCCTGTGGCGCTTTGCCCGGCCCTACCGGGGCCAGTTGCTGGCCGGCTTCATCCTGACCCTGATCTCCACCGCCGCCACCCTGGTGGCGCCCTACATGACCATGCCCCTCATGGACGAGGTGCTGATCCCCTACCAGAACGGCCAGCCCCTGGACACCGGCAAGGTCTACTTCTATCTGGGCGGCCTGCTGGGTTCGGCCCTGCTGGCCTGGGGCCTGGGCTGGGCCAAGACCTACATCCTGGCCCTGGTGTCGGAGCGCCTTGGCGCCGACCTGCGCAGCCAGACCTACGAGCACCTGCTCAAGCTGTCCCTGGAATACTTCGGCGGCAAGCGCACCGGCGATCTGATGGCCCGCATCGGCAGCGAGTCGGACCGCATCTGCGTCTTCCTCTCCCTGTACCTGCTGGACTTCTTCACCGACGTGCTGATGATCACCATGACGGCGGTGATCCTGGTCTCCATCAATCCCTGGCTGGCGGCGGTGACCCTCATTCCCCTGCCCTTCATCGTCTGGCTCATCCACGTGGTGCGGGACAAGCTGCGCCACGGCTTCGAGCAGATCGACCGGGTCTGGTCCGGCGTCACCAGCGTGCTGGCCGACACCATCCCGGGCATCCGGGTGGTCAAGGCCTTCGCCCAGGAAAAGCGGGAAACCAGCCGTTTCAAGGACGCCAACCAGCGCAACCTGGAGGCCAACGACCGGGTGAACCGGCTGTGGTCCCTCTTCTCCCCCACCATCACCCTGCTCACGGAAGTGGGCCTGCTCATCGTCTGGGGCCTGGGTATCTGGCTGGTGACAAAGAACCAGGTGACCGTGGGCACCCTGGCCGCCTTCCTGGCCTACATCGGGCGCTTCTACACCCGCCTCGATTCCATGAGCCGCATCGTCTCCCACACCCAGAAGGCCGCTTCCGGCGCCAAGCGTATCTTCGACATCCTGGACCACGTTTCCAGCGTGCCGGAACCGGTCAAGCCCCAGCACCTGACCAAGGTGGAAGGCGGCATCACCGTGGAGCGGGTGGGCTTCCGCTACGGCAACCGCACCGTGCTGCGGGGTGTGGACCTGAAGATCAACCCGGGCGAGATGATCGGCCTGGTGGGCCACTCCGGCTCCGGCAAGAGCACCCTGGTGAACCTCATCTGCCGCTTCTACGACGTGGGCGAAGGTGCCATCTGCATCGACGGCGTGGACGTGCGCAACATTCCCGTGTCCGAATACCGCAAGCACATCGGCCTGGTGCTGCAGGAGCCCTTCCTCTTCTTCGGCACCATTGCCGAGAACATCGCCTACGGCAAGCCGGACGCCAGCCGGGAGGAAATCGTCGCCGCCGCCCGGGCCGCCCATGCCCACGAGTTCATCCTGCGCCTGCCCCACGGCTACGACTCCCTGGTGGGCGAACGGGGCCAGGCCCTCTCCGGCGGCGAGCGCCAACGCATCTCCATCGCCCGGGCCCTGCTCATCGACCCCAAGATCCTGATCCTGGACGAAGCCACTTCCGCCGTGGATACGGAAACCGAACTGGAAATCCAGGGCGCCCTGGACAACCTGATCAAGGGCCGCACCACCATCGCCATCGCCCACCGCCTGTCCACCCTGCGCAAAGCCGACCGGCTGGTGGTCATGGATCGCGGCGTGGTGGTGGAAGAAGGCCAGCACGACGAACTGATCGCCAAGGAAGGCGCCTACTACCGCCTGTACACCGCCCAGACCAAGCAGCTCGACGAGCAGCTGGCCGAGCGTGAGAGCGAGGAATGAACGCCATGACGCCCTGCAATTTCACCCTGATTCGCAATCCCTTCGGCCAGCTGGTGTTCACCGGCGCCGAGGGCGACGTCCACGAAGGCGTGGTGCCGGTGCGCGCCTTCGGCATCACCGCCCCGGACGAGGGCCTGGCCCTGGTCAACGCCCACGGCAAGGAACTGCTATGGATCGAGCGCCTGGCCGACCTGCCGGAAGGCCCGCGGCAACTGGTGGTCGAAGAACTGGCCAACCGGGAGTTCATGCCGGTCATCTCCCGCATCGTGCACGTTTCCAGCTTCGCCACCCCCAGTACTTGGGACGTGGAAACGGACCGGGGCAACGCCCGCCTGGTGCTCAAGGGCGAGGACGACATCCGCCGCCTCAACCAGCAGGCCCTGCTCATTTCCGACAGCCACGGCGTGCAGTACCTGATCCGCAACCGCCAGGCCCTGGACAAGCCCAGCCGCAAGTTTCTCGAACGCTTCCTGTAAGAACCTTCGCCACAGAGGGCACAGAGAGCGAATACCTGCTGGCTGGAGAGGTAATATTGGCGCCATTCTTCACCGCTGCACCGCGAAGAATGGCGTCCCTCCTTCCTCTCCGGGCAGTGTCATTTCCAGCGGCCAGCTGAAATAATCTGAACTCCTGTCGCCCGCGGCGCACCAAGTAACGCCTGCCCGTACCCATGGCGTTACGGCTTTCCCGCTTTTACTCTGTGTTCTCTGTGCCTCTGTGGCAATAAAAGATTCCCCCATGCCCCATCCCCTCGCCCACCCGCTTGAACTCCTCGCCCCCGCCAAGAATGCCGACTTCGGCATGGAAGCCATCGTCCACGGCGCCGACGCCGTCTATATCGGCGGTCCGGCCTTCGGCGCCCGGGCCAATGCGGGCAACAGCGTGGCCGACATCGCCGGCCTCAGCGAATTCGCCCACCGCTACAACGCCCGGGTACTGGTGGCCCTCAACACCATCCTCAAGGACGAGGAACTGGAGACCGCCCGCCGCATCGCCTGGGAATGCCACGACGCCGGCGCCGACGCCCTCATCATCCAGGACATGGGCCTGCTGCAGCTCGACCTGCCGCCGATCCAGCTCCACGCCAGCACCCAGACCGACATCCGCTCCGTGGACAAGGCCCGCTTCCTGCAGGACGTGGGCTTCTCCCAGATCGTCCTGGCCCGGGAGCTGGACCTGGAACAGGTCCGCCAGATTGCCGCCCAGACCGACATCGCCCTGGAGTTTTTCGTGCACGGCGCCCTCTGCGTCAGCTACAGCGGCCTGTGCAACATCAGCCACGCCCACACCGGCCGCAGCGCCAACCGGGGCGAATGTTCCCAGGCCTGCCGCCTGCCCTACGACCTGGAAAACGAGCAGGGCCAGATCATCGCCAGCGACAAGCACCTGCTCTCCATGAAGGACAACGACCAGAGCGCCAACCTGCTGGCCCTGGCCCAGGCCGGCATCAGCTCCTTCAAGATCGAAGGCCGGCTGAAGGACCTCTCCTACGTCAAGAACATCACCGCCCACTACCGCACCCTGCTGGACGGCATCCTGGCGCAGCATCCCCAATTCACCCGCTCCTCCGCCGGCCGCAGCACCTTCTTCTTCACCCCCCAGCCGGAAAAGACCTTCAACCGGGGCGCCACCGACTACTTTGTGCACGGCCGGGGCCACAGCGAAGTGGGCGCCTTCGACACCCCCGCCTTCTCCGGCCCGGCCATCGGCAAGGTGAGCCGCCTGGGCAAGGGCTGGTTCGAGGTCGAGACGGCGGAAGCCCTGCACAACGGCGACGGCCTCTCCTATTTCGACGGTCACGGCGAACTGGTGGGCCTGCGCCTCAATACGGCGGAGAAGGTGGGCGCGGCCTGGCGCTGCACGCCCAACGAAGTGCCGGCGGACCTGGCCGTGGGCACCGCCATCCACCGCAACCGGGACCAGGAATTCGAACGCATCCTGGAAAAGAAGTCGGCGGAACGCCGGGTGGGCATCACCATGGTCTTCGCCGAAAGCGGCGACGGCTTCGCCCTGACCCTGACGGACGAAACCGGCATAGCCGTCAGCGTGCCCCTGGCCCACGCCAAGGAAGCCGCCCAGAACGGCGAACGGGCCCTGGCCGGCCTCCGGGAAAACCTGGCCAAGCTGGGCAACACCCTGTACGTGGCCGACGGGGTGGAGCTGCAGCTGTCCCAGCCCTGGTTCCTGCCCGCCGGCGCCATCAACGCCCTGCGCCGGGAAGCGGTGGCAGCCCTGGATACGGCCCGGGCCGCCGCCTACCAGCGCCCGCCCCGGGCCAGGCCGGTGGAGCCGCCGGCCCTCTACCCGGAAGTGGAACTGACCTACCTGGGCAATGTGTACAACCGCAAGGCCCGGGAGTTCTACCTCAAGCACGGGGTGGAACTGATCGCCGCGGCCTACGAGGCGGACGAGGAGAAGGGCGCCGTTTCCCTGATGATCACCAAGCACTGCCTGCGCCACAGCTTCAACCTGTGCCCCAAGGAAGTGAAGGGATTAAAGCCCGATCCCCTGACCCTGGTGAACAACGGCGAGCGCCTGACCCTGAAGTTCGACTGCGTGAAGTGCGAAATGCACGTGGTGGGCAAGATGCGCAAGAACCGCAGCATCCAGCTCATGCCCCACTGAGTGGGGGAAAAACCTTTAGCCACAGAGGGCACAGAGAACACAGAGAAGAGCGATGCCAAGCCGTTGCTTTACCTCTGTGTTCTCTGTGCCCTCTGTGGCAAAAAGTTAGCTCAATAATGGGGCGGAATCTCGTCCTGCAGGGTGCGCTTTTCTTCCGGCAGGCTGGCCAGCATCTGCTGCCGCAGGGCCCGCAGGTCGTGCTGCAGTTGTTCGATCAGCTGCTGCTGGCGGAAGACGGTGCGATTCAGTTCGTCGATGGCATCGTCGGCAAAGCTGAGCTTGATTTCCAGTTCGTTCAGACGCTCTTCCATGGCGGTTCCCGGTCGTTGAGTGAGGGCGGATTCTACGCCTGCCGCCCCATGGCTTACACTACGCCCCTCACGCCTGCTCCCACCCTGCCTTGACTACCCAGCCCCCCGCCCCGCCCCGCCACAGCCTCTTCGAAGACCTCCAGGCCCTCCTGGTGGCGCCCCTGGTGGTCGCTTTCGCCGTGCTGCTGTTCCGCCATGCCGGTCTCCTCACCGGCGGCACCACCGGCCTCGCCTTCCTCGCCCATTACGGCCTCGACCTGCCGTTCGGCCCCGCCTTCTTCCTCATCAACCTGCCCTTCTACTTTTTCTCGGTGCGGGCCCTGGGCTGGAACTTCACCCTCAAGACCTTCATCGCCGTGGCCCTGCTCTCCCTCTATACGGAGCTGCTGCCGGCCCACGTCGCCTTTGCCAGCCTGGAGCCGGTCTTTGCCGCCCTCATGGGGGGCTTTCTCACCGGCATCGGCCTGCTCATGCTGGTGCGCCACCGGGCCAGCCTCGGCGGCCTCGGCGTCATGGCCGTGTATTTGCAGGAGCGGCGCGGCTGGCGCGCCGGCCACGTGCAGATGGCCGCCGACGTGGCCATCCTCTCGGCCGCCCTGCTGGTGCGGGACCCCTACCACGTGCTGCTCTCCATCCTCGGCGCCGTCGCCCTCAACTTCGTCATCGCCGTCAATCACCGCCCCGGCCGCTACGCCGGCACCTGAACCATGGCCCGGGACGACGACTACGAACTGAGGCAGAGCGTGCCGCCCGAGCGCCTCAGCGGCCGTCCCTACCTCAAGGACGAGGCGGATGAACTGGCCCTCCACTTCGACTTCCGCACGGTGCAGAGCACCATGTCCAAGGCCGACCCCACGGCCCTCACCCTGGGCTACACCCGCTCCATGATGGGCTTCCTCCTGCTCCATCCGGAGCCGGCCCGCATCGCCATGATCGGCCTGGGGGGCGGTTCCCTGGCCAAGTACTGCCTGCAGCGCCTGCCCGGGGTGGATTTCACCGCGGTGGAGATCGACCCGGCGGTGATCGCCCTGCGCGACGAATTCCGCCTGCCGCCGGACGGCGACAACTTCCGCGTCGTCTGCGCCGACGGGGCCGACTACATCCGGGCCATAGAGGACAGCGTGGACGTGCTGCTCATCGACGGCTTCTGCCTCGACGGCCTGCCGCGCCAGCTCTGCACCACCGCCTTCTACGACTACTGCTACGCCCGCCTCAAGCCCGGCGGCGTCATGGTGGTCAACCTGTGGGCCGGCGACGACCTGCTGCAGCTCTACCTGGGCCGCCTGCGCCAGTGCTTCGACGGCCGGGTGCTGCTGATCGACGCCCAGGAGGAAGGCAACCAGATCGCCTTCGCCTGCAAGCAGGAGGACTTCCCCCCGTCCCTGGAGCAGCTGCGCAGCCGCAGCAACGAGCTGGCCCCCGCCCACCCCATCGACCTGCCGGACACCGCCGCCCGCCTGCGCCGGGCCCTGGAAGGCCGGCGCAAGCAGCGGGGCCGCGGCCGCTCCGCCTGAACCTCGGCAAGAGGCCGCAGCGGTGGCCAAGCTGCTGTTTCCACGGCACTGTTTGCAGCGATAGGCCAGCACCGCGGCAGGCCTTCCGCTACAATGCCGGCCTGCCCGTCGTCGGGGCCGGCCGCCGGGCACCAGCCCGCCGCCGCTCCGCCGCCCCCCCCTGCCGACCGCCGCCCGGGCGCCGGCCTCCCCCTCAGCAGCACCGGAGTCCCCATGTCAGACCTGCTCAGCGACCGCCTGGCCGCCGCCCATTCCGCCCGCAGCGAACTGCTGCCCCAGCTGCACGCCGAAGGCACCAATGCCTACCGCCTCTTCCACGGCAGCGTCGAAGGCCGCTCCGGCCTCACCGTGGACCGCTACGGCGACCTGCTGCTGGTGCAGAGCTTCCACACGCCCCTGGAAGCCGGCGAACTGGCCGAGCTGGAAGCCTTCTACGCCGGCGTCCTGCCCGGCCTGGACTGCATCTACAACGACCGCAGCCGCGCCAATTCCCGCATCGCCAACGATCTGCCGCCGGAAAAGGTGGAACCGGCCCACCGCCCGCGGCAGTTCAGCGAACTGGGCGTCAATTACCTGATCCAGGCCCGCCACGCCGGCCAGGACCCCTGGCTGTTCCTGGACCTGCGGGCCGGCCGCCGCCGCATCATGCAGGAAGCCGTCGGCAAGTCCGTGCTCAATCTCTTCGCCTACACCTGCGGCGTCGGCATCGCCGCCGCCAAGGCCGGGGCCGCCTTCGTCGTCAATGTCGATTTCGCCGAAAGCAGCCTGGCCGTGGGCAAGAGCAACGCCGCCCTCAACGAACTCAATCACCGGCCCCGCTTCATCAAGAGCGACGTTTTCCCCGCCATCCGCCAGCTGGCCGGCATCGGCCAGCCCAAGATGGTGCGGGGCAAGCGCATGCCCCCCTTCATCGAACTGGAGCCCCGCCAGTTCGACCTGGTGTTCCTCGACCCGCCCCGCTACGCCAAGAGCCCCTTTGGCGTGGTGGACCTGGTGAACGACTACCCGGCCCTGTTCAAGCCGGCCCTGCTGGCCACCGCCGAAGGCGGCACCCTGGTCTGCTGCAACAACGTGGCCGAAGTGCAGCGCGACGCCTGGCTCGACCAGCTGCAGCGCAGCGCCCGCAAGGCCGGCCGGGAAGTGCGGGCGGCCGAATGGATCGTCCCCGAGGCCGACTTCCCCAGCCCGGACGGCCAGCCGCCCCTGAAGACGGTGCTGCTGCGGGTCTGACCTCCGTCTGCCGACCAAGCCGGAAAAAGGCGGCGCTCCTCCGGGAGTGCCGCTTTTTTTTATGGATGAGGCCGACACGGCGACGACCGCACTCGTCCAACGGCGCCAGGGCGCCATGCGGCAAAAGCCGCGGTCACGTTGCCCGCCCCACTGGGCGACGCACCACCGGCATCGCTGCCGCCACGCCCCCCCGCGCCGCACGGCGGCAGGCGGCGACGTTTTCCCGCTTGGGATGCCCCACTTGGCGTACACTGCGAGGCCTGAAGATTTCCACGGCCCCACCATGACCCGCTCCACCCTCAAACTGCCGAGTAAAAAAGCCGGCGACGCCAGCAGCGAACCCTCCCGCGATCCGGCGCGCAAGCCCATCCGCGGCGGCAACCGCGCCACCCGCAACCAGCCCCGGGCGGAAGCCCCGGCCCGGGACGAGGCACCCCGCCGCTCCGCACCGCGCAGTGAAGAGTCACCCCGCCGCCGCAGCGAAGGCGAACAGCCGCGCCGGGAAGGCAGCGACCATGCCCGTCCGCCGCGGCGCAGCGACGCCCCTGGCAAGCCGGCCTACGGCCGCGATGGTCGTGATAGCCGCAATGACCGGAATGGTGAAGCACCGCGCCGCCCCCGCCGGGAAGACGGCGAACGCCCCTATGGCGACCGGGACCGCCCGGCCTGGGGCAAGCCCGCCGGCCGCGATGAGCGGCCGCCGCGCCAGGCCGATGGCCGCCCGCCCCGGCGCAGCGATGGACCCGGCAAGCCCGCCTACGCCCGCGACGGCCGGGATGGGGATGCCCCCCGTGGGCCCCGCGCGCCCCGCCGCGAGGACGGCGAGCGCAGCTACGGCGAACGCAAGCCCGGCGCCCCTTTCGGCAAGCCCCGCAGTGAGGATGGTCGCCCGCCTCGGCGTGGCGACGCCCCCGCCCGTCCGGCCTACGCCCGGGACGGCGAACGGGCGGAGCGCCCCCGCCGCGAAGGCGGCGAACGGACCTACGGCGACCGGGAACGGCCCTTCCGCGGCAAGCCGGCGGGTGACTTCGCCAAGCCGGCACGCCGTTTCGACGACACCCCCCGCCGTCCCGCGCCGCGGCGCGACGATGCGGCCACGGGCGAGCGCTCCGCCGCTACCCGGCCGCCCCGAGGCGACCGCGGCAATCCCAGCGAACTGCCGCGCCTGTCCAAGGTGATGTCCGAGCAGGGCCTGTGTTCCCGCCGCGAAGCGGACGAATGGATCGAGGCCGGCTGGGTCAAGGTGGACGGCAAGGTGGTGAGCGAACTGGGTTCCCGCATCGTGCCCACGGCCCGCATCGAGGTCGATCCGGAGGCCCGCAAGCACCAGGCGGAAAGCGTCACCATCATCCTGCACAAGCCCATCGGCTACGTCTCCGGCCAGGCCGAGGACGGCTACGAGCCCGCCGTGGTCCTGGTCCAGCCGGAAAACCGCTGGGAAGAGGACAAGGGCGGCACCCGCTTCAAGAGCGCCCACCTGCGCCGCCTGGCCCCCGCCGGCCGGCTCGACATCGACTCCACCGGCATGCTGGTGCTGACCCAGGACGGCCGCGTGGCCAAGCGCCTGATCGGCGAAGACTCCACCGTGGAAAAGGAATACCTGGTGCGGGTCGAGGGCGAACTGATCGAAAACGGCCTGGCCCTGCTCAACCACGGCCTCAGCCTGGATGGCGTCAAGCTCAAGCCGGCCCACGTCTCCTGGCAGAACGAGGAGCAGCTGCGCTTCGTCCTGCGCGAGGGCCGCAAGCGCCAGATCCGCCGCATGTGCGAGCTGGTGGGTCTGAAGGTGGTGGGCCTGAAGCGCATCCGCATCGGCAGCGTGGTCCTCGGCAAGCTGCCGCCGGGCCAGTGGCGCTACCTGCGCAGCGACGAGAAGTTCTAGCCCCCTCCCCCCTTTCCCGGGGATGTAAAGATATTCCGACGTCCCCGGGGGAAATGCAGTACACTGCTGCACCTTGGCCGAATAGCATCACCTCGGCCAACGTGATGCCCCCTCTGCCCTCAAGCCCTCCGCCCTTGCGGTACCCTCGGCGCCCCGCGCCCCGAGTCATCCCCAGATGCATTCGTGCTTGTTGCCGGCCACGCCCCAGGCGCTGCCCCGGAACTACGTCCAGAAGAGATCGCATCAGCCCCCGGCCGGCTTGCGCCATGTGTTTGTGCGCCCGGCTCTGATCCACCTCGCGCTGTTCCGCCTGTCCGACAGGAATGGGGCAGACCAAACGGAGAACTGAATGTCCAAGGAAGAAGCCCTCGAATTTGAAGGCACCGTCATGGAAGTGCTGCCCGAATCCCGCTATCGCGTCACCCTGGCCAACGGCGTGGAAATCCTCGCCTACGGTTCAGGCAAAATGAAGATGCACCGCATCAAGGTGCTCATGGGTGACAAGGTCACCGTGGAAATGTCCCCCTACGACCTGACCAAGGGTCGCATCACCTTCCGCCACCTCGGCGAAGGTGCCCGGGGCCCCGCCCCCGCACGCCGCCGCCGCTAGGCGCGCCACGGCACCCTGCGCCATCCCCGCCGATGCGGAACTTCGCAGGGTGCTGATCAACTCAAGGAAACAAAGCTTAGTGAAAGTAAAAGAACTCATGCCGGGCGACCGGATTGTCGACTTCTGCAAGGGAGACGACGAGCATTACGAAGTCATCGCAGTACGCCCCCTGGGCCACCGTTTTGAAGTCACCTTCCGCTCCCACCGGGGCGAGGCCTCTGCCCACTACAACGGCAACGCCTACATCTCCGCCTTCCGCTGAGGCCGGCGCCGCCGTCCTCCCAGCGCCACCCGCCGCGGCGCTCCTTTCCTGTAATACCTGCCTGAAAACCTGCCCCGTAGCAACGGGCAGTTTTGCTACACTCGACGCCACCGGAAAACCGTTCCGGCGTTGCAGAGTCCCCTTTCAGGCAAAGGAGCCGCCATGCCCTCTCCCTTCCGTCACCCCCTGGCCCTGACCGTCTGCTCCGTCCTCGCCGGCAGCCTGTCCCTTTCCACCTGGTCCGCCGAGCTGCCCAAGCGCAAGTCGGGTCTGTGGGAAATCCACACCCAGATCGTCGGCGCCCCCAGCCCCGGCCCCATGAAGATGTGCGTGGACGCCAACACGGACAACCTGATGCAGGAGCAGCCCGGCCAGAAGCCGGACTGTAGCGCCATGGACGTCAAGCAGAGCGGCAACAAGGTCACCATCCATACCGTCTGCCGCATGGACAAGACCACGGTGACCACCGATGGCGTCCTCACCGGGGATTTCTCCAGCGGCTACAAGAGCGACATGACCATGCGTTACAGCCCGCCGCTGCAGGGCATGAAGGAAACCAGGATGACCCAGGAGACCCGTTGGCTGGGCCCCTGCGCCAAGGGCCAGAAACCGGGCGACATCATCATGCCCAACATGGGCACCTTCAACCCGGCGGAGATGATGAAGGATCCCCGCTTCAAGGAAATGATGCAGCAGCATCAGCACTAGCCCGGCCAAGCGGGCGCAAAAAAAAGGCCTGTCGCTGACAGGCCTTTTTTTCTGATGGCGGCTGTTATTCGTCCGCGCCCGGCGCCTCTTCCGGCGGCACCAGTTGGCCCGCGGCGGCGGCCTGCAGCAGGGCGGCCCGGCTCTCCGGCGTCTCCAGGCTGATGCGACCCAGGGTGCCGTTGCGGTAGTCGTTGAGCAGGATCAGGGAGGCCTTCTCCAGGTCCAGCTCGCCGGCCCGGCCCTTGATGATGCAGCCCCGCTTGCGGGCCACGGTTTCCACCACGCCCACCGCATCGGTCTCGGCCGCCTTGAGGCCGTAGCGGGCCTCCAGGCATTGGGGATAGCGCTGCAACAGCAGTTCCGCCAGATACACCCCCACCTCCTCGTCAATGTAGGCATTGGGGCCGACGGCATGACTGGCGGCCAGCATCAGACCGTCGCTGGCCAGCTCGATCTTGGGCCACATCAGGCCCGGGGTATCGACGATGGACAGGCGCGGGCCCAGATCCATGCGCTGCTGCTGCTTGGTCACCGCCGGCTGGTCGCCGACCGCCGCCACCTTGCGCTTGACCAGGGCGTTGAGCAGGGTGGACTTGCCCACGTTGGGGATGCCCATGATCATCAGCCGCAGGGGCTTGACGTTGCTGTTGCGGTGGGGCGCCAGGGTCTGGGCCAGGGCCGGGATGCGGGCCACCTCGCCGGGCTTCTTGCAGGAGATGGCCACGGCCTTCACGTCGGGCTGCTGCTTGTAGTAGTCGAGCCAGGCCTGGGTCACGGCCGGGTCGGCCAGGTCGGACTTGTTCAACAGCTTGAGGCAGGGCCGCTGGCGGTGCTTGCGCAGTTCCTCGATCATGGGGTTGCGGCTGGCTTCGGGCAGACGGGCGTCGAGCACTTCGATCACCACGTCGGCGAACTCCATGGTTTCGGCGGCCTTCTTGCGGGCCGAGGTCATATGGCCGGGGAACCACTGTATTGTCATGTCTTGCCTGAAATCTCAAATAGGATGCGACGGGAAGGGGCGTCGGACGCCGGGAAAATCCCGCGAAAGGCCGCCATTATCGCAGGAGTTGGGCGCCCCATCCGTTACAATCGCCCACTTTCAGCCAAATATCCGTTCCGCCATGGCCACTCCCCCCCTCAAAGCGCAAAAAGTCTTCGCCCTGATGCAGGTCATCGGCGGCTTCGTCGCCGCCCTGGTGCTGGGCTACTCCACCATGAACAACCTGACCCCGGGCCAGATGAGCGGCACCCAGCTGCTGCTGGCCGGCCTCACCCTGGCGGCCCTGGCCTACGCCGGCTATTTCACCCAGAAGCTGGGCAAGCTGGTGGAACAGGGCAAGGCGGAAAAGGCCGGGAGCGACACCGGCAAGTAGGGACTCAGTTGCGGGCGTGGGAGAGCTTGAAGCTGTCCACGCCCTCGAAGCTGGCCAGTTCCTCCGCCAGCTGGGTGATGGGCGTGCCGTTGGCCTTGCCCAGGGATACGGCGACGAAGCGCCATTCGGCCTGGCCGGCATCGTAGCCGATGGCAAAACTGCCCGGCGCCAGTTCGTAACCCCGCTTCAGGGCGGCCCGGGCCAGCACATCCTGGCGCGGCGTGAAGCCGGCCCGGAAACGCATGGTGATGGCCACCGCCTGCCGCGACGGCAGCCAGCCCTCCAGCCGGGACACCAGCATCATGCAGGTGGCCGACAACAGGGCCAGCAGGATGGCCGCCGCGTAGAACCCAACTCCCACCAGGATGCCGATGGCCGACGAGGCCCAGATGGAGGCCGCCGTGGTCAGGCCGCTGATGGTGAAGCCCTCGCGCATGATGACCCCGGCACCGAGAAAGCCGATGCCGGTGACGATGCCCTGGATCACCCGGGTGGGATCGGTGGCCGCGGGCTGCAATCCCTGGCCACCATACCAGTAGCCGGGATAGCCGATGATCACCACCAGGGCCGCCGAGGCCATGCAGACCAGGCCGTAGGTGCGCATGCCGGCCGCCCGGCCGTGGTAGGAGCGCTCGTAGCCGACGATGAAACCCAGCAGCAAAGCCCCCAGCAGATTGACGAAGACCAGCAGATTGGTGGCCACCTCGTCGGCGGACCAGTAGATTTTCAGCGCATCGGGACTCAGGGGAGACATGGCGGACTCCTTATGGGGCGCGGCTCTCGGGGCGGCCGGTTACAATCGGCCCATTCTACGCGCAAAGCCGGACCCCACCATGCCCGAAACCCAAGCCCCGCCGCCCTACGCCAGCCTGACCCCGGACGCGGTGCTCGACGCCCTGGAAAGCCTGGGCCTGCTGCCGGACGGCCGCCAGCTGGCCCTCAACAGCTACGAAAACCGGGTGTACCAGCTGTGGCTGGACGAGCCCCTGGCCGGCCACAACATTGTCGTCGCCAAGTTCTACCGCCCGGGCCGCTGGAGTGATGGCGCCATCCTGGAAGAACACGCCTTCACCCGGGAACTGGCGGAGCGGGAAATTCCCGTGGTCGCCCCCCTGGAAATCGGCGGCCGCACCCTGCACCACAGCGGCGAACACCGGCTCGCCCTGTTCCCCCGCCGCGGTGGCCGGGCACCGGAGCTGTCGGACCCGGACACCCTGGAATGGCTGGGCCGCTTCATCGCCCGCATCCACGCCGTCGGCGCCCTCGCCCCCTACCGGGAACGGCCGGCCCTGACCCTGCACAGCTTCGGCGAGGAGCCCCGGGACTTCCTCCTGGCCGGCGGCTTCGTTCCGCCGGAACTGAAAAACGCCTGGGAAGGCACGGTGAACGTGGCCCTGGACGGCGCCCGCCGCTGCTTCGAGCGGGCCGGCGACGTCGCCAGCCTGCGCCTGCACGGCGACTGCCACATGGGCAACGTGCTGTGGACCGATGCCGGCCCCCACTTCGTGGACTTCGACGACAGCCGCACGGGCCCGGCCATCCAGGACCTGTGGATGCTCCTTTCCGGCGACCGCCGGGAACAGCAGCGGCAGCTGGACGACGTGCTGGCCGGCTACCGGGACTTCATGGACTTCGATCCCCGGGAACTGCATCTGGTGGAGGCCCTGCGCACCCTGCGCCTGGTCCATTACAGCGCCTGGCTGGCCCGCCGCTGGAACGACCCGGCCTTTCCCGCCGCCTTCCCCTGGTTCGGCAGCCAGCGCTACTGGGAAGAACGCATCCTGGAACTGAAAGAACAGATCGCCCTGATGGACGAGGGGCCCCTGGAACTGTTCGGCTAAGGGGCTTGCGCACACCCACCGCCTCCATGACGTTAGACTGACAGCCTCGTCACCCCAAGCCTTCCCCATGCCCAAGCTGTTCCTCATCCTGATCCTGGCCGGCGCCGTCCACCTGGGCTGGCGTCACTATGCCGGCACCGATGTCGCAGGGGCCGCCACGGTTGCGGCCAGCACCTCACCCAGTCTCGACGAACTGCAGGCCCTGGCCCGCGGCGTCGGCCCCGGCGAAGTGGTGATGTACACCACCAGCGAATGCCCCTACAGTGCCCAGGCCCGCTCCTGGCTGAGCCAGTACGGATTTGCCTACACCGACTGCAACATGAGCATCGACCGCCGCTGCGAGCAGGAAATGCAGAGCTATGGCGGCAACGGCGTGCCCTACCTGATCGTGCGCGGCCACCACATGAAGGACGGCTTCGACAGCGACGAGTTCATCGCCGCCCTCAGGCGCTGAAGCCGCGGCCCCGCACCAGGCCGCCCCATCCCGGCTTTATGCCGCCAGGGTGGCGGTGCTATCCTCGCCATCGACCATCGACCTCGCCCTTCCCGTACCGACTGCTGCCATGACCCGACTCAAGCGCTGGCTCTCCGCCCTCCTCATCCTCGCCGTCACCCTGATCGTGCTCGCCGTCGCCGGCCTCCAGGTCGGCACCCGGCTGCTCAAGGACCAGGTGCAGCAGGCCCTGGGGCCCGACAGCGAAGTGGGGGAAATCCGCCTCGGCTGGAGCGAGGTGGAAATCCTCAAGCTGCGCCTCAAGGCCCCCGCAGGCTGGCCGGCGGCCGACACCCTGCGGGCCGAGCGCATCGTCGTCAGTCCCGACCTGCGCAGCCTGCTGGGCCAGCCCATCCGGGTGTCCTCCATCCGCATCGAAGGCGCCTATGTCTCGGCCCTGCGCAGCGCCGACGGCAAGATGCGGGTGGTGCCGAACCTGCTGGAACATCCGGCGCCGGCGGAGCAGGCCGAGAAGACGCCGCCGCCCCGGGTGCACCTGGGCCGCATCGAACTGACCGGCGCCGTGCTGGAATTTTTCGACGCCACGGTGCGCAAGCCTGCCCTGAAAATCCGCCTGGAACAGCTCGACGCCACGGTGCAGGACATCCAGCTGCCCGACCTTGCCGGCCGCACCCGGCTGGCCCTGGACGGCGTGCTGAAGGGCGTGCGCCAGGACGGCCGCATCAGCATCAAGGGCTGGATGGACCTGGCCACCCGGGATTCGGACATCACCAGCACCTTCCGCCAGGTGGACCTGGTGGCCCTCCAGCCCTATCTGGTGAAGGCCGCCGAAACCGGCGTCAAGAAGGGCAGCCTGGACCTGGACCTGCACTCCGTGGTCAAGGAGCAGCGCCTCAGGGCCCCAGGCAATCTGGTGCTGAACCAGCTGGAGCTGGATAGCAACGGCAGCACCTTCATGGGCATGCCGCGTCAGGCGGTGCTCGGCCTGTTGAAGGACAAGAACGGCCGCATCGACATCAAGTTCGTCCTCGAGGGCAACCTGAAGGACCCCCAGTTCCATCTCAACGAAAGCTTCGCCACCAAGGTCGGCGCCTCCATCGCCGACACCTTCGGCATCAGCTTCGAAGGCCTGGCCAAGGGCGTCGGTACCGTGGGCCAGAAAACAGTGGAAGCGGCCGAAGGCGTCGGCAAGGCCATCAAGGGGCTGTTCAGCAAGTAGCAGCGGGGAACAGGCGCTCTGCGAACGGACGGCGACCGCAGCGCCGGTGGCGCCGGCATGATCCGGCATGGAATGGACCGCCCTCACACCGCCCTTTCCTCCGCTTTGCCACAACCGACCTGGGGGCGGCGACACCCGGCGGGTCGCCACAGCTCTCGGCCCGGCTACGCCCACGACAGAGACCGATACTTTCCCTCTGCCGCGCTTGGCATGCCAATTCGCGACTCACGATCGAAGCGATCGTCATAAAATGCGACATTCCCCAGCCACCTGCCCCAAAGGCTCGCCCATGAAAAAACTGGCCCTGCTTGTCTGTAGCCTGTCCCTGACCGGTCTGGTCTCCGCCGCCACCGTGCAGCAGTTCCAGCCCCAGGGCAAGGTCGCAGACCAGACCCGCATCACGGCCCGCTTCAGCGCCGACATGGTGAAGCTGGGAGAGGCCACGGCGGCCGCGCCCTTCGAGGTGGATTGCGCCCGCATCTCCGGCGAAGGCCGCTGGGTGGATGCCCGCACCTGGGCCTGGCAACTGGCACGCGCCCTGCAGCCCGGCGAACGCTGCGTTTTCACGGTCAAATCCCAACAGCTTGCCCTGAGCGGGGAGAGCATCGGCGGCAAAACCCGTTTCGAGCTGTTCGGCGCCCCTCCCCGGCCCTGGCGCATTGTCCCGTCCCCCGGCAGCGCCATCGACGAGGAACAGGCTTTCGTCATCAACGGCGGCGGCGAGCTGGATGCCCGTTCCCTGGAAAACAATCTTTGGTGCGAAGCCGACGGCGTCGGCCAGCGTCTGCCGGCCCGGCCGGTGGCGGCCAAGGTGCGTCAGGAGGTGCTGCAACGGGTAGGCAATGGGGGCGCCGCGCCCCTGGTGGTGACCTGCAGCGAACGTCTGCCCGCCGGCAGCCGGGCCCGCCTGGTCTGGGGCGCCGGCATCCGTGCTGCCAACGGCACGCCGACGGAAAAGGAGGAGAGCTTCGTCTACAAGGTGCGGGAGCCCTTCAAGGCCACCTTCTCTTGCGAGCGGGAAAAGGCCGGTGCGCCCTGCTCCGCCCTCTCGGGCCTCAGCCTCCAGTTCAATGCCCCTTTCGATGCCAAGCAGATCGGCCAGTTCGCCCTGGTCACCCCGGAGGGCAAGCGCAAGCCCCAGGACCCCAACCAGAACAGCAGCAGCAAGAGCGACACCCTGCAATCCCTCAGCTTCCCCGGCCCCCTGCCCCAGAATGCCGAGCTGACCCTGGAAATCCCCGCCGGGCTGAAAGATGACGCGGGCCGCCCCCTGGCCAACGCCGCCAGCTTCCCCCTCAAACTGCGTACCGGCGGGCTGCCGCCCCTGGCCAAGTTTCCCGGCGCCTTCGGCATCATCGAGCTGCAGGAAGGCGGGCTGCTCCCGGTCACCCTGCGCAACGTGGAGGCCAGCCTGAAGACCGCCGGGCTGACCCTGCCGGGCCAGCACCGCTTCAGCCAGCAGCGCCTGACGGAAGATGCGGACGTGATTGCCGCCATGCTGGCCCTGGAGAAGTTCGAGCAGCAGAGCCGCAAGGTCCGCCTGAAGGTGGATGGGGAATGGCGGGAACTGATCGACCCCTACTACGCCCGGGAGCTTTCCTTCCTCCAGGGGCGAGCCGGCGTCGCCCGCCAGGAGTTGCCCAAGCCCGGCGGCAGCAGCGAGTTCGAGGTGATCGGCGTACCCCTGCAGAAGCCCGGCTACCACATCGTCGAAATCGAAAGCCAGCTGCTGGGCCAGGCCCTGCTGGCAACGCCCAAGCCCATGTACGTGCGGGCCGCGGCCCTGGTCACCAACCTGGCGGTGCATCTGAAAACGGGACGGGACAACGGCCTGGTCTGGGTCACCGCCCTGGACAGCGGCAAGCCGGTGGCCGGCGCCGAGGTGCGCATCTCCGGCTGCAACGGCCAGTCCCTCTGGCAAGGCAGCACCGATGCCCAGGGCCGGGCCCGGGTGGATCAGGCCCTGCAAGCGCCCTACTGCCGGGATACCCAGTTCCTCTTTGCCAGCGCCCGCCTCAACGGGGACTACAGCTTCGTCCGCTCCGACTGGAACGAAGGCATCGAACCCTGGCGCTTCGGCGTGGCAACCTGGGGCGAGAGCGGCGACTTCAAGATCCACTCCGTGCTCGACCGCACCCTCTTCCGTCCCGGCCAGACCCTCTCCATGAAGCACCTGGCCCGCAGCCGCAACAGCCGGGGCTTTGCCATTCCGGCAGCGGAGGAG
The DNA here is from genome assembly GCF_058809525.1 of Azospira sp. MPR-LB4. Taxonomy (NCBI): domain Bacteria; kingdom Pseudomonadati; phylum Pseudomonadota; class Betaproteobacteria; order Rhodocyclales; family Rhodocyclaceae; genus Azospira; species Azospira sp. MPR-LB4. Next base: position 606,226 of record NZ_CM179521.1, read on the forward strand.
CTACCCACCCGCCTGGTCATCCGCCACGGCGAGAGCGGTACCGAATATCCCCAGCCCCTGAGCTGGGATGCCCAGGGCGCCGCCACCAGCAGCTGGAAGGTGCCGGACTCGGCCAAGCTGGGCAACTACGAAATCGTGCTCTCCGGCGGCAAGCGGGGCGAGCAGTACACCGGGGAATTCCGGGTCGCCGACTTCCGCCTGCCGGTGTTCACCGGCAGCGTGCAGGGCGTGCCGGCCCGCCAGGTGGCGCCGGGCAAGGTGCCCCTGGCCCTGGGCCTGTCCTTCCTCAACGGCGGCGCGGCCAAGCGGGCGGAAGTCCAGGTCTCGGCCACCCTGCGCCCACGCTGGCCGGTGTACAAGAACTTCGAGGCCTACAACTTCCACATCGATTTCGATGCCGCTGCCCTGGCCGCCTTCAAGGTGGAGTCCAACCGGGAACAGGAAACCCTCATTCTCGATCGCCAGGCCGTGACCCTGGACCAGGCCGGCGCCGGCAAGCTGGAGGTGGTGCTGCCCGGCAAGCCCAAGGGACCCAGCGAGGTCTATGCGGAAATGACCTTCGCCGACCCCAACGGGGAAATCCAGACCCTGCGGGGCCAGGTGGAACTGTGGCCGGCCAATGTGGCGGTGGGCATCAAGGTGGCGGACTGGGCCTCCGGCAATGGCAAGAACCGCATCGAAGTGGCGGTGCTGGATATCCAGGGCAAGCCCGTGGCGGGCCAGGCGGTGAGCGTCAAGGCCAAGCGGCGGGTGGATTACAGCCACCGCCGGCGCATCGTCGGCGGTTTCTACGCCTACGAAAACCAGCAGGAATACCAGGACATGGGCGAAGTCTGCGCCGGTACCACGGACAGCCGGGGCCTGCTGCTGTGCGAGCCCAAGGCCGGCGAGCCGGGGGCCATCCACCTGCTGGCCGAAACCCGGGACAGCCAGGGCAACGTGGCCCGGGCCAGCACCAGCTACTGGGTCAGCGGCGGCGGCGACCTGTGGTTCACCGCCGGCAACCAGGACCGCATCGACGTCATTCCCGAAAAGCGCAGCTACCAGCCCGGGGAGACGGCCCGCTTCCAGGTGCGCACGCCCTTCCGGGAAGCCACCGCCCTGGTTTCCGTGGAGGCGGGCGGCATCATCGACACCTTCGTGCAGCCCCTTTCCCGCTTCAAGCCCACCGTGGAAATCCCGGTCAAACCCGAATGGGGGCCGAATGTCTATGTCTCCGTGCTCGCCGTGCGGGGCCGGGTGGAGCCCCTGAAATGGACCAGCTTCTTCCAGTGGGGCTGGCGCGAGCCCCTGGCCTGGTTCAAGGAATGGTGGCACCCGGAGCAGCCCACCGCTATGGTGGACCTGGCCAAGCCGGCCTACCGCCTGGGCCTGGGGGAAATCGCCGTGGGCAACGACGGCTTCCGCCTCAAGGTTGAGGTGAGCAGCGACAAGAGCGACTACCGGCCCCGGGAAGAGGCCACGGTGAAAATCCGCGTCACCACGCCGGACGGCAAGCCGGCCCCCGCCGGCAGCGAGGTGGCCTTTGCCGCGGTGGACCAGGCCCTGCTGGAACTGCGCCCCAACGACAGCTGGGACCTGCTGCAGGCCTTCCTGCAAAAGCGGGCCTATCAGGTGGAAACCGCCACCGCCCAATCCCAGGTCATCGGCAAGCGCCATTTCGGCAAGAAAGCCCTGCCCCCCGGCGGCGGCGGCGGCCGCGCCCCGGCCCGGGAACTGTTCGACACCCTGCTCAGCTGGCAGCCCCGGGTCAAGCTGGATGCCAACGGCAGCGCCACCCTCAAGGTGGCGATGAACGATTCCCTCAGCGAATTCCGCCTGGTGGGTGTGGCCACGGCCGGGGCCGGCCTGTTCGGCAGCGGCAGCAGCAGCGTGCGCACCCGGCAGGACCTGCAGATCATCTCCGGCCTGCCGCCCCTGGTGCGGGAGGGCGACCATTTCAAGGCCCTGGTCACCCTGCGCAACGGCACCGCCCGCCAGATGACGGTGCGCCTCCAGGCCCGCCATGGCAGCCAGAGCCTGCCCGAACGCCAGGTCGTCCTGGCCGCCGAAGGGGCCGCCGAACTCAGCTGGGAGGCGGACGCCCCCGATGGTGCCAACCACCAGGACTGGGAATTCACCGCCAAAGAAGAAGGCGGCAAGGCCCAGGATGCCCTGAAGATTACCCAGCAGGTCGCCCCCGCCGTGCCGGTGACGGTGCAGCAGGCCACCTTCACCCGGGTCGACGGCAAGTACGAGGTCGGCGTCAGTCCGCCGGCCGGCGCCCTGCCCGGCAAGGGCGGGCTGGAGATCAGCCTGTCGCCCAAGCTGGCGGTGCCGCCGCCGGGCCTGCGCCGCTTCTTCGAGGAGTACCCCTTCTCCTGCCTGGAGCAGAAGACCTCCGTCGCCGTCGGCCTCAACGATGCCGGGCGCTGGCAGGCCGTGGCCGACAGCCTGCCCGGCATGCTGGACAGCAACGGCCTGGCCGGCTACTTCCCCGGCACCCCGGGCAGCGCCACCCTGACGGCCTATCTGCTCGACCTCACCACCCTGGCCGGCTTCACCGTGCCGGAGGAGAGCAAGCGGCGCATGCTCCAGGGCCTCACCGCCTACGCCGAAGGCCGACTGCGCACCGGGGAATGGGCACCCGCCAGCTACGGCGACCCGCTGCTGCTGCGCCGCCTCAACGCCCTGCAGGCCCTGGGCCGGCAGGGTGTGCAACTGCCGCGCACGGTGGCGGCCCTGGAGGTCGATCCCCTGCGCCTGCCCACGGCGGCCCTCATCGACTGGTATCTGGTGCTGCAGCGCACCGCCGACCTGCCCCAGCGCAGCAAGCGCCTGGCCGAGGCCCAGCAGGAACTGCGCAACCGCCTCTCCTACACCGGCGGCCGCCTGACCTTCACCACGGAACGGGAAGACTACTGGTGGTGGATGATGCTCAACGCCGACGCCAACGCCTTCCGCCTCATCGAGGCCATGCTCGACAACCCGGCCTGGCAGGAGGACCTGCCGCGCCTGGTGCAGGGCGCCATGGAGCGCCAGGTGCGGGGTCGCTGGCTGACCACCACAGCCAATGCCTGGGCCCGGGTCACCCTGGACCGCTTCGCCCGCAAGTTCGAGCGGGAGCCGGTGACCGGCAGAACCGTGGCCAGCCTGGCAAAAGCCAGTGCCGAGGTGGACTGGCGCCAGGCCGGCGCTGCCCAGCCTGCCCCCCTGGCCCTGCCCTGGCCCAATCCGGCCGGCAAGGAGGACAAGCTGCAGCTGAGCCACCAGGGCAGCGGCAAGCCCTGGGCCACCGTGCAGGTGCTGGCGGCCGTGGCCGACGGCCCGGCCCGGGCCATGGGCTACCGCATCAGCCGCAAGGTGGCGCCGCTGCAGGAGAAGACCCCGGGCAAGGTCAGCCGCGGCGATCTGTGGCGCGTGACCCTGACGGTGGATGCGGACCAGGATATGACTTGGGTGGCCCTGAGCGACCCCATTCCCGCCGGTGCCCGCATCCTGGGCGACGGCGACGGGCGGGACAGCGCCATCGGCACCCTGGATGAGAACCGGGACGCGCACGGCCTGCGGCCCAGCTACGTGGAGCGCAGCTTCAGCGCCTTCCGGGCCTATTACCAGTGGCTGCCCAAGGGCCGCTTCGTCCTGGAATACACCCTGCGCCTCAACAACAGCGGCGACTTCGCCCTGCCGCCGACCCGGGTGGAGGCCCTCTACGCCCCCGACGTGTTCGGCGAAGTGCCCAACAGCCGGATCAAGGTTGGCGACTAGACCGGCCGTGCCGCGCTCTTCAGGCTTTGGGGAGCCCCGCCCGCCGCTGCGGCGACGGGCGCTGCTCCCCACCCTGGCCCTGCTTCTGGGGCTGGCCGCGCCTGCTGCCCAGGCCCTGCCGGACTACGCCCAGGTGCGCCGGGAATACCGGGCCTCCGACGCCACCCTGCTGGCCCGGGACGGACAGGTGCTGCAGAGCCTGCGCCTCGACCGCAACGTCCGGCGCCGGGCCTGGACGCCCCTGGCGGAAATCTCCCCAGCCCTGGTGCGGGCCGTCATCGTCTCCGAAGACCGGCGCTTCATGGAGCATGACGGCGTGGACTGGCGCGCCGCCGGCAAGGCCGCCTGGAGCAATTTCTGGGGCAGCCGCACCCGGGGCGCCAGCACCCTGACCATGCAGCTGGCCGGCCTGCTGGAGGAGGACGGGCAGCGCCGGGGCCGCCGCTCCTTCCTCGACAAGCTCGGCCAGTCCATGGCGGCGGGACGCCTGGAGCGCACCTGGAACAAGCGCCAGATCATCGAGGCCTATCTCAACCTGGTGCCCTTCAGGGGCGAGCTGCAGGGCGTCGGCGCCATGAGCCAGGAGCTGTTCGGCAAGTGGCCCCACGGCCTGGACGAGCGGGAATCCGCCCTGGCTGCTGCCCTGCTGCGCTCCCCCAATGCCGCCCCCGCCGTGGTGGCCCGCCGGGCCTGCCGCCTGCTGGCGGAAATGGGCCGGGAACAGGAATGCAGCGACGCCCAGGCCTTCGCCGCCTATGTGGACTACGCCCTCAGCGGCGCCCAGCGCACGCGCCAGGCCCCCGCCCCCCAACTGGCGCCCCACCTGGCCCGCAAGCTGCTGGAGCAACCCGGCCAGGCCCTGCGTTCCAGCCTGGATGCTGACCTGCAGCAGTTCGCCAGCCACGCCCTGCGGCGCCACCTCCATGCCCTGCGGCACCAGAACGTGGAAGACGGCGCGGTGCTGGTGCTGGACAACGCCAGCGGCGAAATCCTGGCTTGGGTCGGCTCCAGCGGCGACCTCTCGGAGGCGGCGGAAGTGGATGGGGTCACCGCCCTGCGCCAGGCCGGCTCCACCCTCAAGCCCTTTCTCTACGCCCTGGCCTTCGAACAGCGGGCCCTGACGCCCGCCTCCCTCATCGAGGATGCGCCCCTGGCCCTGGATACGGGCAACGGCCTCTACGCTCCCCAGAACTACGAGCCCCACTACCAGGGCTGGGTCTCGGTGCGGCGCGCCCTGGCCGGCTCCCTCAACGTGCCGGCGGTGCGCACCCTGGTGCGCCTGGGGCCCGAGCCCTTCCGCCGCAAGCTGTTGCAGGCCGGCCTGGCCAGCCTCAACCAGGATGGCGACTGGTACGGCTACAGCCTGGCCCTGGGCTCGGCGGATATTTCCCTGCTGATGCTGGCCAACGGCTACCGCAGCCTGGCCAACGGCGGCCGCTGGAGCCCTCTGCGGGCCGTGCCTGCCGCCGCTGCCGGCAGCAATGGCAAGGCCCAGCCCATTCCCTGCCGCCGCGAAGGCTGTGCCGGGGTTTTCAGCGACGTGCCCCGCCCGGCCTTCACCGCGGCGGCGGCCTTCCTGGTGGGAGACATCCTGGCCGACCGCAATGCCCGGGCTTCCACCTTCGGCCTGGAATCCTGGCTCGCCACGCCCTACTGGAGCGCGGTCAAGACCGGCACCAGCAAGGACATGCGGGACAACTGGTGCGCCGGCTATTCCCGTCGCTACACCGTGGCAGTGTGGGTGGGCAATGCCGGCGGCAGCCCCATGCACGACGTTTCCGGCATCAGTGGTGCGGCGCCGGTGTGGCGGGAAGTCATGGACTGGCTGCACCGGGGCGATCCGGCCCGGGCCCGGCCACCCCAATCCAGCCGGCCGCCGCCGGCCCCCGCCGGCGTGGTGCGCCAGAGCATCCGCTTCGAACCGGCCCGGGAACCGGCCCGTCAGGAGTGGTTCCTGGCCGGCACCGAGCAGGCGGTCATCCGCCAGGCCGGCGGCCAGGCCCTGGGCCGCATCGCCTACCCGGCCGACGGCACCATCCTGGCCCTGGACCCGGACATTCCGCCCAGCCGGCAACGCATCGAACTGCGCCTGAGCGGCCCCGCCGCCCCGGGCTGGCACTGGCAACTCGACGGCAAGCGGCTGGCCGCCGCCCAACCGGCGCCCCGCTGGCTGCCCCAGCCCGGCCGCCACCGCCTGCAGCTGGTGGATGCCCGGCAGCGGGTGATCGACGAGGCCGCCTTCGAAGTCCGGGCCCTGAAAGGGAAAAGCCGGCGCTGACGCTGCCGGGCAGAGGAAGCCCTGGCCCCCATGAAAAGGGGCGAAAAAAAAGGCCGAAAAAAAGGCCGGTGGTCCCGGCCTTTTTTCATTTCCTGCACATTCCGTTCATTCCTTGTACAGCCACTTCACCGGCTCGATATTCACCGTGCCCTTGTCGCAGCCGACCAGGACATGGCCGTCCTGGATGGTGCAGGAGAGGCTCATGGTGCGGTCGGCCAGTTCGGCAAGGGCGCGGCTCTGGGCTTCGGGGATGAACAGCACGGTGAGCTTTTCCTGGCGCTCCACCTTGCTGGCCAGCTGGGACCACCAGATTTCCGCCGCCCGGCCGCCGTAGGCCATGACCAGCACCTGGGCAGAACGGGAGAGGCCCTTCTTGATGCGCTTCTCGTCCGGCAGGCCCACTTCGATCCACTGCTCGATGGCTTCGGTGTAGTCCTTGCGCCACAGGTCCGGCTCGTCGTCGTCGGAGAGGCCCTTGCAGAAGGCCAGACGCTCGTCGGCGTTGAGGGCGAAGGCCAGCAGGCGCACCATCATGCGCTCGTCGGTTTCCGACGGGTGCCGGGCCAGGGTCAGGGAATAATCGGCGTAGTGGTGCCGGTCCATGTCGGCGACGCTGAGGTCGGCCTTGAATACGGTGGATTTGAGAGCCATAGGGCGGGCATTTTACCCGCACTTGGGACAACGGCGGGGGCCGTGGCGCCGCTCATGGCGCCTCAGGGCCGCGGCGGCCGGGTAATGCCGGGTCCTGCTGCCTTGCAGGGCACTGCCCCGGGAGGCAATAGGGACGGGCATGAGCGGCATGCCTGCCCGGAGAATGGCGTCCTTCCTGCATCCCGGGCCGGCAGCCGTTCAGCCGCCTTTCAGCCCTCGCCCCGGGCCCGCCGCTTGCGCCGCACGTAGACGGTCTTGTGCACCCGGGCCACCACCTGCCCGGCCTCGTCCACCACGTCGATGTGAAACTCGGGCAGGTATTTGTCGCCGCCGGCGGTGCGGGCCACGATCTCCTCCAGGGTGGCGTCATCCACCTTGAACAGGGCCTTGACCACGCCCTTGCCCGGAGCCACGAAGTCGATCACGGCCCGCTGGTCCCACACCAGGTAGTCCTTGCCCAGGCGCTGCATGAGCAGCAGCATGTACCAGGGATCGGTCATGGCGAAAAGGCTGCCGCCGAAATGGGTGCCGACGTAATTGCGGTTGTACCAGCGCAGGCGCAGTTCCACTTCCGCCTCCCGGTAGTCGGGGGCGATGCGGGGGCTGCGGATGCCGGTGAACAGGAAGGGCGGCCACAGGTTGATGAGGCGGCGGAAGGTGCTGGCTTTCATGAATCTCTCGTCGGGAAAGGGGATGGGCAATGGCCGGCCGGGCCACGGCGCGCCGGGCGGCATCCGCGGCGGTCAGCTCGGACCCGTGACCACGGCGCGATGGGCCAAAGCCGGAGCCTCCGGCATTGCTCACGGTCGGCCATCGCCGGCCATTGCGTTAATTCAAACGATCGTTTGACTTCTATTTTCCCCAAGAGTTGCCTGCCCCGGCAAGCCCTTTTTTGCCCCCGACCCATTCTTGCGCCGGGCCGGGAGCCGCGCCCCGCCTGGCGACTGCCGGGGCGGGCGAAAGTCCGCTAATATCCGCCCCCTCGACCGCCATTTCCCGGAGCCCGCCCATGTTCCTCGCCATGAACCGCTTTCGCATCAAGCCGGGCAGCGAAGCCGCCTTCATCGAACACTGGCAAAAGCGGGAAAGCTATCTGGCCGAAGTCCCGGGCTTTCTCGGCTTCCACCTGCTGCAACTGGAACCCCTGGGCGACGACCCGGGCGAATTCACCCTCTTCGCCTCCCACACCATGTGGGCTTCGCAACAGGCTTTCGAGGACTGGACCCAGTCGGAGGCCTTCCGCAAGGCCCACGCCAACGCGGCCCTGACGCCCCGGGAACTCTACGTCGGCCCGCCCCAACTCGAACTTTTCAAGGCTGTAATCTAATGCTCAGCTACCGCCACGCCTTCCACGCCGGCAACCACGCCGACGTCCTCAAGCATCTGGTTCTGCTCCAGCTGCTCGACTACCTGACCCAGAAGGACAAGGCCCTCTACGTCATCGACACCCACGCCGGCGCCGGCGCCTACGACCTGAAGTCGGACTACGCCAAGAAGCTAGCCGAATTCCAGGGCGGCATCGGCCGCCTGTGGGAAGTGCCTCCTGCCGACCTGCCGCCGGCCCTGGCCGACTACGTGGCCCGCATCCGCCAGTTCAACGGCAACGAGGCCAACGGCCCCCTGCGCCTCTACCCCGGCTCCCCCTGGCTGGCCCAGCAGGGCCTGCGGGACATCGACCGGCTGCGCCTGTACGAGCTGCACAGCACCGACGCCCGCCTGCTGGCCGCCAACTTCAAGGATGCCGGCCGCCAGGTCCAGGTCACCTCCGGCGACGGCCTGGCCGGCATGAAGGCCCTGCTGCCGCCTCCGTCGCGCCGGGCCCTGGTGCTGATCGACCCCTCCTACGAGGTCAAGACCGACTACGCCACCATCTACAAATCCCTGCAGGACGCCCTGCAGCGCTTCGCCACCGGCACCTACGCCGTCTGGTATCCCTGTCTCAACCGCCCCGAATCCCGCCAGTTTCCCGACCGCCTGAAGCGCCTGCCGGCCAAGGACTGGCTCCACGTCTCCCTGCACGTGCGTTCGCCGGACGCGGACGGCTTCGGCATGGCCGGCAGCGGCATGTTCATCCTCAACCCGCCCTGGACCCTGGCCGCCACCCTGAAGGAAGTGCTGCCCCGGCTGGTGGAACTGCTGGCGGAAGAAGGGGATGCCGGCAAGGGCGCCCACTTCGTCCTGGAGAGCGGCGCCGGTGGCACCCTCGGCGATACGCCGCTACGCCCGGAGCGGGCCCGGCCGACGGTGTTCAATCCCCGGGGCAGCGCCGGTTTTCCGTCTAATACGGCGGGCCGGAAGGCGCCCCGCGCGCCTGCCGCCAGCGCCGGGCAAAAGCCTGGGCGTCCGGCAGGAAAGCCCGGCAATCCGCCGCAAAGCCCGCGTAATCCTGCAGCAACTCCGCGCCCGCCCCGCAAAGGGCCGTCCGGGCGCTCGGGCGCGTAAAGCGCTGGGCCATGCGGTCCAGGGCCAGGGCGATGATCTCCGGCTCCCGGTAGGAGGCCAGCCAGTCGTCGCCCCGCATGCGCGGCAGGATGGCCGCCAGCCGCTGCGGCAGGGCCGGCCCCAGCTCTTCTGCCTGGGCGTAAAGGCCGGCGGAAAACTGCGCCAGCCCCCGGGGCAGATCGCCCGCCGCCAGGGCTGACCACTCGGCCCAGTCCCGGGCCAGGAAGTGGTCGTAGAACAGATCCACCATGATCCCCGCCACCCGGCGCCGTGCCGGGCTGATGCGCTCCCGGCTGCGGCAGAAGGCGGGATGGGTTTCGGCAAAGCTGTCCAGGCGCCGGTGCAGTTCCACCCCGGCCAGCACCTCCGCCGGCAGGCCGCCCGGAGCATTGTCCAGAGGCCCCTTGACGAAGTCGCCGAGGAAGCCGCCTAGGCGGTGCTCCGCTACCTCGCCGCCCAGATAGGCGTGGGCCAGGAAGTTCATGGCTGCCCCCGGCGGTGCTCCCGGCTCACTCCAGCTCCGTGTATTTGCGCGAGGAGCCCCGGGCCTTCTCCACCGGATACTTGGCCGCGTTCTTGCCGATCTTGGCCAGGGCCGCCGCCGGCAGGTCGATGCCCGCCTCCGCCGTCAGCAGCAGCAGGTACAGCAGTACGTCGGCGCATTCGTCGGCCAGGGCCTCCCGCCCCGCCGGGTCCGCCACCAGGGCGGCCATGTCGGCGTCGCTCTTCCACTGGGTCAGCTCCAGCAGTTCGGCCGCCTCCAGGTTGAGGGAGACGATGAGGTGACGCAGGCTGTGGAACTGCTTCCAGTCCCGCTCGTCGCGGAAGGCCAGGATGGCCTCGGTCAGCCGCTGCAGATCGGACGGGGAGCGGGATTCAGGGTCGGCAGGGACGGGCATTTCTGCTAAGGTCATGGGCTTTTCAATGTTGGACGGGGCGGACCGTGATTATGCCCCGACGCACCGGACCATGACCGACTCTGCCCCCTCTTCTGCCCCCACTGCCGCCTCCTCTGTCTCTGCCGCACCCGCCCTCTCCCCCCGCGTCGCCGCCTACCAGCCCACGCCCGACTTCCCTTTCGCCGACCTGCAGCCCGTCGCCGTGTGGCGCCATTTCGCCGCCCTCTGCGCCATTCCGCGCCAGTCCAAGCACGAAGCCGCCCTGCGCGACCACCTGGCGGCCTGGGCTGAGGGCCGGGGCCTGGCCAGCGAGCAGGACGGCGTCGGCAACCTGGTGATCCGCAAGCCCGGCAGCCCGGGCCGGGAACAGGAGGCCGGCGTCATCCTGCAGGGCCACCTGGACATGGTCTGCCAGCAGAACAGCGGCACCGGCCACGATTTCCAGCAGGACCCCATCCGCCCCGTACTGAAGGACGGCTGGCTGCTGGCGGAGAACACCACCCTGGGCGCCGACAACGGCATCGGCGTGGCCCTGGCCCTGGCCGCCCTGGAAGCCGACGGCCTCTCCCATCCGCCCCTGGAAGTGCTGCTCACGGTGGACGAGGAAGCGGGCATGGGCGGCGCCCTGGGCCTGGCCCCGGGCCTGCTGCGGGGCCGCTACCTGATCAACATCGACACCGAGGAATGGGGCCACCTGTACCTGGGCTGCGCCGGCGGCATGGACGTCAATGTGACCTATCCCTACAGCAGCGAGCCGGCCCCGGCGGGCTGGACGGTGGCCAAAATCTCCCTCACCGGCCTCAGCGGCGGCCACTCGGGCATCGACATCCACAAGGAGCGGGGCAACGCCATCAAGCTGCTGGTGCGCCTGCTAGGGGAACTGGGCCAGCAACTCGGCGCCGAGGCCTGGCGCCTGCTGCAGCTGGAAGGGGGCACCGCCCGCAACGCCCTGCCGCGGGAGGCCTTCGCCACCGTGATCCTGGACCCGGCCTGCCTGGCCGAGATCGAGGCGACCCTGGCTACGGGCGCCCAGGCCCTTGCCCGGGAGCTGAAGGGGGTTGAAAACGGCCTATCCGTGCGCCTCTCCGAGCTGCCCTCCCTGGCCGGTCCGGCCATGGCCCCCGCCGCCCAGCGCCAGCTGCTGGCCGCCCTCAACGCGGCGCCCCACGGCGTTGCCCGCATGAGCCAGAGCGTGCCCGGCATCGTCGAAACCTCCAACAACCTGGGGGTGCTCAGCGTCGCCAACGGCCAGGCCCGGGCCAACTTCATGGTGCGCTCCCTGGTGGATTCCGCCGCCCAGGCCCATGCCCGGCGCATCGCCGACCTCTTCGGCCTGATCGGCGCCGACTGCCAGCTCACCGACGGCTACTCCGGCTGGAAGCCCAACCCGGATTCGCCCCTGCTGGCCCTGGCCCAGCAGGTCTATGCCGCACAGTTCGGCGGCAGCGCCCAGGTGGAGGTGATCCACGCCGGCCTCGAATGCGGCATCATCGGCGCCAAGTACCCGGGCCTGGACATGCTCTCCTTCGGCCCCACCATCCACGGCGCCCACGCTCCCGGCGAGCGGGTCGAGGTGGAAACGGTGGCCAGGAGCTGGCAGTTCCTGGTGGCCCTCCTGGCCGCCCTGCCCCGGGCCTGACAAACCTTTGCCACAGAGGGCACAGAGAACACAGAGGCGGGCAAAAGCCAAACCGTATCAGCAGGCAGGCCAGCTGCCATAGCCGCCTCTCTGTGATCTCTGTGCCCTCTGTGGCTAAAAAAACAAACCCCAGGAGCCCCCCATGCCCATCTACAAGATCGACCAGAAGACGCCCCAGATCGCCGCGAGCGCCTGGGTCGCCCCCAACGCCACGGTGATCGGCGACGCCCGCCTGGGTGACAACGTCTCCATCTGGTGGAACGCCGTGCTGCGGGGCGACAACGACCCCATCCACATCGGCGCCAACAGCAACATCCAGGACGGCTCCGTGCTGCATACGGACGAAGGCGTGCCCATGCACATCGGCGCCAACGTCACCGTGGGCCACATGGTCATGCTGCACGGCTGCACCGTGGGCGACAATTCCCTGATCGGCATCGGCAGCGTCATCCTCAACCGGGCGGTGATCGGCAAGCACAGCATCGTCGGCGCCAATACCCTGATCCCGGAAGGCAAGGTCTTCCCCGACGGGGTGCTGATCGTCGGCTCCCCCGGCAAGGTGGTGCGGGAGCTGAGCGAGGAGGAAAAGGCCCGGCTGCAAAAGAGCGCCGACCATTACGTGGACAACGCCCGCCGCTACGCCAGCAGGCTGGTGGAGCTGTAGGCCTGGCGGGCTGCGCCAGGCAGCGGCAGAAGGCCGGGAGCGACCCCGGCCTTTTTTATATCCGTAGAACTACTTAAGTCTTTATTCCTACTACTTTTTTCGTATGTCGCCACCATAGTCTTTTCCCCATAATGGCCTGGAAAATAACCAGAACCAAGGCTGCCACAGCCTGGAGACAAGACCATGACGGCACATCCCCAGCCGCCGCCCCGGCTCTCCCGGGGGCAAGCCCTGCTGTTGCACCCGGCCAGCCCCTGGGCGGTCCTGACCATTGCCCTGGCCCTGAGCCTGTGGTTCTGGCGCACGTCCGTCGCCACCAACGACCGCATCACTGAGGAACGCTTCCAGCGCTACGTGGCCGAGGCCAGCCAGCGCATCACCCTGCGCATGCAGGAGCACGAGCAGATTCTGCGCGGCGCCGTCGGCCTGATCCTGTCCTCGGATGACGTCACCCGGCAGGAATGGCGGGACTTCTTCCAGGCCCTCAACCTGAAGGAACACTACCCGGGCATCCTGGCCCTGGGCTATACCGTCATGCTCAAGGCGGAAGAGCGGGCGGCCTACGAAAAACAGGTGCGCCAGGAAGGCTTTCCCGACTTTGCCATCAGCCCCCGGGGCGACCGTCCCGTCTACAGCAGCATCCACCTGATCGAGCCCTTCTCCGAGCGCAACCAGCGGGCCTTCGGCTACGACATGTATTCGGACCCGACCCGCCGCGCCGCCATGGAACTGGCCCGGGACCGCAACAGTGCCGCCCTCACCAGCCGGGTCACCTTGGTGCAGGAGGACGGCCACGACATCCAGGCCGGCACCGTGCTCTACATGCCGGTGTATCGCCCCGGCCAGCCCCTGGAAACCACCGCCCAGCGCCGCCAGGCCCTGCTCGGCTTCGTCTACAGCCCTTTCCGTATGGGCGACCTGATGACCGACATCCTGGGCCACTGGGGCCGGGAACTGGACTTCGAGATCTACGACGGCGCCCCCTTCAGCGAAGCCAACCGCCTCTACGCCACCCGTAGCGGCATCACCGACAGCAGCGGCATCCGCCGCACCCAGGTGACCCTGGCCTTGCCCATGCGCGAATGGACCCTGCGCTTCCAGAGCACCCCGGCCTTCGAGGCGGAACTGGAGCAGCATTCCTCCCTCATCATCCTGGCCACCGGCGGCACCATCAGCCTGCTGCTGCTGCAGCTGCTACGCAGCCTGGCCCGGGAAGTGCGGCAACAGCAGGGCAACCAGGCCGCCCTGGCCCAGGAGCACCGGCGCCTGGCCAGCATCGCCCGCCTGCGCGACGCCTACATCCGGGGCCACGACGGTCACACCATCTTCGCCCTGGTGCTGACGGAAATCCTCGATCTCTCCAACAGCCAGTTCGGCTACATCACCGAACTGAGCTACCGCCCCGACGGCGAGCCGGTGCAGCGCTTCCTCGCCCTCTCCGACATTGCCTGGGACGAGGCCAGCCGTCAGCAATACGCCGGAGCGGCCGCGGGCCGCATGCAGTTCGTCGGCCTCAACGGTCTCTACGCCGCCGCCATCGACAGCGGCGCGGCAGTCATCGCCAACGATCCGGCACATCATCCCCGGCACAACGACCGCATCCCGGCCGGACATCCGCCCATGCAGGCCTTCCTCGGCCTGCCCATCTTCCGCGACGGCCGCATCGTCGGCAGCGTCGGCCTGGCCAATCGGCCCGGCGGCTACGACCAGGCCCTGGCCGACTACCTGCAGCCGGTGGTGGACAGCTGCTCCCAGCTGATCGACGCCCTCAAGGACCAGCAGGCCCTGCAGGAAAGCGAGAACCAGCTGCGCCAGCTGTGCAATTCCCTGCAGCAGCTGATCTGGACTGCGACGCCGGACACCCGTTGCGACTTTCTCAGCCGCCAGTGGGAGGAATACACCGGCCGGCCGGCAAGCGAGCAGCTGGGCCGGGCCTGGATGGCCCAGATCCACCCGGAGGACCAGGGCCGCCTCAACGCCGCTTGGGAAAGCTGCATCGCCCGGGGCGAGAACCTGCGCATCGACCTGCGCATCCGCCGCCACGACGGTCAGTACCGCTGGTTCGACACCCGGGCCTCGGCCCTCAAGGACCGGGAAGGCAAGCTGATCCGCTGGATCGGCAGCAACACGGACGTGCAGGTGGAGCGGGAAATGATGGCGGCCCTCAGCGAAGCCCGCCGCATCATTTCCCAGGGCCAGCGCCTCGGCCACTTCGCCAGCTGGGCGGCGGACCTCAAGCAGGGCCGCTGGTTCATCCCCGACTTCACCCCCATCGTGGACTGGCCGCCGGGCGAGTACAACTGCGCCCAGCTGCTGCAGCTGGCCCACGCCGAAGACGTGGCGAACCTGCAGCAGGCCTGGCGCGAGGCCGAGGCCGGTACGGCCCCCTTCGACATCAAGTGCCGCATCCGGCACCGGGGCGAACTGCGCTGGGTCCATCTCACGGCGGAATTCGAACGCACCCCGGAGGGCAAGGCCGAGCGCGCCGCCGGCGTGGCCCGGGACATCACCCGGGAAGTGGCGGCGGAAGAGCAGATCCGCCAGTTCAACGACAGCCTGGAACGGCGGGTGAAGGAGCGCACCGCCGAGCTGGCGGCGGCCAACCACGAGCTGGAAGGCTTCGCCTACGCCGTCTCCCACGACCTGCGGGCGCCCCTGCGGGCCATCACCGGCTTCAGCCAGGCGCTGCTGGAGGACTACGGCGACAAGCTGGAAGGCGAGGCCAGGGAATTCCTCGACGAGATCATCCGCGGCGGCCGCCACCTGGGAGAACTGATCGACGGCCTGCTCACCCTCTCCCGCTGCACCCGGGGCGAACTGCGCCGGGAGCCGGTGGACATCTCCGCCCTGGCCGAGGCCATGGCCCGGGAAATCCGCAGCCACCAGCGGGGCGCCCATTTCACCCTGGAGGTGGAACCCGGCATCCAGGTCCACGGCGATCCCGCCATGCTGGAAGTGGTGATGCGCAACCTCATGGAAAACGCCTGGAAGTATTCGGCCCACCAGAAGGCGCCCCACATCCGCGTCTACGCCGACAGCATCACCGCCGACACCGTCGCCTGGTGCGTCGCCGACAACGGCGCCGGCTTCGACATGAACTACGCCAACAAGCTGTTCAAGCCCTTCCAGCGCCTGCACCGGCAGAGCGAATTTGCCGGCACCGGCATCGGCCTGGCCACGGTGCAACGCATCATCCACCGCCACGGCGGCGACATCACGGCCTCCTCGGCGGTGAACCAGGGCGCCGTCTTCCGCATCACCCTGCCCACTTGAAAGGACCCGAACCATGGACAAGAACATTCTGCTGGTGGAAGACAACGACCAGGACGAAAAGCTGATCCTGCGGGCCCTGCGCAAGGTGAACCTGGCCAACCAGGTGGACGTGGCCCGGGACGGCCAGCAGGCCCTGGACTACCTCTTCGCCGAAGGCGAGTTTTCCGGACGGGCCGGCCAGCCCCTGCCCACCGTGGTGCTGCTGGACATCAACCTGCCCCGCATCAGCGGCCTGGACGTGCTCAAGCGCCTGCGCGCCGATTCCCGCACCCACCTGCTGCCGGTGGTGATGCTGACCTCCTCCGACGAAGAGCAGGACCGCCTCGCCTCCTACGAGGACGGCGCCAACAGCTTCGTGCGCAAACCCCTGGATTTCGGCGAATTCGCCGAAACCGTGGCCCGCATGGGGGTGTACTGGCTGGCCACCAACATACCGCCGAAGAACTGAGAGGAGGCTGCCCCATGCTCTCGCCGCTGCACATCCTGGTCATCGAGGACATGGCCAGCGATTACCTGCTCCTGGCCCGCAGCCTCAGCCACGGGGAGATCCCGGTGGAAACCCGGCACGTCGGCAACGTGGACGAGCTCAACGAGGCCCTGGAGGATCGCCACTGGGATGTGGTGCTGTGCGACTACTCCATTCCCGGCCTCTCTTTCGAGGACGCCTTCCACCTGATCCGCCGGCGCCAGCCGGAGGTGCCGGTGATCGTCGTCTCCGGCTCCCTCATGGACGAGGACGCGGTGGACCTGCTCAGGCTGGGCGCCTCCGACTTCGTCCTCAAGGACCGGCTGGCCCGGCTCATGCCCGCCATCTGCCGCAGCATCGAGGAAAGCGAGGAAAAGCAGCGGCGCCAGCGCATCGAGCGGGAGCTGGAGATCGTCTGGGAACGGCTCGACCTGGCCCTCACCGCCACCAACGACGGCCTCTGGGACTGGGACCTGAGCAGCAACGCCCTCTACCTCTCGCCCCGCTGGTTCACCATGCTCGGCTACGGCGAAAACGAATATCCCTGCAGCCTGGAAACCTGGCGCCAGTTCATCCACCCGGACGACCTGACCCGGGCCATGGCCATCCTCAGCGACGCCACCGGCGCCACCGGCCGGGAGCGTATCGAGCAGGTCCTGCGCATGCGCAGCAAGGACGGCACCTGGCACGACGTGCTCTGCCGCGCCATGGCCATCCGCAACGACGGCCAGGTACGCCGCATCATCGGCACCAACACCGACGTCACCGCCATCAGCCAGGCCCAGCACCAGTCCCTGCAGACGGAAGCCCGCTACAAGGCCCTGGTGGAAGCCTCGGCCCAGATTGTCTGGAGCTGCAACGCCCGGGGCGAAATCTTCGAGGACTCCCCCTCCTGGCAGGCCTACACCGGCAGCAGCATGGCCGACGGCGATCTGCGCCTGGCCTCCATTCACCCGGAAGACAAGGAGGAACTGGCCCGGCGCTGGCGCCAGGCCCTCAGCCAGAACTCCATCCTGGAGATGGACCACCGCCTGCGCCACCATTCCGGCCAGTGGCGCTGGACCCACTGCCGCGCCGTGCCCCTGCGCCTGGCCAACGGCCGCATCGGCGCCTGGGTGGGGATGAACATCGACATCCACGACAAGAAGCTGGCCGAGCTCAACCAGCAGCGCTACGAGCAGCTGGTGCTCAACGCCGGCGACGGCCTGGCCATCTACGACCGGGACCTGCGGGTGTGCCTGTGCAACCGGGAATTCGCCGAATTCCTGGGCCACACGCCGGAGAGCATCCGCGGCCTGGCCCTGCAGGAGCTGCTGCCGGCGGACCGCTTCGAGAAGGCACTGCCCCACCTGCAGGCGGCGCTGCAAGGCCAGTCGGTGCGCTTCCAGCTGTCGGTGGACAGGCCCAGCCGGGGCACCTATCACATCAGCCTGCGCTACCAGCCCCTGATGCAGAACGGCCAGATCGACGGCATCGTCGCCAGCCTCACCGACGTCAGCGAGCTGAAACAGGCCGAGCAGGCCCTGCGCCAGACCCAGGTGGAACTGGAGCAGCACCGGGACAAGCTGGAACAGCTGGTGGAATCCCGCTCCGCCGAACTGCGGGCCAGCGAGGCCCGCCTGCGCCTGGCCATCGCCGCCGCCGGCCTGGGGGCCTGGGAATACGACCCGGAACTGGAATGCCACCTGCCGGCCCTCAGCGGCAACACCCTGTTCGACCTGCACCAGGGCAGCTTCGCCGAATTCCTCCAGGCCATCCACCCGGAGGACCGGGAAGCCATGGCCCAGGCCATGGGCCAGGCCCTCCACACCGAAGGGCGCCATCTCTTCGAATACCGGGTGCTGCAGCAGGGCACCTGCCGCTGGGTGGCGGACACCTTCGACGTGCAGCGCCGCCAGGGCCGCCTGCAGGTGGTGGGCACCCTGCAGGACATCACCGAGCGACGCCAGGCCGACGCCACCCGGGAAGCGGCGCGGGAGGCGGCGGAGCAGCTGGCCCGCATCAAGAGCGAGTTCCTCGCCAACATGAGCCACGAGATCCGCACCCCGCTCAATGCCATCCTCGGCTTCGCCCAGCTGGGCCAGCGGGAGACGCCGGAATCCCGCGCCAGGATTGGCTTCCAGCGCATCCATGACGCCGGCCAGCACCTCCTGGGCATCATCAACGACATCCTGGACTTCTCCAAGATCGAAGCCGGCAAGATGAAGCTGGAGATGCAGCCCACCAATCCCTGCGAGGTGGTGGACCACGTGGTCAAGCTGATGGCCGCCTCGGTTTTCCAGAAGGGCCTGGAACTGCGGGTGGAGGAAAGCGACAACCTGCCCGCCGCCTTCGACGGCGACTCCCTGCGCCTGGCCCAGGTGCTGCTCAACCTGCTGGGCAATGCCCTCAAGTTCACCGACCAGGGCAGCATCACCCTGCGCGAGGAACGGGACGGCCAGGACCTCATCTACAGCATCCGCGACACCGGCATCGGCATGAACCGGGAGCAGCTGGGGCGCCTCTTCCACGCCTTCGAGCAGGGCCACGGCGGCGCCTCCCGGCGCTTCGGCGGCACCGGCCTGGGGCTCACCATCACCAAGCGCCTGGTGGAGATGATGGGCGGCAGCATCGAGGTGGAATCCACCCCGGGCCAGGGCACCTGCTTCTCCATCCGCATCCCCATGCACAACGTGGTCGAGGCCCAGCCCTCCCCGCCCCTGCAGGTCGGCCTGCTCGGTTTCGAGCAGGAGGACCGGCGCCAGCTGGCCGCCACCCTGGCGGCCTACGGCATTTCCACCGCCATCATCGGCGGCGACGCGGCCACCACCCCCAGCGGCCTGGCCCTGGTCGTCGCCGACGTCAAGGTGGAGCCCGCCCTCCTCGGCCGCCTGCTGCAACGGGGCGAACGGGTGGCCGTGCTGCACCAGCCCGGCTGCCTGCCCCCTCCCAGCCCCCTGGCGCCGGAGCTGCAATACCTGGAGCGGCCCCTGCGCGCCTGCCATGTGGAATCCCTGGCCCTGGGCCAGTGCGCCGCCGGCACCACGGCGGCGGACCCCCAGCGCCGCCTGGGCGGCATCGCCATCCTCATCGCCGAGGACAACCAGGCCAACCGGCTGGTGCTGCGGGAACTGCTGGAATCGGAAGGGGCCAGCATCGTCTGCGTCGAGAACGGCCTGGAGGCGGTGGAAACCCTGCAACGACGCGGCCCCCAGGACTTCCAGCTGTTCCTCACCGACGTCCAGATGCCGGTCATGGACGGCTACACCGCGGCCCGGGAAGTGAGCCGCCAGTACCCGGAGCTGCCCATCATCGGCGTCACCGCCAACGTCACCCTGGAAGACCGGCAGAACTGCCTCAACGCCGGCATGGTGGACCACGTGGGCAAGCCCTACCAGCTCGACGCCCTGGTGGAGGCCATCCTGCGGGTGGTGCGCAGCGACGCCCGGCCCTCGCCCCTGTGGCAGGCCCCGCCCAACCCGCTGCCGACCCCGACAACCCCACCACCTCCCCCTGCTAGCGACCTCGATTCCGACGCGATAGATTGGCCCCAGCTGCGCAGCCGCCTGGGGGTCAAGCCCGGGCTGATGGAGCGCTTCCTGCGCCTGTTCCTGGAAAGCAACGGCCGCCTGCCCGACGAACTGCGGGACCTGGCCTGCAACCCGGACCTGGAGCGGCTGCGCCGCCTCGGCCATGCTCTCTACGGCTCCGCCGCCAACCTGGCCGCCGTACCCACCGCCACCCTGGCCCGCCGCCTGGAATACGCCGCCGCCGCCGGCGAGCCGGAAAGCGCGGTCCTGGCCGGCGAACTGGCGGACCAGTTGGAGCGGCTGTTCGCCACCATCCACCAGTATCTGGACCAGTTGCAGGAGAACGCGCCATGACCTCCCGGCCCATCCTCGTGATCGCCGACGACCAGGCGGAAAACCTCCTGCTGCTGGAGGCCATGCTCCAGGAAGACTACGAGGTGCGCACCTTCCCCGACGGCACCGACGTCCAGCTCTACCTGAAGCAGGGCGGCCGGGCCGACATTTTCCTGCTCGACATCGTCATGCCCCACCTGGACGGTTTTTCCCTCTGCCGCCAGATCAAGGCCAATGCGACCACCCGGGAACTGCCGGTGATCTTCATCACCGCCCTCGACAGCCCGGACGTGGAAGCCCGGGGCCTGGCCCTGGGCGCGGTGGACTTCATCCACAAGCCCTTCTCCATGCCCGGCATCAAGGCCCGCCTGCGCACCCACCTGCAGCTGGCCGCCACCAGCCGCCAGCTGCGGGAGCAGAACGAAAACCTGGAAGCCCTGGTCGCCCAGCGCACCCGGGAATACATGGAGCAGACCCGGGAACTGCTGCAGCGCAAGCAGCAGGTCATTTCCGGCCAGGAGGCCACCATCCGCGCCTTCTGCTCCCTGGCCGAGGCCCGGGACAACGAGACCGGCAACCACATCCGCCGCACCCAGAACTACGTGCGCATCCTGGGCCTGGAACTGCAGGACCACCCGGACTTCCGCCACCACCTGGACGACCAGGTGGTGACCCTGCTCTACAAGTCCGCCCCCCTGCACGACATCGGCAAGGTGGGCATCCCCGACCGCATCCTGCTCAAGCCGGGCAAGCTCGACGCCGCCGAGTGGGAAATCATGCGCGAGCACTGCCGCATCGGCCGCGACGCCATTTCCCAGGTGGCCAAGGAAGTGGGGGAAGACAACGACTTCCTGCGCTACGGCATGGAGATCGCCTACGGCCACCACGAGCACTGGGACGGCGGCGGCTACCCCCAGGCCATCAAGGGCGAGGACATTCCCGTCTCGGCCCGCCTGATGGCCGTGGCCGACGTCTACGACGCCCTCATTTCCCGGCGCGTCTACAAGCCGCCCATGCCCCACGACGAAGCCCTGGCCTACATCGTCGGCCAGGCCGGCAGGCATTTCGACCCCACCGTGGTGGCCGCCATGCAGGCCCAGGAGCGGGCCTTCGTGCGCACCGCCACCGAATTTAGCGACTGAACCAATTCACATCAGCAATCAGTAATCTGCGGGAGGAACCATGAAGATTTTCATCGTCGACGACGACCCCCTGGCCCGGCTGGTCACCACCAACAGCCTGGAAGAACAGGGCTTCACCATGATCGAGCTGGAGGACGGCCAGGCCTGCCTGGGCCGGGTGGAGGAGCAGCCCGACATCATCATCCTCGACGTGGAAATGGACGGCCTCGACGGCATCGCCACCTGCCGCGCCCTGCGCCAGGACGGCCACGAACGGCCCCACGTGCTGTTCATCTCCAGCCACGACGACATGGAGACCCGGCTGGCGGCCTACGACGCGGGCGGCAACGACTTCCTGGTCAAGCCCTTCATGCCCGACGAGCTGACGCGCAAGATCCGCCAGGCCATCGGCCAGCTGGAACTGCGCGACTCCCTCGCCTCCCGGGCCGACATGGCCCAGACCGTGGCCTTCTCCGCCATGTCCTCCATGGGCGAGATGGGCGCCGTGCTCGAATTCATGCGCAAGTCCTTCCTTGCCCTCAGCCCCCGGGAACTGGCCCAGGAAATTTTCAACACCCTGGGCGGCTACGGCCTCCAGGGCGCCGTGGAAATCCGCAGCCCCGACCACGCCCCCCTGCACTTCAGCAGCCAGGGCTCGGTAGCCCCCCTGGAAAGCGCCATTCTCGAATACGCCCGCAACCTGCCGCGCATCGTCCAGTCCGCAGAACGCATGGTCATCAACTACCCCCTGGTGACCCTGCTCATTCCCCAACTGCCCCAGGACGACCCGGACCGGGTCGGCCGCCTGCGGGACCACCTGGCCATCGTCGCCGAAGCCGCCGAAGCCCGGCTGCAGGCCCTGGGCACGGAAAACCTGCGCCTGGCCCAGGCCGAAGCCATCGTCCAGGCCGTCACCCAGCTCAGCGTCACCCTGGAAGAGATCGAAAAACGGCAGCAGGAACAGCGCCTGCAAGCCCAGGCCGCCCTGATCGCCCACCTGCACGAAATGGAAGACGCCTTCGTCCGCCTGGGCCTCAGCAGCGAACAGGAACACTCCCTGATCCGCATGGCCCGCGCCGCCATGGAAGACCAAAGCGCCTCCCAGGCCGGCCAGGAGACGCTGGAAATCAGGTTGAGGGAAGTGGTGCGGGCGTTGAACCGGGCTATTCAGGGGAAGGCGGTGAGGCAGTGAGGGGGAATGAATGTTTGTCGGCCGAACGGAAACGACGGCTGCTCGCAAAAATTGGCAATTCATAATTGGACCGACTTTCTTGAGCCGAATCTCTACCTAGCCATGTCCACTTCCGACCATGAGTGGTCATTGATGAATTTGTCCCGTAAGCGGACATCCGAGCAACCTTCTTGGTGTCCGCATTATTGGAGTTGTTATACGGACCCATCGGAGGCCACTTCCTTGCCCCACAAGCAATTCCTTAAGCATAGTTGCTGCCTGTATATCAATTCATATACGGACCCAGAGGGTCCGTTTAATAACTCTTAGGTTTCTCAACACAGAGGTGCGTATGTCCCAGGAAACTCCGAAGATGACTTTTGGTGACGTCATTACTCAGAAAGACGTCACTGACGCCATATTCAAGAATCTGACTTGGTATCTTGCCTGTGGCGCATTGTTGAAATTCACCATTGCGCTCGGGCCATCCGGCAATTGGTGCTTAGTGCTCCTCATGTTCGCAACTTTCATCGGTCTATTCACCTTGAACATGGCGTTTGGTGTGAATCACATCCTCATGCCGATTGACGCAGGGCTCGGTCAAACTCTCGATCAACTGCGACAACAGAACGCCGCCGATAAAAGGAACAGCAGCAAGTTCAAAAGAACCCTTGGTTTCATGTTTGGCTCCTTGAAGGGCTGGACTTACCTTGGCTTGTCATGCATCTACGTGGCGGTCACTTTTCAGCTTGTAGGTTTGGCCGCTAACAGTGTTCCGGCCCCAAGTGACCCTACCAAGGTTGCGGAGGTGGCGGCGCCTCAGGGAGTGGCGACGAACGAGAAAGCTAACCCTGCGGCGGGGGACACTGCGCGATAAAGTCGCGCAGCGTCCATGACCTCCACGTTGGGTGCTTTAATGTCTCCCCTAGAAAAGAGCACATTCGCGAAGATGTTTGAGGCTGCCGAGTTGTGCCGGGAGCGCGCTCTTGATATTCCTATGCTTGTATTGCTCTACACGGCGATGGATACGTTGGCTTGGGCGCTTTATGGCGATAAGACCCAAGGGGTTCGCGAGCGGTTCACTGCGCTCTGCGACAGTCACATTCTTCCAGGCAGTAGCATTCAATGTGCGGCGCTAGAACTCTACGCCGCAAGATGCTCTGTTCTCCACACCCTTGGGTGGGAGTCGGATTTGAGTAAATCAGGTAAAGCAAGGTCAGTCTTCTACTCATTCGGTACTGACGATCCAACGCTAGCTCAAGCAGCACTCGAACTTACCAATCCAGGCCAATTTGTCTCGCTTAGGCCCGATGAACTTCTAGTTGCTGTTAAGGGGGCCGTCGCAACAATTGCGAAGCTCGCTTCCAAGGACGAAGGGCTTGCTACCCGCTTGTCCATTGCTGCAGGTAAACAGTTCAGATCGCTCGAATCCACCGCTGGTGACAAAATTTTTGGGGCGTTTATTGAAAGGATGCAAAGCAATGAACGCACCTAACCCGTCATTCCAGTGGACCGCCTCCGGCGGCCGCTGAATTCCAACGTTGAACTTCCGCTTTCCCAAGCAACCGATTTCAGCTTTGAGTCGAAAGCAGTCAAAAAAAAGGGGCGCCTAAGCGCCCCTTTTCTTTTCCCATCAACCGCCCTACTTCAGCGGCGTCTCCCGTACAAAGCCCACCGGCTGGGTTCTACCGATGAAGGCTTCGCCCTTGCGGGCCCGGGCGCTGAGGAAGATTTGCACGTCCTTGGGCGTCACGGACATCTGGGTTTCCTTGCCGGTCTTGGAGATGCAGCGGATCTGCAGGGTCTCGTCGGAGGCGGCCACGGCCACGGCGGCCAGGGTGTCGCCTTCGTTGAGTTTCATCAGGATGACGCCACGGCCGCCCCGGGGCAGTTCGTTCACGTCGGCGATGGGGAACACCAGCAGGCGGCCGCCGCTGCTGATGGCGAGCAGGGTTTCGTGGCTGTCGAAGGTCCATGGCGAGAGAATGGTGTCGCCCGGCTCGACGCTGATGAACTGCTTGCCGGCCTTGTTGCGGCCGAGCATGTCGCCGATGCGGCAGGTGAAGCCGTAGCCGCTGGAAACGGCCAGCAGCACCCGCTGTTCGGCGTTGCCGCAGACCATCTGGGCCACCTTGGCGCCGCTGGGGATGGTGATGAGGGTGGCCACCGGCACGCCGTCGCCGCGCCCGCCGGGCAGGCTGGAGACGGGCACGGTGCAGGCCCGGCCATCGGTGAGCAGCACCACCACGTTGTCCACGGTGCGGCATTCCTGGGCGGCGAAGAGGCGGTCCCCTTCCTTGAAGCCGACGGTGGAAAGGTCGAGGCCGTGGCCCTGGCGGGTGCGCATCCAGCCCTTTTCGGAGAGCAGCACGGTGACGGGTTCATTGACCACCACCTGGGCCACGGCGGCCCGCTCGGCGGCTTCCACCACGGTGCGGCGCTCGTCGCCGTATTTCTTGGTGTCGGCCTTGATCTCGCTGATGATCAGGCTCTTCATGGCCTTGTCGTCGGCCAGGAGGTTTTCCAGGCCGGCCTTCTCTTCCCGCAGCTCGGCCAGTTCCTGCTCGATCTTGATGCCTTCGAGGCGGGCCAGCTGGCGCAGGCGGATTTCCAGGATGTCTTCGGCCTGGCGGTCGGAGAGGTTGAAGCGGGCGATCAGCGCCGCCTTGGGCTCGTCCGACTCGCGGATGAGGTGGATCACTTCGTCGATGTTGAGGAAGACGATGTGCCGGCCTTCCAGGATGTGGATGCGGTCGTTCACCTTGCCCAGGCGGTGCTCGGTGCGGCGGCGCACGGTGTCGAAGCGGAAGGCGATCCACTCGGCCAGCAGGTCCTTCAGGGTCTTCTGCCGCGGCCGGCCGTCCAGGCCGATGGCCACCATGTTGATGGGGGCCGAGGATTCCATGGAGGTGTGGGCCAACAGGATGTTCATGAACTCGTTCGCATCCTGGCGGCTGGAACGGGGTTCGAACACCAGGCGCACCGGGTGCTGCTTGTCGGATTCGTCCCGGGCCTTTTCCAGCACCGAGAGGATCAGCTGCTTGGTCTGGGTCTGTTCCTGGGTCAGGGTCTTCTTGCCGGTCTTGACCTTGGGATTGGTCAGGTCCTCGATCTCTTCCAGGATCTTCTGGTTGGAGGCGGAGGGCGGCAGTTCATAGACCACCAGCTGCCACTGGCCCCGGGCCAGTTCTTCCACCTTCCAGCGGGCGCGCACCTTGAGGGAGCCGCGGCCGGTCTCGTAGGCGTTGCGGATGTCGGCGGGGGTGGAAATGATCTGGCCGCCGCCGGGGAAGTCCGGCGCCGGGATGTATTCCATGAGGTCGGCCACGGACAGTTCGGGCTTCCTGATCAGGGCGATGGCCGCTTCGGAGACTTCCCGCAGGTTGTGGCTGGGCATTTCCGTGGCCATGCCGACGGCAATACCGGAGGCGCCGTTGAGCAGCAGCATGGGCAGGCGGGCCGGCAACAGGGCCGGTTCCTGGAAGGCGCCGTCGTAGTTGGGCTGGAAATCCACGGTGCCCATGTCCAGCTCGCCGAGCAGCAGCTGGGCGATGGGGGTGAGGCGGCATTCCGTGTAACGCATGGCGGCGGCGGTGTCGCCGTCCCGGGAACCGAAGTTGCCGATGCCGTCCACCAGGGGGTAGCGCAGGGAGAAATCCTGGGCGACGCGGACGATGGCTTCATAGACGGAGGAATCGCCGTGGGGGTGGTATTTACCGATGACGTCGCCCACCACCCGGGCGGACTTCACCGGCTTGGCGCCGCTGGTCAGGCCCAGCTCGTTCATGGCGTAGAGGATGCGGCGCTGCACCGGCTTCTGGCCGTCGCAGACATCGGGCAGGGCCCGGCCCTTGACCACGCTGACGGCGTATTCCAGATAGGCCCGCTCGGCAAAGAGGGCCAGGGGGGCCGAATCGGCGTCCGTCGGCAGGGGCGGCAGGGGGGCCAGGTTGTTGCCGCCACCGCTGCCCCCGGAGGCAGCAGCCACGGGCATGTCCGCATCGGCATCGCCAGCATCGCCGCTGGATGCGGCTTCCAGGGCACCGTCCATTTGCGCGGCCTGTTCGATCAGGTGTTCGGCCACGGCCTCGGCCTGGGCCACTTCGGCGGCAGTCGCCTTGTTGTCGTCGGCGGCGAAGAGATCGCCGCTCAGGCTG
This sequence comes from Azospira sp. MPR-LB4, assembly GCF_058809525.1. Classification (NCBI taxonomy): domain Bacteria; kingdom Pseudomonadati; phylum Pseudomonadota; class Betaproteobacteria; order Rhodocyclales; family Rhodocyclaceae; genus Azospira; species Azospira sp. MPR-LB4. The sequence goes on from NZ_CM179521.1 coordinate 632,576, forward strand.
TCGTTGTTATGCTCGTTCTTGTGGGTCATGGTCAGATATCCGCCTCGACTTCGTTACCGTGCACTTCCAGCCATTCGCGGCGGGAGCTGGCTTCGCCCTTGCCCATGAGCATGTTCATCTTGGCGATGGTCTCTTCCATGGGGTAGTCGCCGAATTCCACCCGCACCAGACGGCGGGTGTCCGGGTTGAGGGTGGTGTCCCACAGCTGTTCGCTGGACATTTCGCCCAGGCCCTTGAAGCGGGAGATGGAGAGGGCTTCGAGCTTGATGCCTTCCTTGACCAGCTTGTCCTTCACCGCTTCCAGCTCGTTCTCGTCCAGGGCGTAGATCTTGCGCGGCGGCCGGTTCTTGCCCTGGCCCGGCACGTCCACCCGGAACAGGGGCGGCTTGGCGACGTAGATGTTGCCGTTGGCGATGAGCTTGGGGAAATGGCGGAAGAACAGGGTCAGGAGCAGACACTGGATGTGGCTGCCGTCCACGTCCGCGTCGGACATGATGATGACCTTGCCGTAGCGCAGGCCGTCGATGCTGGTGTCGCTTTCCAGGGTGTGGTGGTCCACACCGATGGCCACGGCGATGTTGTGGATTTCCACGTTGGCGTAGAGCCGGTCCGGCTCCACTTCCCAGCTGTTCTGCACCTTGCCGCGCAGGGGCAGGAGGGCCTGGAATTCCTTGTCCCGGCCCTGCTTGGCGGAACCGCCGGCGGAATCGCCTTCCACCAGGAACAGCTCGTTGCGCTCGATGTCGTCGGATTCGCAGTCGGTGAGCTTGCCCGGCAGCACGGCGACGCCGCTGCCCTTCTTCTTTTCCACCTTCTGGGCGGAACGCTGGCGGCTCTGGGCCTGCTTGATGGAAAGCTCGGCCAGCTTCTTGCCGTATTCCACGTGCTCGTTGAGCCACAGCTCGAAGGTGTCGCGGAACATGGCGCTGACCAGCTTCACCGCGTCCCGGGAATTGAGGCGGTCCTTGGTCTGGCCCTGGAAGCTGGGGTCCAGGATGCGGGCGGAAAGGAGGAAGCTGGCGCGGCCGAAAACGTCTTCCGGCAGCAGCTTGACGCCCTTGGGCAGCAGGCTGTGCATGTCCACGAAGCTCTTCACGGCCTGGAAGATGCCGTCCCGCAGGCCCGATTCGTGGGTGCCGCCGCCGGGGGTGGGAATCAGGTTCACATAGGATTCCCGGGCCAGGGCGCCCTCTTCCGTCCAGGCGATGGCCCAGGCGGCGCCCTCGCCCTCGGCGAAACCGTCGCCGTTGGTCGGCTTGCCGGCGTATTTCTCGCCGACGATCATGGGGATCACCAGGTCGGTGCCGTCCAGCAGTTCGGCCAGGTAGCCGCGCATGCCGTCCTTGTAGGCCCATTCCTTGGTCTCGCCGCTGCGCTCGATGTGCAGGGTGACGGCAACGCCGGGCAGCAGCACGGCCTTGGAGCGCAGGATGTGCTCCAGCTCGCCCATGGGGATGGTGGGGGAATCGAAATACTTGGCGTCGGGCCAGGCGCGCACCCGGGTGCCGCTGGCCTTCTTCGGCGCATCGCCGATGCGGGCCAGGGGCTCCACCACGTCGCCGGCAGCGAAGACCAGGCGGTGCATGCCACCTTCCCGGGCCACTTCCACCTCGAGGCGGGTGGACAGGGCGTTGGTGACGGAAACGCCGACCCCGTGCAGGCCGCCGGAGAAGCTGTAGGCGCCGCCGGCGCCCTTGTTGAACTTGCCGCCCGCGTGCAGGCGGGTGAACACCACTTCCACCGTCGGCGCATTTTCCACCGGGTGCAATTCCACCGGAATGCCGCGGCCGTTGTCGGCCACGGAAATGGAGCCATCCACATGGACGGTGACCAGGATGCTCTTGGCGAAACCGGCAATGGCTTCGTCCGCCGCGTTGTCGATGACTTCCTGGATGATGTGCAGGGGATTTTCGGTCCGGGTGTACATGCCCGGACGCTGCTTCACCGGTTCCAGGCCCTTGAGGACCGTGATCGACGAAGCGTTGTAATCGGAAGGATTGCTCATGGTGCTTTTTTCCCCGTTTCGGGCAAAGCGGCAAAAACGCCGCGACAGGCTAAACAAAACGGGCGTCAGATTACCAAATTCGGGCCGGCAACGCCCATCCTGCTTGTATGACAGGCGGGCCGTCCACCGGCCCCGGCGCGGCGCCCCGGCCTTGCCGGATCACATTTAATCGTTGAAAAACAAGGGCCATTGCTGAAAACGGGGGCTTGCGTCCGATAATTCCCCGACTATTGCGGTGCAGCGATAAAATTGGCGCCAGGCAGCCGTTCCAGCGCCAGCCAAGAAGTCCGGTCCCGCCCCGCCTGCGGCAAGGGCAGCGGCCAGACAGCGGAAAGCGATCCAGCCCTTGAATCCCCACACCTTCCCCGTTCGCCTCCAGACCCTTCTCCTCGACTACTGGCAACGCCTGCGCCGCCTCGGCTGGCGCGGCGTGCTGCTGCTCCTGGCCCTGCCGCCGGCCCTGCTGCTGGCCCTGCTGCTGGCCTATACCCTGCTGCTGATCCCCTTCACCCCGGGCATCAGCGACCTGCGCAAGGCCAAGCAGGAGCAGCCGGCCCGCATCCTCAGCGCCGACGGCAAGGAACTGGCCGTGTTCAAGCGGGCCAACCGGGAATGGGTGAAGCTGGCCCAGGTGTCGCCCCGGGTGGTGGAGGCCCTCATCGCCACCGAGGACCACCGCTTCTACCAGCACCACGGCATCGACTGGCGCCGCACCGCCGGCGCCGCCCTCAACACCTTTTCCGGCGACCGCCAGGGCGGCTCCACCCTGACCCAGCAGCTGGCCCGCAATCTCTACCCGGACGAAATCGGCCGGGCCCCCACCCTGACGCGCAAGCTGAAAGAGGCCATCACCGCCCTCAAGATCGAGGCCCTGTATACCAAAGAGGAAATCCTCGAGACCTACCTGAATACGGTGCCCTTCCTCTACAACGCCTACGGCATCGAAATGGCGGCCCGCACCTATTTCGACACCTCCGCCGGCAACCTGGACGTGCTGCAGAGCGCCACCCTGGTGGGCATGCTCAAGGGCAACAGCTACTACAACCCGGTGCTCAACCCGGAACGGGCGGTGCAGCGGCGCAACACGGTGCTGGCCCAGATGGTGAAGCGGGAGCGACTCTCCCCGGCCCAGTTCGACGGCCTGAAGAAAAAACCCCTGCGCCTGGACTTCGAACGCCAGAGCGAGCCGGAAGGCCCGGCCCCCCACTTCGCCCAGCAGCTGCGCAAATGGCTCATCGCCTGGGCCGACGACCATGGCTACAACGCCTACGCCGACGGCCTGGTGGTGTACACCACCCTGGATTCCCGCCTGCAGGCCTGGGCCAACCAGGCCGTGGCGCGCCAGGGCTACGTGCTGCAGAACCAGGCCGATGCGGCCTGGAACCGCCGCGGCGGCTGGAACGCCGCCAATCCCCTGGTGCGCACCCTGGTGGGCGAAACGCCGGAATTCCGCAGCGCCGTCGCCGCCGGCCTGGGCCAGGAGGAGGCACTGAAGAAACTCCTTGCCGACAAGGCCTTCATGGCCGCCCTGCGCCAGCAGAAGACCCGCATCCAGGCCGGCTTCCTCGCCCTGGACCCGCGCAACGGCCAGGTCCGGGCCTGGGTCGGCAGCCGGGATTTCAGCCAGGACGCCTTCGACCACGTGCAGCAGGCCAAGCGCCAGCCCGGCTCCACCTTCAAGCCCTTCGTCTATGGCGCCGCCTTCCTGCGGGGCGCCCAGCCCGGCGACAGTCGCATGGACCAGGCCGTGGAAATCCCCCTGGCCGGCGGCGAAATCTGGCGCCCCGCCGACCACGAGCCGCCCAGCAACCAGCCCATTACTCTGGCCACCGCCCTGGCCCTGTCGAAAAACACCGTCACCGCCCAGCTGATGCAGGAAGTGGGCGCGGTGCGGGTCGCCCGCCTGGCCCAGGCCATGGGCATCCGCCAGAGCCGGCTGGAAACGGTGCCCTCCCTGGCCCTGGGCACCAGCCCGGTGAGCCTCCGGGAAATGGTCGCCGCCTACGGCACCATCGCCAACGGCGGCGGCTACCTGGAGCCGGTGCTGGTGAGCCGCATCGAAAACGGCAAGGGCAAGATCCTGGCCGAATTCGCCCCGGCGGACCCGGAACCGGCCCTGCCACCCAAGGTGGCCTACACCCTGGTGGACACCATGCGCGGCGTCATCGACCGGGGCACCGGCAGCGCCATCCGCAGCCGCTTCGGCATCCGCGCCGACGTGGCCGGCAAGACCGGCACCACCCAGGACAACACGGACGGCTGGTTCATCCTCATGCACCCCCAGCTGGTGGCCGGCGCCTGGGTCGGATTCAACGATGCCCGCATCACCCTGCGCAGCGACTACTGGGGCCAGGGCGCCCACAGCGCCCTGCCCATGGTGGGCGATTTCTTCCAGCAGGCCCTGCGCTCGCGCCAGATCGACGCCAAGGCCCGCTTCGCCGAACCCGAGGACAGCAGCCTGTTCACCCGCGTCCTGGCCTGGGGCCGGGACTGGTTAACCCGACTGCTGGCCCCCGCGCCGGAAGTTCCTCCGCCCCACAGCCCCCGCCGCACACCCGCCCCGGCCAGCCCGCCGCCGCAACCCGAGCCCCTGCCCGTCGAACCGCCCCCGGCGCCACCGCCGGAAGAGGCCAACCGCTACGGCGAACCGGGCTTCAATCCCCTGGCCCCGCCGCCGCCCAACGCCCCGGCGCCCAGCACTCCGGTGGAAGGCCAGTAGATCTGGCCATCCAAATCAATCCCTGGGCTGCAAAAACCACCGGCTGAAGTCTTTTCCGAGGCTGTCCCTGGGGGGCGGGATGGCTACGATTCCCCTGAAGCAGAGAAGACGAGTCTGAAGCGCGTATCGAAGACAGCACCCGGTGGCTGCAGATGGGCCACATCACAAGCTCTCGCCGGTGGGATTTCCACCGGCGCATGAATCGACGAACTGCGCCAGACTCCCCCAGCGGAGGACCGGATTGGATGGTCACGATTGCCCACCCTTGGTGTAGCTCTTGACCCTTTTGATATACGGTTCGCATCCAGCCAGATTGCCGCTGAACTCCCAATCCTTGATGACCTTGTCCTCCCCCACAACTAATTTGATGGTGCAGTTATAGCTAACAGGCACCAGTTGAGACGAGGTTGTGGTTCCAAAAACCGGCGTGCGTCCTACATATCCAGTCGTAGTCGCCGTTTGGGGCATAAAAACTGCTGAATTCCGGCTTTCTCCCCAGTAATAGACCGTATCCCCGGAAAACTCCTGCTTACTGTTCGGATAGCCGAGAGCACTGAATGCTTCCTTCTCATGTCGTCCTACCAAGGCATTGAGACCATCCTCAAGCTGACCAAAGGTTGCGCAACCAGACAGGGCGACTGCAGCGACAACGATAGCGAGGTTTTTTTTCATAGGCTTTTTCCTCTCCAGGTTCAACGAGGGGGCAGATTCTACGAAAACCTTTTTGCCACGGGAAAGCCTCCGGACAACTTGAAAAACAACGTAGGTCTCCTGCTGCCGGAGCAAGGAACTGGTTGCGGTTTGGTTGGAGCGAGGGAGCGGCCCCCTTGGCCTGCGTTATGGCTGCTCCCCACATCGAAGTAGCGGGCATGCCCAGCAAAAAGCTCCGCGAAAAACTTGGCCAATGCAAAGCTCTTGGTACCGATGGCAAGGCTCTTCTCGGCAACGAAGGTTTCGGCAACCCGGACGAAACAGCAGTAGGAAACACCGACAGCCGGCACGGAGCAGGCAGGGGGATGATGACGAAAGGGGAAAACCGGGGGACGAGTCTGAGGCCGCAAAGGGCATCGACAGGAGTAGCGGAGATGGGGCTTTTTGCCCGAGCGGAAGGCAAAAAGCAAAAAAGCCGCCAAAAGGCAGCTTTTTGTTTTTCGTCACACCGTCGTTTTCCAGAGGTTTCTGGTGGGTGGTACAGGGATTGAACCTGTGACCCCTGCCGTGTGAAGGCAGTGCTCTACCGCTGAGCTAACCACCCGGTGCGTCGAAGAGGTGCGCATTAGACCACAACAATTTCGGGTGGTCAAACGTTTTTGAAAAAAACATCTTTTCTCCCCCGGAGCGCCCGCTGCCGGGACCGGCGTCCATGGCATCCATTACAATAGCCTTCTTTTGTTCAACGCCAGACACCCACCATGATCCGTACCCGTTTCGCCCCCAGCCCCACCGGTTATCTGCACATCGGCGGCGCCCGCACCGCCCTCTTCTCCTGGGCCTACGCCCGCCGCCACGGGGGCAAGTTCGTGCTGCGCATCGAGGATACGGACGTGGCCCGTTCCACCCCGGAAGCCGTGCAGGCCATCATCGACGGCATGAACTGGCTCGGCCTGGAGCACGACGAAGGCCCCTTCTACCAGATGCAGCGCATCTACCGGTACAAGGAAGTGATCCAGCAGATGCTGGAAGCCGGCACCGCCTACCACTGCTACACCTCCCCCGAAGAACTGGAACAGATCCGCGAAGCCCAGCGGGCCAAGGGCGAAAAGCCCCGCTACGACGGCCGCTGGCGCCCGGAGCCGGGCAAGACCCTGCCCACCCCGCCTTCCGGCATCCAGCCGGTGGTGCGCTTCAAGAACCCGGTGGACGGCGTGGTGACCTGGGACGACCTGGTCAAGGGCCGCATCGAGATCAGCAACAGCGAGCTGGACGACTTCATCATCGCCCGGGCCGACGGCACCCCCACCTATAACTTCTGCGTGGTGGTGGACGACTGGGACATGGGCATCACCCAGGTCATCCGCGGCGATGACCACGTGAACAACACCCCGCGCCAGATCAATGTGCTGCAGGCCCTGGGCGCCAGCGTGCCCCAGTACGCCCACCTTTCCATGATCCTGGGCGACGACGGCCAGAAGCTGTCCAAGCGCCATGGCGCCGTTTCCGTCATGCAGTACGACGAGGACGGCTATCTGCCGGAAGCGGTGCTCAACTACCTGGGCCGCCTGGGCTGGTCCCATGGCGACGACGAAGTGTTCTCCATGGAACAGTTCTGCCAGTGGTTCGATCTGGACCACATCACCCCGTCGGCCGCCCAGTTCAATACGGAAAAGCTGAACTGGCTCAACGCCCACTACATCAAGCAGGCCGACAACGGCCGCCTGGCCGACCTGGTGCGCCCGCGCCTGGCGGCCCGGGGCATCACGCCGGCGCCGGTGCCGGCCCTGGAATCCATCATCGCCCTCTACAAGGAACGGGTGCATACCCTGAATGAGCTGGCGGATGCGGCCGAGGTGTTCTACATCGACATCCACCCCAACGCCGAACTGCTGGCCCAGCACCTCAGCGAGGAAGCCAAGCCGGCCCTGGCCGACTTCATTGCCGGCGTCCAGGGCGTCAATTGGGAAGCGCCGGCCATCGGCGCCCTGATCAAGGAGACCGTGGCCAAACACGGCCTGAAGATGCCCAAGCTGGCCATGCCCCTGCGGGTGCTGCTCACCGGTCAGGCCCAGACCCCGTCCGTGGATGCAGTGGTGGCCCTGTTCCCCCGGGAAAAGGTGCTGGCACGACTGGCCGCAGCAAAAATTTAAAAAAAGTTGGCGAAGAGGGTTTACAAGCTAAAAAACGCTCCCTATAATTCGGCCTTCTTTCGCGGCGGGGGTATAGCTCAGCTGGGAGAGCGCTTGCATGGCATGCAAGAGGTCCGCGGTTCGATCCCGCGTACCTCCACCATACAAATGCGAAAGATACCTAGGGTCCCCATCGTCTAGAGGCCTAGGACACCGCCCTTTCACGGCGATAACCGGGGTTCGAATCCCCGTGGGGACGCCACCTACAGCAGGGCTTGCTGATCGACAAAATCAGCAAGCCCTAAGTTTTGTAAGCGGCACCAGTTTTACCGTTGCAAGCTTCAGAAGTTCGGAGTGGTAGTTCAGTTGGTTAGAATACCGGCCTGTCACGCCGGGGGTCGCGGGTTCGAGTCCCGTCCACTCCGCCAGCTAAAAGCAAAAAGCCAGCAGAAATGCTGGCTTTTTGCTTTTCAGCCCTCCCCTTGTCACCCCCGACCGCCCTACGAGCCTTTCCCCATCAGGCCCACAGCCCGTCAAAGAGTACGCGGCAAGAGACAAAACAGGGACTTATCCAGGTGAATGGCGATTTTCTTAAAAAAAATCACAAAAGGGCTTTACAACCCCAAAAACGCTCCCTATAATTCGGTCTTCTTTCGCGGCGGGGGTATAGCTCAGCTGGGAGAGCGCTTGCATGGCATGCAAGAGGTCCGCGGTTCGATCCCGCGTACCTCCACCATACAAATGCGAAAGATACCTAGGGTCCCCATCGTCTAGAGGCCTAGGACACCGCCCTTTCACGGCGATAACCGGGGTTCGAATCCCCGTGGGGACGCCACAGATTCAAGTGGTACCGGCAGCATCGGTAGCGCAGTACAGAGTTAAAGCAGTTTGGAGTGGTAGTTCAGTTGGTTAGAATACCGGCCTGTCACGCCGGGGGTCGCGGGTTCGAGTCCCGTCCACTCCGCCAACAAAATAGAAAAAACCGGCCCTGGGCCGGTTTTTTCGTTTCCAGCCCCCATTTCCTCATATCTCCGGGAATCCGCCATGGACACAGCCGCCACCCTGGATGCCGTTGCCGAAGAACTGGCAGAGGCCCGCCGCGTCCTTTTCATCACCGGCGCCGGCATCTCCGCCGACTCGGGACTGCCCACCTACCGGGGCGTCGGCGGACTCTACGAGGAGGACCTGACGGCGGAAGGCTTCTCCATCGAAGAGGCGCTGTCAGGCCCCATGCTGCACCAGCATCCCCAGATCACCTGGAAATACCTGGCCCAGATCGAGCGCACCTGCCGCGACGCCCGCCCCAACCGGGCCCACCAGGTCATCGCCGATCTGGAACGGCGCGGCACCGCGGTCACCGTCTTCACCCAGAACATCGATGGTCTGCACCGCCAGGCCGGCTCTTCCGACGTCATCGAGATCCACGGTCGCCTGCATCATCTGCACTGCACCCGCTGCAGTTACGAGGTGGAAGTGGACAGCTTCTCCGATCTGGAACTGCCGCCGGCCTGCCCCCGCTGTAACGCCCTGGTACGGCCCCGGGTGGTGCTTTTCGGCGAATCCCTGCCGCAGATGGAAATGGAACAGCTGCTCCGCACCCTGGATGCCGGCCCCGACATGGTCTTTTCCATCGGCACTTCCAGCCTCTTTCCCTATGTGGCCGAACCGGTGCTGTGGGCCAGCGAGCAGGGCATCACCACGGTGGAGATCAATCCGGGCACCACGCCCGTCAGCCCCTTCGCCGACCACCACATCACCCAGGGGGCTGCCGCCACCCTGGAGGCCCTGTGGCAACGCCTCCGGTAAAGACCGTACGTCATTCCAACGGCCTGGATTTTTTACCTTTGGCAGCGGATATCCCCTTCTTTTCATAGGGTATAATTCCGCGATTAGGTCATCCTGAAACGTCGTGCCCGACGCCCGGCCCGCCTGCCGTGCCGGCCCTCGGGAATCCCCCCGCCTGGCGGGGAACAGCAGACAAAGAGAATCTATGACGCTCGACGACACGCTAGGCTGCACCCTCCGCTTCATCCGGCAACTCCATCGTTCCCTCCCGGCCCTGGCCTGCGGCGCCCTCTTCGCCGCCACTCCCGCCCAGGCCAACGACCAGCCCCTGACGCTTTCCTTCGCGCCCAGCCTGCAGTCCATGGTGCCGTCCCGCACCGAACTGTCCGCCCGCCCCGAAGCCAGCCCGGTCCAGAACGATGGCAGCCTGCCGGTGGAGGAGATCGCGCCGATCCCCCAGTTACCCCGCACCATCGACCTCACCGCCTCCCCCGACAACCTATGGGAACGCATCCGCAACGGCTTCGGCATGCCGAACCTGAACAACGACCTGGTGCTGACCCACCAGCAGTGGTACATGAACCGGCCCGATTACGTGCGACGCATGGTCGAACGCAGCCGCCGCTACATGTTCCACATCGTCGAGGCCATCGAGAAGCGCGGCATGCCCATGGAACTGGCCCTGCTGCCCATGGTGGAAAGCGCCTACAACCCCATGGCCTATTCCCGCAGCCACGCTTCCGGCCTGTGGCAGTTCATTCCCTCCACCGGCAAGAACTTCAAGCTGGAACAGAACTGGTGGGTGGACGACCGGCGCGACATCATCGCCTCCACCTCCGCCGCCCTGGACTATCTGCAGACCATCTACGAGATGCACGGCGACTGGCAGCTGGCCCTGGCTTCCTACAACTGGGGCGAAGGCGCCGTCGGCCGGGCCATCGCCAAGAACCGGGCCAAGGGTCTGCCGACAGATTACGAAAACCTGACCATGCCGGCGGAAACCCGCAACTACGTGCCCAAGCTGCAGGCCCTCAAGAACATCCTCTCCAACCCCCGCCTGCTGGCCCAGTTGGACCTGCCCCAGATTCCCAACCAGCCCTACTTCGCCGCCGTGGCCAAGCCGGCCGACATGGACGTGAAGGTGGCGGCCAAGCTGGCGGAAATGCCGGTGGATGAATTCGTCGCCCTCAACCCGGCCCATAACCGCCCGGTGATCAAGGCCGACCGTCCCCTGGTGCTGCCGGCGGAAAAGGTGGAGCGCTTCCGCGCCAACCTGGAAAACAACGAAGCCCCCCTCTCCTCCTGGACCTCCTACACCCTCAAGGCCGGGGAAAAGCTGGACAAGGTGGCAGCCCGCCTGGGCGTCTCCGTAGCCCACCTGAAGACGGTGAACGGCCTGCCGCCCAAGGCCAAGGTAGGCGCCGGCACCACCCTGCTGGTCCCGGCCCGGGACGGCATCGAAGGCGACCTCGCCGTCGCCTCCTTCACCCCGCCGGCAGCCGAAACCGCACCCGCCCGCAGCGACGCCCGCGCTGATTCCCGTGCCGACTCCCGCAACGAACCCCGGGCCCAGCCGGCCAAGTTCCACGTGGTCAAGAAAGGCGACACCCTCTTCTCCATCGCCCGCCGCTACGACGTTTCCGTGGACGAGCTGAAGCGCTGGAACAAGCTGGGCCGCAACATGGCCGCCGGCACCAAGCTCACCGTGGCCCCCGCCGTCGCTGCTCCCGCTGCTGCCGCCAAGACCACGGTGGCCAGCGCCCCGGCCAACGGCCGCGTCAGCGCCACCCTGGAAGGCAAGAACCTCAAGCTGAGCAAGAACGACAAGGCCCCGGCCAATGCCAAGGCCGCTGCCGCCAAGGCCAAGGTGGCCCGCTACACCATCCGCAAGGGCGACACCCTGGCCGGCATCGCCAAGAAGTTCAAGGTGGAAGCGGACGACATCAAGCGCTGGAACAAGGTGGCTCCGGGCAACCTGAAACCGGGCCAGACCATCACCATCCAGCTGGCCCAGAACGACTGAGGCCGAAGGACGACGGATAAAGGCGCCTGCGGGCGCCTTTTCTTTTGGCCGACGGGGCGCGGCAAGGATTTTCCGCCTTCCGCCACCTTTCCCCGACGGCTACGTTGTGGCGCGCCTAAGCTGCCGCCACCTGCAGGTGCAGCCCTACACCGTCATCTCCAGTGCTTCAAGTACGGATATCCCCGCTCCGGCGGGATTGCGGCGGGGCGTAGAATTCAAGCCTTCGCCGCCGTCCCTGCCGGCGCCGGGCCGCGCCTGGCCGCCCCGGAACCCGGCCTCCACTCGCTGACCATGACCCCCACGTCTTCCACCGCTGCAGCCGCCGATAACGGAGGGCTGCAAGCCGGCACTCCCGCCTTCCGTCGCGCCAACCTGGCCCTGGCCACCGGCGGCTTCACCTGCTTCGCCCTGCTTTACGGCACCCAGCCGGTGCTGCCCCAGCTCACCCACGAGTTTGGCATCTCCCCGGCCAGCGCCAGTTTCAGCGTCGCCGCCGGCACCCTTTCCATGGCCCTGCTGCTCATTCCCCTGAGCCTCATCGCCGACCGCTATGGCCGGGAACGGCTGATGCGCCTGGGGCTGCTGGGGGCCGCCTTGTTCGCCTGCGCCTCCGCCTTCATGCCGGACTTCCACCTGCTGGTGCTGTGCCGGGCCCTGCTGGGCGCCTGCATTGCCGGGGTACCCGCCGCCGCCATGGCCTACCTGGGGGAAGAGATCGCCCCCCACGCCCGAGGCCGGGCCATGGGCCTCTACATCGCCGCCAACGCCCTGGGCGGCATGTCCGGGCGCTTTCTCTCGGCCCTGGTGACGGGCTGGTGGGACTGGCGCCACGGCCTGGGAGCCCTGGGCCTGCTGGGGCTGCTGGCGGCCTTCACCTTCTGGCGCCTGCTGCCGCCGGCCCAACACTTCAGGCCCCGCTCCCTGAAGCCCCGCCTGCTGCTGGCGGACGTGGGCCGCATCTACGCCGACCCGGGCCTGCCCTGGCTGTTCGTCACCGCCTTCCTCATCATGGGCAGCTTCGTCGGCATCTACAACTACCTGGGCTTCCGCCTCAGCCTGCCGCCCTACGGCCTGGGCCCGGCGGCCATCGGAGCCATCTTTCTGCTCTACGCCGTGGGCAGCGCCTCCTCGGCCCTGGCCGGCCACCTGGCGGACCGCATCGGACGCAGCCGCATCGTGCTGCTGATGAGCCTGACCATGGCCGCCGGCATCGGCCTCACCCTAGCCGCGGCCCTGCCCCTGATCATCCTCGGCCTGGCCGTGTTCACCTTCGGCTATTTCGCCGTGCATGCGGTGGCCAGCGGCTGGGTGGGACGCCGGGCCGGGCCGCGGCGGGGGCTGGTCTCCGCCCTGTACCTGTCCAGCTATTACCTGGGCGGCAGCGTCATCGGCAGCGCCACGGGCTGGCCCTGGATCCATGGCGGCTGGCCGGGAGTGGTGGCCACCCTGCTGGCCTGCGTGGCGGTGGTGCTGGGCATCGCCCTCTCCCTGCGGCGCCTGGGAGACGGCTAAGGAACCCGGAAAAAACCCAGGCCGCAAAGGCAGAAGGGACGCCACTTTCCACCATGGCACGGTGGAGAATGGCGTCCCTTCTGCCTTGCAGGGGTGCTTGTTTTGCGGCTAGTCCGCCGGATAGAGATGGCAGCGCACCACCACGCCGCCGGCCTGGGTGCTGGGGGCCGGATACTCCTGGCGGCAGCGCTCGCTGGCCTGGGCGCAGCGGGGATGGAAATGGCAGCCCTGGGGCGGCCGCGCCGGGGACGGCGTTTCGCCGGGCAGGCGCACCATTTCCCGCTGCCCCGCCAGGCGGGGCTCGGGCACGGCCGAGAGCAGGGCCCGGGTATAGGGATGGCAGGGAGCCGCCAGCACCTGCTGCACCGGCCCCTGCTCGACGATGCGGCCCAGGTACATCACCGCCACGTCGTGGGCCAGGTATTCCACCACGGCGAAGTTGTGGGTGATGAAAAGATAGGCCAGCCCCAGTTCCTCCTGCAGGCGGCGCAGCAGGTTGAGAATCTGGGCCTGCACGGAAACGTCCAGGGCCGAGGTGGGCTCGTCGCACACCAGCAGTTCGGGCTGCACCGCCAGGGCCCGGGCGATGGCGATGCGCTGGCGCTGGCCGCCGGAAAATTCGTGGGGATAGCGGCCCAGAGCCTCCGCCGGCAGGCCCACCGATTCCAGCAGGGCGGCCAGGGCCGCCCGCCGTTCGTCCCGGCTGGCGGCCACCCGCAAGGCGGTCATGCCTTCCTCGATGATCTCCCCCACGGTGAGGCGGGGGTTGAGGGAGGCAAAGGGGTCCTGGAACACCATCTGCATGCGCCGGCGCAGGGGCTTCAGTTCCCGCTCCGGCAGACCCAGCAGCTCCCGACCATCGAGCCGCACCGAGCCGGTGGCCGGCAGCAGGCGCAGCACGGCCTTGCCGGCGGTGGTCTTGCCGCAGCCGGATTCGCCCACCAGGGCCAGGGTACGGCCCCGCTGCAGTTCCAGGGACACCCCGTCCACCGCCTTGACGTGGCCCACGGTGCGCTTGAAGAGGCCCTTGCGGATGGGGAAATGGACCTTCAGTTCGCCCACGGCCAGCAGGTTTTCCCGGGCGGCGTCGGCGGCAGCGGCAGCAGCCGGTGGCGCGGCGGGCAGGTCCGGCAGGCGCTGCTCGCCACCCGGCAGCTGCTGGGCCACCCAATGGCAGCGCACCTGATGACCTGCTTCAAGCTCTGTCCAGCCCGGGCTTTCCAGCCGGCAGCGGTCCATGGCCACCGGGCAGCGGGGGGCGAAGCGGCAGCCGGCGGGCATGGCGGCCAGGCCCGGCACCTGGCCGGGAATGGTGGCCAGCTGGGCGCCCCGCTGGCCCAGGTCCGGCAGGGCAGCGAAGAGCTTTTGCGTATAGGGGTGGCGCGGGCTGGCGAAAAACTCCTGGCGGGGGGCCGTCTCGACGATTTCGCCGGCGTACATGACGCCGACCCGGTGGGCGCTGCGGGCCACCACGCCCAGGTCGTGGGTGATGAGCAGCATGCCCATGGCCCGTTCCGCCTGCAGCCTGGCCAGCAGGTCGAGAATCTGGGCCTGGATGGTCACGTCCAGGGCCGTGGTCGGCTCGTCGGCGATGAGCAGGCGCGGCTCCCCGGCCAGGGCGATGGCGATCATGGCCCGCTGCTTCATGCCGCCGGAGAGCTGGAAGGGATATTCCTCCAGCCGCCGCTCCGGGTCGGCGATGCCGACGGCGGTGAGCAGGGCCAGGGCTTCCCGGCGGGCCGCCTCGCCCTTCATGCCCCGGTGCCGTTCCAGGGATTCGCCGATCTGGCGGCCGATGGTCAGCACCGGATTGAGGCTGGTGGCCGGCTCCTGGAAGATCATGGCGGCGGCGCTGCCGCGGCGGTCGCGCATGGCCGCTTCGGGCAGGGCCAGGATTTCCTCCCCTTCCAGCCACACCTCGCCGCCCTGGATGCGCCCGGCGTTGGGCAGCAGGCGCAACAGGGCCAGGGCGGTGGCGGACTTGCCGCAGCCGGATTCGCCGAGCAGGGCGAAGGTCTCGCCGGGGGCCACGGCGAAGGAGACGCCGTCCACGGCGGTGAGCACCCGGCCGCCGGCGAGGAAGCCGGCCTTGAGGTTGCGGACGGAAAGCAGGTCGGACATCAGGCGGCCCTCGGATCGAAAGCGTCCCGCACCACGTCGGCGAAGAGGTTGGCGGCCAGGACCAGGATGAACATGAAAACGAAGGCGGCGGCCAGGGACCACC
Organism: Azospira sp. MPR-LB4; assembly: GCF_058809525.1. Classification (NCBI taxonomy): domain Bacteria; kingdom Pseudomonadati; phylum Pseudomonadota; class Betaproteobacteria; order Rhodocyclales; family Rhodocyclaceae; genus Azospira; species Azospira sp. MPR-LB4. The sequence goes on from NZ_CM179521.1 coordinate 647,627, forward strand.
ACACCATGGGCTCCCGGGCCAGTTCCATGCGGGCGTTGTTGATCAACGACCCAAAGCTGACCATGGTCGGATCAACTCCAATTTCCAAATATGAAAGAACAGCCTCAGTCATCACTAGAGAGGAAAAGTCCATGACCAAGGCAATCAGCACGATGTGCATGACGTTGGGCAGGATGTGACGCAGCAGGATGCGCCAGGAGGAAACGCCGAAGGACTGAGCCGCCTGGATGTACTCGAGTTGGGACAGCTTCAGGGCCTCGCCCCGCAGCAGGCGGGCCAGGCCGGTCCAGCTGGTCATGCCGAGGATGAAGCAGAGGGCCAAGAGGCGCAGGTCGGCCCGCTCGGCGGCGGTGGCGAACCACTCCGGATGGGTGTCGATCACCACCTGCATCATCAGCACGGCAGCAGCGATGAGCAGCACACTCGGGATGGAGTTCAGGGTGGAATATAGATACTGGATCAGGTCATCCACCCAACCGCGAAAATAGCCAGCAGAGATACCTAGCAATACGCCAATAGGAAGAGTTACAAGGGTAGTGACCAAACCGATAACAAGTGAGGTACGGATACTCTTCAAGACCAAATAGAGGATATCCTGACCCACCTTATCGGTACCCAGTACATGGTATTCCGGTGCCAGGGCCAGCAGGGGCGTGAGCAGCAGGAAGAGGCCGGCCAGGGTCAGCAGCAAGGCATCCCAGGCCGGCGCCGTACTGGTGGGCGGCCGCCACCACAGGTCCCGCCAGGACTGCCGGAAGGAACACTGCCGGCGCCGGGCCAGACGGCCGACGAGAAAAATCGCCAGCCCCCCCCACAGCAGGGCCGCCAGGCCGTACCCCTGCAGCAGGCGCCGGGCCACGTCGCCGGCCCAGGCGGATTCCTCCGTTCCCAGGTGGGCGCCGCCGAACTTGAGGCGGGGAAAGTCCCGCTGCTGCACCAGGCTGCCGTCGGGCTGGCGGACTTCCTGCATTTCCTTGGCGTAGGCCCGGGTCGCCAGGGGCGCCGAATAGGTCTTTTCCACCTGGGTGCGCAGAGGCGTCAGGAGGGCGTCCAGGAGCGAAAGGACTTCAACCCCGTAGGCCGGGGCCGCCGCAACGCCGCCACCCTGGCCGTTCTGCGGGGCATCGGCCAGGCGGGGCCGGTAATGGGCGGAGTCCAGCAGACCCACTGCCACGAACAACGCCAGTACTGCCAGAGAGGCCATGCCGGTACGGCTGTGCAGCACCCGGCCCCAGGCGGCGCGCAGGGGCGGCGTGCGGGCCACGCCCCAGGCCAGCAGGCCAAGGGCCGCCACCAGCAGCCAGATGACCAGGTCGGACCAGAGAAAGACGGGAAGGAAGGCCATGTCAGTCGAAGCGAATCCGCGGGTCCGCCAGGGTGTAGGAAATGTCGGTCAGGATCAGGCCGGCGATGTACAGCACGGAGCCGATGAAGACCATCGAACGCACTACGGCAAAGTCCTGACTCTTGATGGCATCAATGGTGTAACTACCTAATCCGGGAATGCCAAAAAAAGCTTCTGTAATTAGTGCGCCGAGAAACAATGACGGAATCACCACCACCACCCCGGTGAGGATGGGGATCATGGCGTTGCGCAGCACGTGGCGGAACATCACGGCGCTCTCCGAGAGGCCCTTGGCCCGGGCGGTGCGCACGTAGTCCTTGCCCATTTCCTCAAGGAAGATGGTGCGGTACCAGCGGGCGCTGCTGCCGATGCCGGCGACGACGCCGATGGCCACCGGCAGGAGCAGGAATTTCCAGGCGTCCAGGCCCTCCACGTAACCGGAGATGGGCACCAGCCGCCACACCTTGGAGATGAGCCACTGGCCGCCGATGATGTAGAACAGGCCGGAGATGGACATCATGGCGACGCAGGCGACGACGCCCCAGAAATCCAGGGCCGTGGCGCGGAAAAAGGCCAGCAGCAGGGCCAGGGAAACGGTCACCAGCAGGCCCAGGATGAAGGTGGGAATGGCGATGGCCAGGGAGGGCCCCATGCGGGTGCGGATTTCGGTGGCGATGTCGCGGCCGTCCTCCGCCGCGCCGAAGTCGCCGACGAAGAGCCGGGCCGACTTGGTGAAGAAAATGGTACGGGTCGCCTTTTCCAGGCCGGCGGCCTCGCCGTTCCAGAAGAGGGGGGCATCGTAGCCCCGCTCCGCCTTCCACTTGGCGATGGCTTCCGGGGTCACCCGTTTCACGCCCAGCTGCATGCGCGCCATGTCGTCCGGCGTATTGACGACGAAGAAGAGGGCGAAGGTGAGCAGGTTCACCCCGATGAGAATGGGGATGGCGTAGAGGAGGCGACGCAGGAGGTAGGCAAGCATGACCCCGCGACTATACCAAGGCCGCCCCGCCCCTGACCACCAAAGCGCTTTGCCCGGACCCGGCGCCGGCCCTAGAATGGCGGCCGGTTTGCCTTCTTTTGCCCCTGCCCGAGTCCCGCCCGAGTCCCGCCCATGACCCCCATGCCCTCCCCTCCTCCCCACGTCGCCGTCATCGGCGGCGGCCCGGCCGGGCTCATGGCGGCGGAAGTGCTGGCCCGGGACGGCGCCCAGGTCACCGTCTACGAGGCCATGCCCTCGGTGGGACGCAAGTTCCTCATGGCCGGCAAGGGCGGCATGAACATCACCCACAGCGAGGACTTCGCCGCCTTCCAGGAACGCTACGGCAGCGCCCGGGAACGGCTGGCGCCCCTGCTGCAGGAATTCGGCCCGGAGGCCCTGCGGGCCTGGATCCACGGCCTGGGCGTCGACACCTTCGTCGGCACCTCGGGCCGGGTCTTCCCCACCGAGATGAAGGCGGCGCCCCTGCTGCGGGCCTGGCTGCACCGGCTGCGCCAGGAAGGCGTCGCCTTCCAGGTGCGGCACCGCTGGCTCGGCTGGAGCGCCGACGGCGCCCTGCGCTTTGCCACGCCGGCAGGGGAAATTGAAGTAAAGCCCGCCGCCACGGTGCTGGCCCTGGGCGGCGGCAGCTGGGCCAAGCTGGGCTCGGACGGCGCCTGGGTGCCCACCCTGGCCCGGGCCGGCATTGCCGTGGCGCCCCTGCGACCGGCCAACTGCGGCTTCGACGCCGCCTGGAGCCCCCACTTCCGGGAGCATTTCGCCGGCCAGCCGGTGAAGCCGGTGGTGGCCGCCTGCAGCGGCCCCGACGGCCGGGCCTGGCGCCGCCAGGGGGAATTCGTGGTCAGTGCCGACGGCGTCGAGGGCGGCCTCATCTACGCCCTCTCCGCCCCCCTGCGGGACCTCATCGAGCGGGACGGCAGCGCCACCCTGAGCCTGGACCTGCTGCCCGGCCACAGCGCCGAGCGGGTGCTGGCCGAGGTGCGCCGCCCCCGGGGCTCCCGTTCCCTCTCCAGCCACCTGCAAAGCCGCCTGGGCCTGAAGGGGGTGAAGATGGGCCTGCTGCGGGAATGCCTGGACAAGGAGCGGTTCCAGGACGAGGCCGCCCTGGCTGCCGCCATCAAGGCCCTGCCCCTGCGGCTGGTGGCTCCCCGCCCTCTGGACGAAGCCATCAGCAGCGCCGGCGGCGTGCGCCTGGAGGAGCTGGACGAGCAGCTCATGCTGCGGCAGCGGCCCGGCCTCTTCTGCGCCGGCGAAATGCTGGACTGGGAGGCACCCACCGGCGGCTATCTGCTCACCGCCTGCTTCTGCACCGGCCGAAAAGCTGGCATGGGAGCCGGGCAATGGTTAAAGTTGAGGCAACGGGCGGCCAGCACAACAACATAAGGGCCGCCTCAAAGCCAGACGCCGCTCCCGGCCGCCCCTGCGCCATTCACGGGAGCCTCCCGTCGCCATCAAGGAGGGACTTATGCTGCACGAAGATGTCGAACAGTTCGGGAATTTCCTGTTCACCCTGGAATGGCTGCTGGAAGTCTCCGCCCGCTACGACAGCAATATCCACTTCCACCTGGTGCATGTCGACTTCGGCTCCCCCCACATCCTGGGCGAGACCTACGGCGCCCAGGCGGCCAGCCTCAAGCTGCACGAAGTCCAGGACGCCCTCGGCCAGACCCTGCGCAAGACCGACCTGGTGGCCCGGCACGGCGTCGATTTCTGGATCATCATGCCCAGCGACCCCAGCATCGACCCCCTCTCCACCCGCCTGCGGGAGATCATCGAGGTCGCCTCCCAGTGCGGCCTGGAGATCGTGGGTCGGGACATTTCCTTCTTCTCCCTGAAACAGGGCCATCCGGAACTGGGCCTCAACTGTTCCGGCATGGATTTTCTCGCCTACCTCAAGCACAACCACAGCCGCCTGGCCCTGCACGAGCTGGAATTGCCGGCCCAGAACTGAAAAAGGGCGCCGCCGGCGCCCTTTTCCTTCCACCCCACCGCTTCAGGTGGTAGCGATCACGTAGCGGCCGCGGCCGCTTTCCTTGGCCCGGTACATGGCCTGGTCCGCCTGCAGCAACAGGGTATTGGCGGCGCTCTCGCCGTCACCCAGGGCGATACCGATGGAAACCCCGAGACGGCAGCTCTGATCCTGGACCGGGAACGGCTCCGCCAGGGCTTCGATGCACTTGGCGGCGACCCGGGCCGCGGCCTGCTCCGCCTGGCTATCCAGATCGCCCATGAGGATGACGAATTCGTCGCCGCCGACCCGGGCCAGGGTGTCGCTGGCCCGCACGCAGCCGCTGAGGCGGCCGGCCACCAGGCGCAGCACCTCGTCCCCGGCCTCGTGACCCAGGCTGTCGTTGATCGGCTTGAAGCCGTCCAGGTCGAGGAACAGCAGGGCGATGCGGCTGCCCTTGCGCTGGGCCAGGACCCGGGCCTGGCTCAGGCGGTCGGCCAGCAGCATGCGGTTGGGCAGGCCGGTGAGGGCGTCGTGGTGCGCCGCCTGGGCCAGGGCCGCCTGGCTCTCGCTGAGCTTGCGCAGGAGCCGGTTGAAGGCGGCGGTGAGATGGCCCACCTCGTCGTTGCGCAGCACCGGCAGGGGTTCCAGGGGGCACTCGCCGCGGGTCATGCGGTCGGCGTGCTCCGCCGTGCGCCGCAGGGGGCGGAAGACGTGGGCCAGGCCCAGGGAAGCCAGCACCAGGAAGACCAGGGACACCACCACGCTGTTGCGCAGGATGTACTGCTGCACCCGGGTCACCGGCTCGAAGGCTTCCGCGGTGGGCAGGCGGGCCACCACGAACCACTCGGCGCTGGGCACGGAGACGATGGCCACCGCCTCTTCCACACCCTTGGCGTTGACGGTGATGCCGGTGCCCCGATAGCCGGCCATGGCCCGGTCGTGCAGGGGATTGACGCCGGCCGGCGGCGTCGGCTTGAGCACCAGTTCCGGCTCGGTGGCGGCGACGAAGACCCGGTCCCGCGGAGAGATGAGGAGGAAGCCGCCGCTGCGGCCGATCCGGCTCTGCAGCAGCAGGTTGAGGAAGCCCGGGGTGGCCAGGGGCGTCAGGCCCACCAGGGCGGCCTGCACCCGGCCCTGCTCGTCCCGCACCGGAGCCGCCATGGGCAGCACCGGCTCCCGGTCCAGCCAGTCCGGCGCCGGCCGGCCCAGGCTGGCTTCGCCGGCCAGGGCGGCCTGCACATATTCCCGATCCGCCAGGTTGATCCTGGCCTGCAAGGGCCGCTCGGGGAAATCGGCCAGGATGGCGCCCCGGGAATCCACCAGCAGCAGCCCCTGGTTGAACAGGGGATGCAGTTCATGCCGCTCCTGCAGCCAGGCCCGCAACTGCCGGGGCTGGCCCAGCAACTGCCGGGGCAGGCTGGCCGCCAGGCGCTGCAGCAGGTCGCGCCGCTCGACCAGCTTGCTGTCCACGTCCCGGGCCACATAGCTGGCCAGGGCCTGCTGCTGGGACGCCACCACCTTGTCCAGATCCTCGCGCAGGAACTGACTGAGGATGAAATAGCGGGCCGTCGTGCCGACGACCACGATCCCCAGCCCCAGGAGCAGGATGCGCAGGATGATGCTGTGGGAAAGCTGGCGCAGTCTCATGGTGCCCATCATAGCGGAAGGCGGCGGACCGCAATCTGACTTGAAGTCCCCATCAGGCTGCCGCCGCCACAAAACGGCGGCGTCCCCAGCGGTTCAGCCAGAGGGAGACGAGGATGACGCTGCCGCCCAGAGCGATGCGTTGCAGGTCCGCGTCCCGGTTCCAGATCAGCAGATTGACCACCAGCCCCAGGGGCACGTGCAGCTCGTTCATCACCGCCAGGGTGCCGCCATCCACCCGGGTGCTGCCCTTGACCCACCAGAACATGCCCAGGGCCGTGGCGAACAGGCCCATCCACAGCAGCACGCCCCACTGTACGGCGGTCGTGGGCAGCCGGGCCGGATTGCCAAAGATGAGGAAGGACGGCAGGGCCAGCACCAGGGCGCCGAGGAAGAAATGGCCGAAACAGCGGGACAGGGGGAACTGCAGCGGATAGCGGGCCAGCAGGTGGCGGCACAGCACCTGCCCGGCGGCAAAGGTGGCGTTGGCCAGCTGCAGCAACAGGAAGCCCGCCAGGTATTCCCCCGCCACCGGCTGGAAGCGGATCACCACCCCGCCCCCCACCGCCACCAGGGCGGCCACCAGGGCCCAGGGATTGAAGCGCCGGGCCAGGGCGTCGTCGAGCATGGTGACGTAGATGGGGGTGAGCACGGTGAACAGCAGCACCTCGGGCACCGTCAGCACGGTGAAGCTGCGGTAGAGACAGAGGTAGGTGACGCCGAACTGCAGGGCCCCGGCCAGCCACAGCCCGACCACCAGGCGCCCGGGCAGGCCGCGCCAGCGGGTGAAGGGAATGAACACCAGGGCGGCGATGGCCACCCGCACCAGCACGGCGAAATCGCTGTCCACCCGCCCCGCCAGGTATTCGCCGATAAGGCTGAAGGAAAAGGCCCAGAGCAGGTTGACGGTGATCAGGTAAGGCATGGGAGAAAACGACGGCCCGGGGCCATCCGGCTAATGGAGGCGGGAGTATGCCATCACCGGGGCGCACTGGCAGCCTCGGTCCCCTCCTCCGGCCTGGGCCTGGCCTCGATGGGCAGCCAGACGGTGAAGGTGCTGCCCCGGCCCGGCTCGCTCTCCACCTCCAGGCGGCCCTGATGCTTCTGCACGATGCTGTAGGCCAGGGAGAGGCCCAGGCCGGTGCCCTTGCCCACGGGCTTGGTGGTGAAAAAGGGCTCGAACAGGCGGTGCAGGTACTCCGGGGCGATGCCGCAGCCGCTGTCGCTCACGGCGACGAACACCTCGTCGCCGCGGCGGCCGGTGCGCAGCCAGATGTCGCCCTTCTTGGGAATGGCCTGGGCCGCATTGACCAGCAGGTTCATGAAGACCTGGTTGATCTGGGACGGCTCGCACCACACCAGGGGCAGTTCGCCGTATTCCTTGTGCACGGTGCACTTGTACTTGAGCTCGTTCCAGACGATGTTGAGGGTGGAATCCAGGCCCTGGTGCAGGTCGGCCCACTGGCTCTCGGCCTCGCCGGCCCGGGAGAAGTCCTTCAGATCCCGGGCGATCTTGGCCACCCGCTCCAGCCCGTCCCGGGACTCGGCCAGAAGCTGGACGATGTCGCTGCGGAGGAAATCGAAGTCCTTCTCCAGCTTCAGCTGGCGGGCGCTTTCCAGCTGCCGGCAATCGCGGCAGGGACCGCTGTCCGCCGCCTCATAGGCGGCGATGATGGCGAAGATCTCCCGCAGGTAGTGGTCCAGGGTGCCCAGGTTGGAATAGACGAAGCCGATGGGGTTGTTCATCTCGTGGGCCACCCCGGCCGCCAGCTGGCCGATGGAGGCCATCTTCTCCGACTGCAGCAGCTGGCTCTGGGCCTCGGCCAGCCGCTGGTTGAGGGCCTTTGCCTCGGCCAGGGCCTGCTGCAGTTCCTGCTCCGCCCGCTTGCGCCCGTCGATGTCGCGCACCACGGCCAGTACCCGCTGGCCGCCGGAGAGACGGAATATCTGCAGGTTCACCAGGACCCAGAACTGCCGCCCCGAACTGCCCCGGGCCATCCACTCGAAGGACTGGGGCCCCTCCTCCTGCACCCGCCGCATGTAGTCCCGGGCCGCCTGGGGCGGGAAAGCAGGGTCGTCGGCGGTGATGCCCTGCACATCCAGGGACAGCAGCTCCTTCCGGCTATAGCCGTACATGCGGCAGGCGCCGCCATTGACGTCCAGGATGCTGCCGCTGGCGACGTCGTGCACGAAAATGGCATCGCCGATGGTGTCGTAGATGGTGCGGAACTTGTCCTCGCTCTCGGCCAGGGCCGCCTCGGTGGCCCGGCGCTCGGTGATGTCCTCCTTCACCGCCAAGTAATGGGTGATGCTGCCGTCGGGCTGGCGGATGGGGTTGATGCTGGCGTCTTCCAGGTATTCGCTGCCATCCTTGCGCCGGTTGAACAGTTCGCCGCGCCAGCCCTCGCCCCGGGACAGGCAGCGCCACATCTCCTCGTAGCTGGAGCGTGGCGTGCGCCCGGACTGCAGGATGCGCGGATTCTGCCCCAGCACCTCCTCCCGGCTGTAGCCGGCGGTGCGCACGAAGGCCTCGTTCACGTATTCGATCTCTGCCGCCAGGTTGGTGATGACGATGCTCACCGGGCTCTGCTCCGCCGACAGCAGGAACTTGCGCAGCTCGGCCTCGGCCCGCTTGCGTTCCGTGATGTCCCGGGAAATGCCCTGGATGTGGGTGACCCGTCCCTGGGCATCGGTGATCAGGGTCATCACCGCCTCGGTCTGGATCAGGGAACCGTCCTTCCTCGGCTGCACCAGTTCGTAGTGGCGTGAGGCGGCAGCCTCCTGGCCCGTATCCACGGCGGCGATCCAGCGCTCCAGCTCCCCGTCCAGGTGCTGGTGGCACTCCGGTGTCAGCAGGTCCGCCATGGTCTGCTGCAGGGCCTCGTCCACGGTGATGCCGCGCATGGCCTGCACCGAGGGGCTGACATAGGCGAAGCGGCGGGAAGCCAGTTCGTACAGCCACACCACGTCGCTGCCGCTCTCGGCCAGCAGGCGGAAGCGGGCTTCCTGCTCCCGGGCCTGCAGGGCGGCGCTGAAGACCCGCCCCAGCAGCAGCAGCACGGCCATCAGCACGACGCCCGCCGCCGTCAGCCAGGCGAAGTTGCGCCGGGCCTCGCGATAGATTTCGCTGTCGTCCATTTTCGCCACCAGCAGCCAGTCGGTCTGGCCCACCGGCAGCACCACGCCCAGCACCGCCAGGCCCCGGTAATCCCGCCCCGCCAGCGCCTCGCCGACGCCATGCAGGGCCATGCCCGAGATCAGCCCCGGCGTGTCCAGGGGCAGGCGCAGGTTGAGGGGAGCCCCGGCCTGCCGCCCCAGGGGAGAAAGAAACAGTACCTCGTCCCCGTCCCGCCGCACCAGCAGGCTTTCCCCGGTGGCGCTGGGGACGGGCCACTGGCTGACCATGGGATAGAGCACCCTGGCCGGGTCGATCTCGAACAGGGCGTAGCCGATGAGGCGCCCCGTCTCCCCCTCGGCGAAGAGGGGCACCAGCAGGTCGAGGACCACCTCGCCCTCGCGTCCGGCCTTGCGATGAAAGTCCACCAGGCGCGGCCTGCGGCTCTCCAGCAGGGCCTGCACCGCTTCCTGGTGCAGGGTGTCGTCCCACAGATGATCGTCCGCCGGGTCGGCCAGATAGCTGCGGCCGGCCAGGTCATGCAGGCCGATGGCGGAGATTTCGGGAATGGTCTGCTGCAGGTAGCGGAAACGCTGACGCAGCCCGGCTGCGGCCCGGGCGTCGCCCGGTTGCTGCAGGAGGCGGGCGAAATGCTGGGACATGACGCTGCCCGGCGGCTGGCTGAGAAAGATCAGGCGATCCTCGATCCAGCGCTGGATTTCCTGGGACTTGAGGGCCGCCACCGCCTGCAGCTGCTGTTCCGCCGTCTCCCGGGCGGCGCCGAACAGCACCTGGTGGCTGCGGTAGAGCCCGCCCGCCAGGAGCAGGACGAAGCCGATGATGGCCACCAGCCAGTGCCTTGCGGTCGGCACGAAGGCCGTCTCAACCCTATCACCTGCGGACATGGCGTTCACTCTCTCCCCGGCCTGTGCGGCGCCAGGCCCCGGCCGGCGGATCTCCGGCCATGGGGCATCCTACCGCGGCAGGGCCGGGAAAGTCCCGGCTGCAGGACATTTCCGGCCCTGTCGGGCCCGTTCAGGCGGCCTGCCAGACTGGCTTGCGCTTTTCGATGAAAGCGTCGATGCCCTCGGCGGCATCGCCGGCCATCATGTTGCAGGCCATGACCTCGCCGGCATACTGGTAGGCCGCTTCGATGCCCATTTCCAGCTGCTTGTAGAACATCTGCTTGCCCGTAGCCACGGCCACCGGGCTCTTGGCCAGGATGGACTGCACCAGGTGCTCCACCGCCTCGTCAAGATCGCCCAGGGCCACCACCCGGTTCACCAGGCCCCGGCGCTGGGCTTCCCCGGCATCGATGAACTCGCCGGTGAGCAGCATTTCCAGGGCTTCCTTGCGCCCCATGTTGCGCGCCAGGCCGACGGCGGGGGTGGAGCAGAAGAGGCCCACGTTGATGCCGGAAACGGCGAACTTGGCCACGTCGGCGGCCACCGCCAGGTCGCACATGGACACCAGCTGGCAGCCGGCAGCGGTGGCGATGCCGTGGATGCGGGCAATGACCGGCTGGGGCATTTCCTGGATGGTCAGCATGACCTTGGCACACAGCTTGAACAGGGCCTGCATGAAGGCCTTGTCGTGGTTGCTGCGCATTTCCTTGAGGTCGTGGCCGGCACAGAAGGCCTTGCCGGCGCCCTGCAGCACCACGACGCGGACCGTCTTGTCGGCGGCGATGCTCTGCAGTTCGGCCAGCAGGGTTTCCAGCATGGCGTTGGAGAGGGAATTGAACTGGGCCGGACGGTTCAGCACCAGGGTGGTACGGCCGTCGGGGCGGTCTTCGCGCAGCAGGATGGGTTCCTGGTTTGTCATTGTTTGTCTCCTACAGAAAAAAGCCGGAGGCTGTGCTGTCTGCCCCCGGCTTGGTTATGGATGCGGCTGGATTACTCGATGGCGGCGGTGGACTTGGCCATTTCCCGCAGCACGTACTTCTGGATCTTGCCCGTGGAAGTCTTGGGCAGGGGTCCGAAGATGACCTTCTTCGGCACCTTGAAGCGGGCCATGTGCTCGCGGCAGAACTCGATGATTTCCACCTCGGTGATGCTGACGCCGTCCTTCAGTTCGATGAAGGCGGCCGGCACCTCGCCCCACTTGGGATCGGGGGTGGCCACCACGGCCGCGGCCATCACCGCCGGATGGCGGTAGAGGGTGTCTTCCACCTCGATGGAGGAGATGTTCTCGCCACCGGAGATGATCACGTCCTTGGAACGGTCCTTGATCTTGACGTAGCCGTCGGCCTGCATCACCGCCAGGTCGCCGGTGTGGTAGTAACCGCCGGCGAAGGACTCTTCCGTGGCCTTGGGGTTCTTCAGGTAGCCCTTCATCACCAGGTTGCCGCGGAACATGATCTCGCCCATGGTCTCGTTGTCCCAGGGCACCGCCTCCATGGTGGCCGGATCGAGCACGGTGATGGCTTCCTGGGCGTGGTAGCGCACACCCTGGCGGCCGTTCAGGTTAACCTGCTCGCCCACCGGCAGATCGAACCACTCGGGCTGCTGGGCGCAGACGGAAGCGGGACCGTAGGTCTCGGTCAGGCCATAGACGTGGGTGATCTTGAAGCCGATCTTGGCCATGCCTTCGATGACGGCGGCGGGGGGCGGCGCGGCGGCGATGAGGCCGGAGACGCCGTGGTTGATGCCTTCACGCCATTCGGCCGGCGCATTGGCCAGCATGGAATGGACGATGGGCGCGCCGCAGTAGTGGGTCACCTTGTTTTCCCGGATGGACTGCAGGATCAGCTTGGGATCGACCCGGCGCAGACAGACGTTGGTGCCGGCATTGGCCGCCATGGTCCAGGGGAAGCACCAGCCGTTGCAGTGGAACATGGGCAGGGTCCACAGGTACACCGAGTGGGGCGGCATGCCCCAGGAAACGATGTTGGACATGGCGTTGAGGTAGGCGCCCCGGTGGTGATAGACCACGCCCTTGGGGTTGCCGGTGGTGCCGGAGGTGTAGTTGAGGGAGATGGCGTCCCATTCGTCCTGGGGGCCCTTCCACTCGTAGTCCGGGGTGCCTTCGGCCAGCAGGGCCTCGTAGTCCTTCTCTCCCAGCAGGTCACCGGGGCCGGTGTATTCGCTGTCGTTCACATCGATGACGACGATGCTGCGGCCCAGTTTTTCCAGGGCCGGCCCGACGATGTGGGAATACTCCTTGTCGGTGATGAGGATCTTGGCCTCGCCGTGGTTCAGCATGAAGGCCACGGCTTCGGGATCGAGACGGGTGTTGAGGGTGTTGAGCACGGCCCCGGTGACGGGCACGCCGAAGTGGCATTCGTACATTTCCGGCGTGTTGTTGAGCATCACGGCGACGGTGTCGCCTTCCTTGATGCCCCGGGCTTCCAGGGCGGAGGCCAGGCGCCTGGCGCGGTTGAAGGTTTCCAGCCAGGTATAGCGGCGCTGGCCGTGGATCACGGACACCCGTTCCGGGTAGATGTAGGCGGAACGGGCAATGAAGGTTAGCGGCGACAGCGGCACATAGTTGGCCGCATTCTTTTCCAGACCCTGCTTGTAGATGTTGCTGCTGTTGTCGTTATGACCTGCCATGAATATCCCTCTTATGTGTTTGCGTTGGTATTTTTCATGAACTCCCTGCCCCCGGACTGCTAACGGCAGGGAGCCAGTCTGGCCTCCCGCTCCAGGTCGGCCAGCCGACGTCCGATTTCCTGGCCGAAGGCATCGGCAGCCAGGCTCAGCGCAACCACCCCACCCCGCGCATCGGGGCTAGGAGCGGGCTTCTCCACGCTGAACGGACGCTCGAATATGAGTTTGCGCTGTTTGTCGAACAATGTCATGCGGCCCTGCAACACGCCGCGGCTCTGGGTCGGGCTGTCGAAGACCTGGGTGAATTCATCCACCTCCAGGCGCAGGGCGCAACCGCCGTTGCCGCCGCCCAGCTGCTGACGCAGGCGCAGGTTGAGCAACTGCCCCGCCGGCGCCGCCCAGCGGCTCTGGCTGTAGGCCATGAGGCGGCTGGCGTCGTCGTAGGCCAGACGGTAATTCACTGCCGGCGTATCGAGCCAGGGGACCAGGCGCAGCTCCAGGCTGACGGGCCTGGCCACGGCGCTGGCCTCGGCCAGGCGCGGCCCGAAATCGTAGGTGGCGGCCGGCGGGGCGCCGCGGCCGCCGGCGCAGGCGGCCAGGGTCAGCAGCAGGGAACAGGCGGCGAGGCGCCCGATGGTGGCGAAGGTCATGGATTTCTCCCGGGATGGGGCAGGAAGCCGGGCTCCCCGGGGCCGGGCACGGGGGCCGGGGCGCCGAAGATGAGGCTTTGAGGGTCCCGTTCCACCTGGTTCAGGACCCGATTGAGCTGGCGCGTGCTGGCGGCGATGTCGCCGGCCAGGTCGCCCCAGCGCGGCGACAGCAGCCCGGCGCCGGATTCGCCGCCGCCAGACTGTTCCAGCCGCTCCGACAGGCGGCGCAGGCCGGCCACCAGTTCCTTGGCTTCCCTGGCGGTGCCGGCGCTGCCTTCGAGGGCGCTGCTGAGGTGTTTCAGGTTGTCGTCGGCCAGGGCCTTGCGCAGCTGCACCAGGGTCGGCCCCAGCTCCTGGGCGGCGGGTTTCAGGCCGGCGGAGATGCTTTCCAGGTTGGCCAGGGTGTTGCCGACCCGGCGCTGGTTCTCCTCCCCCACCAGCTGGTTGGCGGAAGTCAGCAGTTCCCGCGCCTGGCGCAGGGTCTCGGCGCCGGCATCGGAAAGCTCCTGGATCAGGGAAGGCTGCATGGGAATGCGCGGCAGGCCGTCGCCGGCCGCCAGGGGACGGTCGTCGTCGCCCCGCTCCTCCAGCTGCACCTGGGCCAGGCCGGTGACGCCCTGGTAGTTGAGCAGGGCCACGGTGCTGCGGGTCACCGGCACCTCGTCGAGGATGCTGATGCGGATGAGGATGTCGTCGGGCTGGTTCTTGTCCAGGCGGATATCCTCCACCCGGCCGACGCGGATGCCCCGGTAGCGCACCTGGGCCTGCAGGTTGAGGCCGGTGACGTTGCCCTGGGTCACCACCAGGTAGTCCCGGGTGACGTCGTGCTTGCCGCCGAACCACCACACGGAGAACAGGACGGCCGCTGCCAGAAGCAGGGTGAACAGTCCGGCAACGAGGGCATGGGCGCGGTTTTCCATAAACGACTCCTGCTGACGCCTAGAGGGGCGCGGGGGCGGCCGGGCCTGGGGCCGCGGCGGCGCCGCCGAAAAAACTCGAAATGAAGGGATGCTCCACCCGGCGCACCTCCTCCGGCGTGCCGAAGGCGACGATGCGCTGGTCGGCCAGCACGGCGATATGGGTGGACAGGCCGGTCAGGGTGGCCAGGTCGTGGGTCACCATGATCACGGTGAAGCCCAGCTCGGCCTGCAGTTCCCGGATCAGGCGCACGAAGCCTTCGCTGCGGTCCGGGTCCAGGCCGGCGGTGGGCTCGTCCAGGATCAGCAGTTCCGGCTCCAGGGCCAGGGCCCGGGCCAGGGCCACCCGCTTGACCATGCCGCCGGAAAGTTCCGCCGGCTTGAGCAGGCCGTGGCGCGGGTCCAGTTCCACCATGGCCAGCTTCAGGTGCACCAGGTCCCGGATCAGGCTCTCGTCCTCCAGGCCGAATTCCCGCAACGGGAAAGCCACGTTGTCGAAAACGGAGAGGGCCGAATACAGGGCGCCCTGCTGGAACAGCATGCCGAAGCGCTGGCGCAGGGCCCGGTCCACGCCCGGGTCCCCCGAATAGAGGGGGCAGTCGAAGAGATGGACCCGCCCCTTCCACGGTCGCAGCAGCCCCACCACCTCCCGCAGCAGGGTGGTCTTGCCGCTACCGGAGCCGCCCACCAGGCCCACCATCTGGCCCTGCTCCACCACCAGGTCCAGCTCCCGATGGATCACCGTGTCACCGTAGCGGCTCCACAGGCCATGGACTTCGATGACCGGCCGGCTCATTTGGGCAGCCCGATCTCGCGGGTGGCGATGGCGAACAGAGCATCCACCAGGATGACGATGGTGATGGCGGTGACCACGGCGGCGGTGGTGCGGGCCGAAAGACTCTCGGTGTTGGGTTTGACGTGGAGGCCGAAGTGGCAGGCCACCAGGGAAATGAGCAGGCCGAAAACCCAGCCCTTGGCCAGGCCGATCCACAGGTTGGCCAGGGGCACGGCCTTGGGCAGCTGGTCGAGGAAGAAACCGTAGGACAACCCTAGCTGCAGGTTGGCCGAGACCATGCCGCCCAGGATGCCGGCGGCGGAGGTCCACAGCACCAGCAGGGGCAAGGCGGTGGTGAGGGCGGCGATTTTCGGCAGCACCAGGCGCTGGGTGCGGGAGATGCCCATGGTGGCCAGGGCGTCAATTTCCTCGGTGACCCGCATGACGCCGATCTGGGCCGTCATGGCCGAGCCGGAACGGCCGGCCACCAGCACCGCCACCAGCACCGGCCCCAGTTCCCGGATGATGCTGATGCCCAGGATGTTCACGATGAAGATGTCGGCGCCGAACATCTTCAGTTGCAGGGCCGACAGGTAGCTCATCACCACGCCGATGAGAAAACCCACCAGGGCCGTCACCGGCAGGGCCTTGGCGCCGCTCTTGTAGAGGGTGGCCGAGTACTCGACCCAGGGCAGTTCCCGGGGATGGCGCAGCAGGTAGGCCAGGTCCAGCACCAGCTGGCCCAGCAGGGCCACCAGGCCGAGCAGGTTGTGGCTGAACTTGAGGACGAAGACGCCGAGGGCTTCCACCGCTTCGAAGGGGCGGGCCGGCGGCAGGGCCGCAGCCGCCGGCGGCAGGGCCGCCACCCGTTCCAGGGCGCGCCGGTGATCGGCTGCCAGGGCCACGCCGGGCGGCCACTGGCGGCCCCAGGCGCGCCACAGGAGGAGCGCCCCCAGGCTGTCGAGACGCCCCAGGGTGGTCAGGTCCCAGCCGGCACCGGCGGCGGCCAGGGCGGCCAGGCGATCTTCCAGCTCGGCCAGGGAACGGGGCAGGGAGGCCAGGGTCCAGTCGCCGCTGATGCGGGCGATGGGGCCCGCGTCGCCCTGTACCGTTTCCAGGCCGCCCGCGTTCATGGCTTCAGGCCGCCTGCCTGCCGCCACCCTTGGCGGCGTTGAGGCGCTTCAGGCGGAATTCCAGGCCGGCCCGCTGCCAGGCCTGGATTTCTTCGGCGAAGGCTGCCGCCGTCAGGGGATTGGCGGCCAGCCAGTCCGCCGGCAGTTCCAGGGTGGCGCCCTTGTCGCCCATGGCGATGCTGTAGGGCGGCCGCCCCTGGTCGCTGCGGGAGCGGTGGAAGAGTACGGCCAGGCGCAGGGAGAGGATCAGCAGCCAGTTCACGTCGCCCTTGGGCAGCACCGCCACCTTGTCCAGCTTGCCCCGGTGCCCCAGCACCAGCATGGCCAGGCGGGCCTGGTCCTTCTTGGAGAAGCCGGGCATGTCGGCGAAGGTGAGGATGTAGGCGCCGTGTTTGTGGTAGCCGTTGTGGGCGATGGAAATGCCGATCTCGTGCAGCTTGGCGGCCCAGCGCAGGAAATGCTCCGCATTGTCCCGGTCCGTGCTGTCGCCGCCGCAGCCGCCCGTATCAAGGTGGCTGAAGATTTCCCCGGCGGTCTGCTCCACCCGCTGGGCCTGCCACAGATCCACCTGGTAGCGGCGCATGAAGCTGGCCACGGTGGCGTCGCGCATGTCGTGGTGGTGGAAACGGCCCAGCAGGTCGTAGAGCACCCCCAGGCGCAGGGCGCCGTCACCGTAGGTCATGTGCTCCAGCTGCAGGGTCTCGAAGATGGCGCCCATGATGGCGATGCCGCCGGAAAGCACCGGCGTGCGGTCGTTGCGCAGGCCTTCCAGGGGCATGGCCTCGGCGGAGCCGGCCTTGAGCAGGATGGCGCGCAGCTTCTGCAGGCCCTCCCGGGTGATGCCGGCGACGCCGCCCGGATTGAGGTTGTTCAGCTCCAGCACGTCGGCGATGGCCCGGGCCGTGCCGGAGGAGCCGACGGCCTCGTTCCAGCCCAGGCGCTGGTAGTCGTGGGCGATGGTCTGGATTTCCTTGCCCGCCGCCACTTCGGCTTCCCGCAGGCGCTTCTTGTCCACCTTGCCGTCGGGGAAGAAGCGCACCGTGTAGCTGACGCAGCCCATGTACAGGGATTCCAGCAGCAGGGGCTCGGCGCCGCGGCCGATGATGAATTCGGTGGAGCCGCCGCCGATGTCGAAGACCAGGCGCTTGTGCTCCGCCGGCGGCAGGGAATGGGCGGCGCCGATGTAGATCAGGCGCGCCTCTTCGCGGCCGGCGATGATTTCGATGGGGAAGCCCAGGGCCTCTTCCAGCCGGGGCAGCAGTTCGGGGGCGTTCTTCGCTACCCGCAGGGTGTTGGTGGCCACCACCCGCACGGCGTCGGGGGCGAAACCCCGCAGGCGCTCGCCGAACAGGCGCAGGGCGGCGATGGCCCGTTCCTGGGCGGCTTCGTTGAGGTATTTGTCGGGGGACAGGCCGGAAGCGAGCCGGACCGGCTCCTTGAGGGAATCCAGGGGATAGATCTGGTCGTCCACCACCCGCCCGACCTGCAGGCGGAAGCTGTTGGAGCCCAGATCGACGGCGGCAATCAATTCATAGCGCATGCAGCGGGCAGCCTTTTCAGTGGCTCTTGTTCTGTCGGAGAGCCGTCATTCTAGCACCCGCAATGTGGGCGTCTCGTGACAGCGACCCGGAACGCCCCGCACGGCACCAACCGTGGGAAAGGGCGCATACTGGTCGTTTGCGGTCATATTCCCTTAACATTAACGTAACAAAATGGCGTTTGTCCGTAATCCGGCAATCACGCCACTCCCCTGCCCCGCGCCACCGCCGCCATGAACCTGAACCGATCCCACATCTACCGCCGCTTCCCCCCGGAAAATTTCATCAACCGGGAACTGGGCCTGCTGGCCTTCAACCGCCGTGTCTTCGCCCAGGCAGAGAACCTTTCCATCCCACTGTTGGAGCGGCTGCGTTACCTGTGCATCGTTTCCTCCAACCTGGACGAGTTTTTCGAGATTCGTGTCGCCGGCCTGAAAGAACAGCTCAAGCTGGGTTCCTCCACCCGCACCACCGACGGCAAGACGCCCCAGGAGGTGTATCGCCAGGTATCCGCCGAAGCCCACCGCCTGATGCACGAGCAGTACGAACTGCTCAACGCCGATGTGCTGCCGGCTTTGGAGAAGGAAGGCGTGCAGTTCCTGCGCCGTACCCGCTGGACCGACGCCCAGCGCGAGTGGGTGCGAGACTATTTCTTCCGCGAGGTGATGCCGGTGCTCACCCCCATCGGCCTGGACCCTTCCCACCCCTTCCCCCGGGTGCTCAACAAGAGCCTCAACTTCGCCGTGGAACTGGAAGGGCGGGACGCCTTTGGTCGCAATTCCGGCGCCGCCATCGTCCAGGCGCCCCGGGTGCTACCCCGGGTCATCCGCCTGCCGCGTGAGTTGGGAGAAACGGAATATAGCTTCGTCTTCCTCTCCTCCATCCTCCATGCCTTCGTCGGCGAACTATTCGCCGGCATGAACGTGCTGGGTTGCTACCAGTTCCGCGTCACCCGCAACTCCGACCTCTTCGTGGACGAGGAAGAGGTGAAGAACCTGCGCACCAAGATTCAGGGCGAACTGCCCCAGCGTCATTTCGGTGATGCGGTGCGTCTGGAGGTTGCAGACAACTGCTCCCCCGCCATGAGCGAATTCCTGCTCGGCCAGTTCAACCTGTCGGAAAACGATCTGTACCGGGTAAACGGCCCGGTGAATCTGGTGCGCCTGATGCAAATTCCCGACCAGGTGGACCGGCCGGACCTGAAATTCCCCCCCTTCCCCCCGGGGCTGCCGAAGACCCTGGAAAAGCGGGCCAGCATCTTCGCCAGTATCCGCAAGAACGACATCCTGCTGCACCACCCCTACCAGAGCTTCACCCCGGTGATCGACCTGCTCAGCCAGGCGGCCACGGACCCGGCGGTGGTGGCCATCAAGATGACGGTGTACCGCACCGGCACCGACTCGGTGCTGATGGAATCCCTCATCCGCGCCGCCGAGAACGGCAAGGAAGTGACCGCGGTGGTGGAACTGATGGCCCGTTTCGACGAAGAGGCCAACATCAACTGGGCCACCCGTCTGGAAGAAGTCGGCGCCCACGTGGTGTACGGCGTGGTGGGCCACAAGACCCACGCCAAGATGATCATGATCGTGCGCCGGGAAGAGGACAAGAACGGCCAGAGCCGCCTGCGCCGCTATGTGCACCTGGGCACCGGCAATTACCACCCACGCACCGCCCGGCTGTACACCGACTTCGGTCTGCTCACCGCGGACGAGCAGATGGGGGCCGACGTCAACGAAGTCTTCAAGCAGCTCACCGGCCTGGGCCGGGCCCAGGCCCTGCACCACCTGTGGCAGGCGCCCTTTACCCTGCACGCCAACATCATCGCCGCCATTCGCAAGGAAGCGGAACACGCCAAGGCCGGCCGGCCCGCCAGCATCATCGCCAAGATGAATTCCCTGCTCGAGCCGGAGACCATCATGGCCCTCTACGAAGCCTCCCAGGCCGGGGTGAAGATCGATCTCATCGTGCGTGGCGTCTGCGCCCTGCGCCCCGGGGTGCCGGGGCTGTCGGAGAACATCCGGGTGCGCTCCATCATCGGCCGCTTCCTCGAACACCACCGGATTTTCTATTTCCACGCCGATGGCGCGGAAAACGTCTATCTCTCCTCCGCCGACTGGATGGAACGCAACTTCTTCCGCCGCATCGAACTGTGCTTCCCGGTACTGGACCCGAAGCTGAAGAAGCGGGTCATCGTCGAAGGCCTGCGCCCCTACATGGTGGATAACCAGCAGGCCTGGGAAATGGATGGCGCCTCCGGCGGCTACACCCGCAAGCGCAGCCCCCGGGCCAAGCCCCGCTGCGCCCAGAGCGAACTGCTGCAGGGGCTTTCCAGCGGCGTCTGAAAAGCCCGAACCCTACCCCCGCCAGAAGGCAGAAGGGACGCCCATCTCCGCGCATCAAGGGCCGGGAGTGGCGTCCCTTCTGCCTTCCAGGGCAGGGTGGCCGCAGATGCCCATACCGCCGCCCCCGGCGACGGCCTTGCCTTTCCCGGCCAGGGGAACGATGCTGTCACTTCCCTGGCCTCACCCCCAGACTGCGTCACCCCGCATCATCCCGCCTCACCCGTTCCCGTTGCACTGACTTCAAGGAGAAGAGGAAATGAGCACCGCCACCCCGCTGCGCATCGTCACCCTGGTTGGCAGCCTGCGCCAGGCCTCCTACAACCGCATGGTCGCCAACACCCTGCCGGAACTGGCCCCGGCCGGCGTCACCATCAGCGCCCTGCCCGCCCTCAACGACATTCCCCTCTACAACGGCGACGTGGAAGCCCAGGGCATCCCACCCGCCGTCACTGCCTTGGCTGACGCCATCCGGGCCGCCGATGGCCTCATCATCATCACCCCCGAATACAACTATTCCGTACCCGGGGTGCTGAAGAACGCCATCGACTGGCTCTCCCGGATTCCCAACCAGCCCTTCGCCGGCAAGCCGGTGGCCCTGCAATCCGCCTCCATGGGCCCCTTTGGCGGCGCCCGGGCCCAGTACCACTTGCGCCAGGTGCTGATCTATCTCAACCCGCGGGTCTTCAACGTGCCGGAAGTGATGGTGGGCAGCGTGCAGAACAAGGTGGATGCGGCCAACGGCAAGCTCAACGACGCCAGCACCCGGGATTACATTGCCGGCCAGTTGGCCAAGTTCGCCGACTTCATCCGCGCCGGCGCCTGAACCGCCCCGCGGTAGCAGGCGAAAAAGAAAACGCCCTCCTTGGAGGGCGTTTTTTCTTGCCGCCGGGGCGTCCGGCCACAGCCGAGCGAGGCGGCTTTACCTGGCGGGCGTCACCCCCGCCGCGCCCCCACCACGCCCTGGACATCGTGGATCAGCTTCAAGGTCCGCGTCAGCTGGGGCAGGTTGAGGATTTCCACGGTGAAGCCCATGTGGGCCTGGCCCTGCTTGGAGAGGGTCTGCACGCCGATGACGTTGATCTTCTCCCGGGCGAAGACGTCGGAGATGTCCCGCAGCAGGCCCTGGCGGTCGTGGGCGTCCACCGTGATGTCCACCGGAAAGATGCCGTGGGGATGGCCGCCCCACTCGGTCTCGATCACCCGCTCCGGGTGCAGGGCCTGGAGGTTGGCAAAGTCCGGGCAGTCGGCCCGGTGGATGGAGACGCCCTTGCCCCGGGTGACGAAACCCTGGATCGGGTCCGGCGGTGCCGGCTTGCAGCAGCGGGCCAGCTGGGTCAATAGCTTGTCCACGCCGACGATGAGAATGCCCCGGTCGCCGGCGCCCTCCCCTTCAGCCGGTTTGGGCCGGCGCACCGGCATGGGTTCCATGCCCCGCTCGTCCACCGGCGGCTCGGTGCCGCGCACGGCGGCCTGGAACAGGCGCAGGTTGAGTTCGTTGCGGGCGGCGGCGATGTAGAGGTCGTCCGCCTTGGCGTAGCCCAGCTTGCCCGCCAGTTCTTCCAGATTGGTGCCGCCGCCGCCGACCCGCTGGATTTCCTTGGCCACGATGCCCCGGCCTTCGGCCAGGGATTCTTCCAGGGCCAGGTTGGAGAACCAGGCCCGGGCCTTGGTGCGTGCCGTCTTGGTGGCGATGTAGCCGAGGGAGGGATTGAGCCAGTCCCGGGAGGGGCCGCCCTGCTTGGCGGCGACGATCTCCACCCGCTGCCCGGTCTTCAGGGCCGTATCCAGGGGCACCAGGGCCCCGTCCACCTTGGCGCCGCGGCAGCGGTGGCCCAGGTCGGTGTGCAGGCGGTAGGCGAAGTCCACCGGGGTGGCGCCTTGGGGCAGGTCCACCACCTTGCCCTGGGGCGTCATGACGTAGATGGTCTCGTCCAGGGCGGCCTGCTTGTAGTGGTTCACCCAGTCGGAGGAGTCGGAGACTTCGTCCTTCCAGGTCAGCAGCTGGCGCAGCCAGGCGATCTTGTCGTCGTAGTTGTCCTCGGAGCTGTGCTTGGTGCCTTCCTTGTAGCGCCAGTGGGCGGCCACGCCCAGCTCGGCGTGGCGGTGCATTTCCCAGGTGCGGATCTGCACTTCCAGGCTGCGCCCGTCGGGGCAGCGCACGGCGGTGTGCAGGGAGCGGTAGTTGTTGCCCTTGGGATTGGAGATGTAGTCGTCGAATTCCTTGGGGATCGGCGTCCAGATGTTGTGCACGATGCCCAGCACCGTGTAGCAGTCCTTGACCTCGTCCACGATGACGCGCAGGGCCCGGATGTCGTACACCTCGGAGAAATCCACGCCCTTCTTGCGCATCTTGTTCCAGATGGAATAGATGTGCTTGGGCCGGCCGTAGATTTCCGCCTTGTGGATGCCCACCGCCGCCAGCTCGGACTTGACCCGGTCCACCGCGTCGATGATGAACTGCTCCCGCTCCAGACGCTTCTCGTCGAGCATCTTGGCGATTTTCTTGTAGGTGTCCGGGTGGATGAAGCGGAAGGAGAGGTCCTCCAGCTCCCACTTCAGTTCCCACACCCCCAGGCGGTTGGCCAGGGGCGAATACAGTTCCAGGGTTTCCCGGGCCACGTGCACCCGCAGGTCGTCCGGCTCGGCGGCGTAGTAACGCAGGGTCTGGGTGCGGGAGGCGAGGCGCAGCAGCACCACCCGGATGTCTTCCACCATGGCCAGGAACATCTTGCGCAGGACTTCCACCTGGGCCTTCATTTCCTGGGGATTCTGGGTGGTGTCGGCGACGAAGCCGCGGGAGATGGGGCGCAGCCGGTTGAGGCGGGAGATGCCGCCCACCAGGTGGGCGACGCCGCCGCCAAAGCGTTCGTTGAGGGTTTCCAGGCCCTTCTCGTCGTAGGTGGCCACGGCGAAGAGCAGGGCCGCGGCGCGGGAGTCCGCGTCCAGCTTCAGGCCGGCGATGATGAGGGCCATCCCCAGGGCGTGGGAGAGGATGCCCTCGCCGCTGCCCAGGGTGTTGTCGCCATAGGCGTCACGGGCGAAGAGGGCCGCCTCCCGGATAAAGGCCGTCTCGTTTTCGGAGAGGCCATCGGTGAGGGTCAGGAGGGACTGTTCGAAGTCGCTCTGCGCGGCGACGGAATGGACGACGGAAACCATGGCGCGGATTATACGCCCCTGGCGGCAAATACGCCGGGACCCGCGCCGGGCCGCCTCCCGGGGCCGGCAGTGCCGCCAACGTAGGTCCGCCGCGACCCCGGGCACTGGCCCGCCGTTGGGGCATAATCCACGCTCCAGCCAACGACAAAGGCCGCGCCCCCAGGTAGCGGCCGGACAGAGAGACATGAACCCCAACACGCCCCTTTACCGGCATCCCTACCTGCTGCTGACCCTGACCGCCCTCTTCTGGTCCGGCAACATGGTCCTGGGCCGCGGCATCCGCGCCGACGTGCCGCCCATCGCCCTGGCTTTCTGGCGCTGGGTCATCGCCCTGGCCCTGATCGCGCCCCTGGCCCTGCCCCACCTGAAGGAACAGTGGCCCCTGCTGAAAAAGGGCTGGAAGCCGGTGCTGCTGCTGGGCATCCTCGGCGTCGGCTGCTACAACACCTTCGCCTACGTGGCCCTGCAGTACACCGCCGCCACCAATGCGGTGCTGCTCAACTCCTTCATTCCCATCGTCACCATCGCCCTCTCCTGGCTGTTCCTGGGCAAGCGCCTCAAACCCATCGAAGCGGTGGGCGTGGCCATTTCCTTCCTCGGCGCCACCACCATCATCGCCCGGGGCGACCTGGCGGTGCTGCTGGGCCTTTCCCTCAACCTGGGGGACGTGTGGATGCTGGGGGCGGTGCTGACCTGGGCCATCTACACCGTGGGCCTGCAGTGGCGCCCGGCCGGGGTGCATCCCATGCTCATGCTGGGCGCCCTGACCCTGGTGGGGGTGCTGGCCCTGGCGCCCATCTACGCCCACGAGCTGGGGGCCTTCGGCGGCCCGGCCCGGCACATCAACCTGCACTGGGGCTCCCTGGCCGGCATCGCCTACGTCGGCGTCCTGCCCAGCTTCGTCGGCTACATCTTCTACAACCGGGGCGTGGCCGAGGTGGGGGCCAACAAGGCCAGCCTCTTCATCCACCTCATGCCGGTCTTCGGCACCCTGCTCTCCGCCCTCTTCCTGGGCGAACTGCCCCACCTCTACCACTTCGTCGGCATCGGCCTCATTTTCAGCGGCATCTACCTGACCATGGCCCGCCTGCCCCGTCTCAAGGGCGCCTGATGGGCTGGCTCGACCGACTGCTGGGACGCCGCCGGCCCCGCCCCATTCCGCAGCCCCTGTGGCAGCAGACCGTGGCCCGCCTGCCCTTCCTGCAATGGCTTCCGGCGGCGGACCTGGCGCGCCTGCAAAGCCTCAGCGAAGCCTTCCTGGCGGCCAAGCAGTTTTCCGGAGCCGCCGGCCTGGAGGTGGATGACGCCATGGGCGTGCACATCGCCGCCCAGGGCTGCCTGCCCATCCTCAACCTGGGCCTGGAGTGGTACGACGACTGGGTCGAGATCATCGTCTATCCGGACGAGTTCGTGGTGCCCCGCCAGGAGATGGACCCGGACGGGGTGGTGCACGAATACGACGAGGTGGCGGCGGGCCAGGCCTGGGACGGCGGCCCCCTGATCCTCTCCTGGCAGGACAGCCAGATGGCGGGGGACGGCTACAACGTGGTGATCCACGAATTCGCCCACAAGCTGGACATGATCAACGGCGCCCCGGACGGCCTGCCGCCCCTGCATCCGGGCATGGACAAGGAGGCCTGGATAGCCGCCCTGGACGGGGCCTACGATGATTTCCTGGCCCGGGTGGAGCGGGCCGAAGCCAGGGGCGAGGAGGCCCTCGAGCAGTTGCCCATCGACCCCTACGGCGCCGAGCATCCGGGGGAATTTTTCGCCGTGGTCTCGGAGAGCTTTTTCGAACAGCCCCAGGTGGTGGCCGCCGAGTATCCGGCCCTCTACGCCCAGCTGGCCCTGTTCTACCGCCAGGACCCCCTGGCCCGGGCTCAGGCCGCCGGTTCCAGCCGCTCCAGGTAGCGCACCAGGGCTTCTTGCACCGCCTCCGGCTGATCCCGGTGGGGCGAGTGGCGACAGTCCGCCAGTTCCAGCAGTTCCACCTCCGCCGGCACCTGCTCGGCGATGACCTCGATCTGGCGCAGGGTGGCGTATTCGTCGTCCTTGCCCTGGATGGCCAGCACCGGCACCCGGATGCCCGACAGGTAGGACTCGATGTTCCAGTCGCGGAACTGGGGCGAGAGCCAGGTATCGTGCCAGTCGTGGAAGACCCGGAAGGCATCCCGGTGGTAGCGCCCCAGGCGGGAGGGCCAGTCGGTCTGGCGCCAGGCTTCGCCGGCCTGGCGGATGCCGGCCAGGGCCTCCTCCTCCACCCAGGCGTGGGGCGCCAGCACCACCAGGCCGGAGACGGCCTCGGGATAGGTGCCGGCGTGGATCAGGGCGATGGAGCCGCCGTCGGAATGACCCACCAGCACGGGCCGTTCGATGTCCAGGGCGGCCAGGGTGGCGGGCAGCATCTCCAGAGCCTCGTCGTGCATGTAGCGGGGAGTGCGCGGTGACGGCGCCGGGTCCGAATCGCCGTAACCCTGGCGGGAAAAGACCAGGGTGCGGCAGCCCGTGGCCTGGGCCACCTTGTGCGGGAAGTCGCGCCAGAAGCCGACGCAGCCCAGGCCCTCGTGCAGGAACACCAGGGTCGGGCGATAGATCTGGTGGGCGCTGATCAGCTCGTATTCCAGCTCGCGCCCGAGCACATTCACTTTGGCCACATCAGGCTCCCAGCAGGAATTCCCGGACCACCGCCACCTGGGCCGGGTCCTGGAACATGGGGGCGTGGCCGACGCCGGGGATTTCCCGGGTCCACGCCTGGGGACCGCGCCGGGCCATCTCGGCCAGGGCCTCCCGGGGCAGCAGGTCCGACTCGGCGCCGCGGATGACCAGGGTCGGGCAGCGGATGGCGTCGTAGTAGGGCCACAGGATGACGTCCTGGTGCATGACGAAGCCGAGCTGGAAGGCCTCGGCGATGGCCGGGTCGTAACGCATCTCCCACTGGCCATCGTCGGCCTGGCGCACGCTGGTCTCGGTCAGGTGGCGCCATTGGGCGTCCGTCAGCGAGCCGAAGGGGGCCGAGACCTGGCGGATGAACTGCTCCGCCGCCTCCAGGCTGGGGAAGCGGGGCGCCTTGCCCACGTATTCGCCGATGCGGCGCAGGGATTCGTTGGTGATCACCGGCCCCACGTCGTTGAGGATGAGACGGGTGATGGGGCTGCGCTCCATGGCGGCGATGCACATGCCGATGAGGCCGCCCATGGAGGTGCCGAGCCAGTGCACTTCGGCCACGTCGAGGCGGGCGATGAGGCTCACCATGTCCGCCACGTACTGGGGAAAACCGTAGCCGGACGCCTTTTTCAGCCAGTCGCTGCGGCCCCGGCCGACCACGTCCGGGCACACCACCCGGTAGTGCCGGCTCAGCTGGCGGGCAAGGAAATCGAAATCGCGACCGTTGCGGGTGAGGCCGTGCACGCACACCAGGACCCGGGGATTGGCGGGATCGCCCCACTGGGTATAGGCCATGCGATGCAGGCCGGAGCCGTCCAGGGCGGCGCAGAGCACCCGCTTCTCGACCATGGCCGGCGCGGGGGAAAACAGGCGGCGCAGACTGTTGCAGATATTCATGGGCCTCGTCTCCTGGCAGAGGGTATGGCCCAAAGTCTAGCACTCCCGCGGGGGAGCGCCCCGCCGCCTAGCCGATCATTTCCAGCAGGGAGGCTTCCAGCTCCTGCCGCCCCAGGGCCGAGGCCATGGCGACGATGACGTAGCCGGGATTCAGTTCGTAGTCCTTGGGCGGGTTGAAGACCCAGTCCAGCTTTTCCCGCACCGCCAGCAACACGTACTCGTTGCTGCGCAGCTTCAGGTTGCCCAGGGGCGTCGGCGGGAAATGGCCGGGCACCGCCACCTCTTCCACCCGCAGGCGCTTTTCCGACTTCAGCATCTCGTCGAGGAAGGAGACCACGTGGGGCCGCACCATGAGGGAGGCCAGGCGCATGCCGCCGGTCAGGTCCGGGGAGAAGATGGCGTCGGCGCCGGCCTTCTTCATCTTCTCCACGTTGCGCGACTCCTGGCAGCGGGCCACCACCCGGATGGCCGGATTGAGCTGCTTCACCGTGATGGTGATCATCAGGTTGCGCGAATCGTCGCCGGTGACGGCGAAGACGCCCCGGGCCGATTCCAGCCCGGCGCCCAGCAGCACGTCGTCGTCGGAGGCGTCGCCGTGCAGGTAGAGCAGGCCCGGGCTTTTTTCCCGCTGGGCCTCCAGGCCTTCCAGGTTTTCCTCGATGGCGACGAAGTGGCGGTTGGTGGCTTCCAGCTCCCGCGCCACGTTGCGGCCCACCCGTCCGAAACCGCAGACGATGTAATGGCCGGTGAGCTTCTTGATCATCTTTTCCATGCGCCGTCTCCGCAGCGTGCCGTTGAGATCCGATTCCACCAGGGTCACCGTGACCGTGGAGAAGAGAAAGGACAGGGTGCCTGCCCCGAGAATGCCGATGAACACCGTGAACATCCGGGCCGCCGGATTCTGGGTCATCTCGATGATTTCGCCGTAGCCGATGGTGGCCACGGTGATGAAGGTCATGTAGAAGCAGTCGAACCAGGTGTAGCGCCCCCCGGTCAGCAGGTGGTAGCCGAAGGTGCCGATGACATGCACGGCCACCAGCATGATCAGGGCTCCATAGAGGTAACGCTGGACCTGGAGCGGCTGATTGCTGGTGCTGGCACTCATGGGAATGGATTCGGGGGCGGCGGCGGTGGTTGGCGATAGCGGCGGCGGCGCCATGCGTAGAGCAGGTATGCGCGCCATGCCGTACGGACAATACCATATCCCGCCAGGGCCAGCAGCAGGCCCAGGCACACCAGGCCCAGGGCCAGGGGCTCGCCCAGGGCCAGCAGCCAGTCGCCCAGGGCGCCGATCCAGGCCAGCATGCCCCCATCCCCCGGCTCCGGCGGCGCCACGAAGGCGCCTCCTTCCCGCAGCAGCACCAGCCGGCCCAGATGGTAGGCGACGAAGTAGAGCGGCACGATGGTCAGGGGATTGGTGTACAGGGTGGTCACCAGGGCCAGGGGCAGATTGACCCGGAACAGGGTGGCCAGGATGGCCGCCCCCAGCATCTGGAAGGGGCCTGGAATGAGGCCGCAGAAGAGGCCCACGGCCACGCCGCCGGCGGCGGAATGGCGGTTCAGGTGCCACAGGCGGGGATGCAGCAGGGTGCCGGCAAAGGGCGCCAGCCAGCGGTTGCCGATCAGGGCCTGGTGGTCGGGCAGAAAACGCTTCAGATGTTTGCGCACCATGGATTCATTCTACTGCGCCGGCCCCCGGACGGCCCAGGGCCAGCCCGGGGGCGAAAGTGGCTATGCTATCGCCATGAAC
The DNA here is from genome assembly GCF_058809525.1 of Azospira sp. MPR-LB4. Taxonomy (NCBI): domain Bacteria; kingdom Pseudomonadati; phylum Pseudomonadota; class Betaproteobacteria; order Rhodocyclales; family Rhodocyclaceae; genus Azospira; species Azospira sp. MPR-LB4. Next base: position 676,052 of record NZ_CM179521.1, read on the forward strand.
TGGCCCCTCTATTCCTTCGCCCTGGGCATCGTCCTGCTGCAACAGCAGCCGGCCCTGCCGCCCTGGCCCTGGCTGCCCCTGGGGGCGGCGGCAACCCTCGGGCTGCTGGCACTGGGGCGGCGGCCCGGCGCCCTGCCCCGCCTGGGAACAATCCTGCTGGCCGCGGCCCTGGGTTTCCTGTGGGCCGGCTGGCGGGCCGAGACCCGCCTTGCCGAACGGCTGGCGCCGGCCCTGGAAGGACTGGACCTGCAGCTGCAGGGCCGCATCGCCGCCCTGCCCCAGGACTTTGGCCGGGGCCAGCGCTTCGAGTTCGCCGTGGCGCCCGGGGCCGGAGTGAGCCTGCCGCCGACCCTCCTGCTCTCCTGGTACGACCGGCCGGAAACGCCCCGGCCGCGCCTGGAGCCGGGCCAGAAATGGCAGCTGACGGTGCGCCTGAAGCGCCCCCACGGCCACGCCAACGGCGCCGGTTTCGACTACGAGGCCTGGCTCCTGGAACGGGGCATCGGCGCCACCGGCTATGTGCGCGAAGCTGGGGACAACCGCCTGCTGGGCCGCAGCGACGGCTTCTTCAGCCGCATCGAACGGCTGCGCCAGGCGGTGCGGGAGGACTTCCAGGCCCGCCTGCCGGAGGCCGACTATCCCTACGCCGGCATCCTCACCGCCCTGGCGGTGGGGGACCAGAAGGCCATTCCCGGCGACCAGTGGAAGGTCTTCGCCGGCACCGGCACCACCCACCTGATGAGCATTTCCGGGCTCCACGTGACCATGATGGCGGCCCTTGCCGCCGCCCTGGCCGGGGCCCTGTGGCGCCGCTCGCCAACCCTCATGGCGCGCTGGCCGGCCCAGCGGGCGGCGCTCCTGGCCGGCTGGCTGGCGGCGGCCGGTTACACGCTGCTGGCCGGTGCCGGGGTGCCGGCCCTGCGCACCCTGGCCATGCTCGGCGCCGCCGCCCTGGCCCTGGCCAGCTGTATCTCAAGGCATAACCGAACCGGTTTGGCACAGTTATACCTTCAGCTTACAGCGGCACAGTTATGCCTTCGCGCAGCACCGAAGGTTAGATATTAACTTTTCACAATAGGTAACCTGCATCACCGTAATGCTTGCCACTGCCCCTCAAAGCGATGAACTTGAGGATTAAAGGGAGTGTGCTTGGAGCCATTGATAACTCAACGCAGCGCACGCCAAATGCATTTAGCGTGTTTTTAGTAAAGCTAATATACACAGCGCAGAATTTGTAGTTACTACGACAAATGCTGTTACACTACTTGTCGTAACTACACTTAGAGGCTATCCATGAGTAACCAGCAAGGCAGCACCCCCTACTCCTTACGTTTGCCTACCAAGCTGTCTCAACTCATCGACCAGTTTGCAAAGAAGATTGGCAAGCCTGCCCCAGACACTGTTCGAGCCGGCATTGAGGCAGCTTTTGCCAATGAGTATCGAATACTGGCACTCGAAGCGGCTAACGCCGACCGCACCGGCACCCTACGCGCCCTGCGCGGTGCAGTAGCTGGGTCCGACAGCAACACCAGGTTGCCGCTTCCGGTCTATTCCGGCCTCATGTACTTCCTGCACTGGGCGTATCTGTCAGCGGGCTTCGACGGCTACGCAAATCCGCGTTATGTCATCGCCATGCTCGATATAATTATCAAGCTGATGGTGCACGGAAAGAGTATGCACTTTACGGGGGGCTACGACCATGCCCGCGGCTGCCTGGGGATCAAGGAAAATGAAGAATTGGATGTCGGCATCCAGCGTATCCGTACAGAGATTCGGAATGGTCTCGATATTGGCTATGCAGAGATGTTGACGCGCCCCCTTGAGGCTATGGCTGACGATCTTCAGTATTTGGATTCAACCATAGTCGCAAGAATCTTTGCCCCTCATCTAAAAGCCCTTCTCCCAGTTGCCGTACATGGGGCCAGGATGGGTGTTGATGAGGATATTGTTCAACGCGACATGGAAGGTTTCTTTCCAGAAACCGAGAATTTCAACGTCAACACCGTTAGTTGGGAACTATACGGCAAGGATATGACACTGGTTGTAAGTGAGGGGCACCACATGCATATCTTTGGGTCGCATGCAGTACTCAGCCTCTACACGGCCATCGAGTGCGGTGTTTTTGATGACGTGCTAGGAAGTAGAACCACGCCTTACTCCTTCTCCCGGGGTGACTTTAAGCTACTCAGGATGGGAAAGCAGGTGGCGATACACTCCGGCAGAGGTTACCGGTTAGAGCTCTCATTATTGGAAACACGTGATCTGGTGGACAACCTCACATCAGCCTTCAAGAAACCCACTTGGCGCGCGTTAATTGCGCGCTACCGCGAGTTAAGGGGCGATATCTGAGCTAGAAGGCTAGCAGCTCTCCTTTATGGCCTGGACTGCTTGCTCGGCTTTTGTACTCTGACCGAGGTCTTCTGTAAGCATTGTGCTAACCGAGAAATTGCTCTCAATCCCCCTGTTGCACTTGAGCTTTAAAACCGTCTCATTAAAATTTGTACTAGCGTATTAGAATCAGTCGAGACAGACTCATACCAATATGAACGAGCCGTGAAAAAGGAGCGCTCCATGCCAGCACACAGCGGTAGCATTAAGATACTCAGCCTAAATGGCGGGGGCGCTAGAGGTCTATTTACCATCAATGTTCTAGCAGAGATTGAGCGCATCATTGAACAACAGACCGGACAGTCGGACGTTAAAGCTGGAGAGTACTTCGACCTGATTACTGGCACCTCAATTGGTGGAATTCTGGCGCTAGGGCTCGCATCCGGGAAAAGTGCCAGGGATTTGGAGGCAGTTTTTCGCCGCCAGGCCCCCTTAATATTTCCAAGCATCAGCTCTTGGCGAAAAAAATGGAAGGCAGCCTTTAGCGCCCGATATAGTAGCAAACCACTTTTTGACGCCATCACCAGCATGGTTGGAGCCGATGTCACATTTGGTGAATTAGAACGCCGAGTCATGATTCCTGCCGTCAACCTCTCGACCGGCAAACCCCAGTTTTTTAAAACTCCTCATAACCCGGAGTTCAGTCGTGACAGTCGCCTCAAGCTGATAGATGCGGCAATGGCCACATCGGCGGCACCTACCTACTTTGCGCCTCATCATTGCGCGGATCTGGATGCGTACTTCGCTGATGGGGGCTTGGTTGCTAATAATCCCAGCTTCATCGGACTACATGAAGTTCTTCGGGACATGAGCAGCGACTTCCGGGATGCCACAGTTGCCGATGTCAAGATACTGAATATCGGAACCCTGAGTGAGGGGTACACGGTGAGCCCTGCCGCTTTGGAGTCAAAGTGCAATAACGGCTATCTTGGACTGTGGGGCATTGGTGAGCGATTGGTGCTAACCACCATGGCCGCAAATCAGCAGCTTCATAAAGCAATGCTGGAGCGGGAGCTCAGAAGCCATAACGCCTCAGAAAACTATGTCTATCTGGACGATGTCGTTCCTAACGAAGCGGCCGCCGATATCACTCTGGATAACGCTAGCGAAAGTAGCTTGCGTAACCTCGCTAGCCGAGGAAAACAGCTGGCTACTACCGAATACTCCAAGAACCTTCTATTGCAGGCTTTCTTCAAACAACCAACGCCCCCCTTTGCTGTACGTGGTCTTGTCCAAAAGGAGAAGAATTAATGACCTGGAATTTCCACCGCTATTACAACGACAGCACCGATGGACTCATTAGTAAGTTGAAGTTGGAAGAGTCTCGTGTCGTGAAGCTTAAAAGGTTACGAGACCTCGTCCGAAGCCGCACAAAAGAGATTTTTGACGAAGCGAAGGAGCTCGTCAAAACATCCAACAGGACCATCTCTCTCGAAAGTATTACAGCTCGAGTTGCGAACACTCGGCTCAAATACCTTAGCCAGCAAGCTCAGGAGGAGGCAGCGAAACTTCTCAGAGACATGGATGATGACGCGCGGAAAGCCTTTTTGGCGCTTACACCACGCTTCTGGACTCAGGGTAGTTTTCAATATGACACACTCAACAACCCTTACGCCATCCCACCTCAGGAAATGGACATTGATGATGGCACATATCTCCCGATGGACATCTTTGAAGATCGCCCCATCATTGGTCATCAGCTCCTGGTGCTTCTTGTGGACTCATCCCTGAAGTCTTTGGTGCATGAAAATAGCGGCTGGCAATTTGAGGCTAAGTCTACCTGCGCTCGAATCAAAATTCCCGCAGAGCACACTCATATTGATGTCCCTATGTATGCAATTCCAAAAGATCAATTTTTTCTTAAGGAAGCCGCACTGACAAAAAGCCGCAGTATCGCCATGGAGGTAATGGACTCGATAAGTGGGTCGCGTGTATTGAATCGTGCCGACTATGAGCTTGACGAGGGCTGCGTAAACCTGGCTTTGCGTGAAGGTGAAAAAAAGTGGATGAAGAGCGATCCAAAAATTGTCGAAGATTGGTTCAACGACAGCTGCCGGCGCATTGGTCCTCATCTACGCAGTATTTGCCGCTTTATGAAATCGTGGCGGGATGTTCAATGGGAAAAAGGTGGTGGCCCTTCGTCCATTTCACTTATGGCAGCTTCCGTTAGTATTCTCGATCGGGTTGCACACGACAAGAATGACCTAGGAGCAACGATGAGAACACTTGCAAAATACCTTCCTGATGAGTTCTCAAATGGAGTTGAAAGCCCTGACCACACTGATGAGAAACCGCTTTTCCCACCTCGAAGTAAACATGGGGCGCATGAGTTGGAAATTATGGCGAGACTCTCTGAGCTCCACGGAATTTTGGTTGCTGCTGAGCAGTGCTTATCCAAAGAACTCGCTCTCGATTCAATCAATCGGGCATTCGGCCGGCGAGTAGTTAAGAGTGACCTTATCGTAAGCGATAAGTCTGCCCCTGCCTTTGCTAATGAACCCGCACGTGGTGCCAAAGCTGCGACCATCAGCAATACCATGGCGAGTGGTTAACTCTACGTGTTTAGCGAGCTTCATCAGATACTGCTGGGGTGCGGATATCAATACACCAAGGCCCAGCACATCCCTGAAGGGACGCCTTTGCGTCTCATCAATCCCGCCAAAGGGTTTTACGTCAAAGCATACAGGACTACGGGTGGCGATTTCAGCATTGCTTTGAGTCTCCCCGTGGACCCTCATATCACTTTACCTAGCGCGTACATTCTCAAAAAACCGGACCAGTACAAGGATCGATTGCTTCCCCACGTCAACCTGGGGTGGTACCTATGCTATGTCCGAGAGATGGAAGCTGACTGGGATGCGAATGATATGCACGAGCTTTATTTGCAGGTTGATAGCCAAATCCAAAGAACATTAGATGCTACGGTTGCCTCGGTGGACCAAGGCTCGCCCGATGATCAAGAAATGGAGGGTGAGTTTTCCTCATATTGGTTGCCTAAGAAGAGGCTTTATCTTCTCTCTGATGCTGTCGAAAAACTAGAAATGCAATGCTACGTAACTCTCAATGAGACCGGATTAGAAAACCTAGACAAGGCCTCAAGTGAAGAGTGGGTAGCATATGCAAAAGAGGACGAAAGCAAGCTCAATGAGTGGCTCAGGCAAAGACGTCTTACAAAACAAGACAGAAGGAGCATTCTCACCAGCTATTTCAAAGTCACCCCTTCCCGCCTAGCCGGTGTGAAGTGGCCGCCCCAGAACTTCCGGGAACTACTGCAGTGGCTTACCGAGGTAGACCTAAGCGCTCGCTCCCGCCTGCTTAATCATTTTGTGAATAATCCAGTGAAGCGGCATGTGCTTCTTTTCGATGTTCGTCAACAAGACCTCGTAGGACTCTTTGTTGAGCTAGATATTGCTGCAACTGGATTGAATACCTATCCCCAGAAAAACAATCGCAAGAAAAATACGGGACGCGTAGTCAGGTCTAATATGCTGATCACCTGCCTTTCAGCCAAGCACTCAGTCCATAAATTTACTCGAATTGGGGTAACCAAGGCGGACAAAAATACAATTCTGAGCCGCAATCGACGTCGATCTGCATCCGGCGACTTGAGCACTAAACGCATTGCGCTTATAGGTTGTGGAACCATAGGAGGATATCTTTGTGGCTTGCTGCTTCGCTCTGGCGCAGGCTGCGGAGAAGGGAAATTTGATCTATACGACAACGATGCCTTTGGGCCTCAAAATTTTGGTCGCCATCCTCTCTCAACAGTAAACTTTGGGGAGAACAAAGCAAATGCATTAGCGGCTATGCTTAAATCCTCTACACATTTGAACTGCAATATAGAGGGAATACCTTTTCAATTTTCAATTACACCTGAGCTGTTGAACCGGTACGACATAGTTATCGACACGACTGGCCGCCCTCCAGTGGCAAAGCGCTTGGCCCATGTAGCTCGTACTATGCCAATAAACAAGAGGCCTAAGATCGTCCACGGTTTTAATGACGGCAACGGTCGCTCATCAAAAGTCTTGATTGACGACGGTAGTTGCTGCTATGGATGCATGCTGACAGACACTGCCTTTTACAAAAATGGCTTGGACCTACGGTTTAGCAAAATAGAGGTCAACGAGGAACGCTTCGTCAGTTGTGGGAATACCTTCACTCCTTATGATGCGGCGGTCAGTGTGATCACAGCGGCTATGGTGCAAGAAGCTGTGCTTTCGATCTTGGAGCCCAGCCTGAGCTGGACGTACAGTGAACACATGCTTGATGGAAGCCGATCCAAGCGAGCTCGTCTCTTACCACGTCAGTCCGAATGCCCAATCTGCAATGACTGAGACTGAGCTGACATTCGCAGATAATCAGGGTGGGTTGCTGGTGATCATGCCTTCTTCCCTAAACAGATTACTAACCTATTGCCAGCTAGATAGTTACAGCACCGAGGCTGCTGGTGTGCTCATTGGCGAACGCCGAGGCTTGCACCTCGTGGTACATCAAATCTCGGAACCGGGAAAAGGCGACATCAGACACCGATACTTTGTTGACCGTCGTGGTCCTCACCATCAAGTCGTTGTAGATAAAGCCTTCGCCAGTTCATCAGGTCGTCTTCAATATCTTGGGGAATGGCACACCCACCCAGAGGATACCCCTTCCCCCTCTTCAATAGATTTAGGGACATGGAAACGATACCTGGTCGCCAACGAACAAATGGCCCTGGTGATAGTGGGTAGGAAAGGAATATGGGCAGCTAAAAAATACGCTGAGACGATCATCCCGCTTCTCGAGGTTCGATGCCCCTTATATGGTAGCCAGTTGTCTATCTGTGGATCAGGATCATCGACACAGTAAGTCCCAACAAATGGAACCAAAAGACAGCGTCACTGGATTACATCGACAATCATCAACCAACTTGGGCGGTTTCAAAGCCCAAGTGCAACAGAGGGATCGAGCGTAATTCCCTGGTTAGCACAATGCTCACAGAAGACCTCGGCAGGGGTACGAAAGCCGAGAGACTTCCGGGGACGGGCATTGAGTGACCAGGCAATACGATCCAGATCCCGTTGGGAATAGATCGAGAGGTTAGTTCCCTTGGGCAGATACTGGCGTAGCAGCCCATTGGTGTTTTCATTGATGCCACGCTGCCAGGGGCTGCGCAGATCAGCAAAGTAGATTTTCAGCCCCGTCCGTTCTGCCAGGGTGGCATGCAATGCCATCTCCTTGCCTTGATCGTAGGCCAGTGTCTGGCACAGGCTTGAGTCCAGCGGGGCAAAGGCCCGGCTGAAACCCTCCAGGGCAGCCAGGGTGCTACAGGCTCCATCTTCACCACCATCACGAACAGGCTCATCCGGTCCACCAGGGTACCGACGGCCGTCCGGTTGGCGGCCCCTTTGAGAAAGTTTCCTTCCCAGTGTCCTGGCACCAGCCGCTCATCTGCCTCGGGTGGTCGCAGATGAATACTGGGCAGGTCGGGCTGCTCAGGATAGTCTTTCTTCAGCCGGCCGGCGATCTGCTCCGGGGACCAGCTTTGCTCCAGATAGCGGCGTACCGTTTGCCACAGGGGCTGCTGCCGACCCAGCTTGCGCGACTGGCGTGGCTTTCTGCGCAACCGCTTGATCCTTTGGGCTTACTTTCGTTATCTAAGTTGGAAAGAGATCTCGCACCCGCGCGAACGGAAAACCGGTCTCTGCTGCCCGGCGAACTTTTCTCTCGAGAACATGATTGAGCGGTAGCTCACGGCTCAACGTCTCGAATAGATCGAGTCCATCCATACAAACCACACGCTTACCTCTGCCGAACGCAATAAGCCCGTCTTCGGTAAAGCCGCTATTGCTGACGAACAGGCCTCTAGTCCATGCGGCCTTTTGTTCGAGCTTCCCGTGGAACGTATGCAGATCTGCTGCACCTGTCTGTGCATCCTGCCACTTGGCTTCCACCAGATAAGTTTCGCCTTGTAGCAGGAAGCTTCCGTCGATTTGTTCGCCTTTGAGCCGGAACGGCTCGCGGGCTTCAAGCCCGAATATATTAAATAGGTCGCGCAGTAGGCTCTCGAAAGCGTAGCCCCTCGCCTGCGGTGCGAGTTGGAGTAATCCGATAAGGTTATTCTGCAGCGCGATAAGCTTGTGACGGTCAAACTCAGGCTTGGGTGTTTGCCCCGCTGGCTGAATATCTGGCTTGCCCTCGAGTCGATTAATCAGGGATAACAGACGGCCTTGCGCATTCTGGGTCGTCTCAGGTTTTCCATCGCGTTGCCTAATGGCCTCTCGGTAGTCCCATAAGGCTTTGAGCGCCCTGATTACCGTTGGGACATCAACTTTTTGCAGGAAGCATCTAAGTCGCTTTCCTTTTGATCCGCCCTGCTCAGCATAGATGGGGTCATCGATATCGACGTTAAGCTCATCGGAGAAAAATCGTGAGAATGTCGAATTTGAGAAGTTCAGGACGTATCCGCTACCCATCTCAAACAGGTCGTCTAGAAATATCATGTCGATGGCGCGGATATTTGGCATGGCTTACCTACTGTACGAATGGTTATGGTCAAATGCTCAATGCTAATGAGATAACCAGGTAACGCCAAATGCACGTGGAAAAAATTGCGATCACCGGCTTTCGCTGTTTTGGGCCTGAACCTACAGTAATCAGCTTCAACTCTGGGCTGACAGCCATCGTGGGCCCCAACGCTTCGGGCAAAACAGCGGCTCTCCATGCCCTGATGCGCCTGTTCGGTATCACTCGCGCTCAACGCACAATTGTTCCTGCAGATTTTCACGTCCCGCCGGAGGAACACACGCCACCCAACACCAGGGGCCTGACGATCGACGTTAAGCTGTGCCTACCCGAATTAATTGCGGGCACGGCCACAGCGGCAACCGTGGCTCCTGTATTTCGGCACATGTGCATCGACCGCCCCGGAGGTATTCCGACCTGCCGGATACGACTGGAGGCACGCTGGGATGCCGATGGCACCGCCGAAGGAGCAGTGAGCCAGACGTTGTGCTGGGTCAACACCACGGACGATGCCGTTCGAGATGAACATTGCACGCCAGTGGCTGCCGCCGATCGGGGCTTAATTCAACTGTTCTACACGCCAGCAACCCGTGACGCCAGTTCGCAGATTCGAGCCACCACCGGCGCACTAGCGGCGCGCCTGCTCAAAGCGATCGAGTGGTCGGCTGACACCCAAAGTGCTGTCGAATCCGCTACCGAGCAACTCACCACCGCCTTTGGCAGTGAGCGTGCCATTCAGGCCTTTAGCGCATCGCTTTCCAGACGCTGGTCGAATCTGCACGATGGCGATGTCGATTGCGAGCCGGCGCTGAGTCTGATGAGTCGCCGCTTCGAAGAGGTCATCACACGCATTGGCGTCATGTTCAGACGTGGCCCCACAGGTGAAGATCGGGGTCTCGACGTACTCAGTGATGGACAGCAGTCCCTCTTCTATTTCGCACTGGCTGCAGCCGTCTTCGATGTGGAGCGCGCAGCGACCGCTGGAACCATCCAGGGCTTTCGGTCCGAGGACCTCAGCATCCCGGCACTCACGCTATTTGCAGTAGAGGAACCCGAAAATCATCTGTCCCCTTACTACCTGTCCCGGATCATCGGACAAATCCGCACCCTGGTGGATACAGGCGCCGGACAAGCCCTGATCTCCAGCCACTCCCCTTCGGTCCTGGGGCGAGTGCCGCCCGAAGACGTCAGATACTGCCGCCGAGATACGAGCAGCGGGCGCTCGTCGGTATGCGCCATCCCGATGCCGACCGATGAAGTCGAGGTCATCAAGTTCGTGCGCAACGCGATGCTGGCCTTTCCAGAGCTGTATTTCGCACGCTTCGCGCTGCTGGTGGAGGGTGATTCAGAGCGCATCGTTCTTCCCAAACTCGCCGAAGCACTCGACCTGCTGGTCGATCCCTCGTTCGTCGCCATCGTCCCTTTGGGAGGCCGCCACGTGCAGCATTTCTGGCGCCTTCTGAACGGCCTCGGCATTCCCCATGCAACCCTGCTTGATCTTGATCTGGGCCGCGAAGGCGGCGGCTATGGGCGAGTCAAGAACGTTTTGCGGCAGTTGCTTGCGCTGGGGGTTCCCAGAGAGAGGATTCTGGCACTCTCGGATGGGTCAGTCATGAACGACGAGAGGCTCGACCAAATGCATACCTTTGACCAAGCCCACTTGGCTGGTTGGCTGAGCTATCTGGAAAGCTCTTCCTCAGTATTCTTTTCATGGCCGCTGGATCTCGATCTAGCGATGCTGTCTGCTTTCCCGACAGCCTACGCCGCGACCGTCGAAGGAACTGGACCGCGGATGACCAACGAAGCTGCAGCGGAAGTAGTGCTTGGCACCGCAGGGCCTGGCTTGGCCTGCTACACCGGAGACATTGAGCCCTTTCGCGAACACATGGCAGCCTACCGCTACCACTTCCTGACCCAAAGTAAACCCGCCACCCATCTGCGAGCTTTAACGCATGTGGATGCAGAAGCGCTCAGGAACGCCATGCCAGAGCCGCTGCAGCGCGTACTTCGTCACATCTCGGTTCAGTTGTCTGGGCTTTAATCATGTCCTTGCCTCCGCGCCGCGTCCCCCCCGATTATTGGCAGCCTGTCGGTGTCACCGAGCTGGAGACGAACGCCTCGACTGTCGTGTGCTCGTCGAGACACTATGCGGTATTGGCTGGCCCCGGTGCAGGAAAAACGGAACTCCTCGCACAGCGCGCCGCCTTCCTACTGCAGACGGGCGCATCGCCAGCGCCTCAGCGGATCCTGGCGATCAGCTTCAAGCGCGATGCGGCAAGGAATCTGGCCAGGCGTGTACGTCAACGGTGTCATCCTGAGCATGCGGCGCGCTTCGACTCCCTGACCTTCGACGCATTGGCGAAGGGTCTCGTCGACCGCTTCGGTCAGGCGCTGCCGGAACGATGGCGCCCCACCTCCGACTACGGAATTTTGTTTCCAACCCGCCCTTTCCTCGAAGACTTCATTCGCCGCGCAGCCATGGCCGATGATCTACCGTTCCATCGGGCACAGATTCACGCCATTGCGAGCAAAACCTTGGAGCGCAGGCACGTCCTTGCCGCCCCGTTGCCCGAAGCTGGTTGGCCATCAGGCAACCCTGGGCAATGGATCGGCCAGCGATTCTGGGATGAACAACTCCACCAGGGAACGCGAAGTACACTGACGTTTCCGATGCTCACCCGGCTCGCGGAATTGTTGGTTCGGGTCAATGTGGCAGCTCGGCATGCCTTGGCGCTGACCTATTCCCACGTCTTCATGGACGAATTCCAGGACACCACCCAGGCGCAGTTCGATCTGGTCAAGACGATTTTTCTGGGAACTCCAGCTACCATGACCGCTGTGGGCGACAACAAGCAGCAAATCATGCGCTGGGCACTGGCCATGGATGATTCATTCAGCGCCTTCGAGCAAACCTTTGGCGCGCAGCGAATCCCTCTGCGGAGCAATTACCGCTCATCCCCCGAGCTCGTGCGCATCCAGCATGTCCTCGCCCAAGCCATCGATGCAGGGGCCGCGGAGCCCCTGTCACGAACCTCTTCCCGAATCTCCGATGCCTGCTGCTCAATCTGGAACTTTTCCTCGGCTCCAGTTGAGGCACAGTATCTAGCCCAGTTCATAACATCGCAGATGCAGGCACATAGTCTCCAACCGGGCGACTTCGTGATCCTCGTTCGCCAGAAAGCTGAAGAATACGCCGCCATTCTCGAACCGGTGTTTCGCGATCAAGGAATTGCCCTGCGCAACGAGGCCGCGAAGCTCGGGGCTCAGATGCTGCAGGAACTGCTTACCGAGCCGTTGTCCGAGTTGCTGGTTCTGATCTTGCGCTTGGCCACGGTTGGCAGGGCTAGGTCAGCCTGGAGCGATGCGCTCCAGGCGCTGTCATCTCTGCGCGGCATCGTGCCAGAAAACGAGCGAGGACACCGACAACTCACGGTGGACCTTGATACATTCGCACGCCGATTCAATCGTACTTATCCCACCCCGCCTCAGACAGCTGAAGCTGTACAGGCTGTCATACAGTCCATCGTCGGATTCCTGGGGCGCGACGCGCTGATCGCAGCGAATCCTGTGTATGGTCAAGGAAATTGGCTGTCGGAGGTCGAACACAGCATGGCTCTCCACCTGCAAGCTAGCACCGCCGGGGCTCCTGACTGGAGCGCTGCGCTCGACGCATACGAAGGAATACACGGCCTTCCACTGATGACCCTACACAAGAGCAAGGGGCTGGAATACCACACCGTAATCTTCGTCGGTCTAGATGATTCAGCCTGGTGGAGCTTCCAGCAAGACACTGCAGAGTCAACCGCGGGGTTTTTCGTGGCTTTCACTCGCGCAAAGCAGCGCGTAATCTTCACGTATACAGCCGAACGGGGCACCCGTACAACCGTGGCTCCACTTTATGCGCTGTTACAGTCAGCCGGTGTTCAGACGTTTTTCATGGCTTGATTTGACCATTTTTCTCAGCACATCACGTTTTATCAGGAATAAAAAGCCCGCCAGCGATTAAGGCAGACTCCAAAACCGTGCCTTATGTGGCGTTACTTACAATTGGCGGTATACCGGCGGCAACAATCCGAGGTGCCACAACACAAGCCATGGACTGCATCGCGATCGCGGTAGGTCGATCGATCATCGACTCGACCGTTGCTACGAGATTATGCGTAGTCTGCACATCGGGAGCTGACTTTGACCAAACCAATACCACAAAGGCACAGAAAGCTAACTGAGCACATGGAGCATCAGTTCAGCTGGCATTGACCAATGCGCGAGTCAATGCGCACCATTTCAAGAGGGTTGATGGATACCGTACGTCGACTTGATCCGACAAAAGAGATCTCACTACTCATCGAGTTGCATAACATCACATTCGAACAGGCTGAGAGGTTCGTCGCCGTCTACTCGCCGCAGCTGTCCGACGCAGCCACAGGCCTGATGCCTATTGGTATCTTGGAGGAGGAGAAGCTGCTTGCCTGGGCCCCCAAAGACGCGCGTTGGATTGCCGCGCATGTTCCCAATTCCCCGGTCGTCTTACTCGGTTTCCTAATACTTGCTGACTCCGATAGGCCCGCAGCGCGCTTCTACTACACGAACACGACCATTGACGGGCTTAACCAGTACCGTAGCAATAAGCTGCATGGACTGACTGAGCTCTTATCCCTCGCGGACTTGCAGAAACTGGCTCAAGTTAATGGCTACACCGAGCGTTTGGCTGACTACAGGAAGAGGAACACCAACCCACAAACTGAGCTCCTCACGCAGTTCTACGAAGGTCGCGTCGGTGCGACCACGACCCAGGAGATCGATGTTCTTGACACAGGGGGGGTGTGTCTCATTTGCAATGAAACCGCGTCGCAGACTACCGTCGCAACAACAATTTCTATCGGTGATTACGCTCAGACGCTTGTTCTAAGCCTTTGTCCTGAGCACGAAAAGGAGTCAGCGAAGGGCTTTCTATTTGACTTTTTGGCAAGCATGTGTGGGTTTAACAACCCCCTAAGCATCAGAGAAGCAACCTCGGAAGACGTCTACCAACTGATCGAGAAAGCTCTTACTGATCTCGCCTGCAACGACCTCAGGAGGGATGCGAAAAAGATTCAAGTGACGGGTACGCGCAAGAGCGGTATAAAAGTGATTCTGCGGTGCGAGCAGCACACTGACAAGCGTAGCTACGCCTACATGATGACGACGCCATCGAAGGATAATTTGCGACGGGTGGATAACGCGCACGACCATCCCGAACAAATTTTTCGATGGGATCACCAGCATTTAGGGCTACCGGACAACACGATCGTTGCCCCCTCCTTTACCTTTGGATTGCCAACGCTCGACATGCCAAAGATCCGAAGTGAACTCGAATTGGCTGAAAGTCAGATGCAGTCACAGAAAAGTGCGCGCATCAGCTAGGGGGGTGGGCTTGCGCTGTAATGAGGCCAGCTCCCCAATGACCAGAAACGGTCCATTGCCCCAGGGGCCATCCTCTTAGCGAAACTCCTGTATTTCCAGCGGGGCAGGCATTCCTGCCACCAGGGGCATTCCCAAGTTGCAGTCCAGTAGCTCGTCGGTGCCTCCACACCTTGAAGAATGACCATCCGGGAGTAGTTGAACCGTCAACAAGTGACGGTAACCCATCCCTTCTGGCCAGTGCCCCCCATCCTGTTCCAGCGCGGTACCTACGAGGTACCGGTCATTCTCCGGGTAGCATTTCCTGGTAATTAGCGCTGATTCCGTGGCTGGCTGCAACCCCGGTGGGGAAGAATGGATGGGATACCCGGTCAGCCTGGAGTCGGCTAAGAAGTCTTAACCAGGGGTACATCTCATGCTCTCTAGGTGGCAAGCCTCCACGGCGAATCGGAGGTGGAGGTAATGAAGATACTGAATATTATTGATTGCCGATTGTTCTTTTTGTCTCGCGGACGACCTGAAGTTCCCTCCAAGATTTGAGTAGATAGATCGGACCAACTACGATGCCGATCATCGTAGCCACTGCTGCCTGGAAAAGTAGGTTGATCCACCGAGCCATCGGAAACAGATAGCCGCCACTCGGCGAGAAGTAGCGCCTCAGAAAGCTCCATCCTGACGGGAAAAAAGCCACCATTAAGGCATAGCAGATGGCCGTCAGGACTGGCAACTTGCCAATTAGGACGACGAGAGCGACTCCGAATAGGCCTGCCATCAAGGCGAGATGGGTCCAAAGCGATGTGGCAACGCTTTTGTTATGCGCCAGAGCACAGCCACTACAAAGTGGGGGCGTGAATATCGTTACACATTCAGGGCAGAGCCCCTTCCCACATGCGTTGCAGGTTCCGACAGCATCCAATGCGACGTGTCCAGCACACTTCATTACTAGTCCTCCCCGAATCAAGGGTCTTTGAATATTGACTTGGGATGCTAAGTATTCCTTAGTATCTCGTCAATCGAATTCCTAAGAATCTCTTAGTCCTCTTCGAAGGGGACAATGGATGGAGGGAAAATCAACGTTTGCCAAACGGCTCAGGGAGGCTCGTGAAGCTATTGGCATTTCTCAGAAACAACTGGGTATTCAGGCCGGTATTGACCAATTTGTAGCCAGTGCCAGAATCAACCAGTACGAGCGCAGCAAACATATCCCCGACTTATCGACTGCACAACGCCTAGCTTCGCAGTTGAAAGTTCCCGTCTCATATCTATATGAGCCAAATGATGATCTGGCAGATTTGATCCGTGCAGCCGGTGTTTTATCTCCGAGCAAGGTGCGTGAGTTGGTGAAGTGCCTTATCGATCAGTCGACTTAGAGGCTGGCTTCTCACCAATCCTGTTTTTGTACTTATCCCTGCATGTGCCGGCACTCACGGGAAATTCCCCATGATTTCAGCATGCCTTGTGGCTCAAGTGTTTATGCGGTTTGTGCGACGATTTCCTAGGCTTTGACGCTCCCTCTCGATGTAGAAAGGTACATCCGGCAATAAGCAAGCAGGCTTCCTTGAACAGAGACATTTCGCTTGAAAACAGCAGGATCAGTGGAAGTACGGGCCTTGGAACAGTATAGGCGTATGCACGATTGATCCTGCGTCCTTCTGGTATCCATCAAGGCGGCCGCTTCGGCAGGCGCGATCATACTTGCATTGGCGCAAAAATTAATCCATCGGCATTTGCGACCGCTAGCATTTCCTGATGGCCAGGCCATTTTTGACACGAAACGAAAAGTGAGTTGGGACAGTATCTACTTCTTGTACGTAGATCTTGCCTCCTGCTCTCAGCACGATGACGATCTCTGGCAGGTAGCATGTGCCGTAAAGCTTGTGCACGCCCATACCAAAAAACGCCCACCTAGGGACTTGGAGTTTGCACCAATCGAAGTGAACGCCTTCCTCCAACACAGCGGGCTACCTGGGAGATTGCCATGGTCATAGCAACACGTGCAACACCTTGGAATAAGGGATGCATCATTGGTCAGAAATCTCCTCTCAAACTTGCGGAGATATGGGCAATACGGACCCGACTGCAACTCAGTAGGCAATAGCAAGGGTACGGTACCGACTCAATGCGCCATACAAAACCAATGCGGATATATCGGAGAACCAGAAATATTAGGGCAATCCAACTATTACTCGGACACGCCAGGTTGGAAAACACTTTGCGTTACTAGGGTAATTGAAGTCGATGATGCCCTTGATCTGGCGGAGCATCCGGAAGCTTGAATTTGAAATAAAAATGGCCGCACATGCGGCCATTAATATATTACGAGCGAAAGATCAGATGGCTAACTGCTCCAAGGCACCACCATTGGCAAGAAATTCGACCGTCCAGCGGGGACGCTTACCTCTACCTGACCAGGTGAGAGAAGCGTCCTGCGGATGGCGGTATTTGACTGCAACGGCCTTCTTAACCTTGACCACCTTCTCAACAGCATTACCCAGTAGATCATCAAGGGTATAGCCTCGTTGAGCCGCAAGTGCCTCAAGCTCTTTACGAATAAGGGCCTTCTCCTCCTTCTCGCGGCGCGTGATTTCAGCGGGAATCTTTTCTAGAAGGGATTTCAGCTCTGCAACGGAAAGAGTCGTGATGTCCATAATAATCCTGTGAAGTCTATTATCGATAATTGATTATCGTACCGATTCTAACAGCATTAGTCCGGTGATCCTCGATTTTCCGTCCTAATCGGAATTATTTTTTACCAATCATTTGGCGTAACTTGAAATAAAGAATAAACGCTTCAACCTTATGCGTTGTGCCGCACTACCAGAGTTTTCCAGCAAGCAAGCGTCTGAAGAACAGGGACACCAAGGACAATCGTTCGAGTTAAGTCGATTTGCTGATGATCAGTTCTGAAACAGTCAAGGCGGGGCTTTCGGTGGCCTAGGGTGCAGTGCAGCTTTCTTAAGCTTGCGGTTATCAGACCATGTGTTTAGCCACGATGTCGAACTCGACTGCGGCGCGCCGGATCGGTACGGGCGAGAAGTGTGCGTCGTCTTGCGTAGCGGCCAAGACGTTAATCTGGAGCAGGTGCGGGCTGAATTGGCTTGGAGGTACCGACAGTATTCAAAGATGCAGTCGGTAGAGCGGAGGCTGGACTTAATCAACAGCAATTGCTGTTGGCCTGTAGGCATCTTGCAATGCGTTTTTGTAGACTCCTAGTGACGGTGCCTGATTGGGATAAGATCATTACTTATAGCCTTGCTCATCTGCAGATTTCGTGCCGACAGCGGTGAAAAGACTAGCGCTTGGAAGATTTGCGACTGCACCCAACCATCCGTTCATGAGGGCACGGGCATCGTTTAGTGCATGATGTGGGCGAAGGCTGGTATTTCGGAGCCAAAACTGTTGCTTACCTTCAGCAACAGCTGCTTGTACAGTCCCTAACATATCCGTAACTAGGCTTATCGGTACTGGGTTGCGGAGACCTGGGAGAATTAGCTCTCTAGCTTCCCGGCTACGGCACCCAATTTCTCCAGTGAGCACATAGATGTCCCATACAGAATCGCACAGCAGCACAGGTGCAGGAATGCGCTCGAGCCAGCGGACAAGAACATCCACGAATATCTGGCGCTCACAAGATGCTTCACCTCCGTTAAACAGTGGAAGCACTTCGGTTCGTACAAAATTGGAACACTCTTCGCAAACAATCGGTGCGAGTTCCCGGTAAAGGGTGTCGCCTGTTTCAGAAATAGCGCCGAAAGAGATCAGCTCTGCTTGCTCGGTCAGCCGAGTAAATTCGCAATCGAAGGAAACGAACATATTGATCACATCCTGAGGATGCCCATCTCGGCCGCGACGACCCCTAAAGCCAGGAACAGCTCCTGCAGCCCCATCAGAATTCTTTGCACCTGAAATCTCCCAATGGGCTCTTCGGCCATCTTCTCGTACCGGGAATCCCCCGGTACGAGCTTGCCAGCTGAGTATATCCCCGCATTGGGGACTATGACTCGATCATTTGGACAGCAAGCGGCAGGAAGCCTTCTTGGAGCGACGGCATCCAAGGATGAGAACTCCAAGTGCGATGCGTATTGCTCTTACCGGAAGAACAGCTCCTCTTTAGCCAGACCTTCTGCCAGCTCGTTGTCTGGCACCAGGGTAAGCCGGTATCCAAGCTGGAATGCCAATCCTTTAACCGTCGCTAGCGTAGTGGCGTCCATATCGAGGGCCCGGGAAAGGGTTAACCGCTTGGTTTGAGTCAGGTTTCAGGCAGCCTCACTCTCGACCGCTAAGGGGCGAAAAGCCGCCTCCTACCACCCATTCATCTGCTAGCCGCTTCGGCCGATAAGCGGAAGTAGGTAACTCCCCTTCACTGTTTGACATTATCCTCAGTCAGTCAGAATTTCGGCCATAGCTGCCGTTGGCCCTGCTCCCAGAGCTTAGTTTATGAACTGTTTTCCGGCCTCAACCGCAGTTGCAACGGTCCGGCGTGGCAACCTTTTCGGGGTACGGCGAGTCAGGACACCCACGGTCTGGGCCTCACGCTCATAGAGATGGACAAGGGAATGTGACAGTAGGCGGCGCACCCAGACTTGCAAGGCGCATGAGGCGTTACAGCGGCCTCCACTCGGGCTAGCAAGGCTAGCAGCTGGCCACGCCTGGAGCGAGGGCTGACATTGCCCATCATTATCCAATTGAGAGTCGGGCCAAGCACCTCCCCCTTGGTTTCCGGACAGGCTTTGGAAATCCGATCCAATTTCTCTTGAAGCGTTGGCGCACAGGCGTCACGGGGAACGTTTTCAGCAGGCATTCCATGGTCCGCTCATACCCAGGGGATCTCCCGGCTAGGCCTTATGTCAGAGGGCCCCCTCCAGGACCTGGTGGTATTCCTGATCCAGGTACCGGTCGGTCTGCCGTAACGCTGGGATCAGCACGGTATCTGCATAGGGGCACCCGGTAAGTGTCGCCCGGGTTTGGGCTTTCTGGGCATGCTCAGGGGTATGCCCCTCTCCGGCGAGGAGAGATCGTACCATCGGAGCATACCCTGGCGTCCACGCTTTCATATCTGGGAATCCCTCCCGTAGCCGGGCTAGGATATCCATTCCTGCGTCATCCAGATCGCCCCAGAACCAGCAAGACAGCTCGTGCTGACCAAAGAGCCAATCCTGAAATGCGGCCAGCCCGTCAGGCGACAAGTCACCGGTGGCGGCCAGGTATAGGGAGACTCCTTCCGGGCGGCGGAGCCGGCGAGCGCTTGCCTTGAAGCCGGCGGCATAGATCAGGGCCACCTCAGGCAGCGCCCCATCCGCATTTCGGGACACCTGCTCAAACGTGGTCAGGTTCTCGATGAACAGCACCTCTTTTGCCGGACAGCGCGGTAGCCTGACGTGGAGTTGCACCGGCATTTCCGGGAAGGGGCACTCAGGAACCCCCAGCAGGGCCGCCACCAGGGCCTGCCGGCCATCCAGCACCTTGGACTGGCCCCAGAACAGCTTGGCCGAAACTTCCCGCAGCATGAGGTCCGCATTGGTCAGGCTCGGGAGCTGGGCCAGCTGGGCCACCAGCTCAGCGGGGCTTCGGCCAGGGACTTCCAGCCGGTATCGACAAACTTGGACCAGGACTTCGGGGGACGCTTTCAACCCGTCCAGCACGGCGGCTCGCCATTGCTCAGCGGGGCTGACCTGCCTGCCGACCTGGCCGGTGGCGTGCCGCAACAACGCCGTATCGAGCCTGCTGACCCTGGGCCGGCACTCATAGGCGGCAGCGCCTTGGGGCACCCGATCCGTTTCCAGATGAAACCAGCCCTGCACAGCCAGCTGCAGCAGTTGAGTCCAATACTGCTCTCGAGTGTTTTCCAGGTCCGCCTTGAAAAATGCCGGGAAGGTGCGGGCATCCACGGGCACCGCCCGGGCCAGGGGCTTACCCTGCCCTTCTGCCCGGTCCAGCCGGGATACCAACTCCTTCAGAAAGGTTTGGAGCCCTGGGTCCTGAAGCCAAAGTGGTGCGTCGGTCATGCTTCCGCCGGCAGGGAGTTGGCTTCCTCGAACAGCAGGGCGGCCTGGGTGCGGACCTGATCCCGACGATGGTCCCACAACTCCCGGAGTGCATCCGGGTTGAGGTCCCGCTCATCGGCTTCGGCCACGAAGCCCACCTCGCCGTTGCCTTCTACGCCGGTGCGGGTCACGCACCACTCCTTGGTGAATTCAGGCTTGAAGGGGCCGGCGTTCTTGGTGGGCATGGCGCAAATGACTTGTAGGCCCAGGTTGTCTCGAAGGAACTTGAGCACGTCGTGGGTTCGGGTTTCATCCATGCGATGGAAGGACTCGTCGTTCACCAGCAGCTTCAGGGCGGGGCCCTTCTCGAAGTGCTTGAGCCGATTGACCACCACTGCCGCCTGGATGATGTAGCTGGGGGTCTGCAGCTGCCCGCCGGAGCCGGTGCCCCAGGTGGACAACGCCACCTTGGAGCCGGAATCGGATTCCTTCCAGATCTCGTAGCGCCGGTAGTTCCGGTAGTCGGCAATGCGCCGCAATTCCTGCAGGGCCTTATCCTGATCTTCGGACAGCAGCAAATGCACCAGTCTGTCCCGCACCTCGCAGTGCGCCGGGGTCAGGGTCGTCGTGGTGAACAGGTCTTCGGATTCCTGAGCCTCGGACAGCGTGTAGGCCGCTTCGAAGAAATCGTAATAAGCCTTGAACTCGGGCACCCAGGCGCTCCAGTCCAGATAGAAGCGATCAGTGCCAAACTTCAGGTGGCTCAGCTCGGCGTTGAGCGCTTTCAGTGTTTTGATACCGGTATCCACCGCATTGCGAATTTCAAAGCAGAACTGCTTGGTGAACACGTCCCGGAAGGACTGCTCAGCCTGGCGTAGTTCGGCCACGTTCTTGTAGAGCCCGGTGTCGCGCTGGTGCCGAAGCTGCCCCCGGATGCCGGTCAGCAGCACCACCAAGGGCGCATAGTTGTCGGAGAACGTTTCCTCGGCACGCTGAGAATGCCCGCCAGCGTAGCCATAGTCTAGCCGTTCCCCGGCCTTGGCCCGCTGGTTGTAAGCGCTTAGCCCCTCCCGCAAGTCGCCCTGGGCCGCCAGCGCCGTCTGCAGGCAGGCATGTGCCTGACTTTCCGATTGATCGGCTTCTTGGGTTTCGGCCATGTCCCGGGCCTTGTCCACCAGGGCCAGGAAGCTCAAGGCCGGGTTGTGCAGGCACAGCCCCTGGACACGGGTCTCCTGCTCTACGATGGTCGTTTCCCGGGCAGCCAGGCCCTGCTGCCGCTGGACGATGATGTTTTCCAGCCCATGCAAGATTTCTTCCAGACGGGCAACCTGCCGATTGGCTTGCTGCAAGGCCGAATCCTGGGCCTTGCGTTCCGTCTCCAGAGATTGTCGTTGATCCTCGAGATCCTTGATCGCGGTGAGGTCCAGCTGGTCCAGGCTGTTGAGAATTCGATCGATCTCCTGCATTCCCAGCACAATCTGAGGAATGCTGTCGAACTCAGGCAAGAACAGGCCATCCACCAGCTTTTGCACCCGTACCAGCTCGGCCAGCAGGCTCCGATTCTTTGCCACGTCATCCAGCAGGGCGTTATGCGCTTCCATCGCCCGCTCCAGGGCTAGCCTGCGTTGAGCCTGGCCAAAAACCAGGTCCTGCACCCGAGCATGGTAGGTCGTCCGGCTACCGGCTGCCCGGCCGTCCAGCAGGACGCCCCGGCGTGTGCTCTTCAGGTCTTTGGCATCCCGCACCTTGATCACATCCCCGAATTGGGCCATGAGGTATGCCTTGGCGACAGGATGCTCCGTTTGCAGGTCATACACGATGGACTCAGGATGAACCCGATCGGCCCGGGCATCCTGCAGGCTTTTGGTGCCCTGGACGACCCGGGTGCCCAACTGGCGCTGTTTCACCAGGTTGGTAGCATCCTCCTCGTGCTCAGGCGCCACCAGGAAGTTGAATCGGGCGTCTCCCATGTAGGCTTCGATGGCCGGCTGCCAGTCCTCGTCCAAAGGCTCGATGAGGTCACACAAGACCTGCACGGTGACGCCCGGAAGCTCGGCACGGAAGCATTGCAGGGCACGGCGGATCTGCCCCGGGTAGTCTGTTCCGCCACCGGCCAGGGCGCGCTTACGGCCGGCGGCGTCTGCTTCCTTGGCCTCCAAGGTCTGCAGCAATCCTGCCAACTCATTGCGCTGCTCGCTGAGGGCGGCAGCCAGACTGTCGGCCGGCCGGGTCATGGCAGTGTACAAGGGTTCGAAGCCCCCCCGAAGGGCTTCCACCTGCGTGGTCAGCGTGAGAACTTGAGCGCCATCAGACAGATCAGCGTGCTCGGCCAGGCGTCCTGCCTGCAGTGCCCACCGGTCCAGAGGGTAGTCCCGTACCGCCCGGAAGGCACTGGCCACTTGCGGGACGGCGTCCCAGACCTTGCTGAATTCCGGAGGAAACTCGATAGCCAGCAACTGATTGGCGCGTTCCTGAAGCTGCTGGCCGCGGGCCAGGGCGACTTGCAGCTGCTTGAGCCCGGTCTGAGTAGCCACCCGGGCCGACTGTAGCTGGGATTCCAGCGCATCCTTCTGGGCAGCGGCGGGAATACCCATGAGCTGGGCCTGCACCTGAATGATTTGCTGTTGTAGGCCTTCCAGGTCTTGCTTGATGGTCAGGACCTTGCCTTGCTGCAAAGAAAGCTCTTGCTGGGCGTGCCCCAGTTGCCCGGAGGCTTCTGCAATGGCCCGCTGATCCAGCACCAGCGCTCGGCGGGCGCCCACCAGCTTATGCAGCGCAAAGTCTTCGAAGCCCTGCAGTGCTGCAGCGGATGACTCCTTCAGCCCAGTGAGCTGCCTCACGTTCTCCTGCAGACGATCTCCCTCCTTGCGCAAGGCATGCACTTGCTGCATAAGCTCTGCAATGTGGGAAATACGCTGGTTGAGCTGCTGGCCATCGAAGTCCAGGATCTGGTGCTTAACCAGGTCGTCCACACTGTCGATCTTGGGCAGCGCAATGGCATGGCACCAAGCCTTGGCCGCTGCTTCAGCTTCCTGGAAGGATACGGACTTCATGCCCCGGAACCGGCCGTACAGCTGGCACAGGTACTCCCGCTTGAGATCCCGCAAGTTGAGCACCTTGGGATACTTGCTGCTCAACACCGATTCGATCCGCTCGACTTCCACCACCCACATGTTGTCGCCGTCGATCCGGTACAGGTCGTCCACCGATAGGGCAGCGTCGTCTATGATCAGCAGATTGAGCTTCTCGCCGACCGCTTGACGCAGACCGCCGGAGCCCTCCACCCGGGCGGAAGCCGCGATGAGGGCTGTGAATTCCTTGCCCTGCTCGCCTTCGCTGGGCTTGAAAACAGCGCCGATGTAGCCATGGGCGCCGTCCGGCCGGGCAAACAAGTTGTCCTCGGCCCCCACGATGTATGACCACAGGGTCCGCTTGGTCTTACCATCCCGGCGGGTCTGGGTTGTTTCGCCCTGGCTGGGGTTGTAGCTGAAGATGTTGGTGTAGACAGCCGTCATCACTGTCTGCAGCGCATCCAGGATGGTGGACTTGCCGGCGCCGGAAGGGCCAGTGAGCAACGTCATGTTGCCCATGGGGTATTCCCCGGAGTGCAGGGCGCCCCAGTTCACCAGAATCAGTCGATCAAGCTTCATGGTCGGGAGTGTCCTCGTTATCAGACGTTTCCGAAATCTGGGCGCCTTCGCCGCCTTCCAGGGCCGCGGCCAGCGCATCTTCACTGATCAGTCCCAGAATGGTGCTGCGAATGGCAATCATGGCTTCCTCGTCGGTTGCCGAGAAGCCCGCGTTGAAGTGGATCAGCCGGTGCCGTTTCAGGTCTTTCAACAGCCGATCCCGGTCCCCCTGGGTGTCCGGGAGGTTCCGGCGCAGCTGGGTCTGCAATGTGGTGGCCAGTTCCTCGAAGTAGATCAGCACGTCCCCTTCATTGGAGAGCTTGCCGCCCCCTTCATTGAGGGCCTGCTGGTAGAGGAAGCGCAGGGCCAGGGCGGCAGCTACGAAATCAGGGGTAACCTTGGCACGAAGGGCCGGCACGGAGTCCAGCTCGTCCTCAGGGAGCCCCGGGATGGAGGCTCCTGGTACGTACAGCCGGAAAAACTGGCCGGGGACGTCGTGGTGAAGCCGGAAGCCCCCTGCCTGGAAGTAATCCGTCAGCACCGCCTCGATACGGTGGGCGTCGTCGTAAAGGCGCTGCTCCCCCCCGTCTTCGTCCCGCAGGATGATGCCGTAGGCAAACAGTCGGGTCGTGATTTGCTGGAATCGAGGCAATTTCAGCCCGGAGGACTCCAGCAGGTCATTCAAAGACTCAAGCAACATCGGTATGTGCCTCGATCAGATAGTCGTACCCCGTGTAAAACGGGGTGATCAGCTTGCTGGGCAACTGCGTAACCCGCAGGCTGGCATTGCGGGAGTTGCGGATGGACTCCACGGCCTGCATGGCGGCCAGCACGTCGTCAGCCGACTGGAACGTAAGATGGGATAGCCGGTAAGGTTTGCCCCGAAGGTGCAGTTCCCGTCGCAACCGGCCCAGCACATCCTCAGCGGACAAGGAGAACGCCTCAGCCTCGGCCCGGTGCAGGAAAGCCGCCAGACGGGATTCCCGGGTCACCTTGGGCTTGATGGTGACGGCCAGGGCCCGCCGGCGTTGGGCGGCGGAACGAATCTTGAAAGCGGCCGGGTCGAGCAGTCGGACTTCCGCCGGCGCCAGGTGTTGGCCAATCCTGAGCAGCAGCAGGTCCTGAGCCTCGCCGATAGCCTCTGCCACCCGAGCGATGGCCTGGGAATAGGCATGCCGGGCCAGGCCCTGACGCAATAGCATGGCCTGCTGCACGATGGTTGCTGCCCGGCGCATGTAGGTGTTCATGGCTTTGAGTAGCTCGGGATGCTTGATCGTGCAGGCGGCTTCTACCATCTCCTCGGTCCGGGATAGCAGCCATTCCAGGGCAGTTTCCCGGGTGGTGGCCGATTGAGCCCAGGGCGCGATTTCCTCCAGCTGGCGAGACAGCCGGTTGAACCGGTCATCCTCCAGCGCACGCAGGCGGTCAATGGCCTCCCGAATGGATTGCCGATGCCGCTCCACATTGTCGGCGGTCATCTGCTTCTTGAAGTCTGTCTCGAACCGGGAGAGGAACTCCATGAAGGAGTCCCAGGGAGTCTGAGAAGCCTCAGCCATCAGGCGCCGGACCAGCTCCTGGAAGTACTCTACCCCCTCAGACAGGTCACTGATCACCTTCTCGGCATAATCGTAGGCATCCACCAGGTCATAGGCGTCCACGTTGCGTAAGGCTGCTTCCAGGGCGTTACGACATCCCCGGACATTGCGCTGGCGACTGCGTGCCCGAACCCGGTCCAGGGACCAGAGAGCCTCTGCAAACAGTTTGCCGGCCCGGGTGAACCGGTAAGCTGCCACAAGCCCTGCCCGATCGCCAAAGGACTCCAACCAGCCATCCCGGACCAAGTCCCGGATCAGGGCGTTGGCCAGCAGGGGAAGGTCGGAACTATGGATCTGGGCCAGGTCATCGTCGCTGGCAGGCTCGCCGGCCGAGATTTCCAGGTTGGCTGTTTCCTGGATGACGGGGTAGAGCAACTCCCGCAAGCCGTCCCGGGTCAGATTCTGGGAATAATCGGCCCCTGGGCCGTGAAGCCGGTCATACAGTGACTTCAAGCAAGAAGCCACCATTTCCCGACGCTTACCGGACAAGGGCCGAAAAAAGTGCCGACGATTTTCCTCTAGGAACACAAGAATACCTGTCTAATGACGTGGTCGTATTCTACAGCTTCACCGACGGGCAGGCTGACCCCGAAGGCTATGCATCGGAGCGCAGGTAGATACCTCGTGAGTAGGCCACCGCCCCTGAGGCACCTCAGCTCAGAACTAGGGATGTGCCGTTAGCCATTTCGAGCAACAGATATTCATGTAAGAGCTTGATGGTCAGGCTGGGGCTGAATTCCCCCCTGGTTGCCCATTCTCATTGGGGTAACTGCCAAGCTACGTCGGATCCTGACTCGGAGGGGGATTTAGATCCACTGCAACACAAAGACTTCTCGTCGGCCAAAGCTACCGGTGGCCTACTGAATGAAAAATGGCCGGTTCTGATTCCAGACCGGCCATTTGTATTTTGATTGGGGTAGCTACCTGACTACGTTGACTTCCGACCCCAAGCGGAAGTAATGCGTTTGGAAAGGCGGACGTTCAGGAACATGCTAACCAAGGAGCTTCCGAGCAAAGTAAGGGAACCAGTAAGCACTGCTTGCAGGCAGTCCCATCGAGCGGAAGGTTGCACCGCAGGGATGCCATCGCCAGCTTGGCATGCAATGTATGGCCGGCTACTAAAGGATATGCCTGAAGGCTGAGGGTTTATGGCCCATCGCGTACTTGGGACCTTGCGGACGAAAAGTAAGATGTGAGGCCCTTATGGGCGTTCGGCATCCTTTAGCCATTGGTCGAGACCGTAAGTTCCTGACTTCAGCAAGACGTCTTGGACGGCAATTACGCGGCGCAGAAAGTTTCCGCCATCCGACGCCTCGCGGTCTTCCGCCTCCTGAAATAATCTGTTCAGAACAGATCCAGATGTCAGGTGCCAAAGGTCCAAGTCTTGGCCAAAGCTACCTGCTGCCAACATAACCTCGGTTGCCTGGAGCGCATCCTCAACATGAGTCTGAACGAGGGCTTCTAGCCATTCCATGAAGCTGTGAAGCGATCTTTGCTGATCTTGGCCACCCTGGCTGTGAGTGGAAAACAGTCGCTGAAGAAATTCTGCCGAAAACCGTAATGGCGGTTTTTTATCGCTAAAGGCGTTGGATAGAATCTCTGATGCGATCACCGTTGGCTGTGGACTATTGCTCAGCATCCAGGTTAGCCCGGCCAAGCAAGTGTTGAAGTGTTCTGGCTTATCAAGGTTCAAACCAAATACTTGCGCTACGCCAGTCCACGCAAGAGTGTCAGTCAGGTTGGCGAGCCGTTGGGTTAATACATCAAATTCGATGTGATTTGAAAGGCACGCGAGAGCTGCGATTCGACCCCATGAATCTCCTGCTCCGGCTGTGAGAACGTCGTCGAGATACGGTTCTACAGTGCCGAAGTTTGCATGGTAGGCGTGGTAAAGGCAGGGCTCCGCCAAGCTCCATAAGTCCTTGTCAGCTCCCGCAATGGCTCTTGAAAATACGTGCCAGCCCAATTCCGGAGAATGGAATTGCAGCACTGGCAGTCTGCGAACCAGAACCGCCCGTATTGCCAAATGTTGATCAGATGCCAGAGCAAGCAATAGAGGTGGCAACAACTCTGGTAGAGGTCGATTGGCCTCAATCCATCTTGTAGCGAGAATCATTGATGCGTCGGCCGTTATGCCACGCGTACTGTTGATTGCAATACCGATTAAACCCATTCCATCATGCTGTCGACCTGGTAGCGGGTCGTCTGCGAGTCGGGTCTCCGTAAGCCAGAAGGCTAGATCCTCTGCTTCAGTTTGCTCCTCAACGACATACGCGCAGGCCTCTAGGGCTGCTGCCGTTTGGTGCTTACAGCGCCAATAGGAGGGGTGCCGGTTGAGTTCAGTCATCAAACTGCTGGCGACGTCGGCTCCGGACGGTGTCTCAAGTGGTTCCCATGGTGTGCTGGATGATAGGTGACCAAAGCGATAGCGCAAGTGAATGGCGACGCCAGAAAAGATTTCATCGCGGAACTTAGGTGGCAAATCTAGCCAATGCGTCGCCAGAAAGGCCATGAAACGAATCGGCTGCCTCGACGCGGCGTAGTTGACGACTTGCGTCACTTGGTCGCTACCGCCAATGAGAGAGTCATATTCCCATGCACCTCTTCCACTACCTTCATAGTGTCTGACAATTCTCAAGATCGCATCGTCACTCAAGCCTATTAGGGTTTCGTCCGAGAAGGGCTGCGTTACCCACCCACTACGTGCTTCAATGTAGGGCGTATCGCTGGCAGGGCCGTACTGCAACAGGGTTTCGCGCAAGATTTTGTCAGCTTCGAGAGTCAAACTGAACGCCGGCATCATCCGCAAGTAGTCCCGCTGCTTTCGGGCAATCCATACTTTTTGATGATCATTTTCGACCTCGTGATTGCTATGAATCTCTAGGACTAGTTGGATCACTTGATCTTGGGAGGTCAGGTCGAGCAAGTGGAACGATGCCTGTATCAACAGCCCGATCTCAAATGTCCATCGGTGTTCCAGCATCTCTCGGTCCGTCAGAACTGCGGCGATGCTAGCAAGATTAGAGGTTGGATTCTCTGTGTACGCCTTAATTGCTATGTATCTAAGCGCCGCATCATGGCTTTGGCGTAGCTCTTTCTCGTGATTGCGCCACCAGGAGGAGTCGGTTCTTGCGTGCTGTAGACAAGCCTGCTCAATTGCATGGAACAGAACAGATTCACTGCTCACATGCCGGATGCTTATTCGAGTGTGTGTCTGTCCATACGACGTTTCTTGTAAGAACTGGTTGTGGAAGCTTTCCGGGTTGTTCCATCTGGCGCGAATGAAAGCGGACCACTGATTTACTGAGGCTATGGCATCGTTTAGCAGTCTTTCAGATTGCGCCATCCGCTTTTCCAAAATCAGGCGATCTTGGCCTAGGTCATGGGGTGCGCAACGCAATTTCCCGTCGAGGTGATAGCTCAGTAGGGCATCTTCTGTGACATCGCGGATGATGAAGCGCCATAAGAGATCGTCATCGCTATTTGTTGCGGCAACCAATGCGCCAATTCGCGCTCCTAGGAAATCATGCTCGCCACGGGTAAGTGGCAGTAACTTCTCAATTAAGGCACGAGTTGATGACGACTGCCACTCGCTGAATTTCTCTAGCGCTAGAGTTACAACGTATGCCAAATCGTTCTTAGGCAACCATTCGATCTCGAACATGGCCAGCCAGGCATTCACAACGGCATCCGGATGCTTCTGGAGCCAGATTCCGAGGTGTCGAGCGTGATTCAGCGCCCATTGCTCTGCTTTCTCGGCTAGCACGACCGGCCACCAATGCTTTGCAAAGAATGAAAGCCATGCCGGGTTATTCGTCGGAAAGTAGAAGGTGGGAAAAAGTTCACTGTGGTCTGTATAAATGTGCTGTATCAGTGGCCAATCGGCATCTTGTGGCTCGATCTCTGCCAGTGATTCAGTGAGGAGACGCTTCAGATGGAATGCAACGCTTGGATTGTTTAGCGCCGCACGAACCTGCCCTCTGAATCTCTCAGGCTCCGCAGATCTTAAGTAGAAGAAGAAACTGCGGACCGCTGGTCGAGCAAAAGGCGTGGCCGCTTGGTCTCCTATGAAGTCGAGTAGAGATTTTTTGTCCCGATATGCGGCTCGAACAGCGAGTACATCGAGGAGGGTTTGGTGGCCAAATGTCACCGCTTTAGTGCCCGATTCAGCTAGGACACCGGCGCTCTTCAACGCATTCATCAACGTGTCCGGCACATTGGCTCTAACCGTTGGCAAAGACATCAGCCTCAGCTGAAGCATTTCGCGACCGAGACGCTCCAGATGTGCCATCGCAGCGTCCCCTAAGGTGGGGGCATTTAGAACCACTGATTGCAGGTAGTGCTCAGTTAACTCCTGTGCAGTGTTAGCTGTCGGGATTGCACCGCGTCGGACGATCTCCTCGAAGATTGCGAGCATGCGTGGGTTTACAAGCAAATCACGCAATGGTGCCGGGAGGTGCTCTTGATCAAGCGACCATTCCTGCAACAGAGGAAGAACCTGGTTATCCCAGTCGAGCAAACCGAGGGAGACGACATATCCCCAGTCACGGCTCTTTAGTCTGTGGTCGTATTGCAGGTCGTAGTTGCGACAGGCGGCAACTACGGTAACCCGAGGAATAAGTGAAAGACGGTCAATGAGGCCTAAGAAGAAGTCGAGAACATCGTGCTCACGGGCCAAAGATAGAACATCTAGTGAATCGAGGATAACAACGATGGGTCTGTATTCCGCCAGACGTCCAATGTCTTCGACAATATTTTCTGGCAACCCCATTCCACGTCGCGCATCGGGTGTGTGACATTCGGAATAGATGCGTGCCTGGATAAACAACACAGCCTGAACAGGATCAGTTTCAAGTCTGTCTGCCAGATCCAGAAGAACACACGTCTTCCCAGAACCCGGCCCATCAGTTACCAAGACGCGTTTCGCTTCTGTTTGGATATGCTTGAGTACCTCGTCTATCGCTTTGCGGGGTAGCCTCTTGCTGCCTATGTCTCGTCGCCACGAGCGACCCATCGCTGAGACATTCCGGAACTCAGCAAGCAAATCACGTTCGGCACGCGGCGGAGTGAGGAGTGAACCTACCTCAGAGAGAATCCGCAACAGGTCGCCCCGGACAATGCCTGTGGATGGAGTGGCAGCGACCCCGCAGGAGGATGCAGACGTTCGACTCTTGATGCTGGCGAGCCGGCTCAGGAGTACATCGAGGACGTAACCTGCCTGGGTGGCGTGCTGACCAATAGCACCTAGAAGCTCTTGCCGTAGCTCATTCAATCCTGAGGTTGAATGAAATGAAATGCGGCGAAGAAGATCGAATACAAATAGATTTGTGCCTGCCAATTCGGGCAACCAATAGCCCTCAAGAGTGCTGTTGATGCTGCGTAGGTTGGCAATGCTCCCAAGACTATGGGCGTAGGCAGCTGCATCGGGTTGGGTCGCGGCATGCTCCGCTAGCTTTGCTATGTCGCCAAATGGGGTTGCTGAGTAGAAATGAACCAGACCATTTGGGTCTCGCGCAAGCTGTCGAGCAGCCTTCTTCAGTTCATCCTGCAGGTCTGCAGGCGACCAAGCCCTGAAATCCTGTTGGTTCTTCTTGCACTGACAGTAGAGTGTCTGACCATTGGCCAGGCTGACTACTATGTCGTCAACCTCGATTGGTGTATCGGATACATCAAGGGAGGTCGAGTCAATGTCGATCCGCGTAAAGCCGGGATCGTGAAGTATATGAACCGCCCACCTTGCTGCTATTAGAAGCTCATAGCTATCGCCACGGCTAGAACGAACACTGGCAAGGCTCATGGCAGTTGTGCCTACGGAATAGTGATTGATGACAATTATACAAACTGAGTATTTGCTTCCAACTGGCCTGAGGTGGACTGCCCCTGGTGTGATAGACAAACCCCGCCTATCCCAGGGTGTGACTTTCGCCCTGATTGTAGTGCTTAAAACCACCGACCTTGGCGCCGCGAACGCGCTTTACGCCAATCCCGGCTAGGTTGAAGTCCGAGGCAAAAATCTTGATGGTGGCATTGAGATTTGCCAGGTCCTCGTCCAGCCGGTTAATCATCTTTGCGATCAAATTCCACCAGCCTGGCCAGTTCTGTGGTTGGCGGCTACGTTTTCGTAATTGTCGGCCTGTTCTTCTGTTGGGGAATCGTCCCCTTGTTCACTCATGTTCCCGCTGGGTTCCGCGTAATCGCGCTGGGTAAGAAGGTTAATCAAGCCGCCGCGTCACTATGACAATGCCGCCTGCCTGACACCCTGCAACGACGAGGATGTGGCCATTTCTTATTGATGACGTCACCGGCAGCTTTGGCCGAGGAACTGCCATGTTTTGTTAGCTGGGGTGGATTTGTGACTCGCCCCAGAGAGGTGGATAGCACTTCCGAGGCATTGTTCTCGTGAAAAACTATGTAAGTCTGAGGGACTTTTCGCACCTAAAAAAGCTCTAACGAAATTTCAATGAAGCTTCAGTAAAAGCATCCGTGGAAATATAGAAAAAGATCGGAAAGGCCAGGGCAACAAAACAATCTAATCGATTGATATAAATACTTTACAATCGGAACAAGGATCGGAAGAAAACGAAAAGCAATTGGCAAATTTTTACGTTGACCCCGCTCAGATGGAGCCGCTAGTCATAGATGGCTCTCGGTCTGTTTACAACTCACTTATCGGACTCGCTCACGAGCTTTCTGAGATTTCAGCATGCCTAGATGCGGCTCTTGTTCCCTCGACAGCGAGGAGTCTTTCAACGCTTGTCGAGAACATGAACTGCTATTACAGCAACCTCATTGAAGGCCACAAGATACTCCCAATCGATATCGAGGAAGCACTGCAAGAGGCAACAGATAAGTCGGAGCAGATAGACTCGCAGAGCCTAGCGTTCGCACATGTTGAAGCAGATCGGTGGTCAAAACAGCAAAGCCTCACAAAGGACACTCTACTTTCCTTCCTACTCGGAATACATCGAGTGTTTTGCCAGCACTTGCCAAATGACCTTCTGAGGCTCAGTGATGGCTCAATCATGAAGCCTGGAGAGCTTCGACCCACAAACAAGGAAGTGCAAGTCGGGAGACATCTCGCACCGAAAGCCGAAACCCTTGGGCCTTTCCTTACGCGCTACACGAATGTCTATGGGCAAAAACTTGAATGGGCTAAAAAGAACGGGATATTCAAGCTCGATGGGATCCTAGCCTCCTTCGCCGCCCATCATCGCCTTGCTTGGATTCATCCATTCTTAGACGGTAACGGACGTGTTGCTCGTATCACCCTTGATGCGATGCTTCGCGAATGCGGAGTCAATGGCAGCTACCTATGGTCAATGTCCCGAGGTTTCGCGAAGACTGCCGATAGTTACAAGGCCAAACTAGCAGGAGCGGACGAGCACCGGATGGGAGACCTTGATGGTCGCGGCAACCTTTCAGAGAAACGGCTTGCCGAGTTTATTGAATACTCACTGAGGACAGCCATTGATCAAACCAAGTATATGGGCAGCATGTTCTCGCTCGAAAACTTCCAGGCCCGAGCTGAAGGCTACTTCAATCGAGTTCGCTTTGATTTAAGACCTGAGAGCGCTTACCTATTTCTTCATGCTTTCAGATTCGGCGAGTTCGAGCGAGGGAAGGCAGGTCGAATTACAGGTCTATCGGAGAGAGTTGCTAGAGACGTACTCGGGCAACTCTTGAAGGAGGGCTTTCTGTTGTCCGACTCTCCCAAAGGAAAGGTGCGAGCAGGATTCCCCGTTCACGCGCTCGGATCACTGCTGCCAAACCTGTACCCAGCTGGAGACCTAGACATAACGCCTGAGCAACTGAAACGCCTCATGACGGCTTTCAGGCATAACGCCTTGGCTAGAAATTTATTGAGCAAGAAACTTGGCATTAAGTAGAAGGGCATCCATCTGGACGGCTATCAATCGGCATTTCTTTCTTCCTTCCATTTTGCCAAAAGCTGTCGATGCATCCGTTGAACGACTGGATCTGCATACGACACCCTCACTCTGCTTAAAGCGACTGTCAATGCGCCCTGAGTTGGAAAAGTCCCTCGATCAATAAACTCATCGACAATCTCTCGCACGATCCTTTCCTTCCGGCACTTTTCTTCCCAAGCCAAGGACTTCAATCTAGCTTTGTAGGCATCCCTAATAGTTGCATATAGATCTGGCCATAGTCGCCACAAATAGGTGCGCCCTAGTTGGTGTCGTTCTGCAATCATCGCCACGGAAACCAAACCATCTCCACACTCTGCTTGCTTACGCAGATCTGCTTCAACAGCGTCATGCTGTAATTTAGTTGGAGGGGGGCGCCTAATATGGGGTTTGATCTTTCTGTCGAGTTTGCGTACCTCATGGGCTGACATGTCGGACGTGAATTTCTTTTTCAGAAATTCAACTGGGCCGACATTTAGGCTGTAGGCAATTGTGAGCCACTGAGCGAGGGTTGGTTTTGAGTTGCCATGTACCCAATAACGAAATGCATTTTTCGGCAACCCCAACTCGTTACAGAACCTCCGCCCATTACCTCCGAAGTTGATCTGAACCACGGAATTTAGCTGAGTAACAAAGCAAGCGCGCGTTGTGTGCCCCGTAAGCTCGGGAAGTGCTCCGACGATTTCCTCTATGGCCCAAGCTAACCAGAGGTCGATATGGTCATCCGCACACATTGCCGATGCTTCGTGGGCAAGACTGGTTCCACAGTGGCAACAGAATCCAATGATTGGGCTGTTGGGAATCACATGTTGAAACTGACCACAAGTTGGGCAACGGTCAAGTAACGTGCATTTATGCCTGCTACAAACACGGTATAAGTCAAATGACCAGATGAGGGGGTGGTAAGTTTCTTGGTGGAAGTCGAGTCTTTCCCGGTAACACACGGGACACCAGCGAGGATGTACGGCAATTAATCCTGCGGCATTGTACGGCAGCAGATCATCTAAGCTCTGTAGGGTGAGCAGTCTGGCACTTGTGAGTCCGCATAATGTTCCGATGGCGGCTGAGAATGACTTGCTGTATTGATGCAGACCATTAATGCTCCGCGCATCCTTCTGGAAAAGTAGTCCCTCTCGGCCATATTTTTCAATGCCAGGGGCTATCTTCATGATTTCACGCCTGATCAGGCGACGCGGACTAACCGAATAGGCGTTTGCCAGCCGGATGACGTAGGAAATCATTCCTTCAACCATCGGTGTTCCAAGAGCAATCGGCTCCAGTGCGAACAATCTGCTTCTGGGCGGAAGAATCCGCCCAGAAGCAAAACCCGGGTAGTCCGGCGTGAAAAATAGATCACTTGCGACCATGACTATTTCCCGTTTTGTCGCGAACTGGCCTACGCTCCCCCACCTTTCCAGCCCTCTTCGCTGCCGGCTCATTTAGTGACACCAACTTTGACCTATTAGCTACGCGGTAGAGCAGCTCCTTAACCTCATCAATGCTGGCATCTTCCAAGGCGATTTCCCCCTCAATAGCCTCATCGAGGATGGTAATCAGGGCCTTGTTGGAAAGCGCAAATTTCTCGGCGAAAATATGATCGAAGGTCTGCATACCCCGAAGAATGGCGTGCTCCAGGCAGCGAGATAACCAGTCCTTTAGTATCCCAATACTGCCGCCAGACTTGAGGAAGTAATACCTGACATCGGCACTCAAGTTTGGCATGACGGGCAAGGGCAACTGCCGTTGCAGTTCAACCAAGGCATTCAGAAAATTACGCTGATCCTCTTTTTGGCGCAGGTTATACCGGGGGAAATGAGCGACCTCGCTACGCCGAACTAATTGCCCACTTTGGTCTCGGATGGCCAATAGCTTATATGTCCCTACCAAGACGATAACGACGTTGGACTCGATAGTCAGGGACTTGAGCGCCTCGAACTGAAATTCAAGGCGCTTAGGGTTGTTGACCATAAGGAGGTGGTGCGCCTCGTCGATGATCAGCACCTTGGTCTTACGGTTTTTCAGGCATTTCTCTGTGGTGCGACGCAACGCTTCGGTGGTCGTACGCTCCTGATGTATGGGGACCGCGTAGCCTTCAAAGAGATCGTACTGGCGAGGCAGGAGCGTTTTACGGTCAGTCAGAATATCGCCGTGTTTTTCCAGCAGACGGATATAAAAGTCCTTCCAGTTGAAAGAACTACCGTTTGGTGCAATCGCATCAAGGATTGCAATCGGCACAGCACCAGGATCGTTCTCGATCAAATCGACATATTGCTCCAGCAACGCTTGATAAAGATGTATGGCTAAAGTGCTTTTACCAGCACCGGTCGGCCCCACAACCTGGATGATCATCGGGCTGCAGGCGCTATTGATAGCTGAAATGGCCCTTGTAAAGCATTCCTGTTGGTTGGCATGCTCAATCACACAGTTACGAAAATACTGAACCCGGTTTTTGGTGGCGGCGTCCAGCAGATGAGCGGGGAAAAGGGGGGTGTAAGCATTTTTCATGTCATTCTCCAAAGCATTCGTATTCAAGATCAGACCAGATGGACTCTTCGATTTCGTTGACGCTCGAATACCCACTTGACCCAGTGGTTGAGCTAGAAACAGAAGGTTGGGGGTTCCGTTCCTTATCGCGCTGACGCTGCTGCAGGATCTTCTCGGTCGCATCCGTCGTACTCAGGTATCTAGCGATAAGCGATGCATTGATTCTGTTGCGTACGCCGGTATTCCGGTTCTGTCCTGCGATGTCCTGAGAAATGAGCTGAATTTCCTTCTCGGTACGGCCACGGAAAACAGCGGCGTATTCCGATTGGCAGGTTTCCCAATGATCCTTAAGCCAGACCATGGCCACTGATATGTCATAGGGGTCGTATCGAACTGGAACGTCGGTCCGGGCAAATTTTGGGTCCTTGAACGCAGGACTCCAGTAAAAGATGTAGCCAATCTTTACCCCCCGGCTTGGGTTAATTTTGGCGGTACCCTTAGAAGTCGACGGCAAACACATGATCATTAGTTCCCGGGTATTGGGGATCAAGGTATGCCTACGCAGGCCTGACTGCGCCAGGCCAATTGCCATTGCGGCCTTTGGGGAAATGCCTAACGCTGAATGCTCCATTTCGCCGTAAACCTGATCTAAAAAGCCATCGAAGGCCTCCCGGAACTCCGGCAAGGTCCAGACTGATAGTTCCCGGGGATCGTGCGATTTCGACATTGATCTCGGTTTCTGGAGAGCAATGTTGTTACCACGCAAGCAATGTATGAACTGTCCATTGCTCATGCCGAAGAAGCGTTCAATAACACTGCCGAAACGTGGTTTACTGGCAGGGCGAGTTTTCTTGTGGCATTCAAGTCGGGCCAGCAACGTCTCAAAGTAAATACTTTGGAAGTCCACACCCTTATCGACGACGATGGTCTGCGGAATTCGGCCATGACGCTCAATACATGCCCGGATCAATGCCATACAGGTCCGGTAGCTTGGAACGTCAAACGTTATGACCCAGGCCAAAACCATCCGGGTGTACGCATCAAATAGCACTGACAGCCAGGCTTTACCCATCTTTTCCCCCCTCCGGCTACCGCGGAATTGGAGGTCAAGTTGCGTATGGTCCACGTGGCCGATCTCAAATGGCCGCTCTCCGTGACGGGGCGTTGCCGAATCGATGAGCCAATAGAACTCGGAGTCGCTGTAAGCAGCCTTCTCTCCTTCCCGGGCCACAGTCAGGTCGTGCTGACGACGCCGTTTGATTTGGTTACGAAATGCCACTTGGCTGGGCGGCAGTAGGCTATTCGTGGTGCATCGATTGGTCACCTCCCCCCAACATGCGGTGATCGACCAGCTATCTTTGAC
Organism: Azospira sp. MPR-LB4; assembly: GCF_058809525.1. Lineage (NCBI taxonomy): Bacteria > Pseudomonadati > Pseudomonadota > Betaproteobacteria > Rhodocyclales > Rhodocyclaceae > Azospira > Azospira sp. MPR-LB4. The sequence continues at coordinate 713,324 of NZ_CM179521.1, forward strand.
GGCATAGTGCTCGTCAATCACAGCGTCCATGACCTTGATAACTTCATCATCAATGCGACGCTCTCGATTGCCCCGCTGATTAATCTTGGGAATGAGGCCTAGTAGTCCAGATCCGTACAATTCCTGTCCGCGCTTGTAGAGGGCACGCCATTTACGCCGGGCGCGATCGCACGATTTGGTTGGCACACCATCGTTCTGTTCCGGGAACAGGCTGTAGTAGCGACGCATCGCATGTTCAAAATCATGGGGACTCGCCCGACGGACAATGTCCTCTGCCCGATCTTGTTCCAGGGTAGTGCTGACGGGAACGCCGGTGATTACGCCATCCTTGACCATCTGCTCGAACATTTTCAGACCGATGGGCGCGATAACCTGGTTTTCATCCTGAATGAAAACGTTCTGCTCTCCGACATTCCGGATATTCCAGACCCGACCATCCCACAGGAGCGATTGACCAGAAGTGGCTGTTAGCGTCCGTAGTGACGGCAGCGCCGCCTGAGATTGCGAGGCCCAATGCAGCCGATATGCATCGGCAGCCCCCCCATCACGAAAGACACAGGTACGCTCCGGCTCCGAGAGAAGGTCCTCAGTCAGGCGAACATAGAGAACTCCGTCGGCAACCATCTTGTAGAGAGCGTCAGCATCATCGACGGGAACGGCATTCAGCAGATCTTTCAGTACGATCCATGCTTGCCCGCCCATGGCATTCTGGATGCGTTCCAATGCTTCCCGTGATGGTTCTGGGCAGCGCTCATCTAGGTAGTCAGCCAGAAACTCCAGATTCCGGATCGTGTTCCACTGCGTCTCCGATGACGATCTAACCCGGAAACCGAGGTCGACGGAATCTGCGTATTTCTCCCCAGCTGGGCAGCGCCAGCCCCCATTGCCATCCTGAACATACAGATTCGAGCCTTCTGCCACATGGGATTGCAGCCATTCCTCGGTTTTGCATTCCACCCATCCAACGAAGTCTTCCTGGAGAAGAAAGAAGTCCGGTGTCGCGTTGTAACAGACAGGCTTACCACCGCGGCCGACATAGCTCAGTTTTACCTTGGGCGGCTGATCGTAGAACTCGTAAGTGTGCTGGTCTCGCTCCCAGCCAATGATTGCCGGCAGTTCGTTTTTATGACTCTCTGCTTGGATCACCAGTCCCATTTTCTTACTGGCATATCGGCAGGCCACATTGTGGGTTCCGCTCTGTACGCGACGGGTAGGCGGTAAGGAACGTACCTGGTCTATGACCAAGCGAGCCTTGTGGGTGATTCCAAGTTCTTTGCAATAGGCATCGAGTTGAGTGGTGTTCATCATGATCGTTTCCTTTCGAACATGCTGAACGGGGCGAGAATCCTTCCTACAAAATTAAGCAAAGCCGGTCCCTTAGCTGACAAATTCAATTTGTCAGCCATACTAAATTTGGACGAAATTGGAACGGCAAAGGCACTTGACTATGTGCCCTTCAAGCCTAGAATGAAGCTATCGGGTTTCCCGACTAGAAAGCTTCAATCACGGCCTGGACTTCTCGCAAGTTCCAGGCCGTTTCCATTTGTGGTCCTGCTTGGGATCTGATTTTTCAACTCTGTGGGTCGGACTTCTCCTCGTTCGATTTTGGCTGCGACAGCACAACCAGCTAGTAAAGCCACGATGGCGTCACTGACTACGATTTTTTCAAAAACCTTTCGCAGTTCCAGCCATAGTCACGTTGTAGTAATTAAATTGACTGGGAACAAGACCTACGTTTTAACCTTTGGTGGAAAATAGATCCCCTTTAGGTTAAAAACATGCATATCTCATGATGCAAAAACCCCGATGCTACAAGGAAGATCCCAAGGTTCGGGCTATGCGAATCCAGACATGGTTTCATGCCGTAGAGCAGGCGAGTGGAGGCATGGGGACACGCGACCTCGAGCGCCAGTTTTCAAGCAGGAAGGTCGCAAATGGAAAGCGCTCGTGTTTATGGAACAAATATCGTGCAGGAACGGTAGCGCCACGTGGCGGGTGCAGTGGTAGCACCGGAGGACTCAATCTCGTTAAGCGGGTTGAGAAGATCTATCCAGGGACAGCAAAGTGGTTGTCCTTGCCTCTATGGCGCTTGGTTGATCCCGCTCCGATGGAGATGGCTGAGATTCGGATGTTTTTTGAAGGCCTTTCACCAAGGCTTCAATCTATGTTTATTGCATCCGAAAAGGAAACATCAGGTTTTTTCTGGAGGCGCCCAGTAGATTTAGGGCAGGTTAGTAACATTCTCTGTGCCAAAAGAGATTTAGATGCGCTGGTTGCCGCATTCATCCTAGTAAAGGAAGCCGAGGCAATCCAAAGTCAGGGCCAGCATGAAGCGGCTTGTACGATTGCGATGCAGCTACTTCAGATGTTCACCCACAGGTCCGAACAGCTAAAAGAACAAGGAAAACCTTGCGACTATCCCCTTCCTTTTGAAGATCTCTTTGGATGCATAGCTCTTGCCATGGAAGAGGCTGATTACTTTAGTATCGCTGAGGATGATTAGGACGGGAGACTATGGGAATGAGATGAAGCTTAACTCTAAGGTTGAGTATAAAACTGTGTAAACGCCAAGTTCCCGCCCTAACGGAATGCCCCAGGCTGACATGACCCCTCTTGTCATTGGTCACTGACTTTGGGTTACCTGCCAGAAGCAGTTATGCCACCTACAGACTGAAAATCGAAAATTTCGAAGACACTCCCAGATAGGTACCAACCACAACAAGTCCGCCTTAAAACAATTGTAACTTCCACAATCCGTACCAATTGCAATACAAAAACATAACCACTGAAACGCCGACATCTTAGAAAAGTCAAAGGAGACAATGATGCGCTGGCTCATGATGGCAGTCATTTTTATATCGTGGCCCGCATGGTCAGACGGGCCATCCCCAAGACCACTTAAATCCACTACTCAACCACAAGCCTCCAGCGCAAATCCAAAGGAAAGTTCCAACGTAAGCAATCAGGCGCCCCTTAAATTGCATTCCGCTGTAAAAGATGCTCCATCCCTTGACCATCACAACGTTCCCAAGGATGAAAGCAACAAGGGAAACGATTATTCGTCTTCGGAATGGTGGCTGGTTTACCTCTCGGGGCTTCTGTTCCTCGTTACGGCCGCCCTTGCAATCTTCACCGCCAGACTCTGGAGGGCTACAGTTAAACTCGCCAACGATGCTAAAGCGACCTCCGATCGGCAGGATGCCAAATCGCAGGAAGCCCTCACTCTCTCTGAGGGTCAGATTTCTTTGGCTGCACGCCAAGTCGAGATTCTCGAAAAGCAGCATGAGCTTGAACGATGGCAATACCTTACTACTCACCGCCCCAAGCTTATTATTCGCGGAATCTCGCTTCACTATGGAGCAAAGGGAGTAATTGCCCAAGCGGACAACCGCCCCAGAATCGAGTTCACTATTGCAAATATTGGAGGTAGCCGAGCAACAATAATAGAGAGCAATGCTACCTTCGCCCAACTTGACGCCCCCCTTCCTCCAATTCCTCCCTATAGCCCAATAACCACTGCTATCGTTAATGTGATTCGTGAACCTGGGGAGTCTGGTCTTCAAGAGACTCTGTTTATCGACGCCCCTGATACAGCTAGCATTGTGAATGGCTGGCAAAGTAAAACTATCATTAGCGCTGGCCAACCTCCGCACTATTTTTTCTTTGGCTATGTTCAATACAGCGACAGCATAGGTACGCTCAGGCGCATAGCTTTCTGCAGAAGGTATGACGCAAGCACCAAACGCTTCATTCAAGTGGATGACACAGACTATGAGTACGCCGATTAAGAATCGACCGTACGAATTTATAAGGTTGGGATAGACCAGCGGCCGCCGGGTGGCGCCCGGCAACGTCCTCGCCTTCGCCCTGCTGGCGGTGCTGCTGCCGGACCCCTGGGCCGTCCTGGCGCCGGGCTTCTGGCTGTCCTTCGTCGCCGTCGGCGCCCTGCTGCTGGCCGCCCGCCCCCTGGCGGAGGAGCCGCCGCGCCAGTCCTGGCGCCGCCTGGGGCGGCACCTGGGACACTGGAGCCTGACCCAGTGGGTCGCCACCCTGGGCACCCTGCCCCTGCTGCTGCTCTTCTTCCAGCAGTTCTCCCTGGTCTCGCCCCTGGCCAACGCTCTCGCCATTCCCCTGGTCAGCCTGGCGGTGACGCCCCTGGCCCTGGCGGCGGCCCTGCTGCCCCTGCCCGGGCTGGCCGCCGCTGCCCACGCCCTGCTGCACGGACTGATGCTCTGCCTGCAGTGGCTGGCAGCCCTGCCCGGGGCCCTGTGGACGCCGCCGGCGCCCACCCTGCCGGCCCTGTTCCTGGCCGCCCTCGGCTGCGTCTGTGTGCTCCTGCCCCGGGGCTTTCCCGGCCGCTGGCTGGGGCTGCTGATGCTGCTGCCCCTGCTGGCCACGCCCCAGCCCCGGCCGCCGCCGGGCCAGGCCTGGGTCACCCTGCTCGACGTGGGCCAGGGGCTGGCAGTGGCGGTGCGCACGCAAAAGCACACCCTCCTTTACGACGCCGGGCCTTACTACAGCCCGGAATCGGATGCGGGGGAGCGGCTGGTGCTGCCCTGGCTGCGGTCCGTCGGCGTGGATCGCCTCGACACCCTGGTGGTGACCCACCGGGACTGGGACCACTCGGGCGGCGCCCGCTCGGTGCTGGAAAGCCTGCCGGTGGCGCTGCTGCTCGATTCCCTGCCCCCGGCATCCCCCGAGGCCCGGGACCTGCAGCCCCTGGCCCAGGAACGGCGGGCCTGCGCCGAGGGGCAAGGCTGGGAATGGGACGGGGTGCGCTTCTCCATGCTGCATCCGCCGGCAGGCAGGGTGGATGCGCCCCAGGGCAGGAGCAACCACCAGAGCTGCGTCCTGCTGGTGCAAGCGGCGGGGCAACGGCTGCTGCTCACTGCCGACATCGAGGCCGCCGACGAAGCCTGGCTGCTGGCCCGTCACCGGACGGAGCTGGCCAGCCAGGTGCTGCTGGTGCCCCACCACGGCAGCCGCAGTTCATCCACGGCACCCTTCGTCGCCGCCGTCGGCGCCCGGGAGGTGCTGTACCCGGTGGGCTACCGCAACCGCTTCGGCCATCCCCGGCCGGAGGTCGTGGAACGCTATGCCGCCAGCGGCGCCCGGGCCTGGCGCACGGACCGGGACGGGGCCATCGGCCTGGTCCTGGGCGCAGCCACGGCCAGCGGCAAGCCGGAACTCTGGGCCGAACGGCAGCGCCGGCCCCGCTACTGGTACGACCGCTACGCCTGGAAGGAGAGCGGCCAGGGTGGGCCGGACGAAGAAGAAAACGGTAACGACGGCAAGGCCCCGGCACCAACGACAACGGCCCCGCAGGGCCGTTGAAGAAGGCGGGCCGGCAGGCCGACGGGGTAGGATCAGCCGGCCTGGAAGCGGGCCGCCTCGGTCTGCAGGGCCTCGGCCAGTTGCTCCAGCTGGCCGGCGGTGTTGGCGTTTTCGCTGACGGCGGCGCTGTTCTCCTCCGCCATCTGGGCGATGCGCTCCACGTTCTTGGCGATCTCGGTGCTGGCGGCGCTCTGTTCCCGCAGGGAGGAGGAAATGTCGCTCACCATGTCCACCACCTGCTGGGCCCCGGCCTGGATCTGGCCCATGGCGTCGCCGGCCTCCCGGGCCAGTTCGACGCCCTGGGAAACCCGCTCGACACCGTGCTTCATGCTGACCACGGCCTCCTGGGTGCCGCCCTGGATGGCGGCCACCATGTCGGTGATCTCCTGGGTGGAATGGGCGGTGCGTTCGGCCAGCTTGCGCACCTCGTCGGCCACCACGGCGAAGCCCCGACCCGCCTCGCCGGCCCGGGCCGCCTCGATGGCGGCATTGAGGGCCAGCAGGTTGGTCTGGTCGGCGATTTCCTTGATGACGCCGACGATGGTGGAAATCTTCTCCGAATGCTGGCCCAGGTCCTCCACGATGCCGGCGGACTGGTTCACGGCGCTGGCGATCTGCTCGATCTCCTGCACCACGTTGCCGACGATCTGGGCGCCCCGGGCCGACAGGTCGCCGGACTGGGACGAAAGGGCGTGGGCGTCCTGGGCATTCTTGCTGATGTGATCCACGCCCACGGTCATCTGCTCGATGGCAGCCGCCATGGAGGAGGCAGCCTCGCTCTGCTGCTGGGTGGACAGGGTGATCTGTTCGCTGGCGTCGGCCATGCTGCGGGCCGAGGCGGAGAGCTGGTTCACGCTCTGCTGCACGCTGGTGGTGAGGCTGGCGAAGGCGCCGGCCACCTCGTTGAAGCTGCCGGCCACCTGCTGCAGTTCATCCTTGGACTGGAGCTGGATGCGGGCCGTCAGGTCGCCCTGGGCGATGCGGTGGGCGCTGGCGGAAAAGCCGGTGATGCAGGAAACGATGGCCAGGTAGGCGCCGGCGGAAAGGTAGATGAAGACCAGCACCATCACCAGGGACAGGCCCAGGTTGAGCAGCAGGCCTCGTTCGGCCTTGGCCTTGCGCTCGCCGATGAGCTGCTTGGCGGTGGGCAGCAGGGTGTCGTAGAGCTGGGCGTAGCCCTTGTCGATGACGGCGGTGGACTGCTTGAAGAAGTCGCCGGAATCGGTGACGAACATGCCGGCGATGATGTCCTGGTTCACGATATTCACCAGGCCGCTCACCGCCTCGTTGAGATCCTTGGAGGAAGTGCCCAGGGTGTCGCGGATGGCCGGGTTGTGGCGGGCCGTCTTCTGCAGGTTCACATTGAGGGCGGCCAGGGTGTCGGAAACCTGGGCCATTAGGATGCCGATATCGACCCGCTGGTGATCGTTGATGCTCTTCTTGGCCAGGATGCCGGTGCCCTTGGCCCGGGTCTGGCCGAGACGCTCCAGCATGGAGGGCAGCTTGACCACGGCGGTTTCCAGCAGATAGTAGGAATCCATGTTGGGGTCGATGGTGAGGCCGCTCTCGTCGGCCACGTCCACCTTCAGCTGCAGGATGGCGGCGATCAGCCGGGTGTGGGCCGCAAAGCTCTCCGTGGCGGTCCAGGAAAGGCCGTCGGCGGCAATCAGGTTCCACTCCTCGTTGATCTTCTTCCACTCTTCGGAGGCGGCAACGGAGGCCGGCAGGATCGGACCCAGGCCCTGCAGGGCGGTCTTCACTTCGCCGGTCTTGGCCTCCCTCTTGGGCAGCAGGCTGGCGTCGCCATTGATGACGCCGGCGGAAAGGCCGCGGTGCTGCTGGGTGAACTGCACCAGGCGGTCCATGGGCACGATCACCTCCAGGGCCGCCAGTTCGTCGTTGGCCAGGTGGATCTGGCTCTGCAACTGACGCGACAGATTGACGAAGAGCACGGCGATGGCGATCAGGGCCACCAGGCCGATGAGGGCGAATTTCTTCGGATAGGTCAGCCGATGCATCAAGGCAATGGCCGGTGCAAACAGGATTTGCATCATTTTTTTAGGCTCCAGGTTGAACAGCGTCTTGCGGTCTGCGCCGCCTTTCTCCCTCGGGTCTTTTTTTAGTATTTGCTACGGGCAATGCCAAAACAGGTCGCTTACCAGGGCTCCTCCAGGAACATGCCGTCGGCCAGGTGCACCGTGCGGTCGGCCCGGGCCGCCAGGGCCGGATCGTGGGTGACGATGACGAAGGCGGTGCCCTGCTCCCGGCTCACTTCCAGCATCAGGTCGAACACCTGCTCCGCCGTATGACGGTCCAGGTTGCCCGTCGGTTCATCGGCCAGCACGCAGGCCGGGCGGGTCACCAGGGCCCGGGCGATGGCCGCCCGCTGCCGCTCGCCGCCGGACAGTTCCGACGGCAGGTGGTGCAGGCGATGGCCCAGCCCGACTTTCTGCAGCATGGCCTCGGCCTGGCTTTCCGCCTCGGCCCGGGGCAGGCGGCGGATGAGCAGGGGCATGGCCACGTTCTCCAGGGCCGTGAATTCCGCCAGCAGGTGGTGGAACTGGTACACGAAGCCCAGGTAGCGGTTGCGCCACTCGCCCCGGGCCGCCTCGGACAGGCTGAAGGGATCGGCGCCCTTGAGCCGCACCGTGCCGGCGGTGGGCCGGTCCAGCCCGCCCAGGAGGTGCAGCAGGGTGCTCTTGCCCGAGCCGGAGGAACCCACCACCGCCAGGCGCTCACCGGGCTGCAGGGAAAGGTCGATGCGGGTCAGCACCGGCACTTCCAGGTCGCCCTGGCGATAGACCTTGGACAGGCCCTGGCAGGCCAGCACGGCCGTATCGCTGGCCCTATTCTCCATCGCACTTTCCGCTACTGCTGCCGCACTTGCCATCGCTGCCTCATTCATAACGCAGGGCCTCCGCCGGATTGACGCGGGAAGCGCGCCAGCTCGGGTAGAGGGTTGCCGCCAGGGCCAGCACGAAGGCGATGGCGGTGATACCGGTGACGTCGCCCCACTGCAGTTCCGACGGCAGCTGGGAGATGTAATACACATCCTTGGCCAGGAACTGGGTGCCCAGCACCCGCTCGATGAAGGGCACCACCACGTCGATGTTCAGGGCCAGGGCGACGCCGCCGACCACCCCCAGGCCCAGGCCGATGACGCCGATGAGGGCACCCTGGACCACGAAGACCGCCATGATGCTGCGGGGGCTGGCCCCCAGGGTGCGCAGGATGGCGATGTCCGCCTGCTTGTCGGTGACGGCCATGACCAGGGTGGAAACGATGTTGAATGCTGCCACGGCCACGATCAGGGAAAGAATGATGAACATCATGTTTTTCTCGATTTGCACGGCGCGGAAGAAATTGGCGTGGCTGCGGGTCCAGTCGGAGATGTAGGCGTCCTCCTGGATCAGGGGCACCAGTTCCCGGGCCACCCGGGGGGCGCGGAACAGGTCGTCCAGCTTCAGGCGCACGCCGGAGACGCCGTCGCCCAGGCGGTACAGCAGCTGGGCGTCGCTCATGTCGATGAGGGCCAGGCCCGAGTCGTATTCATACATGCCGGCCTCGAAAATGCCGACCACGGTGAAGGAGCGCAGCCGGGGCACCACCCCGGCCGGCGTCACGGTGCCCTGGGGCGCGATCAGGGTCACCTTGTCCTCCAGGGTGACGCCCATGGCATTGGCCAGGTCGCTGCCGAGGACGATGCCGAAACCGCCGGGCTGCAGGTTCTCCAGCTTGCCCGCCTTCATGAAGCGGCCGAAGTCCGCCACCTTGTCCTCCAGCTCGGGGATGATGCCCCGCACCAGGGTGCCGCGCACCGTCTCGTCCCGGGAGAGCATGGCCTGGGCCTGGACGAAGGGCGCTGCCGCCTTCACTTCCGGATGCTGCAGGGTCTGCCGCCCCACCTCCAGCCAGTTGTGCAGCTCGCCGTTGATGCCGGTGACCTGGATGTGGGAAGCCACCCCCAGGATGCGGGTGCGCAGCTCCTTCTGGAAGCCGTTCATCACCGACAGCACCACGATCAGGGCCGCCACGCCGAGGGCGATGCCGGCCATGGAAATGAGGGAAATGAAGGAGATGAAATGGTTGCGGCGCTTGGCCCGGGTATAACGCAGGCCGACCAGGAGTTCGTAGGGCAGTTTCATGCCGAGGGGAGGCCCGCGGGAACGGGCTGAAAAGCAAAGGCGCTATGCTACACTTTTGCCCGCTTTTGGCCACTTGCGGCAATACGCAGCGGGCAGGCGCCGGCGGCCCCAACCCGGCTCAAAGGCTGGCCGCAGCTCCCGGACCAGAACCAAATGTCGCCTCGGTCGGCCCCGCCGCATTCTCCTTGTTTTCCCCCATATTTTTCTTTTCCAGCCAGGCTTTGCCCATGCGCCTCACCCTCCTCGTTCCCGAACTGCTGTGGCCCGAACCGGAAGACGACCTGGCCTGGCAGGCCCTGGATTGCCCGGCCCTGGCCACCCTGCTGCAACGGAGCGAACTGCAGCGCCGCCCGGCCCTGGCCGCCGAGGCCCAGGCGGCCCGCTGGCTGGGCCCGACGCCGCAACCCCTGGGCGCCCTGCGCCTGCTGGGAGAGGACGGTGCCGCCCTGGCGCCGGACACCGGCATCTGGCTCTGTGCCGACCCCATCCACCTGCGCCTGCACCAGGAAGAGATCATCGTCGCCGACAGCCGGGAACTGGACCTGGAAGCCGCCGAAGTCGAAACCTTGGCCGCCAGCCTCAACGCCCACTATGCGGGCGAGGCCAGCTTCCACCCGATGACGGCCAGCCGCTGGTATGTGCGCCTGGAGACGCCCTGGGCGGCCGAACTGCCCGGGGACGCCCTGCCGCCCCTTTCCGCCGCCGCCGGCCGCCGCCTCAACCTGCCGACCCCGGCGGACGTGCCGTCGCGCCGCCTGCTAGCCCTGATGAACGAAATACAGATGCTGCTGCACAGCCACCCGGTGAACGAAGCCCGGGGCGAGCGGGGCCTGCCCGCCGTGAACGGCCTCTGGCTGTGGGGCGCCGGCAGTCTGGCGGCAGCGGCCCCGCAGGCAGGCGCCATCTGGAGCAACCAGCCCCTGCCCCGGGGACTGGCCCGAGCCGCCGGTCTGCAGCACCACCCCCTGCCCGCCTCCGCCCACTCCCTGTTGCAGGCCGGGCCGGCTGAAGAACGCCATCTGGTGTGCCTCGACGACCTGCTGCAGGCGGCCCAGGACCAGGACGCCCAGGCCTGGCGCGACGCCCTGGCGGACCTGGAAAACCGCTGGTTCGCTCCCCTCAAGACAGCCCTGGCCAAGGGGCGCCTCAGCCAGCTGGAAGTGGTGGCCGGCACCAGCTACGGCGACCTGACCTGGCAGGCGAGCCCGCGCCAGATCAAGGGCGGCCTCTTTTCCTTCCTCGCCGGCAAGCCCGAAGCCCTGCAGCAGCTGGCCCGCCGCCTGGCCGCCGCCTAGGCCCCGACCGCCCCCAATTTCCCCAAAGTCACCGTCATGACCCAGCTCATCGCCCGCCCCGTCCCGCCCCGCCCCCAGTGGCAACTGGAGCAGGAAGGCCTGCACCCGCTCCTGGCCCGCATCTACGCCGCCCGGGGCATCAAGCACAAGGCCGAACTGGATTACGACCTGAAAAGCCTGATTCCCCCGAGCCAGCTCACCGGCACCGAAGAGGCCGCCATCCTCCTGGCCGATGCCATCGAGGCCGAGGCCCGCATCCTCGTCGTCGGCGACTACGACTGCGACGGCGCCACCGCCACCGCCGTGGCCGTGCGCGCCCTGCGCCTCCTGGGCGGCACGGTGGACTACCTGGTGCCCGACCGCTTCGTCCACGGCTATGGCCTTTCGCCCCAGATCGTCGAGCTGGCGGCAGAGCGCCAGCCGGACCTGCTGGTCACCGTGGACAACGGCATCGCCAGCATCGAAGGGGTGGAAGCGGCGCGCCAGCTGGGCATCGCCACCCTCATCACCGACCACCACCTGCCGGCCGAGACCCTGCCGGAGGCGGACTGCATCGTCAATCCCAACCAGCCCGGCTGCACCTTCCCCAGCAAGGCCCTGGCGGGAGTCGGCGTCATGTTCTACGTGGCCCTGGCCCTGCGCGCCGAGATGCGCCGCCGCGGCGCCTTCGGCCCGGAGCGCCCGGAGCCCAACTTCTCCTGCCTGCTGGACCTGGTGGCCCTGGGCACGGTGGCCGACGTGGTCAAGCTGGACCACAACAACCGCATCCTGGTGGCCCAGGGCCTGAAGCGCATGCGCGAAGGCAAGCTGACGCCGGGCATCCGCGCCCTCTTCCGTGCCGCCGGACGCAATCTGCAGACCGCCTCCGCCTTCGACCTGGGCTTCACCGTCGGCCCCCGCCTCAACGCCGCCGGCCGCCTCTCGGACATGAGTCTGGGTATCGAATGCCTCATCACCGACGACGAGGCCCGGGCCGCCAACATCGCCCAGCAGCTGGACCAGCTCAACCGGGAACGGCGCGAGATCGAGGCCGGCATGCAGGAACAGGCCCTCATCCACCTGGAAAACTTCGACCTGGAAGCCAGCGGCGCCGGCGTCGCCCTCTTCGACCCGGACTGGCACCAGGGGGTGGTCGGCATCCTGGCCTCCCGCATCAAGGAAAAGCTGCACCGCCCGGTGTTCGCCTTCGCCCGGGGCGACGACGGCCAGATCAAGGGTTCCGGCCGCTCCATTCCCGGCCTGCACCTGCGGGATGCCCTGGATCTCGTCTCCAAGCGGGCCCCCGGCATCCTGCTGCGCTTCGGCGGCCACGCCATGGCCGCCGGCGCCACCCTGATGGAAGAACGCTTCGAGGAATTCAAGAGCCTCTTCGCCCAGGTGGCCGACGAACTGCTCAACCCGGCGGACCTGACCCGCACCCTGGAGACGGACGGCGCCCTGGAGGCCGGCTACATCTCCCTGCAGGTGGCGGAAATGCTGGCCGGCGAAGTGTGGGGCCAGGGCTTCCCGGCGCCGTTGTTCGAGGACGTGTTCGAGGTGGAAAGCCAGCGGGTGCTGAAGGACAAGCACCTCAAGCTGCGCCTGAAGAAGGAGCGGTCGGTGCTGGAGGCGATCCAGTTCAACGCCACGGAAAATCCCGGCCCCCGGGCCCGCCTGGCCTACCGCCTGACCATCAACGACTACAACGGGGTGCAGACGCCCCAGCTGGTGGTGGAGCACTGCGCCCCGGCCTGAGGAGCAGAAGGGACGGGCCTTCCCAGGCAACCTGCCGGGAAAGTCGCGTGAATGCTGGCTCCCAGGGCAGGTGATTTCCAGCCTTCGCCCCGGGCCGCGACGCCCGCCCGGGCGCCAAACGCGGTCTAGCTGCGCTTCACGGACACCGCGCCCACCGCCGCCAGGATCAGCAGGGCCGCCACCCCTTCCCGCCAGCCGGGCTGCTCCCCCAGGATCAGGGCTCCGCCGAGGACGCCGATGAGGGGCGTCACCAGGGAGGACAGGGAGGACACCGCCACCGGCACCATCAGCACGATGCGGTTCCAGGCCCAGTAGCAGAACATGAAGGCGACGAAGACGTTGTAGGAGACGCCGAAGGCCGGCCAGAACGAGGGCCAGGCCAGGCGCGAGGTTTCCAGGGGAAGCGCCACCGCCAGCATGGGCAGGCCGCCCAGGACCATCATCCAGCCCGTCAGGGCGGTGGTGGACAGCCCCACCGGCAGACGCTTCAGCAGCACCACCCCGAGGGCCCAGCTCCACGCCGCGCCGACCATGCAGGCCACCCCCACCGGCGCCCGCAGCATGCCTTCCAGGCTGTCGCCCATGAGCACCCCGACCCCGGCCAGGCCCAGCAGCAGGGCCACGATACGGCCCGCCGTCAGCCGCTCGCCGAGAAGCCACACCGACAGCAGCACGCTCCACAGGGGCATGGTGTAGCCCAAGAGGGCAGCCCGTCCCGAGGGCAGCAGGCCGACGCCGTAGATGGCGAGGACATTCCAGCCGACGATGTTGGTCAGGGTCACCAGGGCCAGGCGGCCCCAGCGGCTGCGGGGTACCCGGATGCTGCCGCCGCCGGCCCGGGCGATGGCCAGGATGCCGAGGCCGCCCAGCAGCAGGCAGCTGCCGCGGAAATAGAGGGGCGGCACTTCGGACAGCACCACTTTCATCACCGGCCAGTTGAAGCCCCAGCCCAGGGCCAGGGCGGCCAGCAGCAGGAGCCCCTGGCGGGGCAGACGTTCGAAACTGGAGGTGGGGAGGGACACCGGCGGCAACCCGGAAGAAAAGGGGCTACGGAGTTTACTCCTTTGCCCGCCTTCCTTGCATCGTCGCGGCCACCGGGAGCCCGGTGCAAAGTGTATAATTGCCGGTTTTCCCAGCAGAACAGCCAAGAACATGGAAGCGGAACAGCTCAACGCCATCGCCAACAAGCTTGCCGACCTGGAATCCCGGTCGGCGGAACTTCGGAGGTATCTTTGACTACGACACCAAGGAAGTCCGTCTAGTCGAAGTCTCCCGGGAACTGGAAAGTCCCGACGTCTGGGACGACGCCAAGCGCGCCCAGGACCTGGGCCGGGAAAAGAAGGCCCTGGAAGGCGTGGTGGTGACCCTGCAGGAAGTGGCCCAGGGTCTGGCCGACGGCAAGGAGCTGTTCGAGATCGCCCGTGAAGAAGGCGACTTCGACACCGTGGCCGCCGTGGCGGCCGACAACGAGGCCATCGAGGCCAAGGTGGCGGCCCTGGAATTCCGCCGCATGTTCAACAATCCCCAGGACCCGAATCCCTGCTTCCTGGAAATCCAGGCCGGCGCCGGCGGTACCGAGGCCCAGGACTGGGCTTCCATGCTGCTGCGCATGTACCTGCGCTACACCGAGCGCAAGGGTTTCGACGTGCAGGTGCTGGAAGAATCCGAAGGCGACGTGGCCGGCATCAAGAGCGCCACCCTGCGCATCGCCGGCGACTACGCCTACGGCATGCTGCGCACCGAGACCGGCATCCACCGCCTGGTGCGCAAGAGCCCCTTCGACTCCAACGCCCGCCGCCACACCTCCTTCACTTCCGTGTTCGTCTATCCGGAAGTGGACGACTCCATCGAGATCGACATCAACCCGGCGGACGTGCGCACCGATACCTACCGCGCCTCCGGCGCCGGCGGTCAGCACATCAACAAGACCGACTCCGCCGTGCGTCTGACCCACGTGCCCACCGGCATCGTGGTGCAGTGCCAGAACGACCGTTCCCAGCATCGCAACCGGGACGAAGCCTGGCAGATGCTGCGGGCCCGCCTCTACGAATTCGAACTGCGCAAGCAGCAGGCCGAGCAGCAGAAGCTGGAAGACGCCAAGTCCGACATCGGCTGGGGCCACCAGATCCGCTCCTACGTGCTGGACCAGTCCCGCATCAAGGACCTGCGCACCAACTTCGAAACGGGTAACACCCAGGCCGTACTCGACGGCGACCTCGACGACTTCATCCAGGCCAGCCTCAAGCAAGGCGTGTAAGCGAATAAAACATCAGGCAGACGACCATGACCGAACAGACCGCACAACCCCAGGACGAGAATCAGCTCATCGCCGAGCGCCGGGCCAAGCTGGCCAAGTGGCGCGAGAGCGGCAAGGCCTACCCCAACGACTTCCGCCGCGAGAACACCGCCGGCCGCCTCGACGAGCTGTACAGCGAGAAAACCGCCGAGGAACTGGAAGCGGCCCCCATCAGCGTCAAGGTCGCCGGCCGCATCATGCTGCGCCGCCTCATGGGCAAGGCCAGCTTCGCCACCATCCAGGACGTTTCCGGCCGCATCCAGCTCTACGTCAAGGTGGACCTGGTGGGCGCCGAAGCCTATGACGACTTCAAGCACTGGGACATCGGCGACATCGTCGGTGCCGAAGGCACCCTGTTCAAGACCCGCACCGGCGAACTGACCATCCAGGTCTCCGAGATCCGCCTGCTGTCCAAGGCCCTGCGCCCCCTGCCGGAGAAGTTCCACGGTCTGACCGACATGGAACAGCGCCACCGCCAGCGCTATCTCGACCTGATCATGAACGAGTCCTCCCGGTTCACCTTCGTGGCCCGCAGCCGGATGATCCAGTCCATCCGCAACTACATGATCAGCCACCACTTCCTGGAAGTGGAAACGCCCATGATGCACCCCATCCCCGGCGGTGCCTCGGCCAAGCCCTTCATCACCCACCACAACGCCCTGGACATGGAACTGTTCCTGCGCATCGCGCCGGAGCTGTACCTGAAGCGCCTGGTGGTGGGCGGCTTCGAGAAGGTCTTTGAAGTTAACCGCAACTTCCGCAACGAAGGCCTCTCCACCCGCCACAACCCCGAATTCACCATGATGGAGTTCTACGAGGCCTATGCCGACTACAAGCTCCTCATGGACTTCACCGAAGGCCTGCTGCGCCACGCCGCCCGCGACGCCCTGGGCACCGAGGTGTTCCAGTACCAGGGCCGGGAGCTGGACCTGTCCAAGCCCTTCGCCCGCCTGACCATGGTCCAGGCCGTGCGTGCCCAGTGCCCCGGCTACTCCGAAGCCGAACTGAATGACGCCGAGTGGCTGAAGAAGAAGCTGGGCGAAATGAAGGTCGCGGTGAAGCCCGGCATGGGCCTGGGCGCCCTGCAGCTGCTGATGTTCGAGGAAGTGGCCGAAGCCAACCTGTGGGACCCCACCTTCATCATCGACTACCCGGTGGAAGTCTCCCCCCTGGCCCGGGCCTCCGACAGCAATCCGGAAATCACCGAGCGCTTCGAGCTGTTCATCGTCGGCCGGGAAATCGCCAACGGCTTCTCCGAGCTGAACGATCCGGAGGACCAGGCCGCCCGCTTCCTGGAGCAGGCCAAGGCCAAGGATGCCGGCGACGAGGAAGCCATGTTCTACGACGCCGACTACATCAAGGCCCTGGAATTCGGCCTGCCCCCCACCGGCGGCTGCGGCATCGGCATCGACCGCCTGGTCATGCTGCTCACCGACACCGCCAACATCCGGGACGTCATCCTCTTCCCCCAGATGCGCAAGGAAGACTGAACGCCGAACCCTATCGACTCCGCCCGGAGTCGATAAAAAAAGGCGCGGTGGCCGCAAGGCCCCGCGCCTTTTTCTTGCCTGCCGCCACGGCCCGGACTCCGGCCCGGCAGGCGCTCCGCCGCCCTAGTGGCCGCCCTGCTCCATGTAGCGTTCCAGGGCACTGCGGGTATCGGCCAGGAGTTGGGGCAGGCTCTCGCCCAGGCGCCGCACTTCGGCCGCCTGCCCTTCCCGGGCGGCCGCCTCGACCCGGGCCGCCAGTTCGGACAGGGGCCGGGCACCGATGCTGGCAGCGGCAGACTTGAGGCTGTGGGCCGCCTCCCGGGCCGCCGCCAGGTCGTCCTGGGCCATGTTCTGCAGGGCCTGGCTGGCCTGGGCAAGGAAGGTGGAAACGAAGCGGGCCAGGAAGATGCTGCGCACCTCCCCCGCCTCTTCCTGGCGCGCGGCAATGGCGTCCAGCACCGCCGCGTCCAGCAGGGCTCCCGCCTCCCGCTCCGGCCGGGCCTGGACCCGCACCTGGGCGCCGCCTTCCGGCGGTCCCAGCCAGTCGGTGAGCAGGGCCACCAGGGCCAGCTCGTCAAAGGGTTTGGGCAGGAAGCCGTTCATGCCAGCGGCCAGACAGCGCTGCCGGTCCTCGGCGAAGGAATTGGCGGTGAGGGCGATGATGGCGGTGGGCAGCCGGCCCGCCTGGATCTCCCGCTGGCGCAGCTCCCGGGAGGCGGTGAGGCCGTCCATGACCGGCATCTGACAATCCATGAGGATCAGGTCGAAATCCCGCTCGGCCCATTTTTCAAGGGCCTCCCGGCCGTGGTTGGCCACCTCCACCTGGCAGCCGAAGACCTGCAGCAGGCCCCGGGTCACCTCCTGGTTGGTCAGGTTGTCCTCCACCAGCAGCACCTTGCCGTGGAAGCGGGGCCGGTTCGGCACCGCAGCAGCCGCCGGGCGCCAGGCGGCCCCCTGCCAGCCGGCAGCCGGCGGCAGCTCGGCACCCCGGGGCGCCACCATGAAGGCCTGGCCGATGCTGCGCACGAATTCCTTGCGCGACACCGGCTTCGACAGGCGCTGGGCAAAGACCTGGGCCAGTTCCCCTTCCAGGGTGCTGGCGCCGAAGTCGGAGAGGGCGATCCACACGCCGCCGCAGCGGCGGTGCCAGTCCTGCCAGGTGGCCTCGGGCAGTTGCAGGTAGCACAGGTCGGCCAGCACCGCCTGGGCCGCGCCCTCGCCCAGGAGCCGCTCCGCCTCGGCGGCATTGCCGGCCAGGCGGCAGTCCAGGCCCAGGCTCTGGGCGTAGTCCTGCAGGATCAGGGCCAGGGTGGGCTGGGGTTCCAGCAGCACCAGGCGGAAGCCCGGATAGTGGATGCCGGTGGGGTTGTCCCGCACCACATGGAAAGGCAGCTCGAAACTGAATTCGCAGCCCTCGCCGGGACGGCTGGAGACGGTCAGGTCCCTGGCCCCCATCAGACGCACCAGCTCCCGGCTGATGGCCAGGCCCAGGCCCGTGCCTTCGGCCCGCCGGCTGGCGGCTTCCTCGATCTCGGCCGGCGTCTGGGAGGCGGCGCTGGTCTGGGAGTAGGCCTGGAACAGCTTGCCCTGCTCCGATTCGGGAATGCCGGGCCCGGTGTCGCGCACGGTGAAGCGCAGCAGGATCACGTCGCCCCGCTCCCGGCTGTCGCCGGCGGCCCCCGGACTGCGCTCCACCCGCAGACAGACTTCGCCCTGCTCGGTGAATTTAACCGCATTGCCGAGCAGGTTGAAGAGCACCTGCTTGAGCCGGTTGGGGTCCCCCGCCAGGGTCACGGGCAGTTCGCCCTTGAGATGCACCGCCAGCTCCAGGCCCTTTTCCCGGGCATTGGGCGCCAGCAGCAGGGCGGCGCTCTCCACGGTGTCGGCCAGGTCGAAGGGCACCGCATCCACGGTCAGCTTGCCGGCCTCGATCTTGGAAAAGTCGAGCACATCGTTGAGCACGTTGAGCAGGGTTTCACCGGAACGCAGGGCGGCCTCGGTCATGCGCCGCTGGTCGCCGGAGAGGGCCGTGGTCTGCAACAGGCGGATCATGCCCAGCACGCCGTTAAGGGGGGTGCGGATCTCGTGGCTCATGGTGGCGAGGAAGCGGCTCTTGACCCGGCTTGCCTCCTCCGCCGCATCCCGGGAATGGGTCAGTTCCTCGGTGCGGGAGGCCACCATTTCCTCCAGGGATTCCCGGTAGCGGGCCAGGCGTTCGTCCCGCTGCTCGATCTCCGCCAGCATGGCATTGAAACTGTCGATGAGGCGGCCCACCTCGTCCTCGCTGCCGCTCTCCTCCCGCTCCACCCGCAGGGAAAAGCGCTTGTGCCGGGTGATGTCCCGGGTGGCCTGCTCCAGGCGCACCACCGGGGCGGCGATGATGTGCTGCAGGCGGCGTGCCGCCAGCACCGCGGCGAGCATGGAAAGCACCGTCACCAGCAGCCAGATGAGGGCGCCCCGGCCCACCGCATCCCAATAGCCGTCGCGGCTGGCCAGCAGCTCGATGTGGCCGACCACGCCGCTGCGGAAGACGATTTCCCGGCTCTCCCGGATGCGGTTCCAGGAGGCCGGCAGCCAGGCCAGGCGCTCCTGCTGCAGCGGGTTGCCGCGCAGGTAGCGGGCGAAGAGCTGGCCCTGGGCATCGCTCACCAGCACCTCGATCACCGCCGGGTCGGCGGAAAGGGCCCGCAGGGTATCCTGGGCCGCCTTGCCGTCGTTGAAGACCAGGGGCGCCTCCAGGTTGCGGGCGGTGACGTCGAGCAGGGCCTGCAGGTTTTCCCGGTTGAACTGCTCCACCTCGCGCAGGCCGTGGATCAGGGTCAGGCTGGCATAGACCAGCAGGGCCGAGGCGGCCACCAGCATGAGGACAAGGCGCAGCTTTTCGCCGATGGGCAGGGAGCGGAATCTACGGCGCATCATCGTGGCCTTCCGTAAATGGTGCGGGCCAGGCGCAGGAGATGGGCGCTGAGCCGGATGTTGGCGCGGCGCAGGGCCGCAAGATTGACGTCGAAGGCGACCTGGGTGCCTTCCCGGGCCAGGCCCACCATGCAGCCCTGGCTGACCAGGTCCTCGCCTTCGCACACCGTCAGCACCGGCGCCGTCGCCAGGGCCTGGGTCCACTCCAGGTCCCAGTCCCCCTGGCTGCGCCCGGGGGCGTCGCCGAGGAACAGCACCTGGCAGTCCCGGGCCTCGGCCGGGCGGCTGCGGGGAGAGACGCCGATGCGCCGCCCGAGCAGGGTCTGGCTGTCCAGGGCGAGCAGGGAATCGACCACCGCCCCCCGGCCGGCGACGCAGATCAGGGTGTGTTTGACCGACCAGTTGCCCTCGCCCCACTCCGCGTAGTTGGCCAGATTGGCCACCAGGGCCGCCTTCACCGCCGCCTCCGAGGGCGGGTTGGCCAGCGCCCACAGGGGCCAGCAGCAGAGCAGCAGCAGGCAACGCCTCACGTCAGAAGCCCCAGCTCAGCACGACGCTGAGTTCCCGGCGCAACACGGTTTCCTGGAAGAAGGGCTGGTCGCCGAATTCCCGGTGCTTGGGCCCCAGGAGATTGCGTCCGATCAGGGAGACTTCGCTGCGCCGGTCCAGGCGCCGGGTCCAGCGCAGGTCGAAGGTGCCGTAGCCGGCGACGCCGCGCTGGTCCATGGGGCCGACGCCGCGCCAGGTCAGGTCCAGGCGCTGGTTGCGGGACAGGTCCCAGAGGGAGCGGATGAACAGCTGCTCCCGGGGAAAGCCGCCCTGGAAGGAGATCAGGGCCGGGCCGGCGGGCCGGCTGCTGTAGTCCAGGGCCTCCCGGTACAGGGTGAAGCCGCCGCGCAGCTGCCAGTGGGCCGCCGCCTGCCAGTCCAGCGCCCATTCCAGGCCCCGGGTGCGGCCCTGGGCGTTGTTGAAGTACATCATGGAACTGGCGCCATCGAACTCGATGGTCTGCAGGTCCTTGTAATGGTTCTGATAGACCGACACATCGCTGCTCAGGTTCGGCGTCAGCTGGGCCCGCCAGCCGGCCTCCAGGCTGCGCAGCCGCTCCGGGCGGAAGGCCGGATTGCCGACGGCCGGCAAAGGCCCGACTCCGGGGCCGTTGAAGCGGATGGCCGTATCCACCTGGTTGGGGGAACGCACCGCCCGGGCCGTGCCGGCCCACAGGGTGTGGCCGGCGGCGGCGTTCCACACCGCCCGCAGGTTGGGCTGCCATTCGCTGCCGTGGTCGGGAACCCGCTCCAGCTTGGCCCCGGCGATGATCTGCAGGGTTTCCGGGATGACGCTCCACTCGTCCTGGACAAACAGGTTGGTGACGGTGCGCTGGGAACTGACCGGGCTGAAGGAGAGCTTGGCCGAACTCACCGAGTCGAAACGGTACTGGCGCCAGCCGCCGCCCCACACCAGCCGGTGGGCCGGGTTCAGGTTGACCGTGTGCTGCAGATCCACGTCCGCCACGGTCTCTTCCAGCACCGCGCCGGAAGAGGGCTCCCGGCGCCAGGAGTGGTCCACATAGGACTGCACCTGCAACTGGGAGCCATCGCCCAGGCGGCGGCTGAGACGGCCCAGCAGGTGCTGGCCGGAAATGTCGTTGGCCGTGGACAGGGGATAGGGAGCACCGCCGCTATGTCCCTGGTAGGCCTCGCCGTTGACCATCCAGGTGTCGCTGCCGGCGGCGCTGTCGGCGCGGAAGCCGATGCGGTCGGCGCGCCAGGTGTCGCCGGCACCGCTGCCGGTGAGGGACTGGTGGTCGTCCCGGCTGCGGCTGCGGGCGTAGAGGCGCCAGGCACCGCCCTCCTCCGTGGTGCTGCCCCAGCGCACGTTGGCCATGCCCTTTTCCACGTTACCCACCGCCAGGGTCGCCTGGCCGCCCTGGGTCTCGTGGGCGGAGCGGGTGACGATGTTGATCACCCCATTGACCGCGTTGGCGCCCCACAGGGCGGCCCCCGGCCCCCGCACCACCTCGATGCGGGCGATGTCGTCGAGGGCGATGTCGTAGGCGTCCCAGAAAACGCCGGAATAGATGGAGTTGTAGATGCTGCGGCCGTCGATCAGCACCAGCAGCTTGCCGCCGAAAAAGCCGTTGAAGCCCCGGGCGGAGACGCCCCACTTGTTGCCGTCGATCTGGGCCACGTGCAGGCCTGGCACGGTGCGCAGCAGGTCCGGCAGGGTGGTGGCGCCGAGGCGCTGGATGTCCTCCCGCCGCAGCACGGTGGTGGCAGCCGGCGCCTGGGCCAGTTCGGAAGGGTGCTTGAGCACGGAACTGACTTCCGTGCGCAGCAGCTCTTCGATGGAAAGGGTGGACAGGCTGGCCAGCTCGGCCGCCACGGGCTCATCCCCGGCCGCACGGGCCGGTTCCTGGAGCAAACAGGCGGCGCTGCACGAAGCCAGCGCCAGCAGCGCAGAAAGACGCGCCTTGAAAGGCATGCACACCACCCCTGAACGTTTCTTGTTGTTCGATGCTCTATGGCAAGGAGCCCCCGGCCCCTTTTTATGAAGGGTGGATTTTATCGGCTTGAAGCCCCCAGGGAAAGCGAATCGATTGTATCTACGCCGAAAAACCGGCCTTGGGGCACATCGCCTCCCCTTGCGGCAAGAAGCATTAACAAAGGTAACAATCTGTTTCCCCGGTCGGCCAAAGGCCGGGCAAGGCGTTCTAATAGCCATGGAATCCCTCATTCGCCCCCGGAGCAACGCCATGGAAGTCAAAGCCCTCCATCCCCTGATCAAGATCGCCGCCGTTTCCGTCACCGCCCTCAGCCTGGCCGGTGTCGGCGTCCTCACCGGCATCCTGCCGGCCCCAGGCCAAAACAAGCCGGCGGAAACGCCCAGTGCCACCATGGCCGCCGCAGAACCTGCCCCGGCAACGATCGCAGCCCCGGCCGCCACCACGCCCCCGGCCGCCGCCAAGACGGCGCCGCCGGTGGCCGCCAGCAAGCCCAAGGAAAGCGCCAAGCGGGCCAAGCCCGTGACCAAGGAACAGCCGGCAGCGGCCACCGTGGCCCAAGGCGAAGCCGTGCCGGCCAAGGCTGCGGCACCTGTATGCAAGGACTGCGGCGTCATCGAAAACATCATGGAAGTGAAGAAGCCCGGTGAAGGCACGGGCCTGGGCGCCGTCGCCGGCGGCGTCCTCGGCGGTCTCCTGGGCAACCAGGTGGGGGGCGGCAAGGGCCGCACCGCCATGGCCGTCCTCGGTGCCGCCGGTGGCGCCTACGCCGGGCACCAGGTGGAAAAGAACGCCCGCAGCAACATGGAATACCAGATCACGGTGCGCTTCGACGACGGCACCACCCAGCGCTTCACCGAGGCCAATCCCCCGGCCTGGCGCCAGGGCGACCGGGTCAAGGTCAGCGACGGCATCCTGCGCAGCGCCGACTGAAGCCCGGGCTTAACGGTCCCATGGGGGCGTGCGACAATCCGCCCCCATGAGCACGCCCGCCTCCCCTGCCCCCCATTCAGTCGCCGACGCCAATCCCGACGCCTACCGGCCCCTCGTTCCCGCCCGCCTCTGCCGCAACGACGCCGGCGTGCCCTACTCGCCGGACTACGACGACATCTACCACACCGCCGCCGGGGCCCTGGGCCAGGCCCGCCACGTCTTCCTCGCCGGCAACGGCCTGCCCCGGCGCTGGCAGCAGCGGGAAAGCTTCACCATCGTCGAGACCGGCTTCGGCATCGGCCTCAATTTCCTCGCCACCTGGGCCGCCTGGCGGGACGATCCGGCCGCCTGCCGGCGCCTGCATTTCGTCTCCCTGGAAAAGCATCCCTTCAGCGCCGCCGACCTGGGCGAACTGCACGCCGCCCATCCCGAGCTGGCGGAACTGGCGGCCGAGCTGCGGGCCCAGTGGCCCCTGCTCACCCCCGGCGTGCACCGCCTGCATTTCGCCGGCGGCCGGGTCAGCCTGACCCTTTTCTTCGGCGACGCCCAGAGCCTGCTGCCCCAGTTGCGGCTGGCCGCCGACGCCTTCTACCTGGACGGTTTCGCCCCGGCCAAGAATCCGGACCTGTGGTCCCCCTTCGTCTTCCGCGGCCTGGCCCGCTGCGCCGCCGCCGGCGCCACCCTGGCCACCTGGTCGGTGGCCGTCGGGGTGCGCGAAGGCTTGCAGGCCGTCGGCTTCGTCAGCGACAAGGCCCCCGGTTTCGGCGGCAAGCGGGACATGCTGCAGGGCCAGTACCGGGGCCCGGGCGTGCGCCGGACGGTGATGCCGGGCAAGCGCATCCTGGTCATCGGCGGCGGTTTCGCCGGCACCTCCACGGCCCACCGCCTGGCGGAGCGGGGCTACCAGGTGACCCTGCTGGATCAGGCCGAGGGCCCCGGCTGCGGCGCCTCCGGCAACCGGGTCGGGGTCCTGCGCCCCCTGCCCAGCCTGGACGACAACCGCCTCTCCCGCCTTACCCGCAGCGCCTTCCTGTACACCCGCCGCCACCTGCTGGCCCTCTCCGCCGCCGGCCTGCCGGTGCGCTGGGGCGCCAGCGGCGTCCTGCACCTGGCCCGGGACAAGACCCACGAAGCCACCCAGCGCCAGGTGGCCGAAACCTTCGCCGCCCCCGAGCTGTTCCGTTACGTGGACGCGGCCGAGGCCTCCCGCCTCATCGGCTGGCCGGTATCGGTGGGCGGCTGGCATTTCCCCGGCGGCGGCTGGGGCATGCCCCCCAGCCTGTGCCAGGCCAATCTGCAGGCCCATCCGGCCATCGAGCAACGCTACAGCCAGCGGGTGGAAAAACTGCAGGCCGGCGCCGACGGCTGGGCCGCCTACGCCGCCGACGGTACCCTGCTGGCTGAGGCCGACCAGGTGGTGCTGGCCAATGCCGCCGACGCCAGGCGCCTGGGGGGCTGCGACTGGCTGCCCCTGCGCAGCGCCCGGGGCCAGGCCACCCTGGTGCCGGAGACAGCCACGCCGCCCCTCGACATGGTGGTGTGCCGCCTCGGCTACGTGACGCCAGCCCTGGACGGCCTGCGGGTCTGCGGCGCTTCCTTCCTGGCCGGGGATGAAGACCCCCAGCCGCGCCTGGAAGAGCAGCAGGACAACCTGGCCAAGCTCAATTTCATCCTGCCCGGTTTCGCCAAGGACCTGGCAGCGGCAGACCTGGGCAGCCGGGTGGGCTTCCGCCCCATTTCCCCGGACCGCCTGCCCATGCTCGGCCCCCTGCCGGAAAACACCGCCCCGGCAATCGGCGCCCGCCTGCAGACCCTGCCGCGCCGCGCCGGCCTGTGGCTGGCCAGCGGCTTCGGCGCCCGGGGCTTCGTCTGGTCCGCCTGGGCCGGCGAATTCCTGGCCAGCCAGATGACCGGCGATCCCCTGCCCCTGGAAGGGGATCTGGCGGACGCCCTGGACCCGGCCCGCTTCCTGCTCAAGCCGGTGAAGGCCGCACGCTTCAACGACCGGGAATAGCCCCTGCCACCGCCAGGGCCAGACGCTGGCCCGCCTCGGCCTCCAGCCGGGGAGCCCGTTCCTGCAGATAGTCTAGGAAGGCCTGGGCCAGGGGCGTCAGGCGCTTGCCTGCCGGCGCCACCACCTGCCAGCGGGCCGGAATGGGCGTGCCCCGCACCGGCAGCACGGCGATCCCCAGTTCTTCCGGATGGGGCCCCAGGGCGTGGGCCGACAGCACGGACAGGCCCAGCCCCCCCGCCACCGCCTGACGCACCGCCTCGTTGCTGCCCAGCTCCAGCCGGGGGCGCAGTTGCACGCCCCGGGCGGCAAAGAACTCCTCGGCCGCCAGCCGGGTGCCGCTGCCCGGTTCCCGCAGCACGAATTCCGCATCGGCCAGGGCCCCTGCTGCCACCTGCTTGCGCTTGGCCAGGGGATGGTCGGCCGCCGCCACCACCACCAGCGGATTGGTCAGGAAGGGAACGGCGCTCACCGGCGTCTCCGCCGGCGGCTTGGTCATGATGTACAGGTCATCCTGGTTCTCCAGCAGCCGGCCGACCACCGCCTGCCGGTTCAGGACCACCAGGGACACTTCCACCGCCGGCCGGACCTTGCGGAATTCCCCCAGCAGGCGGGGAATGAAGGCTTCGGCGGTACTGACCACTGCCAGCCGCAGCCGCCCCCCCTGGTCGCCCCGCAGCACGGCCAGCTCGTTTTCCAGCTGCCCCAGCTCCTCCGCCACCCGGGCGGCGGCCGCCGCCACCAGGCGCCCCGCTTCCGTCAGGTGCAGGCGGCGTCCCACCCGCTCGTGCAGGGGGAGGCCGACCTGCTCGGCCAGCTGCTTGAGCTGGGCCGAGAGGGTGGGCTGGGTCAGGTGCAGGCGCTCCGCCGCCCGGGAAACGCTCCCTTCCTGGGCAGTGGCCAGCAGCAGGCGCAGTTGATGGAGGGTCAGGTGCAGGGAACCGCCAAGCCGATACATATATTGATCTTTATCTATGCAATATTTAGAAATATATGATTTTTACAAATACATGAAAAGACTCAGAATGCGCCACACCAAAACAAACGGAGTCTGTTCGTGCTTGATGCCGTCCCCTTTTTCTTCGCCCTCGGCGCTGTCGCCAGCCTGGCCCGCAGCGAGCTGAAGCTGCCGACTGCGGTTTTCGAGGCCCTCTCCATCTACCTGCTGCTGGCCATCGGCCTCAAGGGCGGCAGCGAAATCGCCCATAGCAGCGACCCGGCCCTGCTGACCCATGCCGCCCTGGCCATCGGCCTGGGAGCCCTCATCCCCCTCTTCGCCTTCCCCCTCTTCCGCCTGCGCTTCAACCGCTTCGATGCGGCCTCCCTGGCCGCCCATTACGGCTCCATCAGCGTCGTCACCTTTGCCGTCGGCACCACCGTACTGGCCAGCCGTGGGGTGGCCTACGAAGGCCATCTGGCCCTGCTGGCCGCCCTCATGGAGGCGCCCGCCATCCTGGTGGCCACCGTGCTGGCCCGGCTTGGCGGCGAAGAGCGCCCGGACTGGCGCAAGCTGATCCATGAAGTCTTTGCCAACAAGAGCGTGCTGCTGCTCCTGGGCGGCATCCTCATCGGCTGGGCGGCCGGCCCCCACGGCACCGAGCCCCTGAAGCCCCTCTTCACCGACCTCTTCAAGGGCGCCCTGTGCCTGTTCCTCCTGGAAATGGGGCTGGTGGCGGCTTCCCGCCTGGGGGACCTGCGCAAGGCCGGGTTCTTCCTGGTGGCCTGCGGCATCGCCCTGCCCCTGGGCAACGCCGCCCTGGGCTGGCTGGCCGCCAGCTGGATGGGGCTGTCCGTGGGCGGGACCGTGCTGCTCATGACCCTGGCGGCCTCCGCCTCCTACATCGCCGCACCGACGGCCATGCGCCTGGCGGTGCCGGAAGCCAACCCGGCCCTGGGTATCGCGGCGGCCCTGGCCCTCACCTTCCCCTTCAACGTGCTCTTCGGCATTCCCCTTTACCTGTGGGTGGCCCAGCAGCTGGCCTGAAATCCGGCCTTCCGCCCGCCAAAAAAAACGGCAGCCCTGGGGCTGCCGTTTTTTTTCGTGAAGCCGGGATCAGCGGTAGAAGACCTGGAAGCGCACCTTGCCCTGGTCGCCCAGGATCACCACATCCCCGTCCTGCAGGGTCACCTCGCCCACGCGCTGGGCCATGTTGCCGTTGTGGAAGGTGCCGTTGGTGGACTGGTTGTCCCGCAGCAGTAGCTTGCCGCCGATGGGGCCGACCCAGGCGTGGCGGTTGGAAACGTGGGGATCGCCGATGACCACGCTGGCCTCCACCGAGCGCCCCAGCATGAGGCCCTGGCCCACGGGGAATTCCTGGCCCTGCAGGGGGCCGGCAATGCAGCGCAGGCAGGCCACCGGCTCCGGCCGGGAAACCAGAGTGGCATCGCTGCCCGGCATTGCCTCGGCAACGGCAGCAGGAGCGGCAGGTGCCGGTGCCACCGGCGGCAGGGTCGCCACCGGCGACGGCACGGCAGGCTCGACGCGGCCAGCCCCAGGCTGGGACGCCTCGCCGGCCAGCAGGCGGCGGTAGGTGGACACCTTGTTCCAGTGGATGATCCAGCACACCAGGCTGACCAGGCCGAACAGCAGGCCGAGGAAGGGAATGGGCGAAAGCAGGCCGAAGATGCAGCTGATGAGGCCCACGGTCAGGCCGCCGTCGCCGAAGGCCTGGGTCTGCCGCGCCTCGCCCTCCCGCTTGAGGGCGCTGGAGAGGATCACCACCGCAGCCAGCCAGACGATGAAGCCGATGGCAGGAATCAGGGTCAGCCACACCAGGGCCGAGGGAATGGCCGGGCGGAATTCGGGACGGGTGGCATCCAGGCAGCGCTGCAGGTTGAGCAGATAGAAGACCATGGCGACGATGACGCCGATGGCGAACAGCAGGACCAGACCGACAACGATGAAGCCCAATCCCACCATGGCATTGGCTGCGGAATCGTGCATGGAGTTCTCCCTGAAACGGCCCGTGGCCCGGGCCTGTCAATGATTTGAGTGCAACGCGGCAACTGGCTCGGGACTATAGACCAGCCCCCCGAGCTAAGCAAACGGCATGACCGGCGCCCCATGAAAAAAGGCCCTGCAGCAGCAGGGCCCTTTCACGGCACGGAAGCGGGACGGGATTACTCGTCGTCGCACTCGCCGTCGTCGTGCACGTGACCGTGTTCCAGCTCGGTAGCGCTGGCGGGGCGCACGGCGGTGACGGTGCAGGTGAACACCAGGGCGGTACCGGCCAGGGGATGGTTGCCGTCCAGGACCACCTTGCCGTCGGCGATGTCGGTGACGCGGTAGAGGATGAAGTCATCGTCGTCGCTGCCTTCGGGGGCGCCTTCGAACTGCATGCCCACTTCCAGGGTCTCGGGGAAGTTTTCCCGGGGCTCCATCTGCACCAGTTCGGAATCGTATTCGCCGAAAGCGTCGTCTGGCTGCAGCTTGACCTTGACGGTTTCGCCCACGCTCTTGCCCTGCAGGGCCTCTTCGATCTTGGGGAAGATATCGTCGTAACCGCCGTGGATGTAGACCAGCGGATCCTTGCCCGCATCCACCAGGACGCCGTCCGGATCGGTGACGTTGTAGTCCAGGGTGACGACGGTATTCTTAGCTACTTGCATGGGGAATTTCCTAAAGTTCCTTGGCCAGGCGCAGCATTTCCAGCGCATGGCCCTTGGCGTTGACGCCGTAGAAGGCGTGGCGAACAAGGCCCTGTTTGTCGATGACGAAGGTGGAGCGGAGGATGCCGTGCTTTTTCACGCCGTCCACTTCCTTCGCCTGCCACACCCCGTAACGACGGCAGACCTGGCCCTCCTCGTCCGACAACAGGCGCACGGAAATGCCGTGCTTGTCGCGGAACGCGGCGTGACGCAGACAGTCGTCCCGGCTGATGCCGAGCAGGGTGCAGTCCCGGCGCTCGAACTCGTCCTCATGATCGGAAAAGTCCGTGGCCTCCAGGGTGCAGCCCGGGGTGTCGTCTCTGGGGTAGAAGAAGAGAATGATGTGGCGCTTGCCCTTGTATGCCGCAAGCTCCACCAGCTCCATGTCTGCATCCGGAAGCGCGAACTCCGGCGCAGCCTGACCAGGTTTCAGCATTGCTGTCTCCTCAAAGACGCCTCAAGGACCTTGCCCGAGGTGAGCCGATTCTAGCCGAGCTTGAAGGGCCGTGCCAGCGACCGAACAAATGTCCGGGAGGGCCGGCGGCGGCGTTAGAATGGCCAATTGCACCGGGCCGGCGGCATCGCTATTCATCCGGCATTGACGGAACCTTCATTCGCCTGCCCGGGTCAGCCTCTCTTTGCCGTCGAAAGGAAAGCCATGCATCCCTCCCGCCCGACCTCCCGCCTCAGCTTCGCCCTGCTCGCCCTCGGCCTCGCCGCTGCCGCCCAGGCCGGCACCACGGTGGACCTTTCCGCCAGCGCCAGCCGCAGCGCCCCCAACGACCTGGTCCTGGCCAGCGTCTTCGCCGAAGCCAGCGGCCCCACCACCGCCGACCTGGCGCAGAAGGTGAACACCCAGATCGCCGAAGGCCTGCGTACCGCCAAGGCCTACAAGGACGTCAAGGTGCGCAGCGGCGGCACCCACACCTATCCGGTCTACGGCAAGAGCGGGCGCATCGAGTCCTGGCGCATGCGCTCCGACATCGCCCTGGAAGCCCGGGACGCAGGCGCCCTCTCCGAGCTGCTGGGCAAGCTGCAGGCCACCATGGGCGTGGGCGGCGTGCAGTTCATGCCGACCCCGGAAACCCAGAAGAAGGCCGAGGATGAAGCCACCGTGGAGGCTATCGCCGCCTTCAAGGCCCGGGCCAAGCTGGTGGGCGACACCCTGGGCAAATCCTGGCGCATCAAGCAGCTCAGCGTCGGCAGCAGCGGCGGCCGCCCCCCCGTCTATCCGCGCATGAAGAGCGCCCTGATGGCCGCCGAGGCCGTTCCCATGCCCCTGGAAGGCGGCGACTCGGCCGTCACGGTGAACATTTCCGGCCAGATCGAACTGGCCGATTGAGACCGCCACGCCCCCGCCCGGCAGGATGGCCGGACGGGGGCCGATGCAACATCCGGTAACAACTTGCCGTCCCGGTACGGCCCAGGGGCCCGCTATACTTCGGCTCAAAATTCCTAAGGCTCCGGCCGCGCCCCGATGAAACCCGCAACCATGCCCGTGACGGCACCTGCCCGCTCCGCTTTCGCCCCCCTTCCCCTGACCCTGGCGTTCGCCGCGGTCCTGGCCGCCGCCCCGGCCCTGGCCCTGGACCCCCTGGGCAGCGATGCCCTGGCGCCACCCCGGCCGACCCTCGGCGGCAGCGAGGGCCAGGGCGCCAATCCCTGCCCCGAGCAGCCGGTGAGCGGCCCCCTGTCCCTCACCGAGGTGGTGGAGCGGGCCCTCTGCCACAATCCCCAGACCCGGGAAGTGTGGGCCAACGCCCGGGCCCAGGCGGCCCTGGTGGGCGTGGCCCAGGCGGCCTACCTGCCCGGCCTCAGCCTCAGCGCCGGCCAGAGCCGCAACCGCAACGACAGCCGCAAGCCGGAGAGCTACACCCAGAAAAATGCCGGCCTGACACTTTCCTACCTGCTGTTCGACTTCGGCGCCCGGGCCGCCACCCTGGAGAATGCGCGGCAGTTGCTGGCCGCCGCGGCCGCCACCCAGGACAGCACGGTGCAGGCCGTGTTCCTCGCCGCCCTGCAGGCCTACTACCAGGTCCAGGCCACCGAGGCGGCCCTGGTGGCCGCCCGGGAATCGGAACGGGCCAGCCTGGAAAGCTTCAACGCCGCCGATGCCCGCTACAAGGTGGGCACCGCCACCCCGGCGGACCGGCTGCAGGCCCAGACCGCCTACTCCCAGGCCTCCCTCAAGCGCATCCAGGCCGACCGGGATTTCAAGAATGCCCAGGGCACCCTGGCCAACGTCATCGGCGGCGAGGCCCACCGTCCGCCGGCCCTGGTGCCGGCCACGCCGGTGGTCGCCCCGACCCGGGAATTCACGGCGGATGTGGACGCCCTGGTGGCGGAAGCCCGGCGCCGCCGGCCCGACCTGGTGGCGGCGGAGGCCCAGTACCAGGCGGCCCAGGCCAATGTGGAAGCGGTGCGCGCCGCCGGCCTGCCCACCCTGTCCCTCAGCGCCGGCCCGGCCTACCAGGATCTGGGCGGCAACGTCAGCAATACCTCGAGCATCGGCGTCACCCTCAACGTGCCCCTGTTCACCGGTTTTTCCACCACCTACAAGGTGCGCAACGCCGAATCACTGAAGGAAGCCCGGGAAGCCCAGCGGGAGCGCATCCGCCAGCAGGTGGCCCTGGACGTGTGGAAGGCCTATCAGGGCCTCATCACCGCCGGCCAGTCCCTGCAGACCACCGCCGACCTCCTGGTCTCCGCCGAGGCGGCGGAAAAGGTCGCCCTGGGCCGCTACAAGGCCGGTCTGGGCAGCATCCTGGACGTCCTCAACGCCCAGAGCGCCCTGGCGGCGGCCCGCCAGCAGCGGGTCCAGGCCACCTTCGAGTGGAACGTCTCCCGCGCCACCCTGGCCCAGTCCATGGGCAACCTGGACATTTCCCTGCTGCAAAGCCTCCCCGACGCAGCCACCGCCAATGCCGGCCAGTCCGCCGCCAGCGGCCCCATCCAAGGCTCCAACTGATCATGAAACGCCCCCAGAAGAAAACCGTCGTCCTGATTCTGGCCGCCCTGCTCCTCGCCGGCAGCGGCTACGTCGCCTACCAGAAGCTCACCGCCCCGGGCCTGGAGCAGCGCTACAAGCTGCAGACCCTGGAAAAGGGGGAACTGACCCAGAGCGTCTCGGCCAACGGCACCCTCAACCCGGTGACCCTGGTCAATGTGGGTACCCAGGTTTCCGGCACGGTGAAAAAGCTCTACGTGGATTTCAACGACCAGGTGAAGCAGGGCCAGATATTGGCCGAGCTGGACGACTCCCTCTATTCCGCCCAGGTGCACCAGAGCGATGCCAACATCGCCAGCGCCAGGGCCTCCCTGGACCTGGCCATCGCCAGCGAGGAACGCATGAAGTCCCTCTTCGCCCAGGAATACGTCAGCCGCCAGGAGCTGGACCAGGCGGTGCAGGCCCGCCGCAGCGCCCAGGCCCAGCTCAACCAGTACAAGGCGGCCAACGACAAGGACCGGGCCAACCTGGGCTACTCGGTGATCCGCTCCCCGGTTTCCGGCGTGGTGGTGGATCGGCAGATCGACGTGGGCCAGACCGTGGCCGCCAGCTTCCAGACCCCCACCCTGTTCAAGATCGCCCAGGATCTGACGGCCATGCAGATCTACACCAGCTTCGCCGAGGCCGACATCGGCAACATCAAGGTGGGCCAGCCGGTGAAGTTCAATGTGGATGCCTTCCCCAACCGCCAGTTCAAGGGCGAGGTGAAGCAGGTGCGGCTCAACCCCACCACCCAGCAGAACGTGGTCACCTACAACGTGGTGGTGGTGGTGGACAACCCGGAGCAGATTCTCCTGCCGGGCATGACCGCCTATGTGAACATCGCCGTGGCCAAGCGCAGCGAGGTGCTGCTGGTGCCCAACGCGGCCCTGCGCTACAAGCCCAACGGCGGCCAGAAGCCGGCTCCGAATGCCGCCAGCAATGCCGCCGCCAATGGCGCCCCGGCCGGCGGCCCGCCGGGAGCAGCCGGCCCCGGCAACGGCAAGGGTGCCGGCGAGCGCCAGCGCAAGCGGGACAGCGCCAGCGGCACCGTCTACGTGCTGCGCGGCGGCGAAGTGGTGCCGGTCAGCGTCAGCCTGGGCATCACCGACAACCGCAACACGGAAATCGTCGGCGGCGAACTCAATGCGGGGGACCAGGTGATCGTCGGCGAGAACCTGCCGGACGGCGCCAATGCCGGCGGCAGCAGCGGCGGCACCATGCGCATGAGGATGTTCTGATGAGCGCTGCGACGGCCTCCGCCGACGCGGCGGCGGTGATCGAGGTGGCCGGCCTGGACAAGGCCTACGACACCCCCATGGGCCCCTTCCCGGTGCTCAAGGGCGTCAGCCTTGCCATCCATGCCGGCGAGTTCGTCGCCATCATGGGCCCCTCCGGCTCCGGCAAGTCCACCTTCATGAACATCCTGGGCTGCCTGGACCGGCCCAGCGGCGGCGACTACATCCTCGACGGCAAGCACGTCTCGGCCCTGGACAAGGACCAGACCGCCCTGCTGCGCAACCGCACCATCGGCTTCGTCTTCCAGGGCTTCAACCTGCTGCCGCGCATGAGCCTGGAGGACAACGTGGCCCTGCCCCTGGTCTATTGCGGCGTGGACAAGGAAGAGCGGCGCCAGCGGGCCCGGGAACTGCTGGCCAAGGTGGGCCTGGGCCAGTACGCCAAATCCCTGCCCAACCGCATCTCCGGCGGCCAGCAGCAGCGGGTGGCCATCGCCCGGGCCCTGGTGAACCGGCCCCGCCTGATCCTGGCCGACGAGCCCACGGGCAACCTGGACAGCCACACCAGCGAGGAGATCATGGCCCTGTTCGAGGAACTGAACCGGGAGGGCATCACCATCGTCCTGGTCACCCACGAGCCGGACATCGCCCAGCACGCCAAGCGCCAGGTGCGCTTCCTCGACGGCCGCATCGTGCACGATGCGCCGACCCACCACGACCTGCCCGCCGGGGAGACCCAGCCATGCTGACCGCCATGCTCGGCGAAGCCTGGCGCGCCATGGGCGCCAACCGGCTGCGCACCTTCCTCACCATGCTCGGCATGGTCATCGGCGTCGGCGCCGTGGTGCTGATGCTGGCCATCGGCCAGGGCGCCCAGTACGCCGTGGCCCAGTCCATCAATTCCATGGGCAGCAACCTGTTCATCGTCCTCTCCGGCTTCACCAACGCCGGCGGCGTGCGCAGCGGCAGCGGCAACGCCCCCACCCTGACCGTCACCGATGCGGAAGCCATCACCGAGCTGGACGGGGTGGAAACGGCGGCGCCGGTGCACCAGGGCTCGGCCCAGCTGGTGTATGGCTCGAGCAACTGGAACTCCTACGTCATCGGCACCACGCCGGCCTATCTGGACGTGCGCTCCTGGGCCCTGGTGGACGGCTCCCCCTTCACCGATTCGGACCTGCGGGCCTCGACCCGGGTGGCCCTGATCGGCAAGACCGCGGCCCAGAACCTGTTCGGCGCCGAGAACCCGACGGGCAAGACCCTGCGCATCGGCCAGGCCCCCTTCCTCATCCTCGGCGTGCTGGCGCCCAAGGGCCAGAGCCTGGACGGGCGGGACCAGGACGACGTGCTCATCGTTCCCCTCACCACGGCCCAGCGCAAACTCTTCGGCACGCCCTTCCAGGGTTCGGTGCGGGCCATCATGGTCAAGGCCGCGGCGCCCGAGGTGATGCCGGCGGTGGAAAATTCCATGAACGCCCTGCTGCGCCAGCGGCACCGCATCCGCCCCGGCCAGGACGACGACTTCAACGTGCGCAACCTCACCGCCGTGGCCGATTCGGCGGCGGAGACCACCCGCATCATGTCCCTGCTGCTGGGCGCCATCGCCTCCGTCTCCCTGCTGGTGGGCGGCATCGGCATCATGAACATCATGCTGGTCTCGGTCACCGAACGGACCCGGGAAATCGGCATCCGCATGGCCATCGGCGCCCGGGAGAAGGACATCCTGACCCAGTTCCTGCTGGAGGCCATCGTCATCTCCATCGCCGGCTGCCTCATCGGCCTGCTGCTGGGCATCGGCGGCGCCGTGCTGACCAACCTGCTCACCGGCACCGCGGTGATCATCTCCGGCAGTTCGGTCATCGTCGCCTTCAGCGTCGCCGCCGGGGTCGGCATCTTCTTCGGCTACTACCCGGCCCGCAAGGCCGCCCGCCTGGACCCCATCGAGGCCCTGCGCTACCAGTAAAACTTCACAAGGCCCTGCCCCACCAGGCAGAAGGGACGCCACTCTCCACCGCATCACCGCGGAGAATGGCGTCCCTTCTGCGTTTCAGGCCAGGTCATAAAGGCGGGCCACAGAGGGCACAGAGAACACAGAGTTAAGGCGTCGCCGTGGCAAAGCTGGGGGCGAAAGCTGGGGGCGAAAGCTGGGGGCGAAAGCTGGGGGCGAAAAAAACGGCGGCCCGTGGCCGCCGTTTCAACTCTCTGTGTTCTCTGTGCCCTCTGTGGCTAAGCTTTCCCCGCCTCAGTCGATGCGGAAGAAAGCGATGTTCTGCTTCAGCCGCTCGGCCTGGGAATGGAGTTCCTGGGCCGTGGCCGCCAGTTCCTCGGAGGCGCTGGCGTTGTGCTGGGTGGTCTGGTTCACCTGGCTGATGGCCTGGCTGATCTGGCCGGCGCCGATGGCCTGCTCCTCGGAGGAGGCGGCGATTTCCTTGACCAGCTGGGCGGTCTTTTCGATGTTGGGCATCATGTCCTGGAACAGGCGCCCGGCGTTTTCCGCCTGCTCCACGCTCTTGCCGGCCAGTTCGCCGATCTCGTGGGCGGCGGCCTGGGAACGCTCGGCCAGCTTGCGCACCTCGCCGGCCACCACGGCGAAGCCCTTGCCGTGCTCGCCGGCCCGGGCCGCCTCGATGGCGGCGTTGAGGGCCAGCAGATTGGTCTGGTAGGCGATCTCGTCCACGATGCCGATCTTGTCGGCGATCTGCTTCATGGCCTCCACCGTGGCGCCCACGGTCTTGCCGCCGACCTGGGCATCGCTGGCGGCCCGGGCCGACATGTCCTGGGTCAGGTGGGCGTTGTCCTTGTTGTGCTCGATATTGGCCGACATCTGCTCGATGGAGGCGGAGGTCTCCTCGACGCTGGCGGCCTGCTCGGAGGCGGACTGGGAGAGGCTGTGGGAGGTGACGCTGACCTGGTCCGAGGCATTGACCAGGGCGTCGGCGCTGACCCGCACCTCCTGGATGACCTTGCGGGTGCGGTCGATCATGCGTTCGGCCGCCTGCAGCATGAGGCCGATTTCGTCCCTGGCATCGGAGGAGGCATGGACCGTCATGTCGCCCTCGGCCAGGGCCTCCATCACCTTCTGCATGCGCTGCACCGGCCCGACGATGGTCTTCATCAGATAGACGGAGAAACCGATGAGCAGGATCAGGCCGCCGATGGCCAGGCTGCCCTGGGTGGTGGCGGCCTTGAAGAAGACCGCGTCCACGTCGTCGATGTAGATGCCCGAGCCCACCAGCCAGCCCCATTCCTTGAAGGCCTTGACGTAGGAGATCTTCTCCACCGGCTCGCTCTTGCCCGGCTTGGGCCAGAAATAGGCGTAGTAGCCCTGGCCCACGTCCCGGCCGATGCGGGACATTTCCGAGAACAGGCGGTTGCCCTTGGGGTCCTTGGTCTCGGCGAAGTTCTTGCCATCCATCTCCGGCTTGATGGGATGCATGACGATGTTGGCGTTGAAGTCCATGAGGAAGAAATATTCCTCGCCCTCGTAACGCAGGCCCTTGATGGCGGCGGCGGCGGTCTGCCGCGCGTCCTCCTCGGAGAGGCGGCCGGTCTGCTGCTCCCGGTAGTAGTAGGCCAGGATGCCGTGGGCCGTTTCCACCACGTTCTTGGTCTTCAGCTTGCGGTCTTCCAGCAGGTTTTCCTTGAGCAGGAACAGCCCCTGGCCGGAATTGACGAGGAAGCCGGCGACCGCCAGGGCCACCAGCAGGAAAAGCTTCCAACCCAGCTTCATGTTTTTCATCGATTGTCTCCCGCCTCTCAACCCTTAGTTGTGCCAGCGATATTGTTTTGGTCGGCCCCTCCCCGCCTCAGTCGGCGGGGCTGCCGCAGGCTATTCTAGCCATTTTGTCGCCGTCTTTGCGCATCGCTTTTGGCACTGGCCTGCCGGGGCGGGTAAAATGGCGGGCTTGAGGTGGTGGCCCCGGCGCCGCGACCTGTCCACCATCCCTGCCCACCATCCCGCCCACGCCCCATGTCCGCAAACCGCCGCCTCCTGGACCGCAGCCTTGCCGCTGTCTGGCATCCGTGCACCCAGATGCAGCACCACCTGGCGGCCGACGGACTGCCCCTGATCCCCGTCCAGAGCGGCGAGGGGGTATGGCTGACGGACTTCGACGGCCGCCGCTACCTGGACGGGGTCAGCTCCTGGTGGGTCAATCTCTTCGGCCACCGCAACCCGCGCATCAACGCTGCCCTCAGGGACCAGCTGGAAACCCTGGAGCACGTGATCCTGGCCGGCTTCACCCACGAGCCGGTGGTGCAGCTCTCCGAGCGCCTCTCCGCTCTCACCGGCGGCGCCCTGGGCCACGCCTTCTACGCCTCCGACGGCGCCTCGGCCACCGAGATCGCCCTGAAGATGTCGCATCATTACTGGCGCAACACGGGCCAGCCGGAGAAGACCGATTTCCTTTGCCTGGAAGGCAGCTACCACGGCGAGACCGTGGGCGCCCTGGCGGTCACCGACGTGGCCCTGTTCAAGGATGCCTACGCCCCCCTGATCCGCCCCGCCGCCGTGCTGCCCTCCCCCGACGCCCGCCTGGCGCGGGACGGCGAGACCGCCGCCGACGTGGCCCGGCGCGCCGCCGCGGCCCTGGAAGCCCATCTGCAAGCCCACCACGACCACATCGCCGCCCTCATCGTGGAGCCCCTGATCCAGTGCGCCACCGGCATGGCCATGCACGATCCGCTCTACCTGAGTCTGGCGCGGCAGGCCTGCGACCGCTACGGCGTGCACCTCATCTGCGACGAGATCGCCGTGGGCTTCGGCCGCAGCGGCACCTTCTTCGCCCATGAGCAGGCCAACATCCGGCCGGACTTCCTCTGCCTCTCCAAGGGCATCACCGGCGGCTACCTGCCCCTCTCCGTGGTGCTGACCACCGACACCGTGTATGAAGCCTTCCTCGACGATGCCGTGACCCGGGGCTTCCTCCACTCCCATTCCTACACCGGCAACGCCCTGGCCTGCCGGGCCGCCCTGGCCACCCTGGACATCTTCGAGCAGGACGACGTGATCGCCGCCAACCGGCAGCTCTCGGAGCGCCTGCACCAGCTGTTGGAACCCCTGCGCCAGCATCCCCGGGTGCGCCACTACCGGCGCCGCGGCATGATCCTGGCGTTCGACGTGGAGGGGGCCGACGCTTCCTTCTCCCGCCGCTTCTACAAGGCCGGCCTGGAGCGGGAACTGATGCTGCGCCCCATCGGCAACACGGTCTATCTGATGCCGCCCTACGTGCTCTCCGAGGACGAGGCCCGCCATCTCTGCCAGGGCACCCTGGCCACCCTGGAGGCCACACTCGCATGATCTGGGAAAGCCTGGACGCCGAACTCAAAGCCATCGAAGCCGAAGGCCTGACCCGCCGCCGCCGCATCGTCGATTCCCCCTGCGGGCCGGAAATGGTGGCGGACGGCAAGCCGGTGCTGGCCTTCTGCAGCAACGACTACCTGGGCCTGGCCAACCACCCGGAAATCGCCGAGGCCATGGCCGAGGGCGCCCGGCAGTGGGGCGCCGGCTCCGGCGCCTCCCATCTGGTGAGCGGGCATCTGCGCCCCCACCACCAGCTGGAAGAAGCCCTGGCCGCCTTCGTCATGCGCCAGCGGGCCCTGTATTTCTCCACCGGCTACATGGCCAACCTGGCCATGATTCCGGCCCTGGTGGGCCGGGGCGACGCGGTCTTCGCCGACAAGCTCAACCACGCCTCCCTCATCGATGCGGTGCAGCTCTCCCGGGCCGACAGCCACCGCTACCGGCACCTGGACCTGGCCCATCTGGAAAGCCAGCTGGCCGCCAGCCAGGCGCCGCGCAAGATGATCGTCACCGACGCCATCTTCAGCATGGACGGCGACATCGCCCCCCTGGAAGAACTCTACGAACTGGCCGAGAAATACGACACCTGGCTGGTCATCGACGACGCCCACGGCTTCGGCGTGGTGGGCCAGGGCCGGGGCAGTGCCGCCGCGGTAAAGCTCATTCCCTCGCCCCGGGTCCTCTACATGGGCACCCTGGGCAAGGCCGCCGGCGTCTCCGGCGCCTTCGTCGCCGGCAGCGCCAAGGTCCTGGAATGGCTGCTGCAGAAGGCCCGCACCTACATCTTCACCACCGCCGCCAGCCCGGCCGTGGCCTGCGCCCTGCAGAAGAGCCTGGAGCTGATCGCCGCCGGCAGCGAGCGCCGGGCCCATCTGGTGACCCTCATCGCCCGCCTGCGCCTGGGCCTGGAACCCCTCTGCGCCGAGCGGGGCTGGCAGCTGCTGGATTCCCCTACCCCCATCCAGCCCCTGGTCATCGGCGACAACGAACCCACCCTGGCCCTGAGCCGGGCCCTGCTGGAGCGGGGCATCTGGGTGCCCGCCATCCGCCCGCCCACCGTGGCCAAGGGCCAGGCCCGGCTGCGCATCACCCTTTCCGCCGCCCACACCGTGGGCCAGGTGGACGCCCTGGTGGCGGCCCTGGCCGAATGCGGGCCGCTGAAAAATTGAGTCCGACGCCATGAATTCCCCCGCCAAGCGCCCCCTGGCCCTGCTCCACGGCTGGGGCCTGGATTCCCGGGTGTGGGAGGCCCTGCTGCCCCACCTGACGCCCCATTTCTCCGTCACCCGGCTGCAGTTGCCCGGCTATCCGGGCCGCCCCGACGGCGCCGACTCGGTGGCCGCCACCGTGGACGCCCTGCTGGCCGACGTGCCCGAGGGCGCCCTGCTGCTCGGCTGGTCCCTCGGCGGCCAGCTGGCCCAGCTGATGGCGGCCCGGCCCCCCAAGCGCATCGCCGGCCTGGTGCTGGTGGCCACCTCGCCCCGCTTCCTCGCCGGCAAAGGCTGGAATGCCGGCCAGCCGGCCAGCCTGCTCGGCGGCTTCTCCGCCGCCGTGGGCCTGGCCCCGGGCCCGGTACTGCCGCGCTTCGCCACCCTGATGAACCAGGGCGACAGCCTGGCCAAGGACATCAACCGCCAGCTGGCGCCCCTGACCAAGGCCCCCCTGGCGGAAAAGGCCGCCCTGCTGCGGGGTCTGGACTGGCTGCGGGACCTGGATCTGCGCCCCCTGGCGCCCAAACTGCCCCATCCGGCCCTGGTCATCCACGGCGAGGCCGATCCCCTGATGCCGGTGGAGGCCGCCCGCTGGCTGGCCGCCCAGCTGCCCCACGGCCAACTGCAGCTCATGGCGGAGGCCGCCCACACCCCCTTCCTGCACGATCCGGCTGCCTTCGCCGGCCATCTGCAGGCCTGGGCGGAAGGACTGCCCGCCTGATGGAAAAACGCCACATCCGCCGCGCCTTCGACCGGGCCGCCGACTCCTACGACCAGGCCGCCGCCCTGCAACGCCAGGTGTGCGACGCCCTGGAATCCTCCCTGCCGCCCGGGGACGGCCAGCTGCCCGCCGGCTTTCTCCTCGATGCCGGCTGCGGCACCGGCTACGGCGCCGGCCTGCTGGCCCACCGCTATCCGGGCCGCCCCCTGCTCCTGGCCGACTTCGCCCCGGCCATGCTGGCCCGAGCCCGGGAAGGGGACAACGGCGGCCTGCCGCTGTGCGCCGACCTGGAGCACCTGCCCCTGGCCGCCGGCGGCGCCGCCCTCTACTGGTCCAGCCTGGCCGTGCAGTGGTGCGACCTGGGCCACAGTCTCAAGGAAGCGGCCCGGGTGCTGGCGCCCGGCGGCGTCCTCGCCTTCAGCACCCTGGGGCCCGGCACCTTCGCCGAACTGGGGGAGGCTTTCGCCGGCATCGACAGCCATCGCCACGTGCTGCCCTTCGCGCCTCCGGCCACCTGCGGCGAAGCCATGCTCGGCGCCGGTTTCCAGGAACTGCGGGTGGAGCGGCGCAAGCTGCAGATCTTCTACCCGGACCTGCGCAGCCTGCTGCGGGCCATCAAGGACATCGGCGCCAACCAGGTGGGCGGTGCCCGTCGCACCGGCTTCCTCGGCAAGGCCGCCTGGAAGACCGTGGAAGCGCGCTACGAACGCCACCGCAGCGCCGCCGGCCTGCCCGCCACCTACGACGTGGTGCTGTGTACGGCGGTGAAGTGAGCGGGGGGAAATTCTTTTTTGCCACAGAGGGCACAGAGAACGCTGAGGGGAAGAACCATCCGGCTGCCACGGCCGGCGGCAGCATTCCGTCCCCTCTGTTATTTCAGGCTTTTCTCTGTGATCTCTGTGCCCTCTGTGGCCAACGCCTTTCAGTGAGGACCGCACCATGAAACAGGGTTATTTCATCGCCGGCACCGATACGGAAATCGGCAAGACCTTCTCCGCCTGCGCCCTGCTGCACGCCGCCCGGCGCCAGGGGCTGTCGGCCCTGGCCATGAAGCCGGTGGCGGCCGGCACCGAGGCCGACGGGGATAACGACGACGTGCGCCGCCTGATGGCCGCCGCCTCCGTGGTGGCGCCCCGGGACCTGGTCAATCCCTATCTGTTCGCCCCGCCCATCGCTCCCCACATCGCCGCCGCCGAAGCCGGCCGGCCCATCAAGGCGGCGGTGATCCGCCATGCCTTCCAGGAGCTCAAGCCCCTGGCCGAGGTGCTGATCGTGGAAGGAGTGGGCGGCTGGCGCGTGCCCCTGGGGGACGATTTCGACGCCGCCGACCTGGCCCGGGAACTGGGCCTGCCGGTGATCCTGGTGGTGGGCATGCGCCTGGGCTGCATCAGCCACGCCCTGCTCACGGCCGAATCCATCGCCGCCCAGGGCCTGCCCCTGGCGGGCTGGGTGGCCAACCGCATTGATCCGGCCATGAGCCGCTTCGAGGAAAACCTGGCCTGCCTGGAGCGGGCCCTGCCGGCGCCCCTGCTGGGCGTCATTCCCCACGGCGTGGACGCTGCCGCGGCCGGCGACCTGCTGCGCCTGCCCTAGGCGCCCGGCAACAAACCCCTGCGGGCACCCGGCCAGGAGGCGCATCCCTGGCCGATGTCCGGCATGGCATGACGGAAAGCGCTACCGGACGGGCGTCTCCGGCCTGCCGTTTCAGGCGGCGGGCGCGCCCGCCAAGAGTTCCTGGCGCACCAGTTCCAGTTCTTCCTGCAGTTGCCGCACCAGCACGCCCAGGGTTTCCACGTGGCCGCCCTTGGCCCGGGTTTCCAGTTCCAGGGCCAGGGCCGTGCCGCGGCCGGCGCTGAAGGTGGCCAGCAGCCCTTTCAGGGTGTGGGCCTCCCGCGACAGGGCCTCCATGTCCTGCCCCGTCAGGGCGGCGTTGAGGCGCTGCAGGTAGTTGGGCAGGTCGTCGCTGAACATTTTCACCAGCATGGCGAACAGTTCCTCGTCCCCTTCCAGGCGGGCCACGGCTTCGGCCCGGTCGCAGCGGCGCAGCGCCGCCGGCGCCGACTCGAAAGGGGCCGCGGCAGCCGCCGCCTGGCCGTCTGCGGGTATCGCCGCAGCGGCGCCGGCCTGGCGCAACAGCTCGGACGGCAGCACATCGGCCATGGCAGAGAAGAATTCGTCCCGGCGCAGGGGCTTGGAAACGTAGCCGTCCATGCCCGCCTCCAGGCACAGTTCCCGGTCCCCGGCCATGGCGTTGGCGGTCATGGCGACGATGGGCAGGTGCTTGCCGTCGCCCCGGGCCGCTTCCGCCGCCCGGATGCGGCGGGTGGCTTCGAGGCCGCCCATGACCGGCATCTGCATGTCCATCAGCACCAGGTCGAAATGGTCCGTCGCCAGGGCCGCCAGGGCCTGCTGGCCGTTGTCCGCCAGGGTCACCCGGTGGCCCCGCTTCCGCAGCAGGGTCAGCACCAGTTTCTGGTTCACCGGGTTGTCCTCGGCCACCAGCAGGCGCAGGGGCGGCAGCACCACCTCGCCCCGACCGGCGTCGGCCTTGCCACTCTCGGCCGGACCGGCCACGGCCTCCAGGCGGGCGGTGAAGTGGAAGGTGCTGCCCTGGCCCGGGTCGCTCTCCACCCACATGTGGCCGCCCATCAGGCGCACCAGCCGGGTACAGATGGTGAGGCCCAGGCCGGTGCCGCCG
This sequence comes from Azospira sp. MPR-LB4, assembly GCF_058809525.1. Taxonomy (NCBI): domain Bacteria; kingdom Pseudomonadati; phylum Pseudomonadota; class Betaproteobacteria; order Rhodocyclales; family Rhodocyclaceae; genus Azospira; species Azospira sp. MPR-LB4. Next base: position 755,785 of record NZ_CM179521.1, read on the forward strand.
AAGCGGCGGGTGACCGAGCTGTCGGCCTGGGAGAAGGCCTCGAAGATGAGCTGCTGCTTGTCCGCCGGAATGCCGATGCCGGTGTCGCTGACGGCGAAGTGCAGGAGCCCGTCCCGGGCTTCGACGCGCACCGCCACCTGACCTTCCTCGGTGAATTTGATGGCGTTGCCCACCAGGTTGATGAGCACCTGGCGCAGCCGCCCCGGATCCCCCAGATAGCCGTCGGCCACCTCCTCCGGCACCTCGCAGCGCAGCGTCAGGCCGCGCTGGCGGGCGCGCAGTTCCAGGGGCTTGAGAGTTTCCCGCAGCAGCTGGCGCAGGTGGAAGTGGATGTGCTCCAGCTCCAGCTTGCCGGCCTCGATCTTGGAGAAGTCCAGGATGTCGTTGATGATCACCAGCAGGGCGTCGGCGGAGGACTTGACCATCTCCAGGTAGTCCCGCTGCTCCGGCGTCAGGGCCGAATCCAGGGCCAGGTCGGTCATGCCCAGGATGCCGTTCATGGGGGTGCGGATTTCGTGGCTCATGTTGGCCAGGAATTCGCCCTTGGCCCGGTTCGCCGATTCCGCCGCCTCCTTGGCCTGCTGCAGTTCCAGCTCCGCATGCTTGCGCTCCGTGATGTCGCGGAACAGCCACAGGTGGCCCCGGTAGTCCTCCGGCTGGGCCACCTGGGGGAAGAGGTAGATGGGAATGTAGTCCCGCTCCAGGACGCGCCCGTCGGCCAGGCGGATTTCCTCGCCGAGGACGGCGCGCCGGTCCTCCACCACCGCCTCCACCCGGGGCACGAACCGGGCCCCGTCGGCGCACAGGCCCTGCAGGTGCTGCAGCACCAGGCGGCAATCCACCCCCACCAGTTCCTGGGGGTCCACATCCAGTTCGAACAGCTGGCCCAGGGCCTGGTTGGCCAGCACGATCTGGCGGTTCTCGTCCTCCACCAGGATGCCCGCCTGCATGCTCTCGATCAGGGCCGAGAGGCGGGAGGTGGTGGCCATGAGGAAGTCCTCGTCCCGCTTGCGCTCGGTGATGTCCTGGAAAGCGGCCACGGTGCCGGTGAAGCGCTCGCCCTCGAAGAGGGGCACGGAAACGACGGAGATGGGGAAGACGCTGCCATCGCTGCGGGTGAAGGCATCCAGCTCGGAACGGAAGGGCCGGCTGGCCACCGCCGGCGAGTGCAGGGGGCATTCGTCCTGGCTGACGTGGAAGCCGGTGGCGGTCTGGAAGTGGATGGTGTGGTGCACATCCTTGCCCAGCAGCTCCTGGCGGCGCCAGCCGAGCATGCGCTCGCCCTCGGCGTTGATGAAGGTGCAACGCCCCTCGGCATCGGTGGCGATGACCCCTTCCCCCAGGGCGTCGGTCAGGCTCTGCAGGAAGCGGCTGTTTTCCTCGATGGTCTCTTCCTGCTGCTTGAGGCGGCGCGAGGCCCGGTTGAGGGCCTGCACCAGCTCGCCGATCTCCAGGCTGCCGTGGTAGGCCGGCAGGCTCTGACCCCGCAGCACGTCGAGGCGTGAGGCGAAATCCGTGGCCTGGCGCAGGGCCCGCAGGGGCCGCAGGAGGAACAGCAGCAACAGGGTGGTGCTGCCGATGATGGCCGCCAGGGCGGTGACGATGCTGTCCTGCCAGATGTGGCGCCGGGCGTCGGCCAGCAGGTCGAGGCCGATCTCCAGACGCAGCCAGCCCAGCACCTGGCCGTTGGCGACCGGCTGCCACAACAGCAGACGGCGGCCGGCCGGGGTTTCCAGCAGGTTGGAGCGGGGCTCCTCGCCATGGGGCGGCAACAGGCGGGACACGCCGTATTCGGCGCTGGAGCCGCCCTGGGCATCCTTGCGCACCGAAGCCAGGACCTTGCCCCTGGCGTCGATCAGGGTCAGGGCCTGGATGTCCGGATACTCGGCGGAGCGCAGCAGGAAATACTCGAGGGCGCTCTCGTCCCCCAGCACCATCTGGGGCGCCGCGGTGAGGGCGATGTTCTCGGCCAGGGCCTGGCTGTGGCGAGTGATGGTTTCCTGGGACAGATCGGCCTGCTCCTGCACCGTGTAGGCGGTGAAGGCGAACACGGTAAGCATGAACAGCAGGGACACCAGCAGCGCCACCTGGGAACTGATGCGGTAGGGCAGCAGGCTGAAGCGGCGGCGGACGGCAGGAGTCTGGTTCATGGGCAAGGGCCGGAAGAACGGAAAGTGCGCCAAAAGGGCCGCGACGAAAGGGTCCGGCGGGGCCGGGGAAGCGCCTGCCGGCGGCGGGCTGCAAAGCCCCGCCCCACGGTGTTTTTCGTGACGATTTGTAACCGCAAAGTATAGCAGAGGCGCCATGGACAGCCCGGGGGAAAGCCGCCATAATCCAGCGACCCCAGCACGGCTGCATGCCCCTTTCCGGATACCCATGAAGTTTCTCTTCGACCTGTTCCCCGTCCTCCTCTTTTTCATCGCCTTCAAGTTCGCCGGCATCTACGTCGCCACCGCCGTGGCCATCGCCGCCACCTTCGGCCAGATCGGCTGGCTCAAGCTGCGCCGCCAGCCGGTGGACACCATGCTCTGGGTCAGCCTGGCCATCATCGTCATTTTCGGCGGCGCCACCCTGGTGCTGCACGACGAGACCTTCATCAAGTGGAAGCCGACGGTGCTGTACTGGATGTTCGCCCTGATCCTGGGCGGCGCCACCCTGTTCTTCCGCCGCAACCTGATCCGCAGCCTGATGCAGGAAAAGATGGAACTGCCCGATGTCGCCTGGCAGCGCATGAATCTGTCCTGGATCGCCTTTTTCAGCCTCATGGGGGCCCTCAACCTCTATGTGGCCTTCCACTACCCCACGGAAACCTGGGTCAATTTCAAACTGTTCGGCGGCATGGGCCTGATGCTGGTGTTCGTCCTCATCCAGGGGGCCATGCTGTCCAAGTACGTGAGCGACGAGGAGAAAAACTGATGCTCTACATCATCATCGGCGAAGACCGCCCCGGCAGCCTGGAGGCCCGTCTGGCCGCCCGTCCCGCCCACCTGGAGCGGCTCACCCAGCTGCAGCAGGAAGCCCGCCTGATCCTGGCCGGCCCCTGCCCTGCCATCGACTCCCCCGATCCCGGCCCGGCCGGCTTCTCCGGCAGCCTCATCGTCGCCGAGTTCGCCTCCCTGGAAGCCGCCCGCGCCTGGGCCGATGCGGACCCCTATGTGGCCGCCGGCGTCTACGCCCAGGTCACGGTCAAGCCCTTCAAGAAGGTGCTGCCGGCGTGAGCGACACCCTGGCCGAAATGCAGCGGCGGCTGGCCGTGCTGGCCCCCCTGCGTCTGCACATCGACGACGAGTCGGCGGCCCACCGGGGCCATGCCGGCGCTGCCGGCGGCGGCGGTCATTACCGCCTGACCCTGGTCAGCGCCGCCTTTGCCGGCAAGAACACGGTGGCCCGCCACCGCCTGGTCTACGACGCCCTGGGCGACATGATGCGGGGGCCCATCCATGCCCTCGCCATAAATGCCCTGACGCCGGACCAAGACTCCGTATAATCGCGTTTTACCCCACCCATCACACAGCACAAGGACAAGTTCATGCAGACTATTTCCAAGTCCGCTTCCAAGCTGGCCGCCGCCCTGGTTTGCGGCGCCCTTCTCTCGGCCAATGCCATGGCCCAAAAGGCTCCCGCCGCCGTGGTGGTGAACGGCACCGCCGTGCCCCAGAGCCTGGCTGACGCCTTCATCGCCGAACAGAAGGCCCAGGGCGCCCCCGAAGGTCCGGAACTGCGCGCCGCCGTGCGCGAGGAACTGGTCCGCCGCGAAATCCTCAGCCAGGAAGCCAAGAAGAAGGGCCTGGACAAGAAGGCCGACGTCGCCGCCCAGATGGGTCTGGCCTCCCAGGCCGTGCTGATCCGCGCCTTCATCCAGGACTACCTGGCCAAGCACCCGGTCACCGATGCCCAGCTGAAGAAGGACTACGAAGAGATCAAGTCCAAGCTCGGCGGCAAGGAATACAAGGCCCGCCACATCCTGGTGGACAACGAAACCGAAGCCAAGGTGATCCTGGACAAGCTGAAGAAGGGCGAGAAGTTCGAGGAATTGGCCAAGCAATCCAAGGACCCCGGCTCCAAGGACAACGGCGGCGACCTGGGCTGGGCCAACCCCAGCAACTACGTCAAGCCTTTCGCCGACGCCCTGGTGCGCCTGGAAAAGGGCAAGCTGACCGACGCCCCGGTGAAGTCCGACTTCGGCTGGCACATCATCCAGCTGGAAGACACCCGCCCCCTGAACCCGCCTCCCTTCGACCAGGTCAAGGGCCAGCTGCAACAGCGCGCCCAGCAGCAGATCGTGGAAAACATGGTCAAGGACCTGCGCGCCAAGGCCAAGGTGGAATAAGCCTGCTGGCGGCCTCTCCCCGGAGAGGCCCGCCGATCAAGGGGGAGCGGCCCATGGCCCTCCCCCTTTTTTTCGTCCTACGTCATCGCCATGTAACCTCCCCCGCCTACAGTGGCGATCCTGCCTCCCTGGTGGAGAAGACGATGACCGCCGCCTCCCTGCTCGAACGCCTTGCCCTCAATTTCCGCGCCCACTCCCTGCCCGGCGCCGAAGAAGCCGACATCCTGCTCGAACTGATCCGGGAAGGCCGGCTCACTCCCGTCTTCCAGCCGATCCTGGATTACCGGGGCCAGTCCTACATGGGCTTCGAGGGCCTCATCCGGGGCCCCATCGACTCCCCCCTGCACACCCCGGCCGCCCTCTTCGAACTGGCCCGCCGCCTGGACCTGACCATGGAGCTGGAGCGGGCCTGCCGCATCGCCATCTTCCGCGCCTTCGCCCAGCTGAACCTGCCCGGCAACCTCTTCGTCAATGTCAGCCCCGGCTGCCTCAAGGACCCGGAATTCCGCAACGGCGAAACCCAGGGCCTGCTGCGGGAACTGGGCCTGTCCCCCAGCCGCATCATCATCGAACTGACGGAAAACCAGCAGATCGAGGACTTCGCCGACCTCCACGACGCCCTCATGCACTACCGGGGCCAGGGCTACCGCATCGCCATCGACGACCTGGGGGAGGGTTTCTCCAACCTGCGCCTGTGGTCGGAGCTGCGCCCCGAATACGTGAAGATCGACCGGCACTTCATCCAGGGCATCGCCGACGACGCCCTCAAGTTCAAGCTGGTCAGTTCCATGCACGAGATCGCCGAAACCTGCGGCGCCTACATCATCGCCGAGGGCATCGAGACCGAGGCCGACTTCACCACCGTGCGCGACCTGGGCATCGCCTGCGGCCAGGGCTTCTTCATCGCCCGCCCGGCGCCAACGCCGCGAACCCTGCCGGAAAGCGACACCCTGGCCGCCCTGAAGAACCGCCAGATCGCCATCTTCCCCAATGCCGGCGGCGCCGGCGGCAGCACCGCCCGGGCCCTCAGCCACTTCATCGAGCCCATCGCCCCGGACGCCTGCAACGACATGGTTTACCAGCGCTTCGAGGACAACCCGGAACTGCACGTGCTGCCGGTGGTGCACCAGGGCCAGCCCCTGGGCCTGATCAACCGTCACAACCTGATCGACCGCTTCGCCCGCCCCTTCCGCCGGGAGCTGTACGGCAAGAAGCCGTGCACCCTGTTCATGGACCCGGCGCCCCTGGTGGTGGACCAGAACCTGTCGGTACAGGAGGTGGGGCTGATGATCGCCCGGGCCGCCAAGCACTATCTCTACGACGGCTTCGTCATCACCGACCAGGGTTCCTACGTCGGGGTCGGCAGCGGCCAGGACCTGATGGCCATGATCACGGAAATGCAGATTTCCGCCGCCCGCTACGCCAATCCCCTGACCCAGCTGCCGGGCAACGTGCCCATCAACGAGCATGCCGAGCGCCTGCTGGAGAGCCAGACGGCCTTTGCCGCCTGCTACTACGACATCGACAACTTCAAGCCCTTCAACGACGCCTACGGCTACCGCAAGGGCGACGACGTGATCCAGATGCTGGGGCTGCTCATGGCGGAAGTGGCGGACCCGCGCCTGGACTTCATCGGCCACATCGGCGGCGACGACTTCATCATCCTGTTCCAGAGCCCGGACTGGGAGGAGCGCTGCGCCCGCGCCCTGCGCCTGTTCGACCAGCGCATGCCGGCCCTGGTGGCGCCGGAAGACCTAGCCCGGGGCGGCTTCGTCGGCGAGGACCGCAAGGGCCGCACCGTCTTCAATCCCCTGCCCTCCCTTTCCATCGGCGCCCTGCGGGTGGAGCCGGGCCTCTTCAGCTCCCACCACGAAGTGGCGGCGGCGGCCAGCATGGCCAAGAAGCAGGCAAAAAGACAGGCCGGGAGCACTCTTTTCATCGAGCGCCGCCGGCCTGGTCTGGCGGCCGCAGCCGCCATCTGATTTCCCTGTCGTTAGCGGGCGGCTAGAGGGCGCCCTTGGACTTGAGGAAAGGCACGTAGGCCCGGTCCACCTGGCAGATGTGGTGCACCAGCCATTCCTTGAGGAAATCCAGGGCCTCCATGGTCACCTCTTCCCCATCCTCGAAACGCATCAGCAGATCCATGGCCTTGCCCGTGAAACCGTCGTGTTCGGCCTTGTGGGCCGGGGTTTCCGGGTAACCGAACTGCTGGAACAACACCTCCTCGACGATGAAGTGGTTGTGGGTGTAATCCACCAGCCCCTCCAAAATCTGTCCCACCTTGTCCCGGCTGGGGGCCGGGGCGGACAGCTCGTCGTGCAGCGCGTTGGTCTGATCCACGAGCCAGTGGTGCTGCCGGTCGATCTCGGCCAGCCCCAGTTCCAGCTCCTTGGTCCATGGCATGAATGCCATCGCATACCTCCCTGAAAGTTGAGGGCCGTTCCTGTGGCGCGGCGCCGGATCTTCTGTCCGGCTGCCGCTCCCGGCCCTGGGTGTTCCTAGCCCACCCAGCGGCGGGCGTTGCGGAACATGCGCATCCAGGGGCTGTCTTCGCCCCAGGCGCTAGGATGCCATGACATTTGCACGGAGCGGAAGACCCGTTCCGGATGCGGCATCATGATGGTGAAGCGACCGTCGGCGGTGGTGAAGCCGGTGACGCCGGCAGGCGAGCCGTTGGGGTTGTAGGGATAGACCTCGGTGGGCGCACCCTTGTTGTCCACATAGCGCAGGGCCACCAGGGCCTTGGCCTGGTCCTGGGCGTTGGCGAACTCGGCCCGGCCCTCGCCGTGGGAGACGACGATGGGCATGCGGGAACCTGCCATGCCGGCGAAGAACAGGGAAGGCGACTCGGTCACTTCAGCCATGACGAAGCGGGCTTCGAACTGCTCCACGATGTTGCGCTGCAGGGCGGGCCAGTGCTCGGCACCGGGCACCAGTTCCTTGAGGGCGCTCATCATCTGGCAGCCGTTGCAGACACCCAGGGCGAAGGTATCGGGGCGCTGGAAGAAGGCGGAGAACTCGTCCCGGGCCTTGCCGTTGAACAGGATGGTCTTGGCCCAGCCCTGGCCGGCGCCGAGCACGTCGCCGTAGGAGAAGCCGCCGCAGGCCACGGCACCCTTGAAGTCCTGCAGGGAGACCCGGCCGGCCAGGATGTCGCTCATGTGCACATCGACGGAATGGAAGCCGGCCCGGTCGAAGGCGGCGGCCATCTCGTAATGGCTGTTCACGCCCTGCTCGCGCAGGATGGCCATCTTCGGCTTGGTGCCGCTGTTGATGAAGGGGGCGGCCACGTCTTCGGCGATATCGAAGGTGAGGCTGGCGGAGAGGCCCGGGTCCTGGGTGTCCAGGATGCGGTCGAATTCCTGCTGGGCGCAGTCCGGGTTGTCGCGCAGGGACTGCAGCTTGTAGGAGGTCTCGGACCAGGCCCGTTGCAGGTCCACCCGGCTCTCGGAGAAGAGGGGCTTGGCGTTGCGGAAGACGCGCACCTGGTCCCGGTCGTTGGGGTAACCCACCAGGGCGTAGCACTGGCCCAGGCCGGCCTCGCGCAGGATGGCGGTGATCTTCTCCCGGTCGGCCCGGCGAATCTGCACCAGGGCGCCCAGTTCCTCGTTGAAGAGGGCCTTGACCAGCAGCTCCATGGAGCGGCCCTCGAGCAGGTCGGGGCGCTTCTCGGCGCCATCCACATCGTTCTGCAGGGGGTCGTAGGCCAGGATGTCGGCGTTGATGGTGATACCACAACGGGAAGCAAAGGCCATCTCGCAGGCAGCGGCGAAGAGGCCGCCGTCGGAACGGTCGTGGTAGGCCAGCAGCAGGCCGTCCTGGTTGAGCTTCTGCACCACGGCGAAGAAGGCTGCCAGCAGCTTGGGCTCATCCAGATCGGGCACCTGTTCGCCGGTGGCGTTGTACACCTGGGCCAGGGCGGAGCCGCCCAGGCGGTTCTTGCCGGCGGAGAGGTCCAGCAGCAGCAGTTCGGTTTCGCCCTGGTCCAGCTGCAGCACCGGGGTCAGGGTGCGGCGCACATCCGGGCTGTGGGCGAAGCCGGTGACAATGAGGGACAGGGGGGAGACCACCTGCTTCTTTGCACCGCCCTCTTCCCAGGCAGTGCGCATGGAGAGGGAATCCTTGCCCACGGGGATGGAAAGCCCCAGGGCCTGGCACACCTCGGAGGTGGCCTTTACGGTATCGAAGAGGCGGGCGTCCTCGCCCGGGTAGCCGGCAGCGGCCATCCAGTTGGCGGAGAGCTTGACGTCGGAGAGCTTGTTGATGGGGGCAGCGGCCAGGTTGGTCACCGCCTCGCCCACGGCCATGCGGCCGGAAGCGGGGGCGTCGAGCACGGCCAGGGGGGTGCGCTCGCCCATGGCGAAGGCTTCGCCCTGGTAGCCCTGGTAGCCCATCAGGGTCACGGCCACGTCGGCCACAGGCACCTGCCAGGGGCCGACCATCTGGTCCCGGGCGGTCATGCCGCCGACGGAACGGTCGCCGATGGTGATGAGGAAGGTCTTGTCGGCCACGGAGGGCAGCTGCAGCACCCGGTAGCCCGCATCCTTGAGATTGATGCTGTCGGCGGCGAAGGGCACGGCGGCGGGCGCCTGGTGCACGGCCTCCCGGGTCATGCGCGGCGGCTTGCCGAGCAGGGCTTCCATGTCCATGTCCACCGGGTCCTCGCCCAGCTTGGCATCGGTCACCTTGAGGCGGCCATCGGCGGTGGTGACGCCGACCACGGCGAAGGGGCAGCGCTCCCGCTCGCACAGGGCCTTGAATTCTTCCAGGCGGGAAGGCGGCAGGGCCAGGACGTAGCGTTCCTGGGATTCGTTGCTCCAGATTTCCGCCGGGCTCATGCCCGGTTCCTCGATGGGCACGGCGCGCAGGTCGAAGGTGGCGCCGCACTGGCCGGAGTGGGCCAGTTCGGGGAAGGCATTGGACAGGCCGCCGGCACCCACGTCGTGGATGGAGAGGATGGGGTTGCCGTCGCCGGGAGCGGCGATGTCGTTCTTCGGCACGCCCATCTGCCAGCAGCGGTCGATCACTTCCTGGGCGCGGCGCTGGATTTCCGGGTTGCCCCGCTGCACGGAGGCGAAGTCCAGGTCCTCGTTGTTGGCGCCGGTGGCCATGGAGGAAGCGGCGCCGCCGCCCAGGCCGATGAGCATGCCGGGGCCGCCCAGCTGCACCAGCAGGGTGCCGGCGGGGAACACTTCGGCCTTGAAGGACTGGCCGTCCTCGATGTTGCCCAGGCCGCCGGCGATCATGATGGGCTTGTGGTAGCCGCGCACTTCCGGACCCACGTTTTCTTCATAGGTGCGGAAGTAGCCGGTCAGGTTGGGGCGGCCGAATTCGTTGTTGAAGGCAGCGGCGCCGATGGGGCCTTCCAGCATGATGGAGAGGGCCGAGGCGATGCGGGAGGGCTTGCCGATGCTGGTTTCCCAGGGCCGTTCGGCACCGGGCACGAACAGGTTGGAGACGGAGAAACCGCAGAGGCCGGCCTTGGGCTTAGAGCCGCGGCCGGTGGCGCCCTCGTCGCGGATCTCGCCGCCAGAGCCGGTGGAGGCGCCGGGGAAGGGAGAAATGGCGGTGGGGTGGTTGTGGGTTTCCACCTTGGTCAGGATGTGGGTCAGCTCTTCCCTGTAGGCGTAGGAGCCGTCGGCCTGGGGGTAGAAACGGGGCACCGTGGCACCCTCGATGATGGAGGCGTTGTCCGCATAGGCCATCACCGTGCCCTGGGGATTGGCCTTGTGGGTGGCCTTGATCATGCCGAACAGGGTCTCGTCGCGGGCTTCCCCATCCACCACCCAGGCAGCGTTGAAGATCTTGTGGCGGCAGTGTTCGGAGTTGGCCTGGGCGAACATCATCAGTTCCACGTCGGTGGGGTTGCGCCCCGCCTTCTGGTAGATGTCCAGCAGGTAGTCGATTTCGTCCTCCGACAGGGCCAGGCCCAGGTCGGTGTTGGCCGCCACCAGGGCGGGCCGGCCGCCGGCCAGCAGGTCCACGCGGGACAGGCGCTGGGCTTCGAAATGGCGGAACAGGCCGGCGGTCTCGTCGAAGTCGGCCATGACGGATTCGGTCATGCGGTCGTGCAGCTGGGCCGCCACGGCAGCCCGCTCCTCGGCGGAAAGGCTGCGGCCGCCCGGGGTGCGCACCCAGTAGGCGATGCCCCGCTCGATGCGTTCGACGGCGGCAAGGCCCGCATTGATGGCAATGTCGGTGGCCTTGGAGGACCAGGGGGAAATGGTGCCGATGCGGGGCGTCACCAGGAACAGTTCCAGGTCGTCGCCGCGTTCCTCGCCGTGACGCTCTTCGAGCAGTCTGGCCAACTGGCCGCGGGCATCGTCGGCCAGGGGCTGGTCGAGCTGCACGAAGTGCCAGTAGTCCGCTTCCACCCCGGCCACGGCGGGCACGGCGGCGCTCAATCGAGCCTGGAGACGTTGCAGACGGAAAGCGGAAAAGGCGGGAGCGCCACGCAGGAAGATGATGTCGGCCATGGGATTTCGAGAGGGAGTGGCTGAAGGGGTAAGGCGAAAGGCGGGATTATACCCGCTTGGCGCCCCCCTAGCCCGGGGTAACGACGGTGTCTGCGGGGAGCCCGGCAGGCGGCGCCGCCACCACCCGGTTGCGCCCGGCCCCCTTGGCGGCGTAGAGCGCCCGGTCGGCCTGCAGCAGCAGTTCTTCCGCCGAGGCCAGATCGCTGCTGTAAGCGGCAATGCCGATGCTGACGGTGAACTGCACCACGCCCTGGGGCGTCGGGATGCGGATCTCGGCCACCTTCTGGCGCAGGCGCTCGGCCACGGGCTGAGCCTGTTCCACCGTGGTCACCGGCAGCAGGATGCCGAATTCCTCACCCCCCAGGCGGGCGAACTGGTCGGACTGGCGCAGGCAGGACTGGGCGGCGGCGACAAAGGCGCCGAGGGCCTTGTCGCCGACGGCATGGCCATAGCCGTCGTTGATGCGCTTGAAGAAATCCAGGTCCAGCACCATCAGGCTGAAGTCGTCGTCGTGGCGCTGACTGCGGGAAAACTCCCGGGTCAGGGAGGCCATGAAATGACGCCGGTTGAGGCAGCCCGTCAGGTCGTCGGTGCTGGCCATGCGGAACAGTTCGCAGCGGGCCCGTTCCTGGTCCCGCAACAGCCAGATGAGGCGGCCGGAAGCGGCCAGGGCGAAGACGGTGAGGATCAGCCCCACCAGGGTGATGACCGTGGCGTCCAGCTCCCAGCGGGCCAGGATGTCGTCGGTGGCGGCGGCCACCACCACCACCAGGGGAAAATCGTCCATGGCGGCATAGGAGGTGAGCTTGCTGACGCCGTCGGTGGCGCTGGAGGAAGAAAACTCCACCCCCCGGGGCGCCCGGGGCAGGAAGTCGGCAAAGACGTCGGTCTGGGCCGCCGACTTGCCCAGCAACTGGGGCAGGTGGGGAGCCCGGGCCAGCAGGGTGCCGTCCCGGCGCAGCAGGGTGATGGCGCCGTTGGGGCGGATGCGCTCCTGCTCGAAGACGCCGGCGAAATAGTCCACCCGGATGGAGGCGAGCAGCACCGTCACGTCGTGGCTGCTCCGCTGCAGGGGCACGGAGATGGGGATCAGCCAGTGGCCGTTCTCCCGGCTCTGCACCGGGGTGCCGATGTAGAAGCCGCGCCGTCCGGCGTCGCCCTGGGCGAGGAAATAGTCCCGGTCGCCGACCCGGGCGTTGGGCTTGGGGCCTTCGGCGGGAATGCGGTAGAGGGCGCCGTCGCGCTTCACCAGGCGCAGCTGGATGGCATTGCCGGAAGCCCGGTAGAAGCCTTGCACCAGGGCGGAGAACTGGGGATCGGTGAGGGGATCGGCCTGGGGATGGTTGGCCAGCCACAGGTCGGAGGTGTCGAGAAAGACTTCCACCAGCTTGAACATGCGCCGCACCTGCTCTTCCGCGGCGGTGGACAGGCGCACCAGGGTGACCCGGGTGCTATCGATTTCCAGATCGCGGCTGCGCAGGCTCCAGTAGGCGACGAAGGCCCACAGGCAAAGCAGGAAGACGGCGGTGAGTCCCACCACCAGCCTGATCGAGATACGCTCCGTATCCTTCCCCATGCTCCCCGCCCCTGCCCGTCTGCGCCCTGGATACCGCATTGTATCCACGACCCCGGGCTCTTCTGCTGGAGAGAACGCAAAAAACGCGAAAAGTTCGCCGGCCTCAGGCCGCCGGCGACGGCAGGATCGAATAGACGCCGGCCTCGCCATTGACGTGACGGGCCTCGCACACCGCCAGCCAGTCCTCGAACAGCTGGGGCGGATCGAACCAGGTGCCCTGCCCCAGCTCGATGCCGATCTCCCGCACCATGGCGAAAACCGCAGCATCGTCCACCATCTCGGCCACGGCGGCCACGCCCAGCTGGCGGCTGATGTCGTGAATGGCCCGCACCAGGGTCTGGCTGACCCGGTCGTCGGTCATGCGGTGGATCAGGTCGCCGTCGATCTTCACATAGTCCGGTGGCAGGGCCCGCAGGTAGGCGAAGGAGGAGAGGCCGCTGCCGAAAGCGTCGAAGGCAAAGCCGCAGCCCAGCTGGCGCAGGCCCTGGGCGAAGGTCTGCACCTCGGCAAACTGGCGGCTGGCGGCGGCCTCGGCCACTTCGAAGCAGAGATAGGCCGGGGCAATGTCGTAGTGCTGCAGGCGCTCGCCGATGTATTCCAGGGTCTCGGGCCGGCCCACTGTCTGCACCGAGAGGTTGATGCCGCACTGCAGGCTGGGGGGGCTTTCCTGATCCAGCAGCCGGCGCAGGCCGGAGCAGGCCGCATCGATGGCCCAGCGATCCAGCCGGGGCATCAGGTTGAAACGCTCCGCCGCCGGCAGGAACACCTCCGGCAGCACCACCTCGCCCCGTTCGTTGAGCAGGCGCAGGAAGACCTCGAAGCGCAGGCAGGAGGAAATGCCGGAAACCAGGGGCACCACCGGCTGGGCGTAGAGCAGCAGGCGGTTTTCCTCCACCGCCTGGGTCAGGCGGGAGGCCCAGTCCATTTCCCCCTGGTGCCGCACCACCTCCCGATCGTCGGCCTGGTAGACGTGGATGCGGTTGCGGCCCAGATCCTTGGCGGCGAAGCAGGCCTGGTCGGCGGCGGCCAGGGCCTCCTCCAGGGTCTGGATGCGGGAATCCAGTTCCACCAGGCCGATGCTGGCGCCAATGCCGAAGGCCCGGTTGTTCCAGACGAAGCGGAAGTCTTCCACCAGCTGGCGCAGGGATTCCACCACCCGCAGGCCGTCTTCCAGGCTGCAGCGTTCCAGCAGCAGGCCGAACTCGTCGCCGCCCAGGCGGGCCAGCAGATCCTGCCCCCGCACCCGCTGCCGCAGCAGCTGGGTGATCTGGCGCAGCAGTTCGTCGCCGGCGGCGTGGCCGCAGGTGTCGTTGACGACCTTGAAGCGGTCCAGGTCGATGTAGCACAGCACGTGGTGCAGTTCTTCGCCACCGCGCCCGTCCAGGGTGGCCTGCAGATGCAGTTCGAATTCGCGCCGGTTGGCCAGGCCGGTGAGGGGATCGTGGCTGGCCTGGTGGGCCAGCTGGGCAGTGGCGGTGGCAATGCGCTCCTGCATGGATTCGTGCATGTCCTGGAGACGGCTGGCCATGTGGTTGAAGCCCCGTTCCAGGGCCCCCAGTTCGCCGGCGGAGGCCTGCTCCACCCGGGCCTCCAGCTCGCCGGCAGCCATGCGTCCGACGGCCTTCAACAGGCGCCCCACGGGACGGGAGAGGGAACGGGCCATGCGCAGGGCCACGTAGGCGCCGGCCCCCAGGCCGGCCGTCAGGATCAGCAGGGTATGCAGCAGCAGGGCCGACTTGCGCGCCTGCAGGTCTTCGCTGGACAGTTCCACATAGACCCAGCCCAGGCGGTCGCTGCTGGGGGGCTGGGGCGGCATCGGCTCGAGGCTGAGGAAATCGTCGATATCCAGCTGGCTGCGGCGCACCGGGGCGACGAAGCCCAGGGTGTCGTGACTGCTGGCCAGCAGCCCCACCAGGTCGCCGGCCTGCTCCGCCAGGCGCACCGGCAGCTGGGTGCGGCCGCTGATGGCCAGGACCCGGCCCTGGAAGTCCGTCACCACGGCGGCGCGCACGTCGGGCTGCTGCATGGCGGCCTGGACCAGGGCCTGCAGACTGGGCCGGTTGCCCGAGATGAGGCCGTACTCGCTGGCCGGCGCCAGGTACTGGACGATGGTGTGGCCACGCCGGCGCAGTTCCTCGTCCAGTTCGCCCATGCCGGTGATGGAGAAATAAGAGGCCAGGGCCGTGGCCACCAGCACGGCCGGCAACAGGGCCAGCCACAGGGCCCGCTGGCGGATGCTGCCGACCAGGCGCAGATAGAGGTGCTGCATCATTCGCCCTCCCCCGCCTTTTCCAGGGCTTCCCGCAGCACGCCCTCGTCCGGCAGGTCCAGTCCCAGGGAACGGGCCACGTTGCGATTGACGGCGACGCTGAAGTAGCTCGGGTACAGGGGCGCCCCCAGGGTCACCCGTCCCGCCGGCAGGCCGCGCAGGAACTCGGCCGTCTGACGCCCCATCTGGGCCGGGGTGGAGAACACCGCCGCCAGGGCTCCGGCAGTCACGTAGGCCTGGGAAAAGCCCACCACCGGGCGCTGGTGGCGATAGGTGGTGAGCAGCACCGGCCGGGCCGTGTTGCGGTTGAACACCAGGCCGTCGGGCAGGGCCAGCAGCACGTCGGTGCCCGGCAACAGGCGGTTGAGGGCGGGCACGATGTCCCCCTCCTCGGCCACCTGCTCCATCTGCAGTTCAAAGCCGGCCCGGGACACGGCACTGCGCAGGCGCGGCGCCAGAGCGGCGGATTCGGGCCCCAGCAGCGCCGCCACCCGCTTGCGTCCGGGCAGGGCGAAGCGCAGCAGGTTGAGCTGACGCGACAGGGGCTGGTCCAGGTAGAGGGCGGAAAAGCTGCCGGGCCGGGCGCGGCGCCCGGATTCGGCAGCGATCCGCTCGAAGGTCAGGCGGGGCACCAGGACGCTCAACACCGGCGGCGTCCCTTCCATCCGCGCCAGGGCCCTGGCGGCGCCGGCCCCTACGGCCAGGACCAGGGAGGCA
Organism: Azospira sp. MPR-LB4; assembly: GCF_058809525.1. Classification (NCBI taxonomy): domain Bacteria; kingdom Pseudomonadati; phylum Pseudomonadota; class Betaproteobacteria; order Rhodocyclales; family Rhodocyclaceae; genus Azospira; species Azospira sp. MPR-LB4. The sequence goes on from NZ_CM179521.1 coordinate 771,153, forward strand.
TCGCCCAGTTCCGCCTCGTCGATCTTTTCCCCGGCTGCCGCCACCCCGGTCAGCCGCACCACCCGCCGGCCCGGGGACTGGGCCATGCCGGCATTCAGGGCGTCAAGGAATTCGGCGTAGACACCGCCCCGCTCGCTCAGGACCACGGCGACCGTATCCGCCGCCGCGGCCGGTGCAGCACCTGCCGTCAGCCCCAGCCACAGCAATGCCAATGCGATATGACAAAGCATTCGCAGGCGAGGCAGGGCCGGGGAAGGGAACAGGCGCGACATGGGAAATCAGAATTCCAGCCGCAGATTGACGTAGGAACGACGGCCGATGAGGTTTTCGTAATAAACCTCCTGATAGGGCTTGTCGAACAGGTTCTGCACGATGAAGGCGACCTCGCCCTGGTAAGCGCCGTCGCGGAAGCGGTAGGCCAGACGGGCATCGACCCGCTCGTAGGGCGTCTGCAGATCGCCATCGCCTTGTACCGTCAGCCGCCCCACTGCGTAGTAAGCCAGACTGCCGGTCCAGCGGTGGTCGAAATCGTGGGCCAGCAACATGCTACGGCTGTGGGAGGCCGCCGATTCTGCGTAGGCACCTGAGCGCTCCGAACTGAAGCCGGAAATACGGGAGGCCGCCAGAGCCAGATGAATGCGGGTATTGCTAGCCACTTTCTGTTGCCACTGCATTTCCGCCGCCCGAACCTGGGCATTACCTTCGTTCCGGTACTCCTGCCAGCTCTTTCCGGCAGGCCGATAAGTCTCCAGCAAATCTCCAAGTCGGTCGTAGGAATACTTGAAATCCAGATGGCCGCCCGGCAACTCCCACAAGTAGCCTAGTTCCCGGGAGTCGATGGTTTCAGAACGCAGGTCATCCTGGTGATAGGCACTGCGCACGGAGGGAAAGGCGCAGGAAGTAATTAGGCCAAACGCCTTCAGCGTGGCGCAGGAGGCAGGTGTCCAGGAAGTGCTGAGGCGGATGTCCGATTTCGCCTCGAAAATGGTCGGGGTATGGGTGGCACGACTGGCGATCAGGCGCAAAGTATGGCCGGGCTGCCAGTGATAGTTGGCCGCCACCCGGGGCGACCAGTAGGTACCCGTGAAGCTGTTGCGTTCCAGCATCCCTCCCGCGTTGAGCACCCACTTGGCAGTCGGCCGCCATTCCAGATTCGCAAACAGGTTCTGCTGGCGGAACTCCACCGGCTCCGTTGAATTGAGATAGTAGGTACTGGAAAAGCGGTCCAGGCGGGCGCCACCACCCCATACCAGACGTGTCGAGGAAGTAGGGGCGAAGGCGTGCTGCAGTTCCACATCGTAGCGCTCCGCCACCAACCGCTGGGGACTGTTCAGGGGATAGGGAACCTCGAGGTAGAACGGCATACCGGCAATGGTGACCTTGGGGTCCCTGAGTAGGGCGGACAGGTCCAGGTTCTGCTCGTCCCGGCTGGCATAGGCTTTAAGGGAAAGCTGCTCGTCAGCACTGAGAGTACGCTGCCAGCGCAGAGAGCCGTAGTAGCTGTTCAACTGCCTGGTGTGGGGAGGGGAGCCCTCATAGGCCCCGGGTGATTCCCGGCGACCAGACTGGTGATCTCCGGAGGAAAGACCGGCTTGGATTTCCAGAGAATCCCGGTTTCCCAGTTGCAGATCACCGCGGAAACTGAGGTTGGCCAGACGCTTGTCATCATGGCGCCGGGCGGAAAAGGAATGACCTGGCGCCGTGGGCGCCTGCAGTTCGATGCCCTGGTCGGCACGGAGGCTGCCGGTAATCCGGTAGTCCAGGCTCCCGGACTGACCACCAAAGCGGAAGGTGGAATCGTTGCCGCGACTACTCTGGGTCAGGGAGACCATACTGCCGGAAACATCGGCAGCCTGGCGGCTGATGATGTTGATGATGCCGAGGAAGGCATTGGCGCCGTAGGTAGCCGAGTTGGGGCCACGGATCACCTCGATGCGCTCGATATCCTCCAGCGCCAGGGGCAAGGTGCTCCAGACGGCGCCGCCGAAGAGGGGGGTGTAGATGGAACGGCCGTCCACCAGCACCTGCATGCGGCGCGAAAAGGAATCGGAGAGGCCATGGTAGCTGACCATGGTGTTGGGCACCAATGCCCCCTTGCCTGCTCCCTCCCCCACATACATGCCGGGCACCAGACGGAACAGGTCGGGAATGCTCCAGGCGCCGGAATCCCGGATCATCTGGCGGTCGATCACCGTCACCGCCGCCGGCGCATCTGCTACATTCTGGCGCAGGCGGGAAGCGGTCAGCACCACCGGCACGTCGGCGAGGAAATCCTGTTCGGAAAGGTCGGCAACCGACTCCGCCCCCTGGCCGGGCAGAGCAGAAATCATCAGGAACATGGGCAGAATGCTGGCCCGGGACAGGTATTTCATCATTATTGGGGCGCGGTGACAGGTGACCAATGCCGGTTGCCAGACCCGCTTCCGGTACAGCTGATTGGCGGCAAAAACTGACAGCAGCATATTGTAAATTTTTGTAGTTGCCACCTTAACGGGAATCCCCGTATCGAACAAGCGCAGAAATCACTACTAGGCATGCAGCTCTTCTACTCCGACACCTTCGTCCTGCCCCTGCCCCCGGGCCACCGTTTCCCCATGGAAAAGTACGCCCGCCTGCGCCAGACCCTGCTCGACGAAGGCTACCCGCCGGCGGACTTCATCCTGCCCGAGGCCGCCAGCCACGAGGACCTCTGCCGGGCCCACGATCCGGCCTACGTGGAACGGGTCTGCAGCGGCCAGCTGACGCCAGAGGAAATGCGCCAGATCGGCTTTCCCTGGTCGGCCGCCATGGTGGAGCGCTCCCGCCGCTCCGCCGGCGCCACCCTGGGCGCCTGCCGGGCAGCCCTGGCGGAGGGCTGGGGCGTCAATCTGGCGGGCGGCACCCACCACGCCGCCCATGCCGCCGGCGCCGGCTTCTGCGTCTTCAACGATGCCGCCGTGGCCGCCCGGGCCCTGCTGGCGCAGGACGGGGTGGGCCAGGTGGCGGTGATCGACTGCGACGTGCACCAGGGCGACGGCACCGCCCGCATCCTGGAAGGGGATGCCAGCGTGTTCACCTTCTCCATCCATGGCGCCCGCAACTATCCCTTCGCCAAGGCCCGCAGCGACCTGGACATCGAACTGCCCGACGGCTGCGACGATGCCTCCTATCTGGCGGCCCTGGAACAAGGACTGGCGGACCTCTTCAGCCGCTGCCGGCCCCAGCTGGCGATCTACCTGGCCGGCGCCGACCCCTACGCCGGGGACCGCCTGGGGCGCCTTTCCCTGACCATGGCCGGCCTGGAGGCCCGCGACGAGCGGGTCCTGGCGGCCTGCCGGGAGCGGGGCATCCCCGTGGCCATCGCCATGGCCGGCGGCTACGCCCGGGACATCGGCGACACCGTGGCCATCCATGCCAACACGATACGTTGTGCCCGCCGGCACTTCGAGCAGCGCTAGAATCCAGTCATGACCGCCACCCTGACGCCCCCGCCCCCCGCCCTGCCCCTCTACCGCAGCCAGGGCCTGCGCGCCCTCGAAGCCGCCACCGGCAAGCAGCCCCTGATGGAACGGGCCGGCCTGGCCGCCGCCGACCTGGCCGCCAGCCTGTGCCGCCCCGGCCCGCTGCTGGTGCTGGCCGGCCCCGGCAACAACGGCGGCGACGCCTACGTGACCGCCCGCCACCTGCAGGCCCGCTTCTTCGCCGTACAGGTGGTGGCCTGGGACGACGGCCAGCGGGCCCCGGCCGACGCCCGGGCCGCCCGCCAAGCCTTCCTCGAGGCCGGCGGCGCCATCCTCGACGCCATCCCCCCCTGCCCCCGCTGGGGCCTGGTGCTGGACGGCCTCTTCGGCATCGGCCTGCAACGCCCCCTGAGCGGCGCCTACGCCGATGCCGTGGCCGCCGCCAACCATCTGGCGGAGCGGGACCATTGCCCCCTGCTGGCCCTGGACTGCCCCTCCGGACTCGATGCGGACAGCGGCCGCGCCCTGGGGCCGGCCATCCGCGCCAGCCACACCCTCACCTTCATCGCCCACAAGCCGGGCCTGCTCACCCTGGACGGGCCGGACCACTGCGGCGCCCTGCATCTGGCCGCCCTGGAGCTGGACGCCCCCGCCCTGGTGCCGGCGGACGGCTGGAGCATCGGCCGGGAACACTTCGCCGCCCACTTGCAGCCCCGCCGCCGCAACAGCCACAAGGGCAGCTACGGCAGCGCCGGCATTCTCGGCGGCGCCGCCGGCATGGTCGGTGCCGCCCTCCTCGCCGGCCGCGCCGCCCTGCTCCTGGGCTGCGGCCGGGTCTTCGTCGGCCTGGCGGACCGCCACGGCCCCGCCTTCGATCCCCAGCAGGCGGAACTGATGCTGCGTCCGGCCGCGGCCCTGGAGGCCGCCCCCCTCACCGCCCTGGCCGTGGGCCCGGGCCTGGGCCAGGCGCCGGAGGTCAGGGAATTCCTGTCCCGGGCCATTACCGGCCCACTGCCCCTGGTCCTGGATGCGGATGCCCTCAACCTGCTGGCGGCCGACCCCACCCTGGCCCAGGCCCTGGCCACCCGCCAGGCGCCGCGGCTGCTCACGCCCCACCCGGCGGAAGCGGCGCGCCTGCTGGGCACGGAAGTGGCCGCAGTGCAGGCTGACCGCATCGGCGCCGCCACGCAGCTGGCCGAGCAGTTTGGCGCCTGGGTCGCCCTCAAGGGCGCCGGCACCGTGGTCGCCGCGCCGGACGGGTGCTGGTGGATCAATACCAGCGGCAACCCGGGCCAGGCCGCCGCCGGCCAGGGCGACGTGCTGACCGGCATGGCGGTGGCGCTCCTGGCCCAGGGCTGGGAGCCGGGCGCAGCCCTGCTGGGGGCGGTGCATCTGCACGGCGCCGCCGCCGACACCTTGCCGGGAACCGGCGTCGGCCCCATCGGTCTGACTGCCTCGGAGACGGCAGTGGCGGCCAGGGCCCTGTTCAACGCCTGGTGCCGGCCGGCCGTCTGACCCTTATCGCGGAGCGCCGCTCCGCCCGTCAAAAGAAAAACGATGTCCCATCCCAGCCATCCCCTGCGGGGCGTGCTGCTCATGCTCGCCGCCGTCTTCTTCTTCGCCCTGCTGGATGCCACCTCCAAGACCCTGGCCGCCACCTATCCCATTCCCTTCCTGGCCTGGGCCCGCTACCTGGTGCATTGCCTGCTGATGCTGGTCTTTCTCGGTCCCCGCCTGGGCCGGGGCCTGGTCAGCACGCGGCGGCCAGGGCTGCAGATCCTGCGCGCCCTGCTGCTGGTGGGCGTCACCGCCTGCATGATGGCGGCCCTGCGCAACATGCCCCTGGCCGAGACCACTGCCGTGGTCTTCATCACGCCCCTGCTGGTGGCCATCCTGGCCGGTCCCTGGCTGAAGGAAAAGATCGGTCTCAACCGCTGGCTGGCGGTGGGGGTCGGCTTCATCGGCGTGCTCTTCATCGCCCGCCCCGGCGGCGATCTCAACCTGGAAGGCATCGCCTGGGCCCTGGCCTGCGCCGGCTGCTACACCGTTTATCAACTGCTGACGCGCCAGCTCTCGCCCACCGAGAACACCCTGACCATGCTTTTCTACACCGCCCTGGTGGGCACCCTCACCATGACCCTGGCGGCACCCTGGTTCGGCGCCGTCCCGGCCATCCAGGGCTGGGACTGGGCCCTGCTGTGCGCCATGGGGCTGTTCGGTGGCAGCGGCCATTTCCTGCTCATCGCCGCCTTCCGCCACGCCCCGGCTTCCACCCTGTCGCCCTTCCTCTACGTGCAGCTGCTGTGGGCCACCCTGCTCGGCTGGATCGTCTTCGGCCACCTGCCGGACGGCCTCACCACCGCCGGCATGGCCGTCATCGCCGGCAGCGGCCTGTGGCTGGCCCTGGCCCAGCGGCGGGAAAGCCGCCGCGGCTAGGCCGGACGGGGATAGGGGTAGAGCATGTTGAGGGCCACGCTCTCGCCGTTGGGCTGCACCATGCGCACGTGCTCCCGCTGGAATTCCCGGGCGTGGCGCAGGCCGCAGGAGTGGGCAATCATGTCCATCTCCTTGCCCATGTTGCGGCAGTAGGCGGCCACCCGCTCGGCCTTGTCCTCCACGTCCAGGCCCCGCTGCAGGCGCGGGTTGTGGGTGGTGATGCCGGTGGGACAGGTGTTGCTCTGGCAGCGCAAAGCCTGGATGCAACCCAGGGAGAACATGAAGCCCCGCGCCGAATTGACGAAATCGGCGCCGCAGGCCAGGGCCCAGGCGGCCTTGGCCGGGGTCACCAGCTTGCCGGCGGCGATGACCCGCACCCGGCCCTTGAGATCGGCCTCCAGCAGGGAATCCACCACCCGGGGCAGGGCCTCCATGATGGACAGGGCCATGTGGTCCGCCAGGGCCTGGGGCGCCGCCCCGGAACCGCCCTCGCCGCCGTCGATGGCGAGGAAATCGGGAGCGCAGTGCAGCCCCCGGCGCAGCACCGCCTCGTTGAGCAGGTGCATGAACTGCCAGCCGCCGATGGCGGTCTTGATACCCACCGGCTTGCCAGTGACGTCCCGCACCCGCTGCACCATGTCCAGCAGCTGCTCCATGTCGGCGATGTCCCGGTGCCGGTTGGGCGAGAGGGAATCCTGGCCTAGGGGAATGCCGCGGATGGCGGCGATCTCCGGCGTCACCTTGGCCGCCAGCAGCACCCCGCCCTTGCCCGGCTTGGCGCCCTGGGACAGCTTGATCTCGAAGGCCCGCACGTTGTCGTGGGCCGCCAGCTCCCGCAGTTTCTGCTCCGACAGGCGCCCCTGCTCGTCGCGGCAGCCGTACTTGGCGGTGCCGATCTGGAAAATGATGTCGCAGCCCCCTTCCAGGTGGTAGGGCGAAAGGCCGCCCTCCCCCGTATCCATCCAGCAGCCGGCCATCTGGGCGCCCCGGGCCAGGGCCTGGACGGCGGGCTTGGAAATGGCGCCGAAGCTCATGCCGCTGATGTTGATCAGGGAACGGCCGGTGAAAGGCTTGTCGCACCAGCCCTCGCCGATGACCAGGGGCGGCGTCGGCAGGCGTTCCTCGTCGAGCACGGGGAAAGGCGCATTGACGAAGAGGATGGCGCCGGTCTGGTGCAAGTCGTAGGTGGAGCCGAAGCCCAGGATGCCGCCCTCGTTTTTGGCCAGGCGGTAGATCCAGCCCCGGGTGGCCCGGTCGAAGGGGCGCTCCTCCCGGTCGTTGAGGAAGAAGTACTGGCGGAAGTACTCCCCCAGCTTCTCGAAGAAATAGCGCAGGTGGCCGACGATGGGGTAGTTGCGCAGCACCGTGTGGCGCTTCTGGGTGATGTCCTGCACATACCAGTACACCAGCCACGCCGCCAGGCCCAGGGCGAGCAGGACGCCCAGACTGACATGCAGGATACCCATTGCTTCGCTGCCCATGGCGCCTCCTTTGCGGATGTTAGAATTGCGTCCGGTCAATCTAACATGAACGAAAGCCTGCCGTGCCCAAGCCCGTGGATTCCCAACTCACCCTGCAACTGCCCCCCGCCGCCGAAATCGAGCGCAATGTGGATGGCGCCCTGGCCGAGGACGTGGCCGGCGGCGACCTGACGGCCCAGCTGATCCCGGCCGGCCAGCCCGGCACGGCCACGGTGATTTCCCGTGAAGAGGCCACCCTGTGCGGCACCGCCTGGTTCGAAGCCGCCTTCCGCAAGGTGGATCCGGCCTGCCGCATCACCTGGCACGCCCAGGACGGCGACCGGGTCCAGCCCAACCAGCTGCTGTGCGACATCGCCGGCCCGGCCCGGGCCCTGCTCACTGCCGAGCGCACCGGCCTCAATTTCCTGCAGCTGCTCTCCGGCGTCGCCACCCGCACCCGCCGCTTCGTCGATACGGTGGCCGGCACCAGGGCCCGCATCGTGGACACCCGCAAGACCCTGCCCGGCCTGCGCCTGGCCCAGAAATACGCGGTCACCTGCGGCGGCGGCGACAACCACCGCATCGGCCTCTACGACGCCATCCTGATCAAGGAAAACCACATCATGGCCGCCGGCGGCATCGCCCAGGCCATGGCGGCGGCCAAGGCCGTGGCCGCCGCGGCAACTGTGCCCTGCAAGTTCATCCAGGTGGAAGTGGAAAACCTGGAGGAGCTGCGCCAGGCCCTGGCCGCCGGCGCCACCATGGTCCTGCTGGACAACATGAGCCTGGCCGACATGGCGGAAGCCTCCCGCCTGGCCGCCGGCCAGGCCGTGCTGGAAGCCTCCGGCGGCGTCAGCCTGGAAACGGTGCGGGCCATCGCCGAAACCGGGGTGGACCGCATCTCCATCGGCGGCCTGACCAAGGACGTGCAGGCCCTGGATCTCTCCATGCGCTTCAAGGCGGGCTGAGGGGCCGCCGCAGCGGCTCTCCACCGCCTCTCCCCGGCTTCCCCAGCGCCTTACCCGTCCGCCTGGGGCCTGCCCTCCGGCAGGCCTGCATCTCTTTGTTCCCGGGCCGGCCGGGAGCCAAATATGTCACGGCAGCGCCGGAGCAGGTGGCTATAATCGGCCGAAGAACCCCGGTTCCGCCGCCACGGCGGGCCATCCGCCGGGGTCGTCACCGGGGGAACGACATGCTGTTCGCGCTTTTCTACGTCATCGCCATCGCCGTGCTGGTGCTGCACTTCACCGGCTTCCTCGCCCGTCACAATCTGGAATGGCTGGTCCTGGTCCTGGCTGCCGCCGTGTTCCCGGCCGTCATCTACCTCTAGCCGCGCCTCGCCATTCCTGCCGGGCTGAACCTCAGCCCGGCTTTCTCGCCACCAGGTCAATCAGGGCCGAACGGCCCCGATGGGCCAGGCCTTCATGCAGTTCCGCCTCATACTCCCGCAGTTCCTCGATCTCCAGGCCGGCGAAGGCCTGGCGCAGCAGTTCCGGCGTGTACAGGTTCTCTACCGCACTGGGGCCGCCGGTGCGGTATTCCAGCTGCTTCGGGGTGTAGCCGTGCAGCAGCAGGCGACCGCCCGGCTTCAGGGCCTGGGCCATGCCGGCAAAAATCCGTTCCTGTTCCGCCGGATTGGCGAACTGGATGAACACGGCCACCACCAGGTCGTAGGCGGCCTCGGGCCACGCCCAGGCCAGCAGGTCCGCCACCTGGAAATCCACCAGGACGCCCCGGCCGGCGGCCAGACGACGCGCCTTGCCCACCGCCACCGGCGACACTTCCACCGCCGTCACCTGCAGGCCCTGCTCCGCCAGCCAGACGCTGTTGCGTCCCTCGCCGTCGGCCACGGACAGGGCGGTGCTGCCCGCCCCCAGGAGGAATTCGTGGAGGGCGAGAAAACGGGTGGGAGCGGTACCAAAAAGGTAGTCCTCGCCGGCGGCGCTGAAGCGCTCGCTCCAGAATTTTTCGTGTTGGCTCATCTTGATCGCTCCATCAAAGAAAAAGGGCACCCGCAGGTGCCCCGTTCGGCAATGGCCGGCCGTTTCCTGGCCCGCCAGACCTGTCAGACCCGGGCCTGGATGAAGGCCTTTACCGCATTCACATCCGGGTCCATGACCTCGACGCGCTGGGCCAGCTTTTCCAGGCCCTGGAGATCGGCGGGCACTTCCGGTTCCCGGCCCAGGGCCTCGCGGATGGTCTCGGCGAACTTGGCCGGCAGGGCCGTTTCCAGCACCACCGTGGGCATGCCGGCGATGGGGTTTTCCCTGGCCACCTTGAGACCGTCGGCGGTGTGGGTGTCGATCATGACGCCATAGGTTTCCCAGCAGGAACGGATGGTGGCCAGGCGGTCGGCGTGGCTGCTGGCGCCGGAGACGAAGGCGAAGCCGGCCAGCTTGTCCATGTAGGGGGTACCGCGCAGGTCGAAGGCCTGGCCTGCATCCACCTGGGCCCACAGTTCCCGCACCTTGGCCGGATCGCGACCCACCAGGTCGAAGACGAAACGCTCGAAGTTGGAGGCCTTGGAAATGTCCATGGAGGGGCTGGAGGTGACGAAGGTCTCGGCGGTCTTGCGCGGCCGATAGACACCGGTCTTGAAGAACTCGTCCAGCACATTGTTTTCGTTGGTGGCCAGGATCAGTTTGCCGATGGGCAGGCCCATCATGCGGGCGATGTGGCCGGCGCAGATGTTGCCGAAGTTGCCGGAAGGCACGCAGAAGGCCACCTGCTGGTCGTTGTTCTCGGTGGCGCCGAAGTAGCCCTTGAAGTAATAGACGATCTGGGCGGCAACGCGGGCCCAGTTGATGGAATTGACGGCGCCGATCTTGTACTTGGCCTTGAAGGCGGCGTCGTTGGAGACGGCCTTCACGATGTCCTGGGCGTCGTCGAACATGCCGCGCACGGCGATGTTGTGGATGTTCTCATCCTGCAGGGAATACATCTGGGCCCGCTGGAAGGCGCTCATCTTGCCGTCCGGGGAGAGCATGAAGACGCGCACGCCCTTCTTGCCGCGCATGGCGTACTCGGCTGCGGAGCCGGTGTCGCCGGAGGTGGCGCCGAGAATGTTGATCTCTTCGCCGCGCTTGGCCAGCACGTACTCGAAAAGGTTGCCCAGGAGCTGCATGGCCATGTCCTTGAAGGCCAGGGTGGGGCCGTTGGACAGTTCCTGCAGGGCCAGCTTGCCAGGCTCCAGCCAGTGGATGGGGGTCACGTCGGCGGCGTTGTCGCCGGGACGGGCATGGCAATAGACCTGGGCGGTATAGGTCTTGTCGCAGATGGCCTTGAGGTCGGCCGGGGGAATGTCGTCGATGAACTTGGACAGCACGGCAAAGGCCAGCTCGGCGTAGGACAGCTGGCGCCAGGCATCCAGCTCGGCCCGGCTCACCTGGGGATAGGTTTCCGGCAGGTAGAGGCCGCCATCGGGGGCCAGGCCGCCGAGGAGGATGTCGCAGAAGGACTGGGTCGGGGAGGAGGCTGCATCACCGCGGGTAGACAGATAGCGCATGGAAAATCCGGGACGTTCAAGGACTTAAGGAAGGGCCGAAGGATACCACGGCCGCTCCCCTTGCCGAAGCCTGGCGCCCCAAGGGCATAACGTAAGGACGAATACGGGCAACACCCTCAAGTTGGCGGGCCCAAGGCCGATAGGGATGGGTAGCCCCCTGCTCCGCAAAAAATACGGAATAGCCGCCCATCCCGATGGTACGAACGCCCGATGCCGCTGATCATTAACACCAACGTTCTCGCACAGACCGTGCAGCAGAACCTGGCGCGCTCGTCCGGGACCCTCGCCCAATCGCTGCAGCGCCTGTCATCGGGCCTGCGCATCAACAGCGCCAAGGACGACGCCGCCGGCATGGCCATCGCCGAGGGCCTCAGCACCATCATCCGCGGCGGCAACCAGGCGGTGCGCAACGCCAACGACGGCATTTCCCTGAGCCAGGTGGCCGAGTCGGCCCTGGGCCAGATCAGCGGCAACCTGCAACGCATCCGGGAAATCGCCATCCAGGCGGCCAACGGCTCCATGGTGGACAGCAACCGCTCCCAGCTGCAAAAGGAAGTGGACCAGCTGACCCAGGAAATCAGCCGCACCGTGCAGACCACGGATTTCAACGGCTCCCGCCTGCTCTCCGGCGCCTCCACCCTGACCTTCCAGGTGGGCTACAGCGGCAGCGGCGACAACCGCATCCAGGTCAGCACCACGGACCTGGCCCAATCCCTGGGCAGTCCCAGTCCGGCGGCCAAGGCCTCCAGCGCCATTCTCGGCGCCGTCCAGGGCGGCAGTTCGCCCCTGGCCGCCATCACCGCCGCCGACCAGGCCCTGCGCAAATTCGTCACCAGCGGACTCACCACCACGGTGGGCAGCAACACCTACAACGTCAGCGGCTTCACCAGCGGCAGCCCGGCCCAGAATGCGGCCTGGGCCACCTACCAGGCCGCCGAAGCCGCCTATAACGCCAATGCGGGCGCCAAACCGGCAGTCGTCCTGGCGGCAGTGAACAATGCCGCCGCCAACGCCGCTGCAGGTTACGGCTGGGTAGGCGTCGGCACCGGCCTGTATTCCTACTACCAGAGCATGACCGCCACCGGCACCATCAACATCACCAACCAGGCCCTGGCAGCGGCAGCGGTCGGCAGTGTCGATGCGGACATCGCCAAGATCGCCAACCTGCGGGCCACCTTCGGCTCGGTGCAGAACCGCTTCGAAGCGGTGGTGGCCAATGTGCAGGCCTATGTGGAGAACACCAGCGCCGCCCGCAGCCGCATCACCGATGCGGATTTTGCCGAAGAGACCGCCCGACTGACCCGCAATCAAATCCTGCAACAGGCCGGAACAGCAGTTCTCGGCCAAGCCAACACCGCCCCTTCCACCGCCCTTCGCCTGTTGCGATAAAAAAGGCCGGCGCAAGGCCGGCCTGGCGGGATCGGGCGGCGCCGGGCTGGCCGGCGCGCTGCCTCAGCCCTGCTTGGTGAAGTCGATGACGATGGCGCCCGGCTCGCGCTGCACGTAGGCAATGGAGATGCCGTCGCCGTAGCGGGTGAGCAGCTGGTCCAGCAGCGGCAGGGGGTCGTGGTCGTTGCAGAAGCGCATGGTCTCGCCGGGGAACAGGGCGTCGAAGGCGCCGAAGATGGCGGCGTGGCGGAAGCGCTTGGCAACGCCCCGGGCGTCGAAGGGATAGAGGGCCAGGGGAGTGGGTTGGTCGCAGGCGTGCATGGATGTCCTCGCAGGGATCGGAGTAAAAACAGGAGCGCCCATTGTGTCCGGGTGGCACCGCTCCGTCTTTGATCCAGACAGGCAAAACCCCTGAGGCGGCCAAGGCCTTTTGCCCCATCCTGCCAAAGAAAAAGGACGGGCACCTTCACCGCACCACCCTGGAGACCCGCACGGGGCGGACATTTCCGGGATGGCAGGCTGAAGATGCCCGTCCTAGCTGCATCGCAGCCCGTCAGGGCTGCGCGGTGCGGCTTACTGCAGTTCTTCCAGGCGCAGGCGGGTGACCTGGCCCTGCACGGCGGCCAGGGCTTCGATCTTGGCGATGGCCGCGTCCACGTTCTTTTCCCGGGTCTGGTGGGTGAGCAGGATGATGTCGGTCTGCACTTCGCCCTCGCCCGGCTCCTTCTGGATCATGGCATCGATGGAGATGGACTGGTCGGCCAGGATGCGGGTGATGTCGGCCAGCACGCCGGGCTTGTCTTCCACCCGCAGGCGCAGGTAGTAGGCGGTCTGCACTTCGGCCAGGGGCAGGATCGGCAGGTCCACCACGGCGTCCGGCTGGAAGGCCAGGTGGGGCACCCGGTGTTCCGGATCGGAGGTGTGCAGGCGGGTGACATCCACCAGGTCGGCGATGACGGCGGAAGCGGTGGGCTCGGCACCGGCGCCCTTGCCGTAGTAGAGGGTGGCGCCGACGGCGTCGCCCTTCACCAGGACGGCGTTCATGGCGCCTTCCACGTTGGCGATGAGGCGCTTTTGCGGGATCAGGGTGGGATGCACGCGCAGTTCCACGCCTTCCGGGGTGCGCTTGGTCACGCCCAGCAGCTTGATGCGGTAGCCCAGCTGCTCGGCGTACTTGATGTCGATGGCGTCCAGCTTGGTGATGCCTTCCACGTGGGCCTTGTCGAAGCTCATGGGAATGCCGAAGGCGATGGCGGACATGATGGTCAGCTTGTGGGCCGCGTCCACGCCTTCCACGTCGAAGGTGGGGTCGGCTTCGGCGTAGCCCAGGCGCTGGGCTTCCTTCAGCACGTCGGCAAAGGACAGGCCCTTGTCGCGCATCTCGGAGAGGATGAAGTTGGTGGTGCCGTTGATGATGCCGGCCACCCACTCGATGCGGTTGGCGGAAAGGCCTTCGCGCAGGGCCTTGATGATGGGGATGCCACCGGCCACGGCGGCTTCGAAGGCGACGATGACGCCCTTCTTCTGGGCGGCGGCGAAAATTTCGTTGCCGTGGGTGGCCAGCAGGGCCTTGTTGGCGGTGACCACGTGCTTGCCATTCTCGATGGCCTTCATGACCAGGTCCTTGGCCACGCCGTAGCCGCCGATCAGTTCGACGACGATGTCCACATTGGGGTCGCTGACCACGGCGAAGGCATCGTCGGTGACCTTGCAGGCGCCGCTGGTGACCTGGCGGGCCAGGTCCAGATTGCGATCGGCCACGATGGAAATCTCGATGGGACGGCCGGCCCGGCGGGTAATTTCTTCCGCATTACGTTTGAGGACGGTGAAGGTGCCGCCACCGACGGTACCGATGCCGAGCAGGCCGACGTTGATCGCTTTCATATGCAAGATCCCTAGTTGCTGAGTTAATTATCGTGGTTGGAAAAATCAGGTGCGGTCAGGTGCCGTGACGTTTGCGGTAGCCGGCCAGGAAGCGGTCGATGCGGCCGACGGCTTCCTTGAGGTCGTCCACATGGGGCAGGAAGACCAGGCGGAAGTGGTCCGGCTCGGGCCAGTTGAAACCGGTGCCCTGGACCAGCAGCACCTTCTCCTCCTGCAGCAGTTCGGCGATGAACTGCTGGTCGTCCTGGATCGGATAGACCTTGGGGTCCAGGCGCGGGAACATGTACAGGGTGGCCTTGGGCTTGACGCAGGTGACCCCGGGAATGGCGGTGATCAGCTCGTGGGCCACGTCCCGCTGGCGGCGCATGCGGCCGCCCTCGGCCACCAGGTCGTTGATGCTCTGGTAGCCGCCCAGGGCGGTCTGGATGGCCCACTGGCCGGGCACGTTGGCGCACAGGCGCATGGAGGCCAGCATGTTGAGGCCTTCGATGTAGTCGGCGGCGGGACGCTTGTCGCCGGAGACCATCATCCAGCCGGCCCGGTAGCCGCAGGAACGGTAGTTCTTGGAAAGGCCGTTGAAGCTGATGGTCAGCACGTCTTCCGAAAGGGAGCCGATGGCGGTGTGTTCGACGCCGTCGTAGAGCACCTTGTCGTACACCTCGTCGGCGTAGATGATCAGGTGGTGCTGGCGGGCGATCTCGACGATTTCCTTCAACAGGTCATCGGGATAGAGGGCGCCGGTGGGGTTGTTGGGGTTGATGATGACGATGGCCCGGGTGTTCTCAGTGATCTTGGCCCGGATGTCGTCCAGGTCGGGCAGCCAGCCGGCGCCCTCGTCACAGATGTAGTGCCGCGGGGTGCCGCTGGAAAGGCTGACGGCGGCGGTCCACAGGGGATAGTCGGGGGCCGGCACCAGCACTTCGTCGCCCGGGTTGAGCAGGGCGTTCATGGACATGACGATCAGTTCGGAAACGCCGTTGCCCACGTAGATGTCTTCCAGGCCCACGCCCTTGACCTTCTTCTGCTGGGCGTAGTGCATGATGGCCTTGCGCGCCGCGAAGATGCCCTTGGAGTCGGAATAGCCCGCCGAATTGGGCAGGTTGCGGATCATGTCCTGCTGGATCTCTTCCGGCGCGTCGAAGCCGAAGGAGGCCAGGTTGCCGATGTTGAGCTTGATGATCTTGTGGCCGTCCTCTTCCATCTGCTTGGCCTTTTCCAGCACGGGGCCGCGGATGTCGTAGCAGACGTTGTCGAGCTTGGCGGATTTCTTGATGGGTCGCACTTTGTTTTCCTGCGGGGTTGCCGGCGGGGCCGGACGAAGATCAATTCGGTTTTGTCTGGCGGCCGGCTTACTTGAGCAGGCCGTCCTTGCGGAACATGTCCTTGATGCCGCGGATCGCCTGGCGGGTACGGGCCTCGTTCTCGATCAGGGCGAAACGCACGTGGTCGTCGCCGTAATCGCCGAAGCCGATGCCCGGGGAGACCGCCACCTTGGCCTCCGCCAGCAGCTTCTTGGCGAATTCCAGGGAGCCCAGGTGGGCATAGGGCTCGGGGATTTTGGCCCAGATATACATGGAGGCCTTGGGCACCTCCACCATCCAGCCCGCCTCGTGCAGCCCCTTGGCCAGCACGTTGCGGCGCAGTTCGTAGGTCTGGCGCACTTCTTCCACACAGTCCTGGGGGCCGTCCAGGGCGATCACCGAGGCCACCTGGATCGGCGTGAAGGTGCCGTAGTCGTGGTAGCTCTTGATGCGGGCCAGGGCGGCGCACAGCTCCTTGTTGCCGACCATGTAGCCGACGCGCCAGCCGGCCATGTTGTAGCTCTTGGACATGGTGAAGAATTCCACCGCCACGTCCCGGGCGCCGGGCACTTCCATGATGGAGGGGGCCCGGTAGCCGTCGAAGACGATGTCGGCGTAGGCCAGGTCATGCACCACCAGGATGTCGTGTTCCTTGGCCAGGGCCACCACCCGCTCGAAGAAGTCGAGCTCGACGCAGCGCGCCGTGGGATTGCTGGGGAAGCCCAGGATCATCATCTTGGGCTTGGGCGTGCATTCCCGGATGGCCCGCTGCAACTCTTCGAAGAAATCCACATCATCGGTCATGCGCACGGAGCGGGTGTTGGCCCCGGCGATGATGGCGCCGTAGATGTGGATGGGATAGCTGGGATTAGGCACCAGCACCGTGTCGCCCCGGTCCAGGGTGGCCAGCATGAGGTGGGCCAGGCCTTCCTTGGAGCCGATGGTGACCACCGCCTCGCTGTCCGGGTCGAATTCCACGTTGTAGCGGCGCAGGTACCAGTCGCAGATGGCCTTGCGCAGCCGGGGAATGCCCTTGGAGACGGAGTAGCCGTGGGTGTCGCCGCGCTGGGTGGCATCCACCATCTTGTCCACGATGTGTTTCGGCGTGGCGCCGTCCGGGTTGCCCATGGACATGTCGATGATGTCCTCGCCCCGACGGCGGGCAGCCATCTTCAGCTCGCCGGTGATGTTGAACACATAGGGCGGCAGACGCTTGATGCGGGGAAAGTCTTTCATGGGCGCAGGGGAATTCCGGCAGTCGGCACCAGCGGCCGGACGGTCCGGACGGGCGCGTAAAAAGGCTATAATCCTACCCTTTCTTACCCCGTTTGTGCACCGCAGCCGACCATGAAGCTCCACAGAGACAGTACAGACGGCCATTATTCCTTCACCGGCTACGGTGACGACTACGTGGCCATCAACGGTAAGAACCACCAGGGCAATCTGGTGCTGCTGCCCCGGCGCCTGATCCAGGACTGGACCGACGCCACTTTCGACAGCCTGACCCAGGCCGATTTCGACTTCCTCGCCGAGCTGAAGATGGAAATCATGATCCTCGGCACCGGCGCCAAGCAGCGCTTTCCCCATCCCCAGTTGCTGCAGGGCCTGATGCGGGCCGGCGTCGGCCTGGAGGTGATGAACACCCAGGCCGCCTGCCGCACCTACAACATCCTGGTGGCGGAAGGCCGCAGCGTCGGTTGCGCCCTGCTGCAGGGCTGAGGGGCATGAACGCCATCAGCTTTTCCCTGATCCTGGCCGGCGTCATCCTCAACGCCGCCGGGCAACTGCTGCTCAAGGCCGGCACCAACGCCGTGGGCCACTTCGACTTCCACCTGGACAACGTCCTGCCCATCGGCCTCAAGCTAGCCTTCAACCCCTTCATCCTCTCCGGCATGGTGGCCTACGGCGTCAGCCTGGTGGTGTGGATCATGGCCCTCTCCCGGGTGCCCGTCTCCATCGCCTACCCCATGCTCTCCATCGGCTACGTCATCAATGCCTTCATCGCCTGGCACTGGTTCGGCGAAGCCCTCAGCGCCCAGAAGCTCCTCGGCATCGGCTGCATCGTCCTCGGCGTGTACGTCATCACCCGCTCCGCCTGAAGTCCGTCAGAAAGGCGTCAGTAGATATCCTTACAATTGAGGCTGTCCTCTCCTCCAAGACGGACAGCTGTACTTTCAACGCGCTCCGGACCCAACGCCGGAGCGCGTTTTTTCATTGGCGGATGCCATTTTCGACGTTGTTCCTGCGCTTTTCCGTCCACACGGCCACCGCAAACGGCCGGAATGAAACTACAATCTCCCCCCGGCCGCTGCGCAAGACGGCGCCAATCCTATTCCGGCCGCGACGGCCTCTCCAGTCAGACCCGAAATCGCCCCATGTCCCAGCCCAAACTCGCCCTCAAGATCAATGTCGACACCCTGCGCGGCGCCCGCGTCGGCGTGCCCCGCCTGGTGGAAGCCCTGCAGAAGCACGGCGCCCAGGCCACCTTCTTCTTCTCCCTGGGCAAGGACAACACGGGCTACGTGCCGCCCCGCACCACGCCGGCCGGGCAGAAGACCTTCTCCCGCCTGGAGCGCTACGGCTTCACCAGCCTGCTCTACGGCGCCTGGATTCCCGCTCCCGAGATCGGCCGCCGCGCTGCCCACATCCTGCGGGCCGTGCATGAGGCCGGCTTCGAGACCGGCATCCAGAGCTGGGACCGGGTGATGTGGCAGAAGAAGCTGGCCCAGGCCGACAACGAATGGGTGGAAGTGGAAATGGCCAAGGCCGCCAAGCGCTACGAGGACATTCTCGGCCAGCGCCCCGCCGCCGGCGCCGCCAGCGGCTGGCAGACCACCCGCCACGCCCTGCGCCTGACCCAGCGGCTGGGCCTGGCCTACGCCAGCGACACCCGGGGCACCGGCCCCTACCTGCCGGTGATCGAGGGCGAGCTGGTCAATTGCCCCCAGCTGCCCACCACCCTGCCGACGGCGGAAGAAATGGTGGGCCGGGACGGCATCACCGCCGAAACCTATGCCGACCGCCTGCTGGCCCTGACCCACGACGCACCCGACAACGGCCACGTATTCACCCTGCACGCCGAACTGGAAGGCATGAAGCTGCTGCCCGAGTTCGAGCGTCTCCTGGCCGGCTGGAAGGAACAGGGCTACGAACTGGTGGCCTGCCGCCAGATGGTGGACGCCCTGGACCGGGACATGCTGCCCCGTTGCCAGGTGACCCGGGGCGAAGTACCGGGCCGGGCCGGCCAGCTCATGCAGCAGGGGCCGGAATTCCTCATGGGCTGAAGGCCTGCCACCCGGGCGATGCCAGATCAAATCGCCGCGCCGCCCGGGCCGTTATACTGGCGCCTTCTTTCCCCATCCCCGCGCCAGACGCCATGATCCGACCCGCCCTGCCCTGGGTTGCCCAGGCCGACTACTCCGACATCCGTTACGAAACCTGTGATGGCATCGCCAAGATCACCATCAACCGGCCCGAGCGGCGCAACGCCTTCCGCCCGGAAACGGTGATGCAGCTCATCGACGCCTTCCACCTGGCCCACCGGGACAACGCCGTGGGCGCCATCATCCTCACCGGCGAAGGGCCCGACGCCTTCTGCGCCGGCGGCGACCAGAAGGTGCGCGGCGACGACGGCGGCTACCACGACGAAAGCGGCACTCCCCACCTCAACGTGCTCGACCTGCAGATGCAGATCCGCCGCCTGCCCAAGCCCGTGGTGGCCATGGTGGCCGGCTATGCCATCGGCGGCGGCCACGTGCTGCATCTGGTGTGCGATCTTTCCATCGCCGCCGAAAACGCCCGCTTCGGCCAGACCGGCCCCCGGGTCGGCAGCTTCGACGCGGGTCTCGGCGCCGGCCTCATGGCCCGCACCATCGGCATGAAGCGGGCCAAGGAAATCTGGTTCCTCTGCCGCCAGTACGACGCCGCCCAGGCCCTGGACTGGGGCCTGGTGAACACGGTGGTGCCGGTGGAAAAGCTGGAGGAGGAAACCGTGGCCTGGTGCCAGGAAATGCTGCGCCTCTCGCCCATGGCTCTGCGCATGCTGAAAGCCGGTTTCAACGCCGATACCGACGGCCTGGCCGGCATCCAGGAACTGGCGGGCAATGCCACCGGCCTCTTCTACATGACCGAGGAAGGCCAGGAAGGGCGCGACGCCTGGCTCGAACGGCGCCCGCCGGACTTCGGCAAATACCGCAAGCGGCCGTAAAAAAAGGGACCTCCGGGTCCCTTTTTTCATACCGCGGATTGCACCTATTGCGACTCGTCCGCCACCCGGTACTGGTAGCCGCTGACCATGGACTGGGCCATGGGCGCGCCGCGACGCTCGTGCCAGATCAGGGCGCCGATATGCACGGCGATGAAGGCCCACACCAGATTGGCGCCCAGCTCATGCACTTCCTTGAAGCCGTGGGCCAGCTCCTTGGTAATGCCGCCATCGGCCAGGGGCCCCAGCTGGAAGTAGCCGGCAGCAGCCACCAGCCCGGTGGCGCCCATGCCGATCAACACCGCGTAAAGCCCCAGGTAGGCCAGGCTGGCCCAGGCATCGTGGCCGAAGGCGCCGGCATCGGCCTTCTGGCGGCGCAACCACACGGAGACGTGGAAAAAGTCGCTCCAGCGGGCCCGTTGCGGCCCCACCAGGCCCCACAGCAGACGCAGCCCCAGGCCGGCGATGAGGCCGTAGCCGAGCAGTACGTGGCCGTGCCACACCGCCTCCCGCACCGCCCCCTTCTCCAGGGCCTCGGCCCCCAGTTCGGTGGCGAACAGCAGCACGATGGCCAGGGCGTTGAACCAGTGCAAGAGGCGCAGCAGGGGGTCGAACACCCGCTGGCGGCGGTAGGTCACGGTTTCCATGGAACACTCCACAACAGGATGATGCCTGCAGCCTAAAGCCCGATCCTTAAGCCCGCCTTAAGCGCACCGCATCCGCACTCATCCGCCCCGCCAGCCCCTCCCGGCAGCCGGAGCAACCCGCTACACTCCGCCCATGACCCTGCGCGCCTTCACCTTCGTGCCCTACCGCCTGCCCTTCCGCCAGCAATGGCGCAGCGCCGCCGGCGGCCTCGACCAGAGGGAAGGCTGGCTGGTGCGCCTGGAAGATGAAGACGGCGGCTATGGCTACGGCGACTGCGCCCCCCTGCCCGGCATCGGTACGGAACCTCCCGCCGCCGCGGCCGCCGCCCTGGTCCAATGGCAGCAACGCTTCAGGAGGCTGGAGGCGGCCGCCGCCCTGGAAGCCCTCAACGACGCCGCCAGCTTCGACACCCCCGCCGCCCGGGCCGGGGTCGAAAGCGCCCTGCTCGACCTGCTGGCCCGGCGCAACGGCCGCTCCCTCAACGCCAGCATCCGGGGCTGCGACTGCCGCCAGCGGGTGCGGGTCAACGCCAGCCTGGGCAGCCTCGGCCCGCATACGGCAGATACCCTGGAATCCGCACTGGAAGCCGGCTTCCAGGTACTCAAGCTGAAGATCGGCCTGGCGCCTGCCTCCCAGGAGATACCCCTGGTCCAGGCCCTGTGCCGACGCCTGCCCGCCGGCAGCACCCTGCGCCTGGACGCCAACCGGGCCTGGCAGGAAGGCGATGCCCGATCCTGGCTCGACGCCCTGGCCGGCCTGCCCATCGACGCCCTGGAAGAACCCCTGGCCCAGCCCAGCGCCCCGGCCTGGGCCGCCCTGCAAGTCCGGGCCGCCTTCCCCCTGGCCCTGGACGAATCCCTGGCCGACCTGCCCCAGGCCGCCCTCTTCGACGGCACCGTGCGCCGCCTCATCCTCAAGCTGCCCCGCCTCGGCGGCTTCCTCCCCGCGGTCGCCCTGGCCCAGCGCTTCGCCGCCGCCGGCGGCGACTGCATCGTCACCAGCAGCCTGGAATCCGCCTGCGGCCTCCTCGCCGCCGCCCATCTGGCCGCCGCCCTCGGCGGCGATCTGGCCCACGGCCTGGCCACCGCCGAATGGCTGGCGACGGACCTGGGCGCCCCGCCCCCCGTCGCCGCCGGCTACCTGACCCTGCCCGCCGGCCCCGGCCTCGGTTTCCAGCCCTTCGCCACGCCGGCCTGAGGCGCCCGCCCGCCGCGGCGACCGCCGGCAGTTGCGTCCCGGCCCTCGACATTCATGCCAATGGCAAATATGCTGCATTCCTGCCATCCTCCGGGACCGACCCGGAGTCCCCAGGAGCCACCATCCATGCGCCATCTGCACCTGATCGCCCTTGCCGCCCTCGCCCTGCTCCTGGGCACCGCCGCCCATGCCCGGGAATACGGAACCTACGATCCCAAACGCCTGCTGACGGTGACGGAAACCCCCTCGGGCAAGAAATACGGCTTCGACGGCGCCTATCTGGACCAGATGCTGAACGACCTGGCCGCCCACGCCAAAAACTACCCGCCCCAGTTCGACACGCCCCAGGACCGGCAACGGGCCACCCAGGACATCAAGGTCATTTCCGGCATGCTCGACACCCTGGTCAATGTGCCCAACCCCAATCCCGACCTGCTGCTCCGCGCCGCCCACCTGAACGGCATGGGCCACAACCTGGAGATTCCCGGCGCCGCCGACAAGGCCAACGCCCTGTTCCAGCGCCTGCTGCAGCTGGAGCCGGCCCATCCCCGGGGCAACTACCTGTACGGGACTTTCCTGGCCGGCGCCGGCAAACCCCGGGAAGCCCTCCCCTACCTGGAAAAGTCCCTGGCCGCCGGCATCGCGGATGCCGCCTTCACCCTGGGCATGGCTCACCTCAGCCTCAAGGACCAGGACGGCGCCCTCAAGTACCTGGAAGACTACAAGCGCCGCCGCCCGGGCGACGCCAATGCGGACCGCTTCATCGACGCCATCCGCAACGGCCGCATCGAGATCAGGAGCCGCTAGGCCCAATCACTACCGCCCCCGCGCTCCACCGATTGCGGCTCCCCCTATCCACCTCAGTTGCTTCCGACGTTCTCTTTGTCCATTCTGAACTGTGCATCCTGCAGTACAGACTGATAAATTCCCCCCTGAACGAATACCGGCTATTGGGGAGTGAACAGCCAATGGAAAAATCTGGACAACCTACGCAACGCAATCAAGCACCGTCCGGGCCTGCAGGCAATGGGCATTTGCTTGACGAAATCTCCCCGGGCGAAATACTCCTCGAAGAGTTCATGAAGCCCTCAGGTCTTTCACGCGCTGAATTGGCAAGAAGAACAGGGCTCTCGGCATCCCTCGTCAGCAAAATCGTCAGTGGCAACAGCTCCATTACCAGCAACAGTGCCGCCAAGCTGGCTGGCTATTTTTCAACCTCCCCTGCTATGTGGCTGAACTTGCAGCGGGAATACAGGAAGCGCCTGGCCCGTTCCCAGATTTGACCCACATCGTGTAGCCCCCCGCCGGCCCTGCGTATAATCAGGCGCTGATGAACCCTGCGCCTTTCATTGATCCCCACGAGCCCCTGGACTGGCTCGGTCCCCT
Source organism: Azospira sp. MPR-LB4 (assembly GCF_058809525.1). Lineage (NCBI taxonomy): Bacteria > Pseudomonadati > Pseudomonadota > Betaproteobacteria > Rhodocyclales > Rhodocyclaceae > Azospira > Azospira sp. MPR-LB4. The sequence goes on from NZ_CM179521.1 coordinate 794,003, forward strand.
GTCCGAAGATCCGCTCCAGCTGGTCACCTCCGACGGTGCCTGGCGGCGTGGGGCATTGGTGGCGGATTGCAGGGCATTGGCCGCTGCGCTCCTTGCCTGGGGCGCTGCTCCCGGCACCATCCTCCTCGTTCCCCTGCCCGCTCCGGACCTGGCCCGGCTGTTTTTCGCCTGCGCCCGGGCCGGCATCACCCTCTTTCCCCTGGACCCGACCACTTCGCCGCAACGCCGCGCCGCCCTGCTGGCCCTGGCCGGCCCCCGGGGCCGTCTGCTGGAGGCCCTGCCGTCGGCCGCAGCGATTGCGGCGACGGCTACCAATCCCTTGCCACCGCTGCCCGCGGCTGCCCAGCCGGCCCTGGTCATCGCCACCAGCGGCAGCGAGGGCGAGCCCAAGGGCGTGGTGCTGAGCCACGCCAACCTGGCGGCGGCGGCGGATGCCTCGGCCGAGCGCCTGCCCCTGGGCCCGGGCGACACCTGGCTGGCCTGCCTGCCCCTGCATCACATCGGCGGCGTCTCCATCCTCGCCCGCTGCGCCCGCAGTGGCGCCACGGCCCGGGTGCTGGACCGCTTCACGGTGGAGGCGGTGGCCGCGGCCCTGGCCGCAGGGAACATCACCCACCTGTCCCTGGTGCCGGCCATGCTCGACCGGCTGCTGGAGGCCGGCGTTTCCCCGGGTAATCTGCGCTACGTGCTGATCGGCGGCGCCGCCCTTTCCGCCCCCGTCTTCCGCCGCGCCACGGCTGCCGGCTGGCCCCTCTGCGTCAGCTACGGCCTTTCCGAATGCGCCGCCCAGGTGGCGACCTGGGTCCATCCGCCCCCCGATGCCTGGCAGGAGGGCCGGGTCGGCGCGCCCCTGGCCGGCTGCCGTGTCGAGCTGGATCCGCAAGGACGGCTGCGCCTGGCCGGGCCCCAGGTGATGTGGGGCTATCTCAATCCAGAGCTGGAGCCGGGCCGGGGCCTGACGGACGGCGCCCTGCTCAGCGGCGACCTGGCCCGCCTGGAGGCGGATGGCAGCCTGACCCTGCTGGGCCGGGCCGACGACATGCTGGTCAGCGGCGGCGTCAATGTGCATCCGGCCGAGGTGGAGGCGGTGCTGCTGGCCTGCCCCGGCGTGCGCGACGCGGCGGTGACGGCCCTGCCCGACCCGGTGTGGGGCGACCGGCTGCTGGCCCTGGTGGTGGGCGACTCCGCCGCCATGGACGACGCCGGCCTGCACCGCTGGTGCGCCGAACGCCTGCCCTCGCCGCGCCGGCCCCGGCTGATCCAGCGGGTCGCCAACCTGCCGCGCAACCCCATGGGCAAGCTGCAACGCCCGGCCCTGCGGCAGCTGGCCCAACAACTGGCCCAGGACGGGCTGCTGGCCCCAGGGGATGCGCCATGAGCCGCCCCCAGGCCCACCCCGCCGCCGACAGCGCCAGCCTCAGCCAGCGCTATCCTGGCCTGGCCGGGGAACTGGCGGCTCTGGCCGCCCAGGCCCGCCCCACGGACCTCCTCAGCCTGTGCCTGCCGGCGCCCCCGTTGCCCATGGCCGGCCCCCTGCCTTACATCGCAGCCCCCGACAGCCTGGCCTGGCAGCGGCCGGACGACGCCTGGCTGGCCCTGGGTGCCGCCTGCACCGTGGAAAGCGCCGGGCCGGGCCGCTTCACCGCCCTCAACGGCGCCTGGCAGGGCCTGGCGGCCCGCTGGCAGATTGCCACCATGTCGCAAAGCAGTAATGGCAGCGGCGACCTCCAGGCGCCCCTGGCCCACCTGGGCTTTGCCTTTTACGACGCCAGCGGCGACAGCCCCCTGCCGAACGCCCGCCTGCGGGTCCCCGCCCTGCTGCTGAGGCGCCGGGCCGGTCGCCAGACCCTGGTCCTCACCTGCCCCGGCCATGGCGCCGCCCAGGCCATGGCCGGCTGGGAGGCCCTGTGGCAAACGCTGGAACGGACCCTGCTGTCCCAACCTGCGCCGCTGGCCGCGCTCCACCTGCAACGGCCACCGGCACCCCTGCCCGAGCAGGCCTTCGTCGCCCGCACCCGGGCCGCCCTGGCCGCCATCGCCCGGGGCGAGCTGGACAAGGTGGTCCTCTCCCGCCGCGTCACCTTCGAGGCCGACAGCCCCCTGGAAGCGGCCGCCGTCTTCGCCGCCCTGGCGGCCCAGCAGGCCGACAGCAGCGTCTTCGCCGTCGGCCACCGGGCCGGCACCTTCCTCGGCGCCACACCGGAGCGGCTCCTTACCCTGCAGGACGGCCAGCTGCACACCGAAGCCCTGGCCGGCACCGGCTGGGGCCGGGCCGACGCCCCCCTGACCTCGGACAAGAACCAACGGGAACACGGCTGGGTGGCCGAGGCCATCCGCCACACCCTGGCCCCCCTCTGCGCCGAACTGCAGGCCGCCCCGGCGGAAGTGCTGCAGCTGCCCGGCGGCAGGCGCCACGCCGGCCTCAGCCATCTGCGCACCCCCTTCCACGGCCGTCCGGCGCCCGGAGTCGGCCTTTTCGACCTGGCCGCCAGGCTTCATCCCACCCCCGCCGTCGGCGGCTGGCCGGCGGCCCCGGCCCGGGAATGGCTGCAGGCCCACGGCGAGGAGCGGCCCCTGTGGTACAGCGGCGGCCTGGGCTGGATCGACGCCGCCGGCAACGGCACCCTGGCCGTGCCCCTGCGCTGCGCCGACCTGCGCGGCAACCGGGCCGAACTCCAGGCCGGCGCCGGCATCGTCGCCGGCTCCGCCGCGGAACAGGAACTGGCCGAAACCGAGGCCAAGCTCGCCACCATGCTGGAGGCCCTGGCACCCTCGGCCCCAGCCCCTGCCGCCGCCAGCCGCCGCGGCGCCTAACCTCACGGTCCTTCGCCCATGAACGCCACCGGCACCACCAACTATCTCTGGTCCCGCCACTTCGCCGCCGCCTTGGCCGGCGCCGGGCTGGCCCACGTCGTCATTTCCCCCGGCGCCCGCTCCACCCCCCTGACCCTGGCCTTCCTGCGGCAGGCGGGCGTGCGCTGCCACGTACTGGTGGACGAGCGCTCCGCCGCCTTCTTCGCCCTGGGTCTGGCCAAGGCCACGGAACTGCCGGTGGCCCTGGTGTGCACCTCCGGCTCCGCCCCGGCCCACTGGCTGCCCGCCGTGATCGAGGCCGACGCCGGCCGGGTGCCGCTGCTGCTGCTCTCCACCGACCGGCCGGCGGAACTGCACGGCTGGGGTGCCAACCAGACGGTGGCACAGGCCGGCCTGTTCACCGGTTTCGTGCGCGCCGCCCACGCCCTGGCGACGCCGGAGGAAGGTTTCCTGCCGCGCCAGGTGCATACCCTGGCGGCCCGGCTCCTGGCCGAATGCCGCTGGCCCTGCCCGGGGCCGGTGCATGTCAATCTGCCCTTCCGCGAGCCTCTGCTGCCGCCCGCCGCCAAGCTGGCGGCCAGCCCGGACCTGGGCCCGGTCCATCCGCCGGAGGCGCCGCCGCCCCTGGTGCTGCCGGCGCCCCACGCCGTGGCCCAGGCTGCGGCCCGTCTCTCCGGGCGCCCCGGGCTGATCCTGGCCGGCGCCCTGCCGCCGGGCAGCGCCGGCCCCGACTACGCCCGGGCCGTGGCCGCCCTGGCCCGGGCCCTGGATTGCCCGGTGCTGGCCGAACCCCTTTCCGGCCTGCGCCACGATACCGCCGGGCTTGAGGCCGACAGCCGCCCCGACAGCCATCATTTCCTCGCCCACGGCGAAGCCCTGGTGCGGGATGCCGCCTTTGCCGCCGCCCAGGCCCCGGCCTGGATCCTGCGCTGCGGCGACGCCCAGGTGAGCCGCTCCCTGCAGACCTGGCTCAGCCAGTGCCTGGACCAGGGCACCGAACTGCTGCTGCTGGAAGGCGAAGGCCGCTGGCCCGACCCGGAACGGGGTACCAGCCTGCTGCTGCGGGGCGACACCGCCGCCACCCTGGCGGCCCTGGCCCAGGCTGTGGCGGCCAAGGCGCCGCCGGCCTGGATGCAGGCCTGGCGCGCCGCCGAGCAGGGGGCCGGGGACCTGGCCCGGGCCGCCCTCGACGCGGCCGGCGACGATCTGTGGGAAGGGGCCGTGGTGGCCGACCTGCTGGCGGCCCTGCCGGCGGAGAGCAGCCTCTTCTGGGGCAATTCCATGGCGGTGCGGGACGGCGATTCCTTTTCCGGCCTCTCCGCCAAACCCCTGGAGGAGCACGGCAACCGGGGCTGCAGCGGCATCGACGGCCAGCTGTCCACGGCCCTGGGCCTGGCGGCGGCAGGCAGCGCCGAAGGCCGTTACAGTGCCGCCCTCCTCGGCGACCTGGCGGCCCACCACGACCTCAATGCCCTGGCCGCGGCGCGGGAGCTGGATTGCCTGCTGGTGGTGGTGAACAACGGCGGCGGCGGCATTTTCGAGTATCTGCCGGCCCGGGCCCTGCCCGAATACGAGACGGGCTGGCTGACCCCGGTGCCCCTCGTCCTGGCCCATGGGGCGGCGGCCTACGGGGTGCCTTACCGCCGGGCCGCATCCCGCGCCGAGTTCCAGGCAGCCATCGCCGAGGCCGTTGCCACGGGCGGCCCCTGGCTGGTCGAGGCGGTGGTCGAACGGTCGAAGAGCGTCGCCCGGCACCGGGCCTACTGGCAGGCGGTGAGCGGCAGCGAGAGCTGAAGCGAGGGACGGGCCAATGGGCGCGTGACGGTCGCAGCGCCGGCGATCGGCGCCGCAAGGAGTCGTAGCGGCAACGCGGCTGGCGCCTGGGATGGCGCCGGCGGCAGGGTCAGCCCCCGGTCAGCGGAGGGTCAGAGGTGGGTCAGTCCCGGGGACTAGCATGGCGCGCCATAAGCCGATCAACGGCTAGGAGAGTGACTTGCCCCACCCGCTTCCCCCCGGCGACGACGCCGCCGTCCTGCTGCTGCACGGCCTCTACAGCAACCCCAACGAAATGTCCCCCCTCGGCAAGGAGCTGGAAAAGGCCGGCTACCGCGTCGCCATTCCCCATTTGCAGGGCTATACGGTGTGCGCCGAAGACGTGCTGGACCGCCGCTTCGCCCGCAGCCCCTGGGAGGACTGGTACGCCCAAGTGGAAACGGTCTTCGACGAACTGCGGCAGCAGCATCGCCACGTGGTTGTCGGCGGCCTGTGCATCGGCGCCGACCTGGCCCTGCACCTGGCGGCCCAGCGGGGCCTGCAGGTGGCGGCGGTGCTCGCCCTGGCCACCACCCTTTACTACGACGGCTGGGGCATTCCCTGGTACAGCTTCCTCCTGCCCCTGAGCTACTACACGCCCCTGCGCCACATCTACACCTATCGGGAACGGGCCCCCTTCGGCCTGAAGAATCCCCGGGTGCGGGCCCGGGTGGAACGGGACATGCGGGAAAGGGAAGTCTCCGCCGCCGGCGCCTCGGAGCTGCCCCTCAACGGCATCTACCAGGCCCAGCGCCTGATCGGCAGCATCAAGAAGGAGTTGCCCCAGGTGGTCAGCCCCACCCTGGTGATCCACTCCCGGGAAGACGACGTGGCCAGCCTGCGCAGCCCGGAGCAGGTATACCGCCGCATCAGCGCCGAGCGCCGGCGTAAGGTGGTGCTGGACGACAGCTACCACATCATCACCCTGGACAACGAGCGGCGCCGGGTCAGCGGCGAAGCGCTGGATTTTCTCGCCCAGGTGCTGGGCGCGCCGGCTGCGGCCCGGCTGCCCCGGGCCGCCTGAAAAGGGGCCGGCTCAGCCCCGCAGCCAGTACCAGAAACGCCCCAGCCATTCGTGCAGGGCGGTGCGCGAGGCGCGCAGGCCGTCGGCCTGGGGCAGGTAGTCCAGGGCCGTGGGCACGCCGCGCTGGAACAGGGTCGGCATGGGCACCACTTCCAGGCCCGCCCGGCTGAAGGCCAGGGCCGCCCGGGGCAGGTGCCAGGCGTGGCTGACCAGCAGGACCCGGGACACGCCGGCCTCCTTGAGCAGGGCCGCCGTCTTCAGGGCATTCTCCCGGGTGTTGTCCGACTCGCCTTCGACCCAGCGCACCGGCACCTTGAATTCGTCCCGCAGCACCCGGGCCATGGCCTCGGCCTCGCTCACCTCGCCGCCGTCCGGCGTGCCGCCGGTGACCAGCAGCGGCAGGCCGGTCTGGCGCTGCAGCTGCCCGGCGTAGCGCAGGCGGACCAGGGTCTCGTTGCCCACCGTATCGCCGCCGTATTCCGGCGCTTCCCGGTAGCGGCCGCCGCCGAGGACGACGATGGCGCCGGCTCCCTTGGCCTTTTCCTGCACCTGCTCCGGCACCACCGGCGGCGCCTCCAGGCGCTGCACCAGGGCACGGCCCACCACCGGCAGGGACAGCACCAGCAGCAGCAATCCCCCCGTCAGTCCCAGGCTTATGGCGAGCTGGGGGCGTCGCTGTCGGAAGAGGAAGGCCAGCAGCAGGAGCCCCAGACCGTTGCCCGGCGGCAACAGAAAGGTAGCCACCAGATTGGTGGCGAGCCAGGACGTGGACATCGCTTGTTTTCCTCCCCAGGAAGGGGCCGCCGGCACCGCGCCGGCCTGCCGCCTATGACGTTTGGCAGACAGTGTAGCCGTTTGCCGCCCCGAGGGGGAGCCCCTGCCGCAACCGGCCGGCAGGCCGCTGCGGAACGTGGCCATCTGGGCCCTTCCTGCCTGACGTCGGCCTGATGCCGGCGGCGAATGTCCAAAAAAAAGCCCGCTGCAGCGATGCAGCGGGCTTTTTGCCGGAGGCCGGCGGGATCAGGCGCTGAGGGCGGCCTTGATCTGCTCCAGGGCGGTGGGGTCCTCGATGGTGGTGAGGTCGCCCGGATCCCGGCCTTCGGCCAGGGCCTGGATGGAACGGCGCAGCAGCTTGCCGGAACGGGTCTTGGGCAGGCCGGAGATGAAGTACACGCGGCCGGGACGGGCGATGGCGCCCAGGGTCTCGTCCACCCGCTTCATCACTTCCTTCTCCAGGGCCGCCACCAGTTCGGGGGTGGCGATCTTGGAGGCGTCCTTGACCACGGCGAAGGCCACCGGCAGCTGGCCCTTGAGGGCGTCGTTCACACCGACCACGGCCACTTCGGCCACGGCGGGGTGACCCTGCACGGCTTCCTCGATTTCCCGGGTGCCGAGGCGGTGGCCGGCGACGTTGATGACGTCGTCGGTACGGCCCAGGATGAAGTGGTAACCCTCGTCATCCTTGATGGCCCAGTCGTAGGAGGAATAAACCAGCGGTTCCTTGAACAGGCTGAAGTAGGTGTTCACGAAACGCTCGTCGTCGCCCCACACGGTGGTCAGGCAGCCGGGCGGCAGGGGCGGCACCACGCCCAGGATGCCCTTCTCGTTGGCGTCGCACTCGGAACCGTCTTCGCGGAAGATGCGCACGTCGTAGCCATAGACCGGGAAGGACGGGGTGCCGTACTTGATCTTGGTGTCTTCGACGCCGCGCACGGTGGACAGCATGGGCCAGCCGGTTTCGGTCTGCCAGTAGTTGTCGATCACCGGCAGCTTCAGCTCGCCCATGATCCATTCGTGGGTCGGCTGGTCCAGGGGCTCGCCGGCCAGGAACAGGTGCTTCAGGCTGGAGAGGTCGTACTTGTGCAGGAAGGCGGGGTCGTGCTTCTTCAGCACCCGGGCAGCGGTGGGGGCGGAGAACATCACATTGACCTTGTACTTCTCGACGATCTGCCACCAGATGCCGGCATCCGGACGGATCGGGGTGCCTTCGTACATGATGGTGGCCATGCCGCCGATCAGGGGGCCGTAGATGATGTAGGAGTGGCCCACCACCCAGCCGATGTCGGAGGTGGAGAAGAAGGTCTCGCCGGGCTTGCCGCAGTAGATGTGCTTGATGGAGGAAGCCAGGGCCACGGCGTAGCCGCCGGTGTCACGCTGCACGCCCTTGGGCTTGCCGGTGGTGCCGGAGGTGTACAGGATGTAGGAGGGGTCGGAGGACTCCACCCAGGTCACGGGCACCTGGGCGTCCATGAACTGGGCGCGCAGGGCGGCGTAATCCACGTCCCGGCCTTCGACCTTGTTGAAGGCCTTGTCCAGGCCCCGGTCCACCATCAGCACCTTGCCGGGCTTGTGCTCGGCCTGGTTGATGGCGTCGTCCAGCAGGTGCTTGTAGGGCACGGCCTTGCCGCCGCGCATGCCGGCGTCGGAGGAGACGATCAGCACCGGCTTGGCATCGTCGATGCGGGTGGCCAGGGAGCCGGAGGCGAAGCCGCCGAAGACCACGGAGTGGATGGCGCCGATACGGGCACAGGCCAGGATGGCGAAGCAGGCTTCGGCAATCATGGGCATGTAGATCAGGACGCGGTCGCCCTTCTTGACGCCCAGGCTCTGGTAGATGGCGGCCATGCGCTCGACTTCGCGCTGCAACTCGGCGAAGGAGTAGACCTTCTCCACGTCGGTTTCGGTGGAGATGAAAATCAGGGCATTGTCGTTGGGGCGGGTCTTGGCGTGGCGATCAACGGCGTTGTAGCACAGGTTGGTCTGGCCGCCGACGAACCACTTGGCAAACGGAGGACGGGAGTAATCGCAGACCTGGTCGAAAGGCTTGTGCCAGTCGATCAGTTGGGCCTGCTCGCTCCAGAAGGCATCCGGTTGTTCGATGGAACGACGATGAAACTCTTTGTAGCTGGTCATAAAACTCCCTCTAGCGTTTGCGTCCTGCACTACTTTGGTTTGCTGATTATTTTTTATGGGGTGGATTCGAGGCTGATCTCGTCCTGTTCTATTTTCACCTAGGGCGCATCCCCACCCGGATTGCGGTTGCCCTGGGGTTCCCCCGACGCCTGGAATTTGGACTCCGGTACGTCTGCGGAAGGCCCGTATTGTAATTCATAATTAAGAAAGCTAAGGAGGGGCATCAAGGCCTTGGCCAAAGCCGCCGCCTGGGGCCGCAATTCCTCGTCCTGCCCGGCGGCCAGCATGGCCAGGGCCTGGTCGACGCTGACCGCGGCGCCGCCGCGCACCGCCGCCGGTTCGACGGCAGGCGCCGGCGCCACGGCCCGGTTGCCGCCGGCAGCGGCCGCCGCCGCCCGCCTCGCCTCGGCCATGGCCAGCAGGCTGGTGGCGCTGGGCGCCCCGTCCAGGGGGAAGCTGGCGATGCCGATGCTGATGGTGAGGGGCAGACGCTGGCCGTGCACGGCGATGTTGGAAGTTTCCACCGCATGGCGCAGGCGGTTGGCGAAGGCCTCGCTGGCCGCCCCCGGGGTGCCGGGGGAGACGATGGCGAAGGTGGTGTCGGAATAGTGGCCCAGGCTGTCTTCCTTGCGGATGTTGCCGGCCAAAAGCTTGGCGAAGCGTTCCTGCAGCTTGTCCACCAGGGCGCCGCCGTACTGGGCGGTATAGCGTTCCAGGGAATCGAAGCCCAGCACCAGCACGCTGGCGGGAGCCTGCTGCCGCCCGGCCAGGGAGAGGGCCTGTTCGGCCTGGGCTTCCAGATAGGCCCGGGTGAACAGGCCGCTGTGGGGATGGCGCAACTGCTGGTCCTGGTGGCTGTGCAGCGCCTGCTCCGCCTGGCCCAGGCGCACCAGGGAATCGACCCGGGCCAGCAGCTCGGCGGTGCCGATGCCCTTGGTGATGAAATCGTTGGCCCCCAGGGCCAGGGCCTTGTCCCGGGACTCCTCGTCCTCCTCGCCGGAGATCATGATCACCGGCAGCTGGCGCAGGCGGCTGACCTTGGAATCCCGGATGCGGGCCAGCAGGTCGAAGCCGTCCATCACCGGCATGGACAGGTCGGAAATGACGGCCTGGATGTCGTGGTCCAGCACCAGGGTCTGCCAGGCGGCCTCCCCGTCGCCCTCTTCCCGGATCTCGTAGTGCCCTTTCAGGTGCTTGATGATGGAAGCCCGCACCATGCGGGAATCGTCCACGATCAAGATTCTGGGATGGGGTGCTTCGGTCATGATCTTTCCTGTTGGCTCATGGGGTCCGGGGCAAGCAGGGGACGGCGCGGGCGCAGGGGCGGCACCGCCAGGCAAGGCCTGCGCAGCCCACCGGGGTCCCGGGATTATAACCACGGCGCCGCGCCCCGGCGGCGAGGCCGGTGTAAAAGCGGCTTTACCCCCGGCCACCGAATGTGACAGAAGCTTTGTACGTATATGACCTTAGGTTTACAACTGGCTGATTTTCCAATAAAGTCCGGCCCCATGCTGAATAAAAAACAGCTCGCAGCTTCCCTCCTGGCCCTGTTCATCGGGGTTCTGGCCAACACCGGCACCGCCACGGCGGATGAATTCAGGATGGAGCCCCGCGGGGAGGAACCCACCTTTTTCAAACGCTACACCAGCGGCGTCCAGGACCTGATCATCAAGGGCCTGGAGTTCGTTGGCGTGCGTTACGTTCGCGGCGGCAACACGCCGGATTCCGGCCTGGACTGCAGCGGCTTCGTGCGTTACGTCTTCCAGGACTCCCTGGGCCTCAACCTGCCCCGTACCGCCAAGGAAATGAGCCAGGTGGGCGAGCAGGTCGCCAGCAACGACCTCAAGCCGGGCGACCTGGTGTTCTTCAACACCATGCGCCGCGCCTTCTCCCACGTCGGCATCTACCTCGGCAACAACCAGTTCGTCCATTCCCCCCGCCCCGGCGGCGAAGTGCGGGTCGAGGACATGCGCCAGAGCTACTGGGTGGCCCGCTACAACGGCGCCCGCCGCGTCACCGAACAGCAGTAACACAGCACCACCACCTCCCCGACAAAGCCGGCCGATGCCGGCTTTTTTGTTGCCCGCGCCCCGGCCACCGCTGTCGCGACCACCGGTTACAGCACAAGAAATATTCTCATTTACACAAAACTCAAGCCTGACTAGAATCTGACACTTACCTGACCAACCCGTGCTGGAGTTCTCCATGACCCTGCGTCTCCCCCTTCTCGCCGGCGCCCTGGCCGCAGCCCTGTCCCTCAATCTGCAGGCCGCCGAGGAAAACGTGCTGAACCTCTATTCCGCCCGCCATTACCAGACCGACGAAAAGCTCTACGAGAATTTCAGCAAGCAGACCGGCATCAAGATCAACCGCATCGAAGGCAAGGAAGAGGAACTGCTGGAGCGCATCAAGAACGAAGGCGCCAACAGCCCCGCCGACGTGCTGCTGACGGTGGACGCCTCCCGCCTGGCCCTGGCCCACGAACTGGGCCTGTTTGCCCCGGTCAAGTCCAAGGTCCTGGAATCCCGCATCCCGGCCAATCTGCGCACCGACGACTGGTTCTCCTTCTCCACCCGGGCCCGGGTCATCGTCTATAACAAGAGCGCCGTGAAGGCCGAGGACGTGCAGAACTACGACGACCTGGCCAACCCCAAGCTCAAGGGCCAGGTGTGCACCCGCTCCGGCTCCCACCCCTACAACCTGTCCCTGATGGCCTCCATCATCGCCAACCAGGGCGAGGCCAAGGCTGAAGCCTGGGCCAAGGGCGTGGTGGCCAACTTCGCCCGCGCCCCCAAGGGCGGCGACACCGACCAGATCAAGGCCGTGGCCGCCGGCGAATGCGGCGTCACCGTCTCCAACACCTACTACGTGGCCCGCCTGCTGCGCTCCGACAAGGCCGAGGACAAGAAGGTCATGGAAAAGGTCGGCGTCGTCTGGCCCAACCAGAAGACCAGCGGCACCCACATCAACGTCTCCGGCGCCGGCATGCTGAAGAACGCACCGCACAAGGCCGCCGCCGTGAAGTTCCTCGAGTACCTGGCCTCCGACGAAGCCCAGCGCTACTTCGCCGACGGCAACAACGAATGGCCGGTGGTGGCCAGCGTCAAGGTCGGCAACCCGGCTCTGGAAAGTCTCGGCAAGTTCAAGGCCGACGCCCTGCCCGTGGGTTCCCTGGCCATGTACCGGGCCAAGGCCCAGATCCTCTTCGACCGGGCCAACTACCGCTGATCCGAAGCGGCGCCAGGCGGATGCCCCCGGGGGACATCCGCCGTTTTTGATCCCGTTTTTGATCCATCTCCATGGTCAAAACCGCTTCCGGCGCCTAGAATGCGACCCATGCGACTCACCGCCCTCCTCACCACTGCCATCGCCCGCGGCCTCCTGGCCGTGATGCTGGCCGGTTTCCTGACGCCGACCTTCGGCTGGGAAATGGTGAGTGCGGCCGCGCCCCACGACCATGCCGCCGTGGCCGAGCACCACCACGGCGACCAGGGTGCCCACGACAGCCTGCAGCACACCCACCACGACCAGGACTGCGCCCCCCAGCACCACGCCGCCGGCGACGACGGCCAGGGCCAGCCGGGCCATCACCACTACTGCGCCGGTCACGTTTTCGGCCACCTCATCGGTCTCACCGCCGACACCACCCTGCCGGCCGCTGCCGGCCAGGACGTGCGCCCCCCGGCCATCGCCGCCCGCTATCTCTCGCCCATTCCCCTGGGCCTGGAACGTCCCCCCCGCTCCTTCTCCGCCTGAAGTCCGGCGGAAATTCCCGTTGAGCCAGCCCATGCTGCCGACGCCCTGAAAGGCGCCGCGCCGCCTGCGCCCGTGACCTCACCGCGGAGTACCGCCGGTTTTTCCCTGCCTCACCGGAGAAAACCATGCGGAAGACCGCAACCGCCCCCCATCCGGGGCACCCCGTCCGCCATCGCGCCCGCCTGCTGCCGGCCCTGCTCGCCCTGAGCCTGGGCCTCGGCCAGGGATTCCTGTCCCCTGCCCGGGCCGCAGAGCCTTCCGTCGCCCCGGCAACGCCCCTGGCCCGGGCCTTTGCCGCCGCCTGGGAGCGCCAGCCCCTGGCTGCCGCCCTGCCCCAACGGCAGGACGCCGCCCGGGCCCAGCAGGAAGCCGCTGACTCCCTTTTGGCCCAGCCGCCGAGCCTGGACCTGTCCACCCGCACCGACCGCTACAACCGGGACCGGGGCGCCCGGGAAGTGGAAACGGGCATCGCCCTGCCCCTCTGGCTGCCCGGCGAGAAGGACGGCACCCGGGCCCTGGCCGATGCCCGCAAGGAAGCCCTGGACGCCCGCACCCTGGCCGCCCGCCTGCAACTGGCCGCCGAACTGCGCAGCGCCTGGTGGGCCTGGCAGCAGGCCGGCCAGGACCAGCAGGTGGCCCAGGCCCGGGCCGACAACGCCGCCCGTCTCGCTTCTGATGTGGAACGGCGGATGAAGGCCGGCGACCTTTCCCGGGCCGACCTCAACCAGGCCCAGGGCGCCCAGGCCGCCGCCCAGGCGGCCCTGGCCGAAAGCCGGGTGGCCGCCCTGGCTGCTGCCCGTCGCCTGCAAAGCCTCACCGGCCAACCTCCCAAGCCGGCCGACGGCCCCCCGCAGACGGAACCGGAGCCTGCTGCCAACGCCCTGCCTGCGGGCCTCGCCGACGAGGATGGCGCCGACGCCGAAGGCGCCGCTACAGCTATCGGCCACCCCTTGCTGCAGGACCTGGCCCAGCGCAGCGCCGTTTCCCGCCGGGCCCTGGAACTGGCCTCCCGCCAGACCCGGGCCAATCCGGAAATTGCCATTTCCACCCGCCGCGACCGCAGCGCCGCCGGCGAGATGACGGACCAGACCTGGGCCCTGGCCCTGCGCCTGCCCTTCTCTTCGACCCCGCGCAACCAGGCCCGCATCGCCGAAGCCAACGCCGACCTGATCGAGGCCGAAACCCAGCTGCGCCTGGAACGGCAGCGCCTGGCCCAGGAAGGCGAGACCGCCCGGGCCCAGCTCGATGCGGCCCGCCTGCAACTGGCGGCGGCAGAAACCCGGGCCCGGCTGGCGGCGGAAAACCGGGGCTTCTACGACAAGGCCTTCCGCCTCGGCGAAGCCGACCTGCCCACCCGCCTGCGCATCGAGCTGGAAGCCTTCGAGGCCGAGCGCCAGGCGGTGCGCTCCCGCATCCAGGCGGCCGCCGCCCTTTCCCAACTGCGCCAGGCCCTGGGCCTGCTGCCGGAGTAAAGCCATGTTGCGACTCATCTCCCCCCTGCTCCTCTGCCTCGCCCTGGCCGCCCCGGCCCGGGCCGACGGCCCCGCCGCCCCTGCCGGCAGTCCCGCCCCCAGCCCCCGGGTGGAGGCCGTCTCCGACCAGTTCGAACTGGTGGGCCGGCTGCGTCCCGAAGGGCTGGTGCTGTGGCTGGACCGCAGCGCCGACAACGCCCCGGTGCTCAACGCCCGGCTGGAAGTGGAAAGCGGTGGCCAGAGCGCCGTCGCCGCCTTCCGCCCCGAGCACGGCGACTACCTGCTCGGCGACGCCGCCCTGCTGCCCGCCCTGCAACAGGCCGGCGAGCACAGCCTGACCTTCACCCTGAGCCTGCCCGCCGCCGAGGGACAGGCGGAAGAAAGCGACCTGCTGCTGGGGGATCTGGACGTGCATGAGGATCATGCCCTGGCCTCCGGCCCAATATCCACGGCCCTGCTGGCCGGCCTTGCCCTGGCAGCCGCACTGCTGCTGGGCCTTGGCCTGGCATGGCGCCGCCGTCAGCAACGACAAGGAGGTGCCGTATGAGCGCCCGTAGAATCCCGTCCCGCCTGCTGCTGCGGGCATCCCTCGCCGCCTGCCTGGGCGCCGCCCTGGCCCTGCCGGCCATGCCCCTGCAGGCCCACGAAGGCCACGGCGACGAAGCCGCCGCCCCGGTCTCCGGCGATGCGCCCCGGCGCCAGGCCGACGGCAGCGTCTTCCTGCCCAAGGCCAGCCAGCGCCAGATCGAGATCCGCACCCTGCCGGTCACTCCCGGCCCCCTGCCCCGCACCCTGGAGCTGAACGCCACGGTGATCATGGACCCCCACAAGGGCGGCCGCGTCCAGTCCATGCTGGCCGGGCGCCTGGAGCCGGGTCCGGCGGGCCTGCCCAGCGTCGGCCAGAAGGTGCACAAAGGCCAGGTGCTGGCCTACGTGGTGCCCAGCGCCGGCCAGATCGAGCGTTCCAACCAGAGCGCCCTGCTGGCCGAGCTGCAGGCCGCCCGCAGCCTGGCGGAAAAGCGCCTGGCCCGGCTGCAGGAACTGGCCGACACGGTGCCGCGCAAGGACATCGAGGCGGCCGAGAGTGAGGTGAAGAGCCTCAAGGGCCGCATCGCAGCGGTGGGCGGCGGCCTCTCCAACCGGGACACCCTGGTGGCGCCGGTGACCGGCGTCATCGCCGCCGCCAACGGCATGGCGGGCCAGATCGTGGAGGCCCGGGACATCATCTTCGAGGTGGTGGACCCGGACAGCCTGCACATCGAGGCCATGGCCTACACGCCCCTGGCCGCCGAAGCCATCGAGGCGGCCAGCGTCGCCGTCAGCGAAGGCGGCGCCGGGGCCGGGCCGGCCGCGCCCCGGGTCATTCCCCTGGAATTCCTCGGCGCCGGGCGACGCCTCAAGGAACAGGCCCTGCCGGTGATCTTCGACAACCACAGCGCCGGCGTCGGCCAGTGGCTGGCCCTGGGCCAGCCGGTGAAGGTCCAGGTGCGCCTCAAGGGCACCCTGGAGGCGGCCGCCGTGCCGGCCACGGCCCTGGTGAAGAATCCCAGCAACGAGACCATCCTCTGGGTCAAGCGCAGCCCCGAGCTGTTCGAGCCCCGGGCCATCCGCTACCAGCCCCTGGACGGGGCCCGGGTGGCGGTGACCCAGGGCCTGGCCCCGGGCGACCGGGTGGTGGTGCAGGGCGCCCCCCTGCTCAACCAGGTGCGCTAGGAGAACCGGCATGTTCAAGTGGCTCCTGGAAAACAGCCTGGCCAACCGCCTCCTGGTGCTGGCCGCGGCCTTCGCCCTGATGGTCTTCGGCGGCCTGCAATTGTCGCGCACGCCGGTGGACGTCTTCCCCGACCTCAACCGCCCCACCGTCACCCTCATGAGCGAGGCTGGCGGCATGGCCCCGGAGGAGGTGGAACAGCTGGTCACCTTCCCCCTGGAAACAGCCATGAACGGCCTGCCCGGGGTGGCGGGCATCCGCTCCGTCTCTTCCGCCGGCCTGTCCATCCTCTACCTCAGCTTCGACTGGGAGACGGACATCTACCGGGCCCGGCAGATGGTGGCCGAGCGCCTCACCACCCTGGAGGGAGCCCTGCCGCCGGCGGTGACGCCGCGCATGGCGCCGGTCTCCTCCATCATGGGCGAGATTCTGCTCATCGCCATCCCCATCGACCCGGCACAGACCACGCCCATGGCGGTGCGGGAATACGCCGACTGGGTGCTGCGGCCCCGGCTGCTGTCCATCCCCGGGGTGGCCCAGGTGATTCCCATCGGTGGCGAGGTACGCCAGTTCCAGGTGCAGCCGGACACCCGTCTCATGGGCAGTCTGGACATTTCCCTGGAGCAGCTGAAGGCGGCCCTGCAGGGCTACGCCGCCAACACCTCCGGCGGCTTCCTGGAACTCAACGGCCGGGAATACCTGATCCGCCACCTGGGCCGCACCTCCCGCCTGGAGGACCTGCAGAACCTGGCCGTCACTGCCAGAAACGGCCAGCCCATCCTGCTGCGGCAGATCGCCAACGTCACCTTCGCCCCGGCCATCAAGCGCGGCGACGCGGGCTACGACGGCGGTCCGGCGGTGATCCTGTCGGTACAGAAGCAGCCGGCGGCGGACACCGTGGCCCTGACGCGCACCGTGGAAGCGGCCCTGGCCGACATGGAAAAGGCCCTGCCGCCGGGCCTGGCGGCGCCCCGGGTGACCTTCCGCCAGGCCAACTTCATCGAGGCCTCCATCAACAACCTGGAGGTGAAGCTGCTGGCCGCCTCGGTCTTCGTCGCCGCGGTGCTGTTCCTCTTCCTCGGCAACTTCCGCACCACCTTCATCTCCCTCACCGCCATCCCCGTCTCGGTGCTGACCACGGCCCTGGTCTTCAAGTACTTCGGCCTCTCCATCAACACCATGACCCTGGGCGGTATCGCCATCGCCATCGGCGAACTGGTGGACGATGCGGTGGTGGACGTGGAGAACATCCTGCGCCGTCTCAAGCTGGCCCGGGCCCGCCACGAAGCCCTGAGCCCGGCCCGCCTGCTGACCCTGGTGCGGGATGCCAGCGTCGAGGTGCGCTCGGCGGTGGTCATCGCCACGGTCATCATCGCCCTGGTGTTCGTGCCCCTGTTCGCCCTGCCGGGCATCGAGGGCCGCCTCTTCGCCCCCCTGGGCACCGCCTACATCGTCTCCATCCTCGCCTCCCTGGCGGTGGCGGTGACCCTGACGCCGGTGCTGGCCTGGTACCTGCTGCCGAAGATGAAGCACCTGCACGACGGCGACACCCGCCTGGTGCGCTGGCTCAAGGCGCGCTACCAGACCCTGCTAGAGCGGGTCCTGGCCCGGCCCCGGCCGGTGCTGGCGGGCACGGCGGCGGCGGTAGTGCTGGCCCTGGCGGCCATTCCCTTCTTTCCCACCACCTTCCTGCCGCCCTTCAACGAGGGCGCCCTGATCCTCTCCCTGCGCCTCAACCCCGGCGCCACCCTGGCCGAATCGGTGCGCATGGCCAGCCAGGCGGAAAAGCTGGTGCGCCAGGTGCCCGAGGTGGAACACGTGGGCCGCCGCTCCGGCCGGGCCGAGCTGGACGAGCACGCCGAAGGGGTCCATGTGACCGAACTGGACATCCGCCTGACGCCCTCCAAACGCAGCAAGGAGGAAGTCTTCGCCGACCTGCGCCAGCGCCTCTCGGTGCTGCCGGCCTCCCTCAACCTGGGCCAGCCCATCTCCCACCGCATCGACCACATGCTCTCCGGGGTGCGGGCCCAGATCGCCATCAAGATCTTCGGCGACGACCTCGACGTGCTGCGGGCCCAGGCCGGCCCCCTGCAGGAACGGCTCAAGGCCATCCCCGGCCTGGCCGACCTGGAGATCGAAAAGCAGGTGCTCTCGCCCCAGATCCAGGTGCGCATCGATGCGGGGGCGGCGGCCCAGTACGGGCTATCCACGGCCCAGTTGCTGGCCAGCCTGCAGTCCCTGGTGGACGGGGAGCGCATCACCCAGGTGGTGGTGGGCAACCGCCGCTTCGCCCTGGTGCTGCGCCTGCCCGAAAGCGCCCGGGGCACCACCGGGCTGGAGCAGCTGCTGATCGAGACGCCGGCGGGCCGGGTGCCCCTGGCCAAGGTGGCCCAGATCGAGGAGTCGGACGGCCCCAACCAGATATCCAGGGACGACGGCCGGCGCCGCCTGGTGATTTCCGCCAACGCCCAGGGCCGGGCCCTCTCCGACGTGGTAGCGGACATCCGCGCCGTGGTGGCGGCCCATCCCCTGCCCCAGGGCTACTTCGTCACCCTGGGCGGCCAGTTCCAGGCCCAGGAGGAGGCGGCCCGGCGCATCGGCCTGCTCTCCCTGGTCTCGGCCCTGATGATCTTCCTGGTGCTCTACAGCCGCTACCGCTCCGGCCTGCTGGCCGGGCTGATCATGGCCAACGTGCCCCTGGCCCTGGTAGGCAGCGTCATCGGCCTGTGGCTCTCGGGCCAGCCCCTCTCCATCGCCGCCCTCATCGGCTTCATCACCCTGGCCGGCATCGCCACCCGCAACGGCATCCTCAAGGTCAGCCACTTCCTCAACCTGATGCGCTTCGAGGGCGAGGGCTTCACCAAGGAGATGATCATCCGCGGCTCCCTGGAACGCCTGACGCCGGTGCTGATGACCGCCCTGGTGGCGGCCTTCGCCCTGGCGCCCCTGCTCTTCGAAGCCGGCGAGCCGGGCACGGAAATTCTGCACCCGGTGGCGGTGGTGATCTTCTCCGGCCTCATCAGCTCCACCCTGCTCGACACCTTCCTCACCCCCCTGCTGTTCTGGCGCCATGCCCGGCCGGCGGCGGAACGGCTGCTGGCGGAAGCCGGCGGCGAAGCCCTGTGAGCCGGCCCATGCTGCGCCCATTTTCCAACCTCCATCCCATACCCATCATTTCCCATTTGCCAAGGAGCACTGCCATGAAAAAACTGCACACCCTCGCCTCCTCCCTGCTGCTGGCTGCCGCCCTGGCCGCCCCCGCCGCCGTGATGGCCCATGCCGAACACGGCCAGCCCCAATACGGCGGCATCTTCGCCGAAGCGGGCGAGGCCCAGCTGGAACTGGTGAACCAGGCCGGCAAGGTGGCCCTCTACGTCACCCAGCACGGCGCCCCGGTGCCGGTGCAGGGCGGCAAGGCCCGCCTGACGGTGCTGGAAGGCGGCGCCAAGCGCGAACTGCAACTGGCCCCGGCGGCGGAAAACCGCCTGGAAACCACCGCCAGCCTCAAGCCTGGCGCCAAGGTGGTGGCCGCGGTGGAACTGCCCGGACGCAAGCCCCTGCAGGCCCGCTTTGAAGTGAAGTAAGGGAGCAAAGCAAAAGCCCCGCCGGAGCGATCCGGCGGGGCTTTTTCTTGCCAGCAACGCCCACTCTGGCCGACGCCGGGCGAATCGGCCCTGAGCGAGGCCCGATGCGCCCCACCCAGGCCCTTTTCCATACTCAGGCGTAGGGTATCCCCTAATACAGCACCCGCTACCCGAACACCATAATCCCGGGCAAATAAAACAGTTTCATCACTTTGTCTTTGGGAGAACATCACCATGCCGCTGAACATCGCGGTGGTTCGGGAACGAGCGTCCGGCGAACGCCGGGTGGCGCTGGTGCCTGAAACCGCCAGGAAATTCATGGCCCTCGGGGCCGCCATCCGCATGGAGCAGAGTGCGGGCAGCGAAAGCCACTTTCTCGACAGCGACTATCCGGAAGTCCAGGCCGTGCCCGGCATCGCCGAGGCCTACGGCGGCGCCGACCTGGTGCTGCGGGTAACGCCCCCCAGCGCCGAGGAAATCGCCGCCATGCCGGAAGGATCGACCCTCATCGGCCTGCTCAAGCCCTTCGAGGACCCGGCCCGCCTGGCGGCCCTCAACGCACGCCGCATCACCGCCTTCGCCCTGGAGCTGCTGCCCCGCATTTCCCGGGCCCAGAGCATGGACGCCCTCTCCTCCCAGGCCTCCTGTGCCGGTTACCAGTGCGGACTCATCGCCGCCGCCCGCTGCACCAAGTTCTTCCCCATGCTGACCACCGCCGCCGGCACCATCCGCCCGGCCCGGGTGCTGGTCATCGGCGCCGGCGTCGCCGGCCTCCAGGCCATCGCCACCTGCAAGCGCCTCGGCGCCATGGTGGAAGCCTACGACGTGCGCGCCGCTGCCAAGGAGCAGATCGAATCCCTGGGCGCCAAGTTCGTGGACACCGGCGTCTCCGCCGATGGCGCCGGCGGCTACGCCCGGGAGCTGTCGGCCGAGGAGAAGGCACGCCAGGCCGAGCGCCTGGCCAAGGCCGTGGCCCAGGCCGACGTGGTCATCACCACCGCCGCCATCCCCGGCAAGAAGGCGCCGGTGATCGTCACCACCGACATGATCAAGGGCATGAAGTACGGCGCCGTGATCGTGGACATGGCCGCCGAATCCGGCGGCAACTGCGCCCTGACCCAGCCGGGGGAACACGTGGTGGCCAACGATGTGAACATCCACGGCCCCCTCAACCTGGCTTCCCGCATGCCGACCCACGCCTCGGAGCTGTACGCCAAGAACCTCTACAACTTCCTCTCGCCCTGGATCAAGGAAGGCCGCCTGGCCTTCGACTGGGAAGACGAGGTGGTGGCCGGCACCCTGCTGTGCCGCGACGGAACGACGACGCACAACGGCGTCAGACAAGCCATGGGAGAGGCGTAATGGACGGCTTTATCGCGATCTACATCTTCATGCTCGCCGCCTTCACCGGCTACGAGATCATTGCCCGGGTGCCGGTGATCCTGCACACCCCGCTCATGTCGGGCTCCAACTTCATCCACGGCGTCGTCGTGGTGGGCGCCATGCTGGCCCTGGGCCGGGCCGAAACGCCCCTGGAGCAGGCCATCGGCTTCTTCGCCGTGGCCCTGGGGGCGGCCAACGCCGCCGGCGGCTACGTCGTCACCGAGCGCATGCTGGCCATGTTCCAGCCCGGCAAGCGGGCCGGCGGCAAGGAGGGTGCGTAAATGAACCTGCCCCTCTACGTCCAGCTGCCCTGGTTCCTCGGCGCCCTGCTCTTCATCGTCGGCCTCAAGGGCATGAGTTCCCCGGCCAGCGCCCGCCAGGGCATCCTGCGGGCCGGCGTCGGCATGGTGGTGGCGGTGGCCGCCACCTTCCTCGTGCCGGACCTGCACAACCTGGGCCTGATGGCCCTGGCCCTGGCCCTCGGCACCGTCGGCGCCTGGCTGTCGGCGAAGAAGGTGAAGATGACCGACATGCCCCAGATGGTGGCCATCTACAACGGCATGGGCGGCGGCGCCGCGGCCGCCATCGCCGCCGTGGAACTGGCCCGGGGCGAGGCCCACGGCCTGGTGACCGTGACCCTGGCGGTGATCGGCGCCCTCATCGGCGCCGTCTCCTTCACCGGCTCCTGCGTCGCCTTCGCCAAGCTCCAGGGGCTGCTGAAAAAAGCCTACCGGCTGCCCGCCCAGAACGCCGTCAACGTGCTGCTGGCCTTGCTGGTGGTGGGCCTGGGCGCCGCCCTGGTGCTGGCCGAAAACGCCGGCCCCGGGCTGATCCTGGCCTTCTTCGCCCTGGCCCTGCTGCTGGGCCTGGTGGTGACCCTGCCCATCGGCGGCGCCGACATGCCGGTGGTGATCTCCCTCTTCAACGCCTTCACCGGCCTGGCAGTGGGGTTCGAGGGTTACGTCCTGGGCAGCCCGGCCCTCATCATCGCCGGCATCGTCGTCGGCGCCGCCGGCACCCTGCTCACCCAGCTCATGGCCAAAGCCATGAACCGGCCCATCAGCAACATCCTGTTCACGCCCATCAGTGGCGCCGCCCAGGGTGGCGAGGCCATCGCCGGCAGCATGAAGGAGCTGGGCGCCATCGACACCGCCGCCATGATGCGCTACGCCCAGAAGGTCATCATCGTGCCCGGCTACGGCATGGCCGTGGCCCACGCCCAGCACAAGGTGTGGGAAATGACCGAGTTGCTGGAAGAAGCCGGGGTGGAAGTGAAATTCGCCATCCACCCGGTGGCGGGCCGCATGCCGGGCCACATGAACGTGCTGCTGGCCGAGGCCGGGGTGCCCTACGACAAGATCTTCGACCTGGAGGAAATCAACGCCGAATTCGGCCAGGCCGACGTGGCCCTGATCATCGGCGCCAACGACGTGGTCAATCCCACGGCCCGCACCGACAAATCGAGCCCCATCTACGGCATGCCCATCCTCAACGCCGACCAGGCCCAGAACGTCATCGTCATCAAGCGCGGCAAGGGCACCGGCTACTCCGGAGTGGAAAACGCCCTCTTCTACACCGACAACTGCCGCATGCTCTACGGCGACGCCCAGCCCATGGCCGGGGAGATCATCCAGCATTTGAAGAGCATGTAAGTTGGGGGGTAGCGATAAAAAACGCCGGCCTTGGGGCCGGCGTTTTTGTTTGGGAGATGGAAATTTTGATGGTCCGATATTGACCCGGAGCAGGCATGCAATAGGACGCTGCAGTAGGTTTTCTTGTCGGCCTTTGCAGTCGTTCAGTCATCCTGCTTGACTGACTGCAGTAGTGCACACAGCTGACTGCGCAGTCGCTACAAAGTCCAGGGCGATCCAGTGTAGTTTTGACCGATGGAAAGCGCGCGATTGACAACCGAACAATTATCAACAGCGAAGTAAGCCACAGTTTTCTATGAACACCCCGGCACAAATGCCACTCGCACCCCAGCCTTCTTTGTGGTCCATAGCTTGAAATTTTGCAGGTAAAATGTCGTTTGGATTGCGAGGTTTGGCCAGCTTACGAATTCCGAATCCAGCTATCATTCATGTAGGTAGAGCAGTCGTAAGGATTCATATAAGGTGAGGAGTCCATGTGAGCAACGAAAAACGGAAGATCGTAGTGCTTCACAGCGGAGGGTTGGACTCAACAGTCTGCGTTCTGCTTGCTCAGTCGCGTGGACATGAAGTTCTGAGTCTAGGCGTGAGTTATAACCAACACCATCATGTTGAACTCGACTATGCGGCGGCACAGTGCGCTCGCTTCGGAGTTGAACGCAGAATCGTATCGGTTTCTTGGAGTAAGCCCCCTCGCGAGATTCCAAAGAATCGCTCTGTGGCTGAGATCAAAAAGGGAGTCTCAAGCGCTTTCTTGCCGGGGCGAAATGGCCTCTTTCTAATGCTAGCCTCTGCCGAAGCAGCGGGAGTCGGCGCGGACGAGGTATGGACAGGAATTAATTCTGTGGACTTTTCCGGCTACCCTGACTGCCGTCCTGAATTCATCACTGCCTTCCGCAGCATGCTAGCGTTTGCAATTCCGAAGGGGCCGAAGCTTTTGGCTCCTCTGCAAAAAAGGTCTAAACCGCAAATTGCCAGACTGGGTCGAAAACTTGGGTTGCAGCGGCATGACACCTGGAGTTGCTATCGGCCTAAGATCACTGAGGCCGGTTTTGTGCCATGCGAGGCATGTGATGCATGCAAATTACATGAGTTCGCATGGCAGGGGCTATAGAGTGAAGCCGCTTGGAGTCGAACCTTCTACGAACGTTGTCTGTCTAGTCGCATGTACGAGCCGCAAAGGTGACCATCCGGCAAAGGCCGAGTTCATATACAAATCGCCACTATTCTCCGCTGCACGCAATTACGCGGAAAATCGCGCCAATCAATGGTTCATCCTATCAGCGAAACACGGACTACTCTCGCCTGACGACGTGATTGAGCCGTACAACGAATCGCTTCGGGATAGAAATGATTCAGAACGACGGGAGTGGGCCGAGCGGGTTCATCAGTCCTTGCTAGCCCGCATACCTGCTTGTGGCCAAGTTATTTTCCTAGCTGGTTCGGCATATCGCTCGCACCTTTCGCCCATGCTAGAAGCTGAAGGGCTTCAAACCGCAGCCCCTATGTCGGCGCTTGGCATTGGCAGCCAAGTTGCGTGGCTTCAGAAGGTGGCCAATGAGGCAAACAAACTCGGTTACATGGATCGCTTCTATGCGCTCTTGAAACGGGTCGTCGCGCTTAACCTCGGTACGACACGCGAGCTTTCCGGACAGACGGCGAAGACTGTTCACCACAAGCGTGGCATCTATTTTTTCTTTGAAGATGGTGAAATGCGTATGACCTCACCATTTGAGCCGCGTGTTGTAAGGATTGGCACACACGCGGTAAGCAATGGATCCAAAGCTACTCTCTGGAACCGCCTACGCACCCATCGCGGTGGTAGCGATGGTCTTGGCAACCATAGAGGCTCAATCTTTCGTCTTCATGTTGGCGACGCCTTGATACGACGAAACAAACTTCACTTGGCGTTTCCCACTTGGGGGAAAGGACAATCCGCGTCAGCGGATATTCGATTGTCTGAACAGAAGATGGAGCTGGCAGTCTCGGAGCATATCGGTCAAATGCCTGTCACGTGGCTTGAAGTCCCCGATGAGGCATCCGCAGACAGTGATCGCGCATATCTGGAGCGCAACTTCATATCGCTACTAGCAGGACGAACAGGCCCACTGGATTTGCCAACTGGCAACTGGCTTGGCCGATGGAGTACGCGAGAAGCCATTCCCTACTCCGGACTGTGGAATGTAAATCACGTCTATGAAGACTTCGATCCAATGTCTTTAGATGTCTTTGAAGAATATGTAAACGTCGCAGAGGGGCGAAGCAATAAACCCGAAAAATCACTGGCTCCAACTGGATGGCGCTCACGAATAAAGGATCGCGAAAGCGCTAGTGGACAGATCAATTTGATATAGGAGTGGCTGTGGCTGAAGATAATGATTTTTGCGACTTGCTGAAGCGATACCCTCGAGCGATCGTCCACCTGCGATCGCAAGTCCGCAAACAGAGATTTGGCACAGTCCTAGGCGCAGGAATTAGCATTGATTTTGGTGCACCATCCTGGTCAAAGCTAATAAACGATATCGCATCAGATCCCGCCATAGATGCAAAGACCCTGACGGATGGCGAGGCATTTAAGGGTATGTCCCCATCCTATCAAACCGAAGTCCTATTTCAGAAGTTTCAAGCAGAATATGGGAAGACGCTGACGAGTTTAACCCCAACAGAGCAACAAAATAGCATAACAGCGCAGTGGCTCACTATATGTCAAAGGTATCTTTATCAGCCATTGCCGATCGATATGGCCAGTCAGCTTCCGAAACACCCATATATGGAAGCTCTGATTCCTCTTGTGCAAAAGAGCGCTCTCACAGTTAACTTCAATTTTGACGACTACTTAGAGCGCGCGCTGGCAGAAAAGAAGCGTCCCCAGGACAATGGCAACCGAGGCTTTGAGGCCGTGACCGATCCTTGGCCGCAATTCCGCCGCACTGACTGCGTCATTTATCACCCACACGGCTATGTGCCTGCAGGGCTCATGGAAAAGACAGTCGACAGATTTGTTTTTTCTGAAGCCTCTTACTCCAAGCAGTATGTCGGTGCTCGGGGTCATGACACATCATTTCTTTTGGCGCACTTCGCTAGAAACACCTGCTTAATCATAGGATGCTCATTAGAGGCTGAGCTTCGAAATATATTAATGCGCGGGGCGGAAATTAATCCAGGGAATTTTCATTATTTCATTCATTGGATCCCCAACCACAGTCACCTTACAGAACAAGAACGCGATCTAATATCTGAAGCGAATTTCAAGGTTTATAACTTAAATACGCTTTTTCTGACATCGTCAGAAATTAAAATATTGCTGGAGCTTGTAAATAATGACACCGTGCCGGAGCCGAAGTTAAAGGATTTGGCAGCACAGGCAAAAGTGCCATTGAAGTATATATTCTACATGACAGGATCATTAGGAGTCGGGAAGAGTACAACCACCAACCAACTGCGCAATTTGAGTGTCTTGGATGAGTGGCTTGAGCCTCGCCTGGATATTTTAGGCAAGCCGTGGGACACCCTTACTCCCGATGAAAAAACGACGGCAGACAACTGGATTGCTGACCAGTTCGCCAAGAAGAATGACTCGCTCCGTCGCGAAGAAAATGCCGCCGTCAGCGTAGTGGATCGTCCTCCACTTGATCCCTTAGTGTTTACACCAGAAAGCGAACGTGCCAAAAAAGCAAAATTCCTTGCGGGGAAAATCTGCCCGGGCGACGCTTATGGCATTGAGGACGGCGTGGTTATATTACTATTGGGAAACCCTAAAGAGTTATCAGCCCGAGTGCGGGCAACTGGCCGGCAGGACTACACCGCTGACAAGCTGAGTAAAATGCAAGATGACATGAAAACCCTATATGAAAATATGTCAGGTACTGTAACCATCGACACCCAATTCATGGGGATCGCCGAACTCACGAAACGAATCGCACAAATTATTCACCGAGACGCATATACCCCCACAAAACTAACGGAGCAGCTAAAAAAATTTTTGGGAAATTAGAAATGCAAAGGCTCTATCACGATCGTCCTCTCGTCTACATAGCCGGCCCGTTGTTTTCGGAGGCAGAGTTAGCCTTCAATGTTGCACTAGCGAATCGAATTGAAGTCAGCTTAGATGTTTATCTGCCCCAACGTGATGGCGGAAAGGTCGTAGACTTGGTTGCGTGCGGCGTCAATGAGCACGCCGCTTATAAGTCCATCTTTGAACGAGACATTTGCGCGCTCGAGGCTGCTGCAGCAGTGATCATTGTCATGGATGGCAGGACGATTGACGAAGGTGCTGCTTTTGAGCTTGGTTATGCCTACGCTCACGCAAAACATTGCGTCGGGCTTCAAACAGATCCTCGCCGGCTACTTCCGATGGGAAACAATCCAATGATTGTGGTGCCACTTAGGGACATCTTTTTGAGTATCGAGGAAGCTGGCAAGTGGGCGGATTCGTTTATCTACACCCAGCTGGGGACTACTCAGCCGTAGTAAGAAAAGCGATAGCAGGCAAAGGCAGATAGCTCTTCCGCCGAGAGGCTTTTACAAGAACCTTCGAAGTCAGCTTTATCTCCTATTCCGGCCGCTTTGGCTGGGAAGAGTGAACGTCCGGAAAGGCCAATAATCAGACCTCTGAAAGCACTCTAGTTAACGGTTGCTATTTTCTGGTAACAGCCCTCCATTCGGCCTGACAAATAACCCAAAACCGCCCATACCCTACCAATAAAAAACCCCGGACCGCCGCAAGGCAGTCCGGGGTTTTTTACGATCACAGACGGCTCAGGCCGCCACTGCCTTGCATTCCTTGAGGCAGGCGGCGCAGGAGTCGGCGCAGGCTTTGCACTCGGCGTGTTTCTTTTCGTGCTTGCGGCATTCCTTTTCGCAGGCGGCGCAGACGTCGGCGGCGACCTTGGCCATGGCCGGGGTGAACTTGGAGCCTTGCAGGGCCAGCTTCATCAGGGCGTTGCAGGTGGCCAGCAGTTCGCTGACGGATTGGGCGCAGGCGACCATTTCCTTGTCGCCCTGGCCCAGCAGCACCAGACAGTGGGCGAGGCAGGCTTCGCCGGTCTTCTGGCAGTCGCTGCTGCTGTCGATCAGGGCGGCGTAGCTTTTGCCGCCCATGGCGCCGTGGTCGTGGTGGTGATGCTGGTGGTCCTGGGCGGCGGCGGCCGCGGAGGTGGCCATGGCGGCGGCTACGGCGCCGGCGACGGTTTTCAGTACTTCACGTCGTTGCATTGATCGCTCCTTTGCGTGGGGTCGGTGAGGCGGTTCGGCGGGTTTTCCCCGCTGTTTGAACGGGCGCGCTTGCGCCCAAAAATCGGTGAGGCGGCCAGCATAACCTGGATGGTCTGCAAGCCAATAGCCATGGGCATCTCCGGCATGCCTGCCCGGACAGGTCCGTCCTGACTCGGGCCTGGGCCATCGCCCTGGCCGGACCTAGCGGGGGTTCTGGGGCGCGGCGGGCATGGCCATGCCCTTGAAACGGGCCGGGTCCACGTACTTGCCCAGGTTGCCGACACCGGCCATCACGTCGGGGTTGGAGAAGAGTTCCCGGGCGGCCACCTGGCCCAGCACCTGGAAGCTCTGCTGCACGGTCTGGGGGCCTTCCAGGGTCAGGGCCTGCTGGGTTTCGCTGCGGCAGGTCTCGGTCATGAGGCGGACGATGAGGTTGGCGGTGTTGCGGTCCAGCCCTTCCCGCTGGGCCGGTTCCACCCGGGCCATGGATTTGACGTCGGGGTGCAGGGCCATGGCGCTGAACATCCATTTGACCAGGGAGGCGCGGTCGGCCGGCGTGGTGGAGCGGACCAGGCACTTGGCCATGTCGTCGCTGTAGATGCCGGCCTGGGCCGGGGCGGTGGAGGCGGCCAGCGCGGCGAGGCCGGCGGCGAAGGCAAGCAGTTTGGCGGGGGCCATGACGTCATCCTGAGTGAATACGGCAGCGTCGATGGTAGCACCCGCCGCCCGGGGGCGTCGCGCAGCGGCGAAGACGGCGACTCAGCGCCGGGAGCGGGCGATCTGGCGGGAGATGGCGATGAGGGGCAGGATGCCGACGGCGACGATGGCCAGGGCGGCGGTGGAGGCTTCAGCCAGACGTTCGTCGGCGGCCAGGGTGTAGGTCTGGGTGGCCAGGGTGTCGAAGTTGAAGGGGCGCATCACCAGGGTTGCCGGCAATTCCTTCATCACATCCACGAACACCAGCAGGCCGGCGGTGAGCAGGCTGCCCTTGAGCAGGGGCGCATGCACCCGGGCCAGGGTCTGGCTCTGGGAGAGGCCCAGGCTGCGGGCGGCGTCGTCCATGGAAGGGGTGATCTTGCCCAGGCTGGCATCCACCGTCTGCAGGGCCACGGCGAGGAAGCGCACCAGGTAGGCATAGACCAGGGCGGCGATGCCGCCGGTGAGCAGCAGCCCCGGATTGGCGCCGAACCAGACCTGCCACTGGGCGGCCAGCCAGTTGTCGAGCCGGGTCACGGGAATGAGCACGCCGACGGCGATGACCGAGCCGGGCACGGCATAGCCCAGGCCCACCAGCCGGTTCAGGCCCCGGGCCAGCAGGCTGGGCCAGCCGGGCTGGCTGCGGCGGGCCAGGCGCACGCTGTAGGCCAGCACCAGGGCCAGCAGCACGGCCACGGCGGCGGTGACGCCGGCCACGGTGAAGCTGTTGCGGGCGAGGATGAGGAAGCGTTGGCCGAACTGGGCATCGCCCTCGGCCAGGGCCATTTTCAGCAGCAGGGCGGCGGGCAGGAGAAAGCCGGCGGTGAGGGGCAGCAGGCAGGCCAGGGTGGCCAGGGCGCCTTTCCAGCCGGTGAGGGTGTGGCCCGCCAGGGGCCGGCTGCGGCCGGTGGTGTTGTGGAAGCGGGCCCGGCCCCGGGAGAGTTTTTCCAGCAGCACCAGCAGGATGACGCAGCCGAGCAGGCTGGCGGCCAGCTGGGCCGCGGCGATGCGGTCGCCCAAAGAGAACCAAGCCCGGTAGATGCCGGTGGTGAAGGTCTGCACGGCGAAGTAGGCGACGGTGCCGTAGTCGGCCAGGGTTTCCATCAGGGCCAGGGAAACGCCAACCACGATGGCCGGCCGGGCCAGGGGCAGGGAGACGCGGAAGAAGCTGGCCCAGGGCCCCACGCCGAGCATCCGCGCCGCTTCCAGCATGCCCGAGGCCCGCTCCAGGAAAGCCGCCCGGGCCAGCAGATAGACGTAGGCGTAGAGGGTGCACACGAACATGGCGACGGCGCCGCCCAGGCTGCGCACCTCGGGGAACCAGTAGTCGGCCTTGCTCCAGCCGAAGGTCTCCCGCAGCCAGGTCTGCACCGGGCCAACGAACTGCAGCAGGTCCGTATAGACGTAGGCCAGCACATAGGCCGGCACCGCCAGGGGCAGCACCAGGGCCCACTCGAACACGGCCTGGCCGGGAAAGCGGTGCATGGCCGTCAGCCAGGCCGTGCCCACCCCCACCAGGGCCGTGCCCAGGCCAACCCCCAGGCACAGCCAGAGGGTGTTGCCCACGTATTCGGGCAGCACCGTAGCCGCCAGGTGCTGCCAGGTTTCCCCGGTGCCGCCGGCGAAGAGGTGGGTCAGCACGCTGGCCACGGGCAGGCCCACCAGGGCGGCGATGGCAACGGCGACGGGCAGCAGGGGGGAGCGCATAGGGATCATGGTGGAAGGGTGGCCGGAAGCGGCAAAAGCGGCAGCAAAGGCGCCGCGGCACATTATAATTGCCAATCCTTCTCAACTGACTCCAAAGATGGCCCATCTGGAACTGGCGGACGTGATGCAGCGCTACGGCGCCCACACGGTGGTGGACGGCATCGGTTTCCACATCGAGGCCGGCGTCATCGCCTGCCTGCTGGGCCCCTCGGGCTGCGGCAAGACCACCCTGCTGCGCTGTATCGCCGGTTTCGAGGACATCGCCGCCGGCAGCATCGCCCTCGACGGCGAACTGGTGAGCCGCCCCGGCTTCAAGCTGGCGCCGGAACAGCGGCGCATCGGCATGGTGTTCCAGGACTACGCCCTCTTCCCCCACCTCACGGTGGCCGACAACATCGCCTTCGGCTTGAAGACCAAGGGCGGCGAACGGCAGCAGCGGGTGGCAGCCATGCTCGACCTG
Source organism: Azospira sp. MPR-LB4 (assembly GCF_058809525.1). NCBI lineage: Bacteria > Pseudomonadati > Pseudomonadota > Betaproteobacteria > Rhodocyclales > Rhodocyclaceae > Azospira > Azospira sp. MPR-LB4. The sequence continues at coordinate 824,198 of NZ_CM179521.1, forward strand.
GTGGGCCTCTCCGGCCAGGGCGAGAAGTATCCCCACGAGCTTTCCGGCGGCCAGCAGCAGCGCGTGGCCCTGGCCCGGGCCCTGGCCCCGGCGCCCCGCCTGGTGCTGCTGGACGAGCCCTTCTCCAACCTGGACGTGGACCTGCGGGAACGCCTCTCCCTGGAAGTGCGGGAGATCCTGAAGAAGGCCGGCACCACCGCCATCCTGGTCACCCACGACCAGCACGAAGCCTTCGCCATGGCCGACGAGATCGGCGTCATGCACGAGGGCCGCATCCAGCAATGGGATACGCCCTACAACCTCTACCACCAGCCGGCCAACCGCTTCGTCGCCGACTTCGTCGGCCAGGGCGTGTTCGTCCCCGGCACGGTGCTGGCCGGCAACCGGGTGCAGATGGAACTGGGCATCCTGGAATCCGGCGTGCCCGTCGAATGCAGCGCCGGCTGCGGCGTCTGCGGCAAGGGCTGCGGCGTGGACATCCTGCTGCGCCCCGACGACGTGGTGCACGACGACAAGAGCCCCCTGCAGGCCGCGGTGGAACACAAGGCCTTCCGCGGCGCCGACATCCTGTACACCCTGCGCCTGGAAAGCGGAGCCCGGGTGCTGTCCCTGGTGCCCTCCCACCACAACCACGCCCTCGGCGAGAAAATCGGCATCCGCCTCGACGTGGACCACGTGGTAGCCTTCACGCAGAGCCCAGCAGGCTGAGGCCGTGCCCGGGGCTGGCAGCCGCCACACCTCGCGGTTTTCCCGGTCTAGCCGGAGGGCTGGAAGCATGGTCAAATGGACGCACCCGAGCAGTCCCGCTTGCTCGTTGACGGACTGTAAATCATGAAATTCCTGCCAGATAGTTTCCGCAACCGTCTCGCCCTACTCTTCGTCGGCCTCGCCCTGCTGGTGGGCCTGCCCACCTACCTCTACCTGGATCACATCTACGCCGCCCAGCTGCTGCGGGATCGGGGCCAGTCCCTGCGGGACCTGGCCTCCGCCGTGGCCGGGGTGCTGGGCGAAAACCTGCGGGAGCGGCAGCGGGAAATCGAGCTGCTGGCCCAGAGCCCCCTCTACCGCCGCGCCCCCTTGGACAGCTCCGACTTTCGATCCAGCCTGGAGCGGGTCCAGGAAACCTATCCCCAGTATTCCTGGATCGGCCTGGCCGATGCCCAGGGCACCGTGCGTGCCGCTACCGGCGGCATGCTGGTAGGCCAGAGTGTGGTCAAGCGGCCCTGGTTCATCAACGGCAGGCAGGGCCCTTTCTTCGGCGACCTCCACGAAGCCCTGCTGCTGGCCAAGCTGCTGCCCCCTGCCGAAGGCCAGGGGCCGATCCGCTTCATCGATTTCGCCTCGCCCGTGTTCGACGAGGCCGGCCATCTGCGAGGGGTCCTGGCTGCCCACGCCCACTGGCGCTGGGCCGCCGAAGTGGTCCAGGTGATGACACCCCACGACGCGGCCACCAACGGCCTGGACGTCTTCATCGTCAACCAGGATAACGTGGTGATCTACCCCGACGGCCAGGAAAAAACCCTCCTGGCCCCGGACAAGGCCGCCTTCAATCCCCAGTCCTACACCACCGATGGCTGGGGCGACGGTATTTCCTACCTCACTGCCACGGCCCCGGTTCGGGAATTCATTGCCGGCCAGAGCCTGGGCTGGCGCATCGTCGTACGCCAGCCCATCACCCGCACCCTGGCCGATGTGCGGCACCTGCAGCGGGTGGTGCTGCTGTCCCTGGCAGCTGCCACCATCCTCTTCCTGGCCCTGGTGTGGTGGAGCGCTACCCGCTTTAGCCGTCCCCTGGAACGCCTGGCCGCGCTGGCCCACCGCATCGAGGCGGGGGAGGAAAAGACCCGCCTGGAAGTGGCCGACGCACCCCAGGAAATCCGCAGTCTGGCCGCGGCCCTGCAGGACATGGCCGACGCCCTGCTCAGCCATCAGGAAGCCCTGGCCCAGAGCAATGCCCAGCTGGAAGAGAAGGTGACCGAGCGCACCGCCGCCCTGGCCCAGGCCAATGCAGAACTGCACCAACTGGCCCGGCGGGACGTCCTCACCGGCCTGGCCAACCGCTTCGCCGCCAACGAGCGCCTGCAGGACGAATTCCTGCGCATGAGGCGCCATGGCGGCAGCTACGGCCTGCTGATGCTGGACATCGACTTCTTCAAGCGCATCAACGACACCCTGGGCCATGCCGGCGGCGACGAAGTGCTGCGCCATGTGGCGGCGACGCTGCGCACCCTGGTGCGGGAGAGCGATTTCATCGCCCGGGTGGGCGGCGAGGAATTCATGGTCATCCTGCCCGAAAGCAGCCTGGCCGACGCCGCCCGGGTGGGGGAGAATATCCGCGCCGGCATCGCCGCCAGCCAGCCCCCCATCGACCGCCAGGTCACGGTCAGCGTCGGCGTCGCCCTGGCCACGCCGGAGCAGGAAGACATGGACGAGGCGGTGCGCCAGGCCGACGCCCAGCTCTACCGGGCCAAGGAGGAAGGGCGCAACCGGGTCGCCGGCGGGCCGCAAAGCGCCGCCTGAAGCCCTGCCCATCGCGCCAGGGGCCAGGCTGGAAGCGGGCCCTGGCGCTAGCACCCTGCTCCGGGCCAGGGGTGGTCCGCAGCGGCGGGCATCAGGCCCAGCGCCCGCCCACGCTCCAGTGACAGGACATGGACCCGGCGGATGCCCGTCCGGCGCGGCCCGGCGGGCAGGTGGTGAGAGAAGCAGCGCCAATTCCGCCCCGCCGCCGACCAGCCGATTCGCCCTTTCCCCCGCCAGCCGTTAAACTCTCACCCCCGCCCGGGAACCCCATCGGTCAGCCCGGCACTGCAAAGGTCCGCCATGAAACAGATTCACGACATCGACACCCTCCTCCTCCTCGCCCTGGGCATCGCCGCCAAGCGCCGCCCGGCCGAACTGCTGGAGATCATGGCCGCCATTGATTTCCTGCAGGGCAACATCCCCAGCGAGGCCAAGCTGAGCGAAGCCTTCGCCCGCCTTTCCGGCATGGGCCTGGTCCTGGCCGAGGACGACGGTTTCCGCCTGAGCCCGGCGGCCGAGGAGATGGTCAGCAATCTGCCGAAGAAGGGCGAGGCCGAAGAGCGCCTGTTCCGCGTCAAGGACAATCTGTCCACCTTCAAGCCCGAAGGCGAACACGCCGCCGTGGCGGTGGCTACTGAGGACATCAAGGCCGCCATCCAGGCTCACCGGGAAGCCGGCAAGGGCGGCGCCAAGAACCTGCTGATGCCCAAGCCCAAGCCTGTGGAAGACAAGCCCCGCCCCGGCCAGCGCCAGCGCAAGCCGGCCCCCAAGGCCCGGCGCCGGAGCTGAAGCACCCCATGAGCGACGCCCCCACTTCCCCCGATGCCGGGCTGAACGCTGCGGCCGACCTGTCCTTCGCCAGCCTGCCCCTTTCCGCCGGCCTGCTGGCCACCCTGGAACAGCTGGAATACCGCAGCATGACGGCCATCCAGGCCGCCAGCCTGCCCCTGGCCCTGGCCGGCCACGACCTCATCGCCCAGGGCAAGACCGGCAGCGGCAAGACCGCCGCCTTCGGCCTCACCCTGCTCAGCCGCCTCGACCCGCGCCGTCTGGAAATCCAGGCCCTGGTGCTGTGCCCCACGCGGGAACTGTCGGAGCAGGTGACCCAGGAGCTGCGCCGCCTGGCCCGGGGCGAGGAAAACGTGCGCATCCTCACCCTCTGCGGCGGCAGCCCCATGAAGCCCCAGATCACCAGCCTGGAGAACGGCGCCCACATCGTGGTCGGCACCCCGGGCCGCCTCATGGACCACCTGGAACGGGGCAGCCTGAGCCTGGCCGCCCTCAACACCCTGGTGCTGGACGAGGCCGACCGCATGCTGGACATGGGCTTCCACGACGCCATCGCCTGGGTCGCCCGGCGCTGTCCGGCGGAACGCCAGACCCTGCTCTTCTCCGCCACCTATCCGCCCGGCATCGCCGAACTGGCCCAGCGCTTCCTGCGCCAGCCGAAGGAAGTGAAGCTGGTGGAACAGCACGAAGGCAGCAAGATCCGCCAGCGCTTCTACGAGGTGAAGCACGAGGAACGGCTGCAGGCGGTATGCACCCTGCTCAAGCACTACCGCCCGGCCAGCACCCTGGCCTTCTGCAACACCAAGCAGCAGTGCCGGGACCTGGTGCAAGTGCTCCACGGCCAGGGCTTTTCCGCCCTGACCCTGAACGGGGACCTGGAACAGCGGGAGCGGGACCAGGTGCTGATCCAGTTCGCCAACCGCAGCTGTTCCGTGCTGGTGGCCACCGACGTGGCCGCCCGGGGCCTGGACATCGCCCAGCTGGAAGCGGTGATCAACGTGGACGTGACGCCGGACCCGGAAATCTACATCCACCGCATCGGCCGCACCGGCCGCGGCGACGAGGACGGCTGGGCCCTGAGCCTGTGCAGCCCGCGGGACCGGCGCCGGGTGGAGACCATCGCCCAGATGATGGGCATGGAGCCGGAATGGCACACCCTGGGCAGCCTGCAGAGCGGCAACGAGGCGCCCCTGGTGCCGCCCATGGCCACCCTGCTGCTGCTCGGCGGGCGCAAGGACAAGCTGCGTCCCGGCGACGTCCTCGGCGCTCTCACTGGCGAAGCCGGCTTCGCCAAGGAACAGGTGGGCAAGATCACCGTCACCGAGCAGGTCACCTATGTGGCCGTGGCCCGCAACATCGCCCGGGAGGCGGTGCGCAAGCTGGCCAAGGTCAAGGGCAAGAGCGTCAAGACCCGCCTGCTGGAAAACTAGGCCGGGGCTTTATTCCGGCGAAGAGGGCGAGGCGGCGGCCCACAGGGGCGCACCGCCCTGTTCCAGGTAGCAAAGGTAGGTGCGCAGGTCGAATTCCAGCTGGTGGTAGTCCGCCTCCATGTGCCGGCACAGCTGGTAGAAGGCCTTGTCGTGCTGCCGCTCCTTGAGGTGGGCCAGTTCGTGGACCACGATCATGCGCAGAAAGACCTCCGGCATCTCCCGGAACAGGGCCGAGACCCGGATCTCCCGCTTAGCCTTCAACTTGCCGCCCTGGACCCGGGCCACCGTGGTGTGGGTGCCAAGGGCGTTGCGCAGGTCATGCAGCTTGCTGTCGAAGGCCACCTTGCTCGGCGTTTCCGCATTGCGCAGATGGCGCCCCTTCAACTCCAGCACGTAGTCGTACAGCGCCCGGTCGGTGCGCACCTCGTGGGCCCGGGGATAGCGTTCCAGCAGCCAGGGCGCCAGCCGGCCCTGGCCGATCAGGTGCTGCACCCGGGCCGTCAGCTCGGCCGGATAGCCGGCCAGATAATCCAAGGGTCGCTTGTTGGTCATGGTGAAAATTGAGGGCCGCTAGAAGTCGTAGCGCAGGCCCAGGGTGAGGAAGTGGTTGTCGTAGCGGGAATGGGCCGAGCTGCGCGCTTCTAGGTGCAGCCGGGCCGAGACCCGGGGCGTCAGCCGGGCCCGGTAGATGAGGCTGTTGGCGATGATGTCGGCACCGGGCAGGATGGCCTCGTCGATGTCCATGCGGGCGTGGCCCAGCAGCAGGCTGTGCTCCGGCAGGCCGTAGGGGCCCAGGTCCAGCAGCAGGGTGGCCTTGCGCAGGCGGCTGCGGGCGATGGCCGACATGGCGTCGTTCTCGGCGTAGAGATAGGGCATCAGCACGAATTCCGGATAGCCGCCCCAGTTGCCGTAGGCCGTCACGGTGCGCTGGTCGCCGCCGAAGCGGTTGGCCATCAGGGCCAGGCTGAGGCCGCTGGGAGCGTGGGCCAGGGTGCCCTTGAGGCCCGCCAGGCCGTAGCTGGCATTGAGGCCGTGGCGGGCCAGGTAGTCGCGGAAGGCACCCACCTCCGACACCCGGTAGGCCTGGCCGTCGATGAGGGCGGTAAAGCCCCGGCCCAGGGGCTGCTTGAAGCGGCCGTCGGCATAGACGGTCTGCAGGGTGTCGCGGCCGTAGTAGTGCCACAGCTGCAGCTTGTGCTCCGCCTCGTAGGCCACCCCCGTCATCCACACGCCCCGGTGGCCGACCACGGTGGAGGGGTCCAGGGTCTCGCCGTTGCGCGCATCCGGCCGGCCCCGGCCGTCCACCAGCAGGGAGGTGTAGGTCTGCTGGGACATGCTGCGGAAATCGGAAAAGCTCACCAGGCCGTCCAGGCCCGACATCTGGCCGACGTAGCCCAGGGTCAGGGTAGTGCCGGGCAGCTCCCGGCTGCTCAGCACGTAGGCGTCGAACAGGTTGGGGATGATGCGGTATTCGTAGCTGTTGATGAGGGGCGACTGGATTTCCTGGCGCCCCAGGGTCAGGCGGCTGCGGCCCCGGCTGTAGATGAGCTGGGCCTCGCCCCACAGGGAATAGGGGCGCTTGTCCAGGCCGAACATGTAGGCGTCGGTCTGGCGCGGATTGTCCCGGGCCAAGCCCAGGTCCTGGGTGGTGTACCAGGCGGCCCGCAGGCGCCAGCCCCGGTAGTCGCCGCTCTCCAGGCCCAGCTTGCCGCCGAAGCCGGCGGTGTTCTGGTTCGGCCGGCCGCCCTTCTTGTCGTCGAAGACGTGCATGGCCTTGCCGTAGCCGAAGAAGGTGGTGCCCGCCAGGGCCTCCGCCCCATCGTCCCCGGCCCGGCCCTGGACCGAGGCGCCCAGGAGGCAGGCCAGGACCAGCAGGCGAAGGCAGCGCCCCACGCCCGCGCCTATTGCCATTCCACCCGGTTGCGGCCCAGGTCCTTGGCCCGGTACAGGGCGGCATCGGCCCGGGCCACGATGTCCTTGGCCTGGTCGTCGGGGCGGTAGGTGGCGACCCCGAAGCTGGCGGTCTTCTGCCGCACCACCGGAAACTCGTTGAGCTCGAACACCCGGCGCAGGTCCTCGGCCAGCACCCGGGCCCCCGCCTCGTCCGTGTGGGGGCAGACCACCATGAATTCCTCGCCGCCCCAGCGGCCTGCCAGGTCCGTCTCCCGGGTGTGACGCTGCAGCAGCCGGGCCACTTCCAGCAGCACCTGGTCCCCCGCCTGGTGGCCGTGGCAGTCGTTCACCAGCTTGAAGTGGTCCAGGTCCAGCAGGATCAGGCTGAAGGGCTGGCCGAAACGCTGGGAGCGCTGGATTTCGCTTTCCAGTACCTCGTCCAGCTTCATGCGGTTGAACAGGCCGGTCAGCTTGTCGGTGACGGAAAGTCGCTCCAGCTCCCGGTTGAGGGCGCTCAGCTTGCGGTTGGAGTAGATGACCACGGCCAGGACGAAGGCGGCCACGGCCAGGCTCTTCCACAGCAGGCTGTAGTCGGTGTGCTGCTCCACCTTGATGGCCACGTGCCGGTTGGCGATGGCCTCCCGCTCCTGGGGCGTCACGGTGCGCACGCCCTTGTCCAGGATGTCCCGCAGCAGGGGTTCGTCCTTGACCACGCCGATGCGCAGCTGGTTGGTGTAGGCGGGAATCTGGCCGGCGATCTTGAGGTTGAACAGGCCTTCCTTGCGGATGGCGTAGGCGGCGACGATGAGGGAGCGCACCGTCAGGTCGGCCTTGCGCTCGGAAACCAGGGAGACGGCCTCCGGCTCGCTGCCGGTGAGGATCACCCGCAGGTTGGGGAAGTCCTTGCGGATGCGCTCCTCCACCATGGTGCCCCGGGGCAGGGCCACGCTCTCGCCGCTGAGGCCGAGGAGGTCGCCGACGAAGGCGTGCTCCTCCCGGGTGACGATGATGTTGGGGTCGGTGAACACGGGAGCGGTGAAATTCAGCCAGCGGTCCCGTTCCGGACTCTGGTTGAGGAAGCTCATGAGCTGGCAGCGCCCGGCCTTGGCGGCGGCCAGGCTTTCGTCCCAGGTCCGCACCGACAGCAGCTCGATGCGCAGGCCGACCCGCTGGGCCACCAGCTGCACCAGGTCGGCGCCGATACCCTCGTGCCGCCCCTGCTCGTTGATGCGCTCGAAGGGCTCCCAGTCCGGATCGACGCACATCTTCACCGACTGCACCCTGTCCAGGTAGGCCTGCTCGGCAGCCGTGAAGACGATGGACGCCGGCTCGGAGGCGACGCCGGGCAGCGGACTCAGGGTAAGGCAGGCGGCGCACAGGGCCAGGGCTGTCTTGAGGGACATGGGGACTAGGCAGGTTGGAGGGATCGTCACTGCCGATGCCCGGGCAGCCTGGGTTGCGGAAGGCGCCATGCCGATCACGGCACGGGCTCCGGCCCATCTTGTTCTGTCGGCAGTATAACGGCCCGCCACCGCTGAATTGGCTCGACTATGTCACACCGCGGTGGGGGGCCGCTGCCCGGCCGGGCAGCCTGCCGCCTGCCGTTCCGGGCCGGAAACCGGGCGCCCGCCCCGACCGGGGCGGGCGATGGCCGGCGCCTAGGCCAGACGCCGCCCCAGGGGCTGGGGCACGGGCACCGGGCGGCCGTCGTAGCCCACCGCCACCATGGTGAGGCGGCCCCGGGTGCACAGGCGGCGCTGGCCGGTGAGCAGGGCCTCGGCGTGCAGCAGCACTTCCACCGTCATGGAACTGTTGCCGATGGCCACCACCCGGGCCGCCAGGTCGGCGATCTCCCCCTCCAGCACCGGCGCGTGGAAGTCGATGCGCTCGGAAGCGGCCATCACCACCGGCATGCGGGCCTGGCGGCTGGCCGCCACCATGGCCGCCTTGCCCAGCCAGGCCAGGGCCTGGCCGCCGAAGAGGCTGCCGTGGTGGTTGGTGTGGCCGGGAAAGACCATCTCCACCATGGCCGTCACCGGGCCGATGCCGGGCAGCTGGGCGAAGCTCTCGTCGTCCTCCTGCAGCGGCGCCCCTGGACCGTCCACCGCCACCAGGGTGAAGTGGGCGGTGGCGCTGGTCTCCCGCAGCCCGGTGGCCAGGTCCTCCGCCGCCAGGGCCACCTCCACCTGCACCGAGCGCCGACCCCGCTGCACCACCCGGCCGGACAGTTCCACCAGGCGCCCCTGGGGAATGGGCTTACGGAAGTCGATGCGGCCGCTGCTGGCGGTGACCATGGGCCGGCGGGTCTCCCGGGTGGCCACCAGGAAAGCCAGCTTGTCCATCATGGCCATGGCGGAACCGCCGAAGAGGGTGCCGTGATGGTTCACCTGTTCGGGGAAGACCACGTCCACCATGAGGGTGGCCTGCTGCTGCCGCGGCGAAGTGGACGAAGTGGGGGCGGGATTGGCTTCTACGGGCTGGGCGGCCGTCCCCACGACGGCGCCGATTTCCATTGCTTCCATGCGCATGCGCAACTCCTTGGATAAAGCGGAGCGGGAGCATCGGAGAAGGGCGAACACCCCGGGCCGCGGCAAAGCGGCTCGGAGCGGCAGGCAGCCGAGAGCGGACAACGATGACAGTCAGGGAATGCGCGCATTTACCTTCCTCAGGGGACACCCCGCCCCAATTAGGATTGATATGAAGTAATGCCGCGGCAGGTCTCCTGACTTGCGGGTCGTCACGTTGCGCCAGCCTTCCCGGCAGTATCGCCAGTGGCAAAGAGTGGAGCGCAACGCTCGCCGCCTACAGTTGCGGGGGCAGTTCCGGACTGGAGTCGGGGCGTCGCCGCCCTGTCTCGCACCGGATTCCCTTTTCATCCCCTGGAGGGGGGAACCGAAGCGGGGCCAGTCTAACCCGCCCCGACCGATTCGCCAAACGCCGCGCCTGGCGCGGCGGATTGCCCAGCCCGGGGGGAGTGGGCTATCATCCGCCCCGATTCAGGTGCCGTGCCTCGCGCTCTGCGGGGACGGTGAAACGGGAAGCCGGTGACTCCAGGGACCACCCAGGACAGTCCGGCGCAGCCCCCGCTGCTGTAAGCCAGACGACGCTGCCTCACGCCACTGTGGTTCATCACGGGAAGGCCGGCAGGGAAGGATGAAGGCAAGCCAGAAGACCGGCCTGACATCACAAGTTGCACCATTCCCCGGGGTGACGGGAACGGTTCTGGTGATTTGCCGCCTCCTCGCTGTTCCATCCGCCGCGGCCCTTTATCCGACCTGCCACAACTCCCCCGCCTGGTGCGCCACCGTCATGCTCGCCGAGGGAGAGACTCATGCACATCATGGAAGGCTTCCTGCCCATCGAACACGCCGTGGGCTGGAGCGTCGCCGCCGCCCCCTTCGTCGCCTGGGGCATCCGTTCCGTGAACCGCCGCATCCGCGAAAATCCCGAGCAGCGCATGCTGCTGGGAGTGGCCGCCGCCTTCACCTTCGTCCTCTCGGCCCTGAAGCTGCCCTCGGTCACCGGCAGCTGTTCCCACCCCACCGGCACCGGCCTGGGCGCCGTGCTCTTCGGCCCTGCCGCCATGGCTCCCATCGGCGCCGTGGTGCTGCTGTTCCAGGCCCTGCTGCTGGCCCACGGCGGCCTCACCACCCTGGGCGCCAACATCTTCTCCATGGCCGTGGTGGGACCCTTCGCCGCCTACGGCATCTTCGCCCTGGCCCGCCGCCTCAAGGCCTCCCTGGCGGTGAGCGTGTTCCTCGCCGCCAGCCTGGCGGACCTGCTCACCTACGTCACCACCTCGGTGCAACTGGCCTGGGCCTTCCCCGATCCGGTGGGCGGCTTTGGCGCCTCCTTCCTCAAGTTCGCCGGCATCTTCGCCCTCACCCAGATTCCCCTGGCCATCAGCGAGGGCCTGCTCACCGTGGTCATCTGCAACGCCCTGGCCCGCTTCAACCCGCAGGAACTGCAGGACCTGGGCGTGGCCCCGGCGCCGGAGGTGCGGGCATGAAGCGCCACCAGAACCTGCTGCTGCTCATCGCCGTGGTGCTGCTGGCGGCCCTGCCCCTGTGGCTGGTGGAACGGCCGGTCGGGCCGGACGGCCAGCCGGCGGAAATCTTCGGCGGCGCCGACAGCGAGGCCCAGGCCCTCATCACCCGCATCGCCCCGGACTACCAGCCCTGGTTCCAGCCCCTGCTGGAGCCGGCCAGCGGCGAGATCGCCTCCCTCCTTTTCGCCCTGCAGGCGGCCCTCGGCGCCGGCTTCATCGGCTATTACCTGGGCTGCGCCCGCACCCGGGAAAAGCTGCGCCGGGAACAACGACGCGGTGAAGCGGCAGCCCGGCGCGAAGACAAGGACCAGGAAGGGCCGGCGTGCTGATCGAGCAGTCGGCCTACGCCAACCGCTGGCGCGGCGTGGCGCCCCAGGCCAAGGGCCTCTTCGCCCTGGGCGGGGTGACGGCCGCCTTCGTCGCCGCCGCCACCCCGGCCGCCGGGCTCGGCGTGGCCGCCCTGCTGGCGGCCGTGACCATCGGCGGCGCCCGGGTATCGCCCCTGCTCTATCTGCGGGTGGCGGCCCCGGCCCTCTTCTTCCTCGCCATCAGCGCCCTCTCCCTGGCCGTCTCCGTGGATGGGGGCGGCCTGCAGGCCACCGCCGCCGGCACCCACCAGGCCGCCGTGGTGGCGACCCGCTCCCTGGGCGCCCTGGCGGCCCTGCTGTTCCTGGTGCTGACCACGCCCCTGAGCGACCTCATCGCCCTGCTGCGCCGCCTGCGCACCCCCGAGGTGCTGCTGGACATCATGGTGCTGTGCTACCGCACCCTGTTCGTCTTCGCCGCCGCCCTGCAGGACATGCGCGCCGCCCAGGCCGCCCGCCTCGGCCACCTGGACCGCAGCCGCCTGCTGCGCAGCCTGGGGCAGATGGCCGCCCACCTCACCCTGCAGGTGTGGCAGCGTTCCCACGCCCTGCACCTGGCGGCCCTGGCCCGCAACAACGACGGTCCCCTGCGCTTCCTCGGCAGCCGCCACCCCCACGCCCGGCGCGATGCCGGCCTGGCCGGCGTGGCCGCCCTGGCCCTGGTGCTGCTCGCCTGGAGCGGCCGGTGAGCGTGCCCCTGCTGCAGCTGGAGGACGTGCACTACCGCTACCCGGACGGCAGCGCGGGCCTGGCCGGCTGTTCCCTGGGCGTTTCCCGGGGCAGCCGCAACGCCCTCATCGGCGCCAACGGCTCGGGCAAGACCACCCTCTTCCAGCACTGCAACGGCCTGCTGCGCCCCGCCGCCGGCCGGGTGCACTACGCCGGCACCCCGGTGGACTACGGCCGGGCCGGCCTGCGCGCCCTGCGCAGCAAGGTGGGCCTGGTCTTCCAGAATCCGGACCGGCAGCTTTTCTCCGCCAGCGTGCGGGAGGACGTCTCCTTCGGCCCCCTCAACCTGGGCCTGGACGAGGCCACCGTCGCCGCCCGGGTGGAAGCCGCCCTGCAGGCCGTGGGCATGGACGACCTGGCCCACAAGCCGGTGCAGAACCTCAGCTTCGGCCAGAAGAAGCGGGTCTGCATCGCCGGCGTGCTGGCCATGGAGCCGGAGCTCTTGGTGCTGGACGAACCCATGGCCGGCCTCGACCAGGCCATGCAGGAGGAACTGCTGGCGGTGCTGGACGGCCTGCACCGCCGGGGCATGACCATCCTCCTGGCCACCCACGACATCCACTTCGCCTACCGCTGGGCCGACCGCATCCACCTCATGGCCGCCGGCCGCTGCTGCGCCAGCTTCGACGCCCCGGCCCTGGCCGGGCACGAGGCCGAGCTGGCCGCCATCGGCCTGCGCCTGCCCTCGGTGATCGGCCTGGAACGGCAGCTGCGGCAGCGCGGCCTGCTCCGCGGCGACACCCCCATCCACAGCTGCAGCGCCCTCCTGGCCCAGCTGCAACAAGAAGACTGCTGAGAAGGAACATGCCATGACCCCAGCCACCCTCGGCAAGATCTGGTTCGTCGGCGCCGGCCCCGGCGACCCGGACCTCATCACCGTCAAGGGCCGCCGCCTGCTGGAACAGGCCGGCGCCATCCTCTTCGCCGGCTCCCTGGTGGACCAGGCGGCCACCCTCTACGCCCCGCCGGGCTGCGAGATCCGGGACTCCAAGGACATGACCCTGGAGGAAATGACCTACTGGCTGCTCCAGGCCAGCCGCCGCCACCAGACCGTGGTGCGCCTGCAGACCGGCGACCCGGGCCTCTACGGCGCCCTGGTGGAAATGACCCGTCCCCTGGACGAGGTGGGCGTGCCCTGGGCCGTGGTGCCCGGCGTTTCCTCTGCCCTGGCCTCCGCCGCTGCGGCCGGCGAGACCCTGACCCTGCCGGAAGTGACCCAGACGGTGATCCTCACCCGGGTCGCCGGCCGCACCCCCATGCCCCCGGGGGAGGAACTGGAGGCCCTGGCGGCCCACCGTTCCACCCTCTGCATCTTCCTTTCCATCACCCTGCTGCACGAGGTGCAGCGCGCCCTGCTGGCCGCCGGCTGGCCGGAGGATGCGCCCATCCTGGTGGTGCAGAAGGCCTCCTGGCCCGGGGAGGAAAAGATCGTGCGCGGCACCATCGCGGACATCAAGAAAAAGTGCCAGGCGGAAAAGATCGCCGCCCAGGCCATGATCATCGCCAGCCCGGCCCTCGGCGCCCGGGACTGGGAGGACATCGCCCGCTCCAAGCTCTACGACCCCAGCTTCACCCACCGCTTCCGCAAGGCCAGCGTGGGCGAGGCCTCCTGAGAAATGCCCATGACCTTCAGTGCCCAAGACACCACCCTGCTCCTGGTCGGCCACGGTTCCCGCAACCGGGACGGCAACAAGGAAATCCTCCATTTCGCCGCCCAGTGGCGGGAACGCCACCCCGGCTGGCGCATCGAGGTGTGCTTCATCGAGCACGCCGAGGTGCTGCTGGATGAGGGCCTGAACCGGGCCGCCGGCAATGCGAAGAAGGTGGTGGTGATCCCCTTCATCCTCAACGCCGCCGGCCACGTGAAAATGGAGCTGCCCCACGCCGTGGAAGAGGCTCGGGCCCGCCACCCCGGTGTGGAATTCCAGGTGGTGCGCCACCTGGGCATGGGCCGGGAGATTTTCGAGGTGCTGCAGGGCCAGCTGGACCGGCTGATGAAGCAGCTGGACATGCCCGACCCCTGCACCACCGGCGTCATCCTGCTCGGTCGCGGTTCGTCGGACGCCGGCGCCAACGGCGAGCTGGCCAAGATGGCCCGCTGGATCTTCGAGGACAACGACCACGAGCTGGTGGACATCGCCTTCACCGGCGTCACCTGGCCCCGGCTGGAAACCGCCGTGCAGCGCCAGGTCAAGCTGGGCATGACCCAGGTGGCCATCGTTCCGGTCTATCTCTTTACCGGCGTGCTCATGGAGCGCATCAAGGCCCAGGCCGAGCGCCTGCAGCGCCAGTATCCCCAGGTGGCCTTCGCCCTGGGCACCCACTTCGGCTTCGACAAGGGCATCTTCGACCTGCTGGACGCCAAGGTGGGCGGCGATGAACTGCCCGAAGGCAGCCTGCTCGAATGCGACGGCTGCAAGTATCGCCTGGCCGCCGAGGACGAGCACCTGCACGACCACAGCCACACCGCCACCCACGACCACAGCCACACCGCCACCCACGACCACGGGCATGAGCATGGCCACACCCACGGCGGCTGCGGCCACCAACATGGGGGCAAACATGATCACGATCATGGTCACGGCCATTGCCATGGGCACAATCACTCCCACGATCATCACTCCCACGGGTAAGCCATGAACCACAACGCCAACGTCGTCACCGAACAGCTCACCGCCGCCGGCCGCGCCATCGAGCACGATTCCTTCGCCATCATCGATGCCGAAGCCGGCCCCCACGCCTACAGCGCCGACCAGTGGCCGGTGGTGCGGCGCATGATCCACGCCAACGCCGACTTCGAATTCAACGGTCTCACCGACTTCCATCCGGCAGCGGTGGAAGCGGGCCTGGCCGCCATCCTCAAGGGCGGCACCCCCATCGTGGCGGACGTGGAAATGATCTGCGTCGGCCTCTCCGCCAGCCGCCTCAAGCACTTCGGCGTCACCACCCACCACTTCATTTCCGACGCCGACGTCATCGCCCAGGCCCAGGCCGAGGACACCACCCGGGCCGTGCAGGCCATGCGCAAGGCCCATCGCCAGGGCCTGCTGGACGGGGCCATCGTCGGCATCGGCAACGCCCCCACGGCCCTCATCGAAGTGGTGCGCCTGATCAAGGAAGAAGGGGCCCGCCCGGCCCTGGTCATCGGCATGCCCGTGGGCTTCGTCTCCGCCGCCGAATCCAAGGACCTGATGGCCGAAGTGCAGGACGTGCCCTGGATCGTCATCCGCGGCCGCAAGGGCGGCTCCACCCTGGTGGTGGCGGCCATCCACGCCCTCCTCGGCGTCGCCGAAGCCCGCCAGCGCAATGCCGCCTGAAGCCGCCAACAGCGCTCCCGTGAACAGCGAAGCGCCGCCGGCCGAGAAGGTCCGCAAGGGCACGGCCAAGCGGGAACGGGGCAACCGCACCGGTTTCACCACCGGCGCCAACTCGGCGGCGGCGGCCGTGGCCGCCACCCAGGGCCTGGTCCAGGGCCAGGTGCCGGACCAGATTTTCTGCCGCCTGCCCAACGGCCAGGAAGTGCCCTTCCAGATCACCGACGGCCGCGTCGAGGGCGAAGGCATGCCCCTGCGGGCCCACGCCGTCAGCATCAAGGATGCGGGCGACGATCCGGACGCCACCCACGGCGCCCACATGACCGCCGACGTGGTGCGCATTCCCGGGGGCGGCGGCCAGGTCATCCTCAAGGGCGGCCCAGGCGTCGGCGTCGTCACCAAGGAAGGCCTGGGCCTGGAAGTGGGCGGCCCGGCCATCAACCCGGTGCCCCGGCGCAACATCAGCGACAACGTGGCCCGGGCCGGTGCTGCCATCCTGGCCGCCGGCGACAGCCTGGAAGTGACCATTTCCGTGCCCGGCGGCGAGGAGATGGCGAAGAAGACCCTCAATGCCCGCCTCGGCATCCTGGGCGGCATTTCCATCCTCGGCACCACCGGCATCGTGCGCCCCTATTCCACCGCCGCCTTCCGCGCCAGCGTGGTCCAGGCGGTGGACGTGGCGGCGCGCCAGGGCCAGACCAGCGTGGTGTTCACCACCGGCGGCCGCACCGAAAAATTCGCCATGAAGCAGTTGCCGCAACTGCAGGAAGCCTGCTTCGTGCAGATGGGGGACTTCGTCAAGGCCGCCTTCCAGAGCGCCATCAAGCGCAAGATGCAGCACGTCTACATCGGCGCCATGGTGGGCAAGCTGACCAAGATGGGCCAGGGCCTGGCCGTGACCCACGCCTGGAAGCAGGAGATCGACCGGGACCTGCTGGCCGCCTGCGCCACCGAAGTGGGCGCCCCCGCCGACCTGGTGGAGGAAATCCGCAATGCCGAGACGGCCCGCTTCGCCGCCGAGCGCCTAGCCCTGCTGG
Organism: Azospira sp. MPR-LB4; assembly: GCF_058809525.1. NCBI lineage: Bacteria > Pseudomonadati > Pseudomonadota > Betaproteobacteria > Rhodocyclales > Rhodocyclaceae > Azospira > Azospira sp. MPR-LB4. The sequence goes on from NZ_CM179521.1 coordinate 840,323, forward strand.
GCCTCACCGTGCCCTTCCATCGGGCCCTGGCCATCCACGCCATGCAGAGCCTGCGGGCCTGCCACCCGGGCCCCTACCAACTCACCGTGCTGGTCTGCGATTTCGAAGGCCAGTTCATCTGTCGCGTCGAAGAGGGCGAAAGTGTCTAAACAACCCTACTGCACCGTCCTCGGCATCCTGGACGACGGCTGGGCCGGCCTGCCGGATTCTTCCCGCCACTGCCTGCAATCCGCCGGCCTCATCGTCGGCGCCGGCCGCACCCTGGCCCTGGTGCAGCCCCATCTGGCCGCCGGCACCACCCTCAAGGACATGGACGGCAAGCTGGGCCAGGTGCCCGGCTGGATTCAACAAGCTACCGCTGACGGCCTGCACACCGTCGTGCTGGCCACCGGCGATCCCCTCTGCCACGGCATGGCCAGCTATCTGGTGGGCAAGCTGGGAGCCGCGGCGGTCACCGTACTGCCCGCCCCCTCCACCCTGCAACTGGCCTTCGCCCGCTTCCAGCGGCCCTGGCAGGACTACCGCATTTCCACCTGCCACACCGCCGATGCGGGCGAGTGGCAGTTCGGCACCACCCCGGAGAACGGCCTCTACAAGCTGATCCGGGCCATCGCCGAGTATCCGAAAGTAGCGGCCTTCACCGGCCCGGACAACAACCCGGCCCGCCTTGCCCGGGCCCTGCTGGCGGCGGGCTACGGTGAAGAGATTCACCTCTCGGTGGCCGCCAAGCTGGCCCTGCCGGAGGAGCAGCTGTTCCCCGACCTTTCCCTGGAACAGGCCGCGGCCATGAGCTTCCCCGACCCCAATGTGGTGCTGGTGGAACGCCAGGAGGCCGACCCGCGGGCCATCTTCGGCTTTGACGACCTGGACTTCGTCCAGCGCCAGCCGGAGAAGGGGCTCATCACCAAGCTGGAAGCCCGGGCCCTGTCGCTGGCCAAACTGGGCTTGAAACCCGACAGCGTGGTGTGGGACATCGGCGCCGGTTCCGGCTCCGTGGGTCTGGAAGCCAGCCGTCTGTGCCGCCACGGCCACGTGTACGCCATCGAGAAAAACGAGGGCGATGCCGCCAACGCCCGGGAAAACGCCCGGCGCTTCCAGGCCACCAACTACACCCTGCGCCACGGCAAGGCCCCGGAAGGGCTGGACACCTGGCCCGACCCGGACGCGGTGTTCGTCGGCGGTTCCGGCGGCGAACTGGCCGCCCTCATCGACCTGATCCTGGGTCGCCTCAAGCCCCATGGCCGCCTGGTGATGAACTTCGTCACCCTGGAAAACCTGGCCACGGCCACCACCGCCCTGGCCGCTGCGGTGGAGAAATTCGGAGCGAACTGGGAGGTGACCCAGCTCCAGGCCTCCCGCAGCCAGCCCATCCTGGACATGCACCGCATGGCCGCACAAAACCCCATCTGGATAGTCTCCGCAAAGAAGAGCTAAACATGACCGACAGAAAATACGGCCGCCTCATCGGCGCCTCCCTGGGTCCCGGCGACCCCGAACTGATCACCCGCCGTGCCTGGGCCGTGCTCAACGGCGACGCCCGCTGGCTCTATCCGGTGAAGAAGGCCGAGGAAAGCTCCTACGCCCTCTCCATCGTCACCCGGGGTGGTCTGGAAGTGCCCGCCGACGCCGAGGAACTGGTGTTCCCCATGACCCGGGACGCGGAGATCCTGACCAAGGCCTGGGCCCGGGCCGCCGCCCGCACCGTGGAACTGCTGGCCGAGGGGCGGGACCTGGTGTTCCTGGTGGAAGGCGATGCCTCCACCTTCGCCACCTTCGGCCACCTGGCCCGGGTGGTGCGGGAACTGGTGCCGGAAGTTGAGGTGGAAACCATCCCCGGCGTCTCCTCCTTTGCCGCCGCGGCCGCCACCACCGGCACCACCCTGGCCGAGGAAGACGAAACCCTGGCGGTGATCCCCGCCGCCTACGGCGTGGAAGTCATCGACCACCTGCTGGACGAATTCGACACCCTGGTGCTGCTCAAGGTGAAGCCCCTGGTGGATGAGGTGCTGGACCTGCTGGAACGGCGCGAGCTGCTGACCACCAGCTGCTTCATCGAAAAGGTCGGTTCCCCCGACGAGCGCATCGTGCGCGACGTGGCTTCCCTCAAGGGCGAGAAGGTGAACTACCTCTCCCTCATGCTGGTGCAGAACCCCAAGCGCCAGCGCGGCGAACTGCGCCGGGGCTGCCGCAAGCGCAAGGCCGAGGCCGCACAGCCCAACGAAACGGCTGCCGCCTGAACAGTTTTGCCCCAACCTAAAAAATAAAATGACCATTCCCCTCCCCTTCCCCAACGAGAGAATCGCCGTCGTCTCCATCACCCGCCACGGCATTGCCCTGGCGGGCAAGGTGGTGGCGGCCTTGCCCGGCGCCCGCCTGTTCGCCCCGGATAAATTCCGGGCCGAGGCGGAAGCCGCAGTTGCCAACACTCCTGGCGCAGCAGCCACCTACAGCGGCAAGACCGGCGACCAGATTCCCGCCCTCTTCGCCAACTTCGACGGCATCGTCGCCATCGTCTCCCTGGGCGCCCTGGTGCGCCTCATCGCCCCCCACCTCAAGGACAAGGAACAGGATCCGGGGGTGGTGGTGGTGGACGAGGCTGGGCGCTTTGCCATTCCCATGCTCTCCGGCCACCTGGGCGGCGCCAACGCTCTGGCCGGCATCCTGGCGGCCAGCCTGGGCGCCACCCCGGTGCTCACCACCGCCTCCGACTCCCGCCAGACCCTGGGCGTGGACCTGCTGGGCCGGGAGCTGGGCTGGACCTTTGAAGCGACCCACGACGAAGTGGTGAAGGCCAGCGCCGCCGTGGTGAACGACGAGCCGGTGGCCCTGGTGCAGGAAGCCGGCAGCCCCGACTGGTGGCCGCGCCACGCCAATGGCCGCAGCGGCCCGGTGCCCGCCAACATCAAGCAGTTCAGCCGCCTGGAAGAGGTGGACCTGGACAGCGTCGCCGCCGTGCTGTGGATCAGCCACCGCCCCCTGCCGCCAGAACTGGCGCCCCGCCTGGCAGGCCGACTGGTCATCTACCGGCCGCCCGTGGAGCAAGGCGCTTGAGCCTGGGCAGCCGCAGAGTGGCGCTGGGCCTGGGCTGCGACCGGGGCACCCCGGAGGCGACCATTGCGCAAGCCGTGCAGGAGGCCCTGGCCGCCGCCGGCCTCGCCCCGGAACAGGTGGCGGCCGGTGCCAGCATCACCCTGAAGGCGGACGAGGTGGGCCTGCTGGGCTTTGCCGAACGCTTCGGCCTCACCCTCACCTTCTACCCGCCGGAAGTGCTGGCCACCGTCCCCGTGCCCAACCCGTCGGAGACGGTGCGCAAGTACACCGGCACCCCGTCGGTGTCGGAAGCCGCCGCCCTGCTGGCCGCCGGCACCGACATGAGCCGGCTGCTGATCGAAAAACACAAGCTGCGGGGTCCGGACGGGCGCAACGCCACCGTCTCCATCGCCCTGCTGCCCTGAGCCCCACAACTGCATTCACTGAATTTCCGAGGAACGATTTCATGACCGACATTCAAACCAACGCCCCGGCCAAGAGCGGCAAGATCATGCTGGTGGGCCTGGGCCCCGGCGCCGTGGAACACATGACCGGCCGCGCCCGGGCCGCCATCGCCGAAGCCGACACCATCATCGGCTACGTCACCTATGTTCGCCTGGTGGCCGACCTGATCGACGGCAAGGAAGTCATCAAGAAGTCCATGACCGAAGAGCTGGACCGGGCCATCGAAGCCCTGGACCGGGCCAAACAGGGCAAGAAGGTGGCGTTGATTTCCTCCGGCGACGCCGGCGTGTACGGCATGGCCGGCCCCACCTTCGAGGTGCTGTTCCAGGCCGGCTGGACACCCGATTCCGAGATCGAGGTGGAAATCGTGCCGGGCGCATCCGCACTCAACACCTGCGCCGCCCTGGTGGGCGCGCCCCTGACTCACGACTTCTGCGCCATCTCCCTCTCCGACCTGCTCACGCCCTGGCCCACCATCGCCCGCCGCCTGGATGCGGTGGCCTACGCCGATTTCGTGGTGGCCCTGTACAACCCCAAGAGCGGCCGCCGCACCCGCCAGATCCAGGAAGCCCAGCGCATTTTCCTGCGCCACCGCGATCCCAAGACCCCGGTGGCCATCGTCAAGAGCGCCTTCCGCCCCAAGCAGCGGCTGGAATTCACCACCCTGGAAAAGATGGCCGAGGCCGACATCGGCATGCTGTCCACCGTGCTCATCGGCAACTCCAACACCTTCATCCGGGACGGCCTGATGGTCACGCCCCGGGGCTATGCCAACAAGTACGACGTGGCCGAGGGTGAACGTTCCACCAAGGGCGGCGAGCAGGCCGGCCGCTCCCTTTCCACCGGCCTCAACGGCTGGCTGGAAGCCATCCGCGACAGCGGCAAGAGCGCCGCCGAACTGGCCGTGGAATACCGCCTGCCGGAGGACTACATCGCCGCCGCCCTGGCCGCCGGCCCGGAAGCGGCGGACGAAACCGAAGCCGAGGCGGAAGCATGAGCGAAGTCAGCAAGCCCCGCATCGGCGACTACCGCCGCCACCTGCTGGTGTGCACCGGTCCCCGCTGCACCCAGAACGGCGAGGGCCAGGCCCTCTTCGACTCCCTGGGCGACAAGCTCAAGGCCGCCGGCCTCACCGAGGGCGAGCTGCGGGTCAAGCGTTCCCGCGTCAATTGCTTCGCCGCCTGCAAGGGCGGCCCGGTGATGTGCGTGCAGCCCGACGGCACCTGGTACTACAACGTCACCGCCGACAACCTGGAGCGCATCGTCGAGGAGCACCTGAAGCAGGGCCGCCCCGTGGATGATCTGGTTTTCCACCAGGGGCCCGGCCTGTGAGCCGGGTCTGGTCGGAACAGGCGCCGGGCAGCGTCTCCCTGGTGGGGGCCGGCCCCGGCGATGCGGAACTGCTGACCCTGCGCGCCTGGCGGCGCCTGCAGACGGCGGAAGTGCTGGTCTACGACAATCTGGTGGGCCCGGGCATCGTCGATTTCGCCCCGGCGACGGCGGAGCGCATCTACGTCGGCAAATCCGCCGGCAACCACACCCTGCCCCAGGAAGACATCTGCCAACTGCTGCTGGAGAAGGCCCGGGAAGGCAAGCGGGTGGTGCGCCTCAAGGGCGGCGATCCCTTCGTTTTCGGCCGCGGCGGCGAGGAGATGGACGTGCTGCTGCAACAGGCGGTGCCGGTGGAAATCGTGCCCGGCATCACCGCCGCCCTGGGGGCCGGCGCCAGTTTCGGCTTTCCCCTGACCCACCGGGACCATGCCCAGAGTTGCGTCTTCGTCACCGGCCACCTCAAGGACCAGGCCCTGGAACTGAACTGGCAGGCCCTGGCCCAGCCCAACCAGACCCTGGTGATCTACATGGGCATCCACGGCCTGGAACGCATCGCCGCCGGCCTGCAGGGCGCCGGCCTGGCCCCGGAAACGCCGGCGGCCCTGGTCTATCGCGCCACCTGGCCGGAACAGCGGCTCCACACCTGCACCCTGGCCACCCTGGCGGCGACGGCCCAGCGCCACGGCATCAAGCCGCCGACCCTGCTGGTCATCGGCAGCGTGGTGGCCCTGGCCGCCCCGGAACGGCCCTCCGCCCTGGCCTGAGGCCGGCCTTGGGTCAGGCCGGCAGGCCGGCGGCCCGCTGCTCCAGGCAGTCGTAATCCCCCGCCTGGTAGTCGCGGCAGATGAAGGGACGCTGCTCGTAGATGGTGCACAGCATGGTGCGGCGGTCCAGGGCGGCGCACCAGCCGTCCTCCAGGCGGTGCATGATCCAGCCGCCCCAGGGGTCCTGCCGGGTCAGGGCTTCGGGCACCTCGTCGTCGCCCCCCAGCAACATCACCTCCAGCTTGCAGCAGCAGGCCCGGCAGGTGGCGCAGGTGACGTTCTCCTCGGCGGCCACGGCGCTCACCGGATGCCCAGCTTGGCGCGGATCAGGGGCAGGGCCGCCTGGGCCGCCCGCTCCCCTTCCAGGATGGCGTCGTTGCGGGACTTGAAGTCGGTGGAGCCGATGCCCGGAATGTCGGGGCGGATGACGACATCGGCCTCCTTCATCTCCGCCTGGCCCAGGTGGCTGCCCATGATGGCGAAGGTCTGCAGGAGCACCTCCATGAGACCGGAAACCTTGCCGTTCTTCGGCTTGCTGGAAATGTCCACGGCGATCACCACCTCGCCGCCCATGGCCCGGGCGGCCCGCACCGGCACCGGGCTGACCAGGCCGCCGTCCACGTACTCGCGGCCGTTGATGGTGACCGGCTGGAAGACGCCGGGCACGCTGCTGGAGGCCCGCACCGCCATGCCCGTGTTGCCGCTGCGGAAGGTCACCGCCTCGCCGCTCTTGAGATCGGTGGCGACGGCGGCGAAGGGCTTCTTCAGCTTTTCCATGGGCTGCTGCTTCACCGCCTCGTTGATGAACTTCTGCAGGGCCTCGCCCTTGAGCACGCCCCGATCCGCCAGGGACCAGTCGGTGATGGCCGATTCGTCCAGCTTCATGGCCAGCTTCTGCAATTCGTAGCCGGAATAGCCGGCGGCATAGAGGGCGCCGACGACGGAACCGGCGCTGGTGCCGATCACCATGTCCGGCACGATGCCGTGGGATTCCAGGGTCTTGATCACCCCCACATGGGCAAAGCCCCGGGCGGCGCCGCCTCCCAGGGCCAGCACCACCTTGGGCGGCGGATGGCCCACCGCCGTCGCAGCCGCTGCCGGGGCCTCCGTCCGGTCCAGGGTGACGCAGCCGCAAAGCAGCAGGGAAGCGGCCCCCAGGAGGGCGCCAAGGCAGGTACGACGGGCAGAATACATGGAGGTCTCGCAGAATTTTCCCGGGCGCTGGCCCGGGGCAAGGGCCACATTATAATGAGCCCCACCCCGGCCCGCCCTTCCACCTTGCCTCCGGCTGAAAGCGCCCATGCTGCCCTGGCTCACCGCCGCCCACGAGTTCCCGCCCCTCGCCACCGCCCTCAGCGAGCCCAACGGCCTGCTGGCCGTGGGCGGCGACCTGGCGCCGGAACGCCTGCTGGCGGCCTACCGGCGCGGCATCTTCCCCTGGTATTCGCCCGGGGAGCCGATCCTGTGGTGGAGCCCGGACCCGCGCATGGTGCTGTTCCCCGCCGAATTCAAGGTTTCCCGCTCCCTCGGCCGGACCCTGCGCCGGGGCGGCTACGAGGTGCGCCTGGACACGGCCTTCGCCCGGGTCATCGCCGCCTGCGCCCAGACGCCGCGGCGGGGCCAGCACGGCACCTGGATCGTGCCGGAGATGCAGGCCGCCTACCGCCACCTGCATGAACTCGGGCTGGCCCATTCGGTCGAAACCTGGGTGGATGGCGAACTGGTCGGCGGCCTCTACGGCATCGCCCTGGGACGCATGTTCTACGGCGAATCCATGTTCTCCTGGCGCAGCGACGCCTCCAAGATCGCCGTCGCCCATCTCGCCCGCTACCTGGAAAGGCTCGGATTCGGCATGGTAGATTGCCAGATGCACACCGCCCACCTGGCCTCCCTCGGCGCCCGGGAAATTCCCCGGGACGATTTCATCGCCCGCCTCGACGCCCTGGTGGCCGCGGGGCCCGCCCCCGGCCCCTGGCCGGCGGCAGATGCAAGCCACCTGTGGCATAGCGCAGCCTGACCGACATGTCCCAACTCAACGACTCGTCCCTGCCCTTTTCCCTGCTGCAGTTCTACGCCACCTCGCCCTACGGCTGCAGCTACCTGCCGGAGCAGCAGGCCCGCTCCCAGGTGGCCACGCCCACCCACCTGATCAACACGGAAATCTACAGCGAGCTGGTGCGGGCCGGCTTCCGCCGCAGCGGCGTGTTCACCTACCGTCCCTGGTGCGACGCCTGCCGCGCTTGCGTGCCGGCGCGCATCCCGGTGCAGCGCTTCGCCCCGGACCGGACCCAGCGGCGGGTGGCCCGCCAGCACGAAAACCTGGTGGCCCGGGAAGTGCCCCTGGAATTCGCCGCCAGCCACTACGAGCTGTACCAGCGCTACCAGGCCAACCGCCACGCCGGCGGCGGCATGGACCAGGACAGCCACGAGCAGTACGCCCACTTCCTGCTGCAAAGCCGGGTGGACACCCGGCTGGTGGAATTCCTCGAACCCGGGAGCGGCGCCGTGCGCATGGTCAGCGTCATCGACGTGCTCACCGACGGCCTCTCCTCCGTCTACACCTTCTACGACCCGGACGTGCCCGGCGCCAGCTACGGCACCTACAACATCCTGTGGCAGATCCAGCAATGCCGGGAACTGGGCCTGCCCCACCTGTACCTGGGCTACTGGATCGGCGCCAGCCGCAAGATGGCCTACAAGATCCGCTTCAAGCCCCTGGAAGGGCTGGTGGACGGGGAATGGCAGGAGCTGGAGGCGCTCGCCGCCGCCCAGACGGAGCCAGGCCCCCAGCCCTGATCCTTCAGGCAGACCCTAACACTGGCACCTCCTGCTGCAATTCCCGGCGCCGCCGGCCCTGCCGCTTTCTCCACCACACATAGACCCCAGTCGCCGACAGCGCGGCCACCGCCAGGCCCATCAGGGAAATGAGGATGCGCCCGGGCAGGCCCAGGATGCGGCCTGAGTGGACGGGGAACTGGAGTTGCACGAAGACATCCGCCGCCGTGCCCTGCCAGGGCACCCGCTCGCCCAGGATGCGGCCGTCCTGGCCGTCCAGGTAGAGGGATTTGACCTTCATGTTGCCGAAGTCGTCCCCGGGCTCGTTGAACTGGACGCCGTAGATGCCGTATTGCAGGGTATAGAAGAGGCTGCCGGCAGGCTCCGTCCAGCCCCGGGCCCGGGCCGCCGTCTCGGCCGCGGCGATCGCTTCGGCGTAGCTGAGGCGGGGGGCGATGGGCTGCTCCAGGGGACGCATGGGACGCTGGGTGAAGGGGTCCGGCGTCAGGGTGGAGACGGCGGCCAGCACCGGGCGGAACACTTCCTGGTAGAGGTTGAGGGAGACGGAGGACAGGGCCAGGAGGAACAGCAGGCTCCAGGTCCACAGGCTGCCAGCCCGGTGCAGGTCGAAGTTGAACTTGTAGGCGCCGGCGCCGCGGCGGATTTTCCAGGAGGTGCTCCAGCGTGCCCACCAGGAGCGGCGTTCGGCCTGTCCTGCCCCGACAGGCGCATCCAGCCTGCCTTTGCGGCGACCTGCCGGCAAGGTCAGCACCACGGCGATGAAACAGTCCAGCAGCCAGAGCAGGGCGACGCCTCCCATGAACCAGTAGCCCCAGCGGTTTTTGCCGCCGAAGTCGGGGATGTGCAGGCTGTAGTGCAGCTTGTAGAGAAAGGGCAGCAGGTTTTCCCGGGACAGGGAAAGGCCGCCCCACTCCCGCCGCCCCCGGATTTCGCCGCTCACCGGGTCGGCGAAGACCTGGTTGTAGCCCGGCGCGAAGAGCTTGCCGGTGGCCGGATCGAGCCGGGGCCGCACGCCCAGTTGCAGGTTGTGCCCCGGCTCCAACTGCAGGGGCAGGAAGGTGACCTGGATGCGCGGGTCCGCCGCCTCCACCCGCCGCACCACTTCCAGGGGCGGCAGGGGCTGCCCCGGGGTAACGGCCTCGAACAGGTGGTCGTTGAGCCATTCATCCAGTTCGTGGTCCCAGGAGATGACGGCCCCGGTGAGGCCGGCCACGACCAGGAACAGGGCCATGGCCAGGCCGACCCAGCGGTGCAGCAGGGAACAGAAACGCCGCATGGAAAGCCCTTAGAAATCCACCGTGGCGGAGAGGGTCAGGGTGCGGGGGGCGCCCAGGGTCAGGTAGCCGCCGGTGGCGGAAGCCCAGTAGTTCTTGTCCGCCAGGTTCTCGATGTTGGCCCGCAGCACCACGGCCTGGCTGCCGGCCTGGAAGCCGTAGCGCACACCGGCGTCGAAGCGGGTCCAGGCCGGCACTTCCTGGGTGTTGGCCGTATCCAGGTACTGCTTGCCGGTATGCACCATGCGCCCCACCACCGCCAGGCCGGGCACGCCGGGCACGTCGTACTCGCCGCTCAGGTTGGCCAGGAACCTGGCCACCCCGATGGCCTGCTTGCCCACGTTGGCGGCGCTGGCGGCCTGTTCCAGCTTGGCGTCCATGACCGTGATGCCACCGATGAGGCGCAGGTTGCGGCTGGCTTCGCCGAAGAGGCTCAGTTCCAGGCCCCGGTTCACCTGCTCGCCGCTGACTTCATAGACGTTGGTGCCCGGATTGGTGGCGGCGCTCAGCTGGTTCACCTCGAACAGGGCGGCGCTGGCGGCGATACGGCCGAAGTCGGCCTTGGCCCCCACTTCCTTCTGCTTGGAGCGGAAAGGCGCCAGGGCCTGGCCCTGGTTGGCGGTGCCGGTGGGAGCAACGCCGCCTTGCAGCAGGCCTTCGATGTAGTTGGCGTAGAGGGAGAGATTGTCGGCCGCCTTCACCACCAGGCCGGCGGAGGGGGTGGTGACGGAAACGTCGTACACCGAACTCTGCACCCCGCTGCCGTAGGCATAGTTGCCCACCAGGGCCTTCTGCTGGCGGGCGCCCAGGGTCAGCAGCACCTTGTCCTGCAAGAAGCCCAGGGTGTCGGCCACGGCGATGCTGGAGAGGCGGGTGTCGGCGGTGCGCTGAGGATTGTTGAGATCGCCACCGAAGAAGGCCAGGCCGGGCTTGGCCAGGTCCGCCGGGTTGTAGATGTTGGTGTTCTGGGCCGGCCAGGACATGGCCCAGGCATTGCGCCCCACCAGATTGGTGCGGCTGGCGGAAAGGCTGACCCGGTGGCTGACGCCGCCGGTGGAGAACTTGCCGCGCAGGCCGGCCTCGCCGGTGGACACGTCTTCCTCGTGGGGCACTTCGAAGCGGGAAAGGGTGGCGTTGCCGTTGCTGCTGTTCACCGTCGGCGTGGCGTAGATGCCCAGTTCCTTGTTGTAGCGTACGCCGTAGGCGGCGTAGGCGGTCCAGTCCTGGTTCAGGTCGTACTCACCGCGCACGGCGGCGAAGGTGTCCTCGGTGTCGGAATAGCTCCAGGACGGCGCGAAGTTGCGGCTGGCATCCGGGGCCGTGGGCACGGCCACACCGGCAGCCACTTGCACATTGGGCCGGCCCTGGCGGATCTTGCTCTTCTGGTAGCCGAAATCGGCGGAGAGGCGCAGCTTGTCGCCGCGAAAATCCAGGGCCACGGCCAGCATGTCCAGGCTGCGCTTTTCCCGGTCGATGGAACCCTCGCCGTCCCGGCTCAGGGCATTGACCCGCACGCCCACGGACTGGTCCGGACCGAAGCGGCGGCCGACATCCACATGGCCGCCGAAGAGGGAATCGCCGTGCAGGGTACCGGTCACCTGGGTCACCGGCAGGTCGCCGGCCCGCTTGGGCACCAGGTTGATGCTGCCGCCCATGCCGGAATTGCCGGAGGCCATGCCATTGAGGAAGGCGTTGGCGCCGCGGAACACCTCCACCCGCTCCAGCATTTCCACCGCCACGTACTGCCGCGGCAGCAGGCCGTAAAGGCCGTTGAAGCCCAGGTCGTCGGCGTAGAGAGGTAGGCCGCGCACCGTGTAGGCCTCAGCATAGTTGCCGTAGCCGCGGTAGACCCGCACCGCCGGATCGTTGGCCACCACGTCGGCCACGCTCTTGGCAGCCTGGTCCTGCATCAGCTGGGAGGTGTAGGAAGCAGTGGCGAAAGGGGTGTCCATCATGTCCAGATCCCCCAGCAGGCCGACCCGGCTGCCCCGGGCCATCTGGCCGCCGGCATAGGGCTTGGGCTGCTGGCCAGGCTGGCCGGCGCTGTTGGCGGTGACGGCCACCGTGGCCAGGGCCGCCTCCTTGCCGCTGCCGGCGGGCAGACGGCGCAGGGTATAGCCACCGCTGTTCTGGGGCACCGCTTCCAGACCGCTGCCGGCCATGATGCGCTCCAGTCCCTGGGCAACGCCGTAGCTGCCCTGAAGACCGCTGCTCTGCTTGCCTTCGGTGAGGGTGGCATCAACGGATAGAAGCACCCCGGCCTCGGCGGCGAACTGGCTGAGGACCCGGCTCAGGGTGCCGGCAGGGATGCTGTAGCTGCGCGCCGCCGCCTGGGCCTGGGCCGCCGGCATCAGGGCGGGCGTCAGCAGAGGGGCGGCGACGAAGGCCAGTTGCAGGGCCAGCACCAGGGGCCGGCGGGTAGGCAGGGCGAAGGACATGGGGAAACCTCTATCAATGCGTGGAAGATGTGCGCCGCAGGGGGCTCATCTGCATTGCCGAGGGGGAAACGAAAAAGGGAACCGGGGAGGAAAAAAAGTTTCAGGCGCCTGCCCAAAACTGCTCCTGATCTGCGCCGGGAGGCCGGAGTGAACGGCGCCGGAGGAACCTCAGCGGGGCTCCACGCTGACCCACCAGGGCAGGGTGCGGCGCACCCGCAGGGGCAGGCTTTCCTCCAGGCTGACCAGGATGCGGTCCGTATCTCCCAGGGGAAAAGCGCCCACCAGGCGCAGCTCGGCCACCGCCGGGTCCCAGCCCAAGTGGCCGCTGCGATAGCGGGACAGTTCGGCAAGGAAGTCGCCCAGGCGCATGTCGTCGGCCACCAGCATGCCCCGGCTCCAGGCCTGGCGCGCCGTCTGGGCCGGCACCGGGGTGGCGACGCCGTTACGGTCGTAGCGCACTTCCTGGCCGGCGGCGATTACCTGCCGCCCCCCGGGCTGACCGTGGGGCGTGATTTCCACCGCCCCGGCGAACACTGCGAGGGATTCGCCGGACCCGCCGCCCTCGTCCCGGCGCACCAGAAAGCGGGTGCCCAGGGGCCGCAGCAGGCCTTCCGGCGTAGCCAGACGCAGGGGCCGGAGCGCCGCTCCGTCGTCCACGCCCGGCTCGCCCTTGCCCGTTTCCACCAGCACCTCGCCGCGCAGCAGGCCCAGGCGGCGCTCGCCGGCTTGGAAGCGCACACTGATGGCGCTGTCGGTATTGAGCCAGACCCGGGTGCCGTCGGCCAGTTGCACTTCCCGGGTTTCGCCCCGGGCGGTCTCGAAATCTGCCGTTTCGCCGGGCCACAGCCCCAGGCGGCGACCGCCCCAGGCCATGCCGCCGACGGCGGCGAACAACACCAGGGCCTTCATAGCCTGGCGCCGCTGCATGCGGCGCTGGCGGCTGCCCGCCTCCACCGCCAGCCGGGCCGCTTCGCCGGACTGGCCGGCCCGGGGCAGGCTGGCAAAGCTGCGGCTTACCGCCTCCACCTGCTGCCAGGCCCGGCGATGTTCCTCCCGGGCTTCCAGCCAGGCCTGCCAGCGTTGCCGTTCGGCGGCGCTGACGCCCGGGTCGTGGAGCACGGCAAACCATTCGGCCGCCGCCTGCAGCACCTGGTAGTCGGTGGCCTGGATGCCGGCTCGGGCGCTCAAGCGTCACTCCCGGCCAACAGGCAGTGGAGCATGGCCCGGGCCATGTACTTCTTCACCATGCGCTCGGAAACGCCCAGGCGCTCGCCGATCTCCCGGTAGCCGAGGCCGTCGAACTGGGCCAGGAGGAAGGCCTGGCGCACCTTCTCCGGCAGAGCCACGAGCAGGGCCTCGATTTCCAGCAGGGCCTCCAGCACCAGGGCCCGCTCCTCCGGCGACGGAGCCAGGGCCTCGGGCTGCCAGGCCAGGGCTTCCAGGTAGGCCCGTTCGATCTCCAGGCGCCGCCAGTGGTCCACCACCAGGCCGTGGGCCACCGTGGTCAGGTAGGCCCGGGGTTCCCGCAGCCCCTCCAGGTTTTCCCGCCGCAGAATGCGGCAGAAGGTGTCCTGGGCCAAATCGGCGGCACTCTCGGCGCAACCCAGCTTGTGCCGCAGCCAGGAACGCAGCCACCCGCCGTGCTCCCGGTAGAGGGCGGCCACGGCCAGATCGGATTGGGAAAGGACGGCGCTCATGGCAAAGGAAAGAAACGAATAAGAATTATTCTTATTGTAGAACGGAAAAACCTGTACGAAAAGCCATCCCCACCGGGTTCGATGGCACCGCTATCCAGACGGCATGGCTGCCCTCTCCGCCCTCTCCGCCCTGGAGGCCATGCCAAGTCAGCGGGGCGGCGCCACCCACACCATGCCGGGCAAATGGCGTTTCACGATACGCAATTCAATCTCGCAGATAGGAATGCTTCTCGGGGTGTGGTAAAACTGCACCCTTACCTTTAGTCATATGCCGCAAGACCGGTCCATGGTGCATTGCGGTAAAATCGCGCCCATGCTCTATTCACTCGCCCGCAAAATCTTCTTCTCCCTGGATGCGGAGAAGGCCCACGGCATCGGCCTCAACGGCCTGGCCGCCCTCCACGCTGCCGGTCTGTCCTGCCTCATGGGCAAGAAGGCGCCGGAATGCCCGGTGGAGGTCATGGGCCTCCGCTTCCCCAACCCGGTGGGCCTGGCCGCCGGCCTGGACAAGAACGGCGAATGCATCGACGGCATGGCCGCCATGGGTTTCGGCTTCCTCGAAGTGGGTACCGTCACGCCCCGGCCCCAGCCGGGCAACCCCAAGCCCCGCCTGTTCCGCATCGAGGAGAAGCAGGCCATCATCAACCGCATGGGCTTCAACAACGAGGGGGTGGACCACCTGCTGCAGAACGTGGCCCTGGCCCAGTTCCCCAAGTGCGGCGGCATCCTCGGCATCAACATCGGCAAGAACTTCGACACCCCCATCGAGAAGGCCGCCGACGACTACCTGATCTGCCTGGAGAAGGTGTATGCCGCCGCCAGCTACGTCACGGTCAATATCTCCAGCCCCAACACCAAGAACCTGCGCGACCTGCAGCGGGATGACGCCCTGGACGACCTGCTGCGCCAGCTGAAGGCGGCCCAGGCCCGCCTGGCGGAAAAGCACGGCAAGCACACCCCCCTGGCCCTGAAGATCGCCCCGGACCTGGACGACGCCCAGATCCAGGCCATCGCCGACCTGCTGCGCCAGCACCGCATGGACGGGGTCATTGCCACCAACACCACCCTTTCCCGCAACGGCGTCGAAGGCTGCCGCTACGGCAACGAGGCCGGCGGCCTCTCCGGCGCCCCGGTGCGGGACCTGTCCACCCAGGTGATCCGCAAGCTGGCCACCGCCCTCCAGGGCGAGGTGCCCATCATCGGCGTCGGCGGCATCCTTTCCGGTGCCGATGCGGCGGAAAAGATCGAGGCCGGCGCCAAGCTGGTGCAGATCTATTCCGGCTTCATCTACCGGGGGCCGGACCTGGTCCGGGAGGCAGCGGAAACCCTCTGCCGGATGGGCCGCTGAGCCCTCCGGGGCGGCCCGGCGGGCAATGCCCCCAGGGCCGCCAAGGTTGCCCCTTACGTTATTCGGCGGGATAATGCACCGCCCCTGAAAATCCGACCATGATCAGCCACTATCTCTTCATCGTCATCGGCGCCGTGTTGGTGAACAACGTGGTGCTGGTGAAAATCCTCGGCCTCTGCCCCTTCATGGGCGTTTCCAAGAAACTGGAAACCGCCTTCGGCATGGGGGCCGCCACCACTTTCGTGCTGACCGTGGCCACCGGGGCCAGCTACATCATCGACCATTACCTCCTGATGCCTTTCGGTCTGGAGTACCTGCGCACCCTCTCCTTCATCGTCACCATCGCCGCCATCGTGCAGCTGACCGAAATGGTGATCCAGAAGACCAGCCCGGTGCTGCACCAGGTGCTGGGCATCTACCTGCCCCTCATCACCACCAACTGCGCAGTGCTCGGCGTGCCCCTGCTCAACGTGGCCAACCACTACGATTTCGTCGAGTCCCTGCTCTTCGGCATGGGCTCCGCCGTCGGCTTCTCCCTGGTGCTGGTGCTCTTCGCCGGCATCCGGGAGCGCATCGAGGGGGCTGACGTGCCGGTTCACTTCCGCGGCGTGGCCATCGCCATGGTCACCGCCGGCCTCATGAGCCTGGCCTTCATGGGCTTCTCCGGCCTGGACAAGTACCAATAATGCTCATCGCCATCGCCATCATGGCCCTGGGGGCCGTCGTCCTGGGCGCCGCCCTGGGCTTTGCCTCGGTCAAGTTCAAGGTGGACGGCGATCCCCTGGTGGACAAGATCGAGGCCATCCTGCCCCAGACCCAGTGCGGCCAGTGCGGCTACCCGGGCTGCAAGCCCTACGCCGAAGCCATCGCCAAGGGCGAGGCCGACATCAACCTGTGCCCCCCCGGCGGTGCCGAGGGGGTGGGCAAGCTGGCCGACCTGCTGGGCCGGGAAGCCAAGCCCCTGGACGGGGTGGAGAAGCCGCCCCAGGTGGCCCTCATCGACGAGAACACCTGCATCGGCTGCACCCTGTGCATCCAGGCCTGCCCGGTGGATGCCATCGTCGGCGCCGCCAAGCAGATGCACACCATCGTCGAATCCCTGTGCACCGGCTGCGAGCTGTGCCTGCCGCCCTGCCCGGTGGAATGCATCACCATGGAGCCGATCCAGGAAACGGTGGATACGTGGAAGTGGAAATACCCGGTCGTTGAATTGAAGAGGGTCGCCTAAGCCATGGGCCTGATGCAGCTGTTCAAGTTCAAGGGAGGCGTCAAGCCGGCCACCAACAAGGCCCAGTCCGTCACCCTGCCCATCGCCAAGGCGCCCCTGCCCTCCGTGGTGGCCGTGCCCCTGCACCAGAGCATCGGCGGCACGCCCCGGCCCCTGGTGCAGGTGGGCGACAGGGTGCTGAAGGGCCAGATGATCGGCGAGGCCGACGGCTGGATCTCCGCCGCCGTGCACGCCCCCACCTCCGGCACCGTGCGGGAAGTGGGCATGTACGCCGCCGCCCACCCCTCCGGCCTGCTCACCGACTGCGTCGTCATCGAGCCGGACGGCGAGGACCGCTGGATCGAGCGGCAGAGCGTCGACTACAAAACCCTGACCCCGGAACAGGTGCGCGAACTGCTGCGTGACATGGGCGTGGTGGGTCTGGGCGGGGCCGTGTTCCCCTCCCACGCCAAAACCCAGGCGTCCCGCAGCGTGCCCATGGAAGAGCTGGTGATCAACGGCGCCGAATGCGAGCCCTACATCACCTGCGACGACCTGCTGATGCGGGAACGGGCGACCGAGGTGGTCAAGGGCATCGCCATCTTCCGCGACCTGCTGCAGCCGAAGAAGGTCCTCATCGGCATCGAGGACAATAAGCCGGAAGCCGCCGCCGCCATGGCCCAGGCCGTACAGGCCGCGGGCGAGGACTTCCAGGTCGTCAGCGTGCCCACCCTGTACCCGGCCGGCGGCGCCAAGCAGCTGATCCGCGTCCTCACCGGCAAGGAAGTGCCCGCCAACAAGCGCTCCACCGACATGGGCGTGCAGTGCTTCAACGTGGCCACCGCCTACACTGCCTGGCGCGCCCTGGGCCACGGCGAGCCGGTCATCTCCCGCCTGGTGACCCTCACCGGCAACGTGGCCGAGCCACGCAACTACGAGGTGCTGATCGGCACCCCCATGGACGAACTGCTGGCCATCGCCGGCCCCAAGGCGGACACCGACGGCATCATCATGGGCGGCCCCATGATGGGCTTCCTGGTGCCCGAGGCCAAGGCGCCGGTGGTCAAGGCCACCAACTGCCTGATCGCCCATTCGCCGGCCCTGTTCCCGCCCAAGGCGCCGGAGATGCCCTGCATCCGCTGCGGCTCCTGCGCCCAGGTCTGCCCCCACGAACTGCAGCCCTTCGAGATGTACTGGTTCGCCCGCGCCAAGAATTTCGGCAAGACCCAGGAATACAACATCTTCGACTGCATCGAGTGCGGCTGCTGCTCCTTCGTCTGCCCTTCCCGCATTCCCCTGGTGCAGTACTTCCGTTTCGCCAAGAGCGAGATCTGGGCCCGGGAACGGGACAAGAAGGCGGCCGACGGCGCCAAGACCCGTTTCGAATTCAAGCAGCTCCGGGACGAGCGGGAAAAGCAGGAAAAGGCCGAGAAGCTGGCCAAGGCCGCCGCTGCCCAGGCCGCCAAGAAGGCCGCCGAAGCCGCCGCTGCCGCTGCCGCTGCTGCCGAAGGCGGCACCCCGGCCGAAGCCACTGCAACGCCGGCCGCCCAGAGTCCGGAAGAGGCCGCCGCTGCCGCCAAGAAGGCCGCCATCGCCGCCGCCATGGAACGGGCCAGGGCCCAGCGCGCCCAGCAGCAGGAAGTGGCCGACATCGAGGCCCGCCGCGCCCGCCTGCGGGACATCGCCAAGACCGAACTGGCCCACCCCGAAGCCCATCCCGCCGAGGCCGCCCCGGCCGCTCCGGCGGACGACGGCCAAACCCCCAAGAACTGACGCCCCGGTCATGGAATTCTCCACCTCCCCCTACCTGCTCAAGGACACCTCGGTGCGCCGGGTCATGACCCAGGTGCTGCTGGCCCTGGTGCCGGGCATCGTCGCCTACACCCTGCTCATCGGCCCGGGCATCCTGGCCCAGATCGCCATCGCCACCCTCACCGCCCTGGCCGCCGAGGCCGCCATGCTGCGCCTGCGGGACAAGCCCCTGGCCCTCTTCCTCGGCGACGGCTCGGCCGTGGTCACGGCCTGGCTGGTGGCCCTCACCTTCCCGCCGGTGGCGCCCTGGTGGCTCACCGTGGTCGGCGTGCTGTTCGCCATCGTCGTCGCCAAGCACCTCTACGGCGGCCTCGGGCAGAACCCCTTCAACCCGGCCATGATCGCCTTCGCCGTGTGCATCGTCTCCTTCCCGGCCCTCATGTCCCAGTGGCCCGGCCCCGGCTCCCACCTGGCGCCGGCCCAGCAGCTGGACTGGATCTTCGGCCTGGCACCGCGCCTGGACGGCATGACCAGCGCCACCCCGCTGGATGCGTTGAAGACCGCCCTGCGCGCCGACGAGGGCCATAGCGGGCCCCTGCCCTTCCTGGCCGGCAACGCCCAGGCGGTGATCGCCCTCTGCTATCTGGCCGGCGGCCTCTTCCTGGTCTGGCGCAAGGTCATCACCTGGCACATCCCCACCGCCTTCCTCGGCGCCATGGGCCTCCTCGCCGGCCTGCTGTGGCTGTGGCAGCCCGCCGGCTTTGCCAATCCCGTCTTCCACCTGCTGGGGGGCGGCGCCATGCTGGGGGCCTTCTTCATCGCCACCGACCCGGTGTCCGGCGCCACCACGCCCCGGGGCAAGCTCATCTTCGCCGCCGGCGTCGGCCTGCTGGCCTACATCATCCGCGTCTTCGGCGGCTATCCGGACGGCATCGCCTTCGCCGTGCTGATCATGAACATCTGCGTGCCCCTGATCGACATGTACACCCAGCCGAAGGTCTTCGGCATGAAGGACCAATGACATGGTGACGGTAAAGGAACCCACGGCCGGCACCATGGCGGCGCGCACCGCCGTCATCCTGTTCGTCTTCGTCATCGTCTTCACCGGCCTCCTGGCGGGCGCCTACCAGTGGACCCTGCCGGCCATCCAGGCCTCGGCCACGGAAGAAAAGATGAAGCTGGTGAACGAAGTGCTGCCCACCGCCAGCTACGACAACGACCTGCTGCACGACACCCTGGCCCTGGCCCCCACCCCGGAACTGGGGCTGGAAGAGCCTTCCACCGTCTTCCGCGCCCGCATGGGCGGCGCCCCGGCGGCCCTGGTGCTGGAAGCCATGGCGCCGGACGGCTATGCCGGCAAGATCCGCCTGATCCTGGCGGTGCAGGCCGACGGCCGGGTGGCCGGCGTGCGCGTCACCCAGCACAAGGAAACCCCGGGCCTGGGCGACTACGTGGAACCGAAGAAGGACAGGAACAAGGAACGGCCCTGGATCACCCAGTTCAACGGCCTCTCCCTCGCCACCCTGGCGGAGAAGGAGTGGAAGGTGAAGAAGGACGGCGGCCTTTTCGATTCCAACGCCGGCGCCACCGTGACGCCCCGGGCCGTGGTCAAGGCGGTGAAGAAGGCCGTCGCCTATGTGGACGCCCACCGGGACGAACTGTTCGCCGCAGCCGACAAGAACGCAGCGGACCGGAAATAAGCGAGGCCGACCATGATCACCCGCGAGGAATTCAAGCAGATCGCCGGCAACGGCATCTGGAAGCAGAACACCAGCCTGGTACAGATCCTGGGCCTGTGCCCCCTGCTGGCCGTGACCACCAACCTGGTGAACGGCGTCATGCTGTCCCTGGCCACCATCATCGTCATGGCCCTCTCCGGCGTGGCCATCGCCAGCCTGCGCAATCTCATCCCCCACGAAATCCGCATCCCGGTCTTCATCCTGGTCGTCGCCGCCCTGGTGACGGTGGTGGACCTGCTCTTCAACGCCAACCTGCACGAGCTGTACCTGGTACTGGGCATTTTCATTCCCCTCATCGTCACCAACTGCATCGTGCTGGCCCGGGTGGAAGCCTACGCCGCCAAGAACCCGCCCCTGCAGGCCACCGCCGACGGCGTCTTCATGGGCGTCGGCATGCTGTGGACCCTGGGCCTCCTCGGCGGCCTGCGGGAGCTGATCGGCGCCGGCACCCTGTTCTCCGGCATCGACATGGTCTTCCCCGGCCTGCAGCCCCTGCAGCTGCTGCCCAAGGACTACCCGGGCCTGCTGCTGGCCATCCTGCCCCCCGGCGCCTTCATCCTGCTGGGCTGCCTGATCGCCTGGAAGAACTGGATCGAAGCCCGGGCCGCCGCCCGCCAGCAGAAGACTCCGCCGGCGCCGGTGGCCGAAGCCGGCTGCCATTGAAAACCCCTTGCCACAGAGGGCACAGAGGACACAGAGAAATACATGCCATGCCGGAAAGGCAATAGGGACGCCACTCTCCGGTAAGGCATGACCGAGACTCCCGCCCTTACTGCCTCTCAGGCCAGATGTAAAATGCCCCCTGCCACCGGCCCCAATGCCGGAGCAACACTTACTCAGTCATCTCTGCGCCCCGAACCCCCAAAGGGGGTGAAGGAAGTCCCCTTGGGGGATGTCCTCTGTGGCTAAAACAATTTTCCAGCCAAGCCAAAAACCATGAATGCCGCCAAGCGGGCCCAGATTTTCGCCCGGCTCCAAGCCGCCAACCCGGCGCCCCGCACCGAGCTGGAATACGAGACCCCGTTCCAGTTGCTGATCGCCGTGCTGCTCTCTGCCCAGGCCACCGACGTGGGCGTGAACAAGGCCACCCGCAAGCTCTTCCCCGCCGCCCCGACGCCGGCCGCCATGCTGGCCCTGGGGGAGGAAGGGCTGATGGACTACATCAAGACCATCGGCCTTTTCCGCACCAAGGCCAAGAACACCATCGCCACCTGCCGCATCCTGCTGGAACAGCACGGCGGCGAGGTGCCGCGGGACCGGGAGGCCCTGGAGGCCCTGCCCGGGGTCGGCCGCAAGACCGCCAACGTGGTGCTCAACACCGCCTTCGGCGAACCCACCATCGCCGTGGACACCCACATCTTCCGCATCTGCAACCGCACCCGCCTGGCCCCGGGCAAGACGGTGCTGGCGGTGGAGGAAAAGCTGCTCAAGACCACGCCACCGGAATACCGGCTGGACGCCCACCACTGGCTGATCCTGCACGGCCGCTACGTGTGCAAGGCGCGCAAGCCCGAATGCGAACGCTGCGTCATCGCCGATCTGTGCGAATATCCGGGCAAGACCTGTTCCGAACCCGCCCACCTGTAGCCCGTCCCGAGGCACTGCCATGACTGTCGCCACCGCCCTGGTTTCCGGCAACGATCCCCTGCCCCGCCTGGCGGAGGACGCGGTGCGCCAGGCCCTGGACAAGCTCCTTGCCGCCGGCGCCAGCCACGCCAACAGCGTGCTGCTCTACCTGACCCAGGACTTCTCCCGCCAGGTGCAACCGGCCCTGCTCGCCGCCAGCCGCGCCGCCGCCTGCACCCAGGTGGCCGGCAGCGTGGCCGCCGGCCTGTTCACCGAGGAAGGCTGGGTGCTGGACCGGCCCGCTGCCGCCGCCATGGTTTTCGCCGGCCCCCTGTCCCTGGTGCCGGGCCGTCCCGGCGCCGCGCCCCTGCTCTCCCTCGCCTCCGCCTCCAGCCTGCCGCCGGAATGGGCGACCCCGGGCAGCCAGCGCTTCGGCGCCCTGCACCTGGACGCCCTGGCCAGCGAACCCGGGCCCGTGTGGCAGCAGGGCCGCCCCTGCGCCGACCACCGCCTGTCCCTGGCCATCGCCGGCAGCCAGGCCAGTGTCGCCCTCTCCTGCGGCCTGCGCCTGCTCACCGAGCCGGCGCCGGTGGTGGAGGTGCGGGGACACGACCTGCATACCCTGGGCCAGCAGACCGCCCTGGATTCCCTGCTGCGGGCCCTGCCCCTGGAACAGCGGGAGCGGCGCCTGCTGCACCACGTCACCGCCGTGGTGGCGGAACCGGGCCATGCCCTGGACCGTCCCGAGGGCACCTACTGCCGCCTGCTGCCGGTGATCGACACCGGCCCGGAAGGCGTCGTCACCCTGGCCGACAAGCTGGTGCCGGGCCAGTCCCTGGCCTGGGCGGTGCGTCAGCCCCTGGCGGCGGAACAGGAAATGCGCGACACCCTGGTGGCCCTGGGCGATGAGCTGCCCCGGCCCAGCCTGGGCCTGATGTTCTCCTGCATCGGCCGCGGCCCCTATTTCTACGGCGGCGAGGACCGGGACCTGCTGGTCTTCACCGAACGCTTCCCCGGCGTGCCCCTGCTGGGCCTCTACGGCAGCGGCCAGATCGCCCCCAGCAACGGCGGACGGCTGCTGCACAACAGCGTCGTCACCGCCCTCTTTTCCGAGATTTAAGCCATGTTCAATCCCAGCCGCGACCAGGTGCGCCGCTTCTTCTGCGACGCCTGGCAAAAAGACCGGCAAGGCCTGCCCCTGGTGGGCGCCGAAACCATCGCCGTGGACCTGATCCGCCTTCATCCCGAATACCACGCCCTGCTGGCCGACGTGGAGCGGGCCCTGAGCCAGGAATGGACGCCGGAGGAAGGGCAGATGAATCCCTTCCTGCACCTCTCCCTGCATCTGGCGGTGGAGGAGCAGATTTCCATCGACCATCCCCGGGGCATCCGGGAAGCCTTCCACGCCCTGGCCCGGCGCCTGGACGATCCCCACGCCGCCAAGCACCAGCTGCTCGAATGCCTGGGCGAAGCCGTCTGGCATGCCCAGCAGGCGGGCAACCAGCTGGACCCGGAAGCCTATCTGGAAGCCGTCAAGCGCGCCGGCCGCGGCTGAACCTGACGCCTGGCTGACGGCAGCCACCCCCACCCCCTGGAATTCCGCGCCTGTCGCGGACTTTGGCGGGCACTTGTCATTCCCCTACGGACAGGTGCAGTATTTAGCCACATTAGCCAAAAGTAATAGATAAAAAACCTACACCCTGGGGGAAATCCATGTTTGCGAAACTCTCGCTCAAGACCAAGCTCGTCTTGCTGCTGGTCATGTCCGTCATCGGCATGGTCCTGCTCACCGGCCTCAGCGCCTGGGGAGTGAAACGGGACCTGACCGACGGCCGCAAGGCGGTGGTCAAGGCCGCCGTCGAATCGGCCTACAGCATCGCCGCCAACTACCAGGCTCTCGAAGCCGCCGGCAAGATGAGCCGGGAAGAGGCCCAGAAGGCGGCCCGGGAAGCCATGCGCCATGGCCGCTACGGCGGCGTCGACGGCAAGTCCGAATACTTCTACGTCTACAGGAGCGACGGCGTCACCGTCATGCACACCACCAAGCCGGAATGGGAAGGCATCAGCAAGGTGGAAGAGGTGAAGGATGTGCTCGGCCGCTATACCCTGAAAAACATCCTGGCCGCCTCCAAGGCCGCCCCCGAGGGCGCCTTCGTCGAAACCCTGTTCCCGCGCCCGGGCCAGCCGGCGGACAAGGCGGTGGAAAAGCTGCAGTACCTGAAGCTGTTCGCCCCCTGGGAATGGGTCATCGGCAGCGGCATCTACATGGACGATGTGGCCACGGAAGTGCGGGAGCGGGCCCTGTCCGACACCTTCATCGCCGCCATCATCCTCATCGCCGTGGCGGTGGCCACCTTCCTGGTGGGCGGCAGCATCCGCCAGCAGGTGGGAGGCGAACCCGCCGACGTCATCAAACTGATGAGCCAGGCCGCCGCCGGCAACCTGGCGGTGGAGGTGGGCAATGCGCCCAAGGGCTCCATGCTCGCCTCCTTCGGCCAGATGGTGAGCGAACTGCGCCAGGTGATCCGGGAAATCGGCAACAGCGCCACCGCCCTCTCCAACAACGCCGAGCGCATCAACACCGCCTCCCAGGAAGTGTCCACCGCCTCCCAGCACCAGGCCGACGCCACCTCCTCCATGGCCGCCGCCATCGAGGAACTGACGGTGAGCATCAACCACATTTCCGACAGTTCCCGGGATACGGAGGCCGACTCCCACAATTCCGCCAGCCTGGCCGCCGACGGCGAAACCCGGGTCACCACCGCCTCCAGTGCCATCAAGAACCTGGCCGGCTCGGTCACCGGCGCCTCGGAGAAGATCCGCCACCTGGAAGGCCGCATCAAGGAAATTTCCGGCATCGCCGGCGTCATCAAGGAGATCGCCGCCCAGACCAACCTGCTGGCCCTCAACGCCGCCATCGAGGCGGCCCGGGCCGGCGAACAGGGCCGGGGCTTTGCCGTGGTGGCCGACGAGGTGCGCAAGCTGGCCGAACGCACCGCCTCCGCCACGGTGGAAATCGAGGACATGATCGTCAGCATCCAGACCGAAACCGACGAGACGGTGCAGGTCATGGATGCGGCCCTGCCCCAGGTGGAAGAAGGCGTCACCCTGGCCGAATCCGCCGCCGACGCCCTGCGGCAGATCCGCGAGGGTTCGGAAACCACCCTGCACCGCATCCAGGAAGTGGCCGAAGCCACCCGGGAACAGAGCACCGCCAGCACCAGCATCGCCCAGCGGGTGGAGCAGATCGCCCAGATGGTGGAAGAGACCTCCGCCGCCATGCGCAACACCGCCGAGACCGCCGAGGCCCTGGACAACATCGCCCGGGAGCTGAACACCATGGTGGGCCGCTTCACCACCTGATGCCGGCCCGGCACCAATGACAAGGGGCGCCCGCGGGCGCCCCTTTTGTTTTTGCCGCTGCCGGCGCCGGCCGGATCAGCGGTACAGGCGGAAGCTGGCCAGGATGGCGCGCAGGCCCTCGGCCGTGGACACCAGGGCCTCGGTGGCCCGCTGGGCCTCCTGGGCGGTGGCGGTGTTCTGCTCGATGAGCACGGAAATGTGTTCCATGCTGCCGTTCACCTCCTGGCTGGCGATGCTCTGCTGCTGGGAGGCTTCGGAAATCTGCCGGGCCATGGCGCTGACCTGCTGGGAAGCGGCGGTAATGCCCTCCAGCCCGGCCACGCTCTCGCGCATCATGCCGATGCCCTCCTCCACCTCCCGCACCGCCTGCTCCATGCGGCTCACCGCCTCGTGGGTGGCGCCCTGGATGGCGCCGATGTTGCCGGTGATGTCGGCGGTGCTGGTGGTGGTGCGCTCGGCCAGCTTGCGCACCTCGTCGGCCACCACGGCAAAGCCCCGGCCCGCCTCGCCGGCCCGGGCCGCCTCGATGGCGGCATTCAAGGCCAACAGGTTGGTCTGGTCGGCGATTTCCTTGATCACCTGGGTGATCTGGCCGATCTGGTCGATGGCCGTGTTCAGCTCGTGCAGGGTGGCCGAAGAGCCGGTCACCGCTTCCACCACCCGGTTGGTGACGGCCATGCTGCGGCCGATCTGGGTGTTGCTTTCCTCCACCAGCCGTTCCGAGTTCTGGGCCGCGCTGGCGGTCTCCCCGGCGTGGCCGGCCACTTCCTGCACCGACTGGGAGAATTCCTCCGTGGCGGCGGCGACGCTCTGCACGTCGTCCAGCTGCTGCTGGGACTTGGCCGCCACCAGGGCCACCTCGGATTCCAGCTGGCTACAGCGCTGGTCCATCTGGCGGGAGGCTTCCTGGATCTGGTCCAGCATGGCCTTCAGGGTGGCCTGCATGGTGGCCAGCTGGCACAGCAGCTGGCCGGCCTCGTCGCGCCGGCTGATGTCGATGTCGCTGGTGAGGTCGCCCTCGGCGATGAGCTTGAAGGTGTCGATGGCCTGGCGCATGGGATTGACGATGGCCCGCACCAGCAGCCAGCCGCCCACCACCGCCAGGGCCAGGGCCGCCAGGGTGGCCAGGGCCATGGCCCACAGGATGTTCTCGTAACGTGCCTGGGCCCGCTCGAAATCGGCCCGGGCCGAGGCCTTCAGCTCATCCACCAGGGCCTTGCCGGCCTGCTGCACCTGGCCGTAGATGGGGTTGATCTTGGTCAGCAGCAGCACCGAGGCCTGATGGAAATCCCCGGCCTTGAGGGACTCCCGGGCCGCATTGACGCCTTCGGCGGAGAATTTCTTGCGCGCCTCCCCCAGCTGCTCCACCAGCTGCCGTTCCTTCTCCGACAGGGGCAGCTTCTGCAGGGCTTCGAGCTGGGCGTTGATCTGCTGGCGGTTGGCCAGGGTCTTTTCCAGATGCACTTCCAGGCCGTGGTCGTGCAGCTTCACCAGTTCGCTCTTGGGATCGTGCTGCAGGGCCAGCATGATCTGGGAGCGGTTTTCCCCCAGCAGGGCCAGCACCTCGTTCACCACCGTGGTCGGCTCCAGCTTGCGCTGGTACTGCTCCTGCAGGCTGGCGTTGCCTTCCTGCAGACCGGAGAGGCCGATGCCGGTCACCACCGCGGTGATGGCGACGAAGGCGGCCATCATGGCCCCAAGGCGCCCCTTCACCGAGAGGCGGGACCAGAAGCCGGCAGCGGACTGGGGCAGGGAGGCGTTCTTGTTCTCCCGCAGGCGCTGGTAGAGGGCCTCGGCCGCCTGCACCTTGTCCCGGGCCGGCGGCGTGCGCACCGACATGTAGCCTTCGGTATGGCCGTTTTTCACCACCGGCACGACGAAGGCCTCGACCCAGTAGAAACCGCCGTCCTTGCTGCGGTTCTTCACCAGGCCGCGCCAGGGATTGCCCGACTTCACCGTGCGCCACAGGTCGGCAAAGGCCTGGGGCGGCATGTCCGGATGGCGGACCAGATTGTGGCTGGCCCCGATCAGCTCGTCGCGGGAGAAACCGCTGATCTCGACAAAGGCATCGTTGGCATGGGTGATGATGCCCTTGAGATCGGTTTTGGAGACCAGATACTGATTCGGGGGAAAGGGAATCTCTTGATTTGTAACCGGAAGATTGATTTTCATCGTTGCTGCCGCGAAAAAGGGGCTATGCCAGGAGACTAAGGAAAGACGCCATTCTTGGAATGGCATAACTTTTGTAATATCGTTTTTGATCATAGCAAAACGGCAGAAATGGCAAGCGGTACAAATCAACAAAAGGTCATTTAGCGCTGTCGTTACAATGATGAGAAAAACGGCAGGACGCCGCCTCGCCGCCGTCGCGCCCCCAACCCCACCGGAGCATCCCCATGACCCCACGTTTCGACGGTTCCGAGCGTTACGTCGCCCCCCGGGAACTGACCCTGGCGGTGAACGCCGCCGTGACCCTGCAACGCCCACTCCTGATCAAGGGCGAACCGGGCACCGGCAAGACCCTGCTGGCGGAGGAAGTGGCCCGGGCCCTGGGCCTGCCCCTGTTCCAGTGGCACATCAAATCCACCACCAAGGCCCAGCAGGGCCTCTACGAATACGATGCGGTGTCCCGCCTGCGCGACGGCCAGCTGGGGGACCCCAAGGTTTCCGACATCGCCAACTACATCGTCAAGGGCGTGCTGTGGCAGGCCTTCGAGAGCGAAACCCCGGCGGTGGTGCTGATCGACGAGATCGACAAGGCCGACATCGAATTCCCCAACGACCTGCTGCGGGAGCTGGACCGCATGGAGTTCCACGTCTATGAGACGCGGCAGACCGTGCGGGCCCGGCACCGGCCCCTCATCTTCATCACCTCCAACAACGAGAAGGAACTGCCCGACGCCTTCCTGCGCCGCTGCTTCTTCCACTACATCCGCTTCCCCGACCGGGAGACCATGGAGAAGATCGTTGCCGTGCACTACCCGGAACTGAAGCGGGAACTGCTGCAGGAGGCCCTGGAGGTGTTCTTCGGCCTGCGCGAGATGGCCGGGTTGAAGAAGAAGCCCTCCACCTCGGAACTGCTGGACTGGCTCAAGCTGCTGCTGGCCGAGGACATTCCGGCCGAGGCCCTGCGCAGCAAGGATGCCCGCACCAGCATTCCGCCCCTGCACGGCGCCCTGCTGAAGAACGAGCAGGACGTGCATCTCTTCGAAAAGCTCGTCTTCCTCGCCCGACAGGGACGCTGACCATGCCCCCCGGAGCCGCCCACCGCCGCCTGCTGCGCCATCTGCTGGCGGCCCTGTGCCTGCTGCTGGCGGCAGGTGCGGCCGGCGCCCTGGAAAGCGTCACCCTGCAGCTCAAATGGCAGCACCAGTTCCAGTTCGCCGGCTATTACATGGCCCAGGCCAGGGGCTATTACCGGGAGGCGGGCCTGGAGGTGCGCATCGTCGAAGGCCGGGCCGACACCGACCCGGTGGCCGAAGTGCTGGCCGGCCGGGCCCAATACGGCATCGGCGCCTCCGAACTGCTGCTGGAACGCAGCCGGGGCAAGCCGGTGGTGGCTCTGGCTGCCGTCTTCCAGCACTCGCCCCTGGTGCTGCTGGCCCGGGCCGGCGGCCCCATCCGCCGCCCGGCCGACCTGGAAGGGCGGCGCCTCATGCTGCTGCCGACGGAGGCCGAGCTGTTCGCCTTCCTGCGCCGGGAACAGGTCAAGGAGGAACGCCTGCAGCGCGTCCCCCACTCCTTCTCCGCCGCCGACCTCATGGCAGGCAGGGTGGATGCCGTTTCCGGCTATCTCACGGACGAGACCTACGAACTGGAAAAGGCCGGCTTCCCCTACCTTTCCTTCTCGCCCCGGGCTGCCAACATCGACTTCTACGGCGACACCCTGTTCACCGCCGAAGCCCACGCCGTCGCCCATCCGCAGCAGGTGGAGGCCTTCCGCCGCGCCAGCCTGCAGGGCTGGGCCGCGGCCCTGGCCGATCCGGACGCCGCCGCCCGGGAGATTCTGCAGCACTACTCCACCCGCCACAGCCGGGAACACCTCCTGTTCGAGGCGGAACGCATGCGCCCCCTGATCGAGCCGGCCCTGGTGGAACTGGGTCACATGAGCCCGGCCCGCTGGCGCCGCATCGGCGACACCTATGCGGAACTGGGCATGATGCCCCGGGACTATGCGGTGGAAACCCTGCTGTACCGCCCGGCCGGCCCCCAGCCCCTGCCGCCGTGGGCCTGGGGCACCCTGCTTCTGGCCGCCCTGGCCCTGCTCGCCGCCCTCTACATCCACCGCCTCTACGGCCGCCTGCAGGGGCAGATGCGCCAGCGGGACAGCAGCGAACGCAACCTGCGGGCGAGCCGGGAGCACCTGGCCCGCATCTTCGAGACGGCGCCCCTGGCGGCCATCGTCTACGACCAGGAAGCGAGGGTCCTGGAATGGAACCACCGGGCCGAGGAAATTTTCGGCTGGCGCCGGGAGGAAATGCTGGGCCGCAGCTTCTTCGAGCACATGGTGCCCGAAGAGGCCCGGCAGCAGGTGCAGGGCATCGTGGACAGCATCTTCCGCGGGCCGGAAATCCAGTATTCCCTCAACCGCAACCTGACCCGGGACGGCCGCGCCATCCTCTGCGAATGGAGCAACGCCATCCTCCGCGACGAGGCCGGCGGGCCGCCCAGCGTCATCGCCCTGGCCGCCGACGTCACCGAGCGGGAACGGGTCCGCGCCGCCCTGCAGGACAGCGAGCAGCGCTACCGCACCCTGCTGGAAACCGCCCCTTTCCCGGTGGTCATCACCCGCCTCCGGGACAGCCTGGTGACCTACATCAACCAGCGGGCCGCCACCTGCTTCCAGGTGCCCCAGGAGGATGCCGTGGGGCGCCATGCCCCGGACTACTGGGTGGATATGGGCCAGCGCCAGCGGCTGATCGAGGAACTGCGGCAGAAGCAGGTGGTGACCGACATGGAAGTGCGCCTGCGGGATGCGGCCG
This sequence comes from Azospira sp. MPR-LB4, assembly GCF_058809525.1. Classification (NCBI taxonomy): domain Bacteria; kingdom Pseudomonadati; phylum Pseudomonadota; class Betaproteobacteria; order Rhodocyclales; family Rhodocyclaceae; genus Azospira; species Azospira sp. MPR-LB4. The sequence goes on from NZ_CM179521.1 coordinate 870,076, forward strand.
GCCAGCCCTTCTGGGCCCTCCTCTCGGCCCGCATCCTGCTGGAGGAACAAGAACCCCTGGCCTTCGTTTCCTTCAACAACATCAACGAACGCAAGGCGGCAGAAGAGGCCCTGCAGGCCCTCAACGGCGAGCTGGCCTACCGCCTCCAGGAAATCAACCTGCTGCAGGCACGGCTGCAGGAGCAGGCCACCCGGGACGCCCTCACCGGCCTCTACAACCGCCGCTACCTGGACGAGACCCTGGAGCGGGAAGTGGCCCGGGCCCAGCGGGAAGGCTATCCCCTGGCCGTGGCCCTGCTCGACATCGACCACTTCAAGCAGCTCAACGACACCTACGGCCATCGGGCCGGCGACGAGATGCTGCGCCAGCTCGGCCACTTCCTCCAGGCCCGGGCCCGCAGCGGCGACGTACCCTGCCGCTACGGCGGCGAGGAGTTCCTGCTGGTGCTGCCCGGGGTGGACCTGGAGACGGCCCGCCAGCGTGCCGAGGAATGGCGTGCCGGCTTCGCCGGGCTGACGGTGAACTTCGGCAGCCTGGCCCTGCAGGCCACCCTCTCCGTCGGCGTCGCCTGCTACCCGGGCCACGGCAAGAGCGCCGACGCCCTGGTGGATGCGGCCGATGCCGCCCTCTACCGGGCCAAGGCCGGCGGCCGCAACCGGGTCGAAGTGGCCGGCGCGGTGGAGGAATAGGCCATGCTCGCCGGATTCCTCCTGCACCTGCGGGACGCCCGCCTGCCCGTCTCCACCACCGAATTCCTCACCCTCCTGGGGGCCCTGCAGGCCCGGGTGGTGGGCCCCAGCCTGGACGACTTCTACATCCTGGCCCGGGCCTGCCTGATCAAGGACGAAAGCCTCTACGACCGCTTCGACCAGGCCTTCGCCACCTACTTCCGGGAAGTGGAAACCCTGCCCGGCTTCGACGCCGGCGCCGTGCCCGAGGAATGGCTGCAACTGGCCGCCCGGCGCCATCTCAGCGCGGCGGACCGGCAGAAGCTGGAGGCCCTGGGCTGGGAGCGGCTGATGCAGCAGTTCCGGGAACGGCTGGCGGAGCAGAAGGAGCGCCATGCCGGCGGCAGCAAGTGGATCGGCACCGGCGGCAGTTCCCCCTTCGGCCACGGCGGCTACCATCCGGAAGGCATCCGCATCGGCGGCGAGAGCGGCGGCAACCGCACCGCGGTGAAGGTGTGGGAGAAGCGGGAATTCCGCAACCTGGACGACTCAGTGGAACTGGGCACCCGCAACATCAAGGTGGCCCTGAAGCGTCTGCGCCGCTTCGCCCGCAGCGGCGCCGCCGAGGAGCTGGACCTGGAAGGCACCATCGCCGGCACCGCCCGCAACGCCGGCACCCTGGACCTGCAGCTGCGCCCGGAACGGCACAACGCGGTCAAGGTGCTGCTCTTCCTCGACGTGGGCGGCTCCATGGACGACCACATCCAGGTCTGCGAGGAGCTGTTCTCCGCCTGCCGCAGCGAGTTCAAGCACCTGGAGCACTTCTACTTCCACAACTGCGTCTATGAAAACCTGTGGCAGGACAACCGGCGCCGCTTCGACCAGCGCATTGCCACCAGCGACGTGCTGCACAAGTACGGCAGCGACTACAAGCTGATCTTCGTCGGCGACGCCACCATGAGCCCCTACGAAATCCTCTACCCCCAGGGCAGCGTCGAGCACTCCAACCCGGAGCCGGGGGCCGCCTGGATCCGCCGCCTCACCGAGGCCTTTCCCCACGCCGTCTGGCTCAACCCGGAACCCCAGCGGCGCTGGGAGCACACCCAGTCCATCCAGCTGCTGCAGGACCTGCTGGGCCGGCGCATGTATCCCCTGACCCTGGCCGGCCTGGGCGAGGCCATGAAGCAGCTCTCCCGCAGCGGCTGAGAGCACCGCCCCGGCCGGGACGCCGGCTTCTGTCACCATCCTGCAACAGGCGTCTCCTAGGCTTGGCTGCTTCATCCCCACCCATGGAAGAAGCATGAGCCCCAAGACGCCCCTCGCCCTGGCCTTTGCCGCCGCCCTGGCCCAGGTTCCCGCCCTGGCCGACCAGGCTTTCCCCGCCACCCTGGCGGGCCATGCCATGCTGCCGGCCCGCACCTTCATCGCCCCGCCCAAGGATGCCCCGGCCAGCCTGGCCGTCTCCGGCAAATACACCGGGCCCGAATCCCGGCGCGTGGACACGCCCGCATCCCTACCCGGCACCTCCTATCTCTCGGACAAGAACGCGCCCCGTCCCACCGGCGTCTCCCTGCCCTTCAAGGGCCAGCCGGTGCAGGGCTTCTCCGGCATCAAGCACGCCGGCCAGGGCCGCTACTGGGTGCTGCAGGACAACGGCTACGGCGCCCGCAACAACAGCGCCGACGCCCTCCTGATGTTCCACCTGCTGCAGCCGGACTGGGACCAGGGCGGCGTCAAACTGGTGAAGAGCGCCGCCCTGCACGACCCGGACCAGAAGGTGCCCTTCCTCATCGTCAACGAAGGCACCCGCCAACGCTACCTGACCGGGGCCGACTTCGACATCGAATCCATCCAGCCCCTGGGCGATGCGGTGTGGTTCGGCGACGAGCTGGGCCCCTACCTGCTCAAGACCGACCGCCAGGGCAAGGTGCTGGCCGTGTTCGAGACCAAGGTGGACGGCAAGGTGCTCAAGTCCCCGGACCATTTCAGCATCACCACCCCGGCCACCAGCGGCAGCTTCACCACCGTGGCCCGCCGCTCCCGGGGCTACGAGGGCATGGCCGCCTCCAGGGACGGCCAGTTCCTCTACCCCCTGCTGGAAGGGCCCCTGTGGAATGCCGAAGAGAAAAAATGGGAACAGCAGGACGGCCGGGAATACCTGCGCATCCTGGAGTTCAGCGTGGCCCGGGGCGAATGGACGGGCCGCTCCTGGAAGTACCGCCTGGAGCAGAACGGCAACAACATCGGCGACTTCAACATGATCGACGCCGACACCGGCCTCATCATCGAGCGGGACAACGGCGAGGGCCTGCCGGAACACGCCTGCAACGGCCCGGCCCGCCCGGACTGCCAGAACGTGCCGGCCAGATTCAAGCGCATCTACAAGATCAGCCTGAAGGACGCCGACAGCGACGGCTTCGTGCGCAAGATCGGCCACATCGACCTGCTGGACATCGACGATCCGAAGCACCTGGCCCGGCGCGGCGGCAAGGACGGCAAATTCACCTTCCCCTTCGTCACCATCGAGGATGTGGACGTGGTGGACGGGGAGCACATCGTCGTCGCCAACGACAACAACCTGCCCTATTCCGCCGCCCGACAGCCCAACCTGCAGGACGACAACGAGTTCATCCTGCTGCGGGTGCCCGAACTGCTGCAGGCCCGCTAAGGAGAGACGCCATGGGCAAACGCCAACGCTTCGCCGCCCTCCTCGCCCTCTGCCTGGGCCTGGCCGCCAGCCTGCCGGCCCGGGCCGAGGAGGCGGTGCTGGAGCTGTACCTGGCCCGCCACGGCCAGACCGCCTGGAACCTGGAGAAGCGCCTGCAGGGCAGCACCGACAATCCCCTCAACGACACGGGCCGCAGCCAGGCCCGGCAGCTGGGGGAAAAACTGGCCGGCGAAAACTTCGCCGCGGTCTATAGCAGCAGCCTGGCCCGAGCCCGGGAAAGCGCCGCCCTGGCCCGTCCCGGAATGACCGTGCAGGCCCTGCCGGAGCTGGCCGAACGCAGCTTCGGCAAGTTCGAGGGCATGGCCGAGGACGGCCGGGAAGGGCAGGAAGCCGCCCTGCTGGCCGAGTTAAAGGCCCGCAGCGGCAAGCTGGAGGACAGCCTGGACGGCGGCGAATCCCTCGCCAGCCAGGCCCGGCGCGTGGCCCAGGCGGTGGAACGCATCCGCCGCGAGCAGCCCCAGGGCCAGGTGCTGGTGGTCAGCCACGGCGGCGTCACGCCCCTGATCCTGGCCCACCTGCTGCAGCTGCCGGTGGCCGAGGCGGTGGCCCGCATCCGCCAGGGCAACGATGAGGTCTATCTGGTGCGCCTGCGCCCCAGCCAGGCCCCGTCCCTGTGGAAGCTGCTGGGCCGGGACAGCCTGGAGCAGCTGTAGGCGGCCGGTACCGGAAAAGACAAAGGCCCGGGAGGCAGCTCCCGGGCCTTTTTTCATGGGGCCATGCCGCTCACGCCCAGAGGGCGCGGCGTTCGGCCATGGCATGGCTGGGATGGCCGCCCTTGCTTACTCCTGGCCCGGCTCCTCCTGCAACAGCTTGCGCCAGCCCTCGTGACCGAGACGGCGCACGGTGGCGATGTTGCGCTCGTAGATGCTCTCCGGATCGGGGAAAGCGGCCACGGCCCGGTCGATGCTGGCCTCCCGCAGCAGGTGCAGGGTCGGATAGGGGGAACGGTTGGTGACGTTGTCGATGTCGTCCGCCTCGCTGCCGGCGAACTCGTAATCCGGATGCAGGCTGGCCACCTGGTACACGCCCTCGTAGCCCAGGTTGCGGATGAGGGCCTCCACCTCCTGCAGGAAGAAGTGGTAGTCGAGGAAGTCGGTGAGCACGTCCGGATGGATCAGCAGGGTGGTGTCGAGCAGGGCCGGGTCGGTCTCGCTCAGCAGGGTGAACTCCCGCTCCAGTTCTGCCAGCAGCTCGTCCGGCGTGGCGGCGGCGCTGAGGGCGTAGCGGATCTGCTTTTTCACATGCACCGACTTGGCGAAGGGGCACAGGTTGAGGCCGATGACGGCCCGCTCCAGCCAGCGCCGGGTGTCGGCGAGAATTTTCCCGGCCGCCTCGGCGTCGGGATAGGGGTGGAGAACCTCAGGCAGCATGGGCGTCTTTCGCGGAAAAGGGGGGGCGCCGGAAATGGCACGGGAATGGGACGGGATGGGGCAGGCGGCGGAAGCTGGACGCCCCGGCCACGGAGATGAATGGATGCCGCCGACCGCAGCTGGGCCGGAGAACCGCGCGGAGCCTCAGCCCTGGCTGGCCGGGGGCGCCACCTTGATCACCTCTTCCAGGGTGGTGAGGCCGGCGGCCACCTTCATGGCGCCGGAAATGCGCAGGGGCTTCATGCCTTCCCGGTAGGCCTGCTCCCGCACCTTGGCCACGTCGGTGGTGGTGGTCACCAGCTTTTTCACTTCGGGGGACATCAGCAGCAGCTCGTACAGGCCCATGCGGCCCATGTAGCCGGTCATGCGGCACTCCAGGCAACCCACGGGCTGGTAGATCTGGGCCGGACGCTTGGATTTCCACGGCGCCACCAGGCTGTCCCAGATTTCCTCGTCCTCCCGCCGCAGGTCCACCGGCTTCTTGCAGTGGGGGCAGAGGGTGCGCACCAGGCGCTGGGCCATGACCCCGAGCATGGTGGCGTTGATCAGATAGGGCGCCATGCCCAGGTCCAGCAGGCGGGAAATGGCGGAAGGTGCGTCGTTGGTGTGCAGGGTGGACAGCACCAGGTGACCGGTGAGGGCGGCCTGGATGGCCATGTCGGCGGTTTCCCCGTCGCGGATTTCGCCGATCATGATGATGTCCGGATCCTGACGCATGAGGGCGCGCACCCCGTCGGCAAAGCCCAGGTCGATGTTCTGGGAGACCTGCATCTGGTTGAAGGACTGCTCCACCATTTCGATGGGGTCCTCAATGGTGCACACGTTCACTTCCGGCGTCGCCAGCTGCTTCAGGGTGGAATACAGGGTGGTGGTCTTGCCCGAGCCGGTGGGGCCGGTCACCAGGATGATGCCGTTGGGCTGGCTGGTCATGGACTGCCAGCGGACCTTGTCCTCCTCGCCGAAGCCCAGTTCGGCGAAGTCCCGCACCAGCACCTCCGGGTCGAAGATGCGCATCACCAGCTTCTCGCCGAAGGCGGTGGGCAGGGTGGACAGGCGCAGCTCCACCTCCTGGCCGCCGGCGGTGCGGGTCTTGATGCGGCCGTCCTGGGGGCGCCGCTTCTCGATCACGTCCATGCGGCCGAGGAGCTTGATGCGGCTGGTCATGGCGGCCATCACCGCCATCGGGATCTGGTACACCTGGTGCAGCACCCCGTCGATGCGGAAGCGCACGATGCCCAACTCGCGTCGGGGCTCGATGTGGATGTCAGAGGCCCGCTGCTCGAAGGCGTACTGCCACAGCCAGTCCACGATATGGACGATGTGCTGGTCGTTGGCGTCGAACTGGCGGTTGGTCTTGCCCAGCTCCACCAGCTGTTCGAAGGAGGACAGGCCGCTGACCTCGCCGCCCCCGGCCGCCGCCTTCTTCACCGAGCGGGCCAGGTTGTAGAACTCCACCAGATAGCGGGCGATGTCCTGGGGATTGGCCACCACCCGGCGGATGTCCTTGCGCAGGATGGGCTTGAGCTCCTTCTCCCACTCCCGCAGGAAGGGCTCGGCGGTGGCGATGATCACCTCCCGCGTGGTCACCTGGATGGGCAGGATCTTGAAGCGGCCGGCATAGGTGTTGGAGACCACCTCGGTGACGGCGGAGAAGTCGATCTTGAGGGGGTCGATGTGCAGGTAGTCGAGGCCCACCTTGGCCGCCAGCCACTCGGTCAGGGTTTCCAGGATCAGGGGCTTGTGGGGCGGGACCAGGGACTTCCAGTTCTGGTCGGCGATCACCACCAGGGGATGGACGTCGCCCCGGTGATAGCGCCGCTCCTTGACCAGGCCGTCGGCCACCACCGCATCCACCATGCCGTCCTCCACCAGCAGCTTGACCAGTTCCCCCAGGGTCAGGCGATGCTCGGCGACGGTGGCTTTGGCGGAAGTGGCGCTGGCGGAAGTGGAGGCTGGCATGGCGGCGGAAAATGTCGGAAACATGGGGCGGAACTGATCCGCACTATAAACGAATCCCGCGCCGCCCGGGGGCGCGGCAAGGGCGCTATACTCAGGCCATACGCATTTTTACATTGGACCGACCATGAAAGCCCCGGCCACTGCCCTGCTCCTGCTGACCCTCCTCTGCGCCCAGGCAGCCGTGTCGGCCCCAGCCGAGCGGAGTCCGGCCGGCAAGGCCCCGGCGGCAGCCCCTGCCCCGCTCCAGGCCGACTGCAGCAAGAGCCGCCAGCCCCAGCGCTGCGAAGCCATGCAGAAGGCCCAGGCGGCCTGCCAGGACAAGTTCGGCCCCGAGCTGCGGGACTGCATCAACCGCCATACCAGCAGCCATCCCAACAGCCACCCCGGCGCCAAGAAGGCCGCCAAACAGCCCGCCAAATAAGGCTGCCAGCCGGCCCCGGGCCACCGCCCGGAGCCCTTCTCCAGCCTGGCCCGCCGCCCTTCGCCATTGAAACCCTACTCTTAATAGGGGATACTGGCGCTCCCCCGTTTGCTCCTCCGCCGCCCCCATGGGATGGCAGCGCCACTCCGCCCCCGCAGCTTCCGGGTAGGGCATGCGCAGCGGACAACGGGACGTCCGGCACTCATCACCCGAGGAGGAACCACCATGGGACCACTGCTCCGGCGCCTGTCCGGCCTGCTGTGGGCAGGCCTGCTGATGCTCCCCCTCGCGGCCCCTGCCGCCCCCGCCACCGCAAAGACCACCGCCGGCAAGCCGGCGGAGCGGGTCTACACCCTGGGGGTGACGCCCCAGTTCGAGCGGCGCCAGCTCTTCGCCATCTGGAAACCCATCCTCATTGAGCTGGAAAAGCGCACCGGGCTGCGCTTCGACCTGGCCATCATGCCCGACATCCCCAGCTTCGAGCGCCAGTACAACGCCGGCGCCTTCGATTTTGCCTACATCAATCCCTACCTGGTGGTGGCCAACCCGGCCGGCTACATTCCCCAGGTGCGGGACGAGACACCGATCACCGGCATCCTGGTGGTGGCCAGGGACAGCCCCCTCCGCACCCCGGCCGACCTGGAAGGCAAGGAAATCGCCTTCCCCGCCCCCAACGCCATCGGCGCCAGCCTGCTCATCCGGGCCGAGCTGGTGCGCAAGTACAAGGTCAATTTCACACCCCGCTACGTCAATTCCCACACCGCCGTCTATCTCTCGGTGATCCAGGGCCTGGCCAGCGCCGGCGGCGGCGTGCAGAAGACCCTCAACGAACAGAAGCCGGAAGTGCAGGAGCGGCTGCGAGTGTTGTACCGTACCGCAACGGTTCCCTCCCTGCCTATCGCCGCCCATCCCCGGGTCGATGCAGCCGTGCGCGAGCAGGTGCGCAGCGCCCTCCTGGACTTCGCCGCCACCCCAGAGGGCAAGGCCCTGCTGCAGGAAATCCCCCTGGCCCGCATGGTGCCCACCGCCATGAAGGACTACCAGCCCCTGAAGGACCTGGGCCTGGAAGACTTCTTCGTCCCGGAACGCTGAACCCATGACCCTGCGCCTCAAGCTGCTGCTGCCCCTGGCCCTGGTGTGGACCGCCTTCATCGCCTATCTCTACGGCATCTGGCTGCCCGACTCGGTGCGTTACCAGATCGCCGTCTTCGAGCGGCAGCAGGAACGGGAAATGCACAACCTGACGGAAAGCCTGCTGCCCCTGGTGGTGGCCCGACAGCTGGGGGACATCCACGACACCCTGGATTCCCTGCGCCAGGAGAATCCGGAATGGGTCGAGGTGGTGCTGCAGGACCACGAAGGGCGCCAGCTCTACCCCCTGGCCGGCACTCCCGTCCCGCCGGCCGGCCCCGACGAGCAGCTGCACACCCAGCAGCTGAACCTGGCCAACGACAGCGTCGGCAGCCTGCGCATCCGGATCAGCCACCGGGCCCTGCTGGAAAGCGTGGCCCAGTCCCAGAAGACCCTCTTCGCCCTGCTCGCCTCGGTGCTGCTGGGAGCCTTCCTGGCCCTGGGCGTGGTGCTCGACGCCACGGTGCGGCGCCCGGTCAACCGCCTCATGACTGCCGCCCGGGAACTGGCCGAGGGCCGCTTCGACGCCCACCTGCCCCCCGGCGGCAAGGACGAGATCGGCACCCTGGTCAATACCTTCGCCGCCATGCGGGACCAGGTCCAGGCCACCCAGCAGAGCCTGCGCCAGCTCAACGAGCACCTGGAACAGCGGGTGCAGGAGGAACTGGCGAAGAACCGGGAGAAGGACCACATGCTGATCCAGCAATCCCGCCTGGCGGCCATGGGCGAGATGGTGCACAACATCGCCCACCAGTGGCGCCAGCCCCTCAACGCCCTCTCCCTGCTGGTGCGCAACATCAAGGACGACTATGACTTTCAGGCCCTCACCCCGGAAGTCATGGACCGCTCGGTGGCCGACGCCCAGCGCCTGCTGGGGCGCATGTCCACCACCATCGACGATTTCCGCGACTTCTTCCGTCCGGAAAAGGAGATGACCCAGTTCGACGTCAGCCATGCCGTGGAAGAGGCGGTGTTCATCATGCAGGGCACCCTGAAGAGCCACGGCATCGAACTGGTGGAAAAACTGGACCCCGGCGTCGAGGCCGAAGGCTTCCCCTCCCAGTTCGCCCAGGCGGTGCTCAACATCCTGGCCAATGCCAAGGAAGAAATCCTGGCGCGCAAGGTCGCCGCCGGCCGCATCGAGATCGAACTGCAGCGCCAGGGCGAAACCATCCTCCTGCGGGTCAGCGACAACGCCGGCGGCATCGCCCCGGAGATCCTGCCGAAAATCTTCGACCCCTACTTCACCACCAAGGACAAGGGCAGCGGCATCGGTCTGTACATGGCCAAGACCATCATCGAACACAATATGAACGGCAGCATCAGCGCCGCCAACCTGGGCGACGGCGCCTGTTTCACCCTGACCGTGCCGGTGCGCCAGCCGAAAAAGAATTAGAATACGCTCATGGACTCCCATACCCCGCCCGGCCTCGATCTGAACTTCCTGCAAGGCCTGCGCCTGCTCTACGTGGAAGATGAAGACGAGGTGCGGGAACTGCTCTCCCGCTTCCTCGGCCGCCGCGTCGGCACCCTGGAGGTGGCCGTCAATGGCAGGGAAGGCCTGGAAGCCTTCCTCAAGGGCGAGTACGACGTGGTGGTGACCGACATCAAGATGCCGGAAATGGATGGCCTGGAAATGGCCTCCAGGATTCGCGCCACGGGCCATGCGGTGCCCATCATCGTGGTCACCGCCTACAGCGACCGGGATTACCTGCTGCGCTCCATCGACCTGGGGGTGGACCGCTACGTCACCAAGCCCATCGACCCGGATGCCCTGCTCACCGCCATCCACGACGCAGTCATGGTGCGCACCCAGCAGAAGGCCCTGCTGGCGGCGGAAACCCGTATTGCCGACATCCTGCAGCAGACGGTGATGGCCTTGGCCCGTGCCATCGAGATGAGGGACCCCTACACCGACGGCCACCAGAAGCGGGTTTCAGCCCTGGCGGCAGCCATCGCCAAGGAAATGGGGCTGGCGCGGGAGGTGGTGGAAGGGGTGCGTTTCGGCGCCCTGATCCACGACATCGGCTCCATCCGCATCCCCAGCGAAATCCTGTGCAAGCCGGGCAAGCTCAAGCCCATCGAATTCGAGATCATCAAGAACCACTCCCAGGCCGGCTACGAGCTGCTCAAGGATGTGGATTTCCCCTGGCCCATCGCCGAGATGGTGCGCCAGCACCACGAGCGCCTGAACGGCTCCGGCTATCCCCAGGGCCTCAAGGGTGAGGCCATCCTGCTGGAAGCCCGCATCCTGGCCGTGGCCGACGTGGTGGAAGCCATGAGTTCCCACCGTCCCTACCGCCCTGCCCTGGGGCTGGAGCAGGCCCTGGCCGAACTGGAAAGCGGCGCCGGCCAGCTTTACGATGCCGAAGTGGTGAACGCCTGCGTGCGCCTCATGCGGCGGCGGCCCGATCTGCTGCCGGAGCAGGGGCTGTAAGCCAGCCTGCCGGGGGCCGGGCCTGAGCCCTCCCCGTCCTTTCCCGTTGTTCCCGGTGTTATGCGGCCGCTCTCAGGCGGCCGTCCCCACGTAGCGTTCCGGATTGCTCTCCAGCACCGCCAGACAGGCATCCACCGCGGCCCCGTCGTAGAGGGTGCCCCGGTGTTGGCGGATTTCCTCCTTCGCCGCTTCCAGACCCAGGGCCGCCCGGTAGGGACGGTCCGAACTCATGGCCTCGACCACGTCGGCCACGGCGATGATGCGGGCCTCCAGGGAAATCTCGTCCCCTTTCAGGCCCTGGGGATAGCCGGAGCCGTCCAGTCGCTCGTGGTGCTGACGCACCATCTGGGCGATGGGCCAGGGGAAGGTGGCGTCGCCAAGGATCTCGTAGCCCGCTTCCACATGGGCCTTGATCAGGGCGAACTCGTCCGGCGAGGGGCGCCGCGGCATGCTGAGGAACTCGGCCGGCACCTGGATCTTGCCGATGTCGTGGATCGACGCCCCCACCCGGATGCCCGCCACCTGGGCGGCCGGCAGGCCCATGCGTTCGGCGATGGCCCCGGCCAGCTGGGAGACCCGCTTCTGGTGGCCGTCGGTGTACGGGTCCCGCACTTCGATGGCCCGCGCCAGCACCGCCACCACCTGGTTCAGGGCCTCGGTGGTATCCTCCCGGGCCCGCTCGATTTCCCGCTGGTGGAAATGCATCTTGGCGCTACGGCTGACCGCCTCCATGAGCAGGAAAGGATCCACCGGCTTGGTGATGTAGCGGTCGATGCCGATCTCGATGGCCCGCACGAAATAGTCCATCTCGTTGTAGGCGGTGATGACGATCACCGGCACTTCCCGCTGGATGTCCTTGATGGCGGCGGCCATGGAGAGGCCGTCCATGACCGGCATGCGCACGTCGGTGACGACGATGTCGTAGCCGCCGTGCTGACGGAACAGTTCCAGACCTTCCTGGCCGTTGGCCGCCACGTCCACTTTGGCAAAACGGCGGGAGAGGAAGCGGGCCAGTTCCCGGCGCACCTCTTCCTCGTCTTCGACGTAAAGCAGGCTGAGGGTGCGCAGGAATTCCGCGTCTTGGTCTTTTTCGAGGGCGTTCATTGCATTGGGGCCGTGGGCGGAAGGGTGTACAAAGGCACGGTGAGGACGAAGCGGGCGCCTTCGGCGGTGTTTTCAGCCCTTATTTTACCGTGCATGCTGCGCTCCAGTATCATTTTGGTCATATACAGGCCGATGCCGCTGCCCTGCTCCTTGGTGGTGAAATAGGGCTCGAAAATGTGCCCCAGGACGTTGCCGGGGATACCGCCGGCGTTGTCCTCCACCGTCACTTCCACCTGGCCGTCGCAACGGCTGACCTGCAGGCGGATGCGAGCCGGGCGCACATGGCGCTCCTGCAGCACCTCCTTGGCGTTGGCCAGGACGTTGAGCACGGCCTGGGAGAACTGGCCGTGGAAGCCCCAGGCCCGCAGGTCCGGCTCGATGGCCCGTTCCAGGGCGATATCGTTGTTCTTCAGGGAGGCCTCCATGATGAAGGCCGCATCCTCCACTGCCGCCCCCAGGTCGAAGTCCGCCGGGTCCCGGTCGGGACGGAAGAAATTGCGGAAATCGTCGATGGTGGTGGACATGCGCTGCAGCAGCTTCAGGGCCCGGCCCACGCTTTCGTCCAGGGCCGCCGCATCCAGCTGGCCAAACGCGAAGTCGTCGCGGATGTTGGCGATCACCAGGCCCAGGGCGTTGAGGGGCTGGCGCCACTGGTGGGCGATGTTGTGCACCATCTCGCCCATGGCCGCCAGGCGGGACTGCTGGATCAGCAGCTGGTCCTTTTCCCGGTTGCTCGCCAGTTCCTCCTGCACCCGGGCCTCCAGGCGGCTGTTGAGGGCCTGCAGTTCCGCTTCCAGGGTCTTGCGCTCGGTCACGTCCCGGTTGCTCACCCGCCGCCCCAGGGCCTCCCCCTCCTCTCCCACCACCGCCTGGCAGCCGTGGGCAATCCAGCGCACCTGCCCGTCCCGGCGCACGATGCGGAAGTCCACCATGTGCTCGTGATGGAAGACTGCCTGGTTGAGGTGTTCCTGGAACTCCTGCCGGTCGTCGGGGTGGACGATCTGCTGCAGCAGGGAAGGATCGTCGGCAAAGGCCTGGACGCCGTAACCGGTGATGCGTTCCACCGAGGGGGTCATGTAGACGATGCGGCCGTCGGCCCCCTGCCAGTATTCCCAGTCGTAGGTGAAGTCGGCCATGGTGCGGAAGTTCCGCTCGCTTTGCCGCAGGCTGTCTTCGGCCCGCCGCTTCTCGCCCACGTCCTCGACGATGCCGATGCCGCCGATGATGGCGCCGCTGGCATCGCGCAGGGGATTGGCGCGGAAGGATATCCACACGTCGATATGACTGAGGGTGGTGCGGTAGCTGCCGTCGTAGGTGCCGTCCTCCCCGGCCAGGGCCTGGCGCATGGCCGGCAGCACCGACTGGTCCCGCAGGCGCTGCAGATCCAGGCCCTGCAAGGCCTGCACCGTGCTGCCCACCATGGCGGCAAAACGCTCGTTGCAGAAGGTCAGACAGAGGCGGGAATCGAAGTGGATGACGCCCACCGGCAGGTTTTCCAGCAGCAGGCGGTAACGTCCCTCCGTTTCGGCCAGGGCCCGCAGGGCCGACTCCTCCTGCCGTTCGCCGCGCCGGTTGATCACCAGCAGGCCCAGCACCACCGCCGCCAATAGCAGGCTGCCGGCACTGTAGTAGTAGAGCTTGCTGCGCCAGTTGCTGAGGTAGTCCTCCGGCGCCATGCCGGCAAAGACGTAGAGCGGATACTCGCCCACCTTGCGGATGCTCACCAGCCGTTCCACCTGGTCCGTGCCGCTGCGGATCTTCATCAGGATTTCCCGGTCGCCCCGGGCCATGTAGGGCTGGGCCGGATGGGATTCCACCGGCTGGCCGATACGGTCGTCCCGGGCCGGGAAGCGCATCAGCATGCGGGCATGGGTGTTGCGGATGGAGACATTGCCGTGGGGCCCCAGATCCAGGCTCTGGTAGAAGGGGGCAAAGGATTCAGGCAGGAAGGTGGCCACCACCACCCCGGCGAAACTGCCGTCCGCATTGTTGAGGCGGCGGCTCACCGCCAGGGTCCACTTGCCCGTGGTGCGGCCCAGCACCGGCTCGGCGATCACCAGGCCCGCCTCCGGGTTCTGCACGTGGGCGGTGAAATGGCTGCGGTCCGCCATGTTGTAGGGCGGCAGGGGACTGAGGGAGCTGTAGAGGAAATCCCCCTTCACATTGACCAGGTGCAGGCCATGGACCTCGGGCACGATCTCCCGCTTGGTCCGCAGCAGCCGCTCCAGCTCCTCGCCCCGGGCGCCACGCTGGGCCTGGGAACGGGCCATGTCCTCGGGGGTGACGTGGCCCTGCACGTCCTGCAGGATCTGGTCGATGTTGCGGATGCGGGCTGCGGTGTGCAGCTCCATGAGGTGGCCCAGGTTGCCCACCTCGACCCGGGCCCGCTCCTCCAGACCGTCGTAGTCGCTCTTCAGGCTGACGCCGACCAGGATGAAAAAACCCAGGAGACCGGACAGGCCGGCCATCAGGGGGAGGCGGGAATGGCGGAATTTCATGGCGGTCTTTGTTATATCCACGTACGGCGCGTGGTTTCTTTCCGCCATGCTAAGCCCTCGCCGGCGGAAATGCCAGAAATACGAAGGGCGGGAAAGCGGCCATGCCGCCTCCCCGCCCTCGCCTGCCCTGGCGGAGGACTTACTTGCCGCCCAGGGACAGGGCCAGCATCAGGTCGTTGATGCGCTTGACGAAGCCGGCCGGGTCTTCCAGCTGACCGCCTTCGGCCAGCTGGGCCTGTTCGAAGAGCAGGTTGGCCCAGTCGTCGAAGCGGGCTTCCTCATACTTCAGGCGCTGCACCGCGGGATGGTGGGGGTTGATCTCCAGGATGGGTTTGACCTCCGGTGCCTTCTGGCCGGCGGCCTTGAGCATGCGCGCCAGGTTGCCGGAAAGGTCATGCTCGTCGGAGACCAGGCAGGAGGGGGAATCGGTCAGGCGGTGGGTGATGCGCACGTCCTTGACCCGGGCCTCCAGGGCCTGCTTCACCTTGTCGGTGAGTTCCTTATACTCGCCGGCTTCCTTTTCCTGCTCCTTCTTCTCGGCCTCGTCCTCCAGCTTGCCCAGATCCAGGCCGCCCTTGGCCACGGACTGCAGCGGCTTACCGTCGAATTCGGTGAGGTGGCCCACCACCCATTCATCGACGCGGTCGGAGAGCAGCAGCACCTCGATGCCCTTCTTGCGGAAGATTTCCAGGTGGGGGCTGTTCTTGGCGGCGAGGAAGGTCTCGGCGGTGACGTAGTAGATCTTCTCCTGGCCTTCCTTCATGCGGGAGACGTAGTCGGCCAGGGAGACGTTCTGCTCGGTGGTGTCGTGGTGGGTGGAGGCGAAGCGCAGCAGCTTGGCGATGCGTTCCTTGTTGGCGAAGTCCTCGCCCACGCCTTCCTTCAGCACATTGCCGAATTCCTTCCAGAAGCCGGCGTACTTTTCCTTCTCGGCGGCGTCGTCGCTGTCGGCCATGCCTTCCAGCAGGGACAGCACCTTCTTCACGCAGCCGCCGCGGATGGTCTCGATGTCCTTGCTCTGCTGCAGGATTTCCCGGGAGACGTTGAGCGGCAGGTCGGCGGAATCCACCACCCCGCGCACGAAGCGCATGTAGAGCGGCATCAGCTGCTCGGCATCGTCCATGATGAAGACGCGCTTTACGTAGAGCTTGACGCCGTGACGGGCGTTGCGGTCCCACAGGTCGAAGGGGGCCCGGGCAGGGATGTAGAGCAGCTGGGTGTATTCCTGCTTGCCTTCCACCTTGGCGTGGATCCAGCCCAGGGGATTTTCGAAGTCGTGGGCGACGTGCTTGTAGAACTCCTGGTACTGCTCTTCCGTGATCTCGCTCTTGGGGCGGGCCCACAGGGCGTTGGCCTGGTTCACCGTCTCGTCTTCGTCGGTGGCGACCTGTTCCTTCTTCTCCTCGTCCCACTTCTCCGCCTTCATGACGATGGGCAGGGTGATGTGGTCGGAGTACTTGCGGATGATGGACTTCAGCTTCCAGGCGTTAAGGAAGTCGTCCTCGCCGTCCTTCAGGTGCAGGATCACGTCGGTGCCGCGGCCGGCCTTCTCCACCATTTCCACGGAGTAGTCACCGGCGCCTTCGGATTCCCATTTCACCGCCTGGTTGTGCTCCAGGCCGGCGCGACGGGAAATGACGGTGACCTTGTCGGCGACGATGAAGGCGGAGTAGAAGCCGACGCCGAACTGGCCGATGAGGTGGGCGTCCTTCTGGGCGTCGCCGGAGAGGGAGGCGAAGAATTCCTTGGTGCCGGACTTGGCGATGGTGCCCAGGTGGGCCACGGCTTCCTCCCGGGAGAGGCCGATGCCGTTGTCGGAAATGGTCAGGGTGCGGGCCGCCTTGTCGAAGGAGAGGCGGATTTTCAGCTCGGAATCGTCGCCGTAGAGGCCGTTGTTGTTGAGGGCCTCGAAGCGCAGCTTGTCGCAGGCATCGGAAGCGTTGGAGACGAGTTCGCGGAGGAAGATTTCCTTGTTGCTGTAGAGGGAATGGATCATCAGCTGCAGCAGCTGCTTGACCTCTGCCTGAAAGCCGAGGGTTTCCTTGGGTGCGCCCATGCAAGACTCCGTGGGTAAAAAGTGGGAACGAACGGTTGCCGCCGTGCCGGCCCGGGGGCCGGCGCGGTCGTTGCCCCGGAAAATGGGGACGGCAATCAGGATTTCAAGAGGGGATGTTGCCGGGGGCGGCGTAGAGCGCCAGATTGCGGCCGCTGCGCTTGGCTTCGTAGAGGGCGCCGTCGGCCCGGGCCAGCAGATGGTCGATGTTGGCATCCTGGGGCGCCAGGATGGTGGCGCCGATGCTCACGGTGATGCCCAACTCGACGCCTTCGGCCACCCGCACCTTTTCCTGGGCCACGGCCTGGCGCAGCCGCTCGGCGGCCTGCATGGCGCCCTGGCCGTCGGTTTCCGGCAGCATGACGGCGAATTCCTCGCCCCCCAGACGGCCGCAGATGTCGATGGCCCGCAGCTCCCGGGCGATGATGGCGGCGACGATCTTGAGGGCCACGTCCCCGGCCCCGTGGCCGTGGGTGTCGTTGATGCGCTTGAAGTGGTCCACGTCCAGCATCAGCACGGCCACGCTGCGTCCGAGGCGGCGGGCGCGAGTGATCTCCGCCTCCCCCTGGTCGAGGAAGCGGGAGCGGTTGTTGAGGCCGGTCAGGGTGTCCACGGTGGCCAGCCGGTGCAGGGAATCCATGGCCCGGTTGCGGTCGATGGCGATGGCGGCCTGGCGGCAGGCGTGCTCGATGACGTCCTTGTCGAAGCGGTTGGGACGCCGGCCCTGGCGGAAATAGAGGGACAGGGTGCCCAGCACTTCCTTGCCCGGGGAGACGATGGGGGTGGACCAGGCGGTCTTCAGCCCCAGGGCCGAGGCAAAGTCGCGGCAGTCCTGCCACTGTTCCGAATCGTCAATGTGCTCGGCGATGATCTGCTTGCCGGTGCGGATGGCGGCGGCACAGGCGCACACCGCGGGGTTTTCCGGGCAGTTCTGGCCCACGTCGCGGCAGGTGCGGCGCAGGCTGGGGGCGGAGCCCAGCACCAGGTGGCCGTTGTCCGGCTGCAGCAGGAGGACGGCGGCGAAGCAGTCGGAGATGAGGGACTCGACCCGGTTGCACAGGGCGTCCAGCACCACCTGCAGGGAGGCGTCGCTGGCGATCAGCTCCAGCACCTGGCGCTCGGCGGCCAGCAGCTGCTCGGCCTGCTTGCGCTCGGAAATGTCGGTGGAGCTGCCGATGAGCAGGCGCCGCCCGCCCAGGTCCACGCCCCGCTTGTAGGAGAGCAGGTAGCGCTCGCCCTTGGGCGTCAGGTGCTTCTCTTCCCGGCCCGTGACCTTCTTCGCCGCCAGGGCCTTGATGTCGTCCTGGCGCAGGCGGGAAGCCACGTCGGCCGGGTACAGCTCGAAATCGCTGCGCCCCACCACCTCGTGCTTGTCGTGGCCGACGAAGGCGGCGGCGGCCTCGTTCATGACCAGGTAGCGGCCGTCCTCGTCCTTGACGAAGACCATCACCGGCAGGGTGTCCAGGATCATCTCGGTCAGGCTGGACTGCTGCTCCAGGCGCTGGTGGCTTTCCTTGAGGTCGTCCCGGGCCCGCTTCTGCTCGGTCATGTCGGTGAACACGCAGACATAGTTGATGACCTGGCCGCCCTCCCCCTTGACCGAGGTGATGGTGAGGTTCTCCGGGTACAGCTCGCCGTTCTTGCGCCGGTTCCAGATTTCCCCGCTCCACACGCCGAAGGCCGCCAGGTCGGCGTAGAGCTGACGGTAGAAGTCGGCGTCGTGGAGGCCGGACTTGAGCAGGCGGGTATCGTGGCCCACCGCCTCCTCGGCGGAATAGCCGGTGATGGCGGAAAAGGCCGGGTTGATGGACTGGATGATCCGTTCCGCATTGACGATCATGATCGCCTGCTGGCTCGACTCGGCCACCTTGGAGGCCAGCAGCAGGGCGTGGCGGGACTGCTGCAGCCGCTGGCTCTGCTCCTGCAGGGCGGCCCGCAGCTCGGCCACGTATTCCTGCTCGACGCTGTCCAGGATGTCGGCGTAGGAGAGCAGGCCGGTGATGCGGCCGTGCTCGTCCATCACCCCCAGGTGGCGGATGCGCCGGTCGTTGAATATCTTGCGCGTGTGGTACAGGGTGGAACTGCGCGGCACGGTGATGAGGGGGAAGGTGGCCACCTCGCCGGCGCTGCAGTTGAGGGATTCCTGGCCGATCAGGCGCAGCACGTCGCGGCCGGTGAGGATGCCCAGATGGCCGTTGTGCTCCACGATGGCGGCGTCGCTGCGGGCCTCCCGCAGGCGCTGCACCGCCTCGGCCACCGGCATGCTGCCGGGCACCTGCAGGGGGGCGCTCTTCAGCACCGAGCCCACGTCGCGCATGTGCACGTAGAACTCCACCCCCTGGTGGTTCACGATGTCGGTCTGGGAAACGATGCCCAGGCGCCGCCCGTCCCGGTCCACCACCAGCAGGTGGCGCAGGCGCTCCTGCTTGAAACGGATGGCGGCGTCGGCCACGGTGTCCGTTTCCCGCACGGTCTTCACCGGCGTGCTCATGACCCGGGAAACCGGCAGATGGATGGATTCGGGGTCGGAGAAATTCAGGGCCAGGGCGTCCCGTTCGGTCCAGATGCCCCGCACCTCCCCCAGCTCCACCACCAGGATGGAGCCGCAGCGGGCCTGGTGCATGCGCCCTGCCGCCTCCGCCACCGTGGTCTGGGGAGCGCATTCCAGCAGCTCGTGCCGCAGGATCTGGGAGATGGGCAGGTCGTAATGCATGATTTCTGTCTTTACTCGATGGCCAGGTAGCGGACTTCGACGATCTCGATCTCCCGCTGGCCCATGGGGCTCTGGAAGCGCACCGTATCCCCTTCCCTGGCCTTGATCAGGGCCCGGGCCAGGGGCGAGATCCAGCTGATGTGGCCCCGGGAGATATCGGTTTCATCCACCCCGACGATGGTGTAGGTCTGTTCCTGGCCCTGTTCGTCGGCGATGGTGACGGTGGCGCCGAAGAACACCTGGTCCGTGGCTTCCCGCAACAGGGGATCCACCACCAGGGAGTTGTCCAGGCGTTTGGTGAGAAAGCGGATGCGGCGGTCGATCTCCCGCAGGCGCTTCTTGCCGTAGATGTAGTCGCCGTTTTCCGAGCGGTCGCCGTTGGAGGCGGCCCAGTGCACCACCTCCACCACCTTCGGCCGTTCCACCTTGAGCAGATGCTCCAGTTCGGCCTTGAGACGGGCGTGGCCGACCGGCGTCATGTAGTTCTTGGTGCCGATCGGCAGGCGCTGGGCGGGCTCGAGTTCGTCCTCGTCCGCGTCGTCCGACTCTTTGGTGAAAGCCTTGCTCATGAAGGGAAATGCTCGGTGAGTGCTGCAGGATGCGAAATAATTCACGCACATGATAGTGCAAAAGCCTGCCGCCGTCCCTCAGCGTCAGGCCTGACGTGGCATTTGCGGCAGTCCCGGCCGGCGCCGGGAAGGGGCCTCAGGGGCGCCCCAGGATGCCCCGCAGGAAGCCCCGCCGCCCGTCATTGACGGCCGCGCTCTCGGCCGTGGCGGCCGCAGCGGCAGTGCCGGCAGCGGTGGCGGCCGGCGCACCTGCCTCGTTGCCGACGGTGGCAGCGGGGGTGGAGGCGGCCTCAGCCGGAGGCGGCGTCAGCAGGGCGTCCAGGGCTTCCCGGGCCGCCGCCAGGGCTTCGTCCTGGGTAGCGAACTGGGGCACCGGCGCCAGCAGCACGCAGTACTGCAGCGGGCCCAGGGCCTCGTCCTCGTCACCGATGAAATCCATGGTCCCGGCCGGCAGCTGCACCTGGCGGCGCAGGCCCTGGGCCAGGTCCTGCCACAGCTCGCCGCCACCGGGCAGCAGATAGACGTGAAGGAACCAGGGCGTCAGCACGATGCCGACCCAGTCGCCCTGAACGCGGGCGAAGGGCAGCGCCGCCACCGCCAGGGCCTCGTTGAGGAAAGGCATGCCGGCCATGGTGCCCTGGCGCACGCGCCGGAAGTGCTCCTCCAGCCGGGGTGCCGGGTCATCGGCCCAGGGCTTGCCTTCCCGGGCAGGGGGCGGCGTCCAGGCCGGTACGCGGGGGCGGAAGGAACTCATGCCCCTACTGCCGGTTGAGGTCGGCGAAGTGGCGGGCCGGGTCGTAGTCCCCTTCCAGGGATTCGGCCAGGGCCGCCAGGGCGTCCTCGATCAGCAGGCGCTCCTCTTCCTCCACCACTTCCTTGCCCAGTCCGAGGGAGGCCAGGATCCAGGTGCCGACGGGCTGGGGCCCGAGCAGCATCATGTTCACCCGCTCCCGGCGGAAGTGCTCGCCCTCGCCCCGCTCGACCCAGGCGAACTCGCCCTCCTCGCCTTCCAGCTCGACGATCTGCATGGGAATGGAGAGGCACATCAGGCGATCCCTTCAATGGCTTGGGGCACGACGCCGGCCTTGGCCAGCTCGGCCAGCACCAGTTCCAGCATTTCCGGCACCTTGGCTTCCGCCTCCGGCGTCAGGGCCATGCCCGTATCCAGGGAGACGGGCTGCAGACCGATGAGGGCCACCGCCTTGGGCGCCTTCTCGGTCAGTTCCAGGGCCGCCAGCAGGTCGGAGAGGCCGATCTGGTGGGGCGATATCTTGGTGCGGAAGAACTTGGGCACCTCGTCGCCCTGCAGCAGCACGACGGAACCGGGCGGCTGGCCGACCCGCACGGCGTCGGCGATGATGAGCTTGTCCAGGCCTTCCAGGGGCTCCAGCAGTTCCATGCCGGCGGTGCCGCCATCCAGCACCAGCACGTGCTCGGGCAGGGAGTAGCGCCGCTGCAGCTCGTCGACGATGCGCACGCCGATGCCCTCGTCGGTGAGGAGGATGTTGCCGACGCCAAGGACGGCGATGGTGGGGGTAGTAGTCATGGGCGGCACTTTAAACAATCCGGCCCCGGGCCGGTTTGAGGCAACGCAAGAAATGCTGCGGGATCAGCCGGGGCACCAAACAAAACGGCGGCACCACCGGCGCCGCCGCTTCCCGTCAAACCGGCGGCTCAGGCCGCCTTGACCTTCACCACCTGGTCGTTTTCCTTGTCCACCACATGCACGGCGCAGGCCAGGCAGGGGTCGAAGGAGTGCACGGTGCGCAGCACTTCCAGGGGCTTCTCGGGATCGGCCACCGGGTTGTCCAGCAGGCAGGCCTCGTAGGCGCCGGAAACGCCCTTTTCGTTACGCGGGCCGGCGTTCCAGGTGGTGGGCACGACGCACTGGTAGTTCTTGATCTTGCCGTCGTCGATCACCACCCAGTGGGAGAGCACGCCGCGGGGCGCTTCGTGGAAGCCGACGCCGGCGATCTCGCCCTTGGGGAAGGTGGGCTTGTTGTAGGTCTTGAGGTCGCCCTTGCCCATGTTGGCCAGGAGCAGGTCCCACTGATGGGCCAGTTCGTCCACCTGGACACAGGCCACCACGGCCCGGGAGGCATGGCGGCCGATGGTGGAGTGCATGGCATCCAGGCCGATCTTGGTCTTGGCCAGGGAAGAGACCGTGTCCAGGGCCAGGGTGGCGTACTTCTTGGTGGGCTCGTGGCCGGCGGCCAGCATGGCCAGCATGCGGGACAGGGGGCCGACCTGGGCGGGCTTGCCGTAGAAGGTGGGGGACTTCAGCCAGGAATACTTGCCCTCGTCCTGGAAGTCCGTGTAGTTCGGCGTGGTCTCGCCCTTGTAGGGGTGCAGGGTGGCGTTGTCGCCGTCCTTGTAGGAGTACCAGGCGTGCTTGACGGCCTCGGAGACGCCGGCCTCGAAGTACTTGTCGCCGAACTGGGTGATGGGCTTGAAGGTGCCGAGGTCGGCGTTCTGGATGTAGCCGCCGGGCAGGGCGAACTGGGTGCCCTTGCCGTCCAGGGGCAGGTCGGGCACGGACAGGTAGTCCACGATGCCGCGACCGATCTTGGTCCACTCGGGGTAATGGGCGCCGACCACGGCCACGTCGGGCAGGTACACCTGCTTGACGAACTCGTCCAGCTTTTCGATCCATTCCTTCACCGCCAGCAGGCGTTCCACCGTCAGCACGGACTGGGAATCCACCGCCAGGGGGTTGGCCACGCCGCCCACGGCCACGTTCTGGATGTGGGGGGACTTGGAACCGAGGACGGAAACGATCTTGGAGGCAAAGCGCTGGATTTCCAGGGCCTGCAGGTAGTGGGCCACGGCGATCAGGTTCACTTCCGGCGGCAGCTTCATGGCCGGGTGGCCCCAGTAGCCGTTGGTGAAGATGCCGAGCTGGCCGGTCTTGACGAAGCCGGCGATCTTTTCCTTGACCTTGCGGAACTCGTGCTTGCCGTTGCGGTTCCACGGCGAGAGGCTCTCGGCCAGGGCGGAAGCCTTGTCCGGGTCGGCCTGCAGGGCGGAGACCACGTCCACCCAGTCGAGGGCGGAGAGATGGTAGAAGTGCACGATGGAGTCGTGCAGGTTGTGGGCGGTGATGATCATGTTGCGGATGTACTGGGCATTCACCGGAATTTCCAGCTTCAGCGCATCTTCCACGGCCCGCACCGAACAGATGGCGTGGACGGTGGTGCACACGCCGCAGATGCGCTGGGTGATGGCCCAGGCGTCGCGGGGGTCGCGGCCGATGAGGATGTTCTCCACACCGCGCCACATCTGGCCGGAGGACCAGGCCTTGGTCACCTTGCCGCCATTCACTTCCACGTCCACCCGCAGGTGGCCTTCGATGCGGGTCACCGGATCGATCGTTACGCGCTTGGTCATTTTGGGTTTCTCCTTGAATTCTTAGTGTGCAGCGGCGTCTTCCGCGGCCAGGACCGGGAAGCGGCGGGTGATGACGATGTAGCCGAAGACCTCGATGGCGAACATGCCGAAGGTGACCAGCATTTCGGGGACGGAGGGGAAGTAGTGCCAGCCGTCGCCGGTCTCGTAGCCCACCAGGTAGGAATTGATGCGCAGCAGGACGCCGCCCAGCATCAGCAGCACGGCGCCGACGAAGAGTCGGGCCGGGTTGCGGCGGGAGGCTTCCTTGCCCAGCAGCGCCAGGGGAGCGATGAAGCAGGCCATCTCGAGCCAGAACATGAGGGCCTGCAGGCTGCCCTCGAAGGCCCGGGGCAAGGCGCCGCGGACCAGCAGGTCGCCCATCCGCACCACCAGGAACACCGCCAGCATGCCCAGCATGACCTTGGACAGGGGCGTCAGGATGTGGGTCTCCATCTGGCGGCGGAAGCCGGCGGCGGCCATGCAGGATTCAAAGAGAATCACGGCGTAGCCGATGGTGATAGCAGAAAGCAGGTAGATCAGGGGCAAAGCCATGGACTGCCACAGGGGATGCACCTGGGTGCCCATCACCACCAGCAGGGAGCCGAGGGAGGACTGGTGCATCATGGGCAGTACGGTGCCCAGGGCGATGAAGAAGAACATCACCTTGTTCAGCTTCTTGCGCTTCTCGTGCATGCCCCACTTTTCCATGAAGGTGGGGGAGAACTCGATCCACATCACCACGATGTAGAGGGAAATGCACAGGGCCACTTCGAACATCACCGAGTTGGCCGAGGCGTAGCCCGGGGTCAGGATGTGCCAGAAGTTCCACCAGCGGCCCAGGTCGAAGATGACGCCGACGCCGGCCAGGGTGTAGCCGAAGAGGGAGGCCAGCAGGGCCGGGCGTACCAGGGGATGGTATTCGCCCCTGTTGAAGATGTAGACCAGCATGGCCACGGAGAAGCCGCCACAGGCGAAGGCGGAACCGATGACCACGTCGCCCACCACCCACAGGCCCCAGGGGTAGCCGTCGTTGAGGTTGGTGACGGCGCCCAGGCCGAAGACGAAACGGACCAGGATGATGGCCAGGGCCACCACGATCAGGGTCGCCGCGGTGAGGGTCACCGGGGTCAGCAGCTTGCCGCCGACGGGGGTGGGTGCAGCGTGTTGTTGTGCAGACATTGCGATCTCTCCCTTACAGCTCGTCGTCGTCAGGCTTGACGTTGCGCTTGGCGAAATAGGTCATCACGCCGAGCACCGCCAGGGGCATCACCAGCCCGCCGTAGAGCGTGTGTTGCAGGGTTTCCGACTTGGAGGAGGCGGAACGCTCGGGCAGGGGCTTGTGGCCCACCTTCTCGAAGGGCACGGCGGACAGCTTGATCACCTGGGTGCCGCCCACTTCCTTCTCGCCATAGACGTGCTGCAC
The DNA here is from genome assembly GCF_058809525.1 of Azospira sp. MPR-LB4. Lineage (NCBI taxonomy): Bacteria > Pseudomonadati > Pseudomonadota > Betaproteobacteria > Rhodocyclales > Rhodocyclaceae > Azospira > Azospira sp. MPR-LB4. Next base: position 894,537 of record NZ_CM179521.1, read on the forward strand.
GTAATGGCCCACCACGTTTTCGTAGCTCTGGTCCTTGCCCCCCAGCTGGCCGCGCTGGAACACGGTTTTGGTGCCGGGCTTGAGGGAGAGGCGGCGTTCGGCCTCGGCCTTGAGGTCCGACACCTTGCCGTAGAGGGTGGCGCCGGTGGGGCAGACCTCGGCACAGGCGGCGTACTTGCCTTCCGGCAGGCGGTGGCGGCACAGCTCGCACTTGCCGATCTTGCCGGTGGCGGAGGAGTAGTCGTACTTGGGAATGCCGAAGGGACAGGCGGCAACGCAGTAACGGCAGCCGATGCAGGCGTCGGCGTCGTAGCCGACGATGCCGGTGACCGGGTCCTTGGTCATGGCCGACACCGGGCAGGCCGAGACGCAGGAGGGATCGTTGCAGTGCAGGCAGGAGGTCTTCATGAAGGCGTAGCCGTTGTCCGGATCGTCCTTCGTCTCCATGGTGCCGCTGCGGAACATCTTGATGACGTTGAAGGTCTTGGCAGTGGTATCCAGGGGCGTATCCCACAGCTGTTCAGGCGTGGAGAACTCCGCCGGGTTGCCATTGACCTCCTTGCAGGCGGCGACGCAGGCCTTGCAGCCGACGCACAGGGTGGCGTCGTAGAGCAGGCCCAGGGCGCCCTCGGGCTGGGGATTGTTGTCCCGGGCGCAGGCCGGGCCACTCACCGAAACGGAGACCGCAGCCGCGGCTGCGCCCCCCGCCAGCGTCCCTTTCAGGAAATTGCGACGGGAAGTCATGGTCACACCTTCTCGGCGGGTTTCTGTTCGGAAGACTGCTTGGCCTTCTCGGCCTCCTCGGCGGCGTGGGAGAGACCCAGGTTCTTCGCCACCATGGCCCCGGCCCCGGCGGCGGCCCCGGCCACGGCAGCCAGCACGGCGGCGGCCCCGAGGGAGGCGCCCTTGCCCTGTTCCTCGACGATGCGCGGGAAGGAGGCGGGCGGGGCGTAGGTCATGACCTTGGCGGTCTGGTGGATGGGTTTCTGGAAGCCCACGCCCTGCTCCGTACAGCCGATGCAGGGGTGGCCGCAGGCCACGGGCCAGGTGCCGGCGCCGGCGTCGCCGAAGAGGATGGTGGGACAGTTGGCGTAGGTCTCGGGACCCTTGCAGCCCAGCTTGTACAGGCAGTAGCCCTTGCGGTGGCCCTCGTCGCCGAACTCCATGGCGAAGCGGCCGGCGTCGAAGTGGGCGCGGCGCTCGCAGTTCTCGTGCACCAGGCGGGAATAGGCGAACTTGGGACGGCCCAGCTCATCCACCGGCGGCAGCTGGCCGAAGGTGAGGAAGTGCACCACGGTGGAAAGGAAGTTGTAGGGGTTGGGCGGACAGCCGGGAATGGTCACCACCGGCTTGTCGATGATCTTGTTCACCCCCACGGCCCCGGTGGGGTTGGGGTCGGTGGAAGGCATGCCGCCCCAGGAGGCACAGGAGCCGATGGCGATGATGGCGGCGGCGTCGGTGGCGCATTCCTTGACGATGTCGATGGCGGTCTTGCCGCCCACCTTGCAGTAGATGCCGCCATCCTTGGTCGGGATGGCACCTTCCACCACCAGCAGGTACTGGCCCTTGTTGGCCTTCATGGCGGCCTGCTTGGCGGCCTCGATCTGGTGGCCGGCGGCGGCGAAGAGGGTCTCGTGGTAGTCGAGGGAGATGACGTCGAGAATCAGCTTCTCGATGGTGGGATGCTCGGCCCGCAGCATGGATTCGGTACAGCCGGTGCATTCCTGGAAGTGCAGCCAGATGACGGAGGGGCGCTTCTTCACCGCCACCGCCTCGGCCACCGCGGCCTCGGCCCCGGCCGGCAGGCCCAGGGTGGCGGCCATGGCCGTACAGAACTGGAGGAATTCCCGGCGGCCCATTTCCAGGCGCTTGGCCGCCTCGATGACGTGCTCGTGGATTTCCAGGGACTGGAGTTTTTGCTCTTGCATGGCCTCACCCTCGGTCTGTTGCCCCGTTCCCACGGGGCTATTTGCATGGTTGCGCGGGGATCGCCGCGCCCTTATTGGGGTGGGACGATTACAAGAACCGTGCCAGACAGGGCAAAACCATAACAATCAAGCAGCTACGGAACTCGCGTGAAATGGCGTTTCATAAAGTTGTAAACCTTGCGACGTAACAAAGCCGACACCTGGAAACTTTCTTTCCACTCTGCAAAGATGACAGATGCAAACAGTTCCCACCCAGGCCCTGGCGACGACCACCTCGGACACCCCCTGCCGCCGGGGCAGGCGGCAAGCGCCTCCCGGCCATGCCATGGCTGGAGGCCAGGAACGGCGCCGGCCTCCAGCCACCCCAAACCCGCATCAATCCCGGACCCGCACCGCTCCCCCGCTGCGGTAGCGGAGGCCACCGGCAGCAGCGCCGGGCCGGGGTGCTAGAATCCGGGCTCGTTGCCGCCTTTGCCGACCACCCTGACCCGCCGGGCCCGATGCCTTCCTCCCTCACTTCCCTCCTCGCCGCCACCGACATTCCGGGCCACATGCTGGTCATCGCCCTGCTCCTGGCGGCCATCTGCACCGGTTTCATCTTCCGCTTCGTCCTGCCCGCCCTGGGCCTGGGCCGCCTCTTCCGCCGCACCATCGGGCAGCTGGAGCAGCTGCGGGAGAGCGGCGGCAACCCCGATCCCCAGCAGATCGGCCGCGACATCATGGGCGCCCCGCCCCTGGCCCACCTGTGGCGCGAATACGCCCAGACCCTGCACCCGACCCGCACCGAGGCCGGCCCCCGCTGGCGCGCCACGGCCCTGGCGGAAAGCTTCCTCACCGAACAGGCCCTGGTGGATACGCCCCTGCGGGCCGAGTTCTACAAGCACCTGCCGGGCATCCTCACCGGCATCGGCATCCTCGGCACCTTTTCCGGCCTCATCGTCGGCCTCACCCACTTCGAGGTTTCCGCCAGCGCCGACGTGGTGCGGGGCAGCCTCAGGGAGCTGATCCAGGGCGTCGGCCACGCCTTCAAGATTTCCGCCATCGCCATCGGTCTGGCCATGCTCCTCACCTGGGTCGAAAAATCCCTGGTGGTGGCCCGCTACCGCCAGGTGGAACGCCTCAACCAGCTCATCGACAGTCTCTTCGACACCGGCATCGGCGAGGAATACCTGGCCCGCCTGGTGGGCGCCAGCGAGGGCGCCGCCCAGCAGGCGGCACAACAGGCCGCCCAGCTGCGCCAGGCCCTGGTGGCGGAAATGCGCCAGGCCCTGGCCAGCCTGCTGGAGCAGCAGCAACAGGCCGGCCAGCGCCAGCTGGAGAACATGACGGCGGGCCTGGCCGGCGCCGTCGGCGACAGCATCCGCGCGCCCCTGGAGCGCCTGACCCAGACCCTGGAACGGATGGAGGCCCAGCAGGGCAAGGCGGTGGCCGGCGGCATCAGCCAGGCCCTGGACGGCCTGCTGGGCAATGTGGGTCAGCAGATCGGCGAACAGCTGGGACGCCAGGAGCGGGAGGCGGAGCAGCGCCAGGAGCGCCTGCTGCAAAGCCTGGAAGCCACCGGCCAGCGTTTCGAGGCCAGCAGCCAGCGTCTGGAAAAAGCCATCCAGGAATCCATGGCCCAGCTGGCCGGCCAGCTCGCCCAGCAGGTGGCCGGCGTCTCCGAGGCCATCGGCGGCGGCCAGCAGGCCCAGCAGGAGCGCCTGACGGAGCAGACCGACAAGCTCATGGGCAAGGTGGCCGGCCATCTGCAGGGCGTCACCACGGAACTGAAAAATGCCGCCGCCACCCTGGAAAGCTGCGTCGCCAGCTTCAACCGGGCCGGCAGCCAGGCCATGGGCCAGCTCAGCGCCGGCGCCGAAGCCGTGCAACTGGCCTGCGGCGGTTTCGCCGCCGCCGGGCGCAGCTTCGACCACACCGCCCAGACCGTGGCCGAGGCCGGACGTGCCATCCAGAGCGCCGCCGGCAGCCTGGCCGCCGCCAGCGCCGGCAACGGCCAGCTGCTGGAACAGCAGCACAAGGTCGGCGCCAGCCTACGGGAACTGCTGCAGGAAGTGCAGGGCACGGTGGCCCTGGCCCAGCGGGAGGCCGCCCTCAACAGCGAGGTGGTGGGCCGCCTGGAAAGCGCCGCCCAGTCCCTCGCCCGGGCCGAGCAGCGGGCCGACGTCTATCTGCAGGGCGTCAGCGAGGTCCTGGCCAAGGCCCACGGCGCCTTCGCCGACAACGTGGAGCGTTCCCTCAAGGCCGGCAACGCCCAGTTCCAGCGGGAGCTGGCCGAGGCCGTGGGCTACCTGAAGGACGCCATCGAACACCTGGGCGACGTCCTCGCCGACGGCAAGGGCTAAACCGCCGCCATGATCGGACTCCTGCCCGGCAAGCGCCGCGCCCGCCGCGAGGAAGGGGAAAAGCCCTTCTGGATTTCCTTTTCCGACCTCATGTCGGGCCTCATGGTGCTGTTCCTGGTGGCCATGACCGTGGCCCTACTGGCGGTCACCCACGAGATTTCCGAAAGCGAGCGGGAGAAGACCCGGCGCGAGGAAGACATCCGGGAGGTGCTGCAGCGGGTGCGGGACATGACCCGGGACTTCCCCGGCGTCACCCTGCGCGGCCAGTCCGTGGACTTCGGCGAACGGGCCCGCTTCGACACCAACAGCCACAAGCTCTCCGCCGAGCAGGCCCGCCTGCTGCGGCAACTGGTGCCGAAGATCCTGGCCCTGGCCCGGGACCCGGTGGCCGGTAAATGGCTGAAGCAGATCGTGGTCGAGGGCTTCGCCGATGCCCGGGGCAGCTACCTGTACAACCTCAATCTCAGCCTGCAGCGCTCGGAGCGGGTCCTCTGCGCCCTCCTCGCCAGCCCGGCAGGCAGCGCCGACGCCATCTCGGAGACGGACCAGCAGACGGTGCGGGAACTGTTCCTGGTGGGCGGCTCCTCCTTCAATTTCCAGAAGGCCAGCGCCGAGGAAAGCCGCCGCATCGAACTGCGCCTGGAATTCCGCGATCTCGGCGAACGGGCTCCGGCCCTGCGGCCGCGCCTCCAGGAGGGGGACAGCCGCTGCCCCCTGGATGCCCCGTGAGCCAAACCGGCAGCGACCTGCAGGCCCTCGCCCTGGCCCTGGGGGAGCCCTGCCCCAGGCTGGACCCGGCAGCCGACCCCGCCGATCCGGCGCCCATGACCCGGGCCCTGCAGCGTATTCGCCTGGCCTTCGGCGACAGCGGCGCCCTGGCCGCCTCGCCCCGCTCCGCCCGGGCCCTGCTGGCCTTCCGCAGCGGCGACAGACTGCGCTTCATCGATCTCAAATACCTGTGCCACGCCGTGGACCGGCCCAATCCCTGGGACGGCCGGCGCCTGCTGCAGGACGCCCAGCTCCTGCAACGGCTGCTGCAGCAGGTGGACGCCTGGCAGGGCGAGCCCCGCCGCTTCCGCCAGTGCTACCGGGGCCTGCTGCAGGCCTACAGCGGAGCGGCGGCCGGCCCCGGCCGGACCCTGCTGGGCGATTATCTGCGGCGGTACCGGCAGTACGTCGCCGCATCCCAGCCGCCCCTGGAATGGACCCGGGAGCTGGCCCGGCACCCGGCCCTGGCCGATGGCAAAGACTGAGGCACAAAAGCAGAACGGCGCACCGAGGTGCGCCGTTCTTTTTTCCCGCCGCTGCGGTTTCAGTAACCGATGATGAAATCGGCCACATCCACCCGCACCGTATCGCGGCCCAGGGCCAGGGCGGCGTTACGGGTGAAGTCCTTGGCCCAGCCGCCGGCCTCGGCGAAGCGGGCTTCGCCGCCGTACTTGGCGACGTTGAGTACCTTGTCGATGATCAGGACCTTGCCCACCGGATTGGAGGGTTCGCATTCCAGGGTGACGAACTCCTTGTCGAACCAGCGACGGGCCTCTTCCGCGGTCTGGCCGCCGAGGTCTGCCTGGGTGAACTTGAATTCGTACTCCTTGCCTTTGCCGAAAACGACAATGACGGTGTGGGACATGGATCTCCTCCATAAGGTTAGAATTGTACGGTCTATTCTATGCCCTTTTCCGTACGCTGTGGAATGGTCCACAATGCGTCCTCGATCCTGCCTTGGCGGCCGCTTCCCTCGCGGGAAGAAAGCCGCCGGCAAAGATCATTTTACGAATGTAAACAGCCCATGACCCTGAGCGACGACGAGGCCGGCATCATCCGCGGCCGGCTGCACGAGCTGGAAGTGGAACACCGGGACCTGGACCTGGTGATCGAACACCTCACCGCCAACCCGCCGCCGGACCAGCTCCTGGTGCGGCGCCTGAAAAAGCGCAAGCTGCAGCTCAAGGACCGCATCAGGCTGCTGGAAGACATGCTGCTGCCGGACATGCCGGCCTGACAGCCAAAGAACAACGAGACCCTCAGGAGAACGCCCATGGCCGGTAAGGACGGCTACACCCTCGACACCCTGGCCCTGCACGCCGGCCAGGTGCCCGACCCGCAGTACGGCGCCCGCGCCACCCCGATCTACCTGTCCACCTCCTTCGTCTTCAAGGACTCCGACCAGGCCGCTGCCCTCTTCAACATGGAACGGGCCGGCCACGTCTATTCCCGCATTTCCAATCCCACCGTGTCGGTGCTGGAGGAGCGCATCGCCGCCCTGGAAGGCGGCGTCGGCGCCATCGCCACCGCCAGCGGCCAGGCCGCCATGCACCTGGCCGTGGCCACCCTGATGGGGGCCGGCAGCCACATCGTCGCCTCCGGCGCCCTCTACGGCGGCAGCCACAACCTGCTGGACTACACCCTGCGCCGCTTCGGCATCGATACCACCTTCGTCCCCACCCGGGACGTGGACGCCTGGCGCGCCGCCATCCGCCCCAACACCCGCCTGCTCTTCGGCGAGACCCTGGGCAACCCGGGCCTGGACGTGCTGGACATCCCCCGTATTTCCGCCCTGGCCCACGAACACGGCCTGCCCCTGCTGGTGGATTCCACCTTCACCAGCCCCTACCTGCTGAAACCCTTCGAGCACGGCGCCGATCTGGTCTTCCACTCCGCCACCAAGTTCCTCTGCGGCCACGGCACCGCTGTCGGCGGCGTGCTGGTGGATTCGGGCAATTTCGATTGGGAAGCCTCGGGTAAATTCCCCACTCTGACCGAGCCCTACGACGGTTTCCACGGCATGGACTTCGCCGAGGAATCCACCGTCGCCGCCTTCCTGCTGCGGGCCCGACGCGAAGGCCTGCGCGACTTCGGCGCCTGCATGAGCCCCATGAACGCCTTCCAGATCCTGCAGGGCGTCGAAACCCTGCCCCTGCGCATGCAGCGCCATGTGGAAAACGCCCGCAAGCTGGTGGATTTCCTCGTTGCCCACGAGGCTGTGGAAAGCGTCGCCTACCCGGGCCTGGAAAGCCACCCGGACCATGCCCTGGCCCAGAAGCTGTTGCCCCGCGGCTGCGGCTCCGTCTTCAGTTTCAGCGTCAAGGGCGGCCGCCCCGCCGGCAAGAAATTCATCGAGACCCTGAAGCTCTTCTCCCACCTGGCCAACGTGGGCGATGCCAAGTCCCTGGTGATCCACCCGGCCTCCACCACCCACTTCCGCATGTCCGACGAAGCCTTGCTGGCCGCGGGCATCGGCGCCGGCACCATCCGCCTCTCGGTCGGTCTGGAAGATGCGGACGACCTCATCGAAGACTTGTCCCGGGGCCTGGCCGCTGCGGCCAAGGCTGTGGCGTAAGGAGGGGGCCATGGAACTGATCGTCCGCGACACCAAGATCTACGCCTACACCGGCGGCAAGACCTTCGACCCGAAGAAGCCCGCCCTGGTCTTCCTCCACGGCGCCGCCAACGACCACACGGTGTGGGGCCTGCAGAGCCGCTATTTCGCCAACCACGGCTACAGCGTGCTGGCGGTGGATCTGCCCGGCCACGGCCGCTCCGGCGGCGAACCCCTGGCTTCCATCGGCGCCCTGGCCGACTGGGTGGCCGATCTGCTGGATGCGGCCGGCGTGGAAAAGGCCGTGCTGGCCGGCCACTCCATGGGCTCCCTGACCGCCCTGGAAGCCGCCGCCCGCCACCCCGGCCGCATCGGCAAGATCGCCCTGCTCGGCAGCGCCGTGCCCATGGCCGTCTCCGAGCAACTTCTGGCCGCCGCCAAGGACAAGCCGGAAAAGGCCTACCGCATGATCAACCAATGGTCCAACGCCCAGGGCCTGGGCGGCAACACCGTGCCCGGCGCCTGGCAGCCCGGGGCCAGCCTGGCCCTGATGCGCCGCGCCCGGGCCGGCTCCCTGTTCGTCGACCTGTCCAACTGCAACGACTACCAGACCGGTCTGGAAGCCGCCGCCAAGGTGCAATGCCCGGCCCTGCTGGTGATCGCCAAGCGGGACCTGATGACCCCGCCCCGGGCCGCCGGCGACCTGGCGAAAGCCCTCAAGGACGTACGCAAAGCCGAGATCGACGGCGCCGGCCATGCCATGATGGCGGAACAGCCGGACCGGGTGCTGGACGCCCTGCGGGCCTTCCTCCTCTGACCATTTCCACTGGACCACTGCCATGAATGCCAACGCCCTGCCCCATCGCCTGCTCCGCCCGCTGCAGACCTTCGCCGGCCTGATGCTGGCCGGGGCGTTGCTGGTGGCCCCGGTCCAGGCCCAGGAGATCTACCAGGCCAAGAGCCAGACCCTCTACCTGCCCATCTATTCCCACCTCTGGCACGGCAACCTGGACAAGAGCGGCAATCCGGACAAGTCCTACCTGTCGGCCCTGGTCAGCGTGCGCAACACGGATACGAAGAACCCCATCAAGGTGCTCTCGGCCCGCTACTACGACACGGACGGCAAGCTGCTCAAGGATTTCGTGCCCAAGGTGCGCACCATTCCGCCCCTGGGCACCCTGGAGCTGTTCATCGAGCGGCGGGAGGACGAAGGCGGTTCCGGCGCCAACTTCCTCATCCGCTGGCAGGCCGAGGCCACCGTGAACACGCCCCAGGTGGAAGCGGTGCATGTGGACCTCTACAGCACCAAGGCCCTCTCCTTCATCACCTCCGCCCGGCCCATCGCCGAGTAAGCCCGCTGCCACCAGGCCCATGCCCCGGGCACGACACCGGGGCATGGCCGGAGCGCCTTATCCGGCGGGCCTCTCCGGCATAACCGGGCTACGCACCAGGACCACCACCGCGCCCAGGATGAGGGCGCCGCCGGCCAACTGCCAGCCCCCCACCACCTCCCCGAGAAACAGGGCCGCCAGCACCAGGGTCACCACCGGCTCCAGGGTGGACAGGGTGGCCGCATCCGCCGCCCCCAGCTTGGCCATGCCGGCGAAGAACCCCACCATGCCGACGATGGTGGAAAACACCACGATCCCCAGCACCGCTGCCCATCCCGCCAGGGAAGCCGGCCACGGCGAGGCGGCATGGAAAGCCAGCACGCCGAACACCACCGCCGCCGCCAGCATGATCACTGCAGCCGAGGCCAGGGCCCCGGCCCGGGCCGTCAGGCGCTCTCCGGCCAGGATATAGACCGAGTAGATGAGGGCTGCCGCCAGGCCCAGGCCGATGCCCAGGGGCGTGCCCGCCAGGCTGCCGCCGATGGTCAGCAGGGTGCCGACGAAGGCGGCCCCCACCGCCAGCAGCTTGCGCCCGCTGAGCCGCTGGCGCCCCAGCAGGGCCGCGAGCAAGGTCACCAGCACCGGATAGAGATAGAGCAGCACCGCCGTGAGTCCGGCCGAGGCATGGCGCAGGGCGGCAAAGTAACAGTAGGACTGGCCCACGTAGCCGATCCCGCCCATGGCCGCCAGCCCGGGCCAGAGGGCCGGGGCCGGCCAGGCCTGGCGCCGCCAGCGCAGGATCAGGGCGAGGCAGGCGCCGCCCAGGGCAAAGCGCAGGAAGAGCAGGGTTTCCAGGCCGACGCCCTCGGCATAGGCCAGCTTGGCGAAAATGGCCATGGCGCCGAAACCGGCGGCGGAAGCGGCAATCCACAGCCCTCCGCGGAGACGCTGGGGCAACGCCTTCATGGCTGGCCGTCGTCGGCGGGGGGACGGTTTTGCGGCGGCCGGGCGAAGAGCCAGAAACAGGCGCCGAAAATGGCGGCGATGCCGATTTCCCAAAGGAAGGGGAAAGACCAGACGAGCAGGACGAAGGCGGCGATCACCGCCAGAAGCTTGAGCCAGACCATGGGTGTGGAGCGGAAATGGAGTCAGGCTCCATTATGCCCGCCCCGGACGGGGCGGGCGGCGGGGAATCAAAGCAGAAAGCTGCCCAGATACCAGGCACCGGCTGCAATGAGGGCACTGCAGGGGATGGTGAGGATCCAGGCCCAGACGATGCCGCCGGCGATGCCCCAGCGCACGGCGTTGAACTTGCGCGCGGAGCCGACGCCGACGATGGCGCCGGTGATGGTGTGGGTGGTGGACACGGGAATGCCCAGGGCCGTGGCCAGGAACAGGGTGATGGCCCCGCCCGTCTCGGCACAGAAGCCGCCCACGGGCTTCAACTTGGTGATCTTCTGGCCCATGGTCTTGACGATGCGCCAGCCACCGAACATGGTGCCCAGGCCGATGGCCACGTAGCAGCAGACCACCACCCAGACGGGGATGGGGTCGCTGGACTGGGACAGGCCGGCGGCGATGAGCAGCATCCAGATGATGCCGATGGTCTTCTGGGCGTCGTTGCCGCCGTGGCCCAGGCTGTAGAGGCCGGCGGAAACCAGCTGCAGGCGGCGGAACCACTTGTCCACCTTGCGCGGTGTGGTGCGGAAGAACAGCCAGGACACCGCCACCATGAGCAGGGTGCCGAGGATGAAGCCGAGCAGGGGGGAGACGAAGATGAAGGCTACGGTCTTCAGGATGCCGGCGGCGATCAGGGCATCGGGACCGGACTTGGCCAGGGCCGCCCCCACCAGACCGCCGATGAGGGCGTGGGAGGAGGAGGACGGAATGCCGTAGAACCAGGTCACCAGGTTCCACACCACGGCCCCCATGAGGGCGCCGAAGATGACGATGTGGTCCACGATGGCCGGATCGATGGTGCCCTTGCCAATGGTGGTGGCCACCTTCAACTGGAAGATGAAGATGGCGACGATGTTGAAGAAGGCGGCGAAAGCCACCGCCTGGTGGGGCTTCAGGACCCCGGTGGAAACCACGGTGGCGATGGAATTGGCGGCATCGTGAAAGCCGTTCATGAAATCGAACGCCAACGCCAGCACCACCAGGAGCACCACGACTCCCAGGCTGATTTCGAGACCAGTCATGGTTATCGCTTAGGAGTTTTCGAGGACGATGCCTTCGAGGATGTTGGCCACATCCTCACAGCGGTCGGTCACGGTTTCCAGCAGTTCGTAGATGGCCTTGAGCTTGATCAGCTGGCGCACGTCCGGCTCGTCGCGGAACAGGCGGGACATGGCGGAACGCATGACGCGGTCGGCGTCGGACTCCAGGCGGTCGATTTCCTCGCAGGTCTTGAGGATGGCCGGGCCCTGGTCGGCGTTGGGCAGCAGGGAGACGGCCCAGCGCACCCGGTCGCAACAGGAGACGCAGATTTCGGCCAGCTGGATGGCTTCCGGGGTGCCCTTGCGGATGTCGTAGAGGGAGACGGTCTGGGTCACGTCCTGGATCAGGTCCAGGATGTCGTCCATGCCGGTGATGAGGGAGTGGATCTCGTCCCGATCCAGGGGGGTGATGAAGGTCTTGTGCAGCAGGGCAACCGTCTCGTGGGTGATCTTGTCGGCCCGGCTTTCGGCGGTATCCACTGCGTCGGCGGCCTGGGTGGCCTCTTCGGGGTTACGTCCCAGATGGTTGATGAAGGTGGCCAAGGCTTGACCACCCTGCACGATCTGTTCTGCGTGAGCGTTGAACAGGTCGAAAAACTTGCCCTCTTGGGGCATCAGACGTCCGAACATGAATTTTGAGTTTAGGTTTTGTGACAGAACGAGATTTTAGCACGGCAGCCCCCGGCAAGCTGCGCCCTTACGGCTTGCCGCTCTGCTGTTTTTGTTGCGGATGCCGCGGAAGCTGCGCCAGCACTCGATTCTGCCCGGTGACGAAGCGAATTTCCTCCACCTCGCCGATGAGGTAGCGCTTCTTCAGGGTGAAATCCGTGGGCCGGGCATGGATGGCCTTCCAGAAGGTTGTGCTCTCGGAAACGTAGGGCTCCTGCAGGTGCACCCGGGCGATCAGGCTCACCGCCCCCGGTTCCAGCAGGGGCGCCGCCTGCTCCGGCTCCAGGGTCAGCTCGGCGTCGAAGCCGGCTTCGTCGTCGGTACCCCGGGGCATGAAGTCGTAGAGATTGTCGAAGGCCAGGAAATAGTCGTAACGCCAGAGCACCCGCATGGTTTCCGGCTCGCCGATCTTGTCCTCCCCCACATAGCTGTCCCGCTCCTCGTTCACGCTGCCCAGGGGCAGATACTTGAAGCGGTAGTAATCCTCGCTGGCCGGATCGGCCAGGGGCCGCCAGCTCCAGCCTTCGGTCAGCTGGTTGAAGGCCATGGGGTAGTGCAGGTGCAGGCGCCGGCTGGCCGCATCGTAGGAGACTTCCAGCCCAGAATCGGGAGCCGCCGCCAGGAGGATGTCCTCGCCCCGCCCTTCCCCGGCCGCCACGGCCTGGTAGGAGGCCACCGGGCTGGGCCAGGGCGCCGCCTGGAGGGAACCGGCAAGGAACAGCAGCAGGAAGCCGCGCAGGAGCAGGCCGGGCTGGGTGGACGTCGGATGGGTCATGGTCGTTCTGCCAAAAAGGAGCCACCCTCCCCCGGGCAGCATGCGCCATGATCTGTCGGCGGGCCGGGAACAAACCATGATGCAAGTCAATTCACCGGCGGCCCGGAATCCTAGAGCAGGGGCGGCAATCCGGGCAGGGGCCGGAGCTGGCTCCAGCGCTCCGGGTCCGGCTCGGTGCACAGCTGGCGGAGAAAATCCCAGGCCGCCTCCAGGTGCTGGCGCCCGGCGGGGCTGAGCCCCTCCCCCAACTCGAAGCGCTGGCCCCGCACGCAGAGGACGTAGGCCGGCGGCGGCGCCTGTTCCAGGGCCTGGCCATAGACGGCAAGCACGGCGCCGGGAGCCAGGGAATGGGTGCTGTGGGCCGGATTGAAGAGGGGCGTCACCGGGGCGAAGCTGAAAGGCGCCGGCGTGCCCTCCCCGGCATCGATGAAAAGGGCCAGGTCCCGACCCTGGAGGTCGATGGCGTGCTCGATCTGCAGCTGGAAATCCTCCACCGTCACCACCCCGGGCAGACGGGCCTGCTCCAGGCGCTGCAACAGCAGGGGCCCCAGGGCATCGTCGCCGCGGCTGGGGTTGCCGATGCCGAAGACCACCAGCCGGCGCGTCATCCCTTGACCCGGCGGTCCAGCAGGCGGCCGCTGCCGTCCAGCAGTTCCACGGTCAGGGGCATCTGGCCCAGGGCGTGGGTGGCGCAGGAAAGGCAGGGATCGAAGGCGCGGATGGCCACCTCGATATGGTTGAGCAGCCCTTCGGTGATTTCCCGGCCGTTCAGGTACTGGCGCGCCACCTGGCGCACCGCCTCGTTCATGGCCTGGTTGTTGTGGGTGGTGGAGACGATCAGGTTGGCCATGGTGACGAGGTCGTCCTCATCCACCTGGTAATGGTGGATCAGGGTGCCCCGGGGCGCCTCGATCACGCCCACGCCTTCGCGGCGGCGGTCGCCGCAGGACATCAGGTCGTCCCCCAGCAGGTCGTCGTCGGCCAGCAGTTCCTTGATGACTTCGGCGGCGTGCAGCATTTCGATCATGCGGGCCCAGTGGTAGGCCAGGGGCGCGTGCACCAGGCCGCCCTGGCCGTGGTCCATGAATTCGCGCCGCTCGATCTCGGCCAGGGGGCTGGGAATGAAGTCGCAGTTCTGCACCCGGGCCAGGGGGCCCACCTTGTACCAGCCCTGTTCCCGGCCCATGGCGGTCACATAGGGGAATTTCATGTAGCTCCAGGACTTCACCTCCTCGGTCAGCAGGTGGTGGTAGTTCTGGTAGTCCACGCCGTCCAGCAGCACCTTGCCGTCCCCGTCCCGCAGACGCAGGTGGCCGTGGTAGAAGTCCAGGGCACCATCGGCCCGCACCAGGCTGAAGAGGTTGGAGCGGAACAGCCCGAACTGGTCGTAGAGGGCCGGGTTGCTGGTATGCAGGCGCTTGGTCAGATGCACCGCGTCCCGGCTCCAGGCGATCATCTGCTCCACGTCCTGCAGCAGCATGGCCCGGTCGGCCGGGTCCAGGGCCTTGTTCACCCCGCCGGGAACGGCGCCGGTGCCGTGGATGCGCTTGCCGGAGGTGACGCGGATCACCTCCTGGCCGAACTTGCGCAGCAGGATGCCCTGCTTGGCCACCTCCGGATGGGCGGCGGCGACGCCGACGATGTTGCGCTGCCCCACGTCGGAATCGAAGCCGAACAGCAGGTCGGGCGAGGACAGGTGGAAGAAATGCAGGGCGTGGGACTGCAGCATCTGGCCGTAGTGCATGAGGCGGCGCATCTTTTCCGCCGTCGGCGTGATGCTGGCGGCGCCCACCACCAGGTCCAGGGCCTTGGAGGCCGCCAGATGGTGGGAGACGGGGCAGATGCCGCAGAGACGCTGCACCATCACCGGCACTTCCCAGTAGGGGCGGCCCTGGATGAATTTCTCGAAGCCCCGGAATTCGACGATGTGCAGGCGCACCTGCTGCACCTGGTTGTGATCGTCCAGCAGCAGGGTCACCTTGCCGTGGCCTTCGACCCGGGAAACAGGATCGATGGCGACGCGGCGCAGGTTGTCGGTCTGGGACGCGGTTTCAAGTTCGAACATGGTGGGGAAGCCTCAGTCGAAACGCAGGATGGGATGGGAAAGCCGGGGCGTGTGGCCGGCGATGAGGTCCGTCAGGAACTTCCAGATGGCCTCCCCCGAGGGCGGGCAGCCGGGAATGAAGTAATCCACCCGCACCACTTCGTGGATGGGATGGACCTTGTCCAGCAGCAGGGGCAATTCCGGGTCGTTGGGTACCTGGCCGCCGGGCAGGGATTCGACGCCGATGCAGGTGTGGTAGACCTCCTGCAGGCACTGGCCCACGTCCAGGTGGTTGCGCTGGGCCGGCAGGCCGCCGGTGACGGCGCAGGCGCCGAGGGCGATGAGTATCTTGCAGTGCTTGCGGAATTCCCGCAGCACATGGACATTCTCCGCATTGCAGACGCCGCCTTCGATGATGCCGATGTCGCAGGGGCCGCAGTGCTTGATGTCGGTCAGGGGCGAACGGTCGAATTCCACCAGTTCCACCAGTTCCAGCAGGTGCTCGTCGATGTCGAGGAAGGACATGTGGCAGCCGAAGCACCCGGCCAGGGAGGTGGTGGCGACCCGCAGCTTGCGTCCGGAAACGATCATTTTTCCACCTCTTCCATGGCTACCACGCTGATCGGCTTGGCGTCGTAGTCCCGCTCGCCGATGGGCCTGGCAAAGCCCTGGCGCTTGTGCAGGATGACGCCCACGGGACAGATGTTGGCCGCCCGGTCGCTGGCGGCAAAATCCGTGTCAGCCAGGCGGCCGCTTTCCGCATTGACCACCAGGTGCTTGTGGATGCCCCTATCGGTGAGGGCGAAGATGTTCTTGCCGTCGATGTCCCGGCTGGCCCGCACGCACAGCTCGCAGAAGATGCAGCGGTTGAAGTCCAGCAGGACGTCCGGATGGGAGGCATCCACCGGCCGGTTGGGATAGAAATGGTTGAAATGGGCGGAGAGCATTTCCAGGTCGTAGGCCAGGGCCTGCAACTGGCAGTTGCCGCTCTTCTCGCACGAGGGACAGAAATGGTTGCCCTCGACGAACAGCATCTGCAGCAGGGCCCGCCGCTCGCCGTTCATCTCCGGGGTGTTGCTCTCCACCTCCATGCCCTCCTTGGCCGGCATGGCGCAGGAGGAGACGTGGCGTCCGCCCACCTTGACGATGCACAGCTTGCAGGAACCGTGGGCCGGAAAATCCGGATGCCAGCACAGGTGGGGAATGTAGTGGCCAGCCTGGCGGGCGGCCTCCAGGATGGTCTGGCCGTCCTGGAAGACCACCGGTTTGCCGTCCAGCAGGAATTTCTTGGTATCGCTCATCGGTGGGCCTCCACGGAACTCAGGTGGGCGTCGGCATCGTCGCGCCCGGTCATGCGCCGGGCCTCGGCCAGGGACTGGTCCAGGTCGAAGGCGGGGGCGAAATCCAGGGACTGGAGCCGGCGCTCGTAGGCGGGGCGGAACTTGATCAGGGTCTCCACCACCGGGTTGGCGGCGGCCAGGCCCAGGCCGCAGTGGCTGGCCGCCTTGAGCAGGCGGTTGATCCACTCGATGTCGGCCAGGTCGTACTTGGCGCCGTGGCCGGTGGCCAGCTTGTCCATGAAGTTCCGCAGCAGGGAGGTGCCGACCCGGCAGGGGGTGCAAAAGCCGCAGCTCTCGTGGGCGAAGAAGTGGACGAAGTTGCGCGCCACCTCGAAGAGGTCCCGGCTGGTATCGAAGATCATGAAGGAACCGGCCGTCGGCACGTCCTCGTAGGCAATGCCCCGGTGGAACTCGTAGGACGCCAGGCAGGTGCCCGAAGCGCCGCCCACCTGGACCGCCTGCACGTCGGTGGCGCCGCAATCCTCCAGGATCTGCTCGATGGAAACGCCGAAGGGATACTCGTAGATGCCGGGAAAGGCGCAGTCGCCGGATATGGAGAGGAGCTTGGTGCCGGTGGACTGGGCAGTGCCGACGGCGGCGAAGCGCTCGGCTCCTTCCAGGGCGATCAGCACCGTCTTGGCCAGGGTTTCCACGTTATTGACCACCGTGGGCCGCCCCAGATAGCCCTTGATCACCGGGAAGGGCGGGCGGATGCGGGGCGTGCCCCGCTTGCCCTCGAGGGACTCGATCAGGGCCGTTTCCTCACCGCAGACATAGGCGCCGGCGCCCAGATGAATCTCGATGTCGAAATCGAAACCGGCCTGGCCCCGGATGCCCTGCCCCAGCAGCCCGGCCTCGCGGCGGCGCTGCAGGGCTGCCTCCAGGGGCTCCAGTAGGTAGCGGTATTCGCCCCGCAGGTAGAGGAAGCCCTGGCGGGCGCCGGTGGCGTAGGCCGCCAGGGTCATGCCCTCGAACACGTGGTCCGGGTATGAGGTCAGCAGCACCCGGTCCTTGAAGGTACCGGGCTCGCCTTCGTCCGCGTTGCAGACGATGACCCGCTCCTCACCGGGGGCGTTGCGGCAGGCCTCCCACTTGACCCCGGTGGTGAAGCCGGCGCCGCCGCGACCGCGCAGGCTGGACTTCTGCACCTCGCCCAACCAGGCCTCGGGCCCCAGGGCCATGGCCGCCGCCAGGGCAGCCCCCGGCTCCAGCACGGTATTGAGCAGATCGTCCTTGCGGCGGATGTTGTCCTCCACCCGGAAGTATTCCTGGGGCCACAGGGACAGGGGCCGGCGGGAACGGATCAGCTCGCAGATTTCATTGACGCGCTGGTGGGTGAGGCGGGTGATGGGGCGGCCATTGACCAGCAGGGCCGGGCCCTGGTCGCACATGCCGGTACAGGAGGTGACATCCACCGAGACCAGGCCGTCTTCCGACACCTTGCCCTGTTCGACCCACAGCTTCTGGCACATGGTGCCGAGCAAGTCCAGGTTGCCCAGGAGGCGGTCGGTGGCGTTGTCGGAGAAGAGCACCCGGTATTTGCCCACCGACTGCAAATGGAGAAAGGAGTAGAAGCCGGCCACGCCCTCGACCCGGGCCCGGGGCAGCTTCAGGGCGGCGGCGATGGCGGTGAGGGCGGGAGGGGGGATGTAGCCCACCTGTTCCTGCACTTCCCGGAGAATTTGCAGCAGTTGGGTGGGGTCCCGGCGGCGTTTGCTCAAAACCGCCTCGAGGACTGCATCCAGAGAATTGGCAATCGGTTCCAAAATCCCTCCCCCTTGTAAGGTCATGCCGGAGGATTATAGGTATGGTCAATGCAAAAACGTTGACACAGCGCAAGCCGCTGTAACGGGGACGTCATCGGAACGAAATACCGGCTTATCCCTCGTCCGCTAAGGTCCTACTGCCACTAGGCCTTGATCTAGGTCAAAATCGATATGCTGCACCGCAACACAAAATGCGGCATGATAACGAAAACAGGATTGCAATAACGGCCCCGGTCCAGACTGGACGCCGGATGGTTCACCTTCATTCAACTAACCTGGAGTTCTGCAAATGTTCAACCTCAACGGCAAAAAAGGCCTGGTCGTCGGTATCGCCAACAACAAGAGCATTGCCTACGGCTGCGCCAAGGCTTTCAACATCTGCGGCGCCGAACTGGCGGTCACCTACCTGAATGAAAAGGCCGAACCCCACGTGCGCCCCCTGGCCGAACTGCTGGCCGCCCCCCTGGTGCTGCCCCTGGACGTGGAACAGGACGATCAGCTGGCAGCTGTTTTCGCCGCCATCGAACAGAAGTGGGGCAAGCTGGACTTCCTCCTGCACTCCATCGCCTTCGCCCCCAAGGAAGACCTGCACGGCCGGGTGGTGGACTGCTCCCGCCAGGGCTTCCTGCGGGCCATCGACATTTCCTGCCACTCCTTCATCCGCATGGCCAAGCTGGCCGAGCCCCTGATGAAGGACGGCGGCTCCCTGCTGACCATGAGCTACCTGGGCGCCGATGAAGTGGTGGACAACTACGGCATGATGGGCCCGGTAAAGGCCGCCCTGCAGGCTTCCACCCGCTACCTGGCCACCGAGCTGGGCCCCAAGGGCATCCGGGTGCACGCCATCTCCCCGGGCCCCCTGGCCACCCGCGCCGCCTCCGGCATCGCCCACTTCGACGATCTGATGAAGGACGCCGTGGAACGGGCCCCCCTGCACCGACTGGTCTCCATCGACGACGTCGGCGCCCTGGCCGCCTACCTGTGCAGCGATGTGGCGAAGACCCTGACCGGCGGTACCATCTACATTGACGGCGGCTACAACATCGTCGGCTAAGAGCTCCACACAATCAAAAACGGGAGGCGCCATGCACGCTGAGCACACCGAGCAGTACATCGAAAACAAGACTTTCGACGAAATCCAAGTGGGAGACTCTTCCACCCTGATCCGGACCCTGCGTCCGGAAGACATCAAGCTGTTCGCCATCATGTCGGGGGATGTGAATCCCTCCGTGGTGGACCCGGAATTCGCCCAGAGCGGCATTTTCCGGGAGGTGGTGGCCCATGGCATGTGGAGCGGCGCCCTCATTTCCACCGTGCTCGGCACCCAGTTCCCGGGGCCGGGCACCATCTACATCGACCAGTCCCTGCACTTCTCCCGGCCGGTGACCATCGGCGACACGGTGACCATCACCATCACCGCCAAGCAGAAGTTCGACCATAACAAGCACATCCTCTTCGACTGCCAATGCACCAACCAGGAAGGCCTGCAGGTGGTGAGCGGCACCGCCGAGGTGCTGGCGCCGACGGAGAAGATCCGCCGCGAGCGGGTGCACCTGCCCGAATTCACCATCAGCGACAAGGAAGCCCGCTACCAGGCCCTGCTGGCCACCGCCGCCGGCCTGGAACCCATTCCCGTGGCCGTGGCCCATCCCTGCGATGCCGAATCCCTGAAGGGCCCCATCTTCGCCGCCCGGGCCGGCCTCATCGAACCCTTCCTGGTGGGGCCGGAGGCAAAGATCCGCTCCGTCGCCGAAGAGAACGGCCTGGACCTGACCGGCATCCGCATCGTCAATACCCGCCATAGCCACGAATCCGCCGCCATGGCCGTGACCCTGGTGCGCAACGGCGACTGCGAGGCCCTGATGAAGGGCAGCCTGCACACCGACGAGCTGATGGGCGAGGTGGTATCCCGGGCCAACGGCCTGCGCACCTCCCGCCGCATCTCCCACGTCTTCTACATGGACGTACCCACCTATCCCAAGCCCATCATGATCACCGATGCGGCCATCAACATCGCCCCCTCCCTGGAGGAAAAGGTCAGCATCATCCAGAACGCCATCGACCTCTTCCACATCCTGGGCAACCCGGAACCCAAGGTGGCCATCCTGTCCGCCGTGGAGACGGTCAATCCCAAGATCCAGTCCACCCTGGACGCGGCCGCCCTGTGCAAGATGGCCGACCGGGGGCAGATCAAGGGCGGCCTGCTGGACGGCCCTCTGGCCTTCGACAACGCCGTTTCCCTGGTGGCTGCCAAGACCAAGGGCATCAAGTCCGCCGTCGCCGGCCAGGCCGACATCCTGGTGGTGCCTGACCTGGAGTCCGGCAACATGGTGGCCAAGCAGCTGGAATACCTGGCCAACGCCCTTTCCGCCGGCGTCGTACTGGGTGCCAAGTGCCCCATCGTGCTGACCTCCCGCGCCGATACCGCCGAGACCCGCACCGCCTCCTGCGCCATCGCCGCCCTGATGGCCCACGCCTACCGGAAGCAGAACCAATGACCCGCGCCGTCCTCACCCTCAACGCCGGCTCCTCCTCCATCAAGTTCTCCCTCTACGAGCTGGAGAACGGCGGCGGCATCGCTGCGGAACCCGTGCTCTCCGGCCAGATCGACGGCATCGGCGTCAAGGCCCACATCAAGGCCAAGGACGACAAGGGCAAGAAGCTGGACGACGTGGACATCCCGCTCCAGGGCGATGCGGAAAGCCAGCACCACGAGGCCCTGGAATTCCTCATCTCCTGGCTGCACGACCATGAAAAGGGCTGGAAGATCGTGGCCGTGGGCCACCGGGTGGTCCATGGCGGTGAGCGCTATTCGCGCCCCATGAAGCTCGACGACAACATCATCGAGCACCTGACCCGGCTCATTCCCCTGGCGCCCCTGCACCAGCCCCACAACCTGGACGGCGTCGATGCCCTGCGCACCATGATGCCGGAAGTGCCCCAGGTGGCCTGTTTCGACACCGCCTTCCACCGTACCCAGGCCCCCGTGGCCCAGGCCTTTGCCCTGCCCCGCTGGATCACCGGTGAAGGGGTCAAACGCTACGGCTTCCACGGCCTCTCCTACGAGTACATCGCCCGGGTGCTGCCGGACTACTCGCCCCGGGCCAATGGCCGGGTGGTGGTGGCCCACCTGGGCAACGGCGCCTCCATGTGCGGCATGGTGGATCGCAAGAGCCAGGTGTCCACCATGGGCTTCACCGCGGTCGAGGGCCTGATGATGGGCACCCGTACCGGCGCCCTGGACCCGGGTGTGATGCTGTACCTGATGGAAAACAAGGGCATGGACGTGAAGGCCCTGACCAAGCTGCTGTACAAGGAATCGGGCCTGCTCGGTGTTTCCGGCATTTCCCCGGACATGCGCACCCTGCTGGCCAGCGACAAGCCGGAAGCCAAGGAGGCGGTGGATCTCTTCTGCTACCGCGTGGTGCGGGAGCTGGGTTCCCTGGCGGCCGCCATCGGCGGCATCGACGCCCTGGTGTTCACCGGCGGCATCGGCGAACACGCAGCCGAAGTGCGCCGTCGCGTCTGCCTGCAGGCCTCCTGGCTGGGCATCAGCATCGACGAATCGGCCAACGCCCTGCACGCCAACCGTATCAGCGAACCCCGCAGCACCGTGGACGTGCTGGTCATCCCCACCAACGAGGAATGGATGATCGCCCGCCACACCGCCACCCTGCTCAACCTGTAATAGCCGCAACACCCCTCGGCGGTCCGGACTCCCGGACCGCCACCGCCGCCCTTGGACGGCCCCGGCCATCGGCCAATCTCCCCACCGGATTTTGCGACCGGACTACCCCCTCCTCCCCCGCCCTCCCCCTAGGTATTCTTTTGTTCCACCGGCTGCAAACGGAACCACCGTTTTATTGTCAAAAAATGTGCCAATCCTGATTTTTCCAGCCTTTCCGCGAACCACCCCGGGAACAGCGCAACAACTACATCTAGTCAAGCATTTGCCTAGCACCACTACATGTAGTAGCTTTACCTCCCATTCGACTCCGGACTACCGGGGCATATTACCAACCGCATACCCACATTTTTGGAGAGGAAACCCATGAATCAGGTCGCCGAACAGCTCTCCCTGTCCGCCATTCCCGAAGCACCCGAATTTGCCCCGCTGCCCGAGCAGGAAATCTCCACCGAAGTGCTGGTGGAAAAGTACGCCAAGGGCAAGGAAATGAACGTGCATGACGTGCGCCGCCGCGTTGCCCGCGCCCTGGCCGCCGTCGAACACGAGAAGGACCGGGCCAAGTGGGAAGAAAAATTCCTCTGGGCCCAGGAAAACGGTTTCGTCCCCGCCGGCCGCATCAACTCCGCCGCCGGCACCGATCTCGCCGCCACCCTGATCAACTGCTTCGTGCAGCCGGTCGGCGACTCCATCGTCGAAGTGGTGGACGGCCGCCCCGGCATCTACACCGCCCTGGCCCAGGCCGCCGAGACCATGCGTCGCGGTGGCGGCGTCGGCTACGACTTCTCCTCCATCCGCCCCGTGGGCGCCCAGGTCAAGGGCACCCAGTCCCGCGCCTCCGGCCCCGTCTCCTACATGCGCGTCTTCGACCGCTCCTGCGAGACCGTGGAATCCGCCGGCGCCCGCCGCGGCGCCCAGATGGGCGTGCTGCGCTGCGACCATCCGGACATCGAGGACTTCATCCACGCCAAGGACAAGGGCGACCTGACAAACTTCAACATTTCCCTGGGCGTCACCGATGCCTTCATGCAGGCGGTGGAAGCCGACGGCGAGGTGGAACTGGTGCACAAGGCCGAACCCAACGCCGACATGAAGTCCCAGGGCGCCTTCCAGCGCGAGGACGGCATGTGGGTCTATCGCAAGGTACGGGCCCGGGACCTGTGGGACCAGGTGATGAAGTCCACCTACGACCACGCCGAACCCGGCATCCTCTTCCTGGACCGCATCAACAAGGACAACAACCTTAATTACTGCGAGCAGATCGAGGCCACCAACCCCTGCGCCGAACAGCCCCTGCCGCCTTACGGCTGCTGCTGCCTGGGTTCCATCAACCTGACCCTGTTCGTCAAGAACGCCTTCTCCGAACAGACCGAGTTCGACTTCGACGCTTTCGGTGAAGTGATCAAGGTGTCCACCCGCATGCTGGACAACGTGCTGGACGCCACCCACTGGCCCCTGGAACGGCAGAAGGAAGAAGCCGCCAACAAGCGCCGCATCGGCCTCGGCTTCACCGGCCTGGGCGACGCCCTGGCCATGCTGCGCCTGCGCTACGACCGGGCCGAAGCCCGGGCCATGGCCTCCCGCATTTCCGAATTCATGCGCGACACCGCCTACCTGACCTCCGTGGAAATGGCCAAGGAACGGGGCGCCTTCCCCCTCTTCAACGCCGAGCTGTACCTTTCCGGCGGCAACTTTGCCTCCCGCCTGCCCAACGAGGTCAAGGCCGAAATCCGCAAGCACGGCCTGCGCAATTCCCACCTGCTGTCCATCGCCCCCACCGGCACCATTTCCCTGGCCTTCGCCGACAATGCCTCCAACGGCATCGAGCCGCCCTTCTCCTGGACCTACAACCGGAAGAAGCGCATGCCCGACGGCACCCTGAAGGAATACGCGGTAGAAGACTACGCCTGGCGCCTTTACAAGCACCAGGGCGGCAATGTGGAAAAGCTGCCCGACTACTTCGTCACCGCCCTGGAAATTTCCGCCGCCGCCCACAAGGACATGGTGGCAGCCGTCGCCCCCTACATCGACACCGCCATCTCCAAGACGGTGAACGTGCCCGGCGACTACCCCTACGAGGATTTCCAGGACCTCTACGTGGAAGCCTGGAAGTCCGGCCTCAAGGGCCTGGCCACCTACCGGCCCAACAGCATCCTGGGCTCCGTGCTCTCCGTCGAGCCGACCAAGGCCCAGGCCCAGGCTGAAGAGGAAAAGAATCACCCTCAGGATTTCGTCTCCGACGCCAACCGCCGCCTCTCCATCAAGAACCTGCCGGCCCCCGTGCTGGCCTCCCTGCGCTGGCCAGGCCGCCCCACCCTGCCGGAAGGCAACATGGCCTGGACCTACATGCTCGATTACCCCCAGGGCAAGTTCGCCCTCTTCGTCGGCCATGTGGAGCAGGAAGAGGAAGGCGCCCCGCGCCGTTCCTGGCCCTTCGAGATCTGGGTGAACGGTCCCGACGTGCCCCGCGGCCTGGGTGCCGTGGCCAAGACCCTGTCCATGGACATGCGAGCCAATGACCGGGGCCTGCTGGAAATGAAGCTGGATGCCCTGGCCAAGACCCCGGGCGACGCCTTCGACCTGCCCTTCCCGCCCCACGGCGAGCACAAGCGCATGCCCTCCATCGTTTCCGCCATGGCCCAGGTGATCCACTGGCGTGTGGAGCAGCTGGGTGCCATGAAGCACGAAGGCCCGACTCCGGTGGTGGACGCCATGTTCAGCGCCAAGGAACCGAAGACCGGTACCGACGGCACCCTGTCCTGGACGGTGGATGTCTTCAACCCGACCACCGGCGAAGACTTCGTCCTGGGCCTGAAGGAAATCACCCTGCCCGACGGTGTCACCCGCCCCTACTCCATGTGGCTCTCCGGCAACTATCCGCGCGCCCTGGACGGCCTGTGCAAGCTGCTCTCCCTCGACATGCGGGTGGTGGACCCGGCCTGGATCGGCATGAAGCTGCGCAAGCTGCTGGACTACCCGGAACCCCTGGGTGACTTCATGGCCTTCGTGCCAGGCACCCGCCGCCAGACCAACTATCCCTCCACGGTGGCTTACCTGGCCCAGCTCATCATCCACCGCTACGCCATGCTCGGCATCCTCGACGAGCAGGGCGTGCCCCTGCAGCAGATGGGCATCCTGGAAGCGCCGGAAGAAGCCTCCAACAGCGTCCGCCCCACCCAGGGCAAGCTGTGCAGCGAATGCGGCAATACCACGGTCATCAAAAAGGATGGCTGCGAATTCTGCACCGCCTGCGGCGCCGTGGGCTCCTGCGGCTAAGCGCAGCGCAACAATTTGATGCTATCCTCTCGGGCAGCCTGCGGGCTGCCCTTGTTTTTGGGGCACCGTACAACCAACAACACGACAGGCTACATCGAGACAAAAGACCCTTTTTCATGACCAGTCGACTTGCACATATCGTCTGGCACCGCCTCACCGGCCTCATGCCCGGCGAGCTGAACCAGGCCGAACTGGCCTGGCTGGTGTCACCCCATTTCCACCTCACTCTGCTCTCCCGGCGGCGTGCGACCATGATCGTGAACCGGGTGCGCCTGTTCGCCTTCCTCTTCGCCGTCCTGACGCCCCTGTGGAGCATCATCGACTACCTGGTCTTCCCCTTCCCATTGTGGTTCGCCCTGGCCTCCATGCGCATCCTGGCCAGCGTCGCCTTTGCCCTGCTGGTGCTCTACTACCGCCCCTCCGGCAGCCTCACGGACGCCTACCGGGCCATGGCCATATTGTTTGCCATCCCCACCGTCTTCTACGTCGCCACCCACCAGTTGCTGGTCAATTACCAGCTGACCGGCATGCAGGCCGCCATCGGTGCCGGCTACGCCTTCCTGCCCTTCGTCCTGCTGGCGGGTCTCTCCATCTTCCCCCTGACCCTGCTGGAGAACATCCTCTTCGCCCTGCCCATGCTGCTGGCCCAGGCCGTCTCCGGCATCATCAGCTGGGCCACCCTGGATTGGCCGTCCTTTGCCGGCGCCTTCTGGCTGCTGACCCTGATCACCGGTGTGTCCACCCTGGCCGGACTATCCCAGCTCGCCTTCATGATCGCCCTGGTGCGGCAGGCCGTGCGGGACCCCCTCACCGGCATTTTCTCCCGCCGCAGCGGCGAGGAAGTGCTGGAACTGCAGTTCATCATCTCCACCCGCAGCAACGCTCCCCTGGCCATCGCCTTCCTCGACCTGGACAACTTCAAGGCCGTCAATGACCGCTATGGTCACGAGGCCGGCGACAGCGTCCTGGTGGGCGCCACCGACTCCATTTCGAACAATCTGCGCCGGGGCGACATGCTGGCCCGCTGGGGCGGCGAGGAATTCATCCTGATCATGCCCAACACGGATCTGGAACAGGCCCAGCAGGCCATGCGGCGGATGCGCCAGGCCGGCTTCGGCCTGCGTCCGGACGGCTCGCCGGTGACCGCCAGCATCGGCATCGCCGAGCGCCTGGAAGACCAGACCCTGGACTGGAAAACCCTGGTGGAAAAGGCTGACCAGCGCATGTACCGCGCCAAGCAGAGCGGCCGCGACCGGGTGGTCTGCGACGATACCGTCTGAGCAACGGCTGATATCAAGCAAAAGGCCCGCAATTGCGGGCCTTTTGCTTTGGTGACCTGGATCACCAGCCTTCCTGCAGCACCTTTTCCGCCCAATAGAGGGCGGTGATGGTCTTGGCATCGGTCAGGCGCCCGTCGCGGATGGCGGCGGCAGCCTCCTCCAGGGACATTTCGATCACCTCCAGGTGCTCGCCGTGATCCAACTGGGGAGCCGACTCCCGGGTCAGTTCCCGGGCCAGGAATATCTCGATGCGCTCGTTGGAGTAGCCGATGCAGGGATGCATGACCCCCAGATAGCGCCATTGACCCGCGGCATGGCCGGTTTCCTCACGCAGTTCGCGGATGGCGGTCTTCAGTATTTCCTCCCCCGGATCGATCTTGCCGGCAGGCAGTTCGAGGAACACCTGCCCCACCGGGTGGCGGTACTGGCGTTCGAAAAGCAGCTTGCCATTATCGAGCACGGCAATGATCACCACGGCACCGGGATGGACAATGTACTCCCGCACCCCCTCATGGGCGTCCGGCAGACGCACCTGGTCACGGCGAACATCGAGCAGGCGGCCCCGCCAGACCTGCTCGGTACTCAGGGTTTCTTCGACGAGATGGGCATCGGGCTTGGTTTGACGTTCCACGCATGGCTCCGGCAAGGGTTGCAACAAGGAAAAAGAAAACGCCCCGGGGCTGCCGGGGCGTTGCTGAGCGGGGCTGGAAGGCGCCTCAGAGGGAGCGCACCAGGGCCACGGCGCAGAGGTACATCAGGGTCTGGGGGAACAGACCCAGCAGGGCCACGGCCAGGCCGTTGGCGGACAGCAGCAGCTTGGTGTCGAAGCCGGCGGCGATGGGGGTTTCGTCCAGGGGAGCATCGAAGTACATCAGCTTCACCACCCGCAGGTAGTAGAAGGCGCCGATCAGGGAGAACAGCACGGCGGCGATAGCCAGCCACATGTAGCCGGCGGCGACGACCGCCTGCAGCACGGCGAACTTGGCGAAGAAACCGACGAAGAACGGGATGCCGGCCATGGACAGCATCACCACCATCATCATGCTGGCGAACCAGGGGCTGCGCTTGTTCAGACCCTTGAAATCGTCCAGGGAGTCGGCCTCGAAACCGGCCCGGGCCAGCAGCAGGATCATGCCGAAGCCGGCCACGCTGGTGATGACGTAGGCCACCATGTAGAACATGGAGGAGCTGTAGGCATTCAGGGCGAAACGGGCATCGCCGCCGACCACGCCGGAAACCATGCCGAGCAGCATGAAGCCCATGTGGGAGATGGCGGAATAGGCCAGCATGCGCTTGATGTTGGTCTGGGCGATGGCAGCCAGGTTACCGATGGCCATGGACAGCACGGCCAGGATCATCAGCATCTGCTGCCAGTCGGGCGCCAGGAAGAACAGACCGTTGACCAGCAGGCGGATGACCATGGCGAAGGCGGCCAGCTTGGGAGCGGAGGCAATGAACAGGGTCACCGGGGTGGGAGCGCCGTGATAGACGTCCGGAATCCACATGTGGAAGGGAACCACGCCCAGCTTGAAGGCGATGCCGGCCACCAGGAACACCAGGCCGAAGACCAGGATGGTTTTGTT
This sequence comes from Azospira sp. MPR-LB4, assembly GCF_058809525.1. Classification (NCBI taxonomy): domain Bacteria; kingdom Pseudomonadati; phylum Pseudomonadota; class Betaproteobacteria; order Rhodocyclales; family Rhodocyclaceae; genus Azospira; species Azospira sp. MPR-LB4. The sequence goes on from NZ_CM179521.1 coordinate 922,097, forward strand.
GACCGCGCCCTGGGCCAGGGCCTGGGCCACCTGGGTGATTTCCAGGGTGCCGGTGGCGCCGTAGACCATGGAGATGCCGTACAGCAGCAGGCCGGAGGCCAGGGCGCCGAGCACGAAGTACTTCATGGCGGCTTCGGTGGCCTGGGTCGAATCCCGGTTCAGGGCGACCATGGCGTAGACCGACAGGGACATCATTTCCAGGCCCAGGTACAGGGTCAGCAGATGGTTGGCGGAAATCATCACCATCATGCCCAGGGTCGCCAGCAGCACCAGGACGTAGAACTCGCCCTTGGCCATGGAGACCCGCTCGGCGATGTAGCCGCGGGCATAGAAGAGCACCACGATGACCGTGAGGTCGAGGAACAGCTTCAGCAGGTCCGCCATCAGGTCATCGACGAACATGTTGGAGAAGGTATAGGTGATCTCCCCCGTGCTGGTCATGTAGGTGATGGCGGCGCAACCGACCAGGGTCAGCTGGGTCAGCGCAAAGGTCAGGGTGCGGGCCTTGCTCTTGACGAACAGGTCCACAATGAGGATCACGCAGGCCATGGCCAGGATGAAGAGTTCCGGCGCTGCCGGCAGCAGGTCGGGAATAACGAAATTCGTCAGCATGGCGGCTTCCATTATTGGAGTTTGCTCTGGGCCACGTGCTGCAGCAGGTCATTGACCGACGCATGCATCACTTCGGTGAAAGGCAGGGGATACAGGCCCATGCCCAGGACGCACAGGGCCAGGATGGCGAGGAAGAAGAATTCCCGTGCATTGATGTCTTCCAGTTCGGCCACGTGGCTGTTGGCGACGGCGCCGAAAACCACCCGCTTGTACATCCAGAGGGTGTAGGCAGCGCCAACGATCATGGTGGTAGCGGCAGCGAAAGCAACCCAGAAGTTGTACTCGACGGCCCCCAGGATCACCATGAACTCGCCGACGAAGCCGGAGGTGGCAGGCAGGCCGGCGTTGGCCATGGAGAAGAGCATGAAGAAGGCGGCAAACTTGGGCATGGTGTTCACCACGCCGCCGTAATCGGCGATCTGGCGGCTGTGCATTCGGTCATACAGCACGCCGATGCAAAGGAACATGGCGCCGGAAACGAAGCCGTGGGAAATCATCTGCACCAGCGCACCCTCGACGCCCAGGGGGTTGAGCATGAAGAAGCCCAGGGTGACGAAGCCCATGTGGGCGATGGAGGAGTAGGCCACCAGCTTCTTCATGTCGGCCTGCACCAGGGCAACGAAACCGATGTAGATGACGGCAATGAGGGACAGGCCGATCATCAGGCCGGACAGCTCATGGGATGCGTCGGGAGCGATGGGCAGGGAGAAGCGCAGGAAACCGTAGGCACCGAGCTTCAGGGCAATGGCGGCCAGCACCACGGAACCGCCGGTAGGTGCTTCCACGTGGGCATCGGGCAGCCAGGTGTGCACCGGCCACATCGGCACCTTGACGGCGAAGGCCACCAGGAAAGCCAGGAACAGCCAGATCTGGGTGGTCAGATCCAGGGGCAGCTGATGCCAGTCCTGGATGGAGAAGGAACCGCCGGACTGGAAGAAGAGATAGATCAGGGCGATCAGGAACAGCAGGGAGCCCATCAGGGTGTAGAGGAAGAACTTGATGGCGGCGTAAACCCGGTTGGGGCCGCCCCACATGCCGATGATCAGGTACAGGGGAATCAGGCTGGCTTCGAAGAAGACGTAGAACAGCACGCCGTCCAGAGCACAGAAGATGCCGTTGAGCAGACCGGACATGATCAGGAACGCGGCGTTGTACTGGGCCACCCGCTGCTCGATCACCTTCCAGCCGGCCAGCACCACCAGAATGGTGATGAAGGCGTTGAGGATGACGAAGGGCATGGAAATGCCGTCCACCCCCAGGTGGTAGTTGATGTTGAAGGGGGCGATCCAGGAGGCCTGTTCGACGAACTGCATGGCACTGGTGGCCTTGTCGAAACCGGTATAGAGCGGCAGGGTCACCAGCAGACCCAGGACGGCTCCGAGCAGGGCCAGGCCGCGGGCCAGGGGCGCGTTGCGGTCGGAGCCGGTGAACAACACCACCAGACCGGCCACAATCGGGGTCCAGATGGCGAGAGAGAGCAAGTAACCAGACATATTGATCCCAGTCTTCTAGCTTAGGCGCGGTTAAACCAGAGGGTCAGCAGCACGAACACGCCGATGATCATGGTGAAGGCATAGTGGTAGATGTAGCCGGACTGGAAGAAACGGACCACGGAAGCGATCGCTCCCACCAGACGGGCGGAACCATTCACCAGCAGACCGTCGATCAGCGCCACATCGCCGCCTTTCCACAGGCCGCGGCCCAGGAGGCGGGCACCGCCGGCAAAGACCATTTCGTTGAACTTGTCGAAGTAGTACTTGTTGTCCAGCAGGGTGTAGATACCGGAGAAACGGGCCTTGATGGCAGCCGGGATGTCGGGGCGCTTCATGTAGAAGAACCAGGACAGGGCAACGCCGGAGAAGGCCAGCCAGAACACCGGGGTGGTCACGGCGTGCAGCGCCATGGCGACGGCACCATGGAAGTGGTGGTGCAGGGCTTCCATCACCGGGTGGGCCTCTTCATTGACGTGGATGACGCCTTTGAAGTAGTCGCCGAAGAGCATGGGCTCGATGGCGATGTAACCGATGATCACGGACGGAATGGCCAGAGCGATCAGGGGCACGGTCACCACCCAGGGGGACTCGTGGGGCTTCTGGCCGGGAGCCAGGCCGTGGTGGTGGTCGTCGGCCGGTTCTTCGTCCTCATGGTCGCCATGATGATCGTGGTGAGCCTTGCCAAAGCGTTCCTCGCCATGGAAGACCAGGAAATACATGCGGAAGGAATAGAAGGCGGTGATGAAGACACCGGCCATGACCGCAAAGTAGGCGTACTTGGCGCCGGCGATGTTGGACAGGGCCACCGCTTCGATGATGGAGTCCTTGGAGTAGAAACCGGCGAAGAAGGGCGTGCCGATGAGGGCCAGGGAACCGATCAGGGACGTGATCCAGGTGATGGGCATGTACTTGCGCAGGCCGCCCATGTTGCGCATGTCCTGGTCGTGGTGCATGCCGATGATGACGGAACCGGCACCGAGGAACAGCAGGGCCTTGAAGAAGGCGTGGGTCATCAGGTGGAAGATGGCCACGGAGTAGGCGGAAGCGCCCAGGGCCACGGTCATGTAACCCAGCTGGGACAGGGTGGAATAGGCCACCACGCGCTTGATGTCGTTCTGGATGATGCCGAGGAAGCCCATGAACAGGGCGGTGGTGGCACCGATCACCAGGACGAAGGACAGGGCCGTGTCGGACAGTTCAAACAGCGGGGACATGCGGGCCACCATGAAGATGCCGGCAGTCACCATGGTCGCCGCGTGGATCAGGGCGGAGATGGGGGTCGGGCCTTCCATGGAATCGGGCAGCCACACGTGCAGCGGCACCTGGGCGGATTTGCCCATGGCGCCGATGAACAGGCAGATGCAGGCAACGGTCATGAGGGACCAGTCGGCGGAACCCCAGATGTTGATGGTCTTGTTAGCCAGTTCAGGTGCCTTGGCGAACACGGTGGCGTAGTCCAGGCTGCCGAAATGGGCCAGCACCAGGCCGATGCCGAGGATGAAACCGAAGTCGCCGACCCGGTTCACCAGGAAGGCCTTCATGTTGGCGAAAATGGCGGTGGGGCGGGTGTACCAGAAGCCGATCAGCAGGTAGGAAACCAGGCCCACGGCTTCCCAGCCGAAGAAGAGCTGCATGAAGTTGTTGCTCATCACCAGCATCAGCATGGAGAAGGTGAACAACGAGATGTAGCTGAAGAAGCGGTTGTAGCCGGGGTCTTCCTTCATGTAACCGATGGTGTAGAGGTGCACCATCAGGGAGACGGAAGTCACCACCAGCATCATGGTCACGGTCAGCTTGTCGATCAGGAAACCGACTTCGAACTTGTATTTGCCACTGGCCAGCCACTGATAGACGGTGCCGTCGAAACGGCCACCCGCCAGCACATCCTGGAAGATGACGATGGAGGTGATGAACGCCACGGCCACCCCCAGGATGGTGGCCGTATGGGCCAGCCAGCGGGGAATGACGCGGCAGAACAGGCCGGCGACGATGGCACCCGCCAGGGGGGCCAGGGGAACCAGCAGATAGAGGCTCTTCATATCCATAGATGCTTAACCCTTCAGGCTGTCCAGATCATCCACATGGATGGTGCGCAGATTGCGGAACAGCACCACCAGGATGGCGAGGCCGATTGCAGATTCGGCCGCGGCGACGACGAGGATGAAGAAAACGGCGAGTTGCCCGGCCAGATCCTGCATGTAATGGGAGAACGCGATGAAATTCATGTTCACCGCCAGCAGCATCAGTTCGATCGCCATGAGCAGCACGATCAGGTTCTTCCGGTTAAGGAAGATACCGAGCACGCTGATGGCGAAGAGAATCGCGCCAAGCACGAGGAAATGCGACAGAGTAAGCAAGGGGCCTCCCTTATCCTTCTTCAGCAGACTGCGGCCAGGCCGCAGCCACGTTGTTTAGTCCTGTTTTTCGGCCGGCATCTGCAAAACGCGGATGCGGTCGGCTGCCTTCACGAACACCTGCTTGGCAGGATCGGTGTACTTGGTCTTCTTGGCGCCCCGATGGGTCAGGACGATGGCGGCGATCAGGGCCACCAGCAGAATCACCGACGCCAGTTCGAAGGGATAGACGTACTCGGTGAAGAGCAGACGCCCCAGTTCCTTGACGTTGGAAACACCGGCGGCAGTCTGGGGCACCTGGGCTTCGGCAGCGCCGAGGTACTGGCTACCCAGGATGGCGCCCATTTCCACGACCATCAGCAGGCCGACCACGGCCCCCAGGGGCAGGTAGTTCCAGAAGCCCTCGCGAATGCGGTCGATGTTGATGTCCAGCATCATGACGACGAAGAGGAACAGCACCATCACCGCGCCGACATAGACCAGAACGATGGAGATGGCGAGGAACTCGGCCTGCAGCAGCGCCCATACGCCACCGGCACTGAAGAAGGACAGCACCAGATGCAGGGCGGCATGGACCGGGTTACGGGCAGTGATCACCCGCAGGGCGGCGTAAACCAGGATCGCCGACAGGAAGTAGAAAACGACAGTCTTGAATTCCATTTCAGGTCCCGTCAGCGGAATTTGGCATCGGCTTCACGGTCAGCGGCGATCTGCGCTTCGTAGCGGTCGCCGTTGGCCAGGAGCATCTGCTTGGTGTAGTAGAGATCGCCGCGCTTTTCGCCGTGATACTCGAAAATGCGGGTTTCGACGATGGCATCGACCGGGCAGGCTTCTTCGCAGAAACCGCAGAAGATGCACTTGGTCAGGTCGATGTCGTAGCGCGTGGTGCGACGGGAACCATCATCCCGCTGGGCCGCTTCAATGGTGATGGCCATCGCCGGACAGACCGCTTCACACAGCTTGCAGGCGATGCAGCGCTCTTCCCCGTTGGGGTAGCGACGCAGGGCATGCAGGCCACGGAAGCGCGCACTTTGCGGAGTTTTTTCTTCCGGATACTGAACGGTGATCTTGCGGGCAAAGAAATAGCGCCCGGTAACGCTCATACCCTGGAACAGTTCCTTGAGGAACAGGCTCTTAACAATATCTTTCATGGCACCCATGGTGTAATCCTCACTTCCAGATGTTCAGGGGCGACATCATCCAGACGCCGACCACGGTGAACCACACCAGGCTAACCGGAATGAACACCTTCCAGCCCAGACGCATGATCTGGTCGAAACGGTAGCGCGGGAAGGTGGCACGGAACCAGAGGAACAGGAACAGCACGAAGGACATCTTCGCGGCCAGCCAGAAGAAGCCGTCGGGCAGGAATCCCACCGGAGACAGCCAGCCGCCCAGGAACAGCAGGGAGGTCAGAGCTGCAATCAGGATCATATTGGCGTATTCGGCCAGGAAGAACAGGGCGAACGCCATGCCGGAGTATTCCACCATGTGGCCGGCCACAATTTCGGATTCACCTTCCACCACGTCGAACGGGGCCCGGTTGGTTTCAGCCACACCGGAGACCAGGTAGACAATGAACATGGGCAGCAGGGGCAGCCAGTTCCAGGAAAGGAAGGTCAGGCCCATGCCGGCGAAGATGCCGTGATCCTGGGCCCGCACGATTTCGGTGAGGTTCAGGCTGTTGGACACCATCAGCACGGTCACCAGGGCAAAGCCCATGGAGATTTCGTAGGACACCATCTGGGCCGCGGAACGCATGGCACCGAGGAAGGCGTACTTGGAGTTGGAAGCCCAACCGGCCAGGATGATGCCGTAGACGCCCATGGAGGCGATGGCCATGATGTAGAGCAGGCTGGCATCGATATTGGCCACACCCAGGCCGTCGGCAAAGGGCACCACTGCCCAGGCTGCCAGCGCCGGAGCGATGGCCAGGCCGGGAGCAATCAGATAGACCCACTTGTCGGCACCGGACGGAACGATGATTTCCTTCAGCAACAGCTTGAGGCCGTCGGCGATCGGCTGGATCAGGCCCAAGGGACCGACCCGGTTGGGACCGATCCGCACGTGCATGTAGGCAATGACCTTGCGCTCGAAGTAGGTCAGGTAGGCCACACCCAGCAGCAGGGGGGCAACCACGGCGACGATCTTGAGCAGGTTCCAGACCACCGGCCAGGCAGGGCCGAAAACGCCCTGAATGAATTGCTGCAGCATATCCATCATGCACGCTCCACGGTGATGGTGCCGAACAGGTCACCCAAGGCCGCAGTGGCGGCATGGGCGGCGGGAACCCGCACGCAACCGGCAGGAGTCCCTTCGTCCAGCTTCAGGGTCAGGGTGGCAGTACCGTCGCCCTGGCGCACACGAACCTGGGCGCCCTCTTCCAGACCCAACTGGGCTGCCGTGGCGCCGTTGATGCGGGCCATGGGGGCCTGCCCGTCACGGGTGCGCAACAGGGAAGGCGCGCGACGCACCAGGGTGTCGGCGAAGTGGATGGGCACATCGCCCACCCGCTGCAGACCGGCAGGGGCCGGGGCCAGTGCCACATTCACACCGCTGATGCCGTTATCGAGGCCGGCGGCGAATTCGGTGCCCTGCCCCAGCAACTCGTCGCGCACTGCTTCGGCGCTTTCGTAATCGAAGCCGGACAGGTTGAGCACATTACCCAGGACGCGGAAGATCTTCCAGGCCGGACGGGCTTCGCCCAGGGGCCGCACCACACCGTTGAAGCTCTGCACGCGGCCTTCGGCATTGACGAAGGTACCGGCAGTTTCGGTGAAGGGGGCAACGGGCAGCATCACATCGGCGTACTCCAGGGCCGGCGCGTGCTTGAAGGCGGACATGAACACCACCAGCTTGGCCTGCTTGAGGGCAGCCAGGGTCTGCTGGGCATTGGCAAAGTCGAACTCGGGCTCGGCATTCAGCAGCAGATAGCCCTGGCGGGGCTGTTCCAGCATGGTGCGGGCATTGAGCTTGCCCGGCAGAGCGCCGGCCACATAACCGCCGACGCTGTTGGCAGCCTCGCCGATGAAGCCGACGGTGGCGCCGGTGATCTTGCCCAGTTCGTTGGCCAGCACCTGCAGCTGGGCGGCGTCGCCGGACTGCTGGGCCACGCTGCCGAGGAACACGGCCTTCTTCTCGCCATCCACCAGGGACTGGGCGATCTTCTGGGCGGTTTCACAGGGATTGAGGCTGTCCAGACCGGCGGGCACTGCCACGCCCTTGATCTGGGCAGCGGCCTTGACCACGGCACCGAGACCGCGGATCAGGTCGGCCGGAGCCAGGGTCAGGCGGGCATGGGTGTTGATCAGCTGGCCATCGCCGGCCACATCGATGAAGCTCACCTTGGTGAACTTCTTGGCGGCCTGGCGCAGGCGCTGGGCAAAGAGGGCGGCATCCTTGCGCAGGAAGGAACCGACCACCAGGGCACCGTCCAGATCCTTGATCTCGGCCAGCTTCAGGCCCAGCCAGGGAGTGCCGGCACGCTTGCCGTCGGCGGAGAAGTCGCGCTGACGCAGGCGGAAGTCCACGTTGTCGCAACCCAGGCCGGCCGCCAGTTTCTTGGCCAGAGCCAGTTCTTCCAGGGTGGCGTGGGGAGACAGCAGGAAGCCCAAGGCATCGCCGCCGAATTCACGGGAGACGTCCTTCAGACCGTGGGCCACGTAGTCCAGGGCCACGTTCCACTCCACTTCCTTCCATTCGCCGCCCTGCTTGACCATGGGCTTGGTCAGGCGCTCTTCGCTGTTCAGGGCTTCGTAGGAGAAACGGTCCTTGTCGGAAATCCAGCACTCGTTCACTTCCTCGTTTTCACGGGGCAGAACGCGCATGACCTTGTTGCCCTTGACCTGGACCACCAGGTTGGCGCCGAGGGAATCGTGGGGGCTGACGGACTTGCGACGCTGCAGTTCCCAAGTGCGGGCGCTGTAGCGGAAAGGCTTGGAGGTCAGGGCACCCACCGGGCACAGGTCGATGGCATTGCCGGACAGCTCGGAATCCACGGTGCGGGCCATGAAAGTGGTGATCTCGGAATGGAAATTCCGGTTCGCCATGCCCAGTTCCATGATGCCGGCAATCTCCTGGCCGAAGCGCACGCAACGGGTACAGTGGATGCAACGGCTCATCTCCTCCATGGAGATGAGGGGGCCGATGTCCTTGTGGAACACCACCCGCTTCTCTTCCTGGTAGCGGCTCTTGACGCCGCCGTAGCCCACGGAAAGATCCTGCAGCTGGCATTCGCCGCCCTGGTCGCAGATGGGGCAGTCCAGGGGGTGGTTGATGAGGAGGAATTCCATCACACCCTTCTGGGCCTTGACGGCCAGCTCGGAGTGGGTGAACACCTTCATGCCGTTGGTCACGGGAGTGGCACAGGCCGGCAGCGGCTTGGGCGCCTTCTCCACTTGCACCAGACACATGCGGCAGTTGGCGGCGATGGAAAGCTTCTTGTGGTAGCAGAAGTGCGGAATGTAGACACCCACCTGCTGCGCGGCATCCATCACCGTGCTGCCGTCGGGTACCTCGGCCTTCTTGCCGTCGATTTCGATTTCAAGCATGTCGCTTAAGCCTCAGTTCTGAGCCTTGAAGAACCCGCTACCCGCCCGCTGGACATCCTTGGGCACGAGACAGGTCTTGTGTTCGATGTGGTGCACGAATTCGTCGCGGAAGTGCTTGATGAAGCTCTTCACGGGGAAGGCGGCGGCGTCGCCCAGGGCGCAGATGGTGCGGCCCATGATGCCTTCGCAGACGGAATCGAGCAGATCCAGGTCGTCGGGACGGCCCAGGCCGTGCTCGATGCGGCTCACCACCTTGTACAGCCAGGGGGTGCCTTCACGGCAGGGAGTGCATTGGCCGCAGGACTCTTCGTGATAGAAGAAGGAGAGGCGCTCCAGAGCCTTGACCATGCAGGTGGTCTCGTCCATGACGATGACCGCACCGGAGCCCAGCATGGAGCCGGCCTTGCTGATGGAGTCATAGTCCATGGTGCATTCCATCATCACGTCGCCGGGCAGCACCGGAGCGGAAGAGCCCCCGGGAATCACCGCCTTGAGCTTGCGACCGCCGCGCACGCCGCCGGCCATCTCCAGCAGGGTGCTGAAGGGGGTGCCCAGCGGAATCTCGTAGTTGCCGGGACGATTGACGTGGCCGGAAATGGAGAACAGCTTGGTACCGCCGTTATTGGGCTTGCCCAGGTTGAGGAACTTCTCGCCACCGTCCCGGATGATGAAGGGAATGGAGCCGAAGGTCTCGGTATTGTTGATGGTGGTGGGCTTGCCGTAAAGGCCGAAGGAGGCGGGGAACGGCGGCTTGAAGCGGGGCTGACCCTTCTTGCCTTCGATGGACTCCAGCAGGGCGGTTTCTTCACCGCAGATGTAGGCGCCGTAGCCGTGGTGGGCGAACAGTTCGAAGTTGAAGCCGGAGCCCAGGATGTTCTGGCCGATGAAACCGGCGGCACGGGCTTCGTCCAGGGCATCCTCGAAGCGCTTGTACACTTCCCAGATTTCGCCGTGGATGTAGTTGTAGCCGCGGGTGGCCCCCATGGCGTAGGCGGCGATGGCCATGCCTTCGATCACGGAGTGGGGGTTGTAGCGCAGGATGTCCCGGTCCTTGAAGGTGCCGGGCTCGCCCTCGTCGGAGTTGCAGACCACGTACTTGTCGCCGGGGAAGGAGCGGGGCATGAAGCTCCACTTCAGACCGGTGGGGAAACCGGCGCCGCCCCGTCCGCGCAGGACGGAGGTCTTCACTTCGGCAATGACCTGTTCCTGGGGAATCTTTTCCGCCAGGATTTTCTTCAGGGCCTCGTAGCCGCCGCGGGCCACGTAATCCTTCAGGCTCCAGCCCGCGTCACCGTTCCAGCCGGCGGTCAGGGTGGGGTTGATCGCTCCCAGAATGGCCATTATTTCAACTCCGCCAGCAGTTGGTCGATCTGTTCCGGATTCATGTGGCTGCACATGGACCGGTTATTGACGATCATCACCGGGGCGTCGCCGCAGGCTCCCATGCACTCACCCATGACCAGGGTGAACTTGCCATCGGGAGTGGTCTCGCCGTAGCCGATGCCCAGCTTCTGCTGCAGGTACTCACCGGCGTGTTCGCCGCCGGTCAGGGCGCAGGGCAGATTGGTGCAGACGGTGAGCTTGTACTTGCCCACCGGCTTGCGATCGTACATGTTGTAGAAGGAGGCCACTTCCAGGGCCGCCATGGGCGGCATGCCGAGATAGTTGGCGACGAACTCGATGGTTTCGTCGGCCAGCCAGCCTTTTTCTTCCTGGGCGATCGCCAGAGATGCCATCACCGCCGACTGCTTTTGATCAGCCGGATACTTGGCGACCTCGCGGTCGATCTTCTTGAGGGATTCGGGAGTCAGCATCAGCGGTCAATCTCGCCAAAAACGATGTCCTGGGAGCCGATGATCGTCACCACGTCGGCGATCATGTGGCCCCGTGCCATCTCGTCCATGGCCGCCAGGTGGGCGTAGCCAGGAGCACGGATTTTCATGCGATACGGCTTGTTGGCACCGTCGGAGACGAAATAGATGCCGAACTCGCCCTTGGGATGCTCGACGGCGGCATAGGCCTCGCCTTCGGGCACGTGGATGCCTTCAGTGAAGAGCTTGAAGTGGTGGATCAGCTCTTCCATGTTGGACTTCATGCCTTCGCGGGCCGGCGGTGCAACCTTGTGGTTGTCGGTGATGACCGGACCCGGGTTCTTGCGCAGCCAGTCGATGCACTGCTTGATGATGCGGTTGGACTGGCGCATTTCTTCCATACGCACCAGATAGCGGTCGTAGGAGTCGCCGTTCACGCCGACGGGAATGTCGAAATCCAGATCGGCATAGACTTCGTACGGCTGCTTCTTGCGCAGGTCCCAGGCAATGCCGGAGCCGCGCAGCATGGCGCCGGTGAAGCCGAGCTGCAGGGCGCGCTCGGGGCTGACCACGCCGACGTTCACCAGACGCTGCTTCCAGATCCGGTTGTCGGTAAGGAGGGTGTGGTACTCGTCCAGATAGGTCGGGAAGCGATTGGTGAAGTCTTCCAGGAAATCCAGCAGGGAACCGGTGCGGTTCTCGTTCAGGGTCTTGACCGTGGACGCGCTTTTGAAGCGGTTCTCGGTGTATTGGGGCATGCGGTCCGGCAGGTCGCGATAGACGCCGCCCGGACGGTAGTAGGCTGCGTGCATGCGGGCACCGGAAACGGCCTCGTAGGCATCGACCAGGTCTTCCCGCTCGCGGAAGGTGTACAGCACCATGGCCATGGCACCCACGTCCAGGCCGTGACAGCCGATCCACAGCAGGTGGTTGAGCAGACGGGTGATCTCGTCGAACATCACGCGGATGTACTGGGCACGGACCGGCACCTCGATGCCCAGCAGCTTTTCAACGGCCAGGCAGTAGGCATGCTCGTTGGACATCATGGACACATAGTCCAGACGGTCCATATAGGGCACGGACTGAATCCAGGTGCGGGTTTCCGCCAGCTTCTCGGTAGCCCGGTGCAGCAGGCCGATGTGCGGATCGGCGCGCTGCACGACTTCGCCGTCGAGCTCCAGCACCAGGCGCAGCACACCGTGGGCCGCAGGGTGCTGGGGCCCGAAGTTCATGGTGTAGTTACGAATTTCGGCCATATCAGACGTCCCCGTAATTCTCTTCGCGCACGATGCGCGGCGTGTTTTCGCGCGGTTCGATGGTCACCGGCTGGTAGATCACCCGACCCTGGTCCGGGTCGTAGCGCATTTCGACATAACCGGAAATGGGGAAGTCCTTGCGGAAAGGATGGCCGATGAAGCCGTAATCCGTCAGGATGCGGCGCAGATCTTCGTGACCCGGGAAAACGATGCCGAACAGGTCGAAGGCTTCGCGCTCGAACCAGTTGGCGGAACTCCAGACATTGACGACGGAATCCACCGCGGGGAAGGCATCATCCGGCGCGAAGACACGCACCCGCAGACGCCAGTTCTTGGCCACCGACAACAGGTGGACCACCACCGCGTAGCGCTTGCCGCTCCAGCCGTCGTTGCCGTAGGTGGAGTAATCGACGCCGCACAGGTCGATCAACTCGTCGAAACACAGGGCTTCGGAATCGCGCAACTCCTGCATCACCTGCAGATAATCGGCGGCATCGACTTCGATGGTCGCTTCACCGAGGGCCAGCTTGAGACTCTTGAGGCGCTCACCGAACTGCGCCTGCAGGCTCTGGCCAAGGGTTTCCAGTTTGGACATGGGAACTCTCCAGGATCAGCGGGCGATGGTATTGGTACGGCGGATCTTGTTCTGCAGCTGCACCAGACCGTAAAGCAGGGCTTCAGCGGTCGGGGGGCAGCCCGGAACGTAGATATCCACCGGCACAATGCGGTCACAACCGCGCACCACGGAATAGGAATAATGGTAGTAGCCACCGCCGTTGGCACAGGAACCCATGGAGATGACCCAGCGGGGCTCCGGCATCTGGTCGTAGACCTTGCGCAGGGCGGGAGCCATCTTGTTGGTCAGGGTGCCGGCCACGATCATCACGTCGGACTGACGGGGGCTGGGACGGAAAACGATACCGAAGCGGTCCAGGTCGTAGCGGGAACAGCCGGCGTGGATCATTTCCACGGCGCAGCAGGCTAGACCGAACGTCATGGGCCACAGGGAGCCCGTACGCATGTAGTTGATCAGCTTGTCAGCGGTAGTCGTGACAAAGCCTTCCTGCAGAATACCTTCGATAGCCATACGCTTACTCCCACTCCAGCGCGCCCTTGACCCAGGCGTAGATGTATCCGACCACCAGAATGGCGATAAAAACCATCATTTCGGCGAAACCAAACCACTTCACGGCCTCGGTATTGACGATTTCCTTGAAAATCGTGGCCCAGGGGAAGAGGAAGGCAATTTCCAGGTCGAACAGGATGAAGAGGATGGCGATCAGGTAATACCGCACATCGAACTTCATACGGGCGTCTTCGAAGGCTTCGAAGCCGCATTCGTAGGGGGAGAGCTTTTCAGCGTCGGGACGGTTGGGAGCAATCAGCCAACCAAGGACAATCGGCAGAACACCGATGGCGATGCCGACCAGAATGAATAATAAGATCGGGAAGTAGTTTTCCAGCATGATCCGCCGCGCTATCGCTTCGTTCTGAAGCCCAACGACCCCTGGCGGAACCACTGGACTTCGTTGCAATTGGTGCCGACGGCGAGACTCGAACTCGCACGACTTACGTCACTACCCCCTCAAGATAGCGTGTCTACCAATTTCACCACGTCGGCACTGCCACTCTGGCACGGCAATTCGAGGACTTCTGCTTTCCGTACCAGAGAACCAAACCCAAAAATTACTTGGGAATGTCTTTCGCTTTCGAACCAACTCCAGCATCTGCCGCTGCAGCGGCGGCATCGCCGCCAACCACAGCCGGCGCGCCATTCGGCGCAGAAGCAGGCGCGGATTGTACAGCTTCCTGCATCACACTGCCACTATTTTTCGGCTTGGCCGAAGCAAGATAGGCGAGCGCCAGGCTGGTCGAAAAGAAAACGATCGCGAGGATGGCGGTGGTACGGGACAGGAAGTTGGCAGAACCGGTAGCGCCGAACAAACTGCCGGACGCACCGCTACCAAACGCAGCCCCCATATCGGCACCCTTGCCATGCTGGATCAGGACCAAACCAATGATCCCCAGGGCCGCCAGGATATGCACCACCAACACCACAGAAAACAGGTAATTCATGTCACTCTTTTCTCAAAAGGCAGCCGCACGACAAATGGCCACGAATTCTTCCGCCACCAGGGATGCGCCGCCGACCAAAGCCCCGTCGATATCGGGCATGGCAAACAACTCCGCCGCATTCCCCGCCTTGACGCTGCCACCGTAGAGCACACGCACTCCGGCAGCCACTTCTGCATTTCTTGCCGCCAGTCGGGCACGAATCCCTTCATGCACCGCCTGGGCCTGGGCGGGAGAGGCCGTGAGGCCGGTACCGATGGCCCACACGGGCTCATAGGCAACCACCGCTCCGGCGAAAACCTCAACACCCGCCGCATCCAGGACCGCATCCAGCTGGGCAGCAACCACCTCAGCCGTCTGACCGGACTCCCGCTGAGCCAGGGTTTCACCGACACACAGAATCGGCACCAACCCGCCCGCCAGAGCCTGCTTGAACTTCTTTGCCACTAGCCCGTCATCCTCGCCATAGAGCGCCCGGCGCTCCGAGTGGCCGACGATGACATAGCGACAGCCAAAATCCTTGAGCATTGCCGCACTTACCTCACCGGTAAATGCCCCCGAGACTTGCTCGCTCAGGTTTTGCGCCCCCCAACTCACTTCAGTCTTAGCCAGCTCCTGCTGGGCCTGAGCCAGGTACGGATAGGGAACACAAACGGCACACTCGACCGCAGCGGCAAGCCCCTTCACCCCGGCAACCACACCCTGGAGCAGGGAACGGTTGGCTGCCAAGCCGCCATGCATCTTCCAGTTTCCAACAACCAGTTTTTGGCGCATGACTCAAAGACTCGGATCAGGTGAAGCGCCCCCAAAACGGGAGTGCATAAAACTTTTTAATTATATCTTTTAGAAGACTCCCGGGTCAATGCAAAACCGGAGATACCGGATGCGCCGCAAACCAAGAAAAACGGCCGGGAAGGCCGGCCGTTTCTATGATTTATGGCAAATTCCGCCACTCGCAAAAAAGGACAATCAACCGAAGCGGCCGGTGATGTAGTCCTCGGTCTGCTTCTTCTGGGGCTTGATGAAAATCTGGTCGGTGATGCCGAACTCGATCAACTCCCCCAGGTACATGTAGGCCGTGAAGTCGGAAACCCGTGCCGCCTGCTGCATGTTGTGGGTAACGATGAGGATGGTGACCTTTTCCTTCAGCTCGGACACCAGCTCTTCGATGCTGGCGGTGGCGATGGGGTCCAGGGCGGAAGTAGGCTCGTCGAAGAGCAGTAGTTCGGGATCGGTAGCCAGGGCCCGGGCGATGCACAGGCGCTGCTGCTGGCCGCCGGAAAGATTGAAGGCCAGATCGTCCAGGCGGTCCTTCACCTCGTCCCACAGGGCCGCGCCGCGCAGGGCCTCCTCCACCTTCTCGTCGAGCACGGTGCGCTTCTTCTCGCCGCGCACGCGCAGGCCATAGGCAACGTTCTCGTAGATGGACTTGGGGAAAGGATTGGGTTTCTGGAACACCATGCTGATGCGCATGCGCACTTCGATGGGATCCACCTTCTCGGCCAGCAGGTTGGTCTGGTCAGGGAAGAAGTTGATGGCGCCCTGATAGCGGTTACCCGGGTAGAGGTCGTGCATGCGGTTGAAGCAGCGCAGGAAGGTGGATTTGCCGCAGCCGGAAGGACCGATCAGGGCCGTCACCTTCTTCTCGTAGACCGGCATGTTGAGACCCTTGAGGGCATGGAAACCGCCGTAGAAGAAATTCAGGTCCTTCGCTTCGGCCTTGACGATCGGGGTTGCAGTGGTCATGGATTAATTCCTGTTGGAGCGCCTGTTAAAGGCAGGCACGGTCAATTCGATAGAGGGCGAGGTCCGGCCTTACCACTTGATGTTCTTGCGCAGGCGATAGCGGATCCAGATCGCCAGGGCATTCATGGTCAGGGTCATCAGCACAAGGACGAAGCCGGCAGCGGCCGCATTCTGGTGGAAAGCCTCTTCGGGACGGGAGGTCCAGTTGAACATCTGGATCGGCATCACCGTGAAGGGGGCGAAGACCCAGTCGAAGGGACCGGCCATGGGCTCGCCGGTGAAGGGTGCCGGCGGCAGGAAGGCAATGAAGGTCAGAGCGCCGATGGTGATGATGGGCGCCGTCTCGCCGATGGCCCGGGCCATGCCGATGATGACCCCGGTGAGGATGCCGGCGGAGGAATAGGGCAGGATGTGATCCCGCACCACCTGCCACTGGGTGGCACCGCAACCGTAGGCACCTTCCCGCACATAGATGGGAATGGCGCGGATGGCCTCCCGGGTGGCGACGATGACCACCGGCAGGATCAAAAGAGCCAGGGTCAGGCCGGCGGAGAGGATGCTCTGGCCGAAGCCGAACTGATAGACGAAGATGCCCAGGGCCAGCAGGCCATAGACGATGGAGGGCACGCCGGCCAGGTTGGTGACGTTGATCTCGATGATGTCGGTCATCAGGTTCTTCGGCGCGTATTCCTCCAGGTAGACCCCGGCGGCCACGCCCAGGGGCACGGCGGCCAGGGCGGTGACGATCATCACCAGAGTGGAGCCCACCCAGGCGGAGAGGATGCCCGCCTGCTCCGGACGACGGGAGGGGAAGTTGGTGAAGAAATCCACCGACAGGCGGGGACCGCCTTCCACCACCATCTGGGCGAAGAGGGAAACGAAGGTCAGCACGCCCAGCATCAGGGCGCACAGGCCGAGCAAGGCGAACAGGAGATCCCAGCGCTTGTGGCGCGCGATGATGCGGCGGATTTCCTGCAGACGGGCAGCAACGACAGCGGTATCGCTCATGATCAGTAAGCCTCGCGGAACTTCTTGCGCATGATGTGACCGATGACGTTGAAGAACAGGGTAATCAGCATCAGGGTCAGACCCGCGGCGAAAATGGTCTGGTAGCCCACGGAACCGTGGGGCAGGTCGCCCAGGGCCACCTGGACGATGTAGGCGGTGATGGTGGCCGCCGGCTCCAGGGGATTCCAGGTCAGGTTGGGCTGCATGCCGGCGGACACGGCCAGGATCATGGTCTCGCCCACCGCCCGGGAGATGCCCAGGATGTAAGCGGCGGCCAGGCCGGAAGTGGCGGCGGGCGCTACCACCTTGACCGCCGTCTGGAAGCGGGTGGCGCCCATGGCGTAGGAGCCCTCACGCAGGCTCATGGGCACGGCGCGCATGGCGTCCTCGGCCACCGAGCTGACGTAGGGCACGATCATGATGCCCATGACGATGCCGGCGGACAGCAGGTTGAAGCCGGGCAGATCCGGGTAAATCTGCTGCAGCAGCGGGGTGATGAACATCAGGGCGAAGTAGCCGTAGACGATGGTCGGCACGCCGCCCAGCAATTCAAGGAAGGGCTTGGCGATTTCGCGCACCTTGAAGGGGGCGAATTCCGAAAGGTAGATGGCGATGATGGTCCCCAGGGGAATGGCCACCAGCAGGGCCACACCGGAGCTCACCAGGGTGCCGGAAACCAGGGGCAGGATGCCGAAATGGGCATCGTCAAACAGAGGCGTCCACTGGGTATCGGTGAGGAAGTCGATGAGGGGCACGTGGTCGAAGAAGACCAGGGACTCCTTCACCAGGATAAAGACGATCCCGGCCGTGGTCGCCACGGAAACCAGGGCTGCCGCCAGCAGGATGAATTCAATGATGGTTTCGCGCAGGTGGCGGGTACGCCGCCGCACGAAACGCTCGCTCACATGGTCAAGGGGTACGGCCACAGGCGCATCCGATACAAGGGTGGAAGACATAACGGGATTTTCGGGGCTCATTCTAATGGAGTCCGGCAGGGCCGGGGCTCAAAAAAGGCGGCCCGCCGCAACGGGCCGCCCTGCTGCAACAGCTTAGAGTTGAGCTTCGCGCTTGATCAGTTCTTCGATCTTCATGCCGACAGCTTCAGTGCCACCGAAGACGGTGCCAGCCTTCTTCTTGGCCAGGCGTTCCCGGTTGGCTTCATACACCTTGCCGGGCAGGGCCACGTACTTCACTTCCTTGACCAGCTTGGGGGCGTTCTTCAGGTAGAACTCGACGAACTCCTTGACCTCGGGCTTTTCCAGGGACTTGGCGTTCACGTAGATGAAGATGGGACGGGACAGGGGAGCGTAGGAACCGTTCTCCACGGTCTCGGGGGAAGGCAGAACGCCGCCCTTGCCGTTGTCGATGGACACGGCCTTCAGCTTCTTCTGGTTTTCGATGTAGTAGGCGTAGCCGAAGTAGCCCAGGCCGCCCTTGTCGCGGGAAACGCCCTGCACCAGCACGTTGTCGTCTTCGGAGGCGGTGTAGTCGCCGCGGGAGGACTTGGCCTTGCCGACCACGGCTTCGGTGAAGTAGTCGAAGGTGCCGGAATCGGCGCCGGGACCGTAGAGCTTCAAGGGCACATCCGGATAGGCCGGGTTCACCTGGTTCCAGTTGGTGATCTTGCCCTGGGCGGCGGGTTCCCAGATGGCCTTCAGTTCGGCCACGGTCATGTTCTTGATGAAGTTGTTCTGGGGATTGACGATGACGGTCAGGGCGTCATAGGCGATGGGCAGTTCGTAGTAGGCAATGCCCAGTTCCTTGCAGGCGTCCATTTCCTTCTTCAGGATGGGACGGGAGGCATTGGAAACATCGGTCTCGCCGCGGCAGAACTTCTTGAAACCGCCGCCGGTGCCGGAAATACCCACGGTCACCTTGATGGCGTTCTTCTTTTCCTTCTGGAAATCCTCGGCCACCGCCTCGGTAATGGGATACACGGTGGAAGAGCCATCCACCTTCACCAGTGCGGACTGGGCGTGGGCGATACCGGAAACGGCCAGGCCGGCAAGACCCAGGGCAGCGGCGATTTTGGCAAATTTCATCAGGTTTTCTCCTTGGAGGGGTTACACGCATAAGACGGTGCATTTCACTACCCTGCGGAGTCTACCTAGCCACTATTACACTTCCGTTACATCGCTGTAATAAATCCGGACCGGCCCCCTCCTCCACCGGAAAGGCCAGCCAAGATCAAGCAAAGACGGGCATCTTCGCCATGCCATGGCCAGGATGCCCGCCCTTCCTGCCTCCCCGGGATAGCCCCGGGAAAAATACCGCCCTGCCTTATTCGCCGACGGCCTGGCGCACGGCACCGGCCAGGTTATCCGCCAGACGAGCGATCAGCTCGCCGTCCCGGCCCTCCACCATCACCCGCAACAGGGGTTCGGTACCGGAAGCCCGCAGCAGCACCCTGCCCCGCCCGTCCAGCTCCGCCTCCACCGCCCGCTGGGCCGCGGCAATGGCCGGACTGTCCTGCCAGGGGAAGCCCTTGGGCATGGGCACGTTGATCAGTTTCTGCGGATACAGCACCAGGTCGCCGAGCAGGGCCTTGAGGCTGCCGCCCTGCTGGCGCAGGGCCGCCAGCACCTGCAGCGCCGCGATGATGCCGTCGCCGGTGGTGTGCCGGTCGAGGCAGAGGATGTGGCCGGAATTCTCGCCGCCGTAGAGCCAGCCGTTCTGCACCAGCTTTTCCAGCACGTAGCGGTCGCCCACGGCAGCCCGGGCGAAGGGAATGTCCAAGGCCTTGAGGGCATCTTCCAGGGCCAGGTTGGTCATCAGGGTGCCGGCCACCCCGGCCACCGGGCCCAGGGCCTGGCGACCGCGGACGATGGCGTAGAGCAGCTGGTCGCCGTCGTAGACGTTGCCCTCCCCGTCCACCATCACCAGCCGGTCGCCGTCGCCGTCCAGGGCGATGCCCAGATCGGCCCGCTGGCCCAGCACCGCTTCCTTGAGGGCCTTGGGCGCCGTGGCGCCGACGGCGGCGTTGATGTTGAGGCCGTCCGGACGGTTGCCGATGGCCACCACGTCCGCCCCCAGCTCGTGGAAGACGTCCGGCGCGATGTGGTAGGCGGCACCATGGGCGCAGTCCACCACGATCTTCAGGCCGCGCAGGTCCAGATCGTTGGGGAAGGTGCTCTTGCAGAATTCGATGTAGCGGCCCCGGGCGTCGTCGATGCGCCGGGCCTTGCCCAGGCGGTCCGAGGACACGCAGCCCATGGGCGCTTCCACGCCGGCCTCGATGGCATGTTCCACCGCATCCGGCAGCTTGGTGCCCTGGGCCGAGAAGAACTTGATGCCGTTATCGTAGAAGGGGTTGTGGGAGGCGGAGATGACGATGCCGGCCTGCAGGCGCAGGGCCCGGGTCAGGTAGGCCACCGCCGGGGTCGGCATGGGACCCACCAGGCAGACATCGACGCCGGCGGCGGAAAAACCGGCTTCCAGGGCCGCTTCCAGCATGTAGCCGGAAATCCGGGTGTCCTTGCCGATCAGCACCGCCGGACGCTCGCCGGCGGGCAGCCCGTCCTGGGCCACCAGCACCTGGCCGGCGCTGTAACCCAGGCGCATGGCGAAATCCGGCGTGATCGGCGCTTCGCCGACGCGGCCCCGCACACCATCGGTACCGAAATATTTTCTGCTCATGGTTGTCCTCGCAACTTTCAGTGTTCAGGCGGCCACGGCCTGCCAGATGGTCAGGGCGTCCCGGGTGGCGGCCACGTCATGCACCCGCAGGATGCGGGCGCCGCGCTGGGCAGCCAGGAGATGGGCCGTCACGCTGGCCGCCAGACGCTCTGCCACGGGCTTGCCGGTGAGGGCGCCCAGCATGGTCTTGCGCGACATGCCGGCGAGGACGGGCAGGCCGTCCACCGTGGTTTCCGGCAGGTGGCGCAACAGGGCCAGGTTGTGTTCCAGGGTCTTGCCAAAGCCGAAGCCCGGGTCCAGCACCAGGCGCTCGTCGGCGATGCCGGCGGCCCGGGCGGCGGCAACCCGCCGGGCCAGGAAATCCCGCACCTCCGCCACCACATCGCCGTAGCTGGGCTGCTGCTGCATGGTGCGGGGTTCGCCCTGCATGTGCATGAGGCAGAGGCCGCAATCGCTGTCGGCCACGGCCTCCAGGGCGCCGGAATAGCTCAGGGCGGCGATGTCGTTGATCATGTCGGCGCCGGCCGCCAGCACGGCCCGCATCACTTCCGGCTTGTAGGTATCCACCGAGAGGGGCACGCCGCAATCCTTGAGGGCCGCCAGTACCGGCAGCAGCCGCTCCAGTTCCTCTTCTGCGGTGGCCGGGATGGCGCCGGGACGGGTCGATTCGGCCCCCAGGTCCAGCATGTCGGCACCGGCCGCAATCTGGGCCCGGGCGTGGGCCACGGCCCGTTCCGCATCGGTGGCCAGGCCGTCGCCGGAAAAGGAGTCGGGGGTGAGATTGACGATCCCCATGATCAGGGGCCGTTCCAGGGAAAGGGTGAATTTCCCGCAGCGCAAAAGGGACATGTGGACAGCAGACAAAAGAAAAGGCCGGAAGGATGATCCTCCCGGCCCCGTATTGTAACGCCTGGCAACCAGGCCGTGATCAGGCCGTGGCGGCAGCGCTGGGCGCGGCGCCCGGGGAATTGCTGTCGGCGGACGACTTGGGCGGCGTCTGGGGCGCCTTGGGCGGGCGCGGTTCCTTGCCTTCCATGATGTCGTTGATCTGGTCCGCGTCGATGGTTTCCCACTCCAGCAGGGCGGCGGTCATGGCCTCCACCTTGTCCCGGTTGTCTTCCAGCAGCTTGCGGGCAAGGCCGTACTGCTGGTCGATGATGCGGCGGATTTCCTTGTCCACCAGCTGCATGGTGGCTTCGGAAACGTTCTTGTGGGTGGTGACGGAACGGCCGAGGAACACTTCGCCTTCATTCTCGCCATAGACCATGGGGCCCAGGGCGTCGGTCATGCCGTAGCGGGTGACCATGTCCCGGGCCATCTGGGTGGCCCGCTCGAAGTCGTTGGAAGCGCCGGTGGTCATCTGGTTCATGAACACCTCTTCGGCGATGCGGCCGCCGAAGAGAATGGCGATGCGGTTCATCAGATATTCCCGGTCGTAGGCGTAACGGTCTTCCACCGGCAGCTGCATGGTGACGCCGAGGGCCCGGCCCCGGGGAATGATGGTGACCTTGTGCACCGGGTCGGCCTTGGGCAGCAGCTTGGCGACAACGGCATGGCCGGACTCGTGGTAGGCCGTGTTGCGCTTTTCTTCCTCGCTCATGACCATGCTGCGGCGCTCGGCGCCCATCATGATCTTGTCCTTGGCCTTCTCGAAGTCCTCCATGTCCACCAGGCGCTTGTTGCTGCGGGCGGCAAAGAGGGCGGCTTCGTTCACCAGGTTGGCCAGGTCGGCACCGGAGAAACCGGGGGTGCCGCGGGCCACGATGTCGGCACGCACATCACCGGCCACCGGCACCTTGCGCATGTGCACCTTGAGGATTTCCTCCCGGCCGCGGATGTCGGGCAGGGGTACCACCACCTGGCGGTCGAAACGGCCCGGGCGCAGCAGGGCGGGGTCGAGCACGTCGGGACGGTTGGTGGCGGCGATGACGATGATGCCGGTATGGCCCTCGAAACCGTCCATTTCCACCAGCAGCTGGTTCAGGGTCTGTTCCCGCTCGTCGTTGCCACCGCCCAGGCCGGCGCCACGCTGGCGACCGACGGCGTCGATTTCGTCGATGAAGATGATGCAGGGGGCGTGCTTCTTGGCGTTTTCGAACATGTCGCGGACCCGGGCTGCGCCCACGCCGACGAACATTTCCACGAAGTCGGAACCGGAGATGGAGAAGAACGGCACCTTGGCCTCGCCGGCGATGGCCTTGGCCAGCAGGGTCTTACCCGTACCCGGGTTGCCCACCATCAGCACACCCTTGGGAATGCGGCCGCCCAGCTTCTGGAACTTGGAGGGGTCCCGCAGGAAATCCACCAGCTCGGACACTTCTTCCTTGGCCTCGTCGCAGCCGGCCACGTCGGCGAAGGTGACGGTGTTGTTGGATTCGTCCAGCATGCGGGCCTTGGACTTGCCGAAGGAAAAGGCGCCGCCCTTGCCGCCGCCCTGCATCTGGCGCATGAAGAAGACCCAGACGCCGATGAGGAGCAGCATGGGGAACCAGCTGACGAAGATGCTCATCAGCATGGAAGGTTCTTCATCCGGCTTGGCCTCGATCTTGACGCCGTACTTGAGCAGGTCGGAAACCAGCCAGATGTCGCCCGGCGAATAGGAAGTGACGCGCTTGCCTTCCGTCGTGGTGGCCTTGAGGGTGCGGCCTTCCATCACCACCTTGTTGATACGACCAGCCTTCACCTCGTCGATGAACTGGGAGTATTCCATGGAGTTCTGGGCAACCTGACGGTTGTTGAACTGATTGAACACCGTCATCAGGACCAGGCCAATCACCAGCCAGATGGCCAGGTTTTTAAACATGTTGTTCAAGTGTGCTCCTCTCGCCGCTCAACGGCGGCTAAACCTCGAATGCCACGAATGGTCCATTCTAAACCGAAAGCCGGTCTGACAGCAGGCGGGGCTATACGGACCCACCATGTTTGAGACGCCGGCCGAGCAGATAGAGTTCCGGACTGCGATCCCGGGACGACTTGGGCTTGCGTGTCGCCACCACCTCGAAGGTCTCCCGCATGGCCGCCAGGAACTCGTTGAAACCGCTGCCCTGGAAGACTTTGACGAGGAATGCGCCATCCGGCTTGAGGTGCTCCCGGGCGAATTCCAGGGCCAGTTCGCACAGATAGATGGAGCGCGCCTGATCGGAAACGTTCACCCCTGATATATTGGGGGCCATGTCCGAAAGTACAAGCCCCACCTGGCGCCCCGCCAGGCGCGACTCGAACTCCCGCAGCACCGATTCCTCGCGGAAATCCCCCTGCATGAAGTCCACCCCGGCGATACCCTGCATTTCCAGAAGGTCGATGGCGAACACCTTGCCGCCCTCCCCCACCCGCTGCACGGCCACCTGGCACCAGCCGCCGGGGGCCGCCCCCAGGTCCACCACCACCTCGCCGGGCTTGAGGAGTTTGTCCTTGTCGTCGATCTCGAGCAGCTTGAAGGAGGCGCGGGAACGCCAGCCCTCGGCCTTGGCCCGATGGACAAAATGATCATTGACGTGTTCTTGCAGCCACGCCTTGCTGGTCTTGGAACGTGCCATCCAGTAGAATCCGCGTTTTGAATCAGGTGCTTCCTATGCTTTCCCTCAATGCCGACCAGCGCCGCGCTCTGCGAGCCCGTGCCCATTCCCTCGACCCCGTCGTCAGCATCAGCCAGAACGGCCTCTCTGAAGGGGTGATGAAGGAGATCGACGCCTCCCTGAAGAGCCATGAGCTCATCAAGGTCCGGGTGTACAACGACAACCGGGAAGAACGGGAACAGTTCCTCCAGGAAATCTGCCAGCAACTCGACGCTGCCCCGGTGCAGCACATCGGCAAACTGCTGGTACTGTGGCGCCCCACTCTGGACGCCGCCGGCAAGCCGGTCAAGGCCGCCCCCCAGCGCCGCCCCCGCTCCGCCCCCCGCCGCACCAAGCGCAGCTTCCAGGCCTGAACAGGCACGCCGGTGGTCAGGCCACAGCAGGCCGCCGGCTCTCCACTCCCCCCAGCATCACCAGAATCAGCCCCGCCAGACTCTGCAGCAGGTAGAGGGCGCTGGACAAGGCATGCCAGAAGGCGAACTCCGGCCCCAGGGACGCCACGTCCGGCGGCAAGGGAGGCAATAGGGCCTTGATGCCGGCAATCACCGGCTGCAGCCAGAACAGCTGGGCCGCCGCCAGCAGCCACAACACCGACAGCAACAGCAGACGCAGCCGCCGCTCGCGGCCGGCCGCCTGGGTGTGACGCACATAAACCAGGAGCAGGATGCCGGCCACCATGCCGATCCAGCCGACGATGAAGAACAGCTTGCCCGCCACCTCCCCGGCCACCAGCCTGGGCAGGCTGGCAAACAGCACCGGCGCAGCCAGGTAACCGACCGCCCACAGGGCACCGACCCAGAGGACCAGCAGTCCGCGGCAAAGTGCCGTGGCCAGGCGGGACAGGACGGCAGGCTTGGTCATCTTTGGTTCAAGACAAAAACCAAGGCCCTGCCACCCCTGCCAGGACAGCGGCAGATCGGTTGAACAGGGCCCGGGACATGATGGGTTACGCCGGACTTATTCGTAACGCACGTCGAGGATTTCATACTCCCGCAGGCCGCCCGGAGCCTGCACCTGGGCGATATCGCCGGCATATTTGCCGATCAGGGCGCGGGCCAGGGGGGAGTTGAAGGAAATCTTGCTTTCCTTGATGTCCGCCTCATCCTCGCCCACGATCTGGTAGGTCACCTGGGCACCGGAATCCTGGTCCTCCAGATCGACGGTGGCGCCGAAAACGCAGCGTCCGTCCGCATCCAGGGCCTGGGGATCGATGATCTGGGAATGGGAAAGCTTGCCTTCCACTTCCTGGATCCGGCCCTCGATGAAGCCCTGGCGCTCCTTGGCGGCATCGTACTCGGCATTTTCCGAGAGGTCGCCGTGGGAACGGGCTTCGGCAATGGCGGCAATGACATTGGGCCGATCCACCGTCTTCAGGCGGTGCAGTTCGGCGCGAAGTTTCTCGGCGCCCTTAACGGTCAGAGGAATCTTGCTCATAGCGCGTCTATCAAAGCAAAACCGCCGGCGCCCCGATGGGGCGTTCCCGGCGGCGAGGGTTAGGATTGATCAGGAAATCTGGGCGTGCAGCGCCTGGATGGGATAAACCACCAGTTCGCCACCCTGGCGGATACCGGCGGCAGCAGCCTCGGCACCCCAGATGGTGGTGTACATGGTGACCCGGGCGGCCAGTCCGGAAGTCCGGATGGAGCGGGAATCGTTGATGGCCTGGCGCTTCTCGTCCACCGTGTTGATGATCAGGGCAATCTCGTTGTTCTTGATCATGTCCACGATGTGGGGACGGCCTTCGGTCACCTTGTTCACCACGGTCACCGGAATGCCGGCCGCTTCCATGGCGGCACCGGTACCCCGAGTCGCCAGGATGGTGAAGCCGGCAGCATGCAGGTCACGGGCCACATCCACGGCCTTGGTCTTGTCCGAGTCCTTGACGGAGAGGAACACCTTGCCGCCGGTGGGCAGCTTGACGCCGGCCGCCAGCTGGCTCTTGACGAAGGCTTCGGCGAAGGTGGTGCCCACGCCCATGACTTCGCCGGTGGACTTCATTTCCGGTCCCAGGATGGTATCGACGCCGGGGAACTTGACGAAGGGGAATACCGCTTCCTTGACGGAGAAGTAAGGCGGAATCACTTCTTTGGTGATGCCCTGGCTCTTCAGGCTCTGGCCGGCCATGCAGCGGGCGGCGATCTTGGCCAGCTGCAGGCCCGTGGCCTTGGAAACGAAGGGCACGGTGCGGGAGGCGCGGGGATTCACTTCCAGCACGTACACGGTGTCGTTCTGGATGGCGAACTGCACGTTCATCAGGCCGCAGACGTTGAGGGCCTTGGCCATCAGCTTGGTCTGGCGACGCAGCTCGTCGGTCACTTCCTTGGTCAGGGAGTAAGGCGGCAGGGAACAGGCGGAGTCGCCGGAGTGCACGCCGGCCTGTTCGATGTGTTCCATGACGCCGCCGATGATGACTTCGTCACCGTCGGACAGGGCATCCACGTCCACTTCGCAGGCGTCGTTCAAGAAGCGGTCCAGCAGCACAGGAGAGTCGTTGGAGACCTTCACCGCCTCGCGCATGTAGCGCTCCAGATCGGACTGCTGATGCACGATTTCCATGGCCCGGCCGCCCAGCACGTAGGAGGGGCGGACCACCAGGGGATAACCGATTTCCTGGGCCAGAGCCAGGGCGTCGGCTTCGTTGCGGGCGGTGCGGTTGGGCGGCTGCTTCAGGCCCAGCTCGTGCAGCAGCTTCTGGAAGCGTTCCCGGTCTTCGGCCGCGTCGATCATGTCGGGGCTGGTGCCAATGATGGGCACGCCGTTGGCCTCCAGGTCCCGTGCCAGCTTCAGCGGGGTCTGGCCGCCGTACTGGACGATGACGCCGACGGGCTTCTCCACATTGACCACTTCCAGCACGTCTTCCAGGGTCAGGGGCTCGAAGTACAGACGGTCGGAGGTGTCGTAGTCGGTGGACACGGTCTCCGGGTTGCAGTTGACCATGATGGTCTCGTAGCCGTCTTCGCGCATGGCCATGGCGGCATGCACGCAGCAGTAGTCGAACTCGATGCCCTGGCCGATGCGGTTCGGACCGCCGCCCAGGACCATGATCTTCTTCTTGTCGCTGGGCTGGGCCTCGCACTCGTCCTCGTAGGTGGAGTACATGTAGGCCGTGTTGGTGGCGAATTCGGCGGCGCAGGTATCGACGCGCTTGAACACCGGACGCACGTTGAGGGCGTGGCGACGCTCCCGCACGGCGGTCTGGGTGGTGGCCAGCAGCTTGGCCAGGCGCTTGTCGGAGAAGCCGCACTTCTTCAGCACCAGCAGTTCTTCCCGGGACAGGGAATCGACGCTGCGGCCGGCCAGGGACTTGGCCTTCAGGTGCAGGTCCTCGATCTGGGCCAGGAACCAGGGGTCGATGTGGGTCAGGCGGTGGATCTCGTCCAGGGTCATGCCGATGCGGAAGGCATCGCCTACGTACCAGATGCGCTCGGGGCCGGGTTCGGCCAGTTCGGTCTCGATCACTTCCCGGTCGGTGGTCTTCTCGTCGAAGCCGTCCACACCCACTTCCAGGCCGCGCAGGGCCTTCTGCAGGGATTCCTGCAGGGTGCGGCCGATGGCCATGACTTCACCCACGGACTTCATCTGGGTGGTCAGGTGGAAATCGGCGGTGGGGAACTTCTCGAAGGCGAAACGGGGCACCTTGGTGACCACGTAGTCGATGGAGGGCTCGAAGGAGGCCGGGGTCTTGCCGCCGGTGATCTCGTTGGCCAGCTCGTCCAGGGTGTAGCCGACAGCCAGCTTGGCCGCCACCTTGGCGATGGGGAAGCCGGTGGCCTTGGAGGCCAGGGCGGAGGAACGGGACACCCGGGGGTTCATCTCGATGACGATCATGCGACCGTCCTTCGGGCTGATGGCGAACTGCACGTTGGAGCCGCCCGTATCAACGCCGATCTCGCGCAGCACCGCGATGGAGGCGTTGCGCATGATCTGGTATTCCTTGTCCGTCAGGGTCTGGGCCGGGGCCACGGTGATGGAGTCACCGGTATGCACGCCCATGGGGTCCAGGTTCTCGATGGAACAGATGATGATGCAGTTGTCCTTGCTGTCGCGGACCACTTCCATCTCATACTCTTTCCAGCCGATGAGGGACTCTTCGATGAGCAGTTCCTTGGTCGGCGAGGCTTCCAGGCCCCGTTCGCAGATGGTGACGAACTCTTCCTTGTTGTAGGCGATGCCGCCGCCGGAACCGCCCAGGGTGAAGGAGGGACGGATGATGGCCGGGAAGCCGATCATGGCCTGCACCTGCAGGGCCTCTTCCATGGAGTGGGCCACGGCGGAACGGGCGGAGCCCAGACCGATCTTGGTCATGGCGGCCTTGAACTTTTCCCGGTCCTCGGCCTTGTCGATGGCTTCCTCGGAAGCGCCGATCAGCTCGACGCCGAACTTCTCCAGCACGCCGTGCTTGGCCAGATCCAGAGCGCAGTTCAGCGCAGTCTGGCCGCCCATGGTGGGCAGCAGGGCGTCGGGACGCTCCTTTTCGATGATCTTTTCCACCACCTTCCAGGAGATGGGCTCGATGTAGGTCACATCGGCCGTTTCCGGGTCGGTCATGATGGTGGCGGGGTTGGAGTTCACCAGGATGACCCGGTAACCCTCGGCCTTCAGGGCCTTGCAGGCCTGGGCGCCGGAATAGTCGAACTCGCAGGCCTGACCGATGATGATCGGGCCGGCGCCGATGATGAGAATGCTCTTAATGTCTGTGCGCTTGGGCATGAGTTACTTTCCCTCGGCCTTTTTGTCTTGCATCAGCTTGATGAAACGGTCGAACAGATAGGCCACATCGTGGGGGCCCGGGCTCGCCTCGGGGTGGCCCTGGAAGGAGAAGGCCGGCACGTCGGTGCGGGCGATGCCTTGCAGGGAGCCGTCGAACAGGGACACGTGGGTCGCCCGCACATTGGCCGGCAGGGTGTCCGCATCCACGGCGAAGCCGTGGTTCTGGCTGGTGATCAGCACCTGGTTGGTGTCCAGATCCTTGACCGGATGGTTGGCGCCGTGGTGGCCAAACTTCATCTTCAGGGTCTTGGCGCCGGAAGCCAGGGCCAGCAGCTGGTGGCCCAGGCAGATGCCGTAGGTGGGCACGCCGGCCGCCAGGATTTCACGGATGGCGGTGATGGCGTAGTCACAGGGCTCGGGGTCGCCGGGGCCGTTGGAGAGGAAGACGCCATCCGGCTTGTACTTCAGCACCTCGGCCGCAGGAGTCTGGGCCGGCACCACGGTGACGTCGCAGCCGCGGGCAGCCAGCATGCGCAGGATGTTGGTCTTGACGCCGTAATCGTATGCCACCACCTTGAACTTGGCGGCGGGGGCGGCGGCGTAACCCTTCAGGGTCCACTCGCCTTCGCTGAACTGGTAGGGGGAATCGACGCTGACCACCTTGGCCAGGTCCATGCCGGCCAGACCCGGGAAAGCGCGGGCTTCGGCCAAGGCCTTGGCTTCGTCGGCCACGCCGGCGATGATGCAGCCGGCCTGGGCGCCCTTTTCGCGCAGGATGCGGGTCAGCTTGCGGGTGTCGATGCCGGCGATGGCAACGACGCCATGCTGCTTCAGATAGTCGGGCAGGGTCTGCTCGATACGCCAGTTGGAAGCGCGGATCGGCAGGTCGCGGATGACCAGGCCGGCGGCGAAGTTGGCGCGG
This sequence comes from Azospira sp. MPR-LB4, assembly GCF_058809525.1. Classification (NCBI taxonomy): domain Bacteria; kingdom Pseudomonadati; phylum Pseudomonadota; class Betaproteobacteria; order Rhodocyclales; family Rhodocyclaceae; genus Azospira; species Azospira sp. MPR-LB4. The sequence continues at coordinate 951,843 of NZ_CM179521.1, forward strand.
GACTCGAAGTCCTCCGCATTGCAGCCGGTGTTGCCGATGTGGGGATAGGTGAGGGTGACAATCTGACGGCAGTAGGACGGGTCGGTCAGGATTTCCTGGTAACCGGTCATGGCCGTGTTGAACACCACTTCACCGCTGGTGGTGCCCTCGGCACCGATGGCGTAACCGCGGAACACGGTGCCGTCGGCCAGGGCAAGCAGGGCGGGCGAAAAGGCAGGAAGCAGGGACACAAAAGACTCCGGGCGGCGAATTCGTGGTACTCGTGACGCGCTGTCGGACCCCGGACAGCCCTGCCGCCACACAGGCAGGACCGGTTTCACCGGGGCACATACGCAAAGCGGGATGGGCTCAGCGCCCTCCCGCTTTCACGAATTGATTTTTTAACCGCACTATTATAGCCGACTGCCCCCTTTTGGGGCAATCGCGGCGCAGCACGTCACGGCCCGGAGCGGCTTCGCGGCCGCCCCCGGAGGAGGCTCAGCGCAGGCCCAGCACGTCCTGCATGTCGAACAGGCCATTCTTCTTGCCCGCCAGGAAGCGGGCCGCCCGCAGGCTGCCCAGGGCGTAAGGCATGCGGCTGCCGGCCTTGTGGGCGATCTCCACCCGTTCGCCGGTGCCGCAGAACATCACGTTGTGGTCGCCGACGATGTCGCCGCCGCGCACGGTGGCAAAGCCGATGGTGGAAGGATCCCGTTCGCCGGTGACGCCTTCGCGGCCGTAGATGGCGCATTCCTTCAGGTCCCGGCCCAGGGCATGGGCCACCACTTCGCCCATGCGCAGGGCGGTGCCGGAAGGGGCGTCGATCTTGTGCTTGTGGTGGGCTTCGACGATCTCGATGTCGTAGCCCTGGTTGAGAATGCGGGCCGCCACATCCAGCAGCTTGAACACCAGATTCACGCCCACCGCCATGTTGGGGGCGAAGACGACCGGGATATCCTGGGCGGCGTCGCGGATGGCGGCCTTGCCAGCCTCGTCGAAGCCGGTGGTGCCGATGATCATGGCCACGCCCAGCTTGCGGCACAGGGCCAGGTGCTCCAGGGTGCCTTCGGGGCGGGTGAAGTCGATCAGGCAGTCGGCCTGCTTCAGGGCGGTCTCGGCGCTATCCAGCACCTGGACGCCACAGGGCTGGCCCACCAGGTCGCCCGCATCCTTACCCACAGCGGGGCTGCCCGGGCGGTCAAAGGCGGCACCCAGCACCACTTCGCCATCCTTCAGGGTGGCTTCGATCAACATCCGGCCCATACGGCCGGAAGCCCCGGCCACGGCAATACGCAACTTGCTCATGAATTACAGTCCAACCTTATCCAGCATTCGTCCAAAGAAGCCCCGCTCGCTGTCGGGCGGCGGCGCCTGCACACTTCCGTCCTCGGGAATGGACCCAAGGTCGATCACCTGCTGCCGGGTCGGCGGCACCACGTCACCACCGGCCTCGCCGGCCTGGGCCGCCACCACGTCGCCACCGACGCGGGCCAGCTTGCCGTCAGCAAAGAAAACGGAGAACTTGCGGGTCTCGGTTTCCCCAGTCTTGCCCTTTTCCAGCCGATAGACGTAATCCCAGCGTTCGCCGTGGAAAATGTCCATCAACATGGGCGTCCCCAGGATGTAGCGAACCTGGTCCTTGCTCAGCCCGGGGCGCAGTTGGGCCACCATGTCCTGGGTCAGGACATTGCCCTGCTGCACATCGATTTTGTATTCGGTGACGATACGGGGAACGGAGCATCCGGCGAGCAAGGTCGAGGAAACGACCAGGGCCGAAAGGAAAATCCGGGAACTATGGCGGAAATGGCCATCAAAGGCAGGGATATGGAAGCGACTCATGCGGCAAAACGCTGGATTCCAGCGGTGTCCAAGCAAAGTGAATCGGTATATCATAGCCCAAAAAATCAGACCAACCTATCAAATAGGGTGCGACATGAGCAATTCCCAGAGCCTGAAGAGCATCGGTCTCAAGGCCACCTTTCCCCGACTCAAGATTCTGGACCTGTTCGAAAAGAGCAACGTCCGCCACCTCTCCGCCGAAGACGTCTATAAGCTCCTCATCGCCGAAGGCATGGACATCGGCCTGGCCACGGTTTATCGGGTCCTGACCCAGTTCGAGCAGGCCGGCATCCTGGAACGCCACTTTTTCGAATCCGGCCGTGCCGTCTTCGAAATGAACGAGGGCAAGCATCACGACCACCTGGTCTGCGTCAATTGCGGCCGGGTGGAAGAGTTCTACGACCCCGAGATCGAGCGGCGCCAGAACAAGATCGCCAAGGAACGGGGCTTCGCCATCCAGGAGCACGCCCTCTACCTCTACGCCGAGTGCCTCAAGGAAAACTGTCCCCACCGCAATTCCCCGGACGCCCACGTGGACAAGCACCACCTGCCCCACGACGCCTGACCCTCCCATTCCTTTGCCATGACGCCGGGGCTTGCCCCGGCTTTTATTTTGTATGGACGCCCTCCTCACCTCCACCCTGCTGGTCGCCCTGGCTGAAATCGGCGACAAGACCCAACTGCTCTCCTTCGTCCTGGCGGCACGCCTGCGCCGGCCCTGGGCCATCATCGCCGGCATCTTCGTCGCCACCGTGGCCAATCATGCCCTGGCCGGTTCCGTCGGCGCCTGGGTCGCCTCCCTGCTGAGCCCGGAAATCCTGCGCTGGTCGGTGGGCATCCTGTTCATCGCCTTCGGCCTGTGGACCCTGAAGCCGGACACCCTGGACGACGACGAGACCCCCAAGACCCTGGCCCGCGGCGCCTTCATCACGGCCCTGATCGCCTTCTTCCTGGCGGAGATGGGGGATAAGACCCAGTTCGCCACGGTGGCCCTGGCCGCCCGCTTCGATTCTCTGGCCGCCGTGGTCCTGGGCACCACCCTGGGCATGATGATCGCCAACGTGCCGGCCGTGCTGATCGGCGAAAAGCTGGCCCATCGCCTGCCTCTGGACTGGATCCGCCGCCTCGCCGCCCTGGTCTTCGTCCTGACCGGCGGCGCCACCCTGCTGACCACCGGCGCTTGACCCCCCGGGAGGGGCGGGGTATAACTTTTGTTCTACATCGTTACGCCTATGCGCCTCCATGGGGTTTTCCCGTCGATCCCTGTCCCGCCATGCGCTGGCCCTGTTCTGCCTGGGCCTGTCGGCTCTCGCCCATAGCGGCGATACGGTCACGGCCGGCCTGCGGGTGGGCCTCATGCACAGCGAACCCTGGGCCTACTACAGCCGGGACGGCGGCGGCGAACGCAAGAGCCAGCTCAGCGGCGTGTTCGTGGACATCAGCCGGGAACTGGCCAGGGAAACCGGCCTCAGCCTGGAACTGAACACCCTGCCCTATGGCCGGGTCGGCAAGGAGCTGCAGAGCGGCGACTGCGACCTGACCTATCTGATCCGCTCCGACGACCGGGATGCCTACGTCGAATACGCGGGCTACCTCTTCAGCTTCCACACCCTGGTGCTGGCCCGCCCCGGCAGCACCCTGCGCAGCTATGACGACCTGCAGGGACTGCGCATCGGCCTGGTCAAGGACATCCGCCTCAACCCCCGTTTCGACGGCGACGCCGGTTTGAACAAGGTGGAAGTGCGGGACTACGAAACCCTGGTGGACATGTTCCTCAGCGGCCGCCTGGACGCCATCGCCGGCAACAGCATCTCCCTGCACCACCTGCTGCAGAAGCGGGGCTACCCGAGCCAGCCCTGGCCGCGCCTGATGCTGCAGAAGACCGAGGTGTGGGCCCAGATGTCGAAGAAATCCCCCCAGCTCGGCCACCTGCCCCGCATCCGCAGCGCGGTGGAAAAACTGCGCAGCGAAGGCTTCTTCGAGAATGCCGTGCAGCGCTATCGACCCGCGGCGGAATCCGCGCCTCAGGCGAAGAGATCAACGCGGGAGCGGGAAACGGCCGTTTCCCTGACGCCCACGCTCTCCAGCCGATAGGCCATCTCTCCCCTGGCCCCACCGCCAGAAGCCGCACCGGACGGACCTGCCACGGCAGCCTCGGCCGCAACCGGCGCCGATGCTTGCTCTCCAGACACACCTCCGGTGGAACCGCTTCCCTCCTGGGCCGCAGCCGCCTCGCTTGCCTCTTGCTTCGCCTGCTCGGCCCGGGCGCTGCTCTCCAGCCTGGCGGCGCCTGCCGCCACGCGCCGGTCCTGGGGCGAAGGATCGGCCGGCGCCATGGCGGCGGCTCGGATCTGCTGGGCCTTGGCCAGACTTTCCTCCGGCGTACGGCCCGGCGAGACATCGATGGAAACCTCTCCCGCCACCGCATACATGCGGCCGTCCGGCCCCTTGTCGTAGGTATAGCTGGCACCGCCCTGGACCAGGGCGCCGCCGGCAGCGATGTGGGCCTGCTCGTGGGCGCGCACCTTGCGGTCCGTCTCCTTCAGCTTTTCCACCTGCCGCTGTTCGTCCTCCGACAGCTCGCTCTTCCCGGCAGCGGCGGCGAAGGGGTTCTTGCCCAGGGACTGGCCGTAGCCCCCGTTCCACTCGGCACCTGAAGCCGCCGCACTACCACTGCCCGACGAAGATGCTCCGCTGCCGCTCTCGGCCGCCTTGGCGCCGCCGGCCGCCGGCCGCTGCACGGGTGCAGCAACGCCTCCCGTGGCGACAGGATAGACACTGGCAATGCCGGAAGCTGAGAGGGACCCGATCATGGCAGACACTCAAGGCCGCAGCGGGGCGACAGCCCCGTTTGCGGGAAAGTAGATTACCTCACCATAGCCCAGGCCCCGGGCCGGGGCCAAGTCGGGCTCAGCCCTGACCGAGCAGTTCCTTGGCGTGCTGCCGGGTGGTGGCGGTAATTTCCACGCCGCCCAGCATGCGGGCGATTTCCTCCACCCGGCCCGCCGCGTCCAGGGGCGTGACCCGGCTCTTGATGGCGGCGCCATCCTTAGACTTGGCCACCTGCCACTGCCAGTCGGCCCGGGCCGCCACCTGGGGCAGGTGGGTGACGCACAGCACCTGGCGCTCCCGGCCCAGGCGGTGCAGCAGGCGCCCCACCACCTCGGCGACGCCGCCGCCGATGCCCACGTCCACCTCGTCGAAAATCAGGGTGGGGACGCTGGCCTGGCGGCTGGTGACCACCTGGATGGCTAGGCTGATGCGGGACAGTTCGCCGCCGGAAGCCACCTTGGCCAGGGAACGGGCTTCGCTGCCGGCCAGGCCGCCGATGCGGAATTCGATGTTTTCCAGGCCGTGGGCATTGCCGCCGGCCACGGGCACCAGGGCGATTTCGAAACGGCCGCCGCCCAGGGCCAGTTCCTGCATGCCCTGGCTGACCTCGTCGCCCAGGGCCTTGGCCGCCTTGGCCCGGGCCTTGGAGAGCTTGGCCGCATCCTTGTCGTATTGCTGGCGAGCCGCATCCACCCTGGCCTGCAGGGCCGCCAGGTCGCCCGCCTCGCCCAGTTCGGCGAGACGCTGCTGCCAGCGGGACAACAGTTCCGGCAGTTCCTCCGGCAGGGCGCGGAACTTGCGCGCGCAGCCCATGACGGCCTCCAGGCGGCGTTCCACCTCGGCCAGGCGGGCCGGGTCCAGATCCACCCGGTCGGCGTAGCGGCGCAGGGCGCTGACGGCTTCGGCCAGCTCGGCTTCGGCCGACTGCACCAATTGGGCCACTTCGCTCAGGGCCGGATCGTATTCGGCCAGGCCGTCGAGACGGGAGGCCACGGCACGCACCTGGGCTTCGCAGGCCCCCTCGCCTTCGGCCAGCAGGCCCAGGGAAAACTGGGCTCCTTCCAGCAGGGAGGCGGCATGGGCCAGGCGCTTGTGTTCCTGGTTGAGACTTTCCCACTCGTCGGCGGAGAAGGCCAGGGTCTCCAGTTCCCGCACCTGCCATTCCAGCTGTTCCCGCTCCCGGGCCAGGGCTTCGCCGCCTTCGGCTGCCGCGTCCAGGGAATCCCGGGCGTCGCGCCAGGTGCGCCAGGCTTCGCCGACGCTGCGGGCCAGGTCGGCATGGCCGGCATGGGCGTCCAGCAGCTGGCGCTGGGCCTCGCCCCGCAACAGGGACTGGTGGGCGTGCTGGCCGTGGATGTCCACCAGCCATTCGGCGGCCTGTCGCAGTTGCTGCAGGGTGGCGGCAGAGCCGTTGATGTAGGCCCGGGAACGGCCGCCCGCATCCAGGATGCGGCGCAGCAGCAGGTCGTCGTCAGCGGCGAAGTCGTTCTCCGCCAGCCAGGACTTCAGTTCGGCCAGGGCACGGATGTCGAACTCGGCCCCCACTTCGGTCTTCTCGGCCCCGGCCCGCAGCAGGCCGCTGTCGGCCCGCTCGCCGAGGACGAAGGCCAGGGCGTCCACCAGGATGGACTTGCCGGCGCCGGTCTCGCCGGTGAGGGCGCCGAAGCCGCCCTGGAAATCCAGCTCCAGCCGGTCCACCAGGACGAAATCGCGAATGTTCAGACGTTGCAGCATGGTTCAGGGCCCCTTGGGACGTTTGCTCCAGTGGAGCTTCTGACGCAGCATGGCGAAGTAGCTGTAGCCGGGCGGGTGCAGGAAACAGACGTTGTAGGCGGAGCGGCGCATGCGCACGCAGTCGTCGGGACGGATGTCGAAGGCCACCTGGCCGTCGAAGTGCACCCGGGCGTCGGCGGACTGGATCACCCGCAACTCGATCTCGCAGCGGTCCGACACCGTGATCGGCCGGTTGGTCAGGGAATGGGGACAGAGGGGCACCAGGGCGATGCCGCCCAGGGTCGGGTGCAGGATGGGGCCGTTGGCCGAGAGGGCGTAGGCGGTGGAGCCGGTGGGAGTGGAGATGATGAGGCCGTCGGCCCGCAGGTTGTAGATGAACTCGCCGTCGATGAACAGCTCGAATTCGATCATGCGGCCGATGGCGCCCTTGTCCATCACCACGTCGTTGAGGGCCTGGTTGGCGCAGACTTCCTTGCCGTCCCGGATCACCTCGGCGTCCAGGATCAGGCGCTCCTCCGGCACGAAGCGGCCGTCCAGCAGGTCTTCCATGCAGGACAGCATGTCGCAGCGGGCAATGTCGGTCATGAAGCCCAGGCGACCCTGGTTCACGCCCACCAGGGGCACCTTGTAGCGGGCCAGGTGGCGGGCGGCATTGAGCATGGTGCCGTCGCCGCCGAGGACGATGGCCAGGTCGGCATGGGCGCCGATGAACTGGAAATCGCCGGTCATCCAGCGGCTTTCCCCCACATTGGCGGCCGTATCGGCCTCCACCAGCACCGAGACGCCCCGCTCGCTCAGATACTGGCCGAGGGAACGCAGGGATTCGGCAATTTCCGGGCTGTGGTATTTGCCAATCAGGGCAATGGTGCGGGGAAGTGCCATGGGACGCGAAGGGGAATGGTGACCGGAGCCTTTCATGGCCCGCATTAAACCACAAAACCCCCCGCCCCCGGCGGCACGGCGCGGATGCAACTCCTGGCGGCCCCGGCGATTTTCGGTAAAATCGATTCATGCTCGACAACCGCGCCCGCATCCTGCTCAAGACCCTGGTCGAACGGTACATCGCCGAAGGCCAACCGGTGGGCTCCCGCGCCCTCTCCCGCTTCTCCGGGCTGGACCTGTCGCCGGCCACCATCCGCAACGTCATGGCGGACCTGGAGGAACAGGGTTTCATCGCCAGCCCCCACACCTCCGCCGGCCGCATTCCCACGCCCCGGGGCTACCGCCTGTTCGTGGACAGCCTGCTGGCGGTGCAGCCCCTGCAGGAAAACCAGATCCACGAGATGGAAGGGCAGCTGATCCAGACCCAGCCCCAGCAGCTGATCGGCAACGCCTCCCACCTGCTCTCGGAACTGACCCAGTTTGCCGGCATCGTCGTGACGCCGCGGCGCAAGACGCCGACCATCCGCCAGATCGAGTTTCTCGGCCTCTCGGAAAAGCGCATCCTGCTCATCATCGTCACCACCGACGGCGACGTGCAGAACCGCATCCTGCTCACCGAACGGCCCTACTCGCCGTCGGAGCTGACAACGGCGGCCAATTACCTGAACCACAATTACGCCGGCCTGGACTTCGACCAAATCCGCCAGCGCCTCACCGGCGAAATTCAGCAGTTGCAGGACGACCTGAAGATCCTCATGGCCTCGGCCCTGGAGGCCGGCAACCAGGCCTTGAACGACAGCGCCAGCCAGTACGTCATCTCCGGCGAGAAGAACCTGCTGGAAGTGGAGGAACTTTCCTCCAACATGAAGCGGCTGCGGGAGCTGTTCGACCTCTTCGAACAGAAGACCGGCCTGGTGCGCCTGCTCGACATCTCCAACAACGCCGACGGTGTGCAGATCTATATCGGCGGCGAATCGGGCCTGGCGCCCCTGGACGAATGCAGCGTCGTCACCGCCCCCTACGAGGTGAATGGCCAGGTGGTGGGTTCCGTCGGCGTCATCGGCCCCACCCGCATGGCCTACGAGCGGGTCATCCCCATCGTAGACATCACCGCCAAGCTGCTCTCCTCCGCCCTTACCTACCAGGCCAATACCTGATGCCCTTTTTCCGTCCGGAACCCGAATTCAAGCATGGCACCGCCCCCCAGACCGGGGTTCTGCTGATCAACCTGGGCACCCCCGACGCCCCCACGGCGCCGGCCCTGCGCCGCTATCTCAAGGAATTCCTCTCCGACCCCCGGGTGGTGGAGATTCCCCGCCTCATCTGGTGGCCCATCCTCAACGGCATCATCCTCAACACCCGCCCCGCCAAGTCGGCGGCCAAGTACGCCTCCGTCTGGCTGCCCGAAGGCTCGCCCCTGCGGGTACACACGGAACGCCAGGCCAAGCTGCTCAAGGGCGCCCTGGGCCAGGCCGGCCACCGCCTGGTGGTGGATTACGCCATGCGCTACGGCCAGCCCTCCGTGGCCGATGCCCTGGAGCGGCTGAAGCAGCAGAACTGCACCCGCATCCTGCTGCTGCCCCTCTATCCCCAGTACGCCGGCAGCACCTCGGCCACCGCCCTGGATGCGGCCTACGCCTGGCTGCAGCAGAGCCGCAACCAGCCGGAAATCCGCGCCGTGCGCAATTTCCACGACCATCCCGGCTACATCGCCGCCCTGGCCGCCAGCGTGCGCCAGTACTGGGCGGAGAACGGCCAGCCCGGCCCTTCCTACCGTCTCATGCTGAGCTTCCACGGTGTCCCCAAACGCACCCTGGAACTGGGGGACCCCTACCACTGCGAATGCCTGAAGACCGGCCGCCTGCTCAGCGAAGCCCTGGGCCTGCCCAAGGAGCAGGTGGAAATCTGCTTCCAGTCCCGCTTCGGCAAGGCCGAATGGCTGCAGCCCTACACCGCCCCCACCCTGCACCGGCTGGCCAAGGAAGGGGTGGAACGGGTGGACGTCATCTGCCCCGGCTTCACCTCCGACTGCCTGGAAACCCTGGAGGAGATCGCCATGGAGGGCAAGGCCGATTTCCTCGCTGCCGGCGGCAAGACCTACGGCTACATCCCCTGCCTCAACGAGCGGCCGGACTGGATCGAGGCCCTCGCCGACATCGTCACGACGCACCTTTCAGGCTGGCCTACCCGGGAAGCCCCGGACCAGGCGACCCTGGAACAAAGCGCCCTGCGGGCCCAGGCCCGGGGCGCCTCCCGCTGACCCCCTCTTGAAGACCGGGGCGGCGTCTCCATATTAGACAAGTCTAATCAAGGAGCCCGCCATGGCCGCCCCCGAATCCCTGCACCTGGTCTGCCCCCACTGCCAGGCCGTCAATCGCCTGCCCACCCAGCGCCTGACCGAACAGCCCACCTGCGGCCGCTGCAAGGCAGCGCTGTTCACCGGCGAGCCCCTGGCAGTCAATAGCGCCGCCCTGGAGGCTCACCTGGGCCGCTCCGACCTGCCCCTGCTGGTGGATTTCTGGGCCCCCTGGTGCGGCCCCTGCCGCATGATGGCTCCCGCCTTCGCCCAGGCGGCCCGGCAACTGGAACCCCATTACCGCCTGCTCAAGCTGGATACGGAAGCCGAACCGGCCATGGCCGCCCGCTTCGGCATCCGCAGCATTCCCACCCTGGCCCTCTTCCGCGGCGGCCGGGAAGTGGCCCGCCAGGCCGGCGCCATGGATGCAGCCAACCTGATCCGCTGGCTGCGCAGCGTGGACGTGTAGAAACGCCTCAACCTTTGCTCCGGGAGGCCGTAGACGAGGTAGCCACCCGCCACCCGGAGCCTCCCATGAAAATCGCCTCTACCGACGTCCAGATGGCCGCCAGCCATGCCAGCCTGCAACACCATGAAGTCAGCGAAAGCCTGCGCGTCTGGGTCGGCGACCGGCGACCCGACTTCGAAGGCAACGGCGACTTGGCGACAGCCTCCCCGACATCGCCGGCCACCAGTGTCAGCCTGTCCCCGGAAGCCCTGGCGGCCCAGGCCCAGGACGGGGTGGAGGCTGCCGGCGCCAAGGCCGAAGAGACGCTGGACCCCAAGCTGGCCCTGCTCAAGACCCTGATCGAGTACTTCACCGGCCGCAAGATCGAGCTCCTCAGCCAGACCGATCTCAGCGCCGAAACGGGCACGCTTGCGGGCGGCCAGGCAGCGGGCGGCGTACCGGCCGACGCAGCACCGGCCAAGGCCGGCTACGGGGTGGAATACGACCACCACGAGTCCTACACGGAAATGGAGCAGACCACCTTCTCCGCCCAGGGGGTGGTGCGCACCAGCGACGGCAAGGAAATCAGCTTCGACCTCAACCTGGCCATGAGCCGGCTCTACCACGAGGAAAGCAGCGTCAGCCTCCGCGCCGGCGACGCGGTGAAGAAGGACCCCCTGGTGCTCAATTTCGCCGGCACCGCCGCCCAGCTGACCGACCAGCGCTTCGCCTTCGACATCGACAGCGACGGCAAGGACGACATGATCAACTTCACCAGCGGCGGCAGCGGTTTCCTGGTTTTCGACAAGGACGGCAACGGCAGCGCCACGGACGGCGGCGAGCTGTTCGGCACCCGCAGCGGCGACGGCTTTGCCGAACTGGCCGCCTACGACGCCGACCGCAACGGCTGGATCGACGAGAACGACCCCATTTTCGAACAGTTAAGAATCTGGATCAAAGACGGGGCTGGCCGGGACCAGCTACTTTCCCTGGCAGACAAGGGCGTGGGCGCCATCGGCCTGCAACATCTGGCCACCCCCTTCGAGGTGAAGACGGCGCAGAACCGGCTACAGGCTTCAGTGCTGGCTTCCGGCGTGTTTTTACAGCAGAATGGAGGCGTTGGCTCGATCCAACAACTGGACTTGACTGTATAGCGGCAGGACCGACAAATTAAAGCCGAGGACCAAGGGAGATTATGGCTCGTATCGCCGATTTGAAAATCTGGGTGCGCCTCACCGCAGCCATCTGGTTCATGCTCATTGCCGTATGGACAGGCATGATCGTCTGGGAATCCGAAGTCAATCGGGAAACAGCCATCGGCCAAGCCAAGGATTTTGCCGGCAGCATCCACGAAATGACCATGGCCGGCCTCACCGGCATGATGATCACCGGCACCGTCGGCCAGCGCGAAGTCTTCCTCGACCAGATCAAGCAGCTCTCCGTCATCAAGGACCTGCACGTGGTCCGCGGCGAAGCCGTGAGCAAGATTTTCGGCCCCGACACCAAGGACAAACGTCCCATGGACAGCATCGAGCAACAGGCAATGCAGAGCGGCAAGGCCTATACCGCCGTGCATGAAGAAAACGGCGCCACCTACCTGCGGGTGGTCACCCCCACCCTGGCTTCCACCAACTACCTGGGCAAGAACTGCATCATGTGCCACCAGGTGCCGGAAGGGTCCGTCCTCGGCCTGGTCAGCATGAAGGTTTCCCTCGACAAGGTGGACGCCGAGGTCAACGCCTTCCGCCTGAAGATCGCTGCCGCCGCCTTCGGTGCCAGCCTGCTGCTGCTGGCGGTGATCTACCTGTTCATCCGCCACTTCGTCACCATTCCCATCGAGCATCTGACCCACGGCCTGCAGGACATCGCCACCGGCGAAGGGGATCTCACCCGCCGCCTGGAAGTGAAGGGCCGGGACGAAGTGGGCCTGGCCGCCACCGTCTTCAATCAGGTGATGGAGAACTTCTCCACCCTGGTGCGCCAGGTCAGCCAGTCCGCCACCGAGGTTTCCGCCAAGGCCCATGCCCTGGCCCAGAGCGCCTCCCAGGTGGCCGACGGCTCCCACCAGCAGAACGAGAAGTCCGTCACTGCCGCCTCCGCCGTGGAACAGATGGTGTCGTCCATCGCCGCCATTTCCCAGAGCGCCGAGCACGTACAACAGCAGTCTCAGGAAAGCCTGAAGCGCTCCGAGGAGGGCAACAAGAGCCTGGGCCACCTGCTCGAGGAAATGAACAACGTGGAGCAGACGGTCAAGGAAATGGCCGAGTCGGTGAATGAGTTCGTGCGCAACACCGACGCCATCAACAAGATGACCCAGGAAGTGAAGGACATCGCCGAGCAGACCAACCTGCTGGCCCTCAACGCCGCCATCGAGGCGGCCCGGGCCGGCGAGCAGGGCCGGGGCTTCGCCGTGGTGGCCGACGAGGTGCGCAAACTGGCCGAGAAGTCCTCCCGCTCCGCCAGCGAGATCGATGCCATCACCGAAACCCTCTCGGCCCAGTCGGTCAATGTGCGGCGGGCCATCGAAGAGGGCCTGGGCCACCTGTCCTCCAGCCAGGCTTCGGTCACCAACGTGGCCGACATCCTGCAGGCCGCCAACGGCTCCGTCACTGAAGTGGGCCACGGCCTGGATGCCATCGCCGGCGCCACCGACGAGCAGCGCCGGGTCAGCGGCGAAGTGGCGGACAGCATCGAGGCCATCGCCGCCATGGCCCGGGAAAACAACGAATCCGTGGAGCAGACGGCTGCCGCTGCCCAATCCCTGGAAGCCCTGGCCGATTCCCTGCAGAACACGGTGGGGCGCTTCAAGGTCTGATCCCGGACCGCCCACAAAAAACGCCCGGCAGGCACCAAGCCTCCGGGTGTTTTCTTTTGTTGCGGCGCTGCCGGCGGCGGTCAGTCCGCTATTCGATGGGCGGCAGCAACTCCAGGTCGCAGTCGAGCTCGGCGTAATCAACGCCGCCGCTGCGGGCACCGCCCCCCTCCACCGCCTTGTCGCCGAAACGGGCCAGGATCTTGTCCGCCTCCCGCAGCCGCTCCACCACCCGGGCCATGAGGGCACGGCGCATGCGCTCGATCAGCTCTTCCGAGGCCAGTTCCAGGGCCGGGCCGCTGACCTCGAGGAATACGGTGGGCTCCAGGGTGACCACGCTGGCACTGCGCTCCGGGCTTTCCGGATGCAGGTAGGCCATTTCCCCCAGCACCTCGCCGGCCCCCAGGCGGCAGATGGCGCGTCCGTCCCGGGAGACTTCGGCATAGCCGCTGACGATGATGCCGAAGCGCCGGTCCTCGTCCCCTTCCCGCATCAACTCCACCTTGGGCGCAATCTCGCGCCAGATGCTGATGCGCAGCACCTCCCACAGTTCCACATCCTCGAAGCTGGCGAAGAAGGGCAGCTGCCGCAGCCGGTCGAAGCGGACCATGTCCCGGGCCGTGTCGTCCTCGTCCAGAATCTGGTAGCGGACGGTGGACAGGTCCTTGGCGAAATCGGCCCCGTTGCGGTAGCGGCTGTAAAGGTCCTTCTCCAGGGCCCGGCGGATGATGCCGTCCATGGCCTCCGGAATGGCCGGATTGAGGGCGCAGACCGAGGGCGTATCCATGTTCACGATCTTGTACATGAGGGCTGCCGACGTGGGGGCCCGGAAAGGCGTGCGGCCGGTGAGCAGCTGGAACAGCACCACCCCGAGGGAATAGAGGTCGGTCTTGTGGTTGAGGGGATAACCCTTGACCTGCTCCGGCGACATGTAGGCCGGCGAACCCACTCCCATGACGAAGGTGGAATCCTTGCCCACGTCCTTCTGCAGATTCAGGGCCAGGCCGAAATCGGTGATCTTGGGATTGTCGTCGGCATCGATGAGGATGTTGGCCGGCTTGATGTCCCGGTGCACCACCCCCTGGCGGAAGGCGTAGTCCAGGGCCAGGCAGCACTTGAAGATGATGCCCACCACCCGGTGCATGGGCAGCAGGCGGTCGATGGCGCAGAACTGGTCCAGGGGCGTGCCATTCACGTACTCCATGACCATGTAGGTGCGCTGCTCCCCATTGACCTCTTCCATCACCGCGTCGAAGACCCGGGTGATGTGAGGATGGTCCAGGCGCCGGGCAATGCTGCCCTCGGTCTGGAACAGCTTCAGCAGGCGCCGCGAGAGGGCCGCATTCTCCCCCCCCAGGCGCATCAGCTTGAGCGCCACCTGACGGCGCGACTCGTCCACGGCCTGCGGGTCCCGGGCCAGATAGACGATGGAGGTGGCTCCCCGTCCCAGTTCCCGGACGACTTCGTAGCGGCCGATGCGTTCCGGCATGGTTCAGTCCCCGCGAGGCGTTTTGGTCTGCATCGGCAGATGCTAGCAAAGCCCCGGCGGGGGCCGGCGGAAATTAATCACGCCCCGGGGCTTGAAATCCCCGAGAGCGCCCCCACGTGGAGAAAAGTTTTTCCGGAGAATCCCCATGCAAGATCAAAACAAGCCTCAGGACCCCCTGGAACTGGGCGGCGATGCCAATGCCCCCGAATCCGTGGCCCAGCCCGCTGCAGGCCAGACCGACACCACCCCGAGCCTGGAAGAGCTGCTGCGCCAGGCCGAACTGAACGCCCAGGAACACCACGACGCCTGGCTGCGGGCCAAGGCCGAGACCGAGAACATGCGTCGCCGGGCCCAGGAAGACATTGCCAAGGCCTCCAAGTTCGCCATCGAGAAATTCGCCGAGAGCCTGCTGCCGGTGAAGGACACCCTGGAAATGGCCCTGGCCGACACCAACCCCGACTCCCTGCGGGTCGGCGTGGACATGACCCTGAAGAACCTCCTCTCCGCCTTCGAGAAATCCGGCGTCAAGGAAGAGAACCCCGTTGGCCAGAAGTTCGACCCCAACAAGCACCAGGCCATCGGCATGGTCGAGTCCGAGCAGGAACCCAACACCGTGGTGAATGTGCTGCAAAAGGGCTACCTCATCGCCGACCGGGTGCTGCGCCCGGCCATGGTCATGGTCGCCAAGGGCAAGGACGCCTGATTTTCGGCAAAAAAGGCTGGAAACAGCCTTGAAATAGCCGACCCCACCCCCATTTGGGGTGCAGAAAGCAATTCGTATTGATTCCGGCGGGTGCGCCGGGCCGAAGGCCCCCACCGCCGCCACTCTGAAAGGACACGAAACATGGGCAAGATCATCGGTATCGACCTGGGCACCACCAACTCCTGCGTCGCCATCATGGAAGGCGGCCAGCCCAAGGTCATCGAAAACTCTGAAGGCACCCGCACCACCCCCTCCATCGTCGCCTATGCCGAAGACGGTGAAGTGCTGTGCGGCGCCCCCGCCAAGCGCCAGGCCGTGACCAACCCGCGCAACACCCTGTTCGCGGTGAAGCGCCTGATCGGTCGCCGCTTCGAGGAAAAGGAAGTGCAGAAGGACATCGCCCTGATGCCCTACAAGATCGTCAAGGCCGACAACGGTGATGCCTGGGTGGACGTGCGCGACAAGAAGATCGCCCCGCCCCAGGTTTCCGCCGAAGTGCTGCGCAAGATGAAGAAGACCGCCGAGGACTACCTGGGCGAGGAAGTGACCGAGGCCGTCATCACCGTGCCCGCCTACTTCAACGACAGCCAGCGCCAGGCCACCAAGGACGCCGGCCGCATCGCCGGTCTGGAAGTGAAGCGCATCATCAACGAACCCACCGCCGCGGCCCTGGCCTTCGGCATGGACAAGAAGCAGGGCGACAAGAAAATCGCCGTGTATGACCTGGGTGGCGGCACTTTCGACATCTCCATCATCGAAATCGCCGAAATCGACGGCGAGCACCAGTTCGAAGTGCTGTCCACCAACGGCGACACCTTCCTCGGCGGCGAAGACTTCGACCAGCGCCTGATCGACTACATCGTCACCGAATTCAAGAAGGAACAGGGCGCCGACCTGTCCAAGGACGTGCTGGCCCTGCAACGCCTGAAGGAAGCCGCCGAAAAGGCCAAGATCGAGCTGTCCTCCTCCCAGCAGACCGAAATCAACCTGCCCTACATCACTGCCGACGCTTCCGGCCCCAAGCACCTGACCCAG
Organism: Azospira sp. MPR-LB4; assembly: GCF_058809525.1. Lineage (NCBI taxonomy): Bacteria > Pseudomonadati > Pseudomonadota > Betaproteobacteria > Rhodocyclales > Rhodocyclaceae > Azospira > Azospira sp. MPR-LB4. The sequence continues at coordinate 967,892 of NZ_CM179521.1, forward strand.
AAGATCACCCGGGCCAAGTTCGAATCCCTGGTGGACGACCTGGTGGAACGCACCATCGCTCCCTGCGCCACCGCGCTGAAGGATGCCGGCGTCAAGGTCAGCGACATCGACGACGTGATCCTGGTAGGCGGCCAGTCCCGCATGCCCAAGGTGCAGGACAAGGTGAAGGAGTTCTTCGGCAAGGATCCCCGCAAGGACGTGAACCCGGACGAAGCCGTGGCCGTCGGCGCTGCCATCCAGGGCGGCGTGCTGCAGGGTGAAGTGAAGGACGTGCTGCTGCTGGACGTGACTCCCCTGTCCCTGGGTATCGAAACCCTGGGCGGCATCATGACCAAGCTGATCCAGAAGAACACCACCATCCCGACCAAGGCCAGCCAGGTCTTCTCCACCGCCGACGACAACCAGAACGCCGTGACCATCCACGTGCTGCAGGGTGAGCGGGAAGTGGCTTCCGGCAACAAGAGCCTGGGCCAGTTCAACCTGTCCGACATCCCGCCGGCCCCCCGCGGCATGCCCCAGATCGAAGTCACCTTCGACATCGACGCCAACGGCATCCTGCACGTCTCCGCCAAGGACAAGGCCACCGGCAAGGAAAACAAGATCAAGATCCAGGCCTCCTCCGGCCTCTCCGAGGAAGAAGTGCAACGCATGGTGCGCGATGCCGAGCTGCACGCCGAAGAGGACAAGAAGGTCCATGAGCTGGCCGATGCCCGCAACCAGGCCGACGGCATGGTGCACATGACCAAGAAGTCCCTGACCGAGTACGGCAAGGAGCTGTCCGACGAGGAAAAGGCCGCCATCGAAGCCGCCATCAAGGAAGTGGAAGACGCCGTGCGCGGCACCGACAAGGCCGAGATCGAAGCCAAGACCCAGGCCCTGGCCGCCGCCGCCCAGAAGCTGGGCGAGAAGATGTACGCCCAGCAGCAGGCTGCCGGCGGCGCCCCCGGTGCCGAAGCCGGTGCAGCTTCCGGCGGCGAGAAGACCGTGGAAGGCGACGTGGTGGATGCCGAGTTCACCGAGGTGAAGGACAAGAAGTAATCTCCTCTTCCGGTCCGACCATGGGTCGCAAGGACGTGCAAAGCCAGGCCGGAAGGCCCCTTTGCACGCTTTGCGGCCATGCCTTTTAGAGAGCTGAAATGGCAAAAAAAGATTTTTACGAAGTCCTCGGCGTCAATCGGGATGCCAGCGACGACGAGATCAAGAAGGCCTACCGCAAGCTGGCCATGAAATTCCATCCGGACCGCAATCCGGATAACCCCAAGGCCGAAGAGCAGTTCAAGGAAGCCAAGGAAGCCTACGAGATCCTCTCCGACGGCCAGAAACGGGCTGCCTACGACCAGTACGGCCACGCCGGGGTCGATCCCCAGGCCGGCGGCTTCGGCGGGAGCGGCGGCTTTGGCGGCGGCGGTTTCGGCGATGCCTTCGCCGACATCTTCGGCGACATCTTCGGCGGCCGTGCCGGCGGTGGCGGCGGTGGCCGTTCCAACATCTACCGCGGCGCCGATCTGCGCTACAACCTGGAAATCAGCCTGGAGCAGGCGGCCAAGGGGACGGAAACCAAGATCCGCATCCCCACCATGGAAGTCTGCGACACCTGCAGCGGCTCCGGTGCCAAGAGCGGCACCCAGCCCAAGACCTGCCCCACCTGCCAGGGCAGCGGCCAGGTACGGCTGCAGCAGGGCTTCTTCTCCATCCAGCAGACCTGTCCCAAGTGCCACGGCACCGGCCGCATCATTCCCGACCCCTGCGGCACCTGCCACGGCGCCGGCCGGGTCAAGCAGCACAAGACCCTGTCGGTGAAGATTCCGGCCGGGGTGGACGAAGGCGATCGCATCCGGCTTGCCGGCGAAGGGGAACACGGCGTCAATGGCGGCCCCCCGGGCGACCTTTACGTGCAGATCCACCTCAAGGCCCACTCCGTCTTCCAGCGGGACCACAACGACCTGCATTGCGAGATGCCCATCAGCTTCACCACCGCCGCCCTGGGCGGGGAAATCGAAATCCCCACCCTGGACGGTGCCGCCAAGATCAAGATCCCGGCGGAAACCCAGTCGGGCAAGGTCTTCCGCCTGCGCGGCAAGGGCATCAAGGGCGTGCGCAGCCATGTGCACGGCGACCTGCTGTGCCACGTGGTGGTGGAAACCCCGGTCAATCTCACCGAGCGCCAGAAGGAACTGCTGCGGGAACTGGAGGAGATCAGCCAGGGCGATTCCGCCAACCACAATCCGAAAGCCCAGAGCTGGATGGACAAGGTGAAGGATTTCTTCGGGCAGTAGTCCCGGAGACAAACCAGGGCGGCCTCCGGGCCGCCTTTTTTTCGGGCCGCAAAGCCAGGCGGCGTCTTGCAATCCGGCCCGACCAATGCCATAGTCCTCCCCCACAACACACCACAAAATGACGCTCAAGGAGGGAAAAATGAAGCGCTTTCGTCACCGTCTGGCATCCCTGTTAATGGCCTCCTGCGCCCTGCTGTCCGGCGCCGCCATGGCAGAGAACGGGGTCACCGACAGCACCATCACCCTCGGCATGTCCGCCCCCTTCTCCGGCCCCAACGGCATCTACGGCACGGAAATGCGGGAAAGCATCACCGCCTACTTCGAGCAGATCAACAAGGGCGGCGGCATCAACGGCCGCAAGCTGGAACTGGTTTCCCTGGACGACGGCTACGAGACCGACCGGGCCGTGGCCAATACCAAGAAGCTGATCCACGACGAAAAGGCCTTCGCCCTGCTGGCCTTCTACGGCTCCTCCCCCACCACTGCCGCCATGGAAGTGTTCTCCGGCGCCAAGGTGCCCCTGGTGGGCACCATCTCCGGCGCCGAAACCCTGCGCAACCCGGTGAACCGCTACATGTTCAACGTGCGCGCCAGCTATGCCAACGAAACCGATGCCATCGTCAGCCAGCTGGCCTCCCTCGGCCTGAAGAACATCGCCGTCTTCTACCAGAACGACGGCTTCGGCAAGTCCGGCTTGGACGGCGTCACCGCCGCCCTGAAGAAGCACGGCCTGGCCCCCTCCGCCGTCGGCACCGTGGAACGCAATTCCCTGGACGTGGCCAAGGCGGTGGAAGCCATTTCCAAGGTCACGCCCCAGGCCGTGATCATGGTCACCCTGTACAAGCCCACCGCCGAGTTCGTGCGCCAGATGCGCAAGCACGGCCAGAACCCCCAGTTCATGACCCTCTCCCCGGTGGGCGCCGACCTGCTGGTGAAGGAACTGGGCAACGACGCCCGGGGCATCGGCATCTCCCAGGTCATGCCCTATCCCTGGAACGACTCCAACCCCCTGGTGCGGGAATACCGCAAGCTGATGACCACCATGGGCAAGCAGAGCCAGTCTCCCTACTACGGCGTCGAGGGCTATGCCATGGCCAAGGTCATGGTGGAAGGCATCAAGCGAGCCGGCAAGGACCTCACCCGGGACAAGCTGACCACGGCCCTGGAAAGCATGGGCAGCTATGACCTGGGCGGCTACCGGGTCAGCTACTCCACCAGCGACCACAACGGTTCCCGCTTCGTGGACCTGACGGTGATCGGCAACGGCGGCAAGGTCCTGCGCTAGACCGACCAAGCATAGAAAAAGCCCGCCGATGGCGGGCTTTTTTGTTTCCCCCGTTCCCGACGGGAGGCGGATACGAAAGAGCGGAAGACGGCCCGGCTTCAGGCCCTGCGCCAGGTGGTGCCCTGGGCGGAGTCCTCGAGCACGATGCCGGCAGCCAGCAGTTCGGCCCGCAGACGGTCGGCCTCGGCAAAGTTCTTCGCCTTCTTGGCATCGATGCGGGCCTGGATGCGGGCCTCGATCTCCGCCGGGCTGAGGCCATCGGCCGCATCCGGCGTGGCGCCCTGCAGGAAGGCCTGGGGATCGCGCTGCAGCAGCCCCAGCACCCCGGCCAGGGCCTTCAGCTGGGCCGCCACGGCTGAGTCCTTGCTGCGATTGGCCTCGTTAGCCAGGTCGAACAGCACCGCCAGGGCTTCCGGCGTGTTGAAGTCGTCGTCCATGGCCGCCTGGAAGCGCTGGGCATGGGCCTCGTTCCAGTCCACCGCCACCGCTTCCGCCGGCGCCGCCTTGAGGGCGGTGTACAACCGGGTCAGGGCCTGCCGGGCGTCGTCCAGATGGGCGTCGGAATAGTTGAGGGGGCTGCGGTAGTGGGCGCGCAGGATGAAGAAGCGCACCACTTCGGCGTCGTACTTCTTCAGCACGTCGCGGATGGTGAAGAAGTTGCCCAGGGACTTGGACATCTTCTCGTCGTCCACTCGCACGAAGCCGTTGTGCATCCAGTAATTGACGAAGGTGCAACCGTGGGCCCCTTCGGACTGGGCAATCTCGTTCTCGTGATGGGGGAACTGCAGATCCTGGCCGCCGCCGTGGATGTCGAAATGCTTGCCCAGCAAATCGGAGCTCATGGCCGAGCACTCGATGTGCCAGCCGGGACGGCCGGCGCCCCAGGGGGATTCCCAGGCGGGCTCACCTGCCTTGGCGTGCTTCCACAGCACGAAGTCCAGGGGGTCCTGCTTGGCCGAATCCACTTCCACCCGCTCGCCGGCCCGCAGGTCGTCCAGGGACTTGCCGGAGAGGCGGCCGTAACCGGGGAACTTGCGCACCGAGAAATTCACGTCGCCGTCGGCGGCCTTGTAGGCCAGGCCGTTGGCTTCCAGCTGGCCGATGAGACCCAGCATCTGGGGCACGTACTCGGTGGCCCGGGGTTCGTGGGTGGGCTTCTGCACGCCCAGGGCGGCGGCATCCTCATCCATGGCCGCGATGAAGCGGTCGGTCAGCTGGCCGATGGTCTCGCCGTTTTCCACGGCCCGGCGGATGATCTTGTCGTCGATGTCGGTGATGTTGCGGACGTAGGTCACGTCCAGACCGCTGGCCCGCAGCCAGCGATAGACGGCATCGAATACCACCAGCACCCGGGCGTGGCCCAGGTGGCAGAAATCGTAAACCGTCATGCCGCAGACATACATTTTCACCTTGCCGGCTTCAATGGGGACGAATTCCTGCTTTTCCCGGGCGATGGTGTTATAGATTTTCAGCATGGGCAGAAAGAAAAATGGGGATTATCGGATGGGCAAAAGAAAGGGCGGGAGCTTACCCGCCCGACGGCAGGCCTGGACACAAGCGGCAACTGCCGTGGAACCCGGGAGGCGGACGGCACCGAAATTCACCAGGTCGATGGCCCGGCAACTTCGCTCCGGCGCCCTTCTTTGTTAGAATCGGGCAGTTTTGCGAAAAGCCTGAAAAAAGCCGTTCGGCGTTCGCTTCGGCATATGCAAAACACCGTCAAATCGTCCGAGAGAGTATAACACAACGATGGGTTCCCACTTTTCGCCAGCTGCCCGCCTGCCGCGCCATTCCAGCCGTTCCCGGCTGCTTCCGGCCCTGCTGATCGGCGCCCTGATCGGGCTCGGTTCCGCCAACATTTCCCTGGCGGCCGACGTTGCCATCACCGATATCCAGAAGATGGTCAGACAGGGACAGAACGCCCAGGCCCTGGAAAAAGTGGATGCCTACATCGCCACCCGTCCCAAGGACGCCCAGGGACGCTTCCTGCGCGGCATCATTCTCACCGAGCTGAATCGCAACAATGAGGCCATCGCGGTCTTCACCAAGCTCACCGAGGATTTCCCGGAACTGCCGGAGCCCTACAACAACCTGGCCGTGCTCTACGCCCAGCAGAAGCAGTACGACAAGGCCCGCACCGCCCTGGAAATGGCCATCCGCACCCATCCTTCCTACGCCGTGGCCCACGAGAACCTGGGCGACGTCTATGCCAAGCTGGCCAGCCAGGCCTACGACAAGGCGCTGCAACTGGACTCCTCCAATGCCCACGCCCAGTCCAAGCTGTCCCTGATCCGCGAAATGATCGGCTCTTCCCGGGCTCCCGGCGGCAAGGTACCCGCTGCCGCCGCGCCTGCTGCCGCTCCGACGCCTGCCCCCGCCCCGGCTCCTGCTGCCGCCCCGGCGCCGACCCCGGCTCCCGCCCCCGTCCCGGCCGCTGCTGCGGCCAAGGCACCGGAAGCGGCCAAGGGCACGCCGGCCAAGGTCACCGTGCTGGACAAGCCGGAGAAGGAAAAGCCCGCCGCCGAACCGGCCAAGGCCGAAAAGCCCGCTCCTGCAGCCGCCAAGGCTGAAGCCGCCGACGAAGGCGCCGTCACCAAGGCCGTGCAGAACTGGGCAGCCGCCTGGTCGCGCAAGGACGTGAAGGGCTATCTCTCCTTCTACGCCCCCGATTTCCAGGCCCCCGGCGGCAACCGCAAGGCCTGGGAGAAGGAACGAGCCAGCCGTATCGACAAGCCTGGCAAGCTGCAGGTATCGGTCGAGGACATCAAGGTCAGCCAGAACGGCGACAAGGCCACGGTGCGCTTCAAGCAGAATTACACCTCCGCCACGCTCAAATCCTCCGCCGCCAAGACCCTCGTGCTGCAGCGTAGCGGTGGCAAATGGCTGATCCAGCAGGAAAAAGTAGGTAGCTGATGTCCTTGATGTACACCCGGGGCAACTCCGGCCGGCGCTTCCGCCGCACCGTAGTTGCCCTGATCGTTTTGGTTGCCGCCGGCGCCGCCTGGAAGGCCAATGCCCTGTGGCGCTACAAGCACGGCAACGGCAGCAGCGAGGCCGACCTTTCCCTGCCGGCCGACGGCGCCACCTATTCCGATTCCGGCGCCGGCCTGCAAGGCCCGGAGCCCATGCTGGCGCGCATTTTCGACGAGATCGAACGCAACCGCCTGGACAAGGCCCTGATCCTCACCGACACCCTGCTGGAGCGCTTTCCCAAGTTCCGCCTGGGCCACCTGATCAAGGGCGACCTGCTGCTGGCCCGTACCCGGCCCCTGGAAACCTTCGGCAACGCCCCCGGCGCCCCCCAGGACAAGCTGGCGGACCTGCGGGCCGAGGCCATGGTGCGTCTGCGCGGCTACAAGGACAAGCCCCAGGCCGACGCGGTGCCCCGCTACCTGATGCAGATGGTGCCGGAGCAGAAGTACGCGGTGGTGGTGGACACCCAGAAATCCCGGCTCTACCTCTACGAGAACGACCTGAAGGCCGGCCGCCCCCGCTTTGTCGCCGACTACTACATCACCCAGGGCAAGCTGGGCGCCGAGAAATTCCGCGAAGGCGACAAGAAGACCCCCATCGGCGTCTACCACGTCACCTCCAGCCTGCCCCGGGAGAAGCTGGCCGATCTCTACGGCAGCGGCGCCTTCCCCATCAACTACCCCAACGAGTGGGACAAGCAGCAGGGCCGCAACGGCCACGGCATCTGGCTGCACGGCACCCCCTCGGACACCTTCTCCCGCCCGCCCCGGGCCTCCGACGGCTGCGTCGTGCTTGCCAATCCGGACCTGGACGCCCTGGCCAAGAACCTGCAGGTGGGCCTGACCCCGGTGATCATCAGCAATTCCGTGGAATGGCTGTCCCTGGACGACTGGAACAAGGAACGGAACGAACTGAACAAGAAGATCGACGCCTGGCGGACCGACTGGGAGAGCAAGGATGTGGACAAGTTCCTCTCCCACTACTCCGCCAGCTTCAAGAACGGCCAGCAGAACCTGGCGGATTTCGCCCAGCAGAAGCGCCAGGTCAACGCCAGCAAGGAATGGATCAAGGTCAAGCTGACCGGCATGTCCATGTTCCGCGCCCCGGACAAGGAAGACTACGTGGTGGTCACCTTCGAACAGGACTACCGCAGCAACAACCTCAACAACCAGATGAAGAAACGCCAATACTGGGTGCGGGAAAACGGCACCTGGAAAATCATCTACGAAGGAGCCGCCTGATGTTCAAATCCCTGCACCGCGCCGCCACCGGCCTGCTGCTGGCCCTGGTCGCCCCCCTGGCCCTGGCCGCCAATCCCCAGGTGGAAATCCAGACCAACCAGGGGCGCATCGTCCTCGAGCTGTATGCGGACAAGGCGCCCAAGACCGTGGACAACTTCCTGCAATACACCAAGGACGGCTTCTACGACGGCACCATCTTCCACCGGGTCATCGACGGCTTCATGATCCAGGGCGGCGGCTTCACCCCGGACATGATCCAGAAGGCCACCCGGGCGCCCATCGAGAACGAGGCCAAGAACGGCCTGAAGAACGACATCGGCACCATCGCCATGGCCCGCACCAACAATCCCCACTCCGCCACGGCCCAGTTCTTCATCAATCTGGTGGACAACCGCAACCTGGACTATCCCTCCTTCGACGGCTGGGGCTACACCGTCTTCGGCAAGGTGCGCGAAGGCATCGACGTGGTGAAGAAGATCGGCCAGGTGCGCACCGGCAACCAGGGCGGGCACCAGAACGTCCCCGCCTCCCCGGTGGTGATCCAGTCCGTCAAGCTGCTCCCGGAAAAGAAATAAACCCGGCGGGCCCGTCCCGCCGCCCTCACCCCCGGCCCCTCGTTGCGAGGGCGAGGGGCAATTCGGGCGTCGCCAGCGGCGGCGTCCACCCAGCATCGAAAGGCAAGCTCATGATCAAACTGCACACCAACTTCGGCGTCATCGGCCTGGAACTGGATGCCGAAAAGGCCCCGGAAACCGTGAAGAACTTCATTTCCTACGTGGAAGCCGGCCACTACGACAACACCATCTTCCACCGGGTCATCAACGGCTTCATGATCCAGGGCGGCGGCTTCGAGCCCGGCATGAAGCAGAAGGACACCCAGGCCCCGATCAAGAATGAGGCCGACAACGGCCTGAAGAACGACGTCTACACCATCGCCATGGCCCGCACCAACGATCCCCATTCCGCCACGGCCCAGTTCTTCATCAACGTCAAGAACAACGACTTCCTCAACCACACCTCCCCCTCCGCCAGCGGCTGGGGCTACTGCGTCTTCGGCAAGGTGGTCGAAGGCACCGAGGTGGTGGATCAGATCAAGGGCGTCAAGACCGGCCGCAGCGGCTTCCACCAGGACGTGCCGGTGGAAGACGTGATCATCGAACGCGCTGAAGTCGTCTAAGCAGCCCGCCGTACCGGGGCGCGAGCCATCATCACACCCTCGCGCCCCATGCTCTACTTCATCTCCGACCTCCACCTCTCGCCGGCAGTCCCGGGCATCACCGCCCTCTTCCTCGACTTCCTGGCCTCCCTGCCCGGCCGCCAGGCCAGCAGCCTCTACATCCTCGGCGACTTCTTCGACCACTGGGTCGGCGACGACGACTGCACCGATCCCTACAACGCCCGCATCATCGCCGCCCTGCGCCAGGCCGCCGACCAGGGCATCGAACTCAATCTGCTGCACGGCAACCGGGACTTCCTCCTGGGTCAGGACTTCGCCACCGCCGCCGGCCTGCGCCTGCTGCCCGACCCCTATGTGCTGTCCGTGGTCACCTGGCAGTTCGTCCTCAGCCACGGCGACATCCTGTGCACCGACGACAGGGACTACCAGGACTTCCGCGCCCAGGTGCGCGGCGCGGCCTGGCAGGGCGAGTTCCTGGCCAAACCCCTGGCGGAACGCAAGGCCATCGCCGCCGCCCTGCGCCAGCGCTCCGAAACCATCAAGGCGGAAAAACGGGACGGCGCCGACTACCTGATGGACGTCAACGCCGCCACGGTGGAAGACTTCCTGCGCGACAACGGCTACGCCACCCTGATCCACGGCCACACCCACCGCCCGGACCGCCACGACCACATCGTGGACGGCATCCATTGCGAGCGCTGGGTCCTCGCCGACTGGCGCCAGGACGCCAGCCGGGCCTGGGGCGACTGCCTGGTGTGGGACGGCGAGACCCTGCAGCGGGAAAGCCTGCAACGTCCCCTGGCCTGATCCGCCACGGGGCGGCCTGCGTAATAACCACAAGCCCCTCGGGGTTGACCAAAGCGCCCATCCCCCGTAAATTCAACTCCGCGATCCCACGAAGGGGAGTAGCTGAACCGCCGGAAGTCGTCAGTACGGGAATGAAAGTTCCCCGGCCCGGTGGGTGGTTCCAGAGGCGCAACATCCAGAGCGCCGACGCAACCCAAGCGAGACCTTTGCCGCCAACGGCAAAGGTTTTTTGCGTTTACGGGCGGCGAGGATCGGTTAATCTCGATCTTATGCAAAAGGAACCGTCATGAAAAAGCTGCTCTCGCTCCTCTTCTTCAAGCTCCGTCTGGCCCTCCTGGCCGGCATCGGACGCTTCGTCATCCTCCCCATTTTCAAGGCCCTCTTCTCAGCCATTGTCCGCCGCCTGGCGCGCCAGGCCGACACCGTGCGCCGCGCCCAGGCAGAAGCGGAACCGGCCTTCGCGCCGGCCTACGCCCGGGCCTCCAGCGCTCCCCGCCAGCCCGTCACCCTGAACGGGGAATGGCGCCGCATCGACCCGGCCGGCGACCGCCGGCAGAACTGGTAAGGAGGCGCCATGGCTGAAAGCATCGGCAACCTGTGGTGGTGGGTCGGCTTTGCCGTCTTCGTCGTCGTCGCCATCGTGGTGGACCTGGTGGCCCTGGAAAAGAAGGGAGGCCGGGCCGTTACCGCCCGCCAGGCCCTGGCCTGGTCGGCCCTGTGGGTAAGCCTGGCCCTCATTTTCTGCGCCATTCTGTGGGGTTGGCTGGACCACAGCGTGGGCCGGGAAGTGGCCAACCTGAAGGCCACCGAGTTCCTCACCGGCTACCTGATCGAGAAATCCCTGTCGGTGGACAACATCTTCGTCTTCCTGATGATCTTCACCGCCTTCGTGGTACCGGCGGAGCAGCAGAAGAAGGCCCTCATCGTCGGCGTCATCCTGGCCGTGGTGCTGCGGGCCGTCATGATCCTCATCGGCGCCTGGCTGATTTCCCAGTTCAGCTGGATCCTCTACGTCTTCGGCGCCTTCCTGCTCGTCACCGGCATCAAGATGGCCCTGCCCGGCGAGCATGAGCCGGACATCGAACAGAATCCGGTGCTCAAGTGGATGCGCGGCCACCTGAAGATCCTGCCCCAGTACGATGGCGACCGGCTGTCGGTGTGGAAGGACGGGGTGCGCTGGTTCACGCCCCTGTTCGTGGTGGTGGTGCTGATCGGGGTCACCGACGTGATCTTCGCCGTGGATTCCATTCCGGCCATCTTCGCCGTGACCACGGACCCCTTCATCGTCATGACCTCCAACATCTTCGCCATCCTCGGCCTGCGGGCCCTGTACTTCCTGCTGGCGGACATGGCCTCCCGCTTTCACCTGCTCAAGTACGGCCTGGCGGCGGTGCTGTGCTTCATCGGCGTGAAGATGTTGATCGTCAAGTGGTTCCACATCCCGGTGTTCGCCTCCCTGGGCGCCGTGGCCGGCATCCTGGCGGTCTCCATCGTCGCCTCCCTGCTGCGGCCGGAGCAAGCCACGGCCGGGAATCGGTAGCAGGAGGGGCCTGGCTAGGCGTGCCGCCGCAGGCAGTACACGGAGTACGGCAAGGCGGCACAACGACGCCAGGCACCTGCTGATGCCGGTTCCCCCCATGGGCCGTGAGATAATCGCGGCCCATGGAAACCAACACCCACACCGCCGCCCTGGAAATCCTGCACCGGGTTTTCGGCTACACCGCCTTCCGCGGCAGCCAGGGCGACATCGTCGGCCACGTGGCCGACGGCGGCGACGCCCTGGTGCTGATGCCCACCGGCGGCGGCAAATCCCTCTGCTACCAGATTCCCGCCCTGCTGCGCCACGGCTGCGGCGTGGTCATCTCGCCCCTGATCGCCCTGATGCAGGACCAGGTGGACGCCCTCACCCAGCTCGGCGTCAAGGCCGCCTACCTCAATTCCACCCTAGACTGGCAGCAGGTGCAGGAAGTGGAGCGGCGCGTCCTCTGCGGCGACCTGGACCTGCTCTACGTGGCCCCGGAACGCCTGCTCACCGACCGCTGCCTCTCCCTGCTGGACAAGCTGGAAGAGGACAAGCGCCTGGCCCTCTTCGCCATCGACGAAGCCCACTGCGTCTCCCAGTGGGGCCACGACTTCCGCCCCGAATACCTGCAGCTCTCGGCCCTGCACAACCGCTACCCGGATGTGCCCCGCATCGCCCTCACCGCCACCGCCGACACGGCCACCCGGGAAGAAATGCGGGTACGCCTGGGGCTGACCGAAGCCCGGGTCTTCGTCGCCAGCTTCGACCGGCCCAACATCCGCTACCTCATCGTCGAGAAAGACAACCCCCGCAAGCAGCTGCTCGGCTTCCTCGCCAACCATAAAGGCGAGGCCGGCATCGTCTACTGCCTGTCGCGCAAGAAGGTGGAAGAGACCGCCGCCTGGCTCACCAGCCAGGGCATTCCCGCCCTGCCCTACCACGCCGGCCTGCCGGCCGAGGTGCGGGCCGACAACCAGCGCACCTTCCTGCGGGAAGAAGGCATCACCATGGTGGCCACCATCGCCTTCGGCATGGGCATCGACAAGCCCGACGTGCGCTTCGTCGCCCACCTGGACCTGCCCAAGAGCCTGGAAGCCTACTACCAGGAAACGGGCCGGGCCGGCCGCGACGGCGAACCCGCCGAAGCCTGGATGGCCTACGGTTTGCAGGACGTGGTGCTGCAACGCTCCCGCATCGAAGATTCCGTCGCGCCGGAAGAACAGAAGCGCCTGGAAGCCCAGAAACTCAACGCCCTCCTGGCCTACGCCGAATCCCCCCGCTGCCGCCGGGTGGTGCTGCTCGACTACTTCGGCGAAGCCAGCGAGCCTTGCAACAACTGCGACGTCTGCCTCACCCCGCCGGAACTGTGGGACGGCACCGTGGCCGCCCAGAAAGCCCTCTCCGTGGTCTATCGCACCGGCCAGCGCTTCGGCGTGGTGCACCTCATCGACGTGCTGCGGGGCAAGGTCAGCGACAAGGTCAAGCAGTGGGGCCACGACGCCCTGCCCACCTTCGGCGTCGGCGCCGACCTGGACGACGGGGCCTGGCGCGCCGTATTCCGCCAGCTGGTGGCCGGCGGCATGCTCACCGCCGACCTGGCCGAACACGGCGCCATGAAGCTCACCGATGCCGCCCGCCCGGTCTTGAAGGGCGAACAGACCCTGCAGATGCGCCGCCACGTGGCGCGCAAGGGTGGCAGCGGCGGCGGCAGCAAGAGCCGCAGCGAGCGGGCGCCGACCAAGCTGGACGACATGACCCTGGAAGACCAGTCCCTGTTCGAAGACCTGCGCCAGTGGCGCGCCGCCACCGCCAAGGAACAGGGCGTGCCGGCCTACGTCATCCTGCACGACAAGACCTTGAAGGAACTGGCGGAAGAACGGCCCACCACCCGGGATCAGCTGATGAACATCTCCGGCATGGGCACCGCCAAGCTGGAACGCTACGGCGACGACCTGCTGGGCATCATCCGGGCAGCCTGAGCCGTCCGGGTGGCGGCGATGGATTCAAACGCTACTACCCGATGAGGCAATAGGGACGCCACTCTTCGGCATGGCAAGACCGGGAGCGGCGTCCAGCCTGCCTCCCAGGCCACCCCATTTTCAGGAGCTGCTACCGGTTCCCCACTCGGCCACAAAGTCCGCCTGAAATTGCCGCAGCCATTGCAGCCTTTCCTCCCCCAGGCGGCGACCTGCCGCCGTCTGCATGGTGGCCGGCAGGGTCGCCAGCTTCACCTCGATGTGGTCCAGGGCGTAGGCCTTGTCGTCCAGCTCCCGCGCGGCCCCCAGCGGGTCGCCGGCATGGGCCAGAGCCGAACCCAGACGCCCCGCCGTGTAGAACAGCCGGGCCAATCCCACCGCCCCCAAAGCATCCAGCCGGTCCGCATCCTGGACGATCTTGGCTTCGATGGTGGTGGGCGCGATGCCCGCCGAAAAACTGTGGGCCTCGATGGCATGGGCCACGGCGGCCAGCTTTTCTGCCGGAAAACCCGCTTCCCTGAGTTTTTCCACCGCCAACTCCGCCGCCAGGGTCGAAGCCCGGGCCCGGTCTGCATGGTTCTTCGGCAGATTGACCAGATCGTGCAGATAGCAGGCCGCCATCACCACCAGCGCATCGGCCTCGGCATGGTCCTGCAGCAGCGTCTGGGCCGTCTGCCAGACACGATGCAGGTGATTGAGGTCGTGGGCGCCGTCGTCATGGCTGTCGGCAATGGCGAGAGCGGCAAGGTGGCGAGACCAGTCGCCGGATGATTCACTCATTAAAGGCACATTCAGGACAGTGAAGGCGCCATTCTAAGGCCCCGGCAGCATGGCCGGAGTCATGCCCCGCCCGGGCCTAATTTCAACCGGCAAATACCTTGCGGATGGTTGCTTCGTCGGGCATGGCGCTCACATGCCAGCGGACCAAAGTGATCCCGGCGGCAGCCAGTGCCTTTTCCTTCTTTGCATCCGCCTCCATCCGCGCTGCCCGCTCGTGGCTTTTTTCGTCCAGTTCGATGGCCGCCACGATGCTGGAATCCTTGAGACAAACCAGGAAGTCGAGGCTCATGCGGTTGATGCGGTTGTTCCATTCATTGACTCTGAACCCTTTCTTCACGCCGAGCACCCGGGAAAGCTGGACCTGAGCCAGCACCATACACTCGGGCAAGGCGGCAACCAGCCGGTGATAAAGCACCTGCTCTGGTTGGGACAAGGGCTTCTTGGCATAGAAGGGCCATGCCTCGGCCCCCTTGCCGGACATCCGCCGCAGCAGCAGAACAGCAATGCCGGCAATGACGAGGAAAACAACAACAGCGACAGGAACCAGTTGCTTCAGCACGAGAGCCTCTCCGGATGCGTCCAGCGTTGCCATATCCCCGGGGTGGGGAGCGATGAAACCTGCTCGCGATTATGACAAACAACTTTCCAAAAAAGCCAGAGGCGGCTTCAGACTCCGGACCTTAACCGCCCAATCCCTGCATCTCCCCCATCAACGCCCCATGCCAGGCCAGCTCGTCTGCTGCCAGGTCCGGGTCCCGATACTGGCGCAGGGTCTGGACGATGACGCCGTCGCCGCGAAATTTGTACTGGGTGTCCATCAGCAGCACGTCCAGGGGCTCCGGGTTCACCGTGACGTAGCAGAGATTGTCCGGCAAGGCCGGTTCTGCCGTCTTGCCGGCGGCCCGGGCGGCGATTTCCTTGGCGACGATGCGGCCCATGCGGTTGGCCACGTGGCCGCTCTTGGGGTAGTGGCCGAAGAGGGGCGAGACGGCGCCGACGGCGTCGCCGATGACGAAGATGCGCTCGTCGGCCCGGCTCTGCAGGCTGGTGCCGCGCACCTGGGCCCAGCCGGTGTTCTTGCCGCCGCTCTTGTCACCATCGTCCGGCCCCACCAGCCCGGCCTGCCAGGCGATGTCGCCGGCCTGCTGGGGCGGCATGAGGATGGCCTCGTCCCAGCCGAATTCGCCGGCGGCGGTAACGATGCGGCGGGCGCCCAGGTCCACCCGGCGCACCAGGGCGTGGGGCACGTAGTGGATCTGGTCCTTGAAGTATTCGTTGAAGACCTTGGCGTAGCCCGGGTTGGGCGGATTGGCATCGAGCAGGGTGATGCGGGCGGGAATCCTGTTCAGCTGGAAGTGCCGGGCCAGCAGCACCGCCCGCTCGAAGGGGGCCGGCGGGCAGCGGTAGGGATAGGGCGGCACGGTCATCAGCAGGTCGCCGCCCTTGAAGGCGGCCAGCCGGGTCTTGAGGGCGGCGAACTCGGGTCCGGCGGTGTAGGCCGGGGCGTAGCGGCTGCGGGCCAGGGCCGCGGCCTCCCGGCCGGCGGCATCGTCGCCGAACCAGGCGCTATAGTCGTGGCGGATGCCGGGGGAGAGGATCAGCCAGTCGTACTCCAGGTGCCCCTGGTTGGTGAGCACCTGGCGCCGGTCCCGGTCCACGCCGCTGACTTCGGCCTGGAGGAAGGTGTAGCCGAGGCGGCCGGCCACCTGGCGGTAGTCGAAGCTCAGGGCGGCGCCATCCGCCTGACCCACCAGCCAGTGGTTGCTGCGGGGGCAGGACCAGAAGGCGGGCAGCCGTTCCAGCAGTTCCACTTCCAGCTGGGGCGCCTCCTGGCGCAGATGGCGGGCGGCGGCGAGGCCGCCCCAGCCGCCGCCGACGATGAGCACCCGGCCGCCCTTGCCCGGGACGGTTGCGGGGGCAGCGGCCCGCGCCAGGGGCATGGCGCCGAGGGCGCCCAGGGCGGCGGTGGCAGTGAGGAAGTGACGGCGGCTCGGCTTCATGGCTCGTGATCGCAACGGGAAAGCGCCAGTCTAGCCAAGGACGCCGCCGGGCGACCTGACGCGCATCAATTCACAGCCCTTGCTCCCGGGCGACGGCAGCGGTAAAACCGAACCATGGAATTTGAAAGCAAGCACCGGAGTGCGCCCGGGCCGGCCGCCGCCTAAGCTGGCCCCGTCGCCTTGCCGGAGCATCCCCATGAAAAACGCCGCCCACGCCCAATCCGCCCCCAACCAGCCCGCCGCCCAGGCCGGCGATGCAGCCACCGACGCCGTCGCCGGTGCCGCGACAATCACCGCCGACCCGCGCTGGGCGGCCCTCTGCGCCCGGGACCCGGCGGCTGAAGGCCGGTTCGTCTACGCCGTGCGCAGCACCGGCATCTACTGTCGCCCCACCTGCCCCTCCCGCCGGCCCAAACCGGAGAACGTGCAGTTCTTCGCCGACGGGGAGGCCGCGGCCACCGCCGGCTTCCGTCCCTGCCGCCGCTGCCGGCCGGAGGAGGCGCCCCTGGCCCAGCGCCAGGCTGCCGTGGTGGCCGATCTGTGCCGCTTCATCGAGGCCGCCGAGACGCCCCCTACCCTGGCCCGGCTGGCGGCCCGGGCCGGCCTCAGCCCCCACCATCTGCACCGCCTGTTCCAGGCCCACACCGGCCTCACTCCCGGCGCCTATGCCAAGGCCCGGCGGGCCGAGCGCCTGCGCCAGAACCTGGCCGCCGGCCAGGGAGTGACCGAGGCCGCCTACGGCGCCGGCTACAACGCCAGCAGCCGCCTCTACAGCGAGGCCGGACGGGTGCTGGGCATGACGCCGGGGCGCTTCCGCCAGGGCGGCGTCGCCGAGGAAATTCGCTTCGCCGTGGCCCAGACCTCCCTCGGTGCCCTGCTGGCGGCCCGCAGCGCCCGGGGACTGTGCGCCATCCTGCTGGGGGATGATCCCCTGGGCCTGGTGGCGGACCTGCAGGCCCGTTTCCCCAAGGCCCGGCTGATCGGCAGCGGGCCGGAGGAGGAAGGGCAAACGGCAGGTGAAACGGGCAGCGCCGACTTCGCCGCCTGGGTCGCCCAGGTGGTGGGCCTGGTGGAAGCCCCCCGGCTGGGACTGGCCCTGCCCCTCGATCTCCAGGGCACCGCCTTTCAACGCCGCGTCTGGCAAGCCTTGCAGGCCATCCCCCCCGGAGAGACCCGCAGCTACACCGAAATCGCCCGGGACCTGGGCCTGCCCAAGGCCGTGCGCGCCGTGGCCGCCGCCTGTGTCGCCAATCCCCTGGCCGTGGCCGTGCCCTGCCACCGGGTGGTGCGCAGCGACGGCAACCTGGCCGGCTACCGCTGGGGCCTGGAGCGCAAGGCCGCCCTGCAACAGCGGGAACGGCAGCAGGCGGAAAATCCCGCCGCCAGCACGGCTCCACCCCGCCCCAGACCCGGCACCAAGGCAGCGCCATGAGCGGCACCCCGGACCTCTTTGCCGACCTGCCGCCCCACGCCGAACGGCTGGGGCCGGGCACGGTGCTGCTGCACGGCTATGTCCTGGAGCGGGCGCCGGCACTGATCGCGGCAGTGGAAGGCATCATTGCCGCCTCCCCCTGGCGCCAGATGATTACCCCCGGCGGCCAGACCATGGCCGTGAGCATGAGCAACTGCGGCCCCCTGGGCTGGATCTCGGACCGCAGGGGCTACCGCTACGTCCCTCTCGACCCCTTGCGCGGCCAGCCCTGGCCGCCCCTGCCGCCCCTGCTGCTGCAACTGGCCGACGAGGCCGCCACGGCCGCCGGCTTTCCCGGTTTCGTCCCCGATGCCTGCCTGATCAACCGCTACGCCCCCGGCACCCGCCTCTCCCTGCACCAGGACCGGGACGAGGAGGACTTCTCCCAGCCCATCGTCTCCCTTTCCCTGGGCCTGCCGGCGGTGTTCCTCCTCGGCGGTGCCAGCCGCAACGACAAGACGGTGAAGATTCCCCTGCTGCACGGCGACGTGCTGGTGTGGGGAGGGCCGGACCGGCTGCGCTTCCACGGCGTGCAGCCAGTGAAAGACGGGAACCACGCCCTCACCGGCCCCTGCCGCCTCAACCTGACCCTGCGCCGGGCCCGCCGATGAAGACCAGCCTGACCCTGGCACTGCCGCCGGATTTCCGCGGCGACGACCTGTTGGCCTTCCACCGCCGCGACGGCCAGGCCCTGGCCGAGCGGGTGACGGCGCAGCGCATCGACAAGGGCCTGCTGTGGCAGGGCCGTCCCGCCTGCCTCAGCCTGATGCTGGAAAGCCCCGGGGAGGCGGCCCTTGGCAGGGTCGGCAAGAGACAAGGCAAGGCAGCCGCCGCAAGCGAAGGAGCAGACAAGGCCGCAACGGAAACCTTGGGCCCCGGCGCCCGGGTAACGGCGACCCTGGCGGTGGACGGCGGCCCCCGCCCCGCCGCTGCCGCCGTGCAGGCCCTGGTCAGCCATCTGCTGGGCCTGGCCCAGCCGGTGGCCGAGTTCGCCGCCGCCCATGGGCACAATCCCCAGCTGGGGCCGGTCATCGCCCAACTGCCCGGCCTGCGGGTGCCCCAGACGGCCACTCCTTTCGAGGCCCTCACCTGGGCCGTCACCGGCCAGCAGATCAGCGTCGCCGCCGCCGTTTCCCTGCGTCGCCAGCTGATCCTGGCGGCGGACCTGCGCCACTCCTCCGGCCTCTACTGCTACCCCGATGCGGGAGCCCTGGCCCGGCTCGACGAAACGGACCTGCGCCAGGCCGGCTTCTCCCGCAGCAAGGCGGCGACCCTGCTGGACCTGGCCCGGGCCGTGGCGGCGGGAGAACTGGACCTGAGCTGCCCGGCGGCGGACCTGCCGGGCCTGCAGGCCGCCCTCCTGGCCCGCCGCGGCATCGGTCCGTGGACCGTCAATTACACCCTGCTGCGGGGCTTCGCCTGGCTCGACGGCTCCCTCCACGGCGACGTGGCCGTGCGCCGGGCCCTGGGCCTGCTGCTGGGCCGGACGGTGGAGGCCCGGGAAACGGAAACCTGGCTCGAATCCTTCCGCCCCTGGCGGGCCCTGGCCGCGGCCCACCTGTGGGCCAGCCTGCGCCTGCAGGCCTGAGACAGCCCTAACGGGCGATCACATAGAGGCAGAGGGAAATGGTGGCGAGGGAACCCACCGTGGTGAGCAGGATGACCCGGGCCACCATGCCCCCTTCCCGCCCGTAGAAGCTGGCCAGCATGAAAGGTCCGGTGCCCGTAGGCAGGGCGCTGAGGAGCAGGGCGGCGTGGGCCCACAGGGGCGGCAGCTGGAACACCCGGTAGGCGAGGAGCCCGGTGATGGCGGGCTGCAGCACCAGCTTGGCCAGGACCAGGCCGGCGGTGCCCGAACGCTGCCCCGCCTGGGGCTGGGCCAGGAAGGCGCCGAGGGAAACCAGGGCGCAGGGCGTGGCGGCGCCGCCGAGCAGGGTGAGGAAACGATCCAGGGCCAGGGGCAGCGCCAGGCCGGCCCCGGCCCAGGCGGCGCCGAGCAGGGGCGCCACCACCAGGGGATTGCGGGCCAGGGCCAGGCCGACCCGGGCGGCGATGCGCCAGGGCGAGGGAGCCTGCTGCAGACTGATTTCCACCAGCACGATGCCCACCGCGAAAAGGGCGCAGGCCACGATCAGGGTGGCGATGATGGCCGGCACCAGGCCCTCGTCCCCCAGCACCAGGGCGCACAGGGGAATGCCGAGGAAGCCGGTGTTGGCGTAGGCGGCGGACAGGCCGTCGATGCTGGCGTCGGCCAGGTGGCGCAGCTGGCGCAGGCGCAGCAGCACCGTCACGGCGAATACCGCGACGCAGCCGACGCAGACGGAAATGACGAAGCCCGGCTGCCACAGTTCGGCCCAGGTGGCCGTGGCGGTGGCCTTGAAGAGCAGGGAGGGCAGGGCCAGCCAGACGACGAAGCGGTTCAGCTCGAAGGAGGCCGCCTCCCCCAGGCAATGGCTGCGGCGGCCCACGTAGCCGGCCAGGATGAGGCCGAAAATGGGCAGGACGACTTGCAGGATGGCGATCATGGCGGGGCCGGGGAACCGGGGAGCGGGAACGGAGGCGCCAGCTTAGGACTTCCCCATTCATACCGTCCAATGCTATATAAGTCGTACATCAATACCCTGGACGCAACGATGCTGCCGGACCTGCGCCAACTGCGTTACTTCGTCACCCTGGGCGAGACCCTGCACTTCGGCCGGGCCGCCGCCCTGCTGCACATCTCCCAGCCGCCCCTGAGCCGGCAGATCGCCGCCCTGGAGGAATCCCTGGGAGTCATGCTGTTCCAGCGCAGCTCCCGCCAGGTGGAACTGACCGTGGCCGGGCGGCATTTCCTCGCCCAGGCCCGGCGCCTGCTGGCCGACCTGGAGCAGGCGGTGCAGGGCACCCGGGCGGTGCACCGGGGCGAACAGGGCAGCCTGCGCCTGGACTTCACCATGGCCGCCGCCTGGAGCGCCCTGCCGCCCCTGATCAAGGCCTACCGCCGGGACTTCCCCCAGGTGGAGGTGCAACTGGGGGAACTGCTGCCCCGGGAGCTGGACGATTCCCTCCTGGCCGGCCGTTGCGACGTGGGCCTGGCCTTTCCCTGGCAGCGTCCGGCGGGCCTGGAATACCTGTGCGTGCACCGGGAGCCCCTCTGCGCCGTGCTGCCGGCGGACCATCCCCTGGCGCAGGAGGAGACCGTGGCCGTGGCGGATCTGGCGGGGGAGCCCTTCATCACCTTTCCCGCCGCCACCGCCCCGGCCCTGCACGCCCTGGTGGCCGGCTGCTGCCGGGAGCACGGCTTCGAGCCCAGGGTCTGCCTGGAAACCCACCTGCAGCAGACCATCGTCAATCTGGTGGCCGAAGGACTGGGGGTCTCCCTGGTGCCCCGCTCCATGGGCAAGATGCAGCTGCAGGGCGCCGCCTTCCGCCCCATCGCCGCGCCACCCCTGGTGGAGCAGGGCATCATCTGGGCCGCCGCCAATCCCAACCCCTGCCTGCCCCACTTCCTCGCCTGTGCCCGCCAGGTGCGCCGCCAGGCCGGCCTCGACTGAGGCGCCGCCGCCGCCAGGGTACAATGGCCGCCCCTGCCCACTCCCCGCCTGCCGCTGCCGCCATGCCCTCCCCTTCCCCCGCCTCCCCACCCCCGGTATTCGGCGTCGTCCTGGCCGGGGGCCTGGGCCGCCGCATGGGCGGGGCCGACAAGGGCCTGCTGCCCTGGCGCGGCCGGCCCCTGGCCCAGGGCATCGCCGCCCGCCTGGCGCCCCAGGTGGAGGCCGTGGCCATCAATGCCAACCGCAACGCCGAGGCCTACGCCGCCTTCGGCTACCCCCTGCTGCCCGACCTGCTGCCGGACTACCCCGGCCCCCTGGGCGGCTTCCACGCCGCCCTCAGCGCCAGTCCCCAGCCCCTGGTGATGCTGGTGCCCTGCGATTCCCCGGACTTCCCTGCGGACCTGGTGGCGCGCCTCCGCCACGCCCTGCTCGAGGCCGACGCCGAGGTGGCCGTGGCCCGGGCCGGAGAGCGGCGCCACTCCGTCTTCTGCCTCTGCCGCCGGGAGCTGGCGGCGGACCTGGCGGCCTGGGTGGCCGAGGGCCGCCACAAGGTGGGGGAATGGCAGGACAGCCGCCGCCTGGTGCTGGTGGACTTTCCCCATCCCGAGGATTTCCGCAATTGCAATATCCGAGAAGATTTATTGGGTTAAGACGCTTTATTGACAAAAAGGGTTGAATTTTCCTGGTCTCCCGTTACCATCCCGTTGCAGCGCCCCCCGTCGGGGGATGCCCCCACGAGGTCGGAAAAACGGCCCTCGGGCCCGAAAAAACAAGAATCGACCCAAGAACACCGCTTCGTTTTGAGTAAATCCCTAATGACCTCGGCCACCCTCTCCTGCCTGCGCCCCCTGCTGGACGTCAATCAAGCCTGGTCGGCCCTGGAACTGGGGCCCCGGGGCATCGGCCTGGCCGCCAGCAGCCAGCTTTTCGCCCACGGCCAGAACCAGCCCCAGCCCTCGCCCCTGCCCTGGCTGGTGCCCTTGAGCGGTACGGACCTCAACCACAGCGGCCTGACCCGCCAGCTGCCGCCGCAACAGGTCTCCCTGCTGCTGCCGGCGGAGGTCTGGCTCGATGCGGCCGGCGCCGCCCGCTGCCAGGAACTGGCCAAGCAGGGCTACCGTCTGGGGGCCGACGTGGATTCGGCCCCGGCCCTGGAACAATGCGCCGAGGCCGGCGCCCAGCTGCTGCGCCTGGATGCGGCCACGGCCCGGGAGCAGGTCTCCCCGGTGCTGCTCAACCGGCTCAAGGAAAAGGGCCTGACCCTGGTGGCCGACGGCGTCAGCAGCCACGACCTCTTCGTCTGGTGCGGCGCCCGGGGCTTTACCCTGATGAGCGGCGAATTCGTGCCCCAGCCGGAGGAATGCCCCACCTCCCCGGCGGACCCGACCAAGCTGCGCCTGCTCAAGCTGCTCTCCCTCATCGTCCAGGACGCGGACACCCGGGAGATCGAGGAAATGATCAAGCAGGAGCCCAAGCTCTCCTACAACCTGCTGCGCCTGGTCAATTCCGTTTCCGTCGGCGCCACCACCAAGATCACCAGCTTCGCCCAGGCCATCACCCTGCTCGGCAGGCGCCAGCTGCAGCGCTGGCTGCAACTGCTGATCTACGCCAACCAGTTCAACGCCGGCAGCCAGCCCAATCCCCTGATGCCCCAGGCCGCCCTGCGCGGCCGCCTGGTGGAACTGATCGCCCTCGCCGCCCATCCGGAAGCGGCGGAGGACACGGACTTCCACGACTGCGCCTACATGGCCGGAGCCTTCTCCCTGCTCGACGTGCTGCTGCACCTGCCCATGGACAGCGTGCTGGCGGCCCTGCCCCTGGCCGACGAGGTGGCCGAGGCCGTGGGCCGCCACCAGGGCCCCCTGGGCGACGCCCTGTCCCTGGTGGAAAGTCTGGAACGGGGCCTGCCGGCGCCGGATACGGCCCTGCTGGAAAAGCTGCGCCTGCGCGGCGATGCCCTGGGCCAGCTGCAGGTGGACGCCCTGGCCTGGGTCAGCCACATCGACGTGGCCTGAGGCAGGCGGCAGAACCATGGCTCCCGACCAGGGCAACTCCTTCCTTCCCCATCTGGGTGGCGGCGCCACCGATTTCGAGCTGGCCGGCCAGCTGTGCTACGCCCTGCTGCTGCGGGAAGGCGAGATTCCCGTGGCCCAGCTGGAGGCGATGTGCCGCAGTGCCATGGCCAGCCCGGAAGGCACGCTGTACCTGGCCAACGGGGATGGCACCCTGGAACTGCCCGCCAGTGCCGGTCCCTGGCAGGCCCTGCTTGAAGAAGCGCGCCGCTCGGGCACCGTAGCCACCCGGCCCGACGCCCTGGCCTGTCCCCTCACCTTCCGCGACATGCTGCTGGGGCTCCTCGCCGTGGGCGGCAAGGCCGAGGGCTACAGCGCCCTGGAACACCGCCGTTTCGGCGACCTGGCCGCCCTCCTGGCCGGCGCCCTGCATGCCCGCCAGGCCTTCAACCTGCGCCAGGAAGACCTGGCCCGCATGGAAGCCAAGGTGGAGGAGCAGAGCCAGATCCTCGACCACATCCACGACTCGGTCATCACCATGGACCTGTCCGGCTACATCATGGGCTGGAACAAGGGGGCCGAGCGCCTGTTCGGCTACACCGCCGCCGAGGCCGTGGGCCGGCACATCCTCTTCCTCTATGCCGACGACGGCAGCGAGACCCTGGAAGAGGAGGACGACCTCTTCTACAACGCCTTCCTCGACCACGGCCGCCGGGAATTCGAGGTGCGCCGGCGCAAGAAGTCGGGCGAGGTGTTCTGGGCCAGCGTCTCCCTTTCCCTGTCGCGCAACGAGGCCGGCGAACCGGCGGGCCTCATCGGCTACCTGGTGGACATCACCAACCAGCTGGAGCGGGAAGAGAAGCTGCGCCTGCACGCCAAGATTTTCGAGCACAACAGCGAGGCGGTGATCGTCACCGACGCCATGCAGCGGGTGCTGTCGGTGAACAAGGCCTTCTGCGACATCACCGGCTTCAGCGAGGCCGAAGTGCGCATGAGCCTGCCAGCCCTGCTGCAGCCGACCCGGGACGACCCCAACCTGGCGGCGGAAATCCAGGTGGCCCTAGCCTCCTCCGGCGCCTGGCAGGGCGAGCTGTGGGACCGGCGCAAGAACGGCGACACCTATCCGGTATGGGTCTCCATCAGCTCGGTGAAAAACACCCGGGGCATCCTCAGCCACTACTTCCTGGTCTTCTCCGACATTTCCGAGCGCAAGGAGGCGGAACGGCAGATCTACCGCCTGGCCTACTACGACGCCCTCACCGGCCTGCCCAACCGCTCCCTGCTGTTCTCCCTGCTGGAACAGGCCCTCATCGAAGCCCAGCGCAACCAGACCCACGGTGCCGTGCTGTTCGTGGACCTGGACCGTTTCAAGACCATCAACGATTCCTTCGGCCACGCCCCCGCCGACGCCCTGCTCAAGGAAGTGGCGCGGCGCCTGCAGGAGACCCTGCGGGCCGAGGACGTGGTGGCGCGCCTGGGCGGCGACGAATTCATCGTCGCCCTGTTCGACATCACCAAGCGGGAACACGCCGCCCTGGTGGGGCAGAAAATCCTCGATGCCCTGGCCGAGCCTTTCCAGATCGAACACCACGAGGTGCTGCTCACCGCCAGCATCGGCATCGCCGTCTTCCCCGACGACGGCCGCGACGCGGAAACCCTGCTGCGTAACGCCGACACCGCCATGTACCGGGTCAAGCAGACCAGCGGCGGCCCCCTCTTCTATTCCCAGGAAATGAACCTGCGCTCCCTGGAGCGCCTGAAGCTGGAAGGGGCCCTGCGCAAGGCGGTGGAGCGCCAGGAATTCCGCCTCTACTACCAGCCCCAGGTGGAGCTGGCCACGGGCCGCATCGTCGGCGCCGAGGCCCTGATCCGCTGGCACCATCCGGAACAGGGCATGATCCCGCCCACCGCCTTCATTCCCCTGGCGGAGGAGACGGGCCTCATCGTCAGCATCGGCGCCTGGGTCCTGGATGCGGCCTGCCGCCAGGGCCACCTGTGGCGCGAGGCCGGCTACGAGGACCTGACCATCGCCGTGAACCTGTCGCCGCGCCAGTTCCGCCCCGGCCTTTCCCAGCTGGTGAACGAAACCCTGGAACGGCACGCCTTCCCCGGCGAAAACCTGGAGCTGGAAATCACCGAGGGCATGCTCATGCACAACTCGGAGGCGGTGATCCAGATGCTGGAGGACTTCCACCAGGCCGGCGTGCGCCTGGCCCTGGACGACTTCGGCACCGGCTATTCCAGCCTGGCCTACCTGAAGAAATTCCCCATCGACAACCTGAAGATCGACCGGTCCTTCGTCAGCGGCATCCCCCACGACGGCGACGACTCGGCCATCGCCAAGGCCATCATCAGCATGGCCAAGAACCTGCGCCTGCTGGTCATCGCCGAAGGGGTGGAGACGGAGGAGCAGCTCGACTTCCTGCGGGCCGCCGGCTGCGACGAAATCCAGGGCTACCTGTTCAGCCCGCCGGTGCCGGTGGAGGATTTCCAGCTGCTGCTGGAACGCAACAACGGTTGACGCAAAAACGCCGGGCACTGCCCGGCGTTCTTCTTTGCGGCTGAGACTGTTGCCTCAGGCGGCGTCGGCCTGGTCGTCCGTCTCCGGGTCGCCCAGGGACAGCAACACCTTGTCCACCCGGTTCTTGTCCATGTCCACCACCTCGAAGCGCCAGCCGGCCAGGTGGAAATGGTCGGCTTCCACCGGCACTCGGCCCAGCTGGTGCATGACCAGGCCGCCCAGGGTGTGGAAGGCGTTTTCCTCTTCCCCCGGCAGCTCTTCCTTGACCTCCAGTACCGACTTCAGGCGCTCGATGGAAAGGCCGCCGTCCATCAGGTAGGAACCGTCCTCCCGCTCCACCACGTCCTGCTCGCCGTCGTCGTCCTGGCTCGGCATGTCGCCGACGATGGCGGCCAGCACGTCGTTGAGGGTAACCAGGCCCTGCACCTCGCCGTATTCGTCGATGACCAGGGCGAACTGGGCCCGGTTGCGGCGCAGGGATTCCAGCAGGTGGGTGGTGGTGACGCTCTCCGGCACATAGACCGGCGGCCGCAGGGCCTTGCGCACGTTGAAGGGGGCGTTCTCCAGCACCGGCTTGAGCAGGTCGCCCCGCTGCAGGATGCCCAGCACCCGGTCCAGGCCGTCCTGGCAGACCACCACCCGGGCGTAGGGGCACTCGGCCACCTGGCGCCGCACCTCGGCCTCGGATTCGGCCAGGTCCACCAGGTACATGTCCTTGCGCGGCGTCATGATGGCCGCCACCCGCTGCTCGTCCAGGCGCAGCACGTTGGAGACGATCTCCTGTTCGCTCTCATGGAAGACGCCGGCCTCGGCACCCTGGCCCATGAGCACCTTGATCTCGTCGTCGGTCACCGGCGGCTCATCGCTGCGGCGGGCACCGAAGAGGCGCAGGATGGCGCCACTGGAAGCGGAGAAAAGCCACACCAGGGGCGCCGTCAGGCGCGACAGCCAGCCCATGGGCCGGGCCACCAGGGAGGCGATGCCCTCGGGGCCGAGCAGGGCCAGTTGCTTGGGCACCAGTTCGCCCACCACCACCGACATGTAGGTGAGCAGAACCACGGTCAGGGAGAGGGCGATGACCCGTGCCGATTCGCCCAGCAGGGGAAACTGGGACAGCCATTGGGTCAGGGGATCGGCCAGAGCCGCCTCGCCGACGGCGCCGCTGAGGATGCCGATGGAGGTGATGCCGACCTGGATGGTGGAGAGGAAACGGGAAGGTTCGCTATGCAGTTTCAGCGCCGCGGCGGCGCCCTGGCTGCCGTCCTCCGCCATCCGCTGCAGGCGGGCCTTGCGCGAGGACACCACGGCAATTTCGGACATGGCGAAAATGCCGTTCAAAACAATCAACAACAGGATGATGCCTAGATCCATACAGGGCCGCGACCACCGTTTCCGGAGCGGCTCGGGGGTGAAGAAGGCGTGAAGATAGCATTTTTCCCGCCTTTCCCGCTATCTTGCCCGCCCGATCGACGCCGAAGCCCGTGGATAAAGGGGTTGCGGGGGAGCGACAGCTTTGCCACAGAGGACACAGAGAGCACAGAGGGTTTCCTTCTTCGCTGCCGGCACCTAGCCAAGCCTCCGGCTCCCATCTACACCAAACAACTCGGCTTCCCGCCTTTTCTCTGTGTTCTCTGTGCCCTCTGTGGCTAAGTTTTCCCCGCCTCAAACCCCCAGATACTTGAGATGGCTGCCGCAGCCTGCCTGGCAGTCGGTGCTGCCGAAACCCGGGATCAGCACTTCTCCCGGCATGTTGCGGTTGATCTGGCATTCGGGCTCGTCGAAGAGGCGAGTGCCCACCACCTGCACGCCGGGGGCGGTGAGCAGGTAGTCGATGTGCCAGTGCAGCAGCTTGTGGGGCGAGAGATGGCGGGCCAGACGGGCCGCCATGTTGCGCCGGGCCGAGCCCGTGTAGACGTAGCGGCCGGCCGGGAAGGAACAGGGGCCGAGGCGCCCCACCGTCACGGTGACGGGCTGCGCCACCTGGATCAGCAGCTGGTAGGTGGGGGGCTCCGCCTGATCGACGGTCTCGACCATTTCAGCCATGGGCGCCGACGAAGGGATTGAAGCGCCGTTCCTGGCCGAAGGTGGACATGGGGCCGTGGCCGGGAATGAACTCCACCTCGTCTCCCAGGGGGAACAGCACTTCCCGGATGGAGCGGATCAGGGTGTCGTAGTCGCCCTTGGGAAAATCGGTGCGGCCGATGGAGCCGGCGAAGAGCACGTCGCCCACCAGGGCCAGCTTGCCCGGGCGGTCGAAGAAGACCACGTGGCCCGGGGTGTGGCCCGGGCAGTGCAGCACCTCCAGGGTCTGGCGCCCCACCTGCACGCTGTCGCCGCCCTGGAGCCAGCGGTCCGGGGTGAAGCTGCGCACGTCGGGAAAGCCGAACATTTTGGACTGCTGGGGCATGCCGTCGATCCAGAACCGGTCGTCCACGTGGGGCCCTTCCACCGGAATGCCCAGCTGGGCCGCCAGTTCGGCGACGCCGCCGGCATGGTCGATGTGGCCGTGGGTCACCAGGATCTTTTCCAGGGTGACGCCGTGCTTCTCGGCCGCGGCCAGGATGCGGGGCAGGTCGCCCCCCGGGTCCACCGCGGCTCCCCGCATGGTCTCGGGGCACCACAGCAGGGTGCAGTTCTGTTCGAAGGGAGTGACGGGGACGATGGCGTAGTTCATGGCGCAAGCCTGGTTCGTTGAAGGGGCGTCAGGGGACATCAAGGGGCGACGGGCAGGTCGTCGGCACAGGGGGCGGCAACGCAGCGGGGTTCCCGCTGGGCGATGATGGCGGCCTGCAACTGTTCCAGGGCCGCCAGCAGGGCCCGCCCATGGCGGCGCAGCTGGGGGATGACGGCCTTGGCGGCCCGGGCGTCGCCGGCCTGCAGCTGGGCCGCGGCGGCCCTGGCCAGGGCATGCACCTCCCGGTGGGGAGCGTCCAGCGCCCCATAGGCGGCCAGGTCGCCGTAGTTCTGCTGGCCGCTGCCCAGGTACCAGATGCCGAAACGGCAGCGGGTGGGATCGGCCAGGTCGGCGGGCAGGCACTCCGCGTCGCCCTCCTCCAGGGCCTGGATGACGGTGTCGATCCAGCGCCGGTGCTCGACCTGGGCCGCCACCAGGGGAAAATCCTCCCGCAGCCACTGCTGGGACGCCACCTCGACCCAGCGCGGATCGGGCTCGAAGGAGGCGGCCCAGGCGGGCACCTCCGCCGCCGGCATGGGGCGGGCGATGGCATAGCCCTGGGCATGGATGCAGCCCAGGCGCAGCAGCATGACCCCGTGCTCGACGGTTTCCATGCCTTCGGCGACCACGCTGCGCTGGAAGGCGGAGGTCAGCCCTACCACGCCCTCGACGATGGCCAGGGCCTCCGGGTCGTGCAGCATGTCGCGCACGAAGGACTGGTCGATCTTCAGGGTGCGGGCCGGCAGGCTCTTGAAATAGGAGAGGGAGGAATAGCCGGTGCCGAAGTCGTCCAGGGCGAAGCCCACCCCCAGGCGCTGGCAGGCGGCGATGACCAGGCTCACCTGGCCCACGTCTTCCAGGGCCGCGGTTTCCAGGATTTCCAGTTCCAGCAGCCGCGGCGGCACCGCCGGATGGCGCTCCAGGGCCCGCTGCAGGCGGGGCAGGAAGTTGGGCTGCTGCAGGTGGCGTGCGGCGATGTTGATGCTCACCGGATAGTCCCAGCCCAGGGCCTGCCAGGCCTCCAGCTGGGCCAGGGCGGTTTCCATGACCCAGTCGCCGATATCGACGATGAGGTCGGTCTCCTCCAGGTCCACCAGGAAGGCCGCCGGCGCCAGGATGCCCTGCTCCGGATGCTGCCAGCGGATGAGGGCCTCGAAGCCGACGATGAGGCCGGAACAGAGATTCACCTTGGGCTGGTAGTAGAGGCGGAACTGCTCCTGCTCCAGGGCGGCGCGGGCATTGACTATGGCTTCCCGCAGGCTGCGGGCCCGGCTGTCCTGCTCGGTGTCGAAGAGCTGGTAGCGGTTGCGGCCGGACTGCTTGGCGGCGTACATGGCCTGGTCGGCGTGGCGCACTAGGGTGTCGGCATCGGCATCGTCCGTCGGATAGATGGTGACGCCGATGCTGCCGGAAACGCTGGCCGTCTGTCCCTGCAGGGCAAAGGGAGCGGCCAGGGAAAGCAGCAGCCGCTCCAGGATCTGCTCCAGTTCGGAGAGGGCGGTGAGGTCGTTGAGAAGCAGGACGAATTCGTCGCCCCCCAGGCGGGCCGCCGTGTCGCCACCGCGCAGGGAGCGGCGCAGGCGCTCGGCCACGTCCATCAGCAGGCGGTCGCCGGCCTGGTGGCCGTGGCTGTCGTTGATGGCCTTGAAGCCGTCCAGGTCCAGGTAGCACACCGCCAGCAGCTTGTTGCGGCGCTGGGCCTGGGCCATGGCCAGGTGCAGGCGGTCGCTCATCAGGGTGCGGTTGGGCAGGCCGGTGAGGGCGTCGTAATGGGCCAGGCGCTCCAGGCGACGCTGGTTTTCCTTCTGCTGGGTGATGTCGGAAAAGACGCCGACGAAGTGGCTGATGCGCCCGCCATCGTCATGCACGGCGCTGACCGTCATCAGCACCGCCGTCACCGCCCCGGACTTGGTGCGGTTCCACATCTCGCCCTTCCAGAAGCCCCGCTCGGAGACCACCTGGAACAGCTGGCGGAAATAGGTACGGTCGTGGTGGCCGGAATTGAGCATGCGGGCCGGCTGGCCGATGGCCTCCTCCCGGGCGTAGCCGGTGAGTTCGCAGAAGGCCCGGTTCACCTCGATGATCAGGCCTTCCGGGTTGGTGATGAGGATGCCGTCGTGGCTGTTCTCGAACACGCTCAGGGCCAGCCGGTGCTGCTCCTCCCCTTCCTTGCGGTCGGTGATGTCCCGCCCCTCGGCCAGCAGCTGCAGGGGCTGGCCCGGTTCGTCCTCCACCGACTTGAGGATGAAATCCACGTAGCGCAGGCGGCCGTCACGGCGCATGTGGGTGACCTCGAAGCGCTGGGCCTCGCCGCCCGCCGCCACCCGCTCGACGGCCTGGCGCAGGCGCTGCTGCACCAGGGGCTCATGCACCCACCAGGGCGTTTCCCAGAACAGCTGGCCCAGCACCTCGGCGGGCTGGCGGCCGATCAGGTCCAGGGCCGACTGGTTGGCCTCCAGCAGGCGCCCCTTGAGGTCCAGGATGCCGATGAACTCGCTGGTCTGGTTGAAGACGGCGCTCAGGCGCAGGCGGCTTTCCCTGAGCTGGGCGCGGATGGACTGGCCTTCCTGCAGCACGTAGTCCAGGTATTCGCTTTCCAGCTGGCTGACGATGTCGTGCTCCGACACCACGCCCACCACCTCCCCGGCCGCCCCCACCACCACCAGATGGCGCACGTGCTCGGCCTGCATGCGGTCCACCGCCTGGCTGAGGGGATAGCCTTCCGGAATGCTGGCCACCGGGGCGCTCATCACCGCGGCCAGGGGCTGCTCCAGGCTGTCGGCACCGCGGCGGAAGAAGCGCAGGGCGTCCCGCTCGGTGAGGATGCCCAGGGGCCGGCCGGCCTCGGCGACGACGACGCAGCGCAGGCTGCCGGCGGACATCAGGGCCAGGGCCTGGCGCACCGTATCGCCGGGCTGCAGCAGCTGGACGCTGCTCTGCATCACCGCATTGACGTCCCGCAGGCGGCGGAAGAAGGCGACCCCCAGGTGGAAGCGGAAGTCGCTCTCGCTGACCACCCCCACGGGCTGGCCCGCTTCGCCGGTCACCAGCAGGTGGCGGATGCCCTTTTCCGCCAGCAGGTGGTAGGCGTGATGCACGGACATGCGGGAATCGGCGGTATACACCGGGGAGCTCATCACCTGATCCACCGCCAGCAGGCCGTCCACGTTGGCGGAGAGGGCCCGCAGGATGTCCCGTTCGGTGACGATGCCCACCATCAGGGCGCCCTCGCGCACCAGCAGGGAGCTGATGCGGGCCGTTTCCATGACTTCCACCGCCGCCAGCAGGGTGGTCCGACGCTCCACCTCGACGATATTCCAGGTCATCAGGTCTGCGAGGGTGCGTTCGGGCATGGCGTGAGGCCGGACTAGGGGTGAAGCCTCAATTCTAAGGGCTGGAGGGCGGAATCCCAAAGCCGGCCTTGTCCGGAGAGCGACGGAGGCCCTTCCGGCCTTTTTGATTCACATCATGGCTGCATAAGGAGCCCCGTCGCTACTCTCCGCACTGCCGTGTTCCATCTTTATTTTTTCCTCTCATGAAAGGAGGGCAGCATGAGCGGCGCTTTCACTAAGTCGATGGCGCGCAATATCTTTTTCGGCGGAACGGTCTTTTTCTTTCTGCTGTTCTTGGCATTGTCGTTCGACTCAACCGCAACACTGCCGAAGCGCGATAACCGGGCCAATCTGACCCCGGCCGTCGCCAACGGTAAAAAAATCTGGGAAACCCGTAACTGCATCGGCTGCCACACGCTGCTGGGCGAAGGCGCTTACTTTGCGCCCGAGCTGGGCAATGTGTATCCCCGCCGCGGTGGTGACTTCATCAAAGCCTGGATCAAGGGCCAACCCAGCGGTGCCCCCGGCCGTCGCCAGATGCCTCAGTTCAACCTGACTGAGCAGCAACTGGACGATCTGGTGGCTTTCCTCAAGTACACCTCTGAGATCAATACCGCCAACTGGCCGCCCAACATCGAGGGCTGATGCCTCGACGCGGACCCCAGAAAAACAGAGCTTACGCTTAAGGAGTCATCGCTATGCAATATAAATCCCAGGCCGTTGCCACGCCGTATTTCATCGCGGCAATCGGTCTTTTCGTCGGGCAGATCATATTCGGGCTGATCATGGGCCTGCAGTATGTGATCGGGGACTTCCTGTTCCCGATGATCCCCTTCAACGTGGCCCGCATGGTCCACACCAACCTGCTCATCGTGTGGCTGCTGTTCGGCTTCATGGGTGCGGCCTACTACATGATCCCGGAAGAATCGGAAACCGAGCTGTTCAGCCCCAAGCTGGCGCTCGCCATGTTCTGGATCTTCCTGGTGGCAGGGGCCCTGACCATCGTCGGCTACCTGGCGGTTCCCTACGCCACCCTGGCCGAGCTGACCGGTAACGACCTGCTCGAAACCATGGGCCGCGAGTTCCTGGAACAGCCGCTGATCACCAAGGTGGGTATCGTCATCGTCGCCCTGGCCTTCCTCTTCAACATCAGCATGACCGTGCTGAAGGGGCGCAAGACCTCCATCTCCCTGGTGATGCTGCTGGGTCTGTGGGGTCTGGCCGTGTTCTTCCTGTTCTCCTTCTACAACCCCACCAACCTGGTCCTGGACAAGTTCTTCTGGTGGTGGACGGTGCACCTCTGGGTGGAAGGCGTGTGGGAACTGATCCTCGGCGCCATGCTGGCCTTCGTGCTGATCAAGGTGACGGGCGTGGACCGTGAAGTCATCGAAAAGTGGCTCTACGTCATCATCACCCTGACCCTGGTCACCGGCATCATCGGTACCGGTCACCACTACTTCTGGATCGGCACGCCCGAATACTGGCAGTGGTGGGGTTCCGTGTTCTCCGCCCTGGAGCCCATCCCCTTCTTCGCCATGACCGTGTTCGCCTTCAACATGGTGAACCGCCGTCGTCGCGAACACCCCAACAAGGCCGCCACCCTGTGGGCCCTGGGGACCGGTGTGATGGCTTTCCTGGGCGCCGGCGTGTGGGGCTTCCTGCACACCCTGGCTCCGGTGAACTACTACACCCACGGCACCCAGATCACGGCAGCCCACGGCCACATGGCCTTCTACGGTGCCTACGTGATGGTGAACCTGACCATGATCTCCTACGCCATGCCCATCCTGCGCGGCCGTGCTGCCAACAGCAACAAGTCCCAGGTCCTGGAAATGTGGAGCTTCTGGCTGATGACGATCTCCATCGTCTTCATCACCCTGTTCCTCACCGCCGCCGGCATCCTGCAAGTCTGGCTGCAGCGCGTCTCCGAGACTCCCCTGTCCTTCATGGCAACCCAGGACAAGATCTCCCTGTTCTACTGGATGCGTGAGTGGACCGGCGTGGTCTTCCTCATCGGCCTGATCCTGTACATCGCCAGCTTCTTCGTGAAGGGCGAGGACAAGGCAGCCGCCTGAGGTCCCGGCAACACCTCCGCCCCCGCCGCCCCAACCGCGGCGGGAGCGGAACCAGCAACACCTTTTTTGTCACCTCCCAACCTCCGTTGACAAACCGGCGCACTCGCAAGGGTCCGCCGGATTTTTTTTGCCCCGCCGAACGGCCGGGACCGCAGCCGGCGGGCCTGCCGGCGTGTATTAATTGCTTTTACGCAGTGCAGCAATTGGTTAAGCTGCGTCAAGAACAGACTGACAGCCAACAGACGCAATTCCCTCGAGCCGCACCAGGGGGGGTGGAATTGACCAATGTATAAAGAAAACAGTCTTGCCCAGAACCGTCCCGACCCCGGCCCGATGCTGGCGCCGGGGCCGTCTACAGCCTGCCTCGCAGCCCTGCTCGGCGCCCTGCTCTGCCTGCCGCTCGCGGCCGCCGCGGACGCTGCCGACAGCCTGGAGAACGAGCCCGCGCGCCTGCATCTGCGGGGCTTCGGCACCCTGGGCCTGACCCGCTCCTCCGCCGACGGCGCCGACTTCGTGCGGGACCTTTCCCAGCCCCGGGGCACCTCCGGCGGCAACTGGTCGTCCCGGGTGGACAGCGTGCTCGGCCTGCAGGCCAACTGGCAGGCCACCGACCAGCTCGAGGCGGTGGTCCAGGGCGTCACCCGCTACCGTTACGACCAGACCTACCAGCCCGAACTGACCTGGGCCTACCTCAAGTACGACCCCACCCCCTCCCTCAGCCTGCGGGCCGGCCGCCTCGGCACCAATTTCTTCATGCTCGCCGACTCCCGCCTGGTGGGCTATTCCTACCTGGCGGTGCGGCCCTCGGTGGATTACTTCACCTCCCTGCCCTTCTCCCACGTGGACGGGGTGGACGGCAGCTTCACCTTCCCCCTGGGGCCGGGCCTGGGCAAGGTGCAGGCCTTCAGCGGCCGCATGCACGGCAGCCTGGCCCTGGGCGACCAGCAATGGCAGATGGGCGGCTCCAGCATGTACGGCGGCCACCTGGACTACCTGCAGGGCCCGTGGACCCTGCGGGCCGGCTACGCCCACCTGCGCTTCGGCCAGAACCTGCCCATCGACCCGGTGGTTAACGGCCTGCGGGCCAGCGGTGTACCCAGTGCTGCCGCCGCGGCCGACGCCCTCGGCACCCAGGACAAGGACAGCGAGTTCTACTCCCTCGGCGCCCTCTACGAATCCGGCCCCCTGCAGGCCCAGCTGATGCTCAACCGCATCCGCCAGCAGAGCGCCGCCTTCCAGGATTCCCGGGCCGGCACCCTGCTGGCCGGCTACCGCATCGGCCAGTTCACGCCCTACGCCGGCTATTCCTGGCAGAAATCCACGCCCAAGAGCCTGACCACGGGACTGCCCCCTGGCCTGCTGAATGCGGCCGTCAACAGCATCCTGGCCGATTCCCGCAGCCACCAGCACACCGTGACCCTGGGCCTGCGCTGGGACTTCCGCACCAACATGGACCTGAAGCTGCAGTACGACGCCGTGCGCGGCAGCAGCGATTCCATCTTCCCCACCCGCCGCGACACGCCGGGCTGGAACGGCCGCACCGACGTCATCAGCATCGTCACCGACTTCATTTTCTGAGACGACGCCCGTGAAACCCCGCCTCCTGCCCAGCCTCCGCCTCGCCCTGGCCCTGCTGCTCCCCGCAGCCGGGCAGGCCGCCGGCGACCTGGTGGTGGTGGTCAATCCCCGCAGCGGCGTGGAAAAACTGAGCCGGGAAGACGTCACCAACATTTTCCTCGGCCGCTACCGCCAGTTCCCCTCCGGCCTCACCGCCGTGCCCCTGGAACTGCCCCAGGAATCCCTGGAGCGGACCCAGTTCTACTGGCGCCTGGTGGGCAAGAGCCCGGCGGAGATCAATGCCTACTGGGCCCGGGTGATCTTCTCCGGGCGCACCTCGCCGCCCCTGCAGCAGCAGTCGCCGGACATGCTGCTCAACACCGTGGCCAGCAACCGGGGCGCCATCGGCTACCTGGACCGCAGCCGGGTTGATGGCCGGGTCAAGGTGGTGCTGGAACTGGAGAACCGGACCCCATGAGATGCCCGCCCAAACGCAACATCCTCAGCCGGGCCGTCTGGGCCATGGCCGGGGTCACCCTGCTGGTGGGCACCCTGGTGATCGGCATCACCTGGGTCGTCACCAACCACCTGGCCCAGCAGGAAGCCAACAACCGCCTGGGGGAACTGCTCGACACCATCGAGGAGACGGTGCGCATCGCCTGTTTCATCGAAGACGCCCAGCTGGCGACGGAAGTGGCCCGGGGCCTGATCCGCAACAGCGAGGTGGCCGCCGTCAGCATCCGCAGCCTGAACCAGGAGCTGGGGCGGGAGGAGCGCAGCGGCCAGTTGTCCCAGAACAGCGCCGCCGCCCTGCGGCGCGACATCTACTCCCCCTTCGACCCCACCCGCTGGGTCGGTGAAATCGAGCTGCAACCCAACCGGGAAGCCCTGGAACAACGCACCTTCCGCGAGAGCCTGTTCGTCGGCCTGGTGCTGGCCGCCCAGCTGGCCCTGCTGACCCTGGCGGTGATCTTCATCGTCCTGCGCCTCATCGTCGCCCCCATCAAGTCCATCTCCGACCGCCTGCACCTGCTCAAGCCGACCCTGGGAGAACGCCTGCCGGCCCCTCCCGGCCATGGCGGCAACGAAATCGGCCGCCTGGTGGACGACATCAACGGCCTCACCGAGGACCTGGTGGCTGCCCTGGAGGAGGAGCACAGCCTGCGCCTGCGCCAGGCCATGGACGAGCGCAAGTACCGGGACATTTTCGAAAACGCCGAATCGGGCATTTTCGTGGCCGACCAGCAGGGCCGCCTGCTCTCCCACAACCGTTCCCTGGCCCGCCTCAGCGGCCAGGAGGAGCGCCCGGGCGGCATGCCACCCAACCTGCTGGCCCTGCCCTGGGGCCAGCCGGAGCAGACGGCAGCCCTGCTGCGCAGCTGCCTGGAAAGCAACAGCGCCCAGGAGGACGACCTGGAACTGGCCCTGCCGGACAATCCGCGCTGGCTGCACCTGAGCCTGACCCCCATCGGCGACGCCCTGGTCCAGGGCATCGCCAGCGACATCACCCAGCGCAAGCTGGTGGAGACCTTCGCCCAGCGCATGACCGTCACCGACCTCCTGACCAGCCTGGGCAACCGCATGGGCCTGGAGCAACAGATCCGGGAAATGATCATCCTCAATCCCAAGCAGCCCTTCGCCCTGCTGCTCATCAACCTGGACGGTTTCAAGCGCATCAACGACGGCCAGGGCTTCGACGTGGGCAACGAGTTGCTGCTGATGGCCGCCAACCGGCTGCGCAACTGCATCAAGGGCAGCGACTGGCTGGGCCGCACCAGCGGCGACGAATTCGCCCTGCTGCTGCCCAATGTGGAAGGCCAGGAGGTGCCGTCCAAGGTGGCCCACCGCATCGTCGAGACCCTGGGCCTGGCCTACGAGCTGGGGGACACCCCGGCCTTCGTCGGCAGCAGCGTCGGCATCGCCCTCTACCCGGAGGACGGGCGGGAACTGCTGACCCTGCTGCGCAACGCCGAACTGGCCCTGGACCGGGTCAAGCGCAGCGGCGGCCGGGACTACCAGTTCTTCCACCCCTCCATGGCCGCCGCCGCCGAGAACCGGCGCCGCCTGGAGAACGAACTGCGCCTGGCGGCGGAGCGCCAGGAACTGCGCCTGTTCTACCAGCCCATCGTGGACATCCAGCAGAACCGCCTGGCCGGGGCCGAAGCCCTGATCCGCTGGGTCCATCCCCAGCAGGGCATGGTGCCGCCGGACGACTTCATCCCGGTGGCGGAGGAAACCGGCCTGATCCAGGAGATCGGCCTGTGGGTGCTGGAAACGGCCTGCGACCAGCTGCAGCAGTGGCGCCGGGAAGGCCGGGAGGACCTGTACCTCTCCATCAACGTCTCCGGCAGCCAGATTCCCCACGGCCTGCCGCCCTCGGCGGTGATGGAGGCCCTCAGCCGGCGCAGCCTGCCCCCCGGCGCCCTGGTCCTGGAAATCACCGAGGGCGTGCTCATGTCCGACATGAAGCAGGCCCTGGAGTGGCTGCAGGCCCTGCGCCAGGTGGGCATCCGCATCTACCTGGACGATTTCGGCACCGGCTATTCCTCCCTCTCCTACCTGAAGCGTTTCCCGGTGACCACGGTCAAGGTGGACAAGTCCTTCGTCCGCGACATGGGCCAGGACAGCAGCGACCGGGCCCTGGTGGAGGCCATCGTCGCCATGACCCGCAGCCTGGGCCTGGAGGTGGTGGCCGAAGGGGTCGAGAACGAGGCCCAGCTGGCCCTGCTGCGCGGCATGGGCACCCGCTACGGCCAGGGCTACCACTTCTCCCGCCCGGTGCCCGCCGGCGACTTTTCCGCCGTCGCCGAGCGTCTCGAAACCCTGCTGCAGGCCACCCCGGGCGCCCCCGGCTAGGGCCTGCCGCGGCCCGCGGCGGCCCCGGCCACCTTTTGCCGACGTTCTTAGCAGGTATCAAAGTCGCCCCCGGGCCCCCTTCCTATACTGGGGCCCATGGATACCCAAGCCCTTGCCATTCCGTCCCCCGCCAGCGAGCGCCGCCTGCCCGGCGACCTGGCCATCTGGTTCTTCATCTGCGCCGAACTGCTGGCCTTCTGCGTCTTCTTCGCCGCCTACGCCTTCACCCGGGCCAAGCACGTGGAACTGTTCAACGCCGAACAGCTGGCCCTGGACCGCAACGCCGGCGCCCTCAACACCATCCTCCTGCTCACCGCCAGCTACTTCGTGGTGCGCGCCGTGCAGGCCGCCGAAGCGGGCCTCAGGGACAAGGTTGCGCCCTGGCTGGCCGCCGGCTTCCTCTGCGGCAGCGGCTTCGTCGCCGTCAAGCTGGTGGAGTACGCCGACAAGCTGGGGGCCGGCATCACCCTGTCCACCAGCCCCTTCTACATGTTCTACCTCTCCCTCACCTTCTTCCACTTCATGCACGTGCTGCTGGGGCTGGTGATCCTGGCCGTCCTCTGGTTCCAGGCCCGCCGCGGCAACTACGGCCCGGACAACGGCACCGCCATGAACAACCTGCACAGCGGCGCCTCCTACTGGCACATGGTGGACCTGGTGTGGATCATCCTCTTCCCCCTGGTCTATGTACTACGCTGAGAACGGAACCATGGACAACCTGACCCACGTCGCCGCCCCCTACAGCACCCGTCGCAGCACCATCGTCTGGCTGCTGCTGATCGCCGCCACCCTGGCCACCTGGACCGTCGGCGAGGAAGGCATCAGCGGCCCCGCCGCCGTCGCCAGCCTGCTGGCCATCGCCGCCTTGAAGAGCCGGGCGGTGATTCTCGACTTCATGGGCCTGCGCCACGCCCCCCTGCTGTGGAAGGGCATCACCCTCGGCTGGGTGGTCCTGGTCTGCGGCCTCATCGCTATCGCCTACTGGAAAGGAATGCCCTGATGGACATGGCCGCCACCCTGCCCTTCTACGACGCCGCCGCCGATGAAGTGGAAATTTTCGAGCACGCCTGGAAGAACCGGCTGCCCCTCCTGATCAAGGGCCCCACGGGCTGCGGCAAGACCCGCTTCGTCGCCCACATGGCGGCCAAGCTGGGCCTGCCCCTGTTCACCGTGGCCTGCCACGACGACCTCACCGCCGCCGACCTGGTGGGCCGCCACCTCATCGGCGAAGGCAAGACCCTGTGGTGCGACGGCCCCCTCACCCGGGCCGTGCGCGAAGGCGGCATCTGCTACCTGGACGAGGTGGTGGAAGCGCGCAAGGACACCACCGTGGTGCTGCACCCCCTGGCCGACGACCGCCGCATCCTGCCCATCGACCGCACCGGCGAGGTGCTGGAGGCGCCGGATTCCTTCATGCTGGTGGTGTCCTACAACCCGGGCTACCAGAACCTGATGAAGGGCATGAAGCCTTCCACCCGGCAGCGCTTCGTCTCCCTGCGCTTCGACTTCCCCGGCAGCGCCCGGGAAATCGCCATCCTGCGCGGCGAAACCGGCTGCGACGAGGACCTGGCCAAGCGCCTGGTGGCCATCGCCCAGGCCCTGCGCACCCTCAAGGACCAGGACCTGGAGGAAGCCGCCAGCACCCGCCTGCTGGTCTACGCCGCCACCCTGGTGAAGGCCGGCATGGACCCGGTCACCGCCTGCCGCGCCGCCATGGTGGAAAGCCTCACCGATGACGTGGAAACCGCCGGCGCCCTGATGGAAATCGTCAACGCCACCTTCGGCCGCTGACCTACCGCCATGGCCAGCCCCAGCGCCCCTGCAGACAACCCGGAAGGCACCGGCCTGGCCATCGCCGCCGAGGCCCTGTTCCTGGTCAATCTACTGGCCCTGCCGGGCCTGGCCTTCGCCGCCCTGGCCTGGCTGTGGTGGCGCCACGG
Source organism: Azospira sp. MPR-LB4 (assembly GCF_058809525.1). NCBI lineage: Bacteria > Pseudomonadati > Pseudomonadota > Betaproteobacteria > Rhodocyclales > Rhodocyclaceae > Azospira > Azospira sp. MPR-LB4. The sequence continues at coordinate 1,007,900 of NZ_CM179521.1, forward strand.
CGGCACGGCGCCCCTGCTGGCCCGCCAGCACCTGCAGCAGACCTTCTGGGTCAGCGCCTGGGGCGGCCTGCTCATCGTCACCCTGTCCGCCGGCTTCATCGCCCTGGGCGGCCTCAACTGGGAATGGACCTGGGTCGCCGTCATCCTCTATTTCACCTGCGTCCATTCGGCCCTGGTGGTGGGCGGCATCATCGGCCTGGCCAGCGCCATGGCCGGGCAGCCCTGGCGCTTCCCCCTGATCGGCCCGCGCCTGCCCCGGGCCTGAAGGCCCTGCCTTTTCCATTTCCATGAACCAGCGCGTCATTCCCATCATTCCGGCGGCCCAGGCCGTGGCCGGCAACCAGCGTGTGCAGCGGCAACGGCTGGCGGCCCAGATGGGCTTCTTCGTCCTATTCGCCCTGGCGCCGGTGTTCGACCTGTTCCGCTACGACCTGGCCCGCGGCCACGCCCTCTTCCTCACCTTCGAATGGCGCCTGGGCCTGGACCAGTTCCTGGCCGGCCGCATCGGCGCCGGCGAAGCGGCCTTCAACGTCCTCACCCGGCTGTTCCTGCCCATTCTCGCCGGCGCCGCCGTCTTCCTCTGGGCCGCCTGGAAATGGGGCCGCCTCTACTGCGGCTGGCTGTGCCCCCACTTCTCCGTGGTGGAGACCATCAACCGGGTGATGATCCGGGCCTCGGGCAAGCACAGCCTGTGGGACAAGAAGCCCATCTCCCCCTGGCGCCCCGACGGCACCCCGGCACCCCGGGGCCCGATCTGGTGGCTGGCGGTGCTGCCCCTGGCGGTGGCCTTCGCCTTCGTCTGGGCGGTGGTCTTCCTCACCTACCTGCTGCCGCCCATGGAGGTCTACGCCAACCTCTTCAACGGGGAACTGACGCGCAACCAGCTCATTTTCATCGCGGCCGCCACCACGGTCATTTCCCTGGAATTCCTCTTCGCCCGCCACCTCTTCTGCCGCTATGCCTGCGCCGTCGGCCTGTTCCAGAGCCTGGCCTGGATGGGCAACAAGGACGCCCTGGTGGTGGGCTTCAACCGGCAGCGCACGGCCGAATGCGCCGACTGCCTGCCGGACCGGCAATCGGCCTGCGACGCCGTCTGCCCCATGCGCCTCAAGCCCCGCACCCTGAAACGCATGATGTTCGCCTGCACCCAGTGCGGCCAGTGCCTGGACGCCTGCGCCCAGAGCCAGGGCCGCCAGGGCCAGCCGCCCCTGCTGCAGTGGGTGGAGGCTGAGGCGGCGCGGCAGAACGAGGCCGGATTTTCCGCGGTGGACCGGCCATGACCCGGCACCGCCCCAAGAACCGCATGGATAAAGGGCCCCAGGCCGGCGCTCAGGCCCTCGCGGCGCCCCTGGCGGCCCATTAAGGAACGGCCATGGAAGAATTCGTCGGCAAACTCTGGCACCGCTGGATCACCCAGGCCGCGGGCGGCCACTACCCCAAGGCGGCGGTCAAGCTGAAGGAAGTGGAACGCACCGCCGGCATCCTCTTCCGCGCCTTCGGCGGCGACCCCGGCCTGCGCGTCGCCGCCGCCGTCGAAGTGCGCCACGGCGCCCGCCGCCGCTGGCTGTCCCGGGTTGCCGGCAGCGACGAAAAGGCCACTCCCGCCACCCTGGATCTGGCCACCCTGCGCCTGCCGCCGGAAATCGCCGCCTTCCCCGACGCCGCCCTCAACCGGGACCTCTACCTGTGGCTGGCCGCCCTGGCCGCCGCCGGCCAGCAGCCCGGGGCCGCCGCCGAAACCGATTCCTGCCGCCGCAACCAGGCCGCCACCCGGCGCGCCCTGGCCTGCTGGCCCGGCCTGGCGCCCCGCTACCGGCGCCTGGTGCAGGCCCACCTGGCCCAGCGCCTCAACCCCGACAGCCTGCCCGCCGCCGAGCGGCCGCGGGAAGAGGCCATCCGCCGCGCCCTGCTGGAGCCGGGCAGCGTCGATGCCCTGCCTCGCTCCCCGGTGCCCTCCCGCCCGGTGATGCTGTGGCTGGGCGACTTCGGCACCGAGCCGCACGGCGCCACCCAGCCCAGCCGCGAGGCGCCCACCGAGGACCAGGCCGGCAGCCAGCAGCTGAAGGAAGAGGAGGAGCGGCGCGCCCACCAGACCGAGCGGGTGGAAATGCCGACGGAGAAGAACGGCATGCTGATGATGTTCCGGGCCGAGAGCATTTTCAGCTGGGGCGAATACGTGAAGGTGAACCGCCCCACCGACGACGACCCCAACGAGGACGCGGTGGCCGCCGCCAACGACCTGGACCAGCTGGCCCTGGCCGACGACAGCGAGAAGGTGGCCTCCAAGGTGCGCTTCGACCTGGACCTGCCCTCCGCCGCCGAGGACGACGTGATCCTGGGCGACGGCATTCCCCTGCCCGAATGGGACTACCGCAAGGGCCAGCTGCTGGAAGAGCATGTGCGCCTGCTGGAAGTGACGCCCCAGGCCGCCAGCGACAGCGCCCTGCCGCACCGCCTGGCCCGCACCGCCCGCCGCCTGCACCAGCAGTTCGCCGCCCTGCTGCCGGCCCGGCGCTGGCTCAAGGGCCAGCCCGACGGCCAGGAACTGGACGTGGATGCGGCAGTGCGCGCCCACGCCGACCGGGCCACCGGCGGCCACCCCACGGATAACCTCTACCTCTCCCTGGAAAAGCGGGAGCGGGACCTGGCCTGCCTGGTGCTGGCCGACCTCTCCCTGTCCACCGATACCTGGGTCAGCGACGAGGCCCGGGTCATCGACGTGGTCAAGGACGCCCTGCTGCTGTTCGGCACCGCCATGGGCGCCACCGGCGACGCCTTCGCCCTGTGCGGCTTCTCCTCCTTGAAGCGCAGCCAGGTGCGCTTCTCCCGCCTCAAGGATTTCGGCCAGAAGTTCGACGCCGCCGCCCGGGGCCGCATCCTGGCCCTCAAGCCCGGCTACTACACCCGCCTCGGCGCCGCCATCCGCCATGCCTCCAGCCAGCTGGCGCGGCAGCCGGCCAGCCGCCGGGTGCTGCTGATCCTCTCCGACGGCAAGCCCAACGACCTGGATATCTACGACGGCCGCTACGGCATCGAAGACACCCGCATGGCCATTATCGAGGCGCGCAAGCTGGGCCTGCAGCCCTTTTGCGTCACCATCGACCGGGAAGGGGCCTCCTACCTGCCCCACCTGTTCGGCCCCGCCGGCTACGCGGTGATCCGCAAGCCGGAGGAACTGCCCCGCCGCCTGCCCCTGCTTTACGCCCAACTGACGCGCTGACCCACCGCCTCCCAGGAAACGAAGGTAAGCCCATGAACAACAGCACCTGCCTCCTGCCCCCGGATTCGGGCACCCCGCCCGATCCCCGCATCATCGCCCTGCTGCGGGAAACCAGCCTCTTCGCCGAACTGGAGGAGCCCGACCTGGAGCGCCTGGCCCGGGGCGTGCGCGAGGTCGAGGCCGGCCGCGGCGACATCCTCTTCCACAAGGGCGATCCCTGCCGCGGCTTCCACCTGCTGCTGGCGGGACAGGTGAAGCTGGCCTTCAATTCCAACCAGGGCAACGAAAAGGTGGTGGAACTGATCCACCCGGGCCAGACCTTCGGCGAGGCGGTGATGTTCATGGAAAAGCCCTACGCCCTCTTCGCCCAGGCCCTGACCCGCTCCCGCCTGCTGCACATTTCCAAGCTGGTGCTGTTCCACGAGATGGACCAGGACCCCCTGCTATGCCGCAAGATGATCAGCAGCCTCTCCCGCCGCCTGCACCACCGGGTGGTGGATGTGGAAGCCTATTCCCTGCAGTCCGGCTGGGAGCGCATCGTCGGCTTCCTGCTGCGCGGCGCCGAGGCGCCGGAGGCCGGCAGCGGCAACTGTCCGCGCCAGGCCGTGGTGCGCCTGCCCAGCAGCAAGGGCAACATCGCCTCCCGCCTCAACCTGACCCAGGAACACTTTTCCCGCATCCTGCACGACCTGGCCGGCCGCGGCCTGGTGGTGGTGGACGGTCGCACCATCCACATTCCCGACGTGGAAGCCCTGCGTCTGGCGTCGCCCTAGGCCGCGCCCGACTCAGTCCCGGGTCAGGGTCAGGAGGATGTCCGCATACCAGGCGCAGTTGAGGCCCAGGGCCTCATCCACCTCCGCATCCCGTCCGCCCGCATCGAGCCGGGCCGAATGCACGCCGAGCAGCAGCCAGGGCAGTTCGCCCCGCCCCCCGTCGCCGTCGGGCAGGCGCATCACCACCGGCGCGCCGCTGGTGCCGCGGTGGGTGCGGGCGTCGGTGAGGAAATAGCCCTGGCCCTGGAAGCGCAGGCCGAAGGACGAGGCCACCACCGCCTGGCGCGCCACCGGCATGTGGTGCAGCTGGTCGTGGAAGCCCAGGGGGAAACCGACGATGAGCAGGGAACTGCCCACCTCCACCCGGTCCCGGCGGCCGGCCAGGTGGGCCGGCGTGAAGGCGGCATGGAGCGTGGTCGGCGGCAGGGCCGCCCGCTCGATCTCGATCGCCGCCACGTCGATCTCCCCGGCCCCGTCCTCGCCCTGGCGCCACAGGCTGCGGCCGTCCCGGTAGAGGGGAATGGAAAAGCCGGTGGCGGCGGCCAGGTTGGCCGGATCGGTATGCAGCTCGATCTCGATGCGCTCCGGATGGTGGCCGCTGGCGGCGTCGCACAGCACATGGCGGCTGGTGACGAGAAACAGGCGGCCGTCGTCCCGGGCGAAGAAAAAGCCGCTGGCATTAGTCAGGGCCCGGCCGGCGCCGAAAGTGCATACCCGTACTGCCGTCAACAAAATGGATTCGATCATGATCCTGGCACCTTTCGTCCCCAGGCCAAAAAAGGCTCCCGCCGAAGGGGGCGGGCACCGCCTGGAAAGCCATTGTGGGGCACAAGCGGAGAGCCTGCCCCGGACATTTGCCGACAGGGCCCCGGCAAAAGGCAAATATCGGCCCCCCAAGCTTTCCAATCCCCGTGCCACAAGGTAGATTACGGCCCCGGGAGGTATAGCTTCTTCCAGACGAGGAGCGAGACAAAAATGAAGGATAAATCCATCGTTCCCACCAACCGGGAACGGGTCATGCGCGACAACGATTTCATCGTCAGCAAGACCGACCTGAGCGGCCGCATCACCTACGGCAACGAGATTTTCATCGAGTTTTCCGGCTACAGCGAAGCCGAGCTGCTGGGCACCCAGCACAACATCATCCGCCACCCGGACATGCCCCGGTCCGCCTTCAACCTGGTGTGGGACACCCTCAAGTCGGGCCGGGAAATCTTCGCCTACGTGAAGAACATGTCCAAGGACGGCAGCTTCTACTGGGTCTTCGCCCACATCACCCCGGACTTCGGCCCCAAGGGCGACATCGTCGGCTACTACTCGGTGCGGCGCTGCCCCAGGCGCAGCGCCATCGACAAGATCGTGCCGGTGTACCAGCAGATGCTGGCGGCCGAAAAGGCCGCCGGCAGCAAAGACGCCATCGCCGCCGGCACCAAGGTGCTGACCGACCTCCTGCAATCTTCCGGAATGAGCTATGAACAGCTGGTTCTCTCACTTTGACAAGCGGCGCTGGCCGCTCCTGATCCTGGTGCTGGCCGGTGCCGGCCTGGCCTTCCTCGACCCGCTCTACGCCCTGCCGGCCCTGCTGCTGGCGGCCCTGCTGCTGGTCCTGCCCGCCGCTTCCCGCCAGGAGCGCCTGAAAGAGCTGAACGCCCTGATGGACAAGGTGCAGAACGGCCTGCTGGTGGAACGCATGCCCCGCAGCATCGACGATCCCCAGCTCGACGCCATCCGCATCAGCATCAACTCGGCCCTGGACCAGACCGAAACCGCCTTCCGCGAAATGCTCGGCGCCATGGCTGCCTCGACCCAGGGCCGCCCCTGGCGCCGCCTGCATACCGCGGGCCTGCACGGCACCTTCCGCGACGTGCTGGAGCAGATGCAGGGCATGCTCGACCGCCTCGACGAGGCCCGGGAATCCGTGGCCCGGGAGGCCCTGCTGTCGAAGATCTTCCTGCGTTCGGAACGGGGCCTGTCCACCGCCATCGGCCGGGTCAGCGAGGCCCTGGAAACCGTGGCCCAGGAATCGGCCCAGGCCGAATCCCTGGCCCGGGCCTTCGCCGAATCCGCTGGCGCCATGTCCGGTGCAGCCGAATCCATGTCCGCCGCCCTCGGTCAGGCCCAGACCTCGGCCCAGCACAGCGCCGAGGCCCTGCACGAGCTGGACGGCAAGACCAACGCCATCCGCCAGCTGACCGGCCACATCGACGCCATCGCCAAGCAGACCAACCTGCTGGCCCTCAACGCCGCCATCGAGGCGGCCCGGGCCGGCGAGACGGGCCGCGGCTTTGCCGTGGTGGCCGACGAGGTGCGCAAGCTGGCCGACCAGTCCCAGAAGGCCGCGGTGGAGATCACCCAGGCCATCGGCGACGTTTCCGGCGCCATGGAAGACGTCTCCCGGCGCATGGAAGAACTGGGGGGCGCCGTCTCCGACGCCCGCGGCACCGCCGACACCTTCAGCCAGGAACTGGCCGGCTCCGCCAGCTCCGCCTCCGTGGTGGAGGAACTGGCGGGCACCATCGGCCAGGGTGCCGGCAGGATGGAAACCTCCATGCGCATGGTGTCCCTGGCCCAGAAGGCCCGGGCCGACGTCAATGCCATCATCAACGGCGAGCAGGTGGAAATCGCCAGCCGCTCCGCCACCGAACGGGCAGCCCTGGAACTGGCCGCCACCCGCAAGTGGACCGAGGGCAGTGCCGAGCGGGATGCCCTGGTGGAAATGTACGACGAGCTGTTCGCCTACATCGAAAGCCAGAACGCCGCCCTCTAGGCGGTGTCTGCTCCGGCCATGGCAGCCAAGACCCTCCTGGTGGTGGACGACGTGGAGTCCATGCGCGGCATCCTCACCGCCATCGCCCAGGAGGTGGGCTTTGCCGTCAAGCAGGCCTCCCACGGCCAGGCCGGCCTGGAGATGGTGCAGGCCGGCGGCATCGACGCCATCGTCAGCGACTGGAATATGCCGGTCATGGATGGCGGCCAGTTCGTCCGCGCCCTGCGGGCGGCAGGCCACCAGATGCCGGTGATCATGGTCACCGTGGAAGCGGACCAGAACCGGGTGCGGGAACTGATCCAGACCGGCATCCAGGGCTACATCGTCAAACCCTTCAAGGCGGAAACGGTGCACCGGGCCCTGGAAAAGCTGTTGCAGCGGCTCTGACGGAACACCGCCCGGGTTACCGGGCCCCTGCCGCCCCTGGTCACATCCAGGGCGCTGCTGCCCGGCCAGGCAGTTCCCTTCCCATCACTCCTTACCCAGGCCTCCCCCACCGCCATCGCGGCAGCAGGAAAGCCCGCCGGGCTGCCGAGCCCAGCCTAGTGGCTGGTGCCTTCGGAACGGGTGATCTTGTTCCACACGTTGTACTTGCCCACGGGCTTCTTCATGGGCAGGCGCTTCACCTCTTCCAGGGTCCTGGCGTCGTAGATGATCAGGGCGCCGTCCATTTCCCACAGGCTGGCCAGGGCGTAACGGCCATCCTTGGTGAACTCGATGTGGGCCAGGGTCTTGCCGGGGACGGGCTTGAGTTCCTTGACGATCTCCAGCTTGTCCTTGTCGATCACCTGCAGGGTGTCCTTGGCCGGGCTCATCATGGAATCGACGAAGGCGTAGCGGCTGTTCTCGTGGCTGCGCAGGAAGAAGCCGGCTCCCCGGGTGACGATGTCCTTCACCGGTTTCCAGTCCTTCATGTCGATCACCGTCACCTTGCCTTCCTTGAGGTTGGTGGAGGCCATCACGGTGCGGCCCTGCCAGTTCCAGGTGATGCCGGAGCCCAGGTGAGGCATGCCGGAGAGCTGCAGTTCGGAGACCTTGCGCCGGGCATCCAGGTTCACCACCTGGCCCTTGCCTTCCCGGCTGGTGCCCATCACCTCGGAATAGCTCTGGTCGAAGAAGAAATCGTCCAGGGGATCGGTGAGGCGGGTGCGGCGGGGGTTGAGGAAGCCGGGCACCGAGACCCCTTCCTTGTACTGGTAGTCGTGCACCAGGCCGTCGTAGATGGGATGGGCTTCCGGGTCGTAGCTGATTTCCCAGACCTCGGGCATGTCCTTCATGGCGGCGACGAAGCTCTTGCGCGGGGCGGCATCGTACACCGCGGAAACCCGGGAGCTTTCCTTGCCGTCGGCGCTCTTCGCCTCCATCACCTTGATCAGGTTGAGGTCGGCGTCGAACAGCACCAGATCCTGGGGCAGGTAGTTGGCGGCCATGACGTACTTGCCGTCGCCGGAGACGGCGGCGTTGCGGGTGTTGATGCCGGCCCGCACCTCGGCCACCACCTTCAGGTTCCACAGGTCGAACTTGGTCAACCAGCCGTCCCGGGAGGCGAAATACACGAAGCGGCCGTCGGGGGAGAACTTGGGCCCGCCGTGGAGGGCGTAGCGGGACTGGAAGCGGTGGATGGGCTCCAGCTTGTCGCCGTCGAGGATGGAGACGTGATGGTCGCCCCCTTCCACCACCACGAAGAGGTTCATGGGGTCGGCCTTGAAGACGGGCCTGGGCGAGAGGGTCTTCTCGTCCACGTGCTGGATGCGGGAGGCCCGGATGTCCTTCTCCGTCCAGGTGGGCTTGGGGTTCACCGGGGCGTAGGCGTAGTCGGCCAGGGCGGCGATGTCGGCCTCGCTCAGCTGGTCCTTGAAGGCCGGCATCTGGGTGGCGGCCCGGCCTTCCCTGATGGTCTTGAGGGCTTCGGCCTTTCTCAGCCGTTCCAGGTTTTCCGGCAGCAGGGCCGGGCCCATGCCCCCCAGGCGGTCGGCACCGTGGCAGGCGGCGCAGTGCTGCTGGAACAGGGCCGGGGCGTTGGCATCGGCGGCGTGGGCCGGCCGGCTGGCCAGCCACAACGCCCCCAGGCCGAGGGGTACGGAAAGCAGCCAGAAGGCCAGGGAGGATGGCCGCCTGGCGGCCTGGACGCGGGTTTTCATAGGGATACCTCGGTTACCTTTTTGACGCCGATTTCTTCGTCGCTGAGATAGCAGGCCGGGTCTTCGGCCCAGGGATTGCCGGTCAGCTGCTGGGCCCGTACCCGGGTGTTGCCGTTGCAGATGTTGAGGTAGGCGCAGGCGCCGCAGCGCCCCTCCACGGGCCGCGGGTGCTGCTTGAGGCCGGCCATGAGGGGGTCGGAAAGGTCGTTCCACAGGGTGGAGAAGGGCCGCTCCTTGACGTTGCCCAGGGTGTGGTGCCACCACATGGTGTCCGGATGCACATTGCCTAGGTTGTCGATGTTGGCCACATTGACGCCGCTGGCGTTGCCGCCCCACTGCTCCAGCTTGGCACGGATGTGGGAGACCTTGTCCGGGAAGCGGCGGGCCACCCAGCGCAGCAGGTACACGCCGTCGGCGTCGTTGTTGCCGGTGACGAATTCCTTGTGCGGGCCACCCTGCCGGCTCATTTGGCTGTATTCCCAGCAGGTGTCCAGAAGCAGGTCCATGGCCTGGCGGGTGGCCAGGTGATGGGTGTCGGTGGCCCGGTTCTTGTTGCCCCGGCCGGCGTAGTTGAGGTGGGAGAAGTAGAACTTGTCGATGCCCTCGGCCTCGATCAGCTTGAGCAGACCCGGCAGGTCGTGGGCGTTGTCCTGGGTCATGGTGTAGCGCACGCCCACCTTGATGCCCCGTTCCTTGCACAGGCGGATGCCGGCCAGGGAGGCGTCGAAAGCCCCTTCCAGGCGGCGGAACCTGTCGTGGGTCTCCTTGATGCCGTCCAGGCTGACGCCCACGTAGTCGAAGCCGATGTCGGCGATAGCGTCGATATTGGCTTCGCTGATGAGGGTGCCGTTGGAGGAAAGGCCGACGTAGAAGCCCATGCCCTTGGCGCGGCGGGCGATGTCGAAGATGTCCGGCCGCAGCAGGGGCTCGCCGCCGGAGAGGATCAGCACCGGCACGCGGAAGGCCTTGAGGTCGTCCATCACGGTGAACACCTGCTCGGTGTTCAGTTCGCCGGGAAAATCCTTGTCGGCGGAGATGGAGTAGCAGTGCTTGCAGGTGAGGTTGCAGCGGCGCACCAGGTTCCAGATCACCACCGGCCCGGGCGGATTGCGGCGGGGGCCGACGGTGCTGGGGGTCACCAGCTCGTCCATGAATTGGGAGATGCGGAACATTTTTTCTTCCCTGGAGATCGTGGCTGCCATTGAACGCGGGAAGAAATGGGGCGTCGTTGATACGCATCAAGACAGCTGCGGGATGGGCGCCAGGGCGGCCTTCGGCGGATGCCGGGAGGCCGGCGGGAAGCCCTCGGGCAGCAATTCCTGCTAGGATGCCCCTCCCCTTTGCCACCACCGTTACCGAGGAAAACCGAGCGGATGCTGCCGATTATCTACCGCGACGAGCACCTGATCGCCATCCACAAGCCCCCCGGCCTGCTGGTGCACCGTTCCCTGGTGGACCGGCACGAGACCCGCTTCGCCGTGCAGCTGCTGCGGGACCAGATCGGCCAGTGGGTCTACCCGGCCCATCGCCTGGACCGGGGCACTTCCGGCGTGCTGCTGTTCGCCCTCAGCAGCGACATGGCCCGGGAACTGGGTCGCCAGTTCGAGGCCCAGACGGTGCACAAGACCTATGTGGCGGTGGTGCGCGGCCATCCGGAGGAAGCCGGCGTCATCGACCATGCCCTCAGCCGCCAGTTCGACGACGGGGAATGGCAGGGGGAGCGCATGAACCGGGAGCCCCAGGCCGCCCTCACCCGCTACCGGCGCTTGGCCACGGTGGAACTGCCGCTGGCGGTGGACCGTTATCCCAGCAGCCGCTACGCCCTGCTTGAACTGGAGCCGGCCACCGGCCGGCAGCACCAGCTGCGGCGCCATCTCAAGCACATCGCCCATCCCATCATCGGCGACGCCACCTACGGCAAGGGCAAGCACAACCGCTTCTTCGCCCAGCACTTCGCCTGCCCGCGCCTGCTGCTGGCCTGCCTGCGTCTGGAAGTGAGACACCCGGCCAGCGGCGCCCCCCTGCTGCTGGAAGCGCCCCTGGAGGGCGATTTTGCCCGGCTGGTGGCCGAGCTGGGCTGGGCCCAGGCCCTGCCGGCGGGGCTCGCCGGCCAGACCTGAGACACGGCAACGGGGCCTAGCGCCCCTTGCGGCCGCCGTTGTTGGCGCCGCCCCTGCTGGCGGACTTGCTGCCGCCCTTCGCCCCGCCCTTGCCGCTCCGCTTGGGAGCGCCCGTCTTGGCAGCGGCCGGACTCTTGCCGCGATGACCGCCCTGACCCGGACCGCCCGCTTTGCCGCCAGGGGCGGACTTGCCGGGCTTGCCACCGCCGGAACCCGCACGGGGCTTGCCTTGCGGAGCAGCTGCCCCCAGGGCTGGCTTGCCCGTGGTGTTCTTGCGCCAGGTCACCACCTCGTCGTCGCCGGCCGGACCTTCTTTCTTTTCCTGGGCCAGGATGAAGTCGATGCGGCCGGACTCCAGGTCGGCCCGCACCAGCTTCACCCGCAGGCGGTCGCCGAGGCGGAAGCGCTTGCCGCTGCGTTCGCCCAGCATCTGGTGCTTGGCCGGCTCGAAGTGGAAGTAGTCCTCGCCCAGCTCCGAGACATGCACCATGCCTTCGACGAAGACCTCGTCCAGGGCGACGAAAATACCGAAGGCGGCGACGCCGGCGATGGTGCCCTCGAATTCCTCACCGATGCGCTCCTTCATGTAGAAGCACTTCAGCCAGTTGTCCACGTCCCGGGTGGCCTCGTCGGCCCGGCGCTCGGTGCCGGAGCAATGCAGGCCGATGTCTTCCCACTTGCCCGGGTTGTAGGTCTCGCCGGCCAGCACCGCCTTGATGGCGCGATGCACCAGCAGGTCGGGATAGCGGCGGATGGGCGAGGTGAAGTGGGTGTAGGCCTCGTAGGCCAGGCCGAAGTGGCCCAGGTTTTCCGGGGCGTACTGGGCCTGACGCAGGGAGCGCAGCATCACCGTCTGCAGCAGCTGGGTGTCGGGACGGCCCTGGATCTTCTCCAGCAGCTCGGCGTAATCCTTGGCCTTGGGCTCGTCGCCGCCGGCCAGGGAGAAGCCGAATTCGCCGAGGAAGGCCCGAAGGTTCTCCAGCTTTTCCGGCGTCGGTCCCTGGTGCACCCGGTACAGGCAGGCCTGCTTGTGCTCATGCAGGAAGCCGGAGGCGCAGACGTTGGCCGCCAGCATGCATTCCTCGATCAGGCGGTGGGCGTCGTTGCGCACCACGGGCACGATGTTCTCGATTTTGCCCTGGGCGTTGAACAGCATCTGGGTTTCCACCGTCTCGAAGTCGATGGCACCCCGCTTCTTGCGCGCCTTGAGCAGCACCTGGAAGAGCTTGTAGAGGTTCTGCAGGTGGGGCTGCAGGGCCTGATGCACCTCGTTCTCCGGCTGGCTTTCGCCGGACAGCCAGCCCCACACCTGGTTGTAGGTGAGGCGGGCATGGGAGCGGAACACGGCCGGGTAGAAGCGGTACTTGCCGATGCTGCCGGTGGCGCTGATGTTCATGTCGCACACCATGGCCAGCCGTTCCACGTCCGGGTTGAGGGAGCAGATGCCGTTGGAGAGCTTCTCCGGCAGCATGGGAATGACCCGCCGCGGGAAATACACCGAGTTGCCCCGGTCGTAGGCCTCCTGGTCCAGGGCCATGCCCGGACGCACGTAATGGGAGACGTCGGCGATGGCCACCACCAGGCGCCAGCCCCGGCCCACCTTCTCGCAGAAGACCGCATCGTCGAAGTCCCGGGCGGTCTCGCCGTCGATGGTCACCAGGGGCAGCTCACGCAGGTCTTCGCGGCCCTTGAAGTCGCTCTTCTTGACCTTGTCCGGCACCGCCTTGTTTTCGGCCTGGGCTTCCTTGGAAAACTCGAAGGGCAGGTCGTGCTTGCGCAGGGCGATTTCGATTTCCATGCCCGGGTCGGCATAGTTGCCGAGAATCTCGACAATGCGGCCGATGGGCTGGGAATAGCGGGAGGGTTGCTCCAGGATTTCCACCATCACCACATTGCCGGGCCGGGCCTTGAGCTTGGCCCGCTTGTCGGTCATGGCGGTGGGGGGAATCAGGATGTCCTGGCTGATGCGCTTGTTCTCGGCCACCACGAACTGGATGCCGTGCTCTTCCATGAGCCGGCCCACCAGGCGGGTGTTGGCCCGCTCCAGCACCTCGACGATGGTGGCCTCGCGGCGGCCGCGGCGGTCCAGGCCGATGCAGCGCACCAGCACCCGGTCGCCGTGCAGCACCTTGTCCATCTGCTTGGGCTCGAGGAACAGGTCGTCGCTGCCGTCGTCCGGCTTGACGAAGCCGAAGCCGTCCGGATGGCCTTCCACCTTGCCCGGAATCAGGTCTGCCTTCTCCGGCAGGATGTAGGAGTTCTTGCGGTTGCGCAGCAGCTGGCCGTCCCGCTCCATGGCGTTGAGACGGCGTTGGAAGAGGTCCTCCTCATCCCGGCTGATGTCCAGCAGGGCCACCAGCTGGTCGAAGGAAACGGGGCGTCCCTGGTCCTGCAGCAGCTGCATGGTGTATTCCCGGGACGGCAGGGGAATCTCGTACTTTTGGCACTCCCTTTCAAAGAAGGGATCGTTTTTTCTGGTTTTGGATAGTTTTCTAGTTGACATGGTCTTTATTTACCTTATAATCGCGCCTTCTTCGACACCTGCCCAGGTGGCGGAATTGGTAGACGCACCAGGTTCAGGTCCTGGCGGTGGCAACACTGTGGAGGTTCGAGTCCTCTCCTGGGCACCAGGTTTCAGACATCAAGCCGGCTTTTGCCGGCTTTTTGTTTTTCTGCTTCCCGTTTGCACGGGTTTCCCCAGCCGCCACAATTCCCGCCAGCCGGGACGCACCCTGCCCTGCCATCCGCAAGGACGACATGGGGGCGACAGCCATGGCAAAAATCGGGTTCTGCAGCGACGGTAAAAAATTAATCATTTTTCCTCTTGCGGTAGTACCGCAGGCTTCATTATAATGCGGGCTCTTTTCGACACCTGCCCAGGTGGCGGAATTGGTAGACGCACCAGGTTCAGGTCCTGGCGGTGGCAACACTGTGGAGGTTCGAGTCCTCTCCTGGGCACCAAGGTTCAGGCAAAGCCGAAAATTCTTCAAGGATTTTCGGCTTTTTGCTTTTCCGGCCCCGCTTCCGCAACGGCTGCCGGTCCGGCACTCCCCCCTCCCCGCACCACCATCCCCATTCGCAACGGCGGCAGAGTACGCACCTCCCGCAGTCGCAGGGCACGAATGCCCCCGGCGATACTGGCTGCCGGCAAGCTTAAGGGGAGTTGACGACAATCAGGACGACACTCAGGTTAAAGAAAAAAGCCGGCGCTCTGACGCCGGCTTTTTCGCTCAGGCGGCGAAGGGATGCCGCTTGAGGATGGTTTCGTCCCGCTCCGGACCGGTGGAGACGATGTCGATGGGAATCTCGCACAGGGTCTGGATGCGGTCCAGGTAGGCCTGGGCCGTGGCCGGCAGGTCTTCCCAGCGCTTGGCGCCGAAGGTGGTTTCCTTCCAGCCGGGAATGGTTTCGTAGATGGGCTCGCAGCGGGCCACTTCGTCGGCACCGATGGGCAGCAGGTCCAGCACCTTGCCGTCCAGCTTGTAGCCGGTGCAGATGTGCAGTTCTTCCAGGCCGTCGAGCACGTCCAGCTTGGTGATGCACAGGCCGGTGACGCCGTTGATGCGGGCGGAGCGGCGCAGGGCGGCGGCATCGAACCAGCCGCAGCGGCGCTTGCGACCGGTGACGGTGCCGAATTCCTTGCCCTTGGTGGACATCTGGTGGCCGGGACAGCCGGCGGTGTCGATATCCAGCTCGGAGGGGAACGGACCGCCGCCGACACGGGTGCAGTAGGCCTTGGTGATGCCCAGCACGTAATGCAGCATGCCGGGGCCGACGCCGGCGCCCGCTGCCGCCTGGCCGGCAACGCAGTTGCTGGAGGTGACGAAGGGATAGGTGCCGTGGTCGATGTCCAGCAGGGTGCCCTGGGCGCCTTCAAACAGCAGGTTCTGGCCGGCCTTGTTGGATTCGTAGATGGCAGCGGAGACGTCAGCCACCAGGGGCTTGATCTGTTCCGCATTGGCCAGGGCCTGTTCCAGCACGGCTTCGTAGGAAACGGGCTCGGCACCCAGCATCTTGGTCAGGATGAAGTTGTGGTACTCCATCACGTCCTTCAGCTTGGCGGCGAAGCGCTCCGGGTTGAACAGGTCGTACACCCGCAGGCCGCGGCGGGCCACCTTGTCTTCATAGGCCGGACCGATGCCCTTGCCGGTGGTGCCGATCTTCTGGTCGGCGCACTTGGCGGCTTCCCGCGCCTTGTCGATGGCGGAGTGGTAGGGCAGGATCAGGGGACAGCCGGGGCTGACCTTGAGGCGGGAACGCACGTCCAGGCCGCCCTCTTCCAGGATCTTGATTTCGGCCAGCAGATGCTGGATGTCCAGCACCACGCCGTTGCCGATGTAGCACTGCACGCCGTCACGCACGATGCCGGAGGGCACCAGGTTCAGCTTGTATTCGCGCTCGCCCACCACCAGGGTATGGCCGGCATTGTGCCCGCCCTGGAAACGCACCACGCCCTGGGCGTTGTCCGTCAGCCAATCGACGATCTTTCCCTTCCCCTCGTCGCCCCACTGGGTGCCGACGACCACGACGTTCTTAGCCATACTGCTTAGTCCTTATTGATTGCTGCAATAATCCATTTGCCGTCCTGCTGCACCAGCCGGCGGTCGCAGGGCAGACCTTCGCTGCCGGCCTGGCCGGGCAGGAGTTCCACCACGGCCTCGCCTTCGGCCCGCAGACGGGCGATGGCGGCGGCCAGCTGGGCATCCTCGCCGCCGTAGGGCGCCAGGATGGCTTTTGAAACCTGGGTGGCGGGGGCCAGGCGGGCCACCTCGCGCAAATCCATGGAGAACCCCGTGGCGGGACGGGCCCGGCCGAAGGCTTCACCAGCGCCGTCGTAGCGGCCGCCCAGGGCCAGGGCGGTGGCGTAGCCGGGGCTGTAGGCGGCGAAGACGACGCCGTTGTGGTAATGATAGCCGCGCAGGTCCGACAGATCGAAACTGATGGGCAGGTCGCCGGCCTTGGCGGCCAGGGCCGAGAGCAGGTCCAGGCCGGCGTGCACCGCCGGCAGGTCGGGCAGCTGCTGCCGGGCCTTGGCCAGCACGGAAGCATCGCCATAGAGGTCGGGCAGGCGCAGCAGGGCGGAACGGTAGGGCTCGGGCAGGCCGGCACAGGCGGCCTGCAGGCCGGGGATGTCCTTGACCTGCAGCAGGGCGAACACTTCCTCGTCAGCCGCAGCCGGCAGGCCGGCGGCCTGGGCGATGGCGCGGAAGATGCCGACATGGCTCAGATCGAGGCGGGCGGCGGAGAGGCCGGCCCCTTCCAGGGCGGCAGCCATCAGGCGGATGATCTCCAGGTCGGCTTCGACGCCGGCATGGCCGTAAATCTCGGCGCCGATCTGGATCGGCTCCCGGGTGCCGGCGGTGGCCGCTGGCAGGGTATGCAGCACGCTGTCGCAATAGCAGAGACGGACCACGCCCTGGCGGTTGAGCAGGTGGGCGTCGATGCGAGCCACCTGGGGCGTGATGTCGGCACGCACGCCCATGGTGCGGCCGGACAACTGATCCACCAGCTTGAAGGTCTTCAGGCGCAGGTCCTGGCCGGACCCGGTGAGCAGGGATTCCAGGTACTCGAGCAGGGGCGGCATGACCAGTTCGTAGCCATGGCAGCGGAACAGGTCCAGGGTCTGGCGCCGCAGGCGCTCGATCTTGGCGGCCTCTGCCGGCAGGGCATCGGCCAGGTATTCGGGTAGCAACCAGTTCATTTGAAAATCATCAACAGTATGAGGCCCGCGATCATGGCGGTGAGGCCAATGAAGCGGATCTGGCCGTCGCTCATGGCGATGAGGCGGCGAAACGTCTCGCGCCAGGCCTGGGGCGCGAGAAAGGGAACGACGCCTTCGAGCACCAGCATGAGCGCGAAGGCGAGGAGGAGATTATCGCCCATAGGCAGAACGACGGCCGACTTTACTTGCCGCTGCGGCCGACGTTCTTCATGTACTTGAAGAAATCGGAATTGGGTTCCAGCACCATGACATCGCTCTTGCTCTTGAAGGTGGAGCGATAGGCTTCCATGCTGCGGTAGAAGGCGAAGAACTCGGGATTCTGGCCGAAGGCCTGGCCGTAGATGGCGGCAGCCTTGGCATCGCCCTCACCCTTGATCTTCTGGGCATCCCGGTAGGCTTCGGCCACCAGCACTTCGCGCTGGCGGTCGGCGTCGGCGCGGATCTTTTCGGCCTCGGCAGCGCCCTGGGAACGCAGTTCGTTGGCCACCCGCTTGCGCTCGGCCTCCATGCGGCGATAGACGGACTCACTCACTTCCTGGGGCAGCTCGACGCGCTTCAGGCGCACGTCCACGATCTGCACACCGATCTTGCGGGCATCCTGGTCGGCCTTTTCCCGCATGTCGTCCATGATCTTGTCCCGCTCGCCGGAGACCACGTCATGCACCGTGCGCTTGCCGAACTCTTCCCGCAGGCCCGCATTGACGGTCTGGGAGAGACGGGTACGGGCCCGGGATTCGTCGCCGCCGACGGAGATGTAGTACAGCTTGGGATCGACGATGCGCCACTTGACGTAGGAATCCACCAGCACGTTCTTCTTTTCCGAGGTGATGAAACGCTCGGGTTCCGGGGAATCCATGGTCAGGATGCGGCGATCGAAGAAGCGGACGTTCTGGATCAGGGGCCACTTGAAGTTGAGGCCGGGTTCGGTGATGACCGACTTGACCTCGCCCAGCTGCTGCACCACGGCGTACTGGCGCTGATCCACGGTGAACAGGCTGAGGGCCAGCACCACCACGATGGCGGCCACCAGGCCGCCGATAAGACCGAAGCTCTGTTTCATCTCTGGGGCTCCTTAGCGGCCGTCCCGATCCCGGGAACGCAGGGAAGCGTCACGGGAACGTACATCGTTCTTTTCCAGCTGGGGCGGAACGTCGTTGGAAATCGACACACCCCGGTTCACGGTGCTTTCAACGGCCTGGGCGGCCGGGACGCCGGCATGGCCGGGCGCCGCCACGGTTTCCATCAGCTTGTCCAGGGGCAGGTAGAGCAGGTTGTTGCCGCCCTTGGCATCCACCATGATCTTGGAGGTGTTGGCGTAGATCTGCTGCATGGTTTCCAGATAGAGGCGCTGGCGCGTCACCTCGGGTGCCTTGGCGTATTCCACGAGGATCTGCTTGAAGCGGCTGGCGTCGCCCTCGGCGGTGGCGATCATGCGCTGCTTGTAGCCGTCGGCTTCCTGCAACAGGCGGGCGGAGGTACCCTTGGCCCGGGGGATGACGTCGTTGGCGTACGCCTGGCCTTCGTTCTTCTGCCGCTCCCGGTCCTGACCCGCCTTCACCGCATCATCGAAGGCTGCCTGGACCTGCTCCGGCGGCTGGGCATTCTGCATGGTGACCTTGGAAATGAGGATGCCGGTGTTGTAGCGATCCAGGATGTCCTGCATCAGCTTGGCCGCCTGGGCCGCCACCTGCTCCCGGCCTTCGTAGAGGACGAAGTCCATCTTGCTCTTGCCGACGATTTCCCGGATGGCCGTTTCGGAAGCCTGCATCACGGCCTCGTCGGCGTGACGGTTGTTGAACAGGTATTCGACCGGGTCCTTCAGGTAGTACTGCACGGCGAACTGGATGTTGATGATGTTTTCATCATCGGTCAGCATCAGCGCCTCTTTCAGCACCTTGTTCTTCTCGCTGCCCCGGTAGCCCACCTCAATGGTGCGCACGCCGGTGAGATTCACCAGTTCGTGGGATTCGATGGGGAACGGCAGACGCCAGCGTAGGCCCGGTTCCGTGGTTTCCTTGAACTTGCCGAACTGCAGCACCACGCCGCGCTGGGAAGCGTCGACGATGTAGAAGCCGGAGGCCAGCCAGACCACGGCCACCAGGGCCGCCAGGAGGCCGATGCCGCCGCCGAAGAGCTTGGGATTGAAGTCGGAGGGGCCGCCGGAATCGCCGCCGCCAAATTTGCCGTCGCCCTTCTTGCCGAACATGCCGGACAGGCGGCGGTTGAAATCGCGCCACAGGTCTTCCAGATCGGGAGGTCCCTGGTTGGGACGGCGGCCGTCGCCATTGCCACGATTACCCCACTGGGGGTCGTTAAGCGACATCAGAAGTCCAATGCTAGAGATCATGTCGGGGAACTCTTATTGAGGGCGGTATGAGGGGCCGGTGATCCGGTCTAAACGTCTTGCACTGCGTCATTCGCACTAGCTGCCGCGGCATCGTCCGCAGAGGCCGCTGTCGTCATGCTGAGTGAATTATCCCGGGCAAACTCCGTCAGCGCCTGGCGCAACAAATCCAGGCCTTCGCCGGTCCTGGCACTCAATCGGACGCGGTGAAGTTTACCATACTCGTCCCGCTCCACAGCGGCGGGCAAGCCCGTAAGGTCGGCCTTGTTCCACACCAGAATCTGGGGCACCTGGTCGGCACCGATCTCGTGCAGCACCTTGTTGACTTCGGCAATCTGCTCCTCCCGGGCATGGGAGGCGGAATCCACCACATGCAGCAGCAGATCGGCCTGGGCCGTGGCTTCCAGGGTGGCCTTGAAGGCCTCCACCAGGGCGTGGGGCAGGTCGCGGATGAAACCCACCGTGTCCGACATCACCACGGAGCCCACTTCCGGCAGCCACAGCTTGCGGGAGGTGGTGTCCAGGGTGGCGAAAAGCTGGTCCGCCGCATAGACGCCGGCCTTGGTCATGGCGTTGAACAGGGTGGATTTGCCGGCGTTGGTATAGCCGACCAGGGACACGTTGAGCACATCGCGCCGGGAACGAGCCCGCCGCTGCACATTGCGCTGGCGCGACAGCTTGGCCAGGCGCTCCTTGAGGCTCTTGACCCGGACGCCAAGCAGACGGCGGTCCGTTTCCAGCTGCTTTTCGCCGGGACCGCGCATACCGATGCCGCCCCGCTGCCGCTCCAGGTGGGTCCAGCCCCGCACCAGACGGGTGGCCAGATGCTCCAGCTGGGCCAGTTCCACCTGCAGCTTGCCTTCGGAACTGCTGGCGCGCAGGGCGAAGATGTCCAGGATCAGGCTGGTGCGGTCGATCACCCGGCATTGCAGGGCCCGCTCCAGGTTGCGTTCCTGGGCCGGCGACAGCTCGTGGTTGAAAATCACCAGGGTGGCATCATGGGCGGCGGCGACGGCACCGATTTCCTGCACCTTGCCCTTGCCCACATAGGTGGCCGCATCGGGCGCACCCCGCTTGGCCACCAGCACATCCACCACTTCGGCACCAGCCGAGCTGGCCAGCAGGCGCAGTTCTTCCTGGGAATCCTCGATGTCGGGCTGGCCGAAATCTACCTGGATCAGGAGGGCGCGCTCGGAACCGGGGACCCTGGGGTCACCGGCGGAGGGACGATCAAACATGGATTAGGAGCAGACTGGCCGCAACCGGCCGAAAACGACGCGGCCCGCCGGTGATGCCAGCGGGCCGGAAATGCGTATGCGGGGAATGATCACGACTCGGCGCCGTTATCCTGCTGGATATTGACGGGGCGGGCCGGCACCACGGTGGAAATGGCATGCTTGTAGACCATCTGGGTCACCGTGTTCTTGAGCAGCACGACGTACTGGTCGAAGGACTCGATCTGGCCCTGGAGCTTGATGCCGTTCACCAGGTAAATGGAAACCGGCACATGTTCGCGGCGGAGCGTGTTGAGAAACGGGTCTTGTAAAAGTTGCCCTTTATTGCTCATGGCTGAAACTCCATGGTTCGTTGTTATGGAAAAAGCACTTTAATGGATTTTCCGGGGGAAAGCCACCGGGCAAACCCGTAGATTCAGGACTTTTTCTCGCGGTTTTTGTAAAAGGTGTCCCGCGGATTGCCGATCTTGCGCACTTCCTTGGTGGCGAAAGGATTGTGGCTGGTGTTGAACTGGACCCGCAGGGGCGTGCCCTGCAGTTTGAACACTTCGCGGAAGGTATGTTCCAGGTAGCGGCGATAGCTTTCCGGCAGGGAATCCAGGGCGTTGCCGTGGATGACGATCAGGGGCGGGTTGGAGCCGCCCTGGTGGGCATAGCGCAGCTTGGGGCGGAAGATGCCGCCGTGACGGGGCGGCGCCTGGCGGGCCACGGCGTCCAGCAGCACCCGGGTCAGCTTGGGCGTGGGCAGCTTGGCCATGGCGGCGGCGTAGGCCCGGTCCACGGAGGTGAACAGCTTTTCCAGGCCCAGGCCCTTGAGGGCGGAAATGTAGTGGAAGGTGGCGAAGCTGAGGAATTTCAGCTTGTGTTCCAGATCCACCTTGATGCGCTCGCGCCGATAGGCGTCCAGGCTGTCCCACTTGTTCACCGCCACCACCAAGGAGCGGCCGGATTCGACAACGAAACCGGCGATGTGGGCGTCCTGGTCCGAGATGTCCTGGTCCGCGTCCAGCACCAGCACCACCACGTTGGCGTCCTCGATGGACTGCAGGGTCTTCACCACGGAGAACTTCTCCACGGCTTCGAAGACCTTGCCGCGGCGGCGCAGGCCGGCGGTGTCGATCAGGGTGTACTTGCGGCCGTTGCGCTCGAAGTCCACGAAAATGGCATCCCGGGTGGTGCCGGGCATATCGAAGGCGATGACCCGCTCTTCGCCCATGAGGGCGTTGATGAGGGTGCTCTTGCCCACGTTGGGACGACCGACGATGGCCACCCGGGGCGTTTCGTCCTTGGCGTCATCCTCGTCCGGCTCGGGAAAATCGGCCAGGGCCATTTCCACCAGATCCCGCACGCCGTCGCCGTGGGTGGCGGAAACGGGAAACGGCTCGCCCAGGCCCAGTTCGTAGAAGTCGGCCGCCACCACCGTGTGCTTCATGCCCTCGGCCTTGTTCACCGCCACCAGCACCGGGCGCTCCAGCTTGCGCAGCTTGTTGGCGATTTCCTTGTCCTGGGCGGTAATGCCGACGCGGCCGTCCACCACGAAGACCACGGCGTCCGCCTCGGCGATGGCCTGCTCGGTCTGTCGTGCCATCTCGTGGAAAATGCCGTCCTTGGCCAGGGGCTCGAAGCCGCCGGTGTCCACCACCAGATAGGGCTTGCTGCCCACCTTGCCGTGGCCATAGTGGCGGTCCCGGGTCAGCCCGGGCAGGTCGGCGACGATGGCGTCACGGGTCTTGGTCAGGCGATTGAACAGGGTGGACTTGCCTACATTGGGCCGGCCGACCAGTACCAGGGTGGGTTTCACGAGTAATGCTTTCTGCTTGGATTATTGAACGTCGAGGGCGAACACGCCGCCGCCCTGGGTCTGGAACAGCCAGCCGCTGCCGTAGCTCTGGGGCGCCGCCACCACGGCAGTGCCGTCGGTGGTGAAGCGGGCGCTGAAGGAGCCGTCGTCCCGGTTGAGGAAGTGGATCACGCCCTTGACGTCACCCACCGCCACCAGGCCGTGGGCCACCCGGGGCATGGAGAGCTGGCGCAGGAAGAGCTTGTCCTGCTTCCACAGGGAGGTGCCGCGGAAACGGTCCAGGGCATGCACGGCGCCCTTGTCGTCGGCGACGTAGATATTGCGGCTGTCCATGGCCAGACCGGAGGCGGAGGACATGTCCCGGGCCCAGATCAGGTTGCCGTTGGTCAGGTCGAAGCAGGCGACGCGGCCCTGGTAGGCCACGGCGCACACCTGGGGACCGTCGAACACGGGGGGGCTGGTGATATCGGCCACCCGGTCCAGCTCGGTAGTGCCCTTGGGCAGGGCCACGGTGCCTTCCCAGACGGCGGCGCCATTCTGCAGCGACACCGCCACCAGCTTGCCGCCGGGGAACCCGGCGAAGACGTAGCGTTCGGAAATCACCGGCGACGCCGCATTGCGCAGGGATAGGGCCGGGTTGTTGCGCTGATAGACCCACTTGCGCTTGCCGTCGGCCGGATCGAAGCCGTAGAGGCGGTTGTCGCCGGTGCGCACGACGACGATGTCGGCGCTCACGGCTGCCGCCGCCAGGATGTCGGAACTAGCCCGGGCCTTCCACAGCTGCTTGCCGTCCTTGGCGTCGAAGGCAATGATTTCGCCCTTGGGCGTGCCCACCACCACCAGACGGCCGTCGCTGCCGACACCGCCGGAGAGGGGCTGGCCGGCGGAAACCTGCCAGGCCTGCTTGCCGTCGTCGAAACGGGTGACGCTGCCGTTGTTGGCGGCCACATAGACGCTGGAATCCACCACCGCCGGCGTGAAGACGTAGTCCTCGGCCTTGCCGGCCCGGCCCTGCCACAGGCTCACCACATTGACGCTGGGCTTGATGGTGTCCAGCTCGGCCATCTTGACCTTGGAGGAACTGGCGAAGGGATTGATCTTGTCCAGGGAAGAACAGCCGCCCAGGGCGGCTGCCAGCAGCAGGCTCAGGAGGGCGGGACGGAATTTCACTTGGCCTCTCCCAGGGCATCGGCCTTCTGTTGCAGCACCTGACGGTAGGCGGCGGCCGCCTGGGCATCCTGGGCGCCGCTGCCGGCCTTGGCGGCGGCATCGATGGCGGCCAGGGCGTCGGCGAAGGCCTTGCGGGCTTCGTCCTTCTTGTCCTGGGCCAGGAAAATATCGCCACGCACTTCGGCATAGCGGGCCGCGAAGGCGGGTGCCGGCTTGGCTTCCAGCTGCTTCAGGGCCTCGTCGTAGGACTTCTCGTCGAGCAGCACGGCGGCCAGGCGCAGACGGCCCAGGTCGCGCAGCTCGTCCTTGCCGTTCTCGGCCACCCAGGCCAGCTGCACCTTGGCGGTCTTCAGGTCGCCGCCATCGAAGGCCACCTTGGCCGCGGTCAGGGCGCCGAGGGAGGCGTAGGTGGAGCCCTTGTAGTTTTCCAGCAGTTCGCCGGCAGCCGCCTTGAGGCGCTGGGCATCACCTTCCAGGGCGGCCTTCTGCAGCACACCGAAAACCACGGCGGCCTGGGCCGACTGGCGGCCCTGGTACCAGTTCCAGCCCTGCCAGCCGGCAACACCGATGGCGGCGGCGAGCAGGATGCTGGTCACCAGGTTGCCGTGCTGCTTCCACCAGGTCTTGATTTCGTCGAGCTGTTCCTGCTCCTGCAAGTCGTAGACGGCCATTATTTCTCTTCCCAATCAATGATTGAATCCATCAGGGTGGCAGGCAGATCATCCACCTTCACCCGCTGTTGTTCGCCCTTCTCGCCGTCGGCGCTGCGCAGGGACTTGAGGCTCACCTCCCCTGCCGCCGCCTCGTCGTCGCCGATGATCACGGCGAAGGCAGCACCGCTGCCGTCGGCCTTTTTCATCTGGCTCTTGAAACTGCCGCCGCCGCAATTGAGGAGCACGGCCAGGCCGTTGTCCCGCAGCCCTTCGGCGACGCGGAAGGCGAGCCGGCTGGCGGCCTCGCCCTGGTGCACCACGTACACATCCACCGGCTCCGGATTGCCCGCCAGATCCTGGTCCTGGATCAGGGCGATGAGGCGTTCCACCCCCATGGCAAAGCCGCATGCGGGCGTGGGCTTGCCGCCCAGCTGCTCCACCAGGCCGTCGTAGCGGCCGCCGGCGCAGACCGTACCCTGGGCGCCGAGACGGTCGGTGACCCATTCGAACACGGTCAGGTTGTAGTAGTCCAGCCCCCGCACCAGGCGCGGATTCACCGTATAGGGCTGGCCGGCATCCCGCAGCACCTGCTGCACGCCTTCGAAGTGGGCCAGGGATTCGGCGCCGAGGAAGTCGATCAGCTTGGGGGCGTTGGCGCACAGCTCCTGCATGTCCGGATTCTTGGTATCCAGAATGCGCAGGGGATTGGTGTGCAGGCGGCGCTGGGAATCCTCGTCCAGCCGGTCGGCATTGGCCTGGAAATAGGCGATCAGCTCGGCCCGGTGCCGGGCCCGCTCTTCGGGCTGGCCCAGGCTGTTGATCTGCAGGGTGATACCTTCCAGACCCAGGTCGTCCCACAGGCGGGCGCCCATGAGAATCTGCTCGGCGTCCACATCGGGACCGGCGAAGCCGAAGGACTCCACGCCCACCTGGTGGAACTGGCGGTAGCGGCCGCGCTGGGGCCGCTCGTGGCGGAACATCTGGCCCATGTAGTAGAGGCGGCGCGGATGCTGGGCCGCCAGGCTGTGCTGGATCACGGCACGGACGCAACCGGCGGTACCTTCGGGGCGCAGGGTGAGGTTTTCACCGTTGAGGGCATCCTCGAAGGAATACATTTCCTTCTCGACGATGTCCGTGACCTCGCCGATGGCCCGCTTGAAGAGGCCGGTGGGCTCCACGACGGGCATGCGGATGGGGCGGTAGCCGTAGCTGTGCAGCCAGGAACGGACAACCTCCTCGAAGCGCTCCCACAGCTCGGCTTCGTCGGGGAGGATGTCGTTCATGCCGCGGACGGCTTGTAGTGTTTTCTGACTCATAAACCTGGTTTCATTATCGGGAAGGGCCGGACACCGCCCACAGGCGGCGCCGGCCCCGGTCCCTGGCAATCACGGATGCAGTTTGCGTTGGTAGGTACGGGCCACGTAGCGATCCACGATGGCCTTGAATTCTTCGGCGATATTGTCGCCCCGCAGGGTAACCGTCTTTTCCCCGTCCTCAAACACCGGGGCCGCCGGCACTTCGCCGGTGCCGGGCAGGGAAATGCCGATGTTGGCGTGCTTGCTCTCGCCCGGACCGTTGACCACGCAGCCCATGACCGCCAGGGTCATGTTCTCCACGCCGTCGTACTCGGTGCGCCACTGGGGCATCTGGGCCCGCACGTACTCCTGGATGGTGGAAGCCAGTTCCTGGAAGAAGGTGCTGGTGGTACGGCCGCAGCCGGGACAGGCCGCCACCATGGGGGTGAAGGCGCGCAGGCCCATGGTCTGCAGCATTTCCTGGGCGACGATGACTTCACCGGTGCGCTTGCCGCCGGGCTCGGGGGTCAGGGAGACGCGGATGGTGTCGCCGATGCCTTCCTGCAGCAGCACGCCCATGGCGGCGGTGGAAGCGACGATACCCTTGCTGCCCATGCCGGCTTCGGTCAGCCCCAGGTGCAGGGCGAAACGGGAACGGGCCGACAGCTCCCGGTAGATGGCGATCAGGTCCTGCACCCCGGAAACCTTGCAGGAGAGGACGATGTGGTCGGCCGGCAGGCCAATCTCCACGGCCTTCTCCGCCGACTCCAGGGCCGAGGTGACCATGGCCTCGCGCATGATCTGCACCGCGTCCTTGGGTTCGGGCCGCTTGGCGTTCTCGTCCATGATGCGGGCCAGCAGGTCCTGGTCCAGGCTGCCCCAGTTCACGCCGATGCGCACCGGCTTGTCGTACTTGCAGGCCAGCTCGATCATCTGGGCGAACTGCTCGTCCCGCTTCTTGCCATGGCCCACATTGCCCGGGTTGATAC
Source organism: Azospira sp. MPR-LB4 (assembly GCF_058809525.1). Taxonomy (NCBI): domain Bacteria; kingdom Pseudomonadati; phylum Pseudomonadota; class Betaproteobacteria; order Rhodocyclales; family Rhodocyclaceae; genus Azospira; species Azospira sp. MPR-LB4. The sequence goes on from NZ_CM179521.1 coordinate 1,034,130, forward strand.
GGTACTTGGCCAGGGCCTGGGCACACTCCGGATGGTCGGTGAGCAGGCGGTGGCCGTTGTAGTGGAAGTCGCCGATGAGGGGCACGGAGAGGCCGAGGCGATCCAGGTGCTCGCGGATCTTCGGCACGGCCGCGGCCGCTTCTGGCGTGTTCACGGTGATGCGCACCAGCTCGGAGCCGGCCCGGGCCAGTTCGGCCGTCTGCAGGGCGGTGGCGAGGTAGTCCTCAGTGTCCGTGTTGGTCATGGACTGGACCACCACCGGGGCATCGCCGCCGATGGTGACGCCGCCCACCTTCACGCCCAGGGTCGGGCGACGGGGAATGGAATAGGGATCAGACATGGATCAATCGAGGCTGACGCGGGCCACGTCGTCCTTGCTGCGGGGTTCCAGAGGCACATCCCGGCCCTTGTAGGTCAGCTTGACGTGGGAAGCATTGCCCACCACCAGGGAGAAGGGAGGCACACCTTCCACTTCCCGTTCGCTGCCGGCGGGGTTGAGTTGGGAAAAGACGATCTGGCCGCTCTTGTCCTTCACTTCGACCCAGGAGGGCTGCTCGAAGCGGAACTTGAAGCGGGCCTGGCCGGCGGCCACGGCGCCGCTGGGGGCCGGGGGGGAAACCGTGACCGGGGCGGGGGCGGCCACGGCAGCGGGAGCTGCCGCTGCCACAGGAGCCGGTGCCGCGGCCGCAGCAGGCGGCACAGCGGCAGCTGGCGCCTGCTCCGGAACCCCGGTGGCGGCAGCTTCGCTGCTGTTGCCTTCGGCCGGAGCAGCAGGCGGGAAGGCCTGCTCGGGCTCCGCTTCGGCGGCGGTTTCAGCGACGGGCTCGGGCTCCGGCGCGGACTGCCAGAAATCGGCCGGCACCAGGAAATAGGCGGCCACGGCGACCCCCACCATGAGGGCGGCGCCGGCCACGGCGGCCAGATCGCGGCGCTTGCCCTGGCCCGGCTGGGGCAGGGAGGCGGCGGAGGCTTCGGGCAGCACGATATTGGGATTGTCCGGGGTCTGGGCCGCCTTGATCTGCTGCAGCAGGGGCGTGGCGTCCAGATGCAGCAGCCGGGCGTAATTGCGGATGAAGCCGAGGACGAAGGTCTGGCCCGGCAAGGCGTCCCAGTTGTCGCTCTCCAGGGCATCGACTTGGCGATAGCTGATTTTCAGCAACTGGGCCACATCGGCCACGGACATCTGACGGGATTCCCGCGCCTGGCGCAGGACGAGGCCAACACTGACCTCGGGCCGGGACTCCGCGGCGGGAGATTCCTCGGCCAGGGTTTCTTGAACGAGTTCGCTCATTCGAAATTGCCTTTCAAGAGGGCCTGGGTTTCCCGGGAGCCCGGGAAACGGCGGCGCAACTGGGCGTTGTAACTGGCCTCTTCGGCCCGGTCCCCGAGCTTGCGGGCCAGGCGCAGGCCCAGCCACAGGGATTCGGGAGTGGGATCGCTGGCCTTGTGGAATTCGCGCACCAGCCGGTAGGACTCGTCCAGGTCATCCTGGCGGTACTTGAGGCCGGCCATGGCCAAGGTGGCCTGGAAATCGTTGCGGGCGAGGCGCAGCGCCCGGAAATAATAGTTTTCCGCGCCTTTCAGGTCACCGATTTTCTCCGAGCACCGGCCCGCATTCAGATAGGCACGCTCCGGCGTCGGGTAGAGCGGGTTCTTGATGGCGTTGTTGAAGTAGGCGATGGATTCCTTCTCCCGCCCGACCTGGCAGAGGAACCAGCCGAAGTTGTTGTTGATTTCGGGGTCGTTGCCGGCAAGGGACAGGGCGCGACGGAAGCTCTGCTCCGCCGCCTCGTTTTCCCGCAGGTCCATGTGCACCAGGCCCAGCACGTTGTGGGCCGGGGCATAGCTGGAATCGGCGGCGATGGCAATGCGCAACTCCTCCAGGGCCGTGGCCAGCTGGCCGTCCTGAAAGTACAGGGCCCCCAGCTCGGTATGGATCTTGGCCGAATTGCGGGCATTGCCGGTGACCGTCATCTGGGACTGGGGACCTTCGGCCAGGGGCTGGCTGGAGGGGGCACTGGGATTGCTGTTGCAGGCCGTCACCAGGGCCGCCAGGCAGCACATCAGAAGCGGGAGCGTGGGCAGCCGGAAGGGGGTCTTGCTCATGGTCGCATCTCCTGAATCGGGATGGTCCGCCGTTCGTTGCGCCGGGTCTTGTCCTGCACCTGACCGGCCAACTGGCCGCAGGCCGCGTCGATGTCGTCGCCCCGGGTCTTGCGGGTGGTGGTGACGACGCCGGCCTGGATGAGGATGTCGGCAAAACGGCGGATGCGCTCCGCCTTGGAGCGGCGGAAGGGCGATCCCGGGAAGGGATTGAAGGGAATCAGGTTGAACTTGCAGGGCACGTCGCGGGTGATGGCCAGCAGTTCCCGGGCATGGGCATCGCTGTCGTTCACCCCGTCGAGCATCACGTATTCGAAGGTCACGAAATCCCGCGGCGCCTTTTCCAGGTAACGCTGGCAGGCAGCCATCAGTTCCGCGATGGGGTATTTCTGGTTGATCGGCACCAGCTCGTCCCGCAGCTTGTCGTTGGGGGCGTGCAGGGAGACGGCCAGGGCCACCGGGCATTCATCCCGCAGGCGGTCCATGGCTGGCACCAGGCCGGAAGTGGAGACGGTGACGCGGCGACGGGAAAGGCCGTAGGCGTTGTCGTCCAGCATCAGTTTGAGAGCGGCGACGGCGGCCTCGAAATTGGCCAGGGGCTCGCCCATGCCCATCAGCACCACATTGCTGATGATGCGCTCGGCCTTGTCCGGGTGGCGGGGATCGACCCCCAGGGCCCGGTTGGCCTGCCACAGCTGGCCGATGATCTCGGACACGGCCAGGTTGCGGTTGAATCCTTGTTTGCCGGTGGAGCAGAAGGCGCAGTCCAGGGCGCAGCCGGCCTGGGTGGAAATGCACAGGGTGCCCCGGTCGTCTTCCGGAATAAACACCGTTTCCACCGCATTGCCGTTACCCACGTCGAAGAGGAACTTGCGCGTGCCGTCGTCGGACAGCTTGTCGCTGACGATGGCCGGGGGCAGCACGACCGCATTGGCCTTGAGCATTTCACGCAGGCTCTTGGCGATGTCGGTCATGGCATCGAAATCGGCCTGGCCGAAGTGATGCATCCAGCGCAGCACCTGGCGCGCCCGGAAGGGCTTCTCGCCACGGGCGGCGAACCAGGCCGTCAGGCCTTCGGCATCGAAATCGAGCAGGTTTTGCATCTGGGACTCTGATTGGGTGAGGGGGAACAACGAAAAAGCGGGACCGTCAGACCCCGCTCACCCGACTCCGATTAGCGACCGGAGTAAACGTTCATCGCCGGGAAGAAGAAGGCGATTTCGTTGGCAGCGGTTTCGGCGGCGTCGGAGCCGTGCACGGCGTTGGCGTCGATGGATTCAGCGAAGTCGGCGCGGATGGTGCCCGGCTCGGCCTTCTTGGGGTCGGTGGCGCCCATCAGGTCGCGGTTCTTGGCGATGGCGTTTTCGCCTTCCAGCACCTGGATCATGACGGGGCCGGAGATCATGAAGGACACCAGATCCTTGAAGAAGGGGCGTTCCTTGTGCACGGCGTAGAACTTGCCGGCTTCTTCGGCAGACAGCCAGGCCATCTTGGAAGCAACGATCTTCAGACCGTTGGTTTCGAAACGGGAGTAGATCTTGCCGATGACGTTCTTGGCGACGGCGTCGGGTTTGATGATGGAAAGGGTGCGTTCGATAGCCATGGTCACTCCGTGAATAGCTGGGTTTGGAAATAACTTTATATTTTACCAGACCTTAGGGGAGAACCCCAGCCCGGACGCCATTTCCGCACCTTGGCAGCACCACGGCAGCCGCCATCCCCGCCCCGGGGCCGGGACGGGAAACCGGCCGCCCTCCCCTGGCGGGAAGGCGGCCGCCGGGACTCAACCGAACTTGAAGAGGATACCGAACCCGGCCCGGGGATAGTTCCAGTCCACGTTGCCGTGGGTGTCGCAGACCACCCGGCAGGTACCGCATTCCAGGCAGCCGTCGGTGATCAGGCCGATCTTGCCCTCCTCGAAGGACCAGCAGCCGGCCGGACAGCAAACGACGCAGGCCCGGCTGACGCAGCCGTCGTTGCAGACGGATTCGTTCTTGATGCGGATGTGGGGCCGATCCGCATCGACCCGGTAGCGGTTCTGGAACAGCTTTTCTTCGACTTTCATCATGATCTATGTCCTTTTGAAGCGCTTCGCCCAAGGGAAACAGCGTGAAGCGCAGCGATCCTGGCTAGGCGTGCCGCCGCAGGCAGTACAGCTAGTACGGCAAGGCGGCACGGCCAGAACCATTTTGTTGGCACTTCCTCAGCGGGTGGCGCGCCACAGGCGGTAGGCATCACCCAGCAGCCCCAGCAGGCTGCGGCGTTCGCGGAAGGCGTTGAAGATGGCCTTTTCCTTGGTCGCCTTGTCCTGTCCATCCACGGTGAAGAACTCGTGGGCGGCGCCGTTGAGCAGGGCCGGGTAATCGGAGAGGAACTGGCGCTGGCTGTGCAGGGTATCCGGGATGTTGCGGTACTTCTTCAGGTCCTTGAGCACGATGCTGTCCTCCAGCCTGGCCTTGTAGCGGGCCAGGTTGGCGGCGGTGGAAGGCAGGCCCTTCTCCCCCAGTTCCAGCAGGGTCTCGGCGGCGAGGCGGCCGCTGGTCATGGCCAGGTTGGAGCCTTCCCGGTGCACGGCGTTCACGAAACCGGCGGAATCCCCCACCAGCAGCCAGCCTTCGCCGTACAGCTCGGGCAGGGCGTGGTAGCCGCCTTCGGGAATGAGGTGGGCGGCGTATTCCCGGGTCTCGCCGCCGGCAATCAGGGGCGCCACGGAAGGGTGCTGCTTCAGCTTTTCCAGCAGTTCCGCCGGGGTGGTGTTCTGCGCCTTCATGTCGGAAAGCATGCAGCCGATACCCAGGGAAATGGAGTCCTTGTTGGTGTAGAGGAAGGCGGTACCGGCCATGCCCTGGCTGATGCTGCCCAGCATCTCGATCACCACACCCTCGCTGCCCTTCAGGTTGAAGCGGGCCTCCACGGTTTCCTTGGGCAGGAAGATGGTTTCCTTCACCGCCAGGGCCACGGCGGCGGGCTTGATGTCCTCCCGCAGGCCGGCCCGGCTGGCCACCAGGGAATTGACCCCGTCCGCCAGGATCACGGTGTCGGCGTAGATCTTGCCGTCCTCCCGGTCCACCTCGACGCCGATGACCTTGCCGGCGGCATCCCGCAGCAGGGCGATCACCGTCATTTCGCAGATCACCAGGGCGCCGGCCTTCTGCACCTGCTCGGAGAACCACTTGTCGAAACGGGCCCGGATGATGGTGTAGCGGTTGCCCGGCATCTGGTTGAAGCGGTCGGAACGGAAGGTAGTGCCGACGTAGGACTCGTCCTCCATCACCCACATGCGCTGCTCGATGACGGTACGCTCCAGGGGGGCGGAGTCGCGGAAGTCGGGGATGATCTTTTCCAGGGCGTCGGCGTAGAGGATGGCGCCCTGCACGTTCTTGGAGCCGGGATACTCGCCCCGCTCCAGCTGCAGCACCTTCTTGCCGGCCTTGGCCAGGGTGTAGGCGGCGGCATTGCCGGCGGGGCCGGCGCCGACGACGATGACGTCGAATTTTTCGATGTTCTGGGTCATGAGGATTCCTTAGCTGCCTTGGTGCGCCAGGTAGCCGGCGAAGGTGCGGCCCAGGGCCGGCAGCACCTGGTTGCAGTCGCCGACGATGGCGTAGTGGGCGAAGTCGAAAATGGGGGCGTTGGGATCGTTGTTGATGGCGATGATGCAGTCCGCCCCTTCCATGCCCACCCGGTGCTGGATGGCGCCAGAAATGCCGGCGGCGATGTAAAGGGCCGGACGCACGGTCTTGCCGGTCTGGCCCACCTGGCGGTCGGCGGAGATCCAGCCGGCGTGGATGGCGGCCCGGGAGGCCCCCACTTCGCCGCCCAGGACCTTGGCCAGATCCCACACGTGCTTGAAGTTCTCCGCCTTGCCCAGCCCCTTGCCGCCGGAGACGACGATTTCGGCGTAGGGCAGCTGGGGCTTGTCGCGCTGGTCGTCGGGGATGAATTCCAGCACCTTGGTGACGATGTCGGTTTCGATCAGGCCAGCCTCGAAGTCCACGATCAGGCCGGTCCGTTCCGGTTGCGGGTCGGGCATGGGCATCACCCGGTGGCGCACCGTGGCCATCTGGGGCCGGTAGTTGAGGGTGACGATGGTGCACAGCAGGCTGCCGCCGAAGGTGGGACGGGTGGAGAGCAGGCAGCGGTCTTCCGGGTCGATGGCCAGCTCGGTGCAGTCGGCGGTGAGGCCGGTCTTCAGGGTGGTGGCGACGGAACCGGCCAGGTCCCGGCCCAGGGTGGTGGCGCCCAGCAGGAGGATCTCCGGCTTGTGGGCATTGACCAGGTCGGTCAGGGCCCGGGTGAAGGGCACGTTGCGGTACTCGGCCAGCACCGGGCTGGCAATACGGTAGCAGCGGTCGGCGCCGTAGGCGAAGGCGGCCTGGCACTGGGCTTCCAGGTCCGGCCCCGGGGCGCCCATGACCACGCCGCACAGCTCCACCCCCAGCTGGTCCGCCAGACGGCGGCCCTGGCCCATCAGCTCCCAGGAGACGGGATGCACATGGCCCCGCTCGCTCTCGACGAAGACCCAGACCCCCTTGTAGGCCAGCAGTTCTTCATCCAGCTTGATCTTGCGCTTCTTGATGGGCTTGTCGGTCTTGGCTTCACTCATGGCGCTCTCCTGCACTACGGCTAGCCCGCTTGTTGTCGCGGGTTTGATCCAATTGCTTTTTGACCTTGGGGATTTCCACCAGCACCTTGTCCAGCAGGGTCTGGGTGGCGGCTTCCGGGTTGGCGGCGTCGAACTCGATCTGCTGGGCCTTCTGGGCCCGGGGGCTGGGCACGAAGACCCGGCTGACGATGGTGGGGCTGCCTTTCAAACCCACCTTCTTGATGTCTTCGATGCCGGCGGCGTTGCGGTCCCAGACGCGGACTTCGGCCCGGGCGGCGCGGAACATGTCGGGGGCGCTGCCGAAGCGGATTTCGTTGCTGCCTTCGAGCATGGTGATGAGGGCCGGCAGGCGGGTTTCCAGCACCTGCACCCCGCCCTCGGCGCGGCGCTCGACGCGGATGCTGTTGGCAGCCTGATCCACGCTGACGATGCGGGAAACGTAGGTCAGCAGCTCGAGCTCCAGGCGCTTGGCGACGCCCGGGCCCACCTGGGCGGTGTCGCCGTCGATGGTCTGCTTGCCGGTGAACACCAAGTCCACCGGGGTCTCCTGGTGCAAGGTTTTGATGGCCGAGGCCAGCACGTAGGAGGTGGCCAGGGTGTCGGCCCCGGCGAAGAGCTTGTCGGTCACCAGCACGGCCTCGTCGCAGCCGTAGGAGAGGGCCTTGCGCAGGGCCGGCTCGGCCTGGGGCGGGCCCATGGTCAGCACCGTGACCTTGCCCCCCAGCTGGTCCTTGAGAGCCAGGGCCGCCTCGATGGCGAAGAGGTCGTAGGGGTTGATGATGGCCGGCACCCCCTGGCGCATGATGGTGTTGGTCACCGGATGGACCCGAATCTGGGCACTGTCCGGCACCTGCTTGATACAAACGACGATGTGCATGATGACGATCCGTCTAAAGTTGAAATCAGGGTAGGAAACGGTAGCCGACGCCGATTTCCGTCAGGATATGGCGCGGTTTGGCCGGGTCGGCCTCGATCTTCTGCCGCAGGTGGCCCACATAGACCCGCAGGTACTGATTGTTCTCCGCCGCCTTGCCGCCCCACACCTGGGTCAGCAGCTGGCGGTGGGTCAGCACCCGGCCCGGGTTGCCGGCCAGGGCCAGCAGCAGACGGTACTCGATCTGGGACAGGTGCAACAGTTCGCCGCCCTTCTCCACCCGGCGCCCGGCGCAGTCGATGCGCACCTCGCCGAATTCGATGAGGGGACTGCCCTCCCCCGTGGCCGCCGGCCCCCGGCGCAGCAGGGCGCGCACCCGGGCCAGCAGCTCGGGCACGCCGAAGGGCTTGGTCAGGTAGTCGTCGGCACCCGCGTCCAGGGCCGCCACCTTCTGGCTCTCCTGGGTGCGGGCGGACAGCACCAGCACCGGCGCCGCCGACCAGGCACGGAAGTCCCGCAGGAAATCCAGGCCGTCCAGGTCCGGCAGGCCCAGGTCCAGGATGAGCAGGGAGGGCTTCAGGGCGCCGGCCTGGACCATGCCGTGGCGGGCCGAACCGGCCTCGCTGACGGCGTAGCCTTCGCTCTCCAGCACGGAGACGACGAATTCCCGGATGGACCCATCGTCCTCCACCACCAGGATGGTTTCGCTGGCGTTCATAGCGTTTCGCTTTCCAGGTCTGCCAGATCCGCCAGGTCGGGCGGGGTTTCCAGGGGCAGGCGCAGGCAGAAGCAGGCGCCGCTGCCACTGCGGTTGGCGGCGCTGACGCTGCCGCCGTGGGCCTCGGCAATGGTGCGGGCAATGGCCAGCCCGAGCCCGGCCCCGGGCACGTTGGACTCGCTGCGGCCGCGGCGGAAGAGGCCGAACAGGTCCTCCTCCTGGCCCGGCGCCAGGCCTTCGCCCCGGTCGCAGACGGACAGTTCCAGCCAGCCTTCGGACTGGGCCACGCGCAGCTCGATGCTCTGTTCCGCCGGAGAATACTTGAGGGCGTTCTCGAGGAGATTCCACAGCACCCGCTCGATCAGCACCCCGTCAATATGCACCGGCGGCAGGTCCGGGGCGATGTTGATGACGATCTCCCGCCCCCCGGCGTGGGGCTCCAGCAGTCCCATGGTGGCGCCGATGACCTCCTCGATGGGTTGCCATTCCTTCTGCAACTCCACATTGCCGGAGCGCAGCCGGGCCATTTCCAGCAGGTTGCCGAGCAACTGGTTGATGGCCAGGGCCTGGTCCCGCAGGCGCAGCAGCATGGATTTCTGCTTGTCGGCACCGGCCACCTTGCCCAGGGCCAGGCCGTCGGCCATGCCCACCAGGGCCGTGAGGGGCGTGCGTAGATCGTGAGAGAGGCTGGCAAGGATGGTGCCGCGCAGGGTTTCGGCCGCCACCCGCAATTCGCTCTCGCGCACGGCGGCGGCGTACTGGGTCCGCTCCAGGGCCACGGCCACCACGGAGGCCATGGTGTCCAGGGCCTCCCGATATTCGCCGTCGTCCAGGGTGCCGCTGTCCACCTCGAAGCCGAGCAGGCCCTGCAGGTCCCGGGTGCCGGCCAGGGGCAGGAGGGCCCGGGAAATGCCCGGCGCCGGGCTGGGAATGGCCACCAGCTGGCGCCGCTCCAGACAGGCCCGTACCAGGGCCTTGGTGATGAAAGGCGGCGGCTGGTCCCAGGTGGCCGGCTCCAGCAGGCGGATGCGGCGGGCACCGAGGGCGTCGGCGAGGAAGCGGCGGCAGGTCTGGGTCACCTCCTCGGCGGTCTGGCTGCCGGCCAGGTGCTTGGCCAGTTCGTAGAGGGCCCGGGCCCGCCGGGCCCGGTCGCGGGCCAGTTCCACCTGGGTGCGCAGGGCGGCGGTGAGATGGCCCACCACCAGGGCCACCACCACCATGATCACCGCTGCCATGACGTACTGGATTTCCGTGATGGCGAGGGAGAAATGGGGCGGTACGAAGACGTAGGCGAAGGCCAGGCTGCCGGCCAGGGCGCAGGCCACGGCGGGGCCGCGGCCGAAGTGGCCGCCCACGGCCACCACCGCCAGGACGTAGAGCAGGGCCAGGTTGGAGAGGTCGATCTCAGCCCGGAACGGGGCCGCCAGCGCCGTCCCCAGGAGGACGAAGAGCATGCCCATCAGGTAGCCGGAGAAGCGCTGCAGGAGGTGCCCCATGGCCGAATCAGCAGGAAGAAGCCGGAATCATGGGCACCATGCTAGCCCGAGCCGTATAAAAGCACTGTAAAAAATGGGCGAAAAAAAGCGCGCGGCGGTTTCCCGCACGCGCGCCAACTCAACGCAAGGGTGATTCTTTGCTACAGCATGCCCAGGGTGCGGGGCAGCCACAGGGACAGGGTGGGCCAGTAGGTGACCAGGGCCAGGAAGCAGAGCATGGAGAGCAGCCACGGCCAGACGGCGATGGTCAGCTCCGTAATCCCCATCTTGGTGATGCCCGAAGCCACATAGAGGTTGAGGCCCACCGGCGGGTGGCACATGCCCACTTCCATGTTCACCACGATCAGGATGCCGAAGTGCACCGGGTCGATGCCCAGCTTGACGGCCACCGGGAACAGGATCGGCGCCATGATCAGGACGATGGAGGAAGGCTCCATGAAGTTGCCGGCCACCAGCAGCAGCACGTTCACCGCCAGGAGGAAGGCGATGGGGCCCAGGCCCTTGTCCAGCAGCCATTCAGCCAGCAGCTGGGGGATGTTCTCGTTGGTCATGAGGAAGGAGAACAGCACCGCGTTGGTGATGATGTACAGCAGCATGGCGGACATGTTGGCCGAATCCAGCAGCACCTTGGGGATCTGCTTGAGGCCCATGTCCTTGTACACGAACACCGCCACGATGAAGGCGTACACCGCGGACATGGCCGCCGCCTCGGTGGGGGTGAACATGCCGGTGTAGATGCCGCCCATGACGATGACGATCAGCATCAGGCCCCATACGGACTTGCGGAAGGCGACCCAGCGCTCGCCCCAGGAAGCCTTGGGCATGCGCGGATAGTCGAACTTCTTGGCCCGGTACCAGGTGACCATGCCCAGGGTGAAAGCCAGCAGCAGACCGGGAATCACACCGGCCATGAACAGGGCGCCCACGGAGGTGTTGGTGGCCACGGAGTACATCACCATGACGATGGAGGGCGGGATCAGGATGCCCAGGGCGCCAGAGGTGGTGATGACGCCCGCACCGAAACGGTTGGGGAAGCCTGCCCTGACCATGGCCGGCAGCAGGATGGAGCCGATGGCCACCACGGTCGCCGGGGAGGAGCCGGAGACGGCGGCGAACAGGGCGCAGGCCAGCACGCCGGCAAGGCCGAGGCCGCCGTAGAAGTGGCCCACCATGGCGCTGGCGAAGTTGATCATGCGCCGCGCCACCCCGCCGTGGGTGAGGAAGTTGCCGGCCAGGATGAAGAACGGGATCGCCATGATCTCGAACTTCTCGATGCCGGTGAAAAGCTTCAGGGCCACCGATTCGATGGGCACCTGGGTCATGGTGAAGAGGAAGGTCAGTACGGTCAGACCCAGGGAAATGGAAATGGGCATCCCCGTCAGCATCAGCGCCAGGAGGAGGCCGAAAATGATTGCGGCGTTCATGTTATTGGCCTCCGTTCTTGTCGTCGCGCTTCACACCGTGGGGCGTGTCTGGCTCCATGGGCACTTCCTTGCGGCCAGCGTCCACGTGTTCCAGTTCCTCGGCGGCCTGGATGGCCTCGCCGATGGAGTAGGTCTTCTCTTCCTGGGCCAGTTCCTCTTCCAGACCTTCCACATGGCCGTGGTCGTGGTGGGGCAGTTCGCCGGTCTTGAGGAAGGAGACGGCCACCTGCAGGAAGCGGAAGCACATCAGGTAGGAGCCCAGGGGCACGGCGGAATAGACGATCCAGGTCGGCCATTCCAGGTCCGGTGTGATGGGGCCTTCGAAGAGGTCCGGCGCTTCGATGCCGAACCAGTGGAAGAACTGGTAGTGGGCGCCGTTTTCCCAGACGAAGGTGGCACCCAGGGTGCCGACGATGCCGGTGAAGGTGGCGCCGGCGAGCAGGCCGAACAGCACGAACTTGGCGCGGTTGGCAGTCTTCAGGCGGTTGATGACCACATCGACGCCGACGTGGATGCCGGTGCGCACGCCATAGGCGGCGCCGAACTTGGCCATCCACACGAACATGATGATGCACAGTTCCTGGGCCCAGCTGAAGTTGAGGCTGAGCAGCCAGTCCTGCAGGCCAGGAATGTCGTAACCGGAAAGATAGCGATGCACCACGGACAGGAAAATGATGACCGTGGCCGCACCCATCAGGAAGGTGATGATGGCTTCTTCCAGGTGATTGAGCAGCTTATTCATGACAGAACTCCCCCTGCCCTCACAAAAACGCCCGCCCCAGTCTGAGGCGGGCGTCCTCGCGGGCAGAATGTTTTACTGGGCGGTGAAACCGGTTTCCTTGTAGATGGACTGGATCAGATCCTTGCCGATCCGGTCAGCCATCTTGGCGTGCACCGGGGTCAGTGCCTTCTTGAAGGCTTCGCGCTCTTCCTTGGTGGGCACGTAGACCTGGGTCTTGCCGCTCTTCTTCACGGATTCCAGATCCTTGTCGTTCTGTTCCTTGGCGATCTTGTTGGCGTAGGTGGTGGCGTCCTTCATCGCGGTTTCGAGCTGGCCGCGCACATCGGCGGGCAGACCGTCCCAGAACTTCTTGTTCACGATGACGGCGTAACCCAGGTAGCCGTGGTCGGTCAGGGTCAGATGCTTCTGCACTTCATGCATCTTCTGGGTGTAGAGGTTGGAGATGGGGTTCTCGGTACCGTCCACCACGCCAGTCTGCAGGGCCTGGTACACCTCGGAGAAGGCCATCACCTGGGGCAGGGCGCCCAGGGAGCGCATTTCCTCTTCCAGCACCTTGGAGGACTGGATGCGCATCTTCTTGCCCTTCAGGTCAGCCGGGGTCTTGATCGGGGTGTTGGCGGAGAAGGACTTGAAGCCGTTGTCCCAGTAGGCCAGACCCTTGATGCCCTTGGGTTCCAGCTTGGCCAGCAGGGCGGCGCCGACGGGGCCGGTGGTGACCTTGTGCAGCTCTTCGTAGTTGTCGAAGATGTAGGGCAGGTCGAAGGCTTCGAATTCACGCACGCCCAGGGGACCGAACTTGGCCAGGGAAGGTGCCAGCATCTGCACGGCGCCCAGCTGCAGGGCTTCCATTTCTTCCTTGTCCTTGTACAGCTGGCTGTTGGGGTAGACCTCGACCTTCACTTTACCCTTGGTCAGTTCGGCAGCCTTCTTGGCGAAGAAGTCGGCAGCCATGCCCTTGGGCGTATCCACGGCCACCACGTGGCTGAACTTGATGACGATGGGCTGCTGGGCCATGGCCCCGCAGGACAGGACTCCGGCCAACAGGCCGAACATGAGATGGGACATCTTCATATTTTCTCCTCCGACAAACAGTTGATTTGGTTTATGTAGACTAGCCCTCAGGCCAGCTTGGCGCAGTATCACAAACGTTATACACCGCCCACTACTGTGGATATCCACAATCCACGCGGGTTTCCGTCATTCTGCATGCTTCGCTTCCTTACGTTGCAGCCCGCTGACCGCCCCCCCATGCCCCACGATCTGCTCTCCCCGCCCCTGCTGCTGGCCTGCATCGCCCTCATCGTCGGCATCGCCGCCTTCGCCCATGGGGTCATCGGCGTCGGTTTCCCCCTCATCACCACGCCCTGCATCACCCTCCTCACCGACCTGAAGACGGCGGTGCTGATCACGGTGCTGCCCAACATCCTGCTCAACATCCTCTCCATCCTGCGCGGCGGCAACTGGCGGGACAGCCTGCTCAAGCACTGGCGCCTGGCCGCCTACGTGCTGCTGGGCAGCCTGGTGGGCACCCAGCTGCTGATCGGCCTGCCGGCCGAGCCCCTGAAGCTGGCCCTGGCCCTGATGATGCTCGTTTCCATCAACCTCAACCGCCTGAAGAAGCTGGACTGGTCCTTCCTGCGCCGCCACCGCCGCACCTCGGAAGCGGCCTTCGGCCTCATCGGCGGCATTCTCTCGGGCACCGTCAATGTCTCGGTGCCGCCCCTGGCCATCTACTTCATCGGCCTGGACCTTTCCCCCGTGGCCACGGTGCAGCTGTTCAACCTCTGCTTCATCGTCGGCAAGCTGACCCAGGCCGGGACCCTGGCCGCCCACGGCGAATTCACCGCCGCCATCCTGTGGCAAAGCGCCGGTCTCACCGTGCTGGCCGTGGCCTGCCTCATTCCCGGCATGCGCATCCAGTCCCGCATGGACGCCTCCACCTACCGGCGCTGGCTCAACCACACCCTGCTGCTGATGGCCGTCCTCATGCTGGTCCAGGTCGGCCTGGCCTGGGCCCGCTAGGCATCCCCAGGACCCGGTCAGCACGCCGGCCGGGGCTCCGCTAGAATGGCGTGCAGCCAGGGGCGCCCATTTCCAGGGGCACCCCTCGCCCAAGCGCATCCAGGGCCGACCGCCGGCAATGCCGGCTCCCCATGCCCGCCCCATGCGCCGTTCAGACCCGTGCCCTCCCCTCACTTGGTGCCCCGGTATGCAACTACGATTCGCCTCCGTCCTGCTGCTGTTCCTCGCCGGCTGTACCGCCCTGGTGCGCCACGACCTGGATCAACGCTTCGGCCCCGCCGATGGGGGCCGCTACGACGCGCCCCGGCCCGGCGCCATCTCCTTCCAGCAGCAGGTGCGGCCCATCCTGGACAGCCGCTGCGTCGTCTGCCACTCCTGCTACGACGCCCCCTGCCAGATCAAGCTGGGCTCCTGGGAAGGCGTGGCCCGGGGCGGCAGCAAGATCGAGGTCTATAACGGCACCCGCCTGCGGGAGGAGTCGCCTACCCGCCTCTTCATCGACGCCGAGAAAGCCTCCCAGTGGCGCGACAAGGGCTTCCACCCGATCCTCAACGAGCGGGGCGACACTCCTGCCGCCGCTCTCCAGGCCAGCCTCCTGGCCCGGGCCCTGGACCTCAAGGCGGCCCATCCTCTGGTGCCCGACCAGCCGGTGGGCGGAGACATCGACTTTTCCCTGGCGCGCCAGCAGTCCTGCCCGGCCATCGAGGAGTACGACGCCCTGGAACGGCGCAATCCGGGCTGGGGCATGCCCTTCGGCCTACCGGCCCTGGCGCCGGCGGAAGTGGCCCTGCTGAAGAAATGGCTGCAGCAGGGCGCCCCCGCCGAAGGCCCCCAGCCCCTGACGCCAGCCCTCCAGGCCCAGGTGGATGCCTGGGAGCGCTTCCTCAACGGCGCCGACCTGAAGAGCCGGCTCATGGCCCGCTATCTCTACGAGCACCTGTTCCTGGCCAACCTCTACTTCGAGGGCGCAGCCGAAGGTAGTGACGGCCCCCGTTACTTCCGCCTGGTGCGCTCCCGCAGCGCCCCGGGGGAAAAAGTGGAGGAAATCGCCACGCGGCGCCCCTTCGACGATCCGGAGGTGGAACACTTCCACTACCGCCTGCGCCCGGTGGAAGAGACCATCGTCGCCAAGAACCACATGCCCTACGCCCTCGGCCCGGGGCGCATGGCCCGCTGGCGCGAACTGTTCCTGCAGCCCGCCTACCGGGTGGAGCGCCTGCCGGGCTACGCGCCGGAAGTGGCGGCCAATCCCTTCCTCGCCTTCCGCGACATCCCGGTCCGTGCCCGCTACCAGTTCCTCCTGGACGAGGCCCAGTTCACCGTGATGGGCTTCATCAAGGGCCCGGTGTGCCGGGGCCAGACGGCCCTCAACGTCATCGACGACCATTTCTGGGTCTTCTTCCAGAACCCAGACAGCGTCTCCGAATCCGACGAAGCCTTTCTCCTGCGGGAAAGCCGCAACCTCAGCCTGCCGGCGGAAAAGGGCAGCGAGACGCCGATCCTCACCCCCTGGATGCGCTACAGCGCCCAGGAGACCCGCTACCTCCAGGCCAAGTCCCGCTACTACGAGCAGCGCTTCGACAGCCCGGCCAAGGTCAATCTCAACCTGATCTGGGACGGCGGCGGCCGCAACGACAACGCCGCCCTCACCATCTACCGCCACTTCGACAGCGCCACGGTGCTGAAGGGGCTGGTGGGCGAAAAGCCCAAGACCGCCTGGGTCCTCAGCTACCCCCTGCTGGAACGCATCCACTACCTGCTGGTGGCGGGCTACGACGTCTTCGGCAATATCGGCCACCAGCTGACGACGCGGCTGTACATGGATTTCCTGCGCATGGAGGGGGAATCCCAGTTCCTCATGCTGCTGCCCCGGGAGGCCCGCATCCAGGTGCGGGACCACTGGTACCGGGACGTCAATGGCGACACCCGGGAACGGGTCTACGGCAGCATCGCCCGCTTCGACCAGGAAAGCGGCATCGCCTACCGGGAGCGGGAGCAGCCCGAACGGGAACTGCTGCAGCGCCTGCAGCAACGCTTGCAGCCGGTGCTGCCGCGGCAGCACCTTCTCGACACCCTGCCCGACACGGCCCTGCAGGCCGATCTGCAGGATCTGGCCCGGGTCGCCGGCAAGGCCCTGGCCTGGCTGCCGGAAAGCAGCCTGCTGTTGCTGGAGGAAGCGGGACGCCCGACCCGGATCTTCACCCTGCTGCGCAACACGGGCCACCGCAACGTCACCTACGTGCTCATCGAAAAGCTGGCCATCGCCCCGGAAGAACACAGCCTGGACGTGCTGCCCGGCATCGCCACCGCCTATCCCAACGCTTTCTACCGGGTGCCCCGCGCCAGCCTGGGTGCCTTCGCCCGGGACCTGGCGGCCCTGGCCTCGGAACGGGACTACACCCGCTTCATGGACGCCTACGGCCTGCGCCGCAGCAGCCCGGCCTTCTGGGCCCTGAGCGACTACGTCAATGGGGAATACCGGCGCCAGGCCCCCGTCGAGGCCGGCTGGCTGGACTACAACCGGCTGGAGAACCGCTGATCCAGGCCCTCAGCAGGGAGGACAGAAAAGGAAAAAGCCGCCCGGGGGCGGCTTTTTGATTGGCGGCTACCTGGAGGGTCAGGCGGCCTTGCCCACCGGGCGGACCAGATCGGCCGGATGCAGCACGGCGTCGGACACGGCTTCGGGCTCGTCGGCCTCTTCCACCGTTTCGCCGTTCAGCACCCGGGTCATGCGGTCGGTGTTGAGGGCGTTTTCCCACTTGGAGACGACGATAGTGGCGACGCCGTTGCCGATCAGGTTGGTGATGGCGCGGGCTTCGGACATGAAGCGGTCCACCCCCAGCAGCAGGGCCAGACCTTCCACCGGCAGCTTGCCGCCCAGGGTGGCCAGGGTGGCCGCCAGGGTGATGAAGCCGCCACCGGTCACGGCCGCCGCGCCCTTGGAGGTCAGCAGCAGCACGCCGAGGATGGTCAGCTGCTCGGTCAGGGTCAGGGGCACGTTGAGGGCCTGGGCGATGAAGATGGCCGCCATGGTCAGGTAGATGGAGGTGCCGTCCAGGTTGAAGGAGTAGCCGGTGGGAATGACCATGCCGACCACGGGCTTGTGGCAGCCCAGGTTTTCCAGCTTGGTCATCATGCGCGGCAGGGCGGACTCGGAGGAGGAGGTGCCGAGCACGATGAGCAGCTCTTCCTTGATGTAGGCCAGGAACTTGAGCAGGGAGAAGCCGGTGAACTTGGCGATCAGGCCCAGCACCACGAAGACGAACAGGGCGCAGGTGATGTACACATTGGCCATGAGGAAGCCCAGCTGCTTCAGGGAGCCGATGCCGTACTTGCCGATGGTGAAGGCCATGGCACCGAAGGCGCCGATGGGGGCGAAGTGCATGATCATGCCGATGACGCCGAAGAGGCCGTGGGAGAACTCGTCGAGAATCTTCACCAGGGGCTTGGCCTTGTCGCCCAGGCGGGACAGGGCCAGGCCGAAGAGCACGGAGAACAGCAGCACCTGCAGGATTTCACCCTTGGCGAAGGCATCCACCACGCTGTTGGGGATGATGTTCATGAGGAAATCGGTGGTGCTCTGGTTGTGGGCCGCCGCGGCGTAGTTGGCGATGGCCTTGGTATCCAGGGTGGCCGGATCCACGTTCATGCCGGCGCCCGGCTGCAGGATGTTCACCACGATCAGGCCGATGGCCAGGGCCACGGTGGACACCACTTCAAAGTAGATCAGGGCCTTCAGGCCGACCCGGCCCACTTCCTTCATGTCGCCCATCTTGGCGATGCCGACCACCACGGTGGCGAAGATGATCGGGGCGATCATCATCTTGATCAGCTTGATGAAGGCGTCGCCCAGGGGCTTCATGGTGGCGCCCGTTTCCGGGAAGAAGGCGCCGAGGGCAACCCCCAGGGCAATGGCGAACAGCACCTGCACATACAGGCGCTTGTAGAAAGGCTTGTGAGACATGGTCACTCCTGCTGATTGAGATGGCTCCCGGGGTTTCCGTACGGACCCCGATGTAGTTATGGGGGCGCATTCTCTGCCCCTGAAGCCGGGGTCGCCATTGTGGTTATCCGTTAGCTGCAGCGCAGCATGAAGCCGCGGAGAGGCAAACGGGACGCACCTCCTGGGGTACTATTGCGCTTTATGAAACGACTTTCCGTTCCTTCCTCGGGCAGCGTCCTGCAATGGCCCCGCTGGACCCTGCTGATGCCCAAGCTGGCGGTGGGGCTGCTGGTCATTTCCCTGGTCAGCCTGCTGTGGCTCCTGCACCGCAACGAGGTGGAGGAGCAACGGGCCACCCTCATCGCCGACATCCTCTGGCTGGAACAGAATTTCCGCTTCCACATGTCGGGCAACGAGGACCAGCTCAACCGCACCGGCCTCGACATGGGCAGCGCCGCCAAGGGCGGCACGCCGGCGACGGTGTTCCAGGTGCAGGCCCAGCACATCGTCAAGAACAACCCGGAAGTGGAACAGGTGATCTGGCTCGACGCCGGCGGCAACCTGGTCCAGGCCTATCCCAACCGCATCCCCGACCGGCAGGAGCTGGACATCTTCGGCGGCCCCATCACCCGGGACGCCTTCGACTTCGCCCGCAAGCTGGGCAAGGCCACCTACACCGACCCCTACCGGGCCGCCGGCGGCAACAGCCAGATCGACCTCTTCGTGCCCATCTACCGCCAGGGCGATTTCGCCGGCATGCTGGTGATGGTCTATTCCCTCAAGTCCATGCTCAACCACCTGGTGCCCTGGTGGTTTGCCGAGAAATACCAGCTGCGCATCCTGGACGACGGCGGTGCGGTGCTGGCCAGCAAGTCCAACATCCAGGGCGAGCCCGGGCTGGCCTACGAACTTCCCTTCGACCCGCCGGGCCACGGCCTCATGCTGCAGGGCATCGCCTACCGCAACGCCGGCAACCCGGCCCAGCTGGTCCTGGCCGGCGCCATCGTGGTCCTGGCCATCGGCGTCTTCTGGAGCCTCTTCGCCATCCGCGGCCTGATCAAGAAGCGCCTGGCGGCGGAACAGGCCCTGCGCGACGAGCATGCCTTCCGCCAGGCCATGGAGGACTCCATGATCATCGGCATGCGGGCCCGGGACATGGACGGCCGCATCACCTACGTGAACCCGGCCTTCTGCCGCATGAGCGGCTACCGGGCCGACGAACTGGTGGGCCACAGCCCGCCCCTGCCCTACTGGAACCCGGACAGCCTGGACACCCACGAGGAGCAGAACGCCCTGGTGCTCACCGGCCACGCCCCCAACGAGGGCTTCGAGGCCAGCATCCGCCACCGGGACGGCCACATCGTGCACACCATGGTGTACGCCACGCCCCTGATCGACGCCCACGGCAAGCAGACCGGCTGGATCAGTTCGGTGGTGGACATCTCGGAGCGGAAGAAGGCCCAGGCCCTGCAGCGGCAGCAGCAGGAGAAACTGGAACAGACGGCGCGCCTGGTGACCATGGGGGAAATGGCCTCCACCCTGGCCCACGAACTAAACCAGCCCCTCTCCGCCATCGCCAGCTACACCACCGGCTGCCTCAACCGCCTGGAGGCGGGGGACTACACCCGGGAGGAAATCTCCGGCGCCCTCAACAAGCTGGCCCTGCAGGCCCAGCGGGCCGGCCGCATCATCCGCCGGGTGCACGACTTCGTGCGGCGGCGGGAGCCCCAGCGGGTCATCTGCCACCTGGAAGAGGTGATCGAGGACAGCATCGCCTTCATTGAGCCCCTGGCGCGCAAGCAGCAGGTGCACATGCTGCGCCTGGTGCCGGCCCATCTGCCCAAGCTGCTGGCCGACCCGGTGCTGCTGGGCCAGGTGCTGATCAACCTGATGCGCAACGGCATCGACGCCATGGCCGCCACCCCGCCGGAGCGGCGCCAGCTCATCGTCGAGGCCCAGCTGCTGGGCGACCAGGTGGAAGTGTGCATCGCCGACCGGGGCTGCGGCATTCCCCCGGAAGTGGCGGAAAAGCTTTTTTCTCCCTTCTTCACCACCAAGACGGAAGGCATGGGCATGGGCCTCAACATCTGCCGTTCCGTCATAGAATTCCACGGCGGCCGCCTCTGGTTCGAACCGGGGGCCGAAGGCGGCACCGTATTCATCTTCACCCTGCCCCTCGACTGGGAGTAAGCCGTGAGCCCCAAAGCCCACATCATCGACGACGACGAAGCCATCCGTGACGCCCTTTCCTGGCTGCTGCAGTCCCGCGGCGTCGCCAGCGCCACCTGGCCCAGCGCCGAAGCCTTCCTGGAGGCCTGGAACGCCTCCGGCGAAAGCCTGCAGGGCTGCCTGCTGCTGGACATCCGCATGGACGGCATGAGCGGCCTGGAACTGTTCGAGCACCTGCAGGGCAAGGGCCTCAAGCTGCCGGTGATCTTCCTCACCGGCCACGGCGACGTGCCCATGGCCGTCTCCTCCCTGAAGAAGGGCGCCTTCGATTTCGTCGAAAAGCCCTTCAACGACAACGAACTGGTGAACCGGGTCATCGAGGCCATGGATGCGGACGCCCGCAACCAGGAAAAGCAGGCCATCAGCGCCTCCGTCCAATCCCGCCTGGACACCCTCACCACCCGGGAGCGGCAGATCATGGAACTGATCCTGGTGGGCAAGTTCAATAAGGTCATCGCCGACGAACTGCAGATCAGCATGCGCACGGTGGAAGTGCACCGGGCCCACCTGTTTGAGAAGATGGGCGTGCGCACCGCCGTGGAACTGGCCCAACTGCTCAAACCCTGAGGGATTCCGTCATGAAACCGCCCGCTCCCGCCGCCCCCTCCCCCAATGGACAGGCCGGCCTGGTGGCCGGGCTCTACGGCCTTCTGGCGGCCCTCTGGATCGCCCTCTCGGACCGGCTGGCGGCCCTGGTGGCGGGCGACACGGCCCAGCTGACCCTGATCCAGAACTACAAGGGCTGGGCCTTCGTCGCCATCACCTGCACCCTCCTCTTCTTTCTCGTGCGCCGTTCCCTGTCCCGGCTCCAGGGCTCCTACCGGGCCCTGGCGGAAAGCGAGGCCCTCTACGAATCCCTGGTCCAGGTCATGCCCCAGTGCCTCTACCGCATGGACCGGGAAAGCCGCATCACCTTCGCCAACCGGGCCCTGGAACGCCACCTGGGCAAGCCCCGGGAAGCCATCCTGGGCCATTCGCCGCGGGAGGTGTATCCGGCGGATCTGGCGGCCAAGTACCGCCAGGACGACCTGCGGGTGCTGCAGGGCGAGACCCTCAACCTGATCGAGGAAATGGTTTCCCTCGATAGCGAGCAGCGCAAGCGCTACATCGAGATCGTCAAGACGCCCACCTACGCCCCCGACGGCAGCATAAACGGCATCCAGGGAATTTTCTGGGACATCACGGCACGCAAGAGCGCCGAGGAACAGATCGAATACCTGGCCCACCACGATCCCCTCACCGACCTGCCCAACCGGGTGCTGCTGCGCGACCGCTTCCTCCAGGCCCAGGGCCAGGCGGCTCGCAGCGCCAACCGGGTGGCCATCCTGTTCCTCGACCTGGACCACTTCAAGCTGGTGAACGACACCCTGGGCCACCCCATCGGCGACCGCCTGCTGCAGGCCGTGGCCGAGCGCCTGCGCCGCGGCGTGCGGGAGACGGACACCATCAGCCGCCAGGGCGGCGACGAGTTCGTCATCGTCCTGCCCGAACTGGCGGACCCGGAAAGCGCCGGCAGCATCGCCGGCAAGCTGATGGAGCAGATGCACGAGCCGGTGCGGGTGAACGGCCACCGCCTCAACGTCACCTTTTCCCTGGGCATCGCCCTCTACCCGGACGACGGCGAGGATTTCGACACCCTGATGAAGAAGGCCGACACGGCCATGTACTCGGCCAAGGAGGCGGGACGCAACACCCTGCGCTTCTTCACCGCCGCCATGAACGTCGAGGCCGCCGCCCGCCTCAAGCTGCAGAACCGCCTGCAGCGGGCCCTGGAGAAGGAGGAACTGGTGCTGTACTACCAGCCCCAGTTCGACCTGGCCAGCGGCCGCATCCTCGGCGCCGAGGCCCTGCTGCGCTGGCGGGACCCGGAGCGGGGCCTGGTGCCCCCCGGGGAATTCATTCCGGTGGCCGAGGACACGGGCCTCATCGGCCCCATCGGCGAATGGGTCATCGGCGAAGCCTGCCGCGAGCTGCGGCGCTGGCACGAGGCCGGGGCCACGGACCTGACCATGGCGGTCAACCTGTCGCCGGTGCAGTTCCGCCGCAGCCGCCTGGTGGAAATCGCCGCCCGGGCCCTGCAGGAAAACCGCCTGCCGGCCGAGTGCCTGGAATTCGAGCTGACCGAGTCCCTGCTGATCCGGGAGGACGCGGCCATCCTGGAAACCCTCACCGCCCTCAAGGGCCTGGGGGTGAAGCTGTCCATCGACGATTTCGGCACCGGCTACTCCAGCCTGGCCTACCTGAAGCGTTTCAACGTGGACAAGCTGAAGATCGACCAGAGCTTCATCCGCGAGCTGTGCAGCAATCCGGACGACGAAGCCATCGTCAGCGCCGTCATCACCATGGCCCGCCAGCTGCGTCTGCGCACGGTCGCCGAGGGGGTGGAAAACGCCGAGCAGGCCACCATGCTGCGCCGCTTCGACTGCGACGAGGTGCAGGGCTTCCTCTTCGGCCGTCCCATGCCCGCCGCCGACTTCCAGGCCCTCCTGGGCCACCGCTGAACACCTTGCGGGGCCGCCCCGGCCTCCAAGCCCCCACCGCACCGCGCCGCGTCCTGGCGGCCCCGGTCGGCCACCTCACAGGCGCCTTGGTGTTCTGAAGCCGAAGAATCGCGCTGCGACGAAATGTCGCCAACGATTGCGCGACTTCTATTTGAGAATAATTCCCATCCAAAGTATATTAGCGGCCGTTCTTGCGCCTCCGCTTCGGAGCCCGCCGGAGGCCGCCGCCGTTCCGCGCGCCTCATCGGCTATGGCGCGGGTCCCCATTTTCGATTCGCAACCCCACTCCCAATCACATACAAGAAAATCATGTCTGTCAGCCTGAAACTGAAGCCGCTCGCTGCGGCCGTACTGCTACTCGGCACAAGTCACTGCGCCCTGGCCGAGGAACCTTCCCTGACCCTGTCTGAAATCAATGTGGTGGGACGCAGCGAAGGGCAGGACTACTACAGCGACGAGGCCGGCGTGGCCCGTTCCGAGACGCCCCTGCGGGAAGTCCCCCAGTCGGTGCGGGTCGTTCCCCGCCAGGCCATCGACGACATCGGGGCGGTACGCCTCGAGGAAGCCTACGACTATGTCAGCGGCGTCAATCGCCAGAACAGCTTTGGCGGCCTGTGGGACAACTTCTCCATCCGCGGCTTTGCCGGCAACCCGGACACGGGAGCCAATTTCCTGCGCAACGGCTTTGCCGGGAACCGGGGCTACAACGCTCCCCGGGACATGGCCAACGTGGAACGGCTGGAAGTGATCAAGGGCCCCGCATCGGCCCTGTACGGCGGCAGCGAACCCGGGGGCATCCTCAACATCGTCACCAAGAAGCCCCAGTTCAAATCCGGCCACGCCCTGGAGATGTATGTCGGCAGCTACGACACCTACCGGACGACCCTCGATTCCACCGGCCCCATCAGCGACACCCTGGCCTACCGGCTTAACCTGGCCTATGAGGACAAAGGCAGTTTCCGCGAGCAGGTGGACAGCCAGCGCTACCTGGTGGCGCCCTCCTTCACCTGGCTCCTGGGCGCCGGCACCATCGTCAATTACGACCTGGAACTGCTGCGCCAGAAAGCGCCCATGGACCGGGGGGTGATCGCGGTCAATGGCAAGGTGGGCAGCATTCCCCGGGAGCGCTTCCTGGGAGAGCCGGGGGACGGTGACATCACCATCGACAACAAGACCCACCATCTGACGGTGGAACATGAACTGGCCGATGCCTGGAAAGCCAAGTTTGGTCTGGCCTACCGCACCACCAGCCTGGAAGGCTATTCCACCGAGGCCAGCCCCCGCACTGCCGGCAGCATCCGCTGGACCAGCGCCGGCGCTCCCGTCATCGAGCGGGAGCGGCGCTACCGGGACTACAGTTCCAACGACCTGTCGTTCCAGGGCGAAATCCTCGGCAAATTCAGCACCGGCTGGCTCCAGCATGAAGTGCTGACCGGCGTGGACAGCTACCGTTTCGAACTGGACCAGCTGATGCGGCGGGGCCGCTCCACCACCACCTACGGCCTGGATGTGCTCAACCCCGTCTATGGACAGACGCCGCTGGCCCTGACCGCCACGCCCACCAACACCCTGGAGACCCAGCACGCCACCGGCTTTTTCCTGCAGGACCAGATGAGTCTGGCGGAACGCTGGCGCCTGCTGCTGGGCCTGCGCCACGACCGCTTCCGGCAGGAAATCCTCAACCGGAACACGGGTATCAGCACCTCCCAGGAACACAGCGTCACCACCCCCCGCGTCGGCCTGACCTGGCTGGCCACCCCCACCCTGTCCGCCTATGTCCTGGCCAGTGAATCCTTCCGCGCCAACAACGGCGTCGATGCGGCCAGCCAGTCCTTTGCGCCGGAACGGGGCGAGTCCAGGGAAGCCGGCCTCAAATACGAATCGCCTGACAAGCGCTACGGCGGCACCCTGGCCCTGTTCGAGATCGACAAGAAGAACGTGCTGACCAACGACCCGGCCAATGCGGGTTACGCCATCGCCGCCGGCGAGGCCCGCAGCCGCGGCCTGGAATTCGATTTCTCCGGACAACTGACCAGCAAGGTGCGGGTGCTGGCCAACTACGCCCATATCGATGCCGAGATCACCAAGGACAGCAACGCCGCCCTGGTCGGCGCCCGGCTGATCAACGTGCCGAAAAACAGCGGCAGCGTGCTGGCAATGTATGAAGACGGCCTGGCCGGCGGCCGCTACGGCCTTGGCGCCGGCGCCACCTATGTGGGCAAGCGGGCCGGCAATTCCATCGACAGCTTCGAACTGCCCAGCTACACCACCATGCGGGCCATGGCCTACTGGAAGCCGAGCAAGACCCTGCGCTTCTCCCTGGATATCGACAACCTGTTCGACAAGACCTACTACGCCAGTTCCTACGACGTGTACTGGGTGACGCCGGGCGCGCCCCGCACCGTGACCCTGGGCATGCAGGCCAAGTTCTGATGCCCGGCGGAAATCAGCGCATCAACGCCATCGACGCCCTGCGGGGCCTGGTCATGGCGCTGATGGTGGTGGACCACGTGCGGGAGTTCTTTTTCCTGCACCAGCAGGTCGCCGACCCGATGGACCTGCACACCACCTCGCCCGGGCTGTTCTTCACCCGCTTCGCCAGCCACTTCTGCGCCCCGGTCTTCGTTTTTCTCACCGGGCTTGGCGCCTGGTGCTACGGGCAACGGCACCTTGGCGCCGGCGGCGATCCCCGGCGCGCCGCCAGCGCCTTCCTGGCCAAGCGCGGCCTCTTCCTGGTGCTGCTGGAGCTGAGCCTGATCAACTTCGCCTGGACCTTCGCCTTCCCCCCCAGGATGCTCTATCTGCAGGTGATCTGGGCCATCGGCCTGTCCATGCTGGCTCTGGCCGCCCTGCTGTGGCTGCCCCGGGCGGGACAACTGGCCCTGGGGCTCCTCATCATCGTCGGCCACAACCTGCTCGACAGCCTGCACTTCCCTCCGGGCACGGCAGCCCATGCCGTGTGGGCCGTCCTGCACGACCGCGCCATCATCGAACTGGCCCCCGGACTGGCGGCCCGCACCTCCTACCCGGTCCTGCCCTGGATCGGCGTCATCCTGCTGGGTTACGGGCTGGGGCCCTGGTTTGCCCAGGGCAGTGCGCCGGAGCAGCGCCGGCGCCGCCTTGCCCTGGCGGGCCTGGGCGCCCTCGCCCTGTTCGTCCTGCTGCGGGGGCTTGATGGCTACGGGGACCATCCCCTGGCCGGCGCCGGAACGGGCCTGGTCACCCTCATGGGCTGGCTGAACCTGACCAAATATCCGCCCTCCCTGCTGTTCCTGCTGCTGACCCTGGGGAGCGGACTGCTCGGGCTGGCCGTCCTGGAACGACACACCTGGAATTTCCTGGCGGTGCTGGGGCGGGTGCCGATGTTCTTCTACGTCGTCCATCTCTACGCCCTGCATCTGCTCAATCTGCTCTGCCTGGCGCTGTGGGGGCCCACCCAGGGCGAGCGCTACGGCTTCGGGCAGGTCTGGCAGATCTGGGGCCTGGCCCTGCTGTCGGTCCCGGTCCTGTATCCCCTGTGCCGGCGTTTTGCCGACTACAAACGCCGGCATCCCGGCGGCTGGCTGTCCTACTTCTGACCCTCTTCTCCGGCGCCCCCGTCTTACGGCGCCGGAGCAACTGGCGAAACCCCGGCCCCCTCTTCATGGGTCCCGGCAGCAGCCACCTCGATGCGGTTGCGGCCATTGGCCTTGGCCAGGTACATGGCGTTGTCGGCCCGGGACAGGAGGCAGTCCAGGTTGGTGTCGGCCGCTTCCAGGGCGGCGACGCCGATGCTCACCGTCACCGGCGGCAGCTGGGCCGGGCCTTCGGCGGTGGTCAGACGGATGCGCTCGGCCACCTGGCGGGCCTGTTCCAGGTCCGCATCGGGCAGCAGCACCACGAACTCCTCGCCGCCGTAGCGGCCGAAATGCTCACCCCGGCGCAGCACGGCGCCAACCCGCTGGACGAAGCCCTGCAGCACCAGGTCGCCGGCCTGGTGGCCGTAGGTGTCGTTGATCTTCTTGAAGAAATCCAGGTCCAGCATAAGCAGGCAAAGGGCACGGCCGTGGCGCCGGGCCCGGGCCATCTCCCACTCGCACACTTCGACGAAGGCCCTGCGGTTGAGAATCTGGGTCAGGGAGTCGTGGCTGGAGAGATATTCCAGCTCGCCCCGCAGGCGGTCCGTCGCCAGCAGCACGTAACCCACGGTGATCATCAGGGTGCAGATGGGGTAGGCAGTGAGATAGACCACCTGGATCGGCGTCTGCTCCAGGAAATCGCTGCCCAGGCCGGGCACCAGGGCGCTGCTGCCGCGCAGCAGCAACACGCCGATCTGGGCCAGCAGCACCAGGCAGAAAAAACGGCTGATGAAGCCGGGGCGCCCGTAGCGGAACACCACCAGCAGCTGCCGCCCGTAGAACAGGGGCAGGCTGAGGCCGGCCACCGCCAGGCGGGCATTGGTATCCGGCTGCACCAGCAGAAACCAGGTAAGCAGCCCCAGCCCGACGCCGCTGACCAGGGCCTGGAAGCGCCAGGAAGGCTGGCGCTGGTAGAACAGCTCGGTGCCGCTGAGCCAGAGGGAAAGGGCGGTGTACAGCAGCAGGCTGGCCAGAAGCACGGAAAGCGCATCGGGGATCAGCCCGCGCAGGCCGAACAGCAGGCCGGAAAAGACGCCCACCAGGGTGCCGCCGGCCCAGTGGCCGATGCCCCGGATGCGCTGGGGGAAACTGCGGGTGACGAAGAACAGCACCACGGCCATGAGGGCGGTCATGAAACCGGCCAGGAGGATGACGGTGCGCAGGTCAATATGGGGCATCGGGATCGTCGCAGGGCAAGGGTGACAGTGACAGGCTGGCGCTCTCGGCCGGCCGCCATTCGGGCAGCCAGCCGGGTGCGTCGGCCCGGGCCAGGCAGTCGGCGGCGATGCCGATGCCGGGCACCCAGGCCAGGGTCTGGCCGACCCACAGCAGGGGCAGGCGCTGCCGCTGCCAGGGCGGAATGTCCGCTTCCTGCAGCAGCTTTTTCAGGGGACGCCGGGGCCGGCCCGGCAGCTGCATGGTTTCGCCTCCCTGACGCAGGCGGAAGCGGGCAGCCTCGCCGCACAGAGCAAGGGCCACGCCCTGGCCGATCGCCTCCCGCCCGCCGATGCTGCCGAAGGCCCAGGGGACGGGCATGACGAAGGGCCCTGCCGGCTCCGCCAGGGAAGACGGGGATTGCAGGGGCTCATGGTCCAGGAACACCGTTCCGCGCCACAAGCGGACCACCCACTCGCTACAGCGCCATTCCACCTGGCCGTCAGGCCGGGGGCAGGCCAGCTGCTGCCACAGTTCCGCCAGGGCCCGGGCCTCGGGCATGGGGGCGCCATGGCGGCGCAGCCAGCAGCGCAGCAGGTTGCGCCCCCGGGCACTGGAGAGGCCGGCCAGGGCCGCCTGCTGCAGGCGGGAGCCGACGGCGGCCTTGGCCAGATCCTGGGCCGCCAGTTCCTCCAGCAGGTCCTCCGCCTCCCCCGCCAGCGCCGCCGCCCGGCCGAGGCTGACGGCGGCGGGAAAGCGGGACTGCAGCAGGGGCAGGGCCTCATGCCGCAGGAAATTGCGGGCGTAGGCCCGGTCGCCGTTGCTCTCGTCCTCGATCCAGCCCAGGCCCTGGGCCACCAGCCAGGCTTCCAGTTCGGCCCGGGAGGTTTCCAGCAGGGGACGCAGCAACGGCAGGGGCCCATGGCCCGGACGCGGCAGCAGGCGCCGCCCCGGCATGGCCGCCAGGCCCCGCAGGCCGCTGCCCCGCAGCAGGTTGAAGAGCAGGGTTTCGGCCTGGTCGTCCCGGTGGTGGGCCAGGATCAGGGCATCGGCCGTAAGGCCGGCGAAAACCTGGTAGCGGGCGGCCCGGGCCGTCGCCTCCAGGCCCGCCGGACGGGCCTCGGGCAGACTGACCCGGTGCACCTGCAGGGGCACGCCGAGGCGAGCGCAGAGGTCGCCGCAGAAGGCGGTCCAGGCATCGGCATGGGGCGACAGACCGTGGTGCACATGCACCGCCTGCAAACGCCAGCCCCGCGCCGGCGCCTGGGCAGCCAGGGCCGCCAGCAGGGCGACGGAATCCCGGCCGCCGGAGAGGCCGACGGCGAGGACGGGCGTAGTGGAAAGGGGGGATGCGGGAAGAACGGAATGGGGATCGGCCGCCGCCAGCAACCAGGCCAGGCGGTCGGCGATCCGCCGGGGCAGGTCAGGAGACCGGCTGTTCCTTGAAGCGGCCATAGGACATGAGCCGCTCGTAGCGGGCCGCCAGCAGTTCTTGGGTAGACAGGCCGGAAACGCCCTTGAGCGCGTCCTGCAGGGCCTTCTTCAGGTTCTGGGCCATGGCGCCGTGATCCCGGTGGGCGCCGCCCACGGGTTCGTTGACGATCTTGTCGATGAGGCCCAGGGTCTTCAGGCGGGAAGCGGTGATGCCCATGGTTTCCGCAGCCTCGTTGGCCTTCTCGGCGCTCTTCCACAGGATGGAGGCGCAGCCTTCGGGGGAAATCACGGAATAGGTGGAGTACTGCAGCATCTGCACCGTGTCGCCGACGGCGATGGCCAGGGCACCGCCGGAGCCGCCTTCACCGATGATGGTGACGATGATGGGGGTCTTCAGCTCGGCCATGACGTAGAGGTTGCGGCCGATGGCCTCGGACTGGCCCCGCTCCTCGGCGTCGATGCCGGGATAGGCGCCCGGGGTGTCCACGAAGGTGAACACGGGAATCTGGAACTTCTCGGCCAGCTTCATCAGGCGCTCGGCCTTGCGGTAGCCCTCGGGGCGCGGCATGCCGAAGTTGCGGTAGATCTTTTCCTTGGTGTCCCGGCCCTTCTGGTGGCCGATGACGACGCAGGGCTGGCCGTTGAAGCGGGCCAGGCCGCCAACGATGGCCTTGTCGTCGGCAAAGCTGCGGTCCCCGTGCAGTTCCTCGAAGTCGGTGAACAGGCGGGAGACGTAGTCCAGGGTGTAGGGACGCTGGGGATGACGCGCCACCATGGCGGTCTGCCAGGGCGTCAGCTTGGCGTAGATGTCTTTGGTCAGCCCCTGGCTCTTCTTTTCCAGGCGGGCGATTTCTTCCGAGATGTCCACCGCGGAATCGTCCTGCATGAAGCGCAGTTCTTCGATCTTGGTTTCAAGCTCGGCGATGGGCTGTTCGAAGTCGAGGAAAGTGGTTTTCATCGAGATAGGGAAATTTTGGCAGGCGCGTATTCTACCCCAAACCCCCCGGATACTCCCCATTGCCCGGGAAAGGCCGGCGGCGCGGGAGGATGCTCAGGCCGCCGCGCGGGCGGCCAGGCGCACCCCCAGTTCGTCCAGCAGCCGCAGCAGGGCGTCGGAGGAGGCGAACATCTGCCCCAGCAGGGCCATGGTGGCGGGTGCTGCCGGACTCTGCCGCGCCGCCTCCAGGCCCCGGGCCTGCTGCGCCAGTTCCCCCAGCAGGCGGAAGCACTCCCGCACCTGGGCCGGGGCGCCGCCCGGCGCCGCAATCATCAGCCACTGGCTGAGGCCGCAGGCATCGAAGGCCGGCAGCGCCGCCTCCGCCCTCTCCGCCAGCCGGGCAGACACCCGCTCGCGCCACTGGCGGTGCTCGTGGCGCAGGTGGAACAGCTCGTACAGTCCCTGGTGCCAGGCCAGGCCCTGCAGGGCCGTCCATTCCCGGCGGGCCCGGTAGCCCGCCACCCAGGGCAGGACTGCCTCCGCCGCCATGGGCCGGCCAATGCCGAATCCCTGGCCGATATGGCAGCCCATGGCCACCAGCAGCATGCCGTGTTCCGGGTCTTCCACCCCTTCGGCCACCAGTTCCCGGCCGAAGACCTGGGCGATCTGCACCACGGCCTGGATGATGGCCGGGTCTTCCCGCTGCTCGAACAGGTTGCGCACGAAGAACTGGTCGATCTTGATGGTGGCGGCAGGCAACTGGTGCAGATAGGCCAGGGAGGAGTAGCCGGTGCCGAAGTCGTCCAGGGCGAAACGCACGCCCATGCCGGCGCAGGCCCGCATCACCTCGCGCACGTGGGCCATGTCATCCAGGATGGAGGACTCGAGAATCTCGATTTCCAGGGAGTCGGCCCGGGCGCCGGGCACGTCGGCCAGGGCATGGCGCACCCGCTCGGGAAAATCGGGCAGCTGCAGGTGGCGGCCGGCGATATTGACGCTGATGCAGGTCTCCAGCCCGGCGCGGCGCCAGGAGACGGCCTGGGCCAGGGCCTCGCGCATGGCCCACTCGCCGAGACGGATGATGAAGTCGCTGCTTTCCACCACCGGCAGGAATTCTCCCGGCGGCACCATGCCCCGCTCCGGATGGAACCAGCGCAGCAGGGCCTCGAAGCCGAGCACCCGGCCGCTGGGCATGTCCACCTTGGGCTGGTAGTACAGCCGCAGTTCCTTGTTCTCCATGGCCAGGTCGAGTCGCCGCAGCATCTCCCGGCGGGCGTGGGTGCGTTTGTCCTGCTCGCCGTCGAAGAGGCGGAAATAGCCCCGGGCCTCCTGCTTGGCCTGGTGCAGGGCCATCTGGGCGTGGCGCACCAGGGTGTCGCCATCCTCCGAATCGGCGGGCAGCAGGGCAATGCCGGCGGAGAAGGTGATTTCCACCGCCTCGCCGTCGATTTCCAGGGGCGTGCGGTTGGTCTGCAGGGTGCGCACGATGCGCTCGTCCACATCGTCCCAGCCCCCCAGGTCGGGCAGCAGCAACATGAATTCGTCGCCGGCGATGCGGGCCAGCAGTTCCCCCGGCTGCAGGGATGCGCCGAAGCGCTGCCCCAGGGCCACCAGCACCCGGTTGCCCAGGTCGCTGCCCCGGGCCTCGTTGAAGGCGCGGAAGTCGTCCACATCCAGGTGCACCAGGGCCAGCCAGCGGCCCGTGGCCCGGGCCCGGACCACAGCCTGGTGCAGGGTGTTGTTGAACAGGATGGCGTTGGGCAGGCCGGTGAGCGGGTCGTAGTAGGCCGTCTGCTCCACCCGGTGCAGCACTTCCAGCTCGTAGCTGCGGCACAGGGTGATGGAGCGGCCCAGGCGCTCCAGGATGGGGGAGAACAGCTCCGGCAGGGAAAGACGGGTGGCCGGTCTGGCCGCCCCCAGCAGCAGGATCACCCCCTGCCCCGGCACCGGCAGCCGCAGCACCACCCCCAGGGGCTTGCGCAGGGCCAGGCCGGCCAGCAGCGCCCCGGCCTCGAACAGGGCCGGGCCGCCCTGCACCAGGGCGGCGGGCAGTGCCAGGGATTCGCCCTGGCGCCGGATCAGGTGGTAGTCGCCGATGGCCAGTTCCAGGCGACAGCGGCCGTCGGCCGCCCCCTCTTCCTCCACCAGCCACAGGCCGACGGGGAAGCCGGTGTGGTACATGAAGCGCTGCAGGGTGCGCACCATCAGCGGCGCCACATTGACCTCGCCGCCGATGGTCAGCGCCAGGTCGTAGAGGATGGCCAGGGCCTGTTCGTCGTTTACCGCACCGACCACGAACCGCTCCAGGGAAGACCCACCAGGGTGGCGTTGTGGAACAGGGGGTAGCCGCCGCAGACGGCGGCCCCGATCTCGCCCAGGGAAAGGGCGCCCCACAGCCTGACCGGCCCCAGGCGCCGGGCCAGTTCGGCCAGCTCCCGGTCCATCCCGGCCGGGCCCATGTGCATACGGCGCCCGGCACAGTAGAAGAGCAACAGGTCGGCACCGGAGCGCGGCATGGCGGCCAGGCTGGCGGCCAGCTGGGGCACACAGCGCTCGGCACCGCTGCGGGCGTCGAGCAGGGTCAGCACCGAATTGGGCGGAATCTCGCCGACGCAGATAATGCCGCCGCCCTCGTCCAGGGCCACGGGAATGCGCACCAGCACCTCGCCGTCGGCCCGCAGGATGCCGAAGGGGAAATGCACGGCGTAGGTATAGAAGTTGTCCCGGTCGATGCTGACCCCATACTGGCTGGCCATCATTTCCCCATAGACCTCCAGGGCCGGCCGCCAGTCGATCTGGACGATGCGGTTGCCGCTGGCGGAGGTGGCGGTGATAACCTGTTCGGGCACCTGGAAGCCGTGTTCGAGCACGGCGCCCTGGTGGCCCGGCAGGAGCTGCAGCAGCACGCCGTCGGCGATGCAGCGCTCCTGGTCGAACAGGCAGGGGATGGCAACGAAACGCTCGCTGCCCGCATTGACCCCGGCGTAGTGCACCCGGTCGGCCAGGGCCAGGTACCAGGCATCCAGGTGGGTGGCGATGTTCGGCACCAGGGCATCGAAGATGCAGAACAGGGTGGCCTCGGTGTCGTCGTCCAGCTGGGCATCGACATAGGCGGCGAGACGGCTGGCCAGGGGCGCCACCGCCTCGGCCCGGGACACGCCCTCCACCAGCAGGGGCGGCGGCGCTCCGTGCAGGGGCAGCAGCACCACTCCCCGGGGCAAGGCCCCGTCTTCCTGCAGCAGGGCCGGGAAGACCGCCCCGGCCAGGCTGACGCCGGCGCTGCGGCAGGCTGCCTGCAGCAGGGGCACGGCCTCGGCGCTGGCCTCGGCCACCAGGGCGAGGACGGAATACCCGGGCAGGCTCTCATGCCAGGCCGCCAGCACGGCCTCCAGGGCCTGGCCGGTCGGGGCTTCCAGATAGCGGGGGGAATCCATGGTGGAAGACGGGAAACGGGAACGATTTGGGGCGCCCATTGTCGCACAGCCCCCCGCAGCGACGGCTGCAATCCGTCACGGATCGGCCACCAGCGCCAAATCCATGGCAGAGGAAGGGTTGTTTTGCCGCCCGCCCCGGGGCGAGAATGGCAAAAAAAGGGCGCGGCTTTTCCGCAGTCCCACATTCTCAGGGAAAACTCATATGCAACGATTGCTGGCAACGGCCCTGCTGGCCGCCCTCCTGCCTGCCGCGCCCCTCGGTGCGGCGGAAAACCTGCCGCCGGTGGAAGTGTTCGCCCCGGTGCCCTGCCTGGCCTGCATCGACTGGGCCGAGCACCTGCGGCAGAACGGCTTCAGCGTCACCATGAAGGAAACGGCGGACATGGCGGCCCTGAAAAAGCGCCTGAAAGTCCCCGCCGCGGTGGAGTCGGTGCATACGGCCCGGGTTGCCGGCTACTTCATCGAAGGCCATGTGCCGGCCGAGGACATCAAGGAACTGCTCAAGGAAAAGCCCAAGGCCCGGGGCCTGGCCGTGCCAGGCCTGCCCGCCGGGGCGCCGGGACGGGAGGCTTCCAACCCCAGCTGTGAGCGGGGCTGCACGGTGCTCGATTCGACGCCGGAGCAGCGGGAAGTGCGGCGGGAGCTGTACGACACCCTGCTGGTGGATCTCAAGGGCCAGACCCGCATCTTCAACCGGCACTAGGCGGGGCCAGGGCCGGTCCGGGGACGGCCTTACGACGGCAACATGGGGGTGCTACACTCAGGGCCACAACACAGGCCCCAGGGCCCCGTATAACCATAGCGCCCCGACCATGCCCGATCCCGCCCCCACCAAGGACATCGCCCCGGAAATCCCCGCCGAAAATCGGGTCAATCTGGACGAAGCCCGCCTGCAGATAGGCGACGCCCTGCAGCTGCAACCCAACGGCGACGCCAACGCCGCCCGCCACTACGTCAAGCTGATCGGCTTCACCAAGGGCGCCAGCGTCCTGGTCAGCACGCCCAAGGTGGACGGCGCCTACATTTTCGTACGGGACGGCCAGAACTACGTGGTGCGGGCCTTCTCCGGCAAGAACGCCTACGCCTTCTCCACCACGGTGGTGCGTTCCGTGGCCGTGCCCTACCCCTACCTGCACCTGTCCTATCCCAAAGACGTGCGCGCCCTGGTGGTGCGCCGCGGCGCCCGGGCCAAGGTCAATCTCATCGCCAGCGCCCGCCGCCTCGACGCCCTGGGCCAGGAAAGTCCGGACGCCTGCGCCGCCAGCATCCGCAACGTCAGCATCTCCGGCGCCATGCTGGCCTCGCCCCATCCCCTGGGGCTCCAGGGCGACAGCATTCGCCTCTCCTTCAAGATCGCCCTGGCCGACATCATTTCCCTGGTGACCCTGGATGCGGTCATCCGCGCCGTCAATCCGGGCGGCGAAGACCTGGGCCCCGGCATGATCGGCTACGGCCTGGAATTCGTCGGCGGCGAAGCCCAGGACCGCATCACCCTCACCGCCTTCGTCTACCAGAAGCTGCTGGAACAGGACGCGGCCACCTGAACCTCCGGGCAGCCGCGGCCAAGCCAGGCCGTCCCCATCAGGCCTGCATGGCCCGGGCCACCAGCAGGGTGTCGGTGAACTGCTCGAAAGCGACGATCCGGCCGCCGGCAAGCCGCCACACATGGGTCGCCCGGGCCCGCATCGACTTGCCGGTTTTACGGTAAGTGCCGCTGTAGGTGCCGATACCCACCACTTCCTCGCCGCCGTCGATCAAACGTTCCAGGACAAAGGTGTAATCCTCCCAGTCGCGGCCGAGGACGGCGAAGACATGGGCGCCCACCTCGGTGGCACCGATCCAGGTGCCGGCGCAGGGAAAGCCCGCCATCTCGGTCCAGGCCGCCTCCGGCGACAGGTCCGCCAGCATGCCGGCCAGATCCCCCCGGGCCGATGCGGCGTAGTGATCGGCAACGATCTGCAGATTGCTTTTCATGACCAGACTCCCGGCTTACAGGGCACAACCGTCGAAGCCGCAGCCCAGGGCCTGGGCGGCGCTCGCGGCGGGCAGCCCGGCACGCTGGCGCAGACGCTCCTGGAAGGCCTGGGGACGCCCCAGGTAGGCGGAGACGTCGATGCTCTGCAGGCCCTCCGCCGTTTCGAGGACGAAAGTGGGAAAGCCCTGGGCGCCGACCCGGCCCATGAATTCCCGGGTGTCGCGGAAATGGGCCTGCACCGCCTCGCCCGACAGTTGCGTCAGAGTCTCGGCAAAGGCGGCGGCATCGTGCCCGAGGGATGCGGCCAACTCCACCAGCACCGACGGCTCGGCGATGCGGCGGCCTTCTTCATAGTGGGCCACCTGCAACCGGGCCAGCATGTCCAGCCCGCGGCCGGCCAGCTGCTCGGCGGCCAGCATGGCGGCGGTGGGCGGCTCGGAGTCGAAGACCGCGCCGTTGTCCCGGAGCAGGCCATCGGTGTAGGCAGGGCCGAAGGGCTGGCCGCTCAACTGGGCGATCCGCTGGTCATGGGGTTGGACATAGGCGCGCAGCTGGGGCGTCACCGCCTGGCGCCGGGCGCCGGCCATCATGCCGCCGCTGCGGGGCCGCACCGGCAGGACGTCGCGGGCTGCCCGCACCAAGGGGGCGGCGCCATAGCACCAACCGCACAGCGGGTCGTAGAGGTAATGCAGGATCGGGGCCGTCATGGTTCGGTAATTCCTTGGATGGAGGCGATAAATCAGGACCGCGCCGCCGCCCGGATGGCGGCGGCACGGCGTTGGCGCAGGGCGCGGAGACCTACCACTGCATCTCGCCCTTGTTGACCTTGGCACCGATCTCCAGGGCCACGCCCAGGCCGGCCCGGGGGTAGGCCTGCTGCATGGCGGCGATCAGCTCGGCGGCATTGGAGGCTTTGGCAGCTTCCGCGTCGAAGCGTTGCAGGTAGGTACGGGTGTAGGCGATGGCGCTGGCGCCCAGGGCCGTGCCGGGGGCCATGTGGCCCGGCACCACCAGGGCGGGCTGCAGCGCCTCGATCTCGTCCAGCTGGGCAAACCAGGCCTGGCGCTGGCTCGCCGTCCGGGTATCGGCGGTCCACACGTGCAGGTTGCCGAAGATGGCGATATTGCCGACCACGGCCCGCAGCGACGGAATCCACACATAGGGGCGGTGGGCCAGCTCGCCGCTGGTGCCGCGCACTTCGACGGTCTCGCCGTCGACGCTGAGGCGGGTGCCCTGCAGCAGTTCCGGCACGATCGGCTGACGGGGCCCGTTGGCGCCCATCTTCGGCCCCCAGAAGGCCACCTTGGCGGCCATCCTGGCCTGGATCTTTTCCCGCACCGCCGGCGTGGTCAGCACCCGGGCCTGGGGGAAATGGGCTTTGAGCACCTCGGCGCCGAAATAGAAATCCGGGTCCGCATTGCTGATGAAAATGGTCGTCAGGGTCTTGCCGCTGTCCAGCACATTGGCCGCCACCCGCAGGGCATCGGCCCGGGTGAAGCCGGTGTCGATGACCACGGCTTCGCTCTTGCCGCTCACCACCACCGCATTGACGTGGAAGCTGTGGCCGTCGGCGTTGTACACCTGTACCTGCAGCGGCGCCGGGGTCCGGGCGGCACCCTGGCTTTGGGCATGGCCGGGGGCGACGATGCAGAGGGTCAGGGCGGGAATGGCGAAGCGGGCAATGCGCTTGAGGGAAAACATGGAAGTCTCCGTGCATGGATGGGTTGTGATGACAGGGCGAACTTTATCTATTGCAAAATGGTTGATAAAGTTCGATACAGTTGATTATTTATTGCACGAATCGATCAAATGGACCGCCTGACCGCCGTACGCGTCTTCGTTGAAGTGTCCGACCGGGGCAGCCTGACCCAGGCCGCCGAGCACCTGGACATGTCGGCGGCCATGGTCAGCCGCTACCTGGCGGCGGTGGAGGACTGGTTCGACGCCCGCCTGCTGCACCGGACCACGCGCAAGGTCAGCCTCACCGACGCCGGCCTCGCCGCCCTGCCCTCCTGCCGGCAACTGCTGGAGATCGCCACCGAGGCCCGGCACCTGGCCGCGGCCCGCAACCGGGAGCCGGCCGGGGTGCTGCGCGTCACCACCGCCGGCTCCTTTGCCGATGCCCAGCTGACGGCAGCCCTGGCGGACTTCCAGCGGCAGCATGAGCAGGTGGAAATCGTCCTCTCGGTGGGGGACAAGCCCACCGACCTGGTGGCGGAACGGGTCGATCTGGCGGTACGCATCACCAACACCCTGGACCCGGCCATGATCGCGCGGCCCCTGGCCCGCTGCCGCTCCCTGCTGTGTGCCGCGCCCGCCTACCTGGAACGATATGGCAAGCCCGAAACAGCCGAGGACCTGCAGCGGCACCGCTGCATCGCCCACGCCTTCGGCATCGGCAAGCAGTACCGGTTCACGCGCAACGGCGCCGACCTTGCGGCGCCGGTGAACTGGAGCTTCCACACCAACGAGACGGCGGTGCTGCGGCGGGCCGTGCTGTGTGGCGCCGGCATCGGCATGCTGCCCACCTACTACCTGGGGGACGACCTGGGCGCCGGTCGCCTGGTGCCCCTGCTGCCGGACCATGAACCTGAAGTGCTGGGCATCCACGCCATCTACCTCTCCCGCCAGCACCAGCCCCTGGCCCTGCGCCTGCTGGTGGACTTCCTCGCCGAGCGCTTTGCCGGCGATCCGGCGCCG
Source organism: Azospira sp. MPR-LB4 (assembly GCF_058809525.1). Taxonomy (NCBI): domain Bacteria; kingdom Pseudomonadati; phylum Pseudomonadota; class Betaproteobacteria; order Rhodocyclales; family Rhodocyclaceae; genus Azospira; species Azospira sp. MPR-LB4. The sequence continues at coordinate 1,072,040 of NZ_CM179521.1, forward strand.
TGGGATCGGGGACTCGATCTGCCCGACCTCTCCTGAACGGCCGGGGCGACCAAGGTGCCGCCCCGGCGCCAGACGAAAAAAAGGCCGGCGCATTACTGCGCCGGCCTTTTTCATGGGGATCGCCCTGGCTTAGTGGTGCCGGGTGCCGTTGCGGTGGTTGCCGCCGCTGCGGGGCGTGCCACCGTTGCCGCTGGCGGCACCGCCGCCGCTGCGACTGCGGCCTTCGCCGCCCTGGCCACGGCCGCCACTGCCGCCGTTACCGCCGCTGCGGTTGCCGCCGCCGTTGTTGCCGAAGCTACGGCCCGGCTGGCCCTGCCCCTGGCGCTGGCCTTGGCGCTGGCCTTGGCGCTGGCCTTGGCGCTGACCTTGGCGCTGACCTTGGCGTTGATCCTGGCCCTGGCGCTGGCCGCCGCGGTTCTGGGGCGGTGCCGGGGTCGGGTTGGCGCTGGGCTCGAAGCCGGGCAGCACCTCCTTCTCCAGGTCCTTCTTGATCAGGCGTTCGATGCTGCGCAGGTTGTCCCGCTCGTCATGGCAGACCAGGGAGATGGCCTCCCCTTCGGCGCCGGCGCGGCCGGTGCGGCCGATGCGGTGCACGTAGTCCTCGGCCACGTTGGGCAGCTCGTAGTTCACCACGTAGGGCAGCTGGTCGATGTCGATGCCCCGGGCGGCGATGTCGGTGGCCACCAGGGCCACCAGCTTGCCTTCCTTGAACTCGGTCAGGGCCCGCACCCGGGCGCCCTGGGTCTTGTTGCCGTGCAGGGCGGCGGAGCGGATGCCTTCCTTGTCCAGGCGGCGGGAAAGGGCATCGGCGCCGTGCTTGGTGCGGGTGAAGATCAGCACCTGGTTCCAGCCCCGGTTCTCGAAGAGGTGCAGCAGCACGTCCTTCTTCTTTTCCCGGTCCACGTGGATGACCTTCTGGCTGACGGTTTCCACGGTGGTGTTGCGGCGGGCCACTTCGATGGACTGGGGATCGTGCAGGAAGCTCCTGGCCAGTTCCTTGATCTCGTCGGAGAAGGTGGCGGAGAAGAGCAGGTTCTGGCGCTTGCCGTTGGGCGGCAGCAGGGCCAGGATCTTGCGGATGTCGCGGATGAAGCCCATGTCCAGCATGCGGTCGGCTTCGTCCAGGACCAGGATTTCGATGCCGGAAAGGTCCAGGGTGCGCTGGTTGATGTGGTCCAGCAGGCGGCCCGGGCAGGCCACCAAGATGTCCACGCCGCGCTTCAGGGCGGCGATCTGGGGATTCATGCCGACACCGCCGAACATGGACATGGACTTCAGGGGCAGATGCTGGCCGTAGGTACGGACGCTTTCTTCCACCTGCAGGGCCAGTTCCCGGGTCGGCGCCAGGATCAGCACCCGGGGCTTGCGCGCCAGGCGGTTGAGGGGGCTTTCGCCGGCCTGGGCCTGGGACAGCAACTGCAGGATGGGCAGGGTGAAGCCGGCGGTCTTGCCGGTGCCGGTCTGGGCGCAGGCCATCAGGTCGCGGCCGGCGAGGACGGCGGGAATGGCCTGTTGTTGAATGGGGGTGGGTTCGGTGTAACCCTGCTCGGCAATGGCGCGCAGGATTTCGGCCTTGAGGCCGAGATCGGTAAACAGCATGGATGCTCCTGGTGGGTAGCCCTTGGGCCCTGCGTGCGCTGCGGCACGAACCAGTCGAGGCGAACTACGGGGATGGGGTAATTCACGCGGCGGGCAGAGGGCCCGGCCGGAGGGATTTCAACGAAATCACGACGCCCGCCGTGACTGATTACGGCGACGCGAGGCGCGCAGTGTAGCACGGTCCCCCGCCCCCCGGGCCGCCATTCGCCCCCGGGTTGCCGGAAACCTTCGCTTACACGGATGTAAATGTCTGCAAAAACGGCCGCCGGCCACCCGGCAGGCCCGGGGATAATTGTTAAGATTCAATCACCGGGCCGCATCCGAGCCGCTTGCGGCCCCCAGGCGAACTGCCTGCCAGCGGCTTGCCCGCGGCCAATCCGGGCCGCCGCAGCGTCCCGTCGGCACCCGCCGTTCCGCTCTTCTCCACCACTGTCCTGGCCCACCGTCGCCTCCACCGGAATCCCATGCCGCTCTCCCCGCCCCCCTTCCTCCGCCGCCCCGCCGGCCGCGCCCTGCTCCTGCTGGCCCTGGCCGGCAGCCTGGGGGGCTGCACCCTGTTCACCCCGGCGCCGGACCTGGAGCAGCGCCGCCTGCAGGTAAGCGTGCCGGAGCAATGGCACAGCCCCGCCCCGGCACGGGCCGAGACAACCGCTGAGGCCACCACCGAGGCCGATGAGGCCGCCGTGCTGGCCCAGTGGTGGACCCGCTTCAACGATCCGCTGCTGGACCAGCTGATCGCCCAGGGCCTCTCCGCCTCGCCGGACCTGCGCAGCGCCCAGGCCAAGCTGCGCAGCGCCCGGGCCAGCCGGGACCTGGCCGCCGCCGACTACTACCCGGGACTTAGCGCCTCCACCGGCGCCACCGGCAGCAAGGCCAGCCCCGCCGTCAGCGGCGGCAGCAGCCGGCGCACCACCATCTACGACGCGGGCTTCGACGCCAGCTGGGAGCCGGACATCTTCGGCGTGGTGCGCCAGGACGTCAGCGCCGCCGATGCGGACGTGGCCGCCCAGGCCGCCACCCTGGAATACGCCCGGGTCACCCTGGTGGGCGAGGTGGCGCGCAACTACGTGGAGCTGCGCACCTACCAGGAGCGCCTGCAGATCGCCCGGGACAACGCCACCAGCCAGGCCGAAACCCTGGAGATCACCCAGTGGCGGCAGCAGGCCGGCCTGGCCACCGAACTGGACGTGGAACAGGCCCGCACCAGCCTGGAACAGACCAGGGCCACCATTCCCGCCCTGGTGAGCAACGTCAGCGCTTCCCAGAACCGCCTGGCCGTGCTCCTGGGCCAGACCCCAGGCAGCCTGCAGGAGCGGCTCGACAGCGCCCACCCCCTGCCGGCGGCGCCCCGGGAGATTGCCGTCGCCATTCCCGCCGACGCCCTGCGCCGCCGCCCCGACGTGCGCGCCGCCGAGCGCACCCTGGCGGCGGAAACGGCCCGGGTCCATGCCCGGGTGGCGGAACGCTATCCCAGCTTCACCCTCAGCGGCAGTTTCGGCTGGCAGGCCCTCACCTCCGGCGCCCTGGGCGGCAGCGGCACCGTGGCCCGCTCCCTGGCGGGCACCCTAGCCGCCACCCTGTTCGACGGCGGCCGCCTGAAGAGCCGCATCGCGGTGCAGGACGCCGCCCAGGAACAGGCCCTGATCGCCTACGAGCAGAAAATCCTGACGGCCCTGGAAGATACGGAAAACGCCCTGGCCGCCTACGCCGCCGGCCGGGAGCAGGAGGCCACCCGCCGCCGCGCCGCCGAAGCGGCCCGCAACGCAGCCCAGCTGGCACGGCAGATGTACCAGGCCGGCCTGACGGACTTCCAGAAGGTGCTGGACACCGAGCGCACCCGCCTCAGCGCCGAGGACAGCCTGGCCACGGCCCGCCTGGCCGTGCTCAGCGCCGTAATCCAGCTCTACAAGGCCCTCGGCGGCGGCTGGAGCGCCCCCGAGGCCCCGGCAGACGCCATCGCTGCTGCCGCTGCCACTCCCCTTTCGACACAGGAAAAGACCGCCCCATGACCTCGCCCCAGGACAACCACAACGGCGCCCTCCAGGACCTCCTCAAGAAGGCCGCCGGCAGCGGCGCCCAGCCCCTCTGGCAGCGTTATCCCAAGCGCTTCCTGGCGGGGGGCGCCATCGCCGTGCTGGCCCTCGCCCTGCTTCTTTCCGGCGGCAAGAAGAGCCAGGGCCAGTTCCTCACGGAAACCGTGGACAGCGGCCCCCTGGTGGTCACCGTCTCCGCCAGCGGCACCCTGGCGCCGACCAAGTCGGTGGACGTGGGCAGCGAGCTTTCCGGCACCCTGGAGTCGGTGCTGGTGCAGGAGAACGAGCAGGTGAAAAAGGGCCAGCTGCTGGCCCAGCTGGACACCTCCAAGCTCAAGGACCAGGTGGTCAAGTCCCAGGCCGCCGTGGCCGCCGCCGAAGCCAGCGTGGCCCAGGCCGTGGCCACCGTGGCCGAGGCCCGGGCCAGCCTCTCGCGCATGCGCCAGGTGGCGGAGCTGTCCGGCGGCAAGGTGCCGGCCAAGACCGAACTGGAAACGGCGGAAGCGACCCTGCTGCGGGCCCAGGCCAACGAGGCCAGCGCCCGGGCGACGGTGACCCAGGCCCGGGCCACCCTGAAGTCGGACGAGACCAATATCGCCAAGGCCACCATCCGCTCCCCGGTGGACGGGGTGGTGCTGACGCGCAAGGTGGAACCGGGCCAGACCGTGGTCGCCGCCATGACCACCCCGGTGCTTTTTTCCCTGGCCGAAGACCTGACCCAGATGGAACTGCAGGTGAAGGTGGACGAGGCCGACGTGGGCAGCGTGCAGGTGGGGCAGCAGGCCAGCTTCACCGTCTCCGCCTGGAGCGGGCGCAAGTTCCCGGCCCAGATCCAGCGGGTCGGCATCGGTTCCACCACCACCGACAATGTGGTCACCTACAAAACCGTGCTCAAGGTGGCCAACAACGACCTGGCCCTGCGCCCGGGCATGACCGCCACCGCCGAGATCATCACCGCCAGCCGGGACAAAGCCCTGCTGGTGCCCAACGCCGCCCTGCGCTTCACCCCGCCCCAGGCGGCCGGCGGCGACCAGCGCAGCTTCCTCTCCCGCCTCATGCCCGGGCCGCCCCGGGAGCCGGAGAAGAAGCGCAAGGACAACGGCGCCGCCGCCACCCAGGTGTGGGTGCTGCAGGAGGGCCAGCCGGTGGCCGTGGCCGTCACCCCGGGGGTCAGCAACGGCCGCTATACGGAGATACTGGGCGGCGACCTGCAGCCGGGCATGGCCGTCATCACCGAATACCAGGAGATGCGCCCGTGAGTTCCGGCAACGGCGCGGCGCCGCCCCTGATCCAGTTCCGCCGCATCACCAAGACCTACGGCCAGGGCCAGGCCGAGTTCCAGGCCCTGCGCGGCGTCGACCTGGATATTGCCGAAGGGGACTTCGTCGCCGTCATGGGCCCCAGCGGCTCGGGCAAATCCACGGTGATGAACATCCTCGGCTGCCTGGACAGCCCCAGCAGCGGCGACTACCTGTTCCAGGGCGTGCCGGTGCAGGATCTCTCCCGCAACCAGCGGGCCCTGCTGCGCCGCCACTACCTGGGCTTCGTCTTCCAGGGCTTCAACCTGCTGGCCCGCACCTCGGCCCAGGAGAACGTGGAACTGCCCCTGCTCTACCGCGGCGAGTCGCCGGAAGCGCGGCACCGGGCCTCCCGCGAAGCCCTGGCCCGGGTCGGCCTCAACGGCTGGGAGCACCACACCCCGGCCGAGCTTTCCGGCGGCCAGCAGCAGCGGGTGGCCATCGCCCGGGCCATCGTCACCAATCCCCTGGTGCTCCTCGCCGACGAGCCCACCGGCAACCTGGACAGCCAGCGCAGTCACGAAATAATGGAACTGCTGGTGAGGCTGAACCGGGAACAGGGCATCACCATCGCCATGGTCACCCACGAGCCCGACATGGCCGCCTACGCCAGCCGCATCGTCCATTTCGTGGACGGCCGGGTGGCCAGCGACGAACGTACCGCGGAGCCCGCCCCATGTTCCTGAACGCCATCCTCCTGGCCCTGCGGGAGATCCGCCGCAACCTGATGCGCTCCTTCCTGACGGTGCTGGGCATCGTCATCGGCGTCGCCGCCGTCATCACCATGGTGACCCTGGGCAACGGCGCCACCCGCATGGTGGCCGAGCAGATTTCCAGCCTCGGCAGCAACCTGCTCATCCTGCGCCCCGGCCAGCGCCTCGGCCCCGGACGGGACAGCGCCGGCGCCCCCAATTTCCGCGCCGCCGACGTGGAGGCCCTGCTCGTCCAGGTGCCCTCCCTCAAGGCCGTGGCGCCGGTGGTGAGCAGCACCGTGACCCTGGTGGCCGGCGCCGAGAACTGGTCTTCCAGCGTCACCGGCAGCACCAACGCCTATTTCGTCGCCGGCAACTGGAAGCTGGCCGCCGGCCGCCAGTTCAGCGACGAGGAAATGCGCGCCGGCAAGGCGGTGTGCGTCATCGGCAACACCGTCAAGCAGAAGCTCTTCGCCGGCCAGAGCCCCCTCGGCAACGCGGTGCGGGTGAAGAACTTCTCCTGTGAGATCGTCGGCATCCTGGCCAGCAAGGGCCAGGGCGCCATGGGCATGGACCAGGACGACGTGGTGCTGATGCCCCTGGTGACGGCCCAGCGCCGCCTCACCGGCAAGACCCAGGACGTCTCCACCCTGATGCTGTCCCTCAAGGACGGCGCCAGTTCCCCCCGGGTCATGGAACAGATCCGGCAGCTGATGCGGGAACGGCGCAAGCTGGCGGAGAACGACGACGACAACTTCAACCTGATGGACACCAAGCAGATCGCCGAAGCCCTCTCCGGCACCATCGGCACCATGACCACCCTGCTCGGCGCCGTGGCCGCGGTGAGCCTGCTGGTGGGCGGCATCGGCATCATGAACATCATGCTGGTGTCGGTCACCGAACGCACCCGGGAAATCGGCATCCGCCTGGCCATCGGCGCCCTGGAGAACGAGGTGCTGCTGCAGTTCCTCATCGAGGCCGTGGCCCTCTCCGCCTTCGGCGGCCTGGTCGGCATCATTCTGGCCCTGCTCGCCTGCCTCGGCCTCTCGGCCCTGATGGGCATGCCCTTCCTCTTCAATCCGGGCATCAACCTGCTGGCCTTCGGCTTCTCCGCCGCCATCGGCGTCATCTTCGGCTACGTCCCGGCCCGCCGCGCCGCCGGCCTGGACCCCATCGAGGCCCTGCGCCACGAATGAGGCCCCCGCCCCGGGTCTAAGCCTGGGGCAGCACCACCTCGAACAGGGCGCCGCCCCGGCTGCCCCGCAGGCAGCGGATGCGGCCGCCGTGAGCCTCCACCACCGCCCGCACCACCGCCAGGCCCAGGCCGCTGCCGCCGCTGGCCCGGCTGCGGGAATCGTCGCCGCGCTGGAAGGCGTCGAACAGATGGGGCAGCAGTTCTTCCGGCACCCCGGGTCCGTCGTCCTCGATCTGGAAGACAAAAGCGCCTTCCCCCAGGCGGCAGGAAATGGTGATCTCCCCCGGCTGGGCGTAGCGCCGCACATTGTCGAGCAGGGCCATGACGATCTGCCGGATGCGGGTGACGTCGCACAGCACCGGCGCCGCTTCCAGCCGCAGGCGCAGGCGGAAGCCGGCGGCCACCAGTTCCGGCTCCAGCAGGCTGGCGATGCGCAGGATTTCCGCCGCCAGGTCGCTGCGCTCCAGGTGCAGATTGAGGTGGCCGCTGTCGGCCAGGCTCAGCACCCGCAGGTCCTCGATCAGCCGCGACAGGCCTTCCACCTGGGTCAGCAGGCTGTGGAACTGCACCGGGTCCGGTTCGAAGACGCCCTCCGCCAGCCCCTGCAGACGCCCGCGCAGGATGGTCACAGGCGTGCGCAGCTCGTGGGCGATGGCCGCGTTCCAGGTGGAAAACTCGCTGCTCATGCGCTGCAGGCGCTCGGCCATGGCGTTGAAATCCCGCACCAGGACGGCGGTCTCGCCCAACGGATTGGCACCGGCCTCGGCCCGGGCATCCAGGTCGCCGTGGGCCAGACGACGCACGCTGTCGGCTACCGAGTTGAGGGGCTGCAGGATGCGTCGGGCCAGGCGGGAGGCGGTATACACGGCCCCCAGCAGCCCCACCAGGGTGACCCCGATCATCCAGCCCCATTCGGGGCCGGTGGGGGGCCAGGCATCGGGAGTGGAGGAGACCATGGCCGGATTCACCTCCATGGCCACGGCGTAGAAAATGTAGAAGCTGACGTGGATGAACAGGGTCACCCCCAGGGCCACCGCCGACATGGAGATGACCAGCTGCCGGCTGAGACCGCCGGGAAACATCAGGCATTCCCTTCCAGGCAGTAGCCGACGCCGCGCACGCTCACCGGCAGGCCGCCGACCCCGGCCTCCTCCAGCTTGCGCCGCAGCTTGCTCAGGTGGCTGTCCACAGTCCGTTCCAGGGCATCGCTCTCCGGCAGGCAGGCGTGCAGCAGCTCGCTGCGGGAAAAGACCCGGCGCGGCATGCGGGCCAGATGGGCGAGCAGGCGGAACTCGGTCAGGGTCAGGGCCAGGGCTTGTTCGCCCCGCTCGCTGCGGACGCTGACGCGGAAGGCGTCCAGGTCGATTTCCAGGGGACCGGTGCGCAGGACGCCGGCTCCCCCATTCCCCTCCCCGCCGCCCAGGGTGCGGCGCAGCACGGCCCGGGCCCGGGCCGCCACCTCGGCCGGATTGAAGGGCTTGACCACGTAATCGTCGGCGCCCATGCGCAGGGCCGAGAGCTTGTCCACATCCTGGTCATGGGCGGTGATCATGATGATGGGCGTGCTGCCGCGGCGGCGCACCTCGGCCAGCACCTGCCAGCCATCCAGGAGGGGCATGCGCACGTCCAGCAGGAGCAGGTCGGGCCGCAGGGAGAGGTGCAGTTCCAGGGCCTCCCGGCCATTGGCGGCGTGGGCGCTGCGCAGCCCCTCCCGCGCCAGATAGGCCCGCAGGATGTCGGCGATTTCCGGTTCGTCCTCGGCAACGAGGACCAGGGCCGCCGGGGAATTCACCGCCGCCTCCCATTTTCCGGGCGCAGCCGGGGTGCCGATGCTTCCGGCAATGTCCCTTTCCTTCCTGGGCGCTTCTCCATCATTTCTCCACATTTCCACCACGGATAGTCAATTTCATCCGCCTACACTGGCCCGGTCATCACTATGCCGTCCCTGCCCTTCGCAGGACCCAGCCCCAAGCCATGAAAAAAAGCTTACCGCAACTGCGGCCGTTCCTTGTTTCCCTGTTCGCCCTCACCCTGGCCGCCTGCGGCGGCGGGGAAGCTCCCCAGGAAATGCCGCCGCCCATTGTATCCACCATCGTCGTGGAAACGCGCCCGGTCCATCTCGAAGACGAGTTGCCCGGCCGGGTCAGCGCCCTGCGCACGGCGGAAATCCGGCCCCAGGTGGGCGGCATCGTGCTGCGCCGACTGTTCGAGCAGGGCGCCGAAGTGCAGGCCGGCCAGCCCCTGTTCCAGATCAACCCGGCCCCCTTCAAGGCCGAGGTGGACAGTGCCGCCTCGGCCCTGAAGCGGGCCATCGCCGCCATGGAGCGGGCCAAGCTGCAGGTGGACCGCTTAAAGCCCCTGGTGGATGCGGATGCGGTGAGCCAGCAGCTCTTCGACGACGCCCTCTCCCAGTACAACCAGAGCTCGGCCGACGTGGCCCAGGCCAAGGCAGCCCTGGCGCGCCGGCAACTGGACCTGGACTTCGCCACCATCCGCTCCCCCATCGCCGGCCGCATCGGCGAGGAGCTGGTGACCGAGGGCGCCCTGGTGGGCCAGAGCGACGCCAACCCCATGGCCCGGGTGCAGCAGATCGACCAGGTCTATGTGGATGTGCGGCAGCCGGCCTCCATGCTGGAAGCCATCCGCAAGTCCGCCGGCCAGAGCACCAGCAGCGATGGCGGCAAGGACGGCAACGTGAAAATCCTCGACGCCCAGGGCAATCCCTATCCGGTCTCCGGCCACATCCTCTTTTCCGGCATCAATGTGGATGCGGGCACCGGCGACGTGGTCATCCGCATCCGGGTGAACAATCCGGAGCGGCATCTGCTGCCGGGCATGTTCGTGCGGGCCCGGGTGCCCCAGGGCGGCGACATCCAGGGGCTGCTGGTGCCGCAGCAGGCCGTGTCCCGCTCCTCCACCGGCCAGGCCCGGGTCTGGGTGGTGGGCCAGGACGGCAAGGCCGGGGTCAAGAACGTGGAACTGGGCAAGCTGGTGGAACGCCAGTACCTGGTGCGCAGCGGCCTCGCCGCCGGCGAGCGGGTCATCGTCGAAGGCCAGGACCGGCTGCAGCCGGGCATGCCCGTCTCGGCCCAGCCCTGGGCCCTGGCCGCCGACGGCAAGACGGTGGCGCCATGAGACTGCCTGCCTTCTTCGTCCGGCGCCCCATCTTCGCCTGGGTGATCGCCCTCTTCATCATCCTGCTGGGCCTCATCGCCATTCCCCAGCTGCCCATCGCCCGCTACCCCACGGTGGCGCCGCCCATGGTCAGCATCTACGCCGTGTATCCCGGCGCCACGCCCCAGACCATGAACGACGCGGTGGTGGGGCTGATCGAGCGGGAGCTTTCCAGCGTCAAGAACCTGCTCTACTTCGAGTCCTCCACCGACACCTCCGGTTTCGCCCAGATCACCGCCACCTTCAAGCCGGGCACCAACCCGGAGCTGGCCCAGGTGGACGTGCAGAACCGCATCAAGACGGTGGAGCCGCGCCTGCCGGCCGTGGTGCGGCAGAACGGCCTCAAGTTCGAATCGGCGGCCTCCTCCTTCCTCATGTTCATCAGCCTCAAGTCCGACGACGGCCGCCACAGCGAGGTGGCCCTCAACGACTACATGGCGCGCAACATGGTGGAGGAACTGCGGCGGGTGGACGGGGTCGGCCGAGTGCAGCTGTTCGGCTCCGAAGCCGCCATGCGCATCTGGGTGGACCCGGCCAAGCTGGTCGCCTACAAGCTGTCCATGAGCGACCTGAGCGACGCCGTGACCCAGCAGAACACCCAGATCGCCCCGGGCCGGGTCGGCGGCGCCCCCACGGTGGAAGGCCAGCGGGTCACCTTCCCGGTCTCGGTGCAGGGCCAGCTGACGACCCCGGAGCAGTTCGCCGCCATCGTTCTGCGGGCCAATCCGGACGGTTCCAAGGTGGTGCTGGGCGACGTCGCCCGGGTCGCCCTGGGCGCCCAGAGCTATGGCGAATCGAACCGGGAGAACGGCAAGCTGGCCGCCGCCCTGGGGGTGCAGATGTCCCCCGGCGCCAATGCGGTGCGCACCTCGGCCGCGGTCAAGGCGCGCCTGGCCGAACTGGCCAAGACCATGCCGCCGGGCATGAGCTATTCGGTGCCCTTCGACACGGCGCCCTTCGTGCAGATTTCCATCGAGAAGGTGGCCCAGACCCTGCTCGAAGCCATGCTGCTGGTGTTCCTGGTGATGTACCTGTTCCTGCAGAACGTGCGCTACACCTTCATTCCCGCCATCGTCGCCCCCATCGCCCTGCTCGGCACCTTCACCGTGATGCTGGCCACCGGCTTCTCGGTCAATGTGCTGACCATGTTCGGCATGGTGCTGGCCATCGGCATCATCGTGGACGACGCCATCGTGGTGGTGGAAAACGTGGAGCGCCTCATGGCCAGCGAGGGGCTGTCGCCCAGGGAGGCGACCCTCAAGGCCATGAAGGAAATCTCCGGCGCCGTGGTGGGCATCACCCTGGTGCTGATCGCCGTATTCATTCCCATGGCCCTGGCCAGCGGCTCCGTCGGCGTCATCTACCGCCAGTTCACCCTTTCCATGGCGGTTTCCATCCTCTTCTCCGCCTTCCTCGCCCTGACCCTGACGCCGGCCCTCTGCGCCACCCTGCTCAAGCCGGTGGACGGCGCCCACCACGAGAAGGGCGGCTTCTTCGGCTGGTTCAACCGCATGTTCGAGCGCATGACCGGCCGCTACGAAACCCGGGTGGTCGCCATGGTGCGGCGTAGCGGCCGGGCCATGGCCGTCTTCCTGGCCATCACCGGGGTGCTGGCCCTGGGCTTCTGGCAGCTGCCGTCGGCCTTCCTGCCGGAGGAGGACCAGGGCTACTTCATCACCTCCATCCAGCTGCCTTCCGATGCCACCACGGAGCGCACCCTGGACGTGGTCAAGGCCTTCGAGGCCCATGCCGTCGGCCGTCCCGGCATCGAGGCGGTGCAGGCCGTGCTCGGCTGGGGTTTCTCCGGCTCCGGCCCCAACGCCGCCATCATCTTCACCACCCTCAAGGAATGGCACGAACGCCAGGGCGCCACCGCCCCCGCCGAGGTGATGGCCGCCCAGGAAGCCATGGGCGTGGCCCGGGAAGGCATGGTCATCAATCTGATGCCGCCGGCCATCGAGGAGCTGGGCACCTCGTCCGGCTTTTCCATGCGCCTGCAGGACCGGGCCAACCAGGGCTACGCCGCCCTCATGGCGGCCCAGCAGCAGCTGCTGGCCATGGCCGCGGAAAGCAAGCTGGTGACCGGCGTCTATCCGGAAGGGCTGCCGCCGGGCAGCAGCGTCCGCCTCGACATCGACCGGCAGAAGGCCGAGGCCCTGGGCGTCTCCTTCGCCAACATCAGCGACACCCTGTCCACCGCCATGGGCTCCCTCTACGTCAATGACTTCCCCAATGCGGGGCGCATGCAGCAGGTCATCATCCAGGCCGAGGCCCGTTCCCGCATGCAGGTGGAGGACATCCTGCGCCTGCACGTGCGCAACAACGCCGGCGGCATGGTTGCCCTGAGCGAGGTGGTGACGCCCCAGTGGAGCGATGCGCCGCTGCAGCTGGTACGCTACCTGGGCTATCCGGCCGTGCGCATTGCCGGCAGCGCCGCCCCGGGCGCTTCCAGCGGCGAGGCCATGGCCGAGATGGAGCGCCTGGCGGCGAAGCTGCCGCCCGGCTTCGCCGTGGAGTGGACCGGCCAGTCCCTGCAGGAGCGCCAGTCGGCGGCCCAGGCGCCGCTGCTGATGGCCCTCTCCATGCTGGTGGTGTTCCTGGTGCTGGCGGCCCTATACGAGAGCTGGACCATCCCCCTGGCGGTGATGCTGGTGGTGCCCCTGGGCCTGATCGGCGCCGTCTTCGCGGTGTACGCCCGGGGCATGCCCAACGACGTCTTCTTCAAGGTGGGCATGATCACGGTGATCGGCCTCTCGGCCAAGAACGCCATCCTCATCATCGAGTTCGCCAAGCAGCTGCACGAGCAGGGCATGGGCCTGATCGAGGCCGCCGCCGCGGCCGCCCGCCTGCGCCTGCGGCCCATCCTCATGACCTCCCTGGCCTTCGCCCTGGGCGTGGTGCCCCTGATGCTGGCCAGCGGCGCCAGTGCCGAGACCCAGCACGCCATCGGCACCGGCGTCTTCGGTGGCATGCTCACCGCCACCGTGCTGGCCGTGTTCCTGGTGCCGGTGTATTTCGTTTTCGTCCTCAGCCTGAGCGAACGGCTGGCCGCCTCCGCCACCCTGCAACGCCTGCGCCAGCGCTGGAACAAGGATTGACCATGCGTTTATCTCCCCTCAGCCTTTCCCTCCTCCTGGCCCTCGGCGGCTGTTCCCTGGCGCCGACGCTGCCAAAGCCGGCCCTGCCCGTGCCCGATACCTACGGCATCGCCCCGGCGGGCGAGGCGGTGGAAAATCCGGCAAACACCTCCGCCGCCGCCATCGGCTGGCGCCGCATGTTCGGCGACCCGCGCCTGCAGCGCCTCATCGAAGTGGCCCTGGAACACAACCGGGACCTGCGCCTGGCCGTGCTCAACGTCTCCCAGGTGCAGGCCCAGTACGACATCCAGCGCAGCTACCGGGTGCCCGGCGTCGATGCCGGGCTGGAAGGCTCGCGCCAGCGCAGCTCCAGCGACGGCGGCAACAGCACCGCCATCCAGGAGACCCGTTCCGCCAGCCTGGGCATCAGCGCCTTCGAGGTGGACCTGTTCGGCCGCATCAGCTCCCTCTCGGAAGCCGCCTTCGCTCGCTACCTTGCCAGCGAACACGGCCTGCGGGCCGCCCGCCTCAGTCTCATCGGCGCCGTGGCCGAGGCCTATTTCGCCGAGCGCCTGGCCGACGAGCAACTGCGCCTGACCGAACTGACCCTGGCGGACTGGCGCCAGTCCCTGGACCTGGCGCGCAAGCTGAAGCTGGCCCAGCAGAGCAGCGGCCTGGACATCGCCCAGGCCGAAGGCCAGGTCGCCACCGCCGAAGCCGATCTGGAAAGCCGCCAGCGGGCCCTGACCCAGGCCCGCAACGGCCTGGCCCTGCTGCTCGGCACGGAGCCGCCGGCGGACCTGCCGCCGCCCACGCCCCTGGCCCAACAACCGGTGCTGACCCAGCTGCCGCCGGGACTGCCGTCGGACCTGCTGGCCCACCGGCCCGACATCCAGCAGGCGGAACAGGCCCTCATCGCCGCCAACGCGGACATCGGCGCCGCCCGCGCCGCCTTCTTCCCGCGCCTGCTGCTGACCTTGTCCGTGGGCGCCATCAGCCCCTCCTTCGGCAGCCTCTTTGCCGGCGCCCACCAGACCTGGGCCTTCACTCCCCAGATCAGCCAGCCCATCTTCCAGGGCGGGCGCCTGCGGGCCGAATTGCGGCTGGCCGAACTGCGCCGCTCGGCCGCCGTGGTCGAGTACGAGAAGGCCATCCAGACCGCCTTCCGCGAAGTGCGCGACGGCCTCGCCGGCAGCGCCACCTTCGGCCGCCAGATACAGGCCCAGGAGCGGGCCGTGGCCAGCGCCGAGCGGCGCCGGGAGCTGTCCACCCTGCGCTACCGGGCCGGCCTGGACAGCCGCCTGGAACTGCTCGACGCCCAGCGCCAGGCCTACGCCTCCCAACTGGGCCTGCTGGAACTGCGGCGGGACGACATCCGCAACGCCATCGGCCTCTACAAGGCCCTCGGCGGTGGCCGTCTGGAACAGGGCTGAAGAGCGCAGCAGTACTCGATCTCCAGCCCGGCACGGCGGACAGGCCGTACGGGTGAGGCGACGCCGGCGCCTGCCGCCGGCCCAATGGCAACAAATTGTGTCCGGACTCAACGGGGCGCCGGGGCCCGGCGTTATTTCCGCCAAGGGAGACCTCCTGTCTCCCGCTGCGGAGACTGCCATGCTGACCCCCCGTTTCATCCCGCCCCGCCTCGCCCGCCTGCTGCTGGCCCTGGCCGCCACCCTGCTGGTGACGGCGCCGGCCCGGGCCGATCAATGGTCGGTACGGGCCATGCCTGCCGGCCTGGCCATCGGCATCGAAATCGGCACCCCGCCCCCGCCGCCACGCTACGAAGTCATGCCGCCGCCCCGGGGCGGCTATCTGTGGGCCCCGGGCTACTGGGCCTGGGACGGCTACAACTACGTCTGGCTGGAAGGCCGCTGGCTGCGCCAGCGCCCGGGCTACATTTACGTGCCGGGCCGCTGGGAGCAGCGTCACCAACACTGGCATTTCAACGAGGGCAACTGGCAGCCCCGCCACCACCACCATCCGGGACCCGGCTACGGCCCGGGGCCGGGGAACTGGCACGGCGGCCCGCCGCCCCGGGGCCATCATCACCGCTAGGTCGGTCCCCGCCATTACCAAAGAAAGGGGATTTACATGCTTAACTTGCCCTGGGCATTTGCCGGTAGTCCGCGCCTGTTTCGGGGGTAAAAGCCACCATGCCTGAGAGGCAACAAGGACGGCCTTCTCCGGCATGGCACGGCTAACATGCCCGTCCCTATTGCCTCCTGGGGCAATGTTATTTGCGGTCTCCAGCAGCGCGAACCCATTCCCTTTGGGGAGGGCGCTTTGCTCTCTCCGGGATGGCAGATCAAATGCGTGGTTGCCAAAGAAAAAGCCCCCGGCAAGCGGGGGCTTTTTCCATCGGCGGCGAGCGGCCGGCAAGGCCGTCCCGACGGCCTCAGAGCTGGGCCAGGCCCCGCTCCAGATCGGCCTGCAGGTCCTGCACCGCTTCCAGGCCGACGGCGATGCGCAGCAGGCCGTCGCCGATGCCGGCGGTGGCCCGGGCCTCGGCGCTGATGCGGCCGTGGGTGGTGGTGGCCGGGTGGGTGATGGTGGTCTTCACGTCGCCCAGGTTGGCGGTGATGGAGAGCAGGCGGCAGTTGTCCACCACCTTCCAGGCCTCCGGCTTGCTGCCCTTGACCTCGAAGGAGACGATGGCGCCGCCGCTCTTCTGCTGGCGCATGGCCAGGGCGTGCTGGGGATGGGAGGCCAGGCCGGGGTAGAAGACCCGGGCCACCTTGGGATGGGCTTCGAGCCAGGTGGCCAGCTCCAGGGCATTGGCGGACTGGGCGGCCATGCGGATCTTCAGGGTTTCCAGGCCCTTGGCCAGGACCCAGGCGTTGAAGGCGGAGAGGGTCGGCCCGGCGGTGCGCAGGAACTTGAAGACCTCTTCGGTGAGTTTCTTCGAGCCCACCACGGCGCCCCCCAGGACCCGGCCCTGGCCGTCCAGGTACTTGGTGGCCGAATGCACCACCAGGTCGGCGCCCAGTTCCAGGGGCCGTTGCAGGGCGGGGGTGCAGAAGCAGTTGTCCACCGCCACCAGGATGCCCTTGGCGTGGGCGATCTCGGCCAGGGCTGCGATATCGGCCACTTCCGTCAGGGGGTTGGAGGGCGTCTCCAGGAAGAACAGCTTGGTTTCGGGACGGATGGCGGCGGCCCACTCTTCCGGCCGGGTCTGGCTGGCGTAGGTGGTGCTGATGCCGAAGCGGGCCAGGATGTTGTTGAAGAGCTGGATGGTGGCGCCGAAGAGGCCGGCGGAGGCCACCACGTGGTCACCGGCCTTCAGATGGGCCATGACCAGGGACATGATGGCGGACATGCCGCTGGCGGTGCAGATGGCGCTCTCGGCCCCCTCCAGGGCGGCCAGGCGGTCCTGGAACAGGCTCAGGGTGGGGTTGGAGAAGCGGGAATAGACGTTGCCCTCCTCCTCGCCGGAGAAGCGGGCGGCGGCCTGGGCCGCATTTTCGAAGACGAAGCTGGAGGTCAGGTACAGCGCCTCGGAATGCTCGTTGAACTGGCTGCGCTCCTGGCCGGCGCGCACCGCCAGGGTTTCCAGCTGCCAGTCGTTGTTGCTGTCGATGCTCATGGGGGTTCCTTAATGACCAAGCCCGTTCGGGAAATCCGGAACGGGCCTGGTGGTTTTTTCTCTGCTCCGGTGGGCGCTCAGTGTTCGGCGTTGTTGCCCATCAGGTTCAGGTCCAGCTGCTGGGTGGCATTGCTGTCATCCTCGTTGCTGGACTTGCCCTTGCCGCCACGGCCGTTCTCCACCTTGTCCAGGTAGGCCGGCGTAATGTCGCCGGTGACGTAGGTGCCGTCGAAACAGGAGGTGTCGAAACAGGTCAGCTCCGGATTGAGGGCGCGCACGGCGGCCTTGAGGGCGTCCAGCTCCTGGTACACCAGGGCGTCGGCGCCGATTTCCTTGGCGATCTCGTCGTCGGTGCGGCCGGTGGCGATGAGTTCGCCCCGGGTCGGCATGTCGATGCCGTACACATTGGGGTAGCGCACGGGCGGCGCGGCGGAGGCGAAGTACACCTTGAGGGCGCCGGCGGCCCGGGCCATCTCGACGATTTCCCGGCTGGTGGTGCCGCGCACGATGGAGTCGTCCACCAGCAGCACCCGCTTGCCCTTGAACTCGTGGGAGACGGTGTTGAGCTTCTGGCGCACGCTCTTCTTGCGGGTGGATTGGCCCGGCATGATGAAGGTGCGGCCGATGTAGCGGTTCTTCACGAAACCTTCCCGGTAGGGAATGTTGAGGGCCTGGGCCAGCTGCATGGCGGAGGGCCGGGAGGAGTCGGGAATGGGAATGACCACGTCGATGTCGGCCGGGTTGAGCACCTGCTTCACCTTCTCGGCCAGGAACTCGCCCATGCGCAGACGGGTTTCATAGACGGAGACGCCGTCCATGAGGGAGTCGGGGCGGGCCAGATAGACGTATTCGAAGATGCAGGGGGCGTACACCGGCTTGTCGGCACACTGGCGGCTGGAGAGGTTGCGCTGCAGGTCGATGAAGACGGCCTCGCCCGGGGCGATGTCGCGCATCACCTCGAAGCCCAGGGTATCCAGGGTCACGGACTCGGAGGAGATCAGGTATTCGTAGCCCTCTTCCACCGGATTGCGGCCCATCACCAGGGGACGGATGCCGAAGGGATCGCGGAAGGCCAGCAGGCCGTAGCCGGCGATCATGGCCACCACGGCGTAGGCGCCGCGGACCCGGCGATGCACGCCGGCGACGGCGCGGAAGATGATGTCCGGATCGAGGCGGGCGCCCTTGGCGGCGGCCTGCAGTTCATGGGCCAGGACGTTGAGCAGCACCTCGGAATCCGAGTTGGTGTTCACGTGGCGCAGGTCCTGCACGAACATTTCCTCCTTCAGCACTTCAGCATTGGTCAGGTTGCCGTTGTGGGCCAGGGTCAGGCCGAAGGGGGAATTGACGTAGAAGGGTTGGGCCTCGGCGAAGTTCCAGGCGGAACCTGCCGTGGGATAACGGCAATGGCCGATACCCCAGTTGCCCGGGAGGGCCCGCATGTTGCGGGTACGGAACACGTCCCGCACCAGCCCCGGCCCCTTGTGCATGTGGAAGGTATTGCCTTCCGCCGTGGCGATGCCCGCGGCGTCCTGGCCCCGGTGCTGGAGCACCATGAGGCCATCGTAAAGGAGCTGGTTAACCGGCGTGGTCGCGACGACCCCGAGAATACCGCACATAGAACACCACCTGTCTGTTACAAAACTTGGGCCGGAAGCCGGAGGCTACCGGTACTTGATCCTTTTCGCCACCTCGTCGGGCAGCCAGGGCCTGGCCAGCAGCACCGCCGTCTCGAAGGGCGGCGCCAACTGGGCCTGGGCCCACCAGCTCGCCTTGGGCAGGGAGGTCATGCCCCCGGCGGCAAACAGCAACAACACGATCAGGGCGCCCCGGGCCACGCCGAAGACCACGCCCAGGAGCCGGTCCGCCAGGCCCAGGCCGAGGGCCCGGATCAGGCCCCGCACCGCCAGCCGCAGCAGGGCCAGCAGCAGCAGGACGCCGACGAAGACCAGGATGTAGCCGGCCACCAGGCGCCACACCGGATCGGCGATGAGGCCGGAGAGGAACACCTGGGCGGCTTCCGGACCGAAGGCCCGGGCAGCGAGGAAGCCGAGGATCCAGGCCACCAGGGCGATGATCTCGCCCACCACGCCGCGCCAGGCGCCCAGCAGCAGGGAGGCCAGGATGATGCCGATGATGGCAAAGTCCAGTGCGGTCATTGCCGGTCGTGCTTATTTCGCGGAGACGATGCCGTTGACACCGATTTTCTTCATTTTATCCAGGGCCTTTTCCGCCGCTTCCTTGCTCGGGAAGGGGCCGGCCCGCACGCGGGTCTTGGCGCCCTGGGGGGAATCCAGGTTCTCGGTGTAGGACTTGACGCCGATTTCGTTGAGCTTGGTCTGCAGCACCTTGACGTTGCCGGGGTTGGCAAAGGCGCCGATGAGGATGACGTGCTGGCCGGCCGCGGCCGCCGGCTTGGCGGCTTCGGGCTTGCCGGCACCGAGCAGGGCGGCGGCGCGCTTGGCTTCGGCCTCGGCCTTGGCCTTCTCGGCAGCGGCGGCCTTGTCGGCGGCAGCCTTCTCCGCCGCCTGCTTTTCCGCAGTCCTGTCCACGGGCTTGGCGGCAGGCTTTTCTACCGGGGCGGGCGTGGCGACGGGGGGCTTTTCTGCCGGCTTGGCAGGGGCCTCGGCGGCCGGAGCCGCGGCGACCACGGGTGGCGGCGTCGGTTCGGTTCTGGCCGGGGCGGCGGGCTTGGCCGGCGCCGGCGGCGTCAGGGCCTGGGGATTGAAGGCGGTCTGGTCCTGGCCGGGGATGCGGATCTGCACGTCGGGGGTGGGCGGCGGCGGCGCCTGGTCCATGACCATGGGCAGCACGATGGCGGCGAACGTGACGAAGGCCACGGCCCCCACCAGGCGGCGCCGGGCACGTTTTTTCAGTTGCAGTTGTGCGTCACTGTCCGTCACTTGCATGCCCGAAGCACCTTTAGCTGGGGGTTTGACCCGGTTGGCGATGTCGCTGGCCCACATGGGGCAGCACACCGGCCACCGTATGGAAGGATCCGAAAACCAGGATTCTATCATTCTCGGCAGCCTGCTTCAGGGCTGCCTGCCATGCGGCGTAGGGGGAATCGTGGCAGTGCACCTCGCCGCCAAGGCCGGCCACGGCCTCCGCCAGCTGCACTGCAGAGGCGCCCCGGGGCACCGCCAGGTCGGCCAGCAGCCAGGTATCCACCTTGCCCTTGAGGGCGGCCAGGGTGGTGGCGATGTCCTTGTCGCCGAGCATGCCCACCACCGCGTGGGTGCGGTTGTAGAAGCCCATATTGCCCAGGTTGTCGGCCAGCACCTGGGCCGACTGGGGATTGTGGGCCACGTCCAGGACCACCGCCGGCTGGCCGGGCAGTACCTGGAAGCGGCCGGGCAGCTCGGTCTCGATGAGGCCGGCGCGGATGGCGCCCATGGAAACGGGCAGACGGTCCTTGAGGTATTCCAGGGCGGTCAGGGCGGCGCTGGCGTTGGCCAGCTGGGCCGTGCCGCGCAGGCCGGGGAAGGCCAGGGCGCGGCGCTGCAGGGCCTCGCCCTGGCGCAGCCAGTAGCGCCATTGCAGGCGGTCCTCGGCGCTTTTCTCGAAACCGAAGTCGCGGCCGATGAGTTTCAGCTCGGCACCGATGGCGGCAGCGTGGTCCAGCAGGGACTGGGGCGGCTTGGCGTCGGCGCAGATGGCGGGCTTGCCGGGGCGGAAGATGCCCGCCTTTTCCCGGCCGATGTCTTCCCGGGTGGGGCCCAGCCAGTCGGTGTGGTCCAGGGCGATGCCGGTGACCACGGCCACGTCCGGCTCGTAGATATTCACCGCGTCGAGGCGGCCGCCCAGGCCCACTTCCAGGACGATGGCCTCGACCCCGGCGGCGGCGAAGACTTCCCAGGCGGCCAGGGTGCCGAATTCGAAATAGGTCAGGGCCTCATCGCCCCGGGCCGCTTCCACCCTGGCAAAGGCGGCGCACAGGGCCTCGTCCGCCACCGGCTGGCCGTTGAGGCGCACCCGCTCGTTGTAGCGCAGCAGATGGGGGGAACTGTAGGAGCCCACCTTGCAGCCGGCCCGGTCCAGGATGTTCTCCAGATAGGCGCAGACCGAACCCTTGCCGTTGGTGCCGCCGACGGTGACGACCGGGCAGAACTCCGTCTGCCCCAGGGCCGCCTTGACCCGGGCCACCCGCTCCAGGCCCAGCTCGATGCCGGCCTGGCCCTTGGGATGGAGGGATTCGAGATGGGTGAGCCAGTCGGACAGGGTGGTGGGGGATGACATAGAAAGGCTAGCCACAGAGGACGCAAAGATCACAGAGGAAAGTCATAAGCACCTACCCGGGAAGGCAAGAGGGACGCGGACTTCGGCCATGGCAGGCTGAAGAATGGCGTCCCTGTTGCCTCCCGGGGCACAGGCCCACACAGTTTTCTCCGCCCTTACGCACGGAGCGGAAACTCTCTGTGTTCTCTGTGCCCTCTGTGGCAAAAAAGATTTTCAGGCAGCCGCCGGCAGCTTCTGCAGCAGGGCCAGCAGCTGGGCGATCTTGTCGCGCATTTCGCGGCGGTCCACGATCAGGTCGATGGCGCCCTTTTCCAGCAGGAACTCGGAGCGCTGGAAGCCTTCCGGCAGCTTTTCCCGCACCGTCTGCTCGATCACCCGGGGACCGGCAAAGCCGATCAGGGCATTGGGCTCGGCGATGACCACGTCGCCGAGGAAGGCGAAGGAGGCGGAGACACCGCCCATGGTGGGATCGGTGAGCACGGAAATGAAGGGCAGGCCGGCTTCCGACAGCTTGGTCAGGGAAGCGGTGGTCTTGGCCATCTGCATCAGGGAGAACAGGCCTTCCTGCATGCGGGCGCCGCCGGAGGCGGTGATGCAGATGAAGGGCACGTTCTGCTCCAGGGCCACCTGGACGCCGCGGATGAAGCGCTCACCCAGCACGGAGCCCATGGAGCCGCCCATGAAGTTGAATTCGAAGCAGGCCACGACCACGGGCAGGGTCTTGATGGCGCCCTGCATCACCACCAGGGAATCGGTCTCGCCGGTGTCTTCGGTGGCGTCGTTGAGGCGCTCCGGATAACGGCGGCTGTCCTTGAACTTGAGGCTGTCCACCGGCAGCACTTCGGCGCCGATCTCGAAACGGCCTTCCGGGTCCAGCAGCAGGTCCAGGCGTTCCCGGGAATTGAGGCGGTTGTGGTGGCCGCACTTGGGGCAGACGTGCAGGTTGCCTTCCAGGTCGGTGGCGTAGAGCACCGCCTCGCAGGACGGGCACTTGCGCCACAGGCCTTCCGGCAGGTTGGACT
This sequence comes from Azospira sp. MPR-LB4, assembly GCF_058809525.1. Classification (NCBI taxonomy): domain Bacteria; kingdom Pseudomonadati; phylum Pseudomonadota; class Betaproteobacteria; order Rhodocyclales; family Rhodocyclaceae; genus Azospira; species Azospira sp. MPR-LB4. The sequence continues at coordinate 1,093,949 of NZ_CM179521.1, forward strand.
TGCGCGGCGCGCCTTCACGCTTGATCTTCGGGGGCAGCAGTTTCTGCAACCAGCTCATGGCGTTCTCCGGTACTTTTTTAAATTCGGGTTGGCCACAGAGGGCACAGAGATCACAGAGTTAAAAACAATTCCTGGACAACGCGACAGGGCCTGATCAAAAGCCCTCGCGGCATGACTGTCCTGTCGGTTTTACTCTCTGTGTCCTCTGTGCCCTCTGTGGCTAAAAAATTACTTGCTGGCGGCATCCACACCGCGGCGGATGTCGGCCACCAGGCCCTTGACGCGGGCCACGGCGTCATCCGGGTACTTTTCCATTTCCTCGATGATGCGGCTGCCCACCACCACGGCGTCGGCCATGCCGGCGATGCGCTTGGCCGTTTCCGCATCGCGGATGCCGAAGCCGACGCCCACGGGCAGGCCGGTGGCTTCGCGGATCTTGGGAATGCGTTCGGCCACTTCGTCGAAGTTGAGGGCGCCGCTGCCCGTCACCCCCTTGAGGGAAACGTAATAGACGTAACCCCGGGCCAGCTGGCCCACCTGATTGATGCGGGCATCGGTGGAGGTGGGAGCGAGGAGGAAGATGGTGTCCAGGTCCCGGGCGTTCATGGCGGCGCAGAAGGCGGCGCTTTCCTCCGGGGTATAGTCCACCACCAGCACGCCGTCCACACCGGCCTCGGCGGCGGCGGCGACGAAGGTTTCCATGCCCATGGCCTCGATCGGGTTGGCGTAGCCCATGAGGACGATGGGAGTCTCGCCGTCCTTCTCGCGGAATTCGCTGACCATGGCCAGCACCTGGCGCAGGCTGACGCCCTTGGCCAGGGCCCGCTCGGAGGCGCGCTGGATGGTGGGGCCGTCGGCCATGGGATCGGAGAAGGGAACGCCCAGCTCGATCACGTCGGCGCCGGCTTCCACCAGGGTGTGCAGCAGGGTGACGGTGAGGGCCGGATGGGGATCGCCGGCAGTGATGAAGGGAATCAGGGCCTTCTTGCCCTGGGCCTTGAGCGCGTCGAAAGTCTGTTGAATGCGGGACATGGGGCGGGCTCTCAGAATTGGATGCCGGACTTTTCGGCGACGGTGTGCATGTCCTTGTCGCCGCGGCCGGAAAGATTGACCAGCAGGATCTTGTCCTTGGCCAGGGAGGGGGCCAGCTTGGCGGCATAGGCCAGAGCGTGGGAAGACTCCAGGGCGGGAATGATGCCCTCGAAGCGGCACAGGTCATGGAAGGCCTGCAGGGCTTCGCTGTCGGAAATGCCCACGTATTCGGCCCGGCCCGAATCCTTCAGCCAGGCGTGCTCGGGGCCGACGCCGGGGTAATCGAGGCCGGCGGAGATGGAGTGGGTCTCGGTGATCTGGCCGTTCTCGTCCTGCAGCAGGTAGGTGCGGTTGCCGTGCAGCACGCCGGGGCGGCCCTTCTGCAGGCTGGCGGAATGGCGGTTGGTATCCATGCCCTCCCCCGCGGCCTCGACGCCGATCAGCTTGACGCTCTCATGGGGAATGTAGGGGTGGAAGATGCCCATGGCGTTGGAACCGCCACCGACGGCGGCGATCACCGCGTCGGGCTGGCGCCCGGCCATCTCCGGCATCTGCACCAGGGCCTCCTTGCCGATGACGGTCTGGAAGTCCCGCACCATCATGGGATAGGGATGGGGACCGGCCACGGTGCCGATGATGTAGAAGGTGTTCTCGATGTTGGTGACCCAGTCGCGCATGGCTTCGTTGAGCGCGTCCTTGAGGGTCTTGGAGCCGGACTCCACGGGCACCACGGTGGCGCCCAGGAGCTTCATGCGATAGACGTTGGCGGCCTGGCGCTTGACGTCCTCGGAGCCCATGTAGACCACGCACTCGAAGCCGTAGCGGGCAGCCACGGTGGCGGTGGCGACACCGTGCTGGCCGGCGCCGGTCTCGGCGATGACCCTTGGCTTGCCCATGCGCTTGGCCAGCAGGGCCTGGCCGATACAGTTGTTCACCTTGTGGGCGCCGGTGTGGTTCAGGTCTTCCCGCTTCAGGTAGATCTGGGCGCCGCCCAGCAGCTCGGACCAGCGCTTGGCATGGTAGATGGGGCTGGGACGGCCCACGTAGTGCTTCAGCTCGTAGTCGAACTCGGCCTGGAAGGCAGGATCGGTGCAGGCGTGAGCATAGGCCGCCTTCAGTTCTTCGAGGGCGGCAATGAGGGTTTCGGAGACGAAGATGCCGCCGTAGGGGCCGAAGTGGCCGGAGGCGTCGGGCAGGTTGTAGGACATGGTAGGACTCCAGAAGACGAACGTTGAGAAGGACGGGGACTGCTTAGTCAGCCGCCGTCTCTCAGGTGTGGTCCGCCAGGTGGTGGCGCCAGTGAGTGCGAGTATGTCCGCCCGGTTTCTTGCGCATAAATCAGTTCGTCAAATCAATCGTTGTCGGCACTGCGAACGGCGGCGATGAAGGCCCGGATCTTGGCGGCATCCTTGATGCCCTTGGCCGCTTCGACGCCGGAGGACACATCCACCGCCGCCGGGCGCACCCGCCGTACCGCCTCCGCCACATTGTCCCCGTCCAGGCCGCCGGAAAGCACGATGCTCTGGGCCAGGCCGGCCGGGATGAGGGACCAGTCGAAGGTCTTGCCGCCGCCGCCGTAACCATCGACGAAGGCATCCAGCAGGATGGCCCGGGCCGAAGGGTAAGCAGCCGCGTATTGTACCAAATCCAGATCGGGCCTTACGCGGGCCGCCTTGAGGTAGGGCCGCAGGTAGCGCCGGCACTGGCTTTCCGTCTCGTCGCCGTGGAATTGCAGGACCTCCAGGGGCACTTTGGCCAGCACGGCCTCCACCTGGGCCGGTTCCGGGTTCACGAACAGCCCCACCGCCGCGACGAAGGGCGGCAGCCGCCGGGCCAGTTCCGCCGCCCGTTCGGGCGTGACGTAGCGCGGGCTGGGCGGGTAGAAGACGAAGCCGATGGCGTCGGCGCCGGCGGCCACGGCGGCATCCACGTCCGCCTCCCGGGTCAGGCCGCAGATCTTGATGCGGGTCTTGGTGCGGGCATGGGTGGCGCTCGTCATGGTTCCAGGCTCCAGATTTGGGGCAGCACCGTGGTCTCCGGCAGGCCCCAGTGGGGTTCGTAGCTGACGCCGGCCAGGTAGAGGCCGGAGGGACTGAAGGTGGGGGCCGCCAGGCGCCGGTCCCGGGCCGCCAGCAGTTCGCCGATCCAGGCCGGCTCGTGCTTGCCCTTGCCCACATAGACCAGGCTGCCCACCAGGTTGCGGATCATGTGGTGCAGGAAGGCGGTGGCCTCGAAGTCGAACACTACCAGCTCGCCCTGGCGGCTGACCCGGGCCTGTCGCAGTTCCTTCACCGGCGTCTTGGCCTGGCACTCGGCGGCGCGGAAGGTGGAGAAATCGTGTTCTCCCAGGAGCAGGTCGGCGGCCTCCTGCATTTTCGCCACGTCCAGGGGAAGATGGAACCAGCCCACCCGGCCGGCGGCCAAACCCGGCCGCACCGGGCGGTTGAGCAGCAGGTAGCGGTAGCGCCGCCCCCGGGCGGAGAAGCGGGCATGGAAATCGGCGGGCACGGCCTGGGCCCAGCGCACGGCGACGCCGTCGGGCAGATGGGAATTGACGCCCCGCACCCAGGCCGATTCGGGCCGGGACACGGGCGCGTCGAAATGCACCACCTGGGACGTGGCATGGACGCCCGTATCGGTGCGGCCGGCGCAGGTGGTGGCCACCGGCACCCCGGCAATGGCGCCCAGAGCCGCCTCCAGGGCATCCTGCACGGTGCGACCGCCGGGCTGGGTCTGCCAGCCGTGGAAGGCATTGCCCTCGTACTCCAGGCCCAGGGCGATGCGGCCCGGGGTGGTGGCGGAAAGAATAGTGGATTCGCTCATGGCAACCACAGCGGAGAGGCAAGCAGGACGAGGATGCCGAGGCCCATGCCGGCGAGAAGCAGGCGGTCAGGGCCTGCCAGGGGATGCAGTTCCACCTCCAGGATGCTTTCCTGCTCCTGGGCCGGCATCTCCAGAAAACGGCGCCAGTCCTGGCCCCGGGGCCAGGCTTCGGCGGAATCCACGTGCCGCATCACCAGCAGCAGGCGGGCAATGCCCCGCTCCGGCGCCAGCCCCAGATAGCGCAGGGGCTGCAACAGGGTCAGCAGGCCCTGGGCCAGGGCCGCCGGCCGGGTGGTGTGCAACAGCCAGGAGACGGCCAGCAGCACCGTCGCCAGGCGCAGGCACTGTTCCAGACCGAGGAACACCCCTTCCCGGGAAGGGCTCCAGGCGTGGTCGTAGAGGGGCGTGCCCGGGGTGCCCAGGGCGAAGACGAGAAAGAGGGAAAGCAGCAGCCAGCGCGTGCGCCGCAGCAGGGTGCGGCAACGCCCGGCCACGCCGTCGGCCCGCAGCAAAGGCAGGACCAGGGCGGCCGCCAGGAGCGCCGGCAGGGCCTGGGCCGCCAGGGCCAGGAGCAGGCACAGCAGCAGGCGTACGGCCGGATGACGGGCGGAGGGTGTCGCCGGCATGGCAGCGGGCAAGGGCGAGGCGGAACGGTTCAAGAAGAGGACCAGGGGGTGCGAAGCCCGCACTGTAAAACAAATGCCGCAGCCGGGATACCCGGGCTGCGGCATGGAGGGGGCGGAACGACGACGGCGCTCAGCTGCCGACGCGCTCCATCAGGGTGCGGGCCACGTCCTGCTGTTCGGCATTGCCTTCGCCGAGCACTTCCTGCAGCAGTTCCCGTGCCCCTTCCAGATCACCCATTTCTTCATAGGCCTTGGCCAGATCCAGCTTGGTCGCCACTTCCTGCCAGCGGGCATCGTCGCCCTCGGCATCGGCAGCCTGCTCGGCTTCCAGCTGAGCCTCCAGCTGGGCGCCCAGTTCCGGATTGACCACGGTTTCGGCGGAGTCGAAGGACGGAGCCGGTGCAGCACTCATCTCCTCCATCGCCAGCTCGGGCATGACCACGGTTTCATCCGCCGCCGGCGTCAGGGTGGTCTCGGCCGCGGCTGCAGCCAGGTCATCCAGGCTGAGGGCTTCATCGGCAACTTCCGGCAGCACCACGGTGTCGTCGGCGGCACTGGCGGCCGGCTCGGCAGCCGGCGCGGGTGCCGCATCCAGGTCCAGATTGATGCTGGAAAGATCGAAGGCGCGGGGCGCCTCTTCCACCGGCAGGGCCTCGTCATCCAGCTGGATGTCCAGGTCGCCGCCAGGAGCTTCCGCGGTGATGGAAACAGGCTCTTCGGCGCCGGCCCCCAGATCGAGGTCGAAGTCGATGATGTTGTCGGCAGGAGCCGCCGGGGCTGCCTCAGGGGCCGCTTCCGGCAGCTGGAAGTCCAGCACTTCGGGCTCGGCAGCGGCGGCCGGGGCGGGCTCGGCCGCGCCCAGATCCAGGTCGAAGTCCATGGCGCCGGGCAGGGCGGCTTCAGGTTCGGCGGCGACGTCGGCAGCGGCATCGGCCTGGGGCGCGGCAGGAGCCTCGAGACCCAGGTCGAAGTCCAGGCTGACCAGATCGGGCACCGGCTCGGCCGCCGCTTCCTGGGGCGCTTCCACCACCGGCAGGGGCTCCGCTTCGGCAGCGGCTTCAGCCAGCTGGGACAGGGTGCCGGGCATGGTCACCGTGTCCTTCAGCTGCTCGGCGCCGACGATCATGGTGGCATCGGGATCGAAATCGGCAGCAGCAGCCGCGGTCGCCGCGGGCGCCGGGTTGCCGCCGTAGAGCGGGTTGGCCGGGTCCAGCTTGGCGCCCATGGCGGCAGCCTTTTCCCACTCGGCGCCAACGCCGCCGGTCTGGGCGTAAAGCTCGCTGGCCAGGGTTTCGAACTGCTTGACGGCCTTGCGGTTGGCGTAGATTTCCAGCAGTTTGACGTGGATGGCAAAGCGCTTGGGATCCTTCTGCATGGCTTCGAGAAGGATTTCCTCGGCCTGGGCATCCCGGCCGTAGGCCATGTACACATCGGCTTCGGCCACCGGATCCACTTCGTCGGTATCGATGGTGCCGGGGCCGGCCTGGCTGAAATCGGTGGCCGGGGTGTTGGAGGTATCCACGCTCTGGCCGCCGGTGCTCTTGAACACGGAATTGGCGCCCAGGCTCGGCTGGGACAGGGAGCTGGTGGGCGGCAGGGTGGCCTCGCCGGCGGGAGCCTGGCGACGGCGACGGACCACGGCCAGTGCGCCGAGGCCGGCGATGGCGACCAGGCCGCCGCCCAGGAGGGGCAGGTTGTCCAGCAATTCATCCACCAGGCTGGGTTCTTCCACCGGGGCCGGCGGCGGCACCACCACCGGCGGCTTCGGTGCCGGCGTGGGCTCAGGCTTGGTTTCCGGTGCAGCAGCTTCGGCCGGCTTTTCTTCCGGCTTGGCGGCCTCGGCGGGCTTGGCTTCCTCGACCTTGGGCGGTTCGGGCTTGACCTCGGGCTTGGGCGGTTCCACCGGCGCCGCTTCGGCAGGCTTGGCAGGGGCGGCGGCGGGCAGCGGGGCCGCTGCGGCCGGCTTGGCCGCGGCCTGCTTCTGCAGATCGGCCAGGTTCTGGTTCTTCAGTTCCAGCAGCTTCTGCAGTTCGCTGACGTTCTTCTCCAGGGCCGCCATGCGTTCATTGGCGTCCTTGAGGGCCTTGTCCTTGGCAATCAGGTCCTCTTCGCTGGCCTTGCCGGCACCGGCCTTGCCCGTGGCCGGACCTTCGGTCTTGGCGACCTTCACCTGGTCCTTGGGCGCAGCGGCCGGTGCCGCCTTGTCTTCCACCTTGGCGGTGACGCGGCCGGCAACGGCCTGGGTGGCGCCGTCGTCCTTGGGCGCCTCCTGGGCCACGGCCCCGGCCAGCTTGCGGCGGTAGGCATTCCAGTCCGAGGACTGGGCGAAGACGATCTTGCGCGCCTCGCTCTCGGAGACAGCAGCGACGGACTCCTTGTCCGGCACCGCCAGAATCTTGCCGGCCTTGAGGCGGTTCATGTTGCCGCCGTCAAAAGCCTCCTTGTTGGCCCGATACAGGCCCACCAGCATCTGCTCCAGGGAGACGCCCTCGTGCACGGTCTCGCCGGCAATCTTGCGCAGGGTGTCGCCCTTCTTCACCTCGACGCTGCCCACGGCAGCAGCGGGCTGCTCAGCGGTCTTTTTCTCGGCGGCGGGCCGTGCCTCTGCCACCGGCTTTTCTTCCGCCGCCACCTTGGGTTTGCGGCTGGCAGTCACCTTGGCAGGTTTCTCTTCCACGGCCCGGGCGGCCGGCTTTTCTTCCACGGGCGCCAGAGGACGGGTTTCAAGACGGGGAGGCTGCTTGGCCTCGACCGTGGACACCTGGGCACCGCCCTTGATGGCCATTTCCGGCGGATCGAGGAGGAAGGTGTATTCGCGCACCAGGCGGCCGGAGGGCCAGCTCAGCTCCAGCAGCATGTCCACGAAGGGGTCGTTGATGGGCTTGTCCGAACTGATGCGGATGACCGGCTGGGCGCCCTTCTGGTCCAGGGAAAATCTGATGCCGAGCAGGGTGGAAGCGTATTCGATGCCGGCCTGGGCAAAGGCATCCTGGGAGGCCAGGCGGGCCGTCATGTTGGACAGTTCCGCCTTGGTGGCGGAGACCTCCACTTCGGCGCGCAAGGGCTGCCCCAGACCGGAATAAACGGTGATCTTTCCCAACCCTGCCGCATCCGCCGCGAAAGGCATACACGCAAGCGCGGTTGCCAGGAGCGAGGCACGAATTTTCATATTGGTATCTTTAGTTTTGGCCACGGCGCCACCCTGAGCGTCGATTTTGGAAGAAATAAAATAACATCAGCAAGTTAGCCATGCAAGCTAATCTTTATTCTAATGTAGTTATCCCTTTTGTATAACAAAACCGGGGCTCTCGGCCCCGGTTCTGGTATTGGCTCCCGGCCGAATCAGGCTTCGAGCAGAATGCGCAGCATGCGGCGCAGGGGTTCGGCAGCGCCCCACAGCAACTGGTCGCCGCAGGTGAAGGCGGCCAGGTACTCGGGACCCATGGCCATCTTGTGCAGACGGCCGACGGGCACGGTCAGGGTGCCGGTGACGGCGGCGGGGGTCAGCTCACGCTCGGAAATCTCGCGCTCGTTGGGCACCACCTTGGCCCACTGGTTGGCCTTGGCCAGCATGTCGCTGATCTCGTCCAGGGGCACATCCTTCTTCAGCTTGATGGTGAGAGCCTGGGAGTGGCAGCGCATGGCGCCGATACGCACGCAGAGGCCATCGATGGGAATGGAGCCCTGGCTACGGAAAGCGGGCTTGCCCAGGATCTTGTTGCATTCGGCGCCGCCCTTCCACTCTTCCTTGGACTGGCCGTTTTCCACGGGCACGTCGATCCAGGGGATCAGGCTGCCGGCCAGGGGGGTGTTGCGGAAGTTCTTCTTGGGGAAGGCGTCGGAACGGATGGTTTCGGCCACCTTGCGGTCGATTTCCAGGATAGCGGAAGACGGGTCGGCCAGCAGGTCGGCCACGGAAGCGTGGATGGTCCCCATCTGGGCGATCAGCTCGCGCATGTTCTGGGCGCCGGCGCCGGACGCGGCCTGGTAGGTCATGGAGGTGGCCCACTCGATCAGGTCGTTCTGGAACAGCCCGCCCAGGCCCATCAGCATCAGGGAAACGGTACAGTTGCCGCCGATCCAGTTCTTGCCGCCCTTGGCCAGGGAGTCCTGGATGACGTTCTTGTTCACCGGGTCGAGGATGATCACAGCGTCGTCGGCCATGCGCAGGGCGGAGGCGGCGTCGATCCAGTGGCCGTTCCAGCCGGCAGCCCGCAGCTTGGGGAAGACTTCCTTGGTGTAGTCGCCACCCTGGCAGGTGATGATGATGTCGCAGGTCTTCAGGGCATCCACGGACATGGCGTCCTGCAGGGGAGCCGCGGCTTCCTTGCCGCCGAACACCGGAGCCTTGCCGCCGGCGTTGGAAGTGGAGAAATACACCGGTTCAATATGGGCGAAATCACCCTCTTCCACCATGCGCTGCATGAGGACGGAACCGACCATACCGCGCCAACCAACCAGACCAACTCGCTTCATCACTGCTTCCTTGGGTAAGAACTTAATGAATATGTAACGGTATCACAGGCGGCGAGGTTTACCACCCCGCCGCTATCAAGGTTTTCCCTGAGATTACAGGGCTGCCAGGACGGCGTCGCCCATCTGCCTGGTGCCCACCTTGGTGGTGCCCGGCTCGTAGATGTCGCCGGTGCGGTAGCCCTGGGCCAGCACCTTCTTCACGGCGTTTTCCACCTTCACGGCAGCTTCTTCCATATTGAAGGTGTAGCGCAGCATCATGGCAGCGGAGAGGATGGTGGCCAGGGGATTGGCCACGCCCTTGCCGGCGATGTCCGGGGCGGAACCGTGGGAGGGCTCGTAGAGGCCCTTGTTGTTGGCGTCCAGGGAGGCGGAGGGCAGCATGCCGATGGAGCCGGTGAGCATGGAGGCTTCGTCGGAGAGGATGTCGCCGAACATGTTGCCGGTAACCATCACGTCGAACTGCTTGGGATTGCGTACCAGCTGCATGGCGGCGTTATCCACCAGCATGTGGGACAGTTCCACATCCGGATACTCGGGGGCCAGTTCATTGGCGATGTCGCGCCACAGCTGGGTGGTTTCCAGCACGTTCATCTTGTCCACCGAGCACAGCTTCTTGTTGCGCTTGCGGGCGGCCTCGAAGGCCACGCGCAGGATGCGGCGGATTTCGGATTCGCTGTAGTGCATGGTGTTGAAGCCGAAGCGCTGCTTCTGGCCGTCGATCTCGCGCTCCTCGATGCCGCGGGGCTGGCCAAAGTAGATGTCGCCGGTCAGTTCGCGCACGATGAGGATGTCCAGGCCGGCCACCACTTCGGGCTTCAGGGTGGAGGCATTGGCCAGTTCCGGGTAGAGGATGGCGGGGCGCAGGTTGGCAAACAGGTTGAGTTGCTTGCGGATGCCCAGCAGGCCGCGCTCGGGGCGCTGTTCCCGGGGCAGGGTGTCCCACTGGGGACCACCCACGGCGCCCAGCAGCACGGCATCGGCGGCCTGGGCCAGCTTTTGGGTGGCTTCCGGATAAGGGTTGCCGGTGGCGTCCACGGCACAGCCGCCGAGCAGGGCGGTTTCCATCTCGAAACCCAGGTTCAGGGCTTCCAGCACACGCACAGCTTCCGCCATGATTTCGGGACCGATGCCGTCACCCGGCAGCACACAAATCTTCTTGCTCATGTTCTCTCTCGGAAAAACGCGGCCCCGACGTTAGTCGGCAAGCCGCGGTGGTAACTCGGACAGCTGCGGTGAATCAGGAAAACAGCCAGGGCTGTTCGGCCCGGCGGCGCTCCTCGAAGGCCTTGATCTTGTCGGCATGGCGCAGGGTCAGGCCGATGTCGTCCCAGCCGTTGAGCAGACATTCGCGACGGAAGGCATCCACTTCGAAGGGAATGGCGTGACCGTCGGGGCGCACCACCTTCTGCTGCTCCAGATCCACCACCAGCTTGAAGCCCGGGGTGTATTCGGTGAGGCCGAACAGGGCATCGATCTCGGCCTTGGGCAGGACGATGGGCAGGATGCCGTTCTTGAAGCAGTTGTTGAAGAAGATGTCGGCGAAGGATTCGGCGATGACCACGCGGAAGCCGTAGTCCAGCAGGGCCCAGGGGGCGTGCTCGCGGGAGGAGCCGCAGCCGAAGTTGCTGCGGGTCAGCAGCACGGAGGCGCCCTGGTAGCGTTGCTGGTTGAGCACGAAGTTCGGATTCAGGGGCCGCTTGGAATTGTCCATGCCCGGCTCGCCATGATCCATGTAGCGCCACTCGTCGAAAGCGTTGGGACCGAAGCCGGAACGCTTGATGGACTTGAGGAACTGCTTGGGGATGATGGCATCGGTATCGACGTTGTTACGGTCGAGGGGGGCCACCAGGCCGTCGAGTTTGGTGAATGCCTGCATTATTTGGTCGCCTTCTGGATGGCCTCGCCACCCTTTTCGATGTCCTGGCCGATACCGCGCACGGTGTTGCAGCCGGCGGACAGGAAAGCCAGGGCTGCGAGAATCAGGGTCAGTTTCTTCATGGCTCTAATCTCCTCGGTCTTCAGAGAATGTCACGCACGTCGGCGAAATGACCGGCGATGCCGGCGGCAGCGGCCATGGCCGGACTCACCAGGTGGGTACGGCCACCGGGGCCCTGACGGCCTTCGAAATTGCGATTGGAGGTGGAGGCGCAACGCTCGCCCGGCTCCAGCCGGTCGGCATTCATGGCCAGACACATGGAGCAGCCCGGCTCGCGCCACTCGAAGCCGGCGGCAACGAAAATCTTGTCCAGGCCTTCGGCCTCGGCCTGGCGCTTGACCAGACCGGAGCCCGGCACCACCAGGGCCAGCTTGACGTTGGCAGCCTTCTGGCGGCCGCGCACCACGGCGGCGGCTTCGCGCAGGTCCTCGATGCGGGAATTGGTACAGGAACCGATGAAGACCTTGTCGATAGCGATCTTCTTGATTTCCAGATTGGGCGTCAGGCCCATGTACTGCAGGGCCCGCTCCATGCCTTCGCGCTTCACCGGATCGGCTTCCTTGGCCGGGTCCGGCACGGTGGCGCCGATGGGCACCACCATTTCGGGGGAGGTACCCCAGGTCACCTGGGGCTGGATTTCCTCGGCCTTCAGATCGACGGTGCAGTCGAAGCAGGCGCCTTCGTCGGACTTCAGGGTGCGCCAGTAGGCCACCGCCTTGTCCCAGGTCTCGCCCTTGGGCGAGAAGGGGCGGTCCTTCAGGTAATTGATGGTGGTGTCGTCCACCGCCACGAAACCCATGCGGGCGCCGGCCTCGATGGCCATGTTGCACAGGGTCATGCGGCCTTCCATGGAGAGGCCGCGGATGGCGGAGCCGCCGAATTCGATGGCATAGCCGGTACCACCGGCGGTGCCGATCTTGCCGATGATGGCCAGGGCCACGTCCTTGCCGGTGACGCCCTTGCCCAGCTTGCCCTCGACGCGGATCAGCATGGACTTGGACTTCTTCTGGATCAGGCACTGGGTGGCCATCACGTGCTCCACCTCGGAGGTGCCGATGCCGTGGGCCATGCAGGCGAAGGCGCCGTGGGTGGAGGTGTGGGAATCGCCGCAGACCACGGTCATGCCGGGCAGGGTGGCGCCGTTTTCCGGGCCCACCACATGCACGATGCCCTGCCGCATGTCCTTGAAGGGCCAGTAGGCGAGAGCGCCCACTTCACGGATGTTGGCGTCCAGGGTTTCCACCTGCTGGCGGGAAATGGGGTCCTTGATGCCCTCTTCCCAGTGGTCCGTGGGGGTGTTGTGGTCGGCGGTGGCGACGATGGAGGAGACGCGCCAGGGCTTGCGGCCGGCCAGCTTCAGACCCTCGAAAGCCTGGGGGCTGGTCACTTCATGGACCAGGTGGCGGTCAATGTAAATCAGCGCAGTGCCATCGGCTTCTTCATGTACCACATGGTTCTGCCAGAGCTTGTCGTAGAGGGTTTGCGGCATTTTTGTTCCGGCCTTGGGAAAAGGGTGGAAATTTTATCGCAAAAAGGCGTTTTCAGGGCCGCCCGGGGCCTGGGGGACTGGAAACCCCTGTCTCATTTCCGTCGTTTTGCCGGTTTCTCGGCGCCTTCCCTGGCGGCATCCTTCGCCGGCTCTCCCGCCTTTTCCCGCTCCGCTCCGGACGCGGCCTCCGGGGCCGCTTCGCTGCGGGGCACGTAGTAGCCCATGGCCTCGGGCAGCCACTGCTGGATCTGGCGGATGCGGGTGCTGTCCGCCGGGTGGGTGGAAAGAAACTCAGGCGGCTTGCCTTCCCGCTTGCTCTCCTCGGCCATGCGCTGCCACAGGGCCAAGGCCGCATGGGGGTCGTAGCCGGCCTTGGCCATGTAGATCAGGCCCATGCGGTCCGCTTCCGATTCCTGCAGGCGCGAATAGGGCAGCAGGTAGCCCACCGCCGCCCCCGCGCCGAGCAGGCCGGCGTACATATTGGCCTTGCGTGAGTCGCTGGCGGAAACCACCACCGCAGCCGTCAGCCCGGCCACCAGCATCTGCTGGCTCATGCGTTCGCCCCCGTGGCGGGCAATGGCGTGGGCCACCTCGTGGCCGACCACCGCCGCCAGGCCCGCATCGTCCCGGGTCAGGGGCAGGATGCCCGTATAGACGGCCACCTTGCCGCCGGGCAGGCAGAAGGCATTGATGGCCTTGTCGTTCTCCACCACCTTGAATTCCCACTGGTAGTTCTTGCCCGTGGCAGCGGCAATGCGCTTGCCCACCCGCTGCAGCTGGGCATTGAGGGCCGGATCATCGGAAATCTTTTCCTTTTTCAGAATGTCCTCGTAGGAACGCAACCCCATCCGCACCTCCTCCCCTTCGCCGAGCAGCAGCAGCTGGCTGCGCCCGGTCAGGGGCACCGTCTGGCAGGCGGTAAAGAGGAGGACGGCGGAGGCAAGAAGCCAGGGACGCAGGTTCATGGCGCAATCAATCCGGAAGAAAGTGAATACTCAACGCACCGGGGCCGCCGGGGCTGACTCGTCCCGCACCCAGCCGGCCACCAGGACCAGGCCGCAGACGGCAAACAGGGCGCCGATGCCGAAGGTGGCGGCATTGCCCAGGCCGTCCCAGGTCCAGCCGCTGACCAGGCCGCCGAGGAGGCCGCCGGCACCGAAGGAGAGACTGGAATAGAGGGCCTGACCCCGGGCCTGGCAGCGCCCCGGAAACCAGCGGTTGATGGCGGCGATGGCCGCCGCATGGTAGGCGCCGAAGGTGAGGCCGTGCAACAGCTGGGCGCCGAGCAGGACCGGCAGGGAATCCACGCCCCAGCCGATGAGCAGGAAACGCAGCACGGCGGCGGCAAAGCTGGCCAGCAGCACCTGGCGCAGGGAGAAGCGGCGCAGCAGGCGGGCCATGAAAAAGAAGACGCCGATCTCGGCGATCACACCGAGAAACCACAGGCTGCCCACCAGGATCTTGCTGTAGCCGTGGTCGGCCAGGTAGATGGAATAGAACAGGTAGAGGGCGCCATGGGCCGCCGACATGAGAAAACAGGCCCCCAGCAGGGCCCGCACCCGGGGCTGGGCCAGGATGGTGGACACGGGCGGCGTCGCCACGTGCTGGGGCGGCGTCGGGCTCTCCGGCACCAGCAGGGCAAAGGCCAGGATGCCGCCCATGAGGGCGAAGGACATCCACAGCACACTGGCCGGCGGCAGGTAATCGAGCAGGGCGCCGGTGGCCAGCACGGTGACGATGTAGCCGATGGAGCCCCAGATGCGCACCCGGCTGTAGCGGGCCGGTTCGGCGTGGAGATGGTCGAAGACCACGGTTTCCATGAGGGGCAGGGCCGCCGACCAGAAGAAGGCCAGCAGGGCCATGGCGCCGAGCAGGGGCACCAGGGTCTGGGCGAAGAAGAACAGGTTGAAGACCACCACGCTGACCCCGGCCGCCAGCCGCACCAGGGGAATGCGCACGTGCAGGTGGTCCGCCAGCCAGCCCCAGACGGCAGGGGAGCACAGGCGCATGAGGGCCATCTGGCTCAGGATCAGGCCGATTTCCCAGGAGGAAAGGCCCAGGGACTGGAGATAGAGCCCGAAATAGGGCTGGAAGACGCCGACGAAGGCGAAATGGAAGAAGTAGTAGCCGGAGAGGCGCCAGTACGGCAGGGATGGGTGCATCCGGCGATTTTACCGGATGCAAGGCCCCGGGCTCATGCCTTCGCCGCGGGGCCTGACAGGGGACCGATCAGCCGCGGCCGGGAGCGGCCGGCAGGCGGGGCGTGGCGCAGACCACATCGCCGCACTGGGCGCGGTGGCGCAGGGCATGGTCCATCAGCACCAGGGCCAGCATGGCCTCGGCGATGGGCGTGGCGCGGATGCCGACGCAGGGGTCGTGGCGGCCTTCGGTGGCCACCTGCACCGGGTTGCCCTGCACATCCACGGACTGGCGCGGCTGGGCAATGGAAGAGGTGGGCTTGATGGCCATGTTCACCACGATGTCCTGACCGGTGGAAATGCCACCGAGGACGCCGCCGGCGTGGTTGGAGAGGAAGCCCGCCGGAGTCATCTCGTCGCCGTGCTCGCTGCCCTTCTGGGCGATGCTGGCGAAACCGGCGCCGATCTCCACGCCCTTGACGGCGTTGATGCCCATCATGGCGTAGGCGATTTCCGCATCCAGGCGGTCATAGACCGGCTCGCCCCAGCCCGGCGGCACACCGGTGGCGGTGACGGTGATCTTGGCGCCGACCGAATCCAGGGACTTGCGCAGGGCGTCCATGTAGGCCTCCAGCTCCGGCACGATGGCGGCGTTGGGGGCGAAGAAGGCATTGCCGTCGATGGCGGCGGCGTCCGCGAAGGGAATCTCGATGGGGCCCAGCTGGCTCATCCAGCCCCGGATGCTGATGCCGTAGCGCTGCTGCAGCCACTTGCGGGCAATGGCGCCGGCGGCCACGCGCACCGCGGTTTCCCGGGCGGAGGAACGACCGCCGCCGCGGTAGTCGCGGAAGCCGTACTTCTGGGTGTAGCCGTAATCGGCATGGCCGGGACGGAAGGTGCTGGCGATGTTGCCGTAGTCCTTGCTGCGCTGGTCCTGGTTGCGGATCAGGAGGCCGATGGGCGTGCCGGTGGTCTTGCCCTCGAAGACGCCGGAAAGAATCTCCACCGTATCCGGCTCCCGCCGCTGGGTGACGTGGCGGGAGGTGCCGGGCTTGCGCCGGTCCAGTTCGGCCTGGATGTCGGCCTCAGTCAGCTCCAGCCCGGGAGGGCAGCCATCGACGACGCAGCCGATGGCCGGGCCGTGGGATTCGCCGAAGGAAGTGACCGTGAACAGGGTGCCGATAGTATTGCCGGACATGGGCGCAGAAACCTTGTGCTGGAAAGGTTTCGGAGTTTATCACAGGCCCGCCCGGCGCCCTCCCCGGCAAGGACGGCCGAGGCGTGGAAGACACCGGTTTCAGAAGGGCGGCGGCGACTCGAAGCGGAGGGCCTCGTCGGTGATGGGATGGCGGAATTCGAGGCGGGAGGCGTGCAGCAGCAGACGTTCGGCCCGCGCCTGGGCCGGCCCGGCATACAACTCGTCCCCCAGGATGGGATGGCCGATGGCCGCCATGTGTACCCGCAGCTGATGGGTGCGGCCGGTCACTGGCTCCAGCTCCACCCGGGAACAGTCCCCGGCGGCATCGGCGGCCAGGCGGCGAAAACGGGTCAGGGAAGGCTTGCCCTCCTGGAAATCCACTTTCTGCCGGGGCCGGTTGGGCCAGTCCACGATCAGGGGCAGATCCACCGCCCCTTCCTTGTCCTGCAGCACGCCGGCCACCACCGCCTGGTAGCGCTTGCTCACCTTGCGCTCGCGGAACATCTCGAACAGCTTTTTCTGCATGGCCGGCCCCCGGGCCAGCACCAGCAGGCCGGAAGTGTCCATGTCCAGCCGGTGGGCGATCATGGCGTCGGCAAAGACCGCCTGCACCCGGGACACCAGGCAGTCCGCCTTGTCCTCGCCGCGGCCGGGCACGGAAAGCAGGCCGGCCGGCTTGTTGACCACCACCAGGGCGCCGTCTTCGTAGAGCAGGTCGAGGCCTGCATCGGGGGGAGGCTGATAGGAAATCACGGAAGCTGCCAGGTCGCAAAAAAGGCGCAGCCTACCTCAAGAAGGCGCCGCCCGGCCACCGCCGGCCCGGGAACGGCGGCTCAGGGCGCCGCCGGGAAGGGGGCGGAACGGCCGCCCCAGAACATCAGCTCGCTCTGGCCGGCGGGCGCCGGCGTGCCGGCCCGGGCCAGACCCAGGGCCACGGGCTTTTCCTTGAGCAGCTGGCGGATCAGGGCCGGCGGCACCGGCCCCTCGATGATGTAGCCGCCGGTGCGGGCAGTGACGAAGGAGGCGAAATTCTCCGGCACCGCCAGCCAGCGGCGGGTGGAGGCCACGCTCACCACTTCGTTGCGGCGCACGGTAAAGCCGTTGGCGCGCAACTGGGCTTCCCATTCACCGCAGGGACGGCAGGCGGATTCGTGGAAAATCTCGATCACCGGTGCCCCGCCCTCCTGGGCATGCAGGGGCAGGGCCGGGGCCAGCAGGGCCAGGCACAGCAGCAGGCGGCGGTTCAGCATCCGGCTTTCCCCGGCTTGCAGCCTTTGAGCATCCACAGGGAAATGATGCCCACCGCCTCGTTGGCCATGGTCTTGCGGCCCATGCTGGTGACCGTGCGGCCGTTGCTGGTCACCGCATTGACGTCGGCGCCGGCCTGCAGCAGCAGGGTGGCGTTGGCCGACTTGTCGGCGTAGGCCGCCAGGTGCAGGGGCGTGGCGCCCTCCCCGTCCCGGGCATTGACGTCGGCGCCGGCGGCCAGCAGGGCTTTGACCACGCCGCTGTCCGGATTGGTGGCGGCCAGGTGCAGGGGGGTGGAGCCCATGTCGGTGCGGGCGTCCTTGAGGCTAGGCTGGCGCTTGAGCAGGGCCTGCATCTCGGCGGCCGTGCCCAGGCGGGCCACGTCGTGCACCGGCTGGTCCGGCGACAGGCTCTGGGCGTGGGCATGGGGCGCCAGGAAGACGGAAAGGAACAGGCTGAAGACGACGCCGATGCAAAGGCCGATCAGGGAGCGGAGGGCATAGGGCATGGCACGGTCTCCGGCGACGCAGGAGGGAAAAGCGGGGAACTGGCGTGGGCGCATGGTTTGAGCGGGGTCCGGGAATTTCGTTGGATGCAGCGTAGCATCTACCACCCCCTCGCGGCTTGTCTTTCACCTGCATCAAAACCCGGAGGTGCCGGGGCGGTCGAAATAACCAGACGTTATCTCTTTAGTCCCACCTGATCTTTGTTCGCCGGGCGCCATGGTTTAGATTGGCGCCATTCTCCGCATACCGCCCAAAGGAAATTCCATGAAAATCGCCAAGGATGTGACCCAGCTGGTGGGCAAGACCCCCCTGGTCCAACTCAACCGCGTCGCTGCCGGCATCGAGGGCACCGTGGCCCTGAAGCTGGAATATTTCAACCCGGCCCACAGCGTCAAGGACCGGATCGCCGTGGCCATGATCGACGCGGCCCAGGCCGCCGGCAAGATCAAGCCCGACACCATCGTGCTGGAACCCACCTCCGGCAACACCGGCATCGGCCTGGCCATGGTCTGTGCCGCCCGCGGCATCAAGGCGGCCTTCGTCATGCCCGAAACCATGAGCCGGGAGCGCAAGCTGCTGCTCAAGGCCTACGGCGCCGAGCTGATCCTCACCCCCGGCCCCGAAGGCATGGGCGGCGCCATCAAGAAAGCCCAGGAGCTGGCCGAGAGCGACTCCCGCTATTTCATTCCCCAGCAGTTCGAGAACCCGGCCAACCCGGAAGTGCATCGCAACACCACCGCTGAGGAAATCTGGGCCGACACCGACGGCCAGGTGGATATTTTCGTCGCCGGCGTCGGCACCGGCGGCACCGTCACCGGCGTCGGCGAAGTGCTGAAGGCCCGCAAACCCGGCGTCCAGGTCTTCGCCGTGGAGCCCGATGCCTCCCCGGTGCTCTCCGGCGGCGCCAAGGGCCCCCACCCCATCCAGGGCATCGGCGCCGGCTTCGTGCCCGCCGTGCTCAACACCCAGGTTTACGACGGCGTGGTACGGGTCAAGAACGACGACGCCTTCGCCACCGCCCGCCGCCTGGCCACGGAAGAAGGCCTGCTGGTGGGCATTTCCTCCGGCGCCGCGGTGTGGGCCGCCCTGGAAATCGCCAGGAAACCGGAAAACAAGGGCAAGCTGACCGTGGTGGTGATCCCCTCCTTCGGCGAACGCTACCTGTCCACCGCCCTCTACCAGCACCTGGAAGTCTGACCCCGGATGCTCCCGAACGCCCCGGCCCGCCGGGGCGTTCGGCTGTCCGGGCACGGCAGGAAGCGCCCATGAGCAATGCCCATCCCGTCCTCATCGTGCCCGGCTTCGGCAACTCCGGGCCCGACCATTGGCAGAGCCGCTGGCAGGCTGCCGAGCCCCGTTTCCGCCGGGTCGAGCAGCAATCCTGGGAGGCGCCCCATTACATAGACTGGCGCCATGCCCTGGAAGCGGCCGTGGCGGCGGCACCCAGCCCGCCCATCCTGGTGGCCCACAGCCTGGGCTGCCTGCTGGTGAGCCGCTGGGCGGAAGAAAGCCGCCTACCGGTACAAGGCGCCCTGCTGGTGGCGCCCCCCGACCCCCAGGGGCCGGCCTTTCCGGCCGAGGCCAGGGGTTTCTCGCCCCTGGCCCGCAGCACCCTGCCCTTTCCCAGCCTGGTGGTGGCCAGCCGGGACGATCCCTACGGCCACCTCATCTTCGCCGCCCAGTGCGCCGCCCTGTGGGGCAGCCGCTTCGTGGACGCGGGCTACTGCGGCCACATCAATGCCGACAGCGGCCTCGGCGACTGGCCCTGGGGCCGGGAACTGTTGCGCAGCCTCGAGGCCTGAAGCACCGGCCTCAGTGGGCCATGGGCTTCCAGCCCGGGTGGTCGAAATAGCGGCCGTAATCCTCCAGGGCGCCGAGCACCTTGGCGGCGCCGCGGCGGGGATCGCCGCCCTTGCTCTTGCCGGCCATGGCCTCGATGCCAGCACCCAGGTCGGCCAGCACCAGATGCAGCATGGCGTCGGCTTCCGGCGCCAGTTTGCAGGCGGCAACGATGCCGCCCACCTCCCGCTCCAGACCCGCCGCCAGCTTGGCGTAGCCGGCCCGGTTCAGGCGGTTGCCGTGGATTTCCGCCAGACGGGGCTCCATGGCAGCCTGGATGCGGCTCATGCCGTCCCGCAGGGGCGCATCGGTGGCCCACTTCTGGCCCTGGTTGAGCTGCAGGGTCGGCGTGGCGGCGCCGTGGTGGTGATGGCTGTGGTCCGCCGCCAGGCTGGATGACAGGGGCGCCGCCAGGGCCAGCAGGCAAAGGACGGTCACGAGGGGTTTCTTGTTCATGTGTTCACTCCGGTTTCTCTAGGGGCCCCTATGCTCCCCATCCGGCCGGGGAAATAACATGATCCGTCTTAAAACGAGGCGGCGGCGGAAGGTCGCAGCGCTGGCAGGAAAATGCGGCTGCCTGGCCCCGACAGGAAAACCCCGGCGCCCTGCTGGCCAGGGGCATTCCGAGCTTTTGGCGTCTACGTGCACCAAATTGGTGCATAATCCCCGGCGTTTTTTCATCTTCCGAAAGCACGCCATGAACGACACCCTGGATTCCTTTCTTGCCCGCCTGCAGCTCCGGGACCCGCAACAGCCGGAGTTTCTCCAGGCCGTGAAGGAGGTCCTGGAAACCCTGTGGCCCTTCCTCCAGGAAAATCCCCGCTACCGCCGCCTGGGCCTGCTGGAACGCATCGTCGAGCCGGAACGGGCCATCATGTTCCGCGTGCCCTGGGTGGACGATGCCGGCCAGGTCCAGGTCAATCGGGGCTACCGCATCCAGATGAGTTCGGCCATCGGCCCCTACAAGGGCGGCATCCGCTTTCACCCCTCGGTCAATCTCTCCATCCTCAAGTTCCTGGCCTTTGAGCAGGTGTTCAAGAACTCCCTCACCACCCTGCCCATGGGCGGCGGCAAGGGCGGCGCCGACTTCGACCCCAAGGGCAAGAGCGACCTGGAGGTGATGCGCTTCTGCCAGGCCTTCATGGCCGAACTGCACAAGCACATCGGCGCCGACATCGACGTACCGGCCGGCGACATCGGGGTCGGCGGCCGGGAGGTGGGCTACATGTTCGGCATGTACAAGAAGCTGGAAGGGGAGTTTTCCTCCGTCCTCACCGGCAAGGGCCTGGACTACGGCGGCAGCCTGATCCGCCCCGAAGCCACCGGCTACGGCACCATCTACTTCGTCGAGAACATGCTGGCCACCCGCAACATGGGCCTGGAAGGCCTGCGCGTCACCGTCTCCGGCTCCGGCAACGTGGCCCAGTTCGCCGCCCAGAAGGCCATGCGCCTGGGGGCCAAGGTCATCAGCGTTTCCGACTCCGGCGGCACCGTGCACGACCCGGACGGCATGACCGAAGAGAAGTGGTCGGCCCTGCACCACATCAAGGAAGTGCAGCGGGGCCGGGTCGAGGACTACGCCCGCCAGTTCGGCCTCACCTTCCTGCCGGGCCAGCGGCCCTGGTCCATTCCCTGCGACGTGGCCCTGCCCTGCGCCACCCAGAACGAGCTGGACGGCAACGACGCCCGCACCCTGCTGCAGAACGGCGTGCGCTGCGTCGCCGAGGGCGCCAACATGCCCTCCACCCTGGAAGCGGTCCATGCCTTCCTCGAGGCCGGCATCCTCTACGCCCCGGGCAAGGCCTCCAATGCGGGCGGGGTCGCCGTCTCCGGCCTGGAAATGAGCCAGAACGCCCTGCGCCTGTCCTGGACCCGGGACGAGGTGGACCAGCGCCTGAAGCAGATCATGCTCTCCATCCACGCCGCCTGCGTCGGCCACGGCAGCGGCCGGGGCCAGCAGGGCAGCATCAACTACGTGGCCGGCGCCAACATCGCCGGCTTCGTCAAGGTAGCCGATGCCATGCTGGCCCAGGGCGTGGTCTGATCCCGGCGCCAAGGCCAAAACAAAAGGCCCCGCATGCGGGGCCTTTTTCATGGGACCAGGTGCGGCGGATCAGGCCGCTTCCTTCAGCGCCCGGCGCAGGATCTTGCCCACGTTGGTCTTGGGCAGGTCGTCGCGGAACTCCACCAGATGGGGCACCTTGTAGCCGGTGAGGTTCTCCTTGCAGTGGGCGATGAGCTGCTCCTTGGTCACCGACTTGTCCTTGAGCACCACGAAAATCTTCACCGCCTCGCCCGAATGCTCGCTCGGCACACCCACCGCGGCCACTTCCATGACCGCCGGATGCATGGCCACCACGGCCTCCACCTCGTTGGGATACACATTGAAGCCGGACACCAGGATCATGTCCTTCTTGCGGTCCACGATGCGCACGAAGCCCTTCTCGTCCATGACACCCACGTCGCCGGTGCGCAGGAAGCCGTCGGCGTAGAACACCGTGGCGGTTTCATCCGGGCGCAGCCAGTAGCCCTTCATCACCTGGGGGCCGCGGATGCAGATTTCGCCGGCCTGGCCCACCGGCAGGTCGTTGCCCAGGTCGTCGCGGATGACGATCTCGGTGGAGGAGATGGGCAGGCCGATGGCGCCGTTGAATTCGCCCAGGTCCAGGGGATTGATGGTGGCCGCCGGCGAGGTCTCGGTCAGGCCGTAGGCTTCAATCAGGGGTTTGCCGGTGACCTGGCGCCATTTCTGGGCCACGGACTTCTGCACCGCCATGCCACCCCCCAGGGCCGCGCGCAGGGCCGAGAAATCCAGCTTGGCGAAGTCCGGGTTGTTGAGCAGGGCGTTGAACAGGGTGTTCACCCCGGTGATGACGGTGAACTTGTACTGGGCCAGTTCCTTGACGAAGCCCGGAATGTCCCGGGGATTGGTGATCAGCACATTGGTGGCGCCGATCTTGAGGAAGGTCAGGCAGTTCGCCGTCAGGGAGAAGATGTGGTACAGCGGCAGGGCGGTGATGATGAGTTGCTGGTCCTTGTGCAGGAAAGGCTCGATCCAGGCGTGGGCCTGCTGCAGGTTGGCGATGATGTTGCGGTGGAGCAGCATGGCGCCCTTGGCCACGCCGGTGGTGCCGCCGGTGTATTGCAGGTAGGCGATGTCCTCGTGGCCCACCTGCACCGGACGCAGGGTGGCACCCTTGCCCCGGGCCATGGCGGCCTTGAACTTGACGTGGCGCGGCAGCTTCCAGGCCGGCACCATCTTTTTCACGTGGCGCACCACCAGATTGACCACGGTGCCTTTGACCAGGCCCAGCATGTCGCCGAGGGAGGTGACGATGACGTGCTTCAGGCCCGGCACCAGGGGCAGGGCCTGCTCCAGGGTGTGGGCGAAGTTCTCGACGATGACGATGGCTTCGGCGCCGGAATCCTTCAGCTGGTGTTCCAGTTCCCGGTGGGTATAGAGGGGGTTGCAGTTCACCACCACGTAGCCGGCCCGCAGGGCGCCGAACATGCACACCGGATACTGCAGCAGGTTGGGCATCATCAGGGCGACGCGGGCGCCCTGGGGCAGCTTCAGCACGTCCTGCAGATAGGCGGCGAAGTCCCGGGAGAGCCGGTCCAGCTCGCCGTAGGTGATGCCCACGCCCATATTGATGTAGGCCACCCGGTCCCGGTACTGGGCACAGCTCTGCTCGAAAAGCTGGCCCAGGGACTTGAATTCGTTGACGTCGACAAACTCCGGCACGCCTTGCGGGTAACTCCGCAGCCAGATCTTTTCCATGGTTTGGTCTCCTCCTATGGCAGTGGCCAAGGGTCTTGTGGGTTTTCTTATTGACGGTTCAAACGACCGTTTGAAATCATTGTAACCCGAGTTTCACCCCCTTGGTAGTGGGACAGCCGGGGCCCGGGGGAAATCCCCTAGACCCTGCCGATTCATCGCCTCACCCGGCCCCCGGCGGCCATCGCCACGGCCCCGCCGCCAGCCCCGGCAAAGGCTCCTCAGGCCGCGCTCCGGAGCACCTCCCGGGCTTTTCCCGGGCCGTAAACGCCGCTGCCCGCCGGACCTGGAAGGCGCGGCGGGCAGCTTGGCATGGAGGCTACGGCGGCGGATCAGGCGGAGCCTTCCTCGTCCGGCCAGTTCTTGATGTAGTTCTTCAGCATCTTGTTCTCGAAGTTCTGTTCCTCGAGTACGGACTTGGCCACGTCGAGGAAGGAGAGCACGCCCATCAGGGTGGTGCCGTCCATCACCGGCACGTAGCGCTGGTGGTTTTCGATGAGCAGGTGGCGCAGCTCGTTGGTTTCCATATCGGGGCTGGCCGTGATGGGCGCGGAGAGCATCACGTCCTCGACCTTGACGCTGGCCAGGTTGCCCTTGTGCCGGTGCACCGCCTTCAGCACTTCGCGGAAGGTCAGCATGCCGACCATCTTGCCGCCGCCCATGACCACCAGGGAGCCCACGTCGTTTTCGGCCATGGCGGCCACGGCGTTGTCCAGGGTCTGCTGGGGCATGGCCGTGAACAGCACCGTTCCCTTGATCGCCAGAATATCCCGCACATGCATGTCTGTTCCCCTTGTCGCTTATGTTCGCTGTCGTCGCTGTCTCATTGTCTCCGGCACCTGGGGAGGGCCGGACCCGGATTAGTGATCGGATGTTAGTTCATCCCCTGCAATAGGGAAAGTGGCGTTTACCCCAAATCGGACAGCATTTCTTGCACCTCCAGCAGGGTGCCGTCGCCGAATACCAGGGCGGCGCGTACGGGCTTCTGCCCATAGAGGGGCGTCAGCAGTTCCCGGTACTCCGCCACCTGGCGGCGGTACTCGGCCAGGCGCTTGGTGTCGGCGCGGGAACTCTTGTAATCCACCACCCACACCGCCTCCGGCGTTTCCACCAGACGATCGACCCGCTTCACCTGGCCTTCGGCGTTGCTGATCTCGGCCTCGTTGCGGGCCACCAGGGACGGGTCGAGCAGGAAGGCCAGCTCGGGCCGGGCCATCAGGCGCCGGGCGGCGGCCTCGGCTTCCTCGCCGCCGGCTTCGCTGGCTGTGGCGCCGCCCACCTTGCGCCACCAGTCAGGCTCCAGGGCAAGGCCGGCGGTAAGGCGCTCGAGGCAGCCGTGGAGGAGGATGCCGAAGAGGGCGTCCTCCCCCGGCCCCAGGCGCCGCTCGCCCACGGGCTCCACCGCCAGGAACGGCGCAGGACGCCATTGTTCAGGCAGACCCGGCGAAGACTGGCTTCCCGCCTGACTCCCGGCCATGGCATCCAGGGAAAGATCGCCGTAGGCCAGGGTGCCGGCCTCGTCCGCCGTCGCCCCCAGGGCAGCCAGGGCCCGGGCCAGGCGCTGGTAGGGACTGTTCTCGGGAGAGTCGCCCTTCTTCGGCGCGCTGCCGCTGGCGACGAACACCTGCTTGGCCCGGGTGACGGCGACGTAGAGCAGGTTCAGTTCCTCCCGCTCCGCCAGCTTCGCCTCGCCCTCGAACAGGGGCTCCCGGGCCGCCCCCCGGTCGGCCTTGATGCCGTAGAGGGAAAGGTGCTCGGGCCGGGGCGCTTGCGGCGGCCAGTCCACCAGCAGGCTCCAGGCGTCGGCGGGACCGCCGCCCTCGGCATTGGCGTCGAGCAGCCAGACGACGGGCGCTTCCAGGCCCTTGGCGGCGTGGATGGTGAGGATGCGCACCCGGCCCTGGCCGTCGTTGCTGTCACCTTCGACGATGCCCTCGTCCGGTGCCTCGTCGGCATCCGCATCGCGCAGGCGGGACAGCTCGTCGATGAAGCGGGGCAGGCTGGGGTAGCGGCCGCCGTCCAGGTCCAGGGCCAGTTGCAGCAGGGCCAGCAGATTGGCTTCCACCCCGGGCCAGAGGGCCGCCGGTACGGCTTCCCGGTAGCGGGCCAGCAGCTCGCCCTGGTGAAAGACCCGGTCCAGCAGATCGTGGGCCGGCAGCACGTCGGCAGCCTTCAGCCAGCCGTCCAGCAGGGCGAAGGCCCGGGCCAGGCGCGGCCTCGCCTCGCCCCGGTTGGCCAGGCCCATGAGGCGTTCCCACCAGGGGCCGGGGCCGGCGGCGGCCAGTTGCAGCAGGTCCTCGTCGCCCACGGCGAAGAGGGGTGTGCGCAGCACCTGGGCCAGGGCCAGGTCGGCGGAGGGCAGTACCAGGAATTCAAACAGGGCGGCGATGTCCCGGGCTTCCAGGGTCTGCAGCAGGCCGCCCCGGGAGGCCGCCAGATAGGGGATGCCGGCGGCCTTGAGGGCCCGCTCGTAGGCGGCCAGCTGGGTGCGCTTGCGCACCAGCAGCATGACGTCGCCCCAGCGGGCCGGGCGTTCGCCCTCCCCTTCCTTGACCCGCAGCGTGGCCATGAACTGCTGCAGACGTGCTGCCAGGCGGGCCGCCTCCTCGTCCCGCCGCGGGTCCCTGGCTTCCGTCGCCGGGGTGGTGAGGGGATCGCGCAGGGCGGTGCCGGCGCTTTGCTCCTCCTCTTCCGCCAGGCTCACCAGGGGCAGCAGCTCCACCCGGCCCGGCAACTGCCCGGCCAGGGAACTCTGGGGGCGAAAGCCGGTGAAGGCGGGCTCGACACTGAAGAGGGCATTGACCACCTCCACCACCGACCGGGCGTTGCGCCGGGTGGCGTCCTGGGCCAGGCGGCGGGCGCCGAAGTTGTGTTCGAGGAAATCCGCCGCCGTGGCGAAAAGCCGGGGCTCGGCCTGGCGGAAACGGTAGATGGACTGCTTGGGGTCCCCCACCAGGAACAGGCGGGGCGCCTCGCCACCGTCGCCATGGGTATAGGCATCGAGCCAGGCCAGGAGGATCTGCCATTGCAGGGGGTTGGTGTCCTGGAACTCGTCCAGCAGGATGTGCTTGTAGCGGGCGTCCAGGCGGGCCTGCAGGAAGGCGGCGTGGCCCTCGTCCTGCAGCAGTTGCAGCACCTGCCATTCCGCGTCTACGAAGTCGATCAGCCGGCGGGCCTGCTTGTGCTTTTCCAGGCGCTCGAGGAAGGCGGCGCCCAGGCTGAGGCCGTGGCGGTTGAACTCGAGAATCTGTTCGGCCCGCAGCACTTCCCGGGTGGCCAGGAGGGACTGGCCGAGACGCTGGTGCAGGTCGAGGAAGCGGGCAGCGCCGTCGCTGCCGAAGCGCTTGTCGAGGGCGCCGGAGGGCTTGCGCGAGCGCAGGGTGCCGGTCTGGGTCAGCAACACACTGCCCAGGGCCGCGAAGGCCGCTTCCGGCGCCGCGCCCGGCTGCAGGGCGGCGCGCAGGGGCGCCACCAGGGCCTGGTCGGTCTTGGTTTCGCTCTGTTCGAGAAAGCCCAGGTAGGCGTGGTAGTCGGCCTCCCAGCCCGGGGCGAAGAAGGCCTCCAGGCCCTCCCCCGGTTCGCCGACGCCGAGCAGCTGTTGCAGCCGCTCCAGGGCATGGGCGACGCCGTTTTCGGTGCCTCCCGTATAGGCCAGCCATTCGGCGCGGCGGGCCACCAGGCGCATCAGCAGGCTGCGGGTGCTGTCCAGGCCGGCGCCCTGCAGCAGGGCGGTGAAATGGCCGGCCAGTTCGCCTTCGGGATCGACCTGCAGTTCGGCGGCGAAGTTCTGCCACAGCTCTTCCAGCAGGCGCCCGGTGGATTCCACCAGGCTGCTGCCGGCCAGGCCGGAGACCAGGGGCGCGGCGGCGATGAGCTGGAGGAACCAGCCGTGGAAGGTGTACACCGAGAGGGGCGGCTGGGCGTCCGCCACCCGCTCGTAGAGGCCCCGGGCCCGGCGCAGCAGGCCGGCGTCCGCTGTCATGCCGCGCTCGGCAAGGAAAACAGTGGCCTCGGCATCGGGCATGGCCGCCAGGTCCCGCAGCCAGCCCATGACCCGCTCCTCGATTTCCCGGGCCGCCTTGCGGGTGAAGGTGATAGCCAGGATGTCGCCGGGGGCGGCGCCCTCCAGCAGCAGACGCACGATGCGGGAAGCCAGCAGCCAGGTCTTGCCGCTGCCGGCGCAGGCTTCCACCACCACCGAACGGCGGGGGTCCAGGGCGTCCAGCACCAGTTGGCGGGGATCAGTCATGGCGGGGCTCCCCCGGGGCACTGGCATTCACGCCGTCGTTCATGTCATCCACATGTTCGTAGCGGCACAGGCCAGACATTTCGCAATAGGTGCACAGGGCGGCGACGCCGTGGGCCGGCAGGGAGGCGCCGGCCCGCATGGCCTGCACCGTCCGCACCAGGCGCGCGGCCTGGGCCTGGGCGTCGGCCTGCAGGTCGTCGCTGGCGGAGAGGGCTTCCACCTTGTCGTCGTCCAGCACCACGTAGGCGGCCTCTTCCGCGTCCTCGCCCACCAGGGCGGCGTAGGCGGCCAGCTGCAGGTCCTCTTCCAGGCCGGACTTGATGGCCTGGCGGCTGCGGGTCTTGTAGTCGAGCAGGGAATAGCCGTCGGGGCCGGTATCGGTGCGGTCGATGCGGCCGTGCAGTTCCACCTGGGCCCCGTCGGCCAGGGGGAAGAGGCGACTCTGCTTGGTTTCGGCGTCGTGCCAGTACCAGCCCTCGGCCTCCCGCTGGCGCTGCCAGACGAGATAGGCGGCGAGGCGCTTTTCCCAGCGCAGGCGCCAGCCCAGGGCCAGGTAGTTGTCGGCCAGGGCCCGGGCGAAGACCTCCCGGGTGAGCGCCTGCAGGGCCGCCAGGGCTTCGGCCTCGGGCACCGGGGTCAGCACCGGGTATTGTTTATGGAAACGTTCCAGCACTTCGTGCACCAGCAGGCCGTAGTCCCGCTTTTCCATTTCCTCGCTGACCTCGTCCAGCTCGTTGAGGCGCAGCACGTGGCGGGCGAAGAAGCGGTAGGGGCAGCCCACCAGGGCGGTGTAGGCGCTGACCGAATACTTGAGGGGCACCGCCTCCGGCGCCAGCACCGGCGCCGGCCGCCGGGTGGGGCCGGGACGGGCCTCGTCGCCTTCCGGCGGATCGGCCAGGGCGGCCACGGCGCCCTGCAGGCTGCTCCCCCAGGCGAAGCGGTGCAGGGCGGCGAGGCGGTCCAGCTCCGGCGCTAACAACTGGGGTTCCCCGTCCCGTTCCTCCTGCCAGGTCACCGCCACCTGGGGCACGCTGGCCAGGAGCAGGGCCAGGTCGGCACGCAGGCGTTCCTGGGCCACGGCCCGGGTGGGCAGGCCCAGTTCCTGGCGCAC
This sequence comes from Azospira sp. MPR-LB4, assembly GCF_058809525.1. Lineage (NCBI taxonomy): Bacteria > Pseudomonadati > Pseudomonadota > Betaproteobacteria > Rhodocyclales > Rhodocyclaceae > Azospira > Azospira sp. MPR-LB4. The sequence goes on from NZ_CM179521.1 coordinate 1,122,398, forward strand.
GCTCTGGTTGAAGAAGGCGGCAGCCGGCTCGGCGGGCTTGAGGCGCCCCGCATCGCCGCCCAGCAACACGGCGGCCTCGAAGGGCCGCAGGCGGGTGGCGGCCAGGTGGGTCATGAGCACCGGACTGTCGATGGAGAGGTCGCGGAAGACTTCGCTTTCCAGCTCCCGGTTGAGCCAGTCGCGGAAAACGTGGAAGGGGAAGCGGTCCCGGCTCTCCGCCAGTTCCTCCCGGCGCTGGGCCAGCAGGTCCAGGATCACCGCCCCGGCGGCATCCTTGAGCAGGCGCTGGCGGGCGCCCAGGGCGTCCACCGCCTTTTCCAGGCGGGCGATCCAGTCGGGCAGGGTGGCATCGCGGCTGGCCAGCAGCTTGAGGGCCGCTTCCAGACGATCGAGCAGGGCCAGGGCCCGCTCCTGGGCGGCGGTGGGCTGATCCACGGCCTGCAGCACCCGGCGCATGCCGGCCAGGCCGGCCTTGACGCCGCCCCGGCGCACCGCCTGCTCCAGGGCGAAGACGGCACCCTTGCGGGCGTTGTCCCGCAGGTCGTCGCAGAGGAAGGGGGACTTCAAGAGGTCCAGCACGTCCTTGTAATAGGCGGCGCCGGCCACGGTCTCCAGGAGGCCGTCGAGGACGGCGCCGGCCCGGGAGGTGGACAGCTTCCAGCCGGTCTCATCCGCCACCAGCACCTCGCGCCGCTCCAGCAGGGCCCGCACCCGGCGCGCCACCAGGCGGTCCTGGGCGATCAGGGCGATGCGCCGCTTGCCCTCCTGCAGCCATTGCAGCACCAGGGCGGCAGCGCCCCGGGCCTCCTGTTCCCGACCCCGGGCGGCGAGTATCTGCAGGCGCTCGGCCAGGGGGCTGGCGGGTACCCGGGCCGGCAGGGCGTGGGCCCGTTCCAGCAGGGGCGCCATCTCCTGAGCCGGATCGGGCAAGGGCCAGGCGGCGGCCAGGGTGCGCATCAGAGGCGCTTCATCCTGCTGCCGCGGCATGGGGTAGTAGAGGAACACCGGCTGACGCTCGGCGTAGCGCTGGTAGAAGGCCTTTTCCGCCGGCTTCAGGGCCGTTTCCGGCGGACCGTCCAGCACCGCCACCAGGGGCGCCGCGGCAGCCTCGGCGAGGCGGGCCAGTTGCAGGGCGTAGGCGCCTGGGCCGTCGGGCCGGCCCAGGCCGGCCAGGACCCGCCACAGTTCATGCACCACCCGGGCCTCGAAGGCCAGGGGCACGCTGTGGCGGATGGCGTAGGCCGCCTCCAGCTCGGCGACGAAGGCGGCTTCGTCCGCCGGCAGGGCCAGGGCATTCTCGGTGAGTTCGTCGAAGAGGGCCGCCATCTCCCCGGCCACGCCCCACAGGGCGCCTTCCTCGAACCAGCGGCGCTCGGCCAGGGCGGCCCGCAGCAGCAGCAGGCGCTCGCTCTCCGGCAGGGGGGCCGGCTGCAGCACCTGGGTCCCGGCCCAGCGGGCCAGGGTGTCGCACACCGGCAGCAGCAGGGGCTGGGCGGCCACCCTGCCCAGCTCCCGGCGCAACAGGGAGGCCAGGGGCAGGCCCGGGACGCAGACGTGCAGGGACGCCAGGTTGAGGCCCAGGCCGCGCTCGGCGCCCAGGGCCAGGACGCCCTGGGCCACGGCCGGCAGAAAACCGGGGCCGGCGGGCAGGGGCAGGATTTGCAGGGCGGACATCGAGGCGGACCCGGCTCAGCGTTGCAGCAGCTTGAGCTTGTCCGGCTTGCCGTTCCACTCGTCCGCATCCGCCGGCGCCGGCTGGCGCTGGGTGATGGCCGGCCACTGGCGGGCCAGCTCGGCGTTGAGTTCGATCATGTGCCGCTGTTCCACGGGCACGTCGTCCTCGGCGAAGATGGCCTCCGCCGGGCACTCGGCCACGCACAGGGAGCAGTCGATGCATTCCTGGGGGTCGATGGCGAGGAAGTTGGGCCCCTCGCGGAAGCAGTCTACGGGGCAGACATCGACGCAATCGGTGTACTTGCAGCGGATGCAGTTTTCAGTGACGACGTAGGCCATGGGAATCTCGAAATAATATCGGCATGCGGAATCGGGAATTGCCAGACGCAACCGGCCTTCGCCTGAAGTCGGGCCGTGGCGCCGGATTCCCGGGAGACGAAGTTTACGGCAACTTCCCATGCCCGTGGTTTTTCGTTAGGATAGGCCCGTTCCAACCTGTCCGCCCCTTCCGGCGCCGGACACATTTCCCCCAATCTCCAAAGACTTAGATTCCCAACGAGGCTTTTTCCATGAGCGAACACATCCATTACGTCACCGACGACAGCTTCGAGGCCGAAGTTCTTCAGTCCGAGCAACCCGTGCTGGTGGACTACTGGGCCGAATGGTGCGGTCCCTGCAAGATGATCGCCCCGATCCTGGACGAGGTGTCCACCGAATACGCCGGCAAGCTCAAGGTGGCCAAGCTGAACATCGACGACAACCAGAAGACCCCGGCCAAGTACGGCATCCGCGGCATCCCCACCCTGATGCTGTTCAAGGGCGGCAACGTCGAGGCCACCAAGGTCGGCGCCCTCTCCAAGTCCCAGCTCACCGCCTTTATTGACAGCAACCTGTAAAGTCTTTAGGCTGCCTGCCTGAAAGTTCCGGCCGCGCCGCACCAGGGCGCCTAGCGCATACGAACACTAAAAACCTGCGCGATTAAGGGTTGGACTTTCAGGCTGCAACACACCGGGTTCTCCGGGCCAAGAAGCACCGTCGCTCTCCCCCGCCCTGACCGTTTTCGTTTCAGCCCTGACCGGGTCCGGCCCGCACGCCGCACCTTCGATTCCCGACACTTTCTCTGTCTGCCTTCCACTGCCTGTCGTTTCAACGCGGCTTCCGTCCGCCCTTCCTGAAACTCGACACTCCCCCTACGCCATGCATCTATCCGAACTGAAAAACCTCCACGTCAGCCAATTGCTGGAAATGGCGACGACCAACGAAATCGAGGGCGCCAACCGGCTGCGCAAGCAGGAGTTGATCTTCGCCCTGCTCAAGAAGCATGCGAAGAAGGGCGAGAGCATCTTCGGCGACGGCGTCCTGGAAGTGTTGCCCGACGGCTTCGGTTTCCTGCGCTCCCCGGAAACCTCCTACCTGGCCAGTACCGACGACATCTACGTCTCCCCCTCCCAGATCCGCCGCTTCAACCTGCATACCGGCGACACCATCGAGGGCGAGATCCGCACCCCCAAGGACGGAGAACGCTACTTCGCCCTGGTCAAGGTGGACAAGATCAACTACGAGTCCCCGGAAGCGTGCAAGAGCAAGATTCTCTTCGAGAACCTGACGCCCCTGCACCCCTCCTCCCACCTGCACCTGGAGCGGCCGATCCGCGCCGAGGAGAACACCACCTCCCGCGTCATCGACATGATCGCCCCCATCGGCAAGGGCCAGCGCGGCCTGCTGGTGGCCCCGCCCAAGTCCGGCAAGACCGTGATGCTGCAGCACATCGCCCACGCCATCACCGCCAACCATCCGGACGTGCAGCTGATCGTCCTGCTCATCGACGAGCGTCCGGAAGAAGTGACGGAAATGCAGCGCACCGTGCGCGGCGAAGTGGTGGCCTCCACCTTCGACGAACCGGCCACCCGCCACGTCATCGTCGCCGAAATGGTCATCGAGAAGGCCAAGCGCCTGGTGGAACACAAGAAGGATGTGGTCATCCTGCTCGACTCCATCACCCGCCTGGCCCGCGCCTACAACACCGTGCAGCCCGCCTCCGGCAAGGTGCTGACCGGCGGTGTGGACGCCAACGCCCTGCAGAAGCCCAAGCGCTTCTTCGGCGCCGCCCGCAACATCGAGGAAGGCGGCTCCCTCACCATCATCGCCACCGCCCTGGTGGAAACCGGCTCCCGCATGGACGACGTGATCTACGAAGAGTTCAAGGGCACCGGCAACATGGAAATCCACCTGGATCGCCGCATGGCCGAGAAGCGCATCTACCCGGCCATCAACGTGAACCGCTCCGGCACCCGCCGCGAGGAACTGCTGCTGAAGCCCGACGTGCTGCAGAAGATGTGGGTGCTGCGCAAGCTCCTGTACAACATGGACGACCTGGAAGCGATGGAATTCCTGCTGGACAAGGTCAAGGCCACCAAGGCCAACGCCGAGTTCTTCGACGCCATGCGCAGCGGCCGCTGAGGCCCGGCGGCGCCCCGACAAAACATTTGCAACTACTGGAAAGTTCAGGGATAATCCCGCGTTTTCCAGGGGCCGGTCACAACCGCCGGCCAAGAGACTCGAAAGGACACACCATGAAGCCCGGTATCCACCCCGAATACAACGACATCCAGGTCACCTGCTCCTGCGGCGCCACCTTCACCACCAAGTCCACCATGGGCAAGCCCCTGAACGTGGAAGTGTGCTCCTCCTGCCACCCGTTCTACACCGGCAAGCAGAAGATCATGGACACCGCCGGCCGCGTTGAAAAGTTCAACCAGAAGTTCGGCAACCTGCGCAAGTCCGCCTAAGCTTCTGCGGACGATCCGGCGCCTGGCGCCGCGCAATGAAAAAGGCAGCCACGGGCTGCCTTTTTTGCTTTGACCGCCCTTACCTCCAGTCACCTATCGGCCATGATCGACCGCCACTTCCCCGGCCCCGCCACGCGCTACCCCGTCCCTTTCCGGGGACTGCCCCTGCTCCTGCTGCTCGCCCTGTTCCTGCTGCCGGGACTGGTGGGCCACGATCCGTGGAAGGCCGAGGACGCCACCCACCTGGGCATCGTCTGGCGCCTGCTGCAGGGCGACGGCGGCCTGGTCCTGCAACTGGGGCGGGATGCCTGGCCCGACGCCATGCCGCTCTACTACTGGACCGCGGCCCTGGCCGCCAAGGCCTTCGCCTGGCTGCTGCCCTGGTTCGACGGGGCGCGCCTGGCCACCGCCCTCTATGCCGCCCTGACCCTGGGTTTTCTCGCCCTGGCCAGCCGGGAGCTGCATGGCCGCGACGAAAGCGCCTCCGCCCCCCTGCTGCTGGCCGGCTGCATCGGCCTGCTGGTGCATAGCCACGAAGCCCAGCCGGCCATCGCCTTCCTCGCCGGCCAGGCCGCCACCCTGGCCGGCCTCACCCTGCTGCGGCGCCACCCCTGGAGCGGCACCCTGGTCTTCGGCGGCGGCGCCCTGACGGCCTTCCTCGCCGCCGGCCTGGCCGCCCTGCCCGGTCTGCTCCTGCCCCTGGTGCTGCTGCCCTGGCTGGCGCCGCGAAAAACCCTGGTCGTCCCCCTGTTGCTGCTGTCCCTGGCCCTGGCCGCCACCGGTCCCCTGCTATGGTCCGTGCTGCTGACCCCGGCCCAGGCCGGCGTCTGGTGGAACGGCGAACTGGCCCAGCTGCGCAGTCTGGAAGCCGGCTGGCGCAACGCCCTGGTCCTGCTCAACATGCTGCCCTGGTACGCCTGGCCGGCCCTGCCCCTGGCCCTGTGGACCCTGTGGGCCCGGCGCCGGGAATGGCTGACCGCAGCCCCCGCCCCGGCCCTGCTGCTGCCCCTGGCGGCCTTCCTCGCCAGTTTCCTCACCGTGGTCAGCACGGTGGATGCCAAGAGCGTGGCCGCCCTGCCCCTGCTGGCCCCCCTGGCCCTGCTCGGCGCCGGCGGCATCAAGACCCTGCGCCGGGGCGCCACCAATCTTTTCGACTGGTTCGGCATGATGACCTTCACCGTGGCCGCCGCCCTCATCTGGCTGGGCTGGAGCGCCATGGTCTTCGGCCTGCCGCCCAAGATCGCCCGCAATTTCGTCAAGCTGGCGCCGGGCTTCGAAGGCAGCTTCGCCCTGTTCCCCGTGCTCTTTGCCCTGGCCCTCAGCGCCGCCTGGTTCTGGCTCATTTTCTCCTCGCCCCGTTCGCCCTACCGGGGCCTGACCCACTGGACCGCCGGCGTCACCCTGCTGTGGGGGCTGGTGGCCGCCCTGTGGTTCCCCTGGGTGGACTACGGCAAGAGCTACCGCCCAGTGGTGGCCGGCCTGACCCAGGCCCTGCCGACCAAGCACGGCTGCGTCGCGGTGCGGGGCGAACTGTCGCCGGCCCTGAAGGCCTCCCTCGACATCTTCGGCGACCTGCGTCCCCTGCCCCTGGCCAGCAGCGAAGGCAAGCGCTGCGACTGGATGCTGGCCCTGGTGCCGGTGAAGAGCAGCGGCACCGCCGGCACCGGCTGGGAACGGGTCTGGGAAGGGGCCCGTCCCGGCGACAAGACGGAAAGGCTGCGTCTGTACCAGCGCCGCGCCGGCTGAGGCCGCCGCAAGGATCGCCTTTTTCCAGACAAGAAAAAGCCCGGGCCCCTGCTCCTGCAAAGGAGAGGGGCCCGGGCTTTTTGACGGCGCCAGACGCGGGCTGAAGCAGCTCAGCGCTTGGTGGTCAGGTAGGCGGCCACGGCCTTGATGTCGTCGTTGGTCAGGGGCGCGGTGGCGATCTGCATCAGGGGATCGATGCGCTCGCCGGTCTTGTCCCGGTAACGGGTGATGGAGCGGATCAGGTATTCCTTCTGCTGGCCGGCCAGACGGGCGATTTTCTCATTGCCGCGGGCGTCCTCGCCGTGGCAGCGCACGCACAGCTTGGCGAAGGTATCCTGGCCGCGGCGCACCAGGGCGGCATCCGCATTGCCCGGCACCACCTTGGACTCGGAATAGAACAGGGAAATCTGCACCCGCTCGTCGTCGGACAGCACCTTGATCAGGCCCTGCATGAATTCATCCTTGCGCTGGCCGGAGCCGAACTTGCGGATCTGCTCCAGCAGGTAGGCCGGGTTCTGGCCCGCCAGGTTGGGCACTTCCGGGTACTTGCTGTTGCCGTCCTCGCCGTGACAGTTGGCGCAGAAGAAGGAGGCCTTCTTGCCGGCGGCGACGGCGGCGGCGATGTTGATCTTCATGGCCGCCAGCTTTTCTTCCGGCGTGGTCGGGGCCGGCGCGGCGGCGGGGGCCGGGGCGGCTTCCTTCTTGGGCGGCGCGGCGTGCGCGGGCGCCGCCAGCAGACCCAGGGACAGGCTCAGGGCAAGGGGCAGGGGAAATGCCATTCCCAGAATTTTTCTCATTGTTCCTCCCAACGTGGTAAATGTTTTTTCCGCGGATTCTCAGACCCGCAGGAATTTTTCGCGGTAGTACCGCAATTCTTCGATGGATTCGTGGATGTCGGAAAGGGCCGTGTGCAGGCCCTTCTTGGCGAAGCCCTGGGCCACCTCGGGCGCCCAGCGCCGGCACAGCTCCTTGAGGGTGCTCACATCCAGATTCCGGTAATGGAAATAGTCTTCCAGGGCCGGCATGTAGCGGGCCATGAAACGGCGGTCCTGGCCGATGGAATTGCCGCACATGGGCGTGGCGCGGCGGGGCACCCACTGTTCCATGAAGGCCAGGGCCTCGGCCTCGACCTTGGCCTCGTCGGTGGCGGACGCGCGCACCCGGTCGATCAGGCCGGACTTGCCGTGGGTGTTCTTGTTCCAGTCGTCCATGCCGTCCAGCACCGCCTCGGCCTGGTGCACGGCCCACACGGGGGACTCGGCCAGGACGTTGAGATTGACGTCGGTGACCACCATGGCCATTTCGATGATGCGATCCTGGTCCGGGTTGAGGCCGGTCATTTCCATGTCCAGCCAGACGAGGTGGTTTGCGTCCTGTGCCATAATCCGAGGAGAAACTTGCGAAGCCTCTATTTTGTCACAGCTTCATGCCGGCTGACTGCCTTCCTGCATCATCGGCCTGCCGAACCTGCCCCGGACCAGCCCCGAATCCGCTTTTTCCCTGTCGAGACGACTTTCCTGCCGTGACCTTCACCCTCGTATTCCTCGCCGCCCTCCTCCTCAGCCTGGCCCTGCGCCTGGGTCTGGCCCGGCGCCAGATCGCCCACGTCCAGGCCCACCGCGGGGCGGTGCCGGCCGAATTCTCCGCCCGCGTCTCCCTGGAGGCCCACCAGAAGGCCGCCGACTACACCGTGGCCCGCAACCGCTTCGGCATGGCCGCCACCCTCCTGGAAGCCCTGGTCCTGCTCGGTTTCACCCTGGGCGGCGGCATCCAGGCCCTGCACGGCCTGTGGCAGGGCTGGCTGCCGGACAGCCCCCTGGGCTACGGCCTGGGCCTGATCGGCAGCGTCACCCTCATTTCCGGCGCCATCGACCTGCCCTTCGCCTGGTACCGCCAGTTCGTGCTGGAGGAGCGCTTCGGCTTCAACCGCATGACCCCGGCCCTGTTCCTCACCGACCTGCTCAAAAGCACCCTGCTGGGCGCCGCCATCGGCGCCCCGGTGGTGCTGGCGGTGCTGTGGCTGATGGGCTCCATGGGCGAGAACTGGTGGCTCTACGTCTGGCTCTTCTGGTCCGGCTTCAATCTTTTGCTGCTGTTCATCTACCCGACCTGGATCGCCCCCCTCTTCAACAAGTTCGCGCCCCTGGAAGCGGGCGAGCTGAAATCCCGCATCGAGGCCCTGCTGGCCCGCTGCGGCTTTGCCGCCTCCGGCCTCTTCGTCATGGACGGCTCCAAACGCAGCGCCCACGGCAACGCCTATTTCACCGGCTTCGGCAAAAACAAGCGCATCGTCTTCTTCGATACCCTGCTCTCCCGCCTCTCCCCGGTGGAGGCCGAAGCGGTGCTGGCCCACGAGCTGGGCCATTTCAAGCGGCGCCACATCGTCAAGCGCATCGCCCTGCTCTTTGCCATGTCCCTGGGCTTCCTCTGGCTCCTCGGCCAGCTCATGGAAGCGCCCTGGTTCTATGCCGGTCTCGGCGTCTCGGCCCGGAACACTGCCCTGGCCCTGATCCTCTTCTTCATGGTGGCGCCGGTGTTCACCTTCCTGCTGACGCCCCTTTCCAGCCTGCTCTCCCGCCGCCACGAATACGAGGCCGACGCCTACGCGGTGGAGCACGCCGACGGCGAGCAGCTGGTGGCCGCCCTGGTCAAGCTGTACGAGGACAACGCCAGCACCCTGACCCCGGACCCGCTCCATTCCCTGTTCTACGATTCCCACCCGCCCGCCGCCCTGCGCATCGCTCACATCACCCGCCTGAGCCAGCGCCGGACCGGCGCCGGGGCAACCGCCTGAAGGAAAGCGCCATGCTTCTGGACGATCTGGCCCGCGACACCTGCCGTCACCTCTCCGGCCCCCAGCACCGGCTGGACGACGCCACGGTGGCCATGCTGCTGCCCCTGCTGCCCGGCTGGAGCCGGGAGGACGGCCATATCGCCAAGACTTTCCATTTCACCGGCTACGAGGCGGCCATGCTCTTCGCCAACGGCGTCGCCTGGCTGGCCCAACGGCAAAACCATCACCCGGAACTGCAAGTGAACTACAACACCGTGCGCGTCACCTACGGCACCCACGACGTGGGCGGCCTCTCCCGCAACGACTTCATCTGCGCCGCCAAGATCGAAGCGCTGGCGGCCCTATGAGCGAGCGCATCCCAGGTCAGGTGGTGGCCGCCCACGGCCGCCAGTACATGGTGGAACTGGCCAGCGGGGAAACCCTGCTGTGCTTCCCCCGGGGCAAGAAGAGCGACATCGCCTGCGGCGACCGGGTCGAGATCAGCCGTCCGGCCAAGGACCAGGGCGCCATCGAGGCCATCACGCCGCGTAGTTCCCTACTCTACCGCTCCAACGAATACCGGCAGAAGCTCATCGCCGCCAACGTCAGCCAGGTGCTGATCGTGGTGGCCACCGAGCCGGGCTTCAGCTTCGAGCTGGTCTGCCGCACCCTGGTGGCCACCCAGGACCAGGGCGTGGCCGCCCGCATCATCCTCAACAAGTGCGACCTGGCGGACAAGATCGCCCCGGCCCGCCAGGCCCTGGCCCCCTTCGTCGCCCTCGGCGTGCCGGTGCTGGAGCTTTCCGCCCTGCACGGGGCCGAGGCCCTGCGCCCGCTCCTGGCCGGCCACACCAGCCTGCTGGTGGGCCAGTCCGGCATGGGCAAATCGACCCTGGTGAACGCCCTCATTCCCGAAGCGCGCGCCGCCACCCGGGAAATTTCCGAAGCCCTGGATTCGGGCAAGCACACCACCACCCACGCCCGCCTCTATCACCTGGACCCGGCCAAGCCCGAAGCCGGCGACCTGATCGACTCCCCCGGCCTGCAGGATTTCGGCCTGCGGCACCTCTCCCGCAGCGACATCGAGCACGCCTTCGCCGAACTGGCGCCCCATCTGGGCCAATGCCGCTTCCGCGACTGCCGCCACGACCGGGAGCCGGACTGCGCCCTGCGCAGCGCCCTCGAAGCAGGCCAGATCGACCCGCGCCGCTGGGCCGTGTTCCGCACCCTGTACCAGGGCGCCAGCAGCTAGGCAGGCCAGGGGCCAGGCAGGACGGCCATCCCGGGCATGCCATGACGGAAAGGCAGGCGGGACGGGCGTCCTGGCGGTGGTATCGGTAGAATCCGGGCCCGCCGCCGAACCGCCGCCCCGGCCGGAAATCCCGCTTCAAACCGATCACCTCTCTTGCCGCCGCCAGCCCAACGGCCATTCATGGCCTTCCCCACCCTTTCCCCGGCGCCGTCGCCGATCCGTGGGATACTCGCCCCCTCTCTCACCGCCCATCGCCCATGACCAATCCCGCCGCCCCCGCCAGCCCCAAGCCCGGCCTGCATCCGCGCAACCGCCACGCCCACGGCTACGACTTCGCCACCCTGGCGGCCATCACGCCCGAGCTGGCCCGCTTTATCGTCACCACGCCCGCCGGCAGCCCCAGCATCGACTTCGCCAACCCGAAGGCGGTCAAGGCCCTCAACAAGGCCCTGCTGGAAGCGGACTATGGCGTTTCCGGCTGGGACATCCCCCCCGGCTACCTGTGTCCGCCCATCCCGGGCCGGGCCGACCTGCTGCACCACCTGGCCGACATGCTGGCGGAAGGCAACGAGGGCCGCATCCCCACCGGGGAGCGGGTGCGGGTGCTGGACATCGGCGTCGGCGCCAACGGCGTCTATCCCCTCATCGGCCACGCCGAATACGGCTGGCGTTTCGTCGGCGTCGATACGGAGCAGAAGTCCCTGGACAACGTGGCCCGCATCGTCGCCGCCAACGAGCACCTGGCCGGCGCCATCGAGCTGCGCCACCAGCCGGTGCCGGACAACATCTTCGTCGGCGTGCTGCGCTCCGGCGAGAAGTTCGACCTGACGCTGTGCAACCCGCCCTTCCACGCCTCCGCCGCCGACGCCCGCTTCGCCAGCGAGCGCAAGCAGAAGAACCTGGGCCAGACCCAGGGCAAGGGCGGCTCCAACTTCGGCGGCCAGGACAACGAGCTGTGGTATCCCGGCGGCGAACGGGCCTTCCTCACCCGCCTGATCGAGCAGAGCGCCGGCATCCCCAAGCGGGCCCTGTGGTTCTCCGCCCTCATCTCCAAGGCGGAAAACCTGCGCCATGTGGAAGCGGCCCTGGCCAAGGTCAAGCCCACCGCCAGCCGCATCATTGCCATGAGCCAGGGACAGAAGCAGAGCCGCCTGGCGGTGTGGAGCTTCGTCGGCCGGGCCGAGCGGCAGAAGTGGATGCTGGCCCGCTGGGGCTAAGGCAGCCGCGCCGGCAGCACGAAAAAAAAACGGGGCCCGCGGGCCCCGTTTTGCATGCGGCGATGGCCGCCGGCCTCAGGCCGCCTGGTGGGTGCGGAACTGCTGGCCGCTGCGGTTGAGGCCGCTGACGATGGCCTTGAGGGAAGCGGTGACGATGTTGCCGTCAATGCCGACGCCGTAGAACTCCCGGCCGTCGCAGGCCATCTCGACGAAGGCGCAGGCCCGGGCCTCGCCGCCGTCCTGGCTCGGCGCCATGGAGCGCTCCTCGTAGCTGCGCACCTGGACCTGCATGCCGGCGCCGCGCAGGGCGTGGATGGCGGCATCGATGGGGCCGTTGCCTTCGCCGCTGAGCAGGTGGGCGGTGCCGTCGATGTCCACCGAGAGACGGATGCCCTGGGCGCTGCCGTGCTCGAACAGGTGGTGCTCCCGGTAATGCACCGGCGCCACCGGTTCCAGGTAGGTACGGCAGAAGAGCTGCCAGATGTCGGCGGCGGTGAGTTCGCTGCCGTGGCTGTCGGCATACTGCTGGACCACCCCGGAAAACTCCACCTGCAGGCGGCGCGGCATGACCACGCCGTACTCCGTCTCCAGCAGGTAGGCGATGCCGCCCTTGCCCGACTGGCTATTCACCCGGATCACGGAATCATAGCTGCGGCCCACGTCGGCGGGATCGATGGGGAGGTAGGGAACGTTCCACGGCGCATCCGCCTTTTGAGCGGAAAAACCCTTCTTGATGGCGTCCTGGTGGGAGCCGGAGAAGGCCGTGAAGACGAGATCACCCACATAGGGATGGCGCGGGTGAATGGGCAACTGGTTGCAGTGTTCGACGGTACGGGCGACGGCGTTGATGTCGGAAAAGTCGAGGCCGGGATGGACGCCCTGGGTGTACATGTTGAGGGCCACGGTGACGATGTCCACATTGCCGGTGCGCTCGCCGTTGCCGAAGAGGCAGCCCTCGACCCGGTCGGCGCCGGCCATGAGGCCCAACTCGGCGGCGGCCACGGCGGTGCCCCGGTCGTTGTGGGGATGGAGGCTGAGGATGACGCTGTCGCGGCGGGCCAGGTGGCGGTGCATCCACTCGATCTGGTCGGCGTAGATGTTGGGCGTGGCCATTTCCACCGTGGTCGGCAGGTTGAGGATCACCTTGTTGTCCGGGGTGGCGCCCCAGGCGGCGGTGACGGCGTCGCACACTTCCAGGGCGAAATCGAGTTCGGTGGCGGTGAAGGTTTCCGGGCTGTACTCGAGCACCACCTCGGTTTCCGGCATCTCGGCGGCCAACTGCTTGATCAGGGTGACGGCTTCCACCGCCATGGCCACCACCTCGGCCTTGCTCATGCCGAAGACGAAGTCGCGGAAGGGCTGGGAGGTGGCGTTATAGACATGGACGATGGCCCGGGGGGCACCCTTGATGGACTCCATGGTGCGGCGGATGAGGTGTTCCCGGGCCTGGGTGAGCACCTCGATGGTCACGTCCTGGGGGATGTGGCCGTCTTCGATGAGGCTGCGCACGAAATTGAAGTCGGTCTGGGAAGCGGAGGGGAAAGCCACCTCGATTTCCTTGAAGCCCACCTGGCAGAGGGTCTTGAACATGCGCATCTTCTTCTCGACATTCATCGGCTCGAAGAGGGACTGGTTGCCGTCCCGCAGGTCCGTGCTCATCCACATCGGCGGGGTAGTGATGACCCGGCTGGGCCACTGGCGGTCGGCGAGCTGCACCGGGGCGAAAGGCCGATATTTGCTAGACGGGTTGGACAACATGGCGGGCTCCTGAATGAATCAAACGATGGAGCAATGTTAGAGAATCCGGCCCCGCAGGTGCTTGCGTTCTTCAGCCCGAAAATGACATTTACAGCAATTTAATTGCGATAAATCACCTATTGAACAATAATAATTTCACACATTCACAAACCCTGGGAATTTTATGGAAATCGACCGCTACGACCGCCAGATCTTGCAGCTGCTACAGGAGGACGGACGCATCAGCAACCAGGACCTGGCCGACCGCATCGGCCTCTCCCCCTCCCCCTGCCTGCGCCGGGTGCGGGCCCTGGAGGAGGCGGGCCTCATCACCGGCTACCGGGCCCAGCTGGACGCGAAAAAGCTGGGCCTGTCCCTGATGGCCCTGATCGGCATTTCCATGGACCAGCACACGCCGGAGCGCTTCACCAATTTCGAGGCGGCCATCGCCCAGGTGCCCGAAGTCCTGGAATGCCTGCTCATCACCGGCCAGCAGTCCGACTACCAGCTGAAGGTGGCGGTGCAGGACATGGACGCCTACCAGGAGCTGCTGCTCAACCGCATCAACCGCATCGCCGGGGTCACCGGCGTCCATACCAGCTTCGTCCTGCGCCGGGTCATCGACCGCAACACCCTGGCCGTGGCCGCCTGAGGCCCTAGCCCCGCCCGGGGCAAAAAAGAAGGGGCCCGAGGGCCCCTTCTTTTTTTATCAATGGCTGCGGCGGCTAGGCCGGTGCAGCCAGGGGCAGCACCGTCACCGCCACCTCCAGCTCGTGGGCGCCGCCGCCCAGGATGACGCCGCGCATGGGGGAAACGTCGCCGAAGTCCCGGCCCCAGGCCAGGGTGATGTGGCGACTGTCGGGAATGAGGTCGTTGGTGGGGTCCAGATCCACCCAGCCCAGGCCGGGACAGAACAGGGAAACCCAGGCGTGGGAGGCGTCGGCCCCGATCAGCCGGGGGCTGCCCGGGGGCGGCTCGGTGAGCAGGTAGCCGCTGACGTAACGGGCCGGCAGGCCGAGGGAGCGCAGGCAGGCCAGCATGAGGTGGGCGAAGTCCTGGCAGACGCCCCGCTTCCGGGCCAGCACCTCGGCCACCGGGGTGGCGACGCTGGTGGCCTGGGGGTCGAATTCGAACTCGGCATGGATGCGCCCCATGAGGTCCCGGGCCGCCGCCAGCAGGCCCCGGCCGGGGGTGAAGGACGGCGCCGCATAGGCGGCGAAGGCGGGCCCCAGACTGACGAAGGGAGAGGGAAAGGCGAACTGCACCGCCTCCAGCAGTTCCGCCGGCGGCGGCAGGGCGCCCCGGTACACCAGGGCCTGGCGCCAGCCTTCCCAGGGCTGGCCCGGGGGCAGTTCGCCGGCAAAGCGGGGCAGCACCTCGATCTCGGTCTCGGCCCGCACCGTGAGGCTGTCGTGGGGACCGTCGAAGGCCAGCTGGGTGACCGGATTGCCGAAGGCGTCCCAGCGCTCCAGGCGCAGGGACGGCAGGGGCTCCACCTCCAGCCGGTGTTCCCGTACCGTCTGCCAGGGCAGGGGCCGGGGCGTCAGGTGCAGCAGCTGCTGGGAGAGGGCCACCGGGGCGCCGTAGCGGTATTCGGTGGCGTGGGTGATGCGGTAGGCCGCCGCCAGGAGCGCCTCCAGGGCCGGAACAGGATCGTGCAAGGGCATGTTCAGGCCGCCACCGTCTGATGGCTGACGTCGCCCACGTGGGTGAAGTAGCGCATGGCCAGGCGGTCGGAAAGCTCCCGCACCGCCGCCGCCAGGGCCCACAGCACGGCCGCCAGGTCCTCGCAGGCATTGCAGCCGATGCAGTCGCCGCAGACGTCGCCCTGGAAGCGGGAGAGGTCCACGCTGCGCAGGCGGGCCAACAGCAGTTCCAGGTCGTCGGTGAAGGGGGCGCCGGCCTCCCCGGCCCCGCCGCCCAGGGACTGTTGCAGGCGGCCTAGGTAGCGCCCCACCACCTGGGCCTGGAAGGCCACCGAGTGGGGGTTGTCCTCGTCCAGCACCAGGAGGTCGATCACCGGCAGCAGCTCGGGCTGGGAGAGGTAGCGGGAGCGGTAGGTGATGGTGCTGTCGGCCAGCTCCAGCAGCCACTCCAGGCCGCCCTGGCCCTGGGAGCGGTCCTTGCCCTCCAGGGCGAGGAAGCCGGCGATGGCCGAGGCCAGGAAGTGCAGCCGCTCCAGGCGGCGGCCCACCACGTGGAAACGCCAGCCGTCGTCCCGGGTCATGTTGTCCATGGTGAAGCCGGCCAGGGAGGCGCAGGAGAGCAGGGCCTGGTCGAGGCAGGCCAGGGTCTCGCCGGGCTCGGGCCGGCTTTCCTTGCTGGCCTGCATGTCGTGATTGAGACGGTTGATGGCGTGCCAGTGGTCCATGGAGAGGCGCTCCCGCACCTGAGTGGCGGACCATTGCAGGCGCTTCAGGCCCGCCGCCAGGCCGGTATCCCAGGCATCGTCGAAGACCGCCCGGGTCAGCCGCTCGGCCAGGGTCGGGGGCGGGGCCGGCGGCCGGGCCGCCGCCTGTTCCCCGGCCTCGTCCCGGGGCGGCAGCAGGCCCATGGCCTCGCCCACCGCCAGGGCCGCAAACAGCTCCGGCCCCGGCTCGCCGCCGGCGTCGATGAGCCGGGTCAGGGCCACCCGCAGGAAGCGGCTGGTGTGGTCGCAGCGTTCCGAATAGCGGCCCAGCCAGAAGAGGTTTTCCACCACCCGGGAAGAGAGGCTGCGACCGCCCCGCACCACGTCCCGGGCGCCGATGGAGGGTTTGAGCAGGCTGAAGGTGGACACCGGCTCGTCGGACAGCACCCAGGCGTCCTTGGAGGCGCCGCCCCGCTGCATGGAAATGACCCGGGCACCGGCACCGCCGGCCACCCGGGCGAGGCCGCCGGGCATCACCTGGTAGCCCTGGGGCGTGGCCACGGCATAGACCCGCAGCCCCGCCGGCCGGGCCAGCAGGCGCCGCTCGTGGCTGCGGCTCCAGGTGGGGGCCTGGGACAGCTGCACCAGCTCCTGGGCCACGTAGGCCTGGGGCTCGGCCTGCAGGCGGGCCAGCAGCTGCTCCCGCTGGGCACCCTTCAGGTCGGCGCCGAAAATGGGGTCGAAGCGGCGACCGGGGAAGGCCGCCTTGATCACCAGCTGGTCCAGGTGTTCGCTGGTGTATTTGAGGGCCGGCGCCTCGCCGCACCACCAGGTGGCCACCGAGGGCATCTGCAGGGGTTCCCCCAGGAGGCGCTCGCAGATGGCCGGGAGGAAGCCCGGCAACGCCCCCGACTCCACCACGCCGCTGCCCAGGGCATTGGCCACCAGCACCCGGCCGGCCCGCACCGCCTGCAGCAGGCCGGGCACGCCGAGGGCGGAATCGCCGCGCAGCTCCAGGGGGTCGCAGAAGTCGTCGTCCTGGCGGCGCAGGATGGCGTGCACCCGTTTCAGGCCGGTGAGGGTCTTGAGGAAGACGGTCTCGCCCCGCACCGTCAGGTCCGGCCCTTCCACCAGGGGGAAGCCCAGGTAGCGGGCCAGGTAGGCGTGCTCGAAGTAGGTTTCGTTGTAGGGCCCGGGCGTGAGCAGCACTATCAGGGGCGGCTCGCCGCCCTCGCCGCTGTCCGGGGCGTAGTGGGCCAGGCTCTCCTGGACGCTGCGGAAGAAGCCGGCCAGGTGCTCCACTTTCAGGTCGCGGAAGAGGTCGGGGAAGACCCGGGAGACGATCAACCGGTTTTCCAGGGAATAGCCGGCGCCGGAGGGGGCCTGGGTGCGGTCGGCGATGGCCCACCAGCGGCCGTCCGGCGAGCGGGCCAGGTCCACGGCGTAGAAATGGAGGAAGGTGTCGCCGGG
Organism: Azospira sp. MPR-LB4; assembly: GCF_058809525.1. Lineage (NCBI taxonomy): Bacteria > Pseudomonadati > Pseudomonadota > Betaproteobacteria > Rhodocyclales > Rhodocyclaceae > Azospira > Azospira sp. MPR-LB4. The sequence continues at coordinate 1,139,406 of NZ_CM179521.1, forward strand.
CTGACGCACCTGGCGGCAGGGCCAGAGGAAACCGCCGTGGCCGTACACCAGGGCCGGCGGCAGCAGGCCCGAGGCCAGCAGGTCCTGGGGGCCGTAGAGGTCGGCCAGGACGGCGTTGAGCAGGGTGGCGCGCTGGGCCACGGCGGCGGCGAGCTGGCGCCACTCGTCGGCGGGGATGATCAGGGGCAGGGGGTCCAGTTCCCAGGGCCGGTCGGTGCCCTTGGGGTCGGCATAGACGTTGTAGGTGACGCCGTTTTCCTGGATGCGCCGCTGCACGAAGGCCAGGCGGGCCCGCATCTGCTCCGGCGAGGCGGCGTCCAGGTGGGAAAAGAAGGCTTGCCAGTGGGGACGCACCGCGCCGCCGGCGGCGAGCATTTCGTCGTAGCGGCCGGCGGAATCGGGATAGATGGAGAGAAGGGTGCGCGCCATGGCGTTCCGCAAAAAAGCGCGGCGGGGAAAAGGGGCGCCGCGCTGGTGGTTTTTTCCAGGGAGGGACTAGGGCCGGCCCTGGCGGCGCAAGTCTAGCGTAAACGGGAATTCCGGGTTCTGCAGCGGCGCCGCCTGGCCCCGGCCCGCCAGGGGACCCGGAGTGTGGCCCATGGGGAAGAAGCGGGCCAGGCGCCGGCTCTCGGCCTCGAAGGCATTGACCGGGAAGGCCTCGAAATTGCGCCCGCCCGGATGGGCCACGTGGTACTGGCAGCCGCCCAGGGAGCGGTCCATCCAGGTATCCACCAGGTCGAAGGTCAGGGGTGCATGGACACCGATGGTGGGATGCAGGCAGGCGGCCGGCTGCCAGGCCCGGTAGCGCACCCCGGCGACAAACTCGCCGACGGTGCCGGTGGGCTGCAGGGGCACGGCATGGCCGTTGCAGGTGAGGCGGTAGCGGTCCGGTGGCAGGCCCGTGACCTTGACCTGGAGCCGCTCCACGGAGGAATCCACATAGCGCACGGCGCCGCCGGCGGCGCCCTCCTCGCCCATGACGTGCCAGGGCTCCAGGGCGTGGCGCAGCTCCACGGCGACGCCGCGTACGGCGAAGTCACCGATGCGGGGGAAGCGGAATTCCAGGTGGGGCGCGAACCAGGCCGGATCGAAGGCGTAGCCCGCCGCCTGCATTTCCGTCACCACGTCGGCGAAATCCTGGGCGATGAAGTGGGGCAGCATGAAGCGGTCGTGCAGCTCCGTGCCCCAGCGGGCCAGCCGCTCCGGGGCGTAGGGACGGGCCCAGAAGCGGGCCACCAGGGCCCGCAGCAGCAGTTGCTGGGTCAGGCTCATGCGGGCGTGGGGCGGCATCTCGAAGGCCCGCAGTTCCAGGAGGCCCAGGCGCCCCGTGGGGCCGTCGGGGGAGAACAGCTTGTCGATGCAGAACTCGGCCCGGTGGGTGTTGCCGGTGACATCGATGAGCAGGTTGCGCAGCAGCCGGTCGGTGAGCCAGGGGGCGCCCCCCTCCCCCGGCGGCGGGAACTGGCGGAAGGCGGTCTCCAGCTCGTAGAGGCTGTCGTTGCGGGCCTCGTCCACCCGCGGTGCCTGGGAGGTGGGGCCGACGAAGAGGCCGGAGAAGAGGTAGGACAGGCTGGGGTGGTTGTGCCAGTAGGAGATGAGGCTGCGCAGCAGGTCGGGCCGGCGCAGGAAGGGGGAATCGGCCGGCGTGGCGCCGCCGAGGACGAAGTGGTTGCCGCCGCCGGTGCCGGTGTGGCGGCCGTCGAGCATGAACTTCTCGGTCGAGAGGCGGGTTTCCCGGGCCGCCTCGTAGAGGTGGCTGGTGCGCTCCACCAGTTCGTCCCAGGATTTGGCCGGGTGGATGTTCACCTCGATCACCCCCGGGTCCGGCGTCACCCGGAACACCTCCAGGCGCGGGTCCCGGGGCGGCTCGTAGCCTTCGAACATGACCGGCAGGCCTTGGGCCTCGGCGGTGGCTTCCACCGCCGCCAGCACTTCCAGGTAGTCCTCCAGACAGCCCACGGGGGGCATGAAAATGTAGAGCACGCCGTTACGGGGCTCGGCGCACATGGCGGTGCGGGTGATCCAGGCGGCGGATTGGTGATGCCCCGGGGCCCGCTCCCCACTTGCTTCTCCAGGCAGGCCACCCGGAGAAGCGCTTGCTGCCTGCCTGCCAGGCATGACCTTCGTGGGAATGCCCGGCACCTGCCGCCGCAGTTCGGCGTGGCGGGCCAGGGGCGCCCGGGGCGCCGCCGGGTCCGGCGGATTGAGGTAGGGGTAGTCGGACTGGCTGACCCAGGGCTGGGAATCCAGGGGCAGGCGGTAGCCCACCGGAGAGTCGCCGGGGATCAGGTAGCAGCGCTCGCTGCGCAGGAACCAGGAACCGCTCTGCCAGCGGCCGGCGGCCGTCTTGCCCAGGGGCAGCACCTGGCCCACGGCCTGCTCCAGGCCCCGGGTGAACACCTTGGCCAGGCGCGCCCGCTCCAGGGGATCGTCGAGGCGGGCGTCGAAGGGATCCACGTTGGCCGGCAGGCGCCGCTCCCGCCACAGGTAGTAGAAGGCGTCCTCGTAGGCGGGGAACACATGCTTTTCCTCCAGGCCCAGGCGCCGCGCCACTTCGCCGAGGAAGGCGCCGGCCCGGGCGGCATCGACGCCGTAGTCCCGGGACTCGTCGGCGTACAGCTCGGGCCGCTGCCACAGGGGCTCGCCGTCCTGGCGCCAGTAGCAGTTGAGGGACCAGCGGGGCAGCTGTTCCCCCGGATACCACTTGCCCTGGCCGAAATGCATGAAGCCCCGGGGGGCGTACTTCTGCCGCAGGCGGTGGAACAGGTCGGCCGCCAGCAGGCGCTTTTTCGGCCCCAGGGCCTCGGTGTTCCACTCGGCCCCGTCCGGGTCGTCCATGGAGACGAAGGTGGGCTCGCCGCCCATGGTCAGGCGCACGTCCCGGGCCGCCAGGTCGCTGTCCACCGTCTGCCCCAGGGCTTCGATGCGGGACCACTGTTCCTCGCTGTAGGGCTTGGTCACCCGGGGCGCTTCCCAGATGCGGGTAACGCCCATGGTGTGGCCGAACTCGCATTCGCACGGCTCCAGGGCGCCGCTGATGGGCGCCGCCGAGGAAGGCTCGGGGGAGGCGGCCAGGGGAATGTGCCCCTCGCCGGCGAAGAGGCCGGAGGTGGGGTCCAGGCCGATCCAGCCGGCGCCGGGCAGGTACACCTCGCACCAGGCGTGCAGGTCGGTGAAATCGGCTGCGGGACCGGAGGGACCGTCCAGGGATTTGACGTCGGCGGTGAGCTGGATCAGGTAGCCGGAAACGAAGCGGGCCGCCAGGCCCAGGTGGCGCAGCAGCTGGCAGAGCAGCCAGGCCGAGTCACGGCAGGAACCGGAGCCCTTGGCCAGGGTCTCTTCCGGCGTCTGCACCCCGGGCTCGAGGCGGATCAGGTAGGAAATGTCCCGGGCCAGGCGGGCGTTGAGGGCCACCAGGAAATCCACGCTGCGGCACTTCTCCCGGGAGATGGAAGCCAGATATGCCTGAAATTTCGGCGTCGCCGGCAGGGTGTACAGATAGGGTGCCAGTTCGTGCCGCTGCCAGGCCTCATAGGCGAAGGGCACCTCCTCCGCATAGGGTTCGAGGAAGAAGTCGAAGGGATTGATGACCGACATCTGGGCCACCAGATCCACCTCCACCCGGAACTCCCGGGTCTTCTCCGGGAAAACCAGGCGGGCCAGCCAGTTGGCCTGGGGGTCCTGCTGCCAGTTGATGAAGTGCTCTCCCGGCGTCACCTTGAGGGAATAGGAGAGGATGGGGGTGCGGCTGTGGGGCGCCGGACGCAGCCGGATCACCTGGGGCCCCAGGGCGATGGGCCGGTCGTAGCGGTAATGGGTGACGTGGTTCAGCGCGACGTGGATGGACACGGGGCGGCTCCGGGCGATGGGCGATAGCCGGATTTAGCAAGAGACGGGCCATGCCCCAGGACGGGTCACCCCCTGGAGAAGCGCATGGATACTGGGCCCCGGGCCGGCCGCCGGCCATCATCCGCACCATCCCGGAGCACATCTGCCCCTGGCGCACCAGGAACGGGAGCCCCAGCCCCCTGTTACAGCCCAGTTGCAGCATTTTCCCTGCGTGATAACCTCCCACCCTTCCGCATTTCAACCCAACACCCAGATGACCTCTCCCGCCTTCAGCACGCCCCGCGAATTCCTCGCCGAACTGAGCGAAAAATTCCAGGTTTTCCGCGACCACCTGCCCCTGGCCATCGGCATCAACCAGCAACTGGCCGCCCTGTATCCGGAAATCGACCCCAAGCTGCTGAAGGTGAGCCTGTTCCGCCACACCAACTCGGTCCGCTACCTGAAGAACATGGAGAAGGCCACCCAGCGCCACGACCTGCAGGGCAACGCCGCCGGCGAGGTGGCCGAGGAACACCGCCAGCACGCCGCCGAAGTGCTGAAGGAACGCTTCAAGAAACAGGCCGAACAACGCCGCGCCGAAGCCGCCGCCAAGAAGGCCGAAGAAGATGCCAAGAAGGCGGAAGCCCAGCGCGCCGCCAAGCTCACCGCCCTGGCCGAAAAATTCGGCCGCAAATAAACAGGAAAACCGCCATGGCCACCAAAGCCCCCGTCAAAGCCGCCACCGCCGCCAAGCCCGCCAGCAAGCCCGTCGCCAAAGCCGCCGTCAAACCGGCAGCGAAGCCCGCAGCCAAGCCCGTGGCCAAAGCTGCTGCCAAACCCGTGGCCAAGCCGGCAGCGAAGCCGGTCGTCGCCAAGCCGGCCGCCAGCACCAAGCCCGCCACCAAGCCCGTTGCTGCCGCCAAGCCGGCAACCAAAAGCGCCGCGCCCCAGCGCCTGCTGGGTGCCGCCGACCTGATGGGCGCCCTGGACCTGGCCGACGAGTTCTACGCCATCGCCTACAACATCGAGACCTCCCTGCTCAACGGCGGCGCCGTGCCGGGCCAGGACTACACCCGCCTGGACCTCTACCAGCTGGCCCAGCCCTTCGTCCTGGAACTGTTCAAGGGCAACGAGAAGTTCTCCTACGTCTATCCGGCGGTGGAAGTGAACAAGCCCTGAGCCGTTTCCCGGCCCAAGCAAAAGGCGCCCGCGGGCGCCTTTTTTGTTGCCTGCCGGCCCGCTCCCGGCCTCAGTCCCAGGCCGGGTCGGGCAGTTCGGCGAAGACCTGGCGCAGGCGCTCGCCCCATTGGGTGCGGATCTGGTTGAAGTAGGGATCGTCGGCGCCGATCTTGATCTGGTGGGTGACCTTGAAGTCCCCCCTCTCGTAGACCAGCAGGTCCAGGGGCAGGCCCACGGAGAGGTTGGAGCGGATGGTGGAATCCATGGAGATGAGGGCGCATTTGGAGGCCTCCTCCAGGCTGGTGGCCTTTTTCACCACCCGGTCGATGATGGGCTTGCCGTACTTGGATTCGCCGATCTGGAAATAGGGCGTGTCGTGGGTCGCCTCGATGAAGTTGCCGGCGGCGTAGATCTGGAACAGGCGCGGCTCCTCGCCGTGGATGTGGCCGCCGAGGATAAAGGCGGCGGCGAAATCGACGCCGAATTCCTTGAGGGCCGCCGCATCCCGCTGGTGCACCTCGCGCAGGGCGTCGCCCACCAGGCGCGCCGCCTCGAACAGGTTGGGGGCGTTGTAGAGATTGGGCTTGTCAGTGGCCGCCAGGTGCTCGTTCAGCACATTGACCACGGACTGGCTGATGGAGAGGTTGCCCGAGGTCATCAGCACCAGCATGCGCTCCCCCGGGCGCTCCCACACGGTCATCTTGCGGAAGGTGTTGATGTGGTCCACCCCGGCGTTGGTGCGGGAATCGGAAAGGAAGACCAGGCCGGCATCGAGCCGCATTGCCACGCAGTAAGTCATGTCGTCGTCGCTGTTTTTATGATGGTGAAAAAAGGCCGGCGGCAGCTGCCGCCGGCGCCTCCCCGACTGGTGCGCCTCAGGCCGGCACCAGGAAGTCCTGGGAGATGCGGTTGCCCAGGTCGTAGATGTCGTCCATGAACTCGGTCAGGTACTCGTGCAGGCCATCCTCCAGCACGTCGTCGATGCGGCCGTAGTGCAGGCGCGAATGCAGCAGGCCGGCCCGGCGCAGGGTCTCGCTGGACTGGCGGTTGCCCACCAGGCCCAGCAGGTGATTCACCTTGTCCAGGCAGTGGTGCAGGGAACGGGGCATGTCCATGCGCAGGATCAGCAGCTCCGCCACCCGGGCCGGGGTGATGACGTCCCGGTACACCTTGCGGTACACCTCGAAGGCGGAAAGGGAGCGCAGCAGGGCACCCCACTGGTAGAAGTCGGTGACACCGCCTTCCTCCCCTTCACCGTTGGGCTGCAGGAAGTGGTATTTCACGTCCAGGATGCGGGCCGTGTTGTCGGCCCGTTCCAGGAGGCCACCCATGCGGATGAAGTGGGCCGCCTCGTCCTGCAACAGGGTGCCGAAGGTGACGCCCCGGGTCAGGGCCGAACGCAGCTTGACCCATTCGAAGAACTCGGTGATGCCGCCAGCCATGATCTGCTCGAAGCTCTGGGCCCGCAGGTCGATCCAGGCGGCGTTGATGGTCTCCCACATTTCCGTGGTGAGGGTGCCGCGCACGGCGTGGGCGTTTTCCCGGGCCGCCCGCAGGCAGCTGTAGATGGAGGAGAAGTTGCTTTCGTCCCGCACCATGAAGCGCAGCACATTTTCCGCGCTGGGCTCGCCGTAGGCCTTGGCGAAGGGCTCTTCCAGGCTGTTGAGGACGATGATGGCGTTCCAGTTCTGGTTCGCCGCTTCCGGCGACTGGGGCACCAGGGACATCTGGTAGGTGACGTCCAGCAGGCGGGCCAGGTTCTCGGCCCGCTCGATGTAGCGGGCCATCCAGTAGAGGTGATCGGCGGTACGACTGAGCATATGCGGCTCCTTATTTATTAGCCACAGAGGACACAGAGATCACAGAGGGACAAGCTCGCAGCAGATAGGCCTTGCCTAGAAAAATTGGCTTGGTCATGCAATCGCATTTTCTCTGTGTTCTCTGTGCCCTCTGTGGCAAAGCTTTTCATTCCAGCACCCAGGTGTCCTTGGTGCCGCCGCCCTGGGAGGAGTTCACCACCAGGGAGCCTTCCTGCAGGGCCACCCGGGTGAGGCCGCCGGGGACCATGGTCACTTCCTTGCCGGAGAGGACGAAGGGGCGCAGGTCGATGTGGCGCGGCGCCACGCCCGATTCGACGAAGGTGGGGCAGGTGGACAGGGCCAGGGTGGGCTGGGCGATGTACTTTTCCGGGTTGGCGACAAGACGCCGGCGGAAGTCCTCGATCTCGGCCTGGGTGGAGGCCGGCCCCACCAGCATGCCGTAGCCGCCGGCGCCATGGACTTCCTTCACCACCAGCTCCGGCAGGTGGGCCAGGGTGTAGGCCAGGTCGTCGGGCTTGCGGCACATGTAGGTGGGCACGTTGTTGAGGATGGGCTCCTCCCCCAGGTAGAAGCGCACCATCTCCGGCACATAGGGGTAGATGGACTTGTCGTCGGCCACCCCGGTGCCCACCGCATTGGCCAGGGTCACCTTGCCGGCCCGGTAGGCCTGCAGGATGCCGGGCACGCCGAGCATGGAGTCGGCGCGGAAAACCTGCGGGTCGATGAAGTCGTCGTCGATGCGGCGATAGATCACATCCACCCGCTGGGGGCCCTGGGTGGTGCGCATGTAGACCGTGTCGTTATCGACGAAAAGGTCCCGCCCTTCCACCAGTTCCACCCCCATCTGCTGGGCCAGGAAGGTGTGCTCGAAGTAGGCGCTGTTGTAGGCCCCCGGAGTCAGCACCACCACCGTGGGATCGGAGACGCCGTTGGGAGCGGAGGCCCGCAGGGTCTCCAGCAGCAGGTCCGGGTAATGCTCCACCGGAGCCACCTTGTGCTTGGAGAACAGCTCGGGGAAGAGCCGCATCATCATCTTGCGGTCTTCCAGCATGTAGGAGACGCCGGAGGGCACCCGCAGGTTGTCTTCCAGCACGTAGAACTCGCCGGCCCCGGCCCGCACCAGATCCACGCCGGCGATGTGGGCATAGATGCCGGCCGGCACGTCCACCCCGCGCATGATGGGACGGAACTGGGCGTTGCCCTCCACCTGCTCCCGGGGAATGCGCCCGGCCTTGAGGATTTCCTGGTCGTGGTAGATGTCGTGGAGGAACAGGTTGAGAGCCTTGACCCGCTGCTTGAGGCCGGCCTTGAGGGCCTTCCATTCATCTGCCGGGATGACCCGGGGAATGATGTCGAAGGGGATCAGCCGCTCGGTGCCGGCCTCCTCGCCATAGACGGCGAAGGTGATGCCGACGCGGCGGAAGGCGATGTCGGCCTCGGCCCGCTTGCGGGCGATGCGTTCGTCAGGGGTTTCGGAAAGCCAGCGCCGGTAGGTCTGGTAGTGGGAGCGGACGGCGCCGTCGGCACCGTTCATTTCGTCGAAGAAGCTGGGCTTGTTCATGATGGTCGCGCCATGAGGAAGGGCGACAATCAAATAGCAGGGGTTGTGCCAGGATCATAATCGCTTGATCCTTAAAGGACTTCCGGGGAATTGGCGGAAGCGGCGCCAGAAAACGGTGCCACCATGCACCATGGGCAGAAGCTGGCGCACCAATTTGAAGCAGAAAAGTGTGATTTCCTTCACGGCATGGCTGGTGACGGAAATATAATGCGCACTTCATGTTTCATATAGTTTGGACAATCCCATGCTTGATCAACTTTCCCTGCGTACCCGACTCCTGGCGGTGGTGCTGGTGGCGCTCCTGGGGGTCCTGGCACTGGCGGCCATCGCCGCCTTCAATACCCGCTCCCTCATGCTGGATGAGAGAAAAGGCCAGATTCGCGCCATCACCCAGGGCGCCTACAACGTGGTCGCCTACTATCAAAGCCAGGAAGCCGCCGGCAACCTCAGCCGCGACGAGGCCCAGGCCCACGCCAAGGCGGCCGTGCGGCAGATCCGCTTCAACGGCCCCGACGGCAAGAGCGACTATTTCTACATCTGGACCCCCGACGGCATCAGCGTCATGCATGCCCTGAAGCCGGAATGGGAAGGCAAGCCCATGGGCGACCAGGTGAAGGACGGCAGCGGCAAGCTGATCATCCGGGAACTGGCAAGCCTGCTGCAGAACCAGGCCACCACCTACATGGACACCCAGTTCGTCAAGAAGGCGGGCGATCCCACCATGTATCCCAAGGTGCTCTACGCCCAGAAATTCCCGGCCTGGGACTGGATCATCGGCACCGGCGTCTATATCGACGAAGTGGACCGGGAGTTCCAGCAAACCCTGATCTACCAGGGCCTGCTGGCCCTGGTGGTGCTGGCCCTGATCGGCAGCATCTGCTACCTGGTGACCCGCAGCGTGCTCAAGCAGATCGGCGGCGAACCTGCCGCCGCCACGGCCATCATGCAGCAGGTGGCCGGCGGCAACCTGCATGCGGCCATCGGCCAGACCCAGCCCGGCAGCCTGCTCCATGCCCTGAGCCAGATGGTGCTCTCCCTGCGCCAGATGCTCACCGAAATCCGCCAGGACGCGGAAACCCTGGCCAGCAACTCCCAGGCGATCAGCTCCGCCTCCAGCCAGCTGGCCGACACCACCGGTGCCCAGGCCGATGCCACCTCCTCCATGGCCGCCGCCATTGAACAGCTGACGGTCAGTTCCAGCCACATTTCCGACAGCGCCGAGGAGACCCAGGGGGATTCCCACAAAGCCGTGGATCTCTCCAAACAGGGCCGGGAACGGGCAGAGCAGGCCGCCGAGGCCATGCAGCGCATCGCTGCCACGGTATCCGAAGGCTCCACCCGCATCCGCACCCTGGATCAGCAGGCCAACCAGATTTCCTCCATTGCCGGCGTGATCAAGGACATCGCCGGGCAAACCAATCTGCTGGCCCTCAACGCCGCCATCGAGGCGGCCCGGGCCGGCGAGGCGGGCCGCGGTTTCGCCGTGGTCGCCGACGAGGTGCGCAAGCTGGCGGAGCGGACCTCCTCCGCCACCATCGAAATCGAGCAGATGATCGCCAGCATCCAGAGCGAGACCAACAATGCGGTGCAGTCCATGGACGACGCCCTGCCCCAGGTGGAACAGGGGGTCAGCCTGGCCCAGGCGGCGGCCGAATCCCTGGCCAATATCGAGGCCGGCGCCCTGCGCACCCTGGAGCACATCCAGGAAGTGGCCAATGCCATCCGCGAACAGAGCGCCGCCAGCACCTCCATCGCCCAGCGCGTCGAAGCCATTGCCCAGACGGTGGAAGAAACCAGCACCACCATGAACAACACCATGACCTCTGCCCAGGACCTGGAACGGGTGGCCCACAACCTGAAGGGCCTGGTGAACCGCTTCCAGACCTGAGGCCGGCAACGCCCAATGAAAAAAGCCCGGAGCTTCGGCCCCGGGCTTTTTTTTGTGTACCTCGTCGACCGGCTTAGCGCCCGGGCTGGAACTGGAAGTAGGCGATGAGGTTGCGCAGTTCGCCGGCGGTGGCCAGCAGCTGCTGCACATTGCGCTCCGCCTCGCCGATGGCGGCGGCGTTTTCCTCGATCAGGGCGGCGATCTCGGAGACGCTCATGGCCACGTCCTGGCTGGCCTGGGACTGCTGCACCGTGGCCTGGGCAATGTGGCGCGCCATCTCGTCGATGTGCTGCCCGTCCTGGACCACTTCGGCCAGGCTGACCCCGGTCTCGCCCATGGCCTCGTCGTTGTGCCCCACCTGGGCGCCGGCGGATTCGATGCTGCCGACGGCGCTTTCGGTGATTTTCTGGATCTCCGTCACCATTTCGGCGATTTCGGCAGTCTGCAGGCGGGTGCGCTCGGCCAGCTTGCGCACCTCGTCGGCCACCACGGCGAAACCGCGGCCAGCCTCGCCGGCCCGGGCCGCCTCGATGGCGGCATTGAGGGCGATGAGGTTGGTCTGGTCGGCTATCTCCTGGATACCCTGGGTCACCACACCGATACGGTTGAGGGACTGGAACAGGGTGGCCATGGTGTTGGAGGCGGTATCCACCGCCGAGACCACGGCCCGGGATGCCTCCCGGCCCTGGATCATCCGCTGCTCCACCCCGGCGATACGCTCCCGGGTAGTGCCAACGGCGCTGGCCGTCTCCTGGGCATCGGCCGAGACCTGCTCCACCGTGGCGCTCATCTCTTCCATGGAGGCGGCAATGCGGCTCACCGAGTCGGACTGGGACTCGGACTGGGAGGAGACGCTGGACATCTCCAGGTTGAGCTGGGTGGTGTTGCCGCTGACCCGGTTCGCCGCTTCGGCGATCTCCGCCAGCATGACCTTGAGGTGGGCCTGGGTGGTGAGCAGGGAATCCTGCAGCTTGCCCACCTCGTCCAGACGGTCGTGCCACAGATCTTCCGACAGGTCGCCCTGGGCGACCCGGTCCAGGCTGGTGTTGGTGGCATCGATGGCGCGGAAGATACCTTGCTGCAGACCGATCTGCACGGCCCCGGCAGCCAAGCCGGTGATGCTCAGTATCTGCACCAGGGCGACAATGTTCTCGGCGGAGAAGCCGATGCCGCTGCCGAACCAGACGCCGATGCCGGTCAGCAGCTGGGCTGCCATGACGAACAGGGTGAGGCCGGCCATTTTCTTGCGCAGACTGACCTTGCGCCAACTGCCCGGCCGGGGAATGGCGGTGCCACTTTTGCCCAACTCGGCGTAGAGAGCCTCGGCGGACTGCACCTGGGCCCGGGAGGGCTCGGTACGCACCGACATGTAGCCAATGGTCTGGCCCTTCTGCCGCACCGGCACCACCAGAGCATCGACCCAATAATGGTCGCCGTTCTTGCAACGATTCTTGACGATGCCTCTCCAGGGACGGCCTTCCTTCACCGAGGTCCACAGGTCGGCAAAGGCAGCCGGTGGCATGTCTGGGTGGCGCACCAGATTGTGGTTCTTGCCGATCAGTTCATCCCGATTGAAACCGCTCAGTTCAACGAAGGTATCGTTGGCGTAGGTGATGATCCCCTTCAGATCGGTTTTGGAAACGATGTACTTGCCCTTGATGAAGGGCGCTTCAACTTGTGTGACGGGAAGATTGTTTTTCATGTTTCCCTGATACTCCCTGAGAGCCACTCTCATTTGGATGGCCTCGCGATGTTATCTCAACTTCATTACATTTGCCCTTAGCATGAATCACAGATCGTGCCCGGTAGACGAAAAAAAGCCCGACGGGATGGCTCCCGCCGGGCTTTTCAGCCTAAGCCGTTGTTTTAGATGCGTTCGTAGATGGTGGTGATACCCTGGCCGCCGCCGATGCACATGGTGGCCATGCCGTAACGGGCACCGGTACGCTGCATTTCATGCAACAACTTGGTGACAATGACGCCGCCGGTTGCACCAACCGGGTGCCCCAGGGCAATGGCGCCGCCATTGACGTTGGTCTTGGCGGGGTCCAGGCCCAGGCCCTTGGCCACGGCCAGGGACTGGGCGGCAAAGGCTTCGTTGGACTCGACCAGGTCGATCTGGTCCAGGGTCAGGCCGGCCTTCTGCAGGGCCAGCTTGGAGGACGGGATCGGACCTTCGCCCATGATTTCGTTGGGCACGCCGGCGATGGCGTAGGACACCAGGCGGGCGATGGGCTTGTGACCTGCAGCGGCGGCCTTGGCGGCATCGGCCAGCACCAGGAAGGCAGCGGCGTCATTGATGCCGGAAGCGTTGCCGGCGGTGACGGAACCGTCCTTCTTGAAGGCGGCCTTCATCTTGGCCAGGGCCTCCATGGTGGTGGCGCGGGGATGCTCGTCGGTATCGAAGACCACGTCGCCCTTCTTGGTCTGGAAGGTGATGGGCACGATCTGGCTCTTGAAGCGGCCTTCGGCGATGGCCTTGGCGGCGCGGTTCTGGGATTCCAGGGCGAAGGCGTCCTGCTCTTCCCGGGTCAGGCCCCACTTGGTCACCAGATTTTCGGCGGTGATGCCCATGTGGCCGACGCCGAAGGGGTCGGTGAGGACGGAGACCATGGCGTCGATGGCCTTGGTGTCGCCCATGCGGGCGCCGGAGCGCAGGGCCGGCAGCAGGTAGGCGCCGCGGGACATGACTTCGACGCCGCCGCCGATGGCGTAGTCGGCGTCACCCAGCATGATGGCCTGGGCGGAGGAGACGATGGCCTGCATGGCGGAACCGCACAGGCGGTTCACGGCGAAGGCCACGGAATCCATGGACATGCCGCCCTGGATGGTGGCTAGGCGGGCGACGTAGGCGTAGCGGGTTTCGGTGGGGATACAGTTGCCGACGGTGGCAAAGGTCACGGCCTTGGGGTCCACACCGGCACGGGCAATGGCTTCCTTGACGACCAGACCACCCAGCTCGGCGGGCTCCATGCCAGCCAGGGAACCGCCAAAACCACCCACAGCGGAACGAACGGCGGACAGAACTACGATTTCCTTGCTCATGAGCATCTCCTTGTTATAACTGACTTATCAACCCACCCAAGTGGCGAGCCCGATCAACAGCAACAGCAACAGCCACAGCACCAGGGCCCGCCAAACCAGGCCCACCGTGCTCTGCATGAAATCCACATCGGCTTCTTCGCCGACCCCCAGTTCGGCCCGGTCGGTGACCTCACCGCCTTCCACCAGGGGCTGGCCGAGACGCACGCCGAGGGCACCGGCACCGCTGGACAGCACGATGCCCAACTCGTGGTCAGCCCACTGGCCGGCCTGGGTGCGCCAGCAATAGACCGCATCCTCAAAATCGCCGACCACGGCGAAGGCGGCAGCGGTGGCCCGCAGGGGCAGCCAGTCGATGATGGCAAAGATTTGTTGCGAAAATTTGCCAAAGTCGCCGAATTCTTCATCCTGCCGCTGGCCCCAGCGCTCGGCCAGAATGCCGGCGAGGCGGTACAGCACCGCACCGCAGGGACCGGGAAGCAGGACGAAACAGAGGATCACCGCAAAAACATGGCGATGGGAAGCGGCCAGGGCCTCCTCGATGGCCAGGCGGGCCACCTCGCTGGACGACAGCCCTTCGGCGGAACGGCCCCGCCATTCGGCCAGAAGCTGTCGGGCCCGGGGCACGTCGCCCATGCGCAGGGCCAGGTGAATGTCGGTGAAATGGTGGCTGAACTGGCGGAAGCCCATGGTCAGATACAGCACCAGGACGTTCCAGGCCCACCCCAGCAGCGGCGTCACAGCGCAGAGCAGGTAATAGATGCCGGCCGCCAGCAGCACCGGCGGCAGCACGGCGGCCAGCCAGGCGATCAGGCCATGCCGCGAGTCGCCGGCGTTGAGGCGCGACTCCAGGAAGTCGGCATAGCGACCCACCGGTTCCAGCAAAAGGCGATTGGGTAGCGGCCGGAACTGTTCGAGGAACAGGGCCGCGATCAGGGAAAAAAGGCTCATCCCGAACTTGAGGCGCGATGTTGATCGGAAGCAGGGAGCCGCCTGGCAGGTGGCTCGGCGCGGAAACCACGCAACCGCCAAATGCTTTGCCAGCGCCCCTGTCGGAGAAGGTCCAAGATAACACATTTCGCCCCGGCCTGCAGATGACAGCCGGGAGCGGCAGGCATCCTACAGCGGTGTCGCCGGGTAGCCGAGACGGTCGGCCAGGGAGACGATCATGCCGGCGGTGGCGCCCCAGATGAAGTAGTCGCCATAGGGCATGGCGAAATAGTGGCGCAGCCGCCCCCGCCACTCCCGGGAGTGGCGCTGGCGATTGGCCGGGTCCAAGAGGAAGGCCAGGGGTACTTCGAAAACTTCGGCCACCTCGAAGGGGTCGGGCCGCAGGGTGAAGGGCGGGCGCACCAGGCCCACCACCGGGGTGACGCGAAAGCCAGTGCTGGTGCGGTACTCCGGCAGGTAGCCGAGCACTTCCACCAGCTCCGGGGACATGCCGATCTCTTCCTCGGTCTCCCGCAGGGCGGTGTGGATGGGGGACTGGTCCACCTCCTCCACCCGGCCGCCGGGAAAGCTGACCTGGCCGCCATGGTCCCGCAGGTGGGAGGTGCGCTGGGTCAGCAGCACCGTGGGATGGCTCTCCCGCAGCACGATGGGAAAGAGGACAGCAGCCGGCGTCAGGGTTTCGTTGCCGATGCCGTCTTCCAGGATCGGCGGGGCCGCCAGGGGTTCGGCGGAAAGGCTGGCACGGAGGCGCTCCAGGTCCACCACGCCGGCCGGACCGTCAATGGGTTTCAGCACCGCTTTCCTCGATCTCGGCACTGACGGCCTGCAGGGCGTCCTGCAGGGTTTCTTCCGGCAGGCGGTTGATGTGGGTTGCCACCAGATCGGCGGCCTCCACGGCGCCGACCGGCAGGCGCTTGCTGTCCAGGCCGGCGATGAGGCTGGCGGCGGCACCGACGATCTGCAGCAGCAAGTGACGCTCGCCCATGAGCAGTTCCAGTTCTTCGCGCAACAGGGCGATTTCCTGATCACGTTGGGGCATTGGGGGTTCCTCCAGGGGGAATCAATAACGTTTTTTTAGAATCATGCGCTGCCCGTCCCGCTGCATTTCCATGCGGTTGAGAAAACTCATGCCGAGCAGGGCGATGGGCATGTCACTCTCGTGCACCAGGCCATCCACATCGGTCAGGGTGACGTCGCCGATGCGCACGGTGGACAGAAGTACCTTATACACCCGCGCCGTGCCGTTGGCTGTCTGGGTATAACCGACCTGGGCATTGCGCAGGTCGAGGCCCAGACGGCGGGCATCGGACGCGCCGATGGAAACCATGGTAGCACCCGTGTCCACCAGGAAGCGGATGGTGCCGCCGTTGATGTTGCCGGTGGCGTAGAAATGGCCGCTGGCATCGGAAGACAGGGTCAGGGTGGGGGTGCGGTCGGAAGATTGCTGGGAGACGACGCTCTGGCCCACCCGCAGGGTGCGCCGCTTGCCGTCCACCTCGATGATGGCGGCACCGTCCTCCACCGCCACCAGCTTCACGCCCTGCTCCGTCTTCTGGCCCACGGCCACGCCCTTGGGCGGGGCGCCGTCGATGACCAGCAGGGCCTTGTTGGGAAAGACGCCGGCAATGCCGACTTCGACAGCCTGCAGGGGCGCTGCCAGCAAAAGACATAGGCATGACAGCCAGCCCAGACTAGAATGCCCCGTCGCCATCCTTCCGCCCCATTTCCCTGCCATGCGTCCCGTTGCCATTTTTCGCCATACTCCGACAGAAGGTCCGGGCTATTTTGCCACATTCCTGGAAGGCCACGGCATCGCCTGGGAGCTGATCCCCGTGGATGCCGGCGCCCCCGTGCCGGCCTCGCCGGAGGCCTATGCCGGCCTCTGTTTCATGGGTGGCCCCATGAGCGTGAACGACCCCCTGCCCTGGATCGACCATACCTGTGCCCTGATCCGCAGCGCCGTCGCTGCCGGCATCCCGGTGCTGGGGCACTGCCTCGGCGGCCAGCTCATGGCCAAAGCCCTGGGCGGCCAGGTAACGCCGAATCCAATCAAGGAAATCGGCTGGGGCACGGCCCGCATCGAGGAGGGTGAAATTCCCGGCCACTGGTTCAACGGCCTGGGGGGCGAAGTCACCGTTTTCCAGTGGCACGGCGAAACTTTCTCCCTGCCGCCCCAGGCCGTGCGCCTGCTCACCAACGATTTCTGCGCCAACCAGATGTTCGCCCTGGGGCCCCACCTGGCCATGCAGTGCCATGTGGAAATGACGCCGGAGCTGATCGCCACCTGGAGCAGCGACTGGGCGGACGAAGCCCGGGCCGCCGCCCGGCATCCTGCCGGCCAGACGCCCGAGCAGATGGTGGCCGAAATCGAATGGCGCCTGCCCGCCATGCGGCAGCTGGCCGACCGCCTGTACGGGGCCTGGATCGCCAACCTGCGCCGCTGACAGGACTACGGCAAAAGAAAACGGCGCCCGCGGGCGCCGTTTTTCATGCAGGCGGAGAATGCCGGTTCAGTCGCGGAAATTGCCGTACTTGATGGGGAAGTCGGTGATGGACTTCTTCACCAGGGCAATGGTTTCCTGCAGCACATCGCGCTTGGCGCCGGTGACGCGCACCGTGTCGCCCTGGATGGCAGCCTGCACCTTGAGCTTGGAGTCCTTCACCAGCTTGACGATCTTCTTCGCCAGCTCGCTCTCGATGCCGATCTTGATCTTCAGGTCCTGCTTCACCTTGTCGCCGGAGACCTTCTGCACGGCCTGCTGGTCCAGGCGCTTGACGCAGTCCGGCTCCTTCTTTTCCATTTCGGGAAAGAGGATGGTCTTGATCTGGTCGAGCTGGAAGTCGGAGTCGCCGTAGACCGTGATGACCTTGTCCTTCTCGTTGAGCTCCACCTTGGCGGTGGTGCCCTTGAAGTCGTGGCGGCCGACGATCTTCTTGCCGGTGGCATCGACGGCGTTCTTCAGCGCCACCATGTCCACTTCAGAGGAAAAATCGAAAGACGGCATGACAATCCTCGCTTAACCGAAGTAGCAGACGTAGTGGTAGGGCTCGCCGGTCACTTCGATGTCGAAGCTGGAATTGCCCGGCACGTTGAAGGACTCACCGGCACCGGAGGTCTTCCATTCCGTCTCGCCCTTGAGGCGATAGCGGCAGGCACCGGCCACGGTTTCCATGACTTCGGGAGCGCCGGTGTTGAAGGTCAGGCTGGCGGGCAGGATCACGCCCACGGTCTTCTTGGAGCCGTCGGCGAAAATCACGGTGTGGCTGACGCACTTGCCGTCGAAGTAGACGTTGGCAGCCTTGACCACGGAAACATTATCGAATTGAGACATCAGATTCCCCACAATTTCTGGATGAAGGTCTTGGAGATGAAGCCGAGCATCCCCAGAGACAGCACGAAAAACAGGACGAAGGTACCGACCTTGCCGGCCTTGGACTTGTAGGCCAGCTCGCCGATGATGAACAGCATGTAGAGGATGAAAGCCCCGATCCCGAAAGTGACGCCGAATTCGGAGATCTGGGCTTCCGTAAAGCCGAAGAGGGTGCTTTCCACCAAACCCTCCGCTTAACCCTTGCGTGCCTTCAGGTTGGCGGCGATGCGCATGCGCAGGGCGTTGAGCTTGATGAAGCCGCCCGCATCCTTCTGGTCGTAGGCGCCGGCATCGTCCTCGAAGGTGGCGATGGTCGGGTCGAACAGTGAGTCGGTCTTGGAATCGCGGCCCACGACGATGACGTTGCCCTTGTACAGCTTGAGGCGAACGGTACCGTTCACGGTCTGCTGGGTGTGGTCGATCAGGGTCTGCAGGGCCTTGCGCTCGGGCGCCCACCAGTAGCCGTTGTACACCAGGCTGGCGTAGCGGGGCATGAGGTCGTCCTTGAGGTGGGCGACTTCCCGGTCCAGGGTGATGGATTCGATGGCGCGGTGGGCGCGCAGCAGGATGGTGCCCCCCGGGGTTTCATAGCAGCCGCGGGACTTCATGCCGACGTAGCGGTTTTCCACCAGGTCCAGGCGGCCGATGCCGTGCTTGCCGCCCAGCTCGTTGAGCTTGGCCAGCAGTTCGTGGGCCTTCATCTTCTGGCCGTTGATGGCCACCAGGTCGCCCTGGACGAATTCCAGATCCAGGTATTCGGCGGCATCGGGAGCGTTCTCCGGGGAGACGGTCCAGCGCCACATGTCTTCCTCGGCCTCGGCGGCGGGGTTCTCCAGGTGACGGCCTTCGTAGGAGATGTGCAGCAGGTTGGCGTCCATGGAGTAGGGAGAACCGCCCTGCTTGTGCTTCATTTCCACAGGGATGCCGTGCTGCTCGGCATAGGCCAGCAGCTTCTCGCGGGACAGCAGGTCCCATTCGCGCCAGGGGGCGATGACCTTGACGCCGGGCTTGAGGGCGTAGGCGCCCAGCTCGAAGCGCACCTGGTCGTTGCCCTTGCCGGTGGCGCCGTGGGAGATGGCATCGGCACCGGTCAGGTTGGTGATCTCGATCAGGCGCTTGGCGATCAGGGGGCGGGCGATGGAGGTGCCCAGCAGGTACTCGCCTTCATAGACGGTGTTGGCGCGGAACATGGGGAAGACGAAGTCGCGCACGAACTCTTCGCGCAGGTCGTCGATGAAAATGTTCTCGGGCTTGATGCCGAACTTCAGGGCCTTGGTGCGGGCCGGTTCCAGTTCCTCGCCCTGGCCCAGGTCGGCGGTGAAGGTCACCACTTCGCACTGGTAGGTATCCTGCAGCCACTTGAGGATGACGGAGGTGTCGAGGCCGCCGGAGTAGGCGAGAACCACTTTCTTGATGTCGCTCATGATGCTTCCCTGCAAAGATTAAGAATTGACGCGGCCCAGGAGCAGATACTCCATCAGGGCCTTCTGGGTGTGCAGCCGGTTCTCCGCCTCATCCCAGACTGCGGACTGGGGACCGTCGATCACTTCGGCGGTCACTTCCTCGCCACGGTGGGCCGGCAGGCAATGGAGGAAAATGGCGTCGGACTTGGCGATACGCATCATGTCGCCATCGACCTGCCAGTCGGCGAAGTCCTTCAGGCGTTCCTCGTTTTCAGCTTCGAAACCCATGGAGGTCCACACGTCGGTGGTGACGATGTCGGCCCCCTTGGCCGCTTCCATGGGATCGCTAAATTGCTCGAAATTGGCGGTGCCGTAGAGGCCCGCCCGTTCCGCTTCCACCTCGTAGCCCGGGGGCGTGGAGACGTGGACGTTGAAGTCCAGCACTTCGGCCGCCTGCAGCCAGGTGTTGCAGACATTGTTGGAATCGCCGATCCAGGCCACGGTCTTGCCCTGGATGGGGCCCCGGTGCTC
The DNA here is from genome assembly GCF_058809525.1 of Azospira sp. MPR-LB4. Classification (NCBI taxonomy): domain Bacteria; kingdom Pseudomonadati; phylum Pseudomonadota; class Betaproteobacteria; order Rhodocyclales; family Rhodocyclaceae; genus Azospira; species Azospira sp. MPR-LB4. The sequence goes on from NZ_CM179521.1 coordinate 1,158,980, forward strand.
GATGTAGGTAAAGATGTCGGCCATGATCTGGCACGGGTGGTATTCGTTGGTCAGGCCGTTGATCACCGGCACCCGGGAGTTGGCAGCGAAGCGCTCGATGATCTCCTGCTCGAAGGTTCGGATCATGACGATGTCGCTCATGCGGGAGATGACCTGGGCCGCATCTTCCACCGGCTCCCCGCGGCCCAGCTGGGAATCGCGGGTGTTGAGGTAGATGGCGGAACCGCCCAGCTGCTGCATGCCGGCCTCGAAGGAGAGGCGGGTACGGGTGCTGGCCTTCTCGAAAATCATCACCAGGGTGCGGTCGGTCAGGGGCCAGTACTGCTTGTAGTTCTTGAACTGGTCCTTGATCCAGCGGGTGCGCGCGAACAGGTAGTCGAACTCTTCCCGGGTGAAATCCTTGAACTGCAGAAAATGCTTGATTGACGACATAGTGGTCTCCCCTCCCCGACTGCCTCAGGCCGTCAGGAACTCCTTGATCAGGGCGGCCAGGCGCTGCACCAGCTCCTGGGTATCCGCCGCGCTGAAAGTCAATGCAGGCAACAGGCGCACCACCTTCTCGGCGGTGACGTTGATCAGCAGGCCGGCCTCCAGGCCCTTGGCCACCAGTTCGCCGCAGGGGCGGTCCAGCTCGATGCCCAGCATCAGGCCCTTGCCGCGAATCTCCACCAGGCCGCCGACACCGGCCAGGGCTTCGCTGAGCCCGCGACGGATGGCCTCGCCCTGGGCCACGGCGTTTTCCCGCAGCTTTTCTTCCTCGATGCAGGCGATGGTGGTCAGGGCCGCGGCACAGGCCAGCGGATTGCCGCCGAAGGTGGAGCCGTGGTTGCCCGGCTTGAACAGGCCGGCAGCCTTGCCCGCGGTCATGCAGGCGCCGATGGGCACACCGGAGCCCAGGCCTTTGGCCAGGGTGGCCACGTCGGGCAGGATGCCGGCATGCTGGAAGCCGAACCAGGTGCCGGTACGGCCCATGCCGCACTGCACTTCGTCGCACATCAGGAGCCAGTCCTTCTCGTCGCACAAGCTGCGCAGGCCGCGCTGGAATTCCGGATCGGCCACATGGATGCCGCCTTCGCCCTGCACCATTTCCAGCAGCACGGCCACCACATTGGGATTCAGCTCGGCGGCGGCGCGGATGGCGTCCAGGTCGTTGTACGGCACCCGCACGAAACCGGAGACCAGGGGCTCGAAGCCGGCCTGGGCCTTGCGGTTGCCGGTGGCCGACAGGGTCGCCAGGGTGCGGCCGTGAAAGGCTTTTTCCATGACGATGATGACCGGCGCATCGACGCCCTTCTGATGGCCGAAGAAGCGGGCCAGCTTGATGGCGGCCTCGTTGGCCTCGCAACCGGAGTTGCAGAAAAAGACCTCTTCCATGCGGGAAAGCCCGGCCAGACGATCGGCAAGCTCCTCCTGCAGGGGAATCCGGTATAGATTGGAGGTGTGCAGCACCCGAGCCGCCTGGCTGGCGATGGCATTGACCAGCTTGGGATGGTTGTGACCCAGGGTATTGACGGCGATGCCGGACAGGGCGTCCAGATAACACTTGCCGTCGGTATCGTAGATCCGGTTCCCCTCGCCATGGCTGAAAGCCACCGGCAGGCGGGCGTAGGTATTCATCAGGTGGGGCATGACCTTGCCTTGAAGTGACGGGCGAGGGGCGCGAGAATGACAAACGGCGGCCAGTGCCGCCGCCGTGGCGCCCCCGTACCCGGTGCTGTGCTGTAGTGAAAAGCCCAGAAATACGGGGTTGCTAAAGGTTGAATACTAAGCGAAAAACGCCGCCTTGTATAGGCGACACCCGGCCCGAGAGTGCCGTAAAACCTAGACCGAACAGGACTCCAACATGCCCCGGCTGGCGATCTTCAACCAGAAAGGCGGCGTCGGCAAGACGACCACCACCCTCAACCTTGCCGCCGCCAGCATCCGCCACAACCGCCCGCCCCTGCTCCTGGACCTGGACCCCCAAGGACACCTCTCCAGCATCCACGGCGGCGCCCCCAACCAGGTGGAGCACACCCTCTATTCCTTCTACCAGGACAACCGCCCCCTGGGCGACCTGGAACTGCCCTGGCCGGAGATCGGCACCCTGATCCCCTCGCACCAGCAGCTGATCAAGGTGGACTCCATCTACGGCAAGGGCCCCACCATCCTCAACAAGCTGCGCCTGGGGCTCAACCACCTGGAAGAGAGCAAGGGCGAACGGGTCACCCTGATCGACTGCTGCCCCTACGTGGGCGTCCTGGCCCTCAACGCCATCTTTGCCGTGGAACGGGTGCTGATCCCCGTCTCCACCGACTTCCTCTCGCTCCAGGCCGCCTTCCACATGGCCCGCACCCTGGACATCCTGGAGCCGGTGCTGAAGCGGCGCGTGGCGCGGCGCTACGTGCTCACCCGTTTCGACAGGCGCCGACGCATGAGCGAGGACATCCGCCAGCGCCTCTGCGCCGCCTTCGGCGACGAGGTCTGCCGCACCGCCATCTCCGAGAACGTGGCGGTCGCCGAAAGCCCCTCCCTCAACCAGGACGTGTTCACCCACTCCTTTGCCAGCAACGGCGCCCAGGACTACCTGGCCCTGCATGACGAACTGCGGGGCAGCGACTTCCTCTGAAATGCAAAAGGGCGCCGCAGCGCCCCTCGTTACCGGAATACCGTCCGCTCAACCGGACAGCAAATCCACCACCTCCTCGAAGCTGGCCCCGGCCCGGCCGGTCACCGCCAGACGGCGGGCCTCCAGCACCTCGCAGTCCCGGTACATCTGGCGCAGCTTGCGCTGGGCTTCACCCTCATCGCGTCCCTGAATGGTCAGATGATCCACCACCGCACCGGTACGGGTGCGGATGCGGAAACTGAACTTGGTGAAAAAGACGGGCGTCACGACGACCCCCTTTAATTCAATGGGATGGGATGCAGTATATGCACAGACATTTAACTATGCAACGCACCACCATAATTTCATTGAACATTCTCGAAAGCAAAACCTGCCGACACCCGCTCCCGGGAAAATCCGCCCGCCGCCAGCGACGACGAATGCGGCATTTCTGCTAGAATGCTTGGCGGCGCACGGAGGAGCCTCCCCGCCGATGCAGTCGGACATCATCCCGACATCCACACCACCCCGACCGGCACCCACAAGGCACCGGCGAGTCGATAAGAATACGTGGAGACATGACAACAGACGCAGCCCCCAACTTCATCATTGTCGGCCTGACCCGGGAGGGGCGAAAATTTCGCCCCAGCGACTGGGCTGAACGCCTGTGCGGCGTCATGTCTGCCTTTGGCGCCGAAAAGAAGATGAAATACTCCCCCTTCGTCGGCCCCTGTACCTTCCAGGGCGAAAAAGCCGTGTTCGTGGACGCCCAACTGGGCCGCCTCGAACCCATGGCCTACAAGTTCATGCTCAACTTTGCCAACGACAACGAACTGCAGGTCGTCGAAGGCGCGGAACGCCCCCACAACTGACGCTCCGGTATCGGCCGGCATCCCGCCGCCGAAGCACGCTTACTCCACACCCGACACCAGCAAGACCACGAATACCGGCTCCCCGGGAGCCAGAAAACAAAAACGGCACCCGCAGGTGCCGTTTTTTTCATCCGGAGACCGGGAGATCAGGCAGCCAGGGCCTTGATCGCAGCGGACAGGCGGCTCTTGTGACGGGAGGCCTTGTTCTTGTGGATGATTTTCTTGTCGGCAATACGGTCCAGAACGGCGACGGATTGCTGGAATACGGTTTGTGCGGCAGCCTTGTCGCCGGCCAGAACGGCCTTCTGGACGCGCTTGATAGCCGTACGCAGCGTGGAGCGCAGGCTGGCATTGTGAGCGCGTTGCTTCTCGGACTGGCGCGCGCGTTTGCGGGCTTGAGCGCTGTTGGCCATGAATTCTTCCTGAAAACGGGGGTTAATCGAAAGGGCGCGAGTTTACCGGTTCGTCAGGAAAAAGGCAAGCACTACATGCAATTGACCTTTTCGCCCCGCCCGCGGCCCGGGGACGGGCTAATATAGCGCCTTCGCCACGCCGCCGGCACCCCGGCCCCACGCTTCCCGTCTATGAATCTGCTTCGCGCCCTGGTCACCGTCAGCGGCATGACCCTGCTCTCCCGCCTGCTCGGCTTCGTCCGGGACTTCGTCATCGCCCGGGCCTTCGGCGCCGGCCTGGCCACCGACGCCTTCTTCGTCGCCTTCAAGCTGCCCAACCTGCTGCGCCGCCTCTTTGCCGAGGGGGCCTTCTCCCAGGCCTTCGTCCCCATCCTGGGGGAATACAAGAATCGCCGCGGCGAGGAAGAGGCCCGCCATCTGGTGGACCGGGTCGCCACCCTGCTCTTCCTGATCCTGACCCTGGTCACCGCCCTCGGCGTTGCCGGCGCCCCCATCCTGGTCTACATCTCCGCCCCCGGCTTTGCCGCCGAGGCGGAAAAGTTCGAACTGACGGTGACCCTGACCCGCATCACCTTCCCCTACATATTGTTCATGTCCCTGGTGGCCCTGTCGGGGGGCATCCTCAACACCTGGAGCCGCTTTGCCCTGCCGGCCTTCACGCCGGTGCTGCTCAATGTCAGCTTCATCGCCCTGGCCCTCTTCGCCACGCCCTGGTTCGACCAGCCGGCCCTGGTGCTGGGCTGGGCCGTCTTTGTCGGCGGCGTGCTGCAACTGGGACTGCAACTGCCGGCCCTGCGCCGCATCGGCATGCTGCCCCGCTTCCGCTTCGACTGGAAGGACGAGGGGGTGCGCCGCATCCTGCGCCTGATGGCCCCGGCAGTACTCGGCGTCTCGGTCAGCCAGGTGAGCCTGCTCATCAACACCGTGTTCGCCTCCTTCCTGCAGAGCGGCTCCGTCTCCTGGCTCTACTACGCCGACCGGCTCATGGAATTCCCCTCCGGCCTGCTGGGCGCCGCCCTGGGCACCATCCTCCTGCCTTCCCTGGCCAAGTACCACGCCGACGGCAAGGGTGAGGACTATGCCCGCCTGCTCGACTGGGGCCTGCGTCTGTGCCTGCTGCTGACCCTGCCGGCAGCCCTGGCCCTGGCCATCCTGGGCGTCCCCCTGATCGCCACCCTCTTCCACCACGGCGCCTTCACCGGCGCCGACGTGTTCCACACCCGGGACGCCCTGGCGGCCTACGCCGTGGGCCTCACCGGCCTGATCCTGGTCAAGGTCCTGGCGCCCGGCTTCTACGCCCGGCAGAACATCCGCACCCCGGTGAAGATCGCCCTGGCCTCCCTCGGCGCCACCCAGGCCATGAACCTGCTCTTTGTCGTCATCTTCGACCTGGGACATGCCGGCCTGGCCCTTTCCATCGGCCTGGCCGCCTGCCTCAACGCCTTCCTGCTTTATCAGGGCCTGCGCCGGCACGACATCTACCGACCCCAGGCGGGCTGGCTGCCGTTCCTGCTGAAGCTGCTGGCGGCCCTGGCGGTGCTCGGCACCGCCCTGTGGCTGGGCATGGGCCGGGAGGCAGACTGGCTGCTCTATTCCACCCTGCAACGCCTGTTGCATCTGGGAGCCCTGGTGGCCGGCGGCATCTTCGCCTACTTCGCCACCCTTTATGCTCTTGGCTTTAGAATGAGGGACTTCAAACGCCGGGCCGCGGAATAGTCCGACGACCGGCACTTTTCAAGGAGGAGTGCAACGTGAAACTGGAAAGCAAGAGCTTCAGCGACGGCCAGCCGATTCCCGGGGAATTCGCCTTCTGTATCCCCCACGCCCAGCACCACGTTTGCCTCGGGGGTAATCACAACCCCCACCTCCGCTGGAGCGACGTGCCCATCGGCACCCGCTCCTTCGCCCTCATCTGCCACGACCCCGACGTGCCGTCCACAGGCGACGACGTGAACCAGGAAGGCCGCAGCGTGCCGGCCGACCTGCCCCGGGTGGATTTCTTCCATTGGGTGCTGACGGACATCTCCGCCATGCGCCGGGAAATCCGGGCCGGCGAGTTCTGCAGCGAAGTGACGCCCCGGGGCAAGCCCGGCCCCGCCAGCCTGGAAGGCAGCCGCCACGGCATCAACGATTACACCGGCTGGTTCGCCGGCGACGGCGACATGAGCGGCGACTACTACGGCTACGATGGCCCCTGCCCGCCCTGGAACGATGCCCTGCGGCACCGCTACGTATTCACCATCTACGCCCTGGACGTGGAACAGCTGCCGGTGACGGGCCGCTTCAGCGGCGCCGACCTGCGTCAGGCCATGGAGGGCCACATCCTGGCCCAGGCCCAGCTGACCGGCACCTACAGCCTCAACCCTGCCCTCAAGGCCTGAACAACCGCCCCATGCGCTCCAGGGCTGCCTCCAGGGTGGCCCCGGGGCAGCCGAAATTGAGACGGACAAAACCGGGGGCGCCGAACTCCCGGCCGTCCGACAGCCCCACGCCGGCGGCCTCGAAAGCCCGGGCCGGCTCCTCCAGGCCGCTCTGCCGCGCGTCGATCCAGGCCAGATAGGTGGCTTCCGGCGCCACCATCTCCAGCCCCGGCCAGCCGGCCACCGCCTGCACCACCCGCTCCCGGTTCTGCCGTAGATAGGCCAGCAGGGCCTCGCGCCACGGCTCGCCATGGGCGTAGGCGGCACCGCAGGCGGCCAGTCCCAGCACATTGACATGTGGCACGATGCCCGCCATGGCCCGGGTGAAGCGGCGACGGATGGCGCTGTCGGGAATCACCGCGAAGGCGCAGGACAGCCCCGGGATGTTGTAGGTCTTGGAGGGCGCCATGAGGGTGACGCTGCGCCGGGCGGCTTCGGCGTCGAGGCAGGCGAAAGGCAGGTGGCGGGCGCCGGGTTCCAGTTGCAGGTCGGCGTGGATTTCGTCGGAGCAGACCAGCACGTCGTAACGCCCGCACAGCTCTGCCACCGTCTCCAGTTCGCTCCGGCTCCAGGCCCGGCCCACCGGATTGTGGGGATGGCAGAGGAGCAGCAGGGACGGCCGGGGATCGGCCTGCAGCGCCGCTTCCAGGGCTGCGAAGTCCCAGCACCAGCGCCCCTCCTGGCAGTGCAACGGCACCGTGGCCAGGCGCCGCTCCGACAGGGCCGGAGCGGAGAGGAACGGCGGATAGACGGGCACTGCCGAGAGCACCGTCTCCCCCGGCCCCGCCAGGCCCCGGCAGGCCACGTTGAGGCCGGTGACCAGTCCGGGCAGCCACACCAGCCACTCGGCCTGCACCTGCCAGCCGTAATCCCGGTCCAGGGCCTGCAGCACACTCCCGGTCACCTCGGGCGTGGCCCCGCCGTAACCGAAGACGCCGTGATCCACCCGCTGCCGCAGGGCTTCCAGCACCGCCGGCGGTGCCGCGAAATCCATGTCGGCCACCCACAGGGGCAGCACGTCCCGGCCGGCGTAGCGGCCCCACTTGAAGCTGTCGCTGCCCCGGCGCTCCACCGGGGTATCGAAATCGAAGGCCATGGTCAGACGCCGCTCCCCGCTTCCGCTTCCAGCAGTTCCGTATCGTCGTGGCGGTAGGCCGGGCTGCAGGCGCACAGCACCACCAGGGGCTGGTCGCCGCTGTTCTCCAGGGCATGGGCGGTGCCCGGGGCGATATGCACGGTATCGCCGACGGCGATGAGGAAACGCCGCTCCCCCAGGATCATGACGCCGTGGCCGGCGGTGACGTGGTACAGCTCCTCGCTCAGGCGGTGCCGGTGCAGCAGGGTGCGCGTTCCCGGCGGCACCGTGGCCTCGGCCAGGCTCTGCTGGCGGTTGCCGTGGACGTCGGGATGCATCAGTTCGCGGATTTCCGAGCCGTCCTTGGTGCGGTAGGCGGGAATGTCGGCGCGGGCGGTATGAAAGACAGGGCTCATGGCGGCAGTCGGGCGTGGCGGAGGAAGCATGCTGCCACAGACCCGCCCCCCGGGGAAACGCCCATGGACGCCGCCGGTCCGGCCCGCTAAGCTGGGCCGGCGGGGCGATAGCCGCCCCATGACACAAGGAGTCAGCCCATGCACAAGACCCTCCTCATCACCGGCGGTTCCCGCGGCATCGGTGCCGCCACCGTGCGCCTGGCGGCCCGGGCCGGCTACGCGGTGTGCTTCAGCTACCGCCAGGATGCGGCGGCGGCGCAACAGCTGGTGGCGGAAGTGACCCGGGAGAGTGGCCGGGATAGTGGCCGGGAAGGCGCGCCGATATTGGCTTTCCAGGCCGACATCAGCCGTGAAGAGGAAATCCGGGCCCTCTTCGCCGCGGCGGAACAGCGGTTCGGCCCCCTCACAGCCCTGGTCAACAACGCCGGCATCCTGGAGCACCAGACCCGGGTCGAGGACATGGACGGGGATCGCCTGCAGCGCATCTTCGCCACCAACGTCACCGGCACCTTCCTCTGCTGCCGGGAAGCAGTGCGCCGCCTGTCCACCCGCCATGGCGGCCACGGCGGCGCCATCGTCAATCTTTCCTCCCGCGCCGCCCGCCTGGGCGCGGCCGGGGAATACGTGGACTACGCCGCCTCCAAGGCCGCCATCGACACCCTCACCCTGGGTCTGGCCCGGGAGGTGGCGGCAGAAGGCATCCGCGTCAATGCGGTGGCTCCCGGCCTCATCGACACCGACATCCATGCCAGCGGCGGCGAGCCGGGCCGGGTGGAGCGGCTGCGAACGGGCATTCCCATGCAGCGGGGCGGCACACCGGAGGAAGTGGCCAAGGCCATCCTCTGGCTGCTGTCGGAAGACGCCTCCTACACCACCGGCGCCATCCTGGACGTGGCCGGCGGCCGCTAGTCCGCCGCCGGCACGGCCATGAAAAAAGGCGGCCGCAGCCGCCTTTTGCTTGCCGGAGGAAAGCCTCAGGCCATCAGTTTCACCACCAGGGGCACGATCAGCAGGGCCACGATGTTGATGATCTTGATCAGGGGATTCACCGCCGGGCCGGCGGTGTCCTTGTAGGGGTCGCCCACGGTATCGCCGGTGACGGCTGCCTTGTGGGTATCGGAACCCTTGCCGCCGAAGTGGCCGTCCTCGATGTACTTCTTGGCGTTGTCCCAGGCACCGCCGCCGGTGGTCATGGAGATGGCGACGAAGAGACCGGTGACGATGGTACCCATGAGCACCCCGCCCAAAGCCTTGGGACCGAGGAAGAGGCCCACCAGCACCGGCACTGCCACGGGCAGGATGGAGGGAATGATCATTTCCTTGATGGCGGACTTGGTCAGCATGTCCACCGCCCGGGAGTAATCGGGCTTGGCCGTGCCTTCCATGATGCCCTTCACTTCGCGGAACTGGCGCCGCACCTCCTCCACCACCGAACCGGCAGCCCGGCCCACGGCCTCCATGGCCATGGCGCCGAACAGGTAGGGGATCAGGCCGCCGATGAAGAGGCCGACGATCACCATGTGGTCGGAAAGGTCGAAGGAAAGCTTGAGGCCTGCCGTCTCCAGGGCGTGGGTGTAGTCGGCGAACAGCACCAGGGCGGCGAGGCCGGCGGAACCGATGGCGTAGCCCTTGGTCACGGCCTTGGTGGTGTTGCCCACCGCATCCAGGGGATCGGTGACACCGCGCACGGAGTCGGGCAACTCGGCCATTTCGGCGATGCCGCCGGCGTTGTCCGTGATGGGGCCGTAGGCGTCCAGGGCGACGACGATGCCGGTCATGGAGAGCATGGAGGTGGCGGCGATGGCGATGCCGTAGAGTCCGGCCAGGCCGTAGGAGACCAGGATGGCGACGCACACCGAGAGCACCGGCAGGGCCGTGGACTTCATGGACACCCCCAGGCCGGCGATGATGTTGGTCGCATGGCCGGTCTGGGAGGCCGAGGCCACGTGCTTCACCGGCGCATAGTCGGTGCCCGTGTAGTACTCGGTGATCCACACCAGCACGGCGGTCAGCACCAGGCCGACGACGGAGGCGCCGAAGATGGCATTGACGCCGATGACCTTGCCGTCCGCCAGGGGCACGCCTTCCGGCAGCATCCAGGTGGTGACCGGGTAGAAGGCGATCAGGGCCAGCACGCCGGCCACCGCCAGGCCGCGGTAGAGGGCGGCCATGATCTTGCCGCCTTCCGTGGTCTTGACGAAGAAGCAGCCGATGATGGAGGCGATGATGGAGACGCCGCCCAGGGCCAGGGGATAGACCACCAGGTTGTCGTTGGCCGCCGGCACGCCCTTGAGCATGAGGGCGCTCAGCACCATGGTGGCCACCACGGTCACGGCGTAGGTCTCGAACAGGTCGGCCGCCATGCCAGCGCAGTCGCCCACGTTGTCGCCCACGTTGTCGGCGATCACGGCGGGGTTGCGCGGGTCATCTTCCGGAATGCCGGCTTCCACCTTGCCCACCAGGTCGGCGCCCACGTCGGCGCCCTTGGTGAAAATACCGCCACCGAGACGGGCGAAGATGGAGATGAGGGAGCCGCCGAAGGCCAGGCCCACCAGGGGCTCGACGATGTGGTGGATTTCCGTGCCGGGCGCAGCGCCGGCCTTGAGCACGGCGTAGTAGCCGGCCACCCCCAGGAGCGCCAGGCCCACCACCAGCATGCCGGTGATGGCGCCGCCCTTGAAGGCCACATCCAGGGCCGGAGCGATGCCGCCCCGGGCAGCCTCGGCGGTGCGCACGTTGGCCCGCACCGAGACGTTCATGCCGATGAAGCCGGTGGCACCGGAGAGCACGGCACCGATGAGGAAACCGATGGCGGTGCTCCAGGCGAGAAAAATGCCGATGACGACGAACAGCACCGCACCGACGATGCCGATGGTGGTGTATTGCCGGTTGAGATAGGCGGATGCCCCCTGCTGGATGGCCTTGGCGATTTCCTGCATCCGCTCGTTACCGGCGGGCAGGCTGAGGATCCACTTGCTGGAAATGGCGCCGTAAAGCACCGCCAGCACCGCACACACTAGCGCTAACAACAGACCTGATGACATGAACTCCCTCCTAGATAGTGGTAAAGCTCAGGCCGTTCGGGCGATGGTCCGTCCTTACGGTCCGGTTTGCTACAGAGAAACAAACCTTTCCTGCCGCGCCGGGGCGATGCTGGGTCTTACACCTTGAACTCTCCCAGCTGCCGGGGCACGGCAATATTCTTCAGACTGACGTAATCGGGCAGGCCGTGCCGGTAGGGCGGATAGTCCTCCCCTTCGATCAGGGGCGCCAGGTAGGCACGGCACTTGTCGGTGATGTGGAAACCGTCGGCGCTGATGAAATCCGCCGGCATCTTGCGTTCCACATTGGCCACGTCCTTCAGTTCGGCCACGCCCACTTCCCAGCGGTAGGGCGCGTCAGCGAGGCGCTGCACGGTGGGCATCACCGCATTGCGTCCGGCCACGGCCAGCTCCACCGCCGCCTTGCCCAGGGCATAGGCCTGGTCGGCATCGGTCTTGGAGGCGATGTGACGGGCGGCCCGCTGCAGGTAGTCGGCCAGGGCCCAGTGGTACTTGTGGCCCAACTTGTCCTTGATCAGCTGGGCGATCCACTGGCCGGCGCCGCCCAGTTGGGAATGGCCGAAGGCATCCTTGCCGCCCTGCTCGGAAACGAACTTGCCGTCGGCCGTCTTCAGGCCTTCGGAAACGGCGATGGCGCAATAGTCGTAGCGGTCCACGCACTGCTGCACCCGGGCCAGGAAGGCGGCCTCGTCGAAGGGCACTTCGGGGAACAGCAGGATGTGGGGCGGCTGGCCGGAATCGGCCCCGCTGCCGGAAGCCAGGCCGCAGGCGGCGGTGATCCAGCCGGCATGGCGGCCCATGACTTCGAGGACGAAAATCTTGGTGGAAGTGCGGGCCATGGAGGCCACGTCCAGCCCCGCTTCGCGGATGGAGGTGGCGACATACTTGGCCACGGAGCCGAAGCCCGGGCAGCAGTCGGTGAGAGGCAGATCGTTGTCCACCGTCTTCGGTACGCCGACGCAGATGAGCGGGTGGCCCATCTTCTCGGACAGCTGGGAAACCTTCCAGGCGGTGTCCATGGAATCGTTGCCGCCGTTGTAGAAGAAATAGCCGATGTCGTGGGCGCGGCAGACCTCGATCAGGCGCTCGTACTGGGCCCGGTGCTCTTCGATGGACTTGAGCTTGTAGCGGCAGGAGCCGAAGGCGGCTCCCGGGGTGGTGCGCAGCCGGGCGATGTCCGCGGGGGACTCCAGGCTGGTGTCGATCAGGTCTTCGGTGAGGGCGCCGACGATGCCGTTGCGCCCGGCGAAGACCTTGCCGATTTTGTCCGGATGGGCCCGCGCCGTCTCGATGACGGCGCAGGCGGAGGCGTTGATCACGGCGGTGGGCCCGCCGGACTGGGCGTAGAAGGCGTTTTTCACCGCCATGGTGATCCGCCTCCCCTTACTTCAGCGCTGCGAAAGCCGCGTTCTTGATGTCTTCCACGGAACCGACGCCGGCGATCTTGCGGTACTTGGGGGCGTTGGCGTCGCCGGTGGCGGCCCACTTGCCGTAGTAATCCACCAGGGGCTTGGTCTGGGAGTGATACACGTCCAGGCGCTTCTTGACGGTTTCTTCCTTGTCGTCGTCGCGCTGGATCAGGTCTTCACCGGTCTCGTCGTCCTTGCCGGCCACCTTGGGCGGGTTGAAGGTGACGTGGTAGGTGCGGCCGGAGGCCACATGCACGCGACGGCCGCTCATGCGGGAAATGATGTCGCTGTCGGGCACGTCGATTTCCAGCACGAAGTCGATGGCCACGCCGGCAGCCTTCATGGCTTCGGCCTGGGGAATGGTGCGGGGGAAACCGTCGAACAGGTAGCCGGCCTTGCAGTCGTCCTGCTGCAGGCGGTCCTTCACCAGACCGATGATGATGTCGTCGGAAACCAGGCCGCCGGCGTCCATCACCTTCTTGGCTTCGATGCCCAGGGGGGTGCCGGCCTTGACGGCGGCACGCAGCATGTCGCCGGTGGAAATCTGGGGGATGCCGAATTTTTCGCGGATGAATTGGGCCTGGGTGCCCTTACCGGCGCCGGGAGCGCCGAGGAGAATCAGTCGCATGGAGTCCTCGGAATGTGTGCGATGACGTGATGTCAGTCAGAAGTGCGTTGATTGAATTTATGTTTTTGTACAGGTCTGGCGCTGTTCTGGCGGCGGCCTTGGGGAAGCCGCTGGGGTTGTGTTCACCCCTCTTTTTAAGGAGCGAAAATTACTCGGAAATTCCTTCTCGGTCAAACCATTTGCGCATGCGCACCGCATCTTCCGGGGTATCCACGCCGGGGGCCGGCAGGCTGTCGGAAATGGCCACGCTGATGCGATAGCCGTGCCACAGGGCCCGCAGCTGCTCCAGGCATTCGAACTGCTCCAGGGGCGAGACGGCCAGGCCGGAGTAGGCCTTGAGGAAGGCGGCCCGGTAGGCGTAGAGGCCGATGTGGCGGTAGGCGGGGAAGTCCGTCGGCAGGGTTTCACCGCCGCCTTCCCGGGCGAAATGGTCCCGGGCGTAGGGGATGGGCGCCCGGGAGAAATACAGGGCGTCGCCGTCGGCCTTGCACACCAGCTTGACGATATTGGGATTGAAGAACTCGGCGGCCTCGGACAGGCCGTGACCCACGGTGGCGATGTCGGCTCCGCTCTCGGCCAGGCGGTTCGCCGTGGCGGAAATCAGTTCCGGCTCGATGAGGGGCTCGTCGCCCTGCACATTGACCACCAGGGTGTCGTCGCTCCAGCCCCGCAGGGCCACCACTTCGGCCAGCCGGTCGGTGCCGGTGGGATGGTCGTCCCTGGTCAGCAGCACATTGAGGCCGTGGGCCCGGCAGGCCGCCTCCACCTCCCGGTGGTCGGTCGCCACCCAGATTTCCTCGGCGCCGGAAAGGGCCGCCCGTTCCGCCACCCGCACCACCATGGGCTTGCCGCCCAGGTCCAGCAGGGGCTTGGCCGGCAGGCGGGAGGAAGCGTAGCGGGCGGGAATGACGACCTTGAAGCGTTGCATGGCGGGATTCCGGGCAGGGCTCAGTTTTCGTCCTGGCCCAGGGTGCGGGCTTCTTCCTCGAGCATGATGGGAATGTCGTCCCGCACCGGGAAGGCCAGCTTGCAGGGCTTGCAGACCAGTTCCTTCTGCTCCTTGCGGTACTCCAGACTACTCTTGCACACCGGGCAGACCAGGATGTCCAGCAACCGTGCGTCCATTGATTTTCTCCAGAACAAAAGCGGATAGGTCGGGGGTCAGCTGGGCGTCCACCGGCAACACCCAGGCTTCGCCCCCGTAGATGGCCGCGCATTTTACCCCATCCTTGGCGGTGGTAAGGAGCACGCCGTCCCGGGCGAAGGCCAGGTCGGCGGCCGTGTAGGCGTGGTGGTCGGGAAAGGCCCGGGCCTCCACCGTCAGACCCAGTTCGGCCAGGGTGCGGAAAAAGCGCTGGGGATGGCCGATGCCGGCCACGGCGTAGAGCCGCTTGCCGGCCAGGTCGGCGGCGCTGCATTGCCGGGACGGGTCCTGCAGGCCATGGAACGATGCGGGCCGCAGGTCCATGCGGAACAGGGGCGGCGTCGCCGCCTTGGCGGAGAAGAGCAGTTCGGCGGCCATGCCGTTGCCCACCACCGCATCCACCTGGGCCAGGCGCTGCCGCGGCTCCCGCAGGGGGCCCACCGGCAGCAGGCGGCCGTTGCCCAGGCCGCGCACGTCGCACACGGCGATTTCCACGTCCCGGGCCAGGCGGTAGTGCTGCAGGCCGTCGTCGCAGAGGATCAGGTTGCAATCGGGGGATGCCGCCAGCAGGGCCCGGGCCGCCGCCGCCCGGTCCCGGCCGATCCATACCGGACAGCCGCTTTCCCGGGCCAGCAGCAGGGGCTCGTCGCCCACCTGTGCGGGCGTCGCCTCGGGGCTGACGGCCGCCACGCCTTCCTGGACGCTACCGTAGCCGCGGCTGACGATGCCCGGACGCAGGCCGGCAGCCCGCAGCTGCCGGGCCAGATAGAGGGTCAGGGGAGTTTTGCCGGCACCGCCGACGATGATGTTGCCCACCACCACCACGGGCACCGGCAGGCGCGCCGACCCCAGCCAGCCGTGGCGGAACGCCAGGCGGCGCAGGGCCGTCAGGCCCCGGAACAGCCAGGAGATGGGGGTCAGCAGGTTGAACAGCAGGGTGTCGAACCAGGCCGGGGCGCCATCACCCCGGCGCGGCAAGGCGCCGCGAAACCAGAACTTCTGCAGTCGCGGGCCTAGGGCCATGCCTTATTTCTGGGGCGCCTGGGTGGCGAAGGAGATGCGGGGATAGCCGGCGCTCTGGGCCGCCTGCATCACGTCCACCACGCTCTGGTGGGTGGCCTTGGCGTCCGCATTGATGACGATGACCGGGTCCTTCTGGCTACCGGCGGCCCGGCGCAGGGCCTCGGCGATGACCGGCACGTCGGGCGTGCTCAGGGGCGACTTGTTGACCAGCACCTGGCCGCTGGCGGTGACGGCCACGCTGACTTCCTGGGGCTGCTCCGGATTCTGGGAGGAATCGGCGGTGGGCAGATTGATTTCCAGGCCGGAGAACTTGGCGTAGGTGGTGGTGAGCATGAGGAAGATGATGATCACCAGGAGCACGTCGATCAACGGAATCAGGTTGATCTCCGGCTCCTCCCGGTGGCGGCCTTGACGGAATTGCATGATCGGGCGCCCGTTCAGTTACGTTCGCCGTGGACCACTTCCACCAGCTTCACCGCCTGCTGCTCCATCTCGATGACGAAGCTGTCCACCAGGGCGCGGAAGTGGCGCCAGAAGATCATGGCGGGAATGGCGATCACCAGGCCGAAGCCGGTGTTGTAGAGGGCGATGGAAATGCCGTGGGCCAGCTGCATGGGGTTGGCACCGGTGGGCGCCTGGGAGCCGAAGATCTCGATCATGCCGACGACGGTGCCGAAGAGGCCCATCAGGGGGCTGATGGAGGCGATGGTGCCGAGGGTGGTGAGATAGCGCTCCAGCTCGTGGGTGACGCCGCGGCCGGCTTCCTCGATGGATTCCTTCATCACTTCGCGGCTGCTCTTGACGTTGCGCAGGCCGGCGGCCAGCACCCGGCCCAGGGGCGAACCCTGCTCCAGGGCGTTGATGGCGGCTTCATTGACGGTTCCCTGGCGCACTTCGCCGACGACCCGGGCCAGCAATCCTTCGGGAGCCACCTTGCTGCGGCGCAGGGCCACCAGACGTTCGATGATGAGGGCAAGGGCGATGATGGATGCGAACAGCAGGGGCCAGATGGGCCAGCCAGCAGCCTGGATGATGGCGAACACGGAACCTCCGAAGGGTCTTTTTAAGCCCGCAACTTTAGCCTGCCCCTCATGCTTCGGGCAAGTCCCGCCCGCCCGGCGGCAGCCCCGCCGGATCGTCCCTTTGCCCGGCCCGCCCCGGGCCCGGCATCCCGGAGGAATTTTCCACCGGCATGGCAGGCGCGGGGCGGGCTTATCCCGGCTTATCCACAAAACCTGTGGATAACTTTGTGGATAGCCTGTCATCAAATTGTCTAAGTCGGGCTGGGACAAGGGTTTTTCTTGCTCTGCCGCAAAAAGGGGCACTCCACAACAATTCATTTAAAAACATGGAGATAAGATAAATCCAGAACAGGCAAGGGATATTTTTCCGCCGTTCCCCCCGGCTCGGCGGCGGGCCGGCTGACGTAAAATGGCGCCCATGCCCGACTACCCTGCCCGTCCCGCCTATTCCCCCGCCCGCCAGGAGCCCTTTGCCGCCGACGGCAGCCGGGAAGTGATCAGCGTCAGCAGCCTCAACCGCCTGGCCCGGCAGCGGCTGGAATCCGCCTTTCCCCTGTGCTGGGTCAGCGGCGAAATCTCCAACCTGACCGTGGCCGCCTCCGGCCACGCCTATTTCTCCCTCAAGGACCCCCAGGCCCAGGTGCGTTGCGTCATGTTCCGCAACAAGGCCCAGACCCTGGGTTTCCGCCTGGAGAACGGCCTCCAGGTGGAGGCCCGGGTGCTGGTCTCCCTCTACGAGCCCCGGGGCGACTTCCAGCTCAATGTGGAAGGCATGCGCCGGGCCGGCCAGGGCGACCTCTACGAACGCTTCCTGCGGCTCAAGGCCAAGCTGGAGGCGGAAGGCCTCTTCGCCGCCGAGCGCAAGCGCCCCCTGCCCGCCCATCCGCGCACCCTGGGCATCGTCACCAGTCCCCAGGCCGCCGCCCTGCGCGATGTGCTGACCACCCTGGCGCGGCGGGCGCCCCATGTGAAGGTGGTGCTGTACCCCACCCTGGTCCAGGGCGAGGAGGCGCCGCGCCAGATCGCCGCCGCCATCGAGACCGCCGCCAGCCGCCGGGAATGCCAGGTGCTGCTGGTGGTGCGCGGCGGCGGCAGCATCGAGGACCTGTGGGCCTTCAACGACGAAGGCGTGGCCCGGGCCATCGCCGCCTGCCCCATGCCCGTGGTCAGCGGCGTCGGCCACGAGACCGATTTCACCATCGCCGACTTCGCCGCCGACCTGCGCGCCCCCACCCCCACGGCCGCCGCCGAACTGGCCAGCCCGGACCGGGATGCGCTGCGCGACCACCTGCAACGCCTCGCCGGCCAGTTCTCCCGCCGCATGCACCGCCGCCTGGAGGAAGCCCAGCAGCGCCTGGACTGGACCGCCCGCCGCCTCAAGCACCCGGCCGAACGCCTGGCCCTGCAGCAGCAGAATCTCCATGCCCTGGGCCAGCGCCTGCAACACGCCCTGGGCCGCCGCCTGGAACGGGCCGGCTTCGATCTGGAGCGGGCCCGCCAGCGCCTGCGCCTGGCCCGGCCCCAGCCGGGGGCCCAGGCCGCCCGCCTGGACGCCCTGCAGCGCCGCCTGGCCAACGCCCAGCAGCGCGCCCTGCAGACCCGCCGCGGCCAGCTGGAGCGCCTCGCCGCCGGCCTCACCCACCTCAATCCGGAGGCCGTGCTGTCCCGGGGCTATGCCATCGCCTTCGACCAGCAGGGCCAGGCGGTCCACGATGCCGGGGCACTGGCGGCGGGCCAGCGCCTGACCCTGCGCCTGCACCGGGGCGAACGCCAGGTGGAAGTGCGGGGCGAATCCGACAGCGCCGCCGGAGCGAACTGAACAATCCCGGGGAACCGCCGCCGACTTGCGTTGTCTGTGGCGATGCGACTGTCTAGAATTGACGGTTACCCCAACCAACCCGCCTACTAAACGGAGAATAAGATGGAACATCAACTGCCCGCCCTGCCCTACGCCAAGAACGCCCTGGCTCCCCACATTTCCGAAGAAACCTTCGACTACCACTACGGCAAGCACCACCAGGCCTACGTGACCAACCTGAACAACCTGATCAAGGGCACCGAGTACGAGAACCTGGGTCTGGAAGAAATCTTCAAGAAGGCTCCCGCCGGCGGCATCTATAACAACGCCGCCCAGGTGTGGAACCACACCTTCTTCTGGAGCTCCATGAAGCCCGCCGGCGGCGGCGCTCCTGCTGGCGCCCTGGCTGACGCCATCAACAAGAAGTGGGGTTCTTTCGACGAGTTCAAGAAGGCCTTCACCGCCTCCGCCGTGGGCAACTTCGGTTCCGGCTGGACCTGGCTGGTGAAGAAGGACGACGGCTCCGTGGACATCGTCAACACCGGCGCCGCCGGCAACCCCCTGAAGACCGGCGAAGGCAAGCCCCTGCTGACCATCGACGTGTGGGAACACGCCTACTACATCGACTACCGCAACGCCCGTCCCAAGTTCGTCGAGACCTTCCTGGCCTCCCTGGCCAACTGGGACTTCGCTGCCCAGAACTTCGCCTGATCAGCTGATCTGGCCGCAAAACGGGACTGGCAACAGTCCCGTTTTTTTATGCCCGGATTTTTCTAGCAATTATGCTGCAAGCCACCGACGCCTTCACCCTGGCCTGCCGCCACGACGATTTCAGCGACTGGCACCAGGGCCGGCGCCGCTACGCCGTGTGGGCCATTACCGCCGACACCCCGGCGCTGACGGCCGCCGTGGACAGCCTCAAGGCGCAGCTGGCACCCTGGCTGCTGCCCGGCTACCGGCGCCAGCCCCACATCACGGTGGCCCTGGGCGGCTTTCCCGCCCCGGCGCGGCGACGGGCCGACGACTACAGCCCCGCCTGCCTTGCCGCCCAGGTGGCGGCCCTGGAGCGGGCAGCACCGCCGCCCTTCAACCTGGAACTGGGCCCCTGCGCCACCTTCGCCTCGGCCCCCTACCTGGCGGTGGGCGGCGACGGCCCCAGCCTGCTGCAACTGCGCCAGGCCCTGCTCGACTCCCATCCGGAGCGGGATGACTTCCCCTACACCCCCCACCTGACCCTGGGCCTCTACGACGATGCCTATCCCCTGGCGCCCATGCAGGCGCGGCTGCAGGGCCTCGCCCCGGGACCGGGCCTGGTGCTGCCGGTGCGCCACCTGGACCTGATGACCTACGCCGCCGACACCATCGGCGGCCCCCTGCACACCGTGGCCCGTTTCGACCTGCAGCAGCGGCGCCTGGATGCGGAAGCGCAAGCCCTGGCCGGGCTCTTTACCCAGCTTTAACCGCCGCCGGGTAGTCGCCGGCGCCCGGCTGGATTACAGTCACGGCAACGTCATTGCCCCGGATACCACCGTGCTGCCCGAGAACGCCACTCCCAGCGCCATCGTCAAATACCTCAACCAGTACGTCATCGGCCAGGAAGAGGCCAAGCGCGTGCTGGCGGTGGCGGTCTACGCCCACTACCGCAAGCTCACCGCCGCCGGCGAGACGGTGCGCCTGGACAAGAGCAACGTCCTCATCATCGGCCCCACCGGCACCGGCAAGACCCTGCTGTGCGAGACCCTCTCCCGCTTCCTGCAGGTGCCTTTCGTCACCACCGACGCCACCTCCTTGGCCCAGACCAAGTACGTCGGCGAGGAGATCGAGGCCATCCTGCTGCGCCTGCTGGAAAAGGCCGGCGGCGACACGGAGCGGGCCGGGCGCGGCATCGTCTTCATCGACGAGATCGACAAGCTCAAGGCCCGCCCCGGGGAAGCGGCCCGGGTCCAGGCCACTTCCGGCGAGAGCGTGCAGCACGCCCTGCTGAAGATCATGGAAGGCTATCCGGTGCGGCTGCCGGACAACCGCAGCATCGACACCTCGGGCATCCTCTTCATCTGCGGCGGCGCCTTCGTCGGCCTGGAGCAGATCATGGAGAAGAGCCACAGCTTCGGCTACATCGGCACCGGCGAGGACGACAACCAGAACATCCTGGACCGCCTCAACAGCCGGGTGAAGCCCACCGACCTCTTCGAATTCGGCCTGATCCCCGAATTCACCGGCCGCCTGCCGGTGGTGGCCCGCTTCCAGGACCTCTCCAAGGCCATGCTGGTGCGGATCATGACCGAGCCGAAGAACTCCCTCTACAACCAGTTCCGCCTGCTGCTGCAAAGCGAGGGGGTGGAACTGCAGATCGAGCCGGCGGTGTTCCAGCAGATCGCCGAAATCGCCTTCGAGTACAAGACCGGCGCCCGCAGCCTGCGGGGCATCTTCGAGGAACTGCTGACCCCGGTGCTCTACGCCGTGCCCGACCACAAGGAAGTGAAGAAGGTGGTCATCAAGTCCCTCTTCGAAGACCCCAGCTACTACAAGTAAGCGCAAAAGGCTCCACCATGACCTACGGCATCACCGACCTGGCCACCTTCATCCTCGGCACCATCTTCATCGTCCTGCTGCCCGGGCCCAATTCCATGTACGTCACCCTGGTGGCCTCCCGCTGGGGCATCGCCGCCGGCTACCGGGGCGCCTGCGGCATCTTCCTCGGCGACCTGATCCTGATGACCCTGGCCGCCTCCGGCGTCGCCTCCCTGCTGGTGGCGGTGCCGGCCCTGTTCATGGTGCTCAAGTACGCCGGCGGCGCCTACCTGGTGTGGCTCGGCATCGGCCTGCTGCGGGCCGCGGTGCAGCGCTGGCGCGGCATCGAGGCGCCCGCCAGCCGCCTGAGCGAAGGCGACGCCCGCCAGCCCTTCCGCACCGCCCTCGTCATCAGCCTGATGAACCCCAAGGCCATCCTCTTCTTCGTCTCCTTCTTCATCCAGTTCGTCTCCCCGGACTACCCCCACCCGGCCCTGTCCTTCCTCATCCTCGGCGCCATCGTCCAGTTCTGCAGCGCCCTCTACCTCTCCGCCCTGATCTTCGGCGGCAGCTATCTGGCCGATGCCTTCCGCCGGCGCCGCCGTCTCTCCGCCGGGGCCACCGGCGCCGTCGGCGGCCTCTTCATCGGCTTCGGAGTGAAGCTGGCGGGCGCCAGCCTGCGCTGACGGTGCCGGGCCGGCAGACCGCCACCACCACGAAAAAAGGCGCCCGCGGGCGCCTTTTTCGTTCCCTGCCGAGGGCCGGTCTCAGGTGGCATTAACCTCGGGATTGTCGGAGAGGGAGACGAAAGACATGGTACGACCGTCGAGGGCGTCGATGGCGCCGTTCTCGATGTCGTAGATCCAGCCGTGCAGGTTCAGCTTGCGCTGGGCCAGGGCCAGGGCCACCGCCGGATGGGTGCGGATGTTGGCCAGCTGGGCGATGACGTTCTCCCGCACCAGGTCGTCGGCCCGCTCCCGGGGCGTGGCGTATTCCCGGGCGGAGATGATGGCCTTGGCCGCATCCGCATAGCGCAGCCAGTGGGCCACGGCCGGCAGGTGGTCGAGGCACTGGCAGCTGGAGATGGCCGCCATGGCGCCACAGTTGGAGTGGCCGCAGATGACCACGTCGGTCACCTTGAGCACGGAGACGGCGTATTCCACGGTGGCGGAAACGCCGCCGGGCTCGGGCCCGTAGGAGGGCACGATGTTGCCCGCGTTGCGGATGACGAAAAGATCGCCCGGCTCCTGCTGGGTCAGCAGCTCGGGCACCACCCGGCTGTCGGAGCAGGTGACGAAGAGCACCTTGGGACTCTGGCCGTCGGCCAGATGGCGGAACAGTTCCGAACGGGCCGGGAAGACCTCTTTCTGGAACTTGAGAAAACCATCAATGATCTTTTGCACTTGGAAGCACCCATGAACTGAGGGAATGTGGGACCGCCGCCATTATCCCCCATGCCGCCGGAGGAACAAGGCAGGGGCCACAGGCCCGACGCCTCCGGCAATGTTGGCGGCGGCAATGGCGGCGGCGCTTCGACCGCGCCGCCCGACGGGGAGTTCAGGCCTGTAGGCCCCGCCACCCCGCCCGGTTGGCAGGCACTACAGCCAGCCCCGGTTGATGAATTCCATGATCGGGTAGAGGCGCTTTTCCAGCGCCTTGCCATGCACCGCCTCGACGATGCGCGACACCCCGGCGGCGTAGGGCGCCTCCCCCTGGACCCGGGTTTCCAGGCGCAGGCTGCAGGCACCGTCGCTGATGCTGAGGCGGTGGAAGGCATGGCGCGGCAGGTCGGCCTCGGGAATGCCCAGTTCCTCCCGCTGCTCCCGGGGGTCCCGCACCGAGCGGATCGCCTCCGGACCCAGGCCGACGGAAGCCGCCAGATTCACCGCCGTCCCCGGCACCGAGCTTTTGCTCGCCTGGTGGGACTCCACCAGTTCCATCTCGTAGCCGCGGAAGAAATAGCCGCTGGCCTCCAGCATGGCCATGAACTTGAGCATCAGGATATTGGTGTTGGGACACAGCAGCACCGGGAACTCCGGCGCCTCCCGCTCCAGGGCGGAGCCGGTGGAAAGCTCGATCAGGGGCGACGCCGTGGCGCGGCAGAAAGCCGCCACCGCCTCCAGCTCCCGCCCCGAACCGGCATGGACAACGATGGCCGGTTCGCCTCCGGCCTGCCGGCCCCAGGGCACGACCTGAAAGGGATGGCCCAACTGGTGGGAAGTGAGGAGCTCACTGGCGAGCTTGCCGGTACCGACGATGACGACTTGCATGGGAAGGCGGAGGGAAGAGAGAACCGGGAGTATAGCGAAGCTCCACCGTGCTGCCCCGGCCTACGGCTATGCGGGGCTATCGCTGGCCGTTAAGCAAAACAACTATCAGGCGACAGGCTTTTCTCACGACACCAAAAGTTGGACTTCAGCGGACGGCAAAAGCGCAGCTTCTGCCGGTCCGCTGGAACGACTAGTTATGCGGCTATTTGGAAGAGAAAACATCTGCCTCTCCCTTCTGTGCAAAAACATCACCAAAGGAGAGTTGGCCATTAGACAACTGATACGGGAAGAAGACAGTCACCGAATATTTGTCACGGTGATTGAGAGAAACGGCGATGGCGTCAGACTTCTTGCCGGTTGAAGGCAAGACGACCTTCACGCCGTAAACCAAAGCTGTCGCTTTGTACTCCCCTGACTTGGCTGCCTTAACAAACCCATCCTTTAGCAGGCGAACGATATCGTTGGATAGCGGTTGCTCGCGGCCATCGTATCCCGCCACACTCGCAATCTCGCCGTTAACTTTGAGTGCAGCTCCGTAAGGAAAAAACTCTCCGTGCTTCCGAAGCATTTGCTCAGCAAATGGGAGGGCTGCGTTCATGAGGTTTTCGCACTCAGACTTTGACTTCGTCATATCCTGTGCTCCAACGACCAGTGAATACAGCAACGAAAGAATTGTAATCAGGATTCTCATGGCGCATAACGCCTGAATTAAGGAGAGCCGCGAAGTGGCGTCGGCTTCTTAAATGATTGGTTAGGCCGCAGGCGCCAGAAGTAGGCGCAGCGACTCTGCATGGATAGTAACGTCCCCGAACTCGCCGCAGATTTGGAACTCGCCGTTCGGCCCAACCGATAGGCTGTCGATCGTGCCGTAGTCCAACGAGCCGTCTGCGTCTTGAGTAGAGATGACGGAGCTTTGTGGCTGGAGCCCGACTACGGAGGTGACCGACTGGAACACAATAAGCCCCGGGCGATAGCAGGCCCAATCCCCTTTGCTGGGCAGTGTGGCCAAGGGATGGCCCTGGCTTAGGTGAGCCAGCACATGGAACACAACTTCGTCTGAGGACGCGTGCCAAGCAAAGACAAATGTGTCTTGCAGGTAAACCTCGGAAAATTCGGAAATGCTCACAAGCGGTCTAACGTGAAGTAAATGAACATATCTGCCGTATAAGCAGGCCAACCGCCGTATAAGCTGGGAAAGACGGCGGCCTGGGAGGCTTCCCAATAGCGGCTTCCGCTAAATTGACGGCAGTATCTTCGGGGATAGATGGCAGTCATACGCGGCCCGGTTCAATGTCGCGTTAATTTTGCCAGTCGGCCAGCCAAATGTCATGCACGCGGAATGTTTGCGAACGGCTGCAATGGCGCGATTTCCCTTACGCCCACTGATGGCCGTCTCCAGCCATCAACCGCAGAACTACCTAATGGAAGTCTTCAGCCGCCCGTGCTGG
The DNA here is from genome assembly GCF_058809525.1 of Azospira sp. MPR-LB4. Taxonomy (NCBI): domain Bacteria; kingdom Pseudomonadati; phylum Pseudomonadota; class Betaproteobacteria; order Rhodocyclales; family Rhodocyclaceae; genus Azospira; species Azospira sp. MPR-LB4. The sequence goes on from NZ_CM179521.1 coordinate 1,183,078, forward strand.
ACATGAAGCGCACGATCTTCGGGGTGGCCATGGCGGCGGTGAAGTCGTGGCCCTGGGCTTTGAGGCCCATGCCGGTGGCGATGGCGGCGCCGAGGGGGGCGTCGTCCTGGGGATGGGCGCGCAGCAGGGGCAGGAGGGGGATGGCGCCGTCGTCGCCGAGGCAGGGGTAGAGGGTGCCCTGGGCGCTGATGCGCACCCGGTTGCAGGTGTCGCAGAAGTTGTGGGAATGGGGGGAGATGAAGCCGACCCGGCTGTCGCTGCCGCCGACCCGCCAGTAGCGGGCGGGGCCGCCGCTGTTCTCCAGGGTGGGGATCAGCTCGAAGCGCTCGGCCAGACGGGCCCGGGCGGCATCGCTGGAAAGATAGGTGGCGCTGCGGTCGTGGCCGGTGTCGCCGAGGGGCATTTCCTCGATCAGGGCCAGGTCGATGTTGCGGGCCACGGCGTAGGCCAGCAGGTCGCCCAGTTCGTCGTCGTTCACGCCCTGCTGCATCACGGCATTCAGCCGGATGCGGGAGAAGCCGGCGGCCAGGGCCGCTTCCACCCCGTCCAGCACCTTGGTCAGGTCGCCGATGCGGGTGATGGCGCGGAAGCGCTCGGGGCGCAGGGTGTCCAGGCTGATGTTGAGGCGGCTGACGCCGGCCCGGCGCAGGTCTGCGGCGTGGCGGGCAAGCTGGGAGCCGTTGGTGGTGAGCACCAGTTCCTTCAGGCCTTGCAGCCTGCCGATCTCCTGCAGCAGCCAGAGGGCGTTGCGCCGTACCAGGGGCTCGCCGCCGGTGATGCGCACCTTGGTCACGCCGAGGGAGACGAAGATGCGCACCAGGCGCAGGGCTTCCTCCAGGCTGAGGACGGCGCTGTGGGGCAGAAACTGCATCTCTTCCGCCATGCAGTAGGTGCAGCGGAAGTCGCAGCGGTCGGTGATGGAGAGGCGCAGGTAGGTGATGCGGCGGCCGAAGCGGTCCACCAGGCCGCCAGGGGGCAGGTGCAGCGGGGCGCCAGGGGGCGCCTGCTCTGAAATCATTGCCGGGCGGGCCTTACATCAGGGTACGGCCGCCGGAGCGCGGCGGCAGCGGCTCCTGGCTGGCACTGCCCTGGGATTGGCCCAGGGGGCGGGTCGCAGCCACGCCTTCGGCGGCCAGGTATTCCGGATGGCTGTAGATGACCAGGCGGGAACCCCGGGCGAAACCGGCCAGGGTGATGCCGCTTTCTTCGGCCAGGCGCACCGCCAGGCCGGTGGGGGCGGAGATGGCGACCAGGCAGCCGATGCCGGCGGCGGCGCATTTCTGCACCATCTCGTAGCTGGCCCGGCTGGAGGTGAGGACGAAGCCGGCGGCCGGGTCGATGCGGCTCTTGGCCAGCCAGCCCACCAGTTTGTCGAGGGCGTTGTGGCGGCCCACGTCTTCGCGCAGGGTGCGGATGTTGCCCAGGTTATCCACCCAGGCGGCGCCATGGACGGCGCCGGTGATGCGGTGCAGCTGCTGCCAGTCGGGCAGCTGGTCCAGGGCCCGGGCCACGGCGGCCACGGGCAGCAGCAGGCCCCGCTGCAGGGGCTTGTAGGGCCGGGCCACGGCGTCCAGGCTCTCGACGCCGCAAAGGCCGCAGCCGGTGCGGCCGGCCAGGTTGCGGCGACGCTCCTTCAGGGCGACGAAGCGGCGGGAGGAAATTTCCAGATGCACTTCCAGGCCCTGGCAGCCGGAAACCACCTCGACGCCGTACAGCTCGGACGGCGACTCCAGGATGCCTTCAGTGAGGGCGAAGCCCAGGGCCATGTCTTCCAGGTTATCCGGCGTGGCCAGCATCACCGCGTGGGAGATGCCGTTGAAGACCAGGGCCACGGGCACCTCTTCCACCACGTGGTCGTCGCAGGTCTCGGCCTCGCCGCCGCTCAGGCGCAGCACCGTGGTGCGGCAGACGGTGGCGTGTTCGGGGCCTTCCAGCTCGTCGTCGAACTGGGTGCCGTGGAGAAGATGCAGGGATTCGCTGGCCATGGTCGTGTGTCCTGTACTGCAAAGATGGGGCTGCAGGGGCCGGAGGCGGCAAGCGCCGCCCCCGGCCGCAACGTCAGGGAATCAGGGGATCAGGATTCCTTGCCGGTCATTTCCCGGAACCACTTGGGATGGTGCTTGCGCGCCCAGGCGTGGGTGACCACCCCTTCCACCATGGCGCGGATGGTGCCCTGCACCCAGAGGGCGGCATAGACGTGCACGATGATGCTGGCGATCAGCACCAGGGCGCTGGCGGCATGCACCAGCAGGGCCACCCGGATCAGGGGAATGGGGAAGTAGAGGGCGAAGTAGGGACGCCAGGCGATGACGCCGGAGATGAGCAGCAGGGCCATGCAGCCAACCATCACCCAGAACATGCCTTTCTGGCCGCCGTTGTAGCGGCCGATGTCGCCCACCTCGTTGCCCTTCATCACCTCCTTCACCGACTTCATCCACTTCACGTCCTCGCTGGTGACGAGGTTGTGGTGCCAGTAGCGGAAGAACTGGCGGGCGAAGGCGATGAACATCACCACCCCGACGAAGGGGTGCACGATGCGGGCCAACTGGGGCGTGCCAAAGACGCCGGTGAGCCAGAAGAAGGCCGGGTAGAAGAAGGCCAGACCGGAGATGGCCAGCAGGATGAAGCACACCGCCACCACCCAGTGGTTGATGCGCTCGGCGGCGTTGTAACGCTGGATCAGTTGTTCTTTCATTTGGTCACCTCTTCTTCAGCCTCGTGTTCGTCCTCGGCCCGGTTGGGGCCCACGGTGATGTAGTGGAAGAAGCCGAACAGGCCGGCGGCGGCGATGCCCAGGGTGGCGACGGGCTTGAGCAGCCCCTTCCACAGGCTGACCGTGGTGCTGATGGCCGGGTCCTTGGGCAGGTTGTTGTACAGCTCGGGCTTGTCGGCGTGGTGCAGCACGTACATCACGTGGGTGCCGCCCACCCCTTGGGGATCGTAGAGGCCGGCGTTGTCGTAGCCCCGGGACTTGAGGTCGGTGACGCGCTTTGCCGCCACTTCCTGCATGTCCTCCTTGGAGCCGAACTGGATGGCGCCGGTGGGGCAGGTCTTGACGCAGGCCGGCTCCTGGCCCACGGCCACCCGGTCGGAACACAGGTTGCACTTGTAGGCCTTGTTGTCCTTCGGGTTGATGCGGGGCACGTTGAAGGGGCAGCCGGAAACGCAGTAGCCGCAGCCGATGCAGTTTTCCTGGTGGAAATCGACGATGCCGTTCTTGTACTGAATGATGGCGCCGGGGGAGGGGCAGGCCTTGAGGCAGCCCGGGTCGGCGCAATGCATGCAGCCGTCCTTGCGGATCAGCCATTCCAGCTTGCCGCCGCTGACGTCGGGCTGCTCCACCTCGTTGAAGCGCATCACCGTCCAGGCCTGGGCCGAGAGGTCGGTGGGGTTGTCGTAGACGCCGACGCAGCTGCCCACGTCGTCACGCAGCTCGTTCCATTCGGAACAGGCCACCTGGCAGGCCTTGCAGCCGATGCAGACGGAAACGTCGATGAGTTTGGCCACTTCCAGGGGATTGCGGGCCTGGGGGGCCGCCGTCGGGCTGGCCGAGCGGCGCAGGATGTCGAGAGATTGCAGAGCCATGTGTTCTTGCTCCTCAAGCCTTTTCAATGTTCACAAGGAAGGCCTTGTATTCCGGCGTCTGCGTGTTGCAGTCGCCCACGGCGGGGGGCAGGGTGTTGGAGAGGAAGCCCTTCTTGGCCACCGTCTCCCAACCCCAGTGCAGGGGAATGCCGACCTGATGCACGGTCTGCTTGTTCACCGTCAGGGCCTTGATGCGCTTGGTCACCACGGCCTTGGCCTTGATGTAGCCGCGCTTGGAACTGACCTTGACCCAGTCCCCGGCCTTGATGCCCTTCTCGGCGGCCAGGGCCTCGCCCACCTCGACGAACTGCTCCGGCTGGGCGATGGCGCTGAGGCGCACGCTCTTGGTCCAGAACTGGAAGTGCTCAGTGAGGCGGTAGGTGGTGCCCACATAGGGGAATTCCTTGTGGGTGCCGAGGCGCTCCTTGTCCGCCTTGAAGATGCGCACCGCCGGGCTGGTCACCACCTTGGGATGCAGGGGGTTGGTGCCGAGGGGGCTTTCCATGGGTTCGTAGTGCTCGGGGAAGGGGCCGTCCACCAGCTTGTCGGTGGCGAACAGGCGGCCCACGCCTTCCGGATTCATGATGAAGGGGTTCATGCCCGAATCCGGGGCCGCATCCACCTTGAAGTCGGGCACGTCGGCGCCGGCCCACTTCTCGCCGTTCCAGGCGATCAGCTTGCGCTTCGGGTCCCAGGGCTTGCCGGCGGCGTCGCAGGAGGCCCGGTTGTAGATGATGCGGCGGTTGGCCGGCCAGGCCCAGGCCCAGCCCGGGGTGTTGCCCAGGCCCGTGTCGGTGTTGTCGCGGCGGGCCATCTGGTTGCCGGCCTGGGTCCAGCAGCCGGCGAAGATCCAGCAGGCGGACATGGTGGAGCCGTCGTCCTGCAGCACGGCGAAGCCGGGAATCTGCTCGCCCTTCTTCACCAGGAACTGGCCCGGGTTCTTCGGATCGGGAATGTCCGCCAGGGCGCGGCCGTTGAGTTCCTTGGCCAGCTCTTCCGGGGTCGGATCGTAGGGGTTCTTGTAGGGCCAGGAGAGGTTGAGGATGGGCTCGGGCACGGCACCGCCCTGCTCCTGGTACAGCTTCTTCAGGGCCATGAACAGCTCGGCGATGATCTCCTGGTCGGTCTTGGCCTCGCCCGGGGCGTCGGCGCCCTTCCAGTGCCACTGCAGCCAGCGGGAGGAATTGACGATGGCGCCGTCCTCTTCCGCGAAGCAGGTGGAAGGCAGGCGGAACACCTCGGTCTGGATGCTGGCCGGGTCCACGTCGTTCAGCTCGCCCTGGTTCTGCCAGAAGGTGGAGGTCTCGGTGGCGATGGGGTCGATGATCACCATGTACTTCAGCTTGGCGAAGTCGGCGGCGGTCTTTTTCGCGTCCGGGAAGGAGGTCAGGGGATTGAAGCCCTGCACGATGAAGCCGTTGATCTTGCCCTGGTGCATCAGGTCCATCACCTGCAGCACGTCGTACATCTTGTCCCACTTGGGCAGCCAGTCGTAGCCCCAGTTGTTCTCCTTGGTGGCCTTGTCGCCCCAGAACCACTTCATCAGGCTGACGAAGAACTTGGGGGTGTTGCCCCAGTAGTTCAGCTGGCCCGGCTGCAGGGCCTTGGGCGTGGTCTTCTCCAGGTAGTCGGCGAAGGTCGGATGGGCCTTCTCGCTGGGCAGGGTCAGGTAGCCGGGCAGGCTGGTGGACAGCAGACCCAGGTCGGACAGGCCCTGGATGTTGGAGTGGCCGCGCAGGGCGTTCACGCCGCCGCCGGGCATGCCGATGTTGCCCAGCAGCAGCTGGATCATGGCCATGGTGCGGATGTTCTGGGCGCCCACGGTGTGCTGGGTCCAGCCCAGGGCGTAGAGGATGGTGCCGACCTTGGTCGGCACGCAGGTCTCGCCCAGGTGCTTGCAGACGGAGAGGAAGCCTTCCGTGGGGCTGCCGGTGAGGTCGGAGACCACTTCCGGCGTGTAGCGGGCGTAGTGGGCCTTCATCAGGTTCCACACGCAGCGCGGGTGCTGCAGGGTCGGGTCGGTCTTGGCCTGGCCCTTGGCGTCCAGCTCGTAGCTCCAGGAGCCCCGGTCGTACTTGCCCTTGGCCTCGTCGTAGCCGGAGAAGAGGCCCTCGTCGAAGGTGAAGCCTTCATTGACGATGAAGCTGGCGTTGGTGAAGGACTTGACGTAGTCCCACTGGATCTTGTCGTTGCTCACCAGCCAGTTGATGATGCCGCCCAGGAAGGCGATGTCGGAGCCGGCCCGGATCGGCACGAATTCGTCGGCGACGGCGGCGGAGCGGTTGAAGCGCGGGTCCACCACGATCAGCTTGGCGCCCTTCTTCTTCGCCTCGATGGCCCACTTGAAGCCCACCGGGTGGGCCTCGGCCGGGTTGCCGCCCATGATCAGGATGAAGTCGGCGTTCTTGATGTCCACCCAGGTGTTGGTCATGGCGCCGCGGCCGAAGGTGGCGGCCAGGGCGGCCACCGTGGGGCCGTGGCAGACCCGGGCCTGGGCGTCGGTACCGACGATGCCCAGGGAGCGCATGAACTTCTGGGTCAGGATGCCGGTTTCGTTGGAGGAGGCGGAGGCGGTCAGCATGGCGGTGGACAGCCAGCGGTTCACCGTCACGCCGTCGGCGTTCTTGGCGACGAAGTTGGCGTCCCGATCGGCCTTCATGTGCTTGGCGATGCGCTCCACGGCCTCGTGCCAGGAGATGCGCTTCCATTCCTTGCTACCCGCTTCCCGCACTTCCGGGTACTTGAGGCGGTTGGGGCTGTGGATGAAGTCCAGCAGGCCCGCGCCCTTGGGGCACAGGGAGCCGCGGCTGACGGGGTGATCCGGGTCGCCCTCGATGTGGATGATCTCCTGCTTGGCGTTCTTGGCGCCGTCGCCCAGGCTGTACATGAGCAGGCCGCAGCCCACCGAACAGTAGGTACAGGTGTTGCGGATTTCCTTGGCCCGGGTCAGCTTGTACTGACGTACCTCGGCCAGGGCGGTGGCGGGCGAGAAGCCCAGGGCCACCAGGCTGGAAGCGGAAAGACCCGCCGCCGAAACCTTGAAGAACTGCCGTCGTGTGACTTGCATGAATCCTCCCTTGAAAGCGGAATTGCCGTGCTCCGGGCCGCCCGTGCAGAAGTCGCCTGACCTTCCGCCGGACCATCGCCGCCCACGGCTCGGGGAACATTTCGCACTTTCCGTGCCACCCGCCAAAACCGCTTCGCCACAAGGGTTTTGTGCTTCGCCGCAATCGAAAACGGGACATTCTGTCCCTCGCCGACCGGACAGAATGTCCCGCTGCAGCGCAGCAGAAGCGCCCTGCCCCGCCCCCGCAGCAGGGCCGAAAATCGGCCGCCGCCATCGGCGCCGGACCCCGCCACGGCCCTGGCGCCGCGCCGTTCCGCCGCCCCGCCATTCGCGCCCGACGCCGCTTCCGGGCACAATCCCGTGCACGATTCTTGCAACCCTGCGCCGATGGCCCGCCAGCCCGGGCCCAATCCGGCCCTCACCGCCCACTGAAGAGACCCACCCACATGACCCTCTCCGCCCACGACGACACCGCCGCTGCCATGGCCGCCGCCGGTCTGGTGCCCGGCCAGTCCCCCTCCCCCGTGCGCCTGCCCGCCGCCGCCAGCGTCTTCAAGACCCGGGCTGCCCGCCTGCGCCAGCTGGCCGAAGGCCACAGCCTGGGCGACTGGCTCGGCTTCGTCGCCACCCTCAGCGACGCCCAGCAGCAGCGCATCGACGCCGCCCCCGGCCTCACCCCCGGCGCTTCGCCGGAACAGCAATGGCAGGGCGACCTGCAGGCCCTGCTGGCCCTGCTCCAGGACCAGGTGCCCGAACCGGCCCGCCCCACCCTGGCCGCCCTGCAGCAGGCCGACGCCGCCAGCCTCAGCGCCCTGGCCGAGCGCATCGTCGGCGGCACCATGGAAGCGGACGACATGATCCTCGCCCCCTTCGTCATGGCCGCCCTGCAAGTGGCCTGGACCCGCCACGCCGCCGGCCTGGACGCCGCCAGCGTCGCCGCCCCCGCCACCGCCCACAGCTGCCCCGTCTGCGGCAGCGCCCCGGTGGCCGGCGTCATCCACGTCGGCAACGAATCCGGCGGCCTGCGCTACCTGCACTGCGGCCTCTGCCACACCGCCTGGCACCACGTCCGCGCCACCTGCGTCGCCTGCGGCAAAGGCAAGGAAGTCAGCTACCGCGCCCTTGACGAGCGGGAAGACGGCGCCCGGGCCGAAGCCTGCGACACCTGCCACAACTATCTGAAGCTGCTGCTGGCCGAGAAGGCCCCCGGCCTGGACCCCATCGCCGACGACATGGCCACCCTGGCTCTGGACATCCTGGTGAGCGAGGAAGGCTACCAGCGCATCGGCATCAACCCCTTCCTGCTGCTGGGCGAATAAGCTCCCGCTCCGGCGCATGCCGGAGAAGCACAAAAGACGGCCCTCCCGGCGATGCCATTGCCGGGAGGGCCGTCTTTATTGGGGTGTGGCGAGGTGGGTAGTTGTGATTGTTCGCCTGGGTATGGCGGACTGTTCCTCGAGGCGCTGCCGGGTGTGATTCCTCAGGTCCGAGAGTTGTTTGAATCTTCCGGCGTGGTGGAGTGTTTTACGGCTGGGTTCCGCGCCTGACGCGCGGGCGTCCTTTCTTTTGTCTCGCCAAAAGAAAGGAGCCAAAGAAAACGCGAGCCCGGTTTGGCGCCCCGCGTTCCGCGGGGTTCCCTGCGCTACTCGCTTCCGGCGGGGGCTGCGCAACTCGGGCCTAAAGGCCCTCAAACAGTGCTCGCCCTTTTCCCGCCACAAGCTCCGTTGCTCGGCGCCGCACAGGGCAGGGACCGGCTCTCTCCGAATATTTCTTATGACTTAAAGAAAACAATCACCGGCTTTGAAAACGGTCAATAACCGACTAAGCCGTCCACGTTTCGAAGGCTGGCTGCCTCCCACCTTGTTTGTGTTGCCAATTGCAAAACCTTTTCAACACCACATTGGGGCTGTTCATCACACACTCTATCGAAATAGCCCGCAAGCCACACATACTTAGCGAACACGTCTTCAGGACAATCTGCCTCTCGCGCCTTGCTGAGAATCAAATCACGGACAGGGTTGAGACAGCTTTTCCATAGTTGCGGATCTGTGAAGAACGGATCACCCATAAACGGCGGCAAGAAATTGAAAAATAGGTAGCCGTCAGGACTGGGTGCCCATGGAAGAGCGCCATTTGAATCTTTGCCTTCCCACTCTAAGCAAAGTTCCCTAGAGAGGATCACGCGAGGAGTAGAGGCAAATTTACTCTCCAAATCGTATGCCTGGATTAGCCCTGGGCCAAACACTAGGTTTCCATCGTGAAATATCTCTCCCCGTGAAACTCCGCCTCGAAGAAGGTATCCAGAAGTAATTAGATTAGATGTCAGTATTTGAAGGGCGTTTTGAAGGATATCTTTGCCTTGGCTACTATCTTCAACGCTAATAACTAGCGAATCTGAAAACTGGGTCATCACCGGATTCCCTGGCCATCTCATGCCATGGGGTAGCAGCCCACTTAGTGAGTTGAAGTGATTCGCGACCCAGCCCAATTGGGCCAAAGTTTTTCCCAGCGCCTTTACGACGGCACTTCCGCCACGACTGATTCCAGCCCTCCAGCCTAATATGTCAAGGAACGCAACAATGCGAGTTTCGTATTGAAGACTAGCTTCAAATCGCGCGGCCTCGTCGGCTTGGCGTTTTGCTTCAGCCTCTCTTTCTGGCGCATCGGCATCCCACTTTGCTTTTTGAGCATCAGCCAGCATTTCCTCTTCATCAGAGAACTCGAGGTAGTAGATCTCGCCTGTTTGCACGTTGGTGGTTAGGCTATATCGGCGAGTGTGGTTTCGCGCTTCCAAACGAACAAGCTTCCCGCCCTCGCGCTTGTAAATCGGATATTCGCCAGCGAGATCAACGACAGTTCTATAGGTTGGATTCATTAGCAGAAGGCATCAATAAGTTAGAGAAATCATACGCTTGCAGACAACCGATTATCCTCTTTGCGCTAGGTTGAGCTATGACCGCTTCTGGTCGCCCCCTTCCACCCCCGCCGAGCAGCGGAAGGCGGGCGGGGGTTTTCGGCGAGGACTGTCTGAGCCCCCGCAGGGGGCGAGTTCCGCAGCCGCCCCGCTCGGCTGAGCAGCGCAGGGAAGCCCGCAGGGCCGGGAGTGAGGGTTCCCCTTCTTTTGGTTCCTTTTCTTGGGGAAGCAAGAAAAGGAACACGCGCGGCGGCGCGGAACACAGCCGCAAAATCAACAAACCACGCCCGAAGCGGCAACCCACCCGAGCAAACCCACCAAAAACAAAGGGCAGTTGCAACCGCCCTTTAACCTCACTCCCCCGCCTTCATAAACCTCGCCGCAAACACCGGCGCCGACGGCTGTTCCGTGTATTGCGCCTCCCGGCGCAGCCACAGGGTGAAGGTGGTGTGCTCCCCCGGCGCGCTCTCCACCGAGATGCGCCCGCCGTAGCGCTGGATGATGGCGTAGGAGATGGACAGCCCCAGCCCCGTGCCCTCCTGCTTCTTGGTGGTGAAGAAGGGATCGAAGATGCGGTCCAGGTCGGCCGGGGCGATGCCGTGGCCCGTGTCCCGCACCCGCAGCAGGGCGCCGGGGAAGGAGGCTTCGCCGGGGATGGCGTCGTCGGGGCCGATGTCCCGGCTTTCCACGCTCAGGGTGCCGCCCTGGGGCATGGCCTGCATGGCGTTCATCATCAGGTTGATCAGCACCTGCTGCAGTTCGCCCCGGTTCATTTCCACATTGCAGCCGGCCTCGAGCCGGGTCTCCACCTTGACCCCGGCCTTGTTCAGGTTGTGCCGGGTCAGCACCAGGCAGTCGGCCACCACGCCGTTCACGTCCGTGGCTTCGGCATAGCCGGCGAAGTCGCCGGGGCGGGCGAATTGCAGCAGGCGGGTGACGATGGCGCGGATGCGCTGGGTCTGTTCGTCGATCAGGCGGATCTCGCCCCGCACCGGCTCGGCCTGCTCCCCCAGCACGTCCCGCAGCAGTTCCAGGTTGCCCTGGATCACGGCCACCGGGTTGTTGATCTCATGGGCGACGCCGGCGGTGAGTTCGCCGATGGCGGTGAGCTTTTCGTTCATCACCAGCTGCTGCTGGGCCCGGCGCAGGGTGGCGTTGGCCTCTTCCAGGGCGGCGGTGCGCTCGGCCACCTTGCGGTCCAGCTCGTCGGCGGAGCGTTGCAGTTCCAGGCGGCGGGCAGAGAGGGAATCGAGCAGGTGGTCGAAGGCCCGGGAGAGGCGGCCCAGTTCGTCCTTGCTGGCGCTGGGGCCGACCCGGGCGGTCTCTTCGCCGGCTTCGATGCGGACCATGACCCGGTTCATGCGCTCGATGGGGCGGAAGATGGTCTGGGCCCAGCGCAGGGCGGCCAGGGTGCCCAGGCCGGAAACCAGCAGGAAGAGCAGGAAGAGGCCGGCCAGGGCGCCGTGCAGGGCGGTCTGCAGGGGGGCTTCGAGAAAGCCCACGTAGAGCATGCCGACCCGCTCGCCGCGCAGGTTGAGCAGGGGCTCATAGCCGGAGACGTAGGTGTCGTCCACCACGAAGGCGGAGCCGAGCCACACTTCGCCCCGGCCCAGCACCTTGTCGCGCACGGCCTGGGAGACCCGGGTGCCGAGGGCGCGCCGGCCTTCGAAGAGGCGCACGTTGGTGGCAATGCGGGTGTCGCCGAGGAACAGGGTGGCGGTGCCCTGGCTGCCCAGGGGCAGGGAGGCCTGCTGATAGACGATGGTGTTGATGCGGTCCACGATGCCCAGGTTGCCGTTGAGCAGGACGCCTCCTTCCAACACTCCCAGCATCTGGCCCTCGCTGCCTAGCACCGGCACCGCGGCCTGGATCACCAGGCCCCGGTCTTCGGCCCGGCGCGGGTCGGGGGAGGCATTGCGGGTGGGCAGCAGGTCCAGGTGGGCCCGCTGGCGCAGGGCGGGCGCCAGTTCGTCGAGCTGCTCCGGGGCGAACACTTCCAGGCCGTGCTGGCCCCGCCCCTGCAGGGCGGACTGGACCACGTCCCAGGCGCTGCGGTCCACCGGGCCGCGGCCACCGGCCCGCACCCGGCCCCGGGAATCGAGCAGCACCAGATAGTCCAGGCCCTGGGCCAGGGCCGCCTCCTGCAGCAGCAGGTCCATGTCGTCGGGAGCGCCCCGCTGCAGGGCCTGCAGCAGGCGGTGGGAGGAGGAGAAACCTTCCAGGTTGAGGCTGACGCCGCTCTGCACCCGGTCGAAGAACTGGCGGGCGGTGACCAGGTCGGAGCTGACCTTGTTCACCAGCAGCTGGTTGTAGCCCTGGGTGCCCCATATCCAGACGATGAGCAGCAGCACCGGCACCCCCAGCAGCAGGGGCGCCAGCACCAGGGCCAGCAGCTTGAGCCGCACCGAGCCGGCGAAGGAGGCCTGCAGTTCCTCCAGGCGCCGGCCGGGATGGCGCAGCCAGGCGCCCAGGCGGCCGCTCATACCCCCCACTCGGCGCACTTGCGGTCCAGGGTCTTGCGGGAGACGCCCAGGAGGTCCGCCGCCCGGGCCTTGCTGCCGTTGCTCTGGGCCAGCACCGCCAGGATGTGGCGCTTTTCCACCTCGGCCAGGAGCAGGGAGGGGGGCGCTGCCGCCGGCTCCATGGCGGCGCCGTCGCTGCCCAAGGAGTCCAGGGGGAATTCGCCGAAGAGCAGGGAGCGCTCGACGAAGTTGCGCAGCTCCCGCACGTTGCCGGGCCAGGCGTAGGCCGAGAGGGCGTGGGCCACCTCGGGGGTGATGAGCAGGGGCGCCACGCCGAGCTGGACGCACAGGTTGTCCATGAACAGGGCCGCCAGCTCGGGCACGTCCTCGGCGCGCTGGCGCAGGGGCGGCACGGTGAGGGTCATCACTTCCAGGCGGTAGAAGAGGTCCTGGCGGAAGCGGCACTGGGCCACCTCCTGCTTCAGGTCCCGGTTGGTGGCGGCCACCACCCGCACATCCACCGGCACCTCGTGCTCGGTGCCGACGGGGCGGATCTTGCGTTCCTCCAGCACCCGCAGCAGCTTGGACTGCAGGGCCAGGGGGAACTCGCCGATTTCGTCGAGGAACAGGGTGCCGCCGTGGGCATAGTAGAAGAGGCCGTTGCGGGCCTCCTTGGCGCCGGTGAAGGCGCCCTTCACGTGGCCGAAGAGTTCGGATTCGATGAGGTCGGCGGAAATGGCGGCGCAGTTCACCGCGACGAAGGGCCGGGAGGCCCGGGGCGAGAGCTGGTGCAGGGCCCGGGCCACCAGTTCCTTGCCGACGCCGGATTCGCCCTGGATCAGCACCGTCGAGGGCGTCGGCGCCACCCGCCGCACCAGGGCCCGCAGGCGGGCGATGCTGTCGGAGTGGCCGACGATCTCGTCCCGGGCGCCGCCCCGCTCTTCCAGCTGGCGGCGCAGGACGAAGTTCTCCCGGGCCAGGCGGGCCCGCTCGAAGCAGCGGTTGATGGAATTGACGATCTGGTCCACGCGGAAGGGCTTGAGGACGAAGTCGGAGGCGCCGGCGCGCAGGGCGTCGATGGCCGTTTCCATGTCGGCGAAGGCGGTGATGAGGATGACGTCGCCGGCGAAACCGGCGGCCTTCAGGTCCTTCAGCCATTCCAGGCCGGATTTTCCGGGCAGGGCGATGTCCAGGATGATCAGGTCGAAGTGGCGCCCGGCCAGCTGGGCCGCCCCCTCCTCGGCGCTGGCCGCCGCCTCCACCTGCCAGCCGCGCAGGGCCAGGGTGCGGGAGAGGAAGCTGCGCATGCCCTCCTCGTCGTCCACCACCAGCACCGTCGGTTCGGCGGGGCGGTCGGCGGGATCGGGGGATTCGGACCCGGGGGTTTCGGGAATGAAGGCCATGGCGAAGAAGGGAATGGGCGCGGAAAGGGCCGATTATAAGCCCCGCCGGCGCCCGGCCCGGCCCTCAGGGACGCAGTTCCACCAGGGTCAGGTCGTCGCGGAACTGGTCGCTGCCGTGGTAGCGGGCCGCCGCCAGCCAGATGCCCTGCACCGAGCGGCGCGGCCCCGGCTCCGCCAGGAGTGCGAAGATGGCCTCTTCGCCAAAGGCCTTGCCGTTCTCGTCCTCGCACTCGCAAAAGCCGTCGGTGAACAGGTAGAAGCGGTCCCGGGGATGGAACACCAGTTCCGTCGGCGCTTCCGTCTCCCCCAGGTTGGGCTGCAGGCCGAGGGGATAGTAGGCCGAGCCCACCAGGGTCAGCTTGCCCCGGCCGCTGCGGTTGAAGCAGCCGGGCATGCCGCCGTTCCACACCCGCAGCCGGTCCCGGGCGGCATTCACCTCCACCAGGGCGAAGGCCATGAACATCTGCAGCGGCAGGCGCTGGAACATGACCCGGTTGAGTTCGATCAGCAGGGCCTCGGCATCGCCGTTCTCCGCCGCCTGGGAATAGAAGACGTGGCCCAGCAGGGGCGCCACCACGGCGGAGGCGGGGCCGTGGCCGGAGATGTCGCCCACCAGCACCCACTGGCGCCGGTCCGGGGTCATGGCGGAGAGCAGCATGTCGCCGTTACTGCGGTCCACCGAGGAAAGGACGTAGCGCAGCTTGTGGGGATCGAAGGTCTCGGTCTCCCGCAACCGGGTGAGGATGTCCTCGGCCAGGCAGCGCTCGTGCATCAGCCACTGGTTCTGCTCCGCCAGCTGGCGCCGTGCCTCGGCCAGGGCCACATGGCTGCGGATGCGGGCGCGCACGATGGAGGGGCTGACCGGGCGGCCGATGAAATCCACGGCCCCCAGGGCCAGGCCCCGGACCTCGTCGCGGATGGCGGTCATGGCGGTGACGAAGACCACGGGAATGGCGGCGGTGGCCGGATCGGACTTGAGCCGGTCCAGCACCTCGTAGCCGTCCATGCCCGGCATCATGACGTCGAGCAGGATCAGGTCCGGCGGCGGCTCGTCCACGGCGCAGGCCAGGGCTTCCGGACCGTTGTAGGCGAAGCGCAGGTCGTATTCGAACTGCAGGCAGTCGGCCAGCACTTCGACGTTTTCCCGGGCGTCGTCCACGATGAGGACGATGGGGCGCCGGGGCGTCCGCCACGGACACCCCCTGCCGGCGGGCAGCCCGGGGCTGCCCTGGTCGGACGCATAGGACACGGAAGCCCTCCAGCCACTCCGGATCGGAACGGTCGCTGGCGGGCCGGAGCCCGCCATGGCGGCGTCAGACCAGCTTGAGCACCTTGTGCAGATTGACCAGCTTGAGGACTTTCTTGACGTCGCTGCTGCAGTTATGCAGCTCCAGGGACTTGCCTTCCCGGGTGACGCGGTCGTTGATGACCATGAGGGCGCCGATGCCCGAACTGTCGATGTAGGTCAGCTTGCCGCAGTCGAGGATGACCCGGCTGGCTTCCGGCATGGCGATCAGGCTGTTGCAGCGGCTGTGGAAATTGACGGTGTTGGAGTAATCCAGGCGGCCCTCCAGGGCCAGGGAACACTCGCCATCCTGCTGGCGGATTTCAGCTTGGCTGTCCATTTCTTATCCCCCTGAAACTCCCGGGAGGCTGGCGGGCACAGCCTCCGGGCTAGATTGAGCGGTCTCTGTCCCGGCGCTTCCCTGATGAAACATCTGTGCGCTTCTTGGGGGCGGGCCGGAGGATCATTAGGCTACCGCCGGCAGGCGCCCGTCAAGCCCCTGCCATCAACGTACGGCAAACCGCTTTTCCATCTCCACCGCCATGGCGTTGAACTGCTCGGCCAGCTCGTGCTGCAGCAGGGACGGTCCCAACAGGGAGGGCAGCCAGAAGTCGGGAACCATCGCCACCCGGTAGGAAAAACGGGTGCCGCCGTCCAGGGGCGCCAGCACCATGTCGCTCTCGAATTGCCTGGTATTACCGGCCAGGCCGCGGGCCTGGATGCGCCGCCGGGGCGTCAGGGTGATCTCCCGCAGGGACTCGAAGGCGAAGGAGAAAATGCCGAAGCGGGCCCTCCCCTTCTGCTCCACCTGCAGCACCTGGCCCTGGCGGGAAAGCACCCGGCTGCTGCTGAGATTGGTGAGGATGGCGGTCATGTTGTCGAAGTCCGTCAGCACTTCCCAGGCGACGGACGGCGGCACCGGCACGACGAACTGCGCCTCCACCGTCCACGTCTCGCCCTGGCGGCGCACCTGGATCTCATCTTCGTCGATGCGGACGGGGGCATTGGCGCCGGCGAGGACCAGGCCGGGGGCCAGCGGCAGCAGGGAGAGGGTCCGCAGAAGGAGGCGGCGGCAGGAATCCATGGCCCATTCTTGCGCCGGGCCCTGACCCGGGTCTGACCGGGCCGTGTAAAAGAATGTTCAGAGGGAAAGCACGGCGGGGAGGAAGACCTCGTTCACCAGGAGCCCCTTGGCGCCGCGGCCGAAGCGGGAGCGGCGGGCCCACAGCCAGCCGGGCTGGGGGCCAAGGGCGGCCTCGGCGCTGCGGTAGAGGCGGTGGCGCCGGTCCAGGGCGCGGAATTCGAGGCGGCCCCGGGCGATGCGCGGGTCGGAGAAGAGCAGGCTGCCCAGGGAACGCTGGCCCAGGGCGAAAAAGCGCTGATCGAAGGGATGGCGCGGCGCCAGGGGCATGACGGTGTGGGCGAAGACCACCGGCACCTCGTCCGCCAGCAGCAGCACTTCCCGCATCCAGACCCGGGTGCCGGCGGGCAGGCCGAGGCAGGCCGCCTCTTCGCTGCCGATGGGGGCCAGGCACTGGCGCAGGCATTGCACGCGGAAACGGTCGCAGCGGGCGCGGATGCGGGCGGTGAGGGAACCCCGTTCCTCCAGCCAGGGACGCAGGGCCGGGGCCGGGGCCCGGCCGCGTTGCAGCAGGGCCGGGCGCCAGGCGGCGCGGGCCGGGATCATCGCGGCGCGGGAGCGCGCTCGATGCCGCCCAGGGTCAGGCCGGCCTTGAGGCCCCGCTGGGCGAACCAGCCCTGGTTCATCTCCAGGGCGAAGCGGGCGTCCTTGTCGGCGCAGTGGCTGTTCTCGGTCTGGGGCTGCATGTCGCGGATGTTGATGATGCGGCCCTGTTCATCGAGGAAGGCGACGGAAAGGGGCAGCAGGGTGTTCTTCATCCACATGCAGTGGCGGGCCGGGAAGGGGAAGACGAACAGCATGCCCTGGTTGGCCGCCATGCTGCGGCGGTTCATCAGGCCCTGCTGACGGTCCGGATCGGTGTAGGCCACTTCGGCCTCGATGCGGTGGAAGCCGGCAGTCAGTTCCAGGCGGCCCATCTCGGCCAGGGCGCTGCCGCACCAGGCAGCGGCTGCCAGGGCCAGGGCGGCGCCCAGGGAGCGGGAAAGGGTGGTGGTATGCATGGGGCGGAATTATAGGCCAGCCGGCAGCGGCTGCCCTACTTTGCACAGCGCCGGGCCGGGCAGGCCGCAAGCCTGCCGGACCGGCCCGGCGGCTTAGTGGTGGAGCTTGGCGTGGTGCTTGGCGGCCTTGGCAGGCTTGACGTGCTTGGCATGGCTCGCCTTCTTGGCATGGTGGCCGTGGGTGGCGGCTTCAGCGACGCCGGTGCCGAGGGCGAAGGCCAGGGTCAGGGCGAGCAGTAGGGCTTTTTTCATTTGCAACTCCGTCAGGGGATGGGGTTCGGCCGGGAGCGCCGTCCGGCGCCAGGTCGGCAAAACCGCCCTGCAGCAGACGCCACTCTCCCGGGGCCAGGCCTTCCACGGAAGCCCGGCCGATGGCGGCCCGGATGAGCCGGAGCGTAGGGTAGCCCACGCTGGCTGTCATCCGCCTGACCTGGCGGTTCTTGCCCTCACGGATTTTCAGTTCGATCCAGCTGGTGGGGATGGCAGCCCGGTAGCGGATGGGCGGCTCCCGCAGCCACAATCCATGCGGTTCTTCCATGAGCCTGGCCTGGGCCGGCCGGGTGACGCCATCCTTCAGGGCAACCCCCTGGCGAAGGGCTTGCAGCGCGGCTTCCGTCGGCACGCCCTCCACCTGCACCCAGTAGGTCTTTTCCAGCTTGTAGCGGGGATCGGCGATGCGGGCCTGCAGGACGCCGTCGTCGGTGAGCAGGAGCAGGCCTTCGCTGTCCGCATCGAGGCGGCCGGCGGGATAGACGCCGGGTATCTCCAGGTAGTCCTTGAGGCCCTGCCAGCGGCCTTCGGGGGTGAATTGGGAGAGGACGCCGTAGGGCTTGTTGAAAAGGAGGATGCGGGCCATCTCAGGCGTTTTCCCCGCCGGCGGCGTAGAGGCGGCTAAAGCGCAGTTCTTCCGGATAGGGGAAGAAGTCCTCCACCCGCCCCTGGCGGATCTGCTCCTGGGCCGCCTGCCAGAATTCGGGCTGCAGCAGGTCCCGGTGGTGCTTGAGGAAGGCCTGGCGCACCGGCCGGGAGCCGAGCAGGAAGGTGGCGAACTCTTCCGGGAAAACGTCGTTGCGGGCCACGGAATACCAGGGCTCGCCGGACATTTCCAGTTCCGGATAGGGGGCTTCCGGGATGGCCCGGAAATTCATGTCGGTCATGTGTTCGATTTCGTCGTAGTCGTAGAAGACGATGCGGTTGTAGCGGGTGACGCCGAAGTTCTTCCACAGCATGTCGCCGGGGAAGATGTTGGCGATGGCCAGTTCCCGGATGGCGTTGCCGTAGTCCTTCACCGCCGCTTCCACCTTCTCTTCCGGGGCGTTGTCCAGATAGATGTTGAGGGGCGTCATGCGCCGCTCGATGTAGAGGTGCTTGATGATCAGGTCTTCCCCGTCCTCCTCCAGGAGGGAGGGCACCTGCTGCCGCAGTTCCTCCAGCAGGGCCGGATCGAAGCGGGAACGGGGCAGGGCCGCGTAGGAGAACTCCAGGGTGTCGGCCATGCGCCCCACCCGGTCCACCTGCTTCACCAGCTGGTACTTGTACTTGACCGTGGCGTGGTCCACTTCCTTGGAACTGCCAAAGACGTCCCTGATGATCTTGAAGACGTAGGGGAAGGAGGGCAGGGTGAACACCAGCATCACCAGGCCCCGGATGCCGGGGGCGACGATGAATTTGTCCTCCGAATGGCGCAGGTGGTAGATGAGATCGCGGAAGAACATGGTCTTGCCCTGCTTGCCCAGCCCCAGCATGGTGTACAGCTCGGAGCGGGGCTTGCCGGGCATGATGGAGCGCAGGAACTGGACGTAGCCGGAGGGCACTTCCATATCCACCATGAAATAGGCCCGGGACAGGGAAAAGAGGATGGAGATGCGCCAGGCGTCGAGCAGGATGGCATCCAGATAGAGCTTGCCGCCCGGGGTGTGCAGCACCGGGATGGCGAAGGGGTATTCCTGGTTGCCGTTGATGGCCTTGCCGATGATGTAGGCGCCCTTGTTGCGGTAGAAGGCGGAGTACAGCACCTGGATCTGGCAGTTGGCCTCCCGGGCCGGCAGTTCGCCCCCGAGATGGGTCCGGATGGTGCGGTAGAGGTAATCCACGTCCCGCTCCAGGTCCTCGAAATCCCGCTGCCAGTCGAAGTCCAGGATGATCTGGCGCATCGTTTCCGCGAGACCGCCCTCCCCCGGGTAGTAGCTGGAGTAGGTGGGCGGATTGGATTCGATGTTCTCCGTGGAGATGGCCGGCCGCACGAAGATGAAGTCGTTGTGGAAATAGGTTCGGTGCAGGATCTTGCAGCACACGGAGTTGAAGAAGGTCTCCGCCAGCTCCGGCTGCTTGTGATTGAGCAGCAGGCCGATGTAGAGCAGCTTCACCTGCTGCCAGGTGGCGTCGTCCAGGGCCTCGGCCCGGAATTCGTCGCGCAGGCGCTCGACGCACTCCTCCACCCGGTCATCGTAGAATCGGATGCGGTCCTTCACCGCCTTGTGCACCGCCAGCCAGTCACCGGACTCGAAACGGAACTTGGCCTCCCGGCTGGTCTGGCGGAACAGCCGGTAATGCTTGTTGAAGCCGTCGATGAGGGCAATGGCGATGCGATTGGCGGTGGCGGCGGTCGAAATGTCCATCGGCACGGGCGGGACGCGGAAGAAAGCGGAAATCTTAGCACCGGCCGGCCCCGCCCCCCGCGGAAATGGGCCCCGGACAGGCCCCGTGAGGGGCCCTGGGGAGGGAAAGGCGGGCATCCATCCCCACGGCATTCATTGCACGGTACGCAATAAGATTGCACCGGGTGATATAATATATATAAGAGTTGTCCGCACCTTTAACTACGAACTATGTGAGGGATTAGCATGTCTGCTGGTAAGTCGAAGATCATTTACACGCTCACTGATGAGGCGCCCCTGCTGGCGACCTGTGCTTTTCTGCCGATCATCCGCACCTTCACCGGTCCGGCCGGCGTTGAAATCGCCGAAAGCGACATTTCCGTGGCCGCCCGTGTCCTGGCCGAATTCTCCGACTACCTGCGCGACGACCAGAAGGTTCCGGACAACCTGGCCGAACTGGGCCGCCTGACCCAGGACCCCGACACCAACATCATCAAGCTGCCCAACATCAGCGCCTCCGTGGCCCAGCTGGTGGCTTGCGTCAAGGAACTGCAGGCCAAGGGCTACGCCATCCCCGACTACCCGGAAAACCCCACCACGGACGAGGAAAAGGCCCTCAAGACCCGCTACGGCAAGTGCCTGGGCTCCGCCGTGAATCCGGTGCTGCGCGAAGGCAACTCCGACCGCCGCGCCCCGGCCGCCGTCAAGAACTACGCCAAGAAGCACCCCCACTCCATGGGTGAATGGAAGCCCTGGTCCCAGACCCACGTGGCCCATATGGACCACGGTGACTTCTACCACGGCGAAAAGTCCCTGACCCTGGACAAGGCCCGGGACGTGAAGATGGAACTGGTCACCAAGAGCGGCAAGACCATCGTGCTGAAGCCCAAGGTGGCCCTCAAGGACGGCGAGATCATCGACTCCATGTTCATGAGCAAGAAGGCCCTGTGCGACTTCTACGAGAAGGAACTGGAAGACTGCCGGCAGGCCGGCATCCTCTTCTCCCTGCACGTGAAGGCCACCATGATGAAGGTGTCCCACCCCATCGTCTTCGGCCACTGCGTCAAGATCTACTACAAGGAAGCCTTCGAGAAGCACGGCAAGCTGTTCGACGAGCTGGGCATCAACGTCAACAACGGCATGGCCACCCTCTACGAGAAGATCGACACCCTGCCCGAATCCAAGCGCGACGAGATCATCCGCGACCTGCACGCCTGCCAGGAGCACCGTCCCCGTCTGGCCATGGTGGACTCCGCCAAGGGCATCACCAACTTCCACTCCCCCAACGACATCATCGTGGACGCTTCCATGCCCGCCATGATCCGCGGCGGCGGCAAGATGTGGGGTGCCGACGGCAAGCCTTACGACTGCAAGGCCGTGATGCCTGAATCCACCTTCGCCCGCATCTACCAGGAGATGATCAACTTCTGTAAGTGGCACGGCAACTTCGATCCCAAGACCATGGGCACCGTGCCCAACGTCGGCCTGATGGCCCAGAAGGCCGAGGAATACGGCTCCCACGACAAGACCTTCGAAATCGCCGAAGCCGGCATCGCCAACATTGTGGACCTGGCCACCGGCGAAGTGCTGCTGTCCCAGAACGTGGAAGAAGGCGACATCTGGCGCATGTGCCAGGTGAAGGACGAGCCGATCCGCGACTGGGTCAAGCTGGCCGTCACCCGTGCCCGCAACTCCGGCATGCCTGCCGTCTTCTGGCTGGACCCCTACCGTCCCCACGAGGCCGAGCTGATTAAGAAGGTGGAGAAGTACCTCAAGGATCACGACACCAGCGGCCTGGAAATCCACATCATGTCCCAGGTGCGCGCCATGCGCTTCACCCTGGAACGGGTCGCCCGCGGCCTGGATACCATCTCCGTCACCGGCAACATCCTGCGCGACTACCTGACCGACCTGTTCCCCATCATGGAACTGGGCACCTCCGCCAAGATGCTCTCCATCGTGCCCCTGATGGCTGGCGGCGGCATGTACGAAACCGGTGCCGGCGGCTCCGCGCCCAAGCACGTGCAGCAGCTGGTGGAAGAAAACCACCTGCGCTGGGATTCCCTGGGCGAGTTCCTGGCCCTGGCCGTGTCCCTGGAAGAGCTGGGCATCAAGACCGGCAACGCCAAGGCCAAGCTGCTGGCCAAGACCCTGGATGAGGCCACCGGCAAGCTGCTGGACGAGAACAAGTCCCCCTCCCGCCGTACCGGCGAGCTGGACAACCGGGGCAGCCAGTTCTACCTGGCTCTGTACTGGGCCCAGGCCCTGGCCGCCCAGTCCGAGGACAAGGACCTGGCCACCAAGTTCGGCCCCCTGGCCAAGTCCCTAGCCGAAAACGAGCAGAAGATCGTGGACGAGCTGAAGGCGGTCCAGGGCAAGCCCGTGGATATCGGCGGCTACTACCTGGCCGACCAGGCCAAGGTGACCGCCGTGATGCGCCCCAGCGCCACCCTCAACAGCCTGCTGCAGGCCGCCAGCGCCGCCTGATCGGCACCTGCCCGGCCCACGGCCCGGTCCAGCCCCCGTCCCGGGGTTTGGCCGGGCCGTTTTTCTTGTGTCGGCACCGGCCTTGCCACCTGCCGGACGCACCCTCCCGTTCCGCCTCTCTTCCGCCCCCCTTCTCTGCTCCTCTCCCCGCCAGCTTCCCGGTGGACAACACCCGATTTCCGCCGGCGCCAGCCCCATGTCCCGGCCCTGGATGGGCGTCTGTCCCCCCTCCCCGTTTTTCATACATAATGCCCCGGTGCCGGCCTGAGTTTCTCCTGGCCCACGGCCCTCGCCCGGCATGATCACGACGGGGTTTCAACGCAAAACCCTGCGCTCACATAACAACTCTCATCTCTCATGGAGCTAAGGAAATGAGTTCACACATCAAAGTCCCTCAGGGCGGGCAGAAGATCATCCCGGGCCAGCCCATTCCCAATAACCCCATCATTCCCTTCATCGAAGGTGACGGCATCGGCGTGGACATCACCCCGGTGATGATCAAGGTGGTGGATGCGGCCGTGCAAAAAGCCTATGGCGGCCAGAAGAAAATCCACTGGATGGAGGTTTACGCCGGCGAGAAATCCACCCAGATCTACGGTGCCGACGAGTGGCTGCCCAAGGAAACCTTCGACGCTCTCAAGGAATACTCGGTCTCCATCAAGGGGCCCATGACCACCCCGGTGGGCGGCGGCATCCGCTCCCTCAACGTGGCCCTGCGCCAGGAGCTGGACCTCTACCAGTGCGTGCGCCCGGTGCAGTACTTCAAGGGCGTGCCTTCCCCCCTGAAGCAGCCCGAGCTGTGCAACATGGTGATCTTCCGCGAGAACACGGAGGACATCTACGCCGGCATCGAGTGGGCCCACGGCTCCGAGGCCTGCAAGAAGGTGATCAAGTTCCTGCAGGAGGAGATGGGGGTGAAGAAGATCCGCTTCCCAGAATCCTCCGGCATCGGCATCAAGCCCATCTCCGTCGAAGGCACCGAGCGCCTGGTGCGCGCCGCCATCAAGTACGCCATCGACAACGGCCGCAAGTCGGTGACCATCGTGCACAAGGGCAACATCATGAAGTTCACGGAAGGCAACTTCCGCGACACGGCCTATGCCCTGGCCAAGCGCGAGTTCGGCGGCGTCGACATCGACGGCGGTCCGTGGCAGAAACTGCCCAACGGCATCGTCATCAAGGACGCCATCGCCGACGCCTTCCTGCAACAGATCCTGCTGCGCCCGGCCGAGTACGACGTGATCGCCACCACCAACCTCAACGGCGACTACATCTCCGATGCCCTGGCGGCCCAGGTGGGCGGCATCGGCATCGCTCCCGGCGCCAACATCTCCGACCAGTACGCCTGTTTCGAGGCCACCCACGGCACGGCGCCCAAGTATGCCGGCAAGGACAAGGTGAACCCCGGTTCCCTGATCCTCTCCGCCGAGATGATGCTGCGCCACCTGGGCTGGAAGGAGGCGGCGGACCTCATCATCAAGTCCATGGAAGCGGCCATCGGCGACAAGGTGGTGACCTACGACTTCGCCCGGCTCATGGAAGGGGCGACGGAAGTGTCCTGCTCCGAGTTCGGCGAGGCCATGATCGCCCGCATGTAAGCCGCCGCTGCGGCCACAAAAAAAGCCCCGCCATGCGGGGCTTTTTCTTTCTGCCTGCCAGCCGGGACCGGCTGGAGAAGCGCGTCAGATCTCGCTGATGACGGCGCTCTCGGGCAGGCGGGACTTGGGCAGGCGGGCATTGAAGTCGTCCTCGCTGCGGTAGCCCAGGGCCACCATGACCCGGCTGCGCAGCCCCTTGGCCTTGAGGCCCAGGGCCTCGTCCACGGCCTCGGGGCTGAAACCCTCGATGGGGCAGGCATCGATGCCCAGGGCGCCGGCCCCCAGCAGCAGGGTACCCAGGGCCAGATAGACCTGGCGGTCCATCCAGGCGGCCTCGTCCTGCAGCTGCTGCTGGTGCAGGCCCACGTAGAAGGCCCGGCCCTTGGCCTGGGCTGCCTTGGCCTCGGCGTTGGCAAAGCGGCCGTCTGCCTCCTCCTGCGCCAGGATGGCCGCCAGATGGCCTTCATCCAGGCTTTCCCGGGCGCACAGCACCACCACCTGGGAAGCATTGCGCACCTTGGGCTCGTTGTAGGGGAAATCGGCGGTGAGGGTGGCGGCGATGCGGCCCTTGGCAGCGTCGCTGCCGGCGATGACGAAATGCCAGGGCTGGGAATTGACGGAGGACGGGGCATTGCGCAGCAGGGTGCGCAAGGCCGCCAGATCGTCGGCGGCAATCTTGCGGCTGGGATCGAAGGCCTTGGTGGTGTAGCGTTGTGCGGCTACCTGGGCGATGTTCATGGAAGCTCCTGGGAATAGGGGAAGAAATTTGCCCGGGAGCATACCGCCGCCCGGGGCCGAAGCAAAGGCCGGGAATTCCCGGCCGGCCAACCTCCCGACTCGGGGCCGGCGCCGGCCGCCCCTCAGGCGCCCTTGCCCATCCGCGCCAGCACGTGGCGGGCCATGCCCTTGGCCAGTTCGTCCTCGCCCATGAAGACCGTGCCCAGGCTCTCCTGGCGCAGCAGGCCGGCCTCCTCCTCGGAGTGGGTGCGCAGCACCACTTCGATGGCCGGATTTAGGGTGCGGGCCATGTCCACGATCTTGCGCACGTCCAGGGTGTCGGGCGTGGCGATGACCAGCATGCCGGCCCGGGCGATATGGGCCTGGATCAGCACCGCCGGGTCCGAGGCATCGCCGGAGACGGCAGGCACCCCCCGCTCCCGCAGCTTCTCCACCACCTGGCGGTGCTGCTCGGCCACCACATAGGGAATCTTCTGGGCATCCAGGGCCTCGGCGATGCGCCGGCCGACCCGGCCGTAGCCCACCAGCACCACCTGGCCGGAGAGGAAATGCTCTTCCACCGTGGTCGGCAGGGCGGCCGTCGGGTCTTCCCGCATCTCCAGGCGCCGCGCCAGGGCGGAATGGGCCAGGGCCCATTTGCGGGCCGGACCGATGGCGGCAAAGACGACGGAGTTGAAGGCGATGGAAATCAGGGCCCCGGCCAGGATCAGGCTCTGCCCGGCCTTGGGCAGCAGGTCCAGGGCAACGCCCAGGCCGGCCAGGATGAAGGAGAACTCGCCGATCTGGGCCAGGCTGGCGCCGACTGTGAGGGCGGTGTTGAGGGGATAGCGGAAGGCCAGCACCAGCAGGATGGCGGCCACCGTCTTGCCGACGATGACGACGGCGGCCACCGCCAGCACCTTGCCCGGTTCCTGCAGCAGCACCTGGGGATCGAAGAGCATGCCGACGGAGACGAAGAACAGCACCGAGAAGGCGTCCCGCAGGGGCAGGGATTCCTCCGCCGCCCGGTGGGCGAAATCGGATTCGCGCATCATCATGCCGGCGAAGAAGGCGCCCAGGGCGAAGGAAACGCCGAAGAGTTTGGCCGAGCCGTAGGCCACGCCGACGGCGGCGGCAATGACGCAGAGGGTGAACAGCTCCCGGGAGCCGGTGCGGGCCACGGCCCACAGGATGCGCGGGAAGACCCGCCGCCCCACCACCAGCATGAGGGCGATGAAGGCTCCCACCTTGGCCAGGGTCACCGCCA
The DNA here is from genome assembly GCF_058809525.1 of Azospira sp. MPR-LB4. NCBI lineage: Bacteria > Pseudomonadati > Pseudomonadota > Betaproteobacteria > Rhodocyclales > Rhodocyclaceae > Azospira > Azospira sp. MPR-LB4. Next base: position 1,208,602 of record NZ_CM179521.1, read on the forward strand.
GGGTGCCCCACAGGCTGCCGCCGGCGCCGTGGGCATCGGCAGCGCTGCCGCCCAGCAGCTCGGCCAGGGGCGGCATCAGCACCAGCACCAGGACGCACACCAGGTCCTCCACCACCAGCCAGCCGACGGCGATGCGGCCATTCACCGAATCCAGGATGCCCCGGGTCTCCAGAGCCCGCAGCAGCACCACGGTGGAGGCGCAGGAGAGGGCCAGGCCGAAGACCAGGCCGCCGCCGAAAGACCAGCCCCAGTACATGGCCAGCACGGTGCCCAGGGCGGTGGCCACGGTGATCTGCACCACGGCGCCGGGAACGGCGATGCGGCGCACATTCATCAGGTCTTCCAGGGAGAAGTGCAGGCCGACGCCGAACATCAGCAGCATGACGCCGATCTCGGCCAACTGGCCGGCCAGCTCCACGTCGGCGACGAAGCCCGGGGTGGCCGGGCCCATGATGATGCCGGCAATGAGGTAGCCGACCAGGGGGGGAATCTTCAGGCGGGCAGCAATGAAGCCCAGGATCATGGCCAGGCCGAAGCCGGCGGCCACGGTGGTGATGAGGCTGATGTCGTGGGGCATGTTGCGGTCCTTGCGGGGAGTGTTAGCAGACTAGCGCCAAACAGGCGGCCACGCACTCCCCTCCCCTCGACATCCGCCGGGATCGGGCCGACACGCGCTGACCTTTCGCCCGGCGAAGCCCATTGTCCCACGAAGGGCGCCGCGGCTGGATCAGGGAAACGCCGGACAAACGGACGACAGACACCGCGCCGGGGACCCGGTGCGGCCAGGAAAAGTCGGGGGAAAAACAGCGGGGCGAGGCCCGCCGCTCAGAACAGGGGCGCCAGGGCCTTGTCCAGGTCTTCCAGCTTCATGCCGCCCAGCTTGCGGGCGACGATGTGGCCCTGGCGGTCCAGGATCACCGTGTAGGGCAGGCCGGCCTTCTCGTTGCCCAGCTGGCGCATCAGGTCCAGCCCGGGCTGCAGGCCGGAAACCAGCACCGGGTAATTCACCTCGTAGGCAGAGGCGAATTCCTTCACCGCCTCCTTGCCCTCTTCCACCGCCACGCCGACGATGGTCAGGCCCTTGGCCTTGTACTTGTTCTGGATGCTCACCAGATCGGGAATTTCCTTGCGGCAGGGGCCACACCAGCGGGCCCAGAAATTCACCACCAGGGGCTTGCCCCGATAGCGTTCCAGATTCACCTTCTCGCCGGCGGTATCGGGAAAACTGGCGGCGAAGAGCGGCGCCGCGGAGGCCTGCTCTTCGGCAACAGCCGCCAGGGGAGCGGCAAACAGCAGGGCGGAGGCCAGGGCGGCGAGGGAGGAACGCAAGGGCAGCATGGGCATCAGGGCAGGTCGGTTTTGCGGAAAGTCAGGAAGCCGGCCAGGGCGGCAGCGCTGCCCAGGAGGACCGGATAGGCCAAAGCATAAACCTTGTAACCGAGAACGCCAAAGGTATCCAGGATCACGTACGCGGAGGGCCCGAGGACGATCAACTGGGGGTCGAAGAGGGCCAGGGCCGCGGTGCGGAACACCTGCAGGGGGTTGGCCAGGGCGATGCCGATCACCGTTTCCGGGCTGACCTGGCCCTGGATCAGGACGCCGAGGAGGATCAGGTCGAGGAACACCAGCATCAGCAGCCAGACCATGAAGGCCGTGCCCTGAGCCACGTCGGTGCTGCGGGCCAGGGTGGAGATGAGCATGCCGATACCGAGGAAGCACCAGGCCATGGCGGCCAGCAGGGCGGTGTAATAGACGAACATGCCCCAGGGCACTTCGATGCCCTTGATCAGGGCCCACAGCACGGCGCCCAGCATGGCGACGAAGACCGGCAGGAAGATGGTGACGTAGCGGCCCAGGAACTTGCCCCAGAACCAGGCCGCCAGGCCCACGGGCAGGGACAGCAGATATTCGAAGACCCCCGCCTCCCGGTCGCCGGCGACGGAGCGCACGGTGGTGACGAGGACGAAGATGGGCAGGATGGCCATGGCCAGCTGGATGTAGGTCACCAGCAGGCGGGACAGGCCAATGAAGCCCAGGACCCGGGATTCGGTCAGGCCGAAGGCGAACAGCAGGGCCACGATGCCGCCGAAGACCAGGCTGTAGATGAGGAACCAGCGGGCCCGCAGGGATTCCACGATGTCGAGTTTGGCGGTGAGCCAGAGGGTTTTCATTGCTGTCCTATTCCCTGAGTGTTTTTATTTGCCTTTGGCGAGGACCTGCTTCTTCGCTTCGTCGAAGCCGATGCTGCCCTCCACCTTGTCGGCCACGGCCCCGAAGCCGTAGGCCATGGGAGTGCGCTTGCCGCTCACGTAATAGGCCTTGCGTGCGTCGAGCCAGCGGCCGTCGCGGGAATCGGCGATCCAGAATTCCATGCGCGGGTCCGACGACCAGGGCTGGTGCTCGCTCCAGAAAATGGCGCAGCCGAAATCGTCGAACTTGTAGACCTTCTTGCTGTGGGGATCGCGGATCTGGGCCGCGTAGGCCTTGTCGCTGATGGCCATGCCGCAGCGGGTGCAGCCGTCCCGGTCCCACTTGATTTCCACCGGGCCGCTGCTGGGCTGGCCGCCGCAGCCGGCGAGGGAGACGAAAACGCCGGCCGGCACCGAGAAGAGGAAGGTGCGGCGCTTCATTGCAGGGTCACTCCCGTGACCTCCTGCATGTCGATGCGGGTCAGCAGGCCGACGTAGCGCGACACCATGCCGAGGAAGCGCAGGCGGTCCGGGCCGGCCACCTGGCCGTGCCAGGAGAGGCCCTCGTTGCGGGCGGCGAAGCCCCAGCCTTCCAGGGCCTTGGCGATGGCCGGGTCGGCCCGGCGCAGGTCCACATGGCAGTCGAGCAGGGTATCCATGCCGGAATCGTCGGCCACCCGGTCGTCCAGCACCACCTTGCCCATGTCCATCTCGATCACCCGGTTCACCAGGGCCGCCACCTCGTCGAGACGGTGGCTGGAAATGATCATGGTGCAGTTGTCCTGGCGCTCGGCCAAGAGCTGGAAGAAGATGTGACGGGCTTCCGGGTCCAGGTTGGCGGCCGGTTCGTCCATCACCAGCACCTGGGTGTCGCGCCCCAGGGCGATGGCGATCAGCAGCTTCTGCTTCATGCCGCCGGAAAGGCGGTTGAAGGGACGGGCGGCGATGGCGTCCACGTCCAGGCCGAGGCGGTCGGCGATGGCGTGGATGCGCCGGGGATCGGACTTGCACACGGCAGCGGCGAAAGTCACCAGCTGGCCCACGGGCATTTTCAGGGGCGGCGGCAGCTGGGGCACGAAGCCTACCTTGCCCAGCACGTCGGCCCGATGGGTCCGGGGCGCCTTGCCGTCGATGCTGACCTCGCCGCCGTAGGTGTATTCCCCCAGCAGGCAGCGGATCAGGGTGGTCTTGCCGGCACCGTTGGAGCCGATCAGGGCAATGCGCTCGCCCAGCTGGATGTCCAGGCTGACTCCGGCCAGCACCTGGGCCTTCTTGAAAATCTTGCTGACGTTGTCGAAACGGATCATGGGAAAGGAGATTTCTCGCAAAGCGTTACAGGGCCAAGGCCGCAGGATGCCAAAGCCCGGGCTGCGGCGCTTTGATATTTATCTCCTTCGGCTCCATTTTTCCTAAAGCAGTTTGTCCAGACCCTTGACCCCGTAGGTCAGGGCGCCGCTGGGGCAGGTGTCCACGCACAGGCCGCAACGGGTGCAGTCGGGGCCGATGGACATCACCGCCTCCTCGGCCCGGCCCTTGATGACCACGTCGAGAACGTGGGGCACCAGGCAGACCTTGCGGCAATCGCCTTCATGGAAGCACTTGTCCAGGCGGTAGACGATGCGCAGGGGCGACACGGTGCCCACCATACCGTAGGTCAGGCCGATGGGACAAACATATCGGCACCAGGCCCGGCGCGAGTAGAAAACTTCGAACAGGAGCAGCAGGAAGACCCAGGCCAGGGCCAGGCTGGGGCCGTAGATCAGGGCCCGGGACAGGATACCGGTGGGGGACAGGGTCTCGAACACGGTGTAGCCGGTGACGATGGCCAGCAGGGAGAACAACACCCAGAACACGGTGCGGGTGCCCCGGTGGAACTCGTGGTCGGTGACCCACTTCTTCTCCACCAGCTTCAGGTGCAGGGCCTCGAACCATTCCGCCACCAGGTGGTAGGGACAGACCCAGGAGCAGAAGGTGCGCCCCCCCAGCAAGACCCAGAGGAAGAACACGGTGGCGGTGCCGATCAGCAGGTTCACTATGATGTGCTTGTGGGCCAGCATCACCTGCAGGGCGGAGTTGAGATCGATCAGGTGGAAGCCGACGAAGCGGGAGGCGGTGAGGGCCCCCTCCAGCATCTGGATGTCCAGCCAGAAGGAGACGACGAAGAGCAGGTTCACGGCGATGAGCACGGCCCAGCGGCGGTTGCGCCACTTGTGCTGCAGCAGCTGGTGCTCCCGGGTGTGCTGCTTCATGGCCTCGAAGTCGGCCTTGTTGAGGCGCTTCAGCTTGTGGATCTGTTCCGCCTCCGGACTGTAGGCGGCGGGCTTTTGCGGCTCCCGGCCGAGCATGACCAGGAGCTTTTCCTTGAAGCTTTTCATTTCAGGCCTCCCAGGTCTTGCGTTCGTCCACCACGATGGCGGCCATGCCGCCCGCTTCCACGGGGCAGATCATTTCGCAGACGCCGCAGCCGACGCATTGTTCCAGGACCTCCGGCACCGCCCGTTTGACGCCGTCGCCGTTGTCCACGAACTTGAGGCGGATGGCGTCCTTGATCGGGCATTCGGTGACGCACAGGTCGCACAGTTCCCGCTCGTAGGGATGGTCCGCCACCGGAATGGGTTTCCAGCGGTCCACATCCATGTAGCGCATGGTGCCCTTGAAGCCGGCGCCCCGGGCCTGCCCCTTGAAGCCCTTGCCCTGGGCCGCCAGACAGATCTGGGGCTGGGCCAGGCGGGCCAGGCCCATGCGTTCCTTCAAGTTGAGGGTGGGCTCCGGGTCCTTTTCCTTGGCCTTGAGGATGGGCAGGCGGGCCAGGTGGGCGCCGGGCCGCACCGGCAGAAAGTCGGGCTTGATGTAGGTGAGGGCGCCGGTGGGACAGGCCAGGATGCACTGGCCGGCATCGCAGGAAAAGTCGCAGGCCTGCTCCCGGGCGTCGATGTGGGGCACGCCGATGCCGTAGCCGTCCGTGAGATCGCCCAGCTTGATGGCCTGCACCGGGCAGACCTGGACGCACTGGCCGCACTTGATGCAGGAGGCGAGGAAGTCCTTTTCATCCAGGGCGCCGGGAGGACGCAGGCGGGTGCGGCTGGCCCGGGCCACGGGCAGATAGCCCAGCAGGGCCAGGCCGACTATGCCGCCGGTCAGGAGGGAACTGCGGATGAAGCGGCGGCGGGCAGTGCGCTGCTTGGCAGAGCCGGCGGGCTTGGCAGCATTGCCGGCAGGCGTATCGGATTCCGGGTTGTTGTCACTCATGGTGCTTTCCTCCGGGGATTCTTGAACACCGGGGCTTCGTCCCGCACCATCAGCACGGGGTCGGAAAAGGGAGCCAGGCGCTCGAGGAAATCCAGTGATTCCATCATGGGGGCGCTCTTGAAAAAGAGGGCAAAGGGCACTTCCATCCACAGGCGGTCGGCGTAGGCGTAATCCTCGTAGGGCGTGTCGCCGACACCATCATTGTTGCGGTCGAAGCCCTGGTAGCCGTCCCAGTAGTTGCCGTGCCAGCGGTTATGGGCGGCACCGCCGCCCCCGGCCACGGCCACGTCGGCCAGGTTGCCCTCGAAGACATTGCTCTCGAAGACGCTGCCCTCCCGGTCGGAGACGAAGCTGACGGCAATGCCGTTGAAGGCGAAGCGGTTCTTGCGCACCTCGGTCTTGGAGCCGGGCTCGAAGGGCGACAGGTCGGTGCCGATGCCGGTGGAGCAGTAGAGGATTTCGTTGCCCTCGATGACCGTGTTGCTGGCCTCCTTCAGGCCCACGGCCATGCCGGTGGCGCCGGTGGCATGGGAGATGGTGTTGTTGCGGATGTAGGCGCCGTTGGTGTACATGAGATACACGCCGACGGCGTTGTCGTAGAAGCGGTTGCCCTCCACCGTGTTCTCGTGGGCGAACATGAAGTGGATGGAATAGCGGCTGCGCCGGCTGACGTTGTTGCGGAAGACGTTATGGTCGGAATACCAGGCCACCATGTCCCGGGAATCCTCGATTTCATTGCCTTCCAGCAGGTTGTTCTTGCTGTACCAGAGGCGCACGCCGTCGCCCCGCAGGCCCAGGTCGAAGGGCTTGGAGCGGATGTAGTTGCGGGTCAGCTTGTTGTCGTTGGACTGCTTCAGGTCGATGCCGAAAAGACAGTTGGTGATGCGTACCTGGTCGACCACGTTGCGGTCGCCGCGCACATTGAGACAGGCATCGTCGCTGTCGTGGGAACCGCCGGAATTGGTCAGATGCACGCCGCGCAGCACGGCGCCGCTGGTGTCCAGGACGAAGACCGTGCCCTTGCCGCCGCCGTCGATGATGACCTGGCCCTGGGCCTCGATGGTCAGGGGCTTGTTCACCACCACCGGACCGGAATAGCTGCCGGCCGGCACCTTCAGCACCGAACCTTCGGGAGCCTGATTGACCAGGTCCTGGAACCAGGGAATGCCGGCCACCGCCGGCGCCGTGGGCAGGGGCACCTTCTCGCCGGAGGCGCCCCAGGCGCTGCCGGCAGGCTTGCCCATGCCGTCATCCGCACTGGATGCGACTGCCGGCGTATCGGTGGCGGCGCCGAGGGCCCGCAGGGCGTAATCCGGGTCTCCCACGGCAACGCTTACCGCCGCCCACACCAGCAACGGCGAGGCGGCGACTGCAAGCAGGCGTCTCACTCGGCAGCCCCCTCGCGCACCTGCTTGCGCCGGATCAGCAGGGCCGGCATGAGGCTGAGGAACATCAGCACCAGCAGGCCGTAACCCCAGTAGGGATAGGAGTAGGTGGAGAACTGGGCCACCTTGCCTTCGCCGAAGACGGTGGGCATGAAGGGCTTCACCGTGAAGGCGCCCCAGGGGTGCAGGTTGTGGCCGAAGAACCACAGCCAGGCGGCGTAGGTGACGACGAAGAAGAGGGGCAGCAGGGCCGGCACCAGGGCCAGCAGCAGGCTGAAATTGCGCACCTTGGCAACGCCGGCGACGACGATGCCCATGACCAGGATCAGGCCGACGATGACGATGTGGCTGATGAGGGTGACGTTATCGCCCCAGGCCTTGATCTTCTCCGGTTCCTTGAAGAAGGTGCCGGCCTCCTGGACGTAGGCTTCGACGTGGCTGGCCAGATGGCCGAGCACGTACTGGTCCACCAGCATCCAGGCGGCAACGGCGGCAAAGCCGGCGGACAGGACCAGGATGCGGGTCTTGCGCTTGGTCACCATGAAGCCGGCCAGCATGACGGCGAAGAAGCCGAAGAAGAACTTGGCCAGGGGCTTCTCCACCGGGGCACCGGTGGCGATGGGGAACATGCCCACGTAGTGGTTGATGGTGTTCATCTCGTGGACGCAGTCCAGGCCCTGGGCCCCCTTGTTCACGTCCTTCTTGGCATCCAGGATGGGGTTGTAGCGCTCGGTGTTTTCGTCCAGGTCCTGCTGGATGATTTCGTTGGCCATGCGGGTGCCGACCCCGGCCGCCTTGCAGCCGTTGTAGACGCCATCGAAATGGAAGTGGATGCGGATGCCGTCAGGAAAGGCGTCCTTGGGGTAGTTCGGTGCCGTCAGGGAGACCCACCAGATGGGGGCGAAATAGGCGGCCACCATGGCCACCAGGGCGATCAGGGTCAGTCCCTGGACCAGGCGAGTCTGTTTGGTTTGGGTATCCATGTTCTGCTGTCTCTCGAAAAGCAGCCCCGCTTACCGGCGACGGCCGCAGGATGGTAGTGCTAGTTATTTTTGACCGGCCTTCCCTGAACCGCCGGAGGCCCTCTCCCCGGGAGAGGGGTGGATGGAGGAAGGATCGGGCCTCCCCCTCATCCGGGGCCTCCCTGCGGGGAGGCCCAGAGTGTTGCAAGCTTACTTCTTCTTGCCCGGCTTGGCTGCACACATGGAGCCAGGCATGGTCATGCTGGACTGGTAGGCGGAGATGGCCACCAGCTGTTCGTTGTTGTACTTCTTGATGATCTTCACCATGTCCGGGTTGGCGTTACGGCGGTGGCCGTCGCGGATCTCGGTCATCTGGCGCAGCAGGTACTTGTAGTGCTGGCCGGCGATCACGGGGTAGAACTTGTCCTTGACGCCTTCGCCGTTCTTGCCGTGGCACTCCAGACATTCCTTCTCGTACAGCTCCTTGCCCTTGGCGATCTGCATGGAGGCGTCGACGCCCTCATACTTGCCGTGGTCGGTGGGGATGCACAGGCCTTCAATGTAGGCAGCCACATCAGCCAGTTCCTGGGGATCGGTCAGGGTGGCGGCGAAGGGATACATGGTGGGGTTGTCGCGCAGACCGGCACGGATGTCGGCCATCTGCTTGATCAGCACGGTGGTGTGCTGGCCGGCGAGCTGGGGGAAGGTGCCATCGGGACGGCCGGCACCGGAAGGCAGGTGACAGGCGCCGCAGACCTCGTAGGCTTCCTGGCCGCGCTTCTTGTCGCCCTTGAGCTTCAGGGCTTCGATCTTCTCGCCCTCCTGGGCATTCCACTTGTAGTCCTTCGACTCGATACCGCCTTGGTGGGGAGCCGGCGGACCGGCATGGGCCACCCCCAGGGCGATGAGGGAAAGGGAGGCGGCGATGATCAGCTTTTTCATTTGAATCCCCTTACAGAGAGAAAATTGCTATGTACTAATGTTAGTCGGGCCCGGCGGGGCCTGTATTTGATGCGGGTCAATCCGAAAAAAAGACGCCGGTCGGCAAGCTAGCCGCACCGCCGTCCTCCGGGGATTCGGATCAGGGCTTGACCTTGGACAGGTAGTCGGCCAGCGCCTTGATTTCTTCGTCATTGACCAGATGCATGACACCCTTCATGGCGGCAGTCTGGCCGTTGTTGCGGGCGCCGCTCTTGATGTCCTTCATCTGCTGCTCGGCGTAGGCGGCATTCTGGCCGGCCAGCTTCGGGTAGTTGGGCATCAGGGGCTTCTTGCCCTCGGCACCGTGACAGGCATTGCAGGTCTTCTCGGCAAACAGCTTGGCGCCGTCGGCAGCAAAGGCGGGGGCGGCCACAGCGGCGGCCAGGGCGGTGAAAAGCACCAGTTTTTTCATGGGTATTCCCTTTCATAAGAAAACGGGGAGCATGGTGATGCTCCCCGCGTTCAACAACTATTACCTGAATCAAATCCGGCGGATTACTTCACCTTCTTGGCGCCGTTCTGTTCCAGATAGGTCTTGGCGCGCAGGCCGAGGTCGGCTGCCTTCACCTGGTACTGCCAGACTTGCTCGGCCCACAGGGTGGCCTGGTTCCAGTCCTTCTTCTTGGCAGCGTCTTCATGCTTGGCCTTGGCGTCCTTGATCTTGTTCAGCTGATCGACGGCGTCGTCCATCATGTTCACCACGTCCGGGAAATCCTTGTAATTCACGGAGGTGATGTAGCCGACCACCTGATCGATGACGGCCTGGGTATCGGCCACCTTCTTCAGCTGCTTCTTGTAGTCGTCTTCGCTGTAGATCGCCTTCTCGGCACCGGCCGTCTTGGTCGCCTTCCAGCCCTTCGGCTTGACCAGGAGGTAGCCCTGCATTTCCAGGTGCAGCGCGGAGCAGAACTCGGTGCAGTAGTAGGGATAGACGCCTTCCTTGTCGGCCTTGAACTTGACCGTGACGGTCTTGCCCGGCTCGACGGAAGCATGGACGTTGTAGGTGGAGACGGTGAAGCCGTGGGTCTCGTCCTGGGCCCGTTCGAGGTTGGTCAGGTGGATGGTGATTTCGTCGCCCACCTCGGCCTCGATGGTTTCCGGGGTGATGTGGGAACGGATCAGGGTACCCTTGACCTCGATCTTGTTGCCCTTCTTGGTGGTGACTTCCTCACCGGCACGGACGGCGCCGGGGTGCGGCTTGTCGGTGCGGGAGTCGGTACCCACCTTGTAGCGGACGCCGGGCTTCAGCTTGGCGGCATCGATGGCGACAACGTAGTGCGGCTCGCCCAGCGGCAGGGGCATGTCGTACAGGAGCTGCATCTTGTCGTTGCTGATGTCGATCAGCTGGTGGTTCTGCGGGTGCAGGGGACCGACGGGCACGAAGCGGTCGATGGACAGCTTGTTCAGCGCCACCAGGTAACGGCCCTTGGGATCGGCGGAGTCACCTTCCATGGTCATCAGGTGACCGATGTTGTAGTGCACGCTGATTTTGTCGAGAACCTTGCCTTCACAGAAGTTCCACTTCACCACCTGGGAATCCACGTACAGGGAGGTGTAGGCCAGACACTGCTTGGAGTCGTACTGGGTGTGCAGGGGGCCGAGGCCCAGTTGCACCTGGGTGTGCAGCGCGTCCTTCATGGCGATCACGGGGATGCCGTAGGCGTCCTTGGACTCGAACTTGCCGGCCTTGATGGCGGCCTGGATCTTGTCGAAGGAATACACGGACACGTGGGTGTCGAGCTTGCCGGCAACGGTGATGAACTTGCCGTCCGGGGTCACGTCGACGCCGTGGGGAGACTTGGGTTCCGGAATCAGGAACAGCACGCCTTCCTTGACGGCAGTTTCGATTGCCAGGACGTTATGGCCGTTGATCTTCTTGGCCATGCCCTTGGCGACCAGTTCAGCAGCCTTCTTCCAGTTGATCACGTGCAGATAGTCGGTGTCCTTGGCGGAACAGCCGGCTTCATAGGGAGGACGACCCTTCTCGATACCGCCCACATAGCGCTCGGAGCAGAAGGAGTTGGTGAAGGACCAGCCGTCGGACGGACCCTTGCCAGCGTCGGACAAATCCTGGCTGTAGGGGGGCAGTTCGAGGGAGAAGGACTGCTTCGGATCGATGCGGCCTTCCTTGCGGTCAAACTTCCAGTAGGTGACGCCGCCGCGGTACTTCTCGTTGAACTCTTCGAGGGGGTAGAACTTCTTGTTTTCCAGCGGGGAAGCGTACTGGGCAGCCTCGATGACGTAGTCGGTGTTCGGGGTGACGAAGGCGCCGCCGTGTTCGGACTTGAAGATCGGGTTCACCACGATCTGCTTGGTCTCGAAATCGCGCAGGTCGATCACTGCCAGACGGGGATTGGCCTTGTCGTTGATGAAGAGGAACTGGCCGTCGTACTTGCCGTCGGTTTCGGAGATGGCCGGGTGGTGAGTATCACCCCAGGTGATCTGCTTGCCGTCGATCATGCCCTGGTTCAGCACGGCCTTGGAGTTCTCGTCGTAGCCGTAGCCCTGCCAGGGTTCGGGGGTGAACACGCCGATGTACTTGAGGATGCGCATGGACGGAATGCCATACACGATCACCTGACCGGACTGACCGCCGGAGGAGAAGGCGACGAATTCATCACGCTTACCGGTGGGAACGTAGGTCTTGGCCGCTGCCAGCAGGTCCTGCTGGGACAGGCTGCGACGTTTCATCACGTCCTGCAGGGACTCTGCTGCCGTGGCAGCCCCCGCTGCCGCGAAACCGATACCGGCTGCAACCAGCGCGGCGACGGTCTGCTTCATACGAGTCTTCATTTTGACTCTCCCGTTGATAAATAAAGGAAATTTCTCTGCTATTGCCCTAGGCACCATAGGGTGCGCACCTACTATGCGGCAATATGTCGCACATCATCGGCGCCGCCACACTTCTAAACTTTGATGCAGGTTAAATTGGGGAAATGGCTCGGGGTTGAGAATCGAGCCCATCGCCAAGCCAGTAGCGGCTTTGGCGTCATCGTGTCAGGATAGCCAAGGAATTACGCGCCTTCGCGGCACCGCCACCCGGCCCATCAAGCCCTAACGCGGTCCGCCGGCCCTCCGCAACACCGGTACCCATTACCTGCCCCAGCCCCGAAGCAACGAATGTCCAAAAAAATTATTTATGACCTGGCCATCCTCGGCGCCGTCATCGCCCTCGGCGGCCTCGGTTACACCCTGGCCCCCCTGCTCACCCCCAAGACCGACCTGGCAGCCCCCCTCTCGGACTGCGACCTGAACCGGGGCCCCTGCCGGGCGGCCCTGCCCGGAGGCGGCGAAGTGGAATTCAGCATCAGTCCCCGCCCGGTGCCGGCCCTCAAGCCCCTGACCCTGAGCGCCCGGGTCAGCGGCATCCCAGCCAGCCAGGTGGAGGTGGATTTTGCCGGGGTGGACATGAAGATGGGCTATAACCGCCCCCTGCTGGCCGCCGCCAAGGAAGCCGGCACCTTTGTCGGGCAGGGCAACCTGCCCGTCTGCATCACCGGCACCATGATCTGGCAGGCCACCGTGCTGGTCGGCAGCGGCGGCAAGAATATCGCCGTCCCCTTCCGCTTCGAGTCGGCCGCCCCGGAAGGCCACTGAAAGACACCATGCGCCTCATTGCCCTGCTCACCATCCTGGCCCTGGCCATCCCGGGCCTGCCCGGCTGTTCCCGCGACACCCCGCCAGCCCCCGGCGGCCTGACCCTGGCCGCCCCGCCCAGCGGCGGCGATTTCAGCCTGGACAGCGCCGACGGCCGTATCGCCACCCAGAACTTCCGCGGCCAGGTGGTCGCCCTCTATTTCGGCTACACCTACTGCCCGGACGTCTGCCCCACCTCCCTGGCGGCCCTCGGCAGCGCCCTGGAAAAGCTGACGCCGGCGGAACTGGCCCAGGTCCAGCCCCTGTTCATCTCCGTGGACCCGGAGCGGGACAGCGTGGCCCGCCTCAAGGACTACGCCGTCTTTTTCCACCCCAAGCTCAAGGGCCTGACCGGCACCCCGTCGGAAATCGCCGCCATTGCCCACGCCTACGGCGCCAGCTACAGCCGGCAGGAGGTCAAATCGGAAGGCGGCTATGTGGTGGACCACTCCTCTTTCGTCTACCTGCTGGCTCCCGACGGCCGCCTGGCCGCCTCCCTGCCCCACGGCACGACGCCGGAAGACATGGCCGCCGCCATGCGGCGCCTGCTGCCCCAACCCAAGTAACCGACTTCACCCACAGGAGTTCCCCATGCAACTGCACCGCCGCCTCATTTCCGCCGCCCTGGCCTGTTCCGCCCTGTTCGCCCTGCCGGCCCTGGCCGACAGCCCGATCAAGGTGGAAGACCCCTATGTGCGCCTGGTTCCCACCGGCACCCCCAACACCGGCGCCTTCATGGTCATCAAGAACAGCGGCAACGCCGACCGCAAGGTGCTGAAGGCCGAGAGCCCCGTCTCCAAGGTGGTGGAACTGCACAACCACATCAACGACAACGGCGTCATGCGCATGCGCCCGGTGGCCGACATCGAGGTCAAGGCCAAGGGCGAGGCCGTACTGCAGCCCGGCAGCCTGCACGTCATGCTGATCGGCCTCAAGCAGGACCTGAAGGAAGGCGACGTGGTGCCCATCACCCTGAAGCTGGACGACGGCTCCTCCACCAAGATCGAAGCCCCGGTACGCAAGATCCAGGTGCCCGCCGCCAAGCCGGAAGACATGGGCCAGCACAACCACGGCGCCATGAAGCACTGAGCCTGTCCGGACGCAGCAAAGCAAAGGGACTCCCGCGGGAGTCCCTTTTTGCTGGCCGGCGCTTCAGAACTGGCTGAAGTTGCGCCCCATGACGTGTTCGTCGGTGCGGTATTTGTCCAGTTGCTGGGTGCGCTCGAAATACAGGGGCGGGTCTGGCACCTGCATGACGCCGCAGGTGCCGACGGGCATCCAGCGCAGGCGCAGGGCCCGGGCCGCATGTTCGATGGAAATCTCCACGCTTTCCGAAATGCCCAGTTCCAGGCGCAGGAATTCCAGCATGTTGCGGCGGGTGCCGTCGTCAAAGCGGACGAAATCCTCCCAGGTGTGGGGCACCCAGGGCGTATCGTAGGTCAGGCAGAGCAGGCTGTGCCCCCGGTAGGAACGCAGGCGGCAACCGTCGGCGCAGCAGGTGCAGGCAAAACGCAGTTCCAGCGCCTTGACCAGGCCATCCATATCCATGCCCGCCTCCTTTCGCCCATGCCCAGATGCCCACCTGTTTCATAGTGGGAAAAAAGCGGGGCAAGCGCAAGGAGGGATTTTCCCGCCCCGGCGGAACAATCCCGACCTCAAGGACGGGCGGGTTCCTCGGTGACGAAGGCGATCTTGGCGATGCCCACCCGCTGGGCGGTGGCCATCACTTCCGCCACCTTCTCGTAGCGGGTGCCGCGGTCGGCCCGCAGGTGCAGTTCCGTTTCCGGCCCGGCCAGGCCCTGCAGGCGGGTGGCCAGGGCTTCGCCGGCCACGACCTCGCCGTTGATGAAGACCTGGCTGTTGCCGTCCAGGGCCAGCTGCACCACCTGGGGTTTCTGCTCCACCTGGGTGGCGCTGACCTTGGGCAGATCCACCGGCACGGCCTGATTGAGCAGGGGCGCGGTGATGATGAAGATCACCAAAAGCACCAGCATCACGTCCACCAGGGGCGTGGTGTTGATTTCCGCCATGGGCTGGGCGCTGCCGCCCTCGTTGAAGGATCCGAAAGCCATGCCGGCGGCCTCAGGCAACCCGCACCAGGCCGCCCTGGGGCACGGTGCTGGAGAGACGCACGCCGGTGGTGAGATAGGCGTGGAGGTCGTGGGCAAAGCCGTCCATCTGGGCCAGCACCAGGCGGTTGGCCCGGGTAAAGGCGTTGTAGGCCAGCACGGCGGGAATGGCGACGAAGAGGCCGGCGGCGGTCATGATCAGGGCCTCGCCGACGGGACCGGCCACCTTGTCCAGCACCACCTGGGAAGAGCCGGAGAGGCCCACCAAAGCGTGGTAGATGCCCCACACCGTGCCGAACAGGCCAATGAAGGGCGCCGTCGAGCCCACCGAAGCGAGGAAGGTGAGGCCCTGCTCGATGCGGGCCTGGGCGGTGACGATGCTCTGGCGCAGGCAGCGGGTGACGAATTCACTGGCATTGACGCCGGCGCCGATGCCCCGGGCCGCATGCTGCTCATGGGCCTGGGCGGCGTGGGCGCCGGAGAGGGCCAGGCCGGCCAGGATGCCGCTGGCGTCCTCGCGGCGGATGGCTTCCAAGGCTTCGGGCAGGGAATCGGCCTGCCAGAAGGCGGCCAGGGCCCGGCTCTGGGTGCGGGAGGCGCGCCAGTGGGCGATGAACTTGCCGACGATGACGCACCAGCTGGCCACCGACAGCAGCAGCAGGATCAGGGCGACGGAATGGGAAACCCCATCTCCCTGGGCCCAGAAATGGGAAAGACCGAGTTGGGTGTTCATGGGGACTCCTGCAATGGGTTAGCTGTCGAGAGCGAAAGTGATGGGAACGATGACCGAGGCTGCCACGGCCTCGTCGCCGCGCCGGGCGGGGACGAAACGCCAGCGCTGGACGGCCTCCCGGGCGGCGCTGTCGAGGCGGGAATAGCCGCTACCGGTCTGGATATCCACCTGCTCCGCCGTGCCCTGGGGCGTCACCCGCACCTTGAGCAGAACCTTGCCTTCCTCGCCGAAACGGCGGGACATGGGGGGGTAAACAGGTTTCGGGTTGTGCAGGTAGTCCGCATCGAAACGGGCCGGCACCAGGGTAGGTGCGGCCGCAATGGTGCTGCTGGCGGGACGGCTGGGCGGTGCTTCGGGAGCGACGAAGTCGCTGCTGACGGCCGCCGCCGGCGTTGCGGCCAGTATCGGTGCCGGCGTCTTCGCCAGCGGCACGGGGGCCGGCGCCTTGGGCTGCCGCGGCCGCTCGACCTTGGGCGGCATCGGCTGGGGCGGCGCCACCTCGGGCTGGGGCCTGGCCGCAGGCGCGGCGTCGATGAGGCGCACGCTCATCGGCTGGGGCACCATGGCGCTGACCACGGCACTACCGGAATGCAGGGCGTAGGCCAGACCGCCCCCATGGAGGGCCAGCACCAGCAGGAAGATCGAGCCCCGGCGCCCCCGGGAGAGGGAGGGCCATGGACTGGGCAATGAAGCAGACAGAAAACGATCCTTTTCGGGCCGCGAGGGGCCCCGCAGCGGCATCCCGACGAGGGCTCGCGGGACTGCCGGAAACGCCGTCGCCAGGGCGGCCATGCCGGCTTTGGCGAGAGGGTGGCGAACCCCGTAATTCTAGGGTTCAACGGCCGCCAAGGGGATGCGACCAAAGGTCGCAGGGGCGGCCGGAAAAGGGCGCCAGTCTTAGCGCAGGGAGAGTATCCAGCGCACCAGGGCCTGCAGGTCGGCATCGCTGACCCGCTTGTTGGGCGACATGAAATCGTCGCCCCAGACGCCGCTGCCGCCTTCCCTCACCTTCACCAGCAGGCGGGCCTCGGCTTCCGGGTCGTCCCGGTAGCGGCGCCCCACCTCGCGCCAGGCCGGACCCCGCACCTTGACGTCCACCTCGTGGCAATTGAGGCAGCGGTGCCGCTCGGCCAGTTCGAGCATGGCGGCATCCCGCTTCTTGTCCGCGGCCTGGGCCGGTACGGCAACCACGCCGAGCAGGGCGGCGCAGAGCAGGGTTCGGGTCGTCAGTGACATCCTCATCTCCTTCGACAAAAGGCGTGCACCATGAAAAAACCGGGGGCCGCAGCCCCCGGTCATTAGACAACGATTCCGACAATAACGCTTAGTACACGTCGTGCTGGGTGTTGTGGATGTTGAACTTGCCGGTGGGCGTGACCAGCTTCGGATCCTTGATCACGGTCTTGAACTTGCGGGTCTTGTCGTCCAGCACCACGATGGCGGAAGGCTCGGTCTTGTTGCCCGTCCAAACGGAGAACCAGACTTCGTCACCCTTCTCGTTGTACTCGGCATGCACCACCCGCTTCACGCCCTTGGTTTCCGGCAGGCCGGCCATCTTGGCGACGTTGATCACCTCAGGCTTGGCATCCGGGTTGCCCAGCTGGTCGATGCTGTACACGGTGACGGATTCGGCAGCATCCTTCTCCGGCATCAGCGGGGCATCGGCCCACAGGTTGTTGGACTTGGGATGGGTCTTGACGAACAGGGAACCGGAACCGTGGTTCTTCAGCTCGGCCACGACCTTCCAGGCGTACTGGGGATGCTTCTCCGGATCGGTACCGATCAGGCTGATAACGTCGGAACCCAGGTGGGAAGTGGACCACACGGGACCGAACTTCGGATGCACGAAGTTGGCGCCGCGGCCGGGGTGGGGCTTGGGCTTGGTATCGACCAGGGCGGCCAGCTTGCCTTCCTTGGTATCGACGACCACCACCTTGTTGGAGGCGTTGGCAGCGACGAGGAAGTAACGCTTGGTGGCATCCCAACCGCCGTCATGCAGGAACTTGGCGGTTTCGATGGTGGTTTCCTTCAGGTTCTTCACGTCGGAGTAATCCACCAGCTTGACCAGGCCGGATTCCTTCACCGTCACCACCCACTCGGGCTTGATCAGGGAGGAAACGATGGAGGCAACGCGGGGCTCCTGGTGATACTCGCCATCCACGGTGATGCCGCGGGTGGAGACGTTCTTCAGGGGCTCCAGGGTCATGCCGTCCAGGATGGTGTACTGGGGCGGCCAGTAGGAACCGACGATGGCGTACTTGTCTTCCCAGCCCTTGAACTTGGAGGTATCGACGGAACGGGCTTCCAGGCCGGCCTTCAGGGTGGCGACGATGGTGGGCTTCTCGAACCACATGTCGATCAGGTCCAGACGGCCGTCGCGGCCGATCACATAGACGTAGCGACCGGAAGCGGAAGTACGGGAAATGTGCACGGCGTAGCCGGTCTTGACGATGCCCCAGATCTTCTTGGTGTCGCCGTCGATCAGGGCCACTTCGCCGGAGTCACGCAGGGTGGTGGAGAAGACGTTCTGCAGATTGATGTTGTTCATCTGCTTGGTGGGGCGCTCGGCCACGGGCACGTGCACCTTCCAGTTGGCCTTCATTTCCTTCATGCCCCACTCGGGCGGCACATCCGGCTGCTGCTGGATGTAGGTGGCCATGTTCTTGATTTCATCCTTGGACAGGATGTCGTCGAAGTTGGGCATGCCGCCTTCGGTACCGTAGGTCAGGATCTTTTCCAGACGGCCCTGGCCGAGCTTCTGGGTGTTCGCCGGCTCCAGGTTCTTGCCGGTGGCGCCCTTGCGCAGCATGCCGTGGCAGCCGGCGCAACGCTCGAAGTAGATCTTGGCGGAAGCCTCTTTGGCTTCCTTGGTCAGGCTCGGCGCATTGGCTGCGGGTGCAGCGAAAGCGGAGCCCATGGCGGCCGCGAGGGCCGTAAAGATAAAGGCACTAACTCCCTTTTTCATGCTTTCCTCTCCTCAATAGGAATTATCAGCAAACCGTTACCCCCGACACAGCATCCGGGGATGGCGAAAGATTGCGCCCGGTGACTTGTCCAAATCCTTGATGCGAATCAACTTCAAAAAGTAGGGATATTCACTAGAGTGGTGCCTAGGCCGAAACACCCCCAAAAGGGATTGAAGGCCGACGGCCAGCCCGGCTATGCTGCCTTTTGCCAAACGAGAAAAAATAATGCTCATGCCCGATCCGAACCGCACCCACCCTGCCCTGCCCGGCACCGTCTATCTCGTCGGCGGCGGCCCTGGCGACCCCGACCTGCTGACGGTACGCGCCGCCCGCCTGATTGCCCAGGCCGACGTGCTGGTCTACGACCACCTCATTGGCGACGGCATCCTGGACCTGGCCCGGCCCGACGCCGAGATCATCTACGCCGGCAAGGAAGCCTCGAAACACACCCTGCCCCAGGACGACATCAACCACCTGCTGGTACAGCTGGCCCAGAAATACCGCTGTGTGGTCCGCCTCAAGGGCGGCGACCCCTTCATTTTCGGCCGCGGCGGCGAGGAGCTGGAGATCTTGGCCCGCCACGGCGTGCCCTTCCAGGTGGTGCCCGGCGTCACCGCGGCGGCCGGCTGCGCCGCTTACGCCGGCTTCCCCCTGACCCACCGGGACCACGCCCAGGTGCTGGTGTTCGCCACCGGCCACCTGAAGGACGGCACGGTCAATCTGGACTGGCAGGCCCTGGCCCGGCCCAAGCAGACCGTGGTTTTCTACATGGGAATTGCCGGCCTGGGAGAAATCAGCCGGCAGATGATCGCCCACGGCCTCTCCCCGCAGACCCCGGCTGGCGTGGTGCAACAGGGCACCACCCGCCAGCAGCGGGTGGTGGTGGCCGATCTGGCCACTCTGGAAGCGAAGGTGCAGGAAGCGGGCATCACCACGCCGGCCCTGATTTTCGTCGGCGGCGTGCTGCAGCTGCAGCCCCAGCTCAGCTGGTTCGAACCCCAGGCCGCAGCCGAGACGGTCTAAGCCGGATCAGCCGGGTCGAAAGAGACAGCCCAGGAGCAGCAGGAAGGAGAACAGCAGCTGCAACTGGGCGGTGCGGCCGAGCAGCAGGTTATGGCCGGTACCCGGCGTCGCCCGGGCGAAGCGCACCACCAGCAGCAGGGCCGGCGGCAGCGCCAGCAGGGGCAGGCCGGCGGCCAGATGGTGGCCGGAGGCGGCCAGCCAGCCCAGCAAAACGAAGGGCGCCAGCATCAACAGCCCGTATTCCACCCGGCATCCCGTCAGGCCCAGGCGCACCGCCAGGGTCCGCTTGCCGGCCCGGGCATCCCCGGCCCGGTCCCGGGTGTTGTTCACCACGATCACCGCCGCCGCGAACAGGCCGGACATGTTGGCCAGGGCCAGGGCGGCCCGGCTGAGGCCGCCGGTCTGCAGGTAGTAGGTGCCGAGCACCGCCCCCAGACCGAAGAACAGCCACACGAAGACCTCGCCGAAAGGCCCGTAGGCAATGGGTTTGGGGCCGCCGGTGTAGGCCCAGCCGCAGAACAGGGAAGCCAGGCCGAGCAAGACGATGGGCCAGCCGCCCTGCCCCACCAGATAGATGCCCAGCAGGAAGGCGCCGCCCAGGGCCAGGAAGCCGCCCCGCTTGACCTGGGCGGCGCTGAGCCAGCCCATGGCCGTGGCCCGGGGCGGGCCCAGGCGGTCCGGCGTGTCCGTGCCGCGCTCGAAGTCGCCCACGTCGTTGAGCAGGTTGGTGCCGATCTGGATCAGCAGGGCCGCCGCCAGGGTCACCAGGGCCACCAGCCAGCGCAGCTGGCCCGTTTCCGACCAGGCCAGGGCGCAGGTGGACAGCACCGGGGCCGCCGCCACCGGCAGGGTGCGGGGCCGCAGGGCGAGCCACCAGGCCTGCCCGGGTGTGGGACGGGAGAGGCTGGCGAGTGTGGAAGCGTTCATGGGTAACGGGCGTAAGGGAAAAACAGGCCACAGTCTAACCACAGCGCGGCAAAACGGCGCATGGCCAGATCAAAAGGTGCCGAATTTATCCCGGAACGAAGACTGTGAGAGAATGCGGCCTTTGCAAAAACCGCCCCACGGGGTGGGTGTATTTGGTGCCGGGAGAGGGACTCGAACCCTCACACTGTTACCAGCGGCGGATTTTGAATCCGCTGCGTCTACCGATTCCGCCATCCCGGCCCGGGACGCCCGGCCAGAGCTGGCGGGCACTACTGCGCGAGGGGCGCATTATCACCGATTCACGACGCCCCCACAAGCCGGACGAGGACACCCGCCGCCTGCTCCGGGCACCACCGCCAAAGCCGCAAGACCATGAGCCTTTCCGTCGACCTTTTCGACTTTCCCCTGCCGCCCGAACTGATCGCCCAGCATCCGGCCAGGGAACGCAGCGCCAGCCGCCTGCTGCACGTGGACGGCCCCCACCTGGCCGACCTGCGCTTCACTGACCTGCCCGGCCTGCTGGCCCCCGGCGACCTGCTGGTGTTCAACGATACCCGAGTGATCAAGGCCCGCTTCTTCGGCCAGAAGGACTCCGGCGGCCAGGTGGAAGTGCTGCTGGAGCGCATCGTGGACGAGCACCACGCCCTGGCCCAGGTGCGGGCCAGCAAGTCGCCCAAGGCCGGCACCCGCATCACCCTGGAAAACGCCTTCAGCCTGGTGTGCAGCGGCCGCCAGGGCGAGTTCTTCGCCCTCGAACTGGAGGGCGAAGGCAATCTGTGGGACCTGGCCGAACAGTACGGCCGCCTGCCCCTGCCGCCCTATATCGAGCACGGGGTGGAGGCGGAGGATGAGGCCCGCTACCAGACCGTCTATGCCCGCCACCCGGGCGCCGTGGCAGCGCCCACCGCCGGACTGCACTTCGATGAGGCAATGCTGGAGCGGCTCTCCGGGCAGGGTGTCCGCCGAGCCGCGCTGACGCTGCATGTGGGGGCAGGCACCTTCCAGCCGGTGCGCGTGGAAAAGATCGACGAGCACAAGATGCACAGCGAGCGCTTCCACGTGCCGGAAGAAACCGCCGCGGCCATCGCTGCCACCCGGGAACGGGGCGGCAGGGTGGTGGCGGTGGGCACCACCTCCCTGCGCACCCTGGAATCGGCCGCCTGCGGCAACGGCCTGGTACGTGCCGGCAGCGGCGAGACGGACATTTTCATCACTCCGGGCTACCGCTTCCAGGTGGTGGACCGGCTCATCACCAATTTCCACCTGCCCCGCTCCACCCTGCTCATGCTGGTCTCCGCCTTCGCCGGCCTGGACCCCATCCGCGCCGCCTACGCCCACGCAGTGGCAGAAAAATACCGCTTTTTCAGCTACGGCGACGCCATGCTGCTGGAGCGGGAAGAACATTGATTCAATAAGCCACAGAGGACACAGAGAGCACAGAGAGAAAGACCAGACCCATCCCCTGCCGCAACTGGCGGCAGCCGGTTTTACTCTGTGATCTCTGTGTCCTCTGTGGCAAAAACGCTTTTAGGAATACGTCCATGCAGTTCGAACTTCTCAAGACCGACGGCCAGGCCCGTCGCGGCACCCTGACCCTGGCCCACGGCACGGTGCAGACCCCGGTGTTCATGCCGGTGGGCACCTACGGCACGGTCAAGGCCATGACGCCCCAGTCCCTGCACGACATCGGCGCCCAGATCTGCCTCGGCAACACCTTCCACCTGTGGCTGCGCCCGGGCCTGGAAGTAATCAAGGCCCACGGCGGCCTGCACGACTTCATGGGCTGGAACAAGCCCATCCTCACCGATTCGGGCGGCTTCCAGGTCTTCTCCCTGGGGGCCCTGCGCAAGATCACCGAGGAAGGGGTGAAGTTCTCCTCCCCCATCGACGGCGCCAAGCTGTTCCTGACGCCGGAAGAATCCATGCGCATCCAGCACACGCTGAACTCGGACATCGTCATGATCTTCGACGAATGCACGCCCTACCCGGCCACCGTGGACGAGGCGGCCAAGTCCATGCGCCTCTCCCTGCGCTGGGCCCAGCGCTCCATCGACGAGCACCGTCGCCTGGGCAACGGCAACGCCCTTTTCGGCATCGTCCAGGGCGGCATGTACGAGACCCTGCGCGACGAATCCCTGGCCGGCCTGGATGAAATGGGCTTCGACGGCATGGCCATCGGCGGCCTTTCCGTGGGCGAGCCCAAGGAAGACATGGCCCGCATCCTGGCCCACACCGCACCGAAACTGCCCGCCCACAAGCCCCGCTACCTGATGGGCGTGGGCACGCCGGAAGACCTGGTGCATGCGGTGAGCCAGGGCATCGACATGTTCGACTGCGTCATGCCCACCCGCAACGCCCGCAACGGCCACCTGTTCACCCGCTACGGCGACCTCAAGATCAAGAACGCCATCCACCGCCAGGACACCGGCCCCCTGGACCCGTCCTGCGACTGCTACACCTGCCGCAACTTCAGCCGGGCCTACCTGCACCACCTGTTCCGCGCCGGGGAAATCCTTGGCTCCATGCTCAACACCATCCACAACCTGCACTACTACCAGGTGCTGATGGCCGAATTGCGCGCCGCTATTGAAGAAGGGCGCCTGCAGCCCCATATGGAGAACTTCCATCGGGACCGTTCCCGGGGTGCCAGCCCGGCGGCCGGCTAAAGCCGCACCGTAGGTCCGCCACCGGGCATCCGCGTCATGGCTCGGTGGTACAATGCCCCGTTCAAATTTCGAAGCAATCAAGGAGTAAAACCGTGCTGATTAGCGCCGCTCACGCCCAGGCCGCAGGCCAGGCTGCCGACCCCACCGGGGGCCTGATGCAATTCCTGCCCATCATCCTGATGTTCGTGGTGTTGTGGTTCCTCATGATCCGCCCCCAGATGAAGAAGGCCAAGGAACACAAGGCCATGGTGGACGCCCTGCAGAAGGGTGACGAAGTGGTCACCCAGGGCGGCATGGTGGGCCGCGTCTCCAAGATCGGCGACGCTTACGTCCATCTGGAAATCGCCCCCAACACCGAAGTCGTGGTGCAGAAACCCGCCATCGGGGTGCTGCTGCCCAAGGGAACCCTGAAGTCCCTGTAAGTCATCCCCGGGGCCGGATTCGTCCGGCCCCTTGCCTTTTTCGGTCCCCCAGGAACCGCCCATGAACCGCTATCCGCTCTGGAAATACATCACCGTCGTCGTCGCACTGGTGATCGGTTTCCTCTACACCCTGCCCAATTTCTTCGGTGAAGCCCCGGCCGTCCAGCTTTCCCCGGCCCGCGCCACCCTGAAGACCGATGCCCAGCTGCTGTCCCGCGTCGAAGCCGCCCTGCAGGGCGCCGGCATCAGCCACGACGGCATCTTCCTCGACAGCAACGGCGTCAAGACCCGCTTCAAGGACACCGACACCCAGCTCAAGGTCAAGGACCTGCTGGAAAAGACCTTCAACCCGAATCCCCAGGACGCCCAGTACGTGGTCGCCCTGAACCTGCTCTCCTCCTCCCCCAAGTGGCTCTCCAACCTGGGCGCCCTGCCCATGTACCTGGGCCTGGACCTGCGGGGCGGCGTGCACTTCCTGCTGCAGGTGGACATGGCCGGCGCGCTGACCAAGCGCCTGGACTCCATGTCGGCCGACCTGCGCACCCTGCTGCGGGACAAGAACCTGCGCCACGCCGGCATCAACCGGGAAGGCAATGCGGTGGTGGTCAAGTTCCGCGACGCCGACACCCGCACCAAGGCCCGCATCGTGCTGGAAGACAACCAGCCCGACCTGACCTTCGTGGACGGCCAGGACGGCTCCGACCTGAAACTCACCGCCAGCTTGAAGCCCACGGCGGTCAAGCGCATCCAGGACTTCGCCCTGAAGCAGAACATCACCACCCTGCACAACCGGATCAACGAGCTGGGCGTGGCCGAGCCGGTGATCCAGCAGCAGGGCGCCGACCGCATCGTGGTGCAGCTGCCCGGCGTGCAGGACACGGCCAAGGCCAAGGACATCCTGGGCCGCACCGCCACCCTGGAAATCCGCATGGTGGACGACACCCCGGGCGCCCTGGAAGCGGCCATGGCCGGCCAGGCACCCTTCGGCACCGAGCTTTACAGCGAACGGGGCGGCTCGCCCCTGCTGGTGAAGAAGCAGGTGGTGCTGACCGGCGACCGCCTCACCGACGCCCAGCCCGGCTTCGACGGCCAGACCCACGAACCGGCGGTGCACCTGACCCTGGATTCCGCCGGCGCCCGCATCTTCAAGGACATCACCCGGGAGAACGTGGGCAAGCGCATGGCCATCCTGCTCATTGAAAAGGGCAAGGGCGAAGTGGTCACCGCCCCGGTGATCCGCACCGAAATCGGCGGCGGCCGGGTCCAGATCAGCGGCAAGATGAGCACCATGGAAGCCAACGACACCGCCCTGCTGCTGCGGGCCGGTTCCCTGGCGGCGCCCATGGACATCGTCGAAGAGCGCACCATCGGCCCCTCCCTCGGCGCCGACAACATCAGCAAGGGCTTCCACTCCACCCTGTGGGGCTTCCTCGCCATTGCCGCCTTCATGATGTGCTACTACCTCATGTTCGGCCTCATCTCCACCCTGGCCCTGGCAGCCAACCTGATGTTCCTGGTGGCCCTGCTGTCCCTCATGCAGGCCACCCTGACCCTGCCGGGCATCGCCGCCATCGCCCTGACCCTGGGTATGGCCATCGACTCCAACGTGCTGATCAACGAACGGGTGCGGGAAGAACTGCGCAACGGCGCCAGTCCCCAGGCGGCCATCTCTGCCGGTTACGAGCGGGCCTTCGGCACCATCCTGGACTCCAACGTCACCACCCTGATCGCCGGCGTTGCCCTGCTGGCCTTCGGCTCCGGCCCCATCCGGGGCTTCGCCGTGGTGCACTGCCTGGGCATCCTGACCTCCATGTTCAGTTCCGTGGTGGTCTCCCGGGCCCTGGTCAACCTCATCTACGGTCGCCGCAAGAAGCTGGACAAGGTCTCCATCGGCCAGGTCTGGAAGCCCGGCCTGGACAGCGCCAAGTAAGCGCCTAGCAAGGGATACTCAACATGGAATTTTTCAAGATCCGCAAGGACATCCCCTTCATGCGCCATGCGCTGGTGTTCAACGTCATTTCGTTGGTCACCTTCCTCCTGGCCGTGTTCTTCCTCGCCACCCGGGGCCTGCACCTGTCGGTGGAATTCACCGGCGGCACCCTGATCGAGGTCAGCTACAGCCAGGCCGCCGACCTGGAGAAAATCCGCGGCGCCCTGGGCAAGTCCGGCTTCTCCGACTACTCGGTGCAGAACTTCGGCTCCTCCCAGGACGTGCTGATCCGCCTGCCCCTGAAGTCCGAGCAGAACACGGCCAAGCTGGGCGAGTCCGTCATGGCCGCCC
Source organism: Azospira sp. MPR-LB4 (assembly GCF_058809525.1). Taxonomy (NCBI): domain Bacteria; kingdom Pseudomonadati; phylum Pseudomonadota; class Betaproteobacteria; order Rhodocyclales; family Rhodocyclaceae; genus Azospira; species Azospira sp. MPR-LB4. Next base: position 1,234,091 of record NZ_CM179521.1, read on the forward strand.
TCTCCGCCGAGGACGCTTCCGCCTCCCTGCGCCGGGTCGAGTTCGTCGGCCCCCAGGTGGGCAAGGAACTGGCCGAGAACGGCGCCATGGCCCTGCTGGTGGTGATCATCGGCATCGTCATCTACCTGGCCTTCCGCTTCGAATGGCGCTTCTCGGTGTCGGCCATCATCGCCAACCTGCACGACGTCATCATCATCCTGGGCTTCTTCGCCTTCTTCCAGTGGGAATTCTCCCTCTCGGTGCTGGCGGCGGTGCTGGCGGTGCTGGGCTACTCGGTGAACGAATCCGTGGTGGTCTTCGACCGGGTGCGGGAAACCTTCCGCAAGGCCCGCGGCATGACCACGCCCCAGGTGCTGGACCACGCCATCACCAGCACCATCTCCCGCACCATCATCACCCACGGCTCCACCCAGATGATGGTGCTGTCCATGCTGGTGTTCGGCGGCGAGACCCTGCACTACTTCGCCATGGCCCTGACCATCGGCATCCTCTTCGGCATCTACTCCTCGGTGCTGGTGGCCAGCCCCCTGGTGATGTGGCTGGGGGTGTCCCGGGAGCAGTTCATCAAGGCCCCCAAGGCCAAGGACCCCAACGTCAGCGACGACGGCGCCTGCGTCTGAGTCTGGATCAGCAACGGCCGGTTACATTCGGCCACAGCCCCGCCCCTGCGGCAGGGGCTACAATTCGACGGGTCGCCTGCCACCGCGGGCGGCCCGTTTTACTTGCATGAGGGAGAAACACTCGTGAGCACGCAGAAAATCAAGGTGTGGGACCTGCCCACCCGCCTCTTCCACTGGCTGCTGGCCGCCCTGGTGCTGGGCGCCGTGGTCACCGGCCAGGTCGGCGGCAACGCCATCTTCGTTCACGGCAAGCTGGGCCTGGCCATCGTCGGCCTGCTGGTGTTCCGTCTGGTGTGGGGCGTAGCCGGTTCCACCTACGCCCGCTTCAGCCAGTTCGTGCCCGGCCCCGGCGCCATCAAGGCCTATCTGCAGGGCCGCTGGCAGGGCCTGGGCCACAATCCCCTGGGCGCCCTCTCCGTCCTGGCCCTGCTGGCCCTGCTGCTGTTCCAGGTGGTATCCGGCCTCTTCGCCAACGACGACATCGCCTTCCGCGGCCCCCTCATGGACCTGGTGGGCAAGGATCTCTCCGACACCCTCTCCGGCCTGCACAAGGGCGCCTTTCCCCTGATCCTGGCCCTGGTGCTGGTGCACGTGGGCGCCATCGTCTTCTACGCCCGGGTGAAGAAGGACAACCTGGTCAAGCCCATGCTCACCGGCTGGAAGGAGCTGCCGGCAGCACAGCCCGCCGTGCCCGCCACCGCCCATGCCCAGGGCGGCGGCCTGGTGGCCTTCATCGTCGCCCTGGCCCTGGCGGCCCTGGCCGTCTGGGGCGCTTCCGGCGTCTGGATCGCACCGCCGCCCCCGCCGCCGGCATCGGCACCGGCCACGCCCAGCTGGTAAGCGTCGAGTCCCCCAAAGAAAAGGCCGCCCACGGGCGGCCTTTTCTTTGCCTGCACGCTCCGGACAGGACGACGCCAGGGTCGCCTGCCGGGCGCAAGGACCTCAGTCCTTCATGCGGAACTTGTCGTGGCAGGACTTGCAGGTCTCGCCGGTCTTGCCGAACTGGGCCTTGATGGCGTTCACGTCGCCGCCGGCAGCCACTTCGGCCAGCTTGTTGGCTTCGGCATTGAAGGCGCGGGCGATCTTGCCCACTTCCTCCTGCTGCTGGAAGAACTCGGGCTTGACCCGGGTCTTCTGGCCGCCGGCGTCCTTGTCGGAGCCGGGCACGTAGAGGGCGCCCATGCCGGAGTGGCGATGGCGGCGATGGTGCGGGCAGCGGCCAGGACCTGGTCCTTGTTGTAGGCAGCCGGGTTGTCGATGGTCTGCTCCTTGATCTTGCCCATGTTCCAGGACATGTAGGAGTAGCCGGCCTTGCGGTACTTGATGGCGTCTTCAGGCTTGACCTGGGCGGAAGCGCCGGCGGCCACGGCCAGGGCGGAAAGGGCGAGCAGGAGCTTGGGCAGTTTCTTCATGGCATTTCTCTCGTGTTGTGGTTTGAATGGAAAGGCTGACGGTGGCACCGCAAGGCGCGGCGCAACGACGGGCAATTATACGACTCAAGGCAATGGCATATCAGCCGGCGTCAATGTACGGCACCCACCGGACAAGACCGGAGCAACAGCCTGGAAACGGCCGCAGATGCGGCTGCCAGCCGGGCTGGGAGCAAGAAAAAAGGCGGCCGCAGCCGCCCTTTTCCACCGGATTTTTACAACTTTTACACGGCAAAGACGTGCTTGGCGCGCAGGGTCTTGCCCTCGGCCGCCAGCTGGATCAGGCGGTCGATATTGGGATGCTTGCCCGGATGCAGCTTGGCATCCTCGCTGTGCTCGGCATAGATCTCGATGCCCTTCAGCGCGGCCTGGGGCGTGATGGCGCCGTAGGTCTGGGCCAGGTGGTTGTAGACGGCGACGGAACCGGCGCTGCCCGGCTTGTTCTCGATGGTGGCGACGGTATTGCCTTCGGCATCGAGCAGGTTGATGGCGGCCAGGTGGGAAATGCCCGGCAGCTTCTTCAGATTTTCAGCAAAGCTCATGGGGAAACTCTGGTTGTGGTTCTTGGGAGAAAAAAATCAGCGCCGGCGCAGCATGCCGAACAGCACGCCGGTGATGGCGCAGGCCGAGGCGATGCCGAAGGCGATGGCCTTGATGCCCCGCTCGGGCCCGTAGGCGCCGAGCAGCAGGCCGGCCAGCAGCAGGCCCAGCAACAGGCCGGCCAGGCCGCCCTGGCGGGCGCCCCGGACCATGGCCTTCTGCCGGGCTTCAAGACAGTCGGGGCAGAGGTCGCTCCGACGGTCCTCCATGGGCTGATCGCAGCGGGGGCAGCGCATGGGCTTAGATGCGCTTGGCCAGTTCGGCAGCCTTGCCGGTGTAGTCCCAGGGCGTCAGCTTGAGCAGTTCGGCCTTGGCGGCTTCCGGGATTTCCAGGGACTGCACGAAGGTCTGCATGCCTTCGCGGGTGACGCGGGTGCCCCGGGTCAGTTCCTTGAGCTTCTCGTAGGCCTGGGGCACGGCGTAGCGGCGCATCACGGTCTGGATCGGCTCGGCCAGCAGTTCCCAGTTGGCGTTGAGGTCGTCGTGCATGGCCTGGGAATTCACTTCCAGCTTGTTCAGGCCGCGCAGCAGGGAATCGTAGCCGAGCAGGGCGTAGCCGAGGCCGACGCCCATGTTGCGCAGCACGGTGGAGTCGGTCAGGTCGCGCTGCCAGCGGGAAATGGGCAGCTTCTCGGAGAGGTGCTTCAAGACGGCGTTGGCCAGGCCCAGGTTGCCTTCGGAGTTCTCGAAGTCGATGGGATTGACCTTGTGCGGCATGGTGGAGGAACCCACTTCGCCGGCCTTCACCTTCTGCTTGAAGAAGCCCAGGGAGATGTAGCCCCAGACGTCCCGGTCCAGGTCGATGAGGATGGTGTTGGTGCGGGCGAAGGCGTCATACAGTTCGGCCATGGCGTCATGGGGCTCGATCTGGATGGTGTAGGGGTTGAATTCCAGGCCCAGGCTCTCGACGAAGCGCTTGGCGAAGCCTTCCCAGTCGAAGCCGGGGTAGGCGGCCAGGTGGGCGTTGTAGTTGCCGACGGCACCGTTGATCTTGCCCAGCAGGCCGACTTCGGCGATGCGGACGCGGGCCCGGTTGAGGCGATAGACGGCGTTGGCCAGTTCCTTGCCCATGGTGGAAGGCGTGGCGGGCTGGCCGTGGGTGCGGCTCATCATGGGCACCTCGGCCAGTTCATGGGCCAGGTCGCGCAGGCGGCCAATGACCTTGTCCAGGGAGGGCAGCATCACCTCGTCCCGGGCGGCCTTGAGCATGAGGGCGTGGGAGAGGTTGTTGATGTCTTCGGAGGTGCAGGCGAAGTGGATGAATTCGGTGACCTTGGTGACTTCGGCGTTGGCCTTGGTCTTGTCCTTGATCCAGTATTCCAGGGCCTTCACGTCGTGGTTGGTGGTGGCCTCGATGGCCTTCACCTCGGCGGCCTGTTCGGGGCCGAAACCGGCCACCAGGGCATCCAGCTCGGCCACGGTGGCGGCGGAGAAGGCGGGGATTTCGGCGAAATGGGGTTCAGCCGCCAGGGCCTTGAGCCATTCGATTTCCACCTGGAGGCGGCGGCGGATCAGGCCGTACTCAGAGAACTGGGGACGCAGGGCATCCACCTTGCCGGCATAGCGGCCGTCCAGGGGGGAAAGGGCGGTGAGAGCGTGAAGAGACATGGAATGGGTATCCTGTTGAGCCAAGAGCGGAATTTTACCCGCCGGGCAAAGGTCTGGGCAAACCGGAATTGCCGTCCCCGAACCAGCACGGCATGGCGTACGTGACTTGCTTGGCAGGGGACGGTGGTCCGGGGTGTTATACTTTGCCTCCCCATCCGGCCGGGCCTGCCCGGTCGAAAACACGCATACAGACAACGAGAAGCTCATGAAACTGATCGGTTCCTACACCAGCCCCTTCGTGCGCAAGGTACGGGTGGTCCTGGCGGAAAAGAAGATCGAGGCCGAGTTCGAAATCGAGTCGCCGTGGACGCCGGAAAGCCGCGTTCCGGAGCACAACCCCCTGGGCAAGATTCCCGTCCTGCTGCTGGACGACGGCACGCCCCTGTTCGATTCCCGGGTCATCGTCGAATACCTGGACAACGTCACCCCCAACAACAAGCTGATGCCCGCCCCCAACCGGGAACGCATGGAAGTGAAGCGCTGGGAGGCCCTGGCCGACGGCCTGCTGGAAGCGGCGGTGGCCACCTTCCTCGAAGGCAAGCGGCCGAAGCAGAAGCAGGATGGAGCCACCATCGCCCGGCAACGGGAAAAGATCCAGCGCACCCTGGACTACATGGCCAAGGAACTGGGCGAGAACCCCTGGTGTATGGGCACCCACTTCTCCCTGGCGGACATCGCCGTGGGCGTCGCCCTGGGCTACCTGGACTTCCGCTTTGCCGACATCGAATGGCGGCCGGCCTATCCGGGCCTGGCCCGCATCCACGAGAAGCTGATGCAGCGCCCCGCCTTCAGCGACACCCTGCCCCACGACTGAACGCCAGGGCTCGGCGGCCATTGCGCCTCCCCGAAAAAGGCTGCCCGCGGGCAGCCTTTTTTCTTGCCCCCGGCATTATCCTAGGGCGAAAGGGGACGGTTTTTCGGTAGAGTAGGGACTATCGCCGGGACACCGGGGTCAATGCAGGCAGAGGCAGGAGGCTGGCATGGAATATGGGCACGATCATCCCACCCGCCACATTCTGGTGGTGGACGACGAACTGAGCATCCTCCATGCCGTGGAGCGGGAGCTCAAGGGCCGCCGCCTGGGCCGCTATGCCTTCACCGTGGCCGGTTTCACCGACCCGCGCCAGGCCCTGGTGGCCGCCGAGCGGCAGACCTTCGACGCCGTCATCAGCGACTTCCGCATGCCGGGCATGGACGGCCTGGAATTCCTCAAGGCCCTGGCGGCCATCCAGCCGGACTGTCCCCGCCTGGTCCTGAGCGGCCAGACCGACATGGACAGCCTGGTGCGCATGGTCAATGAAACCCACATCTACCGGTTCATCGCCAAGCCCTGGCCGGCCTACATGCTGCAGGCCGCCCTCGCCCAGGCCATCGACTACGCCGAGACCCTGGCCGAAAACCGGCGCCTGGCCAAAGCGGCGCGCCAACGCCAGCTGTCGGAACTGCTGCCGGAACCGGCGGCGGTGGAACAGCTGCTGATCGTGGACGACGACATGGGCGTGCTCAACAGCCTGGCCCGGGTGCTCACCCACCACAGCAAGTCCGACGGCCTCTTCGCCGCCATCCTGGCCGAACAGCACGGCCAGCCCCGCCGCCGGACCCTGGCGGAGGACCACATCAGCGTCCAGATCACCCCATCCCCCGCCTACGCCCTGCAGATGGCGGAGCGGGTCGCCTTTTCCTGCATCATCGCCGACTACCGCATGCCGGAGATGAACGGGATCGAACTGCTGCAGCGCTTTGCCGCCCGCCAGCCGGACTGCAGCCGCATCCTCATCAGCGGCCAGATCGGCGAGGCCGAACTGGCCCAGGCCATCCAGCAGGCCCACATCTTCGCCTTCGTCGAAAAGCCCTGGAGCGACTTCGAACTGAAGGCCAACATCGCCCTCGCCCTGGCCCAGCATCGTCTGCAGCTGGAAAACCGCTGGCTGGCGGCATTCATGCGGCCGGAGGCGGAGCCGGCGGCTTCCGGAGTCTTCCCAGGATGATTGAAAACGACCTGCCCGAGGCGGGGGGCGCCCCCCTGCACCAGGAAACCGTCCTGGTGGTGGACGACACCAAGGAAAACCTCACCGTCATCGGCGAGCTGCTCAATCCCCACTACAACGTGCGCATCGCCAACAGCGGCCAGCGGGCCCTGAAGGTGGCCAACAGCACCCCGGTGCCGGACCTGATCCTGCTCGACATCATGATGCCGGAGATGGATGGCTACGAAACCCTGGCCGAGCTGCGGGCCAATCCGGCCACCCGGCACATTCCGGTGATCTTCGTCACGGCCCTGGATGCGGACGAGGACGAGGAGCGGGGCCTGGCCCTGGGGGCCGTGGATTACATCGCCAAGCCCATCCGCCCGGCCATCCTGCTGGGACGCATCCGCACCCAGCTGGACCTGAAGCTGGCCCAGGACCAGCTGCGCCGGCAGAACGCCTCCCTGGAGGCGGAGGTGCAGCGCCGGGTGGCGGAAAACCTGGCCATCCAGGAACAGGGGCAGCGCAACGAGGCCCGTCTCAACCGCATGCGGCAGCTGATCCTTTCCTCCGCCAGCGAAGGCATCTTCGGCGTGGACGTGGAGGGGCGCATCAATTTCATCAACCCGGCCGCCACGGCCCTGCTGGGCTACACCGAGGAGGAACTGCTCGGCCAGGACTCCCACCGCATGCTGCACCACTCCCACATCGACGGCAGCCACTACGCCGTCGAAGACTGCCCCATGCACCTGTGCCTGCACTCCGGCATCACCATCCGGGACCGGGAAAGCACCCTCTGGCACCGGGACGGCACGCCCCTGCCCCTGGAGTGCTCCCACACCCCCATCGTCGAGGACGGCAGGATCATCGGCGCCGTCACCACCCTGCGCGACATCCGGGACCGCAAACGCTACCTGGAACAGCTGGAGCGCCACTCCAACTACGACGAACTGACGGACCTGCCCAACCGCAACCTGCTCTACGACCGCCTCAACCACAATATCGAGGTGTGCCGCCGCAGCGGCATGAACATCGCCGTCCTCACCCTCAACCTGGACCGCTTCAAGAGCATCAACGACACCCTGGGCCGGGCCGCCGGCGACCAGGTGCTGCGGGAAGTGGCCCAGCGCCTGGGGCGCCAGGTGCGCAAGATGGATACCCTGGCCCGCCTCGAAGGGGACGAGTTCGTGCTGGTGGTGGAGGTGGCCACGGCCGAGCAGTCCAGCGCCTTCGCCCAGCCCATCCTGAAGGCCCTGGCCAATCCCTTCCACGTGGCGGAGCGGGAGTTTTTCCTGTCCGGCAGTATCGGCATCGCCACCTTTCCCAAGGATGGCGACAACGGCGAGGAACTGCTGCGCAACGCGGATGCCGCCATGTACAAGGCCAAGACCAAGGGCGGCAACCGCTTCCAGTTCTACACGGCGGAAATGAACCAGCGCTCCCTGGAGCGCCTGGACCTGGAAAACGGCCTGCGCCGGGCCATCGACCAGGGCGAGCTGGTGGTGTACTACCAGCCCCAGGTGAACCTGCGCAACGGCGCCATCATCGGCGCCGAAGCCCTGGTGCGCTGGCAGGACCCGGAGAAGGGCCTGGTCATGCCCGGCTCCTTCATCGCCCTGGCGGAGGAAACCGGCCTCATCGTGCCCCTCGGCGAATGGGTGCTGCGCACCGCCTGCAGCCAGAACAAGGCCTGGCAGGACGCGGGCCTGCCCAAGATTCCCGTGGCGGTGAATCTGTCCGCCCGCCAGTTCGCCGCCCAGGATGTGGTGGAGCTGGCCGCCCGCATCCTGCACGACACCGGGCTGGCCCCCAACTACCTGGAACTGGAGCTGACGGAGAGCGCCGTCATGGCCGACGCCGAGGCCTTCATCCGCGCCACGGAAAAGCTCAAGGGCCTCTCCATCGCCCTCTCCATCGACGACTTCGGCACCGGCTTCTCCTCCCTCAGCTACCTCAAGCGCTTCGCCATCGACCGGCTGAAAATCGACCAGACCTTCGTCCGCGACATCACCCACGATCCCGACAGCGCCTCCATCGCCCTGGCCATCATTTCCCTGGCCCACAGCCTGAAGCTGCTGGCCATTGCCGAAGGGGTGGAGACGGAGGCCCAGCTCAATTTCCTGCGGGCCCGCAATTGCGACGAAATGCAGGGCTACTTCTTCAGCCCGGCCCTGCCCGCCGACGAATTCGAGGCCATGCTGCGCCAGGGCCGCAAGCTGGAGTTCCAGCCCGAGTCCAAGGTGCCCGGACGCACCCTGCTGCTGGTGGACGACGAACCGGGGATTCTCTCGGCCCTGAAACGCCTTTTCCGCCGCGAAGGCTACGTCATCCTCACCGCCAACAGCGGCAAGGAGGGCCTGGACATCCTGGCCGGCCACGACGTCGGGGTCATCATTTCCGACGCCCGCATGCCGGAGATGGACGGTGCCGAATTCCTGGGCAAGGTGCGGGCCATGTACCCGGACACCATGCGCATCATCCTTTCCGGCTACACCGACCTGAAGGCCGTCACCAGTGCGGTGAACCGGGGCGAACTGTTCAAGTTCCTGACCAAGCCCTGGGACGACGGCGAACTGCTGGAAACCATCCGGGACGCCTTCCGCCAGTACGAAATGCGCAAACCGCCGCCCGCCGACGGCGCCGCGCCGGAGCACTGAGGCCGGCTGGGAAAGCCGGCCGTGCCTGTGCTACCCTTTTGACATGTCCCGCCGCCCCAGCGTGCGGCCACTCCCTCATTCAGGAATGCAGATCGTGGACCAAAACAACATCCGCCACATCCTCGTTGTGGACGACGAGCCCAACATTGTCAGCGCCGTGCAACGGGAGCTGGCCTCGCCGCCCCACGGCCGCTACCGCTACCAGGTGACCGGCTGCACCGACCCGCTGCAGGCCCTGGCCAAGGCCCGGAAACAGAGTTTCGACGCGGTCATCAGCGACTACCGCATGCCCGACATGGACGGCCTGGAGTTTCTCAAGGAACTGACCCTGTTGCAGCCCGAATGCGCCCGCCTGGTGCTGAGCGGCCAGACCGACATGGCCACCCTGATCCGCATGGTCAACGAGACCCACATCTACCGCTTCATTCCCAAGCCCTGGCACGACTACTACCTGAAGAGCTCCCTGGCCCAGGCCATCGGCTATCACCAGACCCTGCGCCAGCACCGGGAACTGGCGGCTGTGGTGCGGCAGCGGCAGATCAGCGTGCCGCCCCTGCCCGAAGGCAACATGGAGCAGATCCTGATCGTGGACCACGACCCGGGCGTGCTCAGCTCCCTCTCCCGGGTGCTCACCCACCACTCCGAGGTGGACGACCTCTACCTGGCGATCCGTGCCGAAGTGGCCCACGCCACCACGCCGGTGCTGCAGGAAGGCAAGATCAGCGTGCAGGTCACGCCCTCGGCCCGCCACGCCCTGGAGCTGGTGAAGAACAACACCTTCTCCTGCATCATCGCCGACCGCAAGATGCCGGAAATGGACGGGGTGGAGTTGCTGCAGCGCTTTGCCGACCTGCAGCCCGACTGCTTCCGCATCCTCATCAGCAACGAAATCTGCGAAGGCGACCTGATCCAGGCCATCGGCGGCGCCAACATTTTCGCCTTCATCCAGAAGCCCTGGAGCGATTTCGAACTGAAGACCAGCATCGCCCAGGCCCTGGCCCAGCGCCGCATGCTCCTGGAAAACCGGCAACTGGCCGAGATCGTGCAGCAGGCCGGCGCCGTGTAGCACCGGGGCCGGCCCCGCGCCGGCCCGGCCACAGCCGGTTTTACCCTCCCTTTAGCGGATGACGCCGCCGCCCAGGCAGACCCGGGACTCGTACAGCACCACCGACTGCCCCGGGGTCACGGCCCATTGGGGTTCGGCGAAATCGATCAGGCAGGATTCCCCATCCACCCGCTCCACCTCGCAGGGCGCATCCTCCTGCCGGTAGCGGGTCTTGGCGCAATAGACCCAGTGGGGCCGCGGTGCCCGGCCCGAGACCCAGGACAGGTCATGGGCTTCCAGGCGGCCTGAGAGCAGGGCTGGGTGGTCGTGGCCCTGGACCACGTAGAGCACGTTGGCCGCCACGTCCTTCTTCGCCACGAACCAGGCATCGTGCTCGCCGTTGGCCTTCTGGCCGCCGGCCAGGCCGCCGATGTGCAGGCCCTTGCGCTGGCCGATGGTGTGGTAGGTCATGCCGTCGTGTTCCCCCAGCACCTTGCCGCTGTCCAGATCCCGGATCTCGCCCTTCTGCGGCGGCAGATAGCGCATCAGGAAATCCTTGAAGGGCCGCTCGCCGATGAAGCAGATGCCGGTGGAGTCCTTCTTCGCCGCCACGTGCAGCCCTTCTTCCAGGGCCAGCTTGCGCACGTCCCGCTTGTACCAGTCGGCCAGGGGGAAGAGGGTCTTGGAGAGCTGGGCCTGGTTGAGGCGGTGCAGGAAGTAACTCTGGTCCTTGGTGCCGTCCTCGGCCTTGAGCAACTGGTACTCGACGCCGACACCGGCCGGATGGGGCACTTCCCGCACCCCGGCATAGTGGCCGGTGGCGATCTTGTCGGCTCCCAGCTGCATGGCGTGGTCGAGGAAGGCCTTGAACTTGATTTCCGAGTTGCACAGGATGTCCGGATTGGGGGTGCGGCCGGCCTGGTATTCCTTGAGGAACTCGGCGAAGACCCGCTCCTTGTACTCCTTGGCGAAATTCACCACCTCCACGTCGATGCCGATGGTGTCGGCCACGCTCATGACGTCGATGAGGTCCTGGCGGGAGGAGCAGTATTCCTCGTTGTCGTCGTCCTCCCAGTTTTTCATGAAGAGGCCCACCACCTTCCAGCCCTGGCGCTTCAGCAGCAGGGCTGCGACGGAGGAATCCACCCCGCCGGAAAGACCGACCACGACCGTACCTTTTTCCTGTGCTGCGCTCATTGCTTCACCTGTCTTTCCATCTGTTCCTGGACCGCCTCGGCGACCCGGTGCCGCACTTCCGGGTCCCGGCCGTCCAGCCAATCCTCGAAGGGGATGACGGCCGGCGTCTCCCCGTAGTCAAAAAACCAGCTATCCACCGCAAATTTCTCCCCGTTGCCGTCCTCGATGGCGGCGGTCCAGTGATCGAAGATCAGGCCGCGGCGCCGCATCTGGCGGGACAGCAGGGTGTGGTAGCGCAGCCAGCCGCGGCCGGCCAGCAACTCGATGAAATGGGTGGTGTTGGTGGAGTGGTCGATGCAGTCCATGCGCCCCTCCACCGCGTCGTCCTCGGAATTGCCGCCCTTGTCGCGCCAGATGGGCGTCTGGGTGCCGGCGATGCGGTACAGGCGGGCCACCGCCTCGGCCAGGAAGCGGCGCTCGGACTCGGCGTCCCGGGCCTTGAGCATGTCCCGCCCGATGGCATCCAGCTGGGCCCGACTCACCTCCACTTCCGTCTGCACCGTGCAGCCGTAGTTGTAGCAGAGTCCCACCGGCTCCGCGGCGGCCCCCAGGGGCAGCCCCAGAGCCAGCAGTGCGACGACAAGGACTCTCATGAATAGTGGGTGATGAGGTCCAGGGGATGGCGCTTGCCGGCCACGTAGTCCTCGATGCAGCGCAGGATCAGGGGGCTGCGGTGGCGTTCCGCCGTGGCCCGCACCTCCTCCAGGGTCAGCCAGCGGGCGCCGATGATGCCCGTATCCAGGGCCCTACCTTCCTCGAAACCTTCGATCTCGCCGGTGAAGGCGAAGCGCAGGTAGGTGATGTCGCCGGCCGGCCGCGGCCACTGGTAGATACCGACCAGGGCGGTGGGACGGAAACGGTAGGCGGTTTCCTCCAGGCACTCCCGGGCACAGGCATGCACCAGGGACTCGCCCTCGTCCAGATGGCCGGCAGGCTGGTTGAAGCGCAGACCGTCGTCGGTCTCTTCTTCCACCAGGAGAAAACGGCCGTCCCGCTCGACGACGGCGGCCACGGTGACATTGGGTTTCCAGACGGGTGCCATGGGAATTCCGGATTGCGCAAAGGCCGCATTTTACCCCCAGGCCCAAGGCCGGGGCCAGCCGTCATGCCGCGCCGCACCAATGCAGGCGGTGCGGATTTGGGCTAGAATTTCGGACTTTATCGAACACGCAGCGAACGGAGATTCAACATGTCTATGTCGGACCGCGACGGTTTCATTTGGCAAGACGGCAAACTGGTGCCCTGGCGCGAAGCCACCACCCATGCCCTCACCCACTCCCTGCACTACGGCATGGCCGTGTTCGAGGGCGTCCGGGCTTACCAGACCGACAAGGGTACCGCCATCTTCCGTCTGCAGGACCACACCCAGCGCCTGGCCCGTTCCGCCCACATCTTCCAGATGGCCCTGCCCTACAGCCAGGAAGAGCTGAACGAAGCCCAGAAGGAAGTGATCCGCGCCAACAACCTGGAATCCGGCTACATCCGCCCCCTGGCCTTCTACGGCTCCGAGAAGATGGGCGTTTCCCCCAAGGGCGCCAAGGTGCACGTCATCATCGCCGCCTGGCCCTGGGGCGCCTACCTGGGCGAGGAAGGCATGCAGCGCGGTATCCGCATCAAGACCTCCTCCTTCACCCGCCACCACGTGAACATCACCATGGTGCGGGCCAAGGCCTCCGGCAACTACATGAACTCCATCCTGGCCAACAACGAAGCCCTCACCGACGGCTACGACGAAGCCATGCTGCTGGACCCGGAAGGCTACGTCTGTGAAGGCGCCGGCGAGAACATCTTCATCGTCAAGAACGGCAAGCTGTACACCCCGGACCTGACCTCCTGCCTGGAAGGCATCACCCGCGCCACCGTGATCCAGCTGGCCGGCGAAATGGGCATCGAGGTGGTGGAAAAGCGCATCACCCGCGACGAAGTCTATTGCGCCGACGAAGCCTTCTTCACCGGCACCGCCGCCGAAGTGACCCCCATCCGCGAACTGGACAACCGCCAGATCGGCGTCGGCCACCGCGGCCCCGTCACCAAGGCCCTGCAGGAAAAGTACTTCGACGTGGTCAATGGCCGTTCCGCCGCCCACGCCGACTGGCTGGCCTTCGTTTAATCCTTTCGCCCGTTCCGAGACCGACCATGGCCGACAATCTGACCGTCGAAGTCACCGCCGACGACCTGCCCCTGCACTGCCCCACCCCCAAGGCTCCCCTGTGGAGCCAGCATCCCCGGGTGTTCCTGGACGTGCTGAAGACCGGCGAAGTGACCTGTCCCTACTGCAGCACCCGCTACGTCTTCAAGGGCGAAGCGCCCAAGGGTCACCACTGACCCCGTGCCGTTTCATGGAGGAGAGGCGATGACCTTGCGTCGCGGGCTCATCGTCGCCCCCTCCTGGATCGGCGACGCCGTCCTCGCCCAGCCCCTGTTCCAGCGCCTGCAGGAACGCCACCCGGGGCTGGTGCTCGATGCCCTGGCGCCCCGCTGGGTGGCGCCGGTGCTCTCCCGCATGGACGAGATCGGGGAAGTCCTGGACAACCCCTTCGCCCACGGCGAACTCAATCTCAAGGCCCGCTGGGCCCTCGGCCGCCAGCTGGCGGCCCGGGACTACGACGCCGCCTGGGTCCTGCCCAATTCCCTGAAATCCGCCCTGGTCACCGCCTTCGCCGGCATTCCGCTGCGTGTCGGCTTCACCGGCGAGGCCCGCTACGGCCTGCTCAACTGCCGCCACACCCTGGACAAAAGCGCCACGCCCCTGATGGTGGAACGCTTCGCCCAGCTGGCGGAAGCCCCCGGCCGGCAGCCGCCCCGGCCCATTGCCCCGCCCCGCCTGCACTCCCGGGAGGCAGACCAGATGCGGACCCTGGCAGCCCTGGGCCTGGAACGCCCGTCCCGCCTGCTTGTCTGCTGCCCCGGTGCCGAGTACGGCCCCGCCAAACGCTGGCCCGAGGCCCACTACGCCAGCCTGGCCCGGGCCGCCGCCGCCCAGGGCTGGACCGTCTGGCTGCTGGGCTCCCACAAGGATGGGCCGGTGGGCGAAAGCATCGCCCAGGCCGCCGAGGGCTGCGCCCGCAACCTGTGCGGCGCCACCAGCCTGGACCAGGCCATCGACCTGCTGGCCCTGGCAGACCACGTGGTCTGCAACGATTCCGGCCTGATGCACGTGGCCGCCGCCCTGGGGCGCAGCCTCACCGCCCTCTACGGTTCCTCCTCCCCCGGCTTCACGCCACCCCTCAGCGAGCGGGCCACGGTGCTGCAGCTGGGCCTGGAATGCAGCCCCTGTTTCAAACGGGAGTGCCCCCTGGGGCACTTCAAATGCCTGCAGGACCTGGAACCTCTCCGGGTCCTGGACACCCTCCCCCGCTGACCGCCGGAGTCTCCCATGCCGACACCGCCCTTCCCCCGCCCTGAAGATGCCGAAAACGCCTTCTACGAGGCCCTGGAGAAGGGCGATCTGGAGGCCATGATGGCCATCTGGGCCGACGACGAGGACGTCGTCTGCATCCATCCCGACGGCCAGCGCCTGTGCGGCCACGCCCAGATCCGCCACGGCTGGCAGAGCCTCTTCGCCAGCGCTCCCCGGCTCACCGTGCGCATCGGCGAGCGGGTCGCCTGGCTCGGCGGCATGCTGGCGGTGCACAGCCTGCAGGAAACCTTTTTCGCCGAAGGGGACCCGGAACCCCGGGGCCCGGTGCTGGTGACCAACGTCTTCATCCGCGGCAGCGACGGCTGGCGCCTGCTCTCCCACCACGCCTCCCCCGGCGCCGAAGAGGGCAACGGCGACAGCGACGGGGACGCCCAGCCCCGGGTCCTGCACTGATGGCCCATCCGCCGGCCTACACCCCGCCGGGGTGGCTGCCCGGCGGCCACCTGCAGACCATCTACCCCCTGCTGATCCGGCCGGCGCCCCCGGCCTACGTGCGGGAGCGCTGGGAAACGCCGGATGGCGATTTCATCGACCTGGACTGGCTGGACCCGGACCGGGAGGCCCCGCCCCTGGCCCATCCGCCCTGCCGGCGGCCCCTGCTGGTGCTGTTCCACGGCCTGGAGGGCAGTTCCCGCAGCCACTACGCCACCGCCCTCATGGCCGCCGCCGCCGAGGCCGGCTGGGGCGGTGTGGTGCCCCACTTCCGCGGCTGCTCCGGCGAACTGAACCGTCTGCCCCGGGCCTACCATTCCGGCGACTCCGCCGAAATCGACTGGATCCTGCACCGCCTCCGGCAGCGCTTCCCCGAACGGCCCCTGTTCGCCGCCGGCGTTTCCCTCGGCGGCAACGCCCTGCTTAAGTGGCTGGGGGAACAGGAATTCCAGGCCACCCGGGTGGTGGAGGCCGCCGCCGCGGTGTGCCCGCCCCTGGACCTGACCGTCTGCGGCGACGCCCTGGGCCGGGGCTTCAACCGGGTCTACAGCGCCCATTTCCTCGGCACCCTGAAACGGGGGGCGGAGGCCCGCCTGCGGCGCTTCCCCGACCTCTTCGACCCGCGCCCCATGCGCCGGGCCCGCAGCCTGCGGGCCTTCGACGATGCGGTGACGGCGCCCCTGCACGGCTTCGCCGGGGTGGACGACTACTGGCGACGGGCTTCCAGCAAGCCCCTGCTGCAGGGCATCCGGGTGCCCGCCCTGGTGCTCAATCCGCGCAACGACCCCTTCCTGCCGGCCCATGCCCTGCCCACCCCTACTCAGGTATCATTGCAGGTCCGGCTGGAGCAACCGGCCCACGGCGGTCACGTGGGCTTCGTCCGGGGCGGCCCGCCGGGCCGCCTGGACTGGCTGCCCCGGCGCCTGCTGCACTTTTTCCGGCAACACTGCTGACGCCGCCACCAGGCGCTGCCACCCGAACATTCGCCCGAACATAAAAACACGAGTCCGATTCATGAACGCCTCCGTCCAGATTCCCGCCCTGCCCCCCGAAATCTTCAAGGCCTACGACATCCGCGGCATCGTCGGCAAAAGCCTCACCGCCGACGTGGTGCGCGCCATCGGCCACGGCCTCGGCAGCCTGGCCCGGGAGCGGCAGCAGACGGCCATCGCCATCGGCCGCGACGGCCGCCTCTCCGGCCCGGAGCTGGCCGGCGCCCTGGCCGACGGCATCCGCGCCGCCGGGGTGGACGTGATCGACATCGGCTGCGTGCCCACCCCGGTCACCTATTTTGCTGCCCACCACCTGGGCTGCCACTCCTGCGTCTCCGTCACCGGCAGCCACAATCCGCCGGACTACAACGGCCTGAAAATGGTCATCGGCGGCGAGACCCTGGCCGGCGAGGCGATCCAGGCCCTGAAGCGCCGCATCGAATCCGGCGACCTGGCCCGGGGCGAAGGCAAGCTGACCCAGGCCGACGTCAAGGCCGCCTACGTGGAACGCATCCTGGCCGACGTCAAGCTGGCCCGCCCCATGAAGATCGTCATGGATTGCGGCAACGGCGTCGCCGGCGCCGTGGCGCCCGAACTGTTCAAGAAACTCGGCTGCGACATCGTGCCCCTCTTCTGCGAGGTGGACGGCAACTTCCCCAATCACCACCCGGACCCCTCCAAGCCGGAGAATCTGGCCGACGTCATCCGCGCCCTGAAGGAGACCGACGCCGAGATCGGCATCGCCTTCGACGGCGACGGCGACCGTCTGGGGGTGGTGACCAAGGACGGCGAAGTGATCTTCCCCGACCGCCAGCTGATGCTCTTCGCCGCCGACGTCCTGTCCCGCGTCCCCGGCGGCGAGATTGTTTACGACGTCAAATGCACCCGCCTGCTGGCCCCCTGGATCCGCGAACACGGCGGCAAGCCGGTGATGTGGCAGACCGGCCACGCCCTGATCAAGAAAAAGCTGAAGGAATCCGGCGCCCCCCTGGCCGGCGAAATGAGCGGCCACGTCTTCTTCAAGGAACGCTGGTTCGGCTTCGACGACGGCCTCTACACCGGCGCCCGCCTGCTGGAAATCCTGGCCCGGGCCGCCGACGCCAACCCGGTGCTGAAGAGCCTGCCCAACGCCACTTCCACCCCGGAGCTGAACATCAAGATGGCCGAAGGCGAACCCTTCGCCCTGCTGGACAAGCTCAAGGCCGGCGCCAAGTTCGAGGCCGCCCGGGAGATCATCACCATCGACGGTCTGCGTGTGGAGTACGCCGACGGCTTCGGCCTGGCCCGCCCCTCCAACACCACGCCGGTGGTGGTGCTGCGCTTCGAGGCCGACAACGCCGAGGCCCTGGCCCGCATCCAGGCCGACTTCCGCCGCGAACTGGCCGCCGCCTGGCCCGGCCTGGCCCTGCCCTTCTGACCCGACCGCCATGATGCTGCCCCTGGACGCCGACATCTTCCTGGCCCGCCAGCCCATCCTGGACCGGGAGCAGAAGCTCGTCGCCTACGAACTGCTGTTCCGCAGCAGCGGCGTGGACCGGGCCGCCGTGGCCGACGGCCGCCTGGCCACGGCCCGGGTGGTGGCCAATGCCTTCGGCGAAATGTCCCTGGGGGACGTGCTGGGGCCCTACAAGGCCTACATCAACGCCACCCCGGACTTCGTCCTCGGCCCCGAGGTGGAAATCCTGCCCGGCGCCAGCGTGGTCCTGGAACTGCCCGCCGACACGCCGGCGGACGAGGCCCTGCTGGCCCGCTGCCGCGAGCTGAAGCAGCAGGGCTTCACCTTCGCCCTGGGCGGCGTCGCCGAGTTCGCGGAAATCAACCTGCCCCTGCTGCCGGAAGCGGAAATCCTCAAGGTGGACCACCTGCTGCTGGACAACCACCAGCTGTTCCTCCTGGCCTGCAAGCTGCGCCCCCTGCAGAAGAAGCTGCTGGCGGAAAAGATCGAAAACCAGAGCCAGATGGAGCATTGCTTCGACCTGGGCTTCGAATATTTCCAGGGCTACTACTTCGCCCGCCCCACCCTCATCTCCGGCAAGAAGCTGACCCATTCGGCCATGACGGTGATGCGCCTGCTCGACCTGATCCTCAAGGACGCGGACACCGCCGCCCTGGAGCGTTCCTTCAAGGGCGAGCCGGGCCTCACCCTGAACCTGCTGCGCCTCACCAACTCCTGCGCCAGCGGCCTGGCGGTGCGCATCGCCTCGGTGCGCCACGCCATCACCATCCTCGGCCGCAACCAGCTGCAACGCTGGCTGCAACTGCTGCTCTACGCCGATCCGGAAGGCGGCGAGGTGGGCCCCCTGCTGCAGCTGGCCGCCACCCGGGGCCGCTTCCTGGAACTGGTGACCCAGAAGTTCCTGCCCCGGCAGAAAGACCTGCCGGACCGGGCCTTCATGGTCGGCATCCTCTCCCTGCTGCCCGCCGTCATCGGCCAGCCCATCGCCGACATCATCACGCCCCTGCCCCTGCCGCCGGACGTGAAGCAGGCCCTGATCGAATACAAGGGCGACCTGGGCCGCCTGCTGGCCCTGGCCGAGCAGCTGGAGAAGGCCGACGGCGATGCCACCTTCAACGGCCTCATCGCCGAGATGCCCGGCCTGCGGGGCGCCCTCCTCACCGAATGCCTGGCCCAGGCCATGGCCTGGGCCAACATGCTGGCCCGCGACAGCTGACCGCCATGGCCCCCGACACCACCCACACCACGCCCATCTACCTGGGCCGCCAGCCGATCCTGGATGCCCGGCAGAGCCTCTACGGCTACGAGCTGCTGTTCCGCTCCGGGCCGGCGCCCAACCGGGCCATCGTTGCCAACCACATGGTGGCCACCGCCACGGTCATCACCCACGCCTTCACCGAACTGGGCCTGGCCGACGCATTGGGGGAACAGAAAGCCTTCATCAATGTGGACGGCGACTTCCTCCTCAGCGAGGCGGTGGAGCTGCTGCCGAAGGACAAGGTGGTGCTGGAAATTCTGGAGACGGTGGAGGTGACGCCGGAACTCCTCAAGCGCTGCCGGGAGCTGAAGGCCAAGGGCTTCACCCTGGCCCTGGACGACATCGTCGCCGTCACCCCGGCCATGGAGCCCCTGCTGGACCTGATGGACATCGCCAAGGTGTGCATCTCCGCCGTGTCCGAGGAGGCCCTGCCCGGCCTGGTGCAGGCCCTGGCCCGGCGTCCCCTGGAACTGCTGGCGGAGCAGGTGGAAAGCCGGGAACAGATGGAACACTGCCGCAACCTCGGCTTCCATCTCTTCCAGGGCTACTACTTCGCCCACCCCACCATCCTCTCCGGGCGCAAGCTGGGCCAGTCCCGCCTCTCCCTGCTGAAGCTGCTGTCCCAGGTCCTGGACGATTCGGACACGCCCCAGCTGGAGCAGACCTTCAAGCACGAGCCCGGGCTCTCCATCAACCTGCTGCGCATGGCCAATTCCGCGGCCGTCGGCGCCCGCACCCGCATCACCTCCCTGCGCCACACCATCACCCTGCTGGGCCGGCGCCAGCTGCAGCGCTGGCTGCAACTGCTGCTTTATACCGACCCGGCCGGCAACACCGGCTTCCCGCCCCTGCTGCAACTGGCGGCGACCCGGGCGCGGCTGCTGGAACTGCTGGCGGAAAGCCACATGGCGGCAGACCGGGATTTCGCCGACCGGGCCTTCATGACCGGCATCCTTTCCCTCACCCCGGCCCTCTTCGCCACGCCCATAGACGAAATCCTCAGCCAGATTTCCACCCTGGCCACGGACGTGAAGCAGGCCCTGCTTCGCCACCAGGGCTCCCTGGGGCTGCTGCTGCGCCTCATCGAGGCCCTGGAAAGCGAGGACCTGAGCCAGGTTCCGGCCCTGGTGGCGCAGCTGCCGGGGCTCTCGCCGGAGCGGGTCAACCTGGCCCAGGCCCAGGCGCTGGCCTGGACCCGGGCCATCGGCCAGGAACAGCAAAACTGATTTGCGCCGGCCTGCCGGGCCAATGCCGCCTCCCTGCTGGGCTGGCGGCAAAATAAAGAAAGCTGATGGTGCACTGCAAATTGCACCCCTTGCCGGCTTCATATAAAACGTTGGAAAACCAGGCTCAAAGGTCGCCTCGCGGCGGCCTCCGTCCATCCGGAATCCCCGCTGCACACTGACCATCCGCCGCCCCCGGCGGACGAGGAGGAGGCAAGCAATGTTCCAGATTCGCCAAGCTGCCGGCGCCGATCACGACGCCATCCATGCCCTGCTGTCCCTGGCCCACCCGGACGAACCCAGCCACTGCCGCCAGGTGGAAGACGTGGTGTACGTCGCCGACTCGGACGTGGGCCTGGTCGGCGCCGGAGGCCTCGCCCCCTGCGGCGACGTGGCCCTGCTCCATTCCCTCATCGTCCGTCCCGGCTTCCGCAAGCAGCGCATCGCCCGCCAGCTCTACCAGCACGTCCTGGACCACGCCTACGGCATGGGCATCCGGGAGCTGTACACCCTGACCGCCTCCAGCCGCACCTATTTCGAGACCCTGGGCTTCACCCCGGCCCACCGCGACACGGCCCCCGAGTCTCTGCGCCAGGCCCTGCTGCGGGACGATCCGGACCCGGACCAGACGGCCCTGATGCGCCGCTCCCTGGCCCACGCCCGCAGCGTGCCCAGCACCCCCCACAGCTACCACGGCGTGGATCCCACCAGCCAGGCCGGCGACTTCTTCGATTCCGGTTTCTACTGCGCCGAGAGTGTGCTGCTGGCCCTGGCCCGGCACATGGGCCTGGACTCTCCCCTCATTCCCGGCATTGCCACCGGTTTCTGCAGCGGCCTCTCCCGCACCTGGGGCACCTGCGGCGCCTACTCGGGCGGCGTGCTGGCCCTCAATCTGGCCCTGGGCCGCAGCGACCCGCGGGAACCGGTGACCGCCAACTACGACGCCATCCAGCGCTTCACCGACGAATTCCGCGCCACCTGCGGCGGCGGCCATTGCAGCGAACTCCTCGGCTGCGACCTGCAGACCCAGGAAGGACGCCAGGTGTACCGGGAAAACCACCTGCACGCCCAGTGCCGGGAATACGTGGTCATCGCCACCCGTCTGGCCCGGGAAATCCTGGACCAGCAGAACGGCGACGAACGCCTGCCCAATCTCTGAGACGGGGGCCTGCCCCCCGGGCCGTGCGCCCCAAGCGGCGACGCAGGAATCCCTTCAGCCGGAGCCGCGCCGGCGCAGCCAGTCGGCCACCGCCAGACCGGTGCCGTAATCCCAGGGTTTCAGCTTTTCCGGCGCGATCAGGCGGACTTCCGCCAGTTCCTCGTTGAGGCAGATTTCCCCTTGGGCCGGCACGTGAAAGGCCATGATCACCTCGTTCTTGCGGGCAAAGGGATAAGTGCCGATAAGCTGGGCACCCACCGCCACCAGCCCCAGCTCCTCCCCCACCTCCCGGCAGGCGGCCTCGGCCGGCGCCTCGTCCCGCTCCAGGAAGCCCGTCACCAGGCCGAACTGGCCTTCGGCCCAGGCCGCGTTGCGGGCCAGGATGACGCTGCCCTGCCACTCCACCAGGGCCGCCACCACCGGTACCGGATTGCCCCAGAAGACGTGGCCGCAGCTCGCGTCGTCGCAGACCTGGCGCGGCGCGCCGCCGATCTCGCGCCAGCTCAGGGTGCCGGCGCAGCAGGGACAGAAACGGTAGGGGGAAGACAGCTCCGACATCAGCGGGCCTTGGGGTTGAGGGAGCCCCGGTTGTAGTCCTTGTCGCCGGGCATCAGCATCTTGCTGCCCGGCACCCAGCCACCCTGGGCCTCAATGGGGCGAACCTGGTTTTCCGGGTACTGCTCGGCCCGCTTCCTGGCCTCGGCGGCCTTGGCCCCGTCCACGAATTCCCACTTGCCCGTGGGGTAGAGACGCACCTTGTCGCCGGCGGCGGTGGTGGCCTCCACCGGCGTGCGGTCCAGGTTGTCGGCGGCCAGGGCCGGGGCCAGGGAAGACAGGGCCAGGAGGGAAGAGAGCAGCAGGATGCGCATGATGTCGGCAAGCGGAAAAGGGAAAACCGCAGGATAGCACTGCTGGCGCCGCCGGCCCACGGCCGGGACCGGTGGCCGGCCTGCCGCAGGGGTACCCCGGAAGGCAGGAACGGTGCGCCTCTCCGGCCAGGCCGGCCCGGGAAGCTTGTGTAGCTTTTGCTACAGAGGTGCCGCCGGCAACGGCCTAAGCTCCGCCCCACTACATCCCGTAGTCACCGCCAAGGAGCCGACCATGCAAGCCCTGCGTTTTTTCATCGACACCCACGACCAGCAGCACGGCACTTTCCCCGCCGGCCTCAGCGCCGCCGACTTCGAGGGCTTCTACGCCCAGTACGAAGCCGCCTGCTACGCCGAAGGCGTCATCCCCCTGCGCACCCACCTCAGCTACGCCGACGGCCGCGCCTTCTGCCTCAACATGGCGCCCGACGCGGAAGCGGTGCGGCGGGCCCACGAACGGGTGGGCCTGCCCTTCGACAGCATCTGCGAAGTGTCCACCGCCACCCCGGCCGACACCTTCTTCCGCCGCCCCGCCCGGGCCTGACCCCAGGGCGCCCCCGGGGCCAGGGGGCGCCCGCCACCCAAGGGAGAACATCATGGACAGCGATCTGTTTGACTTACTGGCGATCGGTCTGGTCGCCGTCATCGGCCTCTTCACCCTGCTGGCCCTGATGGTGCGGCAGGACCTGGCCCCCCGCGCCGGCCTCACCCGGGAGGGGCGCTGGCTGCTCACCGGCGCCCTGGGCACCGGGCTACTGGCCTTCAGCCTGAAAATGGCGGTGGCGGCGGTGCTGGTCCAGGCCCCCGGCGGCACGGTGGCTCCCCTCATCGCCGCCGCCTACCGCCCGCCCCCGGCGGAAGAGGAGGCAGCCGTCCTGCCGGTCGCCCTGCCGGCGGTGCCCCAGGCGGCCCCGGCCTACGTCTGGGAAGCCCTGCCGCTGCAGGCGCCGGAGCCGGCCGACAACCCGGGCAACGCCGCCAAGATCGCCCTGGGCGAACGCCTCTTCCACGAAACCCGCCTCTCGGGCCGGGGCACCCAGTCCTGCAGTTCCTGCCACGACCTCTACGCCAAGGCCGGCGGCGACCGGCGCCCCACCGCCCTGGGGGAAGCGGGGCAGAGCGGCCCGCGCAACACGCCGACGGTATGGAACGCGGCCTTCCAGTCGGTGCTGTTCTGGGACGGCCGCGCCCCTTCCCTGGAGGAGCAGGCCAAGGGTCCCATCCTCAACCCCGTGGAAATGAACCTGGACAGCCCCGGCGAGGCGGAACGGCGCCTCGCCGCCGACCCCGGCTACCGCCGGGACTTCGCCCGGGCCTTCGGCGACGGGGAGGTCACCTTCAACCGCATCGCCCAGGCCCTGGCCGCCTTCGAGCGCACCCTGATCACCCCGGACAGCGCCTATGACCGCTTCGTCCGCGGCGACGCCACCGCCCTCAGCCAGGCCCAGCTGCGGGGCATGGCCCTGTTCGAGTCCGTCGGCTGCGTCCTCTGCCACAAGGGGCCGGCCTTCAGCGACGCCAGCCTGCTCGGCGGCCAGGCCCCGCGCCGCCATTTCCCGGCCAACCCGACGGCCTACGAGGACCAGTACCCCCTGCTGCTGGAGGGCGGCCGGCGGGGCGTCTGGCGCGTGCCCTCCCTGCGCAACGTGGCCCTCACCGGCCCCTGGCTGCACAACGGCTCGGTAGACCGGCTGGAGGAAGTGGTGCGCATCATGGCCAGCGCCCAGCTGGGCCGTTCCGGCCGCCTGACGGCCTGGCGCGGCCAGGACCGGGCCCTGCACCGCATCGAGCGCTCGCCCCTGAGCCCGCGGGAGGTGGCGGACATCGTCGCATTCCTCAACGCCCTCAGCAGCGACAGCCTGCTGGCCCGGCAGCGGGCCGCCGCCGGCAAGCATGCCGGCGCCATGCCGGCGGGCTAGAATGGCCCCACCGCCCCCCGGGAGACCGCCCCGTGCAGGACTTCGACACCCTTCCCCTCTTTCGCCAGCTCAGCCCGGACAGCCTGCAACTGCTGCGCCAGGGCGTGGTAACCGCCGAGTGCCAGCCGGGCTCGCCGGTCCTCTACAAGGGCCAGGCCATCTCCGGCGCCTATTTCGTCCTGCGGGGGAGGCTGCGGGTCTATTCCCTGGCCCCCAACGGCAACGAGGCCACCCTCTATTGCATCGATCCGGGGGAGACCTGCGTCTTCGCCCTCAACAGCCTCTTCAACGACCTGCGCTACCCGGCCTGGGTCCAGGCCGAACAGCCCACCACCGTGGCCCTGGTGCCCGGCCCCCTGTACCGCACCCTGTTCGCCCGGGAAGACGCCATCCGGGACCTGACGGTGCACACCCTGGCTACCCTGGTGTTCCGCCTGATGCAGGAACTGGAGCAGGTGCATGCCTACAAGCTCAACCAGCGCCTGGCCAACCTCCTCTTGCTGCAGGCCTCGGCCGCCGGAGAGCTTCGCCAGACCCAGCAGCAGCTGGCCGACCACCTGGGCACCACCCGGGAGGTGGTGGCCCGCCTGCTGGGGGAACTGGCGGCCGACGGCCTGGTGGCCACCGGCCGGGGCCTGATCCGCATCCGCGACGCCCAGCGCCTGGCCGCCCTCATCGCCAGCCCCTGAGCCAAGACGGGGAACGACCATAAAAAAAAGCCCTCCCGCAGGGGAGGGCTTTTTTCCGAGGGAAAGCGGCAGCTTAGAGCTTGCCTGCCACCCAGGCAGCCACGGAATCCAGGGCTGCCGGCAGGTTTTCCGGCTGGGTGCCGCCGGCCTGGGCCATGTCGGGACGGCCGCCGCCCTTGCCGCCCACCTGCTGGGCCACCTGATTGACCAGCTCGCCGGCCTTGACCTTGGCGGTGAGGTCGGCGGTGACGCCGGCGATCAGGGTGACCTTGCCTTCGGCGGTGGAGGCCAGGACGATGGCGGCGGACTTGAGCTTGTCCTTCAGCTTGTCCATGGTCTCCCGCAGGGCGGTGACGTCGGCCCCTTCCAGGGTGGCGGCGAGGACCTTGGCGCCCTTCACTTCCACGGCCTGGTTCACCAGGTCGTCGCCCTGGCTGGAGGCCAGCTTGGACTTCAGCTTGGCCAGTTCCTTTTCCAGGGCCTTCACGGCCTCCTGGGTCTGGGCGATCTTGGCCGGCAGCTCGGCCACGGGTGCCTTGAAAGCGGCGGCGGCCTGGGCCAGCACGGCCTGCTGCTGCTGCACCAGGGCCAGGGCGTTGTCGCCGGTGACGGCTTCGACGCGGCGCACGCCGGCGGCAACGCCGGATTCGGCCACGATCTTGAAGAGGCCGATGTCGCCGGTGCGGGTGACGTGGGTGCCGCCGCACAGTTCCTTGGAGGAGCCGATGGAAAGCACCCGCACCTCGTCGCCGTACTTCTCGCCGAAGAGCATCATGGCGCCGCTCTTCTGGGCGTCGTCGATGCCCATGACCTGGGCTTCGGTGGCGGCGTTGGCCAGCACCTCCGCATTGACGATGGCTTCCACCTTGCGGATTTCCTCATCGCTCATGGGGGCGTTGTGGGCGAAGTCGAAGCGGGTCTTGTCCGGGTCCACCTGGGAGCCCTTCTGCTGCACGTGGCCGCCCAGCACTTCGCGCAGGGCCTTGTGCATCAGGTGGGTGGCGGAGTGGTTGCGCACGGTGCGGCTACGGGCCTGGATGTCCACCTTGGCGGTGACGTTGTTGCCCACCGTCAGGGTGCCGGTCTTGACCACGCCGTGGTGGCCGAAGACGGTGGCCTGGATCTTCTGGGTGTCTTCCACCGCGAAGATGCCGTGCACGCTCTGCAGCGCGCCCCGGTCGCCCACCTGGCCGCCGGATTCGGCGTAGAAGGGGGTGTTGTCTAGCACCACCACGCCCATGTCGCCTTCGTGCAGTTCATTGACCGCGACGCCGTCCTTGTACAGGGCCAGCACGTTGCCCTTGAACTCCAGGGTGTCGTAGCCGTGGAAGGTGGTGGCGGGGCCGTCGTATTCCAGGTTGGCGGCCATCTTGAACTTGCCGGCGGCGCGGGCCTGTTCCTTCTGGCGGGCCATGGCGGCGTCGAACGCCGCAGTATCGACAGTAACGCCGTGCTCGCGGCAAACATCAGCGGTCAGGTCCAGAGGGAAGCCGTAGGTGTCGTGCAGTTTGAAAGCAACATCGCCGTCAAACTTGCCAACAGAAAGCTTGGCAACATCGCCATTGCTATCTGCTGCCAAGGCTTGAATCCGGTCATGCAACGACTGGCCGTCTTCAATTTTCAGCATTTTCTTGAGTTCACCATCCAGGATGGCCATGCCGTGTTCGATGGTGGCGAAGAAGCGTTCCTCTTCCTGCTTCAGCACGTCCATGACGCGCTTTTCGCCGGAGGCCAGCTCGGGATAGGCGGCGCCCATCTCGGCCACCAGGTCCGGCACCATCTTGTGGAAGAAGGCGGCGCGGGCGCCCAGCTTGTAGCCGTGGCGGATGGCGCGGCGGATGATGCGGCGCAGGACGTAGCCCCGGCCTTCATTGCCCGGGATGACGCCGTCAGCGATGAGGAAGGAACAGGCGCGGATATGGTCGGCCAGCACCTTCAGGGAGGGGCTGTCCATGTCGGCACCGGAGGTTTCCCGGGCGGCGGCGGCGATCAGGCGCTGGAACAGGTCGATCTCGTAGTTGGCGTGCACGCCCTGCAGCACGGCGGCGATGCGCTCCAGGCCCATGCCGGTGTCCACGCTGGGCTTGGGCAGCGGGTGCATGACCCCGGCTTCGTCCCGGTTGAACTGCATGAACACGTTGTTCCAGATTTCGATGAAGCGGTCGCCGTCTTCCTCGGGGGATCCGGGAGGGCCGCCCCAGATGTGCTCGCCGTGATCGTAGAAAATCTCGGTGCAGGGGCCGCAGGGACCGGTGTCGCCCATCATCCAGAAGTTGTCGGAAGCGTAGCGGGAACCCTTGTTGTCGCCGATGCGGATGACCCGCTCCACGGGCACGCCGATTTCCTTGGTCCAGATGTCGTAGGCCTCGTCGTCCTCCGCATAGACGGTGACGGTGAGCTTGTCCTTGGGCAGCTTGAAGACGACGGTGAGCAGCTCCCAGGCGTAGGTGATGGCGTCGCGCTTGAAGTAGTCGCCGAAGCTGAAGTTGCCCAGCATCTCGAAGAAGGTGTGGTGGCGGGCGGTGTAGCCCACGTTCTCCAGGTCGTTGTGCTTGCCGCCGGCGCGCACGCACTTCTGGGAAGTGGTGGCTCGTGTGTAGGGACGCTTGTCGAAACCGAGGAAGACATCCTTGAACTGGTTCATGCCGGCGTTGGTGAACAGCAGGGTGGGGTCTTCGTGGGGCACCAGGGAGCTGGAAGAAACAATCTGGTGGCCCTTGGAGGCGAAGAAGTCGAGGAACTTCTGGCGGATTTCGGCGCTTTTCATCGTCGTTGCATCCTTGGCCCCGGCCAATGGCGGGGGCGGCTGAATTGGAAAAACGCGCATTTTATCATTGAACCGGGCCGGGACCGGCTTGCCGCAGTACCCGCGATCGGCAGGAACATGGCGGCCATGGAGAAAGCGCCAAGGCCCGCGCCAGGCGGGCCCCGGGCCGGCCAGGATGCCCGCGGGACGGGGCTCCTGGCCGGGTGGTCGCAAATGCCGGCGGCGACGGCGGGGCCGCGGCCGGCGGCGGCTTACTGACGCGCGGCGCGGCGGGCAGCCCGGCGCTCGGCCCGGTCGCTGCGGCCGTCGTGGTTGAAATCGTGCTGGCCGTCCCGCTTTTCCCGGGCGATGCGGCGACTCTGCACGTCCTGGGCGTGGTCCAGGCGGGCCCGCTCCCGGGCCGTCACCTTGCCGTCGGCCTGGGTCCGGGTCTCCACGTTTTCCACGTGGGTCTGGCCCTTTTCCAGCCGGGCCGCTTCCTTGCCGGTGAGGGTGCCGCTCTGGGCGCCCTGGTCGATGCGCTGCTCCTGGTTGGCCTGGCGCTGATCCACCTTGGGCGTGACGGTCTGGGCCAGCAGGGGGCCGGACAGGGCGAGGAAGAAGGCGGCGGCGGCAACGGGCTTGAAGGTCTTCATGGCAGGTCTCCTGATTTGAATGTCATGGGCGATTCCCATGGCCACTTTAACGTCATGGCCCGGCGGCCGACGACAAGCAGGAAGTAAGCGTGTGTAAGCGGATGTATCCGAGATGCCAGGTCAGGCCGGGCCGGCCAGGTCCAGGCGGTCGGTGAACACCCCGGCGACGCCCCACTGCAGCAGGGCGGAAATACGGGCGGCGTCATTGACCGTGTAGCAGGCCAGGGCCCCGCCCCGGGCGGCCAGCCCGGCGGCCAGTTGCCGCACCGTATACTCATCCAGCCCGGGGGCGGCGCAATGCAGGGCCACCGCCCCCAGGCGCGCCAGACGGGCTTCCCAGTCCGCCGGCACGGCCGTCACCAGGAGGGCCCTGGCCAGGCCGGGAGCCGTCTGCCGCGCGGCTGCCAGGGCCTCTTCGGCAAAGGAGGAGAGCACCAGGGCGGACGCCGGCAGGCCGGCGGCCACCGCCCGGGCCGCCACCTCGGCCACGGCGGCGCCGGTTTCAGCCTCCCGCCCGCGACTCGGCTTGATTTCCAGATTGACCCACAGGCCCAGGCTGCGGCACAGGTCCAGGGCCGCTGCCAGGGTCGGCAGGGGTTCGCCGCGGAAGGCGGGGGAATGCCAGCTGCCCGCATCCAGGCCGGCCAGGAGCGCGTCGCTGCTGGCCGCCACGGCGCCGCGACCGTTACTGGTGCGCTCCAGGGTTTCGTCGTGGATCAGGAAAGGGGTGCCGTCGGCACTGAGCATGGCGTCGAATTCCACCCCGGCGAAACCGGCACGGTGGCCGGCGCGGATGGCGGCCAGGGTGTTTTCCGGCGCGCTGCTGCCGCCGCCCCGGTGGGCGATGAGCCGGGGATAGGCGGGGGCGGATGCAAAAACGCCGGCCCCAGGGACCGGCGTTTCTTGTGGCGGCACTTGCTGGCCCACGACGCGGATCAGCGCACCTTGGAGGCCGCCGGCGCTTCGGCCAGGCGGGCGGCGGCGCCGGAGCGCAGGACCGCGTTGGCGCGGCTGACGGCGTTGTCCAGGGCCAGCTTGGCCGGCTTCTTGTTGGACCACACCTGCTCCAGCTCCTCGTCGATGATCAGGCGCACCGGGTTGATGGCGGAGACCACCGGGGTCAGGGCGGCAGCCTTGCTCACCGAGGTGCGGGGCAGCACCGGGCCGAGCTGGGCCTGGGCCACGTCGATGTTGCGCATGTCGTCCTTGAGCAGCTTGCCCTTGGCCGCGGCCTGGGCGGCGGCGGTGAGGGGCAGGTAGCCGCCGGAGCGGGCGATTTCCACCTGCATGTCGGGAGCCATGAGGAAGCCGACGAACTTGGCCACGCCCTTGTACTCGGCGGCCTTGTGGCCGGGGCCGACCCACAGGGAGGCGCCATCGGCCAGGGCCTGGCGGGGAGCGCCGTAGGCATCATCGTAATAGGGCAGGGGCGCCACGCCCACGTCCAGGTCCTTGTTCTCGCGGAAGGTGACGAAGCGGTCGGAGGCGGTGGTGATCATGCCGCACTCGCCGCTGGCGAAGTGGGCGTCAGCCTCGTTCTGTCCGCCGAAGGTATGGAAGTAGCGGGCCTTGTACCAGGAGTTGAGCAGGGCCACGTGCTTCACCTGCATCATGCCGTTGAAGGCCATCTCGCCCTTCTCGCCCACGGTTTCCACGTTGTTGCGGGCGGCCAGGTTGTCGATGTGCACCCAGGCCGGGCGGGAGGTGGTGTAGGGGCACTTGATGCCGGCGTCGAACAGCTTGCCGGCCACGGCCTGCAGTTCCCACCAGGTCTTGGGCGGGGCCTCGGGATCCAGGCCGGCGCGGCGGAAGGCGCTCTTGCTGTAGAACAGCACGGGGGTCGAGTAGGCCATGGGCAGGCCCAGCAGACGGCCCTTGCCATCGGTGACGCCGCTGCGCAGTTCGGGCGCCAGGCGGGCGGTGTCGATCTTTTCCTTGCTCTCGCTGATGACCTGGTGCAGGGCCCGGTAGGGTTCCTTGCCGCTGACGAAGTGGCTCAGCTCGTCGCGCAGGGCCAGGTTCATGTGGTAGTTGCCGGCGCCGCCCTGGCGGTGCACCAGCACCACCTTGTAGGCCTTCTGCTGGCCGTTGAAGCGGTCCACCACTTCCTGCAGGCGGGAGGTGCGGGATTCTTCCAGCTGGTGGGACAGGGTCAGTTCCACCGGTTCCTGGGGAGCGGCAGCCTTGGCCGGGGCGGCAGGGGCCTTGGCCGGCTTGGCAGCCTGGGCGGGGCCGGCCAGGGCGAAGGCGGCGGCCAGGGAAAGGGCAAGCAAAGAAGTGCGTCGGGCGGAAATGAACATCGCCAATCCTCAAGCAGTGCTAAAACGGCAATTATAGCGCCGGAAAGATGACCGCCGGAGGACAACGCCAGACCCGGCCCCGGGGGCCGCCGGCCTGCTTGTCAGCCCCCGGCCCAGCCACCATAATGACTCGTGCATGGGCATCCATGCCCGGCGCCACCGAGAGCGAGAGCCATGAACAAATATCAGAGACTGGTGTGCATCGTCGCCCTGCTGGACCTGCTGCTGATGGTGCTGTTCCCCCCCTTCAACAACATCCCCCTGGCCCGGGGCGCCCTCAATTCCTTCGACGGCTTCTACCCCCTGCTGACCCAGCTGGGGCACAAGCCCATCCACCAGGAGCTGCTGACCCTGCAGCTCATGTTCGTCGCCGCCAACGCCCTCAGCGCCTGGCTGCTGCTGCAACAGCGGGAGGCCCACGAGATTCCCCGCTTCCGCTACAGCCGGGCCATCGGCCTGTTCACCCTGGTGAACCTGGCGCTGATCTGCCTCTTCCCGCCCTTCGAGCCCTATCCCTCCCTGCTGCGCCAGGCGGCGACCTCGGGCTTCGACAGCTTCTACTTCATCCTCGGCGACCGTTCCCAGCGCCCCATCTTCACCCCCCTGCTCTATCTGGAGGTGGTGCTGGTGGTGATCAACGCCCTGGCCCTGTGGCTGCTCTTCAACGTCGTGCAGCGCAACGAGGACGCCACCCGGCGCAAGATCATCGAACTGGCCGAATCCCTGGACGACGAGGCCCTGCAGGCCCTGGGCGAGGAGATGCGGCAGAAGGTGCTGGCCCACAAGGCCCGCCCGACCCTGGGCCGGGGCGACGACCGGCGCCAGGCGGAACAGACCCACGAAGGGCCCGAACGCCGCCAGGGCGACCGGCGCCAGGAGGCCGAGTGAGCCCGGCGGCCGCCTGCGGCACCGGGGAATGCGGTTAAAATCCCCGCTCCATCAAGGAGGAATGAAGGAAGAGGAGCCCATGAGCCGCTTCAACTGGGAAGACCCCCTGCAGCTGGACGACCAGCTCAGCGCCGAAGAGCGCCAGATCCGGGACACCGCCCGCCACTACAGCCAGGACCGGCTGCTGCCCCGCATCGTCCAGGCCTTCCGCCACGAACAGACTGATCCGGCCATCTTCCGCGAACTGGGGGAACTGGGGCTGCTCGGCGCCACTCTCGACGGCTACGGCTGCGCCGGCGCCAGCTACGTTTCCTACGGCCTGCTGGCCCGGGAGATTGAGCGGGTCGATTCGGGCTACCGCTCCATGGTCTCGGTGCAGTCCTCCCTGGCCATGTACCCCATCCACGTCTTCGGCAGCGAGGCCCTCAAGGAACGTCTGCTGCCCAAAATGGCGACCGGCGAGCTGATCGGCTGCTTCGGCCTCACCGAGCCCAACCACGGCTCCGACCCCGGCTCCATGGAAAGCCGCGCCAAGGCCGTGCCCGGCGGCTGGGAGCTGACGGGGGCCAAGATGTGGATCACCAATTCCCCCATCGCCGACGTCTTCGTGGTCTGGGCCAAGGACGGCCAGGGTGAGGACGGCGGCGAAATCCGCGGCTTCGTCCTGGAGAAGGGCATGAAGGGCCTGTCCGCCCCGGTCATCCAGGGCAAGATGGGCCTGCGGGCCTCGGTCACCGGCGAGATCGTCATGGACAAGGTTTTCGTGCCCGAAGAGAACCTGCTGCCCAAGGTGAAGGGCCTCAAGGGCCCCTTCGCCTGCCTCAACCAGGCCCGCTACGGCATCGCCTGGGGTGCCCTC
Organism: Azospira sp. MPR-LB4; assembly: GCF_058809525.1. Classification (NCBI taxonomy): domain Bacteria; kingdom Pseudomonadati; phylum Pseudomonadota; class Betaproteobacteria; order Rhodocyclales; family Rhodocyclaceae; genus Azospira; species Azospira sp. MPR-LB4. The sequence goes on from NZ_CM179521.1 coordinate 1,266,079, forward strand.
GGCGCCGCCGAAGCCTGCTGGCACGCGGCCCGCCAATACACCCTGGACCGGCCCCAGTTCGGCCGTCCCCTGGCCGCCAACCAGTTGATCCAGAAGAAGCTGGCGGACATGCAGACCGAGATCGCCCTGGGCCTGCAGGGCTGCCTGCGCCTGGGCCGCTTGAAGGACGAAGGCAAGGATGCACCGGAGATGACCTCCCTCTTGAAGCGCAACTCCTGCGGCAAGGCCCTGGAGATCGCCCGGACGGCCCGGGACATGCACGGCGGCAACGGTATCAGCGACGAATTCCACGTGGTGCGCCACATGTTGAACCTGGAAGTGGTGAATACCTACGAAGGCACCCACGACATCCACGCCCTCATCCTGGGCCGGGCCCAGACCGGCATCGCCGCCTTCGCCAACTGACAGAAGCGCCAGCTGAGATAGAATCCAGGGACCAAATCAAAGGCCGACCATGAAAAGAAGCGCCATCGCCATCACCATTCTCGCCGCGCCCCTGCTGCTGGGCGGCTGCGACCAGGTCCAGAGCAAGCTGGGCATCGAGGACCAGGCGGCCAAGGCCGCCAAACTGGAGGCCGAAGGCAAGGCCGTAGGCGGCGCCTGCCGCCAGTCCGGCCGCGCCATCGAGGATTGCTACAGCGTCTATTACTGGCTGCCCAAGGACGCGGTGTACGGCGGCTGGCGCGAGATGGACGTGTACATGCGGGAAAACCAGATCCAGACCATCGCCCCCACCCTGCCCCCGGCACCGCCGCCGGAAGACCCGAAAAAGAAGAAGACCAAGAAGAAGGCCGACGCCGAAGCCGCACCGGCCGAAGGTGGCGCCGAAGCGCCGAAGGAAGAGGCCAAGGAAGCCGCCAAGGAAGGCGAAGCAGCCAAGCACTGAGCCTCGCCGCCACCGCCCAGAGAAGCCCGTTCCGGCCCCGTCCGCAACGGGCTTTTTGCTGCCCGTCGGGCCGGCACCGAAGCGGAGGAGCGTGGCAGGCGCCTGGACTCGGGCCGGCGCCATCCGCTACCATGCCCCGCGCCCGATCGGCCGTCCCGGCCCGTCGCCGCTCCCCCAACCACCTGCCGGCGGCACACCATGCCCATCCAGTATTCCCGCAAGCTCACAGGCAAGAGGCGCAGTCCGGAAGCCAACCGGCAACTGGGGCTGGTGCTGGCCTTCGTCGCCGGCGCCGCCAATGCGGGGGGATTCCTGGCGGTGCACCAGTACACCTCCCACATGACCGGCATCGTCTCGGCCATGGCGGACCATCTGGCCCTGGGCGAATTCCACGCCTACCTGGCCGGCTTCGGCGCCCTGCTTTCTTTCATCGCCGGCTCGGCCTGCACCGCCATCCTGGTCAATCTGGGACGCCGCCGCCACCTGCACGGCGAATACGCCCTGCCCCTGCTGCTGGAGGCCGTGCTGCTGCTCTGCTTTGGCGCCCTGGGGGAACGCCTGTCCCATATCCACGGCCTGTTCGTGCCGCTGACGGTGATGCTGCTCAGCTTCATCATGGGCCTGCAGAATGCCCTGGTGACCAAGCTCTCCCGGGCCGAAATCCGCACCACCCACATCACCGGCCTGGTGACCGACCTGGGCATCGAACTGGGCAAGGCGGTGTACTGGAATTCCTCGCGCCGACCGGAAGAGCCCGCGGTGCGGGTCAATCGCCCCCGAGTCGCCATCCTGCTGGGCCTGGCCGTGTGCTTCTTCGTCGGCGGCGTCGCCGGCGCCCTCGGCTTCAAGCACATCGGCTACGCCACCACCATTCCCCTGGCCCTGCTGCTGGTGATCCTGGCCAGCGTCCCCACCATCGACGACCTCAGCCACTTTTTCTCCGGCCGCAGCCGCTAGACGCCGGCAGCCGGCTCCAGGGGCAGAAACGACAAAGGCGCCCCTGGGCGCCTTTGTTTTTTTCCCGCAGGTGGCAAGCCGCCTCCAGCCTACAGGGCCGGATTGGGATAGCGCTGGTGCACGGCGTCGATGTCGGCCTGGATGGCGCGCCACTGCTCGGCCCCGGGCCGCCGTTCCCAGGCTTCCAGGTTTTCCTCCAGCTGGGCCAGGGAGGTGGCGCCGATGATGGTGCTGGTGACGCCGGGCCGGTTGTAGCAGAAGGCCAGGGCCAGCCCGGTCATGGAAAGGCCGTGGCGGGCGGCCAGCTCCCGGTAGGCGGCCAGGGCCGGCGGCACATTGACCTTCTCGTAACGCTGGCCGAAACCGGGGAAGGCGGTGATGCGCCCGGCCGCCTTGGCATCGGCCAGGTACTTGCCGGAGAGATGGCCGAAGGCCAGGGGCGAATAGGCCAGCAGGGAAACCCGCTCCCGGAAGCAGACTTCGGACAGGCCGCCGGTGTCGTAGAGGCGGTTGATCAGGTTGTAGGCGTTCTGGGTGGAGGCGATGGCCGGCAGGCCGTGCTCCCGGGCCAGGCGCAGGAATTCCATGATGCCCCAGGGATGCTCGTTGGAGACGCCCACCTGGCGGATCTTGCCCTCCTGCACCAGCACCGCCAGGGCCTCCAGGGTTTCCCGCAGGGGCGTGGACTCCCGCTCCTGTTCCGGCTCGAACTGCCACTGGCCGAACATGGGCTGGTTGCGGGCCGGCCAGTGCAGTTGGTAGAGGTCCACGTAGTCGGTCTGCAGGCGCTGGAGGGAATCCTCCAGGGCGCGGCGCAGATTGGCCAGATCGAAAGCCAGGGGGCCGCCGCGGATCCACTCCATCTTGCGGGCGGGGCCGGCGGCCTTGGTGGCAATCACCACCTGGTCCCGGGCCTGGCCCTTGAGCCAGGAGCCGACGATGCGCTCCGTGGCGCCGTAGGTCTCGGCCCGGGCGGGCACCGGATACATCTCGGCGGTGTCGATGAAATTGATGCCGGCGGCGACGGCCCGGTCCAGCTGGGCGTGGCCTTCGGCCTCGCTGTTCTGCTGGCCGAAGGTCATGGTGCCGAGGCAGACGGCGGAAACCTTGAGCTCGCTGCGGCCCAATGCGCGATATTCCATGCTGTGCTCCGTAGAGGGGGTACGCCATTCTAGCGGCTCGCCCCCACTATTCAGAGCGGGTCGGGTTTCCTATACTCGGCGCATATCCAGGCACGGCCCAGCCAACGAAGGGCCGGCGCTGCCTTCCCGCCCACCGACCGAGGACCGCCATTCCATGACCACTCCCCAGAACACCCACCGCTGGCGCTTTTTCCGCGCCGGGGGCTTCGACCAGGTGCGCCTGGACCGGGCCGAGGACCTGCTGCACCTGGACCAGCTGGACCAGAAACTGTGGGTCGCCCTCTCCTGCCCCATCCAGGGCCTGGAATTCGACCGCCGCACCCTGGAGCTGATCGACACCGACCAGGACGGCCACATCCGCGCCCCGGAACTGATCGCCGCCCTGCACTGGACCGGCGCCCTGCTCAAGGACAAGGCCCTGCTCGGCGCCGGCGCCGCCACCCTGCCCCTGGACGCCATCGACGACAGCAGCGAGGAAGGCCGCCAGGTGCTGGCCGCCGCCCGGCGCATCCTGCAGAGCCTGGGCAAGGGCGAAGCCGCCAGCATCACCCCGGCCGACACCTCCGACATCGCCGCCATCTTCGCCGCCGCCCGCTTCAACGGCGATGGCATCGTCACCCCGGCCAACTGCCAGGACGAGGCCCTGGCCGCCCTGGTGCAGGACATCATGGAGCGCATCGGCAGCGACACCGACCGCAGCGGCGAGCCCGGCGTATCCCAGGCCCAGGCCGAGCGCTTCCTGGCCGAGGCCAAGGCCTGGTGCGAATGGCAGGCCGCCGCACGGCAGGATGGCGCCGTGCTGCCCCTGGGCGAGGCCACCGCCGCCGCCCGGGACGCCGTGGCCGCGGTGCGGGCCAAGGTGGAAGACTATTTCACCCGCTGCCGCCTGGCCGCCTTCGACCCCCGGGCCGGCGGCCTCATGAACGGCGCCGAGGACGACCTCAAGGCCCTGGCGACGCGCAACCTGGAAGCGGGGGATGCGGCCATCGCCGCCCTGCCCCTGGCCCGCATCGAAGCCGGCCGCCCCCTGCCCCTGGAAGGCGGCCTCAACCCGGCCTGGAGCGCCGCCGTGGCCACCCTGGCCAGCGCCGCCGTGACGCCCCTGCTGGGCCAGCGGCAAGCACTGACGGAGGCCGACTGGCAGGCCCTGCTGGCCAGGCTGCAGGCCCATGAGGACTGGCTCGCCGCCCGGGTCGAAACCCCGGTGGCCGAGCTGGGCCTGGAGCGGCTGCAGGCCATCCTCGCCGGCCACCTGCCGGCGCGCCTGCTCGCCCTCATCGCCGAGGACGCCGCCGTGGCGCCCGAATTCGAGGCCATCAGCAGCGCCGACCGGCTGGTGCATTACGTGCGCGACCTGGCCCTGCTGGCCAACAACTTCGTCTCCTTCCGCGATTTCTACACCCGCCGCGGCAAGGCCATGTTCCAGGCCGGCACCCTGTACCTGGACGGCCGCAGCTGCGAACTGGTAATCCCGGTGAACGACGCTGCCAAGCACGCCGCCCTGGCCGGCCTTTCCCGCATCTGCCTGGTCTATTGCGACTGCCAGCGCGGCGGCGAAAAGCTATCCATCGCCGCCGCCTTCACCGCCGGCGATTCGGACCAGCTGCTGGTGGGCCGCAACGGCGTCTTCTACGACCGCCAGGGCCGGGACTGGAACGCCACCATCAGCAAGATCGTGGACCACCCCATCAGCATCCGCCAGGCCTTCTGGTCGCCCTACCGCAAGGTGGCGCGCATGATCGGCGAGCAGTTCCAGAAATTCGCCGCCGCCAAGGCCGCCGCCGTGGAGCAGCAGTCCGCCTCCCTGGTGGCCGACGGCGCCAAGAAGGTGGAAAGCGCCCCCGCCGCCCCGGCTGCGGCCAAGCCGGCGCCGACACCCTTCGACGTGGGCAAGTTCGCCGGTATCTTCGCCGCCCTGGGCCTGGCCGTGGGCGCCATCGGCACTGCCATCGCCTCGGTGGTCACCGGCTTCCTCGGCCTCTCCTGGTGGCAGATGCCCATCGCCGTGGCCGGCCTCATGCTCATGGTTTCCGGCCCCTCCATGCTGCTGGCCTGGTTCAAGCTCAGGAGCCGCACCCTGGGGCCCCTGCTGGACGCCAACGGCTGGGCGGTGAATGCCCGGGCCCGCATCAACATTCCCTTCGGCACCGCCCTGACCCAGCTGGCCAAGCTGCCGGAGGGCGCCGAGCGGGCCCTCACCGACCCCTACGCCGACAAGCGCCGGGTGTGGCCCTGGGCCCTGACCTTCCTGGTGCTGCTGGCCGTCTTCGCCTGGGTGGTGCTGCGGGGCCACGTCTGATGGGCGCGGGCCGCCCGTGACGGCAGGCACCTCCCTCCTCGGCCTGCTGACCGCCCTGCTGGGCGGCATCGGCCTCTTCCTTCTGGGCATGACCATGCTCACCGACGGCCTCAAGCTGGCCGCCGGGCGGGCCCTGGAGCGCATTCTGGCGGCGTGGACGCGGACCCGCCTGCACGGCCTCATCACCGGCATCTGCGTCACCGCCCTGGTGCAGTCCTCCACCGCCATGACCGTGGCCGCCATCGGCTTCGTCAATGCGGGCCTGCTCAGCTTCGCCGCCGCCCTGTGGGTGGTCTTCGGCTCCAACCTGGGCTCCTCGGTGACCGGCTGGCTGGTGGCCTGGATCGGCTTCAAGATTTCCATCGACGCCTTCGCCCTGCCCTTCATCGGCATCGGCATGGCCCTCAAGCTCACCGGCGAAGGCACCCGGCGCAGCGGCCTGGGCATGAGCCTGGCCGGCTTCGGCCTGCTCTTCCTCGGCATCGAACTGCTCAAGGACGGCTTCGCCGGCCTGGGGCCGGACGCCCTGCCGCGCCTGGGCAGCGACCCGGGCGCCCTGGCCCTGGCCATCCTCATCGGCATCGCCCTCACCGTCATCCTGCAGGCCTCCGCCGCCACCCTGACCCTGGCCCTGACAGCGGTGGCCGGCGGCATGCTGCCCCTCACCGCCGCCGCCGCCCTGGTCATCGGCGCCAACGTGGGCACCACCCTCACCGGCATCGTCGCCGCCATCGGCGCCACCGCCAACGCCAAGCGTCTGGCCGCCGCCCACGTCTTCTTCAACGTCGCCACCGCGGTGGTGGCCGCCGCCCTGCTGGTGCCCCTGCTGTGGCTGTCAAAGGCCATCGACCTGGGGCTGGGCGACGGCGACGACCCGGTGACCCAGTTGGTGATTTTCCACACTCTCTTCAACGCCCTCGGCGTGGTGCTGATGGGCCTGCTCTCCCGCTGGCTGGTGCCCTTCCTGCTGTCCCGCTTCGCCTCCACCGAAGACAACGCCGCCCATCCCCGCTACCTGGACCGCAACGTCGCCACCGTGCCCCAGCTGGCGCTGCAGGCCCTGCGCCGGGAACTGGCCCGGGTCGCCCACCTGGCCCTGGAACTGGGGGACCTGGCCTGCCGCCACCTGCAACAGCAGGCGCCGGCCGACGCGGTGCAATTCACCCGCCGCCTGGAAGTGATCGAAAAGCTCCAGGCCGAGATCGGCCGCTTCGTCGGCGAAGTCAGCCGCCGCCAGGTGCACCGGGACCAGGCCGAACAGCTGCCCGAGCTGCTGCGCATCGCCAACTACTACGACACCCTGGCCCGGGTCATGTACCACGTGGCTCTCAGCGGCCAGGCCGGCCCCCGGGTCCTCAGCAGCCCCAACCGGGACGAACAGACCGACCTGCTGGCCGCCGTCGCCCCCGTGCTGGTCTCGGCCCAGGCCTTCTTCGGCGCCGCCGACCCGGACTGCGGCGAAGCCCCGGAGAACATCGCCCTGCGCGCCGAAGAGGCCCGGGACAGCTTCGAGGACACCTACCAGCGCAGCAAGGCCGCCCTGCTCCAGGCCGGGGCCGGCGGTACCGACGTCAATGCCATGTACGACTGGCTGGCCTGCCTCAGCGACCTGCGCCGCGCCGTGGCCCAGGGCTTCAAGGCCAGCCAGCGCTTCGCCTCCCTGCCCGAGCTGAAGGAACCGGCCCTGGACAGCGAGTCGGAAGACTGAACATTCCAAGGAGAAACCCCATGCTGTTCCACGACCTCTTCCGCCACGAACCCAACCAGCGCCGCATCGCCGCCGGCGACTTCCTCTTCCGCGCCGGCGACCCGGGCGACGCCCTCTACGTCCTCCTCGATGGCCACGCCCGGGTGCTGGTGGGCGAGCGGGCGGTGGACGAAGTGGAAGCCGGCGCCATCCTCGGCGAAATGTCCCTGGTGGAACGGCTGCCTCACTCCGCCAGCGTCCTCGCCGTCAGCGACTGCACCTTCGCCGCCATCGACGAAAAACGCTTCCACATCCTCATCGCCCAGACGCCCCACTTCGCCACCGAAGTCATGCGCATCATGGCCCACCGGCTGCGGGCGACGAATCAGTTGCTGAGTCAAAACTAATATCGGCCTCGCAGAACATGGCTTACGAATTGGCGAACCGCCTGGTGATTGGCGTTGCATCCAGCGCCGTTTTTGATTTGAGCGAATCAGACGCCGTATTCCGCCGTGAAGGGGAGGAGGAATACCGGAAGTACCAGGAATCGAACCTGCACAACCCTCTTAAAAAGGGCATCGCCTTTCCGTTTATCAAGAGGCTACTAAGCTTGAACGACCTGAGCGACGATCCTCTTAACGACCCACTTGTCGAGGTCATTCTGCTTTCACGCAATGATCCGGACACCGGCATGCGGGTTATGAGATCGGTAGCCCACCACCAATTAGGAATGACCCGGGCGATTTTTCTCCAAGGGAAAGCGCCCTATGAGTACATACCTGCACTCAATATCTCCCTATTCCTCTCCGGCAATGAGTCAGACGTGCGTGCAGCCATTGCCGCCGGCTTCCCGGCGGGCTTAGTGGTCGACTCCGCGATAATCGACGACGAAGCGGATGCCGGACTACGCATCGCTTTCGACTTTGATGGGGTTCTGGCTGATGACACGTCTGAGACTGTCATGCATGAGACGCAGGACTTAACGAAGTTCCATGCACATGAGGTCGATAAAATATCCCAACCTCTGGGACCGGGCCCTCTGCACTCGTTCATTTTACGAATCGCAGAAATACAAAAAACCGAGGAAAAGAAGCGGAAGCAAAACCCGTCCTATCAGAACAGGCTCAGAGTTTCTCTGGTTACAGCCCGTAACGCCCCCTCACATGAGCGAGCATTGAGAACACTCAAAAGCTGGGGCGCCATGCCCAACGATGCCTTTTTTCTCGGGGGGATAGAAAAGAAGAAGGTTCTTGAAATCCTCAAGCCCCACATTTTCTTCGACGATCAGTCCAGGCATTTGGAAGGAGCGGCAACCGTCGTACCTTCAGTTCACGTGCCATTTGGAATCAAAAACGTATAGCAAAAGGGCTCGTCACCGTGCCCTTTTTCTTTGCCTCACCGGAGACACCCAATCCACGCCATTCTCCAGGAACGCCGCCCGAAGAATGGCGTCCCTCCTGGCTCCCAGGCCAGGCGGATTACGGAATCACTTGCCGGCGTCTTCCGGCTGGCCGGCGGTCCGCTTCCACGCGGCCTCTTCGGCCAGTTCCCTGGCCCGCAGTTCCTGCCATTGGGCTTCGCTCAGCCCGTGGCTGCCGTCGCAGTATTCGCGGCGGCCGCAGCCGCAGCGGCCGATGTCGGCCGGATTTTCCTGTACCCGCATGGGGATGCTCCTGATGTTGCGGTTGATCGAAACGCCGGCTGTGGCGCCGGCCCGCTGCAAAGACCGCCGGGGCGGCGGAAAATTCCCCGGCCATGAAAAAAGCGCGGCGATTGCCGCGCTTTTTCTTTGGGGTCCGGAGCTGCCGCCGGCCCGCCGATGGCGCTCCGGGCCGCGCCCGGCTCAGATGCCGCGCAGCTTTTCGCCGGCGGCGGCCAGGGTGGATTCCTGCTTGGCAAAGCAGAAGCGCACCACCTTGTCGTCCCGGCCGTCCGGGTAGAAGACGGAGACGGGGATCACCGCCACCCCCACTTCCCGGGTCAGCCACTGGGCGAACTCGGTGTCGGGCAGATCGGCAGCGGGGCCAGGCAGGGCGTCGTAGCGGGCCAGCTGGAAGTAGGTGCCGCGGCTGGGCAGCAGTTGGAACTTGGTGTCGGCCAGCTGCTGGCGGAAGAAGTCCCGCTTCTGCCGGTAGAACTCGGCCAGCTGCAGGTGCCGGGAGTGGTCGGCCATGAAGGCGGCCAGGCCCACCTGGGAGGGGGCGTGCACGGTGAATACGTTGAACTGGTGCACCTTGCGGAATTCGGCCATGAGGGCGGCGGCGCCGTAGCAGTAGCCGATCTTCCAGCCGGTGATGTGGTAGGTCTTGCCGAAGCTGGAGACGATCAGGCTGCGGGCGGCCAGTTCCGGATGGCGGGCCAGGGACTGGTGCTCGCCTTCGAAGCAGATGTGTTCGTACACCTCGTCCCCCAGCACCACGATGTCGGTGTCGCGGGTCAGTTCCGCCAGGGCCTCCAGGTCGGCGGCGTCGAGCAGGCTGCCGGTGGGGTTGTGGGGGGTGTTGACGATGATCATGCGGGTGCGGGGCGTAATCAGGGCGCGCACCTCGTTCCAGTCGGGCTTGTAGTCCGGGTAGCGGAGGTTGGCGTAGACGGCCTTGGCGCCCACGGTCTCGATGGCGGGCACGTAGGAGTCGTACACCGGGGCGAAGACGATGACCTCGTCCCCCGGGCCGGCGAAGGCGGCGATGGCGGTGAACAGGGCCTGGGTGGCGCCGGCGGTGACGGTGATCTCGCTCTCGGCATCATAGGCGGTGCCGTAGAGGGCCTGGACCTTGGCGGCGATGGCCTGGCGCAGTTCCGGCAGGCCGGTCATGGGGGCGTACTGGTTGCGCCCGTCGAGCATGGCCTGATGCACGGCGTCGAACAGGCTGCGGTCGGCCTGGAAGTCGGGGAAGCCCTGGGACAGGTTGATGGCGCCGCATTCGGCGGCCAGCTTGCTCATTACGGTGAAAATGGTGGTGCCGACCCAAGGCAGCTTGGAGTCGATGGCGACGGGAGATTGGGGCATGGAAATCGGGACTTGAGGCTTGGGGAAGCGGAAGTTTAGGCCCTTTCACCGGAATAGGCACCTGGGACCATCCCCGGTTGGGGCGGGAAGGCGACGGCTGGCCTGCCGGGGGTTTGGGCGGCGCCCGGCCCGTCTTCCCGGTTCCCGGCGGGCCGCATTGATGGGGGCCGGCTGCTCCGGTACGCCTCAGTCCGCCGCGGCCCGGGCCGGCGCGGGGGCCGCCGCATCCTCCTTGGCCAGCAGCAGGCAGCGCTTGCCGCTGCGGGCGCAGTAGTCCTGCACCCGCCAGTAGTCGTCGTGGCTGAGGCAGCCGGTCTGGCACAGCACCAGGTCGGCCGCCGCCAGGGCCTCGGTCAGTTGGGCCTCGTCGGGCAGGGCCGCCACCAGGTCGGCGGAGAGGATGGCCACGGTGCCCGGCCCGGCGGCCGCTTCCCTGGCCCGCAGGCTTTCCCGCTCGGCCCGCCACAGGGCGGCGTTGCGCTCCCGCTCCAGGGCGACGATGCGCTCGGCCTGGATGTCCAGCAGGCGCACCAGCTCCTGCCGCCCGGCCAGACCCGGCACCTGGCGGCGCAGTTCCGCCATTTCCTCCCGCAGCAGTTCCAGGGCCGTGTCCCGCACCATGAGCTGGCCGCGCAGGGCCAGCAGCTGGTCATCCCGCGCCGCCAGCTGGTCCGCCAGGGCCCGGCACTCGGCGTCGTGCTCCGTCTGCAGTTCAGCCTGGAGTTCGCTGCGTACTTCGGCACGCAGCTCCTCGAACTGCCGCCCCACCCGCTGCTGCACCTGGCCCAGGTAGCGCAGCAGGATGCTGCGCTCGCAGGGTTGGGCAGAACGGCCGGGGCCGGCTGGGAAAATGGCGGCGTCGGCAGTAGCGCCGGGCAGGGGCGGAAGGTCGGCAGGCGGATGGGCCATGGTCGGCTCCCAGGAAAGGTGGATGGAGGGTGGCACGGGGCGGCATCCGCCGGCCCGTTTTACACCCCGCCGGCCGCCCCGGGCTGCGCGCCAGACGGCGGCGGCAGGGGCGCCCGGCGAGGTGCCATGGCGTCATCCTAGTACAGTCGCCACCCCATGTAAACGAGAACGACTCGCAACAACAAACTTTTACAGGACATAAAAAAGGGCGCCCCTGGGGGCGCCCGTATTGCCACATCGCCGCGGCCAAGGCTCAGCGGTCGCCGTCGCCGCCCGACCGATCGTTGCGCCGGCCGCCGCCCCAGGGGCTGCCTTGGCGCTGCTCGCCGCCATCGCCACCCCGGGGCGGGGCCGCCCGACTCTCGCCGGAACTGCCGCCGTCGGCGCTGCGGCCGCCGCCGTCCCGGCCCATGCTGCGCTCCCCGCCCGGCTGGCCGGACTGGCCCCGGGGCTGGAGCGGAGCGCTGCGGATCTCTTCGCGACGGTAGCCGCTGTCCCGGTCCAGGGGCGTCAGGCGGCGCTGCTCGACGCTGCTGTCGGTAGCGGGCCGGTTGCGCTCCTGGGGGGCGGCGCCGTTGCCCGGAGTGCCGCGGCGGCTGTCGTCACCCCGGTCGTTGCGGTCGCCCCAGCCGCCATCCTGGTTGCCGCGGCGCCCATCGCGGTCGCGCCCCTGGACGCCGTCGGGGATGCCGTCCCGGTCCCGGTCCTGCCGGCTGTCCCAGCCGCCGGCGCCATCCCGGTCGCGCCGGGGCGAGACGTCGGTGCCGCCGTAGCCGTAACCGGGGCGGCCCTGGCCGTCGGCACCGGGGCGGGCAGGCTGGGGCACGGCCTGGGGCCGGGGCTGGGCCGGGGATTCCCAGCGATGCTCCCGGGGGGAATCGCGCCTGGGTTCATCATGCCGTTCCCACTGGCCGCCCCGGGGCTGCCAGCGGTCGCCGTCCCGCTCCCACTGGCGCGGCACCCAGCGATAGCCGGGGCGGGGCGCCTCCCAGCGGCCCGGGACCCAGACGTAGCGCACGCCAATCCAGTTCCAGTAGCCGCCGATCCAGACATAGCCCACCACCGGCGGCGCTCCCATCACTTCCACCCGCAGCGGCGGCGGCGCCATGCGCACCGGCTCGCCGTAGTAGGGACGGCTGACAGGTTCCACGGCACAGCCGGCCAGGCCGGCCACGGCGGCGAAGAGAAGGGAAAGCCAGAGTTTGCGTTTCATGGTGCCTGCCTCATGGGGCGTTGGAAAAAAGCGCTGTTGCCGGCTTTAACGCGGCAGCGGCGGGCACCGCCGACCCGTTGCCCCGGGCCTTACGAATTGTTGCAACTGCCTTTACCCAATCTTGCCGCGGCCCCCTGGGCCGGACCGTGGCGTTGCCGTGCTTGGGCCGCCCGCCGCCTTGGCCTAGAATCGCCCCATGAGCCCAACCACCCTCCCCTCCCGCACCCTCTTGCCCGTGCCCGGCACCTGCGCCGTGGACATCATCGACCAGACGGCCCTGCCCCATCATTTCCGCACCCTGCGCCTGTTCACCCTGGAAGAGGCGGCCCACGCCATCCGCGCCATGCAGGTGCGGGGCGCGCCCCTGATCGGCGCCACCGCCGCCTACGGCGTCGCCCTGGCCCTGCAGCGGGATGCCTCCGACGCGGCCCTGAGCCAGGCTGTGGCCACCCTGGGCGCCACCCGGCCGACGGCGATCAACCTGCACTGGGCCCTCAACCGCATGCAGGCCCTGCTGCGCCTGCTGCCCCAGGAAGAGCGGGCCGAAGCGGCATGGACCGAAGCGGCCGCCATCGCCGACGAGGACGCTGAGCAGAACCGCCGCATCGGCCAGCATGGCCTGGAGTTGCTGCGGCCCCTGGCGGAAAAGAGGGGACGGCTGGAGATCATGACCCACTGCAACGCCGGCTGGCTGGCCACGGTGGAACACGGCACCGCTCTCGCCCCCGTCTATGCCGCCCACGCCGCCGGCCTGCCGGTGCATGTCTGGGTCTCCGAGACCCGGCCCCGCAACCAGGGCCTGCTGACGGCCTGGGAACTGGCCCAGAAGGGCGTGCCCCACACCCTCATCGCCGACAACGCCGCCGGCCTGCTGCTGGCCCGGGGCGAGGTGGATGCGGTGATCGTCGGCGCCGACCGCATCGCCGCCAACGGCGACGTGGCCAACAAGGTGGGCACCTACCTCAAGGCCCTGGCGGCCCGGGAGGCGGGCGTGCCCTTCTATGTCGCGGCACCCCGTTCCACCCTGGATTTTGCCTGCCCCGGCGGCGCTGCCATTCCCATCGAGGAGCGGGAAGGCGACGAGCTGCGCCTGGTGCACGGTCTGGATGGCGCCGGCAGCCCCGGCTCCATCCGCCAGATCGCCGCCGCCGAGGCCGTGGCCAACCCGGCCTTCGACGTCACCCCGGCGGGCCTGGTGGCCGCCCTCATCACCGAGCGCGGCGCCTGCCCGGCCAGCGCCGACGGCATCTTCGGCCTCTACCCGGAGGAACAGGACCATGCCCGCTGACCCGCGCCAGAGCCTCATCACCGCCGCCCACCGCATGGCGGCGGAGGGCCTCAACCGGGGCACCGCCGGCAATCTCAGCCTGCGGGCCAAGCTGGACGGGGTGGACGGCTTTTACGTCACCCCCACCGGCATGAGCTACGACAGCCTGCAGGCGGAGGACATTCCCTTCGTCAAGCTGGCGGACGGCAGCCATGTGGGGCGCCGCCTGCCCTCCTCCGAATGGCGCTTCCACCGGGACATCTACGCCGCCCGGCCGGAAACGGGCGCGGTGCTGCACGCCCATTCCCCCTTCGCCACGTCCCTGGCCTGCCTGCGCCGGGACATTCCCCCCTTCCACTACATGATCGCCCGCTTCGGCGGCGACACGGTGCGCTGCTCGGATTACGCCACCTTCGGCACCCAGGCCCTCTCCGACACCGCCCTGGCCGCCCTGGAAGGGCGCAAGGGCTGCCTCCTGGCCAACCACGGCATGATCGTCTGCGGCAAGGATCTGGGCGAGGCCCTGGCCCTGGGGGTGGAACTGGAAAGCCTCAGCGAGCAGTTCTGGCGCGCCAGCCAGCTGGGCTCGCCGGTGCTGCTCGACACGGAACAGATGGCCGAAGCCCTGGCCAGATTCGCCACCTACGGCAAACAGGCCTGAAGGGCCGGAACTCAACAACGGGATAGTCTGGAAGGCAGCAGGGACGCCAATCTCGGGACACCCTGCCTGAAGAGGCTTGCTAGGAGCGGCCCCTGGCAGGGCGTCGTTCTGAACGCCGCAACCGTGCCAGCAGCAGCCAGCCCGCCAGCACCACCCCCACCAGCAGCAGACTCGCCGCCCACAGGCGCAGGGACAGGGCCAGGCTCCCGGGCTGGAACATGCCCACCAGCCAGGCCACGGGGAACGGCACCGGCACGCTCATGTCGGCCACGCCGATGACCGCCGGCGCCAGGCCGCAGACCATGCGGAAGGACCACAGGGCCGGCCGGCGCCAGCTGCCCCGGGGCGCCGGCACCAGGAAGGACAGGGCCAGGGCCAGCAACAGCAGCCCCCCCAGACTGCGCGCCGCCCAGGCCGGCAGGGCCGAATCCAGGGCCAGGAAAGCCTCGCAGCCCGTCACCCCCGGCAACAGGCAGGCCCCGCTTACCGCCAGGGTGAGCAGATAGAGGGCCAGGGCCGGCCAGACGAAGAGATAGAAAACCCCGAGAAAGAGCGCGATGCGCAGGGCCGGGCTCGGTCCCTTGGCCGGTGCCGCCTCGGCAGTTTCCCGGGCACGGCAGGAAGCGGCGGTGGAGGGCTTGAAGGGCAGGCTCATGGGGCGGGCTCAGGTGGAAGCTGGGCGGAAAAAAGGGAAACGGGAAAATTCGCGGGCCGGGCATCAGCCAGGATTGACCGAATGCGGACCGAGTGCGGGCCGGGTACGGGCCGGGCACGCCGCCGGCAAAGCTCGCCGGCGGCAGAGCCGCGAACCACCCGGCAGCGGCGCCAGGCGCCACTATAGGCCCTCCGCGCGCCCCTGACGAGAGCGTGAACGCTGCAGCGACAGCCGGGCAGCGGAGCGCCGCGGCTGGGAGGAAGCTACGGAACAGGCGCCCGTCGCCGGCCATCGCGGCCGCGGCCGGCCTGGGGCGCCATATCTGCTGCAAACGCCGAAGGCGCCCGCGGCGCCGCCATCATCCCGCCACCGCGACGCAAGCCGGAGCCGGATTCAGTCCGGAGCGCCCATGCCCCGCACCACCAGCAGGTCGCACTGGATTTCCTCAATGACATGGAGGCTGACGCTGCCCAGGAGGGCGGCGGTGAGTTCGGAATTGTCCTGGGTCGCCAGGGCGATCAGGTCGAAGCTGAAGTCCTGCACCACCCGCTCGATTTCCGCCGGGGCGTAGCCGTGGCGCAGGCGGGTGCCCGGGGCCGGGCCGTCCTGCCAGCCCAGCTCGGCGACGAAGCGGCCCATGGCTTCCCGGGCGTCGCTCTCGGCCTTGTGGCGGTAGAAGTCCAGGGTGCTGTCCCGGGCGCCGGCGAAATACATCTGGCGCTCGAAGGGGGCCTCATAGACGTGCAGGAACTCCCGGTCCGACTCGGGGGCGAAGGCCCGGGCGATGGCGGCGGCGGTGCGGGCGTTGGCGGAGAAGTCGGTGGGCAGCAGCACCCGCCGGTAGGGGCCGGCGGCGGCCTGCTTCACCACCAGCACCGGGCAGGGGGCCAGGCGCAGGGCCTTGTGCACCGTGGAGCCGAGCAGCACTTCCTTGAGGAAGCGTTCGCCGTGGGCGCCGAGGACGATCAGGTCGGCCCCCAGTTCGCCGGCGGCCTTGGCAATTTCCGCCCCGGGCCGGCCGACCCGCAATTCCACTTGGTGGGGCGGCAGCTCGGGCAGGCGGGCCAGGCGCTCCTCCAGCTCCTGGCGGGCGCCGCGGCGGGCTTCGGCCTCGGCCGCTTCCGGCGCCTGCATGGCGAAGCGCCGGGCCAGGTCCAGGGGGCCCTGGGGAATGACGTGCAGCACCGTCAGGCGGGCGCCCCGCTGCCGCGCCAGCTGGGCGGCCCGGGCCAGGGCCCGGTCGGCGGCAGCTGAAAAGTCGGTGGCGATGAGCAGGTGGCGCAGGGCGTTGACGGGGGCGTTCATGGGCTGGCTTCCGGAGCGAAGGGGGTCGGTCCCATGGGGGACATGCTGACGGCAAATTCTAGCGGCAAGCGGGGTTTTGCACAGTCCGGCGGGGCCCCAGCCGGGGTGGCCCCGAACCGGCGCCGGGGCGAAGGTCCGGCGAGGGCGGATGGCGCCTTGGCATCGGCCTGGAAATGGCTACAATGAATGTTCCCCGGCCCCTCTGCCGGGAGAGCGGCCAGAATTGCGGCATTCGAGGCACCCCAGGTGAAGATGCCCGCCCCTTGGGCCTTCTAGGGCACCTAGAAAAACGTGACGTACGTCACGTTACGCAATATATTTGGCATGGTTGGTGTGCTAGCTTTCCGTCATAGCGACTGTCAAACAAGCAAAGGGAGGGGAATCCCATGCACCAGAACCATCGGCCCGTCATCGACGACGAGCTGTTCAGGGCAGCACTTGCCCAGACGGAGAGGGAAACGGCGGAGCGGCACGTGCGCGTGCAGCTGTGGGAACCGGGCGCCGTCGGCCTCGACAGCCAGGGCCACAACGGCGGCCTCTACTGCGTCCAGCACGGCCGCCTGGAACTGATGGTGCGGGACGCCAACGGCGGCGAACGCTCCCTGCGCCTGATGGGCAGCGGCGACATCTTCGGCCTGGAATGCCTGCTGCCCCAGGCCCCGGGCGGTTACCAGGTGCGGGCCCTGACCCGCTCGGCGGTGATCGCCGTCAATCCGGAACTGGTGGACCGCTGGATCCTCTCCTGCCCCGATTTCCGCCGCGCCCTAGCCAATCGCCTGGCCTCCGGCATCTGCCACCTGGAACAGGAACGGGAGCACACCCTCTCGCGCCCGGTGGCGGAACGGCTGCTGTGCTATCTCATCTGCGGCGAAAGCTGCCAGTCCGAAAGCGCCGAGCGCCATCCCGGCCACGGCCCCCTGCCCATGCAGGTGCTGGCCCGCCGTCTGGGCTGCAGCGCCGGCCACCTGTCCCGGGCGGCGCGGCGGCTGTTGCAGAGCGGAGTGGTGCAGCGCACCCATGGCGGCCTGCAGATCGGCGATCTGAGCCGCTTCGAGGGCGCCCTGTGCGAGGGTTGCCGCAAGTCCTAGGGACGGCGGCGGGGACGACGGCTACTTGCCGTCGAGAATGAAGTGCATGGCGGCCGACAGGGCCTCGCTGGTTCCCACCAGAATCAACACATCCTCGGGCTGCACCACGGTCTCCGGCAGGGGCGCCTCGTCCCGCACCCGGTGCCGGCGCAGGGCTTCCAGCTCGACGCCGAAGCGGCCCAGGTCCAGTTCGGCCAGGCTGCGGCCGACGGCGTAGGCCTGCTGCTCGATGACGCAGGCCAGCTTCTCCTGGGAGATGCGCTGCAGGCGGTCGCTCTCGCCCCGGTAGAAGGCCCGCAGGGCGGTGTAGCGGTGGGCCCGCACTTCCCGCACCTGTTCCAGGGCCCGCTCCACCGGCACGCCGAGCTGGGTCAGGGTCTGGGCCGCCAGCATCAGGCTGCCTTCCAGCACTTCGGGAATGACTTCGGTGGCCCCCAGACTCTTCAGATGCTCCAGGTGCAGGTCGTCCTGGGCGCGGACGATGATGGGCATGTCCGGCCGCAATTCCCGCACCAGATGCAGCACCTTCTCCGTCGCCGGCAGGTCGGCGTAGGTCACCACCAGGGCCCGGGCCCGGTCCAGGCCCGCCGCCTTGAGAATCTCGCGGCGGTCGGCGTTGCCGTACACCACGTTTTCCCCCGCCTCCACCGCCTGGCGGATGCGGGCCTCGTCCACGTCCAGGGCGATGAAGGGAATGCTCTCCAGGTCGAGGAAGCGGGCCACGCTCTGGCCGGTGCGGCCGAAGCCGCAGAGGATCACGTGCTGCTCGATGCCCATGGCGTGCACCGCCACCTCGTGGATCATGCGGGTGCGGTCGCTCCATTCCTGCCGCGACAGGTGCTTGCTCCAGCGGCCGGCCTGGCCGATCAGGAGGGGGGCGATGAACATGGAGAGCAGCATGGCCGCCATGGTCACCTGGAACACGTCGGTGGGCAGCAGCTTGTTGTCCCGGGCCAGTTCCAGCAGCACAAAGCCGAACTCGCCGGCCTGGGCCAGCTGGATGGCGGTGCGGGCCCCCACTTCCGGCGAGTTGCGCATCAGGAGGGTGATGAGGAAGACGATACCGCCCTTGGCCAGCACCAGCAGGGCCAGGGCCAGCAGCACCGCCGGCAGGTTCTGCAGGACGAAGTGCAGGTCCAGCAGCATGCCGATGGTGACGAAGAAGAGGCCCAGCAGCACATCGCGGAAGGGCCGGATATCGGCCTCCACCTGGTGCCGGTAGAGGGTCTCGGAAATGAGCATGCCTCCGATGAAGGCGCCCAGGGCCAGGGAGAGGCCGGCCCAGGCGGTGAGGGCGGAGAGGCCGATCACGATCCACAGTACGCTGAGCATGAACAGCTCGGGGGACTTCTGCCGGGCCACGGCATCGAACCAGCGGCGCATCAGGCGCTGGCCCACCAGGATCATGGCCACCAGGGCCAGGGCGGCCTGGCCCAGGGCCATGGAAATGGCGCCGGCCATGCCCTTGGCGTCGGCGGCCAGGGCGGGAATGATGATCAGCAGGGGCACCACCGCCAGATCCTGGAACAGCAGCACGGCCATGGTCTGGCGCCCGGGCTGGGAATGCAGCTCCAGGCGCTCGGAGAGCAGCTTGCTGACGATGGCGGTGGAGGACATGGCGCAGGCGGCGCCGACGGCCAGGCCGATGCGCCAGTCCTGGCCGTAGTAGAGGATGGTGACCAGGGTGGTGCCCACCAGGGTCACCCCCACCTGGGCGCCCCCCAGGCCGAATACCAGGCGGTGCATGGCCTTGAGCCGGGCCAGGCTGAACTCCAGGCCGATGGAGAACATCAGGAAGACCACGCCGAACTCGGCGAAGTGGCTGGCCTCCTCACTCTCCGCCAGGAGGCCGAAGCCGTAGGGGCCGACGATGAGGCCGATGGCCAGGTAGGCCAGCAGGGAGGGCAGACGCAGCTGCTTGGCGACGACGACGAACAACACCGCCAGGGAGAGCAGGAGGACGACGCTGAACAGTGAGTCGGTCACGGCGGACTCCGGCTCCGAATAATGGGTTGGGGCGGATTATAGAAGCTGGAAGGCCAGGACGGACACCAACGTAGGCGGCAACGCGCACAGCAGCAGGCCGATGGGGCTGATGGCCTGCTCGTGGAAAGTGCCTTTGAGGATGGAGAAGCCCGCCGGGTTGGGGGCGTTGGCGATCACCGTGAGACCGCCGCCGGTGACGGCCCCCGCCACCAGGGCGTACTGGAAGGCCGGGGTGACGCCCTCCACCAGGGAGCCCAGGTAGGTCAGGGCCGCATTGTCGGTGAGGGCCGTGAGGGCGGTGGCGCCGAAGAACAGCACGGTGGGCGCCATGCCCGCCAGCACGTCCTGCAGCCACCACTTCTGCAGGCCGCCCAGGGTCACCAGGCCGGCCAGGAAGAAGGCCACCAGCAGGCCTTCCCGCAGGATGAGGCGGTCCTGGTGGTGCTTGTAGGCCTCGCAGAAGCCGAGGAAGAAGAGGAACAGGCCGAGGAACACGGCCGGATGGTGGGCGAACACCACCACCCCGACCAGGAAGGCCAGGTGCACCAGCACCATGCCGGCCGGCACGGCGGGGGCGGCCTCGCCTTCCACGGCGCCGCACAGGCTGACCAGCTCCCGGCGATAGACGAAGGTCACCACCAGGGCGTTGATGCCGACGGCGATGGCGGCCTTCCAGCCGAAGGTGCTGGCCATGAAGGCCAGGTCCCAGCCCCACTTGCCGGCCACCATCAACACCGGCGGCGCGGCGAAGGGGGTCAGGGTGCCGCCGATGGAAATGTTCACGAACAGCACCGCCAGGGTGGCGTACTTGAGGCGGCTGGAAACGGGCCGGGCGAAATAGCGGTCCCGCAGCAGCAGGGCCCCCAGGGTCATGGCGGCGGGCTCGGTGATGAAGGAGCCGAGCAGGGGCACCAGAAAGAGAATGACGAAGAAGGTGGCGACGCTGTCCGGCAGGGGCAGCGTTCGCGCCGCGGCACGGACGCTGTGGCCGGCCAGGGCGAGGATGGGCCGGCTGGCGGCGATGACCATGATGACGAAGACGAACAGGGCCTCCGTGTAGTTGCAGGATTCCAGGTAGGTCACCGCCTCCCCGGTGCCCTGCAGGCCGACCATGACCAGCACCAGCACCATGGCCCAGAAGCCGAACACCACCTCCACCTCGCCCAGCAGGTGCCACAGGCCGGCATGGGCCGGCTGGGTGTGGGCCAGGTGTTCGAAGTACTTGGTGGAAAAGGTATGCACGATGGCCAGGGCGAACAGCACCGTGGCGGCGATTTCAACGGGAGTGGGGGCGAGGGCCGACATCAGGGCAGGTCCGGGCGCGGGGCAAAAGAAACGCCCGCTGCGGATGACGACGCAGCGGGCGACACGAGTGGGTGTCCAACAGGATTGTTGCTGAATCCAGCCTGGGCATCATAGGCGCGACCGCTCCCGGCGGTAATTCGCCGTTCAGCGTACGGCCGATCAACGACGCGGCCAACCCTAAGGACACGCCGGGCCATCAGGCGGCCTCTTCGTCCGGCGCCGGGGGCGGCACCTCGTTGTCGAACTGGACGACGATGCGCACCAGCTCGGAGAGGTTGCGGGCCTGCAGCTTTTCCATCATGCGGGCCTTGTACACCTCCACCGTGCGGGGGCTGATGCCGAGCACCTCGCCGATTTCCCGGTTGGGCTTGCCGGCGGCGGCCAGGCGCATCACCTCCCGCTCGCGCCGGGAGAGGCGCTCCAGGCGGTCGCGCATCTCGGCGCCGGTGGCGGCCTCCTTGCGGCGGGCCGTGTCCAGGGCCAGGGCGGTGGCGACGGCGTTGAACAGCTGGTTGTCGTCGATGGGCTTTTCCAGGAAATCCACGGCCTGGGCCTTGAAGGCGGTGCGGGCGGTGGAGGCGTCGCCGTGGGCGGAAATGACGATCACCGGCAGCTGGATGCCCTTCTCCGCCAGGGTGGCCTGCAGGGAGAGACCGTCCATGCCGGGCAGGCGCACGTCGGCGATGAGACAGCCGGGAGCGTCGGGATCGACGGCCGCCAGGTAGTCCTCGGCGGAGCCGAAGGCCTGGACCCGGTAACCCTTGAGGTTGAGCAGCAGACCCAGGGAATCCCGGATGGCCGCGTCGTCGTCCACCACATAGACGGTGGGGGCGTTGGGAGGAATGCTCAGATTCATGGGGCTCCTTTCACAGGCAGCGGTTTTACGGAATAAACGGAATGGTGCAGCGGCAAGGCGATGATGAAACGGCTGCCGCCGGCGCTGGGCGATTCGGCCCACAGGCGGCCGCCGTGGGCCTCGACGATGGCCCGGCTGATGGCCAGGCCCAGGCCCATGCCGGTGGGCTTGCTGGTGGCGAAGGGCTCGAACAGGCGTTCGCGGAACTGGGGCAGGATGCCCGGCCCGTTGTCCTGCACCACCAGTTGCAGTTCGTTGCCTTCCCGGTGGGCGGCCAGGCTCACCACCGGCTCGTCGGTGCTGCGGCCGAAGCTTTCCGGCGACACGGCGTCGAGGGCGTTGATGAGCAGGTTGCGCAGCACCACCTGGAGCTGCACCCCGTCGCCCCGGGCCGGCGGCAGGTCGGCCGGGATGGCGTATTCGAGGCGGCAGGCCTGGCGCTTGGCCCGTTCCTCCACCTCGCCGATGGTTTCCACCACCAGGGGCAGGATCGGCACCGGATCGCGCCGGGTGTGGCCGGTCTTGAAGAAGTCCCGCAGGCGGCGCACCACGGCGCCGGCGCGGCGGGCCTCGGCCGCCACCTTGTCCAGCACGTCGGACAGCTCGCCGCCCCGCCCCGCCTCCAGCATCAGCTGGCCGGCCCGGGCGTAGTTGGCCACGGCGGTGAGGGGCTGGTTCAGTTCGTGGGCCAGGGCCGCCGCCATCTCGCCGGCCGCCGCCAGGCGCAGGGCCCGCTTCAGCTCGCTCTCGGCCACCTTGCGGGCGCTGGAGGTGACCCCCAGGGTGAGGCCGGTGATGGCCAGGGAGGCCATGAGGAACTGCATCTCCTGCACCGTGCCACCCTTGTAGCCGAGCCACTGGGCGCTGACGATGAGGCCCACCTGGATCATGGCCAGGGTCAGGCAGGCCCCCTCCAGGCCGTGGCGCAGGGAAATCCAGGTGAGGGGCAGGAACAGCAGGTAGAAATACTTGAATTCGTCGGTCCACGGCAGGCCGAACACCACCCACAGGGAGAGCATCACCGCCAGGCACTGCAGGGTGAATTCCCGGGTCTCCAGGAATTTCCAGTCCCCCGGGCGCAGCAGCACCAGGATCAGGGGGGCGCTGACCAGGACGCCGATGGCATCCCCCACCCAGAAACGCACCAGGGCGTAGAGGAAGCCCCGCTGGCTGTCGGGCAGGAAGGCGCTGACCACCAGCAGATAGAGCCCGCCCAGAAGCAGGGCGGTGCCGGCGAGGACGGCGAGGAAGCGGGGCAGCGCGCCCCGGTCCCGGATGTCGGCGGCGCCGACCCGGTGCAGCAGGGCCGCCATGAGGCCGTAGCCGCCGGCGGTGATGCCGGTGAGCAGCAGGGTTTCCACGGACAGGGCGGCCATGCCGTGCACCAGCACATTGCCGCACCACACGGTGGCGAAGGCCAGGGGCCAGAAGCGCAGGCCGAAGGCCAGCAGCAGGGCCAGGGTCAGTCCGGGGGGCGGATTCCAGGGCGTCACCTCGAAGGCCGGCAGGGGATGGATGAAGCTGACCCAGTCCAGCAGGAGGTAAAGCAGCACGTAGACGCACCCTACGGCCGCAACCCGACTCGGGTTCAGCGCAGGGGGAACGGGCAGGTGGAAAAAGCGGGCAAAAGTCATACCCGGATCATGCCTGAAAACAGGCCAGGACTGGGTCTGCCGGGGTACGTACGGATTTGTCACGACACGCCGCCAGCGGAAATGCCGAACGCATCCCCCGTGCGGCGCAGTACGCACCCGTAAAAGCACCATGCCCGAGCAGCGCACGGGACGGCGCTGTCGGGCATGGGTGTCCGGAGAGGGCCGCGGAACCTTGGTCCCGGACCGGCCCTGAATCAGAAGTTAGGGCTTGGCGGCAGCCTCGGCCGGAACGGCGGCAGCGGCTGCCGCTTCGACGGCGGCGGGCGCCTTGTGGTCCGCATCCGGATGCCAGCCGAGCACGGTGAGCAGGACGAAGAAGCCGACCACGTAGGCCAGGGCCACGTGCCAGCCGTGGCGCAGCCAGTTACCCACGGACTTGGCCTCGGGGAACATGTTGGAGAGGGCCACGCCGGCGGAGGAGCCGAACCACACCATGGAACCGCCGAAGCCCACGGCGTAGGCCAGGAAGCCCCAGTCGTAGCCGCCCTGCTTCAGGGCCAGGGCCGTCAGCGGAATGTTGTCGAAGACGGCGGAAACGAAGCCCAGGCCCAGGGCGGTCTGCCAGGAGGCGCCGGGCAGCTCTTCCACCGGCATCATGGAAGCGCAGGTGACCAGGGAGAGCAGGAAGATGGAGCCCTTGAAGGTTTCCGGCAGCACTTCCCAGTCGGGCCGGCGGATGGAGGTGGAAATGAGGATGGCCAGCCACACGGCGACGCCGATGAAGGGGAAATGGTCCGCCTCTTCGGGGAAATTGATATTCACCAGCACGTTGGCGCCGATGGCGAAGGCCAGGATCATGCCGACGATGCCGACCCGGGCCCAGTCGATCTTGGTGTGCTGGTGGCCGCCCTTGATGATGGGGGAGTAGGCATGCTGCTGCCTGGAGGCGACGAAGGCGACGATGAGCAGGGCGACGATGGCCGCCACGTAGGCGTCGAGCACGATGTGGGGCGGCACGCCGTCGATCCACATCATGGTGGTGGTGGTATCCCCCACCACGGAGCCGGAGCCGCCGGCATTGGAGGCGGCGACGATGCCGGCCAGGTAGCCCACGTGGACCTTGCCGCGGAACAGCTGGTGGGCCATGGCGCCGCCGATGAGGGCCGCGGCGATGTTGTCGAGGAAGGAGGACAGCACGAAGACCATCACCAGCAGCACGAAACCGCCCTTCCACTCGCCCGGCAGGTACTTGGGCAGGATCACCGGCACGTGGCTCTTCTCGAAGTGGCGCGAGAGCAGGGCGAAGCCCATGAGCAGGCACAGCAGGTTGGAGAGGGTGACGAACTCGTGGCCCAGGTGGGCGGCGAAGCCGGCAAAGCCGACCCCGGTCTTGAAGCCGGTGACGAAGATCTTGTACAGGCTGATCACGGTGACGCCGGTGAGACCGACGTAGAGGGTGTAGTTGTGGAACAGGGCCACGCCCAGCAGGGTCAGGCCGAACAGGATGAAGTCCAGGGGAATGCCGGCCACCAGCACCGGGCCGTCGGCCCAGGCGGAGAGGGGAAAAGCCAGGCACAGGGCCAGCAGGCCGAGGGAGCGCGCTCCCGGGCGGGACAGGGTCGACAGCATGGAGTCCTCCAGATTTTTGTGGGCCGGATTCTAACATTCGCCCCGCGGCCTCCCCCTTAGGGGAAAACACTTAGCCCCATGCTGCAACGCCGCATTCTGGCGCACAATAGGACATCGTCTTCCACCGCCCGCCCCATGTCCCTCATCAACGCCCACCTCGCCGAAGGCATCGGCAGCATCACCTTCAACTACGACTTCAAGCGCAACGCCCTGTCGGAAGCCATGACCGGCGAAATCGCCGCCGCCCTCGCCCTGTTCACCCAGGAAGGGGCCCGGGTCGCGGTGATCCGGGGCCAGCCCGGGGCCAAGGTGTGGTCTGCCGGCCACAGCGTGGACGAGCTGCCCACCGGCGGCCACGACCCCCTGGGCTGGAAGGACTCCCTGCGCATGGTGATCCGGGAGATCGAAGCCTTTCCCGGCCCGGTCATCGCCCAGGTGGGCGGCAGCGTCTGGGGCGGCGCCTGCGAACTGGTGTTCGCCTGCGACCTCATCGTCGCCACCCCCGAAGCCACCTTCGCCGCCACCCCGGCCAAGCTGGGCGTGCCCTACAACGCCACCGGCCTGCTCACCTTCCTCAACGCCCTGCCCCTGCACCTGGCCAAGGAACTGCTGTTCACCGGCAGCCCCATGGGCGCCGCCCGCCTGGAACGCCAGGGCGTCATCAACCACCTGGTGCCCGCCGCCGAGATCGACGCCTTCGTGCACGAGCTGGCCAAGGGCATGGCCCACAACGCCCCCCTCTCCATCTCCGTGATCAAGGAACAGCTGCGCATCCTGGCCGGCGCCCACGCCCTCTCCCCCCAGGATTTCGAACGCATCCAGGGCCTGCGCCGGGTGGTGTACAACAGCGCCGACTACGCCGAAGGCATCCACGCCTTCAAGCAGAAGCGCAAGCCGATCTACCGGGGGCAGTAGGTAGGATTAGGCTTCCGGCAATCGGGCCGCGAAGGGGAGACAAAGCGTGAAATTCGGTTACACCATCATCTACGTCGCCGACGTACCGGCCGCCATCGCCTTCTGGGAAAGGGCCTTCGGCCTGCACCGGCGCTTCATCGACGCAACGGGCGTCTACGGGGAGCTGGAGGCCGGCGCCACCTGCATCGCCTTCGCCAGCCACGGCCTGATGGCGGATCTGCTGCCCCCGGAATGCGTGACGGAGCCGCCATTGCCCCAGCATCACGCTTTCGAGATCGGCCTCTTCACGGAAGACGTGCCGGCCGCCTACGCCAAGGCCCTGGCCCAGGGGGCCACCGGCCTGACGCCGCCGCGCACCACCCCCTGGGGCCAGACCGTCTCCTTCGTCCGCTGCCCGGAGGGAACCCTGGTGGAGTTGTGTACGGCCATCAAGCGTTAGTGCCCCAGCGCCCGAATCCATATCGCCTGAACCAATGGAAACCAATCCCAGGCAGTCTCCGCCCCCCGAAGTGGAACGTCGGAAATATCAGACGCTGCATGCCGGCATTGTCTACGGCTTCGCCGCGGTTGTTCTCTTTATTGCTTTGACAGTCTCGTTGCAACTCGGACTGGGGATTGGCCTGGCGGCCCTGCTCCTCCTGGGCGCTTGGTGGGGCGTCCTCATCGTTTTCTGGAGCCACCCAGTTTTCTGCCGGTTCGAAATGGAACATGAGTGGTTGGCCAAGACGCGCCAACTGCCGGCGGGGGTAGAAAGAACATTGCTCACAGGCCTATGGGTCACTTTCTACTGGCCCCTTCTGCTATCGAAGAACATCTATTTCTGGGCATTGCTTGCAGGCGTCGGCATCTATTACGCCTTGAAACTCAGGTAAGCCTTCAGTAGAACCGCCAAGGCCGGAATCAACCCCCTACCACCGCCGCTTTCTTGCTTCGTCCAGAAACGCCTGCAGCAGCGGCTCCCCGTCCAGCAGTTCGCCCTTGCCCGGGGTGTGGAATTCCGGGTGCCATTGCAGGCCCACCACGAAGCCCCGACCGGTCCAGCGCACGGCTTCCACCAGGCCGTCGGCGGCGGTGGCTTCCACCGTCAGGTCCTTGCCCAGCACCTTGACCGCCTGGTGGTGGATGGAAACCACCTGGCCGCCCGTCTGCTCCGGGTAGAGCCTGGCCAGCAGGCCGCCCTCGGCGAACTGCACCGGGTGGGTGTGACGGTCGTACTCGGGGGCCTCGTGGGCGATGGCGTCTTCCACCAGGCTGGGGATGTCCTGGTGCAGGCTGCCCCCCAGGGCCACGTTGATCAGTTGCAGGCCGCGGCAGATGCCCAGCACCGGCTTGCCCGCCTCCATGAACTCGTGCAGCAGTTCCATCTCGTAGGCGTCCCGCACCCGGTCGCCGGCCCATTCGGGCTTGAGGGGTTCCTCGCCGTAGCTGAGGGGCGAGAGGTCGGTGCCGCCCTGCAGCACCAGGCCGTCGAGGGCGCCCACGTAGTCGGCCAGGCGCATGTTGCTGCGCTGCATGGGGCTGTCCTGGACGATGGAGGGCACCATGAACACCAGCACGTCCCGGGACATGACCCAGTGGGCCACGGACTGCTCCAGGTACTGCAGGGTCTTGCCCAGCAGGCCGACGCTCTCGGGCTGGGGATGGTAGAGGCGGGCGGAAATGCCGATCTTGACGGTGCGCTTGGCCATGTCTGACTCCTTTCGATCCGGGTTTCAGGGCATTGCCGCAGCAAGGACAAGCGCCCGGGAGCACGCCGCAAACCAGGCCCCTCTCGGTGAACTCTGTGCCCTCTGTGGCAATAGCATTTTCAATACACCCGCTACACGCCCCCCGCCCAGCAACGGGCCGAGTGGCGCACCACGTCCTCCAGGGCGCCGCTTTCCTCGTGCCGGGCCCGCAGCCAGGCGCTGCCGTTGGCGCCGCTGCCGGCCATGGCGGCCAGCCGGGCCAGGGGCGCGCGGCTGCCGAGGATGTCGGCGAAGGGCTGCAGGCGCTCCAGGGTGGCCAGCAGGTCGTCCCGCAGCACCAGGCTCTGCTGGCTGCGCGGGTCCACCAGGGTGGCGTCGAAACCGAAGCGGGTGGCCTGGAAGCGGTTGTAGCCGTAGACCAGGTACAGGCCCTCCTCCACCCGGTCCGCCGGGTAGGGGCGCTCCACCAGCAGCCAGAAGGCCAGGGCCTGGACGAAGGCGGCCAGGGCGGCGGCCGTATCCACCTCCAGGGGGGTGTCGCAGATGCGCACCTCCACGGTGCCGAATTCGGGCTTGGGGCGGATGTCCCAGTAGAAGTCCTTGATGCTGCCGATGATGCCGTAGCCCAGCATCTTGGCAAAAAACTCCTCGAAGCCGGCCCAGGTGCTCACCGGCGGCATGTGGCCGGAGAGGGGAAAGGCGGAAACGGCGTGCAGGCGCGAGGTCTCGAAGGAGGTGTCCTGCCCCTGGGAAAAGGGCGAGGCCGCCGAGAGGGCGATGAAGTGGGGAATGTAGCGGGACAGCTGGTGCGTCAGATACACCGCGTCGTCCCCCGACTCGCAGGCCACGTGGATATGCTGGCCGAAGACGGTGAACTGCTTGGCCAGGTAGCCGTAAAGGCTGGACAGCTGCTGGAAGCGCTCGGTGGGGAAGATGCGCCGCTCGTGCCAGAGGTGGAAAGGGTGGGTGCCGCCGCCGGCGATGGCCAGGTTGAGGCTGCCGGCGGTATGCACCACCGCGTCGCGCATGGCGTGCAGCTCCTCCAGCAGGCTGTCGTGGCGGGCGTGGGGGCTGCTGTTGAGCTCGATCATGCTCTCAGTGATCTCGGGCTTGATCTCCCCCGGGTGGGCCACCTTCTCCAGGGCCCGCAGCAGGTCCGGGCCGCCCCGGGTCAGGTCCTGGGTATGGGGGTTGATCACCTGCAGTTCCAGCTCCACCCCCAGGGTGTAGGGACTGACGGACTTGAACTCAAGCATGCTCGTCTCCTTCCGGCCGGCTCTCGCCGGCGCCCTTGAAAGCCGCCTGCACTGCCAGGGGGCCGAGGAATTCCAGCAGCACCACCGCCGCCAGCACCAGGTTGCCCAGCCGTTCGCCGAACTGGGGATAGAGGCTGGTGAGGTCATGCACCAGGGCGATGGCCACCCCGGACATGGGCAGCAAAGCCAGGCTCAGCCAGGCGTGCTGGCGCCAGGTGATGCGGGAGAAAGGCGCGGTGAGCATGACCCCGGCCGCCTTGCCCAGGCTGCGGGCCGCCAGATAGGCCAGCACCGGCAGGCCGGCGGCCAGCACTGCCGCCAGGGGCAGGCTGGCGCCGGTGAGGACGAAGAGGACGATGTAGAAGAGCTGGGCGGCGCCCCCCAGGTCCACGCTGAGCAGGGCGTAGCGGCTGTCCCACTGGCGGCAGGCCAGGCCGAACACCAGCAGGGCCAGGAACACCGACAGCTGGAAGGCGTGGGCCAGGCCCACCGCCGCCAGCAGCATGCCGGCCAGCAAGATGAACTGGGAAAACTTGGATTCAGGCCCCTTGCCCAGCAGGCGGGCGCCCCACAGCACCAGGCGGGCGGCCAGGCTGCCCAGCAGCACCGAACCCAGCAGCAGGTAGAGGGGATGCAGCAGGGTCTTGTGCCAGGGCGCCGCATTTTCCGCATGGGCCACCGAGAGCAGGGTGGTGGCGGTGAGGAAGGCGAGCAGGGTGTTGATGGCCACCAGGGCCAGGGTGCGCTCCGTCACCTGGCCTTCGGCCCGGAATTCCCGGGCCACCAGCAGCACCACGGCAGGCGAGGTGGACAGGCCGATGGCCGCCGCCAGGCCCGCCTCCACCCGGGTGAAGCCGAACAGGCACAGCACCCCGGCCATGGCGGCGAAGGCCAGGGCCGATTCGAGCAGGGCCGCGGCCAGCAGGGAGCGGTCCCGCTTGAACCAGGTCAGGTCCAGGCGCCGGCCCAGGTCGAAGAGGATCAGGCCCACGGCCACGTCGAAGAAGAGCCGGGTTTCCCCCAGCAGGGGGTGCAGGGACCAGCCCGGCGGCAGCCAGGGGCCGGCCTGGCCCAACAGCAGGCCGGCCAGGAGCCAGCCCAGCAGGCGCGGCAGTTTCAGGCGGCGGGCCAGCTCGCCGCCGAACAGCCCGGCCAGCAGCAGGCTGCCGAACAGGGCGGCGGGGCCCAGGGCCGGCGGCAGGGCCGGCAGAAAAGCGAAAGAGATGTTTCCGTCCATAGCGCGGTGCTCCCATGGGACGGCTGTTCAGCAATGTCTCAACAATGCGGCGCCCGGGCGGCCTGCCCGATGGGGCAGGAGCGGTCAGCGCACAGCCTGTTTTTGTTATTGAAAGACGGGCGCCGGCAAGGCGCCCCGGGATCATCCCCGGGGGCGGGGACGGTGGAGGCCGTAGGTTACTTCAGGTCAGAGTCGGCCGGACCCCGGCAAGTTCCGTACGGCCTGACGGCGCGCAAAGCCCAGGCGCAGACGCTTCTCGGTGCCGATGACCAGGCCGCAGAAGAGGGCGAAAGCGCCGATTTCCAGCCATTCCGTGAGGCCGATGGGGGCCGTGGCGAAGAGCCGGTTCATGATCGGCGCGTAGGTGAACAGCAGCTGCAGGGCCGCCATGGTGCCGATGCCGCCCCAGAACCAGCGGTTGGTGAACAGGCCGATGCTCCAGAAGGAATGGGTGAGGGAGCGGCAGTTGAAGAGATAGACCGTCTCCACCAGCACGAACACATTGACCGCCACGGTGCGGGCCTCGGCCAGGGTGTGGCCCTGGTCCAACTCCCGCAGGAAGAGGCCGAAGGCGCCGAGCAGCAGCAACAGGCTCACAAGCAGGATGCGCCCCACCAGGGGGGCGTCCAGCACCGGCGTCTGGGGCGCCCGGGGCGGGCGGGCCATGACGCCCTTCTCGATGGGCTCGAAGGCCAGCATGAGGCCGAGAAACACGGCCGTGGTCATGTTGATCCAGAGAATCTGCAGGGGCGTGATGGGCAGGGTGGCACCGGCAACGATGGCGGCGACGATGACCAGGCCCTCGCCGAAATTGGTGGGCAGGGTCCAGGTGATGAACTTCACCAGGTTGTCGAAGACGCCCCTGCCCTCCTCCACCGCCGCCTCGATGGCGGCGAAGTTGTCGTCGGTGAGGACCATGGCGGCGGCCTCCTTGGCCACCTCGGTGCCGGTAATGCCCATGGCGATGCCGATGTTGGCCTGCTTCAGGGCCGGGGCGTCGTTCACCCCGTCGCCGGTCATGGCCACCACCTGGCCCTGGGCCTGCAGGGCCCGCACCAGACGCAGCTTCTGTTCCGGCTCGACCCGGGCGAAGACGTTGATCTGCTGCACCGCCGCCAGCAGCCCGGCGTCGTCCAGGGCCGCCAGTTCGCCGCCGGAGAGGGCCTGCTCGCCCTCGGCGGCAATGCCGATCTGGCGGGCGATGGCCAGGGCGGTGACGGCATGGTCGCCGGTGATCATCTTGACCCGGATGCCGGCGTTGCGGCAGGCCTTAACCGCCGCCACGGCCTGGGCCCGGGGCGGGTCCATCATGCCGATCAGGCCCAGGTAGTCCAGGCCCTCGCCGGCGATCAGGGAGTCGGCCTCCAGCACGGCCTCGGCCGCCCAGCCGCGGCGGGCCACGGCCAGCACCCGCAGGCCCCGGGCCGCCATCTCCCGGGCCTGGCGCTCGATGGCGGCGGCGTCGGCCGCGCTCAGGGGCACCGGCTGGCCTTCCGCATTGCAGCGGCGGCGGCAGTGGGGCAGCAGCTTTTCCAGGGCGCCCTTGGCATAGACCACCAGGCCGCCGTCGCCCCGGTGCAGGGTGGCCATGTACTGGCGGGCCGAGTCGAAGGGCAGTTCGTCCTGGCGCGGATAGAGGGAAAGCAGGGTGTGTTCGTCCAGCCCGGCCTTGCGCGCCGCCACCAGCAGGGCAGCCTCCGTCGGGTCGCCGCTGATCTGCCAGTGGCGCCCCTCCTTGAAGAGGCCGGCGTCGTTGCACAGGGCGGCGGCCAGCAGGGTTTCCCGCAGGGCCGGCTCCGGCGGCGCCTCGTTGCCCAGACGACGGCCGCCGATCTCCCCTTCCGGGGCGTAGCCGTTGCCGCTCACCGGGTAGGCGATGCCGCCGGCCACCACTTCCCGCACCGTCATCTGGTTCTCGGTGAGGGTGCCGGTCTTGTCGGAGCAGATCACCGTGGTGCTGCCCAGGGTTTCCACCGCCGGCAGCTTGCGGATGATGGCGCGGCGCTTGGCCATGCGCGAGACGCCGATGGCCAGGGTGATGGTCATGGCCGCCGGCAGGCCTTCGGGAATGGCGCCCACGGCCAGGGCCACCGCCGCCATGAACATCTCGAAGGGGGATTCGCCGCGCCACAGGCCGACGGCAAAGGTGAACAGGGCCAGGGCGCCGATGGCCATCAGCAGCCAGTTGGAAAAGGCCGCCATCTTGCGGGTGAGGGGCGTCATCAGGTCCGGCGTCTCGCCCATCAGCTTGGAGATGCGTCCGGTCTCGGTGGCGTCGCCGGTGGCGATGGTGATGCCGGCGCCCTGGCCGCTCACCACCATGGTGCCGGCGTAGGCCATGTTGCCCCGGTCCGCCAGCAGGGTTTCCGGCGGCAGGGTCTCGGCGTGCTTGTCGCTGGCCGTGGATTCGCCGGTGAGGGCCGCCTCCATGGCCTTCATCTCCTTGGCCCGGAACAGGCGCAGGTCTGCCGGCACCTTGTCGCCGGCAGCCAGCAGCACCACGTCGCCGGGCACCAGGGCGCGGGAGGGCAGGCGCTTCTTCTCCCCTTCCCGCAGCACCGTCACCTCGCTGGCGACGGAACGGGCCAGGGCCGCCAGGGCGCTCTCCGCCTTGCCTTCCTGGATGAAGCCGATGATGGCGTTGATCAGGGTGACGCCGAAGATGACTCCCGAATCCACCCACTCGCCGAGAAAGGCGGTGACGGCCCCGGCCAGCAGCAGCACCAGCACCAGGGGCTGGGCGAACTGCAGGGCGAAGCGCAGCAGGGGCCCCTTGCCCGGCTTGGGCGTCAGCCGGTTCTCGCCGTGGGTCTGGCGGCGGCATTCCACCTCGGCCTCTGACAGCCCTTCGGCGCAGGAGGTCTGCCAGTGCTCGGCAACGGCGTCGCCGGAGAGGTGGTGCCAGACGGGGGAGGAAGCGGCGGGACGGGGCATGGTGGGCGAGAAGGCAATGACGACAGCCTTATTGTCCGCCCTTTCCCCTTTCCGGTGGAGTACGTCAGGCTCCCGACACGGCCTTGTGCAAACGGCTGCCGCCCAGCCAGGCCGCCAGCCCGGCCAGGCTGACGATGCCGCCGCAGAGGCAGACGCCGCTCCAGCCGGCAGCGCCGTAGGCGGCGGCGGAGACCAGGGAGCCGGCGGCGCCGCCGATGAAATAGCAGGTCATGTAGGCCGCCGTCAGCCGGTTGCGGGCCTCGGGCCGGATGCGGTAGATGGCGCCCTGGTTGCTCACGTGCACGCCCTGCACCGCCAGGTCCAGGGCCAGCACGCCGAGGATCAGGGCCACCAGGGACAGGGGCGCGAAATAGAGGGCGCCCCAGGAGAGCAGCAGCAGCCACCAGCCCAGGGTGGTGGCCCGGTCGCCGTGGCCCCGGTCCGCCAGATGGCCGACGGCGGAGGCGGCCAGGGCGCCGGCGGCGCCGGCCAGGCCGAAGAGGCCGATGGTGACTTCGGAAAAGCCGTAGGCGGGGCCGGCCAGGAGGAAGGCCATGGAAGTCCACAACACGCTGAAGGCGGCGAAGGCGGCGGCGCCGAGGAAGGCCCGCAGGCGCAGGCTCGGCTCCTCCCGGAAAAGGCCGAGCACCGACAGCAGCAGCCGCGGGTAGCTGAGGCCGACGCTGTGCTGGTAGCGGGGCAGGCGCCGGGCCAGCACCAGGGCCGCCAGGGCCATGGCCGCGGCGCCGACCCAATAGACCGTGCGCCAGCCGCCCAGGGTGGCCAGGGCCCCGGCCACGGTGCGGGCCAGCAGGATGCCCAGCAGCAGGCCGCTCATCACCGTACCCACCACCTTGCCGCGCTGGGCCGGCGCCGCCAGGGTCGCCGCCAGGGGCACCAGCACCTGGGCCACCACGGAGAACAGGCCGGCCAGGGCGGTGCCGACGAAGACGCCGGCCATGGAGGGCGACAGGGCGGTGACCAGCAGGCCCGCCGCCGCCAGCAGGGTCATCACCACGATCAGGCGACGCCGTTCCAGCAGGTCGCCCAGGGGCACGATCAGCAGCAGGCCCAGGGCGTAGCCCAGCTGGGCTGTGGTGACGATGGCCCCGGCCCCGGCGGCGGACAGCCCCATCTCCCGGGCGATGGCCGGCAGCAGGGGCTGGGCGTAGTAGTTGCCGGCCACGGCCAGGCCGGTGGCGACGGACATGATGGGCACCAGACCGGGCGTCAGGCCCGGGGTGGCAGGAACGGCGGCAGCAGAGGACACGGCAATCTCCAGGGGAAGGTGGGCGCCCCGGTCCTGGCCGGAGCGGCGTTATGTGGCGCCAGTATGGGAATGGCCGATCAATGACGCCAATGCATTGTTATCATCCAACCAATCCATTTTTCAGATTGATCGCCATGAACCTGCGCCAGATCGACTATGCCGTGGCGGTGGCCGAAACCGGCAGCTTCACCCGGGCCGCCGAGCGCTGCCACACGGTGCAATCCGCTCTCAGCCACCAGATCTCCCGCCTGGAAGAGCAGCTGGGAGCCCGCCTCTTCGAGCGCACCTCCCGTCGGGTGGCCCTGACCCCGGCCGGTCGCACCTTTCTCACCCACGCCCGCCAGGTGCAGGAAGCCGCCCGCCGCCTGGGAGACGAAATGGCCGCCGCCACCGGCGAGATCCGGGGCACCCTGACCCTGGGCACCATTTCCACCCTCACCGTGGTGAACCTGCCCGCCCTCCTCGCCGAATTCCACTGCCGCCACCCCCAGGTGGACATCCGCCTGCACACCGGCATGAGCGACCGCCTGCTGGAAGAACTGCGGCAGCAGGAAACCGACGCCGCCTTCATCGGCGTCTGGCCCGGTGAGCCGGTGGCCGGGGTGGACGCCCGCCTCCTCAGCGAAGAGCCCCTGGTGGCCCTGCTGCACCCGGACCACGCCCTGGCCGGGCGCAAGCGCCTGAGCCTGGCCGAACTGGCCCGGCAAACCCTGGTGGACTACCAGGCCGGCACCGGCCCCCGGCAACAGACCGACGCCGCCTTCCAGGCCGCCGCCATCGAGCGCCGGGTGACGGTGGAGGTCAATCACGTGGAATGGCTGGAAGCCCTGGTGCGGCAAAACGTCGGCATCGCCCTGGTGCCCCTGGCCACGGCCGCCCACTACCCGGGGCTGGTCACCATCCCGGTCCAGGCCGCGCCCCGCCGCCGGGTCTACTTCGCCTGGGGTCGCCACCCCACCCCGGCCGCCCTCGCCTTCCTCGGGCTGGTGCAGCAGGCGTTGGAGTGAGCGGCGGGACGCTCAGGGCATCCCGGTCTGGGAGGCAGGAAGGACGGGCCTTCCGGCCATGGCATGGCGGAGAGTGGCGTCGCTGTTGGGTTGTGGGGCTGGTGCTTTTCGGCTGGGGATATTGCCTGTGAGGCGGAATCTTCAGGCGTGGTGGGTTGATTGACCGCTGTGTTCCGCGCCTGACGCGCGGGTTACTTGTTCTTGTCTCGCCAAGAATAAGTAACCAACAAGAAGGCGAGCCCGGTTTGGCGCCCCGCTACGCGGTGTCCCCTGCGCTACTCGCTTCCGGCGGGGGCTGCGAGTGTTGACAGTTGGTCGGGTCGAAAGGCCCTCAAACTGTGCTCGCCCATTTCCCGCCAAAAACTCCGTTGCTCGGCACCGCACAGGGCGGGATTGGCGCTTGCCGAATTCAGCTATCGACCCGAAACGGTAATTGCCAGGGGAAAGCAAATGTTCAACGTTTGACTTTACCGGCCTACGCAGCTTTTCGTGCAGGTCCGGTGGAAGGATGGGTTGGGCTTCGCAGCATCACTTGGCCGAACTCGCACCTTCTACGGAGTCGACAATGCTTTTGGAAAAGACTTCATAGAAGAAAACAACGCTATCTTCCTGGCCGTTTTGCACCCGCTTGTAGACCTTGCCTATCGGGTTCGAGAAGCCCCCCTTCTTGTCGCGGACGCCGATCATTGAGAAACCAACTGCTCTTTCCGTCTCGGATGGCAAATCCCATTTGTAGCCAAGATTGCGAACCATCACCTCGCCCACGTAGCAACCCAAGCTAATCACAGTTTTCTGAATCGATTGAGGAGAAACCCCCTGGTTATGCAGGTTGAGCAGGATTCGATCAACAGCTTTCAGGCTTTCTGGCGAATAGTCGAGTTGATAACCGTCGACCTGCTGAACCATGGTTACTGCAATCTCCGCGATCTTTGGCGCTTGCTCAGGCGTAGGCCCGGTTTGAGCAGTGGCAGCTCCTACCAATAACGAGAACGCTAACGGAGTTACAAGATATCGAATGAGCTTCATTGGATAGGTAGAGATGAGATAAAAAGTGATGACCAACGTGGGGGTAACCGGCCTTGCGCAGTTTTATGCGCAAGGCCCGTGTTGACTGGAGGGTTAGCCACCTGGGTCATATGGCGCCCGCGATAAACGCAGCGAAAGTCAGTACCAGTGCGATTTCAGCGGCCATGGCCAAACCACACGAGCGGGAAAGTGCTTTGTCGTTGAGCGATCGGAACTGCTGTGACCACACGAACTTCATCAACCGCAACCGAGGCGTCGCGAGATTGGTTTGCATAAGAGAGGGCTGACCAAGGTGCGCCCAGACTTCGGGATGAACAGTTCGAAGATGGCAAAGCAACCAAAGGCCATTAGAAGATACATCTGGAGCCTAACGTGGAAGTGAGGGGCAGCCGGAGTGAAATGCAGGGAACCACAAGCGTAGCTTGTGGCTGCCCCTCTCGGCTGTAGTGTTAGGCAGACAGCCCATCATTTGGTGAACACCTTTTTGACAATTCGGCCAAAGCTTGGATCTATTGTGCAACTCATTCCATTCCAAGACGCACAATGCAGCCACCCATCAAGGAGCAACACCGGGTTTGCGTAGGCATCTCTCCAAGAAGGAAGCTCTGCGTTCCAAATTGGCTGGAACGAACCACTTACACAGTAAACATTCGATTGTTTATATGGAAATTCGTAGTAATCCTCTCGAACAACCAACTGACCGCCGAGGGGCAGAACTTGAACTATCGACGTACCGCGGGGTTTAAGGACACCAAGGACCTCTTCAGATACTTCATTAATCTTGGCAATCTGACCATCGACTATCTCGAATCGATACGAATGCTGCATCGTGACTAAGGCCTAACTAGTATTAGACGAAAAAAATGTCCAATATCATCCTGGAACACCGGACAGCCGAATCGATTGCCCCGCAGCGGGTTCAGCAAACCTTCCGTTTACTGGCCTCACTAAAAATCCGTGAAACCGGACAGCCTCAAACTTACCGACAGGACACCAGAATCGCAACCAAAAGTTGCAAATCGCATATCCCAAAGAACTACCCCCCAGCCCCAACCGGCGCGACCACCTTCGCTACGCCACCGGTTTTCCATCCCCTTCCACCCCCGCCGAGCAGCGCAAGGCGGGCGGGGGGCTTTCGGCGAGGACTGTTTGAGGCCCGAAGGGCCGAGTTCCGCAGCCGCCCCGTCCGACTGAGCAGCGCAGGGGAGCCCGCAGGGCCGGGGGTGAGGGTCGCCTTCTTGTTGGTTACTTGTTCTTGGCGAGACAAGAATAAGTAACCCGCGCGTCAGGCGCGGAACACAGCCGCAAAATCAACAGTCCACGCCCAACCAATCCCCCAGTAACAAAGCCTCCCCACCCCGCCACCAAACAAAAAGGACGGCCATCTCCACCATACCCCGGCGGAAATGCCCGTCCTTCCTGCCTCCTGGCGCACCCCGGTGCGCCGGCCAATTCAAACCCCGCTAATCCGGCTCACCAGCCGTAATAGACGCCCCCGCCCCGGCGGTAGTAGGGCCCCCAGCGCGGGCCCCAGAAGGGGTCGTAGTAGGGCATGGCCCGCAGCCGCTCCTGCTGCCGCACGGCCTCCACCTCCCGGGCGTTCTGCTGTTCCTTTTCCGTCAGGGTGGTGGCCAGATCGGCCCGCAGGGCCTTTTCCCGGTATTCGTGCAGGTAGTCGAGCACCGCCACCGGCAGACCCTGGCGGGTCAGGTCCAGCACCTGGCTGGGGGTGGGGTCGAGGCGGGACTGGGTTTCCTTGAGGCGGGCGATGATGGCGTCGGCCTTCATGCCGGACTTGGCCATGGCCACCAGTTCGGGGAAGCCCAGCTTGGGCGTGTCGGGCGCCAGGCGCTGCATCTGCTCGGGAGTGAGGCGGGCCAGCTTGGGGGTGGCGGTGCCGTCGGGAGGGGCGCTGGCGCAGCCGGCCAGCAGGGCCAGGGGCAGCAGGAGCGGGAATAGGCGGCGATGCACGGTCATGATGCTTTCTCCTCCATTACGGGGCCGGGATCAGGGAGAGACCCCACGGCCGGCCCCCAGGTTCCGGAACCGGCCCGGCGAACACCAGGCGGCGGAACCCCGGGGACGCAGCCTGAGCGTCAGGCCCGGGGCCGCGGGCCAGGCGTGTCGCCGCAGACAGTACGCAAGTACGGCAAGGCGACGCAACAACGCCCGCGACCCCGGGCCGGGTACTCAGGCGGTGCCGCCGACGGTGAGGCCGTCGATGCGCAGGGTGGGCTGGCCCACGCCCACGGGCACGGACTGGCCGTCCTTGCCGCAGGTGCCGACACCCGGGTCCAGGCCCAGGTCGTTGCCGATCATCTTCACCCGGGTCAGGGCGTCCGGGCCGTTGCCGATGAGGGTGGCGCCCTTCACCGGGTAGAGAATCTTGCCGTTTTCCACCATGTAGGCTTCGGACATGGAGAAGACGAACTTGCCGCTGGTGATGTCCACCTGGCCGCCGCCGAAATTGACGGCGTAGATGCCCTTCTTCACCGACTTGAGGATTTCCTCCGGCGACTTGTCGCCGGCCAGCATGATGGTGTTGGTCATGCGCGGCAGGGGCAGGTGGGCGAAGGATTCGCGGCGGCCGTTGCCGGTGGGCTCGACGCCCATGAGGCGGGCGTTGAGGGAATCCTGCATGTAGCCCTTGAGGATGCCGTCCTCGATCAGCACGGTGCGGCGGGTGGGGTTGCCCTCGTCGTCGATGTTGAGGGAGCCGCGGCGGTCCGGCAGGGTGCCGTCGTCCACCACGGTGACGCCCTTGGCGGCGACCCGCTCGCCGATGCGGCCGGAGAAGGCGGAGGAGCCCTTGCGGTTGAAATCGCCCTCGAGGCCGTGGCCGATGGCTTCGTGCAGCAGGATGCCGGGCCAGCCGGGGCCAAGCACCACGGTCATGGTGCCGGCCGGCGCGGGCCGGGCGTCCAGGTTGGTGACGGCCTGATGCACGGCTTCGGCGGCGTAGCGCTTGAGCACTTCCTCGCTGAAGTAGCCGTAGTCGTAGCGGCCGCCGCCGCCGGCGGAGCCCTGTTCCCGCTTGCCCTTGCCACCGTCCACGATGACGGTGACGGAGACCCGCACCAGGGGCCGCACGTCGGCGGCCAGGCGGCCGTCGCTGCCGGCCACCAGCACCACGTCGTATTCGCTGGCGAGGGAGGCCATGACCTGGGTGACGCGGGAATCGATGGCCCGGGCGTAGCCTTCCAGGCGTTCCAGCAGCTTCACCTTGTCGGCGGCCTGCAGGGAGGGAATGGGGTCCTGGGCCGGATAGAGGCCGTGGCCCTTGCGACCCTTCAGCTTGGGCGCCGTGCCCGACTGGCCGGCGGCGCCGATGGCGCGCACGGCGGCGGCAGCGTCGCCGAGGGCGTTGCGGCTGATGTCGTCGGAGTAGGCGAAGGCGGTCTTCTCGCCGGAGATGGCGCGCACGCCGACGCCCTGGTCGATGTTGAAGCTGCCGGATTTGACGATGCCCTCCTCCAGGCTCCAGGCCTCGGCCCGGCTGTACTGGAAGTAGAGGTCGGCGTAATCCACGTCGTTCTTCATGATCTGGCCGAATACCTCGGACAGGCGCTTGTCGTCCAGGCCGTAGGGGGTCAGCAACAGGGATTCGGCTTGCTTGATGATCTTGCTCATGGGGAAACCTAAAGCCTTAAAAAACTTTTGCCACAGAGGGCACAGAGTTCACAGAGTTTTTAGCGATCGAGTCCTGGCTCTGCGTGAATAGAGGATACGTCACAGCACCCGGTGCTTGAGGGCCGGCAGGTTGGCCCGGGTCTCGGCGATGCAGCCGTGGTCGAGCAGGCCCAGGACCACGCCGGGGCCTTTCAGCTTGCGGTCCACGATGGTGCCCCAGGGGTCCACGATCATGCTGTTGCCGTGGGTCTCCCGGCCGTTCTCGTGCTTGCCGCCCTGGCCCACGGCCAGCACGTAGCACTGGTTCTCGATGGCCCGGGCCCGCAGCAGGATTTCCCAGTGGGCGCGGCCGGTGGTCTCGGTGAAGGCGGCGGGCACCACGATCAGGTCCACCGGCGCCAGGCGGCGGTACAGCTCGGGGAAGCGCAGGTCGTAGCAGATGGAAAGACCGATGCGGCCATAGGGCGTGTCGAAGGCCACCGGCTCGCTGCCGGCCTCGATGGAGGCGGCCTCGTCGTAACGCTCAAGGCCCTTCTGGAAGCCGAACAGGTGGATCTTGTCGTAGCGGGCCACGCGCTGGCCGGCCGGGTCGTAGACCACGGTGGAATTCATCACCTTGGCCGCGTCCTTCGCCTCCAGGGGAATGGAGCCGCCGATGAGCCAGATGCCGTGCTGCTTTGCCGTGGCGGCGAGGAATTCCTGGATCGGGCCGTGGCCGTCGGCTTCCCGCACCTTGACCTTGTCGCCCTCGGCCATGCCCATGATGGGGAAGTACTCGGGCAGGGCGACGATGCGGGCGCCCTGGGCCGCCGCTTCGGCGACACCGTGGGCGGCGGCCGCCAGGTTGTCGGCGACCCGGGGGCCGGACACCAGCTGCACGGCGGCGATCAGGGCATTTTCGGTCTTCTGGCGCTCAGGGCTTGGCGGATTCATCGGTCTTGGCCTTCTCGGATTTATCGGCTTTGGCGGCGGATACTTTTTCCACCTTGGGGTCTTCCCAGCTGCCGGTGACGGCGTATTCGAAAGCAAAAATCTGGTCCACCGGATTCTGCAGCACTTTCTGGGCGATGAGGGCGGCCACGCCGGCCACCGGATTGACCAGGGCCGCCGTGCCCAGGGCCACGGAGCTGCCCAGGGCCGGCTGCACCCGCACCCGCAGGTTCTGGGTTTCGTTGTCCAGGTTGATGTCGCCCTTGATGCCCACCTTGGCCGCCGGACCGTCGATGCTGAGGTCCGAGGTCTTCATCAGACCATTCTGCACCTTGAAGGTGCCCTCCACATTGTCGAAGGCGAAACCTTCGGAGAAGACATCGCGAAAATCCAGGGTGATGCGCCGGGGCAGGGACTGCAGGGAAAGCAGGCCGATGAGCTTGCCGATGCCCGGCTCCACCTTGGCGAACTGGCCCTTTTCCGCCGTCAGCTTGACCTCGCCGGAGAGGCTGGGAATGTCCAGGGTGGTGGGCGTGTTGTTCCAGGCCAGCTTGCCCGCCAGGGTGGCGCTGCCCCGCTTGAGGGTGCCGGGGAAACCCAGGCGATCCAGGTACTTGCCGGCGTCCCCCGCTTCCAGCCTGAACTCCACGTCGGTGCGGTGGGCGCCCCGGGGATCGGTGCGCCACAGGCCCTTGCCGTTGATGGAACCGTCCGGGCTGGAGAGCAGCACCTTGTCCAGGCGCCACACCCGGCCTTCGTTGCGGGCCAGCAGTTCGAGCTTGCCGAAGCGGCGGCTGCCCAGGACGAAATTGTCGGCAACGATGTCCAGGCCCGGCAGTTCGTCCTGGCTCTCGGCCTCGCCCAGGCGCTGCATGGCTTCCTGCTGGGGCGTGCTTTCCGGCAGGGTCAGGTATTTGAGGCGGGCCTTGACCCTGCCCTGGCCGGCGCCGTCCCAGTTGATCTGGCCGGCGGCTTCCTTGGCGTTGACCTCCACCTGCCAGCTGTTGCCGGCGGGCGCCGCCTTCAGGGTGACGTCGTGCAGGCGCCGCCCGGAGATGTCCAGCAGGGGCGTCTTCAGCACCGCCAGGGAGAGGGGCGCCGCCGACTCGCCGGCGGTGGCGCTGCCGCCACTACTGGCGCTAGCGCCGTTGCCGTTGGCCGGAGTCAGGGCCTTGCGCCAGAAATCCGCATCCACGCTGGGCAGGCTCACCGTCAGGGCGAGGCCCCGCTCGGGCAGGCTGAGGCCTTCGCCGATGGCGATGGCGCCGCGCTCGGTGACCGGGCCGGCGGCTTCCCGGCGGCGGATGATGTGGGCGCTGGCCAGCTTGCCCAGGGTGAATTTCACCTGTTCCCTCGCCACCGGGGCCGGCGCGCCCTTGCGGGGGGCGGTTTCGGCCAGGGCGCCCCGCTCCAGGTGCAGGGGCAGGGCGGCGGCGGCGCTCTTGTTGAAGGGCTCGGGCAGGCTGGAGGCCAGGCCCTTGAGGTCGGAATCAACCACCAGCTCCGCCGTCTTCTTGCGCACCCGCACCTCGCCCTTCCAGGCGGCGCTGCCGGAGACGTTGTCGAACAGGGGCAGGTCCAGCTGGCGGCGCAGGGCAGCGGCGGTGAGGCTGCCGGAGGCATTGACCAGCACCTTGTCGCCCTCGTTGCTGGCGGAGAGCTTCATGGGGCCGCCGAGGAACTGGCCGGTGATTTCCTTGACGCTGATGCCGGCGTCGGTGAAGTGCAGGCGGCCGTTGGCCTGGGTGATGGGCGGCAGGCCCGGCTCCACCGTCACCTGGTTGTTGAGGAATTCGTAGTCACCCTTGATGCGGCTGTCGGCCATGCGACGCAGGAACAGTTCCAGCTGCAGGTTGAGGCGGCCTTCGCCCTGAGCCTTCATGCCGTCGGTGAAGTTGTCGATCTTGTCGCCCACCGGGCTCTGGTCGATGAACTTGAGGAATTCGCCGGTGGGGCCTTCGGCCTTGCCGGTGATGCTGAGCAGCTCCTCCGGCGCCTCCAGGTCGGCGATCTCAGCCTTGACGCCGGAAAGGCGGGCCCCCAGCAGCTTGGCGCTCTTGGCTTCGATCAGCATGCGGGCGCCCTCGAAACGCAGGGAGCCCTGGATGTCGTCGATGCGGGGCCAGCCGGAGGCGTATTCCAGGGTGGCGCCGTTGATGCGGGCGGTGACCAGGAACTGGCCGTCCTTGGGGTCGAGGAAGGGGAAGCGGGCCAGGTCGCCCTTGAGCACCAGCTTGGCTTCGGAGGCGGTGCCGCCGGTGATGGAGCTCTTCAGCCAGTCCCGGGCGTCCTGGGACACCACCTTGGGCATGTAGCGCCAGACGGCGGTGCCGTCGGCCTTGCTGATGCCGGCGGTGAGGTCGATGCTGCCGGGGCCGTCGCCGCTAAGGCGGTAGGTGCCCTGGGCCGAGCCGGTGGCGTCGGGGCCGTTGAAGGTGAGGCTGTCCAGGCTGACGTCGAGGCGGCTGCCGTCGATCTTCCAGCTGACCTGGCTGTTGAGGGCATCCACCGCCAGGCGCGGATCGGGGAAGACCTGGGGCAGTTCCAGCTGGGCCTTGGCCGAGCGCAGGGTGAGGCTGCCGCCCCGGTCCCCGGCGTCCACCGTGCCGCTCATGCCGGCAAAGCCCGGGAAGCGGCTGCTGGCCTTGATGCCGAGGCCGTCGAAGCGGGCCTTGAGGTTGTAGTCCTGGGGCTTGCCCTCGTTTTCCGTCCAGCTGGCCTTGAGGTCCCGCACCAGGCCCCGGGGGGCGTAGTCGTTCAGCCACTGGCGCACCTCGGCCCCCAGGGGCAGGTGCTCGGCCAGGGCCGCCAGGGCGCCCAGGTCCAGGGTGGTGGCGGCGGCGCTGCCGCGGCGGCGGTCGGAGAAAAGGCCGCCCTCCTGCCAGGAGAAGGCGAAATCCGTGGGTTCCAGGCTGGTACCGTCCCGGGTGGCAAGGCCGACCCGCTTGCCGGAGAAGCGGGTGTCGCCGTTGCGCCGCTCGCCGCTGATGCGGCCCGCCAGGCGCAGCAGGTCCAGTTCCGGCAGGTCCTTGGCCAGCTTCAGGCGCAGGTCCTGCAGGCCCACGTCGGCGGTGGCCGCCACCGGCAGGCCCTTTTCCACCTCCAGCCACAGGCGCAGGGCGCCACTGCCCTGGGGCA
This sequence comes from Azospira sp. MPR-LB4, assembly GCF_058809525.1. Taxonomy (NCBI): domain Bacteria; kingdom Pseudomonadati; phylum Pseudomonadota; class Betaproteobacteria; order Rhodocyclales; family Rhodocyclaceae; genus Azospira; species Azospira sp. MPR-LB4. Next base: position 1,309,560 of record NZ_CM179521.1, read on the forward strand.
GGGAAACGGGGTAATCGACCCAGGCCTGCCAGGCCGCCAGGTCGGTGTGCACGAATTCGGTGTACAGCTCGCCACTCCAGTCCTCCAGCTGCTGCGGATCGGAGCCCCGCAGGTCACCCCGCAGATCGAGGCGGGAAGCCAGCTCCGCCGGCGGCAGGGCAGAGAGGCCGAAACGGTGGCGGCGGCCCCGGTTCTCCAGGAGGAAATTCACCGCCTCCAGGGTCAGGGGCGGGGCGCCCCGCTGCAGGTCTTCCCAGACGATGGTGGCGTCCTTGATGTGGATGCGCTCCTGGCTCAGCACCCAGTGCAGGGCACTGCCGTCGCTCTTGCCGTCTTCCAGGGGAATGCCGGCCACCTCGAAGCGGCCGTCGGCGAGGCGCCGCACCAGCAGGGTCGGCTCGCTGATTTCCAGCAGGTGCAGGCGGGGCGAGAGGTGGGGCACGCTCCACCAGGAGAGCACGCTCTCCACACGCTCGAAGGCCAGGGCCGGATAGCCCTGCCTGTCGGCCACCCGCACATCGGCCAGGGTCAGCTCGGGGCGCAGGCCGCGCCAGCCGGCATCGATGTGGCCGATGGTGACCGGCAGGCCGACGGCCTGGCTCACCGCCTGTTCAATGTCGGCCCGGTAGTTGCCCACGTTGGGCAGCACCCAGTAGCGCAGGGCCAGCACCAGGAAGGCGAAGACGAAATAGACCACCACCCCCGCCACCAGGGCCAGGCGGCCGGCGCGGCGCCAGAACTGGCGCGCCCGGGGGCTGACGAGGAAGGGCAGGAGAGCGTGCAGGCGGTGGTAAAGGGCCGACCGCAGGACGGAATCAGTCATGGGCCTCGACCGGCAACAGGGCGGAGGCGGCGGCAACGATGGCGGCGGCGCTTTGCAAAGGTATTGGGCGGGTCACTACAATGGCAAGTTCTGGGCGAAGGGGTGGATTTTAACCCAGCCACCCCCGGAAACCCCGGATATAACCGGATGATTCCCTGATGAATAACGATTCCAACAATAACGCCGCTCCCGCCCCCGCCGCCGACACGACTTTTCCCGCCGCCTGGCAACCAGCCCTGGACCACAGTGCCTACCTGCGCCAGCTGCTCTCCTGCCGCGGCGAACTGGTGCCGATCCTGGCCGAATCCTGGCAGCGCCCCCTCACCGCCGCCGATCTGGAGGAGTGGATCGCCCAGGCCGCCCCGGCCGACGAGGAAGCCCTGAAACCGGTGCTGCGGCGCCTGCGCCAGCGGGTCATGGCCCATCTCATCATCCGCGACCTGGCCGCCGCCGCGCCCCTGCAGGAGGTGGTGGAAACCATGACCCTGCTGGCCGACATCACCACCAACTTCGCCCTGGACTTCGTGCACCGCAGCCTGGTGCAGCAGTACGGCGAACCCCTGGACAGCCAGGGCCGGCCCCAGCGCCTGCTGGTGGTGGGCATGGGCAAGCTGGGCGGACGGGAGCTGAACGTCTCCTCCGATGTGGACTACATCTTTGTCTATCCGGAAGAAGGCCAGACCGCCGGCCGCGCCGACGGCGGCGGCCAGGTGGACAACTACGACTTCTTCCACCGCCTGGGCAAGCGCCTCATCATCGCCCTGGGAGACCTCACCGCCGACGGCCAGGTCTTCCGCGTGGACATGCGCCTGCGCCCCAACGGCGATTCCGGCCCCCTGGTGTGCAGCCTGGACGCCCTGGAAAACTATTTCATCACCCAGGGCCGGGAGTGGGAACGCTACGCCTGGATCAAGGCCCGGGTCATGAACGCCGGCGCCAACGACGTGAACAACTGGGGCCCGGTGCTGAGCCAGACCGGCCGCCCCTTCGTCTTCCGCAAGTACCTGGACTTCGGCGCCATCAACGCCATGCGCGACCTGCACGCCCAGATCCGCCGCGAGGTGGCGCGCAAGGACATGGCCAACCACGTCAAGCTGGGCCCCGGCGGCATCCGGGAAATCGAGTTCATCGCCCAGGTCTTCCAGCTGATCCGCGGCGGCCGCGACACCGCCCTGCAGATCCGCCCCACCCTGCAGGTCCTGGCCCTGCTGCCGGAACGGGGCCTGATGGCCCAGGAGGCGGTGGACGAGCTGAGCACCGCCTACGACTTCCTGCGCCGCCTGGAACACCGCCTGCAATACGTGGCCGACCAGCAGACCCACAGCCTGCCTGAAGATGCGGAGGGCCAGGCCCGCATCGCCCGATCCATGGGCTTTCCCGACTACCCGGCCCTGCTGGCCGTGCTCGACGGCCATCGCCAGCGGGTCTCCCTGCACTTCGAGGCCGTCTTTGCCGAACCGGAGGCCCCCAGCTCCCAGAGCGAGACCCTCACCGCCCTGTGGCAGGGCGCCCTGGAATGCGACGGCGCCCAGGAAAAATTCGCCGGCCTCGGCTTTGCCGACGTGCAGGACTCCCTGGAACGGCTGCAGGCCTTCCGCGACGGCGCCCGCTACCAGCAGCTGCCCGCCAGCAACCGGGAACGCATGGACGCCCTGGGCCCGCGCCTGATCGAAGCCGCCGCGGCGACGCCGACGCCGGACCTGACCCTCTCCCGCTGCCTCGCCTTCCTCGAGGCCATCGGCCGCCGCGGCGCCTATCTGGCCCTGTTGCAGCAGTATCCCCAGGCCCTGAAGAAGGTGGCCGAACTCATCGGCGGCTCCAGCTGGGCCGCCGAATACCTGACCCGCCACCCCATCCTGCTGGATGAACTGCTGGACCCGCGCCTGCTGGAAGTGGCCACCGACTGGCAGCGCTTCCGCCGCGAACTGCGCCGGGCCCTGGACGAATGCGCCGGCGACACGGAACGGGAAATGGACCTGCTGCGGGAAATGCACCACGCCCAGGTCTTCCGCCTGCTGGCCCAGGACCTGGCCGGCCTGCACAGCATCGAGAAAATCTCCGACCACCTGACCGAACTGGCCGACATCATGGTGGCCGAGACGGTGCGCCTGTGCTGGGGCAAGCTGAAGACCCGGCACCGGGAAGAGCCCGTCTTCGCCGTCATCGGCTACGGCAAGCTGGGGGGCAAGGAGCTGGGCTACGCCTCGGACCTGGACATCATCTTCCTCTTCGACGAAAAGAAGGACACCGCCCAGGAGGCCGAAGAGGTCTACGCCCGCCTGGCCCAGCGGGTAAACACCTGGCTATCCTCCCAGACCCCCGCCGGCCTGCTCTTCGAGACCGACCTGCGCCTGCGCCCCAACGGCGATTCCGGCCTCATGGTCTCCTCCCTCGCCTCCTTCCGCGAATACCAGCTGCACAGCGCCTGGGTGTGGGAACACCAGGCCCTCACCCGGGCCCGCTTCGTCGCCGGCGACGCGGACGTGGGCCGGGGCTTCGACGCCATCCGGGAGGAAATCCTGCGCCAGCCCCGGGACCGGGCCAAGCTCAAGGAAGAAGTGCTGGCCATGCGCCAGAAGATGATCGACGCCAACGCCTCGGATGCCGAAACCGTGGCCCGGGGCGAATTCGACATCAAGCAGGACCCGGGCGGCATCATCGACGTGGAATTCATCATCCAGTACCTGGTGCTGGGCCACGCCCACGAGCACCCGGAACTCACCGGCAACCTGGGCAACATCGCCCTCCTCGGCATCGCCGCCCGCCTCGGCCTGATCCCCGCCGCCCTGGCCGAGCCGGTGCAAAACGCCTACCGCGACTACCGCCGCCTGCAACACGCCAAACGCCTCAACGGCAGCCCCAAGAGCCGGGTGGCCAGGGAGTCGGTGGCGGAGCGCATCGCCGCGGTACGGGCGTTGTGGGAGGAAGTGTTCAAGGGGTAAGGGCTAGAGGCGGCAGATTCCGCGGGCCCGAAATGAAAAAGCCGCCGGGAATCCGGCGGCTCCGGGGAGGTGCCGACGCCTAAATGAGAGAATCTCGCGCGGCTTTTCGTGCGAAATTCTCTCAATTGATAGGTTAGCCGCTATTGGTTTGTGGCTCATCGCTCTTCGGCGCACGAGGGCGTTTCCGAATTGGTTTGTTGTCGAGTATTCGATGCATGTAGTGATCTACGATCATCGGTAGCTCCCTGAACATCATGTGGGCATCCTTACTCGACAGGCCAAGTTCATCGAGGAATGGCCCTCGCATGGTTACCTCGCAAGCATCTCGAAACGTGCGCAATGCATCGTGCGTAGCTTCGGAAGAACCTGCCTTTGCAACCCTGTAGGCCTCCATGCCAATTTCGTAAAGCCACGGAAAATCATCACGCAGAAAGCCAGCAATTAAGAGAATTCCCACAGGATCGTCCGGGCGGTGGGCAATCATGTGAGACATTTCATCAACCATCATCGGATGAAATCGGCGCGGGCGGCGTGGGCGAAAACGATCTGGACCATCAACCATCCTCTGCTCTAGGCGGATGGGCAGTTCTCGAACGAGTAACTTCATTTCTTCCAGCACCTTTGCGACGGCGCCTTCCTCGATAGATTCCTTCTTCTCTGGTTTTTTCGCTGTTCCAAGGCTCTTCAGTATCTCGCCAGCAGTCGCCTTGAATATTTGAACCTGCGCCTTTACCACATCTGCATCGGGTTCCAATCCCGGAACGCGGCGACACAGTTGAAGTGTCAACTTTGAAAGAAGATCTTCGCTATCGTCGCTGTTTTGAAATTGGTAGAACGGTCCTGTACTAACTCGGCTTAACGGCACTCCGAGTGCAAGCCCATGCACCGGGGTATCAAGCTTTCCTTTCGCCACCCCTGCCTCGTAGAGTATCCACGGGCGTTCCAGGCTACGCTCAGTAAGCAGACACACTACATCTGACGCGGAGTGTAGTTTTGCCATAAGAGCCTTGTACCACTCATCGCCAAATTCGATTCCTTCAGTGCCTTTCTTATCGGACGATCGGAATGATTTAAGCATTCCAGCACTGACACTCTTAAGCAACTTACTGAACGCTTCCGCGAGGTCACCGTCTCTCGTGTCGTGGCTGATGAATATCAGCGGATTGGCAGTTCCCTTGGGTTTGTCAATTGAATCTGTGCTGTCGGTCATTCTTTGCTATCTCCCTTGAGATGGATATGGCGAAGTGCTGATGGCGGCTAACGTTTGACGTGAGGAGTTGCGGGTGCCGAAGACAAGAAACCAAACGCGAAGTTTTGGACTACCCTTCTCGACAAAATGGTTAGATATTGTCGGAATTATGTAGCAGCCGCACAAAGCCCCTGCTGACCTGAGCGCCTAGAATCGGCCTGTCAAATTGAAGGACAGGAGCAAGAAATGGCGCAACCGCATGTGGTGTCGGCCCTGGTAGAGAAGCGGGCTGAACTGGCCGGGCTGGTGGAATTCCATCGGAAAGAGATTAGCCGACTCGGTGCAGACCTGGCAAACCTCAATGCCAGCATCAAGATATTCGCCCCGGACTTCAACCTGGCGGGGATTGGCGTAAAGCGCGTGCGTGGCGCCAAAGCCGGTGGCTTCAAACACTTCAAACAGGGAGAAAGCCACACCCTGGTTCTTGATCTGCTGCGCGTGTCCGAACAGCCTCTCACCACCGCCCTGCTGGCTGCACAGATCATTGAGCAAAAGGGATGGGAAGATTCTCAGAAACTACGTGGCTCCCTGCAACGCACCCTGTCGGGCACCCTGCGCCGCCTCAAGGACCGGGGTTTCGTCGTGGAAGCGGGGAAGGACCGGGATGGCCTGACCACCTTCTGGAAACTGGCTTAAGAGGCTATAACCAGCGACTTGGCGAGCGTTGGTTGCTCGCTTAGTCGAATGGCTAGTTGTTACATCAGCCGTTCCTCAGTGCGCCGGTTGCCCTGCCAGTAACCACACCAGTCATGGTGCGTCCGGGTCCGGGCGCACTTCTTCACGATGTCCATGAAGATGGTCCCGTTGGACTCCCGCCGGGTGTCTTCCCGGTAAGCGGCCTCGTTGGCGTAGTTGGCCAGGTAGAGGTTCCCGAACTTGTGCACCTGACCGTACTGCATGCGGCGGAAGCGGCTGAAATAAGACTCGGCCAGGTTGTTGGTCGTGCCATCGTCGGCCCGGTATTCCTGGCTGTGGTTCACCCGCCGGGTCTGGAACTTGGCATGCAGGGGATCGTAGGCGTTGGATTCGTCCGCGCAGATCACGGCGCCCTGGGACACGAAGGCTGCCGCCAGCTTGGATACATCGGCCTGATTCTCGGCCTTGATGACGAAGGACAGGGTTTTGTTGGCACCCCGGATTTCGTTGCCCTCCACTTCCACCTTCTGTCGCATCACAAACACGCAACGCTTGTCCGGGCGCTGATTCACCGCCAGGCGGCGGTCAATGCGATCCACCTTCTTGTTCTTCGGGCGGATATGCCCATTCACGTAGGCCCCATCCATGTGCACCTCGCCGGCCAGGGCCGATTCGTCCCGGTGCTCCATCAGGGATTCCCGGATCTTGTGAGCCAGGACAAAGGCCGTCTTGTACTGCACATCCAGGTCGCGGCCCAATTGCAGGGCGGAAATGCCCTTGGCGGCATTGGTGAAGATGCCAATGGCGATCAGGTAGGTCTTCAACGGCAGCTTGTGGAAGGCGAAGATCGTCCCGGAGGTCACCGAGAAGGTGTGCTTGCAGTCCCGGCAGCGCCATTGGCGGCGGGTGGCGATGAAGTAGTGCTTTGCCACCGAGCCACAGCACGGGCACGCCACTTCTTCCCCTTCACCCCAGCGCAGTTCCTTGAACAGGTCAAAGGCTTCCGCATCGCTCATGTCGAACAGCCGCTTCAAGGAGAGCGTCCGGGCTTTTGCTGACAGGAGGAAGTGCTGGGACATGGGCCACCTCAATACACATATATCTATGTGTTAATTATATGCCACAGCATGCTGAAGTCAAGAAAACACAAATTAATTTGTTGTCGTCAGCGAATTAAAATATTTATTGACTTACATACTTTTGTTTACTATGCTTTAGGTATCTGTTAATGGGTATTCAGAATGACCTACGACGATTTCGTTGATTGCTTGGGACGTGCGCGGTTAAGCATTCGCGGCTTTTCCCGGCTGGTCTGCACCCACGCCAACACCTTCACCAATTACGCAAAAGACGGCCATGTGCCCGACCACTGGGCCATCGTGGTGACACTGATTGCGGAAATGGCGAGGCGTGAAGTTGATTTCAAGGGGCCGCTGTCACAGCTGGAGCTAACGCCGAAGAAAGAACGCGGCGGAGCGGCCAAAGGGAAGTTCGGTGGCACCAAGCAGCCGGATATGTTCATCGACAAGAAGGCAAGAAGCGCAACTACCAAGGATGTCCTGCCATGAATCAGCTTTACCTAGGTGATAATTTGCAAGTCTTGCGGAATAGCGTGGCCTCCAATAGCGTTGATCTGATCTATCTTGACCCGCCATTTGCGTCAAACGCGGACTACGATTACGTATCTGCTAATCCATCGGGAAATGGACAAGGCAGCTTGCGTGTTATGGCATTTGTGGATACTTGGACGTGGACAGCCGAGACGGCAGAAACGTTACTGGATATTCAAACTCGTCACGTTGAGCTTGGCGCGCTATTGGGGGCGATAACGCAGGGGCTTCGTTTTAATAGCTTGGCTGCCTATCTGGTGATGATGAGCGTACGGCTGCTGGAGTTGAAGCGAGTTCTAAAACCTGCTGGTAGCTTGTATCTACATTGCGATACATCAGCCAGCAGTTACTTGCGAGTTGTGCTTGACCTAATATTTGGTGCGGATAATTTCCGCAATGAGATCGTCTGGAAGCGCACCAGCAGCCACAATGACAGTAAGAAATGGGCGCATATCCATGACACTCTGTTGTTCTACGCAGGCAAAGGCTTTACTTGGAATCCTGTGTATCTTCCCCACGATCCAGAGTACGTGCGAAAGTTCTACCGATTTGAGGATGAACGCGGACGCTACCGACTCCATGAAATCATACGTACGGCCTCGATGGGGCCACGTCCCAATCTAGCGTATGAATACAAAGGCTATCGTCCTGAGTGGGGCTGGCGTCTGGTGAGAGAAAAGGTGGAGGCACTAGATCAGGAGAATCGTCTTACTTGGAGTACCACGGGACGCCCGTACCTCAAGCGCTATTTGCATGAGCAGAAGGGCACTCCGTGCCCTGGACTATGGACCGACATTCCCCCGCTTTCCCATGCGGCGGCAGAGCGGATGGGCTACCCAACACAGAAACCATTGTCCTTGCTGGAGAGAATCATAGGTGCCAGTAGTAATGAGGGAGACGTGGTACTTGACCCTTTTGCTGGCTGTGGCACCTCAACGCATGCGGCACAGAAGCTTGGCCGTAAATGGATTGGTATTGACGTATCAGAGCTTGCGGTGACGCTAATGCGTCACCGACTTAATGCATTCTTCCCAGATGTGCACTACCAGTTCAACGATCTGAACCAACCTGTACAACAGAAACAAACGGTAGCGAAGAGGGTGAAAACCCTGCTAGCATAATGCCATTCCAGTACCACAGGGGGTCAGGTGAAGTTCTCAGCTAAGAAGTGGAAGTGCGAAGGCGACAAGGATCACGTTATAATTGAGGTGGTCTTTGATGCTAACGATATAAAAGCAGCAAGTGCAGTCGCAGACGCCAAGGTTAACTTCATCAATGTTCATAACCCGGGGGGCATCCGCCGGCCTCCGCACGTTATCCGTAATCGGATTATTGCGGGAAAACTGGCTGATGCTGCGGTAGCCGAACTGCTTAATCAGCGCATAGCTCAATTGGGATTGTCATTTTCGGTAAATGAATACGATAAGACCCGGACGGACGGCTTTGAGCATCCAGATCCATACGATCTTGAATTAAATAAGCCGGGAAGTACGCAAACAATAGAGGTTCGTTCATCGTTCTGCTATCGACTTGCGCCACCGGATAAGATCGTAAAGAAGCTATCCATCTACGGCTGGTATACCTCGGCAAACAAACCTGCCGAACCTCCCCGCGATTGGTACTGGCAAGTTATCTTCTACCTTCGCCCGTGCGATATTCCCCAAGAGAGCGGACCGGCGGTACGCATCTTTGAGGATGAGTTGGAGAAGGGTGAGCTGATCGGCTACATCGTTGGTGGCGCGAGCCGTGAGCTATTGGAAACAATTGGCGTGAGCCGTACTGACCAAGATAACGCGTGGTATCGCGCCATCACCCCCATCTGCGCTGGTCTTGACTATTTGGGTATGAGCCAGGCTATGTTTGGCATAGCAACACCATAAGAAAGCGAGATGTTCGAGTTGCGGGAGGAGCCACCGATGCCAGCGGGTGACTAAATGCGTTGACGTTGACAGTGCCCGCAGCAATAAGCACACTGAAACTTCGCCGTTCAATGGTGTTCGCCTCGGGCAATTGGAGCCCGACTGCACGAAGCCATTGCGCGGCGTTTCTATTTGGCGGTGGGCGACATGGCGGTAGAAGGCACAAAATTCAGCTTTGTGCGGCTGCTACATAATTCCGGATATTGTGCTGTAGCAACTCGATCTTTTTTTCCAAATCATCTATGCGCTTAAGTACCTCGCCTACTTGACGCTCTTCCAAATTTTCGTCAACCCACTGATAAAACTCTTCAACATCTTTCCACCGCGGCCCTTGCTTGTTGAGCTTAGGTTCCAGAATAGATAGCAATACGCCCTCCAGCTCATTTAATAAGATGGAGCCATCAGATTTGAACAGTTTGTCTGGATGATCGTGTTCAGAGAGAGCCCCACTTCCATTGACTCGTCGAAATCCAAACCACGAAAAATATTCCCATCGATTCCACAGGTGATCATTCGTGTGTTGTTTAAGACGATGAAATAACCGAGTTTCTCCACTTCCGGCTTGACCAACGTAAATGGCATTAAGGTCTTTGTCGTAGAGGACATAAATGCCAATTTGGTCGCGAAAGTCTGCGCCATCATCGCTTGGGCGCCGATAGCCATGTAAATGACCTCTGTTACTGCCGCGCCCCCAGAACACATATTTCCTTTCCCAGAGCAAACCATAGTTTCGAATAAGCATGAATTTTCCTGACTCACCAGTATGAATTTCAGGCCATGAGCATAATCAGCCGTTCAACCTATGTCGAGTGACTAAGTCAAAGCACTGCAACTTTCCCTCCCCGGAAAACCTGGGCATCAACCCGGCCACCAGCCATCCCCGAATCGCCCCAGACCCCTGCCCTGCAACCCAATCCCCACGCCCCTCCCGGACATGCCATTCCGGAGAAGCGCATCCCGCCTGCCTCCCAGGCCGGTCGCCGCAAACGACCCATTTCCCCCATTCCGGCCTCCGGCTCGCATGGGTGTATAATCCCGGCCCTATGTCCTTGATGCCACATTTACTTTTCTGCGGAGACGCCCCCTTTGCGTTTTGACGAACTGGGCCTGGCGCCCGAAATTCTTAAGGCCGTGACCGAGATGGGTTACGCCGAAGCAACCCCGATTCAGCAGCAGGCCATTCCCCTGGTCCTGCAGGGCAAGGACCTCAAGGCCTGCGCCCAGACCGGTACCGGCAAGACCGCCGCCTTCACCCTGCCCCTGATCCAGCGCCTGCTGCACCTCGATACGGCCAGCCCGTCGCCGGCCAAGCACCCGGTGCGCGCCCTGATGCTGGCCCCCACCCGGGAATTGGCGCTGCAGGTGTATGAGTCGGTGAAGTCCTACACCAAGCACACCCACTTCCGCTCCATCTGCCTCTTCGGCGGCGTGGATATCAAGCCCCAGATCGCCGAGATGAAGAAGGGCGTGGAGTTCGTCGTCGCCACTCCGGGCCGCCTGCTGGACCACGTGGAACAGAAGAGCGTCTCCTTCAATCAGGTCCAGGCCCTGGTGCTGGATGAGGCCGACCGCATGCTGGACATGGGCTTCATCCCCGACATCCAGCGCATCCTCAACATGCTGCCGAAGACCCGGCAGAGCCTGCTCTTCTCCGCCACCTTCTCCAACGAGATCCAGCGCCTGGCCGACACCATGCTGCAGTCGCCGATCCTGGTGGAAGTAGCGCGGCGCAACCAGGTGAACGACACCATCACCCACCGGGTGCACCCGGTGGCCGAGACGCGCAAGAAGGACCTGCTGATCAAGCTGCTGCGCTCCGGCGAAATCACCCAGACCCTGGTCTTCATGCGCACCAAGCAGGGCTGCGGCCGTCTGGCCCGGGAACTGGAGCGGGCCGGCATCGCCGCCGACTCCATCCACGGCGACAAGTCCCAGAACGAGCGCATCAAGGCCCTGGACGCCTTCAAGAACGGCGGCTGCAAGGTGCTGGTGGCCACCGACGTGGCGGCCCGCGGCCTGGACATCGACCACCTGCCCTACGTCATCAACTTCGAGCTGCCCCACACGCCGGAAGACTACGTGCACCGCATCGGCCGCACCGGCCGCGCCGGCCGCCAGGGCAACGCCATTTCCCTGGTCTGCGCCCACGAGGTCGGCTATCTGGCGGATATCGAAAAGCTGATCAAGATGCAGATCGAGCAGGTGGCCGTGGCCGGCTTCGAGCCGGAGATGGATTACGAATATCCCCCCGGCAGCGGCAAGAAGCGCCGGGCCCACGAGACCCACGCCCCGTCCCAGCCCGTGGCCGGCCGCAGCAAGCCCCCGGTGAAGCGCAACAACATGATCGCCAAGGACGGCTTCGACTTCTCCAAGCCCTACGAGCCCAAGGCCGCCCCGGCCACGGTGCCGAGCAAGGAGGAAGCGGCCCACACCCCGGTCGGCAAGCCCGATCCCCACAAGCCGAAGAAGCCCATGGTGGCGGCCCTCCTGGGCGGCCTGGGGCGCAAGTAAGGCAAGCCTGCGGGCAGCAAAAAGGCCACCTCCCGGTGGCCTTTTTTACTCCCGGCATCCGAATCAACCGAGCGGGCCGCCCACGGGGCCGGCCAAGAAAGCAAGCATGAGCGACGCACCGATGATCCGCTGGAGCGAAGACGGCACCGACCACACCGCCCTGTGGCGCTCCGAGGCCGGGCTGCCGCCGCCGAAGCGGGTGCTGGTGGCCAACGACACCCTCAACGCCGACCAGGCCTACCGCCTGGCCTGCGAGGGCACGGCCCTGCTCTGGCGCGGCGACTTCCACAACGGCCGCCAGCTGCTGCAGGCCCTGGCCCGGCGCATCGAGCGCAAGCAGCCCAAGGGCAAAGGCAAGGCCAGCAAGCCGGCCTCACTCACCGAAGCCTTCCATCTGCACCGCCAGGCCCAGGGCCAGCGGGCCCGCATCCTGGCCATGCTGCTCATCGCCGTGGACGCCGACTACCGGGTGAACCTGCGCCGGGCGCCGGATTTCAGCGCCGCCTGCACTGAGGCCTACGGCCCGGCCAGGGAGCCCTTCGTCGTCAGCCTGCGGGAACTGCAGGCCCTGGTGGGCGCCCACGAATGGCGCCGCAAGGGCGTCTCCATCCCGGCCCTGGGCGCCGCCATCCACCCCCATTACGGCGTCTTCTCGCCCCTGCGCGGCGAATACCTGGAACTGCTGGCCCAGGCCCCCCTTCCTGCCTCGGAGCTGGCCTTCGACATCGGCACCGGCACCGGCGTCATCGCCGCCCTGCTGGCCAAGCGGGGCCTGGCCAGGGTGGTGGCGACGGATATGGACCCGCGGGCCCTGGCCTGCGCCCGGGAAAACCTGGAACGCCTGGACCTCTCCGCCCGGGTGGAACTGCAGCAGCGGGACCTCTTTCCCGAGGGGCGGGCGCCCCTGGTGGTGTGCAACCCGCCCTGGGTGCCGGCCAAGCCCAGCTCCCCCATCGAATACGCCGTCTTCGACCCGGACAGCCGCATGCTGCGCGGCTTCCTGGCCGGCCTCAAGGACCATCTGGCGCCCGGCGGCGAAGGCTGGCTGATCATCTCCGACCTGGCCGAGCACCTGGGCCTGCGCTCCCGCCAGCAGCTGCTCGACTGGATCGCCGCCGCCGGCCTGGAAGTGGCGGCCCGCCACGACATCCGCCCCAGCCACGGCAAGACCCGGGACGCCGACGATCCCCTGCACGCCGCCCGGGCCGCCGAAGTCACCTCCCTGTGGCGCCTGCGGGCCGCTTAGCGCCGGCAGCAGGGCCCGCCCCGGGCCGGTCAACGCAAAAGGGCCGCGTCGTGACGCGGCCCTTGTCTTGAGGTGAGACTGTTTCAGGGATTGGCGTTGCGCATGCCGCCGGGGCCCATACCCCCACCGCCCGGACCCATGCCGCCACCGCCGGGCCCCATCCCACCGCCACCGGGACCCATGCCACCTCCCGGGCCCATGCCGCCGCCCCGGGCCGGCGGCACCTCGGGCAGGGTCACGCCTTTTTCCTTGGCCCGGGCCTGCATGGCCTCGTGGTGTTCCAGGCGCACCTTTTCCCGCTCCTCGGCGGTCTTGGCGCTGCGCATCTTGGCCCGGTGTTCGCGGCGTTCCTGGGGCGTCATCAGCTGGCTGCCGTAAATCTGCTCCTGCTTGGCCGGCGCCGCCTGTTTGGCGGTATCGGCGGCCTGGGCCAGGCCGGGCAGCAGCAGGGCGCCCAGGAGGGCGGAAACGGCACAGAGGGTCGGTGTTTTCATGATTGGCTCCTTCCACAGAGGGGTTGGCAAGACACGGCGATTCCCTGCCTTCAATCTAGGCCGCCGCGACCCGGGATGCCAGAATCAATATCAAAAAATGCTGATGAAGCGGTGACAGCCGGCCACCGCCAAAGCTCAGGCCGACACTCCCTGCAGGCCGCCGAAGAAGGTCTCGGTGCCGCCGTCGCCCTTGAGGGTGATGTAGAAACTCTGGTTGTTGTAGGCGATGCGGGCTTCCACCAGGGCGGCCTGGGCCGAGGGATTGCCCTGCAGCGCGGCATAGCGGGCGGCGTAGTCCTCGTAACCCTGAACGGCATGAAGCATCTCTTCGCCGGAAGCCACCTCGGCGAACTGGTCCCGCAGCTCCGTGTCTTCATGGAACAACTGCTCGATCCTGGCCTTGTCCGGATGGTCGTTGGCGACGCTGACGTAGCCCATGCGGTCCGGCGTCAGCACGGGCTCGGGCGGCACCTGGATGCCGGCCTGGCGGAACTTCTCTGCCGCATTGGCGGCAAACTTTTCCTTGGCGGCGGCCACCGATGCGGGCGTGGGGCACTCCAGGGGCGGCAACTCCTGGGGCAGGTTGCTGGCGGCCGCCGTCTGGGTGGCAGTGCTGCTGCCGTCAGTGGCGGCGGCCTTTACGGGCGTGGCCGAGGCGGTGCTGTAGGTTGCGTAGAGTCTGTTGAGGGAAGCGATGTTCATGACCGGCTCCGGGGGGAAGACGGCCATGCATTTGCGATTTCCATGCCAGCGGCCTGGCGGCGGACGGCTCAGGGCAGCAGGCGGAGGATGGCCAGGGAGCAGTTGTCGCCCTCCCCCTGGCAGCGCTGGCGGGCCCGGTTGATGAGGATTTCCGCCGCTTCCCGGGCCGGGAAGGCGGCCAGCACGCCGCCGATCTCGGCGTCGGAGAAATAGGCCCAGAGGCCGTCGGAGCAGAGCAGGAAGCTGTCGCCGGGCTGCACTTCGGCCTGGCCCACGTCGATCTTGGGATCGTCCTTGTCGCCCAGGGAGGTGAGCAGGACATTGCGGTTGGGGTGGATCAGGGCCTGCTCCGGCGTGATCTTGCCGGCCCGCACCAGATGCTCGACGTAGGAATGGTCGGCGCTGTGCTGCAGCAGCCGGTCGCCCCGGTAGTGGTAGAGGCGGGAGTCGCCGCAGTGGGCCCAGGTGGCGCCGCCGGGCTCCAGCACCAGCATGACGGCGGTGCTGTGGGGGTCCTTCTCGTTGAGGAAGCGGCTGGTGCGGATCAGCAGGTGGGCCTCGTGGATGGCGGTGCGCAGCAGGTCGCCGGCGGCCTCATCCTTGGGGGCGTAGCTGGAGAAGTTGTTCTGGGCGGTATGCACCACCTGCTCGGCCGCCAGGGCGCCGCCGGTGTGGCCGCCCATGCCGTCGGCCAGCACTGCCAGCACCGTGCCCTTGAGCCGGGGATGGGCCATCAGCCCCACCCGGTCCTGCTGTTCCTTGCGGTCGCCCTGATGCTGGGCGACGCAGGCATCCAGGGTCAGCGCCATGAGAGGCTCCCGGGGCCGTGCCTAGCCGAGCAGCTTGTCCTTGATTTCCTCGGCGCTGGGCACCTTGCCCGCCATGTGGGGATTGCGGCTGTGGAAGACCCGGGTGGCGGCGACGATGACCTGATGCACTTCCTGCTGGGTCAGTTCCGGGTGGCTGTCACGCACCACGCGGAAGGCCAGGTGTTCCAGGGAGTGGCCGCCCCAGGTGTTCTTGGGGTCGAAGAAGGGTTCGATCTGCACATACACCGCGTCGAATACATTGCGCAGTTTGCTGTTGCCGCGGCGGTCGGGGCGTTCCTGACCGTTGGCGTCGATAAAGGTGGCCGTATTCAAGGGTGCTGTCCTTCAGGGGATGGTTTTTCCGGACGATTATAGCGCCGGGGCCGGCCCCGAGTCAGGATTGGTGCTGAAAGCGCTCCAGCAGCACGTCCAGGTATTCGGGCAGGTCGTCGGCATGGATGCCCAGTTCCTCCTGCACGTCCTCCACCACCCGGCCCCAGTCCGGGTCGTCCAGGTGCAGATACTGGTGGTAGGCGTGGATGGCCAGCTGGATGATGGCCGCCAGGCTGCGGGAGTCGCCCGGCACCAGCTGGGGCAGGTCGTGGTGGAAGCGGATGGCCTCGCAGATGAACTCGGGCAGGTGCCAGTGGCGGGCCACGAAATAGCCGACGACGCAGTGGTCCGCCTGGTATTTCTTGTCCTCCTCCAGCAGGTCGATCCAGGTGTCGTTCTCCTCCAGGTGCATGGCCCGGCAATAGGAGGGGAAACGCTCCATCAGCAGGGGCACGCCGCAGTCGTGGAAGATGCCGGCCAGGTAGGCCTGGTCGGGGAAGACGTTGCACACCATGACCCGCTCGTCGGCGATCAGCATGGCCAGCTGGGCGATGGTCTGGGAGCGGCTCCAGAAGCGCTCGTAGGCCTTGCGGTGCTTGGAAACCTTGTTGGCGCCCATGAGGGCGATGGCCTGCACCAGGTTGAGGGTCTGCTTGAGGCCGATGGCCTGGAGGATTTTCTCCAGGTTGTCGAAGGGCTGGTGCTGGCGGTAGGCGGAGGACTGCACCGCCTTGAACAGCATGGCGGTAATGCCCGCATCCTGGGAAATGACCCTGGCCAGGGCCCGCAGGTCCGCCTCGTCGCTGCGCAGCAGCCGCTCCAGTTCCTCCACCACCTTGGGCTGGGGCGGCAGCTTGACGCCCTGGGACAGCAGCCGCTGCAGCGTCTTCTCGTCCTTTTGCAGACGGCTTTCAGGGACGGATTCGACCGTTGCGGCGGCGGAGGCAGAGGAGGTCATGGGGCCTTAAGTCTGGGGTAATTGCTCTTCCAGCAATTCTACCCAGTGCCGCACCGGCACGGCACTAGGAGTCCCCCTAGGTGCGCCGCCGCTCTGCAGGTGGGTGAGACAGCCGATGTTGGCGGTGGCGATCACTTCCGGCAGGCCGGCGCCGAGGGCCGAAAGCTTGTTGTCCCGCAGCTGCTTGGACAGTTCCGGCTGCAGGATCGAGTAGGTGCCCGCCGAGCCGCAGCACAGGTGGCTGTCGGCCACCGGGGTGAGGGTGAAGCCGGCGGCGGCCAGCAGCTCCTCCACCACGCCGCGGATGCCCTGGCCGTGCTGCAGGGTGCAGGGCGAGTGAAAGGCCACCTTGCGCCCGGCCGCCGGCTGGTGGGCCAGCAGGGGCAGCAGGGCTTCCTTGTGGGCCAGCACCAGCTCGGCCGCGTCCTTGGTCAGTTCGGCGATGCGGGCCGCCTTGGCGGCATAGGCCGGATCGTCCTGCAGCAGGTGGCCGTATTCCTTGACGTGGGCGCCGCAGCCGGAGGCGGTCATGAGGATGGCCTCGGCCCCGGCCTCGACGTGGGGCCACCAGGCGTCGATGTTGCGCCGCATGTCGTCCAGGGCCGCCTCCTGGGCATTGAGGTGGAAGCGCAGGGCGCCGCAGCAGCCGGCCTTTTGCTCCTCGATCATCTGGATGCCCAGGCGGTCCAGCACCCGGGCCGCGGCGGCGTTGATGTTGGGCGCCAGGCCGGGCTGCACGCAGCCGGCCAGGGCCAGCACCTTGCGCTGGCGCACCGCCGTGGGCCGGGGCTTGGCCGGCCCGCCGGCGGCCGCGGGAATCTTGTCGCCGAGGACGGAGGGCAGGAAGGGCTTCAACACCTTGCCCACGGCCACCGCCGGGTTGAACAGCCAGGGCCGCGGCAGCACCTCCTTGAGGGCCAGGCGGGTGAGGGCTTCCAGGCCGCCCCGGGGCACCCGTTCCTCCACCACCTGGCGGCCGATGTCCAGCAGGCGGTGGTACTTCACGCCGGAGGGACAGGTGGTCTCGCAGGAGCGGCAGGTGAGGCAGCGATCCAGGTGCAGGCGGGTGCGCTCGGTCACCGGGCCGCCCTCCAGCACCTGCTTGATCAGGTAGATGCGGCCCCGGGGGCCGTCCAGCTCGTCCCCCAGCAGCTGGTAGGTGGGGCAGGTGGCGGTACAGAAGCCGCAGTGCACGCAGGTGCGCAGGATGGCGTCCGCCTCCTTGCCGGCCGGCGTGTCCTTGATGAAATCGGCGAGTTGGGTCTGCATCTCAGAGGCCCTCGTAGAGGCGCCCGGCGGCGAAGACGCCGCGGGGGTCAAAAGTGGCTTTCAGGCGGCGGTGGATGTCCAGCAGGGGCGAGGCCAGGGGGTGGAAGGCCTGGTCCCGGGCCGCTGCCGGGCCGCGGAACAGGGTGGCGTGGCCGCCGGCCTTTTCCGCCACCGCCCGCACGTGGCGGGCCTCGGCGTCGGATACCAGCCAGCGCTGGGCACCACCCCACTCCACCAGGGTGCGCCCCGGCAGGTCCAGCTGGGGCGCCGTGGAGGGCACGGCGAGGCGCCACAGGGCGGCCTCGTTGGCACCGCCGGCGCCGGCGAAGAAGGGATGGGTCTGTTCCCGCACCCCGGCCCAGAAGGCAGACGCAACGCTGGCCTCCACCAGGGTGCCGCCAAGAGCGGCCTGGGCTGCGGCGACGGCGGCACGGGCGCCGGAAAGGCGCACCGTGATTGCCTCTCCGTCCGGGTGCCCGGCGTCGCTCCACACCGTGGCGGAAATGGGCAGGGGCTTGCCGCCCCACTGGTTCATCAGGGCCAGGGCCTTGGCCTGGGAGGTTTCCAGGCGGATGGTGGCCTCGGCCACGGGCCGGGGCAGCACCTTGAGGGACACTTCCAGCAGCAGACCCAGCTGCCCCAGGCTGCCGGCCAGGAGCCGGGGCACGTCGTAGCCGGCCACGTTCTTCATCACCTGGCCGCCGAAGTCGAGCACCTGGCCCTGGCCGTCCATCAGGCGCACGCCGAGGACGAAGTCCCGCACGGCCCCGGCCTGGGCCCGGCGGGGGCCGGAGAGGCCGGCGGCGACCATGCCGCCGACGGTGGCATCAGGGCCGAAATGGGGCGGCTCGCAGGCCAGGTACTGGCCCTTTTCCGCCAGCACCGCCTCCAGTTCGGCCAGGGGCGTGCCGGCCTTCACCGTGACCACCAGTTCGGTGGGCTCGTAGGCCACCACGCCGCGATGGCTGCGGGTGTCGAGAATGTCGCCCTGCACCGGGCGGCCATAGAAGTCCTTGCTGCCGCCACCCCGGAGCAGCAGGGGGGCGCCGGCGGATGCGGCCAGGATGCGCTCCCGGCACTGTTGTTCGAAAACCTGGCTCATGCCTTTTCTCCACGGGTCTGGCGATACTCCCGGCAGCGGGCCGGGGTGGGGATGGCCTTGCCCGGGTTGAGCAGGCCGGCCGGGTCGAAGGACTGCTTGACGCCCTCGAAGCGGGCCAGCTCCTCCGGCGTGAACTGGGCGCACATCTGGGTGATCTTCTCCACCCCGACGCCGTGCTCGCCGGTGATGGAGCCCCCCAGGGCCACGGACAGCTCCAGGATCTCGGCGCCGAAGGCGGTGGCCCGCTCCAGTTCGCCGGGCTGGTTGGCGTCGTACATGATCAGGGGGTGCAGGTTGCCGTCGCCGGCGTGGAAGACGTTGGCACAACGCAGGCCGTACTTTTTCTCCATCTCGGCGATGGCCAGCAGCATCTTCGCCAGGTTCTTGCGCGGAATGGTGCCGTCCATGCACAGGTAGTCCGGGGTGATGCGGCCCACGGCGGGGAAGGCGGCCTTGCGTCCGGCCCAGAAGCGCAGGCGCTCGGCCTCGTTGGCGGAGACCCGCAGGGAGGTGGCGCCGCTCTTTTCCAGCACGGCGCGCATGGCGGCGATTTCCTCCTCCACCTCCTCCGGCGTGCCGTCGGATTCGCACAGCAGCACGGCCTCGGCGTCGAGATCGTAGCCCGCCTTGACGTAGGGCTCCACGGCGTGGGTGGCGGGCTTGTCCATCATCTCCAGGCCGGCGGGAATGATGCCGGCGGCGATGACGTCGGCCACCGCGTTGCCGGCCTTGGTGACGGAATCGAAGTAGGCCAGCACCACCTTGGCCACCTGGGGCTTGGGCGTCAGCTTCACCAGCACCTCGGTGATCACCGCCAGCATGCCTTCGGAGCCGTTGAGCAGGGCCAGCAGGTCGAAGCCCGGGGCATCCAGGGCGGCGCTGCCGAAGGTCACCGCCTCGCCGGCCATGGTGTAGCCCCGCACCTGCAGCACGTTATGCACGGTGAGGCCGTACTTGAGGCAATGCACGCCGCCCGAGTTCTCCGAGACGTTGCCGCCGATGGTGCAGGCGATCTGGGAAGAAGGGTCCGGCGCGTAGTAGAGGTTATAGGGCGCGGCGGCCTCGGACACGGCCAGGTTGCGCACCCCGGGCTGGACCAGGGCGGTGCGGGCCACCGGGTCCACCTTGAGGATTTTCTTGAACTTGGCCAGGGACAGCAGCAGGCCCTTGTGGTGCGGCATGGCGCCGCCGGAAAGGCCCGTGGCGGCGCCCCGGGGCACCACCGGCACCTTGAGCCGGTGGCACAGCTGCAGGATGGCCTGCACCTCCGCCTCCGTCTCCGGCAGGGCCACCGCCAGGGGCAGGTTGCGGTAGGCCGTGAGGCCGTCGCATTCGTAGGGACGCAGGTCCTCCGGCTCCCCGTAGACCCGGCCCGGGGGCAGGATGCGCCCCAGGGCGGCCAGCAGGGCCGCCTGGTCCACGGCGAAATCCGGACTGTCCGGCAGACGGTCACCCATGGTCGTTCTCCTCGTGCGCTGGGCCCACGGCCAGCTTGGCTTCAAGACAGGTTGCTTGGGGCGCCGCGCCCACCCGGGCCGCCGCCTGATAGAGATGGCCGGCCGCCGCCTGGCGTGCCGCCGCTGCATCGCCGGCGGCGATGGCGGCGTAGAGCCGTTCGTGTTCGGCCTGGGCCGCCGCGGCCCGGCCCGTGGCATGGCCGGCTTCGTCCCAGGTGGGACGGCGGCTTTCGGAAAACTGGGCGGAAAGAAAGCTGACGAAGCGGCGGATTTCCGGGTTGTGGGTGGCGGCGGCAATGGCCTGGTGGAAGACGTCGTCGTCCTCGGCGCCGTCGTCGCCCTGGCGCACCGCCTCGCCCATGGCTTGCAGGGCCGCGTACATGGCCGCCAGGTCGGCCGGGGTGCGGCGCCGTGCCGCCAGTTCCGCCGCCCCGGTCTCCACCAGGGCCCGCAGTTCGAAGATGTGGCTGAGGGCTTCCCCCGCCGGGGTCCCCGGGGCCAGCTTGAAGCTGCCACTGTCGGGCCGGGCGGCCACGCTCATGCCCGAGCCCTGGCGCGAAGCCACCAGGCCGTCGGCCTTGAGGCGGGCCACCGCCTCCCGCACCACGGCGCGGGAAACGCCGAACTCGGCGGCCAGGGCCATTTCCGTCGGCAGGCGCGCCCCCGGCGCATAGGCGCCGCTGCGGATGCGCTGCTCCAGGGCCGCCCCGATGTCGGCGGAAAGCCCGGCCGAAGGGCCCACGCCACGGCCCCGGGCGGAACCCGGGGCGGCAGTGCTGGCAAGGGATGGGGAAGCGGCCATGAAAGTTGTCTGACAAATTTTTGCCAAGACTAAAACCCGCCCCGCCACCGGTCAACCTAGGGGAAACCCTCCCCGCCCCCGGCCTGCGCCCCACGCCGGGGCGGAGAGGAAATGCAACAGCCCCGGCGGCATCTCCCTCGGCACTTCCAGCATGAACCCGGCCAGCCAGCCGGCAATGGGGTCAGCGGGCAGCGCGACCCCGCTAAAGTCGCGGGCCAGATGGAAATAGGCGGCCCCGTAGGCACGCAACCCGGACGGGCCGGCAGCGCCAAGCCTCGCGGCAGTTGGCGACAGCAACAGCCGACGGCAGCGGCCGTGACGGAACAGGAACACCACCCGGGCCGCCCCGCAGCCGGCCAGGGGTTCCCCCCGGCCATTGACCAGCCCTTCCCCCGGCCTCTCGTACAGATACAGCCGCCGGCACCCGGGCAAGGGCGGCAGGACTTCAGCCATAGGTGCGCCAGAAGAAGGCGCCGGCCATGACGAAGTTAAGCAGCACCACCCCCTTCCGCAGACGCCGGGGTTCCAGGCGCTGGCTAAGCCGCGCCCCCAGCCAGCCCCCGGCAACGGCGCCAGCCGCCAGGGCCAGACCCGGCCCCCAGCGCACCTGGCCGGCGACAATGAAGCAGAGGACGGCCACCGCATTGGTGGCGCCGACGAACAGGCTCTTGGCACCGTTCACCGCCCGCAGTTCGGTGTAGCCCCAGATGCCCCACAGGGCCATCATCATGATGCCCACGGCGCCGCCGAAATAGCCGCCGTAGACGGCCAGCAGCCCCTGGCCGGCCAGCATCAGGCCCGGCCCCGGATGGCGCTGCCGTCGCAGCAGGCGGCCCGCCGCGCCGCCCCAGGCGAAGGCCACGGCCCCCAGCAGGAGCAACCAGGGCACCAGCAGGTCGAAATGGCGGGAGGGCGTCAGCAGCAGCAGAATGGCGCCGATCAGCCCGCCGGCCAGGCTGACCGCCAGCAGGCGGGAGGTGGCCACCCCGGGAAAGGGGGCAAAGTCCCGCCGCAGGGTCCAGGCGCTGGCCAGGGCGCCGGGGAACAGGGCCACGGTGCTGGTGGCATTGGCGACGGTGGACGGCACCCCGGCCAGGATCAGGGCCGGCAGGGTGACGAAGGAGCCGCCGCCCGCCAGGGCATTCATGGCGCCGGCCAGGGTGCCGACGGCGAGAAGCATGAGTGAGTTTTCCATGAGCCTCAGTCTGAAACATGGATCACCCCCTGAAAATCGGCATTTTCCTCAGGCACACTTCGGCTATTCCATAGGCTGAGCAGGGAGCCGCGCCATGCGTTTCGATCTCACGGACCTCAATCTCTTCATCCAGGTCGCCGACAGCGGCAGCATCACGGCCGGCGCCGAGCGCTGCCATCTGTCCCTGGCCTCGGCCAGCGCCCGTATCCGCGGCATGGAGGAAACCCTGGGCACGCCCCTGTTGCAACGGGGCCGGCGCGGCGTCACGCCGACACCCGCCGGCCGGGCCCTGCTGCACCACGCCCAGACCATCGCGGCCCAGGTGCAGCATCTGCGCGGCGACCTGGGCCAGTATGCCCAGGGCCTCAAGGGCCACATCCGGCTGCTGGGCAACACCGCCGCCCTCAGCGAGTTCCTGCCGGAGGCCCTGGCTGCCTTTCTCGCCGCCCATCCCCAGGTCGATGTGGACGTGGAGGAACGGCTCAGCCACCACATCGTCGAGGCCATCGCCGCCGGCCTGGGCGATGTGGGCATCATTGCCGACTCGGTGGACCCGGGGGAGCTGGAAACCCTGCCGTTCCGGGAAGACCGCCTGGTGCTGGTATGCAGCCGCCGTCATGGGCTCGCCGGGCGCGAGACGGTCAATTTCGCCGACACCCTGGACTGGGAATGGGTCGGCCTCACCCCGGGCAGCGCCCTGCCCGACTTTCTCGCCGCCCACGGCGCCCGCATCGGCCGCCAGCCCCGCTACCGGGTGCGGCTCGGCAATTTCGACGCCCTCTGCCGCATGGTGGAAGCGGGCGTCGGCGTCGGCATCATCCCGGTGACGGCAGCCCGCCGCTACGCCCGCAGCATGGATCTGGCGGTGTTGCCCCTGGCCGATGCCTGGGCCAGCCGCCAGTTGCGGCTCTGCTGCCGCCGGCTGGAGGCGCTGCCGCCCTATGCCCGGCAGCTGGTGGAGCATCTGCGGCAAGCCGCGCCGCCGGCCATCTGAGGCGCCACACCCGGCCCCCGGCGCCTCATCCGCCGCCCCTGCCCGGCGACACCCTGCGGGTGGAAAACGAGGTGCAGTCCGTGCTGTCCTCCCGTTCCAAACCCAGGCAGGGCATGGTCACGGTGCGCAGCGAAATCCTCAACCAGCACGGCGACACGGTACAGGTGCAGGAGCAGACCGCCAAACTGGTGGTGCCGCGCCGGCGCCTGAGCCGGCCAAGGGCCCGGCCTCAGCCGTTGTCCTCCTCCGGCAGCACCAGCACGGCGCGGAAGTCGTTGACGTTGGTGCGGGTGGGGCCGGTCAGCAGCAGGTCCCCCAGGCCGGCGAAGAAGCCGTAGGCGTCGTGGCCGGCCAGATGGGCCCGGGCGTCCAGGCCGGCAGCGGCGGCCCGGGCCAGGGTCGCCGGATCGATGCGGGCGCCGGCGTTGTCCTCGGAACCGTCGATGCCGTCCGTATCCGCCGCCAGGGCGTGGATGCCGGGCCGGCCGCCGAGGGCCAGCGCCAGGGCCAGGAGGAATTCGCTGTTGCGCCCGCCCCGGCCCAGGGGCGCGCCCGGCGCCACGCTGACGGTGGTCTCGCCGCCGGAGAGGAGCACGCAGGGCGGCGCCAGGGGCGTGCCGTGGTCCTGACAGGCCAGGGCCAGGCCGGCCGAGACCTTGGCCACCTCCTTCGCCTCCCCTTCCACCCGGTCCCCCAGCACCAGGGGCGTGATGCCGGCGGCCCGGGCGGTCTCGGCGGCGGCCAGGAGGGACTGCTGGGGCCGGCCGATGAGCCGGTAGTCGCTGCGGCCGAGCCGGGGATCGCCGGGCTTGGGCATCTCCAGGGCGCCGGACTGCAGCAGGGCGGCCACTTCCGGCGGTACCTCGATGCCGTGGCGGGCCAGCACCGCCAGGGCGTCGGCGCAGGTAGTGGGATCGGCCACGGTGGGGCCGGAGGCGATGACCGAGGGATCGTCCCCGGCCACGTCGGAAATGGCCAGGGTCAGCACCGGGGCCGGCCAGGCCGCGGCGGCCAGGCGCCCGCCCTTGACCGCCGAGAGGTGCTTGCGCACGCAGTTGATCTCGCCGATGTCGGCACCGCTGAGCAGCAGGGCCCGGGTCAGGGCCCGCTTCTGGGCCAGGCTGACGCCGGGGGCCGGGGCCGCCATGAGGGCGGAACCGCCGCCGGAAATGAGGGCCAGCACCCGGTCCTTTTCCGTCAGGCCCCGCACCTGTTCCAGGATGCGGGCGGCAGCGGCCTCGCCGGCGACGTCCGGCACCGGATGGGCCGCCTCCACCACTTCGATGCGGCGGCAGGGCAGGCCGTGGCCGTAGCGGGTCACCACCAGGCCGGAGAGGGGGCCGGGCCAGTGTTCCTCCACCGCCCGGGCCATGGCCCCTGCCGCCTTGCCGGCGCCCACCACCACCAGGCGCCCGCCCTCGGGCAGGCTGGCCGGGTCCGGCAGATGGGGCGGCACCAGCCGGGCCGGATCGGCGGCGGCGAGGGCGGCCTGCAGCAGGTTGTGGAGCAGGGCGTCGGGGGCTAGTTGCTTGTGGGAGGCAGCGGACATGGGGACTCCGGGAAAAGTCGGGACTGGCCGGACGGCACTCGCCGCCAGCGTCGGCGGCTGGCGGCGGCTGGCGGCAGAAGCGGGGCCGATGGCCCGCGCCGGTGCTGCCCGGGCCGGCCGTGCGCTGGGCAGGTCGCCCGGCAGCGCGCTATTACCTCGCTATTACCTAATGCATACTTTCTTGACCTGGATCAACGGCCGCCGGCGTCCAGGGGTTAGGCTGACCGCCCAGCCTCCGGGCTCCCTGCGGCCAAGGGCCCGGTCTGCGCCGGCCTCGGGCCGGCCGGGGCGGACATGGGGCCGTTGCCCCGTTGCCGCCTATTTACCGCCTTCTGCCTTTCTGACCATAGCGCCCGTCCATGAGCACCGAACTTTTCACCTGGAGCGACGATTTTTCCGTCGGCATCCAGGAAATCGACGAACAGCACAAGGTCCTGGTGGGCCTGCTCAACCAGCTCCACGAGGCCATCCGCGACCACCAGGGCAGCGCCACCTCCCGGGAGATCCTGGACCGGCTGGCCGACTATACCCGCACCCATTTCACCGTGGAAGAGAGCCTCATGCGGGTCACCAACTACCCGGATTTCCCCGGCCACAAGGCCCAGCACGAGGAGCTGATCCGCCAGATCCGGGAACTGCAGGAGAAGCTGGACACGGGCAAGGCCGCCATCAGTTTCGAGCTGCTGCACTTCCTCAAGGTGTGGCTGACCAAGCACATCAGCGAGACAGACAAGCGCTTCGGCAGCCACTTCCTCGGCGTGCCCCTGGCCGCCGACTGGTCGCCGGAGGTGGAGGCGGCCATGAACTCGAAGAAGGCCTGGTGGCGCTTCTGGTAAGCCGGGCCGCTTGAGGCCGGCAGTGCAGGACAACGGCAGCGAGGCTGCCGTTTCTTTTTGCCGCGGCCGTGGCGCCCCGGGCGATGCTGCCGCCCCCGCGGCTTGCCGCTTATAGGGGACTGCCGCCGGGAAAATCGGCCCGCCTGCCCCGTAAGCGACAAGGCCCGCCGAGAGGAGCCCGGCGCGACCGCCGTACAACACCTGCCCGCTGAGGCAGCAACGAAGCCATTCTCCGATGACCCATGGCTGAGATGGCCGTCCTGCCTGGCCCCCAGGCCACTCCCCTTTCAGATGTCCCGCGCCGCCGCCAGCCAGCCCAGGCCGGCCTCGGTGCCGGCGGCGGGCTTGTATTCGCAGCCGATCCAGCCGTCGTAGCCCAGTTCCGTCAGGCGGCGGAAGAGATAGGGGTAATGGATTTCGCCGCTGCCCGGTTCGTGGCGCCCCGGGTTGTCGGCGATCTGCAGGTGGCCGATGGCCGCCAGATGGCGCTCCAGGAATCGGGCCAGGTCCCCCTCCATGATCTGGGCGTGGTAGAGGTCGTACTGCAGCCGCCCCACGCCCGCCTCCGCCAGCACCTCCAGGCCCTTGGCCGGGCGGTCGAGCCAGAAGCCGGGCATGTCCACCCGGCTGTTGATGGGCTCGGCCAGCAGCTCGATGCCGTGGGGCGCCAGCTTGGCGTGGGCCCAGCGCAGGTTGGCGATGAAGGTGGCGCGCAATTCGGCTTCCACGTCCGCCGCCTCCACCGCCCCGGCAGGGGCCAGACCGGCCAGGCAGTTCAGCCGGCGACAGCCCAGGGTGAGCGCGTACTCCAGCGCCAGCTCAACGCCCTGGCGGAATTCCGCCTCCCGCCCGGGCAGGCAGCCGAGGCCCCGCTCGCCCGCCTCCCAATCCCCCGCCGGCAGGTTGAACAGCACCTGCTCCAGGCCGTGGGCCCGCAGGCGCTCGGCGATTTCCTCCTTGGCGTGGGCGTAGGGGAACATGTACTCGACGCCCCGGAAGCCGGCGGCGGCGGCCCGGGCGAAGCGATCGAGGAAGGGATGCTCGGCAAAGAGAAAGCTCAGATTGGCGGCAAATTTCAACATAAGGGCGGGAAACGCAAGGGCGGCGAAGGGGAAAGCCTCAGTATAATCGGCCCACCAAGTTATCTATAAGACAGAGGAGACCGCCATGGGCAACCGCCTTTCCAAGATCGTCACCCGCACCGGCGACCAGGGTGAAACCGGCCTCGGCGACGGTTCCCGCACCGGCAAGGACAGCCTGCGCATCGACGCCATCGGCGAGGTGGACGAGCTCAACTCCTCCCTCGGCCTGCTGCTGGCCGAAAGCTTCCCCGAGGCCATCGACGCCGCCGCGCGGGAAGCCCTGATCCAGGTCCAGCACGACCTCTTCGACCTGGGGGGCGAGCTGTGCATCCCCGGCATGGAAATGGTCAAGGAAGAACAGGTGCTGCGCCTGGAGCAATGGGTGGCCGACTTCAACGAGCCCCTGGCGCCCCTCAAGGAATTCATCCTCCCCGGCGGCACCCGGGCCGCCGCCCACGCCCATCTGGCCCGCACCATCTGCCGCCGCGCCGAGCGCGCCGTGGTGCGCCTGGCCCACGCCGAGAGCGTGGCCGACGGCCCGCGCCAGTACCTCAACCGGCTCTCCGACCTGCTCTTCGTCCTCGGCCGTGGGCTCAATCACGCCGCCGGCTGCGGCGACGTGCTGTGGAAGCACGAGCGCAAGGCCAAGCCGAAACAGGCGTGAAGGTCTGAAGCTGGAAAGAAAAAGGCACCGCTCGGTGCCTTTTTTCTTGGCCGGTGGCCGCCAGCCAGTCCTGGCCGCAAGCCCTGGCGCCATCAAGGGGGCAGCGACCGGCTGGGCAGAGTTACCGGGCGGCCCCAGTCTGCCGGGCGTATCGGGCTCAGGCCCCGGGCAGGCGGGCGATGACCTTGATCTCGAACTGGAAACCATAGAGCCAGGTCACCCCCACACCGGTCAGGGCGGGATAGGGAGCCTCGCCCCAGTAGTCCGGCAACACCCGCCAGAAGGTCTCCAGCACGGCCTCGGGATCGACCAGGAACACGGTCACCTCCACCACGTCGGCAAAGGTGCAGCCGGCGGCCTCCAGCACCCCGTTCAGGTTGTCGAAGGCGCGGCGGATCTGGGCCTCCAGCTGCGGTTCCGGCGAACCGTCGTCACGGCTGCCGACCTGGCCGGAGACGAAGAGGAAGCCGTTCGAGCGCACGGCGGGGGAATAGCGGTTGCGTTCATACAGGGCTTGGCGCCCCGGCGGAAATACCGCATCGCGGGGTGATGTCATGGCAAGGGCTCTCTTTCTTGGCCGGCGGCGATGGCCGGACATGGCGGTAAGGGGAGCGCCCCCCCGGAGGCAGGGAACGCTGCAGCGGAGCACCCACTGTAGCGCCGGGGCCGGGGCCGATAAATGGCGGCGGCTGGGCAACAGTGTTTGTAAAATGCAAACAATCATCACCGGAAAATCAAAACAAACATGGACCGCTTCGATGCCATGCGCACCTTTACCTGCGTCGTCGACACCGGCAGCTTCACCAAGGCGGCGGAGACCCTGCACATCAGCCGGGCCACGGCGACCCAGCTGGTGCAGCAGCTGGAGAAGCGGCTGCAGGTCCGGCTGCTGGACAGGACCACGCGCAAGGTGGGAGTGACCGGCACCGGCAGCGCCTTTTACGAGCGGGCGGTGCGCCTGCTGGCCGATCTGGACGATGCGGAAAACAGCGTCACCGCAAGCCAGGAGACCCTGGGCGGCCGCCTGCGCCTCGACGTGCCCAGCCCCCTGGCGCGCCTGGTGCTGCTGCCGGCCCTGTCCGCCTTTTTCGCACGCCATCCCGACATCCAGATCGACATGCGGGTCAGCGACCGTACTTCGGACCTGCTGGACGAAAACATCGACGGCGTCATCCGGGGCGGCCCCATGGCGGACCCGACCCTGATTGCCAGACGCCTGGGCGACCTGCGCCTGCAGACCTACGCGGCGCCCGACTATCTGCAGCGCCTGGGTTCGCCGCAGCACCCCCGGGAACTGGAGGGTCCGGAGCATCGGATCGTCGGCTATCTGTGGGCCCACCGGAACCAGCAGGCGTCCTATCTGATGCGACGGCAGCAGGAGGCCCTCGGCATCCGCGGCCACTACGCCCTGGCCGTGGACGACGGCAACGCCTACCTGGCGGCGGCCCTGGCCGGGCTGGGGATCGTCTGGCTGCCCGACTACATGGCCCGGCCCCACGTGGCCGCGGGCTCCCTGATCCGGTTATTCCCGGACTGGCAACTGGACCCCATGCCCCTGCATGCCGCCTTCCCCCCCAGCCGGCGCAACAATGCCCGGCTGCGGGCCTTCATCGACTGGGCGTCCGAACTGATCGCCGGCATTTCCTGACGCCGGGCCGGGAGCCGACCCGCGCCACGGCCTGCCGGCGCCCTCGCCGCGATTGGCGGCCCGCCGGACGGCACTTTCCACAGCAGCAGCCGCAGCGCCGGCAAACCGCCGGTGCCGACCGCCCCGGGCGGGCCGGCCTACAGCAGCGCCGCCGTGTCCACCACCGCCACCCGGGTGGTCAGGGCGCTGAGGGCGATGCGGTGGATCATCTCGCTGACCGTGGTGCAGCAGTCCTTCAGCACCGAGACCGGGTACTTCTCCGCCGCCCTGGAGAGGGCGGTATGGGTGACGCAGTTGTGGGTCATCATGCCGCACAGCCACAGCTCGGTGATGCCCCGCTGTGCCAGCACGGCTTCCAGATCGGTCTGGTGGAAGCTGTCGGCAAAACGCTTCAGCACCACCGGCGCCTCCGGCGCAGCGGCCAGGAGACGGGGGTGGAGGTCCACGCCCGACGTTCCCTGGTTGAAGAAAGGCGCCGGTCCCTTGGCCGGATCGGCCACGTGCTGCACCAGGATCACCGGCAAGCCCCGGGCCCGGGCCGCGGCCACCGCCGCCAGGGTGCGCTCCAGCAACGCCTCCGGCTGCCACAGGGGAAAGGCGCCGCCGGGGAAATAGTCGTTCTGCAGGTCGATGACGACCAGGGCGGGTTTGCTGTTGCTCATGGGAATCTCCTTGAGTGGGGTGCGATGGGCCGATTATTGGCCAGCCCCGGCACCACCGGCAGTGGCCCGAATGACAATTTCCGTTAATATCGGGCCACACCATTTCCCGGGAACTGCCATGAACCGGCTCCCCGTCGCCGTGCTGGCCTACCAGCGCATCAGCCCCTTCCACCTCTCCGTGCCCTGCGTCGTCTTCGGCGAGCGCCACCTGGGCGCCCCGGCCTTCGAACTGCGGGTGTGCGCCTGGGAGGACGGCCCCCTCGCCACCAGCGCCGGCTTCAGCCTCAACGTGGAACAGGGCCTGGAGGCCCTGGCCACGGCCCGGGTGGTGATCGTGCCGAGCTGGCGCGATCCGGCGGAACGGCCGCCCCAGGCAGTGCTCGACGCCCTGGTGGCCGCCCACCGGCGCGGCGCCCAGGTGGTGGGCCTGTGCCTGGGGGCCTACGTGCTGGCCGAGGCGGGCCTGCTGGACGGCCGCCGCGCCACCACCCACTGGGAGTTCGCCGCGGACTTCGCCCGCCGCTACCCGGCCGTGACCCTGGACCCGGGGGTGCTCTACGTGGACGAAGGCAACCTCCTCACTTCCGCCGGCACGGCGGCGGGCATCGACGCCTGCCTGCACCTGCTGCGCCAGCGCTGCGGCGCCACTGCCGCCAACCGGGTGGCCCGCCGCCTGGTGACGCCGCCCCACCGCCAGGGCGGCCAGGCCCAGTACATCCCCCAGCCCCTGCCCGCCAGCGCCGGCGATTCCCGCCTGGCGGCATTGCTGGACCGGGTGCGGGCCAGCCTGGAACAGCCCCACGACCTCAACAGCCTGGCGGCCCAGGCCCTGATGAGCCGGCGCACCTTCACCCGCCACTTCCGCCAGCTCACCGGCGCCACGGTCGGCCAGTGGCTGCTGGGGGAACGGCTGGGCCTGGCCCAGCGCCTGCTGGAAAGCACCGACCACGGCATCGAGCGCATCGCCCAGCTGGCCGGCTTCGGCTCCCCGGAAGCCCTGCGCCTGCACTTCCGCCGCAGCCTGGGGGTTTCCCCCAGCCAGTGGCGGCAATCCTTCGGCGCCCGGGACGGGGCCTGAGGTTGCCGCCATGCCCGCAACACCGCCCGCCGCTCAGCCCGCCAACGCCCCCATGCCCGGAACGCCTTGCCTCGCCTACCTCTCCGGCATGGCATGGCGGAAATCCGCGTCCTTCCTGCCCCGCCGGGCAGGCAGGGCGGCAAGCCCCATCCCTGCGCCTTAAGACCGCCTTAAGATTCGCCGGTTAAGGTGGCGCACAAACTGACTCAGAGTGCCGCCATGAACCGTCGCCATCCTTCCCCCAGCTTCAGCCTCGCCGCCGTCGCCCTGCTCTGCGCCCTGTCCTTTCCGGCCCGGGCTGCCAACCCGGCCGACTTCATTGCCCTGGCCCCTGCCCAGGCCAAGGCCCTGGGGGTGGAAACCCGGCCCCTGGCCGCCGCCGACACGGGCAGCGCCGCCGGCCTGCCGGCCAAGGTGGTGGTGCCGGTGGAGCAGATGCGGGTGGTGGCGGCGCCCCTGGCCGGCCTGCTGACCCAGGTGGGCGCCGTGGCCGGGCAGACGGTGAAGAAGGGCCAGATGCTGGCCCGCCTGGCCAGCCCGGGCCTCTTGCAGGTGCAGCGGGACTACCTGCAGGCCAGGCAGCAGGCCGACCTGGCCCAGCGCAGCCTGGCCCGGGACGAACAGCTGTTCAAGGAAGGCATCATCGCCGAAGCCCGGCTCCAGGCCAGCCGCGCCAGCCAGGCCCAGGCGGCGGTGGCGGCGCGGGAACTGCAGGCCGAACTGCGCATTGCCGGTGCCACCGCCGGCGGCGGCAGCCTGACCCCGGAAGTGGCGGTCAGCGCGCCCCTGGACGGCGTGGTGCTGGAAGCCAGCGCCGCCGTGGGCAGCCGGGTGGAGGCGGCCACCGCCCTGTTCACCGTGGCCCAACTGAATCCCCTGTGGCTGGAAATCCAGGCCCCCGCCGCCCTGGCCGGCAACCTGAAGGAAGGGGCGGCGGTGCACATCGCCGGCAGCGAGGCCAGCGGCAAGCTCATCAACGTGGGCCGCCAGATCAGCCCCGGCAGCCAGACCGTGACCCTGCGGGCGAGGATGGACGCGGGTCTCGACTCCCTGCACCCGGGCCAGATGGTGGAAGCCACGGTGGCCGCGGCGCCCCAGGCCGGCGCCACTGCCGGCAAGAGCGCCACCTACCGCATCCCCCAGGCCGCCGTGGTGCGCCAGGCCGGCCAGGCCTGGGTCTTCGTGCAGACGGCCGGCGCCAGGCCCGGCTTCCAGGCCACCCCGGTGAGCGTGGCCGGTAACGCCGGCGCCGATGTGCTGGTGAGCGGCAGCTCCCTGGCGGCCAACGCGGCAGTGGCGGTGAAGGGCGTCAGTGCCCTCAAGTCCGCCTGGAGCACTGCTGCCAGCGCCGCCAGCGATGCCGGGAGCGCCCAATAATGCTCTCCCGCCTGGTCGAATTCTCCCTGGCCCAGCGCCTCCTGATGCTGGTGCTGACGGCCCTGCTGGTGGGCGCCGGCATCATGGCCTTCCACAACCTGCCCATCGACGCCTTCCCCGACGTTTCCACCACCCAGGTGAAAATCATCATGAAGGCCCCGGGCATGACCCCGGAAGAGGTGGAGGCCCGCATCGTGGTGCCCATCGAGCAGGAAATGCTGGGCATCCCCAAGCAGCGCATCCTGCGCACCACCTCCAAATACGCCATCGCCGACGTCACCATCGACTTCGAGGACGGCACCGACATCTACTGGGCCCGCCAGCAGGTGGCCGAGCGCCTCGGCGGCGTCGAGCTGCCCCCCGGCGCCAGCGGCGGCCTGGCCCCCATCACCACGCCCCTCTCGGAAATGTTCATGTTCACCGTGGAAGGCCCCCTCTCCCTGGAGGAGAAGCGGACCATCCTGGACTGGACCATCCGCCCCCAGCTGCGCACCCTGCGCGGCGTCGCCGACGTGAACAGCCTGGGCGGCCACGCCAAGGCCTTCGAGGTGGTGCCCGATGCGGCGGCCCTCAACGCCCGCGGCGTCAGCCTCAACGAACTGCGCCAGGCGGTGGAAGGCAACAACCGCAACGACGGCGCCGGCCGCCTCACCGAGGGCGAGGAAACCCTGCTGGTGCGGGTCGAAGGGGCCGTGCACAGCCTGGACGACCTGCGCGCCATCGTCATCGCCCAGCGCGGCGGCAATCCGGTGCGGGTGGGCGACGTGGCCGAGGTGCGCTTCGGCGCCCTCACCCGCTACGGCGCGGTGACCAAGGACGGCCAGGGCGAGGCGGTGGAAGGCCTGGTGCTGGGCCTGCGCGGCGCCAACGCCCAGCAGGTGGTGGACCAGGTGAAGGCCAAGCTGGCCGAGATCCAGGCCACCCTGCCCGAAGGCGTCAGCATCGTGCCCTTCTACGACCGGGGCCATCTGGTGGAGCGGGCCGTGGGCACCGTCTCCAAGGCCCTGGGCGAGGCCATCGTGCTGGTGGTGATCCTGCTCCTGGCCTTCCTCGGCAACCTGCGGGCGGCCTTGGTGGTGTCGGTGATCCTGCCCCTCTCGGCCCTGCTCACCTTCATCCTCATGCAGTACTTCGGCCTCTCCGCCAACCTGATGAGCCTGGGCGGCCTGGCCATCGCCATCGGCATGCTGGTGGATGCGGCGGTGGTGATCGTGGAAAACGTGGAGAGCCACCTCTCCAGCCCCCACACCTCCGCCCGCCTGCCCCTGCTGCACGTCATCTACCGCTCGGTGCGGGAGGTGACGGTGCCGGTGGCCTCCGGCATCGCCATCATCGTCATCGTCTTCGTGCCCCTGCTGACCCTGGAAGGGCTGGAAGGCAAGCTCTTCATCCCGGTGGCCCTGACCATCGTCTTCGCCCTGGTCTCCTCCCTGCTGCTGGCCCTCACCGTCATCCCGGCCCTGGCCTCCATGCTCATGCAGCGGGGCGGCCACCACGAGGCCTGGCTGGTGCAGAAACTCAACGCCGCCTACGCCCCGGCCCTGGACTGGGCCCTGGCCCACACCCGGCAGGTGGTGGTCGCCGCCCTGGCCCTGCTGGTGCTGGCCATCGGCGCCTACACCCTGCTGGGCAAGACCTTCCTGCCCACCATGGACGAGGGCGACCTCATCATCCAGCTGGAAAAGCTGCCCTCCATCAGCCTGGAGGAGACGGTGGAAACGGACCAGCGGGTGCAGCGGGCCATCCTGGAGCGGGTGCCGGAGGTGAAGAACATCATCGCCCGGGTCGGCTCCGACGAACTGGGCCTGGACCCCATGGGCCTCAACCAGACCGACACCTTCCTCGTGCTCAAGCCCATCAACGAATGGCGCCAGCCGGACAAGGACTGGCTCACCGACCAGCTGCGCCAGGTGATGGAAGACTTCCCCGGCATCGCCTACACCTTCACCCAGCCCATCGACATGCGCATCTCGGAAATGCTCACCGGCGTGCGCGGCGACATCGCGGTGAAGGTCTTCGGCACCGACCTGGACCAGCTCAATCACGCCGCCGACGGCATCGTCGCCCTGCTCAAGGGCATCAAGGGCGCGGAGGACGTGTTCACCCTGAAGAACGAAGGGGTGCAGTACCTCAAGGTGGAGATCGACCGCCTCGCCGCCGGCCGCCTGGGCCTGCCCATTGAAGACGTGCAGAACGCCCTCAAGACCCTGGTGGAAGGCCTGCCCGCCGGCCTGGTGGTGGAGCCGGGGCGGCGCACCCCGGTGCTGCTGCGGGGCGGCCCGGACTACAAGACCAGCGTCGAGCGCTTCGCCGACCTGCGCCTGTCCCTGCCCGGCGAAGGCGCCAATGTCCGCACCGTGCCCCTGTCCCAGGTGGCCAAGATCGAGCGGGTGGAAGGCCCGGTCAAGGTGGACCGGGAAAACGCCCAGCGTTACGTGGTGATCCAGTCCAACGTGCGGGACCGGGACCTGGTGGGCTTCGTCGAGGAAGCCCAGGCCAAGGTGGCCCAGCAGCTGAAGCTGCCCCAGGGCTACCGCATCGTCTGGGGCGGCCAGTTCGAGAACCAGCAGCGGGCCGCCCAGCGCCTGATGCTGGTGGTGCCGGTGGCCCTGGGCCTGATTTTCATGCTGCTCTTTTCCACCTTCGGCTCCCTGCGCCAGGCCGGCCTGGTCCTGGCCATGATCCCCTTCGCCCTGGTGGGCGGCGTCTTCGCCCTGCTGCTTTCGGGCCAGTACCTGTCGGTGCCCGCCTCGGTCGGCTTCATCGCCCTGCTCGGCATCGCCGTGCTCAACGGCGTGGTGATGCTCACCTACTTCAACCAGCTGCGCACCCAGGGCCTGCCCCTGGAGCAGGTGGTGCGGGAAGGGGCCAGGCGGCGCCTGCGCCCGGTGCTGATGACGGCCTCCATCGCCGCCTTCGGCCTGGTACCCCTACTCTTCGCCAGCGGCCCCGGTTCCGAGATCCAGAAGCCTCTGGCCATCGTCGTCATCGGCGGCCTGCTCAGCTCCACCCTGCTGACCCTGCTGCTGCTGCCCATCCTCTACCGCCGCTTCGGCTTCGACAACACTCCGGGAGAACGGCCATGAACGCAAACAATCGCCCCGTGGATACCTGCCTGACCCTGGTGATCCACCCCAATCTGGAAGATGCGGTGGTGGACTTCCTCCTCGACCGGGCCGAGACCGTGGGCCATTTCACCTCCCGCCCGGTGGATGCCCACGGCGGCGACATCGCCTACGAAACCGCCGCCGAACGGGTGCGCGGCCGGGCCCGCCGCTTCCGCATCCAGGCCCTCATGGCCGGCACCCATGTGCACGACCTGCTGCGGGACCTGCGCCAGCAATTCACCGGCGCCGACATCTACTACTGGACCGCCCCGGTCCAGCAATCCGGGAGGCTGTAATGGGCCCCATGCTGAAACTGATGCCCCTGGCCGCCCTGCTCTGCAGCGCCGCCCTCCAGGCCGCCGAACCGCCACCCCTGGCCTACCCCACCGACCTGCCGCCGCGGGAAGCGGCGGTGAACGCCATCCGCCTCGCGCCCCAGGCCAAGGCCGCCGAAGCCATGCTGGAAGCCGAGGGCGAAAACCGCAAGCGCCTGGAAGCCGGCCCCTATGAATGGACCGCCCGGGTCGGCAGCCAGCGGCGCAACGTCAACGGCGTCAATGGTGCCGCCAACGAACGCTACCGGGAATGGAGCGGCGGCATCGAGCGGGGCATCCGCCTGCCCGGCAAGGCCGCCCTCGACGAGCAGCTCGGCGCCAACGGCGAAGCCATGGCCAAGGTGGCCCTGGGCGACACCCTGCACGAGACCTCCCGCAGCCTGCTGCGCTACTGGTTCATCTGGCTGCGGGAAAACGAAGGCGCCGCCCAGTGGCAGCGCCAGAGCGAATCCCTGGCCCGCCAGCGCCAGGTCACCGCCCGCCGCGTGCAGCTGGGGGACGCGCCGCGCCTGGAACTGATGCAGGCCGAAGCCGCCGCCGCCCAGGCCCAGGCCGCCCTGGAACAGGCCCGCCTGCGCCGCCAGGTGGCCGAGGCCGACCTGGCGGCCCGCTTCCCCTCCCTGCCCCAGCCCAGGCAGGTGGCCCCCAGCGAGCCCCTGCCCCTGGAAGAGGCTGAGTGGCGCGAGCACCTGCTGGAACACAACCACGAGCTGATGCTGGCCCGGGCCGAAAGCGAACAGGCCCGGCTGGTGGCCAACCGGGCCGACGCCGAGCGGATGCCCGACCCCACCCTGGGGGTGCACGTGGGCTCCGACAAGGGCGGCGAGGAACGCATCGCCGGGGTCAGCATCTCCATCCCCTTCTCCGGCAGCCTGCGCAGCGCCACCGCCCGCCGCGACGCCGCCTACGCCAGCGCCGCCGCCAGCCGGGAAGCCGCCACCCTGGCCCGCATCAACGCCGAAGTGGCCGCCCTCCTGGCCAACGCCCGGGCCGCCTACGAATCCTGGCGCCGGGCCGAGGATGCCGCCCAGCGCATCGAACAGGCCGCCGCCCTCATGGCCCGGGCCTACCAGCTGGGCGAAGCCGGCATCACCGAACTGCTCACCGCCCAGCGCCAGGCCAACGAAGCCCGCCTCGCCGCCAACCAGAGCCGCCTCGACGCCCTGGAAAGCCGCTACCGGGTGTACCTGGACGGCCACGGCCTGTGGCCGGTGGACGGGGAGCACACGGAGAAATAAGGCCGTCACGAAGCACCGCCCTGGAAGGCAGAAGGGACGGGCCTCCCCACCGTGCAGCGGTGGGAAAGCCCGTCCCTTCTTGTTGGTGGCGATGGTGCCGCTGCCGGGCAGCGGACCGCTACGGCTAGGCGGTGGCGAAGAAGGCCGGATCGAAGGCGACGCTGGCAGCCGGCAGCGGGCCCTGGAAGGCCAGGGCCTGGAAGTACTGGGGCGGCACCTCCGGCAGCAGCAGCGGCGCCGCCTGGACGAAGCCGAAGCGGGCGTAGAAGGCCGGCACCCCCACCAGCACGCAGCCGGCGGCGCCGCGCCGGCGTAGTTCCTCCAGGCCGTGCCGCATCAGCCGGCTGCCGATGCCGCAGCCCTGATGCTCTGGCAGCACCGAAACCGGGCCGACCCCAAACCAGCCGGGAGCGGCCGGACTCAGGGTCACCGGCGAAAAGGCCACGTGGCCGAGGAGACGCCCGCCCTCCTCCGCCACCAGGGAAAGGCTGAGCCTGCCGCTATCTCGCAGGGCGCCGACGATGAACTGCTCGGTGCCCGCGCTGTGGGCCGCCGTGGCAAAGGCCAGGCGGGTCAGGTCGAAAATGGCGGCGCTGTCGGCCGGCTCTTCGGGACGAATGGTGATGGTCATGTGATGAATTCCTTTTTGCAATGCAGGCGCCGCTCCGCCCAGCCGCCAGTAGGGACCCGGGCCGGGCGGTGGCGCGGGAGGATTACTGGTTGTCGAGCTGGCCGCGCACGGCCCCCAGGCCGGCCCGGTTGATCCGGTAAGGCCGGCCGTCCAGGGAGGCGATGAGGCGCTTGGCCTTCAGCTTCTTGAACACCGGCAAGGTGCAGTCGCTGAGGACGAAACCTTCGCGGGTATAGCAATCGACGTGGGTAATGCGGCCGGAAGCATCGCGGTGATGTTCGATATGGCCGCCTTTGGCGAGGACGTGCAACGTCCGCTGCTCGGGCTTGGAAAGATTCATGTTGGATTGTTCCGCAATCAAATGCACACACGACGGCAGCCTCCGAGAGGCGCCATCGACGCTATGGGCATATCGATAACTCGCGGCCGGCGGGGCCAGACGGAGTTATCGGATTGCGGCAATCTCCAACATACAGACCTAACTCAAATGGAATGGGCTTGCCCGTTTGCCGGGCAGGCGCGAATGATAGCGCTCCCCTCGGGGCGGGGCAATCGGGGCGGTGTCGGGCAGGGCGCCGCCGGACGCCTGGCACCCGGCCTGCAAGGCCGGAGGGACGGCCCTTCCAGCCATGGCATGGCGGAAGGTGGCGTCGTTATTGGGTGGTGGCACTGTTGTTTCCGGGACTGCGGGCGAGTTGTTGCCGGTCTGAGTCTTCGGGCGTAGTGAGTTTAGTGACCGCTGCGTTCCGCGCCTGACGCGCGGGTTACTTTCTTTTGCTTCGCCAAAAGAAGAGTAACCAAAGAAAAGGCGAGCCCGGTTTGGCGCCCCTGCGGGGGTCCCTGCACTACTCGCCTCCGGCGGGGGCTGCGCAACTCGGCCTACGGCCTCAGACAGTGCTCGCCCTTTCCCCGCCAAAAGCTCCGTTGCTCGGCGCCGCACAGGTCGGGAATGGCCTGCGCAGCCATTCCCGCAGGTCCGGTTGAGCCCGGGTTAGCCGCATGGAGCATTCAACTGACGTCAGTGATTTTGGAGATTACGCCGTCCCGGAACTCAAACTCCGAGCGGCCAGAAAGGTTCAGAACCTGCCCCTTCTTTAGACCGCTCGGCAGATCGGCGGCAACGACGGCGCGAAAAGCGATGGTGGCAACCGCGACACCACCTTCAATCTCGAAGGACTCGATTCTCTGATGCCTTTCCGAGAACAGCGATAGCGATTGCAGCGCAAGGGCCTTAAGTTCTGCGATTCCATTTGTACTGGCGTTCACTACACCGGCAGAAATGTTCTTGAATTCCACCCGCGGGTGAAGGCCATTGAGCATGTCGTCCACATCCTGGCGGTTGTAGGCGTCGATGTAGTGGTCGACGAGGGCGCGAATCTCAGTGGGACTCAATTGGCGATCTCCGTGAAAGGCTGCATACCGGTGAAGTGATGAGGGTGGCGCTGCTTCATCGGGCAGCGTCCCCTCGACTGAAAGACTATGCGTTGCGGAAGACGCGATATCGGCTCTGCACAAAGCCAAACTCGAAAGCTGTGGTGCCTTCGTGCACAAGGTGTAAATCAGTTTGAAGTGGCCCAAATAGCGGCTTCCCCGTGCCAAGCAAGACAGGGATGACAGTAATGGTGATGTCGTCGATCAGACCAGCTGCAAAGAAGCTCTGGATCGTGAGACCACCATCAACATAAATCTTCCTAGCCCCCCGTTCAGTCAGCGACGCCACCAATTCAGTCGGCGTTTTATTTGATACGGAGACACTTTTCGGAAGATTGGGCGACAAAGAAATTTCTCGGTGGCTCAAGACGACTACGGGAGTCGAACCATACGGCCAGGACTCAAAGGTGAGCACCTGTTCGAAGGTGTTTCGCCCCATAACCAAAGCATCGACATCGGCCATGAACTTACCGTAGCCGCAATCTTCTCCGGGTGTTACGGACTTGTTTGCCTCGTTCAGCCAATCAATGCTCCCATCGCTACGGGCGATATAACCGTCAAGACTTGTGGCGATAAACACTGAACACTTGGCTACCATTGCAAGTTTCTCAGGGACACATAACGTGCTAGCTCACGGGCGCGAGCCGCTTTGCGGCGAAGCGTCCCTCTGAAGCGGAGGGTTAGGCAAAGACTGATGCAATAGCAAGTGCGAACAGAAATACCAAAAAGTCGGCGCTGGTGAGACGGCGCACGCTTGAATGATAGAGCACGCTACAGCCACTCACCGCGCTTATTGATGAAGCCCCATTTGCCGTTCAGCTTGGCAGCGGCTTTCCCGTTTTGAAATTCTTTTGCATCTTCAAATTTCGGCTGGATGACCCATTGCTGTTTCTCATTGATGAAGCCCCACTTCCCATTGCTTACCTGCACCGGAGCTAAACCTTCGCTATAGGAACGAACGTTCTGGTATTTCGGGCCGGTTGATTTGCACCCGCCGAGCGTGAGGAGTGAAATGGAAAGTGCAGCAACTGCAAACTTCTTAAGCATGTGATCTCCTTGATTGAAGTAAGGCCCAACGTAGAGCTAACCGACGCTGCGCGGCTTTATCGCGCAGCGTCCAGCAACTGAAAGGAGCGGGGTTGAGCGCCATGTTAGAGCTAGACGGTAACATTCTGTGACTCTTCAAGTACCGACTTGCCCAATATTCCAGGAACCCAGCTACGGAATGATTCTTCGCGGACAGCGTAGGAAACAGAAGTTGCCCTGTCGTTAATTTTTTCACCAACATAGATTCCGATTACGTCCCAAGTAGGCGCAGTAATTTTGCATACCGGAGCACCAGAAGCGCCGGTGCCTGCAATCTCGCTAAGCTCAAAAAATGAAGTTCCTTGTATTGCAGGCAATTCGCCGGTATAGCGCCTGCGAACGTAGCCTTCGTTATACACAAGATCGGGACGCACTACAGCTTGATTGCCTGCTACCAACTCGAAAGTGGCGTCATCGGGGTAACCAAAAAGCCGATACTTGCAAGAGGCATGCTCCACCGAGTTGCTTAGGCGAAAGAACGATTTCCATGGAGAGCCATCAAGCTTAACTAGCGCAACATCTTCAGTGGAATGTACTTCTCGGGCGGTTATTTCATATCCGAACCAGCCACCAGACTGAAGCGCAAATATTGCAACCAGTCTTTCAGCTTCGGAACCGGCGATTACATGTTTTGCCGTCAGTGCAAAGCCTTGGCTTCCAATAAGGAACGCGGTTCCAAGAACGCGCTTTACAGCTACGCTATCACCCTGCATCTCGGCAGACGCGATTGGAAATACGTAGTCTCGAATGGCATCCGATTGCTTAAACATAGGTGGCTCTAACTAGTAGTAGACGACAAAAACGTCCAATAAAAATGGGACTGTCCAATATCCTGGAACACCGGACAGCCAAATCGATTGTCCCGCAACGGATTCAGCAAACCTTCCGTTTACTGGCCCCACTAAAAATCCGTGAAACCGGACAGCCTCAAAGTTACCGTCGGCACACCCACACCGCAACCAAAAGTTGCAAATCGCATATCCCAATAACCTAAATCACCCACCCCAAACCGGTGAGAACACCTTCGCTACGCCACCGGCTTTCCATCCCCTTCCACCCCCGCCGAGCAGCGCAAGGCGGGCGGGGGGCTTTCGGCGAGGACTGTTTGAGGTCCCGCAGGGACCGAGTTCCGCAGCCGCCCCGACCGACTGAGCAGCGCAGGGAAGCCCGCAGGGCCGGGGGTGAGGGTTCCCCTTCTTTTGGTTCCTTTTCTTGGGGAAGCAAGAAAAGGAACACGCGCGGCGGAGCGGAACCCAGCCGCAAAATCAACAACCCACGCCCAACCAATCCCCCAGTAACAAAGCCCCCCCCCACCCCGCCACCAAACAAAAAAGACGGCCATCCCCACCATACCCCGGTGGAAACGCCCGTCCTCATTGCCTCCCGGGCCAATGCCCGGATCAGATCAACACCGTCGAAACTACCCCTTCCCCTCCAGCACCCGCAGCAGGGAGGAGGTGTCGTCCTTGCCCATGCCCTGCCCCATCAGGGCGTTGAGTTGCTGGCCCACCTGGGCCGCCACCGGCAGGGGCGCACCCAGGGCGTGGGCCTCGGCCAGGAGGATGCCGAAATCCTTGTGGTGCAGCCGGGCCTCGATGCCGGCGGCGAAGTCCCGCTCCGCCATGCGCTCGCCCATCACCTCCAGCACCCGGCTGCTGGCGGAGCCGCCGAGCAGGGCTTCGCGCAGGCGGGAGGTGTCCACGCCGCTGGCGGCGGCCAGGTGCATGGCTTCGGCGCATGCCTGGATGGCGGCCACCATGATCATCTGGTTGCAGGCCTTGGCCACCTGGCCGGCGCCGTTGTCGCCGATGTGCACCACGGTTTTGCCCAGGCGCAGCAGCAGGGGCCTCACCCGCTCCAGCACGGCGGCGTCGCCGCCGGCCATGATGGCCAGGGTGGCGTGGATGGCGCCCTGCTCGCCGCCGGAAACGGGGGCGTCGAGGAAGTGGATGCCCCGGGCGGCCAGGGCGGCGGCAATCTCCCGGGCATCGCCGGGGGCGATGGTGCTCATGTCCACCACCACGCTGCCGGGGGCCAGGCCTTCTATGAGGCCGGCTTCGCCGAGGACCACGCTTTTGACGTCGCTGCCGCTGGTGACCACGGTGAACACGATCTCGGCCCGGCGCCCGACCTCGGCCGGGGTAGCGGCGACGGCGGCGCCCATCTCGGCCAGGGGCTCAGTACTGGCGGGACGGCGGCCCCACACGGTGAGGGGATAGCCGGCGTCGAGCAGGTGGCCGGCCATGGGGCGGCCCATGACGCCGAGGCCAATGAAGCCGACGGCGGGTTTGGCGGAGGAGCTGGCGGTCATGTGGAATGCAGTGATTGAGAGGAAGGGGATGGGGCGCCGCCGGGGCCGGCGGCCTGGCGGTGCTGCTGCTTGGCCAGGTACATGGCCTGGTCGGCGGCGCCGATGAGGGATTCGGCCACGTCGGCCTGGTCGGGGAAGACGGCGCTGCCGATGGAAACGCCGACCCGCAGTTCCTGGCCCTGCCACATCACCGGGCGGGCGACGGCGTTTTCGATCTCGCCCATCACCCGCTCCAGATCGTCCTCGACGGAGAGGTGGGCGAGGAGTACGGCGAATTCGTCGCCGGCCAGGCGGGCCACCGTGTCGCTGGTGCGCACGGCGTTCTGCAGGCGGCGCCCCACCTCCTGCAGCACCGTGTCGCCGGCCTGGTGGCCGTAGGTGTCATTGACGCTCTTGAAGCCGTCCAGGTCCATGTAGAGCAGACCCAGCCGCTCGCCCTGGCGCCGGGCGTGGGCCAGGGCCTGATCCAGGCGCTCGAGGAAGAGGGAGCGGTTGGGCAGGCCGGTGAGGGGGTCATGGTGGGCCAGGCGCCACATTTCCTCCTGGCTGCGGCGCAGCTCGGTGACGTCCTGGTACACGGCGACGAACTGGCGCACCCCGCCCTGGGCGTCGGTGACGGAGCGGATGTCCAGCTCCACCAGGATGGCTTCGCCGGTCTTGCGCCGGTTCCAGATTTCGCCGCGCCACTCGCCCCGGGTCTTCAGGGCCTGCCACATGCGGGAGAAGAATTCCGGGCTGTGGCGGTTGGAGCGGAAGAAGCCGGTGCGCCGGCCCAGGCACTCCTCCCGGCCGTAACCGAGGAGGCTGACGAAGGCGGAGTTCACGCTGTTGATGGTGCCGTCGCCGTCGGTGATGAGGATGGCCCGGCCGGCCCGTTCCAGCACGTCCCGGTAGATGCGGCTGGAGAGTTCCGCCGCCTTGATCTCGGTGATGTCGGCGAAGGAGGTGACGACGGCGAAGGGCTGCCGCTCGTCGGCGAAGTTGAGGGGCCGGCTGTTCACGCTGAGCCAGATGAGGCCGGCGTCGGGCCGGTGCAGGCCCATGATGATGTTGTCGCAGGAGACGCCGGTGCGCAGGGTGACCATGGCCGGATGGTCGCGACCGGGGAAGGGGCTGCCGTCCTCCCGCACCGCCTGCCATTCCGGGTCGGTGGAATCCAGGCCCACCAGGTTCTCGCCGATGCGCAGAATGCGCCGGGCCGAGGCGTTGGCGGAAATGATCTTGCCTGCCTGGTCCTGCACCACCACGCCCTCGGCCATGGCCGAGACCAGGGAACGCTGCATGGCTTCGCTGCGGGCCAGGTCCAGTTCGGCCTGCTTGCGCGCCGAGATGTCGGAGATGATGCCGAGCATGCGCAGGGGCCGGCCCTCCGGGTCCCGGGCGCAGACCTTGCCCCGGCTCAGCACCCAGCGGTAGTTGCCGTCCTTGTGGCGCAGGCGGAATTCCATCTCGTACACCGGCGTGCGCCCGGCGAAATGGTCGGTGACGGCGGCCATGGCCCGTTCCCGGTCGTCCGGATGCAGGCGCTCCAGCCACTCCTCGTGGCGGCTCGGCAGTTCCTCGTCCCGGTAGCCCAGGATGGCCTTCCAGCGCGGCGAGAAATAGGCCCGGTTGTCCGCCACGAACCAGTCCCAGACCCCGGCGTCGGCCCCGTCCAGGGCGAACTTCCAGCGCTCCTCCGCATCGGCCAGGGCCTGCTGCATGTTCATGTAGTCGGTGACGTCCTGCAAGGTGCCGGTGAGGCGGCTGGGGCGCCCGTTTTCGTCCCGTTCGGCGCGACCACCCAGGTGCACGTAGCGCTCCACATTGCCCGGCAACAGCAGGCGGCAGGCGATGTCGAGGGAACCGCCCTGCTCCCGCACCTGAGCGAAGTTGACCTCGATGCGCTTGCGGTCCCGGGGATTGACCCGGGCCAGGAAGGCCTGCAGGGAGGGATTCTGGCTCTCCGGCAGATAGCCCAGGATGCGGTAGGTCTCGTCGGACCACCACACCTGGTTGCCCGGAATATCCCGCTCCCAACTGCCCAGGTTGGCCACCCGCTGGGCTTCGATGAAATGGCCCCGCTCCCGGGCCAGCATGGTTTCGAGCCGGTCCCGGCGCAGCTGGTAGAAGGCGACGGCGCCGCCGCACAGCAGCACCAGCAGGGACAGCAGCATGCCCTTGCGCAGGTTGGCGTTGCGCTGGGCCAGCAGTTCCTCCTCCAGGCCCCGGGGCGACACGGCCACCATCACCAGCAGGGGATAGCGGTCCAGCCAGCGGTAGGCGACGGTGCGGGTGATGCCGTCCAGGGCCGAAACCCGGGTGACCAGGCCGTGGGAGCTTTTCTTGAAGGGGCCGAACAACTCGTCGCTGAGCTGCTTGCCCAGGTGCTTTTCCATTTCCCGGGAGCGGCCCAGGACCTTGCCGGCAGCGGAATACAGGGTCAACACCCCGTCCGGCCCCAGGTCCTGGTGCTGGACGAAGGCGGTGAGCTGGCGCGGCTCCATGAAGAAGGCGACGACCCCGGCAAACTGGCCCCGGGCATCGAAGATGGGGCGGGACAGCTGCACCCCCGGCGCCCCGGTCATGCGCCCCTGGACCGGCCCGCTGATGTAGAGGCTGTCGCGGCCGCCGCTGGAGAAATGGATGTAGTTGTCCCGGTCCCCCAGATAGACCCGCTCGCCGGGACGGCGGGGGGCATCGGAGGTGGCGACGTAGCCGTCCCGGTCGATGACGGTGACCCGGGCCCCCAGCTCCTGCAGGGAGCCCTGGCGCAGCAGGGCGATGGTGGTGTCGACTGACTTGCGCTCGGCCACGTATTCGCTGCGCAGGAGCAGGAGCACGTCGTCCAGGCG
The DNA here is from genome assembly GCF_058809525.1 of Azospira sp. MPR-LB4. Taxonomy (NCBI): domain Bacteria; kingdom Pseudomonadati; phylum Pseudomonadota; class Betaproteobacteria; order Rhodocyclales; family Rhodocyclaceae; genus Azospira; species Azospira sp. MPR-LB4. The sequence continues at coordinate 1,354,480 of NZ_CM179521.1, forward strand.
CTGCAACTGGCGCAGCAGGTTTTCCGCCACCAGGTCGGCCACCACCCGACGCTCCGCCTCGAAGCGCTGCTGCCGCTCCTCGGCGAAGAGGCGGTTTTCCCGCAGCAGGAAGGTCCAGATCAGGGCCAGGGCCGCCGCCACCATGAGCAGCAGCGCGACGGGCCAGCGGCGCCCCGGGAACAAGGGTTTGGGCATGGCCGGCGGGTTCTCAGTCGGCCCCGTCGGTCCGGCCGGAAAGGCGCTCCAGCAGTTTCAGCACCGCCACCGAATCCTCCTCCCCCAGGCCGGAACCGACCATGGCGTTGAACATCTGGGCCGTGGCAGCGGCGCCGGGCAGGCACAGGCCCAGTTCATGGGCGCTCTGCATGACGATGTTGAGGTCCTTCTGGTGCATCCAGGATTTGAAGCCGGGCTTGAAGTTGCGCTCCAGCATGCGCTGGCCGTGGTTCTCCAGGATGCGGCTGCAGGCGAAGCCGCCGAGCAGGGCCTCGCGCACCTTGGCCGGGTCCACCCCGGCCTGGCGGGCGAAGTTGAAGGCTTCGGCCACCGCCAGCACGCCCATGCCGGTGACGATCTGGTTGCAGGCCTTGGCCACCTGGCCGGCGCCGGCGGCACCCACGTGGACCACGTTCTGGCCCAGGCAGAGGAAGGCCGGCAGGGCCTTGGCAAAGGCTTCGGCGGAACCGCCGGCCATGATGGAAAGGCTGCCGGCAATGGCCCCCACCTCGCCGCCGGAGACCGGGGCATCGACGAAGTCCACGCCCCGGGCCTGCAGCCTGGCGGCCAGGTCGCGGGCCGCGGCGGGAGCGATGGTGCTCATGTCCACCGCCACCAGACCGTGCTTGCCGGCCCCCTCGGCGCCGGCGGCAACGCCGTCGGGGCCCAGCATCACCTGCGCCACGTCGGGGGCATCGGCCACCATGGAAATGACCACCTCGACCTGGCCGGCTACGGCCGCCGGGCTGCTGCAGCCGACGGCGCCAGCCTCCAGCAGGGGCGCCATGGATTCGGGCCGGCGTGCCCAGACATGGACGCCGTGGCCGCCCTTGAGCAGGTTGAGAGCCATGGGGCGGCCCATGATGCCAAGACCGATGAAGCCGATTTCCATACTGTTTCCTCTGGTGATTGATGTCGTTCCGGCCGCCTCTGCCGGGCGGCCTCTTCATACTAAAGTCATAGTTAGTTTAACCCCCTCGCGGCATGAAAAAAAGCGCCCGGGCGGGCGCTTTTGCATATTTCCTGCGCGACGGGGGTTAGACGCGGAAGCCGGCGATGGCCGTACTCAAACCGCCGGCGGCGGAACGCAGTTGCACGGCGGACTGGCTCATCTGCCCGGCCACTTCGCTGGCCTCTTCCGCCGAGGAGGAAATGCGCTCCATGTTCTGGGCGATTTCCGTGCTGGCCACCTGCTGCTCCCGCACCGAAAGGACAATTTCATCGACCCCGCGGCTGGCCTGCTCCACCTTGCCCCGGGCCTGCTCCAGGGTGCCCTCGACGCCGCCGGCCAGGCCGGCGCTGGCTTCGATGGATTGCAGCCCGGCCCCCACCGCCGCCCGCACCTGGTCGGTCTGACTGACGATGGCGCTGGCCAGGCGGGCGATCTCGGAGGCGGAGCCGCCGGATTTTTCCGCCAGCTTGCGCACCTCGTCGGCCACCACGGCGAAGCCCCGGCCCGCCTCGCCGGCCCGGGCCGCCTCGATGGCGGCATTCAGGGCCAGCAGGTTGGTCTGGTCGGCGATCTCCCGCACTTCCTGGGTCATGTGGGTGATGGCGCTGGTGCTGTGCACGAAGTCCTCCACCACCCGGGCCACGTCATCCACCGTGTCGCGGATGCGGTGAATCTCGGCCACCAGCTCGCTCACCTGCTGGCTGCCGGCGTTGGTGGAGCTGACGCTTTCCTGGGACTGGCCATGGACGTCGCCGGCCACTTCGGCCACGGTGGCGATGGCCACCGTCAATTCCTCGATGGCGGCGGCGTTGCTGGCCACGGACTCGGACTGGGCATGGGAGGCGTCGTTGAGCAGCCCGGAAGTGTGGGCCAGTTCGCCGGCGGTGTGGTCCACGGTCTGGACCGAGGCCGCCACCTGCCCCACCAGGGAGTGCATCTTGCCCATCATGTCGTTGAAGGCCGCCGCCATGCGGCCGATTTCGTCGCGCTGGTCGATGCCCACCCGCTGGGTCAGGTCGCCGGTGGCGGCAATGCGGGTGATGGTGCCTTCCAGCAGTTGCACCGGCCCGGTGATGGCCCGGATCAGGTAGAAGGAAAGAGCGGCCAGCAGCGCCAGCGCCAGGGCCAGGAAGGCCCCCAGCCAGAGCAGCATGGTGCGGTAGGTGGCAGCGGCGGCGGCCTGCTCGGCGGCGCCGTTCTCGGCGGCCGCCGACTGGATCTGGGCCACCAGCCCGTCGATCATCTGGGTCGGCTCCCGGTCGATGCCCCGCACCAGCTTGTCCACCGTCGCCGCCGGATCGCCAGCGGTACGCTCGTAGGATTTCAGCGCCGCCCGGTAGGCCGGCCCCAGCTTGGCGAAGGTGCTGCCCGCCTCGGCCACCTTGAGCCGGTCGGCGATGCCCAGGCGACGGGCCAGGCCGTCCAGCTTCTCCAGGCCGGCGATGACCTGGGCCTCCTCCTTGTCGAAGCCGGCCAGGTGCTTGTCGAAGGCCTGGACGTCCTTGCCCCGCAGCAGGATGTTCTTCCATTCCTGCACCTGGATCTTGAAGGCAACCTGGACGCCCCGGGCGGTATTGACCGCCTCCAGGTAGGTCTGCTGGCGGTCGAGGGCCCCGACCATCTGGCGGTTGAGGTGGCTGCTCTGCAGGGCGGAAAATCCGCCCATGACCACCAGGGTGAGTACGGCAACGGCGGCCAGAAGCAGAAGCTTCCAGCGGATGCTGGCATTTTTCATGGAATCCCCCCGAATCGTTGTCAGGACCGAATGATCCGGCCTGAGCGAAGGACCATCATACGGCCGGGAGGTTCCGGAAAATATAGAAAAACAGGATATTAATCAGCAACCTGGGAGTTTCCCTAGGTCAGCCACCACGCTTCACACCGGCCTTCAGCAGCATCATTTCCAGGGGGCAGAAACGGGTGAAACCGCTCTGCAGCAGGTTGGCGCCGACGAAGGCGGTGAACCAGAGGAAATTGGCATTGACGAACAGGGGGCTGGCTTCCACCCCCAGGGCCAGGGACAGCAGCACGAAGCTGCCGGCGAAGATGCGGATGAGACGTTCCGAGGTCATGGTTGTTGCTCCTTGAAAGTGGCGTAGTAGAGCACCGGGATCACCACCAGGGTCAGCAGGGTGGAAACCAGGATGCCGAAGATGAGGCTGATGGCCAGCCCGTTGAAAATGGGGTCGTCGAGGATGAACAGGGCACCCAGCATGGCCGCCAGGGCGGTCAGGGCGATCGGCTTGGCGCGCACGGCGGCGGCGGTGACGATGGCCTCCTTGAAGGGCATGCCCTTGGCCGTTTCCTCCTTGATGAAATCCACCAGCAGGATGGAGTTGCGCACGATGATGCCGGCCAGGGCGATCATGCCGATCATGGAGGTGGCGGTGAACTGGGAGCGCAGCAGGGCGTGGCCGGGCATGACGCCGATGATGGTGAGGGGAATCGGCGCCATGATGATCAGCGGCGTCACATAGCTCTTGAAGTGGGCCACCACCAGCAGGTAGATGAGGATCAGGCCGACCCCGTAGGCGGCGCCCATGTCGCGGAAGGTCTCGTAGGTGATCTGCCATTCCCCGTCCCACTTGAGGGAGAAGCCGGCATAGGGGTCCGCCGGCTGGCGGATGAAGGTGTCGGCCAGGGTGCCGCCGGCACCCTTGAGGCCGTCCAGGTTCATGCCGACGATGTCGCCCCGGGCGGCGAACATGCCGTAGAGGGGCGAATCCAGGTCGCCGCCCATGTCGCCATAGACGTACACCACGGGCAGCAGGTCCTTGTGGTAGATGGCCTTTTCCCGGGCCAGGCGGCGCACTTCCACCACCTCGGAGACCGGCACCAGGGCACCGGAACGGGCCCGCACCTTGAGCCGCAGCAGGGCGTCCAGACTGCTCTGCACCTCGGCCGGGAGGGTGATGCGCACCGGAATCTCGTACTTGGAATCCTGGTTGTGGGCCGGGGTCACGTCCTCGCCGGCCAGGCCCATGCGGACCACCTCGACGATGTCCTTCTGGGCCACGCCGAGCTGGGCCGCCTTGGTCTGGTTCACCCGCAGCACGGTCTTTTCCGCATCGGCCTGGACCGAGTCGTCCACGCTGGTGAAATCCGCAGCTTTCTCGAAGACGCCGCGCACCTGCTTGGCCACGGCGATGCGCCCGGCCTCTTCCGGCCCGTAGATCTCGGCCACGATGGGGCTCATCACCGGCGGCCCCGGCGGCACTTCCACCACCTTGGCGTTGCCGCCGGCGCGGCGGGCCACCGCCTCGATCTCGGCCCGCACCGCCACGGCGATCTCGTGGGACTGGCGGGAACGGTGATGCTTGTCCACCAGATTGACCTGGATGTCGCCCATCTCCGGCTCGCTGCGCAGGTAGTACTGGCGCACCAGGCCGTTGAAATTGATGGGGCTGGCGGTGCCGGCGTAGGCCTGGTAGTCGGTCACCTCCGGCACCTGCTGCAGCACGGCGCCGATGTCCTTCAGCACCCGGGCGGTCTCTTCCAGGGGCGTGCCCACGGGCATGTCCAGCACCACCTGGAATTCGCTCTTGTTATCGAAGGGCAGCATCTTCAGCACCACCAGCTTCACCACCGCCAGGGAGACGGAGAGAAAGATGGCCGCCAGCACCCCGAGAAAGAGCTTCTTGCGGGCGGCGGCGCCGCTACGCTCGTCAAGGAAGGGCGGCAGCACCTTGTGGAAGAGCCGGTCCAGCTTGCCCGCCACCTTGCCGTCGTCGGCCCCGTGGCCGCCGCCGTGGGCCAGCAGCTTGGCCGCCAGCCAGGGGGTGACGATGAAGGCCACGGCCAGAGAGATGGCCATGCCGAGGGAGGAATTGATGGGGATGGGGCTCATGTAGGGCCCCATCAGGCCGGTGACGAAGGCCATGGGCAGGAGGGCCGCGATCACCGTCAGGGTGGCCAGGATGGTGGGTCCGCCGACCTCGTCCACCGCCCCGGGGATCAGCTCCAGCAGGGTCTTCTCGGGATGCAGCAGCTTCCAGCGGTGGATGTTCTCCACCACCACGATGGCGTCGTCCACCAGGATGCCGATGGAGAAGATGAGAGCGAACAGGCTGACCCGGTTCAGGGTGAAGCCCCAGGCCCAGGAGGCGAACAGGGTGGCGGCCAGGGTCAGGGAGACGGCGATGCCGACGATGAGGGCCTCCCGCCGCCCCAGGGCGAAGAACACCAGCAGCACGACGAAGGCGGTGGCGAAGACCAGCTTGCCGATCAGCTTCTGGGCCTTCTCCGTGGCGGTGGCGCCGTAGTTGCGGGTGACGGTGACTTCCACCCCCTCGGGGATGAGGCTGCCCTTGAGGCTCTCGGCCCGGGCGATGACGGCGTCGGCCACATCCGCCGCATTCACGCCGGGCTTCTTGGAGATGGCCAGGGTGACGGCCGGATAGGTGCCGTCGGGGGAAGCATCCTCGCCCCCCGTGGCGATGCCCCGCTGGGCTGCCGCCGGGCCGGCGCCGAACCAGACGTAGCGCTTGGGCTGGTCCGGACCGTCTTCCACCGTGGCCACATCGGCCAGAAACACCGGCTTGCGGATGCTGCCTTCGCTGCGCACGGCCACCACCAGGTTCTTCACGTCCTGGGCCGATTCGATCAGGGTGCCGGTGTGCACCAGCATTTCCCGCCCGCCCTCCACCAGGCGGCCGGAAGGCTGCTCGTTGTTGGCGATCTGCAGGGCGTCGCGCAGGTCCTGGGCGGTGACACCGTAGGCACTCATGCGCTCGGCGTCCATGGCGACCCGGATGACGTGGTCCGGCCCGCCCAGGGTGGTGACGTCCCGGGTGCCGGCCAGGTGCTTGAATTCCACCTCGGCGGAGCGGGCGATCTGCTGCAGTTCGAAGGCGGAGCGGCGGCTGTCCCGGGTCCAGAAGGTGAGGGAAACGATTGGCACGTCGTCGATGCCCTTGGGCTTGACGATGGGTTCGCCGACGCCCAGGTTGGCCGGCAGCCAGTCCCGGTTGGAATGGACGGTGTCGTAGAGGCGCACCAGGGCATCCTGGTTCTTCACCCCCACCTCGAACTGCACCGTGATCACCGCCATGCCAGGGCGGGAGACGGAAAAGACGTGGTCCACCCCGGTCATGCGCGAGAGCACCTGCTCCCCCGGGGTGGCCACCAGGTTTTCCACATCCTTGCTCGAGGCCCCGGGGAAGGGCACCACCACGTTGGCCATGGTGACGTCGATCTGGGGCTCCTCCTCCCGGGGCGTCACCATGACGGCGAACAACCCGAGGAGCAGCAGCACCAGGGCCAGCAGGGGCGTCATGGGGGACGCCTGGAAGGTGTGGGCGATACGGCCGGAAATTCCCATGTCTGTGTCGGCCCGGATGAACCGGGCTATTTGCCTTTCAGTTTCATGATGCCCAGGGCCTCCATGACGATCTTTTCATAGACCGGCTCGGTGGCCCCCGTTTTCATCTTGCGCAGGAAATACTTCTCGAAGGCCACCTTGGCCAGATGCACCCACTTGCCCTCGGAGAACCAGCTGACGTTGCGCGGCGGAATCTGGGGCAGGGCCACGAAGGCGGCGCCGGAGTCGCCGAAATCGGCCAGGCAGACCGCATTCCAGGTGGCCTTCTCGGTGGGCTCGCGCCCGTCCAGCACGGCACGGATGTTCTTGGCCGTGGCAGTGACCATGGACTCGATCATGTAGCCGGTCTTGGGCGTGCCCGTGGGCACCGGCGTCGCCTCCACCGGGGGGATGGCGACGCAGACGCCGACGGAGAAGATGTTGGGGTAGCGCGGGTTGCGCTGGTGCTCGTCGATGAGGACGAAGCCCCGGGGATTGGTCAGGCCCTCGATGCCGAACACCGCCTCCACGCCCTTGAAGGCCGGCAGCATCATGGAGTAGCTGAAGGGCAGCTCGTGCTCCTTCTTCGGCTGGCCCTCCTCGTCGTGCTCGGTCACAAACATCTTGCCGGCTTCCACCCTGCTCACCTTGGCGTTGCAGATCCACTTGATGTGGCGCTGGCGGAACATGGACTCGATCATGCCCTTGGAGTCGCCGACGCCGCCCAGGCCCAGGTGGCCGATGTAGGGCTCGGAGGTGACGAAGGTCATGGGCACCCGGTCCCGGATCTTGCGCTTGCGCAGGTCCGTTTCCATGATGAAGGCGTATTCGTAGGCCGGGCCGAAACAGGAGGCGCCCTGCACCGCCCCCACCACCACCGGGCCGGGCGCGGCGACGAAGCTTTTCCAGCTCTCGGCCGCCTGCTGGGCGTGATCCACGTGGCAGATGGACTGGGTATGGCCCTGGGGCCCCAGGCCCTCGATCTCGTCAAAGGCCAGACGGGGGCCGGTGGCGATGATGAGGAAGTCGTAGTCCAGGCTGCTGCCGTCCTCCAGCTCCACCTGGTTACGCTCAGGATGCACCCGGCGGGCGCCGCACTGGACCAGGGCGATGCCCTTGCGGCTCAGCAGGGGCGCCAGTTCCAGCTCGATGTCCTGGCGCTGGCGCCAGTCCACCGCCACCCAGGGGTTGGACGGCACGAAATGGAAGCGGGACTGGTTGGAGACGACGGTGAGCCTGTCGCCGTTGCGCAGCAGTTCGCGCATTTCGTAGGCCATGGGCATGCCGCCCAGGCCCGCGCCGATGATGATGATGTGCGCCATGGTGTCTCCTCCGTTGGCGTGGTGCGTGGATGAGCGGTCTTCTGCCGCTTCTGGGGAAACTGGAGTCGCGTGCTGCCGATGCCTAGCGGGCTGCGCCCTGCTTCAGGGCGATGCCGCCCCGGACCGGATCGAGGACGATGGTCTCGCCGGCGGAAAGTCCCGCCAGCACTTCCACCTCGCCGTCGCCGACGGCCTGGCCCAGACGCAGCTGGCGCAGGGACAGACGGCCCTGGCCGTCGCGCACATAGAGACCGGCCACCTCGCCGCGACGCACCACGGCGCTGGCCGGCACCGTCAGCTTGACCGCCCGGCCTAGAACGAAATGGACCCGGGCCGCCATGCCCGGCAGCACATCCTGCAGGGAAGCGGCATCGCTGGGCAGGTTGAGGCGCACCTGGACCGTATGGGTGGCGGCATCCGCCGCCGGCAGCACGGTCACCTTGGCCGCCGCCACCTGGCGCTGCAGTTCCGGGAATTCGATGCGGCCCTGCAGATCCTTGCCACCCTTCAGTTCCTTCAGCCGGTACTGGGGAATTTCCACCGTCACGCGCAAGCCCGCCGGGTCGTAGAGGGTCACCAGGGAACGGCCCTGGGCCGCCATTTCCCCCAGCTCGATGTGGCGCCGCGCTACCAGGCCGCTGATGGGCGCCGTGATGGTGCCGTGGCTCTGGCTGGCGCCGGAGGCTCCGGCATTGGCCATGGCCAGGTCCAGGTCGGCCTTGGCCTTGTCCAGGGCCGACTGGCTAATGAAATTCTGCTGTCGCAGGCTGCGGCTGCGCTCGTACTGGGCCCGGGCATTGACCAGGGCCGCCTGGGCCCCGGCGGCAGTCTCGGCCGCCTCGCGCACGTCCAGGCGCAGCATGACTTCGCCCTTCTTCACCGCCTGCCCCGCATCGACCCGCATCTCGGTCACCCGGCCGGCCACCTGGGCCGCCACCACGGCCTGGGAAAGGGCTTCCACCACCCCTTCCGCCGGCAGCGTCAGGGCCACTTCCCGGGGCTGCACCACCCGGGTCGGCAACTCGCTCGGGGACGTTTCGGCAGCCACGACGGACCCGACCGCCAGCGACAGGGCCAGGCTCAGGCAGCGACGGAGGAAGAGGGATGAGGTATTCATGTATATAAGAGTATACTTATGTTCGAGAATCGACAAGCGGGGCATTGCTTTCGGCTCATTCGGGGGAACGTCCCGCCCGCCATGCCGGTTCCGCCGCGGGGACACTCATGGCACGTGACGACGAATGGCGCATCGCCAGGCAGCAGTACCGGTCATGGCCGTTTCCGGCTGGCCGGGAAAAAGCGACAGCGCAAAAGGTAGGCGGCGGGCCCTCGTCGCCCCCGCCAAAACAGCCCCGCCCTTCGCCCCAGGCGGGCTTTGGCGTAGAATCGGGCGCTTTCCCATTGCCTGGCGCCCTTGTGGGCGCTGCTGTTCCGAGGTCTGTACCATGACGTCCCTGAAAGCCGCCTCCCACGCCACCAAACCCGTCACCGACGATGTGCGCATTCGCGAGATCAAGGAACTGGTGCCGCCGGCCCACGTCTTCCGCGAATATCCGGTGAGCAACCGGGCGGCCCAGACCACCTACGGCGCCCGCCAGGGCATCCACCGCATCCTGCACGGCGCCGACGACCGGCTGCTGGTGGTGATCGGCCCCTGCTCCATCCACGACTACGAAGCCGCCATGGAGTACGCCCAGCGCCTGCAGAAGGAAGCCGAGCGCCTCAAGGACGACCTGCTGGTGGTGATGCGCGTCTATTTCGAAAAGCCCCGCACCACCGTGGGCTGGAAGGGCCTCATCAACGACCCGCGCATGGACGGCTCCTTCCGCATCAACGAAGGCCTGCGCCTGGCGCGCAAGATCCTGCTCGACATCAACGAGCTGGGCCTCTCCTGCGCCACTGAGTTCCTCGACACCATCAGCCCCCAGTACACGGCGGACCTGATCGCCTGGGGCGCCATCGGCGCCCGCACCACCGAATCCCAGGTGCACCGGGAGCTGGCCTCCGGCCTCTCCTGCCCCGTGGGCTTCAAGAACGGCACCGACGGCAATGTGCGCATCGCCGTAGACGCCATCCGCTCCGCCTCCGCCCCCCACCATTTCCTCTCGGTGACCAAGGGCGGCCACTCGGCCATCGTCTCCACTGCCGGTAACGAGGACTGCCATGTCATCCTGCGCGGCGGCAAGGGCCCCAACTACGATGCGGCCAGCGTGGATGCGGCCTGCAAGGACATCGCCGCGGCCGGCCTGGCAGCCCGCCTGATGGTGGATTTCTCCCACGCCAACAGCAGCAAGAAGTTCGAGCGCCAGGTGGACGTGGCCAAGGACGTGGCCACCCAGCTTGCCGCCGGCGACGAGCGCATCATCGGCGTCATGGTCGAATCCCACCTGGTGGAAGGCCGCCAGGACATCACCCCGGACAAGCCCCTGGAATACGGCAAGAGCGTCACCGACGCCTGCATCGGCTGGGAAGACTCGGTGCGGGTGCTGGACATCCTGGCCCGGGCGGTGCGCGAGCGCCGCCTGGTGGAAGCCACGGAATAAGGGCCCCCGCTTTGGCGGAACACGACTCCCCTGCCCCGACCGAGACGCCGGCGCCGACCGAGACCGGCACGGACACTTCCACCCGCGCCCTGCTCGGCCCCGGCCACTTCCTCGCCCGCCTGCCCATGCACCGCCTGGTGCTGGGAGTGGCGGCAGTGCTGCTGCTGTTCCGCATCTGGCTGGCGGCGGTCACCCCCATCACCGGCGACGAAGCCTATTTCGCCTTCTGGGGCTGGCAGCCGGACTGGGGCTTCTACGACCACCCGCCCATGGTGGGCTGGTGGCTGGCGCCCCTCATGGCCCTCTCCTGGGACGAATGGGTGGTGCGCCTGCCGGCCCTGCTGCTGTCCTTCGTCCTGGCCGGACTCTCCGGCTGGCTGGTGCGCCGCTCCGGCATTGCCTTCGCCGAGGAGCGGGGCTGGCTGACGGCCCTGCTGGTGCTGCTGCTGCCCACCTCGGTGTGGAACGTCTTCATCACCACCGACACGCCCCTGGTCTTCTTCTCCCTGCTCTCGGTGGCCGCCTACGTCGTGGCCCTGGAGCGCCAGGGCTGGCAGCGCTGGGCCCTGCACGCCCTGGCCGGCCTGATGCTGGGCCTGGCCTTCCTCTCCAAGTATTTCTCGGTGCTGCTGGGCGTCGCCTTCCTGGTGCATGTCATCATCGCCCGCCGCGAGGAGGGCTGGAGGCGCTTCGCCGAGTTCGCCCTGTTCGTCGCCGTGGCCCTGCTGGGGCCGGCCCTCAACATCTGGTGGAACTGCAGCCACTGCTGGGCCAACATCATGTTCAACCTCTACAACCGGCACGAGAGTTCCGGTTGGGGCAAGTCCTGGGCCAATCCCTTCCTCTATGTGCTGACCCTGGGCTACGTCGCCACCCCCTTCCTGCTCGCTGCCCTGTGGAAGTTCCGCGGCGAGGTCAAGGCCGCCATCGCCCAGCCGGGCCTGGCCCGCACCGCCTTCTGGCTGGCCGCCGTGCCCCTGGGCCTGTTCGCCGCCCTGGCCCTGGCCAAGAAGATCGGCCTGCACTGGCTGCTCTCCTTCATCACCCTGCTCTGCATCCTGGCCGCCACCAGCCTGCCCATGACCGCCCTGCGCCGCCTGGCGGCCTGGCTCGGCGGCTTCGCCGCCCTGCACGTGGTGCTGTTGCTGGTGGTCAGCCAGTTGCCCCTGTCCACCTGGGAGAAGGCGGACTTCCACCGGGGCCTGGTGCTCACCTTCCGCAGCCAGGAGCTGCTGCAGCGGCTGGAGCCCTACGCCAACGACTACGCCTTCGCCTCCGACGGATATTCCAACGCCGTCACCCTGGGCTACAACGCCCGGCGCTATTTCATGGTCTTCGGCCTGGCCTCTTCCCATGCCCGCCACGACGACATCCTCACCGACTTCCGCGAGCTGGACGGCAAGAACATCCTCATCCTGCGGAAGAGCGAGCCCAACCCGGGGGAATACGCGCCCTATTTCCGGGACGTGCAGCAGCTGGCCTTCCAGGTGGAGGGCGTCACCTTCTACCAGGTGCTGGGCCACGGCTTCGACTTCCACACCTACCGGGAACGGGTGCTGCGGGACGTGAAACAGCGCTACTACCGCATCCCCGGCTTTCTGCCCATGAACGGCTGCTACTTCTGCGAACGCTATTTCCCTGACGAGGAATGCCGCTGATGGCCCGCCGTCCCCAAAAGGCCGGCGACAGCACGCCCCGCGGCGGCCTCTGGCCCTACGTCAAACTGCTGCGCCCGCACCAGTGGGTGAAGAACGGCTTCGTTTTCGTCGGCCTCATTTTCGGCGAGGCCTTCGCCGACCTGGCCCTGCTGCAGTCCGTGGTCCTGGCGGCCCTGGCCTTTTCCCTGGCCGCATCCAGCATCTATGTGGTGAACGACCTGGCGGACCGGGAAAAGGACCGCCTGCATCCGGTCAAGCGGCACCGCCCCCTGGCCGCCGGCACCGTCAATGTCACCGCCGCCCTGCTGCTGGCCGGAGCCTGCCTGTTCGGCGCCCTCATGCTGGCCTACAGCGTCTCCCTCACCGTGCTGCTGGTGGTGGCCCTCTACGCCGGCCTCAACGTGGCCTACTCCATGGGCCTCAAGCACGTGGCCGTGCTCGACGTCTTCATCATCGCCGCCGGCTTCATGCTGCGCATCCTGGCCGGCACCCTGGGGGTGGGCATCGCCCCCTCCCACTGGCTGCTGGTGTGCGGCCTGCTGCTGACCCTGTTCCTCGGTTTCGCCAAGCGCCGTGCCGAACTGAAGGCCCTGGAGGAGGATGCGGGCAGCCACCGCAAGGTGCTGGACGACTACGATCCGGTGCTGCTGGACCAGTTCATCACCCTCTGCGCCGCCGGCACCGTGGTCACCTACAGCCTGTACACCGTGGCCCCGGAGACGGTGGCCATGCACGGCAGCCAGTGGCTCATCGCCACCGTGCCCTTCGTCGTCTACGGCATCTGCCGCTACCTCTTCCGCCTGCACCGGCGCGGCGGCGGCGGCGACCCGGCGGCGGACCTGCTGGCCGACCCCCATCTCATCGCCGCCTTCGTCGGCTGGTTCGCCACCGTCCTGCTGGTGATCTGAGCCAGCCGGTTTCCGCCGACCCAGGTCAGCGGAAACCGGCCTACGCAACCGGCCGGCTGAAGGACCTTACCGAGGGACCTGCTCCGCCCCTCGCCGACACCGCCGCTGGCGGCATGACGCGGAATCTCGTCGGCACCATCGCCAGGAGCCAATAGGGGCGGCCCTGTCAGCCACGGCACCCCCAAAAGCACCGTCCCTGTTGCCTCCCAGGGGAGGCATCACAAGCCGCCTATGCCGCCAGGGGCGGAAACACCACCAGCACCCGCAGGCCGTTGCCTTCCGGCCCCACGCCCAGGCTGAGGGCGGCGCCGTGCAGCTCCGCCACCCGCTGCACGATGGACAGCCCCAGGCCGGAACCTTCCGCCCGGGCCGGCGCCAGCCGGGTGAAGCGCCCCAGGGCCCGCTCCCGGGCCTCGGCCGGGATGCCCGGACCGTCGTCGGCCACCGCCAGCACCACCCGCTCTCCGTCCCGGGCCAGGGACACCCACACATGGCCGCCCTCCCGGGTGTAGCGGATGGCGTTGTCCACCAGGTTGCGCAGCAGGATGCGCAGCAGGTCCCCATTGCCGGCCAGGGTCAGGCTGCCGTCGCCGTCGCTGCCGGCCAGGTCCAGGGCCAGGTCCACCTGCCGGGACTGGGCCGCCGGGGCCAGCACGGCGCACACCTCCCGCGCCAGGGGCCGGGGGTCCAGGGGCTGCAGGCTGGCGTTGGCGCCCGGGTCCAGGCGGGCCAGGGTGAGCAGCTGTTCCACCAGCCGGGCCAGGCGTTCGGTACCTTCCAGCACATTGAGCAGGGCCCGCTGCCGCACCTCCCCCTCCCCGGCCCGCAGGGCCACCTGGGCCTGGGTCTTGAGGGCAGCCAGGGGCGTGCGCAGTTCGTGGGCGGCGTTGGCGGTGAACTGGCGCTCGTTATCCAGCAGACGGGCGATGCGAGCGAAGAGGCCGTCCAGGGCCTGCACCAGGGGCGCCACTTCCGCCGGCACCGGACCGCTGCCCAGGGGCTGGGGCGAATCGGGGGGACGCCGGTCCAGCTGTTCGGCGATGCGGGCCAGGGGCACCAGGCCGCGGCCGACGGCCACCCACAGGGCTGCCGCCAGCAGGGGCAGGCCCAGGATCAGGGGCGCCAGCAGGCGCATGGCGGCCTCCTGGGCCAGGGCATAGCGGATGTCGTGGCTCTGGCCCACCTGCACCTGGCGCAGCCCGTCCCGGCTCCATTCGCTGTAGAAGCGCCATTCGCCGCCGTTCCAGCGGGTTTCGACAAAGCCCTCCACCGCCGTCAGGGGCGTCTGCCCGGCCCCGGCGGAATGGAGGGCCAGCATCGGCCCCTGGGGGGTGCGACGCCAGATCTGGAACAGCACTTCGCCGCCGGCGGCGCCGGGAGTGGGCCGCACTTCCACGTGGCCGCTGGTGGGCTCGGTGGCCAGCAGCAGGCGGGCGGTCTGCTGCAGGTGGGCGTCGAAAATGTCGTCGGCCAGGTCGTGGGCCCGCAGAAAGGCGGCGGCGATGGTGGCCAGCCAGATCAGGGCCGACACGGCCAGCAGCAGCAGGAGCAGGCGGCGGCGCAGGGAATAGGCCGGCGTCGGGCGTTGCACGGCAGCCATCAGGACTCCGGCGCCGCGGGCGCGGCGGACGCCTCCCGGGCCACGGTGTAGCCGACGCCGCGCACGGTGCGGATCAGGTCGCTGCCGAACTTGCGCCGCAGGTGGTGGATGTGCACCTCCACCGCATTGCTGTCCACCGTCTCGTTCCAGCCGTAGGCGGCCTCCTCCAGCTGGTGCCGGGTCAGCACCCGGCCGGCGGCGGCGAGCAGGGCCTCGAGCAGGGCGAACTCCCGGGGCGACAGCTCCACCGGCTGCCCCGCCAGCTCCACCCGGCGGGCCGCCGGGTCCAGGCGGATGGCCCCGTGCACCAGCAGCGGCGCCGCCCGGCCGGCGCTGCGGCGGATCAGGGCGCGCAGGCGGGCCGCCACCTCGTCCAGGTCGAAAGGCTTGACCAGGTAGTCGTCGGCGCCGCCGTCCAGGGCCGAGAGCTTGTCGGGCACCCCGTCCCGGGCGGTCAGCACCAGCACCGGCACCGGGTTGCCGGCAGCACGGCAGCGGGCCAGCACCTCCTGGCCCGACAGCTGGGGCAGGTTGAGGTCCAGCACCACGGCGGCAAAGCAGTGGGCCTCGGGGCTGGCGAGGACGGTGGCGGCCTCCTGGCCGTCGCGCAGCCAGTCCACGGTGAAGCCGGCCTGGCCCAGACCGACCTGGAGCCCGTCTCCCAGCAGGGAATCGTCCTCGACGATGAGGATTCGCATGGCTTTATGCTATTTGAAAAAAACGAAATGACTACGGAGAATTAGGCGCTAGAATAACCGCTTTTCATGGCCCCCCCGATGCCGTCATGACCCCCAGGATGGACAACGCTGCCCGGCAGGACGATCCAGAACGCGAGCTTTTGCGCGGCCTGCGGGTGCTGCTGGTGGAGGACGACCCGGTGGCGCGCTGCGCCGCCGCCGGCATCCTCAGCCGCCACGTGGGCACCCTGTGGGAAGCGGCCGACGGCGACGAGGGCCTGCAGCTGTTCCGCCGGCACCAGCCGGACCTGGTCATTTCCGACATCGTCATGCCCCACCGGGACGGTCTCTCCCTGGCCCGGGAGATCAAGGCCCAGAGCCCGGCGACGCCGATCGTCATCATCACCTCCCACAGCGACAGCGGCGCCCTGCTCGACGCCATCGAGATCGGCATCGACCGCTACGTGCTCAAGCCCCTCAAGGCCAGCGCCCTGCTCGAAGCCATGGCCACCTGCGCCCGGGCCGCCCGCCTGGAGTCGGAACACCGCCTGGCCACCACCGTCTTCCACGCCTCCAGCGAAGCCATCATGATCACCGATGCGGAAAACCGCATCGTGGACGTCAATCCCGCCTTCACCCGCATCACCGGCTTCTCCC
The DNA here is from genome assembly GCF_058809525.1 of Azospira sp. MPR-LB4. Taxonomy (NCBI): domain Bacteria; kingdom Pseudomonadati; phylum Pseudomonadota; class Betaproteobacteria; order Rhodocyclales; family Rhodocyclaceae; genus Azospira; species Azospira sp. MPR-LB4. The sequence continues at coordinate 1,370,312 of NZ_CM179521.1, forward strand.
GGGGCGAGGTGCTGGGCCGCAATCCCCGCATCCTCCAGTCCGGCATCCAGAGCGAGCACTTCTACCGGGAGATGTGGGCGGCCATCAACCAGTACGGCCACTGGCGGGGCGAAATCTGGAACCGGCGGCGCAACGGCGAGCTGTATCCGGAATGGCTGGCGGTGGACCGGGTGCTTTCCCCCGAAGGTGCCGTGCTCAACTACGTCGCCATGTGGTCGGACATCTCCGAGCGCAAGGAGGCGGAGGCCCGCATCCACTACCTGGCCCACTACGACGCCCTCACCGACCTGCCCAACCGGGTGCTGTTCAACGACCGCTTCACCCAGGCCCTGATCCACGCCCGCCGCTACGACCAGAGCGTAGCCCTGATGTTCGTGGACCTGGACCGCTTCAAGGTGGTCAACGACACCCTGGGCCACCGGGTCGGCGACGAGCTGCTGAAGCAGGTGGCCGAGCGCCTGCGCCGCTGCGTGCGCGAGGAGGACACGGTGTCGCGCCAGGGCGGCGACGAGTTCGTGGTGCTGCTGGCCAACCTGGACATGTCCGCCGACGCCGCCGTGGTCTCCGACAAGATCCTCGAGGCCCTGGCCGAGCCCATGTACTTCGAGGGCCACGAACTGAGCGTCACCTGCTCCATCGGCATCGCCTGCTACCCCAGCGACGGCGCCGACCCGGACACCCTGATGAAGAACGCCGACCTGGCCATGTACCGGGCCAAGAGCGTGGGCCGCAACAACTACCAGTTCTTCAGCCCCGAGCTGGAACAGGGCGCCCTCACCCGCCTGACCCTGGAAAACGCCATGCGCCGGGCCCTGGACCGGGACGAGTTCGAACTGCATTACCTGCCCCAGGTGGACAACCCCTCGGGCCGCCTGCTCAGCCTGGAGGCCCTGATCCGCTGGCAGCATCCGGAGCGTGGCCTGCTCCTGCCCAGCCAGTTCATCCCCCTGGCCGAGGAAAGCGGCCTGGTGCTGCCCATTTCCCTCTGGGTGCTGCGCCGGGTGGCGCGGCAGCTGGCCGACTGGCGGCGGCAGAACCTGACCCTGGTGCCGGTGGCCATCAACCTGTGCGAAGCCCAGCTGCGCCAGCCCGATTTCGCCGAGGCCCTGGGCCGCATCCTGAGCGAGGAAGGGGTGGAAGGGCGCTGGATCGAGCTGGAATTCACCGAAGGCGCCCTCATGCACGACACCGAGCGCAACCTGCGGGTGCTCTCGGCCCTGAAGCGTCTGGGGGTCGGCATAACCCTGGACGACTTCGGCGTCGGCTATTCCAACCTCAACGTCCTGCGCCGCCTGCCGGTGGATACCCTGAAAATCGACCGCTCCCTGGTCACCGACGTGACCCGCAACGAGGACGACGCGGTGATCGTGGACGCCATCATTTCCATGGCCCAGTCCATGAACCTCAAGGTGGTGGCCGAGGGCGTGGAAACGGCCGACCAGGCCGGCTTCTTCAAGGCCCGGGCCTGCGCCGAAATCCAGGGCCACTTCTTCTCCAAGGCCATCGGCGCCGTGGAAGTGGCGGCCATGCTGGGCCACGCCCCGGCCGCCGCCAGCACCTCGTCCCCGGCCTGAACCCCGCTCCCTCCCGGTAGATCCCGTACGGCCGTCCGGCGGATTTTCGCGCGTCGACAAGACTCCATACGCAATCGTATGGAGTGTACGTATAATGTTGCGCGACAAAGATTCCCCGAGATCTAAAAAAGGAGACAGCATGGACCTGCAGGCCCTGTACCAGGAAAAACTCGTAACTCCCGCCGACGCCATCGCCTGCGTCAGGAATGGCGACACCATCGTCGTTCCCACCGGGGTCGGCGAACCGCCCGCCCTGCTCACCGCTCTCTCCGATGCCCGGCGCAATTACCAGGACGTCACCGTCTCCCAGATCCTGGCCCTGCGCAAGTACGGCTACATCGACCCGGAAACCCGGGACCACGTGCGCCACACCGCCTACTTCTTCGGCGGCGCCACCCGCCCCGGTGGCCAGGCCGGCTGGGTCGATTTCATCCCCAACTATTTCGCCGAGCTGCCCCAGCTGATCGAGCGCGGCCTGTCGCCCGCCGACGTGGTCTTCACCATGGCCTCGCCCATGGACGAGCACGGCTACTTCGCCCTCTCCCTGGCCGCCGACTACACCATGGCCGCCGTGAAGAAGGCCCGGGCCATCGTCCTCGAAGTGAACCCCAACGTGCCCTTCGCCTACGGCGACTGTTACGTGCACATCTCCAAGGTCACCGCCCTGGTGGAAAGCAGCGACCCGGTGCTGGAAGTGGGCCTGCCCACCATCGGCCCGGTGCAGGAAGCCATCGGCAAATACGTGGCCGACCTGATCGAGGACGGCTCCACCCTGCAGATCGGCTACGGCGGCATTCCCGACGCCGTGGTGATGCAGCTCCAGCACAAGCACGACCTGGGCATCCACACCGAGATGATTGGCGACGGCATCCTTTCCCTGATCGACTCCGGCGCCGTCACCAACAAGAAGAAGACCTTCATGCCCGGCAAGTCCGTGGCCACCTTCGCCCTGGGATCGAACAAGCTGTACAAGTTCATGCACCGCAATCCGGCCCTGGAAATGCATCCGGTGGAATTCACCAACGATCCCTACATCGCCGCCCGCAACGACAAGCTGATCGCCATCAACGCCACCATGCAGGTGGACCTGCTGGGCCAGTGCGGCTCCGAGAGCCTGGGCTTCTCCCCCTACTCCGGCACCGGCGGCCAGGCCGACTTCGTGCGCGCCGCCAACCGCTCCAAGGACGGCAAGGCCTTCATCGTGGTGCCCTCCACCGCCAAGGACGACACCATCTCCCGCATCGTCCCCACCCTGACCCCGGGCACCCACGTCACCACCAGCAAGAACGACATCAACTACGTGGTCACCGAGTACGGCGTCGCCCAACTGCGCGGCAAGAGCGCCAAGCAGCGGGTGGAAGCCCTGATCGGCATCGCCCACCCCAACTTCCGCAATGAACTGCGGGAAGCGGCGAAGAAGATGAATCTGCTCTAAAACGAAAGCCCCGGCAGCGCAGGCTGGCGGGGCTCGCTGGAGCGACAGGGCGCGGTCACCACCGCGCCCTTTTTCATGGCCCCGGCCGGGGCGCCTGCCAGATGTTGCGGCAGCCCGTCTCCTTGACCCAGAAGCTGGCGACGAAGCCGATACAGGCGGCGGCCGCCATGCAGGCCATACCGACGCGGAAGGTGTCCGGCCCATAGACGCGCACGCCGTTGGCCAGGGTGCCGTCCCACACCTGGTCCATGGCCCAGCCGGCCAGGGGCTGCAGCAGGGCGCCGGCGAGGAAGCCGCCCATGTTGGTGACGCTGGTGGACATGCCGGACAGCATGGGCGGATTGACCTCCTTGGCGCAGGCCCAGGTGAGGGCGAAGCTGGCCGTGGTCAGGCCCATGAGGCCGAACAGGCAGTAGGTGGCCGCCAGGGGCAGGCGGATGTTGGTCAGCCAGAACAGCCACAGCAGGCAGTAGAGGAAGGCCCCGGCGATGACCACAGGTTTGCGCTTGCCGAGCCGGTCCGAGAGGGTGCCGATGAAAAAGCAGCCCAGGGCGAAGCCGGCGAAATAGAGGGAAAGATGGGAGGAGGCCTGGGCCCGGGTCAGCTCATGCACCCGCATCAGGTAGGGCGTGGCCCACAGACCGGCGAAGGAGAAAAAGCTGCCGGCCAGGCCGAAATTGACCAACACCGCCGGCCAGGTGGAGCGGTTCTTCAGCACCGAAGCCAGACCGCCGAAGATCACCGTGCGGTCGAAGCGGGGCCGCTCGCCGCCGCCGTCCTTGACGAAGAACCAGCAGGCCACGCCCAGGAGGGCCGAGAGGGCGCCGGCACCGACGAAGATGCCGCGCCAGGAAATGCTCTGGGCCAGCAGGGAAAGGGGCGCGCCGGCCAGCACCGAGCCCAGGTTGCCCACCAGCATGGAAGCCCCCACCAGGGTGGCGAAGCGCCGCTCGTCGAAGTTGACGGCGATGATCTTGAGCATGGCAATGAAGGTCACCGACACCCCCAGACCCACCAGGGTGCGCCCCACCAGGGCCTCGTTGAGGGTGTCGGCGAGGCCGAAGAGGACGCTGCCCGCCGCCGCCACCAGGCCGCCGAGGAAGAGGATGCGCCGCGGCCCCAGGGTATCCACCAGAATGCCGGTGGGCACCTGCATGATGGTGTAGACGTAGAAATAGGTGGCCGCCAGGGCGCCGAGGGACGCCGCCGTGGTCTGGAAGGCCAGGGTCAGGTCGTGGGCGATGCCCGCCGGGGCGAAGCGGTGGAAGAAGGACAGCATGTAGGCGGCGATGACCACCGCCAGGGTCACGGCACGGGCCGTGCGGGCGGAAGAACCGCCGCTTTGATGTGGGGGCATTTATGCCTCTCCTCTTGTCTCCTTTGGGGGAACGGCATCGTAGCATACGCAACCGTATGTCACGCCATTGGGGAATGCCCGCGGTCGGTCCGGGACCCAGAAAGGGCGGCCCCTGCCGTGCTATCCTTGGCCCCCTGAGCGCCCTGCCGCACCCAATCCCATTGCCGCCGCCATGACCACCTACGCCCTGCCCGATTTCGAAGCCAAGATCTGCCCCCCCGAGCAACTGGCCGAGCGCGCCGCCCGCCTGGCCCGCCCCCTGGTATTCACCAACGGCTGTTTCGACATCCTGCACCGGGGCCACGTCACCTATCTGGCCCAGGCCCGGGCCCTGGGCGCCGCCATGGTGGTGGCCCTCAACACCGACGCCTCGGTCAAGCGCCTGGGCAAGGGCGACGACCGGCCGGTAAACCGGCTGGAAGACCGGCTGGCGGTGATGGCCGCCCTCGGCTGCGTGGACCTGGTCACCTGGTTCGACGAGGACACGCCCCTGCAGCGCGTCCTCGAGGCCCGCCCCGAAGTCCTGGTGAAGGGCGGCGACTGGGCGCCGGAACGCATCGTCGGTGCCAGCGAGGTCCTGGGCTGGGGCGGCAGCGTCCACTCCATCCCCTTCCTCCACGAAAAATCCACCACCGCCCTGCTGACCAAGATCCGCGCCCTCTAAAGGCACGCCATGGCTCACGCCCACCACCACGACTGCGGCCACGGGCACGCCCACAGCAACCACCACGGCGGCAAGGGCCTGCTGTTGGCCACCCTGCTGACCCTGGGCTTTGCTGGGGTGGAGGCCGTGGCCGGCGCCTGGAGCGGTTCCCTGGCCCTCATCGGCGATGCGGGCCACATGGTGAACGACGGCGTTGCCCTGGCCCTGGCCGCCGCCGCCGCCTGGGTTGCCCGGCGCCCGCCCAGCCATCGCCACACCTACGGCTGGGGCCGGGCCGAAGTGCTGGCCGCCCTGCTCAACGGCCTGGCCATGCTGGCCCTGGTGGTGGCGATCCTGGTGGAGGCGGTGCAACGCTTCCAGGACCCCGCCCCGGTGGCCGGCCCGGCGGTGATGGCGGTGGCCGTGGTGGGGCTGCTGATGAACGCCCTGGTGGCCTGGATGCTCAGCCGCGGTGAAAGCTCCCTCAACACCCGGGCCGCCCTGCTGCACGTGCTGGGCGACATGCTCGGCTCCGTGGCCGCCATCGCCTCCGGCGCCATCGTCTATTTCACCGGCTGGAAACAGGCCGACCCCCTGCTGGCCGCCGGCATCGCCCTGCTCATCTCCGTCTCCAGCCTGCGCCTGCTGCGGGAGGCACTGCACGCCCTGATGGAAGGCACGCCGCCCCACATCTCCGCGGCCGAGGTCGGCGCCGCCATGGAACAGGTGGAGGGCGTGCTCGGGGTCTACGACCTGCATGTGTGGACGGTGGGCGACGGCGAGGTGATGCTCTCGGCCCATCTGCAGGTGGCCGACCTGGCCGCCTGGCCCCAGACCCTGGCCGGGCTGCGCCAGGTGCTGCAGCAGCGCTGGCACATCCGCCACGTCACCCTGCAGCCCGAGACGGACCCCATCGAACCGCTGCACCGCCTGGCCTGAAAACCGCTCGCAGCAAAGCGAAAGGCCCCGCTGGCGGGGCCTTTTTCACGCCGGGAAAGCCGGATGCTCTCCCGGGATAGCGTTCCTACTTGGCCTTGCTGGCGGAAAAGTTCCTGGTCGCGCTGCCCCGGCCCAGTTCCGTCTGCCCGTCGGCGGCCAGAGCCCGCACCGTGATGCTGTAATCGTGGCCGAAGGTGCCGAAGTTGTTGGGACAGGGGCCCAGATAACGCCCCAGGGCGCCCTCGGGCAGGCTGGCAGTGGTGCCGCCGGCATGGGGCACCGTGCCACCGCCATGGTCCTTGTTCTGGAAATCCAGGTCGTTCATCACCACCGCCAGGGAGGCAGTCCCTTCGGGAATGCCGGAAATCTCCAGGGCAGGGGAGGTGTTGTCGCAGCGGTGCTTTTTCAGCCACTCCCAGTTCACACTGAGGGACGACTGGGCCAGGGCCAGGGGGCTGACGAGCAAGGCGGAGACGGCGAGAAGGGTGCGCAGGGACGGCATGCAAGGCTCCAAAGAGGAAAGAAGAAACAGCGGCGCCAGTTTATGACGCCGGCAGTTTCGGCGACGTGACAAAAGCCTCAGCCGATACAACTCCCCACATCCACCGAATCGATCTGCTCCGGACGCAGGTAGCGTTCGCCGTATTCCCGGTACACGCCCGAGGTGAGGAACAGGTCGAACAGTTCCGGATCGATGTGCCCTTCCCGCTTCATGGCCACCATGATGCGGACGGCTTCGGAGAGGGTCTTGCCCTTCTTGTAGGGCCGGTCCACGGCGGTGAGGGCCTCGAAGATGTCGGCGATGGCCATCATGCGGGCCGGCGCGCTCATTTCCTCCCGCCGCAGGCGCCTCGGGTAGCCGCTGCCGTCCATTTTCTCGTGGTGGCCGCCGGCCAACTCCGGCACGTTCTGCAGATGCCGCGGGAACGGCAGGGCGGTGAGCATGATGATGGTCTGCACGATGTGGTCGTTGATGATGTAGCGGTCCTCCTCGGACAGGGTGCCCCGGGCCACGGCCAGGTTGTGCAGTTCGCCCCGGTTGAACTTCCAGGCCGGCACCTGCAGCTTGAAGCCCCAGGGATTGTCAGCCGGCATCAGGTCCCGCGGGCCCCGCTCCAGGAGATGCTCCGGCTTGTCCGCCAGCAGGGGCTCGGTAGCCGGCAGGGGCACCGGCGGCAGCTGGGCCTTGCGCCGCCCCTCTTCCCAGGACAGACCCAGACGGTCGTCCAGGGTGCGCCGCCAGGTGCGGCCGGCGATGCGCTGCAGGCGCTCCAGCTTCTCCGGCGCCATGAATTCGCCGCCCTGGTTGCAGCTGGCAACGAAGGCGAACTCCTCGTCCAGCACCTGCCACTGGGCTTCCAGGGCCTGGCGCAGGGCCGCCCCGTCGCCGCCGGCGGCCACCTGCCGCCAGAACTCGATCTCCGCGTCCCGCTTGAGCACCTCGAAGCGCATGCGCACCTCGTGGATGCGGTCGTACAGGGTTTCCAGCTTGGTCGCCTTGTCCACCACGTACTCGGGGGTGGTCACCTTGCCGCAGTCGTGCAGCCAGCCGGCGATGTGCAGGGCCTCCCATTCCTCGTCGCTGAGGGAGAAGTCGGCGTAGGGGCCGGCGGTGGCGTCGCAGGCAGCCCGGGCCAGCATCTTGGTCAGCTCCGGCACCCGCTGGCAGTGGTCGCCCGTGTAGGGGCTCTTGGCGTCGATGGCGCCGGCCACCAGCTGGATCAGGCTTTCCAGCAGGGCCTTCTGGGCCTGGATCAGGCGCTGGTTGTCGATGGCCACGGCGGAAGCCCCGGAGAGGGCCTCGATGAAGGAAATGCGCTCCGGCGACGGCGCCTCGGCGCTGCCCGGCAGGAACAGGGCCAGCACCCCCACCACCTCCTGGGCCCGGTTTTTCAGGGGCAGGGCCACCAGCAGCACCGGCAGGCCCACCAGGGGGCTGCCCGGGGCATCGAGGAATTCCATGCCGGGGGGACGCTGGGGCGGCACATCCAGCACCTGGGTGCGGGCCTCCAGGACTGCCAGCAGCAGGGGATGGGTCTCCCGGGCCGTCGGCAGGAAGACCAGACCCGGCAGCCCCGCCACCTCGCCGCTGGCCGGCGCCCCTTGTTCTTCCGCGGCGGTCCCCACCTCCCAGCGCAGGGCCGCCGGCAGCAGGCCGCGGCCGTTCTCCGCCATCAGGTAGACGATGCCGCCGCTGGCCTCGGCGCTGGCCAGGGTCTCCTGCAGCACCCGTTCCAGCAGCCGGTCGAAATTGCGCTCGGCGGTAAGGGTGGCGCTGATGTCGAGGAATTTGCGGATGGTGCCCTTCATCTGGTTCATGGAGCGGGACAGCTCGTCGATCTCCCAGATGGGGGAGCCCTTGGCCGGGGTGCCGTCGAAGCGGAAGCGGCGGATTTCCGCCGACTCCCGGATCAGATCCTTCAGCTCGCCGGAGATGCGCCGGGCCAGCCACCAGGTGCCGGGAATGGCCAGGGCGATGAGGGCCAGGGTGACCCACAGGGTCCAGGTGCGGATGCGCACCGCCTCGGCCAGCAATTCGTTTTCCGGCGCCGCCACCAGCAGGTAGTTGGGCTCGTCCCCGGCCTCGGGGACCGCCACCGCCCGCCCGTGCCAGACCTGGCCGGCAGCCTCGATCACCCGGGAATTCCCGGCGCCAGCCGCGGCCAGGGCCCCCAGCACCGGCACTCCCAGCTGGTCCAGGGTCGGCAGCTGGCCGCCGGCCCGGGCATTGGCCCGGTGCAGCCGTTCCCGGTCCCGCTCCGCCAGAACCCGGCCCCGGGCATCCACCAGGGCCAGCTGGGAGCCGGGGGTGATGCCGGCACCGGCGAGGGAGGTGGAAATCTCTTCCAGGGTCAGGTCCGCCGCCACCACGGCGCCGCTGCCGGCGAGGCGGGCGAAGGTCTTGCCCACCTCCCGGGTGGTGAAGAAGACATAGGGCTCGGTGCGCACCAGGGCGGTGGCGGTCTGGGCCCGGATGAACCAGGGACGGCCCCGGGGATCGAAATCGTAGGCGGCCGGATGGCGCCGCTCCAGTTCCTGCAGCCACTCGTCGAAAAAGATGAAGGTGGGGCGCGCCGACCTGCCCTGGCGCTCCATGCTCTGCACCAGGAAACGGGCCCCGGCCGGCGCCTGCACCGCCAGGGCCACGGCCCGGCTGGCCAGGGAACGGATGAGGAAAAAGTCCCCGTTGCCGTAGCCCACATAGACGGCGGAGAGATGGGCGTTCTTTTCCAGGGCCTCCCGCAGCATGGGCAGGGCCTGCAGCCGGGAATCCAGGCTGGGAGCCGCGGCCAGGGGATGGTGCACCAGCAGTTCGACCAGGGTTTCCAGGGGGCCGTAGAGGCGCTGCAGGTCGTCCCCGGTCTGGCGGGCGGTGCGCTCGAAGACGTCGCTGGCGGCGGTCAGGACGATGCGGCGTGACTGGTGGAAATTGAACCAGCCGATCACGGAGCAGGCAACGAAAATGAGCAGGGTGAACAGGTAGGCGATGTGGATGTGCAGGGGATAGAGGCGGCCCCGCTGGCCCCTGGGAAAGACTGCTGCCTGAAGTGCCATGACCATTCTCCGCTGAGGCCCGTCGGGGCCGCGACATGGTCACAGGCTAACACCGGGACGCCGGGGGGGAACGCCACATCCGTCACGAAGTGGCCGGAGACGGGGGCGCCGGCGTTGATTTAGGTCAAGCCTGGCGATCGATTCTGGCGGCAGACTGGCGCTTTTCCCGATCCCGGAGTATTTCCACCATGCAAGGATTCCGCATTGCCGTCGTCGGCGCCGGCGAAACCGGCACCCCCCTGCTCAAGCAGCTGCTGACCGCCCCCTTCGTCACCGTCCTCGGCGTCGCCGACCTGGACCTGTCCATGCCCGGCATCGCCCTGGCCAAGGAGCACGGCGTCAAGGTCACCAACAACTTCATGGAGCTGGCCGCCCTGGGCAACGAAGTCGACATCATCATCGACGTCACCGGCGCCCCCAAGGTGCGCGAAGCCCTGCGCAAGCACATGGTGGACAGCGGCAACACCCACACCCTGATCATGCACGAGTCCATCGCCCTGCTGATGATGTCCCTCTCCGCCGGCAAGCTGGTGAGCGGCAAGCACGGCGACCAGGAATACGTCTGAGGCCAGGTCCCGGACCATGAAAAAGCCGCCCGCGGGCGGCTTTTTCTTTGGCCGGAAGGCCGGGGCAAAGGGCTTACAGCACCACCTGGGTGCCCAGCTCCACCACCCGGTTGGAGGGAATCTTGAAGAAGCTGGTGGCGCTGCCGGCGTTGCGGAACAGGGCGATGAACAGCTTCTCACGCCAGAAGGCCATTTCCGAGCCGAGGCGGGGGATCAGGGTCTCCCGGCCGAGGAAGAAGGAGGTCTCCAGCATCTCGAAGGAGAGGCCGTAGTCGGCGCAGAGGGAAAGGGCCTGGGGAATGTCCGGATCGTCCTTGAAGCCGTACTGGACGATGACGCGGAAGAAGTTTTCCTTCAGCTTGTGCACCTCCACCCGATCGATCTCCGGCACGTAGGGCACGTCGAAGATCTGTACCGAGACCATGATCACCCGCTCGTGCAGCACCTTGTTGTGCATCAGGTTGTGCAGCAGGGAATGGGGCACGCCGTTGGGGTCCGCATTGAGGAAGACGGCGGTGCCGGGCACCCGGGTCGGCGGCGAGACGGCGATGCTGTCGATGAAGGGCAGCAGCTGCAGGGCCTCGCCCTTGAGGCGGTCGGCCAGGAGCTGGCGGCCCCGCTTCCAGGTGGTCATGAGGACGAAGACGAAGACGCCGACCACCAGGGGGAACCAGCCGCCGTCGGGAATCTTCAGGATGTTGGCGGTGAGGAAGGTCAGTTCCACCACCAGGAAGCCGGTGAACAGCAGCACCGCCCGGCTCCAGCCCCAGCGCCAGACCTTGGCCGCCACCACGGTGGCGAGCAGGGAGGTGATGACCATGTCGCCGGTGACAGCGATGCCGTAGGCCGCCGCCAGGTTGTTGGAGGACTTGAAGCCCAGCACCAGCACCGCCACAGCGCCGAAGAGGCCCCAGTTCACGCCCGGCAGGTAAATCTGGCCCTGCTCCTTCTCCGAGGTGTGCTGCACTTCCATGCGCGGCACGAAGCCCAGCTGCATGGCCTGGCGGGTCACCGAGAAGGCGCCGGAAATGACCGCCTGACAGGCGATCACCGTGGCCAGGGTGGCCAGGCAGACCAGGGGCATGACCGCCCATTCGGGAGCCAGGTTGAAGAAGGGATTGGTGGCGGCGGCGGGGTCGGCCAGGATCAGGGCGCCCTGGCCGAAATAGTTGAGCATCAGGGCCGGCAGCACGAAGCTGAACCAGGCCAGCTGGATCGGCTTGCGGCCGAAGTGGCCCATGTCGGCGTAGAGGGCCTCGGCCCCGGTCACCGCCAGCACCACGTTGCCCATGGCCACCAGGGCCATGGCCTTGTTGGCCAGGAGGAATTCGAAGCCGTAGACCGGGTTGGCGGCCAGCAGCACGTGGGGGTTGGCCATGATGTTCCACAGGCCCAGCAGGGCCAGGGTGGAGAACCACAGCATCATCACCGGCCCGAACATGACGCCCACCGTGGCGGTGCCCCGGCGCTGGATGAAGAAGAGGCCGAACAGCACCACCAGGGTGATGGGGATGACGAAGGGCTTGAAGGCCGGGGTGACGATCTCCAGGCCCTCCACCGCGGAGAGCACGGAAATGGCCGGGGTCACCATGCCGTCGCCGTAGAACATGGCGGCACCGAGGATGCCGATGATCATGATGATCTGCTGGCGCCGCTTGCGGTCCTGGGCCTCGTGCAGGGCCAGGGCGATGAGGGCCATGATGCCGCCTTCGCCCCGGTTGTCGGCCCGCATGATGAAGACCACGTACTTCAGGGAAACGACGATGATCAGCGCCCAGAAGAACAGGGACAGGCTGCCCAGGACGTTGGTCTCGGTCAGGGGGATAGGATGGTTGCCGGCGAAAACTTCTTTCATGGCGTACAGGGGACTGGTCCCGATGTCGCCATAGACCACGCCGAGGGCGGCCAGGGCCAGAGCTGCCAGCCGCGCCTTGGTGGTCTGAACGGAATCGTGCATGCGAACTCCCGCAGGGGTGTCGAAAGTAATGACAGCGCTGGGTCTTCCCCGCTTTTGCCGCGGTTTGGAAGACGGGCCGGCGCCCCTTGCCCAGGGGCATACCGACATCCGGCCGACCTTCCGCTACAGCATGGAGGCAACCGGGGTGCGCCAGTCTACACCCATTTATTGCGACGCAACATTCCCCTCCGTACGGCCCCGGCAGGGCGGCAAATGACTGCGTCCTGAATGTTGCCGCCGATGGTGGCGGAAAGGCCCCAACTGTCTGGTAAACTCGCGTTTTCTCACGTCCATGCCCCCGGGCCCCCATGAAGTCAGCCCCCAAGTCCGTCCCCCTGCTCGAAATCAAAGGCACCACCCTGGCCATGACGGTGCTGCAGGCCGCCCTCCGCTCGGCGGACCTGCCCTCCCTGGCCGACAGCCTGACCGACCAGTACGGCCCCAGTTCGGATTTCTTCAGTTTCGAGCCCACCGTCATCGACCTGGGCGAACTGCCCGCCGACATCGAGCTGGACTGGGCCGGCCTGCTGCCCCTGCTGCGCCGCTACCAGGTGGCCCCCATCGGCGTGCGCAACGCCTCCCCGGCTCAGGCCGAAGCGGCCCGCAACGTCGGCCTGATCGTGGTCGAAGAGGCGGAAACCCAGGTGCGCCACAGCCCGCGCCGGGCCGAAGCCGAGACTCCGGCCGCCCCCGCCGCCCCGACGGCAGCCGCCGCTGCGCCGGCCCAGGCCGAGCTGGACATCGCCCCCGCCAACGCCCCTGCCAATGAAGCGCCCGCTGCCGCCCCGGCAGCAGAAGCGGCCCCCAGCGGCACCCTGGTGCTGGACAAGCCCCTGCGCAGCGGCCAGCAGGTCTATGCCCGGGGCGGCGACCTGGTGGTGCTGGCCATGGTCAGCCCGGGCGCCGAGGTCATCGCCGACGGCAACATCCACATCTATGCCCCCCTGCGCGGCCGCGCCCTGGCCGGCGCCCGGGGCGACGCCAATGCCCGCATCTTCACCACCTGTTTCGAAGCCGAGCTGACCTCCGTCGCCGGGGTGTACCGCACCTTCGAACCGGGCTCGGAAAAGAGCCTCACCGGCAAGCCCGTACAAATCCGTCTGGAAGGCGAAAAGCTCGTGCTCGAAGCCCTCAAGACCAGCTGAACCCAAAATTTCCGACAACTCTTACTCTTACCAATCCAGAGGTCCCATGAGAATCATCGTCGTCACTTCCGGCAAGGGTGGTGTGGGCAAGACCACCACCAGCGCAGCCTTCGCCTCCGGCCTGGCCCTGCGCGGCTTCAAGACCGCGGTCATCGACTTCGACGTCGGCCTGCGCAACCTGGACCTGATCATGGGCTGCGAACGCCGGGTGGTCTACGACCTGGTGAACGTCATCAACGGCGAAGCCAACCTGACCCAGGCCCTGATCAAGGACAAGCACGCCGAGAACCTCTTCGTGCTGCCCGCCTCCCAGACCCGGGACAAGGACGCCCTGACCGAAGAAGGCGTGGAAAAGGTGCTCAAGGAACTGGAGCACATGGGCTTCGACTACGTGGTCTGCGACTCCCCCGCCGGCATCGAGCGGGGCGCCGTCATGGCCCTCACCTTCGCCGACGAGGCCATCGTCGTCTCCAATCCGGAAGTCTCCTCCGTGCGCGACTCGGACCGCATCCTGGGCATCGTCCAGTCCAAGTCCCGCCGCGCCAAGGAAGGCAACGAGGCGGTCAAGGAACACCTGCTGGTGACCCGCTATTCGCCCAAGCGCGTCGAGGACGGCGAAATGCTCTCCTACAAGGACGTGCACGAACTGCTGCGCATTCCCCTGCTCGGCGTCATTCCCGAATCCGAAGTTGTGCTGCAGGCCTCCAACCAGGGCACGCCCGCCATCCACATGAACGGCAGCGACGTGGCCGACGCCTACCAGGACATGGTGGCCCGTTTCCTCGGCGAGGAAGTGCCCCTGCGCTTCGTGGACTACGAAAAGCCGGGCATCCTGAAGCGCCTGTTCGGAGGCAAGTGACATGTCCCTGCTCGACCTTCTTTTTGGCCAGAAACAAAAGACCGCTTCGGTCGCCAAGGAGCGCCTGCAGCTCATCATCGCCCGGGAACGCAGCGGCGAGCAGAGCTCACCGGATTTCCTGCCCCAATTGCAGCAGGAGCTGATCGCCGTCATCTCCAAGTACGTCAAGGTGAACCAGGACGACATCAAGGTCTCCCTGGAGAAGAAGAACAACTTCGAAGTGCTGGAAGTGAACATCGTCCTGCCGGAAGTGGGCCAGACCCGCTGAGCCGGTCCGCCGCCAAGCAGAAAGCCGGGGCATGCCCCGGCTTTTTCTTTGTCCTGCGTTTGCCCCCTCCCTTGACGGCAGAGCCGGCCCCGCCTCAGAAGAAGCGGGTCAGGCGGACCACCCAGCGCCGGTCTTCCAGGAGGCCGTTTTCCGTGCGGAAATCACCGCCGTATTGCAGGGACAGCTTGCCGACGGGCGAGTTGGCAATCGCCGTGAGCTGGTAGCGCTCCAGCTGGGTGCGGTCGTTCTGGGCCACGCCCGCCACCCGGGTCTCGCCGCCCCAGGTGTAGAAATAGGTGGCGGCCAGGGCAAAGGTGGCATTGATGTCGTAGCGCAGGCCGGTCTGGGCGGTGTACAGCACCTCCTGGTCCTGCTCCCGGCGCAGGGGGCCGAATTCCTTGTTGGTGCCGGAGCGCACGCCGTCCACCGCGCCCATCCAGTGCAGATTGCGCAGCACGGCGGTCTGCAGGCCGACCTGCAGGGCCGTGCTGACCCGGTTGCTGCCCATGTTGAGGACGCGCCCGGCCTGGTAATCCCCAGTGGGCAGGGTCAGGTAGCCGCCCACGGCGAAATAGGTCTGGCTGGCATGGTTGGCATAGGGCCACACTGCCAGCAGCATGGTGGTGTCGCCGAAGCCCGAAGCCCCCGGCAGGCTGGCCAGGGTGCCGCCCGGATGCAGGCTGCCGACGGACTGCTGCAGATAGGAGAAGGCGGGCATGCCGCCCAGGTCGAAGGTGGCGCCCAGGCGCAGCTGGGTCTGGGACAGGGTCACCTTGGGCTCGCCGGGCATCTTGCGGCCGCGGACGTACATGTCGCCCCGGTCGCTGTCCTGGTAGGCCAGCTGGATCATCCTGGTGCCGGAGGGCGGCACCTGCAGGTCCCCCGGCTGGAGGTCGATGGCCCAGGCGGCGGCGCTGGGCAGCAGCAGGGCGAGGTAGGTGAGTTTGCGCATGGCGCGCAAGTGTGGCGAAAGGCCCCCGGATAGGCAAGCTAGGGCCTTCCCCAGGGCAGGACTAGCCCGAAGCCGGCAGCCGCGCTCAGCCCCCGCGCCAGTCCGCCAGGGCGGCCGCCGCTTGGGCCACGGCGCCGTCCCAGTCGCCCCAGGCCGGCTGGCGGAAGAGGCGCAGGCTGGCGTACCAGGGAGTCGCCGCCCCCTGCCGGCCCCAGCGCCATTCACCGCCGTGCTGCAGCAGCAGCCAGCAGGGGCGGCCGATGGCGCCGGCCAGATGGGCCACCGCCGTGTCCACGCTGATGACCAGATCCAGCTGCTGCACCAGGACGGCGGTGTCGGCCCAGTCCTCCAGCCATTCATCCACCCGCTGCAGCTGGGGCAGGGCGGCCAGGGTTTCCTGGTCGGCGGCGGGGATCATCTGCTGCAGGCAATAGAAGCGGCGCCCCGGCCCCAGCAGGGGCTGCAATTGCGCCAGGGCAAGGTTGCGGCCGGCATCGCCGTCGGCCTTGGCCGACCACACCAGGCCGATGCGCATGCCCTGGAAGGCAGGCAGGACGGGCATCCTGGCGGCACGCTCCGGGGATGCCCGCAAATAGGGCGTCCCAGGCCCTTCTTCGGGACGGCACAGGCCCAGGGCCAGGGGCAGGCTGAGCAGGGGACAGTGCAGGTCGTGGGGCGGCAGCTCGGCCGGCGCCGGCAGCACCTCGATTCCCGGCCCCAGGCTGGCAGCCAGTGCGGCCAGGGACGGCGGCAGCAGCAACAGCACCCGAGCGCCGAGGGCCGCCACCCGGGGCACGTAGCGCAGGAACTGGAGGGTGTCGCCCAGGCCCTGCTCGGCCCACAGCAGCACGGTCCGCCCCTCGGGGGAATGGCGGCCCAGCCACAGGGGAGCATTGCTGGGCAGCCAGGCGTCGGCCATCTGCCGGGTTTCCCAGCGCCATTCGTAACGCTGCCAGCCTTCGCGCCAGCGCCCCAGGGCGAAGCAGCAGTGGGCCTGCTCCACCAGGGCCTCCGGGTGGTCGAGATGGAAGCACAGCAACTGCTCGTAGCTGGCGAAGGCGGCCTCCCAGCGGCCCAGGGCCTGCAGCACCCGGCCCCGCTGCAGGCGCACCTGGAGATTGCCCGGTTCCCGCTCCAGGGCCCGGTCCAGGGCCGCCAGGGCTTCCTCGTGCCGATACAGGGCGACCAGGGCCGCACCCCGGCGGGCCTCCAGACCCCAGCAGCGGGGATCGAGCCGGCGGGCCTGGTCGAAGTCGGCCAGGGCGGCAGCCGCCCGGCCGGCGCCGAGGCGGATGTTGCCCCGCAGCACATGGAAATCCACGTTGTCCCGGTCGATCTCCAGCAGGGTGCCATAGTGCTCCTCCGCCTCCTGTTGCAGCTGGCGACACTGGGCCGCCGCCTCGCCGTCGTCCGGGGCGTCGCGCAGGTAGCGGCCGTAGGCGGCGATGGCTTCCTCGTAGCAGCCCAGCTCGGCCATCAGGCGGGCACAGTTGAGGTGCAGGGGGTAGAGCCGGGGATTGACCGCCAGGGCCTGCTGCAGGCAGCCCAGGGCGGCCTCGGTGCGGCCTTCCTGGCGCAGGCTGGCGCTGCGCCCCACCAGGGCGATGATCTGTTCCAGTCCGTCGATGTGCGACATGCGTTGCCGGCTCCCCGTGCTTGCCATGACCGGCGCCGCCGGCTGCGCCGGGACGCCACCGGGGCATTCTTGGCCCGGGGGATGTAAATACGGGTTAAGCCCCGGGCAAATCCGGGTTAAGACAACGGCCAGCCCCGTGCGGAATCCCAGAACGACCGCCCCCGGGCGTGCGATTTTCCGGAAAGCTCGGGGAGGCGCAGCACCCCAATGCCAGGCCAAATCTCTGCAAAAACAATCGCCTGCAAACTTTTCCGGCAGATGGCACGGTCCCTGCAAACAGGAGTCTCACAACCCGGCACTGCCGCCGGGGACATCCACCCTGTGAGGAGACTTCCATGCAACAACGCAAAGTTCTGGCTGCGGCCGTCACCGCCCTCTGTGCTTCCGCCCTGCTGGCCGCCGCGCCGGCCCGGGCGGAGGACGTGGTGCGCCTGGGCAACCTGAAGTTCGCCCACTACGGCGCCGTGTCCTACATGAAGGAGCTGTGCGCCAAGTACGACCTGAAGGTAGAGGAACGCATGTTCCCCAAGGGCCCGGACATCATGCCGGCCATCGTCGCCGGTGAGGTGGACATCGCCGCCCTGGCCTCCGACGGCGCCATCTCCGGCCGCGCCAACGGCGTGCCCATCTATACCGTGGCCGGCTTCGCCAAGGGCGGCGCCCGCCTGGTGGCCGGCGCCGATACCGGCATCAGGGACATCCAGGGCCTCAAGGGCAAGAAGGTGGGCGTCACCCGGGGCGGCGCCCACGAGCTGCTGCTCTACGCCGAGCTGGAAAAGGCCGGCCTGACCTGGTCCGACAAGCCGGGCAAGGACGTGCAGATCGTCTTCCTCGCCTTCGCCGACCTCAACCAGGCCCTGGCCGCCAAGCAGATCGACGCCATGTGCCAGTCCGAGCCCCAGTCCTCCCAGGCCCTCAACAAGAAGTTCGGGGTGGAGATCATGAAGCCCTACAACACCGCCATGGGCGAGCCGGTGCGCCTCCTGGTGATGACCGAGAAGCTCTACAACGAGAAGAAGGACGTGGCCCAGCGGGTCATGAAGTGCTTCGTCGAAGCCACCGCCCTGTTCAACAAGGACATGGCCCTGGCCGAGAAGTACGTGCGCGAGCAGATGTTCAAGGGCCAGATCAGTTCCCAGGACTTCAAGGACGCCATGGACAACGCCGACTACACCTACGACGTTTCCCCCGAGCACATCGACATCACCACCTCCTTCATGCAGAAATACGGCGTCGGCCGCATGGCCAAGCCGCCCAAGGCCGCCGAGTGGGTCAAGCTGGACCTGCTGCAGAAGGCCAAGACCGAACTGAAGGTGAAGTAAGGCCATGCTGAAGAAACTGCAAGCCTTCGCCCACGGCGCCCTGGTGCCGGTGCTGGTGCTGATCCTGTGGGAGGCAGGCTCCCGGGCCGGCCTCTTCTCCGAGGTGCTGCTGCCCTCCCCCAGCGCCGTGGCGGTGAAATGGTGGGCCTACCTGCTGCCGACCCAGGACTACGTCCCGGGCAGCGGCAGCTACTTCACCTGGCTCATTTCCGGCGAGCTGCTGCACGACGCCTATTCCAGCCTCTACCGGGTCATCGTCGGCTTCATCATCGGCGCCGGCCTGGCCCTGCCCCTGGGCCTGGTGATGGGTGCCAACCACCGCATCTACGACCTGTTCAACCCCCTGGTGCAGATCCTGCGGCCGATCCCCCCCATCGCCTACATCCCGCTGGCGATCCTGTGGTTCGGCCTGGGCAACCCGCCGTCCTTCTTCCTCATCGCCATCGGCGCCTTCTTCCCGGTGCTGATGAACACCATCGCCGGGGTGCGCCACGTGGACGGCATCTACCTGCGGGCCGCCCGCAACCTGGGGGTCAATTACTGGACCATGTTCACCCGGGTGATCCTGCCCGCCTCCACCCCCTACATCCTGGCCGGGGTGCGCATCGGCATCGGCACCGCCTTCATCGTGGTGATCGTCTCCGAGATGATCGCGGTGAACGACGGCCTCGGCTTCCGCATCCTGGAAGCCCGGGAGTTCATGTGGTCGGACAAGATCATCGCCGGCATGATCACCATCGGCCTGCTGGGCCTGGCCATCGACACCGCCGTCAGCCGCCTCAACAACCACCTGCTGCGCTGGCACCGCGGCCTGGAGCACTAAGTTGGCCAGGACCATCCCCCCGCCCCCCTGCCCACGGCAGGGGGTGACGGCAGTTCAGCCCGCCGCCCGCCCGGGCGCCGGACATCCAGATCAACGACGGCTGCCTCCTTGGGGCGGCCCTGCGGAGGCAGCATGAGCGACATCCTCATCAACAACGTGCAGAAGGTCTTCAAGACCCCCGGCGGCGACGTCACCGCCCTCAAGGACATCAACCTCACCGTCAAGCAGGGCGAATTCGTCTGTCTGCTGGGCCCCTCCGGCTGCGGCAAATCCACCCTGCTCAATGCCGTGGCCGGCTTCCAGCCGCCCTCGGCCGGCGAGATCGTCATCGAGGGCAAGAAGATCCTCACCCCGGGCCCGGACCGGGGCATGGTGTTCCAGGAATACGCCCTCTTCCCCTGGATGACCGTGGCCCAGAACATCGCCTTCGGCCTGCAGATCCAGAAGAAGGAGAAGGCCGAGATCGACCTGACGGTGAACCAGCTGTTGGACCTGCTGCACCTGAAGGACTTCCGCGACCGCTTCCCCAAGGACCTCTCCGGCGGCATGCGCCAGCGGGTGGCCATCGCCCGGGTGTTGGCCCTGGATTCGCCCATCATGCTCATGGACGAGCCCTTCGGCGCCCTCGACGCCCTCACCCGGCGCAACCTGCAGGACGAGCTGCTGCGCATCTGGGAAAAGCTGAACAAGACCATCCTCTTCGTCACCCACTCCATCGAGGAGTCCATCTACCTGGCGGACCGCATCGTGGTCATGACCTACCGCCCCGGCACCATCAAGCGGGACCAGTACGTCACCATGCCCCGGCCCCGGGACCCCTCCAGCCACGAGTTCAACGAGCTGAAGCGGGAGCTGGGCCGCCTGGTGATGGAGGAGCAGCAGCGCCACGCTGCCGACGAGCTGAAGCTGGCGGCGGTGGACTAGGCACCGCCGCGGGGGGCGGCGCTACCGTCCCCCGTTTTTTTCCCCAGATTTTCCGTCTCCCTTCCTTTGCGTCTGGCCGCCGCCGGGTCCGGGCATTAGCATAGGCGGCTGCCTCCCAACCCTGACCGCGCCCCCATCCACCGTGTCCCTGCCGCCCCTGCCCGCCCCCGCCACCTCCAGCCGCCGCCGGCTGCTGCTGGGCACCGCCCTGCTCGCCGCCTGCCTGGTCTTCGGCTGGCTCGCCTACCGGGTGGCCCTGACCATTTTCCTCGATGGCGAACGGCAGAACGCCGCCCGCCGTCTGGAGTTCTACGCCCTTTCCCTGGAAGCCACCCTGGCCCGCTACGAGGCCCTGCCCGGCCTGCTGGCCCTGGAGCACAAGCTGCACGAACTGCTGGCCCAGCCCGCCGGCAGCGCCCAGGCCAAGGCCGCCAACGCCTATCTGAAGACCGCCCAGAGCGGCGCCGAGATCAGCGCCGCCTACCTCATCGACCGCCGCGGCCACACCCTGGCCGCCAGCAACTGGGACAAGGCGGGCAGCTTCGTCGGCCACAACTACGCCTTCCGCCCCTATTTCCGGGAAGCCATCAAGGGCAGCCTGGGCCGTTTCTACGGCGTCGGCGCCACCACCGGCGAGCCGGGCTACTTCCTCGCCGCCCCGGTGCGGGACGGCAGCCACGGCCCCATCGAGGGCGTGGTCACCATCAAGGTGAACCTGGCCCCCTTCGAATCCGCCCTGGCCAGGAGCGGCGACACCGTGCTGCTGGCCGACGACGAGGGCGTCATTTTCCTCGCCCCCAAGGCCGAGTGGCGCTACCGCACCCTGGCCCCCCTCTCCCCCCTGGCCCGGGAACGGCTGGCGGCCAGCCGCAAGTACGGCGACAGCCCCCTGGAACCCCTCATCAGCGACCGGGCCCTGGAAGACGGCAGCGTGCGCCTGGCGGTGACCGACCGGCGCCCCCGGGACCTGCTCATGGAAAGCCAGGCGGTGGGCCACCAGGGCTGGCGCGTGGTGCTCCTCACCGACCCGGCGGAAGCCCGCCGCAGCGCCCTCGGCGCCGGTTTCACCGCCGCCTTCGCCCTGGCCTTCGTGCTGGCCCTGGCGGCCCACCAGAACCTGCTCCGCAAGCGCCGGGCCGAACTGCACCAGGCCCATGCCGCCCTGGAGGCGGCCATCGCCGAACGCACCGCCGACCTGACCCGCAAGGTGGAAGCCCTCAAGCAGGCCGAGGCGATCCTGCACCAGACCCGGGACACGGCGGTGCAGGCCGGCAAGCTGGCGGTGCTGGGCCAGATGTCCGCCGGCATGAGCCACGAACTGAACCAGCCCCTGGCCGCCCTGCAGACCTTCTCCGACAACGCCGTGGCCCTCATGGACCTGGGCCGCCTGGAGGAAGTGCGGGAGAACCTGGCCATGATCCGCCAGCTCACCGCCCGCCTGGGGCGCATCGTCACCCAGCTCAAGTCCTTCTCGCGCAAGGGCCCGGCGGAAAAGAGCCCGGTCCCCGTGGCCCGGGCCGTGGACAACGCCCTGCTGATCCTGGAACCGCGGCGCCGGGAACTGCAGGCCGCCATCCAGGTGGCTCCCATCGCCCCGGAACTGGCGGTGCTGGCCGACACCACCCGCCTGGAGCAGGTGCTGGTGAACCTGCTGCGCAACGGCCTCGACGCCATGCAGGAGCGGCCGGCGCCGCGCCTGCACCTGCAGGCCGAACGGCGGGGCTCCCAGGTGCGCATCGCCATCCGCGACGAGGGCCCGGGCCTGCCGCCGGAGGTCCTGGCCCACCTGTTCGAACCCTTCTACACCACCAAGCCCGTGGGCGAAGGCCTGGGCCTGGGCCTGGCCATTTCCCTGGCCATCGTCGAAGGCTTCGGCGGCCGCCTGGAGGGCAGCAACCGGCCGGAAGGCGGCGCCGAATTCGCTATCATCCTGGAAGCCGCCAGCGGCACCCAGCCAAACCCCACCCCCGCCTGACCCGCCCCGGAACCACGCCATGCCCCACCTGACCCTGGAATACAGCGCCAACCTGTCCCTGGACCCGGCCGCCAGCCTCGCCGCCCTCAACTGCTGCCTGGCCGACTCCGGCCTCTTCGAGGAAGCCGACATCAAGAGCCGGGCCCTGGCCCTGGAGATATTCTGCGTCGGCACCGCCGCCACGCCCCGGGCCTTCGCCCATGCCAAGCTGAGCCTCATGCCGGGGCGCAGCATCGACACCAGGAAGCAGCTGGCGGACAGCCTGCTGGCCGCCCTCTCGCCCCTGGTGCAGGCGGCCCCGGGCACCGAACTGCAGCTGTGCGTGGAGCTGTTCGAGATCGACCGGGCCAGCTACGCCAAGGAGAGCCGCCGTGTCTGAGGCCGCCGCCCTGCCGGTCTTTCTCGTCGAGGACGATCCGGCGGTGCGCATGGGCAGCGCCCAGGCCCTGACCCTGGCCGGCCTGGAGGTGCGCAGCTTCGCCGATGCCGAAGGGGCCCTGGCGGCCCTGGCCGCCGAACTGCCCGGGGCCGTGGTCAGCGACGTGCGCCTGCCGGGCAGGGACGGCATCGCCCTGCTGGGGGAGCTGCGCCAGCTGGACCGGGAGCTGCCGGTGATCCTGGTCACCGGCCACGGCGACGTGGCCATGGCGGTGCAGGCCATGCGCGACGGCGCCCACGACTTCATCGAAAAGCCCTTCACTTCCGAACATCTGGTGCGGGTCACCCGCCAGGCCCTGGAGAAGCGGGCCCTGCTGCTGGAAAACCGGCGCCTCAAGGAAGCCCTGCCGACCCAGGACGGCCTGCCGGTGATCGGCCAGACCCCGGCCATGCAGGAGGTGCGCCGCCTGGTGGCGGCCCTGGCCCCCACCGACGTGGACATCCTCATCAACGGCGAGACCGGCAGCGGCAAGGAAGTGGTGGCCCGGGCCATCCACAGCGCCTCCGGCCGGCGCGGCCCCTTCGTCGCCATCAACTGCGCCGCCCTGCCCGAGAGCGTCTTCGAGAGCGAGATGTTCGGCCACGAGGCGGGAGCCTTCACCGGCGCCGGCAAGCGGCGCATCGGCAAGATCGAATACGCCCACGGCGGCACCCTGTTCCTCGACGAAATCGAGTCCATGCCCCTCAACCTCCAGGTCAAGCTGCTGCGGGCCCTGCAGGAGCGCAGCATCGAGCGCCTCGGCGGCAACGCCCCGGTGGCCGTGGATTGCCGGGTGGTGGCCGCCTCCAAGGCCGACCTCAAGGCCCTCTCCGAGGCCGGCCAGTTCCGCGCCGACCTCTACTACCGGCTCAACGTGGTCAGCATCGACCTGCCGCCCCTGCGCCGGCGCCAGGAGGACATTCCCCTGCTCATGGGCCATTTCCTGCAGCAGGCGGCCCAGCGCTTCGGCCGGGAAGTGCCGGCCTGGGGCCCGGCCGAACTGGCCCGCTGGCAGGCCCAGCCCTGGCCGGGCAACGTGCGGGAGCTGAAGAACGCGGCGGAGCGCTTCTGCCTGGGCCTGGACCAGCCCCAGGCGGCATCCCCGGCGGGCAGCGCCCCGGGGGCCGAGCTGCCCCTGGCCCGGCGCCTGGAGCTGGCGGAACAGGGCTTCATCGAGGCCGCCCTGGCGGCCTGCCACGGCAATGTGGCCCTGGCGGCCGAGCGCCTGCAGCTGCCGAAGAAGACCCTCTACGACAAGCTGGCCCGCCTGCAGATCGCCGCCGACACCTTCCGCCGCTGAAGCCGCCGGCCGGGGCCCTTGCCGGGCCCGGTCCGATGCCGTCAAAATGGGTGGCACAAGAAGCGCCCCCCCAGGGCCGCAAACCGGGAGGCTCCCGTGCCTGCGCGATTCGACAACGGCATCACCGGCACCATCCTGCTGGCGGACGATTCCGCCCTGGACCGCCATCTGTTCACCCAGCTGCTGCAGCGCTACGGCCACACGGTGCACGCCGTGGCCGACGGGGCCCAGGCCCTGGCCGCCCTCGACAGCCTGCAGCCGGACCTGGTGCTGCTGGACATCCGCATGCCCGACATGAGCGGGCTGGAGCTGTGCGCCAAGCTCAAGGCCGACCCGGCCACCCGGGACATTCCGGTGATTTTCATCAGTGCCGCCAGCGCCGTGGAGGACCGCATCCAGGCCTTTTCCAGCGGCGGCGTGGACTACATCGGCAAGCCCATCAAGAGCGAGGAAGTGCAGGCCCGGGTCACCACCCACCTGACCCTGCGGGCCCTGCGCCGCACCCTGGAACTGCGGGTGCAGGAGCGCACGGCGGAACTGGAAGTGGCCAACCGGCACCTCAGCGAGGAGATCACCGAACGCCGCCGCATGGCCCAGGAACTGCTCGAATCCCGGCAGCAGCTGCGGGACCTGGCCGCCCACGGCGAAGCCGCCATGGAGCAGGAGCGCAAGCGCATCGCCCGGGAAATCCACGACGAGCAGGGCTCCCTGCTGACCGCCCTGAAAATGGACCTGACCCTGCTGCGACGGGAACTGGGCGACGCCCCGCCGGCCATCGGCCAGCGCCTGGACACCATGCAGCACCTGGTGGAGGAGGCGGTGCGGGTGATGCGCCAGGTGGCCTCCCAGCTGCGTCCGGCGGTGCTCAACCTGGGCATCCTGCCGGCCCTGGAATGGCTCACCGAGGAATTCCGCCAGCGCACCGGCATCGCCTGCCACCTGCTGGCCGGGGACGACATTCCCCTGGACGACAGCCGGGCCACCACCCTCTTCCGCATCGTCCAGGAATCCCTCACCAACGTCACCCGCCATGCCGAGGCCAGCCAGGTGGACATCGGCCTGAGCCTGGAGGCGGAGCACATCCGCCTGGAGATCGCCGACAACGGCAAGGGCTTCGACCCCAGCCAGGTGGGCGGCAACTCCTTCGGCCTGCTGGGCATGGGCGAGCGCCTGGAAGCCCTGGGCGGCAAGCTGCGCATCGACAGTGCCCCGGGCCGGGGCACCCGCCTGCACATCACCATTCCCCTGGCGGAGGAGTTGCCATGATCCGCATCCTGCTGGCCGACGACCACAGCATCGTACGCAGCGGCCTCAAGCAGCTCCTGGCCACGGAAGCCGACCTGGAGGTGGCCGGCGAGGCCAGCCAGGGCAGCGAGGTCCTGACCCGGCTGCGCCAGGGCGGCATCGACCTGCTGCTGATGGACATGTCCATGCCCGGCATCAGCGGCCTGGACCTGATCCGCCGCGCCCATACGGAAGCGCCGGAGGTCCCCGTCGTCGTCCTCAGCATGCACAACGAGAGCCAGCTGGTGTCCCGGGCCCTGCGCGCCGGCGCCAGCGGCTACGTGACCAAGGACAGCGACCCGGCCATTCTCCTGGCGGCCATCCGCAAGGTGGCCAGGGGCGGCCGCTTCATCGACCCGGCCCTGGTGGACGCCATGGTCTTCGGCGCCCCGGAAGAGGCGCCGCCCCACGAGGCCCTCTCCGACCGGGAATTCGAGGTGCTGCAGCTGCTCAGCCAGGGCCTGGCCCTGGCCGCCGTGGGCGAACGGCTGCACGTCAGCGCCAAGACCGTCAGCACCCACAAGACCCGGCTCATGCAGAAACTCGGCATCGACAACAATGCCGAACTGGTGCGCTACGCCCTGCGCCACGGCCTGGGCCGGCCCTAGGCCCCGCCTCCGCCCTGTCGTTGCGCTGCCCGTTTCACGCCTTCCTCCCCGCTTCCTTCCCGCTTCCCCTCCCACCCCCGGCATGGCCGGCCCGGCCCGCAGCCGCGGGCACTCCCCTTGTAGGGTTTACCTGACCCCCGAATCAGACTTGCCCTAAGTCACATTCCGCCGTTGCCGACGGCGGCGCTTTGGCGTCTGGCGTGAAATACACCCATCGCAGCACGCCACGGACAAGCGCCATGAAAATCCTCATCGTCGAAGACTCGAAGCTGGTCAGCGAACGGCTGCGCCTGGCATTCGCCGACCTGCCCCGGGTGGAAACGGTGGTCACCGATCGCATCGACATCGGCCTGCGCCATTTCCGCCTGTTCCGCCCCGAACTGCTGATCCTGGACATCGAGGTGGCCGACGGCAGCGGCATGTCCCTGCTGGGCAAGGTGAAGCTGGAAGCGCCGGCCACCATCGTCGCCATCTTCACCAACCACCCCGGCTTCCGCCGCCGCTGCGCCGCGGCCGGCGCCGATTTCTTCTTCGACAAGTCCTCCGACTTCGAACCCCTGGCCAGTACGGTGCGCCACCTGGCGGAGGCCCGCCAATGAGCGCCGCCACCACCTGGACCCCGCTCGGCCTGGGACTGGCCGGCGCCGCCTGGTCCCTGGGCCAGGGCGGCAGCACGGCCGGCGGCATCGGCGGCGCCCTGCTGCTGGCGCTCGCCGGGGCAGCCGGCGCCTGGTACGTCCGGCAGCACAGCCGCCTGCTGCAGGAACGGCTGGCCGCAGCCCTGGCGGCCGGTGCCCGGGGCGAGGCGGAGGAGCGCCAGCGCCAGGCGGGACTGACCGCCCAGGTACATAGCATCGAGGGCCACATCCTGCCCATCTGGCGCAAGCAGCTGACCCTGGTCGGCGAGCAGACGGAAACGGCCATCGCCGCCCTCTCCTCCCGCTTCGCCGGCATCGTGGACGGCCTGGAGGCCAGCGCCCGGGCCTCCGACGCCTCGGTGGGCGGCAACCTGCTGCAGACCCTGGAGCACAGCCGCCGGGAACTGGACGCCCTGCTCGCCACCCTGGCCGGGCTGCTGGCCAACAAGCGCCGCATGCTGGAAGAGATCGGCCGCCTCGCCGCCTTCACCGACGAACTGGATGCCATGGCCCAGGGGGTCGGCCGCATCGCCGGCCAGACCAACCTGCTGGCCCTCAACGCCGCCATCGAGGCGGCCCGGGCCGGCGATGCGGGGCGCGGCTTCGCCGTGGTCGCCGACGCGGTACGGGAGCTTTCCAACGAATCGGCCGGCACCGGCCGGCGCATCGCCGACAAGGTGCAGCTGGTCAACGAGGCCATCCACGGCGCCCTGCAGGCGGCGGACCAGGGCGCCCTGGCCGACGAGCAGGCCCTGGGCCAGGCCCAGCACTCGGTGGCGGGAATCCTCGAAGGCTTCCAGCGCGTCACCGGCGACCTGGCGGACACCGCCAACACCCTGCGCCGGCAGCACCAGGGCATCCAGCAGGAAGTGGCCGAATCCCTGGTCTCCCTCCAGTTCCAGGACCGCATCGGCCAGATGCTGGGCCACGTCCGCCAGGACATGGAAAGGCTGGAGCGGCACCTGGCCACCGGGCCGGACCACCTGGACGCCCAGGATTGGCTGGACAACCTGGCCAGCACCTACACCACGGCCGAGCAGCACGCCGTGCATGGCGGCAAGAGCAGCCAGGCACCGGCCGACTCCGACATCACCTTCTTTTAGGACCGCCCCCATGGCAAAGACAATTCTCATCGTCGACGACTCCGCCTCCCTGCGCCAGGTCGTCAGCATTGCCCTCAAGGGCGCCGGCTACGAAACCCTGGAAGCCTGCGACGGCCAGGACGGCCTGAACAAGCTCAAGGGCCAGAAGGTGCACCTCATCATCAGCGACGTGAACATGCCGGTGATGGACGGCATCACCTTCGTCACCGAGCTGAAGAAGCTGCCGGAACACCGCTTCACCCCGGTCATCATGCTCACCACCGAAGCCGGCGACAGCATGAAACAACGGGGTCAGGCGGCGGGGGCCAAGGCCTGGGTGGTGAAACCCTTCCAGCCGGCCCAGATGCTCACCGCCGTGACCAAGCTGGTCATGCCCTGAGGAGCGCGCCATGGAGATGAAGACCCATTCCGCCGACGGCGTCATGCACCTTGCCCTGCAGGGCGAATTCACCATCTACGACGCCGGCATCAAGGACGAGCTGCTGGCCCTGTGTGCCGGCCCCCGGGTGGAGATCGACCTGAGCCAGGTCAATGAGATCGACAGCGTCGGCGTCCAGCTCCTGCTGCTGGTCCTGCGCCAGGCCCAGATGCAGCAGCGCAGCCTGCGCCTGGTGGCCCTGCATCCGGCCGTCAACACCATGTTCGAGCTGTACGACCTGCACCAGACCTTCGGTCTCGACAACAACGGGGAGCTGCCGTCGTGAGTACCGATGACGTCCTGCAGACCTTCGTCGCCGAAGCCCGGGAACTGCTGCTGGGCATGGAGGATTCCCTGCTGGCCCTGGAACGGGACCCGCGGGACGGGGAGGCCATCTCCGCCACCTTCCGCGCCATCCACACCATCAAGGGCTCGGCCGGGCTGTTCAGCCTGGACCAGCTGGTGGCCTTCGCCCACGTAGCGGAAACCCTGCTCGACCTGGTGCGGGACGGCCGCGTCGCGGTGGACGGGGACCTCATCGCCCTGCTCCTGGAGTGCAGCGACTACCTGGGCTTCCTCATCAACCAGATCGCCGGCGAGGAGGTGGCCGACACCGCCGCCCAGGAAGCCCGCAGGCCCGCCCTGCTGGCCCGTCTCCAGGCATGCATCGCCAGCAGCGGCGCCCCTTCTGCCTCCCAGGCCGAGAGCCCCCGGCAGGCCCCGCCGAGCGCAGTGCCGGCCGCCGGCGAGGTGGCGGACCCGGTGCATAACGATGCCTGGCACATCTCCCTGCGCTTCGGCCCCGAAGTCCTGAAGAACGGCATGGACCCGGCCTCCTTCCTGCGCTATCTCGGCACCCTGGGGGAAATCGCTCACATCACCACCCTGTGGCAGCAGATGCCGGCGCCGGAAGCCATGGACGCGGAAAGCTGCTACCTGGGCTTCGAGCTGGATTTCCGCAGCGAGGCCAGCCGGGAAGCCATCGACAGCACCTTCGACTTCGTCCGGGACGATTGCCGCATCACCCTCCTGCCGCCCCGCAGTTCCATCGACGACTACCTCAAGCTCATCGCCGAGGCGCCGGAAGGGCTGGAGCGCCTGGGCGAGATCCTGGTGGCCAGCGGCGCCCTCAGCCAGGCCGAGCTGGAGCGGGCCCTGGAGAGGCAGCGCCAGGCCGCCCCGCCGGCCCTGGGGGAGATGCTGATCCAGGAAGACGGCATTCCCGCCCCCGTGGTCCAGGCCGCCCTGGAAAAGCAGGCGAAAGGGCGGGAGAACCGCTCCGCCGCCACCCGCTTCATCCGCGTCGATGCGGAAAAGCTGGAGGACCTGATCAACCAGGTGGGGGAACTGGTCATTGCCGGCGCTTCCGCCACCCTGCTCTCCCAGCGTAGCGGCGACACCGCCCTGATCGAGGCCATGGCCCAGGTGGGACGCCACGTGGAGGAGATCCGGGACCGGGCCCTGTCCCTGCGCATGGTGGAGATCGGCGAATCCTTCAACCGCTTCCCCCGGGTGGTGCGGGACGTTTCCCGGGAACTGGGCAAGGACATCGAGCTGGTCATCACCGGCGCCGAGACCGAGCTGGACAAGACCGTGGTGGAAAAGATCGGCGACCCCCTCATGCATCTGGTGCGCAACTCCATGGACCACGGCATCGAATCCATCGAAGAGCGCCTGGCCCGGGGCAAGCCGGCCCAGGGCCGCCTCAGCCTCCACGCCTACCACGAGTCCGGCAGCATCGTCATCGAGGTGGCCGACGACGGCGGCGGCCTGAAGCGGGACAAGATCCTGGCCAAGGCCATGGACCGGGGCCTGGTGGCGCCGGGCCAGAGCCTCACCGACCGGGACGTCTTCAACCTCATTTTCGAGCCCGGCTTTTCCACCGCCGAGCAGGTCACCAACCTCTCCGGCCGCGGCGTCGGCATGGACGTGGTCCGCCGCAACATCAGCGCCCTGCGCGGCAGCATCGACATCGAGAGCCAGGAGGGCGTGGGCACCACCATGCGCATCCGCCTGCCCCTGACCCTGGCCATCATCGACGGCTTCCTCATCCAGGTGGCGGACAGCGCCTTCGTCCTGCCCCTGGACCTGGTGCAGGAATGCATGGAACTGCCCGACGGGGAGCGCCTGCAGAGCCGGGGACAGAGCAGCCACTACCTGGACCTGCGCGGCGAGGCCCTGCCCTGCCTGCGCCTGCGCAACCTGCTCAACCTGGAAGGGGAAAGCAGCCAGCGGGAGAACGTGGTCATCGTGCAGTACGGCAACCGCCGGGCCGGCCTGGTGGTGGACCGCCTGCTGGGCGAGTTCCAGACCGTGATCAAGCCCCTCGGCCAGATCTTCCGCCACCTGCGCGGCTTCTCCGGTTCCACCATCCTCGGCACCGGCGAGGTGGCCCTCATTCTCGACGTACCCACCCTGGTGCACGACGCCAGCGGCCGGGAAGCCCGCTTGTTGGGCGAAAGCAACGCCGGCCAAGCCATCGGCAGCGAACAGCCTGCCTAGATTCAGCCCCCACGACGCCACATCCACAGACCGATTTCTTCGCCCGAAGGAGCATGCAATGACCCTCAAACAACGCCTCATCCTGCTGATCAGCAGCGCCGCCCTCGGCCTGATCGTCCTCGCCGGACTCTCGGCCTACCAGATCGAGCGGGTGTTCACCATCACCAACTATTCCAACGTCAATTCCCTGCCCTCGGTGCGGGTGCTGCAGGAAGCCTACGTGCCCCTGGCCAGCATTCGGGCCCAGGTGTGGCAGCACATCACCCTGGAGGACAAGGGACGCATGGCCGAGATCGAAGGCCGTATCAACACCAACATGGCCAAACTGGAAGACTCACTGAAACGCTATGAAAGCCTGGTCTCGGACGAGAAGGACCGGCAGCTGCTGCGCGACGACCGGGACGCCCTGGAAGCCTACCGCCAGGTGCGGGACCAGACCATGGCCCTCTCCCGGGAGAACCGCATGGCCCAGGCCCGGGACTACCTGCTGGCCAACCAGGCCGCCTTCAACCGCATCAACGACGCTTTCCTCGCCCACCTGCAGTACAACCTGGACCTGGGCACCCAGTCCGCCAAGGAGGCGGAAAGCCTGAGTAGCGCTGCCGAATGGCAGTCCGCCGTCCTCAGCGGCATCACCCTGGTGCTGGTGGTGGGTCTGGGCATCCTCATCATGCGCTCCGTCTCCCGCCAGCTCGGTGCCGACCCCGCCATGGTGGCCGCCTGCGTCGATCGGGTGGCCCAGGGCGACCTGTCCCAGGACATCCCCCTGGAAGGAGTGGACAAGGATGCGCTGCTGGCCAACGTGGTGCGCATGCAGACCGCCGTGCGCAGCCTCATCGACGACATGAACCACATGAGCCGGGAACACGACCTGGGCGACATCGACGTCATCGTGCCCGTGGAGAAGTACCAGGGCGGCTTCCGCACCGTGGCGGAAGGGGTGAACAACATGGTGGGCGGGCACATCGCCGTGAAGAAGAAGGCCATGGCCTGCGTCGCCGAGTTCGGCAAGGGCAACTTCGAGGCCCCCATGGAACAGCTCCCGGGCAAGAAAGTCTTCATCAACCACGTCATCGAGCAGGTCCGTGCCAACCTCAAGGCCCTCATCGAGGACACCTCCACCCTGGCTACCGCCGCCCTCCAGGGCCGCCTGGAAACCCGCGCCAATGCTGAACGCCACACCGGCGACTTCCGCCGCATCGTGCTCGGTATCAACGACACCCTGGATGCCATCGTCACCCCGCTCAACGAAGCCATGCGGGTACTGCAGTCGGTGGAGCAGGGCGACCTGACCCAGAGCATCAATGGCAACTACCACGGCAAGCTGCAGGACCTGAAGGACTGCGTCAATAGCATGGTGGGCCGCCTCAGCACCGTGGTCGCCGAAGTGCGCACCGCTGCCGACGCCCTCAGCAACGCCAGCGAGCAGATCTCCGGCACCTCCCAGGCCCTCTCTTCCGCCGCTTCGCAGCAGTCTTCCAGCGTCGAGGAGACCAGCGCCTCCATGGAGCAGATGAGCAGCTCCATCAACCAGAACACGGAGAACGCCAGCGTCACCGACGGCATCGCCAGCAAGGCCTCCACCCAGGCGGTGGACGGCGGCAAGGCCGTCACCGACACCGTGGCCGCCATGAAGTCCATCGCCGCCAAGATCGGCATCATCGACGACATCGCCTACCAGACCAACCTGCTGGCCCTCAACGCCGCCATCGAGGCGGCCCGGGCCGGGGACCACGGCAAGGGCTTCGCCGTGGTCGCCGCCGAAGTGCGCAAGCTGGCCGAACGCAGCCAGGTGGCGGCCCAGGAAATCGGCCAGGTGGCGGGCAACAGCGTCTCCCTGGCGGAACACGCCGGCAAGCTGCTGGACGAGATCGTCCCCTCCATCAAGAAAACCTCCGACCTGGTGCAGGAAATCACCGCGGCCTCCAAGGAGCAGGCCCTGGGCGTCGGCCAGATCAACAGCGCCATGTCCCAGCTGACCCAGACCACCCAGCAGAATGCGGCTTCCTCCGAGGAACTGGCGGCGACGGCCGAGGAAATGACCGGCCAGGCCGAGCAGTTGCAACAGCTGATGAGCTTCTTCAACACCGGCCACGGCACCACCCAGCGCAACGTGCAGGTACGTGGCACCAAGAAGTCCGGCCAGGCACCGCGCCAGGCATCCCGACAGGAAAGCTGGGAAAGCGCTTCTGCCGAAGTGGAAGCTGGCGGCGACTTCGTCCAGTTCTAAGGAGAATGGCCATGAACGCACCAGTCACCGCCGCTCCCGAGAGGGAGTCGGAGGCCCGCACCCAGTGCCTCACCTTCCAGCTGGGCAATGAGCTGTTCGCCGTGGGCATCCTCAACGTCCGGGAAATCATCGAGTACGGCCACCTGACGGTGGTGCCGATGATGCCCGACTCGGTCCGCGGCGTGATCAACCTCCGCGGCGCCGTGGTTCCGGTGATCGACCTGCGCCGCCGCTTCGGCCACGCACCGACCGTGGTCGGGCGGCGCACCTGCATCGTCATCGTCGAGACCCCCACCGCCGAGGAAACCCAGGTGGTGGGCATCATGGTGGATGCGGTGAACGAGGTCCTGGACATCCCGGACACCCAGATCGAACCGCCGCCGGCCTTCGGCACCCACCTGCGCACCGACTTCATCCGGGGCATGGCCAAAATGGACAAGGGTTTCATCCTGGTCCTGGATCTCAACCACGTGCTGGCCGAGGACGATTTTCACGCGCTGGTCCAGGACAGCGAATGCGCCGCGGCCTGAGCAGGGAGGAACTCCATGGAACCGGACCACAACCCCGCCGAGGATTCGCAGCAGCAACAGGTGCTGGCCGCCTTCGCCCGCTGGAGCCGCACCTACGAACTGATCCTGCACTCGGCCAGTGAAGGCATCTTCAGCCTGGATACCAACGGCTGCATCACCTTCGCCAACCCGGCTGCCTCGCGTCTGCTGGGCTGGCCGGTGGAGGACATGCTGACCCGGCCGGTGGCCGCCGTGCTCTATGGCGACAAGCCCAATCCCCTGGCGGGGGAGGCGGAGTTCCAGCACCGCCGCCAGGTGTTCCTGCAGCGGGACGGTTCCCCCATCGTCGTCGAGTGCAACCAGGCCCTGATCCTGGAGGAGGACCAGACGGTCGGCGCCGTCCTCATGTTCAACGACATCAGCGAGCGGGAACGGGCCGAACGGGCCCTGCAGGACACCCTGACCTCCCTGGAACAGACCAATCGCCGCCTGACCCAGACCCACGACCAGCTGCTCCATGCCGAAAAGCTGGCCGCCATCGGCCAGCTGGCCGCCGGCGTGGCCCACGAGATCAACACGCCCCTCGGCTACATCCAGAGCAACCTGGGCGCCATGGCCCGGCACCTGGAGGACCTGCTGACCCTGGTGGACGCCTACGAGAACGCCGCCGCCGGCCAGCAACCGCCCGGCCGGGAGCGCATCGACCTGGACTTCCTGCGCCAGGACGCCCCCCAGGTGCTGGCCGAAACCCGCCAGGGCATTTCCCGGGTGAGCACGGTGGTACGCCATCTCCTGGAGTTCTCCAGCACCTGCGCCAGCGGCGAATGGCGCCAGGCCGACCTGGAAGCCATCTGCCGCACGGCGGCGGAACGGGCCTGCCAGAAACGCCACAACTTCCGCCTGGAACAGCGCTACGACGCCCTGCCGCCGCTGCACTGCCTGCCGGAACGGCTGCAGCAGGCCCTGGAAAACCTCATCGACAATGCCCTGCTGGCCATCCCGGCCGAAGGCATGGTGCGCCTGCACGGCAGCTGCCCCGACGGCCGTCAGATCTGCCTGACGGTGGAGGACAACGGCTGCGGCATCGCGCCGCAGCATCTGGAAAGCATCTTCAATCCCTTCTTCACCACCCGGCCGGTAGGTTCCGGCGAAGGCATGGGACTCTCCGTCGCCGACACCGTCGCCCGTCTCCACGGCGGCAACATCGAGGTGGAAAGCAGCCCGGGCCTGGGCAGCCGCTTCACCCTATGCCTGCCACTTCAAAACAACATTCCTCAGGCAAAGGCAGCCGAATGATCAACCCAGGCCGTTGGTGCAACTTGAATGCAAGCCAATCGCCTCGTAATCAGTGGGGATGAGAGCAAGCCAACGCCAAAACATACCAAAGTCATATTGCAATAATCCGGCGACAGACTATTGTTTTCCAACTGCCGTCTGCCCGCTTCTCAACCGCTCAGACGGCGGGTCGCCGGACTTCCCTGGATTGCCTTCATCATGGCCCCCCCAGCCTCCGGCCTGTGCAAGATCACCAAGGAGGCAAACATGAGCAAGACCAACTACATCATCAGGAACAATCCCAACAACGGCCCGCTGGAAGCATTCACCATCGGCCCCAATGCCGAACTCTGGCATTCGTGGCAGTCGCCCACCGGCCCCAGCGGCTGGAGCGGCTGGTCCAGCCTGGGCCGCCCAGCCGGCATCTTCATCAGCCAGCTGGAGGTGATCGGCAACGCCAGGGACAGCGGCCCCCTGGAAGCCTTCGCCGCAGGCTCCGACGGGGCCCTCTGGCATATCTGGCAGGGCGGAGGCCAGAAGGACAACTGGAGCAACTGGGAATCCCCCAACGGCCCGGGCGGGTGGAATGGCTGGTCGTCCCTGGGACAACCGCCGGGCGGCATTGCCATCGGCCAACTGCTGGTGGCCGAGAACGCCGGCACCAGCGGTCCCCTGGAAGCCTTCGCCCTGGGTTCGGACAGGGCCCTGTGGCACATCTGGCAGGGTGGCGGCCAGAAGGACAACTGGAGCAACTGGGAATCCCTCGGCGTGCCCTGACCTGGACGGGCACCGTTCCCACACCGGCGTGCCGGTTGCAATGAAAAAGCCCGGAATCCGTTGCGGATTCCGGGCTTTTCTTCAGTGCAAGAGACTGGACGGCTTTTAGAACGGAATGTCGTCGTCCATGTCGTCGAAAGACGGGGCCTTCTTCTTCGGCGCAGAGGCAGCGGGAGCGGAGGAACGGGGGCTGAAATCGCCGCCACCGAAGTCGTCGCCGCCGCCGTAGGAGGCACCGCTGCCGCCACCTTGGCCGCCCTGGCCGCCACGGCCGCCGAGCATCTGCATTTCGGTGGCTTCGATTTCGGTGGTGTAGCGTTCCTGGCCGTCCTTGTCCTGCCACTTGCGGGTGCGGATGCGGCCTTCGATATAGACGGAAGAACCCTTCTTCAGGTACTGGCCGACGATCTCGGCCAGCTTGCGGAAGAACACCACCCGGTGCCATTCGGTGGCTTCACGCTTCTCGCCGGAATTGCGGTCCTTCCAGGTTTCGGTGGTAGCCAGGCGGACAGTGGCCACAGCGTCACCGTTGGGCATGTAACGGGTTTCCGGATCGGCCCCCAGATTGCCCAAAAGAATCACTTTATTGACTGCAGCCATCGATGTTTCCCCAATAGTAAAAATGTTGAATTCAGGCCGGGCGCTGCTGGGCGCGGACCGGCGGTTTCATGGTTAGCCCCAGGGCCAGCCAGACGAGACTCAGGATTCCGGTACACCACCACACCGCATCGCCCCCCAGACGTTGCGCCAGCATACCGCCGACGGCGCCGCCAAGGAACAACCCGAGAGACTGGGTCGTATTATAAATGCCAAGTGCCGCTCCCTTGGCTTCCGCCGGTGCGATACGGGAAATCAGGGAAGGCTGGGTCGCTTCCAGGATATTGAAGGCGACGAAAAAGGCGGTCAACAGCAGGGCCAGGGGCCACAGGCCCTGGCCGAAGAGGCCGAAACCGGCCTGCACCAGGAGCAACAGGACCACGGCGCCGTTAAAGACCATTTTCATGCGGCCGTACTTCTCCGCCGCGATCACTGCCGGCACCATGAAGGCGAAGGACACCAGCACGGCAGGCAGATACACCTTCCAGTGCTCGGCCAGGGGCAGGTCGCCGGTCTTGACCAGGGCGGCGGGGATCAGCACCCACATGGCGGTCTGGGTCAGGTGCAGGACGAAAACGCCGAAGTTGAGACGCAGCAGCTGGGGATGGAACAGCACGTCGGCAAAGCGGGTGCGGCCGCCATCCACCAGCACCTTGGGCGCCGGCGGCACCACCTTGTACAGGGCGACGATGGCCAGCAGGGCCAGCCCCCCGGTGAGAGCGAAGATGCCGGCCATGCCGATGGCGGCGTAGAGCAGGGGGGCCACCACCAGGGAGAGGGCGAAGACAAGGCCGATGGAGGAGCCGATCATGGCCATCACCTTGGTGCGGTGCTGCTCCCGGGTTAGGTCGGCGGCCAGGGCGGTGACGGCGGCGGAAATGGCGCCGGCCCCCTGCAGCACCCGGCCGGCGATGATCATGGGCAGGTCGTCGGCGGCGGCCGCGATGAAGCTGCCCAGGGCGAACAGCAGCAGGCCGAAGACGATCACCGGCTTGCGCCCGAAACGGTCCGAGGCGATGCCGTAGGGAATCTGGAACAGGGCCTGGGTGGCCCCGTAGATGCCGATGGCCAGGCCCACCAGCAGGCCGTTGTCGCCGCTGGGCAGGGTGTGGGCGTAGACGGCGAAGACCGGCAGGATGAGGAACAGGCCCAGCATGCGCAGGGCAAAGATGGAGGCCAGGCTGGCGCCGGCGCGGCGTTCCTCGGGGGTCATGGCATCGCCGGCGGGAGCGGCAGCGGTCAGGGGCTTGGCGGACACAGGGAGCAGGTAGGGATGGGGGGAAGAAGCAGGGGCGAATCTTAGCAGGTTTGCCCGGCGCCACGAAAAGCACCGCAGCCCCACGGAGCCACCGCCGGCCTATCCATTCGGATTTCCGAACGCCATGCACAGCCTTTGTCCGGAAAGCCGAACGACACCCCCAAAACGACGGTCAAAACCCCATAAAAAACAAGCCACTAAAAACCCGACCCAACCCCCTCCCGATGGCACGGCCCGTGCTGAAGAACAGGGACCGCCGCCGAGCGGGCACATCAGAACAGAGGAGACACCATGAACCAGCCACACCGCGTCGAACACGACCTGCTGGGCGACCGCAAGGTCCCGGCCGAGGCCTATTACGGCGTCCATACCCTGCGGGCGGTGGAGAACTTCCCCATCACCGGCACCCCCATCTCCATCTACCCGGACCTGATCCGGGCCCTGGCCCAGATCAAGCTCGCCGCCGCCAAGGCCAACGAGCAACTGGGCCTGCTGGAAGCCCCCCTGGCCCAGGCCATCGTCGCCGCCTGCCAGGAGGTGATCGGCGGCAAGCTGCACGAACAGTTCGTGGTGGACGTCATCCAGGGCGGCGCCGGCACCTCCACCAACATGAACGCCAACGAGGTCATCGCCAACCGGGCCCTGGAAATCATGGGCCACGCCAAGGGCGAGTACCAGCACCTGCACCCCAACCAGCACGTGAACATGAGCCAGTCCACCAACGACGTGTACCCGTCGGCGCTGAAGCTGGCCACCTACGTCGGCATCTTCCGTCTGGTGGACGCCCTGGCCTACCTGCGCCGCACCTTCGAGCGCAAGGCCGAGGAGTTCAAGGACGTGCTGAAGATGGGCCGCACCCAGCTGCAGGACGCGGTGCCCATGACCCTGGGCCAGGAATTCTCCACCTACGCCGTGATGCTGGGCGAAGACGAGGAGCGGCTGAAGGAAGCCGCCCTCCTGATCCGGGAAATCAACTTGGGGGCCACCGCCATCGGCACCGGCATCAATGCCCACCCGGACTACGCTCCCCTGGTCTGCCGCCTGCTGGCCGAAACCAGCGGCGTGCCGGTCATCACCGCCCCCAACCTGGTGGAAGCGACCCAGGACTGCGGTTCCTTCGTGCAGCTCTCCGGCGTCCTGAAGCGGGTGGCGGTGAAGCTGTCCAAGACCTGCAACGACCTGCGCCTGCTCTCCTCCGGCCCCCGCGCCGGCTTCGGCGAGATCAACCTGCCGCCGCGCCAGGCCGGCTCCTCCATCATGCCGGGTAAGGTCAATCCGGTGATCCCGGAAGTGGTGAACCAGATCGCCTTCGAGGTCATCGGCAACGACCAGACCGTCACCTTCGCCGCCGAGGCGGGCCAGCTCCAGCTCAACGCCTTCGAGCCCATCATCGCCCACAGCCTGTTCAAGAGCGTCAATCACCTGCGTCAGGGCTGCCTGACCCTGGCCGACCGCTGCGTGGACGGCATCACCGCCAACCGGGATGCCCTGCGGGCCCGGGTGGAGAACTCCATCGGCATCGTCACCGCGCTGAACCCCTACATCGGCTACGCCGCCGCCTCCTCGGTGGCTGCCGAAGCCCTGGAATCGGGCAAGGGCGTGGCCGAGATCGTGCTGGCCCGGGGCCTCATGAGCCGGGTCGAGCTGGACGATGTGCTGCGCCCCGAAGTGCTGACCCAACCCCGCGCCCTGCCCCACCGCCAGGGCTGAAACCGTTTGCGCCGGCAGCCCGCTGCCGGCCCCTTTTTTTCTGATTTTTACTGATCTTGACCGCCGCCCCCGCGGCAACGGAGCCCTTCGATGAAAATGAACAAGCTCACCACCCGGATCGTCCTGGCCATGCTGGCCGGGGTCGGCGTCGGCTATGCCTGCAACACCATGGCCCCCGACGCCGCCAGCGCCAAGGAAATTGCCGGCTATTTCAGCATCCTCACCGACATTTTCCTGCGCCTGATCAAGATGATCATCGCCCCCCTCATCTTCGCCACCCTGGTGGCAGGCCTGGCCAACATGGGCGACGCCAAGGCTGTCGGCCGCGTCGGCGGCCGCGCCCTGGGCTGGTTCATCTGCGCCTCCTTCTGTTCCCTCTTCATCGGCCTGCTCTTCGCCAACGTGCTGCAGCCGGGCCATGCCTTGAGCGTGCCCCTGCCCGAGTCCGCCGCCGGCCTCAACCTGAAGACCTCGGCCCTCAACCTGAAGGACTTCATCACCCACGTCTTCCCCAAGAGCATCATGGAAGCCATGGCCGGCAATGAAGTGCTGCAGATCCTGGTCTTCGCCGTGTTCTTCGGCCTGGCCCTGGGCCACCTGCACAACCAGGCCGCCCGCTCCCTGGTGAACACCATGGACGAAGTGGTCCACGTGATGCTGAAGGTCACCGACTACGTCATGCGCTTCGCTCCCTTCGGCGTCTTCGGCGCCGTGGCCGGTGCCATCACCACCAACGGCCTGGGCATGCTGCTGGTGTTCGGCAAGTTCATGCTCAGCTTCTACGTCGCCCTGGCCGCCCTGTGGGGCCTGCTGATCCTGGCCGGCTTCATCGTCCTGGGCAAGGACGTGTTCCGTCTCATCAAGCTGGTGCGCGGCCCGCTGCTGGTGGGCTTCTCCACCGCCTCCAGCGAGTCCGTCTATCCCAAGCTGATGGAACAGCTGGAGAAGTTCGGCATCAAGACCCGCGTCACCGGTTTCGTCCTGCCCCTGGGTTATTCCTTCAACCTGGATGGCTCAATGATGTACACCACCTTCCTGGCCCTGTTCATCGCCCAGGCCTACGACATCCCCATGAGCCTGACCGCCCAGATCACCATGCTGCTGGTGCTGATGGTCTCCTCCAAGGGTATCGCCGGTGTGCCGCGGGCTTCCCTGGTGGTGGTGGCCGCCGTGCTGCCCATGTTCAACCTGCCGGAAGCCGGCCTGCTGCTGGTGCTGGGCATCGACCACTTCCTCGACATGGGCCGCACCGTCACCAACGTGCTGGGCAATTCCATCGCCACCGCCGTGGTGGCCAAGTGGGAAGGGGCCATCGACCCGGTGAGCGAGGA
This sequence comes from Azospira sp. MPR-LB4, assembly GCF_058809525.1. Taxonomy (NCBI): domain Bacteria; kingdom Pseudomonadati; phylum Pseudomonadota; class Betaproteobacteria; order Rhodocyclales; family Rhodocyclaceae; genus Azospira; species Azospira sp. MPR-LB4. The sequence continues at coordinate 1,410,200 of NZ_CM179521.1, forward strand.
GCTGGCCGAGGCCGAGGAATCCCTGCCGGTGCCGGAAGACGATTCCCTAGCCACCGCCAAGGCCGCTGCCTGATCCGTCCGGCCGGAGCCCCCATGTTCGCCCTGTTCCTGAAGAGCCTGCTGGGGGCCCTGGCCGTCCTGCTCATTGCCCTGCTGTCCCGCAGCAAGAGCTTTTTCATCGCCGGCCTGGTGCCCCTGTTCCCCACCTTCGCCCTCATTGCCCACGCCATCGTCGGCAGTGAGCGGGGCGGGGCGGACCTGCGCACCACGGCCATCTTCGGCCTGTGGTCCCTGCTGCCCTACGCGGTCTATCTGCTGGTGGTGGCCTGGCTCAGCCTGCGCTGCAGCCTGGGCCTGACCCTCGCCAGCGCCACCGCGGCCTGGCTGGGTAGCGCCGGCCTGCTGCTCCTGGCCTGGAGCCGCCTGTTCCCGCAAGGGAACTGAAGCATGTCGCGGGAGGCGCCCGGAACTAACCGGGGGCCGCCCGCCAAACGTTGTTTTATCCCTCCGCTTTAGGCCCGGCATACAATGCCGGGCACTTTTTTCCTTTATCGCCATGGATATCAACTGGTTCCTCCTCGCTCCCGCAGCCTTTTTCGCCGGCATGGTCGATGCCGTGGTGGGCGGCGGCGGACTGATCCAGATTCCCGTACTGCTTTCCCAGTTTTCCCAGACGGCCATCCCCACCCTCTTCGGCACCAACAAGGTGTCGTCCATCGCCGGCACCGGCGCCTCCCTCTGGCGCTACGCCCGGGCCGTCCCCATTCCCTGGGCCGTGGTCCTGCCGGCCACCCTGGCCGCCCTGGTGGGCGCCTGGCTCGGCGCCGCCGTGGTCGCCTGGCTGCCCCGGGAGGCCATGCGCCCCCTGGTGCTGGTGCTGATGCTGGCGGTGGCCATCTACACCTTCCGCCGCAAGGACTTCGGCCATAGCGCCAGCCGCGAGCTGGTGCCCGCCGACCGCTGGCGCGGCGCCCTCCTGGGCCTGACCATCGGCTTCTACGACGGCTTTTTCGGCCCCGGCACCGGCAGTTTCCTCATCTTCGGTTTCGTCCGCCTGTTCGGCATGGACTTCCTCAAGGCCTCGGCCAGCGCTAAGGTCATCAACGCCGCCACCAACCTTTCCGCCATCGCCTTCTTCGCCAGCCACGGCCCCATCCTGTGGACCGTGGGCCTGATCATGGCCGCCTGCAACCTGGCCGGGGCCCAGGTCGGCACCCTGCTGGCCCTCAAGCGGGGCGCCGGCTTCGTGCGCCAGGCCTTCCTCGTCGTGGTGGCCGTGCTCATCGTCAAGCTGGCCTGGGACATGCTCGCCCCGGCCGCCTGAGCCCCCGCAAAGGGACCGGGAGCGGCATAATCCGGAAATCCGAACGGGGCTTCCCACCACCACCGCCACGCTCCATGCCACCCAGCCAGCGCCTCTTCCGCCTCGCCATCCTGCTCCTGGGCTTCGCCGCTCTGGTGGGCGGCACCAGCCTGCTGGCCTTCCGCTTCAGCCTGGCCATGGGCCTGGCCGAACTGCAGGCCACGGGCCGGCACCGGCTGGACCTCTACGCCACCAGCCTGGAGCGGGAAATCGACAAGTACGCCTACTTCCCCACCACCCTGGGGCTGGAAAAGGACGTGCTGCACCTGCTCACCACCCCCAAGCCCACGCCGACCCAGATCGAACAGCTCAATCTATACCTCGAGCAGCTCAACGAGCGGGCCGGCACCCTTTCCATCTACGTCCTCAACGCCAATGGCCGGGTCATGGCTACCAGCAACTGGCGCCGGCCGGATAGCTACCTGGGAGAAGACCTCTCCTTCCGCCCCTATTTCCGCCAGGCCATGGATACGGGCAGCGGCCGTTTCTTCGGCATTGGCACCACCCGGGGCGAGCCGGGCTACTACCTGACCTCGGCCCTGACCAACGCCCAGGGCACAGTGGGTGTAGCGGTACTCAAGGTGGGCCTGCAACAGCTGGAAAAGACCTGGTCCACCGTGGAGGCTCCGGCCCTGGTGGCGGACGAGAACGGCGTGGTCATCCTGGCCTCGGTGCCGGACTGGAAATTCACCACCCTGAAGCCCCTGGACGATGCCACCCGCCGTGCCTTCGACCAGACCCAGCAGTACAATCGCCGCGCCCTCAACCCCCTGGGGGTGGTGGAGCTGGCGGAACTGGACCACGGCGCCCGTCTGGTACGCCTGCCCAAGGCCGGGCCGGAGATGGTCTCCATGTTCCCGGTGGCCGGCAAGTTCCTGGCCCAGACCCAGCCCCTGCCGGGCACCCCCTGGACCATCACCGTTTTCTCCCATCAGGAGCAGGTGCGCGAAATTGCCGCCAACCGGGCCGCCCTGGCCGGCATCGGTGCCGCCTTCCTGTGCATCCTGGCCCTCATGTTCAACGAACGCCGCCGCCATGTGCGGGACCGGCTGGCCGCCCGGGAAGCCCTGCAGAAGGCCCACGACGAGCTGGAACGCAAGGTGGAGGAACGCACGGCCGACCTCTCCGCCGCCAACACCCGCCTGCAGGAAGAAGTGGCGGAGCGCACCCGGGCCGAACGCACCCTGCGCGCCGCCCAGGATGAACTGGTGCAGGCCGGCAAGCTGGCGGTGCTCGGCCAGCTCTCCGCCGGCGTCGCCCACGAGCTGAACCAGCCCCTGGCGGCCCTGCGCACCCTTTCCGGCAACGCCCGAAAATTCCTCGCCCGGGGCGACCAGGAAACCGCGGGCAGCAACCTGGAGCGTATCGGCGAACTGGTGGACCGCATGGGCCGCCTCACCGGCCAGTTGAAGTCCTTCGCCCGCAAATCCACCGGCAAGCCCCAGGCCGTGCCCATCCGGCGGGCGGTGGAGAACGCCCTGTTCCTGCTGGAACAGCGCCTGCAACGGGCCGGCGTGGTGGCCTGCATCGACCTGCCCGAGGAAGAGCTGCTGGCCTGGTGCGACCCCAACCGGCTGGAACAGGTGCTGGTCAACCTGGCCGCCAATTCCCTCGACGCCATGGCCGGCCGCCCCCAGCAGGCCCTGGACATCAGCGCCCGGCGCCAGGGCGAGCGCATCGAGGTGAAGGTACGGGACCAGGGCCCGGGCCTGGACGAGGAGGCCCGCAGCCACCTGTTCGAGCCCTTCTTCACCACCAAGGAAGCCGGCAGCGGCCTGGGCCTGGGCCTGGCCATTTCCGCCGGTATCGTCGCCGATTTCGGCGGCAACCTGACGGGGGACAACCACCCCGATGGCGGCGCCGTGTTCACCCTGGACCTGCCGGCCGCTCCCGCTGCCGCCCCTGGAGCCCCCTCATGAGCCTACAAGACTCCCTGCAAGTACTGCTGGTGGAAGACGATCCGGACGTGCGTCTGGGCTGCGAACAGGCCCTGCAACTGGAAGATATTCCGGTGAGCAGCGTCGATAGCGCCGAGAAGGCCCGCCGCCGTCTGACCCGGGACTTTCCCGGCATCGTCGTCAGCGACATCCGCCTGCCGGGTATGGACGGCATGGCCCTGCTCACGGAGCTGCAGGCCATCGACCCGGAGCTGCCGGTGGTGCTCATCACCGGCCACGGCGACGTTTCCCTGGCGGTGCAGGCCATGAAGGGCGGCGCCCACGACTTCATCGAAAAGCCCTTTTCCCCCGACTACCTGGTGGAAGTGGTACGCCGCGCCCTGGACAAACGCCGCCTGACCCTGGAAGTACGGCAACTCAGGGCCCGTCTGGAAAGCCGGGACACCCTGGAAGCCCGCCTCATCGGCCGCTCCCCGGCCATGGTCAAGGTGCGCCAGCTGGTGGCGGACCTGGGCAACAGCGCCGCCGACATCCTCATTTTTGGCGAGACCGGCACCGGCAAGGAACTGGCGGCCCGCTGCCTGCACGAAGCCGGCCCGCGGCGGAACGGCAACTTCGTCGCCATCAACTGCGGCGGCCTGCCCGAAACCCTCTTCGAAAGCGAAATATTCGGCCACGAAGCCGGCGCCTACACCGGCGCCGCCAAGAAGCGCATCGGCAAGATCGAGCACGCCAGCGGCGGCACCCTGTTCCTGGACGAAATCGAGTCCATGCCCATGGCCATGCAGATCAAGCTGCTGCGGGTGTTGCAGGAACGCAGCCTGGAACGCCTGGGCTCCAACACGCCCATTCCCGTGGATTGCCGGGTGATTGCCGCCACCAAGGCGGATCTCAAGGAACTCTCGGACCAGGGCCGCTTCCGCGCCGACCTCTACTACCGGCTGAACGTCGCCACCTTGCCTCTGCCGCCCTTGCGGGAGCGGCGGGAGGACATTCCCCTGCTGTTCGAACACTTTCTGCTGCAAGCCGCCGCCCGTCACGAACGGCCGGTGCCCGCCGCCGATCCAGCGCGCATGGGACCCCTGCTGGCCTATGACTGGCCGGGGAATGTGCGGGAACTGAGGAACGTGGCGGATCGTTGCGTGCTGGGGATCGAGGCGGGGGTGGCACCGTTCACCGCGGAGTCGCCCGCTCAAAAGCGCTCCCTGGCCGAAACCGTGGACAGTTTCGAACGGGCCCTCATCACCGACGCCCTTGAAAGAAACCAGGGCAGTTTGGCGCGGACCGCGGAAGATCTGAGAATCGCCAAGACCACGCTACACGACAAAATCCGGAAATACGGCCTGGCCAACCAGCCATCGGGCTAACGGGTGACCGGGGCCGGGACTGGCAGGGGAAACCACTCATCAAGGTAAACTTGCCGATAGTCGGCAGGAATTGTATTAATCCCCGCCATATTCCAAATTAATGCTAAACGACCCGTAGGAGCTTCCCATGCCCAATGCCCCGCTTTCCTACCTGCCGCCCACCAATACTGGAAGTTCCCGGCAAGCAGGATTTTCTCTTATCGAACTCATGGTCGTGGTGGCCATCATTGCCATTCTGGCAGCCATTGCCATCCCGGGTTATCAGGACTACATCGTCCGCAGCCGCTTGACCGAGGCGACCTCCCTTCTCGCTGCCAAGCGGGTCCAAGTCGAGCAGTTCTATGACAACAACCGGACCTACGTTAACGCTCCCGGTTGTGCCGACGATGCCACCAGCAGCAAGAGTTTCACCTTCTCCTGTGCCAATGTGGCAGCTAACACCTATCGCCTTGAAGCGACTGGGAAGAGCACCATGTCCGGCTTTACTTTGCGGATTGATCAGGACAACAACCGCTCCACTCCTAGCGCAGGCTCCGGGTGGTCAGCGAACAACAACTGCTGGGTCACCAAGAAGGACGGATCGTGTTAGGCAGAGCCCCCCGCCATCTGCCTTTTGAGGCAGGTGCGACACTGATTGAGTTGGCTGTTGCACTGGTCATCTTGGCGATCTTGCTGACGTTCGGCATGCCAAGCTTTTCCGAATGGATTCAGAACGCCCAGATCAGAACAGCAAGCGAAACGGTGATGACCGGCATTCAATTGGCCAGGAATGAAGCAGTCAAGCGCAATACAGCGGTTGAATTCGTCTTGGGCAATCCCGGGGCACAGGGCGGAACAGGCTGGACAGTAAGAGAAGCCGCCAGCGGCACCATCATCCAGCAGACCACAGCGGGAGAAGGATCGCGCAATGCCATCCTGACGCCAACGCCAGGAGACGCCACGACAATCACCTTCAACAGCCTTGGCCGCCTGCCGGTTGCGATGTTGAACCTTGATGGATCTTCGATCATCACCAGAATAAATGTCGACGTACCGGAATCGGTACTGGCAGCAGACAAATCCAACGACATGCGCATCACCATCAGCACCGGAGGACAAATCCGCCTCTGCGACCCCCACATCAGTGCTACGGGAGATCCCAGATCATGCTGACCCTCACTCCCCACCAACAACGCGGCTCGGTTCTACTGGAAGGACTGATTGCGGTACTGATTTTCTCTTTTGGCATCCTGGCGATCGTCGGCCTGCAAGCAGCCTCAACGAAAGCTGTCACCCAGGCAAAGAGCCGGGTCGACGCAGCATTCGTTGCCAATCAACGCATTGGTGAGTTGTGGGGAGACCGGGACAATTTGGGTGCGTATGCCGAAAGCAAAAAAGAGATCGATGCCCTGCCTAACGGAAAGCGCACCACAGAAATCAACGGCACGACCGTTACGGTAACCGTGGAATGGAAGATGCCGGGCGATGCATCGTCAAACACGTATTCCACCGTTGCCCAAATCGTTGGCAATCCACCGATTTGAGCGGCGTAGGAGAGTCACATGAGTCGGCATAACAAAAGCAGGGGTTTCGGCCTAGTTGAGATCATGGTGGGCATGGTCATCAGCATGATTGCCTCCATCGTGGTGTTCCAGGTATTTGCCTCCGCCGAGCGCCAGAAGCGGGGAACCACAGGTGCAGCCGACGCCCAAACCAACGGCGCCCTTTCCTTGAGTATGGTGGAAAGTGACGTCAAAGCGGCTGGTTGGGGCCTCGACGCACACACGTTCTCAGACTGCGACCGCGTCTTCAGTTATATCGATGACGGGGTATCCGCGCCCGGGGCAGTCCCGAATTTGCTCACGCCGGCCGTCATTTCTGAAGGTGGAACGGGGCCGGATCAGATAAGCATCCGTTACTTCGACAACCCCGCCAATGCGAACTACAAGTTTGCACTGACTGCGCTGACCGCCAAGCCAGCGGCAGGCTCGGAATCCATGCGAGTCCGCAGTCTGTACGGCTGCACACCGACAGTTGCGGTACCAAAACCGCTAGCCCTCATTCAGCAGAGCGGCACCTGCACCTTGGTGCAAATCACCAAGGTAGAAAAGCCTACGCTGACCATCTGGACGGAAAGCGGCCTGGGCGCTCCTTCCTACAATCCACCGGGAGCCTATAAGCTTGCCAATGCTTGGCCGGCATACGACAAGGGCGCGGACTTGCAATGTTTCCCGCAACTCAGCCAGAAGACCTACCGCATTACCAATGGGCAACTCGAATTGCAGGAACCGGACGCAAACGGGGTTCTCCAGACCTTCCAGATCGCCCCTGATATTCTCAGCCTTCAAGCCCAGTACGGCATCACGGACGTCTGTGCCGGCACTCCGTGCCCCCAGAAAATCACCGACTGGGTAGATGCAGGAGGAGCCTGGGCGGCCCCCCTGAGCAATGCCAACTCAAAGCGGATCAAGGCGTTGCGCGTCGCCGTCGTGGCGCGCAGCGCAGAGTATGAGAAGCCGGGTTCCGACGGAACCTGCAAAACAACGACAGAAGAAGCTGTGGCTGCCTGGTCTTCCTGGGCCAAATTTGACATCACCACATTCCCGGCTGATTGGCAGTGCTACCGTTACAAGGTGTTCGAAACGGTGGTGCCGCTACGTAACGTCATTTGGGGCAACGTGTGAGGACATGACCATGCCCAACCATATTCCGCCTTCACCACGAAGCCAGGAAGGCCTGGCCCTGTTTGTCGCCCTCATTGTGCTGGTTGCCATGTCGATCGCCGGCGTTGCCCTGATCCGTTCGGTGGATACAGGCACGTTGATTGCCCGCAATCTGGCATTTCAGCAGAGCGCCACCCTGAGCGGCGACCAAGGCATTGAAACGGCCCGCACGTGGCTATTGAACAACTCCAGCTCCCTCACTGGGGACCGACCTGGCAATGGCTATTACGCCACCAGCCAGGACATGCTGGACCTGACCGGCAACGTGACTCCCGGCGACACCAGTGACAACGTCAATTGGGACGGCCAGGGAGGCCCCACCACTCCCACTTGCCAAGCCAAGGACAGCGTTGGCAACACTGTCTGTTATGTCATCCACCGCCTGTGCGACACCACTGGTCCGTTGGACTCATCCACCTGTTCCACGCGGCAGTACATTCGCACAGATAGTAGCAAGGGGGTGGTCGGAGGCCTTTCGAACTACCAACCCCCCTCCTGGGACCCGGAAATTGCCTCAATGGGCGTATACCGCGTCACCATCCGGGTTTCCGGGGCGCGGAACAATATCAGCTACCTACAGGCCTTCATCGTCATTTGAGTGGCATTCGGTCGACGCACTCCAAGGAGTCGAACATGAAAAAATCTCCCGTTTTATCCCCCTCGGTCCGTCTGCTTGCACTCGCCCTGGGCTACACCCTGATCGCCACTCCCACCGGCATCGGTGCTGCAGAAACGCCATTGGCCGATATTCCCCTGGCCAATGCCACTACCGAGAACATTCTGCCGAATATCTATTTCATCCTGGATAACTCGGGCAGTATGGACTGGGATTACATGCCCGATTACGTCAATGGCAGCTATTGCCGCAGTACGGGAACCAGTCTGACCAGTTGTACTAACGGCGATGCTCCTTATTACCTGAGCGCGTTCAATCGGGTCTATTACAACCCGATGGTGAACTACACTCCGCCTAAGAACGCCGACAATAGCGACAAGACCAATTACACCACCTGGACCAATGTTCCTTATGACGGTTACGGTATCCAGAGCGGCAGTTCAATCAACCTGGTTACCAACTATCCGGAACGGGTCGCCTGTAAAAATGGATGGGATGACGTCAACGGCAGCAACTGCGTATCCCAGATCGATGGCGCCAATGCCTATAGCTATCCCAACGGCACCTATAGCAACATCAAGACCCGCTACGGCGGCCCGTTCTACTACACGGCCACCGTCGAATGGTGTTCTGCCCAGGAAAGCAGCGGCCCGAGATTCGGCAAGGCCGGCACCTGCCAAGCTCAGAAATCCTCGACCTACCGATATGTCCGTTACAGCAACTGGAAACGGGTGAGTATCGTTCCCAGCACCACCAGCTATCCCGGCCCCAACGGAACGACACGCACCTACGCCCAGGAGATGACCAATTTTGCCAACTGGCATGCCTGGTACCGGACCCGGATGCAGATGACCAAGACTGCCGTTGGCCAGGCATTTGCCGATATCCGCGGCACCCCCAATGCCAGCGACCCCCTCGACAAGAATTATTTCCACGCACGGGTCGGCTTTTCCACCATCAGCGACAAGGGGGCCACCGACAGCAATACTTTCCTGGCTATCAATAATTTTGACACCACCCAGAAAAACACCTGGTTTACCCGTTTGTACAAGGGAGACCCTACCGTCAGTACGCCGCTCCGGGGTGCCCTGGCCAAAGCAGGTCGAATTTATGCTGGCAAGCTGGGAGCGGACCCCATCCAGTATTCCTGCCAACGTAACTTCACGATTCTGTCGACCGACGGCTACTGGAATACCAACGATGAAACGTCTACCTATGGGCCAACCAAGGAAGACGGAAAAACAGTGGTCGGCGATCAGGATGGAGTCGCTACTGCGACACGGCCTTCCTTCGACGCGCTGAAGAAAAGCAGCACCCTTGCCGACGTAGCCTACTACTACTATCACACCGACCTGCGTTCCGACATGCCGAACAATGTTCCGCCGGCTGGTACCAAACTGGAGGAGGATGATGTTGCCACGCATCAGCACATGACCACCTTCACCATCGGTCTCGGTGTGGATGGCAACCTGACCTATCAGGATGGCTACAAGACGGCCACCTCCGGCGCCTACTACGACATCAAACAAGGCACCAAGAACTGGCCGGACCCATTGGATGCCTCGGATGAAGACCGTATTGACGATCTCTGGCATGCAGCCGTCAATGGCCGCGGCACCTACTTCAGCGCCCGCAACCCGGAAGCTCTGGTCAACGGCCTGGCCAGCGCGCTAGGGGCCATGGAGGCCAGCAGCGGCTCCGGCGCCGCAGCAGCAACGTCAGCCCTGGAACCGACGGCTGGGGACAATTACATCTATGTTGCCAATTACCGCACCGTTGCCTGGGAAGGCGAGTTATCTGCCTACACCATTGACCTCAGCACCGGCAACATATCCGCCAATGCCACCTGGAAGGCATCCCCTCAGCTCAACAGCAAAATTCCCGCCGTCGGCAACACCGACACCCGGGCTATTTATACCTCCAGTGGCAGCACCCTCAAAGCGCTGGAATGGGCCAATCTGACTGCGGCGCAAAAAGCATATTTTGATAACACCAAGCTCAGCCAATACCTGGACTGGAGTGCTGCCGACAAAAGCACGGCGACCGGCGAACTGATGCTGAATTATGTCCGCGGGCACAACCGCTACGAGGACCAGGAACGGGACGTGGCTTTTGGCAGCTACAACCGCCTCTACCGGGATCGCTCCACCGTCCTCGGCGATATCGTTCACGGCCAGCCGGTTTACGTACAGGCTCCTTCCCTGGAGTTCCTGGATGCGGGCTATGCCGAGTTCAAGGCCGCCCAGGCAGGCCGGACCGGCATGGTCTATGTCGGCGCCAACGACGGCATGCTGCATGCGTTCGACGCTGCCACCGGTGCCGAGAGCTGGGCCTATGTACCGCCCATGATCATCAAGGACCTGTGGCGCCTGGCGGACAAGGACTACGCCACCAACCATCGTTATTTTGTCGATGGTCCCATCATCGTTACCGATGCATTCGTCACCGGCAGTTGGAAAACCATACTGATTGGCGGCCTGGGCAAGGGTGGGCGCGGCTACTACGCGCTCGATATCACCACTCCGAGCGCACCCAAAGTACTGTGGACCTTCTCGGCAGATGACAACCCCAATATGGGCTACAGCTACGGCTCCCCCTTGGTATCCAAGGTAGATGGGCGCTGGGTGGCCTTGTTGCCCTCCGGCTATAACAACATTCCCGAAGGTTCCAATTATCCGACCGCTGATGGCAAGGGCTATATCTTCATGCTGGATGCTGGCACCGGTGCCCTGATCAAGACCCTCTCGACCAACACGGGTAGCTCCGGCAATCCCAGCGGCCTCGGTCGCATCAACGTCAAGGCCGACGATTTTGCCAAGGACAACACCGCGGTGGCGGCCTATGGCGGCGACCTCTTCGGCAACATGTGGCGCTTCGACCTGTCAGCAGGCACAGTCTCCCCGATCATGACGCTCGGCTCGTCCCAAGCCATCACCGCCGCACCCGAGATTGGTGAAATTGACGGCAAAACGGTTCTTTTCTTCGGTACCGGCCGCTATCTGGGGCAGGATGACCTGGACAACCCGGCCTCCCAGTCCTTTTATGCAGTAAAAGACGATGGCACAAGCACCATCAGCCGGGGCTCCATGGTTGCCAAGGTAGCCAACGGCACTGAGGTTGGCGGACCGGAGGTCAATTGGAACATCCATGGCGGCTGGTACCTGGATTTGCCGATGGGCAAAGAACGGGTCTATCTCAATGCCCAGCTCTTCTTCGGTACCGTCATGTTCTCCAGCATCGTTCCCGAAGCCAGTGCCTGCCAACCGGGGGGCTCCAGCCAGCTTTATTTCCTGGACTACAAGAGCGGCGGCGGCGTAGACGGCGGCCGAGCCATCTACACCTTCACCTCGCCCATCGTCGGCCTGACTGTGATCAAACTGCCGGGGGGAACACCCAAAGTATTCACCATCACTGCCGACGGCAATCTCAAGGGCGGGGCAATGACCCTTCCCATCAGCACCGGCAACGGCGGCGGCAATCTCAGTGGCAATCGCATGATGTGGCGGGAGTTGGCCAACTGACCTTCCGCAGCAATTCTCCGGAACCAACCACATTACGCCCCGCAAGGGGCGTAATGCTTATTCCCCTGATGCATCGACAACCGCTGGCTTCGGCCCTACTTCTTTCCTGCTGCCTGCACGCCTTGCTGCTGAGCCTCCCGCCGGGAACACTCGGTGGCAGTCCTCGCCTTGCGCTTGGATTGGAAGCCAAACTTGGCAATGCATACACACCACTGCAAGTCCGGCTGGGATTGACTGCCCCGCTCCAACCCATACGGGCATTCGAGGACAAACTACGCTTGCAGGCGCCGCCAGCCGCGGCGCCACAACTGACAACCGACCCAGAAGTCGTTGAGAAAAATGCACAGAGGGACAGTTCCGACGGCGCCAGTTCATCCGAGGGTGGGAAACCGGACATCGGCATTCCGGTACCGTACTACTACCCCCCGGCGGAAGTGACCCAACGTCCGCACGTTGCCAGCCCGATCGATACCAGCATGGTGGATGACGAAGAGGGGTCTGGCAAAGCCATTCTGGTGCTCTACATTAACGAGCAGGGCAAAGTGGACAAGGTGGAAACGGAAGCCACCCATCTCAGTGAGCGACTGAATGCCTTGGTCGCCCAGCAGTTCGGATCGGCCCGATTCCTGCCGGCAGAAAAGGATGGACAGCCGGTGAAGAGCCGGCTGCGCATTGAAGTGACGATTCGCCCCAGGCCGCCTCAAACCACGGCGGCCCCCTGAATCAGTTGCCCAGCAGTTCCTTGGGCAGAGGGAAGTTCACCTCCGGCTCCCCATCCCCCAACTGGCGCACATTGCCGGCTCCCAGCGCCTGCAGGCGGGAGATGACCCCCTGTACCAGGGTCTCCGGTGCGGAGGCGCCGGCGGTGACGCCAATGGTGCTTACCCCCTGCAGCCATTCGGCCTCAATCTGCTCGGCCCCATCCACCAGATAGCCCCGCACACCGCGCAGCTTGGCCACTTCGAGCAGGCGGTTGGAATTGGAGCTGTTGCGGGAGCCCACCACGATCACCAGGTCGCAGGATTCGGCCAGATGCTTCACCGCATCCTGGCGGTTCTGGGTTGCATAGCAGATGTCGTCCTTGCGCGGTCCTGCGGCATCGGGGAAACGCCCGCGAATGGCCTGGATGACGTTGGCGGCGTCGTCCACCGACAAGGTGGTCTGGGTGACGAAGCCCAGCTGCTCGGGGAACCGCACCATCAGCTGGTCCACATCCTCCCGGGTTTCCACCAGGTGCATGCCGCCATTGACGCTCTGCCCCATGGTGCCCTCGACTTCGGGATGGCCCTTGTGGCCGATCATGATGACTTCCCGCCCCTGTTCCCGCATCTTGGCCACCTCGTTATGCACCTTGGTGACCAGGGGACAGGTGGCGTCGAACACCTTTAGCCCCCGCCGGTCGGCTTCCTCGCGCACGGCCTTGGCGACGCCGTGGGCGCTGAAGATGACCGTGGCACCGGCGGGCACTTCGTCCAGTTCCTCGACGAAGACGGCGCCCTTGGCGCGCAGGCCGTCCACCACGAACTTGTTGTGCACCACTTCATGACGCACATAGATGGGGGCGCCGAAACGCTCCAGGGCCCGTTCGACGATGGCGATGGCCCGTTCGACGCCGGCACAGAAACCGCGGGGATTGGCGAGGATGACTTCCATGGATGACTCTCAGTTGGGTCGGGAGCCACAGCTCCCGGCACCGGGGGTTGGACGCGGCGGGGCCAAGGCCCCGGGGCAAGCCTTTAGAGGATGCCGATGATCTCCACCTCGAAGCGCACGGACTTGCCGGCCAGGGGGTGGTTGAAATCGAAGAGGGCGTGGCTTTCCGTCAGTTCCCGCAGGAAGCCGGCGAACTCGGCACCCTCGCCGTCGTTGAACTCCACCACGGAGTTTTCCTTCAGTTCCATGCCCGGCGGCAGGGCTTCCCGGGCGATGCGCTCCACCAGCCGGGGGTTGTGTTCGCCGAAGGCCTGGGCCGGTTCCAGCAGGAAGACGTGGCGCTGGCCGGCCACCTGACCGAGCAGGCACTTCTCCAGGTTCTCCGCCAGTTGCCCGCTGCCCATCTGCAGGGTGGCGGGCTTCATGTCGAAGGTGTTGAGAATCTCGCTGCCGTCGCCGGTGGTGACGCGGTAGTGCAGGGTGAGAAAGCTGTCCGGCTGGACCGTTACTTGATCGACTTGGCTCATCAGGAATACCGCTCTTCTTTCCAGGGATCTGCTTCGTTGTGGTAGCCGCGCACTTCCCAGTAACCGGGACGGTCTTCGGCGTGGAATTCGATGCCGGAGAGCCATTTGGCGCTCTTCCAGGCGTAGCGTTTGGGCAGCACCAGGCGCACCGGGCCGCCGTGTTCGACGGACAGGGGGGCGTCGTCCACCGTGTGGGCCACCAGCACGTCGTCGTCCAGCAGCGCCGCCAGGGGCACGTTGGTGGTATAGCCGTCGTAGCTGTGCAGGGTGACGTGGCGGGCTTCCGCCAGGGGGCCGGCCAGATTCACCACGTCCCGGGCCAGCACGCCCTCCCAGGGTACGTCCAGCCGGGTCCAGGTGGTGACGCAGTGGAAATCACTGGTCCGCTGCACCTGGGGCATGGCCAGCAACTGTTCCCAGTCCAGCACCACTTCCTGGGCCACCAGGCCGAACAGGCGCAACTGCCAGTTTTCATGGTGGATGTCGGGATGGATGCCCAGGTCCAGCACCGGAAAATCGGTGACGTGGCGCTGGCCGGGAGGGATGCGGTGGTCGCTCATGAACGGGCCCTGACGTTAGGAAGCGGAAGAATCCGGATTCCCTTGGACAGGTTTACGCCGGATTTGCTCCCAGGCCAGCAAAATTGCCCCCACGGTGATGGCGCAGTCGGCCACGTTGAAGGCCGGGTAGTACCAGCCGGCCACGTGGAACTGCAGGAAATCCACCACGGCGCCGAAACGCACCCGGTCGATGACGTTGCCCAGGGCGCCGCCCATGATCAGGGTCAGGGAGAAGCACAGCAGGCGCTCGGCCAGGTGCTGGCGCAGCATCCAGGCGATCCAGCCGGACACTCCCAGGGCCAGCAGGGTGAAGAACCAGCGCTGCCAGCCGGGCTGGTCGGCGAGGAAGCTGAAGGCGGCGCCCCGGTTGAAGACGAAGACCCAGTCGAAAAAGGGCGTCACGGTGACCGTGTCGCCGTAGTTCAGGCTCGCCAGCACCGCCCATTTGGAGAGCTGGTCGAGAACGATGACCAGGGCCGCCAGCCCGTACCAGCGGCCCAGGGAGGACTTAGGCACGCTCGCGCACCTCGCCCTCGCCGTGCAGGTTGCTGTCGCAACGGCCGCACAGTTCGGGGTGTTCCGGGTTGCTGCCCACGTCCTCCCGGTAGTGCCAGCAGCGCTCGCACTTCTTCTGGGTGGAGGCCTCGGCGGCGATGGCATCGGCGCCCTGGGCCACGCTCACCTTGGAGCAGATGAGGACGAAGCGCAGATCGTCGCCCAGGCTGGCCAGGGCCGCGTACTTGTCGCCCTCGGCGCTGATCCGCACTTCGGCCTGGAGGGAGGAGCCGATCTTGCCTTCCTCGCGCAGGGCCTCCAGGGCCTTGGTCACTTCGCCGCGCGCCTCCCGGATCAGGGTCCACTTGGCCAGCAGCTCGCCTTCGTCGGCCTGGGCCGGCAGGTCGTGCCAAGTGTGGAACATGATGGACTGGTCCGCATCGCCGGAGAGGATCTGCCACACTTCCTCGGCGGTGAAGGAGAGGATCGGCGCCATCAGGCGGATGAAGCTCTGGGTCACGTGCCACAGGGCGCTCTGGGCCGAGCGGCGGGCCTTGGAGGCCGGTGCCGTGGTGTACAGGCGGTCCTTCAGGATATCCAGCCAGAAGCCGCCCAGGTCCTCGGAGCAGAAGGTCTGCAGGGCCTGCACCACGCGGTGGAACTCGTAGCGGTCGTAATCGGCCTGGGCCTGGGTCTGCAGCTGGCGGGTCAGAGCCAGGGCGTAGCGGTCGATCTCGAACCACTCGGCCACCGGCAGCATATCCTTGGCCGCATCGAAGTCGGCGATGTTGGCCAGCAGGAAACGCAGGGTGTTGCGGATGCGGCGGTAGGCTTCCACCACCCGGGCCAGGATTTCCTTGGACATGGCCAGCTCGCCGGAGTAGTCCGTGGCGGCCACCCACAGGCGCAGGATGTCGGCGCCCATCTTGTCCGAGACTTCCTGGGGCAGGATGGTGTTGCCCAGGGACTTGCTCATCTTGCGCCCCTGCTGGTCCACCGTGAAGCCGTGGGTGAGCAGGGCCTTGTAGGGCGGATGGCCGTCGATGGCGGCGCCGGTGAGCAGGGAGGAATGGAACCAGCCCCGGTGCTGGTCCGAGCCTTCCAGGTAGAGGTCGGCCCGGGGACCGGTGGCGTGGCCGTCGTTATGGGAGCCCCGCAGCACATGCCAGTGGGTGGTGCCGGAGTCGAACCAGACGTCCAGGGTGTCGCTGATCTTTTCGTACTGGGCGGCTTCGGCCCCCAGCAGTTCGGCCGCATCCAGCTTGAACCATGCTTCGATGCCTTCCTTCTCCACGCGCTGGGCCACTTCCTCCATCAGCTCCACGGTGCGCGGATGCAGTTCGCCCGTTTCCTTGTGCAGGAAGAAGGGAATGGGCACGCCCCAGTTGCGCTGGCGGGAGATGCACCAGTCGGGCCGGTTGGCGATCATGGATTGCAGGCGGGGCTTGCCCCAGGCCGGATAGAAGGCGGTGGCCTCGACCCCGGCCAGGGCCTTTTCGCGCAGGGACTTGCCGTCGGTGGGCAGGCGGTCCATGCCGACGAACCACTGGGCGGTGGCCCGGTAGATCACCGGGGTCTTGTGGCGCCAGCAGTGCATGTAGCTGTGGCTGACATTGCCGTGGGAAAGCAGGCAGCCCACTTCGGACAGCTTGTCGCAGATGGCCTGGTTGGCCTTCCAGATGGAGAGGCCGCCGAAGAAGGGCAGCTCGTCCACATAGACGCCGTCGCCCTTGACGATGGAAATGATCTCGTCATTGCCGCGGCCGTAATGGCGCCAGGCGTTGAAGTCGTCCACGCCGTGGGCGGGGGCGCAATGGACGATGCCGGTGCCCGCATCCAGGCCCACGTAGTCGGCCAGGTAGACGACGGAAACCCGGTCGTAGAAAGGATGGCGGAATTCCAGGCGCTCCAGGGCCTTGCCCTTGACGGTCGCCAGCACCGTGCCTTCGCAGCCGTAGCGCTTGAGGCAGTCGGCCACCAGCTCCTTGGCCAGCACCAGCAGGCGGTCACCCGCATCCACCAGGGCGTATTCATGTTCGGGGTGGATATTGAGGGCCTGGTTGGCGGGAATGGTCCACGGGGTGGTGGTCCAGATCACGGCATAGGCCGGCTTGGGCAGGGCGTTGAGGCCGAAGGCGGCGGCCAGCTTGGGGGCATCGGCTTCGCTGACGGGGAAGGCCACGTCGATGGTGGGGGACTTCTTGTCGGCGTATTCCACCTCGGCCTCGGCCAGGGCGGAGCCGCAGTCGAAGCACCAATTGACGGGCTTCAGGCCCTTGAAGACATAGCCCTGCTTGACCATCTCGGCCAGGGCGCGGATCTCGCCGGCCTCGTTGGCGAAGTTCATGGTCAGGTAGGGGTTGTCCCAGTCGCCCAGCACGCCGAGGCGGATGAATTCCTTCTTCTGCACTTCCACCTGCTCGGCGGCGTAGCTGCGGCACAGTTCTCGCACCTTGTCGGCGGGCAGGTTCTTGCCGTGGGTGACTTCGATCTTGTGCTCGATGGGCAGGCCGTGACAGTCCCAGCCCGGCACGTAGGGTGCATCAAAGCCGGCCAGGGTCTTGGAGCGGACGATGATGTCCTTGAGGATCTTGTTCAGGGCGTGACCCAGGTGCAGGTTGCCGTTGGCGTAGGGAGGGCCATCGTGCAGGATGAACTTGGGCCGGCCGGCGCAGATCTCGCGAATCTTCTGGTACAGCTTCTTTTCCTGCCATTGCTGCACCCACTGGGGCTCCCGCTTGGGCAGGTCACCGCGCATGGGAAAGGGAGTGTCGGGAAGATTCAGGGAGTTCTTGTAGTCAGCCATAACAGCCTCAAATGCCTAAGGTTTTCTTAACGCTGGAAAAATGCGCGGGCGGCTTCCGCGTCCTGGCCGATCTGGGCCACGAGCGCGTTGAAGTCGGGGAATTTCATCTCGTCCCGCAGCTTGTGCAGGAAGGAAACGGAAAGGTGGGCGCCGTAGATGTCGCCGTCGAAATCAAAGAGGTGCACTTCCAGCAGGGGCTGCAGCTGGCCGCCCACGGTGGGACGCACCCCCAGGTTGGCCACCCCGTTGAGGGGCCGGCCGGCAGCGCCGGTGACGCTCACGGCGAAGACGCCGGTGAGGGGCAAGGGATTGTGCTTGATGCGGATGTTGGCGGTGGCAAAGCCCAGCTGGCGCCCCAGTTTCTGGCCGTGCACCACCCGGCCGTCGATGCTGTAGGGACGGCCCAGGAGACGGGCGGCCCGGGCCATGTCGCCGGCCGCCAGGGCCTCGCGCACGCCGGAGCTGGAAGCCCGCTCGCCGCCCTGCACCACGCTCTCCATGGCCTCCACCTGGAAACCGAAGGAGGCACCGGCGGCCTGCAGCAGGGCGAAATCGCCGGCCCGGCGGGCGCCGAAGCGGAAGTCGTCGCCGATGATGAGGTGGCGCACCCTGAGACAGCGCACCAGCACCTGCTCGATGAACTCGTCCGCCGTCAGGGCCGCGAAGACGGTGTTGAAGGGGCTGACGCAGGTGAGGTCGGCGCCGTAGTTCTGCAGCAGTTCCAGCTTCTCGCGCAGGGTGGTGAGCCGGGCCGGGGCCGAGGCCGGGTCGAAGAACTCACGGGGATGGGGCTCGAAGGTCAGCACCGCCGCCGGCAGGCCGCAGGCCCGGGCGGCCTGGCCGACGCGGGCAAGCAGGGCCTGGTGGCCAAGATGCACGCCATCGAAATTGCCGATGGTCAGCACCGTGGCACTGGGGGCCGAGGTTTTAACGCCGCGCAGGACGAGCATGGTGGAAGCCGGAATCCTTCTTATGCCCCGGGCGGGGCGCGAAAAAAGGCTGAATTATAACGGTTTTACCCCCGTCCTGCGGCACCGCCGCCCGCTCCGGGAGAGAACCGCCACAGGGGGCTGCCCGCCAGAGCAGAAGGGACGGTCCTGGACGGCATGGCCTGCCTGCAAAGGCCGTCCCGCCTGCCTCTCCGGGCAGGCATCAGAGACGGTGGGGACTTGGGCTCAGTCGAGCCGGGCCAGCCTGGATTTGGCCAGGGGCGGATTCTTGGCGAAGTACTGGCGGATGCCCTTGAGCATGGCCTCGGCCATGCGATCCTGGTAGGCGTCGTCGTTGAGGCGCTTTTCCTCTTCCGGATTGCTGATGAAGGCCGTCTCCACCAGGATCGAGGGAATGTCCGGCGCCTTCAGCACGGCAAAGCCGGCCTGCTCCACGCTGGCCTTGTGCAGGGCGTTGATGCCGCCCAGCTCCCCCAGCACGGCCTTGCCCAGCTTGAGGCTGTCGTTGATGGTGGCGGTCTGGGAAAGGTCCAGCAGGGTGCGGGCGAGGAAGGGGTCCTTGACGCCGATGTTCACGCCGCCGATGAGGTCAGCCTCGTTTTCCTTCTGGGCCAGCCAGCGGGCCTGGGAACTGGAGGCGCCCCGCTCGGACAGCACGAACACGGAGGAACCCCGGGCATCGGGCTTGATCCAGGCGTCGGCATGGATGGAGACGAAGAGGTCGGCCTGGACCCGGCGGGCCTTCTGCACCCGCATGTGCAGGGGCACGAAGAAGTCCGAATCCCGGGTCAGCACGGCCCGCATATTGGGCTCGGCGTCGATCTTGGCCTTCAGGCGCTTGGCGATGGACAGCACCACATCCTTCTCGTGGCTGCCGCCCTTGCCCACGGCCCCCGGATCTTCGCCGCCGTGGCCCGGGTCCAGGGTGATGGTAACGAGACGATCCACCACCGGCTTGGTGTTGCGCTTGGCCGGTTCCGCCGGCCGGGCTTCCTGGGCGCGGCCCGGGGCCTGCTGGGTCTGGGACGGCGCCTCGGCCACCGGTTCGCGCCGGCCGGCCTCGGCGATGGCATCCAACCCGTCGCCGTCCTTCTTGTCCAGCAGGGACAGCAGGGGATCGGGCGGATTGGCCGGATAGACGTCCAGCACCAGCCGGCTGCCGTACTCGCCCACCGGCTTCAGGGAAAAGACCTGGGGCTGCACCTCGGTCTTCAGCTCCATGACCAGGCGCACCACGCCGGGCTTGAAGCGGCCGGCCCGCAGCAGCTTGATGTAGGGATCGTCCGGCGCCACCTTGTTGGAGAGGCCGTCGAGGACGCTGTTGAATTCGATGCCCTCGATATCCACCACCAGACGCTCGGGATTCTTCACCGAGAACTGGGTGAACTTCAGGGGAGCGCCACCCGGGGCGTCATGCTCCAGGGTGACCCGGGTGTAATCGGCGGCGGGCCACACCCGCACCGAGAGGATGGAGGGCGACTTGCCGGCGGCGGCCCGGGCCAGGGGCGTGACGAGCAGGACCAGGGCGGCCCCGCCGGCCTTCAGCAGGGCCCGGCGGCGCTCGACAGGCGGGACATGAGAGCGTTTACGCATTGCTCACCTCCCGGAGAATGGGGTTGCAGCAGGAGATCACGGCCGTCATCGTCGCGGAAGCGGAAAGCCAGGACGAGATCGGGCGGCGGCACAAAGCCCGCGGCTTTGTCCGGCCATTCCACGAGGCACAGGGCCCCTTGGCGGAAATAATCATCCAACCCAGCATCGACAAACTCTTCCGGCGACTCGAAACGATAAAAATCAAAGTGATACAAGTATAAGCTCGAAAGTTTGTAAACTTCAACCAAGGCGTAGGTCGGGCTCTTCACCGGACCGGTGTGGCCCAGGGCCCGCAGCAGGGCCCGCACCAGGGTGGTCTTGCCCGCCCCCAGGTCCCCTTCCAGGTAGATCACCAGGCCCGGCCCGGCGGCCTGGGCCAGGGCGGCACCCAGGGCCTGGGTCGCTGCTTCGTTCGCCAGCAGCAGACTTTGGCCTGGATTAAGGGATTGGGCAGCAGATTCGCTATGATCGGGCATATGGAACCAACGGAAGAAATGCAGCAAACGGGAGCCGGCACACCCGCCCGCCCGGCGGCGGGAGAAGCGGCCCCGGACTGGCCCGGACTGGCCGCCCGCCTCAAGGCCTGGGGCCGGGAACTGGGCTTTGCCGAGGTGGCCATCGGCCGGGCCGAGATCGGCGAGGCCGGGCAGCGGTTGCTGGCCTGGCTCGACCAGGGGCGCCACGGGAGCATGGATTATATGGCCAAACACGCCCCCCTGCGGCTCGATCCGGGCCAGCTGGTGCCCGGCGTGCAGACCGTCATTTCGGTGCGCCTGCCCTACCTGCCCCGGGGCGCCGAGCCCGAGCAGGTGCTGGCCGATCCGGCCCTGGGCTATGTTTCCCGCTATGCCCTGGGACGGGACTACCACAAGGTCATCCGCAACCGCCTGCAGAAGCTGGCGGACCGGTTGCAGGCCGAAATCGGCGACTTCGGCTACCGGGTCTTTTCCGACTCGGCCCCGGTGATGGAGGTGGAATTTGCGCGCAAGTCCGGCCTGGGCTGGCGCGGCAAGCACACCCTGCTGCTGACCCGGGAGGGCTCCTGGCATTTCCTCGGCGAAATCTACACCGACCTGCCCCTGCCGGCGGATGCCGAGGTGAGCGATCACTGCGGCGCCTGTACCCGCTGCATCGACGTCTGCCCGACCCGGGCCATCGTCGCTCCGTACCAGGTGGACGCCCGCCGCTGCATCTCCTACCTGACCATCGAGCTGGACGGCGCCATGCCGGAGGAACTGCGGCCCCTGCTGGGCAACCGTATCTACGGCTGCGACGACTGCCAGCTGTGCTGCCCCTGGAACCGCTTCGGTCAAGTGGGGGACCCGGAATTCACCCCCCGCCAGGGCCTGGATGCGGCGCGGCTCTCGGCCCTGATGGCCTGGAGCGAGGCGGATTTCCTCGAACGCATGGCCGGCAGCCCCATCCGCCGCATCGGCATTGAACGCTGGCGGCGCAACATCGCCGTGGCCCTGGGCAACGGCCCGGCGACGGAGGAAGCCAGGGCGGCCCTGGCCGCCCGCCGGGAGGACGATTCCGCCGTGGTGCGGGAGCACGTGGCCTGGGCCGAACGGCAACTGGAAAAGAAAACGCCGCCCACAGGCGGCGTCTGAAGCCTCAGGCGGCGGGTCCGCGGCCTCCGCCGTCCCCTGCGCCCTCCTCCGCCCCATCCTCCGCGCTACCGGCGAAGCGCGCCTTGAGGCGCTCCCAATAGCGACCCTCCAGGGACAGATTGACGGCGGCGCCACGGGCCAGGCTCAGCTGGCTCATCAGCAGGCAGAGGCGCTGCCAGGCGGGACCGCGCTCCACCTCGTCGAGCAGTTCCAGTTCGGCACGCAGTTGGGCGATCTCCCGCCGCAGCCCCACTTCCGGCGGGGTGTAGCCGGCATTTTTGAGGATGCGCTGGGCCAGGCGCTGGTCTTCCGGCACCAGCAGATCGTCGCCCAGCTCCAGGGGGTGGCCGCTGCCGGGCAGGTTCGACAGCTCGCCCTTGGCCAGGGCCTCGTTGATGCGCTGCTCCGCCAGCAGTTCGAAGGCCAGCACCGCCCTGCCCTTTCAGCGCTCCACCGGCCGTGCCGGATCGGCGCACCACTCGCTCCAGGAGCCGGCGTAGAGCCGGGCACCGGGCAGGCCGGCGATTTCCATGGCCAGCAGGTTGTGGCAGGCGGAAACGCCGGAACCGCACTGGTGCACCACCTGTTCAGGAGCGAAGCCGGCCAGGACCTCTGTCCACTCCTGGCGCAGCTGGTCGGCCGGCTTGAAGCGGCCGTCGGGCCCCAGGTTGTCGCGGAAGAAGCGGTTACGGGCGCCGGGGATATGGCCGCCCACCGGGTCGATGCTTTCGTTTTCGCCGCGGAAACGGTCCGGCGCCCGGGCATCGACGATGACCCGGTCCGGCCGGCCCAGGCCGGCCAGCACCTGGTCGGCGTCCAACACCCAGTCCCGGGGCGCGGGAGTGAAGGTGCGGGCGGCAGGCTCGGGCATCTCGGCGCTCAGGGCGCCACCGGCAGCGGTCCACGCGGACAGGCCGCCGTCCAGCAGGGCCACGGCCTCGTGGCCGAGCCAGCGCAGCAGCCACCACAGGCGCCCGGCCATCATGCCGCCGCAGTCGTCGTAGGCCACCACCTGGACCCCGGGGCCGATGCCGGCCCGGCCCAGGGCGGCGGCCAGGGTGGCGATATGGGGCAGGGGATGGCGGCCGTTGCGGCCGTTTTTCGCAGAGGAAAGATCCCGGTCCAGATGCAGGAAGACGGCTCCGGGAATGTGCCCCCGGGCGTAGGCGGTCTCCCCGGCGGCCGGGTCGGCCAGATCATGGCGGCAATCCACCACCACCCAGGCCGGATCGCCCAGGCGGGCGGCCAGGGTGGCCCCATCCACCAGGGTGGTGTGGATGGCCGCAGGCATCAGATGACGTCCTGTTCGGCCAGCCAGGCCTTGGCTTCGGCTTCGTCGGAGAAGACGCGGATGCTGGCATCGACGAAGGCACGGGAGAGCCAGGCGCTCCAGGTCACCCACTGGCTCTCGGTGATGACGGCGATGCGCTCGAAATCGTTGGCGTGGGCCTTGGAGAAGCGGATTTCCTCCAGGGCCGTGTCCAGGGTCACGTCGGCCATCTGGCGCAGATCGAAAAAGAGATTCACCGGGCCTTCGAACTTCACCTTGAAATTCACCAGCTCCTCGAACTCCTTGTAATCGGCCAGGGTGAATTCACCGAAAACGGCGACGGAAACCAGGTTGTCCTGGTGGTCGGTAACGATCATGGCTTGCTCCGTGTTGTTATGTGGATATGAGTTTAACTTGGAATGGGGCGGCCGGCGCAGCCATGGGCGGGCCCGGCGGCGCCGGGTGCCGGCCTAGTCCTGCTCCGCCGGATTGGCCCGGGAGAAGCGGGTGGCGGCCATGCCGGAGAGGACGATGATGGCGATGGCCAGCCAGGCGGCGAGGGAAAGCACCTCGCCCCAGAAGAGCATGCCGAACAGGCTGGCGAAGACCACCGCCGTGTAGGCCAGGCTGGCCGCCACCAGGGTGCGGCCCCGGCTGTAGGCCCGGGTCATGGCCAGCTGGGCCAGGGTGGCGAAGATGCCGACCCCCAGCAGCAGGCCGGCGCCGCGCAGGGTCAGGGGATGGAAGCGGAAGAAGAGCATCCACAAGCCGGCGCCGAGGGTGGACAGCAGGGAGAAGTAGAACACCGTGCGCCACTCCGGCTCCCCCTTCTGCCCCAACTCACGCACGTTGTAATAGGCCAGGCCGGCGAGGACGCCGGAAGCCAGGCCCATCAGACCGCCGGCCAGCTGGTCCGCATGGAAGGTGGGCTGCAGCAGCAACACCACCCCGGCAAAGCCGGCCACCAGGGCACCCACCAGGCTGGCTGGCAGGCGGGCACCGGAGAGGCCGGCGAGGAACAGGGCCAGGAACAGGGGCGAGGTGTAGTTGAGGGTCACCGCCGTCGCCAGGGGCAGCCAGGCGATGGCGTAGAAGTACAGCATGAGGGAGATGAAGCCGGAGACGCCCCGGTAGATCTGGAATTTCCAGTGGGGAGTGCGCGGATCGAGGCGTCCCCAGAGCATGGAGGCGCTCATCAGGGCCAGGGCGATGGCGTTGCGGTAGAAGACGATTTCCGCCGGGGAATAGCCCGCCTCGGCCGCCAGCTTGACGCACACGCCCATGCAGGCGAACAGGAATGCGGCGGCGACCATCCACAGGGATTGCATGGGCAGGAGATCCTTCGGCGATGAAGCCGGAAAAACGGCGCCGCAGAAAACGGCGCGGGGGAAACAAAAGGGGCGCCCGCAGGCGCCCCGATGCTTGGGCTGGGAGAATTCTACTTCAGGTGGGGCTCGACGATGCGGCGGTAGAACTCGTGGAAGTGCTGCATGCCGTCCTCGGTGGGGGACTGGTAGGGGCCCACTTCGTTGCGCCCTTCCTTGAGCAGCTGCCAGCGGCCCCGGTCCATGCGCTCGCCGATGTCGTCGTCCTCGATGGCGGTTTCCATGTAGGCGGCCTGCTCGGCCTCGATGAATTCCCGCTCGAACTCGACGATTTCCTCGGGGTAGTAGAACTCCACCACATTCATGGTCTTGTTCACCGACTGGGGGATGAGGGTGGATACCACCAGCACGTGGGGATACCACTCCACCATCACATTCGGGTAGTAGGTCAGCCACACGGCGCCCTGCTTGGGCTGCTCGCCCCGGGCGCCATAGAAGTCCTTGACCGCCTTCTGCCAGCGGCCATAGGGGGCGGAGCCGACCTTGTCCAGGTTGGTGATGCCCACCTTCTGCACGGAATACCACTCGCCGAACTGCCAGGTCAGGTCGTCGCAGGTAACGAAGTTGCCCAGACCGGGGTGGAAGGGCACCACGTGGTAGTCCTCCAGGTACACCTCGATGAAGGTCTTCCAGTTGTAGTTGCACTCGTGCATCTCGACCCGGTCCAGCTTGTAGCCGGCGAAGTCGAACTCGCCGGCCACGTTCATCCCGGCCAGGTCGGCCTGGGCGTTGCGCGGCCCCTTGAAGAGCAGGCCGTTCCAGGAATCCAGCTTGCGCTTGTTGAGGTTCAGGCAGGGATTGGCGGGGAAGTGGGGCGCGCCCTTGAGGCTGCCTTCGCTGTCGTAGGTCCAGCGGTGGATCGGGCAAACGATGTGTTCCGCATTGCCGCTGCCCTGCAGCATGATGGCCTGGCGGTGGCGGCAGATGTTGGACATGTCATAAACCCCGTCCGGCTGGCGCACCAGCATGCGGCCGTGGTCGCGCCACTCCATGGTGCGGTAGTCGTGCACATTGGGCACCATCAGCTCGTGGCCGACGTACCCCGGGCCCTGCTCGAAGAAGAGTTTCATCTCCAATTCGAACATTTTTTCGTCGAAATACCATTCGACGGGGAATTGGCTAACGGCAGGAGCCAGTTTGGTGCTGGATGCGATGTCGGACATGTCCACACCTCCGGAAAAAGGCAATGGGTGAAAAATGAAGCAAAATCAACGAAGGCGGGATTCTACCCCGGCGCAAATTTGACCAAAAGCCCCGTGATACGGTATTTTTTGCATTTCCACCGGTTATTGATATGGATCAATCGCCCATGCCCGCTTCCACCAGCGCCGGCGGCCAGACCGGAACCCCTCCCGGCTCTCCCTCCTCCCCCTCCTTCGAAGAAGCCCTCGCCGATCTGGAGCGCATCGCCCAGGCCATGGAAGGCGGCAACCTGTCCCTGGAAGAATCCCTGTCCGCCTACAAGCGCGGCGTCGAACTGCTGAAACTGTGCCAGGGCCAGCTGGCCGATGCGGAACAGCGGGTGCAGGTCCTGGAAAGCGGTACACTGAAGGACTTGAACAGCCCCGAGGCCTGAAGGCACGGCCCCACCTGCGCCTTCGCACCTCTTCTCCAGGTTTTCCCATGGCATCTTCCGACGCTTCCGCCCTGCCCTTCCCCGACTGGATGGCCCAGACCCAGGCCCGCACCGAGGCCGCCCTGGGCCGCTTCCTGCCCGCCGCCGAGACCATCCCCCAAGGCCTGCACGACGCCATGCGCTACAGCGCCCTGGGCGGCGGCAAGCGGGTCCGCCCCCTGCTGGCCTTCGCCGCCGGCGAACTGTGCGGCGCCACGGCGGAAGCCCTGGACTGCGTCGCCTGCGCGGTGGAGATGATCCACGTTTATTCCCTGGTGCACGACGACCTGCCCTGCATGGACGACGACGTGCTGCGCCGGGGCCGCCCCACCTGCCACGTGCAGTACGACGAGCCCACCGCCCTGCTGGTGGGGGACGCGCTGCAGTCCCGGGCCTTCGAGATCCTGGCCGCCCAGCCCTGGCCGAGCCCGGCCCAGGGCCTGGAACTGGTGCGCCTGCTGGCCCACGGCAGCGGCTCCTGCGGCATGGCCGGGGGCCAGGCCATCGACCTGGCCTCCGTCGGCAAGAGCCTTGACCAGCCCCAGCTGGAACTGATGCACGCCCTGAAGACCGGCGCCCTGATCCGCGCCGCCGTGCTCATGGGCGCCCACTGCGGCACGCCCCTGGCCGCCGCCGAACTGGAGCGCCTGGACGCCTTCGCCAAGCGCGCCGGCCTGCTCTTCCAGGTGGTGGATGACATCCTGGATTGCACCGCCAGCACCGCCACCCTGGGCAAGACCGCCGGCAAGGACGAGGCCGCCGACAAGCCCACCTACGTCCGCCTGCTGGGCCTGGAAACGGCCCGCCAGCTGGCCGACGACCTGCGCCGCGACGCCCTCGGCGCCCTGGAAGGCTTCGGCCCCCGGGCCCAGCGCCTGATCGAACTGGCCCACTACATCACGACCCGCAAGTTCTAGAGCGGGCCTTCGCGCATCCACCGAATTCGAGCGCCGCACCATGATGACCGCCACACCCCTGCTAGACACCATCGACAGCCCGGCCCAGCTGCGCCGCCTGGACAAGCGCCAGCTGCCCCAGCTGGCCGAAGAACTGCGCACCTTCATCGTCGAGTCGGTGTCCCGCACCGGCGGCCATCTCTCCTCCAACCTGGGCACGGTGGAACTGACCATCGCCCTGCACTACGTCTTCGACACCCCGGAAGACCGACTGGTGTGGGACGTGGGCCATCAGACCTACCCCCACAAGATCCTCACCGGCCGCCGCGCCGGCATGGCCAAGCTGCGCATGCACGGCGGCCTCTCCGGCTTTCCCAAACGCTGCGAATCGGCCTACGACACCTTCGGCGTCGGCCACTCCTCCACCTCCATCTCCGCCGCACTGGGCATGGCCCTGGCGGCCAAGCAGAAGGGGGAAAACCGCAAGGCGGTGGCCATCATCGGCGACGGCGCCATGTCCGCCGGCATGGCCTTCGAGGCCCTCAACAACGCCGGTGTCGCCGACGCCAACATGCTCGTCATCCTCAACGACAACGACATGTCCATCTCGCCCCCGGTGGGCGCGCTGAACAAGTACCTGGCCCGCCTGCTCTCCGGCGGTCTCTACTCCGCCGCCCGCCGCGCCGGCGAAAAGGTGCTGGGCGTGGCCCCGCCCCTGCTGGAACTGGCCAAGCGGGCCGAGGAGCACGTCAAGGGCATGCTCACCCCGGGCACCCTGTTCGAGGAGCTGGGCTTCAACTACATCGGCCCCATCGACGGCCACGACCTGGACGCCCTGGTGCCCACCCTGCAGAATCTGAAGGGTCTCAAGGGGCCCCAGTTCCTCCACGTCATCACCAAGAAAGGCCAGGGCTACAAGCTGGCCGAGGCCAACCCGGTGCTCTACCACGGGGTTTCCAAGTTCCAGCCGGAAGTGGGCATCCAGAGCGGCAAGGGCGGCGGCAAGCTGACCTACACCCAGGTCTTCTCCGACTGGCTGTGCGACATGGCGGCGGCCGAGCCGCGCCTGGTGGGCATCACCCCGGCCATGGGCGAAGGCTCCGGCCTGGTGCGCTTTGCCGAGCTGTACCCGGAACGCTATTTCGACGTCGGCATCGCCGAGCAACATGCCGTCACCTTCGCCGCCGGCCTGGCCTGCGAAGGCCTGAAGCCGGTGGTGGCGATCTACTCCACCTTCCTGCAGCGAGGCTACGACCAGCTGGTGCACGACGTGGCCCTGCAGAATCTGCCGGTGGTCTTCGCCATCGACCGGGGCGGCCTGGTGGGCGCCGACGGTGCCACCCACCACGGCGCCTTCGACCTTTCCTTCATGACCTGCATCCCCAACCTGGTGATCATGGCCCCGGCGGACGAAGACGAATGCCGCAAGATGCTGACCACCGCCATGGGCATCGACGGCCCCAGCGCCGTGCGCTATCCCCGCGGCGGCGGCAGCGGCGTGACGCCGGAAACGGCCCTCACCGCCCTGCCCGTGGGCAAGGGCGAGATCCGGCGCCAGGGCAAGGGCGTGGCCCTGCTGGCCTTCGGCAGCATGGTGCAGGCAGCCCTGGGGGCCGGCGACGCCCTGGATGCCAGCGTCGCCAACATGCGCTTCGTCAAACCCCTGGATCGGGAGCTGCTGGCCGAGCTGGCGCGGAACCACGAGCTGCTGGTCAGCGTCGAAGAGAATGCCCTGATCGGCGGCGCCGGCAGCGAAGTGGCCCGGGCCCTGGAAGAGATGGGCCTGACCGTGCCCCTGCTGCGCCTGGGCCTGCCCGACCATTTCATCGACCACGGCGACCAGAACCTGCTGCTGGCCGAGCTAGGCCTGGACGTGGACGGCATCGTCCGCCAGGTACGGCAACGGCTCGCCGCCTGAAGGCCGGGAACGCGCGCCCCCATTGGCTCACCGCCCGGCTGGAAGGCGCATCCCGATTGCCTCTCCGCCCGGCCCACTGCAGATAAGCCCGCCATGACTACTTCCCAGACTCCCATTCCCGACGTCCAGAACAGCGAAGACACCCGCCGCATTGCCATCAACAAGGTGGGCATCCGGGCCATCCGCCATCCGGTGAAAATCCGCGACAAGGGCGGCGACGTGCGCCACACCGTGGCCAGCTTCAACATGTACGTGGGCCTGCCGCACAACTTCAAGGGCACCCACATGTCCCGCTTCGTGGAGATTCTCAACAGCCACGAAAGGGAAATCTCGGTGGAATCCTTCCCCACCATGCTGCAGGCCATGGCCGCCCGCCTGGAGGCCCGCAGCGGCCACATCGAGATGAGCTTCCCCTACTTCATCGCCAAGACCGCCCCGGTCTCCGGCGTGCAGAGCCTGCTCGACTACGACGTCACCCTGATCGGCGAAATCGCCGACGGCCGCATCACCTCCACGGTGCGGGTGGTGGTGCCGGTGACCAGCCTGTGCCCCTGCTCCAAGGAAATCTCCAACTACGGCGCCCACAACCAGCGCTCCCACGTCACCGTCACCGCCCGCCTCAACGCCTTCCTCTGGATCGAGGACCTGGTGCAGATGGTGGAAGCCCAGGCCTCCTGCGAACTGTTCGGCCTGCTCAAGCGTCCGGACGAGAAGTGGGTCACCGAGCGGGCCTACGACAATCCCAAGTTCGTCGAGGACATGGTGCGGGACGTGGCCGCCCGCCTCAACGAAGATCCCCGCATCGACCACTACGTGGTGGAATCGGAAAACTTCGAGTCCATCCACAACCACTCCGCCTACGCCCTGATCGAGAAGGACAAGCGCGCCTGATAGCGCAAAACATTGCGAACCATTCTTGATAACGCCTGACTAACCCGGCGAGTCCCCGGGGCGGGACACCAAGCCGAGGAGCCGCAATGTCAGGCAAGTGCTGCAAGAAGGGTTGCAAGAAATGTCCCTGGCGCAAGAAGAAGTAGTGCCGGAGGAATTCAGGCATAAAAAAAGGGCGCCTTGCGGCGCCCTTTTCATGGCAACGGCCAAACAGCTTAGCCGCGCTTGAGGACCAGCTTTTCCTTGATGCGGGCGGACTTGCCGGAACGGTCGCGCAGGTAGTACAGCTTGGCACGACGCACGTCGCCGCGACGCTTCACTTCGATGGAAGCGATCAGGGGGGAGTAGGTCTGGAAAGTCCGTTCCACGCCTTCGCCGGAGGAAATCTTGCGCACGGTGAAAGCGGAGTTGAGGCCGCGGTTGCGCTTGGCGATGACCACGCCTTCGTAGGCCTGGACCCGCTTGCGGGTACCTTCCACCACGTTCACGCCAACCACCACGGTGTCGCCGGGGGCGAATTCGGGGATGGTCTTGCCGGCGGTCAGGCGGGCGATTTCTTCTTGTTCCAGTTGTGCAATCAGGTTCATGTGAGTACTTCCTAAGTTAAGAACTGCTTTTCATCTCACCGCATTGCTCCGCTTGCGCTTCTCTTTCGAGTTCGCCGAGGAGTTGCGTAATTTCCTTGGAAAGCTTTTTGCCTCCCTCGGTCTGTTGCGTCAGCCATTTGGCGTACAGCTCCGGGCGACGCTCCCGGGTCCGCGCCAGCGACTGTTTCAGTCGCCAGCGGCGAATGTCCTTGTGGTGGCCGGACAACAGCACCGGCGGCACCGGCATTTCTGCATACACCTCGGGGCGGGTGTAATGGGGGCAATCCAGCAGTCCGTCCACGAAGGAGTCCTGCTCGGCCGAGGTGGCATCGTTGAGCACCCCCGGCAATTGCCGCACCACGGCATCCATCAGGGCCATGGCCGGAATCTCGCCGCCCGAGAGGACGAAATCCCCGATCGACACTTCCTCGTCAACGCAGCGTTCGATCAGACGCTCGTCCACTCCCTCGTAGCGGCCGCAAAGCAGGATCAGACCCGCTTCTTCCTTCAGCCGCATGACGCTGGCGTGAGTCAGGGGGCGCCCCTGGGGTGACAGATAGATCACCCGGGGCTGGGCCACCCCATTCTGCCGCTGGGACTCCTTGGCCGCCGCAATGGCTTTTTCCAGAGGCTCAGGCAGCATCACCATGCCCGGGCCGCCGCCATAGGGGCGATCGTCCACGGTCCGGTAATTGTTGTCGGTGAAATCCCGCGGGTTCCAGGTATTCAACACCCAGCGCCCGTCCTCCAGGGCCCGACGGCTGATGCCGAAGTTGGCCAGGGCGGCGAACATCTCCGGAAAGAGGGTGACGACGTCGAAACGCACGCTCAACCGATCCTCGGAGGCGAAGCCGGGCGGACTTTCACCAATCCTTTTCCCACTCGACGCGAATGCGGTGGTCAGCCTGCTCCACCGCCAGCACCACCGCGGCAACGAAGGGCAGCAGACGCTCCTCCCCGTCTTCGGCGGCGACGCGCAACACGTCGTTGGCCCCGGTTTCGATCAGCCCGACCACCTGGCCCAGCTTCTCGTCGCGGGTATTGACCACGTCCAGACCGATCAGATCGGTCCAGTAAAACTCGTTTTCCGACGTAGCCGGCATCGCTTCCCGGGGAGCGCCCACCAGAAACCCTTGCAGGGCCTCGGCGGCATTCCGGTCGTCAACGCCTTCAAGCCTTGCAACCAGCCCGTCTCCGTGCCAGCGGCATTGCTTCAACTTGCAGGAGCGCCATTGTGCCAAAGGCACTTCGGCCGCCCCGTCCCCCTTCTCCGTTGCCACCCACCACTCGGGCATTTTGGCCCAGGCGAGGGGATCGTCGGCGAAGGGGTGGATTCTGACCCAGCCCTGGATACCGTAGGGGACGGTGATCTTCCCCAGGACGATGACCGGGTTGGTATCAGTTGCCGTCACGCTTTATCAGGCAGCCTTGGCAGCGAACTGCTTGACCAGGCGGGCCACGGTCGGGGACAGCTGGGCGCCGTTGTCGGTCCAGTAGGTCAGGCGATCCATCTTGATCACCAGGCCTTCGGCATTACCGGAGGCCACGGGGTTGTAGAAACCCACGCGCTCGACGAAACGGCCGTCGCGACGGTTACGGGAATCGGTAACCACCATGTTGTAGAAGGGGCGCTTCTTGGCGCCGCCACGGGCAAGGCGAATGACAACCATCGTTGTTCTCTTCCGAAATCAGAAAAAGGGCAAGATTATAACAATAAACCGCGGCAAAACAAGCAATAAAACAAGCCCCTACTTTGCCCCAGCGGAAACGGGAAGCAAATCCGCCCCGCCCCCGCCGCCTGGCGGCCGGGAACTCCCCGGAAACGCCCGCCTGTCGGGCAAATCCCTGGAGATGGCGACACGGCACGCTATAATCCACGCACCTTTACACTCCCGCGGGCGCCCTTGAGCCGGCGCCGCCGCCCCTGACCGACCACGCCATGAGCGAACCGTCCTCCGTTCCCCCGGAAACCGCGCCGCCCCCCCTGGGCATCACCGCCATCATCGAATGGCTGGGACTGCCGCCGTCCGGCGACCTGGGGCAGGAGCTGACGACCCTCAAGGGCCACCTGCTGGCCATGGAGGACACGGCGGCCAGCGCCCAGCAGCGCCACCGGGTCCTGGACCTGATCCACGCCCGCAGCGTTGCCGCGGTGGCCCGGCTGACCCCCAGCCTGGACGAAGCCGGCCTGCCCCTGCCGCGCAAGCTGCGTGCCCTGGTCAAGTCCGCCCAGGAACTGCTGGAACTGCTGGCCCGCAACTTCCTTGCCATCCTGCAGGACCAGGTGGACGAACACCTGGTGAAGGGCCTGCGCCAGCCCCAGGACGTGATTCTCTGGCGCGCCCAGCACCTGCTCAAGCAGCACCTGCTGATCAGCGCCCTGGTAGCATCCCCCGCCGCCGTCGGCATCTGGGAAGCCGCCCACCGCACCTACGCCCTGGCCCGGGAACGGGGCCTGCAGGGGCAACTGCCCGAAGGCACCGCCTCCAGCATCGAGAACGAATACGCCAGCACCCTGCTCCTGGCCTGCGCCCAGCCGGCCTCCTTCAGCGCCCGGGAACTGGAATTCATTGCCGACATCGCCCAACGGCACGGACACCGGCTGGAATTCCTCAGCATCACCGACGAGCGCCACCGGGGCCTGTTCTGGATCGATCCCAACCGGGACAGCCCGGCCGTGGCCCTGGCCCGCCGCCTGCCGCCGCCGGAAACGCCGGTGCTGTGGTTCTCCTGCGACCAGCTGGCCCATTTCCTCGAGCGGCAGCTGCACACCCTGGAATCCGGCAGCCAGCGGACAGGCGCCAGCGAACTGCCCGAATTCGCCGCCACCTTGAGCGGGCGCAGCGTCCTGCGCCGCCTCATCCGCTTCTGGGGCAACCCGGCCCGGCGGCGCTTCCCGCGCCGGCGCCAGAGCTACCGGGTGACCCTGCACGCCGGCCTGGAACCCCTGGCCGGCCTGCTGCGCGGCCCTTCCCTGGAAGAAGGCGAAGGCTCCTCCTGGATGATCACCAACGAGAGCCCGGACGGCTACGCCCTGATGCACCTTGCCGGCACCTCGGAAAAGCTGGAAGTGGGCGACGTGGTGGCCCTCAAGCCGGAAAACCATCCGCCGGGCCGCGGCGGCTGGCAGGCCTGCATCGTGCGCTGGGCCCTCTCGGAAAATCCGGAGCACCTGGAGATCGGCCTGCAGATCCTGGCCCCCAAGGCGCTGCCCGCCACCATCGCCCTGCCCGGCGAGAATGCCAGCGCCCACCCCCATGTCCTGGTCCTGCCCGCCGTTCCGGGCCTGCGGCCCAACGACTCCCTGGTGACGCCGGCCGGGCTGCTGCCGGCGGACCAGGGGCGCTTCGTGCTGCTGGTGGAACGGGACAACCTGGAAATCAAGGAAGTGCGCACCACCAGCCTGGACGAACAGACGGCCCGGGTGGAGATTTTCTCCATCGCCGTCGAGGAACAGCCGGACTAGCCTCCCGGCGGATTGCGGCGGTGCAGGGTGGCGGCCAGCAGGGCGCCCAGCAGCACCACCAGCCAGGACAGGTACAGCCACACCAGGAAGATGGGCACGGCGGCGAAGGCGCCGTAGATCAGGGTATAGGACGGCACCTTGGCCAGGTAGAACTCGAAGCCGCGCTGCATCAGGGTGATGGCCAGGGAGGCAAAGGCCCCGCCCCAGATGGCATGGCGCAGGCGCACCGGCACATTGGGCACGGCGAAGTAGAGGAAGGCGAAGAAGCCCCCCAGCAGTACCGCCGAAAGGGCCTTGAGCAGGGCGTTGCGCACCCAGAGAGCCTCGTTGAAGAAGCCCAGGGAGGCCGTCACCACGTAGGAGGTGACGCCGAAGACGGCGCCGAGCACCAGGGGCCCGAGCAGGGCGATCACCAGATAAAGTTTCAGCCGCCGCCCCGGGGAACGGGAGACGCCGACCTGCCACACGTGGTTGAGGGCCCGCTCGATGGTCAGCATCAGCACCAGGGCCGTGCCGGCCAGCACCATGACGCCGAGCCAGGTCAGGCGATTGACCTTCTGGGAAAAAATCAGGGTGTACTTGGCAATCACCACGCCGGCCTTGTCCGGCAGCAGGTTGGCCACCAGGAAGGTGTTCACCTGGTCCAGGATCACCGGGAAGAAGGGCAGGTCCGAGAGCACGGCCACCACCAGGCCCACCAGGGGCACCAGGGACAGCAGGGTGGTGTACGCCAGGCTGGCGGCGGTCTGGGTGAAGCGCTCCTCCCGGAAACGTCTGAACATTTCCGGCAGCATGCCTTCCCGCTGGGAGTAACGTCGTCTGGCCATCGCCACCATCAAATAGAAAAAAACCCGGGACAGGCCGCCCCGACACCGCCGCTATAATAGCCGACCCCGCCTGGAAGCCCCGTCATGGAAAAACGCCTCGTCCTCATCGCCAGCACCCTGCTGATCGCCCTGATCTTTCTCTGCCTGGCCTGGGAGCTATGGCTGGCGCCGCTCAAGCCGGGTGGCTCCTGGCTGGCGCTGAAGGCGGTGTTCCTGCTGCCGCCCCTGTTCGGCATCCTCAAGGGGCGCCGCTACACCTACCAGTGGAGCTCCCTCTTCATTCTCTTCTATCTGGCCGAAGGGTCCGTGCGGGTCACCTCCGACCAGGGCCTGACCCAGTGGCTGGCGGGCATCGAAACCCTGCTCAGCCTGGCCTTCTTCGCCTGCGTCGTGGCCTACGCCCGCCTCACCCGCCCATCCAAACAAAAGGCCCCCACCGCAGGGTGAGGGCCCGGGCCGGGCGCTGCCCGGCCGCTGCTGCGCTTGGCCGACGCGGCCAGTTCAGCCCATTCAGATATCGCCCTGGGGATTGAGCTTTTCCAGGGAGGAGTGGAGCTTGTTCAGGGCGTTGAGATAGGCCTTGGCCGAGGCGATGACGATATCCGTATCGGCCCCCTGGCCGTTCACGATGCGCCCGCCCTTGGCCAGGCGCACGGTCACTTCGCCCTGGGCATCGGTGCCGGTGGTGATGGCATTGACCGAATAGAGCAGCTGCTCGGCGCCGCTGGCGGCAATTTTCTCGATGGCCTTGAAGGTGGCATCCACCGGACCGCTGCCCGTGGAGGCCGCCTTGTGCTCGGCGCCGCCGACGGCAAGGGTGACGGCGGATTCTGGAATCTCGCCGGTCTCGGAACAGACCTGGGAATAGACCAGTTTGTAGTGCTCCTGCTCCGGGGTCACGGTCTCGTCGGAAACCAGGGCCTGCAGATCCTCGTCGAAAATCTCGTGTTTCTTGTCGGCCAGTTCCTTGAAACGGGCGAAGGCGGCATTGAGGGCCTCTTCGCTGGGCAGGTCGATGCCCAGTTCGGCCAGGCGGGTCTTGAAGGCGTTGCGGCCGGAGTGCTTGCCCAGCACCAGCTTGTTCTGGGACCAGCCCACGTCTTCGGCCCGCATGATCTCGTAGGTTTCCCGGTGCTTGAGCACGCCGTCCTGGTGGATGCCGGATTCGTGGGCGAAGGCATTGGCGCCGACGATGGCCTTGTTCGGCTGCACCGGGTAGCCGGTGATCTGGGACACCAGCTTGGAGGCGGGCACGATCTGGGTGGTATCGACCCGGGTTTCCACCGGGAAGATGTCGGCCCGGGTGCGGGTGGCCATCACCACCTCTTCCAGGGAGGCATTGCCGGCCCGTTCGCCCAGGCCGTTGATGGTGCATTCCACCTGGCGGGCGCCGGCCAGCACGGCGGCCAGGGAATTGGCCACGGCCAGGCCCAGGTCGTTGTGGCAGTGCACGGACCACACCACCTTGTCGGCACCGGGCACCCGCTCGATCAGCTGGCGGATGGTCTCGGCGAACTGGCTGGGCAGGTTGTAGCCCACGGTGTCGGGCACGTTGATGGTGGTGGCGCCGGCCTTGATCACGGCCTCGAAAATGCGGCAGAGGAAATCGATCTCGGAGCGGCCCGCATCCTCGGCGGAGAATTCCACGTCGTTGGTGTATTCCCGGGCCCAGCCGATGGCCTTGACCGCCTGCTCCACCACCTGGTCCGGGCTCATGCGCAGCTTCTTCTCCATGTGGATCGGGCTGGTGGCGATGAAGGTGTGGATGCGGCCCCGGGCGGCGGGCTTGATGGCCTCGCCGGCGCGGCGGATGTCGTTCTCGTTGGCCCGGGCCAGGGAACAGACGGTGGAATCCTTGATCGCCTCGGCGATGGCGTGGATGGCGTCGAAGTCGCCGGGAGAGGCTGCGGCGAAGCCGGCCTCGATCACGTCCACCCGCATCCGCTCGAGCTGGCGGGCCACCCGCAGCTTCTCTTCCTTGGTCATGGAAGCGCCGGGGCTCTGTTCGCCGTCGCGCAGGGTGGTGTCGAAAATGATCAGCTGCTGTTTCATGGTCTCTCTCCGGAATCTGCCGCCGCTGGAATTATTTGCGCAGGGGAAAGGATTCTAGCGCACCGCGCCGCCAAAGCGGGATGCCCTGCAAGGCAGAAGGGACGCCACTGTCGGGCATGGATGCCCGGAGATGGCCGTCCCTCCTGCCTCCCGGGGGAGTACCGCCTCAGTTTTCCTCGGTCCGGCACAGGGCCGGGAACAGCAGGGGCAGCAGGATCAGGGTGAAGATGGTGGCGGAGACGATGCCGCCGACGATGACCACGGCGAAGGGCCGCTGGGTTTCGGAGCCGATGCCGTGGGAAAGGGCCGCCGGCAGCAGGCCCAGGCCGGCCATCAGGGCCGTCATGAGGATCGGGCGCAGGCGGCCGACGGCGCCTTCCCGCACCGAAACGGCGACGCTCTGGCCGTTGCGCACGCCTTCGAGGAACTGCTCCACCATGATCACCCCGTTCTGCACCGAGATGCCGGCCACGGCGATGAAGCCGACGGCGGCTGAGACGGACATGTGCAGGCCGGCGGCGGCCAGGCCGAGAATGCCGCCGACCCAGGTGAAGGGCACCATGCCCAGCACCAGCAGGGCGAAGGGCATGGAGCGGAAGGCCCAGAACAGCAGCACGAAAATGCCCAGCACCGAGAGGGGCACGATCACCGCCAGGCGCTTGGTGGCCCGCTGCTGGTTCTCGAACTGGCCGCCCCAGGTCATGCTGTAGCCGCTGGGCAGATGCACCCGTTCCTTGACCTTGGCCATGGCCTCGGCGACGAAGCTGCCCTGGTCCCGCCCCAGCAGGTTGGCCTTCACCGCCACATAGCGGCCGCCGGCCTCCCGGGCGATGCGGGCCGGGCCCTGGCGCACTTCCACATTGGCGATGGCGGCCAGGGGTATGGTGCCGGGGT
Source organism: Azospira sp. MPR-LB4 (assembly GCF_058809525.1). Classification (NCBI taxonomy): domain Bacteria; kingdom Pseudomonadati; phylum Pseudomonadota; class Betaproteobacteria; order Rhodocyclales; family Rhodocyclaceae; genus Azospira; species Azospira sp. MPR-LB4. The sequence continues at coordinate 1,447,662 of NZ_CM179521.1, forward strand.
CGGCCAGGGAGGGATGGTCGCTGTGGGGCAGGGCGATGGGCAGATCCGCCACGTCATCCACCGCGTCCCGGTACTCCTTCTCCAGGCGCACCACGATGTCGAAGCGGCGGTCGCCGTCGTAGAAGACCGCCACGGCGCTGCCGGCCAGGGCCGTCTGCACCGTGGCATTGACGTCCTGGGCGCTGATGCCGTAGCGGGCCATGCGCTCCCGGTCCAGGGTGATGTCCAGTTCGGTCTGGCCGCTGACCTTGATGGCGGCCACGTCGGCGGCGCCGTGGATGGCACCGAGCACGCCCACCACCTGCTCCGCCTTGTCCTCCAGGATGTCCAGGTCGGGGCCGAAGATTTTCACCGCGATCTCCCCCTTCACCCCGGAAATGGATTCCTGCACGTTGTCCTCGATGACTTGGGAGAAGTTGGTGGGCACCCCGGGAATGGCCCGGATCTTCCCGCTCATGTCGGCGATGAGGGCTTCCTTGCTGGGGAAGCGCCACTCGTTGTGGGGCTTCAAGTCCGCCAGGATTTCCATGTTGTTGGGCCCCTTGGGGTCGGTGCCGTCGTCGGGACGGCCGACGTGGGCGATGACCTTGCTCACCTCCGGATAGGACAGCAGGATGCGCCGCACCTCCTGCTCCACCTCCTTGGTCTTGGCCAGGTTGGTGGCCGGCGGCAGGGTCACGGTGAGCCAGATGTTGCCCTCGTCCAGCTTGGGCAGGAATTCGCTGCCCAGGTGGGGCACCAGGGCCAGGGAGAGGGCCAGGATGAGGCCGGAGCCGACCACGATCTGCCGCCGCCGGCCGTCGGCCCACTGCATCAGGTCCCGGTAGCGCCCCTGCAGGCGGTGCATCCAGTCCAGGTGCTTTTCCGCCAGGTTGTGCTGCTTCAGGTAGAAGGAGGTCAGGGCCGGGGTCAGGGTCAGGGTCAGCAGGATGGCGCCGATGATGGCGAAGGAGAGGGTGTAGGCCATGGGGGCGAAAATCTTCCCCTCCACCCGCTCGAAGGTGAAGATGGGCAGGAAGGCCAGGATGATGATGGCCTTGGAGAAGATGATCGGGTGCCCCATCTCGATGGCGGTGTGCTTCAGGGTCAGCATGCGCCACTGCAGGGTGCCGTGCAGGGGGTTCTTCTCCGGCTCGCCCATGGCCAGGCGCACCATGAGGGCCTCCACCAGCACCACGGCGCCGTCGATGATGATGCCGAAGTCCACCGCCCCCAGGGAAATGAGATTGGCCGCCACGCCCTTGGTATGCATCATGACGAAGGCGGTGAGCAGGGACAGGGGAATCACCACCGCCACCACGGCGGCGGCGAACCAGGAGCGCAGGAACAGGATCAGGATGCCCACCACCAGCACCGCCCCCACCAGCAGGTTCTCGCTGACGGTGTGCACGGTGTGCTTGACCAGTTCGATACGGTCGTAGATGGGCACCAGGCGCACGCCCGCGGGCAGGCGCTCGCCGACCCGGGCCATTTCCTCCTTGAGGGCGGCGGAAACCTTGATGGCATTCTGGCCCTTGCTCATCTGCACGATGCCCTGCACCACGTCGTCCCGCTCGTTGAAGGAGACGATGCCGGAGCGGGTGCGGGGGCCGATCTCGACCCGGGCCACGTCGCCCACCAGGATGGGCTTGCCGTCCCGCACCGCCACGGTGACCCGGGCGATGTCGTCCACCTTGGACAGCAGGCCGATGGAACGCACCACCAGGGCCTCGTCGCCGCGGCGCATGATGCCGCCGCCGGCGTTGGCGTTGTTGCTGGCCAGGGCCTGGGAGACCTGGTCGATGCTGACCGCGAACTTGCGCAGGCGGGCCGGGTCGATGCGCACCTGGTATTCCTTCACCGCGCCGCCGAAGCTGACCACGTCGGCCACCCCGGTGACCCGGCGCAGGGCCGGCCGCACCACCCAGTCCTGCAGGGCCCGCACCTCGTGCAGGGGCATGTCGGCCGGGGCCTCGAAGACGTAGCGGTAGATTTCCCCCACCGCCGTGGTCAGGGGCGCCAGCCCGGGCTGGGCACCGGGCGGCAAGACCACGTTCTGCAGCTTTTCCGTCACCTGCTGGCGGGCGAAATAGTCGTCCGTATTGTCGGCAAAGGTCAGGGTGACGATGGACAGGCCGGTGATGGAGACGGAGCGCAGCTGGGTCATGCGCGGCACCCCGTTCATCTCCCGCTCGATGGGCAGGGAGATGCTCCGTTCCACTTCCTCCGGCGCCAGGCCCGGGGCCTGGGTGACGATATTGACCTGCACATCCTGCACGTCGGGGAAGGCCTCGATGGGCAGATTGACCACGGCGTAGCCGCCCACGGCGATCAGCACCAGGACGCCGACGATGACGAACAGGCGCTGGGCCAGGGCGAAGGTAACCAGGCGTTCCAGCATGGCCTCAGTTCCCGGCCAGTTCGGCGTTGAGCAGCAGGGCGCCGGCGGTGACCACCCGCTCCCCGGCCTTCAGCCCGCTTTCGACGAAGCTGCTGTCGTGGCCACGGAAGGCCAGCACCACTTCGCGCCGGGCCACCACCCCCGGCTCGGATTCGACGAAGAGATAGGTGTGCAGGCCTTCGGTCACCAGGGCCGTGTTGGGCACCTTGGGCAGGCGCCGGTCCGGGTTCTCCGGCACGATGCGGGCGAACATCTCCGGCTTCAGGCGGCGCTCCGGGTTGGCCACGGCACAGCGCACCGGCACCCGGCGGGACTGGGGATCGAGCACGTCGCCGATGGCCTCCACCGTGCCGGGGAAGCGCTGTTCCGGATAGGCGTCCACGGCGATGGAGACGGCCTGGCCCACCTTCAGCTTGCCCAGGTCCTTTTCCGTCAGTTCGGCCATGACCCACAGGGAACGGGGATCGCTGACCACAAACAGGGGCGCGGCGCCGTCGGGGCGGACCTCGACGCCGGGGCTGGCCTGGCGCTCGGTGACGATGCCGGCCAGGGGCGTGCGCAGGGCGAAGCCGCTCTCCCCCGCCAGGGGCGAGAGGTTGCGCAGGCGGGCGCGGCTGCGCTCCACTTCGGCTTCGGCCGCCCGGTAATCGTTCTGGCTGGCTTCCAGATCCTTGCGTGCCACCACTTCCAGTTCGTACAGGGCCTTGCTCCGTTCCAGGGCGGAGCGCTTGGTCTCCCGGTCCGACTCGGCCTTGCGCAGGTCCGCGTAGTCCGGCACGTCCAGGGTCAGCAGGGGGGCGCCGGCCTTGACCGTGTCGCCGGCCTGGGCCAGCACCTTCAGCACCCGGCCGCTGGTGGGGGCGAAAATGCGGGCGGTACGGTTCTCGTCGTAACTGACCCGTCCGGCCAGGGGTTCCAGCAGGGGCACCGGCAGCTCGGGCGCGGCTTCGATGCGCAGGTAGGCCAGCTGGGGCGCCCCCGGCGGGAAGCTGATGCTGTGGTTGGTATTGAGGGCCGGCTTGGCCAGGGGCGCCGGTCCGGCCGGCGGCGCGGCCGGACGCAGGAACAGCACGGCCGCCACGGCCAGGGCCCCGGCGATGCCCAGGGGGAGCAGGACTTTTTTCTGCAGCAGGGGGGAGTGCTTCAGGGGCTTCAGGGGCTTCAGGGGCTTCATGGGCGTTCCTTTTGTTCTATTGGCCCAGGACCGCCTGCCAGGCGGCCAGGGCTTTGGCGTATTCGGCCCGGAGAATGGCGGCATCGAGGCGCACGGCGCGCAGGGTGCGGCGGGCGTCGAGCAGGTCGAGCAGGCCCAGGGCGCCGCGGCCGTAGGCATATTCACTGGCGCTGGCGACCCGCTCGGCCTCGGCCAGCAGGCCGTCCTCGAGCCGCTGACGGCGCTCCCGGGCGGCGCCCAGCAGGGATTCGGCCTGGGCCACCTCGCCCAGGGCCTGGGCCCGCACCTGCTCCTCCTGGGTGCGGGCGGCCAGCAGTTCGGCCTCGGCCCGGGCGATCTCGCCCTCGTAGGCATGGCGCAGGAACAGGGGCACGCTCAGGCTGACCCCGTAGGTGTTGTTGGGCGATGCGTCGCCCGGGGGAAAGTGTTCGAACTGCACGCCCACCGTCACATCCCGGCTGCGGGCGGCCCGCGCCAGCTCCCGGGCGGCTTCGGCAGCCTTGACCCGGGCCCGGGCGGCGAGAACGTCGGCCCGGCTCTCTAGCTCGGGACGGCGGGCGGTGACCGCCTCGCCTTCGCTGCGGGGCCAGGGCTCCGTCGCCCGCAGGCTGGCGGCCTCGGATTCCTTGCCGATCAGGTAAGCCAGGTTCTGGCGGGCCCGCTCCAGGTCGGCCTGGGCAGCCCGGGCCTCGTTCTCGGCGCGGCCGGCCTCGATGCGCAGGCGGGAAACGTCGGCGCCGGCCACATCACCGACCTTGAGGCGCATCTCCGCCGCCTTGACGCTGCGCCGGTAGAGTTCGCCGCTTTCTTCGGCCACCTGGCGGCGCTCCTGGGCCAGACGCAGGTCCCAGTAGGCGACCCGCAGCTGGAAGCGGCTCTGCCGCTGCACCTCCGCCAGGCCCTGGCCGGCGGCTTCGAGGGCGGCGCCGGCCACCTGCTGGCGCAGCTCCCGCTTGTCGCCCCGCTCGATCACCTGATCCAGTCGCAGCACCGAATCCACCCGCTTCTGCCCCAGGCTGCCGGCACCAATGCCGCTGCGGGGGTTGATGGAGGAGGTGGACAGGCTGAACTGGGGATTGGGCGCCTGGGCCGCGGTGAGGCTGTCCGCCTGGGCCGCCTGCACGCCCTCCCGGGCCAGCCGCACTTCCCGGTTTTGGGCCAGCCACAGGGCCTCGGCCTGGGCCAGGCCAAGCTCCTGCAGCGGCTCGGCGGCATGTACGCATGCGGAACCGGCCGTGAGCAGCGCCAGACAGATCAGGAGGGAACGTGACATCGAAGCGGCCTGCAGTTTCTCGATACCTAGGAGGCTGGTATCGTATTGCCCCTTACTGACCAACTACTGACGCCCTCATGCGCATTCTCCTGGTGGAAGACGACGAGTTGCTGGCCGACGGGCTGGTGAAGGCTTTGCGGCAATCGGGCTACGTCACGGACTGGACCCGGGACGGCAAGCAGGCCGACAGCTGGCTGACGGACCAGAACTATGACCTGGCCATCCTGGACCTGGGCCTGCCGGGAATGGAAGGCAGCGAGGTGCTGCAACGGCTGCGCGGACGCAAGCTGGCGACGCCGGTGCTGATCCTCTCGGCCCGGGAGGCCCTGGAGGAGCGGGTGCGCCTGCTGGACCTGGGCGCCGACGACTATCTGGTCAAGCCGGTTGCCCTGTCCGAACTGGAAGCCAGGGCCCGGGCCCTGATCCGCCGCGGCCGCACCCAGCCGGACCCGGAGCTGCGCCTGGGCAAGCTGCGCCTGGACACGGTGGGCAAGCGGGCCTGGCTGGGGGAGGAGCCCCTGGACCTGACCGCCCGGGAGTGGGCGGCCCTGGAGTTCCTGGTCAGCCGGGCCAACCGCATCGTCAGCAAGGAACAGATCATGCAGTCCCTCTACAGCTGGGACGAGGACATCACCCCCAACGCCATCGAGAAATTCATCTCCCGCCTGCGGGTCAAGCTGGAGACCGGGGGCATTTCCATCCGCACCGTGCGCGGCCTGGGCTACTACCTGGAAAAGCCGAAGGACGAGGACGGAGCGGACGCGGCCAGCGATGATCCGCCAGCCTAGCCTGCGGCGCCTGCTGCTGATCTGGCTGCTGCCGGCCATGCTGGCCCTGGTGGCGGCCGGCGGCCTGATGGCCTACGGCATCGCCCTGCGTTCCGCCACCTGGGCCTACGACCGGGCCCTGCTCGACACCTCCCTGGCCCTCTCCGGCCAAATCCACATCGTCAGCGGCCACCCGGTGCTCAACCTGCCGTCCCAGGCCCAGGAAATCCTCCTCACCGACCGCTACGACAACGTCTTCTACGAGGTTATCGGCCCCCAGGGCGAATCCGTCGCCGGCCACCGGGGCATTCCGCGCCCGCCCCAGCAACTGCCCGAAGACGGCCGCATCTACTACGACGGCTGGTTCCACGACCGGGAGGTGCGGGTCGCCGCCCTCTTCGTCCTGCGCGAAGGCATTCCCCTGCTGATCCTGGCGGCCGAGACCCAGACCAAGCGGGACAACCTGGTGCGGGAAATCCTCACCTCCATGCTGCTGCCGGAACTGCTGCTGGTGGCGGCCACCCTGGGCCTGGGCTGGCTCGGCATCCGCCACGGCCTGAAGCCGGTAGAGGACCTGCGGGAGCAGCTTTCCCAGCGCTCCCACCACGACCTCAGCGCCGTCTCCTCAGACCGGGTGCCCCGGGAAATCGGCCCCCTGGTGGAAGAACTGAATCATCTGCTGTCCCGCCTCGACGGCTCCCTCTCGGCCCAGCGCAACTTCGTCTCCGATGCGGCCCACCAGCTGCGCACGCCCCTGGCCGCCCTGCAGGCCCAGGCGGAACTGGCCCTGCGCCGCCTCAACGGCCCGGCCCCGGCCCAGACCGGGGAACTGCGGGCCGAGCTGGAACGCATCCTGGCCGCCACCCGGCGCCTCACCCACCTGGCCCACCAGCTGCTGGCCCTGGCCCGGGCCGAGCCGGGCGGCGAACAGGCGATGAAGCCCCTGGACCTGGTGGAAGTGGTGCACCAGTGCGCCGAGACCTGGCACCCCCGGGCCCTGGAACGCAACATCGACCTGGGTTTCGATCTGGCGCCGGCTCCCCTTCTCGGCCACCCGCGGCTGCTGGAGGAGCTGCTGAGCAACCTCATCGACAACGCCATCCATTACACGCCCGCCGGCGGCAGCGTCACGGTGCGCACCTTCGCCCGGGACGGGGCGGCCGTGCTGCAGGTGGACGACACCGGCCCGGGCATTGCGCCGGAGCAGCGGGAAAAGGTGTTCGAGCGCTTCCACCGCATCAACGGGGAGCAGAATCCGGAAGGCTGCGGCCTGGGCCTGGCCATCGTCAGGGAGATCGCCAAACAACACGGGGCCGACGTCTGGCTGGACGAGGCCCCGGTGCTGGGAGGTGCGCGGCTGGAAGTGAGCTTCCCGCCGCCACCCGGAAGGTGAATCAGAGGGGAGTGGAAGCGGGCTTGCGCCGCAGCAGGCGCAGGCCGGAGAGGGCGTAGCCGGAGAGGGCATAGACCACGAACAGGCCGAACAGCACGCCCGGGGGATACATGAAGACCAGGGCGAAGGCGAGGACGATGGCACCGACGAAGATGAAGGGCACGCTCTTGCGCAGGTTGATGTCCTTGAAGCTGTAGAAGCGGCAGTTGGTGACCATGGAGACGCCGGCAAAGATGGTCAGGATGCAGGCGATGACCCGCACGTCGCTGCCTACGATGTCGTTGTCCAGCATCAGCCAGACGAAGCCCGCCACCAGGGCGGCCGCAGCCGGGCTGGGCAGGCCCTGGAAGAAGCGCTTGTCGATCACTTCCAGGGTGGTGTTGAAGCGGGCCAGGCGCAGGGCGGCGCCGGCGCAGTAGATGAAGGCGGCGATCCAGCCCAGCTTGCCCATGCCGCGCAGGGCCCACTCGTAGATCACCAGGGAGGGCGCGGCGCCGAAGGAAACCATGTCGGACAGGGAATCGTATTCGGCACCGAAGGCGCTCTGGGTGTGGGTCAGGCGCGCCACCCGGCCGTCCAGCCCGTCCAGCACCATGGCCACGAAAATGGCCACGGCGGACTGTTCATAGAACCCGTTCATGGCCTGGACGATGGCGAAGAAGCCGGCGAACAGGGCTGCGGTGGTGAACAGGTTGGGGAGGACGTAGATGCCCCGGCGTTTCAATTCCGGGTTGAAGAGGACCTTGCGGGGTTTCAGTTCGGACATTTTTTCTGTGAATTACGCCAACTCGGCAAGAACGGTGGAGGAAGCATACACCTTCTCCCCGATGCTGGCCTTGATGCGGGCATCCAGGGGCAGGTACACGTCCACGCGGGAGCCGAAGCGGATGAAGCCGTAACGCTGGCCCCGGGCCAGCTGCACGCCGCCATCCACGTAGTTGAGGATGCGCCGGGCCACCAGGCCGGCCACCTGCACGGAGGTCACGTCCTGGCCGTCGGCGGTCTTGATCCACAGGGCGCAGCGCTCGTTCTCGACAGAGGCCTTGTCCAGGGCGGCATTGACGAAGGCGCCCGGGTTGTACCACTTCTGTTGCACGGTGCCGTCCACCGGGCTGCGGTTGGAGTGCACGTTGAAGACGTTCATGAAGACGCTGACCTTTACCGCCTCACGGTTGAGGTAGGGGTCCAGGGCCTTTTCCACGGCAACGATGCGGCCGTCGGCGGGGGCCACGATGGTCTTGGCGCCGCCGGCGATCTTGCGCGCCGGGTCGCGGAAAAACTGCAGCACGAAGAGGGCGATGATCCACAGGGGCACGGCCACGTAAACCGGGGCAAAGGCGCTGCCGGCAAGGGCCGCCACCACGGCGATGGTCAGGAAGGGCCAGCCTTCGCGGGCGATGATGGGATGGGGATAGTTGTTCAAGGACGCGCTCTCAGGGCTGTTTTGCGGACGCTCCGGCCGGGGCCGCAGCGTGAAGACGGGAGTTGCAACGAAACCGGGGCGGAGCCCCGGAAAGCGCGTGCAGCCTGCGCCTCCGGTTAGCTCCGCCCCGCGCCAGTCTTAGTTCTTGGACTGGTCCACCAGCTTGTTCTTCTTGATCCAGGGCATCATGTCGCGCAGCTTGGAACCGACCTGCTCGATGGGATGATCGGCGGTCAGGCGGCGGCGGGCGGTCATGCTGGGGTAGCCGGTCTTGCCTTCCAGGATGAACATCTTGGCGTATTCGCCGGTCTGGATGCGCTTCAGGGCGTTGCGCATGGCGTAGCGGGATTCTTCGTTGATGACTTCGGGGCCGGTCACGTACTCGCCATACTCCGCGTTGTTGGAGATGGAGTAGTTCATGTTGGCGATGCCGCCTTCGTACATCAGGTCCACGATCAGCTTCAGTTCGTGCAGGCACTCGAAGTAGGCCATTTCGGGAGCGTAGCCGGCTTCCACCAGGGTCTCGAAGCCCATCTTCACCAGTTCCACGGCGCCACCACAGAGCACGGCCTGTTCGCCGAAGAGGTCGGTTTCGGTCTCTTCACGGAAGTTGGTTTCGATGACGCCACCCTTGGTGCCGCCGTTGGCAGCGGCGTAGGACAGGGCGATGTCCTTGGCCTTGCCGGTCTTGTCCTGGTACACGGCGATCAGGGAAGGCACGCCGCCGCCCTTCAGGTACTCGGAGCGCACGGTGTGGCCGGGGCCCTTGGGGGCGACCATGATGACGTCCACGTCTTCGCGGGGCACCACCTGGTTGTAATGCACGTTGAAACCGTGGGCGAAGGCCAGGGCGGCGCCCTTCTTCAGGTTGGGTTCCACGTCGGCGTAGTACACGGCGGGGATGTTCTCGTCGGGCAGCAGGATCATGACCACGTCGGCGCCCTTGACGGCCTTGGCGATCTCTTCCACCTTCAGACCGGCCTTTTCGGCCTTGGCCCAGGAGGCACCGCCCTTGCGCAGGCCGACGGTGACCTTGCAGCCGGAATCCTTCAGGTTCTGGGCGTGGGCGTGGCCCTGGGAGCCGTAGCCGACGATGGTGACTTTCTTGCCCTTGATGAGGGAGAGGTCGGCGTCCTTGTCGTAATAAACTTTCATTTTTTTCCTTTCGGGTTCAAGGGCTTGCTTCAAACTTTGAGAATGCGGTCGCCGCGGCCGATGCCGCAGACGCCGGTACGCACGGTTTCGAGAATCAGACCGGCATCGAGGGCGGCAATGAAGGAGTCCAGCTTGGCGCCGGTGCCGGTCAGCTCGATGACGTAGGTCGAATCGGTGACGTCAATGATACGGCCGCGGAAGATATCGGCCATACGCTTCATCTCTTCGCGGTCCTTGCCGGTGGCGCGGACCTTGATGAGCATGAGTTCCCGCTCGGAATGAGCGGCTTCGGAAAGATCCACCACCTTGACCACGTCCACCAGCTTGTTGAGCTGTTTGGTGATCTGTTCCAGCACATCTTCTGACCCCGTGGTAACGATGGTCATGCGGGACAGGGAGGCATCCTCGGTAGGAGCCACGGTGAGGGATTCGATGTTGTAGCCGCGGGCGGAGAACAGGCCCGCCACCCGGGACAGGGCGCCGGCTTCGTTTTCCAGCAGGATGGAAATGATGTGTCGCATGGTTCTCTACTCCGGGCTCACAGGTCTTCGGACAGGATCATTTCGGACAGGCCCTTGCCGGCCGCCACCATGGGGTAGACGTTGGCTTCGGGGTCGATGATGAAGTCCATGAACACCAGGCGGTCCTTGTATTCGGTGAAGGCCTTCTTCAGGGCCGGCACCACGTCCTCGGGCTTCTCGATGCGCATGCCGACGTGGCCGTAGGATTCGGCCAGCTTGACGAAATCGGGCAGGGAAGTGACGTAGGACTGGGAGTAGCGCTTGGAGTAGAACATCTCCTGCCACTGCCGCACCATGCCCAGCATGCCGTTGTTGAGGTTGATGATCTTCACCGGCAGTTCGAACTGCTTGCAGGTGGACAGCTCCTGGATGCACATCTGGATGGAGCCTTCGCCGGTGATACAGGCCACCTGGGCGCCCGGATTGGCGAAAAGCACGCCCATGGCGTAGGGCAGGCCCACACCCATGGTGCCCAGACCGCCGGAGTTGATCCAGCGGCGGGGCTTGTCGAACTTGTAGTACTGGGCGGCGAACATCTGGTGCTGGCCCACGTCGGAGGTGATGAAGGCTTCGCCCTGGGTCACCTCGTAGAGCTTCTCCACCACGTACTGGGGCTCGATCAGGTCGCCCTGCTTGTAGCCCAGGCTGTTCTTGGCGCGCCAGCCGTCGATCTGCTGCCACCAGTCGGAGACGTCAGGAGCCGCCTTGGCGCCGTCGTCCAGCAGCTTGAGCAGCTCGTCCAGCACATCGGGCACGTTGCCGACGATGGGCACATCCACCTTGACCCGCTTGGAAATGGAGGAAGGATCGATGTCCACATGGATGATCTTGCGCGGCACGCCGCCGAAATGCTCGGGATTGCCGATCACCCGGTCGTCGAAGCGGGCACCGATGGCCAGCACCACGTCGGCGTGCTGCATGGTCATGTTGGCTTCGTAAGTGCCGTGCATGCCCAACATGCCGACGAACTGCTTGTCGGTGGCCGGGTAGCCGCCCAGGCCCATGAGGGTGTTGGTGACCGGGAAGTTGAGACGCTTGGCCAGCTTCACCAGCTTCTCGGAGGCGTCGGAGAGGACCACGCCGCCACCGGTGTAGATGATGGGCTGCTTGGCTTCCAGCAGCATCTGCACGGCCTTCTTGATCTGCCCCAGGTGGCCCTTGACCACCGGGTTGTAGGAGCGCATCTGCACGGAGGCCGGATATTCGAACTCGCACTTGTTGGCGGTGATGTCCTTGGGGATATCCACCACCACCGGGCCGGGACGGCCGGTCTTGGCGATGTGGAAGGCCTTCTTCATGGTGGAGGCCAGATCCTTGACGTCCTTCACCAGGAAGTTGTGCTTGACGCAGGGGCGGGTGATGCCCACGGTGTCGCATTCCTGGAAGGCATCCTGGCCGATGTAGTAGGTCGGCACCTGGCCGCACAGCACCACCATCGGGATGGAGTCCATATAGGCCGTGGCAATGCCGGTGACGGCATTGGTGACGCCGGGACCGGAGGTCACCAGGGCCACGCCGACCCGTTCGGAGGAGCGGGAATAGGCATCGGCAGCATGGACGGCAGCCTGTTCATGGCGTACCAGGATATGCTTGATGTCGTCCTGCTTGAACAGTTCGTCGTAAATATGCAGCACCGAACCGCCAGGATAGCCGAACACATAGTCGACCTTTTCTTCCTGAAGGCACCTGATTACAATCTCCGCACCGGTAAGCGTCATTTTTATGGCCTTACGTAAGTCGCTCGAAAAACCTGCTACGTTAATGGCTCGCCCCGGATTGGTCAAGGTAAAATACCCGCCCAAGGCCAGTAAAAGCCCGCCATTCAGCCGCACCCCGAGGCCCGCATCCAGGCCGGGCGCAGGCCGGAAAAACAAGCCCCGCACAGCGGGCAATTATCTCCCCGACTAGGATTCATTCTGGCTACACCACGCGAACTGTCGGATTTTCTCGCCGGCGTCGAACGCCGGGCCTTCAAACAGGCCCTGTTCGCCGTGCGTGACGAAGAAGCTGCCCTGGACCTGGTCCAGGATGCCATGATGCGCCTGGCCGAGAAATACGGCGACCGGCCGGCAGAAGAATTGCCGATGCTGTTCCAGCGCATCCTGCAAAATGCCATCCGGGACTATTACCGCCGCAGCAAGGTCCGCTCCATGTGGACCACCCTGCTTTCCTCCCTGACCCCGGGGGACGACGAGGACAGCGACCCGCTGGACACCCTGGAGGTGGAAGGCAAGGCCGGTGACAGCCCGGAGGGCTCCCTGGAACAGTCCCAGGTCCTGGCCGTCATTGAAGCAGAGATTTCCCGCCTACCCGGACGTCAACGGGAGGCCTTCCTCATGCGTTATTGGGAAGATATGGACGTCGCAGAGACGGCGGCAGCCATGGGATGCTCCGAAGGGAGCGTCAAGACCCATTGCTCCCGGGCCACCCACACCCTGGCCGCCGCATTGAAAGCAAAAGGAATAACCCTATGAACGAACAGCACTTTGCCTACCAGATACGGCGGCATCTGAACCAGGAGACCATGGCGCTCAGCCCGAGCATCACGGATCGCCTGGCGGCAGCCCGTAGCCAGGCGCTCGCCCACCAGCGGGTGACCGCCCACGCCCCCATCCTGGCCGGCCTGGGTTTCCACCTGCACCTGGACGGCTTCCGCCCCAAGCACATGCTGGCCGCCCTGGCCCTGGTCGTCGGCCTTTCCTCCGGCATGCTGTGGCAGGCCGACGAACAGATGAACGAACTGGAAGACGTGGATAGCGCCCTGCTGGCCGACGATCTGCCCCTGGACGCCTACACGGACCAGGGATTTGCCGCCTGGCTGGACCAGAACCCTGACGAATGACCGGTAAGCCGGCCTCCTTCCCCTTCCTGCTCTTGCTGGCCCTGCTGGCAGGCTTGGTTGCGCCCGCCGGCGCCCAGACCCCCGGCACCACCGCCGTGGTCGCCACCCCGCCCCAGCCGGCTTGGCAGGAGCTGGACCAGACCCAGCAGCAGATCCTTGCCCCCCTGGCGGAGGACTGGAACCGGATGGAGAACTACCGGCGCAAGAAGTGGCTCGGCATTGCCGCCCGCTATCCGCGCATGGCCGAGCAGGAACAGGAGCGGGTCCAGCGGCGCATGCGGGAATGGGCCAACATGACCCCCGAGCAGCGCAAGGAAGTCCGGGAAAAGTACAAAAACATCAAACAGTTGCCGCCAGAACGCAAGAACGCGGTGAAGCAGAAGTGGGAAGAGTACGCCAACCTGTCGGAAGAGCAGCGCCTGCAGCTCAAGGAAGCAGGCGCCGCCCGGCCGCGCCAGGCGGCGCCCCAGGGCATCGGCAAGGCCTTTACCACCCTGCCCCTGCGCAGCCTCGCCCCCCTGTCGCTGCGCCCGGCCCCGGCCACCCCCCATCCCAGACCGACGCCCCCCGCCCTGCCTAACGGCAAGAAGGTGCTGGGCAAGGGCGGCATCCCCCAATTGCCCCGTCCGCCCCAGATCCTGCGCATTCCGGGCGACGGACAGATTCCCTCCCTGCTGCCGCCCATGCCGAAGCGGGCGCCGGCACCCAGCCGCAAGCCCTGATGACTTCCCGCCCCGACTCCACCCTGGCCAGCGGCCAGGGCAAGCCTGCCGCCCCCGACCAGCGCAGCCCGGCCAGCCTGTTCCGCCGCCTGGCCAGCATGCTTTACGACACCCTGCTGGCCCTGGCCGTACTTTTCCTCGCCTGGCTCCTGCCCCACATCCTGCTGGGGCTGGTGGGCAAGGTCATGGCACACCCCGCCCTGCTGTGGGGTCACTTCTTCCTGGTCCTGCTGCTTTACTTTGGCTGGCTCTGGCTCCATGGCGGCCAGACCCTGGCCATGAAGACCTGGCGCATCCGCCTGGTGAACGCCAACGGCGGCGGCATCCAGCCCCTGCAGGCCCTGTTGCGCTACCTGCTGGCCTGGCCCAGCCTGGGCTTTTTCGGCGCCGGCCTGGTGTGGGCCCTGTTCGACCGGGACGGCCAGTTCCTGCATGACCGGCTGGCGGGAACCCGCCTGGTCAATAGCAACCACGCCTGAACCAGGGCAGCAGACAGGCTGCCAGCGGATAAATAGAAACCGGGCCCTGAGCCCGGTTTCTATTTGTCCATACGCAGGAACCTCCTGCCGCCTGGGCCTAACGCCGTTCGACCCACCACATCATGCCCATCGCCGCCAGGAGGAACATGGCGGACGGTGCCACCGCGCTGGAGAAGGGTGGCCAGCTGTTGATGATGCCCAGGTTGGAGAAAAGGCCGTTGAGCATGTGGAAGAACACCCCCAGCATGACGCCGGAGAAAATTTTCAGGCTGACGCCGCCCACCCGGTTGTGGCTGTAGCCGAAAGGCAGGGCCAGGGCCACCATCACCAGGGCCGCCAGGGGATAGACCACCTTCTTCCACAGGGCGATTTCGTAACGCTGGGTCTTTTGCCGGTTGTCGGAGAGGTGCTTGATGTAGGACATCAGGTTCCACACCGACATGCGCTCCGGGACCACCAGCAGCACCGAGAGAATGTCCGGATTCAGGGCTGACTGCCACATCACCTCGTCCTGGTGGGCCACCCGACCCCGCACCGGCTGCCCCTTGGCGTCGTGCTCCAGGATGGTCTGCTCCACACTGTTGAGGCGCCATTCGCTGGTGGGCAGATATTCGCCTTCCTTGGCCTCGCTGACCATCTGCAGCCGCTGCTGGTCGTCGAACTCGTAGATGCGGATTCCCAGCAGCTTGGCTTCCGGCGTCACCGTGCGCACGTTGATGAAGCGGTTTTCGTCCTTGACCCACAGACCGGTGCGGAAATCGGCGGAAAGGGCCGTGCCCTGGGCCTGCAGGCGGATGCGCTGGCCCAGCTTCTCCGACGGCGGCGCCAGGAACTCACCAATGATGAAGGTGAGGAAGGCAAACAGGGCCGCCACCCGGAACAGGGTCATCAACAGTTCCCGGGTCGACAGGCCGGAAGCCCGCAAGACCGTGATTTCCGAATGCCGGGCCAGGGTGGACAGGGCGAAGAGGGAGCCGATCAGCACGGCGATGGGCATCAGTTCATAAATGCGGCCGGGCAGGGTCAGGGTCACAAAAATGATGGCGTGCTGGATGCGGTAGGCCCCCTTGCCGATATCCCCCAGCTCGTTGATCAGGTCGAAAAAGCCGAAGAGGGCGAGAAATGCCGCCAGCACCAGCAAAGTGGCAAAAAACACCTCACGGAAGAGGTAGCGCTGATAGGTCTTGCCGAGAGGAAGCTTCATTTACGCAGCCGCAGGAAAGAGAACACCGCGATGCGGCGGAAGAACAGCAGGGGCAACAGGGCCGCCATCAGCACGTGCACCAGCCACCAGCCGGTGGAGAAGGAAAGGCGCCCCTGGGCCACCCAGGCCTGGCTGACGGAAAGCAGGTTGCTGTAGATGGTGAAGGTAAGCAGGGCCAGGATCATGTTGGCGGAACGGCCGGCCCGGGGATTGACGAAGCTCATGGGAATGGCCAGCAGGGCCAGCACCAGGGCGGACAAGGGCACCCCCACCCGCCACAGGAATTCGGCCATGTAGCCGGGACTGCCGTTTTTCAGCAATTCCCTGGTGGAGGTGTTTTTCGGCGTCTTTTCGATGCCCTGGCTTTCCTTGGTGTCGACCCGCAGGGCATAGCGCACGAACTCCAGTACCCGGAACTCGGGAATGCCGGGCGTCACTTCATAACGACGGCCATGCTCCATGACCATGAAACGGTCGCCGTTTTCCATCTGTTCGGAACGGCCGGTGGCGGCCATCATGACCCCCAGTTTCTGGTGCTGCATGGAACTGACGAAAATGTTGCGCACCTGGGTCGAATCGTCCGCCACCGCCTCGACGAACACCACGCGCTGGGAGGAACTGGCTTCCTTGAAGGCCCCCGGGGAAACCTGGGCCGTATCGTCCCGGTTCTGGCCGGTCAGCTTCTGCCGGTACTCGGCGCTCATTTTCAGGGCCCAGGGCGAAATCAGCAGGGACAGCAGGGCGATGCTCACCACCACCGGCAGGGTGAAGGTCAGCACCGGCCGCACCCAGGCAGTGAGGGACTGGCCCGAAGCGAACCACACCACCATTTCCGAATCCCGGTAGCTGCGGGATAGGGTCAGCAGGATGGCCATGAACAGGGTCAGGGACAGCAGCACCGGCAGGGAATTGAGGGCGGCGAAGCCGAGCAGGGCCACCACGGCCTCGGATGCGACCTGGCCGGCAGCGGCCTGGCCCAGCAGGCGGATCAGCTGGGTGGTCAGGAGAATGGCAAAGAGGGCGATAAACACGCCCAGGGCCGCCTGGGTAAATTCACGCCGCACGGCGCGCTGGAAAATCATGCTTTGACTTTGCCGAAAGGAAACGGTGATAATCGACGCTGAATTTGCGGTTTAGCTACTTTTTTGCCGATTTATCACAAAGTTACGGATAGGAGCGGACGGTGGAATTTAGCATAAAAAGCGGTAGTCCGGAAAAGCAGCGCAGCGCCTGTGTAGTGGTCGGAGTTCACGAACCACGCAAGCTGACCCTGCCGGCGGAACTGCTGGACAACGCTGCCCGCAGCTATATTTCCGACATCATTCGCCGCGGCGACATGGAAGGCAAGCTGGGCTCCACCCTGCTCCTGCACAACGTGCCCGGCACCCTGTGCGACCGGGTCCTGCTGGTGGGCCTGGGCAAAGAGAAGGAATTCCGGGAAAAGGAATACTGCCAGGCCGTGCGCACGGCGGTGAAAACCCTCAATGAAACCGGCTCCTTCGACGGCGTCGTCTTCCTCACCGAAATTCCGGTCAAAAAGCGCACCGTCAGCTGGCGTGTGCGCCAGGCCGCCATCGTCGCCCAGGAAACGGTTTACCGCTTCGACCAGCTGAAGAGCAAGAAGGACGAAGTCCGCCGCCCCCTGCGCAAGCTCACCTTCGCCGTCGAACGGCGCAACGAACTGACGCCGGCCGAAGAAGCCCTCAACCAGGGCCTGGCCATCGCCGAGGGCATGGCCCTGGCGAAGAACCTGGGCAACCTGCCGGGCAACCTGTGCACCCCCACCTACCTGGCCGAGCAGGCGACCGCCATGGCCCAGGAACACGGCCTGGAATGCCAGATCCTGGAAAAGGGCGAGATGGAAGCCCTGGGCATGTTCAGCCTGCTCTCCGTCGCCCGCGGCTCCCACCAGCCGCCCAAGTTCATCGTCCTGCAGTACAAGGGCGGCAAGAAGGAAGAGAAGCCCCTGGTGCTGGTGGGCAAGGGCATCACCTTCGACACCGGCGGCATTTCCCTGAAGCCGGCCGCCGAAATGGACGAGATGAAGTACGACATGTGCGGCGCCGCCAGCGTCCTCGGCACCATCAAGGCCGCCGCCCTGATGAAGCTGCCGGTGAACCTGACGGTGATCGTGCCGGCCACGGAGAACATGCCCGGCGGCAGCGCCACCAAGCCCGGCGACGTGGTCACTTCCCTCTCCGGCCAGACCATTGAAGTCCTCAACACCGACGCCGAAGGCCGCCTGGTGCTGTGCGACGCCCTCACCTACGCCGAACGCTTCGAGCCGGAAACGGTGATCGACGTGGCCACCCTCACCGGCGCCTGCGTCGTCGCCCTGGGCGCCGTGGCCACCGGCCTCTTCAGCAACAACGACAGTCTGGCCCGGGAACTGGCCCACTGCGGCGACGAGGCCTTCGACCGGGCCTGGCACATGCCCCTGTGGGAGGACTACCAGGAGTTGCTGAAGAGCAACTTCGCCGACATGGCCAACATCGGCGGCCGTTACGCCGGGGCCATCACTGCCGCCTGCTTCCTCGCCCGTTTCACCAAGAAATTCGAGTGGGCCCACCTGGACATCGCCGGCACCGCCTGGAAATCCGGCGCCGACAAGGGCGCCACCGGCCGCCCCGTGCCCCTGCTCACCCATTACCTGCTGAAGCGGGCCGGCAAGCTGGATTAAGGCAGGCCCACGACCATGACCCGGGTGGACTTCTACTACGACGTGCCGAACAAGCTGGCCATCGCCGTCAAGCTCGCCCACAAGGCCTTTTCCCAGCGCCTGCCCCTGGCCATCTACACCTCCCAGCCCCCCGTGGCGGAGCAGATCGACCGCCTGCTGTGGACCCAGCCGGCCCTGGGCTTCCTCCCCCACTGCCGGGCCGACGCGCCCCTGGCGGCGGAAACGCCGGTGCTCATCGCCGAGACGCCGGCCGCCCTGGAACGCCTGCCCCAGGACGAGCTGCTGATCAACCTGGACGACGAGGTGCCGCCCGGCTTCGCCCGCTTCAAGCGCCTCATCGAGATCGTCGGCCGCGAAGAGGAAGACAAGACGCCCGGCCGGGCCCGCTTCAAGTTCTACAAGGATCGGGGCTACGAAATCAACCGCCACGACCTTTCCGCCAAATGAGCGACTTCATGAACGGCAACGACGGCACCCCGCCCCCGCCGACGGGCAACTCCAGCGTCATCCCCTTCCCCCCGCGCCGCCGCAGCTTCGTCGCCGCCCCGCCTCCACCGCCGCCCCCGGCGCCGGCCGGCCCCCTGGATCTGGACCTCTCCGACCTGGTGCCGGAAGGCGATGACGACATTCCGGTGCTCACCGAAGTGGTGGATCTGGCCTCGGTCAGCGCCGACGCCCCCGACGAGAAGGACGCCGGCCCCGACCTGGAGGCCCTGCGGGAAACCCTGGCCGACGCCCTGGCGGCCGAACTGGCCCATTCCATAGAGCAACGCCTGGCCTCCGAGCTGCCCAGCCTGGTGGAAGCCACCCTGGCCGGCCTGCAGGACGACCTCAAGGCCGGCATCATCGCCGCCACCGAAGCCGCCCTGAAGGACTTCATCGCCCGTCGGCAACAGCTGCAGCTGCCCTTCGACCCGCCCGCCCCGGGCAACTGAACGGGCCGACCGGCCCAAATCTCCGGACAAGCAGACCGGGAGCGCCCGCCGCTTCCGGTATAATTGCGCCCTTTCCTTTCGCCCCAATCCCCTGATTCCTATGGAACTCGCCAAAAGTTTTGAGCCGGCAGCCGTCGAACGCCACTGGTACCCGCTCTGGGAAGAACGCGGCTACTTCGCCGCCGGCCTGGACACCAGCAAGCCCGCCGACCAGTCCTTCTGCATCCTGCTGCCGCCGCCCAACGTCACCGGCACCCTGCACATGGGCCACGGCTTCAACCAGACCATCATGGACGCCCTCACCCGCTACTACCGGATGAAGGGCCACAACACCCTGTGGCAGCCGGGCACCGACCACGCCGGCATCGCCACCCAGATCGTGGTGGAGCGCCAGCTGGACGCCCAGGGCATTTCCCGCCACGACCTGGGCCGGGAGAAGTTCCTGGAGAAGGTGTGGGAGTGGAAGGAATACTCCGGCGGCACCATCACCCGCCAGATGCGCCGCATGGGCACCAGCCCCGACTGGAAGCGGGAACGCTTCACCATGGACGCCGGCCTCAACAAGATCGTCACCGAATCCTTCGTCCGCCTCTACAAGGAAGGCCTCATCTACCGCGGCAAGCGCCTGGTGAACTGGGACCCGAAGCTGCACACCGCCGTCTCCGACCTGGAAGTGGTGCAGGAGGAGGAAGACGGTTTCATGTGGCACATCCGCTACCCCTTGGCGGACGGCAGCGCCACCCTGACCGTGGCCACCACCCGGCCCGAGACCATGCTGGGCGACACCGCCGTCATGGTCCACCCGGAAGATGAGCGCTACAAGCACCTCATCGGCAAGATGGTGAAGCTACCCCTGACCGACCGGGAAATCCCGGTCATCGCCGACGCCTATGTGGACATGGAATTCGGCACCGGCGTGGTGAAAGTCACCCCGGCCCACGACTTCAACGACTATGCCGTGGGCCAGCGCCACAACCTGCCGATCATCAGCATCCTGACCCTGGATGCCAAGATCAACGAGCACGCTCCCGAGAAGTACCGGGGCCTGGACCGGTTCGATGCGCGCAAGGCCGTGGTGGCCGACCTGGAAGCCCTGGGCATCCTGGAAAAGACCGACAAGCACAAGCTCAAGGTGCCCCGCGGCGACCGTACCGGCGTGGTCATCGAGCCCATGCTCACCGACCAGTGGTTCGTCGCCATGAGCAAGCCCGGCGAGGACGGCAAGTCCATCACCGAGAAAGCCCTGGACGTGGTGCAGTCCGGCGAGATCAAGTTCTATCCGGAAAACTGGGTGAACACCTACAACCAATGGCTCAACAACATCCAGGACTGGTGCATCTCCCGCCAGCTGTGGTGGGGCCACCAGATTCCCGCCTGGTACGGCGTTAACGGCGAAGTCTTCGTCGCCCACAACGAGGAAGAAGCTCGGGCCCAGGCCGACGCCGCCGGTTACGCCGGCCAGCTGACCCGGGATGCGGACGTGCTCGACACCTGGTACTCCTCCGCCCTGTGGCCCTTCTCCACCCTGGACTGGACGCCCGAATACCCGGCCAAGTCCAACCCGGCTCTGGATCTCTACCTGCCCTCCTCCGTGCTGGTCACGGGCTTCGACATCATCTTCTTCTGGGTGGCGCGCATGGTCATGATGACCAAGCACATCACCGGCAAGATCCCCTTCAAGCACGTCTACGTGCACGGCCTGATCCGGGACGGCGAAGGCCAGAAGATGTCCAAGTCCAAGGGCAACGTGCTGGACCCCATCGACCTCATCGACGGCATCGACATCGACGCCCTGGTGCAGAAGCGCACCACCGGCCTGATGAATCCCAAGCAGGCCGAGAGCATCGCCAAGAAGACCAAGAAGGAATTCCCCGAAGGCATTCCCGCCTTCGGCACCGACGCCCTGCGCTTCACCTTCGCCAGCCTGGCTTCCCCCGGCCGCGACATCAAGTTCGACCTGAACCGCTGCGACGGCTACCGCAACTTCTGCAACAAGCTGTGGAACGCCACCCGCTTCGTGCTGATGAACGTGGAAGGCCACGACCTGGCCCTGGAGCACCAGCAGGCCGCCGGCGGCGCCTGCAGCGCTGATGCGCCGCTGAAGTTCAGCTTTGCCGACCGCTGGATCGTCAGCCACCTGCAGAAGGTGGAGCAGGAAATGGCCAAGCACTTTGAGGAATACCGCTTCGACCTGCTGGCCCAGACCCTCTACCGCTTCATCTGGGACGAGTTCTGCGACTGGTATCTGGAAATCGCCAAGGTGCAGATGAACGGCGGCACTCCGGAAGAAGCCAAGGCCACCCGCCGCACCCTGGTGCGGGTGCTGGAGACCATCCTGCGCCTGGCCCACCCGCTGATCCCCTTCATCACCGAGGAACTGTGGCAGGCCGTGGCCCCCATCGCCGGCCGCAAGGACGCCGAGTCCATCATGCTCACCCGCTACCCGGAAGCCAATCCGGCCAAGCTGGACGAGGCCTCGGAAACCCAGGTGGCCCTGCTCAAGGAGCTGGTGGGTGCCTGCCGCAACCTGCGCGGCGAAATGAACATGTCCCCCGCCACCAAGGTGCCCCTGCTCGCCGTCGGCGACCAGGAAGCCCTGGCCCGCTTCGCCCCCTACCTGGCGGCCCTGGCCAAGCTCTCCGAAGTGCAGATCGTGGACGACATTGCCAGCGACGAGCCGGCCCCCGTGGCCGTGGTCGGCAACTTCCGCCTGATGCTCAAGGTGGAGATCGACGTGGCCGCCGAGAAGGAGCGCCTGAGCAAGGAAATCGCCCGTCTCGAAGGGGAGATTGCCAAGGCCCACGCCAAGCTCTCCAACGAGAGCTTCGTCGCCCGGGCCCCGGAAGCCGTGGTGGCCCAGGAGAAGGAACGCCTGGCCAACTTCAGCGCCACCGTGGAGAAACTCAAGCCCCAGCTGGAAAAGCTGAACAAGGCCTGAGCCGGCCCGCTCCCCCCAGAAAAACGCCCCGGTTGAGCCGGGGCGTTTTTGTTTTCGGGCTTGGGTAAGCTGAAGTCCTAGAGTTATTGCAGGCACTTGGCCTGCGGGGCAATAGGCACGCCATTTCTGGCAGGACATCGCTGGCGAATGCCGTCCCTGCTTGCCCCCAGGGCAGGTGGCCTTTCAGCCCTGGGACGCCAGCGTCACCGGCACCAGCCCCCGCAGGGCGTTGCCCATGTACAGCGCTTCGGCCCGGGCCAGGTCGGCCAGGGTCAGCACCCGTTCCCGGGCCTCGCCGGATTCCAGCAGGCGCCGGCGCAGGACGCCCGGCAGCAGGCCGCAGGCCAGGGGCGGGGTGTAGAGCACGCCGTCGAGGCGGGCGAAGACGTTGCTGCGGGCACCCTCGCAGACTTCGTCCCGCTCGTTGAGGAAAAGGGCATCGAAGCCGCCGGGCAGGGCCATGACCCGCTGCAATTCCCCATCGTAGAGGGCCCGGGCGGTGGTCTTGTGGCGCAGCAGGTAGCGGCGGGAATCGAGACGGTGGGGCGAGAGATGGACCTGCCACGGCCCCGGGGCGGACTCCAGGGGCACGGCCTGCCGCTGCAGGGTGCCGGCCTTGTTGAGGCTCAGGCGCACACGGAAGCGCCCCCGGGGATGGGCCGTAGCCAGGGCCGCCAGGGCCTGGGCCACGCTGGCGTCGTCGTGGGCGAAGCCCAGGGCCTGGGCCGAGGCGGTCAGGCGCTGGCGATGCAGTTCGCCGTCGGGGAAGACGCCGTCATCCAGGCGCAGGGTCTCGATCAGCTCCAGGCCCGGGTCCTGGTCGGTGAGGAAGCGGGCCTTGAGCAGGCATTCCCGGTACTCGGCGGCGGGCTCGGAGTCGGTGACGATGCCGCTGCCCACACCCATGACGCCGCGCCCGTCGGCGCCCAGTTCCAGGCTGCGGATGGCCACGTTGAGGCAGAAATCCCCGTCCGGCGCCAGCAGCCCCAGGCTGCCGGTGTACAGGCCCCGGGGCCCGACTTCCAGTTCCTCGATGATTTCCATGGCCCGCAGCTTGGGCGCGCCGGTGATGGAACCGCAGGGAAAGAGGGCCGCCAGGGTCTCGCCCGGGCCGACGCCCGGGGCCCGGGCGCTGACCGTGGAGGTCATCTGGAAGACGCTGGGGTAGGTCTCGATGGCGAACAGCTCTTCCACCCGCACCGAGCCGGTCTGGGCCAGGCGCCCCAGGTCGTTGCGCAGCAGGTCCACGATCATCAGGTTTTCCGCCCGATCCTTGGCCGAGGCGGCCAGGGCGGCCCGGTTGGCGGCATCGCCGGCCTCGTCCGCCCCCCGCGGCGCGGTGCCCTTCATGGGCCGGGTGCGCAGGGTGTCGCCGCGGCGCGCGACGAACAGTTCGGGGGACAGGGAGAGGATCCGTCGCTCCGCCGTCAGCACCAGGCCGCCCAGGGGCGTCGGCTGGCGTTGCCGCAGGCGGGCGTAGAGGGCCAGGGGATGGCCGTAGGCCTGGAAATGCAGGGGAAAGGTGAAATTGACCTGGTAGCAGTCGCCGGCGGCGATGTAGTCCCGGATGCGCTGCACCGCGGCGGCATGGGCGGCTTGGTCCAGCCCCGGCACCAACTCGGCGATACCGCAGGCGGTCTGCTCTGCCGGCAGGGCCGCCACCTGGTCCGCCAGCCAGTTCCGGGCGGCATCGGTATCAAGCCGTTGCGCCGCGGCGAAAAGCCACAGGTGGCCCCGGGGCGCCGGACTGTCGGGCAGGAGATGCGGGCATCCCGCCTTACCCGGCTGCAGCAGGCGCCCCAGTTCGTAATCCAGGGCCAGCACGGCCCACCAGCCCCGGGCGGCGCCATCCTTGGCGGCGGCCAGGCCCCGCTCCAGGTCCTGTAAGGTGTGCAGGGCATGGGTCTGCCGCAGGTCCGTGCACAGCCGGGCGCCGCCCTCCTCTTCGAGGAAGGCAAAGGCGGCGGCCTCGACGGGGCCCGGGGACGGCGGGGTCAGGGACAACGGGGAAGGGGAACAGGAAGCGGCAGGAACGGCACGGGCAGGAGGCCGCCGCACCGGACGGCAGGGCCTACTTGCGCTTGAAGAGGAAGGTGAACACCCGCTCCTCTTCGCCGGAGGCCAGCAGTTCGTTGCCGGTCTGCTTGGCGAAGGCCTGGAAGTCCTTCACCGCCCCCGGGTCCGTCGCCAGGACGCGCAGCAGCTGGCCGCTCTGCATTTCTGCCAGGGCTTTCTTGGTACGCAGGATGGGCAGGGGGCAGTTGAGGCCCTTGACGTCGAGTTCGCGATCGGGGGTCATGGCAGGCGGGATTCAGGAGAAAGGCAGGCCGCCATGGTAGCGGCCCCCCGGGGCCTTGCCAAGCCGTCGGGAAGGCCGGCCTAGCGCTTCTGCCGGGCTTCCTCTTCCTGACGGGTGCGCAGCTCCCGCAGGCGGGCATCCACCACGGACTGCTCGTAGAAATTGCCGTCGCCGGAGCGCTGGGCCATCTGCAGCTGGTCGATGGCCGGCAGCAGCTGCCCCTGCAGGGCATAGGCCTCGGCCAGGGCCTGGTGCTGCTGCAGCCGCCGGCCCAGGGCCGAGGCGGTCTTGGCCTTCAGGCTCCACAGCTTGTAGTCGCCGGTGTACAGCTGCAACTGGCCGTCCAGATAGGCCAGGGCCTCGGCCGGACGCTTGTCCGCCAGCAGGGCCTCGCTGTAGCCATACATGAGGGACTTGGCGAAGGGGGCATTGCGCAGGGCGCTCTTGTAAATGGCGATGGCGCCGGCCACGTCACCCTGGGCGCTGCGGCTCTCCGCCGCCAGATTGTCCAGCATCGGCGAGGCGACCTTGAGCCGGCGCAGATTCTGGATTTCCTGCTCCACCGCGGCATAGTTCTTGGCCCGCAGCTGGGCATGGGCCAGGCCGAAGCGGATGCCGGCCTCGTTGGCAAACTTGCGTTCCTTGAGCAGGTGCTCCAGGTCCGCCACCGCCTCCCGAGGGGTGCCCAGCTGGGCCCGCAGCTTGCCGCGCACCAGGTGGAAATCCAGGCTGTCCGGCACCTGCTTGTAGGGCGTCTTCTGGGCCCGGTTCTGCATGTCGGCGATCCGCTCCACCGTCAGGGGGTGGGTGCGCATGTAGGACGGGGCATTGTTCTCGTAGAGGCGGGAAGCCTGCTGCAGGCGCTGGAAGAAATCCCCCATGCCGCGCACGTCGAAGCCGGCCTTCTCCAGGGTCTGGAAGCCGATGCGGTCCGCCTCCCGCTCGAAGTCCCGGGAGAAACCGAGCTGGGACTGCACCATGGCCGCCTGGGAGCCGACGATGGCGGCGGAAGCGGCATCCGGGTTCTTGCTGGCGGCCAGCAGGGCCAGGGCCATGGCGGCCATGGCGACGATGGAGTTCTGCTTTTCCTTGGCGATGCCCCGGGCCAGGTGATGCTGGGTAACGTGGGAGATTTCGTGGGCCAGCACCCCCGCCAGTTCCGATTCGCTCTGGGCCGAGGTGATCAGGCCCGTATTCACCCCCACGTAGCCGCCGAAGGTGGCGAAGGCGTTGATGGTGGGATCCTTCATGACGAAGAAGGTGAAGCCAAAGCCCGGATCGGGACTGGCCGCCGCCAGACGCTGGCCCAGCTGGTCCACGTAGGCGGCGATTTCCGGATCGTCCAGGTATTGGGGATCGCGCAGGCGGATTTCGTTGAGGATGCTCTCCCCGACCTTCTTCTCCAGCTGGGGCGGAATGTCGCTCTGGGAGGAGTCCCCCAGGTCCGGCAGACCGTCCGCCAGGACCGGCGGCATGACACCGAGGAGAGCGGCCACCAGCATGGTGGCGAGGGCGCCGCGCCGGACACGCCGGGGGCGGGAAGGCTGGGTTCGCGGGGCA
The DNA here is from genome assembly GCF_058809525.1 of Azospira sp. MPR-LB4. NCBI lineage: Bacteria > Pseudomonadati > Pseudomonadota > Betaproteobacteria > Rhodocyclales > Rhodocyclaceae > Azospira > Azospira sp. MPR-LB4. The sequence continues at coordinate 1,473,407 of NZ_CM179521.1, forward strand.
AAATTCATGGTGCTATGATACCGCGCTTCCCTTGCCCGTTCCCTGACGCCATGGCCGCCGAAACAACCTTTACACAATTTACCCATTTCGACGCCGGCGGCCAGGCCCACATGGTGGACGTGGGCGACAAGGCCGAAACCCAGCGCCGTGCCATCGCCACCGGCCGCATCCTGATGGAGCCAGCCACCCTGGCCCTGATCCGGGACGGCAACGCGAAGAAGGGCGACGTCATCGGCATCGCCCGCATCGCCGCCATCCAGGGCGCCAAGCGCACCGCCGACCTGATTCCCCTGTGCCACCCCATCGCCCTCACCCGGGTGGCCGTGGACTTCAACATCGATGCCGCCGCCAATGCGGTGGAATGCACCGCCACCACCCAGTGCACCGGCCGCACCGGGGTCGAGATGGAAGCCCTCACCGCCGTCAGCGCCGGCCTGCTCACCATCTACGACATGTGCAAGGCCGTCGATCGCGGCATGCGCATTGAAGGCATCCGCCTGCTGGAAAAGGCCGGCGGCAAATCGGGCCTGTGGCAGGCCGAGTGATCCTCCGACAGATTCCTTATCCAAGAGACCCCATGGACGCCATCCGCCGTCATCTCCTGCAAAGCGCCGCCCGGGGCGGCCTCGCCGTCGCCCTCCTGGGGGCCGGCCTGCTGCGCCCGAGCCGGGTGCTCGCCGCCGACTGGAACCAGCCGGCCTTTGCCGCCACCACCCTGGGCGAAGCCCTCAAGGCCTACGGTACCTCGCCGGCGCCCGACAGCAGGGAAGTGCAGATCATCGCCGCCGACGTGGCGGAGAACGGCGGCAATGTGCCGGTGGAAGTGCTGGTCAAGCTGCCCGCGGTGCAGAGCATCGCCCTCTTCGTCGAAAAGAATCCCTTCCCCCTGGCCGCCAGCATCGAGCTGGCGCCGGGCGTCCTGCCCTACCTCAAGGTGCCCCTCAAGCTGGCCGAATCCACCCGGGTCAAGGCCGTGGTCAAGGCCGGCGGCAAGACCTATGTGGCCACCCGGGAAATCGGCGTCACCATCGGCGGCTGCGGCGGCTAGGAGAAGAAAATGGCAGAACCCATGAAAATCCGCGCCACCCACCAGGGCGAATTCACCGAAGTGAAGGTGCTGTTGCAGCACCCCATGGAAACCGGCCAGCGCCGGGACCCGAAAACCGGCAACAACCTGCCGCCCCACTTCATCCAGACCTTCAGCCTGGCGGTGAACGGCAAGCCCATGGTCCAGGCCCAGCTCAACACCTCGGTGGCGAAAAACCCGGTGCTGACCTTCCGCCTCCAGGGCGTCAAGGCGGGCGACCGGCTGCAGGCCCAATGGCATGACAACAAGGGCGACAGCCGCAGCGACGAGGCTGTCGTCGGCGCCTGACTCCGGACCAGCATCCGGCACTACAAAACAAAAAAGCCCGCCTGGATGCCAGGCGGGCTTTTTCTTGGTGCAAATCCTGTGGGGCTTAAGCCTTCTGGATGTTGGACGCTTGCTTGCCCTTAGGACCTTGGGTGACGTCGAAGCTGACCTTCTCGCCTTCCTTCAGGGTCTTAAAGCCATTCATGTTGATGGCGGAGAAATGAGCGAACAGATCTTCGCTGCCATCATCGGGGGTAATGAAACCAAAACCCTTGGCGTCGTTAAACCATTTGACGGTACCAGTTGCCATATGTGCTACTTCCTTCTTGAATAAATCTTAAAACGGGAACTACTGTGCGTTGACTCCCCGACTGGCATGTTTGGTTTTCAAGACCGTGCGTGCGCCGTGCCAGAGTGTTTAAAGAATCCGGCAATTACTTGAAGCCAAACACAGCCGACGTTGTACGCTAAGTTGTTTGCATACGTCAAGCTATTTTGCGCCCCCCGCCGCCCATTTGCCCCAGACCCGGCGAAAGCCCTTGATAGACGGGGCTCCGGGCCAGTAAATACGGGCCTTGGCCAAGAGTGTTGCAGAATGCCCAAAGCCGATTAGAATCGGTCCATGGCGATACAGCATGAAAACAATCAGGGCAGCGTGGCCCTGGAAAAGAAGAGTTCCAAGGTCAAGCCGCCACCGATGTATAAGGTGCTGCTTTTGAACGACGATTTCACCCCCATGGACTTCGTCATTCTGGTGTTGCAAAAGTTTTTTGCCAAAGATCGAGAACAAGCGACGCGAATCATGCTCAAAGTCCATAACGAGGGGCGGGGATTGTGCGGGGTTTACCCCCGGGACATCGCCGCCACCAAGGTGGATCAGGTTGTTGCATTTGCACGCCAGCATCAGCACCCCCTGGTGTGCGTTATGGAGGAAAACTGAATGATCGCGCAGGAACTTGAAGTCAGCTTGCACATGGCCTTCGTCGAGGCTCGGCAAAAGCGCCACGAATTCATCACCGTCGAGCATCTGCTGCTGGCGCTGGTGGACAATCCTTCCGCCGCCGAAGCCCTGCGCGCCTGCTCCGCCAACGTGGAACAACTGCGGCGGGACCTGCAGACCTTCATCGACGAGCACACCCCCACGGTGAGCGGCGAGGACGAGATCGACACCCAGCCGACCCTGGGCTTCCAACGCGTGATCCAGCGCGCCATCCTGCACGTGCAGTCGTCCGGCAAGAAGGAAGTGACCGGTGCCAACGTGCTGGTGGCCATCTTCGGCGAAAAGGACTCCCACGCCGTGTTCTTCCTGCAGAAGCAGGGGGTCACCCGGCTCGACGTGGTGAACTTCATTTCCCACGGCATCAGCAAGTCGCCCCAGCCGGCCAAGGCGGAAACGGAACAGGAGACGGACGGCGACGGCCGCCCCGAAGCCGGCCCCCTGGAGAGCTACACCATCAATCTCAACGCCCAGGCGCTGCAGGGCAAGATCGACCCCCTCATCGGCCGGGACAAGGAACTGGAGCGGGTCATCCAAACCCTCTGCCGCCGGCGCAAGAACAACCCGCTGCTGGTGGGCGAGGCCGGGGTGGGCAAGACCGCCATCGCCGAGGGCCTGGCCCGTCGCGTGGTGGAAGGGGAAGTACCGGAAATCCTGGCCAAGGCCCACGTCTACGCCTTGGACATGGGCGCCCTGCTGGCCGGCACCAAGTACCGGGGCGACTTCGAGCAGCGCCTCAAGGGCGTGCTCAAGGCCCTGCAGGACAATCCGGACGCCATCCTCTTCATCGACGAGATCCACACCCTGATCGGCGCCGGCGCCGCTTCCGGCGGCACCCTGGATGCCTCCAACCTGCTCAAGCCGGCCCTCTCCGGCGGCCAGCTGAAGTGCATCGGGGCCACCACCTACACCGAGTACCGGGGTATTTTTGAGAAGGACCACGCCCTTTCCCGCCGTTTCCAGAAGATCGACGTGAATGAGCCCTCCGTGGCCGAGACCGTGGAAATCCTCAAGGGACTGAAGACCCGTTTCGAATCCCACCACGGCATCAAGTATTCCAGCGCCGCCATCAACTCGGCGGTGGAGCTGGCGGCCCGTTTCATCACCGACCGCCACCTGCCGGACAAGGCCATCGACGTCATCGACGAGGCCGGTGCCGCCCAGCGCATCCTGCCCAAGTCGCGGCAGAAGAAGATCATCGGCAAGCCGGAGATCGAGGAGATCGTCGCCAAGATCGCCCGCATCCCCTCCAGCCACGTTTCCAACGACGACAAGGCGACCCTGAAGAACCTGGAGCGGGACCTGAAGGCCACCGTTTTCGGCCAGGATGCGGCCATCGACGCCCTGGCCAAGGCCATCAAGATGGCCCGTTCCGGCCTCGGCGCCCCGGGCAAGCCCATCGGCGCCTTCCTCTTCTCCGGCCCCACCGGCGTCGGCAAGACGGAAGTGGCCAAGCAGCTCGCCTACTTCCTCGGCGTGGACCTGACCCGCTTCGACATGTCCGAGTACATGGAACGGCATGCCGTTTCCCGCCTCATCGGCGCGCCTCCCGGCTATGTGGGTTTCGACCAGGGCGGCCTGCTGACCGAAGCCGTCACCAAGAAGCCCTACTGCGTGCTGCTGCTGGACGAAATCGAGAAGGCCCATCCGGACATCTACAACATCCTGCTGCAGGTGATGGACCACGGCACCCTGACCGACAACAACGGGCGCAAGGCTGATTTCCGCAACGTGGTCATCATCATGACCACCAACGCCGGCGCCGCCGAGTTGCAGAAGCCGTCGGTGGGCTTCACTTCCAGCAAGGAAGTGGGCGACGAAATGGTGGAGATCAAGCGCCTGTTCACGCCGGAGTTCCGCAACCGGCTGGACGCCACCATTTCCTTCAAGCCCCTGGACCACGACATCATCCTGCGGGTGGTGGACAAGTTCCTCATGCAGCTGGAAGAGCAGTTGCACGAAAAGAAGGTGGAAGCCGTATTCACCGACGCCCTCAAGGACATGCTGGCGGAGCGGGGCTTCGACCCGCTCATGGGTGCCCGGCCCATGGCCCGCCTGATCCAGGACACCATCCGCGCCGCCCTGGCCGACGAACTGCTGTTCGGCCGCCTGGCCCACGGCGGCAAGGTCACCGTGGATGTGGACAAGGAGGGCAAGGTGAAGCTCGAATTCGCCAAGGAGGCGGAAGCAGTAGCCTGAGCCTGAGAACGGCAACCCGACCCAAAAGGCTGCGCCTCTTCCGGCGCAGCCTTTTTTTTGCCTAGAATCCGGAACCGCCAACCACCACCAGAAAATCAGGAGACCCCATGAGCTTCACCACCCCGGACCTGTGCGATGCCAACGAAGCCGCCATCGGCCACACCCTGCGCGTCGTCACCCCCATGTTCAAGGCCTACGGCGGCCGTGCCCGCTTTTGCGGCCGCATCCACACCCTGAAGATTTTCGAGGACAACTCCCTGGTGCGCGAAGCCCTGGGCCAACCCGGCCAGGGCAAGGTACTGGTGGTGGATGGCGGCGGCTCCCTGCGCTGCGCCCTGGTGGGCGACCAGCTGGCCGTGCTGGCCCAGAAGAACGGCTGGGAAGGCATCGTCGTGTATGGCTGCATCCGGGATTCGGCCGAGATCAACCGTACCGACCTGGGGGTGCGCGCCCTGGACACCCACCCCCAGAAAAGCATCAAGAAGGGCGTCGGCGACCAGAACATCGACGTCACCTTCGGCGGCGTCACCTTTAAGCCGGAGGAATGGATCTACGTGGATGAAGACGGCGTCATCGTCTCCGCCACGCCCCTGCTGTAAGCGACACCGCCCTGCCGGGGCCGTCCGCCGGGACGGCCCCGCCCGCCCTCGTCCCCTCGCCCTCTTCCATCCCGCCTGCGCGGCCCGCGGGCACCCGCCGTTTTCCCTACGGCGGCCGGCCATTCCCACGACCAGACAATGCCCACGGGTTTTCCCCTATTCCATTGAACAGGAAAGCCAGAGTCATCCCGCACTGCCCACCCAATTCATTTCACTGCCGCGAATATCGTTTCATATAGCGGAATGCGATTTGCAACACCATAAAAACACAGGAAAAAATATTGTCTTGTGTCTTATATAAGACATGTGTTGCTGTGCAAAATCGGCGCTATACTTTTTCCCATCGGAGCACAGGAAACGTCACCCCGACACTGGCCTCCGAATCTTCCGCCAACGCTATTTATAGAGGAACCGAACATGAGCACTCGCGAACAGCAAATCGCCGCCCTGGAAAAAGACTGGGCTGAGAACCCCCGTTGGAAGGGCGTCAAGCGTGGTTATTCCGCTGCTGACGTGGTTCGTCTGCGCGGCTCCCTGCAGCCCGAGTACACCTTCGCCCAGCGCGGTGCCAAGGTCCTCTGGGAAAAGGTCAACGGCGGCGCCAAGAAGGGCTACGTGAATGCTTTCGGCGCCATCACCGCCGGTCAAGCCATGCAACAGGCCAAGGCCGGCCTGGAAGCCGTGTATCTGTCCGGCTGGCAGGTTGCTGCCGACGGCAACACCTCTGAAACCATGTACCCGGACCAGTCCCTGTATGCCTACGACTCCGTCCCCACCATGGTTCGCCGCATCAACAACACCTTCAAGCGTGCTGACGAAATCCAGTGGTCCCGCGGCATCAACCCCGGCGACAAGGAATTCATCGACTACTTCCTGCCCATCGTGGCCGACGCTGAAGCCGGTTTCGGCGGCGTGCTGAACGCCTTCGAACTGATGAAGAACATGATCGCCGCCGGCGCCGCCGGTGTGCACTTCGAAGACCAGCTGGCTGCCGCCAAGAAGTGTGGCCACATGGGTGGCAAGGTGCTGGTGCCGACCCGCGAAGCCGTGGAAAAGCTGATCTCCGCCCGTTTCGCCGCTGACGTCATGGGCGTGCCGACCCTGATCCTGGCCCGTACCGATGCCGAAGCTGCCAACCTGATCACCTCCGACTACGACGCCAACGACAAGCCCTTCCTCACCGGCGAACGTACCCAGGAAGGCTTCTTCCGCGTCAAGAACGGTCTGGAACAGTCCATCTCCCGCGGCGTTGCCTACGCTCCCTACGCCGATCTGGTGTGGTGCGAAACCGGCGTGCCCGACATCGGCTTCGCCCGTGAATTCGCCCAGGCCGTGCATGCTGCCTGCCCCGGCAAGCTGCTGTCCTACAACTGCTCCCCGTCCTTCAACTGGAAGAAGAACCTCAACGACAGCCAGATCGCTTCCTTCCAGGAAGAACTGTCCGCCTTGGGCTACAAGTACCAGTTCATCACCCTGGCCGGCATCCACGTCAATTGGTACAACACCTTCAAGTTCGCCAAGGCCTACGCCGGCGGCGAAGGCATGAAGCACTACGTGGAAATGGTGCAGGAGCCCGAATTCGCCGCCCGCGAAGACGGCTACACCTTCGTTTCCCACCAGCAGGAAGTGGGCACCGGCTACTTCGACGACGTGACCACCGTGATCCAGGGCGGCTCCTCCTCCGTCAAGGCCCTGACCGGTTCCACCGAAGAAGAACAGTTCCACTAAGCAACACCCGCGGGCATCCCGGCCAGGGTCGGGATGCCCGGCAGCAGATCAGTCTGCTGCCATCAGGAATCCGAATTGCATCATCCCTTATCCTCTTGCTTGGGGAACAGGCCGACACCCACAAGGTGTCGGCTTTTTTTATGTGCCGTCACAAAAAGGCCCATGACAGAAGCGGGCCTGCAGGCAAGAATGGCGGCTCCTTCCGCCTTCGCCCCCAGGCCATGAACGCCGCCAGCCTCGCCCGACTGCTCCTGCTCGCCGCCATCTGGGGCGCCTCCTTCCTCTTCCTGCGCCTCACCGTGCCCGCCTTCGGCACCGTGTGGACGGTGGAAGTGCGGGTCATCCTGGCCGCCGCCAGCCTCACCCTGTTCGCCTGGTGGAGCGGCGAGGCCCTGCAGTGGCGCCGGCACTGGCGCCAGTACCTGATCATCGGCCTGTGCAACTCGGCCCTGCCCTTCCTGCTCTTTGCCTATGCCGCCCAGAGCCTGGGGGCCGGCCTGCTCTCCATCCTCAATTCCACCTCGCCCCTCTTCGCCGTCATTATCGGCGCCCTGTGGCTGCGCCAGCCCATCCGCGCCGTAACCGTGGCCGGCCTGCTGCTGGGCCTGGGGGGTGTGGCCGTGCTGGCCTGGGACGGGCTGCAGAGCAGCGGCAGTCCCGACGCCTGGCTGCCCATGCTGGCCGCCGCCCTGGCCCCTTCCGCCTACGCCTTCGCCAGCGTGTACAGCCGCCACCACGGCCAGGGCATCACGCCCCTGGCCACCACCCAGGGCAGCATGATCTGCGCCGCCCTGCTGGTGCTGCCCCTGGCCGCGCCCCAGGGCCTGCCGGCGGCGGCCACTCCCACCGCCTGGGGCGCCCTGCTGGGCCTGGCGGTGTTGTGCACGGCCTGGGCCTACCAGCTCTATTTCCGGCTGGTGCACGAAGTGGGGCCCCTGGGCGCCCTCTCGGTGACCTTCCTCATTCCGGTATTCGGCGTGCTGTGGGGGGTGTTGCTGCTGGGAGAAAGGCTGGGCGGCCACCTGCTGCTGGGCGGCTCCCTGGTGCTGTTGGGCACGGCCCTGGCCAACGGCCTGCTGAAGTGGCCGCGGCTGGCCCGCCCGGCCTAGATCAGCGGCTAGCGCGACGCGCCACGACGCCGGCCAGGGCCAGGATTTCCTCGCCTTCGTCGGCAGAAAAGCCTTGCGGCAGGGCCGGCCGGCCGTCACCGGCCAGGGCGGCGGCGACGGAACGGCCCAGGATGGCGCCGTCCGGCAGGATGGGACCGAAGAAGCGCAGTTCGCCGCCCCGGATCACCGCCAGGGTGGGAAAGGTTTCCACGTCCAGGCTGGGCAGGGCGTCCGCCGCATCCTCGATGTCGATCCAGGCCCAGGCGCCCTCATGGCCCGCCGCGGCGGCCGCCGTGGCGGCCTCGAAGCCCCGGCAGACGCCGCACCAGGCGGCGCAGAGCACCAGCACCACCGGCGCTGCCGGCGCCGCAGCGGCAGCGGCAGCAACAGCGACAGCGTCGGGCCATTGCAGGTCGGCAAAGCGCAACAGGGAAACGGGGGACTGGGACATGGTGGCAAAGGCCGCCGCAGCGGCCGCGAAGTGGGCGGGAAAGGCGGCCATTGTGCGCCAATCCCGCCGCCCGGGGGAATGGGTGGCACGGGAAAAGGTGGGGGAACCGGGCGCCGGATCACGGATAGCAGGCCCTGCCGCCCGGCATTGCCAAGGCGGCCCCGGGCGCGGATAATCCGCCCTCCCGCAGGAGAGAGGGGCCCATGCCGCAACCGGCGCCGGGCCTCCGCCGAAGGCGCAAGCTCCCATAATCGCTCAGGCACCAGGAACTGCGGGTTTCGTATTTGCCGTCTGGAGAGCGGCCGGCCGCAACGCGGCGCGGCCCACCGAAGGGGCTAAGCCGGCGCCGTGGGGCGCAGGCCGAAACTCTCAGGTACAAGGACAGGGGGAGAGGCGCATCCGGCAAGGGTCTTCAGCATGGCCTGCCGCCGGACCTTATCTGTAAAGGCGCTTCCGTCATGCCCTGCCACGCCCCAATACCGGCGCACCTGCCGGCCTATTCCCTTTGCTTTGTCGCATCCTGCCTGCCTCTGCGGGGAGGTGTTCCGTGCTGATCACCATCTACCTCATCGCCATCACCGCCGAGGCCATGTCCGGCGCCCTGGCCGCCGGCCGGCGCAACATGGACATCTTCGGCGTCGCCTTCATCGCCTTCGTCACCGCCCTGGGCGGCGGCACCATCCGCGACATGGTGCTGGGCCACTTCCCCATCGGCTGGACCCAGCATCCACCCTACATCTACCTGGTCATTTCCGCCGGCCTGGTGACCACTCTCTTCGCCCGCTTCATGCACCACCTGAAGACCGTCTTCCTGGTGCTGGACGCCCTGGGCCTCATCGCCTTTTCCCTGATCGGCTGCGAAGTGGCCCTGGGCATGGGCTACGCCCCGGTGGTGGTGATCATGGCCGGCATGATCACCGGCATCTTCGGCGGCATCCTGCGGGACGTGCTGTGCAACCAGGTGCCGGTGGTGTTCCGCCAGGAGCTGTACGCCAGCGTCTCCCTGGCCGTGTGCAGCCTCTACCTGGTGCTGCGGGACCTGGGCCTGGGCACGGAGGCCAACACCCTGATCAGCTTCGGCCTGGGCCTGGCCCTGCGCCTCTGCGCCATCTGGCGCGGCTGGAAGCTGCCCACCTTCTCCTACCGCCAGCGCTGGGACTGATGCCGGCCCGGCCCCGGGAAATCCCCGGGGCCCGCCGATTCATTCTTTTGATGGCCGGAAACCGGCCCCGGGCCGCCGGGTCCATCCCTCATCGCCGGGCTTGACCCACCACAACAACGATGAGGAGACCCACCATGCCCCACCGCAGCATTGCCCACATCATCAGCCAGCAGACCCCGGTCACCGCGACCGCCGACCTTACCGTGCGGGAGGCCTGCCAGCGCATGGCCGCCGCCAGGGTCGGCGCCCTGCTGGTGGTGGAACACGGCTTTCTCACCGGCATCTTCACCGAGCGGGACGCCCTCAACCGGGTCCTGGCCCCGGGGCTGGACCCGGAGCACACCCTGCTGTCCGAGGTGATGACCGCCAATCCCCGCGCCGTGCCGCCGGAAAAGCCCCTCTCCTACGCCCTGCACCTGATGCACATCGGCGGCTACCGCCACATGCCGGTGGTGCAGGCTGGGCGCCCCCTGGGCATGGTCTCGGTACGGGACGCCCTGGGGGCGGAAATCTGCGATTTCGAGCGGGACCTGGAATCCCTGGAAAAGATCGCCACCGCCCTGTAGGCCCCGCCTGCCCCGGACTACCGGGCAGGCGCCGGCGCCTCAGGCCGGCGTCTGCCAGTAGCCCGGGTTGCCGTAGGTGTTCTTGAGGAAGTCGATGAACAGCCGCACCCGCAACGGCAGATGGCGGCGCTGGGGAAAGACGGCATAGATGCCCACCGGCGGCGCCGCCCATTCGTCCAGCAGGGACACCAGCCGGCCCGCCGCCAGATCCTCCCCCACCTCCCACACCGAACGCCAGGCCAGGCCGTAGCCGGCCAGGGCCCATTCGTGCAGCACGGCGCCGTCGTTGCACTCCAGGGTGCCCGCCACCTTCAGCACCAGGCTTTCCCCCTCCTTTTCCGGATGGCGGAAGGTCCAGCCCCGCTGCTGGCCGAGGGACAGGCAGTTGTGCCCGGCCAGATCCTCCAGGGCCCGGGGCGTGCCGTGCCGCGCCAGGTAGGCGGGGCTGGCCACCACCACCCGCCGCATGTCCCCCAGCTTCAGGCTCACCAGGCTGGAATCGCTCAGTTCGCCGATGCGCACCGAGAGGTCGATGGCCTCGTTCACCAGATCCACCAGGCGGTCCGTCAGGTCCAGGTTCACGGTCACTTCCGGATTGCCGGAAAGGAAGTCGGCCACCAGGGGCGCCACGTGCTTGCGCCCGAAACCGGCCGGGGCCGAGACCTTGAGGTGGCCGCTGGCCTTGACCCCGCCCAGGCTGACCGAGGCTTCGGCATTGGCCAGGTCATTGAGGATGCGCTGGCAATCCTCCAGGAAAGCGCTGCCCTCGAAGGTGAGGGACAGCTTGCGCGTGGTGCGCACCATCAGCTTCACCCCCAGGCGAGCCTCCAGGGCGTCCAGGCGGCGGCCGATGATGGCCGGGGTCACCCCTTCCTGGGCCGCGGCGGCGGAGAGGCTGCCCTTGGCGGCCACGTTCACGAAGGCATTGATCTGCTTGAAGGCATCCATGGCATTACATACTTAAAGTAAAAGATCATTCGCTGCAATCCTAGCTTATCTTTTACCTCGAGCAACAATAAACTGCGATGCGTAGGCTGATCCATAATCTCCGGATCGACCCGCAAACCCCAAGTCCGACAGAGAAAAAATGACCGCCCCCTGCCCGATCAAAGCCATCGCCTTCGACGCCTACGGAACGCTGTTCGACGTTTATTCCGTCGGCGCCCTGGCCGAGCAGCTTTTCCCGGGCAAGGGGGTGGCGCTCGCCGCCCTGTGGCGCGACAAGCAGATCGAATACAGCCGCATCCGCAGCATGAGCGGCCGCTACAAGCCCTTCTGGGAAGTCACCCAGGACGCCCTCATCTATGCCGGCGCCGCCATCGGCGTGGCCATGGGCGAAACGGAACGGGGCCGGCTGATGAGCCAGTACGCCTGCCTCTCCGCCTTCCCGGAAAACCTGCCGGCCCTCAAGGAACTGAAGACCCTGGGCCTGCCCCTGGCCATCCTCTCCAACGGCACCCGGGCCATGCTCGACATCGCCGTCAAGAGCAGCGGCATGGGCGGCATCTTCGACCACATCCTGTCCGTCGAGATGGTGCAGAAATTCAAGACGGACCCGGAGGTGTACCAGCTGGGACCCGACGCCTTCGACCTGCCGGCCCGGGAAATCCTCTTCGTCTCGGCCAACAGCTGGGATGCCTGCGCCGCCACCTGGTTCGGCTACACCACCTTCTGGATCAACCGTACCGGCCAGCCGCCGGAGCAGCTCAACGTCAGCCCCACGGCCAGCGGCCATCGTCTCTCCGACGTGGTGGCCTTCGTGCGGGAGAACCAGTGATGGAACTCCTCACCATTGCCCTGGTGGGCGGCGGCGCCTTTCTCGCCGGCGGCATGAACGCCATGGCCGGCGGCGGCACCTTCTTCTCCTTCCCCGCCCTGCTCGCCGCCGGGGTGCCCCCGGTCACCGCCAACGCCAGCAATACCGTGGCCCTGTGGCCCGCCAGCCTGTCTTCCGCCTGGGCCTACCGGCGGGAGCTGCTGCGGCACAAGTCCTGGGTCATTCTGCTCACGGTGGTGGCCCTGATCGGCGGCCTCGCCGGCGGCCTGCTGCTGCTGGCCACCTCCAACGCCGCCTTCGCCAAGCTCATCCCCTGGCTGCTGCTCACTGCCACGGCCCTTTTCGCCTTTTCCGGCCAGGTCGCGAAGCTGGTGGCCTGGAGCAAGACCCGCCTGGGCCTCCAGGCCGATCCCGATGCCGGGCGCAGGAGCGTCGGCGGAACCCTCTTTCAGCTCGCCGTATCGATCTACGGCGGCTTTTTCGGTGCCGGCCAGGGCATCCTCATGCTCGCGGCCCTGTCGATCCAGGGCCTGGAGGACATGCAGGAGCTCAACGCCATCAAGAACTGGCTGTCGGCAATCAACTACACGGTGTCGGGCCTCACCTTCATCATCGCCGGAGCCATCAGCTGGCCCCACACGCTGCTGATGCTGGTGACCGCCATGGCCGGCGGCTACGCCGGCGCCGCCCTAGCCCGGCGCCTGCCGGCCCTGTGGCTGCGCCGCCTGGTGGTGGCCGTGGGCACCGTGCTGACGATCATCTACTTCGTCAAAACCTATTTCTGAAATTTCCCTTTTCCCGATTACGCATTTTCAACGATTCAAACTAGGAGAGACCATGAGCCTGAACCTGCCCGCCGGTATGCAAATCACCGCTCCCATCCAGCCCCAGTACGAAAGCATCCTCACCCTGGAGGCCCTGGAGTTCGTCGCCAAGCTGCACCGCGCCTTCGAAGGCCGCCGCCAGGAACTGCTGAAGGCCCGCGTCGAGCGCCAGGCCCGCATCGATGCCGGCGAGATGCCCGACTTCCTGCCCGAGACCAAGCACATTCGCGAGGGTGACTGGAAGGTCGCCCCTTTGCCCGCCGCCCTGGAGCGTCGCCGCACCGAAATCACCGGCCCGGTCGAAGCCAAGATGATCATCAACGCCTTCAACTCCGGCGCTGATTCCTACATGACCGACTTCGAGGATTCCAACTCCCCCAACTGGGACAACCAGATCCAGGGGCAGGTCAACCTCTACCAGGCCATCCGCCGCCAACTCTCCTTCAAGAACGAAGCCGGCAAGGAATACAAGCTCAACGACCAGATCGCCACCCTGCAGATCCGTCCCCGGGGCTGGCACCTGGATGAAAAGCACGTGACCGTGGACGGCCAGCGCGTCGCCGGCGGCATCTTCGACTTCGCCCTGGTCTTCTTCCACAACGCCAAGGAACAGATCGCCCGCGGCGCCGGCCCCTTCTACTACCTGCCGAAGATGGAATCCCATCTGGAAGCCCGCCTGTGGAACGACATCTTCGTCATGGCCCAGGACCACATCGGCCTGCCCCAAGGCACCATCAAGGCCACCGTGCTGGTGGAAACCATCCTCGCCACCTTCGAGATGGAAGAGATCCTCTACGAACTGCGCAACCACTCCGCCGGTCTGAACGCCGGCCGTTGGGACTACATCTTCTCCTGCATCAAGAAGTTCAAGAAGAACAAGGACTTCTGCCTGGCCCAGCGCGGCGTCATCACCATGGAAGTGCCCTTCATGCGCTCCTACGCCCTGGCCCTGGTGCAGGCCTGCCACAAGCGCGGCGCCCCTGCCATGGGCGGCATGAGCGCCCTGATCCCCATCAAGAACGACCCGGTGGCCAATGAGAAGGCCCTGGCCGGCATCCGCCACGACAAGGCCCGCGATGCCAAGGACGGCTTCGACGGCGGCTGGGTGGCCCACCCCGGTCTGGTTTCCATCGCCCACGAAGAGTTCGTCAAGGTCCTGGGCGACAAGCCCAACCAGTGGGAAAAGCAGGTGGAAGGCTCCTTCGGTCCCAAGGACTGGCTCAACTTCCAGCCCGAGCAGCCCATCACCGAAGCCGGCCTGCGCAACAACATCAACGTCGGTATCCACTACCTGGGTTCCTGGCTGGCCGGCAACGGCTGCGTGCCCATCCACAACCTGATGGAAGATGCGGCCACCGCCGAAATCTCCCGCTCCCAGGTGTGGCAGTGGGTGGTCTCTCCCAAGGGCATCCTGGACGACGGCCGCAAGGTCACCGTGGAAATGGTGCGCCCCATGATCGCCGAGGAACTGGCCAAGGTGAAGGCCACCGTTGCAGCCCAGGGCGAAGACACCGCCACCTACGACCAGGCCGCCGTGATCTTCGACAAGATGAGCCTGACCCCGGACTATCCGGAGTTCCTCACCCTGCCGCTGTACGAAGCCATGGCCTAAGCCAGGTCGGCTACCCGCCAAAGAAAAAGCCCCGGGAAACCGGGGCTTTTTTTCAGACTGGGGGCAGGCGTGCGCTACCTAAATGGGTCATGTGCCGAAATCGCCCCCGCCTAATGTCCCAGCAACAGCGCCACCGCCGCGGCAAAATCGTCCACCACCCGGGCAGCCCGGATGTCGCCGGCGCTTTCATCCGCCGGGCGGAACTTGCCTGTGCGCACCAGCACTCCAGGCATACCCACGGCCTGGGCGCCACCGATGTCGTCCCGCAGGTCGTCGCCGATCAGCACCGCCTCGCCGGGAACCACGCCCAGCTCGGCCAGGGCGCCGAGGAAGAAGGGCGCCGCCGGCTTGCCCACCACTTCGGCCCGCACCCCGGCCCCGTATTCCAGGGCGGCGACGAAGGCCCCCAGGTCCAGGGTCAGGCCGTCCGGTTCCTGGAAATAGCGGTTGCGGGCCATGGCGATCAGGGGGCAGCCGGCCTGCAGCAGGCGGAAGGCCCGGTTGAGGGCATCGAAGGTGAAATGTTCTCCCGCATCCCCCAGCACCACCGCGTCCGGCTCGGGGTGGCTGGGACCCACCTCGTCGGCGATGGCCGGATGCACCAGGTAGTGGGGATGCAGCCCCCGCTGGCGCACCAGCTGGGCCGTGGCCCGCACCGCCGTCTGAATTTCTTCCGGCGCCACGGCCAGGCCCATGGAGTGCAGCAACTGCACCAGGGCCTGGCGTGGCGACCGGGTGGTATTGGTGAGAAAGCGCAGGGGCAGGCCGCTGGCGCGCAGGCGCTGCAGAGCCGCGGCGGCGCCGGGCACGGGGCGGTCGCCCACGTGCAGCACTCCGGCCAGGTCGATCAGCACGGCCCGGGGCTTTTGCGGCAGGGGCGGTGCCGACGGGACGGGATCGGGCTCAGCCATGGAAGCGGGCGTTGAGTTCGTCCACCACCTCGGCCCAGTCCGCGTCCTCCAGGATTTCCTCCCGCAGGAAGGCCGCCTGGGAGGGCGTCCAGAAGGGCGCGTCGGCCAGCAGCACATTTTCCGGCAGGGGGCCGTGCTGCTCGATGAAGCGGTTGATGGAGAGCCCGTCGGCCGGCAGGCCGAGCTGGGCAAAGAGATTGCTCATGGTCGGGGTAGGGAAGTCCATGCTTGACCTCCAGTTGGTAATGACGAGAAGCTAGCGGCTGCACCTACAACTATAGAACCCCGGACGGCGGCGAAGTTCACCCGCGGCCGAGCCGGGACCAAAAATCCCCATGGAAATCCTCGTCGACATCATCCTCAAGGCCGGCCGCTCCGCCGTCGAACTGTCCCTTTTCGTGCTGCTGCCGGTGATGGTGGTGATGCTCTCCCTGATGCGCCTGCTGGAGGCCCGGGGCGTGGTGGACAAGGTGGTGGCCTGGCTGGCCCCGGCCCTGAAACCCTTCGGCCTCACCGGCCTGGGGGTGTTCGCCGCCCTGCAGATCAACTTCGTCAGCTTCGCCGCCCCCATGGCCACCCTTTCCATGATGGAGCAGCGGGGCGTCTCCAACCGCCACATCGCCGCCACCCTGGCCATGGTCTTCGCCATGTCCCAGGCCAATGCTGCCTTTCCCATGATGACCATGGGCCTCAACTTCGGTACCACCCTGGTCTTTTCCCTCCTCGGCGGCCTGGTGGCCGCGGCGGCCACCTACTACCTCTTCGGCCGCGGCCTCTCGGCGGAGGAGGCGCGGCTGGACGAAACCCTGCACCACCCGGTGGCGGAAGACGCCAAGGGCGTGCTCGACGTCATCAACCGGGCCGGGGCCGAGGCCTTCAAGATCGCCGTGGGCGCCATTCCCATGCTGGTGCTGTCCCTGGTGGCGGTCACCGCCCTGAAGCGCTTCGGCGCCATCGACCTGCTGACCCAGTGGCTGACCCCGCTGCTGGCCCTGGCGGCCATCGACCCGGTGCTGATCCTGCCCAGCCTGACCAAGGTCCTGGCCGGCGGCACCGCCATGATGGGGGTGATGGACGACATGCGGCGCAGCGGCCAGGTCAGCGCCGAACTGCTCAACGCCAGCGCCGGCTGGCTGATCCATCCCTTCGACGTGCCCGGGGTGGCGGTGATCATCTCCGCCGGCCGCCGCGTCGCCGCCGTGTGGAAGCCGGCAGCCCTGGGCGCCTGCGTCGGCATCGGCGTACGCACCCTGGGCCACATCCTGGCCGCCTAGGGCCGCAATGACACACTGTTACGAAAAATTCACGCCGGGCCCGCACCGGCTGTGGCAAAGTTGCGCCATGGACCTCCTGACCCGCACCTGTTCCGCCTCCCGACGCCGCCGGCATTTTGCCCGGTCGCCGTCGCTCGTCCCCAGGTAAGGCAGCATCCCCGAAGTCCTCCGACTTCCCTACCCAAAGGCCACGGCAACCCCGTGGCCTTTTTGTTTTTTCACCATCCCGCAAGGAGAAAGAAGCAATGGAAACACCCTTCGCCGCCGACCCTGCCGCCAACGCCCTGATGTGGATCACCCAGCGCCCCCAGCTGGTCTTCGCCGAAGGGCGCGGCTCCTGGCTGGTGGACCAGCAGGGCAAGCGCTATCTGGACTTCGTCCAGGGCTGGGCGGTGAACTGCCTGGGCCACGGCCATCCGGCCATCGTCGAGGCCCTGGCGAGCCAGGCCGGCAAGCTGATCAACCCCAGTCCGGCCTTCTACAACGAACCCAGCCTGAAGCTGGCTGCCGGCCTGGCGGCCCACTCCTGTTTCGACCGGGTCTTCTTCGCCAGCACCGGGGCCGAGGCCAACGAGGGCGCCATCAAGCTGGCGCGCAAGTGGGGGCAGAAGCACAAGGGCGGCGCCCACGAGATCATCACCTTCGCCGGCGGCTTCCACGGCCGCACCCTGGCCACCATGTCGGCCTCCGGCAAGCCGGGCTGGGACACCCTGTTCGCGCCCCAGGTGCCGGGCTTTCCCAAGGCCCAGCTGAACGACCTGGATTCGGTGGCGGCCCTCATCAACGAGCGCACCGTGGCCATCATGCTGGAGCCGATCCAGGGCGAAGGCGGGGTGGTGCCGGCCAGTGCGGAATTCCTGCAACTGTTGCGGCAGATCTGCGATGACCGGGGCCTGCTGCTGATCGTGGACGAGGTGCAGACCGGCATGGGCCGCACCGGCAAGCTCTTCGCCCACCAGCACGCCGGCATCGAGCCGGACATCATGACCCTGGGCAAGGGCATCGGCGGCGGCGTGCCCCTCTCGGCCCTGCTGGCCAAGGAATCGGTCTGCTGCTTCGAGGCCGGCGACCAGGGCGGCACCTACAACGGCAATCCGCTGATGACCGCCGTCGGCGCCGCCGTGCTGGAAGTGCTGACGGCCCCCGGCTTCCTCGCTGAGGTGGCGGCCAAGGGCGAGTACCTGGGCGCCGGATTGCAGCGCCTCTCCGACCGGCTCGGCCTCCGGGGCGAACGGGGCCAAGGCCTGCTGCGGGCCCTGCTGCTGGCCGACGAGCGGGGCCCGGCCATCGTCGAGGCGGCCCGGGAGCGGGGCCCCGAGGGTCTGCTGCTCAACGCGCCGCGGCCTCACCTGCTGCGCTTCATGCCGTCCCTGACGGTGAGCCGGGAGGAGATCGACCAGATGCTGGCCTGGCTGGAGGAACTGCTGCGGGCCTGAGGCGGCCCAAGCCCTGTCCGGCCGCCCCAAGCGGCCGGACCAACTCTGTTACAGGCAGGCCCGCCCGTCCCCGGCATAATGCCGCCCTGAGTCGTCCCATCCCGTGCCGCACCGCGGCGCCTGCCCAACCCCAGCCCAACGCCCGGAACACCGATGCGCAAAAAAATCCTGCTTCTCTCCCTGGCCCTGCCCCTGCTGCTCACCGCCTGCGGCGAGCCGGCCGACACCCATCCGGACAAGCCCGTGACCCAGCGCCGGGCAGCCTTCAACACCATCCTCAAGGCCTTCGAGCCCATGGGCATGATGCTGCGGGACAAGCGCTACGACGCCAATACTTTCCTGCAATCGGCGGAAAAGCTGGAGGCAGCCAAGGAAGGGCCGTGGCGCCATTTCACCGCCGACAGCAACTACCCGCCGACCAAGGCCACGGACAAGGTGTGGAGCGAGGCGGCCCAGTTCGAAACGGAACGCCAGGGCTTCCTCGCCGCCACCGGCAAGCTGCTGGAAGCGGCCCGCAGCAAGGACGAAGCCAAGGTGCGCCCGGCCTACGAGGCGGTGCACGATGCCTGCCGCAGCTGCCACAAGACCTTCAAGAAATAAGGCCCGCGGGCCGGTGGGAGCCGGCCCGCTTTCTCCTGCACCTGGCTTCGGCCGCCCGCACTGACCAGCGGCCACCCCCATTGGCCGGGGCTCACCCGCCGCGCTCGCCGGCGTTCGCCGCTGCCCGCGGCCGGGGCGAACGCCAGTCCTTTCCCCACGCCTGACGGCGCTGCCGCTGTTCCTGCGACACGGCCATCCTTACCACCAGGGCCTGCCCGGCCATCCAGGCAGGGAGCCATTCTTCAGAGACTCATTCGCCACTGCGGCGCCGGCGCCAGGCCTCCAGCAAAGGGCGGCTGCGACCATTGCCTGGAGCCGCCTCCACGGCAGGCCCGGCCGCGAGCGGCGTCCCGTCTGCCTGGGGGGCCGGGCCGTCCTGCACCTCGCCGCTGACCCAAGCCCGACGCAGGGCGGCGCCGCAGCGGGCGCTATTCACCCCGGCGGCCCGTTCCAGGGCCTGCCGGGCCAGGATGCCGTAGAGCTGCCGGTCGGCGCTGATCCAGGGATAGAAGCCGAAGGCGCCGGCACTGGAAAAGGCGCCGTCGTCTCCCGGGCCGTCCTCCACCCAGTGGTGCAGGCTGTAATGCCAGGGCCGGGGCACCGGGCTGCGCACCGCCCCGGGGCAGCTGCCCGGCTGGGTGCATACCGCCTGGGTGCCGAGCAGATGCCCCAGTTGCAGGCTGCCGCCCATGAGCCCCCGCAGGAAGGCGGCGTAGCCGTTGGCGGAGGCGGCCATGCCGCCGGCGGGCTGGGGACTGCGATAGTCGATGCCGGCCGCCGCCGGCAGCACCCGGTGCAGATCCCGGTTGAGGGCGGCCAGGTCCAGGTCGCCCAGGCCCAGGCCCACTGCCAGTTTCTGGGCGTGGCCGCCGCCGTAGCTGAAATGGCCCACGTGGGCCGGGTCCCGCCCCCCGTTGTCGCCCTGGGCGAGGCACTCGGCCACGGTCTTGCTGCGCACGCAGGAGCGGTGCTGCAGGCGGTCGTCGCCGGCCTGCATCTGCAGGGCCTGCACCGCCTGGGGCGGCAGGCGGCCGTCGTAACGCTGCGCCGCATAGGCGCCGAACACCCACTTGGAGGCGGAGGCGATGGGCATCACCGTGTCGGCGCCGATCTGACGTGCCCCCGGGCTGCCGCGGCTGCCCCGAGCCAGGGGGCCGCGGCGGTCGCCTATTTCCCAGTAGAAACTGCCCAGGCCTTGGCACAGGGGCGAGCGGTCCAGGGTCTGCTCCACAGCGGCGCGGCGGCTGTCCGTATCGGCCGCCCAGGCGCCGGCGGCCGCGGCCAGCCAGCAGGGCAGGAAGAGGAGAAGGAGGTGGTGGTGGCGGAAGGTCATGGCGCGGCACCGGGGAAAATGAAAGATGCCGTCAGGATAAGGGGCCGCCGATGGAGCATGGGTAAGCAGGTGTAAGCAATTGCAAACACCGGCGGCGCCTGCCGCCGGTGTCGCCTGGCCGGTGCGGCTTCAAGGCTCCAGGCGTTTGGCCAGGACTTCGTCCACCCGGTTCTTTTCCATGTCCATGACCTCGAAGCGCCAGCCGGCCCACTCGAAGGATTCGGTCTTCTTGGGGATGCGCCCCAGCTGGTACACCACGAAGCCGCCGACGGTGTGGTAATTGCCCAGCTCCTCTTCCGGCAGCTCGGCCAGGCCCAGCAGTTCCTTCAGCTCGTCGATGGGCAGCAGGCCGTCCAGCAGCCAGCTGCCGTCGCTGCGCTGCAGGGCCATGGGCGCCTCGACGGCGCCGGAGAGGACGTCGCCCACCACGGTACCCATGAGGTCGGAGAGGGTCACCAGGCCCTCGGTGCCGCCGAATTCGTTCACCACCAGGGCAATCTGGGTCTGGTTGGCCTTGAAGAATTCCAGCAGGCCGATCAGGGACAGGCTGTTGGGCACGTAGAAGGGCGCGTTGGGAGACAGCTTGCCGAAATCCAGGCTGCCGTCCCGCAGCAGGGCCTGCAACAGTTCACGACCCTCGACGAAGCCCAGGGGGGTACCCAGGCCGCCCTTGCACACCAGGAAGCGGGACACGGCCCGCTCCTGCAGCACCTTCATGTTGGCCTCCCGGGGCAGGGTCAGGTCCAGGTAGGCGATGCCGGTGGCCGGAGTCATGATGGCGCCGACCCGGCGGTTGTCGAGGCGGAAGACGTTGCCCAGGATTTCGCTCTCGGTCTGGTCCAGCACCCCTTCCTTGCGCCCGGATTCGATGAGGAAGCGGATCTCGTCCGCCGCCGATGCCTCGGCCGAGCCCTTGCTGGGAAAGAGGTCGAGGATGCGGTCGGAAACCCAGGAGACGATCCACACCAGGGGCCGGGACAGGCGCAGCAGCCACACCACCGTACCGGCCAGGGCCACCGCCGTGGCCTCGGGCTTGGCCAGGGCCAGGCGCTTGGGCACCACTTCGCCGAAGACCAGGGTGAAGAAGGTGATCACCGTCACCACGCCGCCCAGGGCCAGGCCGTAGGCCAGGCTGTCGCCCAGGCCCAGGCTCTGCCGCAGCCATTCCTCGGCCCGGGGCACCCACAGGGATTCGCCGAAGACGCCGGAAAGCATGGCCAGGGCGGTGATGCCCAGCTGGGTGGTGGCCAGCAGGCGGCTGGGATGCTGGCGGAAGCGCAGCACCGTGCCGGCCCCCAGGGAGCCTTCTTCGGCCAGCATGGCCAGGTGGGAATTGCGGCTGGCGCCCACGGCCATTTCAGCCAGGGACAGCAGGCCGCTGCTCAATACGAGAAAAACCAGAATCCAGATATCCATGATGCCTCCAGGTGCCCGCAATCCTTGCTGGGGGCCGGTTGGCCGCCGGAGACGGGCACAACAGCGTCATTCTACCCCGGCCCGGCAACGGCGCCCGGGCCTGGGGGAGCACCATTCCCCATACAAAAGTATCGTATCCAAGAACTTTTAAGGCCTTAAAGATATTTCCAGGCAGGAATACACTGGCGACCTTTCCCCATTTCCCGGAGGCGCCATGCTTGCCGCCCTCACCCAACTCCTGCTGTTCCAGCTGGCCGGCGAAGTCATCGCCCACGGCCTGGGCATCTCCGTGCCCGGTCCCGTCATCGGCATGGTGCTGCTGTTCGCCTTCCTGGTGCTGTGCCAGGGGCCCGGCCACGACCTGCAGCACACCTCCCAGAACCTGCTCGCCCACCTCTCCCTGTTGTTCGTGCCCGCCGGCACCGGGGTCATGCTGCATCTGCACCGCCTGCAGGACGAGTGGCTGCCCATCCTGCTCTCCCTGCTGCTGAGCACCGCCGTCACCCTGGCCCTCACCGGCCTGCTGCTCAAGGCCCTGAGCCGCCGCGCCGCCCCCGGAGGGGAGACCCGGCCATGAGCGCGCCTCTCGCCACCGCCCTCGGCGCGCCCCTGGCCCAGATCTGGGTCTATCTTTCCGCCTCGCCCCTGCTGGGCCTCACCGTCACCCTGCTGGCCTACCAGGGCGCCTTCGCCCTCTACCGCAAGGCAAAATTTCACCCGGCGGCCAACCCGGTGCTGCTGGCGGTGGCTTTCCTGGTGGCCCTGCTGGCCATCACCGGCACGCCCTACCAGACCTATTTCGACGGCGCCCAGTTCGTGCACTTCCTCCTCGGCCCGGCCACCGTGGCCCTGGCCATTCCCCTCTACGCCCAGATCAAGCGGGTCAAGGCCATGTTCTGGCCCATCCTCATCGCCCTGGTGGCGGGCTGCCTCACCGCCGCCCTCTCGGCCATGGCGGTGGGCAAGCTTTTCGGCGCCAGCCTGGCCACCCTGCTGTCCCTGGCGCCCAAGTCGGTGACCACGCCCATTGCCATGGGCATCGCCGAACGCACCGGCGGCCTGCCGTCCCTCACCGCGGTGCTGGTCATCACCACCGGCATCCTCGGCGCCGTGGGCGCCCGCTACCTGTTCGACGCCCTCAACATCAAGGATCACGCCGTGCGCGGCTTCGCCATCGGCATCGCCTCCCACGGCATCGGTACCGCCCGGGCCTTCCAGGTGAGCGAACAGTGCGGCGCCTTCGCCGCCCTGGCCATGGGCCTCAACGGCGCCCTCACCGCCCTGCTGCTGCCCGTGGTGCTGCCGTGGGTGAAGAGCTGGCTGGGCTGATGCCCTGAGGGCCAGAAGGGATGCGGCTGCCGGCCATGGCACGGCGGGCATGCCCGTCCCTGCTGGCTGACGGAGCCCCCCTCCTATAGCTTCGTGTATTTCACCGCCCGCCCCTGCACCTTTTCCGGCGGGTATTTCTGGCGGTTGAGTTCCATCTTTTCGGCGAAGGCCGCGGCCAGGTCGATTTCCAGCAGGTCGGCGACCCGGATCACGCCCATCAGCACGTCCGACAGTTCGTGCCCCACTTCCCGCCGCTGTTCCGGGGTCAGCTTGAAGCTGTCGGCCTCGGACAGCCACTGGAAATGCTCCAGCACCTCGCCGGCCTCCAGGGTCATGGCGATGGCCAGGTTCTTCGGGTTGTGGTGTTGATCCCAGCCCCGCTCGCTGACGAATTGACGGACGACGGCTCGCAGTTCTTCCAGTTGGCTCATGGCGGCAGGGGCAAGGAATGGGAAGCCGCCATGATAGCGGAGCCGTGGGGCTGGGCCCTCCTCCGCCCCCTGGCCGAATGCCTGGGCAGCCATTGCGTAACGCCAATGGCATAATTGCATTTTCTCCGTAGCGCGCCCGCCATGCTCGATACCCTCTACGGCAAGACCTTCCTCATTCTCACCATCCAGCTGGCCCTGACCTGGGCCAGCACCTTCCTCTTCATCCTCTGGCTGCGCCAGCGCTACTACGCCCGGGCGGCCTGGGTCGGCGGCAGTCCGCTGGAATCCGGCGAGCTGGACCTGGAGCTGGACTGGCAGGCCGTCGCCCCCTGGTTCTGGCTGCTGCTGGGGGTGGATGTGGCGGTCTTTCTACTGCTGCTCTTCGTCGGCCAGCACCACCTGGCCATCGGCCTGCCCCTCTTCTGCCTGTGGTCGCTGCTGACGGGCATCGAGCTGGCCCTGGCCCTGGTGTCGGTGGACGAGAACCTGGGGGGCAAGGTCCTGGCCCTCACCGCCATGCTCACCTTCGCCGCCTTCCTGGTGGGCGCCTATGCCGGCATCGACTTTTCCTTTCTCGGCAGCACCCTCTTCGCCGGCCTCACCCTGGTGCTCCTGGGGGGCCTCTACCGCCTGCTGTTTTCCATCTCCGACGGCTGGCGACGCCTGCTGGCCCTGTTCGGCTGCGCCGTCTTCGTCGGCTACCTGGTGTTCGACTTCAACCGCCTCACCCGCAGCCCCCGCAACGACTGGGAAAAGGCCCTGGACCTGGCCATCAGTCTGTACCTGGACATCATCAACCTGTTCCTCCATCTGCTGGACCTGCTGCATCGCTGAAGCGGCGCCGGCCATGGCATAATCGCGCCCCTCCCGGCGCCGCGGCGCCCGGACGGCGGCGCCTTCTCCCGGGTTTCCAGACGCCCCGTCCCGTTCCCTGAGCCCGATCTTCTTGCACAGGAGCAAGCTATGGTCGGCTATTGGCTGATTCTCGCCGTGGCGGTGGTCACGGAAATCCTCTGGGCCCTGAGCCTCAAATACATCCAGCAGCATCCCGGCCCCTGGCCCGTGGCCGCCTCCCTCGGCCTGACCCTGGTGAACATGGCCCTGCTCTCCCTGGCCATGCGGGGCATTCCCGCCGGCGTCGCCTACGCGGTGTGGACCGGCCTCGGTGCCGTCGGCGTCGCCATCTGCGGCGCCCTCTTCTTCGGCGACCAGCTCAACGGCGGCCAGATGGGCGCCATGGCGGTGGTCATCGCCGGCGTGGTCGGCATGAAGCTGGCCACCGGCTGAGACGGCAGCAGGACCGGACCGGCGGCGGCCCCTGTGCGGCGGCCGCCGCCGGCATTACACTGGACGTTCCGCCACGCCCGTACGTCCGCCCATGCAGGACCCCATCACCACTGCCGCCCAGTACGTGCTCGAAGCCGACGGCCTGCTCATAACGGCCGGCGCCGGCATGGGCATCGATTCGGGCCTGCCGGACTTCCGCGGCCCGGAAGGCTTCTGGCGGGCCTATCCGGCCCTGGGGCTGCAGCGCCTGATGTTCGAGGAAATCGCCTGCCCCGACGCCTTCGTGCGGGACCCGGAGCAGGCCTGGGGCTTCTACGCCCATCGCCTCAACCTCTACCGCCGCACCACGCCCCACGCCGGCTTCGCCCTGCTGCGGGCCATGGCCGAGCGCCTGGAGCGGGGCGCCTTCGTCTTCACCAGCAACGTGGACGGCCAGTTCCAGAAGGCCGGCTTCGACGAACTGCAGGTGGCCGAATGCCACGGCAGCCTGCACCACCTGCAGTGCTTCCACGACTGCCGGGGCCACATCTGGCCGGCGGCGGATTTCGCGCCGGAGGTGGACGAGGCCCGCTGCCGCCTGCGCTCGCCCCTCCCCCGCTGCCCCGACTGCGGCGCCCTGGCCCGGCCCAACGTGCTCATGTTCGGCGACTGGAACTGGCAGTCTGGCCGCACCGAAGTGCAGCGCCAGCGCCTGGAAAACTGGCTGGCCACGGTGCAACGCCCGGTGGTGATCGAGCTGGGGGCCGGCACCGCCATCCCCACGGTGCGCTGGTTCGGCGAAATGCGCGGCGCCCCCCTGATCCGCATCAATCCCGGCGAAGCGGAGGTGTGCACCGACCGCGGCGTCAGCCTGCCCCTGGGCGCCCACGTCGGTCTCCAGGCCATGGCCCGGGAACTGCGGGCCGCCGGCTTTCTCGATTGACCGCCGTTGATGCATCTCCATCGCCACCCCGGGCTTGAAGCCGGCGCCGCCGCCCCCAACTCCATGCCGTCATTGCTCCCTGCCATCGCCATGCCCAGCCGCCACCGTTGCCTCGCCCTGCTCCTCCTCGCTGCCCTGAACGCCGCGCCCCTGGCCGCCCAGGAAGGCATCGACGTGGGCAAGCCTTCGGCCCTGCGCCGGCTGGTGCCGGCGGAGCAGATCGAGCGCCAGGCCGGCCAGGAATACGAGCAGCTGAAGCAGCAGGCCGCCCGGCAGCGGGCCCTGGCGCCGGCGGACCATCCCCAGGCGCGGCGCCTGCAGGCCATCGCCCGGCGCCTGATCCCCTTCGCCGAGCGCTTCAACCCCCGGGCCGGGCAATGGCGCTGGGAAGTGAACCTGATCGGCTCCCGGGACATCAACGCCTTCTGCATGCCCGGCGGCAAGATCGCCTTTTTCACCGGCCTGGTGGAAGGCCTGAAGCTGACGGACGACGAGATCGCCGTGGTCATGGGCCACGAAATGGCCCACGCCCTGCGCGAGCACGCCCGGGAGCAGACGGCCAAGAGCGGCCTGACCCAGCTGGGCGCCAGCCTCCTCGGCCAGTTCGTTGGCCGGGGCCAGTACGCCGACCTGTTCCAGTTCGGCGGCAACATGCTGAGCCTGAAATTTTCCCGGGACGACGAGAGCGAGGCCGATCTGGTGGGCCTGGACCTGGCGGCCCGGGCCGGCTATGACCCGCGGGCCGGCATCAGCCTGTGGCAGAAGATGGGCCAGGCCTCCGGGGGCGGCGGCAACCTGGCCTGGTTCTCCACCCACCCCGCCGGCAAGGACCGCATCGGCGACATCCGCCGCCACCTGCCCCAGGTCATGCCCCTGTACGAGAACGCCCGCAAAGCCACGGAGAAAAAGTAGGCATTTGGCGGCAAATGTCTCGTATTTCACGGAAATTGCCCCATGCCGGTGCTATAAAGAAAGCGTCCCCCTGCCTTTTACCGGGAGTACGCCATGGACAGCAGCGGTCTCACCTCCATCTACGCCTACTACAACCCCTATGGCCTATACGGTCTGGGCGGTCTGTCTTCCCTCGGCGCTGTCGCAGCTGCCAACCGCAGCCAGGGGAGTTCTTCCGTATCCGGCATCGGCGGCAGCAGCTGGACCACGGTCTCCAGCCTGGGCCAGACCTTGAGCGCCGTCAGCAATCTGCAGACGGCAGCCGAGAAGCTGACCAAGCCCGGCGCCTTCTCTTCCCTTTCCGTCGCCTCCTCCGCCCCCACCGTGGCCCGGGGTAGCGCCGCAGAAGGCACGGCCCAGGGGGCCTATACGGTGCGGGTGGATCAGCTGGCCCAGCAGCAGGTGCTCACCTCCGCCGCCCAGGCCACCCAATACACCGCCATCGGCAGCGGCGCCGACACCACGGTCAATTTCCAGTTCGCCAACGGGCGCAGCGCCTCGGTGGATATCGATGGTGGCGACAACACCGTCAAGGGGCTGGCAGCCGCCATCAACCGGGCCGACATCGGCGTTTCCGCCAGCGTGGTCAGCGGCCCCACCGGCTACCAGTTGCAGCTTTCCGGCGAAAGCGGGGCGGGCAATGCCTTCACCGTCAGCGCCAGCGGCGACAGTACCCTTTCCGACTTTTTCAGCAGCCCGCCGGGCGGCAACGGCCTCTTGCTGACCCAGCAGGCCCAGGACGCCAAGGGCTCGGTGAACGGCAGCGCCTTCACCTCCGGCACCAACACGGCCACCACCTCGGTGGAAGGTCTGACCCTCAAGCTCAACGCCACCGGCACCACCAATCTCACGGTCGGCGGCAATGCGGACCAGGCGGCGGCGGTGACCGACTTCGTCAAGGCCTACAACGCCGTGCAGAGCGGCCTCAACAGCCTGTCCCGGGAATACGCCGGCTTCAACCTGACGGCCCCCTATCTGCGCAACACATTGAGCCAGGCCCTGACGCCGGGAGCCGCCGCGGGCTCGGGCAACATCCAGAAGCTCGCGGACATCGGCATCAGCAGCAACGCCAACGGCAGCCTCAGCGTCGATACTGAAAAGCTGCGCTCGGCCCTGAGCAGCAATGCGGACGCGGTGGCCAGCCTCTTTTCCACCGACAAGGGCGAAGGGGTGGCCGATCGCATCCTGGCCCAGGTCAGCGAAGACGGCGCCCTGGCGGTGGACAACCTGCTCAAGTCCGCCGCTCCCAGCCTGACCACCGCCGGCCTCAGCACGGCCAACCTGCAGAGCAATCTGCTCAACGCCATGTTCAACCAGCAGCAGAACTGGCTCAGCCAGTACAGCGGCCTGGGCAGCCTGACCGCCTCCCTCGGCAGCACCGACTCCCTGCTGAGCAGCCTGCTCGGCAGCAGCAGCAACAACCTGAGCGGCCTGGGGCTGATCGGCGGCCTGAGCAATCCGGCCACGGTGACCTCCCTGTTCAGCAGTTGAGACCGGGAGCGGGCTGGCTCCGGGCTTATGCCCCAAAGACAAAGGCCGCCCGCGGGCGGCCTTTGTCTTTCATGGCAACGGACGGGTGAAGCGGACGGAGCGCTATCGAATCATCCAGGCGCCAGGCGCCATCGGTGGTCGACAGCCGAACTGGTCGCGGCGACAAGCGCCGGCAGCGGAAACGCCGTCAGGCGAGAACCAGGAACAGCCCTCCCCGCAGACGTCCGTCGGACGGCCCTTAGCGGGCTGCCATGGCGGAACGGCGCGTCAGCGCTTCTTCGCCGGGGTGGCCTTGCCCCGCGCCGCCACCGGCTTCTTCGCGGCGGCAGGGGCCGCCGGTTTGCCCACCAGGCGTGCCTTCTGGACTTGAGGATTGGCACGGCTGGCGGAGATTTCCAGGCCGATGGCCGGCGGCAGGTCCCGGGCGCCGGGGGGCAGGCGGGCGTAGCGGGCCCGGGCGGCGGAGATGCGCTGGTCGATGCGGGACAGGTCGTAGCCCTTGGCCTCCATGGCCCGCCGCACTTCCAGCAGACGCTGGATTTCCGCCGGCACCTTTTCCGACTTGCGGGCCACGCCCCAATCGGCCTTGGGCCGGTTGGCGGCGTCGATGAATTCTTCCGGATTGGTGATGACCCGGGCCACCTTCAGGTGGTCGTATTTCATGGCCCAGTCCAGGGCGGTCTGGCCGTTCTCGTTGCGCAGCTTGGGGTCGGCGCCCCATTCCATGAGACGCACGGCCAGGGCGTCCTTGCCTTCGTAGGCGGCCATCATCAGCACCGAGGAGCCGTTGGGGGCCTGGGCATTGACGTCGGCGCCCCGCTTCAGCAGATATTCGGCCACCTCGGCGTGGCCGGCGAAGACGGCGTAGTGCAAGGCGGACCAGGCGTAACCCTCCCGGTTCACCTGGGCGCCATGCTCCAGCAGCCACTGCACCGCCTTCAGGTGGCCCTTCCAGGCCGCCAGCAGCAGGGCCTGCTCGCCCTTGTCGTTCACCGCGTTGAGGTCGGCGCCCCGGGCGTGGAACAGCTCCATCAGGGCCACGTTGCCCTCCCAGGCGCCGATCATCAGGCCGGTGCCGACCCGGTCCGCCTGGTAGTCCGGCGGCAGGCCCGCATCCAGCCACTCCCGGGCCTGGTCCAGGTTGCCCATTTCCAGGGCGACGCCGAAACTGATCGGGCTGGGCGGCTGGAAGCCTGCCGCCTGCTGGGCCAGGGCCGGCCCCGTGCCGAGACACAGGCCGAGGGCCAGGGCGGCGAGGAGGCGCCGGGCCGGCGTCGCCAGGGGGCTGCAGGTGGGCAGGGTGGGGGAAAATTTCATCATTCGCTTCCGTTGTGCCGCCGAAGGCGCTTGCATCGCCCCCCCGGCTTGTGGTCTAAAGACGCTTTTGCTCACGGCCCGCAACGGGCCCCTTGCGATCCTTCTGCGACTGCCGATGCGGTTCCACCGGTTTCACGCCGCCCTTCTCTGTTCTCTCGCGCTCCATGCCGCCGCGCTCCTGCTGCTGCCGCCACCAGCGGCGCCGGCCCGGGCCGCCGTGCCGTTGCAGGCGCGCCTGCGGCCGCCGCCGCTGACGCCTGCCGTCCAGGAACCGCCGCCGGCACCGCCCCGGGAAGAAGCGCCGCCGCCACCGGAGAAACCTGCGACCGCCAAGCCCAAGCCCGAGAAAAAGGCCCCGGCCAAACCGGCACCAGCCCGTTTCAAGGAGCCACCGGCCAGCTTCAACGGTTACCCGGTCCTGGCGGGGAACGCCGCCCGCAGCGCCTTCAGCCAGCTGGCGCGGCAGCCCCTGTATCCGCCCGAGGCCATTGCCCGGGGCCTGCAGGGCGAGGTGTTGCTGCTGCTGTTCCTCGACGCCAACGGCAATGTGCAGGCGGCCCGGGTGGAGCGCAGCAGCGGCCAGCCCCTGCTGGACCAGGCCGCCGTCGGCGCCGCCCGCCAGCTCAAGGCCCTGCCGGAAGGGGCGCCCCGGGAGGCGATCCTGCCGGTGCGCTTCAAGCTGGACTGAAACGGCCGCCCTCCGGCTCAGGCCGGAAGCGCCGCCGGAGTACCTGGCGGCAGCGGCAATGGCCGCAGGCCGAGGCCCCTATTCTCTCAGATTGCCCCGGCCTCGCGCAGGGCGGCGATGGCCTCGGCGTCGTAGCCGAGCCGGGTCAGCACCGCCTCGGTATGTTCCCCCAGCCCCGGCCCCAGCCATTCGGTGCCGCCCGGGGTGGCGGAAAGCTTGGGCACGATGCCCGGCACCTTGAAGTCCTTGCCGTCCGGCAGGCGGGCGGACTGGATCATCTCCCGGGCCAGGAACTGGGGATCGGCGAACATGTCGGCCACCGAATAGACCCGGGAGGCGGGCACCTCCGCCGCTTCCAGCTTGGCCAGCAGCTCGGCCTCGTCCAGGCCCGCCACCCAGGCGTCGATCAGGGCGTACACCTCGTCCCGGCGCCCATCCCGGCCGGCGTTGTCGGCCAGGCCCGGGTCGGTCGCCAGATCCTCCCGCCCCAGGGCCCGCATCAGGCGCTGGAAGATGGCATCGCCGTTGGCACCGATGGTGACGAACTTGCCGTCCCGGGTCTTGTGGGTGTTGGAAGGGGTGATGCCGGGCATGATGTTGCCGGTGCGCTCCCGCACGAAGCCGAAGACGTCGAACTCGGGCACCAGGGATTCCATCATGGCGAAAATGGCCTCGTACAGGGCCACGTCCACCACCTGCCCTTTGCCCCCTTGCACCTCCTTGTGGCGCAGGGCCATGAGGGTGCCGAAGACGCCCCACAGGGCGGCAATGGAATCGCCGATGGAAATGCCGGTGCGTACCGGCGGCCGGTCGGCAAAGCCGGTGATGTAGCGCAGGCCGCCCATGCTTTCGCCGACGGCGCCGAAGCCCGGCTGGTCCTTGTAGGGCCCGGTCTGGCCGAAGCCGGAGAGGCGCAGCATGACCAGGCCCGGGTTGAGGGCGGAGAGTTCCTCCCAGGAGAGGCCCAGTTTTTCCATGACCCCGGGGCGGAAATTCTCCACCACGATGTCCGCCTCCGCCACCAGTTTGCGCACGATGTCCCGTCCCTGGGGATGCTTCAGGTTCACCGTCACCGACTGCTTGTTGCGGGACTGGACGAACCACCACAGGGAGGTGCCTTCGTACAGCTTGCGCCACTTGCGCAGGGGATCGCCGCCGTCCGGCGACTCGATCTTCACCACCTCGGCGCCGAACTCGGCCAGCAGGCGGGAGGCGAAGGGCCCGGCGATGAGGGTGCCCAGCTCGACGACCTTGAGGCCGGCCAGGGGCTTGGGAGGACAGGAGGCGGCTGGGGACATGGGGGCGGAACCTGTAAGGGAAGGCGCCATTATGCCCGCTCCGCCCCCTGGCCTATACTGCCCGCCACAGCCACGAGGAGAAGCCATGAACCAGACCGTTTTCAGCCGCATCATCAACGGCGAACTGCCCTGCGCCAAGGTGTACGAGGACGGCCACGTCTTCGCCTTCATGGATGCGGGCCAGGTCAATCCGGGCCACGTCCTGGTGGTGAGCAAGAAGCCCTTCGAGACCCTGCTCGACGCCGACGAGGAAACCGCCGCCGCCCTCATGCGCGCCGCCCGCAAGATCGCCCTGGCGGTGCAGGACGCCTTCGGCCCCGAAGGCATCACCATCCTTCAGGCCAACCGGCCCCAGGGCTGGCAGACCGTGCCCCACCTGCACCTGCACGTGCTGCCCCGCCACGCCGGCGACGGCGTCGGCCTGGTGTGGCCGCGCAAGGAGCCGGGCCTGGAGCAGTTGCAGACCCTGGCGGCAAAAATAAAGGTAACGGACTGAAGCTGCGGGTAAAATACGCCCCCTTCGCCTGTCGCCCGCCCGCCGGCGCGGCAGTCCGGCGGCACCGACCCCAGCTCCCCACCCTTTAATCATCGAGTCCCCATGAAACACATCGCCCGCAAGCGCTTCGGCCAGAACTTTTTGCAGGACCCGCAAATCGTCGCCGACATCGTGGGCGCCGTGAATCCGCCCCGGGACGGCCAGGTGGTGGAAATCGGCCCCGGCCTGGGCGCCCTCACCGTGCCCCTGATGGCCCGGGTGGACCACCTGCACGTGGTGGAGATCGACCGGGACCTGATCGCCCGCCTGAAAAAGCAGTACCCCAAGGACAAGCTGACCATCCACGAGGGCGACGCCCTGGAGTTCGACTTCGGCCAGCTGGGCCCCAACCTGCAGATCGTCGGCAACCTGCCCTACAACATCTCCACCCCCCTGCTCTTCCACCTGGCCAGCTTCGCCCCCATGGTGCGGGACATGCACTTCATGCTGCAGAAGGAAGTGGTGGAGCGCATGGTGGCCCTGCCCGGCGAGAGCGAATACAGCCGCCTCTCGGTGATGCTGCAGTACCGCTTCTACATGGACTGGCTGCTGGATGTGCCGCCCGAATCCTTCGACCCGGCGCCCAAGGTGGATTCGGCCGTGGTGCGCCTGATTCCCCGGCCCCAGGAAGAACTCACGGCCAAGGACCCGGCCCTGCTGGAAAAGGTGGTGCAGGCCGCCTTCTCCCAGCGGCGCAAGATGCTGCGCAACACCCTCAAGGAACTGGGCGGCGAAGCCTGGCTCGAAGCCCACGGCATCAAGCCCACGGCCCGGGCCGAAGACGTGCCGGTGGCCGATTACATCGCCCTGGCCAACAGCCTGGTCAAGCCCGAAAACTAGGCACCCCGGAAAGGCAGGCGGGATGCGGTTGCCGGGCACGGCATCGCCGGCAGGCCCGTCCTTTCTGCCTCCCAGCCCATCCCCCTGACGACTACTGGCGCCACGCCATTGCCGCCGCGGCGGGCCGCCGGCCAAGCGGGTAAAATGGCGGCCTTGGCTCACCCCCGGTGTTACGGATTCATCCCATGCTACGACTGACCGAAATCAAGCTCCCCCTGGACCACCCCGAAGCGGACCTGCGCAGCGCCGTCTGCCAGCGTCTGGGCATCGCCGACGGGGACCTGCTGGGTTATTCGGTCTATCGCCGCAGCTTCGATGCGCGCAAGAAGTCCGCCATCGTCTTCATCTACGCCATCGACGCCGAAGTGCGCGACGAGGCCGCCGTGCTCAAGCGCCTGGCCGGCGACAAGCACGTCATGCCCTCCCCCGACACCACCTACCGCTTCGTCGCCCGGGCCCCGGCCCAGCTGGCGACGCGGCCCGTGGTCATCGGCACCGGCCCCTGCGGCCTCTTTGCCGGCCTGCTGCTGGCCCAGATGGGCTTCAAGCCCATCATCCTGGAGCGGGGCAAGGCGGTGCGGGAACGCACCAAGGACACCTGGGGCCTGTGGCGCAAGGGCGAGCTGAACCCGGATTCCAACGTGCAGTTCGGCGAGGGCGGCGCCGGCACCTTCTCCGACGGCAAGCTCTACAGCCAGATCAAGGATCCCCAGCACCACGGCCGCAAGGTCCTGGAAGAGTTCGTCAAGGCCGGGGCGCCGGAGGAAATCCTCTACATCAGCAAGCCCCACATCGGCACCTTCCGACTGGTGGGCATGGTGGAGAAGATGCGGGCCAACATCATCGAACTGGGCGGCGAAGTGCGTTTCGGCTGCCGGGTCGAGGAAATCGAGATCGAGCGGGACGCCGCCGGCAACGGCCAGGTGCGCGGCGTGGTGCTGGCCGACGGCGAGCGCATCCCCAGCGACCATGTGGTGCTGGCCGTGGGCCACAGCGCCCGGGACACCTTCCACATGCTCTACGCCAAGGGCGTCTACATCGAGGCCAAGCCCTTCTCCATCGGAGTGCGCATCGAGCATCCCCAGGCCCTCATCGACAAGGCCCGCTTCGGCCCCTTCGCCGGCCACCCCCTGCTCGGCGCCGCCGACTACAAGCTGGTGCACCACTGCAGCAACGGCCGTTCCGCCTACAGCTTCTGCATGTGCCCCGGCGGTACCGTGGTGGCCGCCACCTCGGAGCCGGGCCGGGTGGTGACCAACGGCATGAGCCAGTATTCGCGCAACGAGCGCAACGCCAACAGCGGCATCGTCGTCGGCATCGCGCCGGAGACGGACTACCCGGGCCATCCCCTGGCCGGCATCGACTTCCAGCGCCACTGGGAATCGAAGGCCTTCGAAGCCGGCGGCGGCACCTACGCCGCCCCCGCCCAGCGGGTCGGCGACTTCCTCGCCGGGCGCCCCTCCACCGCCCCGGGCGGGGTCGAGCCCTCCTACACGCCGGGAGTGCACTGGACCGATCTCTCCCAGTGCCTGCCCTCCTACGTGGTGCAGGCCCTGCGCGAAGCCCTGCCGGCCTTCGACAGGCAGATCCGCGGCTTCGCCATGGCCGACGCGGTCATGACCGGGGTCGAGACCCGCACCTCCTCCCCCATCCGCATCAAGCGCGGCGACGACCTGCAGAGCCTCAACACCCGGGGCCTGTACCCGGCCGGCGAAGGCGCCGGCTACGCCGGAGGCATCCTCTCCGCCGGGGTGGACGGCATCAAGGTGGCCGAAGCCGTGGCCCTGGACATGGTGGGCCGGCCCGCCGCCTGAGCGGCCGCGCCCGCCGGCATCCCGCTCACGCGCACGCCATGGGCTTTTTCGACTGGCTGCTCGGCCCCCGCCACAGCGACCTGGCGGACGACGGCCTGCAACAGGCCATCCACCAGGTCATGGCCGGCGTCGATCCGCGCCTGCAGGCCATGCACGGCGCCCGGGAGCGCCTCGCCCCGGCCGTCGCCCACGCCCTCGACTACGCCCGCAGCATCGCCGCCCGCCAGGCCGACTGCATTCCCCTGCAAGCCTCCCGCTGGGCCGCCAGCCCGGTGCTGCGGGCCCTCTTCGCCCGCCCCGAAGACATCACCGCCACCGTGAACGCCAGCCCGGACCTGCGGGAATTCCTCGACAGCGGCGGCGACGGCTGCGGCGACACCATCTACTGCATCGTCGCCGCCACGCCGCAACAGCACACCACCCTGGGCACCGCCCTGGAAGGGGACCTGCTGCGCCGGGACGTGGAGCGGCACAGCATCAGCTTCGGGGACTTCCGCCTGGTGGGCTTTTCCGCCAGCCCCCAGGCCCTGCAGCAGCGCACCCAGGAGATGGTGCTGGAAGCCCTGGTGCTGGACGCCCTGGCCGAAATCACCGCCAGCAAGGCCCGGGGCCGGGCCCTGGAGGCGGAGCACGGCCTGCTGCGGCACCGCCTGGCACTCATGGCCCAGAGCCGGGCCGGCCTCAACGGCCTGGAAGCAGAAGGCGCCCACCACCAGGACGTGGCCCAGCTGCGCCAACAGCTGGCCGACAACGAAGCCGCCCTGGCCGCCGCCCATAGCGGCAGCGGCTGGCTGGAGGCCACCCTGGAACAGTTGCAGGCCCATCTGGCGGCGGCCGAGGAGAGCCTGCCCATCCGCCCCACGGTGCTCTGGCTCGACCCCATGAACCTGATGACGGCACCCCAGGCGACCAATGCCGCCCCCGTGGCCCTGACGGAAATCGCCCGCCCCGGCCGCCCCCTGCGCCTCACCTTCCCTGCCGCCATCCCCCGGGCCGAGGTGGCGCCGCCCCATCTGGATTTCGACTCGGCCCTGCGCCTGCTCTAGGCGCCTGCTGCCGCCTTCCCCATTTTCTGCCGCCACAAAAACAAACAGGGCGCCAGCGGCGCCCTGTCGGGGAAAACGGGAGAGAACCGGCGCAGAAAACTTCCGGCTCGGCCACTCCCGCGGGAAAAGCTCCCTCAGTCCTTCTTCATCGGGCAGGTCTTGATGCCCAGCAGGGTGTAGGCCGGGCACCAGCCCATGAAGCCGGTGGCCAGGGGCACCACGCCGATCCAGGCCCACACCGGGCCGCCCAGGATGGCCCAGGCGATCAGGGCCAGGCCGACGACGATGCGCAGGATTTTGTCGATACCGCCAACGTTTGCTTTCATGCTTGCTGCCTCCAGTGAGTTTTGACCCTCCCAGCATAGCGGGGTCCCGGGCAAGCGTATGTAACCTGGGTCACACACCCGCGAGCGGCGCCCGGAGGCGCCCAGGCCACGGCCGGCCCAGGCGGCCGCCGGCCTTCAGCGGGCGGCGTCGGCCAGGCTCTTGAGGCCGTTGCGGTCCAGGATGCCGATCTGTTCCCGCCCCAGGACCACCAGCCCCTGGGCAGCAAAGCCCTTCAGCAGCCGGCTGACGATTTCCCGCACGCTGCCCAGCTCTTCCGCCAGCTGCTGGTGGGTGGCGTGCAGGGTGTCGCCGTTCTTGGCCAGCAGCAGCTTGGCCAGGCGCTGGTCGAGACGGTGGAAGGCCACCTCCTCCACCAGCTGCATCAGTTCGGCCAGACGCTCGGAAAAGAGGTGGAAGACGAAATCGCGGAAGCGGGCCTGCTCCGCCACCAGCCGGTCGAACACCGGGCTGGGCAGGATCAGCAGGGTGATGGGCGTTTCCGCCTCGCCCCGGGCGGTATAGGGCGCATGGCCCAGGAGACAGCTGGAGGTGATGATGCAGGATTCCCCCGGCTCCACCCGGTAGAGCAGCATTTCCCGGCCGCTGGCGGCGGTCTTCACCACCTTGATGCTGCCTTCCAGCAGCAGGGGGAAGCCCTGGCAGGGCTGGCGCTCGGCGAACAGCTGGGTACCGGCGGGCAGCCGCAGCAGGGCCTCGGGCCGGCACAGGGCGGCCAGCTGGTCTGCCGGCAGGGCCGCCAGGGAGGGATAGAGGGCCAGCAGGCCGGCGGAGGTCAGTTCCATGGTCGGGCGCGGTCCGGTTGGGGCTTCAGGCGACGGGGCCGATTTCGGCGATGGCCGGGGCGTGGTCCGACGGGCGTTCCCAGGTGCGGGGCTCCTTGTCGATGCGCCCGGCGCTGCAGGCCGCCGCCAGGGGGGCGGAGAGCAGCAGGTGGTCGATGCGCAGGCCCAGGTTGCGGCGGAAGCCGCCCATGCGGTAATCCCACCAGGAGAAGGTGGCCGGCGGCTGCTCGAAGAGGCGGAAACTGTCGCTCAGGCCCAGGCCCAGCAGGCGCTGCCAGGCGGCCCGCTCCGGCTCGGAGCAGAGGATCTTGCCTGCCCAGGCCTGGGGGTCGTGCACGTCCGCATCGGCCGGGGCGATATTGAAGTCGCCGGCCAGCACCAGTCGGGGATGGGCGGCCAGTTCCTCGGCCAGCCACTTTTCCAGGGCTGCCAGCCATTCCAGCTTGTAGGCGTACTTGTCGCTACCCACTTCCTGGCCGTTGGGGAAATAGGCGCAGATCACCCGCACACCATCAACCGTGGCGGCGATGAGGCGCTTCTGGGGATCGTCGTAATGGGGATTACCCCGCTGCACCTCGGCCAGGGGCTGGCGCGAAAGCAGGGCGACGCCGTTGTAGGTCTTCTGGCCGGAAAAGGCGACCTGGTAGCCGGCGGCCTCGATCTCGGCCTGGGGGAAATTGTGGTCCTCCAGCTTGGTTTCCTGCAGGCAGACCACATCGGGGGCCTCCTTGGCCAGCCACTCCAGCAGATGGGGCAGGCGGACCTTGAGGGAATTGACGTTCCAGGTGGCAAACTTCATCGACAACTATTTCTCCAGGGCGCCCCGGGGCTTGAAACCGTAGGGGGCCGTCTTGGGGTAGCCGGCCAGGTCCAGCAGATTGTTCCAGGCGGCGCTGTCTACGCCCCGGGTGGTCTGCTTGCCGACCATGAGAATGGGCACGACCGGCTCGCTGCCGGCCACGCGCTTGAGTTCTTCGTAATCCTCCGGGGTGGCGATCATCTTCTCGCGGAAGGGAACGCCCCGGGCGTTGAGCAGGTCCCGCCCCAGGCGGCAGGTCTCGACGCAGTCGCTGCTGGTGTACAGCACCACCGGGAAATTCTCCACGGCGCGGCGGGTGGCGTAGGGCAGGCTGCCCTCTTCCCCTTCGGCGGCAGCGCCCAGCTGCTTCTTGCTCACCTGCTTGACCCCGGCGGGGGGCGGCTTGTCGGAAAAGACCGTCTGGCCGGTCTGGGGGTCGATCCAGCGGTAGGTGGTCTGGGCCTGGGCGGCACCCCAGGCCAGGCAGCCGACGAGCAGGGACAGCAGCAGTTTCATGGCAAAAATCTCCCGACAGCGGTGTTGGGCCGGATTACGCGGGGATCATACCATTGTGCCGCAACAGGGCATCCACGCTGGGTTCCCGGCCGCGGAAGGCCTTGAAGGAGTCGATCGCCGGGCGGGAACCGCCGACGGAGAGGATCTCGTCCAGGAAGCGCTTGCCAGTGGCCCCGTCGAAGGGATTGCCGGCCTCCTCGAAGGCGGCGTAGACATCGGCCGACAGCACCTCGGCCCACTTGTAGCTGAAGTAGCCCGCCGCGTAGCCGCCGGCGAAGATGTGGCCGAAGCTGTTGGGGAAGCGGTGCCAGGCAGGGGGAATCAGCACCGCCACTTCCCGGCGCACCTCGTTCAGCACGTCCAGCACGGTCTGCTCGCCCTTGGGGTCGAAGCCGTGGTGGATGCGCAGGTCGAAGAGGGAGAATTCCAGCTGGCGCACGGTCATGAGGCCGCTGTGGAAGTTCTTGGCCGCCAGCATCTTGTCGTAGAGGGCCCGGGGCAACGGCTCGCCGGAATCCACGTGGCCGGTCATGCCCTGCAGCACTTCCCACTCCCAGCAGTAGTTCTCCATGAACTGGGAGGGCAGTTCCACCGCATCCCACTCGACGCCGTGGATGCCGGAGACGCCCAGCTCCTCCACCCGGGTCAGCAGGTGGTGCAGGCCGTGGCCGGTCTCGTGGAAGAGGGTGATGACGTCGTCGTGGCTGAAGGTGGCGGGCTTGTTCCCCACCGGAGCGGGGAAGTTGCAGTTGAGGTAGGCCACCGGGGTCTGGATGCCGGCAGCGGTGGCGCGGCGGGTGATGGCTTCGTCCATCCAGGCGCCGCCCCGCTTGGTTTCCCGGGCGTAGAGGTCCAGGTAGAACTGGCCCACCAGCTCGCCGGCAGCGGTCTCGATGCGGAAGAAACGCACGTC
This sequence comes from Azospira sp. MPR-LB4, assembly GCF_058809525.1. Lineage (NCBI taxonomy): Bacteria > Pseudomonadati > Pseudomonadota > Betaproteobacteria > Rhodocyclales > Rhodocyclaceae > Azospira > Azospira sp. MPR-LB4. Next base: position 1,512,062 of record NZ_CM179521.1, read on the forward strand.
CGGATGCCACACGGGGGCCGCGTCGGGCTTCAGCTTGACGTTGAAGAGGGACTCGATGACCTTGAACAGGCCGCCCAGCACCTTGGGTTCGGGGAAATACTGCTTCACCTCCTCGTCGGAGAAGGAGTAGCGGGCCTGCTTGAGCTTTTCCGAAGCCCAGCCGATGTCCCAGGGTTCCAGTTCGTCCATGCCCAGTTCGGCCTTGGCGAAGGCCTTCAGCTCGGCCAGGTCCTTCTCGGCGAAAGGCTTGGCCTTCACCGCCAGGTCGTTGAGGAAGGCCAGCACCTGTTCCGGACTGTCGGCCATCTTGGGCACCAGGGAAACCTGGGCGAAGGTGTCGAAGCCCAGCATCTTGGCCTCTTCGGCCCGCAGTTCCAGGATGCGGCGGATCAGGGGGGTGTTGTCCCACTCGGCCTTGCTGCTGCCGTCGGTGAACTCGGCGGCCCGGGTGGCGTAGGCCCGGTACATGGCCTGGCGCAGGCGGCGGCTCTCGGCGTACTGCATCACCGGCATGTAGGAGGGGGCGTGCAGGGTGAATTTCCAGCCGGCCTTGCCCTCCCCGCTCTTTCCGTCCCTCTCGGCGGCGGCCCGGGCGGCGGCCTGCACGTCTTCCGGCAGGCCCGCCAGTTCGGCCTCGTCGGTCACGAATTCGGCGAAGGCGTTGGTGGCGTCCAGCAGGTTTTCCGAGAACTTGGCGGAGAGGCTGGCCAGTTCTTCCTGGATGGCCTGGAAGCGGGGCTTCTGCGCTTCCGGCAGCTCGGCGCCGGAAAGGCGGAAGTCGCGGATCTCGTTGTGCAGGATTCTCTTGCGGGCCGGGGAAAGGCCGGCGAATTCGGGAGAGGCGGCCAGGGCCTTGTACTTCTCGAAAAGGGCCAGGTTCTGGCCCAGTTCGCTGAAGAAGCGGGTCACCTCCGGCAGCAGATCGTTGTAGGCCTCGCGCCATTCGGGCACGTCATTGACGCCGTGCAGGTGGCCGACGATGCCCCAGGCCCAGGAGAGGTGCTCGATGCCGTCGTTGAGGGGCGCCGCGAAATCGTCCCAGGTGGCCGGCACGGCGGCGGCGGTGAGGCGCGCCACCAGGGCCCGGCTGTCGGCCAGCAGCTGCTCGATGGCGGGCCGCACGTGGGCCGGCTCGATGCGGTCGAAGGGCGGCAGCACGGCACGGGGCTGGCCGACGGTGGCAAGAAGGGGATTGGCGCTCATGGGCTGTTCTCTGGAGATGTTATCGGTAGGGGCAACAAAAACGGGCGGCCTGGGCCGCCCGTGGGCTGGCGCTGAAACTGGACGTCTGTTCTTGCAGATGGGGTCTGGCGCCTATTCTACAAGGTCCGCGTAGGCATGCCAGGTGGCGTGGCCCAGCAGGGGCATGATCAGCACCAGACCGGCCATCAGGGTGACGAAGCCGAACAGGGTCAGGCTGACGATGAGGAAGGACCACAGCAGCATGGCCGGCAGATTGGTCGCCACCACGTTGATGCTGGTGGCCATGGCGTGGTGCACCTCCACCTCCCGGTCCAGCAGCAGGGGCGCCGTCACCACCGAGAGCAGGAAGGTCACCGCGGCCAGGGTGGCGCCGCTGAGGGTCCAGATGGCGGCCAGGTTGGGGTGGCGGCCGGAGAGGAAGATTTCCCGGGCCAGTTCCTCGAAGCCCCAGATCCACTCGCTGCCCAGCAGATAGGCCACCAGGGCCGTGGTCAGCTGGGCCCAGATGAAGTAGATGGCGGCCAGGAAGAGGCCGTAGAGGGCCAGGGGGCGCCAGCGGGCGGCCAGGGAATGGGCCACGGCGGCGGCGTCGAGCCGGTCGCCGCCGGCGATGCGGCGGCTGATCTCGTAGAAGCCCACGGCCAGCAGAGGCCCTACCAAGAGGAAGCCGGAGACGGCCGCCAGCAGCAGTTCGGGCCGGCCCTGGGCCAGGGCGAAGATGCACAGGCCGCCGATGGCGAACAGGGCACCCAGGGAGAGGCTCAGGGCGGGCCGCCGGGAGAGGTCCCGCAGGCCGCCGGCCAGCCAGTGGAAGGGACGGGACCAGGCCACGTGGCGCACCCGGGGCAGGTCGTGATGAACGGGGGAGTGCAGGATGTCCATGATGATCTCCTTCTCAGGGTTGGAGCGGGGACATGGGTTGGACCGCAACTGCCCGTCCGGGTTTCCGGCCGGCAAAAACAAAAGGGGCGGGAGAATCTCCCGCCCCTTTTGGGGAAGCCCAGGCCGACCGGCACAAGCGGTGCGGCCCGCGGCAGTCCGGCCCGATCAGGCCATGGTCTGGCCGGTAAGGCGCTCGTAGGCTTCGCGATACTTGGCGGCGGTCTTTTCGATGACCTCGGCCGGCAGCTGCGGACCGGGAGCCTTCTTGTCCCACCAGGTCAGGGTTTCCAGGTGGTCGCGGACGAACTGCTTGTCGAAGCTGGGGGGGCTGATGCCTTCGGCGTAGCCGTCGGCGGGCCAGAAGCGGGAGGAATCGGGGGTCAGGGCCTCGTCGATGAGGTGCAGGGTGCCGGCTTTGTCGATGCCGAACTCGAACTTGGTGTCGGCGATGATGATGCCCCGGGTGCGGGCATAGGCGGAAGCCTCGGAGTACAGGGCGATGGCGGCGTTCTTCGCTTCCTCGGCCAGCTGGGCGCCGGTCTTGCCGGTGCCCGCCAGGTCGGCGGCCAGGTGCTCGGCGCAGCGCACCTTGGATTCCTCGTAGGAGATGTTGATGTCGTGGTCGCCCACGTCGGCCTTGGTGGCCGGGGTGAAGATGGGCTCGGGCAGCTTGGCCGCCATCTGCAGGCCGGCGGGCAGCTGGATGCCGCAGACGGCGCCGGTGGCCTGGTAGTCCTTCCAGCCGGAACCGATCAGGTAGCCGCGCACCACGGCCTCGATGGGCAGGGGCTTCAAGCGCTTCACCACCAGGGCGCGGCCTTCCACCTGGGACCGCTCTTCGGGCTTGACCACGGATTCGGGGGCGATGCCGGAGAGCTGGCTGGGCAGGATGTGGCCCAGCTTCTCGAACCAGAAATTGGCCACCTGGGTCAGCACCTTGCCCTTGTCGGGGATGGGGTCCGGCAGGATCACGTCGAAGGCGGAGAGCCGGTCGGTGGTGACGATCAGCAGGTGGTCGGCATCGACGGAATAGATGTCGCGCACCTTGCCCCGGGCGACGAGGGGCAGGCTGGTGATGGTGGATTCAAAAAGGGGAGCGGTCACGGCAGGGTCCCGAAAAAGAGGGGAAAAAACGGATTATAAAGGATCAGTGGCCTTCGCCCTGCTCCAGCTCCTCGGCAGCCAGGGCGCGGCGCATGCGGCGGATGCTGACGGCGACGACGGCGGCGATGAGGGGGATGGAGACGGCGGAGGCGATTTCCGGCGACAGGTGGGGCAGCACGGTCTTGGACAGGCCCTTGGCCAGGTAGCTGACCAGCTGGGAGGCGTAGTAGGTGATGGCCACCACGGACAGGCCTTCCACCGTTTCCTGCAGGCGCAGCTGCAGCTTGGCGCGGCGGTTCATCTGCCCCAGCAGCTGCTGGTTCTGGCGCTCCAGTTCGATATCGACCCGGGTGCGCAGCAGGGCGCTCTTGCGCGCGATGCGGGTGGACAGGTCGGTCTGGCGCCGGGCCACGGAAAGACAGGTGTTGATGGCCGGGGCCAGGCGCCGGTCCATGAATTCGGAAATGGGGGGGAAGCCGTTGAGGCGGTGTTCCCGCAGTTCCCGCACCCGCTGCTGCACCAGGGCGTAGTAGGCCTCGGCGGCGCCGAAGCGGAAGGCGGTGCGGGTCACCGAGCGTTCGATCTCCGCCGCCAGCCGGGTCAGGCGGGCCAGGAGCAGGCGCTCGTCCTCGGGGCCGCGGGCCTCGCCCATGCGGTCCATGAGGTCGGCCACCTCGCCCTCGGCCCGGGCCAGCAGGCGGCTCACCTCCTTGGCCACCGGGAAGGCCAGCAGGGCCATCATGCGGTAGGTCTCGATCTCCAGCAGGCGCTGCACCGTGCGCCCGGCCTGGCGGTGGCGCAGGCGCTCGTCCAGCACCAGGAAACGGCTCCAGCCGTCGTGCAGCTGGAAATCGGAGGCGACCCAGGCGGCACCGTCAGCCACCGTGGTGGCGACCCAGGAGTCGCCGGAGCGGTGCAGGTCGGCCAGCAGCTCTTCCGGGTCCAGGTCGGCGGCGGAGCGGAATTCCACATGGGTGGCCACCATCACCGAGCCGGGCAGGCCCGCCAGCCAGTCCGCCGGCAGGGCGGAGATGGCGGTGGTGTCGGGGGCGTCGCCGGGTTCCCGGGCGAGGAAGAAGGTGTAGCCGGAAAATTCGTTGTGCCGCTCCCACTTGAGGCGCAGGCGGCCCGCGTCCATGACCCAGTGGTCGCCCTGGATGACGGGGCAGAGATTGGCCCCCAGGGCGGCGCAGAGGCGCTGCAGATGGGCTTCTTCGGCCGCTGCCTCGGTGCCTTCGTGCAGCACCGCCAGGTAGCTGATCCACTCCGGCCCTTCCAGGGCCATGGGCGGGCGGGCATGGACCTCGTCATTGAGGCGCTGGCGCAGCGGGTGTTCGGCGAGGGGCAGGGTCATGGCGGATAAAAATAAAAGGGCGCCGGAGAAGTATCCGGCGCCTGGCAGCGGTTGGGAAGGCGGACCGCCTTACTTGACGATCTGGTTCAGCTCGCCCTTCTTGTAGCGCTCGGCCATCTTCTCCAGGGAGATGGGCTTGATCTGGCCGGCCCGGCCTTCGCAGCCGAAGGCCTGGTAGCGGGCGACGCAGATTTTCTTGGCGGCTTCCCGGGCGGGCTTGAGGAAGTCGCGGGGATCGAACTTGGAGGGGTTCTCGAACAGGTAGCGACGCACGGCGCCGGTCATGGCCAGGCGGATGTCGGTGTCGATGTTCACCTTGCGCACGCCGTGCTTGATGCCGTTCACGATCTCTTCCACGGGCACGCCGTAGGTTTCCTTCATGTCGCCGCCGAATTCCCGGATCTCGGCCAGCAGATCCTGGGGCACGGAGGAGGAGCCGTGCATCACCAGGTGGGTGTTGGGGATGCGGGCGTGGATTTCCTTGATGCGGTCGATGGCCAGGATGTCGCCGGTGGGCTTCTTGGTGAACTTGTAGGCGCCGTGGCTGGTGCCGATGGCGATGGCCAGGGCGTCGCAGTTGGTGCGGGCGACGAAGTCGGCGGCCTGGTCCGGATCGGTGAGCAGGTCTTCCCGGGTCATGTGGCCTTCGGCGCCGTGGCCGTCTTCCTTGTCGGCCTTCATGGTTTCCAGGGAACCGAGCACGCCCAGTTCGGCCTCGACGGAGACGCCGATGGCGTGGGAGAACTTCACCACTTCCTGGGTCACGGCCACGTTGTAGTCGTAGGAGGCGACGCTCTTGCCGTCTTCCTGCAGGGAGCCGTCCATCATCACGGAGGAGAAGCCGGACTTGATGGCGGCCATACAGACGGCGGGGGACTGGCCGTGGTCCTGGTGCATCACCACGGGAATGTGGGGATAGGCTTCCAGGGCGGCGAGGATCTGGTGGCGCAGGAAGGCTTCGCCGGCGTATTTGCGGGCACCGGCGGAGGCCTGCATGATCACCGGGGCGTTCAGTTCATTGGCGGCCTCCATGATGGCCCAGACCTGTTCCATGTTGTTCACGTTGAAGGCGGGCAGACCGTAGCCGTTCTCGGCGGCGTGGTCCAGGAGCTGGCGCATGGATACGATGGGCATGGTGTTCCTCCAATGGGCAATGCGGTTTGTTCTGGCGTGATCGGCGCCCGCTGTCGTGGCGCTCGGGAAAGACCGTGATTTTATCGTGGCTTTGCCCCCCGGGCGAGTACTGCGACCACCGGGCAGCAAAAGAAAGACAAAGGCCGCGACCAGGGCGCCGGAGACGCCCAAACCACGGCCCTCTTCAGGCAGGCATGCCTAGAAGCGGCGTTTTTCCTGGGCCCTGGCCTGGTGCTCGCTGAGGACCTGGCGCAGCTCCTCCTCCACCGGCTTTTCCCACTGGCCGTCGTACACCAGGTCGGCCAGGGGCAGGCGCTGGCGCCAGCCGGCGCTTTCCAGCTCCGGCTTTTCCTTGAAGTGGCTGACGTAGCCCAGACACAGGTAGGCCACCGGGATGATGCGCGGCGGCAGGCCCAGGATGTCGCGCAGGGCCTGCTGGTGGAAGATGGAGACCCAGCCCACCCCCAGGCCTTCGCTGCGGGCCGCCAGCCACAGGTTCTGCACGGCGCAGACGCTGGAATAGAGGTCCATGGCCTTGATGTGGGTGCGGCCGATGACCACCGGGCCGGCCCGGTCCCGGTCGCAGGTGATGAGCAGGTTGATGGGCGCTTCCCGGATGCCCTCCAGCTTCAGTTCCTTGTAGATGGCCTGGCGCTCGCCCTCGAATTTCTCCGCCGCCTCCTGGTTGGCCTGCTGGAAGGCGGCGTGGATGCGGGCCTTGGTCTCCGCCTCCCGCACCAGGAGGAAACTCCAGGGCTGCATGTAGCCGACGGAAGGGGCGAAATGGGCGGCGGTGAGGACCCGGGCCAGCACCTCCTGGGGCACCGGGTCGGGCAGGAACTGGCCGCGCACGTCGCGGCGGGAGAAGATGGCGTGGTAGATGGCGTCCCGGGCGGCGTCGGAGAACTCGTGTTCGTTCTGGTAGCCGGCGAGGGAGATGACTTTGTTGACGGTGGGGTCGGTCTTCATGGAGTCCCCTTCAGAAGATCGGTGGCGGCGCGCCTGGCCGTGCGTGCCGGAAAGGGTCTCCTGGCCGGTCTTCTGACTCGGGATCACTCTGCGCCGGCGCCTTCCCGATCCGCGGATCAGTGGCATCTGCCGGCCCAGTCCCCCTCACAGCGTTGGGCACGTCGCGGAATGGGCGGCCCCAAGGCCTGCCGCACCGCGTTCCCGATTCTCCCTTGCGGGCACCCGGAGACGATTCGCCCCGGCGGACCGGGGCGACGGGAATTTTAACAGAGCCGGCGGATTCAGGCCCGAGGCCCGCGAGGGCCCTATCAGGCCCGCAGGGGCGGCATCTGGTGCTCGCCGACGCGGACGATCTTCAGGGTGTTGGTGCCCCCCGGGGTGCCGATGGGCTCGCCGATGGTCAGCACGATAAGGTCGCCCTTGGCCACGGCGCCGTTCTGCATCAGCAGCTGCTCGGCTTCGTAGAGCAGCACGTCCCGGTCCGAATGCTGCTGGCTCATGAGCAGGGGCGTCACTTCCCGGTAGAGGGACATCTTGGTCTGGGCCTCCGCATCCGGCGTCAGGGCATAGACCGGCACGCCGCAGTTGAGGCGGCTCATCCACAGGGCGGTGGAACCGGATTGCGACAGGGCGGCGATGGCCTTCACCTTGAGGTGGTGGGCGGTCCAGATGGCGGCCATGGCCACGGACTGGTCGATGCGGGTGAACACCCGGTCGAGGAATTCCCGGTCCAGGGTCACCTCGGCGGAACGCTCGGCCTCGATGCAGACCCGGGCCATGGATTCCACGGTTTCCACCGGATAGCGGCCGCTGGCGGTCTCGGCGGAAAGCATCACCGCGTCGGTGCCGTCCAGCACCGCATTGGCCACGTCGGACACTTCGGCCCGGGTCGGCACCGGCGACTGGATCATGGATTCCATCATCTGGGTGGCGGTGATGGCCAGCTTGTTCTTCTCCCGGGCGTGGCGAATCATCTTCTTCTGCAGGGCCGGCACGGCGGCATCGCCCACTTCCACGGCCAGGTCGCCCCGGGCCACCATGACGCCGTCGGAGGCGTCAAGGATTTCATCCAGGGCCGCCACGGCCTCGGTGCGCTCGATCTTGGCGATGGTCAGGGCGCGGCTGCCGGCGGCCCGCATCAGCTGGCGCGCCATGTACATGTCGGCGGCGCTCTTGGGGAAGGAGACGGCGATGTAATCGACGCCGATCTGGGCCGCCGTCTTGATGTCGTCCATGTCCTTGGCAGTCAGGGCCGGGGCGGAAAGGCCGCCGCCCTGGCGGTTGATGCCCTTGTTGTTGGACAGCTCGCCGGCGTGGCGCACCACGGTGTGGATTTCGGCACCGATCACCCGCTCCACGTCGAGCACGATGCGGCCGTCGTCCAGCAGCAGCACGGCGCCGGGCTCCACGTCCCGGGGCAGGTCCTTGTAGTCCAGGCCGACCCGCTCCTGGTTGCCCAGGGCACAGTTGGCGTCGAGGATGAACTTGTCGCCCTTCTCCAGCTGGATCTTGCCGTTCTCGAATTTGCCGACGCGGATCTTCGGCCCCTGCAGGTCACCCAGGATGCCCACCGGCCGCCCCACCTTGGCGGAAATCTCGCGCACGGTGCGGGCCCGGGCCATGTGGTCCTCGGCGGTGCCGTGGGAGAAGTTCATGCGCACCACGTCCACGCCGGCGCGGATCAGGCGCTCCAGGGTGACGGGATCGGTGGAAGCGGGGCCGAGGGTGGCGACGATCTTGGTATGGCGGGCCATGGCGGGTTCCTGTTGTTGGTCTGTCCGGCCATTCTAGCGCAGCCTCCCCGCCGTCGCTGGCCCCCAGGCCATTTCCCGGCGCCGGGGCGCTTCAATAGTAGGCCTCGATGGCCGCCAGCGATTGGGCGTAGGTGTGGCGGATCTGGGCCGGCTCGTAGCGGTGCTCCCGGCCCACCGGGCAGGCCAGCCGGGCCAGGCAGGTATGGCGGCAGGGCGAGGCGGGCTGCCGGCGCCAGGCGACGCAGGCGGCCAGGTCGAAACGGCCGCCAGCCAGGGCGCCGGCCGGACAGGCCTCGATGCAGACCCGGGGCGCGCAGCTGGCACAGGGCGAGGCTTCCTGCAGGGGCGGCGTCGGCGGGAAGTCGCTGTCCGCCAGCAGGGCCGCCCGGTAGGCATACCAGGAGCCCCACTGCTGCCGCACCCCGACCATGAAGGGCGAGGGATGGTGCCAGCCCGCCAGCCGCCCCAGCTGCTGCAGCCCCACCGGCGCATCGCCGGGATAGAGCAGGTGGAAGTCCCGGCCGGGACAGACGGCGGCAAACCAGCGGCCCACGCTGGCAATGGTGAAATCGTCGATGGGATGGTCCGAATCCAGCCCGGCGGCCTGCACCGCCTGCCACAGGCGGCGGCCGCCGTGGCCCAGCAGGATCAGCTGGCGCCGGCCGTGGCCCGGGGCGGCCCGCTCCAGGACGGCGGCAACCTCCACCGGCAGGGCCGCCACGTCAAAGACGGCCTGCAGGTTGAGGCCGGCCTCATGCAGCAGACTGGCGTCGAACGGCTGGCGCGGGGAGACCATCGCCCGCCGCCTCAGTGGGAAACGCCGTCCCGCTGCACCACCTTGAGGAAGGTCAGCCAGATGATGCGGCAATCGAAGGCGAGGGAGCGCCGGCGCAGGTATTCCGCATCCAGGGCCACCTTCTGGGGAATGGGCAGCTCGTCCCGCCCGTTCACCTGGGCCCAGCCGGTAAGGCCGGGCACCAGCTCATGCACGCCGGCCTCGGTGCGCAGGGCGATCAGGTCGTCCTGGTTGTACAGGGCCGGCCGGGGACCGACGAAACTCATGTCGCCCTTGAGGATGCTCCACAGCTGGGGCAGCTCGTCCAGGCTGGACTTGCGCAGGAAGGAGCCCACCGGCGTCAGGTAGGCCTTGGGGTCCGTCAGCAGATGGGTGGCCACCGCCGGCGTGCCCACCCGCATGCTGCGGAACTTGGGCATCTTGAAGATGCGGTTGTGCCGCCCCACCCGGTCGCTCCAGTAAAGCACCGGCCCGGGGGAGGTGAAACGCACCAGCAGGGACACCAGCAGCAGGGGCAGCAACAGCACGGCCAGGGCCAGCAGGCCGAGCAGGAGGTCGAACAGGCGCTTCACGGATGCATTCCTTTATCCAGCTGGGTTTGATAGTAGTCGAGCCAGGCCGCCGTCACCGTGCGGCTGCTGAAATCGCCCTCCGCCCGTGCCCGGGCCTGCCGGCCCAGGGTCTGGCGCCGCTCGTCGTCGGTGGCCAGCCGCACCATGGCGGCGGCCAGGGCCTCCACCTGCCCGACGGCCACCAGTTCGCCGCTGACCCCATCCGCCACCGCGTCGATGACGCCGTCGATGCGATAGGCCAGCGCCGGAATGCCGCAGGCGGCCCCCTCGATGATGACGGAGCCGAAGCCTTCCCGGTAGCTGGGCAGGACCAGCACATCGGCCGCCGCCATGAAGCGCTCGGGCGTCGGCGTGGCGCCAAGCCAGCGGATGGGGGCCGGGCAATCGGCAGCGGCCTGCTGCAAGGCTGGCAGCAGGCCCTCCTCGTTGGGCCCGACCACCCACAGTTCCATGCCGGGCGCCGACCGGGCGGCCTGGGCGAAAGCCCTGACCAGGTCGAACACGCCCTTGTCCCGGGCCAGACGGCCGACGAAGAGAAAGACGCAGGCAGCCGGCTGGCAACCGACCTCCTGGCGCAAGGCGATGCGGAATGCCCCGTCCGGATGGAAACGCTGCAGGTCCACACCGGCGATGGAGCCGGCGCCGAGCATGCCGATGCCGTCGCCACTGACCACTCCCTCATCGCGCAACAGCCGGCATTGAGAGGCGCTGTCGGCGAAGACCCGGGAAGCCAGCAGAACGATCAGGCGGTCCATGGCCTTAAGCAGACGGCGCCCCAGTCCCTGCCGGGTGGCCCAGACCTGTCCGGTGAAGGTGTGCCAGCGATGCGGCACCCGTGCCAGGAAACCGGCCAGCATGGCCAGCAGCCCGGCCTTGGGCGTGATGCTGTGGATGACGGCGGGCCGCACCTGGCGCACTACGGCCAGCAACTGCAACAGGGTACGCAAGTCGTCCCAGGGTGCGATCTTGCGCACGAAGGGAATGTGCCGGACCTCCACCTGTCGGGCCAGGGCCGGCAGCAGTTCATAGGCCTGGAGATTGACGCACAGGGTGATGCGGTAATGCCGGGCCAGAGTCTCCAGATGAGTGGCCAGGAAGGCATTGACGGCAAAGGGAGTGGTGGCCACGAACATGATGGCGGGCTTGGCCGCCCGGCCATCGCCAGCCGGATCAGGCAGGTTCATCGCCCTCCCCTCCAGGTGCGGCCTTGCCGCCCCCTTGTTTGAGCGCCTGGATCAGACGCTCCCATTCACGGCGCTCGCCCTCCGGTGCCGCAGCCCCCCAGTGGACCTCGGCCCCGGGCCGCAGGCAATGGCCGAGTTCGCGCCAGGAGTCCCTTGCGACGCGGGCTGCCGCCGTGACACAGCACAGCAGGGCACTGCCCCATTGCCCCTGCCGGGAGAAGTACCCGAGCTGGGCCCGCAGCAGGGCCACCCGGGTCTTCCACAGCTTGAGCCAGGGAGTGTGGCTGCGCACCCGATAGGCCAGCAGACGTTCCGGCAGCGTGTGGTAACGGCTCTGCCGGTGGGCCCGCAGCAGCAGTTCGTTGTCTTCGCAGCAATAGGGACCCGGGTCCTGGTAAGGATGACGGCGGAACCACTCGATACGCCCCATCCAGGTCGGGTGGGGCATGGGGAAGCCCTGCCAGGGACGACGGCAGATGCTGTCGTGGTCGGTGGCCGCCGGCAGGGTGCCGTTCAGGCGCTCCGACTCGTCCATGGTGATGCACTCGGCCGCCAGCAGGTCCACTTCGGGATGGGCCTCGAGAAAAGCCACCTGGCGGGCAAAGCGCTGCGGATGGCAGAGGTCGTCGTGATCCATGCGGGCGAAGTAGCGCCCCCGGGCCAGAGTGACCGCCTGGTTGAGGCGGCCGGAGAGACCCCGGTTATGGCCGTCCCGCACGACGATGATGCGGGGGTCGGCAAGAAAGGGCAGACGGTCGATGGCGCCATCCTTCGAACCGTCGTCGAGGATCAGCAGTTCCCAGTCGGTGAAGGACTGATTGACGACGGAGCGTACGGAGGCTTCCAGCACGGCACCGCCATTGAAGACGGAAAGGGCCACCGTCACCAGCGGCGGCTGAACCTGGGGATTTGTCATAGCTTTTCCGGAGCGGGGGCCGGCCCCTCGCTCCCCATCATGTCGTTTTCCCCGGCCAGCACCGCCAGCAGCTGCCTGGCGACGGGCTCGGGGTGGTAGATATCCCGGGCGGCCTGGCGCCCGGCACGGCTCAGGGCCTGCCACTGGGCCTCGTCCTGCTCCAGGGCGTCGATCCGGGCGGCCATTTCGCGCCAGTCGGTGACCGCCATGCCGCCAGGCATGCCGGCAATGCAGCCGGTGCTGCGGGCGACGAAGGGCGTGCCAAGGGCGCTGGCGTCGAGCAGCACCAGGGGCTGGCATTCGGTATGGGAACCGGAGAGCAGCAGCCGGGCCCGGCCATATTCCGCCACCAGGGCATCACCGGACACCCCTTCGTGAAAGACCACGCAGCCGGGGTCGAGTCCCAACTCCCGGACCAGGCTGTGCAACGTCTCGCTGTAGGCCGAGTGCTGCTGACCGAAGAGATGGAGGGGAATCCGGTTGCGGGCCCCGGATGCGGCGTAGGCCCGCAGGACGAAATCAAAGCCCTTCTGCCATTGGTAGGAGCCCACCGCCAGCAGGCGGTCCCGCTGTTCCAGAGCGGTCGGTTCCACCGCCAGGGCTTTCACCGCCGCGGGAGAGAGGCTGTTGGGCACGACCCGCAGCGGCACACCGCAACGCCGGGCCAGCCCCAGGTCGTCGAAGCGGGAATCCGTACCGCCGCCGGCCAGGAACAGGACGCCATCCAGCCGCCGCATAAAGCGCGACAGACGCCACCAGTAGGGCCGCCAGGCCAGATAGCGGAGCAAAGAGCGCAGGGGCTGGTGTGCAAAGAAGACGTTGGTGGAAATGCAATGGCTATAGACGAACTTGCGCCCGGCGATCCGGTCGAGGTGGCGCAGGGCCAGATCGGTCGCCCAGTTCTGCCAGGCGTTGAGCAGCACCACATCCCAACCGGGCTGCTGCAGGAAATCCACATAGCTCCCCATATCGCCGCGGATCGGCTGCAGCCAGGAGGAAGCACCGGTGACGGCAAAGGTCTCGATGCGGACGCCCCATTCGTCCCGACGGCTGCCACGGACATCGCCGCCGGTTGCCACCACCACCTCATGGCCGGCCCTGGCCAGGGCGGCCGCCTGCTGGGCCGTGGCATTACCCAGGCCGCTGTTGAAGGGTGGATAGGTGGGGCTGGTCAGGAGAATGCGCATGGGACGGTCACCGACGTTCCCAGCTTGGCGGCAGCAGGTCCCGGGCATCCTTGTCGGAAGTCAGGAACCAGCGGGATGGGGCAATGACCCGCTTTCCCGCAGCCTGGCCCAGCCAGGCGCCCCACCAGCTGAGGGAACTGTTGGCAATGACGAAATGCTGGCAGGCAGCCATCAGGGCCAGGTCGAAATGGGCCTCGGCAGGACCATTCACATCCACCACGGTCATCGGACAGGGGAAGGCCAGGGAGCCTCTCACCCACTCGGGATCGTCGGAGAAGACAAAGCAGTGGGGACGGGCCAGGGATGCGCTCAACTCCGCCACACCCTGCTGGTAGTAATCCACCGGGCAGACGCCATGCACCTTGGCCGCCACGGGATTGCTCAGGTAGTCGCCGCGACGAACGTGCACACAGATGGCATCGCTATTGCCGATGGCCGCCAGGATCGGCTGGCAGGAGGCGGGCAAGGGCTGGCGCAGGGAAAAGTCCTGCAACAGCGGCTCCCGCAGTTCCCGGAAGTAGCGCTCGCTCTGCCAGTAGCCCTCCAGGAAAACCGGGGCAGCCAAGGCAGCAAAGGCCGGCACGTAATGAAAATGGGGTTCCCGGAACACCGGCGCCCCCATGATCCGGGGCGCCCAGCGACGGCTCAGGCGGGACAACTGGGCCTGCATGGCCGGAGGCAATCGGGGCCAGGCCCGCTCCAGGCTGGCGGCGATGTGGAAAGGCGCCAGGGCAAAGTGCCGGTCGCCACGCCCCTGGAACCAGGACAAGTCCAGAGACAGGGGGTGCCCGAGGCGATGGGCCAGGGCCCGGCCGGCCGCATACTGGAACATCTGGTTGCCCAGGCCACCGGAGAGGCCGACCACCACCGGCTGCATTGCCTCAGCCATGCCGTAGCCCACCCACCAGGCCCTTGCCCCAGCGATACAGGCCGGCGACTGCATTGACCGCGAAATAACGCCACCCCAGACGCTGCCGTCGCACCTGATCCAGTTCCGCCTGGGAGCGGGCCACGTTGCCGGAAGCGCCACCGCGCTGATGCATGGCCGTGACGACGGGCAGCACATGGAACTTCTGTCCCGCCAGATGGGCCCGCAGGAAGAAATCGTAATCGGAGACGATGCGAAGGTCTTCACGGAACGGCCAGCGCAGCAACAGGTCCCGTGCCACGAAGGAAGACGGGTGGGGGATGGTGTTGAAAAAGGGCAGCCGGCGCGGGACAGCCACCAGCACTTCGCTGGGTGAGCGGGCATCTCCCACCAGGGTGGTGGCGCAGACAATGCCGTGCCGCCCTTCCGCCAGTGCAGCCATGACATCGGGAAAACCATCGGCTACCAGTTCGTCGTCGCCGTTGATAAAGAGGATGTACTTGCCCCTGGCCAGGGCCACGCCTTTGTTCATGGCGTTGTAAATGCCACTATCGGGTTCGCTCAGGCAACGATCCACCAGGGTACCGTGCTGGCGGACCGCCTCCAGCGTCCCATCGCAGGAAACACCGTCCACCACCACATACTCGATACCGTCACGCTTGACGGCCCGGACCGAGTCCAGGGTATGGCCGATGGTGCCGGCACAATTCTTCGTCACCGTGACGATTGTCAGCAGGAATTCGGACATGGCTCAGGGTTTTGCCGCAAGGATGTCCTGCTCGGCCCGTACCAGGTTACCGATCAGCTCCGGGAAGGCCACTGTGGCCCGCCACCCCAGGCCGTCCAAGGCCTTGGCGGGGTCTCCGGCGCTATGGGCGATTTCCGAGGGACGGAAGAGGGATGGGTCGATATCCACATGGTCGTGCCAGTCCAGTCCCAACTGGTCGAAGGCACTGGCGACGAAGGACTCGAGGGTGTGGGGCTCACCGGTGGCGATGACATAATCCTCCGGCTGCTCCTGCTGCAGCATGCGCCACATGGCATCGACGAAATCCGGCGACCACCCCCAGTCCCTGGCGATATCGAGGCGACCGAGGGAAAGCTTTTCATGCGAGCCGGCAGCGATGCGGCAGGCAGCCGCAACGATCTTGCGCGTGACGAAGCGGGCCGGCCGCAATGGAGATTCGTGGTTGAAAAGGATGCCGTTGCAGCAATAAAGGCCGTAGGCCTCCCGATAGTTGGCGATCAGCCAGTGGGCGGACGCCTTCGCCACGCCGTAGGGACTGCGGGGACGGAAGGGGGTCATCTCATTGGCCCTCTCCCCCGGCAGAACATCACCGAAGCATTCGCTCGAACTGGCGTGGTAGATACGCACCGGGCGCCCCAGGAAGCGCACTGCTTCCAGCAGGTTGAGGGTACCGAAAGCGATGCTCTCGATGCTCTCTGCCGGCTGATCGAAGGACAGGCCCACCGAACTTTGACCGGACAGAAAATAGATTTCGTCCGGCTCGGAACGGGAAAGGGTGTTCAACACACTGCGGAAGTCGCTCTGGGCCATGGAAAGCACCTGAACCTGCTGCCGGATGCCAAGCCGCTCGAGATTGGAGAAACTCGACATCTGGGCATCCCGGGAAGTCCCCCAGACCCGATATCCCTTGCCCAGGAGCAGTTGGGCCAGATAGGCGCCATCCTGACCGGAGACACCGCAGATCAAGGCTTTTTTCATAGTAGCTTCCGGTAGATTGCCTCGGTTTCCCGGGCACACTTCTCCCAGGTGAACTGCTGGTAGCGGGTCTGCCCTGCGGCAATCAGGGCGCTGCGCCGGCTGGGGGACGCCAGCACCGCCTCCATGGCGGCGAGCATGGCCTCCTCGTCCAGCGGATCAAAACTTTCCGCCGCATCGCCGACCACTTCCGGCAGGGAACTGCTGTTGCTACAAATGACCGGGCAGCCGACCGCCATTGCCTCCAGGGGAGGAATGCCGAACCCCTCATAGAGGGAGGGATAGACAAACGCCGCAGCCTGCTGATAAAGCGCCGCCAAGATTTCATCGCCGCCTCCCATCTGCACCACCTGGTCGGGGCCCAGCCCGGCATCAGCGATCATCTGGCGCTCGGCGGTCTGCAACTGGCCGCCGCCAAAGCAGAGCAGGTCAAACTCCTGGCGCAAACGCGGAGAAAGGGCAAAGGCCCGAACGAAACGCTCAAAGTTCTTGTATCCACCACGAGCCCCCACATAGAGGAGGAAGGGGCGAGGATGGTACTGCCGGCTGGGAGTGACGGCCTGCACGAAATCCACATCGACACCGAGATAGACGACTGAGGTCTTCTCCTCGGGAACACCGCAATAGCTCACCAGATCATGGCGCGTACTCTCTGAGATGCAGATCACATGATCGACGCGGTTGGCGGCTACGCGCTTGGGCCGGGTGGTTCCTTCGCTATTGACGAAGAGGTCCGGGTAACGCTCATGAATGAGATCGTAAACCGTCAGCACACGCCGCGCTCCATTGGGACGGAAATCGTCTTCGCAGTAATAGGTTTCATGGACGATATCGGGCTTGAAGCGTGCCATCTCGCGCCGTGCCATGACCTTGCTGGCGAACATGACCGGCCGCAGCAACTTCGGCGGCAGCCGGGACAATGCCCGTCCCCGCGACAGTTCAATCCCCAACCCGGCCAGATTGCGATTGACATGGAGGGGCGCAAACACCTGCGCCGTAATCGCCGGCATGGTCGCCAACTCGCGCACGAGACTGCACAAATAGCGGGAAATCCCGCCATATTCCTGCAGCAGGAAAACCTGCTGGTCAAATGCAATCTTCATCGGAACAATTTGAAACACGGCATGTTGAACAAACCCCAAAGGCTAACCGAAGCAAGCTAGCCATACTCCCAAACCAATTAGAAGAGAGCCAAAAAGAAAACGAATCGAGACTGGTTCGTTGAACAAGAAAACCCCGGCAAACGGAACGATCACGAAAACGAGTGCAACAGCCGAATAGGCAACGGACAAGGGAATTATCCGAAGGACCCAGATCCAGCTCACCACGGTAGCTCCATAAAAACACAGTGCCAACCACATGGCAGGAGAGCGAATCAGGATATTGACGATCAACCCGATATCCGTCTCCGAACGAACGCTATCGGCCGCCAGCTTGAACAAAATCTGTCCAATCGCATTGGAGGCCACCACTGCAGCCAGCAACCAAAAATTGCTAGTCAATGGAAACCTCACCGGTCCGGAGATACTCAGTCACGCGAGCCAGATTCGGCCTCCGGGCCTCCAGATAGGAATAGAAGCTCAAGTGACGCAACGGAAGCGGATATCTGCAAACACGTACTTCAGAGAAAAAGTACCGGACAACCGCTTCGATTTCTTCTGCGTCATTTACATGTTCATGACGCATCAGAACACCATAGGGCAACTTGTTACGCAACCAGAATCCCACCCCGGTCGACAAGCGCCATGCCATGCCCCAAAGGAATCCCCCTTCGGTAGGAATTCCTGCCTGGAATACCCCGTCATCTGTGAGAAGAAGTGCAGATTTAGCAACGATGGCCGGCAAGCTATCCAGATGCTCAAGGACGGCAATTGATATCACCCTTTGATAGTGAGTCTCCAGGGGGATATCGTCGATGCTGTCATAGAAGTGACGGATTTTTTCAATTTCGGCACGACTCTCATAAAGAGCCTTAAAAGGCTCGACAACGTCGTAATTTGAAAAGTCATTTTCGTAGGCCAGATGGTTAAGATTTCCGGCACCAAGCTCCAGAACACAAGTCCCGACACCGGAAATGGTAGCCACCCTTTTGTGCATCCATGCTTCCAGTGCAGCAGCCATGCGTGTCAGAAAACTGCCGCCACCTCTATTCAACTGGTATTCACGCTCATAGACCCGACGATACTCGGCAGGCAGTGGCGGTCGCACTTTGGGGAAAGAGGAAAATACGCGCAGCATGACAACATTATTTTTTTTCATCAACGACACCAAGATCCTGAAGAGACGATGCCACCGGCAGGGATACGTTCAAACCCTTGGCGGAATAAGCCGGCGCATAAATAAGAACCTCACTGGATAGCACAAACATTCGATCTTCTGCAGCCATGGTCGGAATGACCCGAGTGGCGAACTCCCGATTCAGAAAATAAACGCTATCCTCCGGCAACCGCTGACCGCTCCGGAGCAGTTCGTCGACCTCCTTGGCCCTGCTGGCGTAAGCCGCATCATTGGCACGAGCCAAGTATGCGACATCAGTTGGAATTTTTACCGAAGTTGCCAAATTGACGAGATGGTCCCAGTCCTTGATTGCATTTGCCGCAGGCAGCGCACGCAACCTGGGATATGCAGAAACCAGGGATAGTACCCGCTCATCCGAATAGATCGACTGTGGCCACACAGACGAATTCAGGGAAAACTTCTCATGGAATTGTCGCCATCCTGCTTGAGTATCTGCAACCTGGAGTACAGCGGACAGCGCCAAGATGGAGATCCCCACCGCACGCGGATAAGTCTTGGATATCAACCAAATACAGGCCAACAAAATAATGTAGAAGACGGGCCAGAAGAACCTGCCTGAGGCTCGCATCACATTCGCAATTTTTATCACGAATTTTGGCAGCCATACATCCAAACTGACACCACCAAAGCCAAGGTGATTGGTGATGGCAAAAACTGTGAGCAGCAAGCAGGCAATCGCCAGCGGCTTGAATACATCCGTCAAGACGAGACGTCTGTATTTGATGGCAGGAGCTATTGCGAGGACAAAGATCAGTATCCCACCCAGACCGAGATAGTTGAACCCTTCATAGTCCCCTGCCCCCTGGGGGACAGCGGGTAGAACGTAAGACCATTGATCAGAAGCGACGGAAGCTACGCCATGAGGATTGAAAAGGCTGAGGAGATTGATTCTATGAACACCGTATCCGCCACTCAGATAGCTGCTACGCAAGGGAAAAAAACCGGCCAACCATAGTGCGCACAAGGCTGAACCGATAACAACAAGTATCTCCGGATAAAACTCCTTCAAACGGATGTCGGCCGCTTGAGCCCGCTTGTAAACGTTAGCGCCCCATACAGGCAAAATCATCGCGAAGAGATAGGTATGCACTACCGCAGCGCAAGCCAGCAATAGCGCCCATTTACACTTCTGGGCCAACGTCCTCTCTGCCGAACTGAAATACATGTAGATGGCAATCAGGACCAGCCAGTGGGCAACCATGGAGAAGTGCCCTCCCAGTCGCCACAGCATTGGCGGAGAAAACACAAACAGGATGCCCCCTAAATAGACAATCCACGGGTCATCCGAAACAAGGCGAAGCAGGCGAATGGAAAAATAGGCCTGCAAAATAAAACAGAGAAAGAGCCACCATCCGGAATACTGAAACACTGGTGGTAGCACACCGGCGAACAACTTCACGACAAACGCCACCAAAGGTATTGAGTCACTAAAAATCACAGAGCTTGAGTATTCAAGCCCGTAGTTCGGATTCAATCCCGGAGGCCAATGCCAACCATCATTCCGGTAGAAAACCCAACCCAAATAATGGGTAGTCGTGTCACTAACCGTGGTTAGCCAGAGGATATTTGAGGTATCAAGGACTCCAAAACCGACGATCAGCCAGAAAGCGCTCGCACCAATAACAATGGCGACAATCGTGTCAGACCAGCAAGATGCGGTGATGGCTACCTGCTTATTCATGGCCATCATTCAGTGGCCTCCAAACCGACACAGTCGCTAACGATCCATCGCGGCCGGCGTTGAACAGCAGAGAATATTTTCCCCACATACTCCCCGATTACGCCAAGCGACAGCAGTTGAATGCCCGCCAGGAAATAGATGGGTAGCGTTGTCGACGCCCATCCCGGAACTGTATCGCCAACCACCACAGAATGCCAAAGTACATAGGCGGCCATCAGGATGCTGCCAAGGAAACAGAGCAAGCCGATCACGGCAACCAAACGCAGGGGAACCACACTTAATGACGTAATCCCGTAGACAGCCAATTTCAGCATCTTCTTCAGCGAGTATTTAGTCGTGCCATAACGGCGTTCAAATACATCGAATTGGACAACGTCACTCTTGAAGCCAAGCATGGGGCACAACCCACGCAAGAACAAATGGGGCTCTTCAAACAGCATCAAGGTATCCATGGCCCTCTTGCTGAGCAAACGGTAATCCGCATGATCAGGAATAACCTCTGCGCCCATCCACTTCATCAACGAATAGAACCCGGATGCTGTGAATTTCTTGAAGAAACCGTCAGTCTCTCTGGCCCGTCGCACTCCAAATACGACCTCAGCCCCGTTCTTATAACAACCGACAAAATCTGAAATTGCCCTGGGGTCCTGTTGCAAGTCTGCGTCTATCGATATGGAGATATCGCAGGATGTCCTTGCCGCATCTATTCCTGCCATCACCGCATACTGATGGCCAAAATTCCGGGACAGCCGTAGTCCCCGCACTCGGGGCTGAACGCTGGAAACTCCGCTGATCAGGTTCCATGTGTCGTCAGCACTGCCATCATCAACAAACAACATGTACGAATCAGCGGATATATGCCCCTTCTCGACCTGCTCATTCAGAATCGCGGACAGCGTTTCAACGGTGTATTTAAAAGTCTCGACCTCGTTGTAACAAGGAACAATGATCGCAAGAACTGGAGTAGCCAAAATAGATTCCTCTCCCAACGCACAAATATTCAAGAACTTAAGCAGAAGAACGGCCTATCAGCAATCTGTAGTGGCGATACAAAGCACCATTCAGTTGGTTGGACAGGGCCCAACAATTCATCTTCAGGCAGGAGCAGAGAATCCTTACCCGAAAGCCGGGAGCAAAATCAGACGATATAGCCCAAGCCGCTTTTGCCATCGCCCGAAAAGGAAAAAAAAGATCAAGCCATGAATGACGATAACGACGGTAGATCGCACCGCTATTGCTTACACCATGTCGCCCAAGTTCAACCCATCCACAGTTCAAGCGATTCAATTTCCCCCGACTCGCCAGATACAGGACAACAACCCAATCTGCCCCTAAAAAACTGGCTCCGAGCCAAGGGCAAGAACGCAGAACATCGATACGGAATAGGGAATAAAACAAACCATTGGCATGCCAGCCAGAAAAGAAATCAGCAACCCTTTTGGCCGGACTATCACTATCCAGGGGACGGTCTCCCATTTTCTGGGAGTCGAAGCCTCCCCCTGCAAACCGGGTCGGCATGGTGGACGCCACGAAATCACCATGCGTCAGAAGAAATTCGTAATTCTTCTCCACAAATTCTGGACAGCGGATATCGTCAGCGGCTGCCCACATGAAAAACGGGGTCCTAGCCGACTCCATGACGAACACGAAATTTTGTTCTGCACCTATATTTCGTGGTTGCCGGACATAGCAGACCCGTGAATCCTCTGCCGCATATCGCCGACATATTTCTTCCGTTCGATCGGAAGATGCGTTATCGGAAATGATGAGTTCGAAATCGTGAAACGTCTGGGACAAAACAGACTCGATAGCCTGCTCGAGCACATCCGCTCCGTTGTATACAGGCATCCCGATAGTAACAAGCGGCAGGTTCTGTCGCTCGGCCTTTCCCCCGTCCGGCATGTCAGGCAATCTTTTTCAGGAATCCGTTGGGCGCCACGGTGATCAGGAGCTTATGCTCCATATCCAGGTCGATCTCGAAGTCCTTGTTGCTCTTCAAGTACTCCCATACGGCGGTCTTGGGATTATCGCCGGGGCCCCACGGGCGGTCCGGATACATACCTGCCGGCAAATCTTCGACAATCGTGTCGAACACCACGCAATAACTATCTTTGGTAACCAGCGGCGCATAAGCCTTGAGCTCTTCCAAGACGTGCTCGTGAGTATGGTTACTGTCCAAACAAACCATAACCTTCTTATATGACGACGAAATATCCGCCACCTGTGAAACTACGTCAGGAGCGATACTTGACCCTTCAATCATCTGAATACGCGACGACATCGGATGCGCCTCAATAGCTGCCCGGTTGTGGGTCCGGATATCAATATCAAGCCCCAATACCTTCCTTTTTGAAATCGCAGGAGAAATTACTTCACCCTTCTCAATAGCATCACATACGTCCAACATAGCCAACATCGAAGCGCTCAATATCAATGAGCCACCATGTGCAATACCTGTTTCAATAATCAAATCAGGCCTGATTGCCCAAATCAATTCTTGCATTGCCACCATGTCTTGTGGATATTGAATAATCGGACGCCCTAACCAAGAGAAATTGTACGAATACTGAGCTTGAATTGACACATCCAAAAAGTTGGAAGCCGCCGCTTTCAACCCCTTATTAGCCTTATTCGCATCAATACGTGCAGCCACTTCCGTCTTGAAATCACTCATAATCAACCGCCATACAATTAAATTTACCCCGAGTCATGGAAATGATCTCAGGCAGATAATTACCATTCATCACAAAAACATCGGAGCCAGTAGGCACCTTTGAAAACATCTCGCTTGGGGAGCTGACCT
This sequence comes from Azospira sp. MPR-LB4, assembly GCF_058809525.1. NCBI lineage: Bacteria > Pseudomonadati > Pseudomonadota > Betaproteobacteria > Rhodocyclales > Rhodocyclaceae > Azospira > Azospira sp. MPR-LB4. The sequence goes on from NZ_CM179521.1 coordinate 1,534,490, forward strand.
TCAGACCCGTTGCAGGCAAGAACATCCCCTGCTTGGCCGGATTTATATCAACAACATAATCAATATCAACTCCGGCATTCTGCATAAATAAAGAAAAAATAACGCCCTTTGAAGCCCCTCCCCAGACCACTACGGGAGATTTATTACTTTGCTGACGAAACCTAATTTCAGAAACCCACCGATTAAATGGCTGTAGGAAGTCTTGCGGAAAACTTACTTCATCGACTCTCTCACACATAGGTTCTTGCAGGGATTCCAAGTCAGCAAGAACATACAAATACTGGCCTCCAAAAAAATTCCCCGCCGCAGTTACATCACGAAAAAGCCGATAAAAATCACGAAGCCGAAAATAGTTTACGTGCTCATAGAAAACATCAAACCAAGCTCTTTTTTTACAAATCCAGTCAAAACAAGGAACCTCTATATAAACCTTACCGTTGCCACCGTTGGCTCGTTTGATATTCAGGAGAAACTCGTAAGGATTCTGTACATGTTCTAAAACATGTCGCAGAACAATTGCGTCCGCCTTTAGCCCGGTCTCTGGCAAGAAATATTTTTTAATGACAGCAGGATTTACACCCTCATACGTTGGGTCAAGGCCAGTAACGTTATATCCACTAGCCTGGAGCATCTCCAGAAAAGTCCCTTTCCCGCACCCAACTTCAATGATCGACATCCCAGAAAAATGCTTATCCAGAATCGACAAGACATCCTGCAAATGGGCCTGAAAGGCTGAACTCAATCCTTGTTCATTCTGATAGTTGCTGTCATAGACCAGAAGCTCGGGCTTGAACGCACGGTTGAATACAAACCCAGTATGCATATCTTGCACAAGGTCTATATCACCTCTGGTACAGTTCATCCCTTCCCGGGCCGTTGGAAAAACTCGGTTTTGGAATACCGGAAGTGCCTCAATGCAGTAGAGGTGCTTATATCTGGTCACTTTAAACCACAACTTTCTTCAATTTCTCGGCATTCCCCCAGAAGGCCATCGGTTCGTAACCGGGGTAAGGGTAATACCCGAGATTGAGGTCAATGCTCCAGCCTCGCGAACTCAGCCAGTCTTCCACCAGCCGGCGGACCGACACCGGGGTTCCGGAGCAGATATTGACCACCCCCACATCCGCTTCGGCAAGGGCCAGCGCAATCAGATATTCGGCAACCGTTTCCACCGGCAGGTAATCACGCAGCTGCTCGCCTCCTGACATATTGAAGCTGCGCTCCCCTCGGGCCACCGCTTGTTCCAGTTGGGGCAGGAGCGAATTGCCGCCCTGACCGGAACCATACAGGTAAAACAGGCGCCCCCATGCCAGCCGGAACGGATGCTTTTCCTGAAGGAAAAGCAGTTGCCGGCGCAAGGCATCCTTGGCAAAACCGTAAGGATTCGCCGGAAAAGTCGCCATCTCTTCCGACAGGCACCCTGACTGCAGACCGTATTCAAAACAGGTACCGGCCACGACCAGAGCGGGCAGGCCATCTGCAACGAGGCTGCGCAGAAACCGGTACTGGCTGGGCAACTCTTCATCAAAATGATGCAGGGAAGTGTAGTTGGGCAGCCCGCCCCAGGCCAAGTGTATCAGGGCGTCCGGACGCCCCAGCAGGTCGTAGGCCCCTGGCCCCGCCTGGTGGATGTCCAGTTGCACGAACTGCCCTGCAGTCAAGCCGGATGCAGCCACCACGTCCCGAACAACAGCAACGGTCTCCAGACCGCGGTGACGCAGCCTGGCCAAGACGTGGCGGCCAATAAAGCCGTTAGCTCCGGTAACTGCAATTTTCATCAGGCAATCCGCAATTCTGGCACCACGGTGACGAAACGCGCGCCCCAGCTGCGAGCGTAGTCCAACTGGGCCATGATTTCTTCACGCAAATTCCAAGGAAGGATGAGGATGAAATCGGGTTTTTCCTGCTGCAGAACTTCCTCTCCCAAAATGGGAATGCGGCTACCGGGCATGAACTTGCCCTGTTTGGCCGGATTACGATCCACGACAAAGGGAATCAGGTCCGGTCGAATACCGGCGTAGTTCATCAGGGTATTGCCTTTGGCGGCCGCGCCGTAGGCCGCAACTCGGCGGCCATCACGGCGTGCCTGCAGGAGAAATCCCAGGAAGTCATCCTTCACACGATTCGTCCGAGCCTGGAAGCTGGCGTAATAATCAGCGGAAAGCATGCCGGCCTGACGCTCCTGCTCCAGCAACGCGGCGACCGCCGCACTGATCGGATGAGCGCCCTGATCGGAGCGCTGCGCATACACCCGCAGGCTGCCGCCATGGGTCGGCAGTTCTTCAACATCAAAAACGCGGAGTCCATTACGGGCAAATATCCTTTCCACCGCCGACAGGGAAAGGTAGGAAAAATGCTCATGATAGATGGTGTCAAACTGGTTTTCCGCCACTAGGCGCTGCAGATGTGGGAACTCGAAGGTCGCAACTCCCCGGGGCTTAAGCAGATGTGTGAAGCCGCTAACAAAATCGTTGATATCCGGCACATGGGCCAGCACATTGTTCGCCGCCGTGAGATCGGCGCCAGCACCATCCTGAACCAGACGGCATGCCAGCGCTTCCCCAAAAAACTCCTCGATGACGGGAATTCCCTTGGCCCGCGCTGCAGCAGCCGTACTGGCAGTAGGCTCAACGCCCGTACATGGAACACCCCGGGCCTTCACATACTGGAGCAGGTATCCGTCGTTAGCAGCCACTTCAACCACATGGCTACGGTCGTCCAGTTGGAAACGCTCTGCCACTTTTTCCACATAGGCTTCAGAGTGCTGCAGCCAACTACTGGAAAAGCCACTGAAGTAGGCGTACTCAGCGTCAAACAACTCGTCAGCCTGGGCGAAATCCTCGGTCTGGGCCAGCCAGCATTGTTCGCAAACCAGGACCCGGAGGGGAAACCATTTTTCCGGCGCGTGGAGGGTCTCTGCCGTCAGGTACGCATTGGAGGGAGGTGCGCTGCCCAGATCGACCATGGGCAGTTGCAACTCGGAGCCACAGTGACGGCATTTCACAGCATTATCCCCGTAAAGGTGGCATCCAGCGGGGAATGGGCCAGATCCCTTGGTGACAGTCCACCAACTGGGAGAGGCCATTGAATTTGCATATGCGGGTCAGTTGCGCTCAACCCACGCTCAGCTGTCGGCTCATAAGCCTTCGTATGGAAATAAAGCATTTCGCAATCTTCACTCAAGGTTTGGAAACCATGGGCAAACCCCTCGGGAATCACGAGGGTCTTGTGGTTTTCGGCACTCAGTAATTCGGCATGCCATTGCAGGAAGGTGGGAGATCCAGCCCGGAGGTCCACCGCCACATCAAATATCTCGCCCCGCAGGCATGAAACAAATTTGGTTTCAGCATGGGGGGGCAACTGATAGTGCATTCCCCGTACCGTACCTTTGGCAAGGGTATAGGTATGGTTGATCTGCACGACGAACCGGCCCTCCACGAGGGCCTCCAGCTCGTCGGCGCAATACATGCGCTCCAGATAACCCCGCTGATCCCCCAGTGGCTGGCGGAGCAACACTCGCAAGCCTGCAAGCGGGGTATCCCTGATGACGAAACGCTGGCTCATGACGACAACGCAGACATTTCATACTGGCGAATCTGGGCCAGCGTATGGGCAGCCATGTCCCCGCTGCCTTTCCACGCCTGGTGCCAGTCGATGGTCATTTCCAGGGCTTTGGCAAGGTTCCAGCGGGGGCGCCAGCCAAGGAGGGCCTTGGCCTTGGCACTATCCAGTTTCAAGCTGCCAGCCTCGTGGGGCTGGGCGGCCTCATCGCAACGCCAGGCAGCTCCCGGCGTACGCTGGCACAGGAAATCCACAATCCAGCGTACAGGGCGGGCATCAATCTCGTTGGGGCCAAAATTCCACCCCTCGGCAAGCGCCGGGCCTTGCTGCTGCAGTTGTTCGGCCAGCGTCAGATAACCTGAAAGGGGCTCCAGCACATGCTGCCAGGGCCGGATGGCCGCAGGAGAACGGATGACCAGTTCGCGGCCGGCATCAAGAGCGCGGAGGAAATCCGGCAACAGCCGGTCCTCAGCCCAATCGCCGCCTCCGATGACATTTCCGGCCCGGGCCGTGGCAACCTGAACCTGCCGCTGGGCCAGGAAGGAATTACGATAGGATGCCGTCACCAACTCGGAACACGCTTTGCTGCTCGAATAGGGGTCGTGCCCTCCCATGGCCTCATGTTCACGATAGGCCCAAACCCACTCCCGGTTTTCATAGCACTTGTCGGTAGTGACATTGACCAATACCTTGACGCTGGCGCAATGACGCACGGCCTCCAGGAGATTGATCGTGCCCATGACGTTGACGGCGTAAGTTTCAACCGGTGCCTTGTAGGAGTGACGCACCAACGGTTGCGCTGCAAGGTGAAACACCACTTCCGGCGCAACATCCGCAACTGCCCGCGCCAGACGCTCCCCGTCCCGCACATCGGCAATGACACTGCTGGCCATGCGATCGCCCACCCCTGCCACATTGAACAATGCCGGCGAGGTTGGCGGATTCAATGCATAGCCATGGACCTCAGCTCCCATATCCGCCAGCCACAGTGCCAGCCATCCACCTTTGAAACCGGTATGTCCGGTCAAAAAGACGCGCTTGCCGGACCAGAAACCACGATTCATCGCCAGACTTTCCAGGGAGCCTTGCCCTGAGCCCAAAGTTCCTCAAGGAGATTCTTTTCGCGCAGCGTATCCATGGGCTGCCAAAAACCATCATGCTCAAAGGCCATCAACTGACCTCCCGCAGCCAACTGGGTCAGAGGGGCGCCTTCCCAACTGGTGGAGTCCTCGGCGATGAGGTCGATGCACTTGGGGGAGAGGACAAAGAAACCGCCGTTGATGCGAGCCCCATCACCCCGAGGCTTTTCGGTAAACCCGGTGACCGCGTCCCCCTGCATACTTAAGGCCCCATAACGCCCGGGAGGTTGTACTGCCGTTACTGTCGCCAACTTGCCATGGCGGGAATGGAAGGCGATCTCTTCCGAGATATTGACGTCGGAAAGGCCATCCCCATATGTAAAGCAGAAGGCTTCCTCATTCTTCAGGTATTCGGCCACACGCTTCAGCCGCCCTCCGGTCATCGTGTCTTCACCCGTATCCACAAGCGTAACGCGCCAGGGCTCGGCCTTCCGCTGATGGACTTCCATCTGGTTTTTCTGCATATCGAAGGTCACGTCAGACATATGCAGGAAATAATTGGCGAAGTACTCCTTGATCAGGTAGCCCTTGTAACCACAGCAAATGATGAAGTCGTTTACCCCATGGGCTGAGTAAGTCTTCATGATGTGCCAGAGAATCGGCTTGCCGCCGATCTCAATCATGGGTTTGGGACGCAGATGGGTTTCCTCGGAAATTCGGGTTCCCAAGCCACCCGCCAAAATCACTGCAATCACTTCGCTTCCTCCACTGATTCGAGGACGAACTCTCGCCCCAAATGCCTGTAATCCATGCGGAAATCACCCGAAGCCACGAATGTGCGCAGCCCCGATATGATTTCCGAGTGCTTTTCCTCGGACCAGCCAGCCAGCCATTCCCGGTAAACCTCGGGAAGGAACTGTTGCCGATAGCCCCCCAGTTTTTCCACCACATCGGCAAAGCGATCAAAGAACAGGTCGTTGGTATTAAAAATATGCCGCATGAAATAGTACTGAAACACCTCATCCCTGTTGATCGAGAACTGCAGGGAATCCAGGCTCAGCAAAACCCGCCGGTATTCCTCGAGAGTGCGGGTATGGATATTGAAATTGTATGCAATATGGGGGTTGTTCGGCGAGTTGTTAATTACCGGAATACCCAGTGCGGCGTATTCAAAACCGATCGTGCCGTAGACAGTAAGGGCAAAATTGATGCCCTCGGCGATGATCTGCAGATGGGACGCATCGGCAGGCAACAGCGAAAAACGGGGAAAACGCCGGATGAAATCTTCAATGATCTGGCGGGTACCCGGCAGATAGTCCGGATGGGTCTTGATGTACCAGTCGTAGTCGGTCTGTTCCGATATTTCCCCAAGAAAATTCAACCACTCGTAGAAATCGGGGAAGACATTCTTGCCGTAGCTGTGGGGGCTGTCGAAAAAACAGTGCGTGGCCACCAGAATCTTCTTACGCGGCGACTCTCGGAGGAGGCGGTCATGGCGGGCATTCCCGTAGGCCGACTTGGTGGAATAGGACATATCCACCCCCACCTCCCCGGCAAAGCGGCGCTCAATCCGGCGCCTGGCCTCCTCCAGCCCCCATTCCCTGACCTCGGCCGGCAGCTTTTCGAAACGCTCGGGGAAGTAGTGAAAATCGTTGTAGGCAAAGTAGTTGTCACGGTGCAAGCGGTACAGGTGCGTTGAACTGGCCTGGAAACTCGGGACGCTCCGCTGTACGGCGATCCGCAAGGGCATAGCCAGGTTGTAAACACAATGACTGACGTTGAGCCCCTTCACCTGGTGCTGGGCAAAGAAGTCATTCCAATAGACGAACAACTCGACCGACTCCCGGAAGAAGGCCAGAAATTCCGGACTGCGAAGATCGATGGTCGGTCGGCTGAAACGCCGCAGGTAGGTGTCATAGATCAGATCACCGACCCAGACACCGTCAAGATGAAGATTCTCCAGATCGGACTTGCTAACCAGTCGGGGCAGCACTTCCCGGACCAGATCCGCAGCCTGCCGACGCTGCCCGGCATCCGGGTAAATAGCGAGAAAGCGCCCAACCCCAAAGGACGCATAGATGCCGAAAGAACCACTACCAAGCCAGGCACGCAGGCGAAACAGCAGGCGCTGCAGCCAGCCATTGAGGGGCCTCGGGTAATAGGCCCAAATCTCGGCACCACCGTCTTCCGACAAAACATTGGCCAAATAGGAATAGGCGACATGGCACGAGGCCATATCGTTAAGCTCCATCAGGACGATGCCACCAGCACCTGCGTGAGGCGAAAAGACCTTACGGTTATGGCGAATAAATTGCCGTCCATAAACGCTCTGCCCCAGACTCCGGAAGAATCGGACTCCCCGCCCATACCATTGCTGCAAACTCATCACTTACCAGCTTTCCCTACAATATCTGCCAGATGCTCGATTTCCCGGTGAGGCAGGGGGCATGAAGCCCCTCCGGGTGGGATGGCGCAACACACGCGTTTTCCGGCAAGCAACCCTACTACCATGGCCATGGAGGCACACCCCACCACCACATCGGCCGCCATTATCTCCTGAATCAGGGGGGCACTTCCGCCCAAGCGAGCCACACCTCCCCAAGCGGCCACCACATGTGCATATTTCTCTGGAGCCTCTGCCGGATGGGGGCGAATTACCAGGGAAGCAGTGCTATCGCCCAGACGGGAACGATTAGCGAGAAGGAAATTCAGGGCATCGAATTCCGTATACCCCCAATGCCGAGGATCACCAAAAGCCTTCTCCGCATGTTCACTGATAGGTTCGCAGACAAACAGGAGCCGCAGGCCGTCATCATTACCGACAGGAGGTGCCGCATGGAGATAACGCGCAGCCTCCTCCCGGACATCCTCAAAATATGGATTGTCGACCAAATGGAGCGGGACCTCGGGGAAAGCAGCCTGGGCTCGTTCAAAAGCATAGGCATCGCCCACCCAGATCTCGTCGGGCAGGCACTCCACCCGTCCACGGATAAAGCGCTCCCGATAATTGACCCAATGATCCAGGAAAGTCGCAACCGGCCTTCCGGCCCGACGAGCTGCCGCAATGGCACGCCACTCCAGGTCCGACTGCCAACTTGAGCCGGTAAGAAACCGCTCCCCTCGGGCTAGGGCTTCATCAAGAGAAATGCCGGAAACAGCACCAAGACGTCGCTCAAAAACCTTTCGGGCAGGGCCCTCTAGGACGAAGCACCACTCCCCATTTTGACGGGAAATGTAACTGGCAAGCACTTCGGCGCCGCCAGCATCATGGCAAACAACGCACTGCATCAAATACTTACTTGAACAGCCACATCGGGTCTGAGCAAGCCGAAGTCGATCACATCCACCCATTGCCCATCAAGGTAAAGATGGGCTTTACGTCGCCCCTCCTCCCTGAAACCGAGGCTCAGGGCCAGACGTTGCATCCCCAGATTGGTGGCTGCGGTCCCACAGAAAATCCGGACCAGATTAAGTTTGTTGAAGCCGTGCTCAATCAGGCATTGGCCCGCCATCCTGCTCACCCCCCGTTGCCAGTGACGACGATCTCCCAACAGGACTGCGAATTCCGCATGTTGGTTGATACTGGAAATGCCCTGCAGGCTAATGTTGCCGATATGGCCGTCCTGATCGTGGCAAATGGCCCACACCACCTTGTCGGCTCCATTCAAGGAATCATAGAAGGCGCGGAAATACTCCCGGTTCCGCGGATACTTGCCGTGGGAGTTGTAGCGGCAAACTTCCTGATCTTCGAACCAGGAAAGGTAGGGGCCGTCCAGATCCGCTTCACGGAGGGGACGAACATAGTATGCGTCACCAAGGCGGTAGATCATTTCAGCGCCTCCAGATTGGCCCAGACCTTACGGAAGGCGGCTACGATGAGATCCAAATCGGTTTCACTCAGGTCATGTAGGCACATGGCAAAGCCCAGGAAAGACGATTCATGCAGCTCTTCAGCCACCGGACAGACACCCTTGGCATAACTGACCTCACGCTTGCAGATTTCGGATGACCAGGGGAAGCCCCTCGAGCCATAAGCAATTTTCTTCTGGTACATGGGCAGCATATGTACATTGACATAGCCGGCAGCGAGTCCGGCAACGCCTTCTGCAGTGAGGGCTTCGACAATTCTGGCCCGGGAAACTCCAAGCTGGGCAATGTCTAGCACCATGGGGTACACATAATAGACATGGGTACAGCCCTCGCGCACCTTGGGCGTCCGGAGCCCGGGCAAGCCTGCCAGCCCTCGGTTTAGGTATTCGGCGACCCGCTGACGCCCCTGGACCAGCGCTTCCAGCTTGCTCAACTGACTCAGGCCGATGGCACACTCGATTTCACCGAGACGAAAGTTGTAGCCAATCATGTTGGCCAGGTTGGTTTCGCCCATGGGGCCGACCACGGCTTCGGCGTGATTGCGGATCAGGCGCAGACGGTCGGCGATCCTGTCGTCATCCGTAACCAGGATGCCGCCTTCGCCGGTATGAATGTGCTTGTGATAGTTGAGGCTGAAGCCCCCCACATGGGAAACGGTACCCGCGTACTTTCCCTTGTATAGCGCCCCAGGAGCCTGAGCCGTGTCGGTGATAACCTTCAGATTATGGCGACTGGCTATCTCCATCAGGGCATCAATGTCCGCAGACTGGCCAAAGATGTCCACCGCCATGATGGCCTTGGTCTGGGGAGTGATATTGGCTTCAACGGAGCGGGGGTCCAGGCAGAAGGTATCGGGCTCGATATCGGCAAAGACCGGAATGGCATTCCAGTGCAGGATGGCTGTCGCGCTTGCACACATGGTGAATGGAGAAACGATGACTTCGTCCCCCGGTTCGATATCCAGCGCCCCAACGGCGGCGATCAGCCCGGAGGTCCAGGAATTGACCGTTATCGCATGCTTGACGCCGAAATAGGCCTCGCACTTACGCTCGAACTCCCGCACCTTTGGACCACCAAGGAAGTCTTCACCCCAGGCACCGATGAACTGGGAAAGAACCCCGCTTTCCACCACTGCTTTGGCCGCTTCCAGCTCTTCCTGGCCGATCGGGTTGTAGCGGACAAAGGCCCGATCAATTGCTTTGGGGCCGCCAAATAGGGCCAGTGCATCCGTGTTCGATTGAGTGCTCATAGGGAATTTTTGATGGAAGTGAGATGTTCGAGGGCGCCCAAAGCCTCCTGCCCGGAGCACAGGCAATGCTGTTCTCCGCTCAAGGCCAGCTTCAACTGGTCGGCTACAAGCCATTGAATGCGCGCCAGATGGCTGGGGATTTCATGCTCCACCCGGTCCAGGACCGTATAGCCGCTATTGGTCGGGCTCGGCACAGCCGGCTGCCAGACCAGTTTCCAGCCCCCCAGGTCGTAGCGCAAACGGCCGGAGGGGGAAACCAGCTCAGCGGTGTAGTGGGAATAATCCTCTTCCCGGGCAGCCAGGAAATGGATGCGCCCCCGGGCAAAGCTCAGTAGCAGGTCGGGCTCCGGATCACCCTGCCAGTCGCGCCCCGGTGCCACCACCTGGGCGGAAACCAGGTCGCCCAGCCAATACTGCATCAGATCAAAAAAGTGGGAACCGTTATGCAGCAGGCCTTTGGAATACCAGACAACCCCCTTGAGGGGCGTGGATATTTCACCTGCATCGATACGCCGCCGCACCTCCTGCACCGCCGGGTCGGCACGCCGGATGTAATTGACGAAAAGCTCGCAGCCGGCCGCCTGACAGGCGGCTACGATCTCCCAGGCTTCTCCGATGTCGTGGGACAGCGGCTTCTCGCACAGAATGGCCCGGGGACGGGAATGCTCCAATACCTGGCGCACCAGGGAGGCATGGGCCGCAGTCGCTGCCGCAATAGCCACCACTTCCGGCTGGCAGGCCGTCAACAGTTCGGGAACAGAGGTACAGGCCGGACACCCGTAGGTCTCGGTCATTTCCTGGCAACGCGTCCGGTCCGGATCCATCCCGCCGAGCAGGCGGAAAGCCGGATGTATGGCAAATGCCCGGGCGTGGGTGAAGATGAACCCCTCGGAACTCGACGGCAAGTCCGAAGTAAGACCGATCCTTCCCAGACCAATGACAACGGCGCCCAGACTCACACATTCTCCCTGCCACATTGCGCCGGGGCGGAGGGCCGCCCCGGCCTAAAGGTGCAAGTTTACCGGAGTCACTCGAAAGAATCAGGGGTAACCGGTGTATTTCGCATTATTTTGCGTGCTGCCCGGCGTCCCAGGACACTATCCAGATGCTTCGGTGCCAGCCCGAAGCCGGGGCGAACGCTGCGAACAGCATCCGCGCCAATTATCTCGCCAGCATCAAGATCCCTGACATAGTACAAGGAGCGGCGAAACTGGGCATTGCCCTGCTCGCTGGACTTACGCCCGTAATCCACCCGCCCCAGGGCCTCCCATGCTGTACGCGCGCCCTGGCACAGCGCCGCCAATTCCGGCGGCTCCAGGGAAAAGCTGTCATCTGGACCGCCACCAAGGCGGTCCAGAGTGAAGTGTTTCTCGATGATGCAGGCCCCCAGCGCCACGCTGGCAATGGCGGTCGTGTTATCCAGTGTGTGATCCGAAAGCCCCGTCACCAGACCGAAACGCTCCATCATGTCGGGGATGGTCCGCAGGTTATAGTCCGCCGCCGGCGCGGGATAGCCGCTGACGCAATGCAGGATTGCCAGTTGCTGGCAGCCCCCTTCGCGGGCGGCCGCAATGGCCTCGGCGATTTCTTCCGCATCGGCCATGCCGGTGGAAATGATCATCGGCTTGCCGGTCGACGCCACATAGCGGATCAAGGGCAGGTCGACGGCTTCGAAAGAGGCGATCTTGTAGGCAGGTGCGTTCAAATCTTCCAGCAGATCCACCGCAGTGGGATCGAAAGGAGTACTGAACACGGTGATGCCCAGCTCCCTGCCACGCTTGAACAGGGGCGCATGCCATTCCCAGGGCATATGGGCCTCTTGGTACAGGTCATACAAGCGACGCCCATCCCACAACCCGCCCTGAATGACGAAGCCCTCGCTGCTGCTGTCTAGGGTAATGGTGTCAGGCCTGTAGGTCTGCAGCTTGACGGCGTCGGCCCCAGCCTTCTGCGCTTCCTCCAGGATACGCAATGCCGTTTCAAGGCGGCCATTGTGATTGGCGGAAAGCTCGGCAATCACATAAGGGGGAAACGTGTCACCGATGGCACGACCATCGATACGAATGACTTCCTTACTATTCATCCTCTGCACTCTCTGTTCTGCAACACCACTCCTGCTCCAAGAGACCAAAGCAGATCAGGTCATGGTATTTGCCGTCAATCTGATACTGCTGCCGCAACACTCCCTCCTGCTGGAAGCCAAGGGATAGGTGAAAGCGGATGGAAGCCGTATTAAAGCCCAGCGCCTGACCACACACCTTATGCAAAGCCAGGGAGTGAAAGGCGTACTCAAGCGCAGCAGCCCCCAACTGCCTGCCGGAACCACGGACGGCCTCCGGTGCAGTATAAAATCCCCAGTCGGCTGCCCCTGCCTTTGAGACACCGGAAAAGCCGACGAAACCAAAAGGACCGCCCTCGTCTTCAGCAATCAGCAGGGCACGGGATGCATCGGCATGAACTTTCTCAAACCATGCGCGATGCTCGGCAAGAGTTATTTCATGCTGGGTCAGCATAAATGTCCGCACCTCCGGAGAGTTCCGCCATACCAGGACCCGCTCCAGATCACCCTCATCCATGGGGCGGACAGTGCACTTCGATTTAGACATCGTTATCGGCAATTATTCTGGCCATCCTATCGGCGCCGCTACCATCGGTTATCTGCAGGCACGCTTCCCGCATTGCCGCATGCTGCTCAGGGCATAGAATCTGCGAGAGCTTCCCGGCGAAGTCACCATCGGAAAAGTCATTATCCAACAATAGGGCCGCACCTGCCGTAACCAAGGCGGTGGCGCCATCCCGTTGATTGTCGGCAAGAACCATCATCAAGGTCGGCAGACCAAGGCAACAGCGCTCCCACGCACTACCTCCTGCGGCGCCGATAGCGATATCACTGCCAGCCACTAAGTCAGCCATATTGGACACTCCGACCAGAACCCGGGTAGCACAGGGCATTTTTGCGGCCATTTCCTCAACGATCCGGCGCCATGGAGCATGGACTCCCAGCACCACGGAGATGGTAGAGCCCTCGGGCAAACCACGATGAGCCAAAGCGTTAAGCATGCGAGTCGTGATGTTGTCCCGATCCACCCCCCCCATAGCAATCAGTATCCGGGGAGCCTCTCCACCATATCGACGCACGACACCAAGAGCCCTCCTAGCGGCGAAATCCGGCCGGAGCAGGGCAAACTGGGGGCCAACAAGCAGCCGACATGATGCAGGCACCAGGGAAGAATAATCCTGCGGCGAACGACCAAGGTTCTGGTCAAGCAGTACGGTGCAAGAATGAGGACGATCAGCCAGATCATCAACCACCATCAAGTGACGGCATGAGGACTGAAGCTGCGATTCCCACCGGGCGTCCAGTCCATAATGGTCGACCACCAGCCAATCTACAGAACCGGCCCCCAACGCGACTTGGGTTTGTTGTGCATCAAGAGCCCAGTCCGCGCCCAACCAGGAGAGGTGGGACGTAGAGGGATGGGGCAAGGGAGGCTCTTCCTGGTGACACCCTGGCAGAATCCGGACAGGGAAACCTGCGGCGCGCACAATTTCGGTCAAATTACCCGGATGCTCCCGGGAAATAAAGAAAACGTCGCATCCGAGAGCGCGCAGAGAGCCGGCCAATGTCAGGCAGCGCATGACATGGCCGGTCCCGATGATTAGGGAGGCATCGACGCGAAAAGCGACCCTCGCTGCGCTCATGCAGCCGTAGCTTGTTGTTGCGCCCTGAACATCCATTCGGCACGCTCCCAATCCTCAGGCGTGTCAATGTCTTGGACGCGATGGCGCGGCAGAATCACTGGCGCCGCGTCCTGGGAAAAAATTGGTTTTCCGGCCAGCCAAGCATCGGCCCTCCCCCAATAGAATTGACCAGCATCATGAAATGCTTCTTCCAGATCCTGGGAGCGGGTGTGGAAATGCTCAGGATGGAACATTTCCACTCTGTGTTCCTTGGTGATGCGAATGGCCCGCTGAATTGGAAAGGCAAAGCTGGTAACAGAGAAAGCGTAATCCGCCCCGGTATTCAGCAGTGTCTGAAAACCTGTTTGCAAATCCTGCGCATGCACGAACGGTGCCGTCGCGTAGATGCAGCAAACCTGGTCCGCCGCTTTCCCGTTGGCCTGCTGCCACTGAACAGCGTGGGCAATCACAGGAATAGTGCCTGCATGGTCCCCCGAAAGCTCGGCTGGCCGAAAGAAAGGCACTTCCGCTCCCCAACCCCGTGCAACGGCGGCAATTTCTTCGTCGTCGGTGGAAACGATGATGCGGTCAAAACAGGTGCTCGCCAATGCCGCCTCGATGGACCAGGCAATCATCGGCTTGCCACAAAAGGTCTTGATGTTTTTCCGCGGGATGCGCTTGCTGCCCCCACGGGCGGGGATGACGGCGAGTCTCATAGATATTCCTGGTTCATGTTCAGCAAATGACTGACAGCTTGCCCCTTCCCGGTCAGCTAGCCAGGGCCTCACTCAAGGCTTGAACTACCGCATCCTGGTCGTCCAGACTCATTCCCGGGTAGAGAGGAAGGCTGATGGCTTGCCGATAGTAGTCTTCAGCAAGGGGGAAATCCCCCTCCCGAAACCCCATGTCCCGATAGAACGGCTGGGTATGCACGGGAATGTAATGGACATTGACACCGATTCCGCGACTGCGCAAAGCCTCGAAGACCTGCCGATGCCGCTCCGGCGACACTTCTCCCTGCAAGCATGCGATATAGAGGTGGAATCCGGAATAGCCGTCCGGATGCTGCCACGGGATGGAAACCGGCAGAGGGGCGAGAAGCGCATCATAGCGCCGGGCCAGTTCATGGCGACGAGCCACATAGGCATCCAACCGCTCCAGCTGGCTCACCCCAAGGGCCGCCTGCAGTTCGGTCATCCGATAATTGAAACCGAGGGCCACCTGTTGGTAATACCAAGGACCGTCAGGCTCGTGGGTCATTCGTGCCGGGTCCCGGGTGATCCCATGGCTGCGCAGCAAAGCCATCTGCTCGGCCAGGGAGGAGTCGTTGGTGAGGGCCATCCCGCCTTCGGCCGTGGTAATGATCTTGACCGGATGGAAGCTGAACACCGTCACATCGCTAAAACGGCAGTTACCGATGTACTCATCCCGATATTTCCCGCCGATGGCGTGAGAGGCATCCTCAATGATCCTGATGCCGTAACGGCTCGCCAGCTCATGAATCGCCGCCATATCGCAAGGCTGCCCGCACATGTGGACGGGCACCAATATCTTGGGCAGACGCCCGGTCTTTTCCGCCGCCGCCAGCTTCGCTTCCAGTGCCCGGGGGCACATGTTGAAGGTGCGGGGATCGATATCGACAAAATCGACCTGGGCGCCGCAATACAAACCGCAGTTGGCAGAAGCGACAAAAGTTATGGGGCTGGTCCACAACCAATCACCAGGCCCAAGCCCCAACGCCAAACAGGCAATATGCAAGGCCGAGGTAGCGCTGTTCACTGCAACACCGTGGGCAGCTCCGACATGAGCGGCTACCCGCTCCTCGAAGCGGGGGACTACGGGCCCCTGGGTCAGAAAATCGGAGCGGAGAACCTGAAGCACCGCCTCGACGTCCCGGTCGGTGATTTCCTGGCGTCCATAGGGAATCATGGTCAGATGTTCCCGATCTTTTCCTGGTTGATGGCAATCCAGCGCTGCAGTTCCTCGATTCCCATCCACTCCGAATTATTGTCGCTGGTGTAGCTGAAGCCTTCCGGCACCTTCTTGCCATCCTTGATCCGGCCAGGACTCAAATGCCAGTTATGGATTGCCGGGAGTATCTTGAAATGCTCGGGGTATTCATAGGAATACAGGGCATCTTCTTCGCTGATCATCTGTTCGTGGAGCTTTTCCCCCGGACGGATGCCAACATATTCGAGACTGGCATTGGGAGCGATGGCCCGGGCCAAATCGGTCACCTTCATGGACGGAATCTTCTTGACGTAGATCTCGCCGCCCTCCATATCGCCGAAGGCGTGCCAGACCAGTTCCACCCCTTGCTCCAGGGAGATCATGAACCGGGTCATACGTTCGTCGGTGATAGGCAACACTCCCTTGTCCTTGATGGACATAAAGAAAGGGATGACCGAGCCGCGGGAGCCCATGACGTTGCCGTAGCGAACGACGGCGAAACGGGTGTCATGGCCACCGGCATAGGAATTCCCGGCAACGAACAGCTTGTCGGAGGCCAGCTTGGTAGCGCCATACAGGTTAACCGGACTGCTGGCCTTGTCGGTGGACAAGGCCACCACCCGTTTCACCCCCTTGTCGATGCAGGCATCGATGAGGTTCATGGCGCCATTGATATTGGTTTTCACGCACTCGAACGGGTTGTACTCGGCTGTCGGCACGATCTTGGTCGCCGCTGCGTGAACCACATAATCGATGCCATCGAGAGCCCGGTACAAACGCTCCCGGTCACGTACATCGCCGATGAAGAACCGGACCCGCTCGTCTCCGCCAAATTTCTTGGCCATTTCCCACTGTTTCATTTCATCCCGGGAAAAGATGACGATCTTCTTGGGGTTGAACTTGGCCAACGTCATCGGCACGAATGTGTTACCAAACGAACCGGTGCCCCCAGTGATCAGGATCGAAGTATTTGTCAGCATGGTGCTTCTTCTAGGAATTGGAGAGGATGTCTCGATAGGAGCCTACGCGGGCTACCTGCCCCTTGCCGAGCTCGACGATGATATTGCAACTATTAAGCGTATTCAGGCGATGTGCAATGATGAGCACGGTCGTATCGGCACCCAAGGCCTGAATCGATTCCATTACAGCCCGTTCGGTCTCATTGTCCAGCGCGCTGGTGGCCTCATCGAAAACGAGGACATCGGCACGCTTGTACAGGGCGCGGGCAATGCCAATGCGCTGCCGCTGGCCGCCGCTTAAACGCACTCCGCGCTCCCCGACCCGGGTATCAAATTGCTCCGGCCACGACTGGATGGTATCCAGCAGTTGGGCCCGCAAAGCCGCCTCCCGGACACGTTCCATGTCTATCTCATCGACAGGGACGCCAAACGCTATATTGCTGGCGATGGAACTGTCTGCCAGGAAAACGCTCTGGGGCACATGGGCGATATGGGCTTGCCAGCCATTCCCGTTTTCCGCTCCAATGACCACCCCATCCACTGCCAGCGAACCTGAGGTTGGGGACAACAGTCCCATCACGATGTCCAGCATGGTGCTCTTGCCGCAGCCGGTTTCCCCCATGACCCCGACCCTGCTGCCCTTGGGTATTTCGAGCGACACTCCCCGGAGTACCCAGTCCGATTCGGGGGAATAGCGGAAGTACACGTCATCAAGCCTGATGTTCCGCTCGAATACCAGGGGGTGCACATCACCTTGCCGCGCATGTTCGGGCATGGGCTGCTCAAGCAAATCCAGCGTGTCCGCCAGGGATGCCTGATTGCTTCGAATGGACGACCAGGCCTGGAAACACTGCTGGAGCAGAGGCAACAGACGTTGCGCTCCAAGCGCCAGGGCCCCCAGGACCGGCATGGCCGAGACAATCCCTCCATCGCCCTGCGCCAGGTTGTACGCCAGGGTTGCAATCAGCAGCATCCCCAATGCCTCCATGGCAAAACGGGGGCTCTGGGCAATGAAGGTGCTGTTGATCTGGGCCGCGCGCATGGACAAATCCGCTTTCCTGAAGGCGCCGCAGTACACATCCTGGGTCCTGTCGATCAGGACATCGCGAATCCCCCCAAGCCCCTCCTGCAGCGACTTGATCACCCTTCCTGCCTCGTCCGCCACCAGGCGGCTGTTACGGAACAACCGGCGATGGGTCAGCTTGATCACGCCACCGTAGATGACGCCGAATCCTGCCAGTGCCAGCAAAGAGGTAAACGGGTCCACTCCGATCAGGGTGACCAGTATCGCGGCAACCAGCGTGGCGGTACTGACGATGGTGACCAGGGGCAGGATCACGTAGCTGCTGATTCCGCTCGCCTTGCTATAGACGCCGTTGATTATTTCGCTGCTGTTGCGGCTGGTATGAACGGCGTACGGCTGGTACAGGGTCCGCCGGTAGACATCCAGGGCCAAATCTGAACCGATCGCGTAGGAAATGTTGGCCTGCACCCAAACCAGCAACAGCCGCATACAGCCAGCCAGCACAATCGCCACAGCGAACAGGAGCGTAATGGGCAACAGCAACTGCCGGGGCTCCACCAATCCGAACAAGGAGGCGAAATACTGGCCCAGAGGATGATTGAAGACCCTTTCGGGCCCTGTCAGTACCGCCAGGAACGGGAAAATCGCGCCGATACTGACCATCTCGGCCAGGGCAACAACCATCATCAGCAGGAAGAGAAGGAACAGCTGCCGCCGCTGGCCCTGGCCGATATGGGCCCACAGGCGGGACAACAGGGGAAAGAGGGAATGGGGGACGGCCATAGCTAAGAAAAATTGGGCAAAGCACTAAAAATGCGAAAGCGAAAGGAATCTAAAAAAACTCAATCCTCGTTTCCACAATTGACTGCAAATGACCGCACAAGCCACCGGACCAGCATGAAAAGAACCTAGTCTGAGCTGTCTGCTGCATGAACAAGGCACCCCTTGTTCATGCAGGATATAGAGTGATTTGTCGGCTGGAGCGGACCGCGACTACCGCCTCCAGTTAAGGCCCGAAGCTTACTCAGACAAGGCCCCAGGAGAGCAGCATCAGGCCCTGAAAGCGTATCTTCCTTGCGGGCAAAGTCACTCGTGATAGTCCATGGCCTTGAAGCCATGCTTCTTGACCAGTTCGTCGCGCTCGGCACTCTTCAGGTCTTCGCGCACCATCTCGGCCACCAGTTCGGCGAAACTGGTCCTGGGGGTCCAGCCAAGTTTTTCCTTGGCCTTGCTGGGATCACCCAACAGGGTTTCGACTTCCGTCGGACGGAAATAGGCAGGATCGACGGCGACAATGCACTTGCCGTGGGCGTCGTAACCCTTTTCATCCACCCCGCTGCCCTCCCAGCGGATCTGCATGCCCAGTTCCTGGGCGGCCGCATTGACGAAGTCCCGCACGCTGTACTGCACACCGGTGGCGATGACGAAATCTTCGGGCTTTTCCTGTTGCAGCATCAGCCACTGCATTTCCACATAATCCTTGGCGTGGCCCCAGTCCCGCTTGGCATCCATGTTGCCGAGGAACAGGCAGTCCTGAAGCCCCAGCTTGATACGGGCGAGGGCCCGGGTGATCTTGCGGGTCACAAAGGTTTCGCCGCGAATCGGGCTTTCATGGTTGAACAGGATGCCGTTACAGGCATAGATACCGTAGGCTTCACGATAATTGACGACAATCCAGTAACCGTAAAGCTTGGCCACCGCGTAAGGACTGCGGGGATAGAAGGGCGTGGTTTCCTTCTGAGGAATTTCCTGGACCAGACCATAAAGTTCAGACGTGCTCGCCTGATAGAAGCGGGTCTTCTTTTCCAACCCTAGAATACGGATAGCCTCAAGAATCCGCAGCACCCCAAGTGCATCGGAATTGGCGGTGTATTCCGGCTCCTCGAAGCTGACGGCGACATGGCTCTGGGCCGCCAGGTTGTAGATTTCATCGGGCTGGGTTTGCTGAATGATGCGGATCAGGCTGGAGCTGTCCGTCATGTCGCCGTGGTGCAGGAAAAAGCGAACGCTCTCTTCGTGCCGATCCTGGTAAAGGTGATCGATGCGGTCCGTATTGAACAGGGAAGTGCGGCGTTTCAGTCCGTGGACGATGTAGCCCTTGCTCAGCAATAGTTCAGCAAGATAGGCGCCATCCTGGCCGGTAACGCCCGTGATGAGGGCGACTTTGGGTTTAGACATACGGTTTAGTCCCTCTATGAGCGGGGTAATTGAATTTCTACGAAATCCCTGTAGGCAGCAGACAACCCCTCTTCCAGGGATACTTTGGCCTGCCAGCCGAGAGCGTTGAGCCGGGAGCTGTCCATCAGCTTGCGCGGCGTGCCATCCGGCTTGGAGGCATCAAACTCGATCTTTCCCGAATAACCGGTTACCCGGGCAACGGTCTCCGCCAACTCGCGGATTGTAATGTCATAACCGCAGCCGACATTGATATGGCTCAGCATGGGCTGGGTATGCTGGTCATAGCGGGCCTTGTCCAGATTCATCACATGCACGCTGGCAGCCGCCATGTCGTCCACATAGAGGAATTCCCGCATCGGCGTGCCGCTGCCCCATACCGTCACCACCGGTACATTGGCGCTTTTCGCCTCATGGAAACGCCGGATCAGGGCCGGGATCACATGGGAATTTTCGGGATGGTAATTGTCGCCGGGACCATACAGATTGGTTGGCATGACACTGCGATAGTCCACACCATATTGCCGGTTGTAGCTTTCGCACAGCTTGATCCCGGCAATCTTGGCCACCGCATAGGGTTCGTTGGTCGGCTCCAAGGTTCCTGTCAGCAACGCCCCTTCCGCGATGGGCTGGGGTGCCAGCTTGGGATAGATGCAGCTGGAGCCGAGGAACAACAGCTTCCGGACACCTGCACGAAAAGCCGCATCGACAACATTGGCCTCGATCATCAGGTTGTCGTAGATAAACTCGGCCGGGTAGGTGTTGTTGGCATGAATACCGCCGACCCTGGCGGCTGCCAGATAGACCTGCTCCGGACGCTCGGCCGCAAAGAAGGCACGTACCTCCGTCTGGTTTGTCAGGTCCAGTTCCGCATGAGTGCGGGTAATGATGTCCTGGGAACGAACACCTTGCCCGAGTAAGGTCCGGACGATGGCGGAACCGACCATCCCGCGATGGCCTGCTACATAAATTTTGGGCATGGGACTCATTGTTGCTGGGGGGCTCTACCGTAGGTGTCGTGCAGGCGCACGATGTCATCCTCGCCCAGATAACTGCCGGACTGGATCTCCACAATCTCGAGTTCAACCACGCCCGGATTCCGAAGGCGATGCACTTCGCCAATGGGGATATAGGTGGACTGGTTTTCGCTGAGGAGGAAGGTGTTCTCGCCACAGGTGACTTCCGCCGTACCCTTGACCACCACCCAATGTTCGGCCCGGTGGTGATGCTTTTGCAGGCTGAGGCTGGCGCCCGGCTTGACACCGATACGCTTGACCTGGAAACGCTCGCCCCGGTCTATGCTGTCATACCAGCCCCAGGGACGAGCCACCTTGCGATGGGTAACCGCCTGGGTGCATTGGGCCTGCTCAAGGCGGGTCACCACGTCCTTGACCTGCTCGGCCTTGTCCCGGTGGGCCACCAGCACCGCATCAGGCGTATCGATAATCAGCAGATTATCGGTCCCCAATGCCACCACCGGACGATGAGGAGCATGAATGAAGGTATTGCTGGAGTGGTGAACCATACCCTGGCCTGCCACCCGATTTCCGTCCCCATCCGGAACCTGAAGATCGGCAACTGCATTCCAGCTGCCTACATCGCTCCACTGCCCCTCGAAAGGGACCACCGCCACATTGTCATGCTGTTCCATGACGGCGTAGTCGATGCTCTGGGAGCGGCAGGTGCCAAAACTCCGGGCTTCAGGCCGAACAAAGGCATGACCGCTGGGAGACACCTCGACCTGCGCATCAGCCATGGCCTGACGGCACGTCAGCAGGATATCCGGAGCATGAGCCTCAAGCGCTTCCAGCAAAATGACTGCCCGACAGAGGAAAATACCGGCATTCCACAGGTTATCCCCGGCCAGCAGTAACTCCTGGGCCCTGGCCAGGTCTGGCTTTTCGATGAAACGCCCGGCATGGAAACTGCCATCGGCACGAGAATCGCCGCGCTGGATGTAGCCGTAAGCGGTACTGGGAAAAGAAGGAACAACCCCGAAGGTCACCAGCGCACCGGCCTGGGCTGCCGGCACACCCTGACGGATGGTCCGGAGGAAGCCTTCCACATCAGGGACATGATGATCTGCGGGGCAGAAGAGCAGCAGATCGAGGCCATCCTGGATCGCCTGCAAGGCCGCCAAGGCCATGGCAGCAGCTGTATTACGCGCAGCCGGCTCCAGAATGACGGCGCCCGCCACACGGGCTGCCAGCATGTCGTCCGTCACCATGAAGCGATGATCTTCCGCCGCCACGGCCAAGACCCGCTCTCCCAGTCCGCTGGTACGTTCAAAAGTCAGCTGCAGCAGGCTTTTGTCACCCAGGAGGGGCACAAACTGTTTGGGAAAACTCTTGCGGGACAGAGGCCAGAGCCGGGTCCCGGATCCACCACAAAGGATGACCGCTGTAATGGTGGGATTCTTCATGAAATGACTGCATCCTCTTGGTCTAGGAAACACCGCGCACCGACATGTACCCCCGTCGAGCTGGGTCTTGCCCTCCTCTGCCGCTTCCGGACCACCTTGCCAGACTCGGCAGCCGGAACGTCCAACCCTTGAGAGGAAAGATTGCAGGCCTGCCCCCGAAAGGGCTGCCTTGAAATGGTGGTGGAGAGGAGGAGGATCGAACTCCCGACCTTCGCATTGCGAACGCGACGCTCTCCCAACTGAGCTACCCCCCCACTAAGAGGAAAGAATTATAGCAACAAGGTCTTAGCTGTCAAAAAGACAACGTCTTCACGACACCCGGAAATAGCTGACGGTCTGGCGCAACTGGTCGGCCAAACCTTCGAGTTGCTCGGCCTCGGCGGCATTGTTCTGCATGGTGGCGTTGGTTTCCTCGGCCATGGAGGCAATGTGCTCCACATGTTTGGCAATGTCGGTGGCGGTGGTGGCCTGCTCGGTGGTGGCCAGGGCCACATCCCGCACCTTGCCGAGGGAATCCAGGGCCTGGCGATGGATTTCGTCGAGCATGGCAGTGGCCTGGGTCGCCAGTTCCAGCCCCTTGTCCACCTGGGGCGCGGCCGTCGCCATGGCCTGCACGGCGGTCTGGGTCTCCTCCTGGATGGAGTCGATCATCTGGGCGATTTCCGTGGTGGCCTTGGCGGTCCGCTCTGCCAGCTTGCGCACCTCATCGGCGACGACGGCGAAACCCCGGCCCTGTTCGCCGGCCCGGGCTGCCTCGATGGCGGCGTTCAGCGCCAGCAGGTTGGTCTGATCGGCAATCTCCTTGATCACATTGGCGATGCCGCCGATCTCCTGGGAGCGCTGCTGCAGCAACTGGATCTGCTCCGACGAAGTGGCCACGGTGCGGGAAATGAGCTCGATTTCCTGGGCCGCGTTCTTCACCAGACCGGCCCCCTCCTCCGCCAGGGCGGCGGTCTGGGAGGAGTTTGCTTCGGTCTGGGTGGCGATTTCGGAGACTTCGCTGATGCTCACCGTCATCTGCTCGATGGAGGCGGCCGAGGCCGAGGTGGACTGGGCCTGGTTGTGGGCCGCGACGCTGGTTTCCCGGGCCGCCACCGACACATGCTCGGCGCCGGAAGAGAGGCGGGAAGCCATGCCGTTGATGTCGCCGAAAATGTTGGCCAGCTTCTGTTGCATGGTCTGCATGGCAGCCAGAAGACTGTCGGGGGAACTGTACTCCACCGGCCGTACCAGATCGCCTTCGGCGATGTGGCGGACCACTTCCACCGCGTAGGCCGGCTCACCTCCCAGCTGGCGCAGGATGCTGCTGTTGATCAGCCAGGAGATGACAGAAAGGATAGCCAGGGTAATGACCACCATGATGCTGAACAGCAGGGCCTGCTGGCGGAATACGGCATTGACGTCATCGACGTAGATACCCGATCCCACCACCCAGCCCCAGGCCGGAAATTCGGCCACGTAGGAAATTTTCGGCGCCGGCTGGTCGAAACCCGGTTTCGGCCACAAATAGTCCACAAAGCCCTTGCCGCTGGCCTTGACCACGTTTTCCATTTCCTGGAAGAACAGCTTGCCGTTAGGGTCCTTCAGGGCGGCCTGGGACTTGCCTTCCATATCCGGCTTGATGGGATGCATGAGCATGACCAGGTTGCGGTCCTGAACCCAGAAGTATTCCTTGCCGTCGTAGCGGACGTTGCGCAGGGAATCCATGGCCTGGCGCTTGGCCTCTTCCTCGCTCAGCTTGCCGGCCTGCTGCTGCTTGTGGAAATAGTCCACCACCCCCAGCACCGACTCCACCACATTGCGGGTCTTGAGGCGGCGGTCTTCCATCAGGTTGTCCCGCAGGACGTAAAGGGAAAATATCCCGACCGCGAGCAGGCCAAGCACCACCCCGGCGAAGAAAATCATCAGGCGCGTACGCACCTTGATCCGTTCGAAATTAAACATTCGACCCCCTGACTAGAAGCCCCTCTGCGGGGGCCGCAACACGAACCGTTGAACCACCATCGGCGCTCCGGCGCCTTTTTTTCATGGTGGCAGAAAAAGTAAAAGGGGCCAACAAGTGCCGGCCCCCAGGAATCACTCGCCCGAACCGAAGGCGGCCCGCCGCAGACGGTCGGCAACCGCCGCCCAGGCCGGGCCTTCCGGCAACGCCTCGACCACGATGGTGTCGGCACCGGCGCCATCCAACTCCCGCAGGGCCCCATAGAAGCCGTGGGCATAGCCCGCCGGATCGGCCGGCAGCATCTTCCACACATGGGGCATGCCCGCATGGGGTGGCTGACTGTGGCAGATGACACCGCAGAAGCCGCCGCGGTGGCGCACCACGTTGAGAAAATCGAGAAGACGCTCCCGGGCCACCACTTTGAGCCGGGTGCGGGGGGCGTAATGGGCTTCCAGGGTGCCGGAGGCCCGGGGCACGGCGCCCAGGGGCTTTTCCGGCCGGACACCGATGACGGTCTCGATCTGCTCCGGGGTGATGTGGCCGGGCCGCAGCAGCCGGGGGACACCGGAAGAAAAATCGATGATGGTGGATTCGATCCCCACCGGGCAGGCTCCGCCGTCCAGGATAAAGGGCACCCGCTCGCCCAGTTCGTCGGCCACATGCTGGGCGGCGGTGGGGCTGATACGGCCGAAACGGTTGGCCGAAGGGGCTGCCACACCGCCGCTGCCACCGGCCTGGGCAAAGGCCCGCAACAGCGCCAGGGCCACCGGATGGCCGGGCACCCGCAGCCCCACCGTGTCCTGGCCGCCGGTCACGGCATCGGGCACCCAGGGCTGCTTTTTCAGAATCAGGGTCAGAGGACCGGGCCAGAAGGACTCAGCCAGCTCCCAGACGGCATCGGGAATATCTGCGGCCCAGCGTTCGATCCAGTCGTGTCCGGGCAGATGGACGATGAGGGGATGATCCGCCGGACGCCCCTTGGCGGCGAAGATCTTGGCCACCGCCTCCGCATTGGAGGCATCCGCCCCCAGACCGTACACCGTCTCGGTGGGAATGCCCACCAGCTCGCCGGCCTGGAGCAGTTGCACCGCCCGGTCGATATCGGCCGGGCTGGGCGGGCAGGCGGAAATGGCGGCGGCTTGCATCAGGATTCCGGCGCCCCTTTTACTCGTCCCGGATGCCGATGGCGGCGCGGGCCGCCATCGCCGCCTGCTGCACCTGCACCGGGTCTTCGCCGATGACGGTGAAGTGGCCCATCTTGCGGCCCGGGCGGGCGTGGTGCTTGCCGTAGAGATGCAGCTTCAGATTGGGTACCGCATAGAGCTTGGACCAGTCCGGCTCCCGGTAATGCTCGACCCCATCCTTCTCTTCGTACCAGATGTCGCCCAGGATATTCACCATGACGGCGGCGCTGTGGGCCCGGGCTTCACCCAGGGGCAGGCCGCAGAGAGCCCGCACCTGCTGTTCGAACTGGTCGGTGACGCAGGCATCCAGGGTGTAGTGGCCGCTGTTGTGGGGCCGGGGCGCCATTTCATTGACCACCAGCCGGCCGCGGGAGATGAAGAACTCCACCCCCAGAGTGCCGATGTAGCCCAGCTTCTCGGCGATGCGCTCGGCGATTTCCTGGGCACTGTCGGCGGTGCAGGCGGAGGCCCGGGCAGGGACGATGGAGACATCCAGGATGCCCTTGCGGTGCTGGTTCTCGCCCACGGGGAAGCAGGCCACCTTGCCGTTTTCATCCCGGGCCAGGACCACGGAGACTTCGTAATCCAGGGGCAGCTTCTGCTCCAGCACGCAAGCCTCGCCCTTGAAGCCGCGGAAGGCGGCCAGGGCCTCCTCCCGGCTGTTCACCACGGCCTGACCCTTGCCGTCGTAGCCGAAGCGGGCCACCTTGAGAATGCCCGGGAACAGGCCGGCACTGGCCGCCTCCAGGTCGGCCTCGCTGCGGATGGCGGCGAAGGGGCCGTGGGGCAGGCCGTTATCCTGGAGGAAGGTCTTCTCGACGATGCGGTTCTGGCAGACGGAAACAGCCGCCGCAGCGGGACGCACCGGCAGGAACTTGGCCAGGTAGTCCAGGGTGTCGGCAGGAACGTTCTCGAATTCGGTGGTGATGGCGGCACAGCCCTGGGCCAGTTCGTCCAGGGCGGCATAGTCGTCGTAGGCGGCCGCCAGATGGCGCTCGGCGATCTGGCCGGCGGGACTGTGGGGATCCGGGTCCAGGACCCAGACCTTGTAGCCCATTTCGTGGGCGGCAGAAACGAAGAAGCGGCCGAGTTGGCCGCCGCCGAGCATGCCCAGGGTGGCGGGAGGCAGGATCATGGCCATGGTTTCCCGGTCTCCGCTCACACTTCCGGCAGCTTCATGGCCAGAACCTTCTCGCTCTGGGCCTGACGGAAATTGGCCAGCTTCTCGGCCAGCTCCGCATCATGGGTGGCCAGCTGGGCCACGGCGAAGAGGGCGGCGTTGGCGGCACCGGCTTCGCCGATGGCGAAGGTGGCGACGGGAATGCCCTTGGGCATCTGCACGATGGAATAGAGGGAGTCCTGGCCGGAAAGGTGCTTGGAGGGCACGGGCACGCCCAGCACCGGCACGATGGTCTTGGAGGCCAGCATGCCCGGCAGGTGGGCGGCACCGCCGGCACCGGCGATGATGGCCTTGAGGCCCCGTTCGGCAGCAACGGCGGCATAGTCGAAGAGCAGGTCCGGCGTGCGGTGGGCGGAAACGACGCGGGCCTCGAAGGGCACGCCGAATTCCTTGAGCATGACGGCGGCCGCCTGCATCACGGGCCAGTCGGAATCGGAACCCATGACGATGCCGATCACGGGGTGCTTGGGCTGGTTCATTGCGCTGCCTTTCGCTCGGCGGCCTCGATGGTGTTGGCCAGGAGCATGGTGATGGTCATGGGGCCGACGCCGCCGGGCACCGGAGTGATGAGGGAAGCCACTTCCTTGCAGGAATCGAAATCCACGTCGCCGCACAGCTTACCGTCGGGCAGACGGTTGATGCCCACGTCGATGACCACGGCGCCGGGCTTGATCATGTCGCCGGTGATCATGCGCGGACGGCCCACGGCAGCCACCACGATATCGGCGCGGGAGGTGTGGAACAGCAAATCCTTGGTCTTGGAATGGCAGATGGTGACGGTGGCGCCCGCATTGGTCAGCAGCAGGCCCATGGGCTTGCCGACGATGTTGGAGCGGCCCACCACCACGGCTTCCTTGCCGGCCAGGTCCACGCCGCCCTTTTCGAACATCTTCATGACGCCGTAGGGAGTGCAGGGGATGAAGCGGGGATTGCCCTGGGCCAGGGCACCCACGTTCTCGGCGTGGAAGCCGTCCACGTCCTTCTCGGCGGAAATGGCCTCGAGCACGGCTTCTTCGTCGAAATGCTTGGGCAGGGGCAGTTGCACCAGGATGCCGTGCACCTTGGGATCGGCGTTCAGTTCGGCGATCTTGTCCAGCACCACCTGGGGATTCACATCCTTGTCGTAGGTGATCTTCTCGGAA
This sequence comes from Azospira sp. MPR-LB4, assembly GCF_058809525.1. NCBI lineage: Bacteria > Pseudomonadati > Pseudomonadota > Betaproteobacteria > Rhodocyclales > Rhodocyclaceae > Azospira > Azospira sp. MPR-LB4. The sequence continues at coordinate 1,561,908 of NZ_CM179521.1, forward strand.
TACAGGCCCACCTTCTCGCAGGCATTGACCTTGTTGCGCACGTACACCTGGGAAGCGGGGTCTTCACCCACCAGAATGACCACCAGGCCGGGGCGGTGGCCCTTGGCCGTCAGGGCTGCGACGCGGGACTGGAAGCTTTCGCGCAGCTCCTGGGCCAGCGCGTTGCCGTCGAGAATTTGTGCCGTCATGGATTTCTCTGCCAACAAAAAAGAAAAGGGGAAAGGCGAATGCCTTTCCCTTTGAATTGCCGCAATTTTATCAGAACCCCGGGGAGAATGGACCCTCCCCCGGATCGCGGCCTGCCCGAGGCTCAGGCCAGAGCCGCTTCGGCAGTGGCGGCCACCGCGGCCCGACCGGCGGCAAAGGCCTTGCGGTTCTGCTCCACCACCTTCTCGCCCTTACGGGCGAAGCGCTGCAGGATGCAGTTAAGCAGGATGTCGGCGGAGAAGGGCAGATGGTCGGCCACCGCCCCCAACATGACCGTGTTGCCGAGACGGATGTCCCCCAGATCCTTGGCGATGGCCATGGCGTCGAAGGCCACCACGCGGCAGCCGGAATCCTTCATGGAACCGACGGGATCCGCGGGGTAGTCGTAGAGCCCCAGGTCCACCACCGGCGGGGTCAGCTGGGCGGTGTTCATCAGGGCGATACCCTCGGGTACCAGCATGTGGCGCCAGCGCATGGCCTCGGCCGCCTCGAAACCCAGCAGCACATGGGCGGTGCCCGGGGTGATCTGGGGCGACAGCACCTTGGGGCCGAAACGCAGATGGGACGAGACCACGCCGCCGCGCTGGGCCATGCCGGCCACTTCGGTCTTCTTCACGTCGTGGCCCAGGGCGATGGCTGCCTCGGCCAGGATTTCCGTGGCCGTCATGACCCCCTGGCCGCCGATGCCGACAACAAGAATATTGGTCGTTGCAATGCTCATGGCGCGCTCTCAGTGCTTCTTGAGGATGTTGATGGGCACCACCGTCTCCGCATGGACGATGGCATCGGGGGCGCAGGGCTGGACGCAGAGGCCGCAGCCGGTACAGGCAGCAGTCTCGATGCGCACGAAATTGAGGTCCACTTCCCGGCCGTTGGGCTTGATGGCCTTTTCCCGCCGGGTGACGTGGATCGCCGGGCAGCCCACTTCGACGCAGTTGCCGCAGCCGGTGCATTTGTCGTCCATGACCGTGAAGGGCTTGAGCTTGTGGTAGGCCTCGGTCAGCACGCAGGGCTGGTCGGTGATGATGACGGAAGGCTCGGCCACCTTGACCTCCTCGCGGATGGCCTTGAACAGCACCGGCAGCTCGTAGGGGTTCACCTTGTGCACCCGCTCCGGCTTGACGCCCAGGGCCTGCACCAGCTTGACGAAATCCACCCGCGGCGCTTCGTTGCCGTGGATGTCCAGGCCGTTGCCCGGGTTGTTCTGGCCGCCGGTCATGCCCACGGCCCGGTTGTCCAGCAGCAGCACGGTGACGTTGCCCTGGTTGTAGACGATGTCCAGCAGGCCCTGCATACCCATGTGCAGGAAGGTGGAATCACCGATCACCGCCAGGATGCGCTTGTCCTTGTCCGACTCGCCCCGGCCCTTGTCCAGGCCCAGCGCCACTCCCATGGATGCCCCCATGGAAATGCACGTATCCAGGGCATTCCAGGGGTGGCCGGCCCCCAGGGTATAGCAGCCGATGTCGCCGGCGATGGTGATGTTGCGCACCTGAGACAGGGTGTAATAGACGCCCAGGTGGGGGCAGGCCACGCACATGGTGGGCGGCCGCGGGAACACCTGCATCGGCGCCACCGCGGTGACGGCCGGCACCGGTTCGCCGCGCAGCTTGGCGATGGCGGCCTTGAGCACGGGCGGCGCCAGCTCGCCGATGCGGGGCAGGATGTCCTTGCCGTGCAGGGCGATGCCCTGGGCCTTCAGCTCGGTTTCCAGCAGGGGCTCCACCTCTTCCACCACCACCACTTCGTCGCACAGGACCGCCAGTTCGCGGCACTTGTCGATGGGTGCCGGGCAGGAGAAGCCGAGCTTGAGCACCGGTGCCTCGGGGAAGGCTTCCTTGACGTGCATGTAGGCGGGGCCGGAGGTGATGAAGCCGAGGCGGCGGTCGCTGCCGGCCTCGATCACGTTCAAGGGAGAAACCTCGGCCTCGGCCTTGAGAGCGGCTTCCCGCTCGAACATCAGGGGCAGGCGGCGGGCGGCGCCGGAGGGGGTCATCACCCAGCGGGCCGGCTCCTTCTTGAAACCGGCACCCACATGCTCCTGACGTTCGCCCACGGTGACCAGGGCCTTGACGTGGCAGATGCGGGTGGTGAGGCGCAGGATCACCGGCACCTGGAAGCGCTCGGACAGCTCGTAGCCGAGCTTGGTCATCTCGTAGGCTTCCTGGGAGTCGGCGGGCTCCAGCACCGGCAGGTGGGCGAAGCGGCCCCAGTAGCGGGAATCCTGCTCGTTCTGGGAGGAGGAGAGGCCCACGTCGTCAGCCACGGCGATCACCAGACCGCCGGCGACGCCGGTCAGGGTCAGGGTCATGAGGGCGTCGGAGGCCACGTTCATGCCCACGTGCTTCATGCAGCAGAAGGAGCGGGAACCGGCGTAGGCCGCGCCCACCGCCACTTCCAGGGAAACTTTTTCATTCACCGACCACTCTGCGTAGAGGTCCGGATAGGTCGAAATGACTTCCAGCATTTCCGTCGCCGGCGTGCCCGGATAGGCCGCGGCAACCTTGACACCGGCCTCCCAGACGGCGCGGGCAACGGCTTCGTTGCCGGACATGAGCAACCGGCTCTGGGCCGGCACGGGCGCAATAGCGGCCATGTTGTCTCCCCCTGCTTTGTTTCAGGTGTTGATAAAGCGGGGGATGTTAACAGGCTCCATACGGTGGCGTCTTGACACAAGTCAACGACACGGAGGGGATAGATGCCTGAAAACAATGACTTCTGGCCATGAAAAAGGCATGCATTGCAGTCGCTTTGAAAATGCATCGCATTACCCGGTAAACCCCCTAGTTTCGGCAACCGGATTTGCGTATTACCATTGGTCCCACCGCGAAAAACGTGAAATAGTTGGCACAGGAGACCCGGAATGAATAATGCACCGCAGCAAAAGAGTGCGTTCTGGCAGTTGTACGAAAATATAGAAAAAACCTTCTTCAATTCACTTTCGAAGAAACTGTCCAGTTTTCTGCTGCTTTTCTGCGTAGACCTGGGTTATCTGGGCGTCTATTTCTACCAGCAAAACACCATCCAGCAATTGCTGCATAGCGGCAATGCCAGCCCCGAACTGCTCGCCCGCATCGGCGCCAGCCTGGATAGCGGCCTCTACATCATGGGCGGGCTGACCCTGTTGGCCCTGGTCATGAACATCGGCCAGATCCTCTACCTGCGCCATCTCATCGTGCGGCCGGTGAAGGTCATCACCGGCATCTTCAACGAGATCGCCCGGGGCGAAGGGGATTTCTCCCGGGACCTGCCCCTCATCACCCAGGACGAATTGCGGGAGCTTTCCGCCGGTTACAACCGCTTTGCCGAAAAGATGCGGCAGATCATCGGCGAAGTGCGCAAGATGTCCGTCAGCATCGCCCGGGAGGCGGTGCTGGTGAAGGCCCGGGTCGAGGACACGGTAAAGAGCGCCCGGGAACAGGTACGCCTGACGGAGACCGTGTTCACCGCCAGCAGCGAAAGCACCCGGGCCATCCAGGACGTTTCCGGCAGCACCCACGCCATTTCCGACTCGACCCACGGCAACCTGGACATCGCCCGGCAATCCCTGGGCGAGATGCAGGACATCGCCGGCAAGATCAACGCCGTCAGCGACAAGGTGACCCGTTTCAACCAGACGGTGGACGACCTTTCCCACCGCTCCGAGAGCGTCAAGCAGATCGCCGCCCTGATCCGGGACGTGGCCGACCAGACCAACCTGCTGGCCTTGAACGCCGCCATCGAGGCGGCCCGTGCCGGCGAGGCGGGCCGCGGCTTCGCCGTGGTGGCCGACGAGGTGCGCAAGCTGGCGGAGCGGGTGAACAAGGCCACCGCCGAAATCGCCGGCAACATCAACGGCGTCATCACCCTGGTGGAAAACACCCGCAGCGAAAACGACGAGATCAACGCCGACGTGCTGCAGACCCGGGAGGTGGTGAGCCGCTCCGCCGAGCAGTTCCAGCGCATGGTGGGGGATTTCGAAGGCACCAGCGAAAAGCTGCTGCAGATCGCCGCCGCCATGGAGGAACTGTCCGCCACCAACGAGCAGGTACATGAGAACGTGGACGGCATCCACCGCCTCTCCGGCAGCGTCGCCCAGCACATGGAGGAATCGGAACAACGCACCCTGGAGCTGGCCCAGGCCACCGAAGCAGTGCAGGAGCTGGTGTCCCGCTTCAAGATCGGCGCCGGCGCCTTCGACCAGGCGGTGGACCGCACCCGCCGCTTCCGCGACGACCTGCAGGCCGAACTGGAAGCCATGGCCAAGCGGGGCATCAACATCTTCGACCGCAGCTACCAGCCCATTCCCGACACCAACCCGCAGAAATACAAGGTCAGCTGGGGCGACACCTATGCCCAGACCTGCCAGGGCCTGCTGGAAAGCTGTCTCAAGGACATCCCAGGCTGCGCCTTCGCCGTGGGCATGACCAGCGACAGCTACCTCTCGGCCCATAACCTGAAGTACTCCAAGCCCCTCACCGGCGATTACGAGACCGACCTGGTGGGCAACCGGGTCTGCCGCAAGTTCGAGCGCCCCTCGGAACTGCGCTCCGCCGCCAACACGGAACCCATGCTGCTGCAGACCTACCAGCGGGATACCGGCGAAGTGCTGTGCGACATCGCCATGCCCATCTACGTCGGCGGCCGCCATTGGGGCAACGTGCGGGTCGGGGTGCCGGCCGACGCCCTGCTTGCCACGTGAGAAGCCGGAGCCGCCCCGGGTTCGCGCCCGGGGCGCCCAATTCCCCGAACCTGATCCAGGACAAAGCCGGGCGAACTTAGTCCGGCGACAATGTGCCACCGACCTGCCGAAGGAAAGCCATGACCAAGACTCCCCTCCTCGCCGCCGCCCTGCTGGCCCTGGGCGCCCAACTGGCCCACGCCGCCCAGCCCCTGCCCGCGGTGGATGTTTACAAGAGCCCCTACTGCGGCTGTTGCGGCCAGTGGGTGGAACACATGCAGGCCGCCGGGTTCACCGTGCGCAGCCACAACGTGGACGACGTGCCCGCCGCCCGCAAGCAGCTGGGCATGCCGGACAGCCTGGGTTCCTGCCACACCGCCCGCATCGGCAACTACGTCATTGAGGGCCATGTGCCCGCCGCCGACGTCCAGCGCCTGCTCAAGGAAAAGCCCAAGGCCGTGGGCCTGGCGGTGCCGGGCATGCCCCAGGGCGCCCCGGGCATGGAAACGGCCCGACCCCAACCCTACGACACCCTGCTGGTGAGCAACGACGGCCAGACCCGGGTCTTCGCCCGGCACTGAGCCGAGCCCGCCGGGAAATAGCAGAAAACAGCAGCAAACAAAAAAGGGGCCGATGGCCCCTTTTTCAATGGTGATGCTCCGGCAGGAGCTAGTCCGGCCGCCCCATGGCGTCGCGGATGGCCTGCTTCGTGTTCTCCTGGTGGATGATGAAGAAGGCGACGATGGTGGCCGGCAGCCAGCCGATCAGGGTCACCTGCAACACCAGGAGGACGATACCCACCATGACGCGGCCCTTCAGCATGACCGCCAAGAAGGGCAGGAACAGGGCCAGGATGTAGGACATGGCTCAGCCGCCGGCGCGGGGTGAGGTGCTCTGCTTGGGATCCTGCTGCTGGCGCAGGTCCAGATCCTTGGCCTGGGCATCGCTGATGATCTCCAGCACATTCACCACCTTGCGCACGCCGGCGGTGGTGCGAGCCACCTCGATGGCGGCCTTGGCCTCGCGCTCGGTGACCATGCCCAGCAGGTACACCACGCTGGCTTCGGTCACCACCTTGACGTGGTTGGCGGAGAAGCGCTGGGCATCGATGAAGCGGGCCTTCACCTTGGAGGTGATGTAGGCATCGTTGCTGCGGGCGGACAGGGAACTGATGCCCGCCACCTGCAGGTCGTTGGTGACGCCGGCCACATTGGGCACGGCGGCGACGATCTGCTCGGCCTGGGCCTTGGCCTCCTCGCTGATCGCTTCGCCCGTCAGCAGCACCTTGCGGTTGTAGCTGGTGACATTGACGTGGAGCTTGTCCTTCAGCTGGTCGGAGAGACGGCTGGCAGCCTTCACCTCGATGCCCTCGTCTTCCACATAGGTGCCGGAAGAGCGGCGGTCGGTGGCCATCAGCACGCCGGCGGTGACGCCGCCGGCAACCACGGGGAAGCAGCCCTGCAGGGTCGGCACCAGGGCCGCCAGCAGCAGGGGCAGGGCGATACGGGATTTCAGGGACTTCATCATTCTTCAACTCCCAGCAAGAGACAGTCGATGCCGTCGCAGATGCAGTGGATGGACAGGAGATGGACTTCCTGAATGCGGGCGGTACGGTCGGCCGGCACGCACAGGTGCACATCGCCCTCCCGCAGCATTTCGCCGATCTTGCCGCCGCCCTTGCCGGTCAGGGCCACCACCCGCATGTCGGCATCGTGGGCAGCCTGGATGGCTTCCATGACGTTGCCCGAATTGCCGGAGGTGGAGATGGCCAGCAGCACGTCGCCGGAGCGGCCCAGGGCCCGCACCTGCTTGGCAAAGATGACGTTGTAGGCGTAATCATTGGCGATGGCGGTAAGGATGGAGCTGTCGGTGGTCAGGGCGATGGCCGCCAGTTCCTGGCGCTCGGCCTCGAAACGCCCCACCAGCTCGGCCGCGAAGTGCTGGGCGTCGGCGGCGGAACCGCCGTTGCCGCAGGCCAGGATCTTGCCGTCGTTCACCAGGCAATTGACCATGGTTTCCACCGCTTCGGCGATGGGGGCGGCCAGCAGTTCGACGGCGTCCAGCTTGGTCTGGGCGCTGTCCTGGAATTGCTGGCTGATGCGGGAAATCAAATCCATAGTGGTTTGAGGCAGTTGCGTTGGAAAAGTGAGGGCCATTCTAACATGGGGCCTTCGCCGCCCCGGGGTAACGGCTTGTAACGGGTGGGGGCGCAGCGGCGGCACGTATTGTCGCCCCCGGGCGAGAGGGCTAGACTTCACCCCCCGCTCAGCCCCGGTGCCCTGCATGGCCGACCAGCCCCTCGCCTCTCCCCCCGCCCCAGCCCCTTTCCGCGAACCTTTGGTGTTCGTGGACCTGGAGACCACCGGCGCCAACCCGGTGCGGGACCGCATCACCGAAATCGGCATCGTCGAGGTCTCGGCCGCCGGCGTGACCCAGTGGAGCAGCCTGGTCAATCCGGGCATTCCCATCCCGCCCTTCATCCAGGGCCTGACCAACATCAGCGACGAGATGGTGGCCGACGCGCCGCCCTTCGCCGACCTGGCCGAAGAGGTGCTGGGGCGCCTCAAGGGACGCCTTTTCGTGGCCCACAACGCCCGCTTCGACTACGGCTTCCTCAAAAACGAATTCCGCCGCCTGGGCCTCAAGTTCCACGCCACCGTGCTGTGCACCGTCAAACTGTCGCGCAAGCTGGAGCCCCAGCACCACCGCCACAGCCTGGACGCCCTGGTGGAACGCCACGGCCTCTACGACGAGCACCGGCACCGGGCCCTCTCCGACGCCCGCCTGATCCACCAGTTCTGGGACCGCCTGCACGGCAAGTACGCCCCCGAACCCATCTGGGCCGCCGTGGAGACCCTGACCCAGCGCCCCAAGCTGCCACCCCACCTGCCGCCGGAAGCCCTGGACGACCTGCCGGAACTGCCCGGTGTCTATCTGCTGTACGGCCAGAAGGCGGACGGCGAGCCTCTCTACATCGGCAAGAGCAGCAACCTGCGGCAGCGGGTCTTCTCCCACTTCTCCGGCGACCAGAAGGACGCCCGGGATACGGCCATGGCCGCCCAGGTATACCGGGTGGAATGGCGGGAGACCGCCGGCGAACTGGGCGCCATGCTGCTGGAGGCCAAGCTGCTGCAGGCCCACCGCCCCAGCCTCAACCGGCACCAGAAGAAGGGCGGCGAGCTGTGCGCCTGGCAGCTGGTGCAGGAGGCTCCCGGCGACTTCCGTCCCCGCCTGGTGCTGGCCGACGAACTGGACTTCGGCCGCAGCCCGGACCTCTACGGCCTCTTCAACTCGGCCAAGGAAGCCCGCAACAGCCTGAAGAAGATCGGCGACGCCCACCACCTGTGCCACGTCCTCCTGGGCCTGGAGAAGCAGCGCCCGGGCAAGCCCTGTTTCGGCCACCAGATGCACAACTGCAAGGGCGCCTGCTGCGGCAAGGAAAGCCTCAGCCAGCACAGCGCCCGCCTGATGGCGGCCCTGGCCAAGCTCAAGGTGAAGGAATGGCCTTACGCCGGCCCCATCGGCCTGGTGGAAAAGGACGACTTCAGTTCCACCACCGACCTGCACGTGGTGGACCATTGGGCCTACCTGGGTACCGCCCAGCGGGAAGAGCAGGTGTGGGAAATCCTGCAGCAGCAGGGCAGCCGCCCCGCCGCCTTCGACCAGGAGACCTACCGCCTGATCAACAAGGCCATCGCCCAGGGGGCGGTGGAGGTCCGGGAACTGACGCCGCCCGTGCAGCCGGCATGAAAAAAGGCGCCCGCGGGCGCCTTTTCTACGACTGGGCCGCAGGCCTCACATGGTCAGCCAGCCCCGGGCTTCCGGCTGGAAGGGCAGGTCGGCAATGATCCAGCGGCCTTCGCTCCAGCCTTCCATCTCCAGGCGCACCGGGTCGCCGACGCGCAGGCCGAAAATGGCCGAACCGAGGGGGCACAGCACCGACCAGCAGCCCTCGTCCGGATCGTGGTCTTCCGGATAGACCAGGGTCACTTCCCGGCGGCGGCCGCTGTCGGCGTCGCTCAGCACCACGGTGGAATTCATGGTCACCAGGTTGGGCGGGATGGCTTCCGGCGGCACCGGGTTGGCGGCCCGCAGACGGCGCAGCACGGTGCCGGCGGAAACGTGGATGCTCTGGTCCCGCAGGTAGAGGCGTTCGATCAGCCCCACCAGGCGCTCCTGGTCCAGGGCGGAAATGATCAGGGCTCCCGGGGCGGGGGAAATCTGGGCGGTTTGGGATTGGGGCATGGCAGCTCCTCACGACAGGCCGTCCGGCTCGAGGGTCGGCGCGGCAACAAACAGTAAAAATCGGGGAATGGGGTACAGGGTGAAACCGGCAACACGCCCGGCAGCGGCCGTCTCGGCAGCGCTACCGGGCCGGCGGGAGACAGGCCGGGAAACGCCGGCCGCCCCACCCGGACTGCACCGCCGGCTGCCGCGCAGCCGCCATCCGGGCCTCGCCACGGCGGGCGCCCCGGAAGAAAATGGCGGCAAAAAAAGCTGACGGCATGATGGCTGCACCAATATGGGGCACAAAGATGATGGCGCCAGTCTAGCCCAACCCCTGGCCGGGGGTAGTCAGCCAAGCACTTACGTCGATATACGGACTATTCGGTGCCAAACTCCGCTTCAACACGCTGCAACAGCCAGCGCCCGTCGTTGGCCAGCAGTTCGCCTTCGCCCATCTGGCTGCGCACGATCAACCCTTCCACCACCACCATGGCGCAGCGGGCCGCCATGGGGGCCCGCTCGCCCAGGCGGGGGGCCAGCCACTCGGCCAGGAGGCGCTGCAGGTCATCCTTGTGGGCCCGGGCAATGGCGGCGACACCGGCGATGCCCTCCCCCACTTCCGCCACCGCGTTGATGAAGGCGCAGCCCCGGTAGTCCGGCTCCGCCGCCCAGGCCAGCAGGATGTCGACAACGGCGGCCAGTTCCGGCGGCCGGGCCGCCAGACGGGCCTGGAAGCCGGCCAGCCAGCGCCGGTGACGCCCTTCCAGGTAAGCCCGGATGAGGTCGTCCTTGGCCGGGAAGTGGCGGTAGAAGCTCATCTTTGCCACGCCAGACTCGGCAATGATGCGGTCGATGCCGACGCCCCGCAGGCCGTGCTGGTAGAAGAGCCGGGAAGCGGTTTCCAGGATGCGGGCCCGGGCCCCTTCCGGGTTGGGATCGTCGGACGGGGCCAGCAGTGTGTCGGACATGGGCACTCCAGGAAGCGGTGGCTGAAAAACGGAATGGTGCCACATTGACAGACAGATCTGTCTTGCACAATATACAGACCTGTCTACATCAATCCCCGAGGAATGCCATGCTCCCGTTGTCCGCCGCCAAGGCGCCGCCCGCGCCACCCCTGGCCTATATCGCCATTTCCATGCTCGGTGCCGCCGTGGCCATCGGCAGCATCGCCGGACTCAGCCTGTGGAGCGGCACTCCCTGGCTCATGGCGCCCTTCGGCGCCACCTGCGTGCTGGCCTTCGGCCTGCCCGACAGCCCCCTGGCCCAGCCGCGCAACATCGTCGGCGGCCATCTTCTGGCCACCGCCGTCGGCCTGGCGGTGCTGCATACCCTGGGGGACGGCTGGCTGGCCTCGGCCCTGGCGGTGGGGCTGGCCCTGGGCCTGATGCAATGGACGCGCACGGTGCACGCCCCCGCTGGCGCCAATCCGCTGCTGGTCCTGGCGACCAAGCCGGCCCTGGGCTTTCTCTTCAGCCCGGTACTGCTGGGCGCCCTGGTCATCGTCGCCTGCGCCCTGGCGGTCAACAACGCCCGGCAGCGGGGCAGCTATCCCAAGTACTGGTATTGAGGCCGGAGGCGGCCAGGGCCGGGGCACCTGCCCCGCGCCTGGCCGGCCCGCGGCGACAGAGGCCCTATTGCCGCTGGGGCAGCTGGATGGACTGGGTTTCCAGGAAGTCCTCCACCCCGTGGCGCCCCAGCTCCCGGCCGTAGCCGGACTGCTTGAAGCCGCCGAAGGGCGCCAGCAGGTTGAAGAAGGCGCCATTGATGTCCACCTGGCCGGCCCGCAGGCGGCGGGCGAAGGCCAGGGCCCGGGCTTCCTCGGCGGACCACACGGCAGCCGCCAGGCCGTAGTCGGTGCCGTTGGCGATGGCCTCGGCCTCCGCCTCGTCCCGGTAGGTGAGGATGGCCAGCACCGGGCCGAACACCTCCTCCCGGGCCAGGGCGGCATCGGGCCGCACCCGGCCGAACACCGTGGGCCGCACGTAGTAGCCGGTGGGCAAGCCTTCCGGCGCGGCGCTGCCGCCGCACAGCAGCTCGGCGCCGTCGGCCACGGCCTGCTCGATCATGGCCCGCACCCGCTGCCGCTGCAGGCCGGAAACCAGGGGACCGAGACGGCTGCCCTCCGCCAAGGGATCGCCCAGGGTGTAGGCCGCCGCGGCCTGCACCGCCAGGGCAGCAGCCTCGGCGTAACGCTCTTGCGGCACCAGCAGCCGGGTCAGGGCCGAGCAGGCCTGGCCGGAATTGAGGAAGCAGCCGGCCACCGTGCCCTTCACCGCCGCCGCCAGATCCGCATCCGGCAGCACCACGGAGGCGGACTTGCCGCCCAGCTCCAGGGACACCCGCTTCACCGTGGCCGCCGCCACCGCCGCCACCCGTTTGCCGGCGGCCGTACTGCCGGTGAAGGAGACGGCCGCCAGGGCCGGATGGGCGGCCAGGGCCTCGCCCACCACCGGGCCGTAGCCGGTGACCAGATTGAAGACGCCGGCAGGCAGGCCCGCCGCCTCGATCACCTCGGCCAGGAGAAAGGCGTTGAGGGGCGCCACTTCCGAGGGCTTCAAGACCACCGTGCAGCCGGCGGCCAGGGCGGCGCCGACCTTGGCGGCGATCTGGTGCAGGGGGAAGTTCCAGGGCGTGATGCAGGCCACCGGACCGGTGGGCACCTTCAGCACCAGGGACTGACCGATGCGCTCCTCGGCGAAACCCTCGGCGGCGATGCGGGCGCAGGCGGCGAAGGTGAAGATGGGATTGCCGGCCTGAACCCGGGTGGCCAGTTTCACCGGCATGCCCACCTCGCTGGCGATGAGGCGGCCCAGCTCATCCTGTCGGGCCTTGAGGCCATCGGCGATCTTCTGCAGGAAGGCGCCCCGCTCCGCCCCGGAGAGGGCGGCCCAGGCGGGAAAGGCGGCCGCCGCGGCCCGGGCTGCCCGGTCGGCGTCGGTGGCCGTGCCTTCCGGCACCCGGGCGATGACCGTCTCGGTGGCCGGATTCTCCACGTCGATGAAGGCGTTGCCGTCGGGGGCGACCCACTGGCCGCCGATGTAGAAACGGGAATGCTGCTGCATGGGGAAGTCTCCTCTTCTGGTTTTCTGGCGTGGGCCCGACGGGGCCGATCGGGGCAGACGCGCGCCGGACCCACTCCCGGATTCTAAGGCAGGGCGGAGCCGGTGCAGGAAGTGGCAAGGGCAGCAGCGAAGCATGCCGCCAGGAGGCAGGAAGGACGGCCATCCCGGGCATGGCATGGCGGAGATGGCCGCCGTTGCTGGCTCCCAGGCCATCGCCTGCGGCAGGCCGGCCCGGGCTTCAGCAAGGCCAGATCAGCGCGCGACCAGGGCCGCCAGTTCCGCCGCATCGAAGCCGGCCGCCCGCCGCGCCTCCAGGTTGAAGGGCCCCCGCACCTTGGGGGCGCCGTAGCGGGCCGCCAGTTCAGCCTCCGCCGCCAGGGGCTCCAGGCCCCGCTCGCGGCAGACGTGGCGATACCAGCGGTTGCCCGCCGCCACATGGCCGATCTCGTCCCGCAGGATGACATCCAGGATCGGGCCGGCGGCGACCTCCCCAGCCTGCACCAGCTTGTCGCGGATGCCCCGGTTCACATCCAGCCCCCGGGCTTCCATGGCCCGGGGCACCAGGGCCAGGCGGGCCAGCACGTCGTCCGCCGTCTTCTCCGCCATGTCCCACAGGCCCCGGTGGGCCGCAAAGTCGCCGTAGGCGTAGCCCAGGGTGCGCAGGTGATCGTCCACCAGGGTGAAGTGCTGGGCCTCCTCCCGGGCGATGCGCAGCCAGTCCCGGTAAAAGTCCTCGGGCAGATCGGGGAAGCGCCAGACGATGTCCAGGGCCAGGTCGATGGCGTTGAACTCGATATGGGCGATGGCGTGCAGCAGGGCGGCCCGTCCCTCCGCCGTGTGCAGGGAACGGCGCGGCACTTCGGCCGGCGGCACCAGCGCGGGCCGCGGTGGCCGCCCCGGCAGGGGCGCGGAAGGCACAAGCCGCAGGCCCGGCGCCACCGGCCCCGCCGGATCGAGGGCCAGCACCGCCGCCACCTTGGCGGGCACGGTATCGAGCATCAGGGCGGCGAGGGCTTGCTGGCGGAGCATGGGAAAAAAGGGTTAAGGAAAGACCGGAATTCTCTCATCAATTGGAAAAGCGCACTTGGCAGTTCCCCCTGCAGTTCTGCGATACAAGCTAGCCGAACAAAAAACCAAAAGGCATAATTCACCGCACACAAAACCAAAGGGAATCAGTCATGCGTCATTTCATCACGGTTTTATTTGTCTGCCTGTGCGTTTCCGCATGTGCCCCTGTCACGCGTCGCCCAGCCGTCGACGATCAAAAGACATCGGCTGAAAAAGAGCTGCAACGGGACATGGCTTTCAAGGAACGTCTGAAGCGTCAGGAACGGGCAGATGCCGTGGCTTTCCGGATCCTCACGGGAGCAGCAGATCTCTGCGAGAAGCAAGTCAAACCCAGTACAGGCATGCGTCTGATCCACAACGGCATGTACAAGGATGAATGGTCACGCTCGGCCACCAAGATCATAGGCAAAGGCCCTGCACCTCTGGTCACCAATGTAGCCCCCCAATCTCCCGCCCAATTAGCTGGCGTACAACCCGGGGATCGAATTCTCTCTATTGAAAACCGTACTTTTAGCCAATCCGACTCGGTGCAGGAAGCACTTGATGCAGCGATGAGGTCCCTGGAAGCAGGTGAAGCAACAGCCATCAGGATTCAACGTGGAGAGAAGGAAATCGAAGCTCAGCTGACGCCGGTCAAGGCTTGCGCCTATCCGGTTACGGTCGTGGATAACGATGCCGTCAATGCCTATGCAGACGGCAAACAGATCATCCTGACCAGCGGCATGATGCGCTTTGCCCAGGACGACAACGAACTGGGCCTCGTACTGGGACACGAGTTGGCCCACAACACCATGGGGCACCTCGACAAAAAGCGAAACAACAGTCTACTGGGCGCCCTACTCGGGGCAGTTATTTCTGTTGGCACAGGGGTAGATGTCACCCGGCTCGCCGGTGATCTTGGCTCCATGGCCTTTAGCCAAGGCTTTGAGTCGGAAGCGGATTATGTCGGTCTTTATTATGCGGCCCGAGCCGGCTTCGACGTTGATAACGCCCCGAATTTCTGGCGCCGTATGGCAGTAGAGCATCCGCAAGCCATTGGCCACGGCACCTCCCATCCGGATACCGCCAGTCGATTCCTGGCACTGGAAGCCACCAGCAAGGAAATAGCCGCGAAACGCACCAACGGCAACCCGCTACACCCGGAACGGGAAACCCTCACCGAGACGCCGCTTCCGTCCGGCAACTGATACCTGCAGCACTTTCTACTTCCTGAGACAAAAGGTAAGCGCTGCATACCATCTCGGAACAGGCGTATGTAGTCAAAGCCGTCCATGCACAGCAACGGTGCATGGACGGCTTTGATTTCCAAGACAACCTGGCACTTAAATCACCTGCCAACTGACCACTACATGGATATGGACATGAATGCGGGCAAGGAAACAGAACCACTCCAGCCTTTGGTTTGCCGAGAAACCAAAATATGCGTCCCCCAGGCATGCCCCTTGCTAAACCCTCTGTGCCCGCTGATTACTTGGAGTTAGGCATGAACGGCAACGAGATCGACACGATCCTGAAAAAGCTGAAAGCACACCGCAACTACACCCAGGCGTTGCTGCTGGCGGTACTGGCCTTCTGTGCCGGCGCCGTGGCCTTCAGTTTTTAAGCGGCCGCAAGAAGTCCAGGCCCAGGGGCTAATCCAGGCCGGAGGGGCAGAACAGCCCCGGCAGCAGCAAAAGACCATGGCAGCCGGTCAGGTACAAAATCACCGGCGCGATTCGCCGCCCACGCCAAACACCGCCTACTTGGCGTACTGCTTCACCGTCGCCCACTGGCGGCGGCTCACCGGCAGTTTTTCCGGCACTTCCTTGAGCAGGGCCAGCCACTGTTCACCGCCCTCTTCCCCGTCCCCCTGGCCCCGCTCGAAGCCGGCCAGGGCGTCCTTGGCCACCAGCACGCTGCGGTGCAGGCGGATGAAGCGCTCGGCGAACTCCTGTTCCAGATGGGTGAGGGCCTCGTCCAGCAGGTATTCCCGCTCCCGGGTGCGGGCGGTGACGTATTTGAGATCGGCCTTGAGATAGAGCACCTCCTGCACCGGCACCAGCAGGATGCGGCCCCGTTCGTGGCAGGAGAAATGGCGGCGGGCGCCCTGGCCGGACTCCTGGCGCACCTTGGCCAGACGTTCGGCGGTGAGGGGACCCACCAGCCGGGCCTTTTCCAGGGCGGCCTGGAGGCGGGCCAGACGCACCGGCTTGAGCAGGTAATCCACCGCATTGAGGTCGAAGGCCTGGACGGCATGGCTGTCGTAGGCGGTGGCGAAGATCACCGCCGGCGGCCGCGGCAGGCCGGCCAGGTGGCGGGCCAGCTCCAGGCCGTCCATCTTGGGCATGCGGATGTCCACCAGCACCACGTCGGGCTGCACCTGCTGGATCAGTTCCAGGGCCGCTTCGCCGTCGCCGGCCTCCCCCACCACCCGGGTCGGCAGTTCCAGGGCCAGGTCCTCCAGCAGGGTGCCCATGCGCCGGCGGGCCGGCGCTTCGTCGTCCACCAGGACGATGCTGAGAGGGGCGGGCGTGGGCTCGGTCATGGCAACGGTCTCCGCAGGGGAAGGGTGATGCGCACCCGGTAGGTGCCGTTCTGTTCGCTGCTTTCCAGGCGCGCCTCCAGGTCGTAGTAGAGGTCCAGGCGCTCCCGGATGTTGGCCAGTGCCATGCGGTTGCCGGCATGGTGACCCTGGCCCGGGGGACAGGGATTGGTCAGTTCCGCCACCATGGCGTCGCCCTGACGGGAAAAACCGATATGGATGGTGCCGCTGCCCTCCCCGGGCTCGATGCCGTGGTAGACGGCGTTCTCCAGCAGGGGCTGCAGCATCAGGGGCGGCACCAGGGCGTCGTCGGGCACGTCCACAATGTCCCACTCCACCTTAAGCCGCTCGCCCAGGCGCAGCTTTTCCAGCCCCAGGTACTGGCGGCAGAGGGCAATTTCGTCGGACAGGGGCGAGAGATTGCGGGCATCCCGCATCAGGGCGCGAAACAGGTCGGCCAGCTCCTCCAGGGCCGTCTCGGCCCGCCGCGGGTCCTGGCGGATGAGGGAGAGCACGGCGTTGAGGCTGTTGAAGAGGAAGTGGGGACGGATGCGGGCGGTCAGGGCCTGCAGGCGGGCCTCGGCCACGGCGGGGGAGAAGGCCCGGGCCCGCAGGCTGAAATAGAGGAGCAGGGGCAGGGTCGCCGCCGCCGCCAGCAGGGCCGCCCGCAGGGCAGCGCCCCAGCCGCCCTCGATGAGGCCCATGAAACGCCAGAAGTCGAAGAACAGCAGGGCCTGGGCCATCACCAGCAACAGCACCAGGGCCTGGCCGGCCCGGGGCTTGAGGCGCCACAGCCAGTCCCGGCCCAGGGCCAGCAGGCCCAGGGTGGACAGCAGCAGGGGCTCGCACCAGGTGGCCAGCTCCACCAGGCGCTGGGGCCAGTCCTCCAGACGGGGCGCCAGCAGCAGGGCAGCGGCGGCCACCAGCAGGTTGGCCCCCAGCAGGATGCGCAGCATGACGCCCAGATTGCGGCAGTCCGGCAGGGGATGGGCAGCGGGGTTTTGCTTTATACTTGCCAACTTATTTGCGCTTTCCGTGCAGTTTTCAGCGGCTTTTCCTGGCAAATGGCGGCGAAATTCCAGCTTTGCGCCACTTTGCTCCGGTTTGCCTCAAATTCGTCCCAAGTTTCCCACATATCATGACCCAACAGAACTCCTCCTACACCTGGGCCGGCCGTTTCTCCGAGCCCATGTCCGACCTGGTCAAGCGCTACACCGCCTCCGTCGATTTCGACCAGCGCCTGTGGCGCCAGGACATCAACGGCTCCCTGGCCCACGCCCGCATGCTGGCCAAGCAGGGCATCATCGCCGCCGCCGACCTGGCCGACATCGAGAAGGGCATGGCCCAGATCGTGGAGGAGATCGAATCCGGCAAGTTCGAATGGTCCCTGGACCTGGAGGACGTGCACCTCAATATCGAAAAGCGCCTCACCACCCTGGTGGGCGACGCCGGCAAGCGCCTGCACACCGGCCGCTCCCGCAACGACCAGGTGGCCACCGACATCCGCCTCTGGCTGCGCGACACCATCGACTCCATCGTCGAACTGATCAAGGCTTTCCAGACCGCCCTGCTGGTCCTGGCCGAGAAGGAAGCCGCCACCCCCATGCCCGGTTCCACCCACCTGCAGGTGGCCCAGCCGGTGACCTTCGGCCACCATCTGCTGGCCTACTTCGAGATGACCCAGCGGGACAAGGAGCGCTTCCTCGACTGTCGCAAGCGGGTGAACCGCCTGCCCCTGGGCGCCGCCGCCCTGGCCGGCACCACCTACCCCATCGACCGGGAATTCGTCGCCGCCCAGCTGGGCTTCGACGGCGTCTGCGAAAATTCCCTGGATGCCGTTTCCGACCGGGACTTCGGCATTGAATTCTGTGCCGCCGCCTCCCTGCTGATGACCCACTTCTCCCGCCTCTCGGAAGAACTGGTGCTGTGGATGAACCCCCGTTTCGGCTACGTCAAGATCGCCGACCGCTTCTGCACCGGCTCTTCCATCATGCCCCAGAAGAAGAACCCGGACGTGCCGGAACTGGCCCGGGGCAAGACCGGCCGGGTGAACGGCAGCCTCATCTCCATGCTGACCCTGATGAAGGGCCAGCCCCTGGCCTACAACAAGGACAACCAGGAAGACAAGGAACCCCTGTTCGACGCCGCCGATACGGTCATCGACACCCTGCGCATCTTCGCCGACATGATGGGCGGCATCGAGGCCCGGCCCGAGCGCATGCGCGGCGCCCTGGCCGAAGGTTTTGCCACCGCCACCGACCTGGCCGACTACCTGGTGAAGAAGGGCCTGCCCTTCCGCGAAGCCCACGAAGTCGTCGGCGCCGCCGTCAAGGCCGCCGAGACCCAAGGCAAGGACCTGGCCGACCTCACCCTGGCCGAGCTGCAGGCCTTCTCTCCCCTGGTGCAGAGCGACGTGGCCACCTGTCTGACCATCGAAGGCTCCCTGGCCGCCCGCAACCACATCGGCGGCACCGCCCCCGAACAGGTCAAGGCCGCCATCGCCCGGGCCAAGGCCCGGGTGTAAGCTAGCGACAATAGCAACACAGCGCTGCTCCGCCGCCCCGGCGGAGCAGCGGGGCAAGCAGTCCCCGCCCGCATTCCGCCTCACCTGCCTCATCCCGCTTCAGCTGTCGCCGCCTGCAATAACAAACATGGAGCCTGACCGTCCCATGGAAAAGATCGGCAAGTACGACGTCATCCGGGAACTGGGCCGCGGTGCCACCAGCACCGTGTTCCTCGCCCACGATTCCTTCGCCGACCGCGACGTGGCGGTCAAGCTGGCCTTTCCCGAAGTCCTCAAGGACCCGGAACGGGGCAAGCTCTACTCCCACCTCTTCCTCAACGAGGCCTCCCTCGCCGGCAAGCTCAACCATCCCCACATCGTGCAGATCTATGATGCGGTGGTGGAGGAGAACCTGGCCTACATCGTCATGGAGTACGTGCCCGGCGGCACCCTGGAGGATTTCTGCGACCCCGCCAAGCTGCTGCCGGTGGAGCGGGTGGTGGAGATCATCTTCAAATGCACCCGGGCCCTGGATTTCGCCTTCCGCCTCGGCATCACCCACCGGGACATCAAGCCGGCCAACATCCTCCTGGCCGAATCGGACGCCCGGGGCTTCTCCGGCGACATCAAGATTTCCGACTTCGGCGCCGCCCTCACCGCCGGCACCGACCGCACCCAGGTCTCGGGCATCGGCTCCCCGGCCTACATGTCGCCCCAGCAGGTCAAGGAACAGCCCCTGGACCACCGCACCGACATCTATTCCCTGGGCGTGGTGATGTACCAGATGCTCACCGGCCAGCTGCCCTTCCAGGCCAGCACCAACTACAACATGGTGTACCAGATCATCCATCTGGCACCGACGCCACCCGGCCAGTTGCGCCACGACCTGCCGCCGGCCCTGGAGGCCATCGTGCAGAAGGCCATGGCCAAGGACCTGGACGACCGCTACGCCACCTGGGAGGAATTCGCCCACGACCTGGCCCAGGCGGTGCGCAACAAGCAGCTGCAGGCCCGGCAGGACGAGTTCGCCGACACGGAGAAATTCGACACCCTGCGCGCCCTGCCCTTCTTCGCCGGCTTCTCCGACGTGGAGATCTGGGAAGTGCTGCGCTTCTCCCGCTGGGACAAGGTGACGCCGGGAGACGTCATCATGCGCGATGGCGAAAAGGGCGACTTCTTCTGCTTCCTGGCAGAAGGGGAACTGAAGGTGACCAAGGGCGGCAAGATCCTCAACCTGCTTACCGCCGGCGACTGCTTCGGCGAGATGGCGGTCATCGCCGGCGGCCACAAGACCCGGGGCGCCGACGTGGTGGCCCTGACCCAGGCCAAGATCGTCACGGTCAAGGGCGAAGCCCTGCACAAGGCGTCGGAAACCTGCCGCATGCACTTCTACCAGTCCTTCCTGGAAGTGCTGGCCAGCCGCCTGGCCCTGGCCAACGCCCGCCTCGCCGCCTTCTAGGCGCCTTCCGGTCGCCCCGCCCTAACGCAGGGTGAACAGGTACTTGGCCTTGGGCTCCGGGGCCGCAGCCACAGGCTCGGCCGGGTCCAGCGCCATGGCCTGGCGCAGCTTGCCCGCCAGCTGGGCCAGTTCCTCCTGGCCCGAGCCTTCGGCCAGGGCCACGATGGCCCGGGCGTATTCCTTGTTTTCCTTCATGTAATCCACATCGGTGATGCGGTTGAGGCTGCGCCGCATCAGTACGTGGATGCGCCCGATCAGGGCGAATATTTCACTGTCGCTGCTCATGGCCGTTGCGTCCTCATTCCAGATGCTCGCCGTGCTGGGAAATGTCGAGGCCGTCACGCTCCTCATCCTCCTCCACCCGCAGGCCCACCAGCAGGCTCACCACCACCAGCACGGCGGCCGTGGCCACGGCGCTGAAGAGGGCGGTGGCGCTGACACCCAGCAGCTGCTTCAGCACCGAACCGTGAGCGCCGCCGATGGCCGGACTGGCGAAGACGCCGGTCATCAGGGCGCCGACGATGCCGCCCACGGCGTGGATACCGAACACGTCGAGGGAGTCGTCGTAGCCGAAGACCCGCTTCAGGGCCGTGGCCCCCACATAGCAGGTGAGGCCGCCGGCAATGCCGATGAAGAAAGCGCCGCTGGGCTCGACGAAACCGGAAGCCGGAGTCACCGCCACCAGGCCGCCGACGGCGCCGGAAATGATGCCCAGGGCGCTGGGCCGGCCCCGCACCACCCACTCCACCACCATCCAGGACATGGCGGCGGCAGCCGAGGCCACCTGGGTCACCAGCATGGCCATGCCGGCCCGGGAATCGGCCGCCAGGGCCGAACCGGCGTTGAAGCCGAACCAGCCGACCCACAACAGGGCCGCCCCCACCACGGAGAAGGCCAGGCTATGGGGCATCATGGGTTCGCTGCCGTAGCCCAGGCGCTTGCCGATGAGGATGGCTGCCACCAGGCCGGCCACCCCCGCATTGACGTGCACCACCGTGCCGCCGGCGTAATCCAGCACCCCCATCCGGGCCAGCCAGCCATCCGGCTCCCACACCCAGTGGGCCACCGGGGCATAGACGGCGAGGGACCACAGGGCGGCAAACAGCAGCAGGGCGGAAAAGCGCATGCGCTCGGCAAAAGCCCCCACCACCAGGGCCGTGGTGATGATGGCGAAGGTCAGCTGGAACATGAAATAGACGGTTTCCGGGATGGGCGCCTCGCTGACGCCGGCCAGGCCGTCCAGGCTGAGACCATGCAGCAGCAGCCGGTCCATGCCGCCGACGAAAGCGCTGCCGGGACGCAGGGCCAGGGTGTAGCCGAGGGCCATCCAGGTCAGGGTGACCACGGCGGCCACGGCAAAGACCTGGGTCATGGTGGACAGCACGTTCTTCTTGCGCACCATGCCGGCGTAGAACAGGGCCACCCCGGGCAGGGTCATGAGCAGCACCAGGGTCGAGGAGGTCAGCATCCAGGCCGTGTTGGCCCCGTCGGCATGGACCGGCAGGGGCACCTTCTCAGCCACCACGGCCAGTGCCGGGGGGGCCGGCTCGGCGGGCGGCACTTCGCTGGCCTGGGCAATCATGGCCCCGGGCGCCAGGCCCACGGTATCCGAATACTGGGCCAGGGCCGGCGTGCCGACGGAAAGGAAGAGGGACAGGGAAACGAGCCAGCGCAGCAGAAACAGAGGCGGCAGCTTGCTCAGGACGGTCAACAGCGGGGAAAACGCGGGCGGTCGCATGTGCTCTCCATTCATTTAATTTTTCGAATGGATGCACTCCTGCAAACCTTATGCCAATTCAATCACCCGGCCATGCCAAAACAATTTATTGCGTCGCATCAGACACTTACCCAACCACCTCCAAATCACTCCGGGAACAGGGGCTGCCCAAGGCTGGTGCAGCGCCGCAGGCGGGCGCACCGGGATAGCCGCCCCGGCTGCCGTCAGCGGCTGCAATAGCTGGGCAGGCGCCAGGTATCCTCGCGCACGGTCAGGGTACTGCGCACGATACCGGTGGAACCATCAAACAGCACGTTGAAGCGGGCCGGCATGGCCCACACGTCGCAGTAGCGCCATTCCCACACCAGCTCATTGCGCCACTCGAAGAACTGCACCCAGGTCGGCGGTCCGAAGCGGCGCAGGATTTCCTCCTTGCCGTCCTCGCCGGCCCGCACCTTGGCGAACTCTTCCTCCACCAGGGCATTGTGCAGGGAGCGCAACTTGCCGTCCGGAGCGAAGACCAGCACCCGGGTGACGAAACCCAGGGGGGCGGTGGCGTAGAGCAGGCGCTCGCCGCCGTCGGCCTCGGGGAAGCGCACGGTGGGCGCCCCCCAGGCGGCCACCACCTGATCGCGGGAGGTTTCGCCGGGGCGCAGGGGCTGGCCGCCGCAGGCAGCCAGGAACAGGGGCAGCAGAAGGATGAGGAGGATTGGACGCATGAATCGAAGCATGAACCAGTCGGCCCGGCAGGGCAAGGTGACCCAGGTCACATACAGGGCGCCCGGCCCTGCCCATACTTGGAATATCAGAAAAACCTCATATATCAGGAGCAGCCATGAGCAAGTCCTTCACCACCATCACCGGCGACGTTTCCAAGGCTCTCGCCACCCTGCGCAAGGAAATCCCGGACACCATGCAGGGCTTCAACGCCATGGCCAAGGGCGCCCTCCAGGGCGGGGCCATCGACGAGCTGCACAAGGAGCTGATCGCCCTGGCCATCGGCGTCGCCAGCCGCTGCGACGCCTGTATCGGCTTCCACGTGAAGGCCCTGATCCGCCTCGGCGTGACCAAGGAACAGCTGATGGAAACCCTGGGCATCTGTGCCTACATGGGCGGCGGCCCCACCCTGATGTATGCCGCCGAGGCGGTACGGGCCTACGAGGAACTGACGGCCAAGCTGCAACCCGCCGCCTGAGCCTCCGGAGGAGCTTCCGGCCGCCTCGGACGGCACTCAGGCCTAGGCGGAGTGCGCTTCCAGGCGGAAGCGCCGCAAGGTCTGGTGCAGGGCCTGGGCCAGGGCTTCCAGGCGCCGCGCCGTATCGGCCGCTTCGTGGGTGGCGGCGCTGTTTTCCTCCACCATCTGGGCCACCTTTTCCACATTGGCGGAAATATCGCCGCCGGCATGCTTCTGCTCCCGCAGGGCGTCGGCGATGGTATTGACCGCCGCCACCACTTCCTGGGAACTGCTGCGGATGGCCTGCATGGAGTCGCTGGCCTGCTCGGCCATGGCGACGCCCTGCTCGACCCGGGCCGTGGCCCCGCCCATGGCGTCCACCGCCTCCCGGGCGGCATCCTGGACGCCGGCGATCATGTCGCTGATTTCCGTGGTGGCCAGGGCGGTCCGTTCCGCCAGCTTGCGCACCTCGTCCGCCACCACGGCGAAGCCCCGCCCTGCCTCCCCGGCCCGGGCTGCCTCGATGGCCGCATTGAGGGCCAGCAGATTGGTCTGCTCGGCCACCATGCGGATCACCTGGACCACGCTGGAAATCTGCTCGGAGCGGCTGCCCATGGCCTCGATGGAGCGGGCCGCGCCGCCCACCGCCACCGCCACGGCCTGCATCTCCGCTACGGTGCGCAGAATGACGTCGTGGCCGTCGCCGGAAAGCTGGCCGGTACTGTCGGAAATGGCATGGGTATGGCTGGCGCTGTCGCTGACCTGGGCGATGCTCACCGTCACCTGTTCCACCGCCGCCGCCATGGCAGCCGTGGCTTCGCTCTGGGTCGCCGAGCTCTGGGCCAACTGCACCGAATTCACCGACAAGTCCCGCGCTGCCTCGGACACCTCCCCTGCATTGCCCTGAATCTCGCCCACCATGGCCCGCAGGCTGTTGCGCATGGTGGCCAGGGCGGCCATCAGGCTGTCGCCCCGGTCCTGGGGATGCAGGCGCAGGTCGGCACTGAGGTCACCCTCGGCCAGGCGCTGCACCAGGGCCTTGGCCTCCTCGGGCTCCCCCCCCAGGGGCCGGGTGACGCTGCGGATGATCCACAACGCCAGGGCCGTGGCCAGGACGATGGCGGCCGCCAGGAAGACCAGCATCAGGTTGCGGGCCTGGGCGTAGACCTCCCGGGCCGTGACGGCGGATTCCTCGAACAGCTCGCCCTGGAAGGCAACGAAGGCATCCACGGCCTGCACGTAGGCTTCCAGCTGGGGCATGCCCTCGCTGGCGAAGAGGCGGCTGGCCTCTTCCCGCCGCCCGGCTTCCAGCAGTTCCAGGACCTTCGGATAGGTGCCGGCAAAGGCCAGGCGCTTGGTCTTCAAGTCGGCCACCAACTGCTTGCCCTTGGGGCGGTAGAGCAGCTTTTCCAGGATGTCCAGGCGCTGGTTCACCATGTCCCGGTAGCCGACGATTTTCTGTTTCTGCTCGGCCAGGCGGGAGGTGTCGTGGAACAGGGAGAACACGGTGCGGGCCACATCGTTGGCAGCGTAGGCAATGTCCTTGGCCATCTCCACCTTCTGCCAGTCCTTGGCGGCCATCTTCTCCACCTGCTCGTTCACCCGGGCCAGGGCCTGCAGCGCCACCAGGACCGCGGCCGTCAGGATCAGGGAAAAGATCCCGAAGCCCAGGGCCAGCCGCCCTCCCACCGTCAGCTTGCGTGCCATGTTGTCCCCTCCTATTTTTGGAAGGGCCCATTTAGCACTTTGGAATAATACAAAAACATAACCCAGATCAATTCCGGGCACTAAAGGCGGCACCAATGAAAACGCCGCCCTCCTTGCGAAGCGCGGCGTTGCGGGGAACGGAGCGGAACAGGCTCAGGCCTGGGCCACGCCTTCCAGCATCTGCTGCAGTTCGCCGGCCTGGAACATCTCGCGCATGATGTCGCAGCCGCCGACGAATTCGCCCTTGATGTAGAGCTGGGGGATGGTCGGCCAGTTGGCGTAATCCTTGATGCCCTGGCGGATTTCCGGGTTCTCCAGCACGTTCACGCTGTAGAACTGGTTCACGCCGCAGGCCTTGAGAATCTGCACGGCGGTGGCGGAAAAGCCGCACTGGGGGAACTGGGGGGTGCCCTTCATGTACAGCACCACCGGATTGCCGGTCACCTGTTCCTTGATCACTTGTTGTGCATCCACGCTTCTAAACTCCAGTCGTTGAATCGGTTGGTTAATCTGGCAGCCTGCCGCCGCTGACCCGCTCGATGCCGGCCAGGTCGCTCCAGGAAGTGACCTCTTTGAACCCGCCGGCGCCGAGAAGTTCGCGGACTTTTTCTGCCTGGTCGTAGCCGTGTTCCAGCAGCAGCCAGCCGCCGGGCACCAGGTGGGCGGGCGCCCCCTCGATGATGGCGCGCAGGCAGGAAAGTCCGTCGCCGCCGTCGGTGAGGGCCCCGTTGGGCTCGAAGGGCAGGCCGTTCTGGGAGAGGTGCGGGTCCTGGGCCGCCACATAGGGCGGGTTGGAGACGATCAGTTCGAACTGTTCCCCCGCCAGGCCGGTGAACCAGTCGCTGTGGCGGAACTCGACCCGGGCACCGAGACGCTCGGCATTCTCCCGGGCCACCGCCAGGGCGGCGGGGGACACATCCACCGCCGTCACCTTGGCCTCGGGCCACTCGCAGGCAATGCTGACGGCGATGGCGCCGCTGCCCGTGCCCAGGTCCACCACCCGGGGCCAGGCCAGGGGCTTGAGGCGCTCCAGGGCCTGCAGCACCAGCAACTCGGTGTCGGGCCGGGGGATCAGCACGTCGGGCGTCACCTTGAAGCTGCGGCTGAAAAACTCCCGCTCGCCGGTGAGGTAGGCCAGGGGTTCGCCCCGCTCCCGGCGCATGACCAGGGCCATGAAGGCCTCGGAATCGGCGGCGGCCAGGGGCTCGTCGGGGCGGGTGAGGAATTCCACGTGGCTGATGCCCAGGCAATGCTGCAGCAGCAACCGCGCATCCAGGGGGGCGATGCGGCGCCGCACCTGGTCCACCGCCTGGCGCCGGGTGAGGCCGGCGCTGCCGCTCGCGGCCGCCATCTCAGCCCTGTTCTTCGGCCAGGGCGGCCAGCTGTTCGGCCTGGTGTTCAGCCAGGAGGGCGCCGGTCAGTTCTTCCAGGTCCCCGTCCATGATCTGGTCGATCTTGTACAGGGTCAGGTTGATGCGGTGGTCGGTGATGCGCCCCTGGGGGAAGTTGTAGGTGCGGATGCGCTCGGAACGGTCGCCGGAGCCCACCAGGCTCTTGCGCGTGGCGGCCTCCTTGGCCTGCTGCTCGCGCACCTGCACGTCCTTGATGCGGGCCGCCAGCACCTTCAGGGCCGAGGCCTTGTTGGCGTGCTGGGAGCGGCCGTCCTGGCACTCGGCGACGATGCCGGTGGGCAGGTGGGTGACGCGCACGGCGGAGTCGGTCTTGTTGATGTGCTGGCCGCCGGCGCCGGAGGCCCGGTAGGTGTCGATGCGCAGGTCCGCCGGATTCAGCTCCACGTCGGCCACCTCGTCCACCTCGGGCATCACCGCCACGGTGCAGGCGGAGGTATGGATGCGGCCCTGGGTTTCGGTGGCCGGCACCCGCTGCACCCGGTGGCCGCCGGACTCGAACTTGAGCTTGGAATAGGCGCCGAGGCCGGCGGCATTGCCGGCAATACGCACGATCACTTCCTTGTAGCCCCCCAGGTCCGACTCGTTGGCGGAAACCACTTCCACCTGCCAGCGCTGGCGCTCGGCGTAGCGGCTGTACATGCGGAAGAGGTCGGCGGCGAACAGGGCCGATTCGTCGCCGCCGGTGCCGGCGCGGATTTCCAGGAAGATGTTGCGCTCGTCGTTGGGGTCCCGGGGCAGCAGCAGCTTCTGCAGGTCCAGTTCCAGTTCCGGCAGGCGGGCCTTGGCGGCTTCCACTTCCTCTTCCGCCAGTTCCTTCATGTCCGGATCGGCCAGCATTTCCTGGGCCGCCGCCAGATCGGCCTCGGCCTGGCGGAAGGCGCCATAGAGGCTCACCACCGGCTCCAGCTCGGCCCGCTCCTTGGACAGCTTGCGGAACTGGTCCATGTCCTTGGCCGCTTCCTCGCTGGAGAGCAGGGCATCCACCTCTTCGAGGCGGCGGGTCAGTTGGTCGAGCTTTTCGCGGATGCTGGGTTTCATGGGCAATCAGTAGGCGACAGCCACCCACGGCATGGGGACGGGCGCCGGGCGCCCGCGGGCCCTACTCGCCGTGATGCAGGTGGAAGAGACGGGTGATGAGGTGCTGCAGTTCGCCCCGCTCCTCCCCGGCCTGGCCGAGGACCTGGGTGGGGGCGTGCAGGAACTTGTTGGTGAGGCGCTGGGACAGGGCTTCCAGCACCTTTTCCGGATTCTCGCCCTTGGCCAGGAGCTTCAGGGCATGTTCCATCTCGTGGCGCCGCATGCGCTCGGCGGAGTCGCGCAGGGCGCGGATCACCGGCACGCTGTCCCGGGTGTCCAGCCAGTGCAGGAACTGGCCCACCTGGGTGGTGATGATGGATTCGGCCTCCACCACGGCGGCCTGGCGGGATTCCAGGCCCGCTTCCACCACCTGGGCCAGATCGTCCACGGTGTACAGGAAGACGTCGTCCAGTTCCCCCACCTCGGATTCGATGTCCCGGGGCACGGCCAGGTCCACCATGAACACGGGCTTGTGGCGGCGGGCCTTGACGGTGCGCTCCATCATGCCCAGGCCGATAATGGGCAGGGGGCTGGCGGTGCAGGAGACGACGATGTCGTACTGGGGCAGATGCTCGGCCAGGGCGTCGAGGCGGATGGCGGTGGTGGGGATGCCGTCCGCCGCCAGCCGGTCGGCCAGGGCCTGGCCCCGCTCCACGGTGCGGTTGGCGATGGTCACCTGCTTGGGCTTCTGGGCCGCGAAGTGGGTGGCGCACAGCTCGATCATTTCGCCGGCGCCGATGAAGAGAATGCGCTGGTCGGCCACGGATTCGAAGATGCGCTCGGCCAGATGCACGCCGGCAGCGGCCATGGAGACGATGTTGGCGCCGATGGCGGTGGTGCTGCGCACTTCCTTGGCCACGGCGAAGGAGCGCTGGAACAGCTTGTTGAGCATGGTGCCCAGGGTGCCCGCCTCTTCCGCCACCCGCACCGCATCCTTCATCTGGCCCAGGATCTGGGGTTCGCCGATGACCATGGAGTCCAGGCCGGAGGCGACGCGGAAGGCATGGCGCACGGCCTCGGGCTGGGGCAGGGTATACAGGTAGGGCTGGATGGTGCTGCGGGGCAGGCGATGGTATTCGGCCAGCCAGTCGGCGGCGGCTTCCGGCGTCTCCGTGGCGCAGTACAGCTCGGTGCGGTTGCAGGTGGAGAGGATCGCCGCCTCCTTCACCGGCTTGGCCCGCACCAGCCCGGCCAGGGCCTCGCTCAGGGTTTCGGCGTGAAACGCCACCTGCTCGCGCACGGAGACGGGCGCCGAGTGATGGTTGATACCGAGAGTGAAAAGGGCCAGGGACATGGAGGGGGCTGAAGAAAATCTGGAGCGGATTATAACACCGGCCCCGGAGGGGGCTTTTCTGATGAACATCAAGAGCGGAGCCGATTCCCGCCTGTCATGCTCACTCCGGCTGGCGGCTGTCCAGCACCAGGGTCACGGGGCCGTCGTTGTCCAGGCTCACCGCCATGTCGGCGCCGAAGACGCCCGTGGCCACCGGCCGCCCCAGGCGCTCCTGCAGCAGGGCGACAAAGCGAGCGAAGAGGGGCTCGGCCGCCTGGGGAGCCGCCGCCCGGCTCCAGGAGGGCCGGTTGCCCTTACGCGTCGAGGCGAACAGAGTGAACTGGCTCACCGCCAGCACCTCGCCGCCCACCTCCTCCAGGCTGCGGTTCATGAC
Source organism: Azospira sp. MPR-LB4 (assembly GCF_058809525.1). Classification (NCBI taxonomy): domain Bacteria; kingdom Pseudomonadati; phylum Pseudomonadota; class Betaproteobacteria; order Rhodocyclales; family Rhodocyclaceae; genus Azospira; species Azospira sp. MPR-LB4. The sequence goes on from NZ_CM179521.1 coordinate 1,590,372, forward strand.
GCCCTCGGCGTCGGCAAAGATGCGCAGGCGCAACAGCTTGCCCACCAGCCACTCCATGCCGGCGGCGGTGGCCTCCGGCTCGACCGCGTCGGCCGTCTCGATACCCACCAGCAGCAGTAGGCCGGGGCCGATCTGGCCCACCACCTGCCCCTCCACCCGCACCGCGGCCCGGCTCACCCGTTGCAGCACCACCCGCATGGGTCAGGCGTCCTGCAGCAGGATCAGGTGCACCCGGTAGGGGCCGTGGGCGCCCAGCACCAGGGTCTGCTCGATATCGCCGGTGCGGGACGGACCGGAAACGAAATTGACGGCCCGGGGCGGCGCTCCCCGCTCGGCGCGCAGGCGGGCCCAGCCCTCCTCCATGCCCCACACCAGGCTGGAGGCCGGCACCAGGGCGACGTGGGTTTCCGGCAGCAGGCTGGTGACGCCGTGGTTGTCCACTTCGCCCAGCAGCATCAGGGTGCCGGTTTCGGCGATGGCGCAGTAGCAGGTGGTGAGGCCCAGGCGGTCGTCGCCGCGGGCCGCGCCGATCCTGATCTCCAGGCCGGCTGCGGCCCAGTCCAGATGGGCCAGGGCGGGCCAGGCCACGCCCTGGCGCGGCAAATCCTTGGCCGCCAGGTAACGGGCCAGGGCAGCCGGGGCGTCGGCCCAGCCGGAGACCACGTCCACCGTGCTGGCCAGGGCTTCGGCGCGGCGGCGGAACTCGCCCAGCAGGTCGGCGCGTTCCGTCGGCCGAGGGCCCTGGCGCTGGCCGGGGCGGGCGGCCAGGACGGCGGCGACCCGCTGCTTGCGGGCTTCGGCCTCGTCGGCGCCAAGTCGCAGGCGCACGCGGTTGAGAATGTCGTTGCGGGCGGACATGGAAACTCCTTAGGCGACGCGGTTCGCCGCACCGGGAGTCATGGCTCCCCGGGCGAAGGCTTCAAGGTTGTCGATCAGCTGGTCGGCCAGGGCCTGCATGGCCGGGGCGCTGGCCCAGGCCACGTGGGGCGTCAGCAGGAAATTGGGGGCAGCCAGCAGGTCCGGGGACAGCAGGGGATGGTCGTCCGTCGGCGGTTCCGCGGTGAGCACGTCGAAACCGGCGCCGGCGATCCAGCCCTCCCGCAGGGCCCGGGCCAGGGCGGCCTCGTCCACCAGGCCGCCGCGGGCGGTGTTGATGAGCAGGGCCGAGGGCTTCATCGCCTGGAGTTCCGCCGCCCCGATCAGGTGGCGGGTCTCGGCCGTCAGCGGGCAGTGCAGGCTGAGGGCGTCGGCTTCGGCCAGCACGGTCGCGAACGCGGTGTAACCGGGACGCACCACGGCAGCCCCCTTGCGTTCGGCCTGCAGCACCTTCATGCCGAAGGCCTGGGCCAGACGCACCACGCCCTGGCCCAGGCTGCCACCGCCGACCACCCCCAGGGTGGCGCCGTGCAGGTCCCGGATGGGATGGTCGAAAAAGCAGAACTGTTCGGCACGCTGCCAGCGCCCCTCGGCCACGCTCTGGCGGTAGGCCAGGAGGTTGCGGGAGAGGGCCAGGAGCAGGGAAAAGACGTGCTCGGGCACGGTATGCACCGCATAGCCCTGGATGTTGCTGACGACGATGCCCTGGCGCCGGGCCGCCTCCAGATCCACGTTGTTGGTGCCGGTGGCGGCCACCGCCACCATTTTCAGCTGGGGCAGCCGGGCCATCAGGGCGCCGCTGATGGGCAGCTTGTTGACGATGGCGATGCTGGCCCCGGCCAGGCGCTCTTCCAGCTGCGCTGCCGTGGTGCGGGCGTACTCGGTCCACTCGTGGGCGAAGGCGGGGCGCCGCACCTCGGCGCGGATGGATTCCCGCTCCAGATAGACGATGCGATGCATGGGCTCAGTCCTGCAGGGCGGCCTGCAGGGTGCCGGTGACGGCGGCCGGAGCCAGGGCCACCAGGGTGCGGGCACCGATCAGGGACTGGATTTTTTCCGCCAGTTCGGCGGCGCCGGCAAAGGCCAGCAGATCCACGCCCGGATGCTCGGCCAGGGCCTTAAGCACCGCCTCGTCGCCCTGGACCAGGTTGCAGGCGCCGTCAGGCACGCCGGCCCGGGTGAACAGCTCGGCCAGGGCCAGGGCACAGGACGGGGCCAGGGGGCTGGGCTTGAGCACCACCACGGCGCCGGCGGCCAGGGCCGAGGCGGCCAGGGCGGCGGGGGCCAGCAGGGGCGCCACGTTGTCGCTGAGGCCGGCCACCAGGCGGGGCTGGCCGTGGGGCGCCGGCATCTGGCGCAGGCAGGCGATGGTGGCGGCCACTTCGGCCTGGGCCACGCCCTGGTCGCAGCCGGTCTCTTCCACCAGCAGCTTGGCGAAATGGCCGGCGTAGCGGTCCAGGCTGTCGGCCACGCTCTTGAGGCAGCCGCGGCGGGTTTCCACGTCGGCGGCGGACCAGGTGGGCAGGGCCAGGCGGGCGTTGTCCACCGCCGTCGCCACCTCGTCGGCGCCGCACAGGGGCACCTTGCGCAGCACTTCGCCGGCGGCGTTCTGGATGTCGCGGAACACGGGAGCCATGGTCAGGTAGGCGCGACCGCCAATCCACAGGGGCAGGGCCGGGGCTTCGTTGGGGGTGAGCATCATGGTGGCTGTCCTCAATAATTTGAAAATTCGTCTGGCCCCGGAGCGTAGGCGGGATCGGCGGCCAATACCTTGATCCGCTTCAATCCTGGCCGGCGCCGGGTGTTCGGCTCAATCCTGCCGGCGGCGGGCGGCGTACAGCTCGCGGAAGGTCTTGCCCTGGGGCGCCGGGAAATCCCGTCCCCGGCTCCATTCGGGCACGCCGGGCAGGGTGCGGATGGAGGCCTTGCCGCCGGCCAGCAGTTTCAGGGCCCGGGCGCCGAGGCCGGCGGCCAGGGCGTACAGGCGCGGCCGGGCGGCGAAGAAGCCCCAGGTGCGCAGGGCCCAGCGTTCCTGCCAGGGGCGCAGTTCCGTTTCCATCTGCTTTTCCCGCAGCTTGCGCAGCAGTTCGGGCAGGGGAATCTTCACCGGGCAGACGATGCTGCACTGGCCGCACAGGGTGGCCGCCTGGGGCAGGTCCGGCGCCTGTTCCAGGCCGGTGTAGAGGGGCGTCAGGACCGAGCCCATGGGGCCCGGATAGACCCAGCCGTAGGCGTGGCCACCGATGCTCTGGTACACCGGACAGTGGTTCATGCAGGCGCCGCAGCGGATGCAGCGCAGCATCTCCTGGAAATCGCCGCCCACCAGGCCGGCGCGGCCGTTGTCCATGAGCACGAAGTACATGTGCTCGGGGCCTTCCACCGCACCCTCGGCCCGGGGGCCGGTGAGCAGGGAAACGTAATTGGAGATGGTCTGGCCGGTGGCGGAGCGGGTCAGCAGGCGCAGCAGGGCGGAGAGGTCTTCCAGGGTGGGAATGACCTTTTCGATGCCCACCACCGCCACATGGACCCGGGGCAGGGTCGTCACCATGCGGCCGTTGCCTTCGTTGGTGACCAGGGCCACGGAACCGGTTTCGGCCACCAGGAAATTACCGCCGGTGATGCCCATGTCGGCGGAGAGGAAGTGTTCCCGCAGGGCCACCCGGGCTTCCCGGGTCAGGGCCGGGATGTCGATCTGGCCTTCCGGCGTCACCGGGCGGCCGTGGCAGCGGGCGAACAGTTCGTCCACCTCTTCCTTGTTCTTGTGGATGGCCGGCGCCAGGATGTGGGAGGGCGGTTCCTTGGCCAGCTGCAGGATGTACTCGCCCAGGTCCGTTTCCACCGACTGCACCCCGGCGGCCTCCAGGCCCTCGTTGAGGCCGGCCTCCTCGGACAGCATGGACTTGGACTTGATGACCTTCTTCACCCCGTGGCGCTTGGCGATGTCCACGATCAGCTGCTGAGCCTCCCGGCCGTCCCGGGCCCACAGCACGGTGGCGCCGGTGGCGGTGGCTTTGGCCTCGAAGGCCTCGAGCCAGGCATCCAGGTCCGTCAGGGCCGTATCCCGGATCTCGGCGCCGATGCCGCGCAGGGTTTCGAAGTCGCCGGCCTGGCCGACGCTGTCGAATTCGGCCACCACCCGGGCCCGGCCGCCGACGAAGAGTTGCTTGGCACCGCCCAGCTTGGACTGGAGGGCCGGATCGGCCAGGCGCTCAGCCGCCCGGGCGCGAAATTGGAGGGACTTAACTTCCACGAGAAGAGCCTTATGCAGGGAAGGGCAAGAAAAAAGTCAAAAATATATTGCGACGCACAATTCCATAATGCGAAAATTGCCCGCCACGGCTGCGAAAGCCGAATTATAGTGCTCCCGGGAACAAACCCAGGGATGCGATAAAGAAAGCGACCGAGAGAACATGGCAGAGAGTGCAAGCAGTGCAGGCAAGGCCAGCCCCCGGGCTGCCGCCAAGACGGCCGGCGAGAAGCCGGAAAGCCGCAGTTCCATCCAGGTGATCGAGCGCATGATGTCCCTGCTCGACGCCCTGTCCGCCCAGCCGGACCCGGCCAGCCTGAAGCAGCTGGCCCAGGCCACCCAGCTCCACCCCTCCACCGCCCACCGCATCCTGGCGGCCATGACCCACGCCCGCTTCGTCGAGCGTCACGACCAGGGCACCTACCGCCTCGGCATCCGTCTGCTGGAGCTGGGCAACCTGGTCAAGTCCCGCATCAACCTGCGGGAAGTGGCCCTGCCCTTCATGCAGACCCTGCACGAAACCATCGGCGAGGCCATCAACCTGGGCGTGCGCCGGGACGACGAGATCGTCTATATCGAACGCACCTCCAGCGGCCGCTCCCTGGTGCGGGTGGTGTATCTGGTGGGCGGCAGCGCCCCCCTGCACCTGACCTCCGTCGGCAAGCTGTTCCTGGCCGAGGCCGGCGCCCAGGAGGTGAAGGAATACGCCAAGCGCACCGGCCTGCCAGGCAAGACGCCCCACTCCCTGACCACCATGGCCGCCCTGGAAAAGGAACTGGACAAGATCCGCCGCCACGGCATCGCCTTCGACAACGAGGAAGCGGAAATCGGCCTGAAGTGCGTCGCCGCTCCCATCCACGACGACGAAGGCCATCTGGTGGCCTGCCTCTCCGTCTCCGCCCCCACCGACCGCCACAATCCGGACTGGGTGGACCAGGTGCGGCGCACCGCCGACGAAATCTCCCAGGCCCTGGGCTACAGCAAACCGCGCAAATAGGCGGGTGGCGGGCGACAGCGCCCGGCCCGGCAAAAGAAAAAGGCCGCGCAATGCGCGGCCTTTTTGCTGGGTGCCGAAAACTCAGGCGCGGCTGGTGCGGCGACCGAGGGAGGCGCTTTCCATCCAGCGCTTGATGCGGTTGGCGTCGCCGATGCGGGTCATCTTGCCGGCGGAATCCAGCAGCACGATGACCACCGGGCGCTCGGCCACCCGGGCCTGCATCACCAGGCACTTGCCCGCTTCCTGGATGTAGCCGGTCTTGGACAGGCCGATATCCCAGGTGGTGCTCTTCACCAGGGCGTTGGTGTTGTGGTACTCCAGCAGGCGGCCATTGGTTTCCACCATGGCGCCGGAGGTGGTGGAGAACTCCCGGATCAGGGGGTAGGTATGGGCCGCAGCCACCATCTTGGCCAGATCGTTGGCGGTGGACACGTTGTTGCTGGTGAGGCCGGTGGGATCCTGGAAGTGGGTGTCCATCATGCCCAGGGAGCGGGCCTTGCGGTTCATGGCTTCGACGAAGGCATGCAGGCCGCCGGGATAATGCCGCGCCAGGGTGTGGGCGGCCCGGTTCTCGGAAGACATGAGGGCCAGCAGCAGGGCGTGTTCCCGGGTCAGCACGGTGCCGACGGAAAGGCGGGAGCGGCTGCCCTTGAGGGTGTCGATGTCCTCTTCGCCGATGGTCACCGGAGCCGACAGGTTGGGCTGGGAATCCAGCACCACCATGGCGGTCATTAGCTTGGTGATGGAAGCGATGGGCACCACGGCGGAGGCGTTCTTCTGGTAGATCACTTCGCCGTTGCCCTGGTCCAGAACCAGGGCGGCGCTGGACTGGACGGCCAGGCGCTGGGCTTCGCCGAAGTCGGCGGGAACGGCGGAAGCACGGCGCACATTGGAATTGCGCACGTTCTGGGAAATCACTTTGGGCTTGCTGGCGGTGGCCGGCTTGCTCGTCGAGGCCTTGACCGGCTTGGCGGCCTTGGCGGCGGGGGCGGATTTTGAAGTCTTGCGTGCCTTGGACTGGGAGGCTTCGGCGGCCGGCGGAACGGCCACGGCAACAGCTGCCAGACCCAGCAGCAATGCGGGAATGAACGTCTTCCGCATTTATTTCTCCTGCGAGGTGTCGGGTTACAGGGATTTTACGTCAGTTTAATCAGAGTTCTTAATACTTCAAGAAAAATAATGAGATGGCGTAGTTTCCTTAAGCAATTCAACAGGTTTCAACCCAGGTCAAGGAAGGCCCGCACCTCGTCGCCCCGGGCCAGGGTGTCCCGGTAGCCCAGATCCATCAGGGCCTGGGTGTAATCGGCCTGAAACAGGAGGTAGCTGGTGAGGGCGCCGCCATTGCGGCGCAGGGCGCCGATGCCGGAAAGCAGGGTCTTCACCGGCCAGGGCAGACTGCGGGCGTGGCGCGCCGCCAGGTGGTCGAGCCGCTCCGAGGGCGACAGCACCAGGGTCTGGATCGGCCGCAGGGCCAGCCCCGAGGCCTGCCGCACTTCCGGCGGGATGACCGAGAGGGTGCGGTTGATGCGGGTCAGGCGCTCGATATCCACCGCCAGGCCGTCGAGGAAAATGGAGGACAGGGCGTGGCCCGCCACCTGGGCCAGGGACGGGTAGCCTTCGCCGCCGCCCCGGGCCTGGCGCTCCTGGCCCAGGCGGCCGGCGGCTACCACCAGGATGCGCTCGGCCCCCAGGTGGATGGCCGGGGCGATGGGCGCCAGCTGGCGCATGGAGCCGTCGCCGAACCACTCCCGGTTAAGCTTTACCGCTGGGAAGATGAAGGGAATGGCGCAGGAGGCCATCAGGTGTTCCACCGTCAGGCGGGCCCGGGCGCCGACCCGCTGGGCCCGCTCCCAGGGGTCGATATGGGCCAGGCCCTGGTAGAAGCTGACGCTCTGTCCCGAGTTGTAGCCGGAAGCGGTGATGCACAGGGCCTGCAGGGCGCCGCTGCCCACCGCCCGGTCGATGCCGTGAAAGTCCAGCTCCCCGGCCAGCAGTTCGCGCAGGGGGCCGTTGTCGAGCAGGGAGCGGGGATTGCGCCGCAGCAGCCAGCCGAAGGCCAGGGCCGAGAGCCAGCGGGCACCGGCGATGCCGACGCCGAGGGCGTCGCCGCGATAGACCCGGTTGACCTCCATGGCCTCCCACACCCCCACCAGGCGCTGCACGGCGCCGCGAAAATTTTCCGCACCGCAGGCCAGGCCGGCGGCATTGATGGCGCCGGCGGAAGTGCCGCAGATGATGGGGAAGGGATTGCGCCGGGCATCGGGCAGCAGTTCGGCGATGGCCCGCAGCACCCCGGCCTGATAGGCGGCCCGGGCGCCGCCGCCGGACAAGACGAGGGCGGTGGCACCGGCACTGCCGGGAGGCAGGGAGGACGGGGAGTTTGAAGGGGAGTCAGCCATCATCCCAGTGTAAGGCGGGCCCCGGGCAGGATCACGTTGCAATGCAGCAGGGACGGGCCTCGCCGCCATGGCCGGCCCAGGCATGGCGCCCCGCCTGGGCCGGCGGGCAGACGTAAAAACGCCCCGGCGCCGGAGCGTCGGGGCGTTTGGGGCCGGCAGCCGGGGCCAAAGCCCGGATCAGCGCTCGGTGCCCGCATCCACCACCGTCAGGGCCGTCATGTTAACAATGCGGCGCACCGTGGCGGTGGGGGTCAGGATATGCACCGGCCGGGCGGTGCCGATGAGGATGGGACCCACGGTGAGGTTGTCGCCGGCAGCCGTCTTCAACAGGTTGAAGGAGATGTTGGCGGCATCCAGGGTGGGCATCACCAGCAGGTTGGCCTGGCCCTTGAGGCGGGAGTTGGGGAAGCCCTGCAGGCGGATCTGCTCGTCCAGGGCGGCATCGCCGTGCATTTCGCCTTCGGCCTCCAGTTCCGGCGCCTGCTCGGCCAGCAGCTCCAGCACCTTGCGCATCTTCAGGGAGGTGGGAGTGTCCTCGGTGCCGAAGGTGGAATGGGAGAGCAGGGCCACCTTGGGCGTGATGCCGAAGCGGCGGATTTCGTCCGCTGCCAGCAGGGTCATCTCGGCCAGCTGCTCGGCGCTGGGGTCGTAGTTCACATAGGTGTCGCCGATGAACACGGTGCGGCCCGGCAGCATCAGCAGGTTGAGGGTGTAGTAGCTGCTGGAGCGGTCGTTGGTGCCGATGACGTGCTTCACATAGAAGCGGTGCAGCTGGTGCCGGCCGAAGGTGCCGCAGATGAGGCCGTCGGCCATGCCCAGGCGCACCGCCAGGGAGCCGCACAGGGTGTGGCGGCGGCGCACTTCGCGCTTGGCGTAGTCGAGGGAGACGCCGCGGCGCTCCATCAGGCGGTGGTATTCCTGCCAGAACTCGTCGTAGCGGGGGTTGTTGTCCGGGTCCAGGATGTCGAAGTCCAGGCTCTCGCGGATGCGCAGGCCGGCGGCTTCCACCTTGGCATTGATCACCGCCGGGCGGCCGATGAGGATGGGCCGGGCGATACGCTCTTCCACCACCACCTGCACGGCCCGCAGCACCCGCTCGTCCTCGCCTTCGGCGTAGATGATGCGCTTGGGCGCCGCCTTGGCCTGGGCGAACACCGGCTTCATGATGAGGCCGGAGTGGTACACGAACTCGTTGAGGCTCTGCAGGTAGGCGGGCCAGTCGGTGATGGGCCGGGTGGCGACGCCCGAATCCATGGCGGCCCGGGCCACGGCCGGGGCGATCTTGACGATGAGGCGGGGATCGAAGGGCTTGGGAATCAGGTACTCGGGGCCGAAGCCGGAGACCTTCTCGCCGTAGGCGGCAGCGACGATCTCGCTCTGCTCGGCCCGGGCCAGTTCGGCGATGGCCTTCACCGCCGCCAGCTTCATCTCTTCCGTAATGGTGGTGGCGCCCACGTCCAGGGCGCCGCGGAAGATGAAGGGGAAGCAGAGGACGTTGTTCACCTGGTTGGGATAGTCGGAACGGCCGGTGGCGATGATGGCGTCGTCCCGCACTTCCTTCACCAGGTCGGGCAGGATTTCCGGCGTGGGATTGGCCAGGGCCAGGATCAGGGGATTCTTGGCCATCTTGGCCACCATGTCCTGCTTCAGCACGCCGCCGGCGGAGAGGCCGAGGAACACGTCGGCGCCCTCGATGACCTCGCCCAGGGTGCGGGCATCGGTCTTCTTGGCATAGCGGGCCTTGATCTCGTCCATCTCCTCGACGCGGCCTTCATAGACCACGCCCTTGATGTCGGTGACCCAGATGTTCTCCACCGGCACGCCGAGCATCACCAGCAGGTCGAGGCAGGCCAGGGCGGCAGCGCCGGCACCGGAGGTGACCAGCTTGATCTGCTTCAGGTCCTTGCCCAGATAGGTGAGGCCGTTGAGGATGGCGGCGCCGACTACGATGGCGGTGCCGTGCTGGTCGTCGTGGAAGACGGGGATCTTCATCCGTTCCCGCAGCTTCTTCTCAATATAGAAGCACTCGGGGGCCTTGATGTCTTCCAGGTTGATGCCGCCGAAGGTGGGCTCCAGGGAGGCGATGGTCTCGATCAGCATGTCCGGGTCGCGCTGCTCGATTTCCAGGTCGAAGACGTCGATGTTGGCGAATTTCTTGAACAGCACGCCCTTGCCTTCCATCACCGGCTTGGCGGCGAGGGGGCCGATGTTGCCCAGGCCCAGCACGGCGGTGCCGTTGGTGATGACGCCCACCAGGTTGGCCCGGGCGGTGACGGTGGAGACTTCGGCCGGATTGGCGACGATCTCTTCGCAGGCGGCGGCCACCCCGGGGGAGTAGGCCATGGAAAGGTCGTACTGGTTGGTCAGCTGTTTGGTGGGCTGGACCGAGATCTTCCCCGGCTTGGGATGGCGATGGTAGTAGAGGGCGGCTTCGCGCAGCTGCTTGTTGTCCATGGTTCTATCCACTATGCAAAAAGTCGTTTCACGATACGAAAGAATATATCAGGGTAATCCCCCATAGTCGAGTTTCTATTGGACTGATCCTGTGGCATAATCCCGCGCTTTCCTGAATCCCGCCGATTCATTCACTGTAGTCAAGGGCTCACCGCGCCACAACCAAGCCGAGCATGCTTTTCACGGCAAACCTCCGCAGGCAGGCCAGTTCCTCTCCTGCGATCTCCGACAGCGACGCCCTCCGCGCCGTGTGTCTGTGCGCGTGCCCCACAGTGAGCAAACGGTCGCTCCCCAAGAAGAGCCGCACTCAGGAAAACCAGGACAACGCGCTCCGCGAAAAGCTCGCCCGCCCTCACCGAGGTCGGGCGTTTTCGTTTTGGCGGTCCTGATTTCTCTTTAGTTTCATTTTTCGGATTTTTTACCTCTTCCTGGAGACCTGGAGACCATGAGTACTTCCAACACCGTCGCCCCGATCAACGCTCCCGATTACGTCAAACACGAGGGCCTCAAGAAATGGGTGGCGGAAATCGCCGCCCTCACCCAGCCTGACCGTGTTTATTGGGCAGACGGTTCCCAGGAGGAATACGACCGCCTGTGCGCCGAAATGGTCGCCGCCGGCACCCTGATCAAGCTCAACGAAGCCAAGCGCCCCAATTCCTACCTGGCCTTCTCCGATCCTTCCGATGTGGCCCGTGTCGAAGACCGCACCTACATCTGCTCCGAGAAGAAGGAAGACGCCGGCCCCACCAACAACTGGGAAGAGCCCGCCAAGATGCGCGAGACCCTCAACGGCCTGTTCAAGGGCTGTATGAAGGGCCGCACCATGTACGTCATCCCCTTCTCCATGGGTCCCCTGGGCTCCCCCATCGCCCATATCGGCATCGAGATCACCGACTCCGCCTACGTGGTTGTGAACATGCGCACCATGACCCGCATGGGCAAGGCCGTCAGCGAACTGCTGGGCACCGATGGCGAGTTCGTGCCTTGCGTGCACTCCGTGGGCGCCCCCCTGGAGCCGGGCCAGCAGGATTCCAAGTGGCCCTGCAACCCCACCGTCAAGTACATCGTGCACTACCCCGAGACCCGTGAAATCTGGTCCTACGGCTCCGGCTACGGTGGCAACGCCCTGCTCGGCAAGAAGTGCTTTGCCCTGCGCATCGCCTCCACCATGGCCCGCGACCAGGGCTGGCTGGCCGAGCACATGCTGATCCTGGGCGTGGAATCCCCCGAAGGCGAAAAGACCTACGTGGCAGCCGCTTTCCCCTCCGCCTGCGGCAAGACCAACTTCGCCATGCTGATCCCGCCCAAGTCCTTCAACGGCTGGAAGATCACCACCATCGGCGACGACATCGCCTGGATCAAGCCCCGCGTGGACAAGGACGGCGTCACCCGCTTCTACGCCATCAACCCGGAAGCCGGCTTCTTCGGCGTGGCCCCCGGCACCAGCGAGAAGACCAACTTCAACGCCCTGGCCACCCTCAAGGAAAACATCATCTTCACCAACGTGGCCCTGACCGATGACGGCGACGTGTGGTGGGAAGGCCTGACCAAGGAAGCCCCGGCTCACCTGATCGACTGGCAGGGCAAGGACTGGACCCCGGAAGACGGCAAGGCCGGTCGCAAGGCTGCCCACGCCAACTCCCGCTTCACCGCTCCGGCCGCCCAGTGCCCCTCCATCGATCCGGCCTGGGAAGATCCCGCCGGCGTGCCCATCTCCGCCTTCATCTTCGGCGGCCGCCGCGCCACCACCGTGCCCCTGGTGTACCAGGCCTTCAACTGGAACTTCGGTGTGTACATGGCTGCCACCCTGGGCTCCGAAACCACCGCTGCCGCCTTCGGCGCCCAGGGCGTGGTGCGTCGCGACCCCTTCGCCATGCTGCCCTTCTGCGGCTACCACATGGGTGACTACTTCAACCACTGGCTGAAGATGGGCCACACCGTGGAAGCCACCCCGAAGATCTTCTGCGTGAACTGGTTCCGCGTGGACGAAGAAGGCAAGTTCATGTGGCCCGGCTTCGGCGACAACATGCGCGTGCTGAAGTGGATCGTCGAACGCTGCAAGGGCACCATCGCCGCCAAGGAAACCAAGCTGGGCTGGATGCCCCGCTTCGAGGACATCGACTGGACCGGCACCGACGTCGACAAGGCCGACTTCGACGCCCTCACCACCGTGGACGCCGATGCCTGGCAGAAGGAACTGGAACTGCACAAGGAATGGTTCGACAAGCTGGGCGAAAAGCTGCCCAAGGAACTGACCCTGAAGCGCGAACTGTTCGAACTGGGCCTGTTCAAGGACGTCGCCTAAGCACCAGCGCCTGCGCTAAGATTGAGAGGCCGCCCCAGGGCGGCCTTTCTTTTTGTCCGCAGCCCCTCCCCTCTACACCCACCGCCCCACGGAAAGCCGCCATGCCCGTCTCCGCCCCCCGCCTCGCCGACATCGCCCCCTTCCACGTCATGGAACTGCTGGGCCGGGCCCGGGAGCTGGAAGCCCAGGGGCGGGACATCATCCATATGGAAGTGGGCGAACCGGACTTCCCCACTCCGGAACCCATCCTCGCCGCCGCCCGGGAATTCCTGCAGGACGGTCGCGTCTTCTACACCCCGGCCCTGGGCCTGCCCGAGTTGCGGGAAGCCATCTCCGGCTTCTATCGGCAGCGCTACGGCATCGCCGTGCCGGCCAGCCGCATCGCCATCACCGCCGGCGCCTCCGGCGCCCTCACCCTGGCCCTGGCCTGCCTCGCCGCCCCCGGCAGCGAGTGGCTGCTGACGGACCCGGGCTATCCCTGCAACCGCCATTTCGTACGCGCCTTCGAAGGCGTTCCGGTCAGCATCCCGGTCGGCGCCGCCAGCAATTTCCAGCCGACCCGCCTGGACCTGGAACAGCACTGGAACGAACGCACCGCCGGCGCCCTCTTCGCCTCGCCGGCCAATCCCACCGGCACCATGCTCGACGCCGCCGAACTGGCCGACATCGCCGACTTCGTGCGCCAGCGCCAGGGGCAGTTGATCATCGACGAGATCTACCACGGCCTCACCTACAACGGCGACGCCCCCACGGCCCTGGCGGCCGGCGACAACATCTTCGTCGTCCAGAGTTTCTCCAAGTATTTCCAGATGACCGGCTGGCGCCTGGGCTGGCTGGTCATTCCCGAACCCTTCGTGCGGGACGTGGAGAAGCTGGCCCAGAACCTCTTCATCTCGGCTTCCACACCGGCCCAGCACGCCGCCCTGGCCGCCTTCCAGCCGGAGACCATCGCCCTGCTGGAACAGCGCCGCGCCGAATTCAAGGCCCGCCGGGACTATCTGGCACCGGCCCTGGAAGCCATCGGCTTTCGCATCACCGCCCAGCCCGAAGGCGCCTTCTATCTCTACGCCGACTGCAGCACCCTGACCGACGACAGCTTCGGCTTTGCCCGCCGCCTATTGGAAGAGGCCGGCGTCGCCATCACTCCCGGTATCGACTTCGGCAACCACGGCGCCAGCAGCCACGTCCGCTTCGCCTACACCAACGCACAAGCACGCCTGGCCGAAGGCGTGGAACGGATTCGCCAGCTACTCGCCTGACACCCGCCAGCACCGGGCCCCACTCGCAGCCTCCAGCACCATGTTTCCCAATCCGCCTGCTGACTTGCCCGGCGGATTCCCCAAAAGAAAACGGACAACAACCCCCTAGGTCGGGGGTTGTTGTCCGTTGTGCCTGTTCCGCCGCTTATTTCGGGCGGGAGCCGGTCGGAAAAGGCCAGGCGGCAGCCGGGTTCAGGGCGGACTTCAGGCCCGGAGTGGCGGCGGTGGAGGGGGTCGGAGCCGGCGCCGGAGCAGCGGCCGGAGCGGCAGCAACTTCGGGCTTCTTCTCTTCCACCTTGGCGGGAGCCGCAGCGGGTTTGGCCGGAGCAGCCTTCTTTGCAGCGGGCTTGGCGGCAGCCTTAGCGGGAGCAGCCTTCTTCGCAGCGGGCTTGGCGGCAGCCTTAGCGGGAGCAGCCTTCTTCGCAGCGGGCTTGGCAGCAGCCTTGGCCGGAGCAGCCTTCTTCACAGCGGGCTTGGCAGCAGCCTTGGCGGGAGCAGCCTTCTTCGCAGCGGGCTTGGCGGCAGCCTTAGCGGGAGCAGCCTTCTTCGCGGCGGGCTTGGCAGCAGCCTTGGCGGGAGCAGCCTTCTTCGCGGCGGGCTTGGCAGCAGCCTTGGCCGGAGCAGCCTTCTTCGCGGCGGGCTTGGCAGCAGCCTTGGCCGGAGCAGCCTTCTTCGCGGCGGGCTTGGCAGCAGCCTTAGCGGGAGCAGCCTTCTTCACAGCGGGCTTGGCAGCGGCCTTAGCGGGAGCAGCCTTCTTCGCGGCGGGCTTGGCAGCAGCCTTAGCGGGAGCAGCCTTCTTCGCGGCGGGCTTGGCAGCAGCCTTGGCCGGAGCAGCCTTCTTCGCGGCGGGCTTGGCAGCAGCCTTGGCCGGAGCAGCCTTCTTCACAGCGGGTTTAGCAGCAGCCTTCGCCGGGGACTTCTTGTCCTTGGCGGCCTCGGTCTTCGTCTTCTTTGCGGTTGCCATAAATAACCTCCTTCTCCAGGATCGAAAATTGGCTTTAAGACACAACGGACAAAACGAGATCCGCCCGGGAAAAGCACGGACCATTCATCGACCTTCCGGAGGAAGCGCCGGTTGAATACGGAGCGGCAACACGCGAACGAACTGAAGACGCGTGAGCGGCAATACGCAACGACGCCAGCAGGCGTCGGCAGAATAATTCGGGGAGGAGGCTGGACGTTGCCGCAGGTCGACGGCAACGGAAAGAACCGGGGACAAACGCGATGGGATGGAAAGGGCGGGGCGTCATTCTCGGCTCTTGGCGATTCACGGTCGCGGAGGGGTGAAGAAGCCGAGTCCCGCGCCAGTCTTGGCGTTCCGGGATTTGCTTTGCAGCTGTTTTGGCGTGCTTGCGTAAGTGACCACTAGATTTAGTGTGCCCATTGTGATTTGGGCCTAATTCTAGTAATGGGGTATTTCCTATGCAAGTGTTTTTTAACTCTTTTGCATGGCTGGAAAGCGCACGGTTGCGAACTCGCAACGCAATTGCTGCCAGTCGAAATGGGGGCCGGGATCGGTCTTGCGCTGAGGGGCGATGTGGCAATGCCCGGCCACCGCACTGATGGGGTAGTGCCGGAGAATGGCTTGCAGCAAGGCTTTCAGGGCATCGTACTGGGCCGGCTCGAAGGGCATGGCATCGCATCCTTCGAGCTCGATGCCGATGGAAAAATCGTTGCAGCGCTCCCGCCCCAGCCACTCGGAGACACCTGCATGCCATGCACGCTTGTCGCAGGAAACGAACTGCACCAGCTCGCCATCGCGACGAATCAGGAAGTGGGAAGAGACACGCAGATGGTGAATGGAGGCGAAGTAGGGATGGGCCGCCGGGTCCAGGGTGTTGTCGAACAGATCGAAAATCCAGGGGCCGCCGAAGTCGTCGGGCGGCAGGCTGATGGCGTGGATGACGACCAGGCTCGGCCGCTCTCCCTCGGGCCGCTCGTCCTGATTGGGCGACTCGCGCCGCACTGCGCCGGCCAGCCAGCCCTCGGCATCGAAGCGCTCCGTCATCACTCGATCCCCAGACGGGCCATGCGATAGCGCAGGGAGCGGAAGGTGATGCCGAGCAGGCGCGCCGCCGCCGTGCGATTGCCCTGGGTCTGAACTACCGCCTCCTGAATCGCCTGGCGCTCCAGACGGTCCAGATAGGTATCGAGAGACTCGCCGCCGCGCCCTTCGGAACCGGCATCGGGATGACCGTCATCGGCAAGGGAAAGCTGCAGGTCGCCTTCGTCGATCTCGCTGCCACTGCATAGCGCCGTGGCCCGCTCCAGAATATTCTCCAGTTCGCGGACGTTGCCGGGGAAGGTGTAGCGACACAGCGCCGCTTCGGCCGCGGACGTCAGCGGCAACGCCGACGCCTGATGGGCCAGACGGTCGAGACAGGCACGAGCCAGCTGGGGAATGTCCTCGGCCCGCTCCCGCAGCGGCGGCATGCGCAACTCGATGACGTTGAGACGGTAGTACAAATCCTGGCGGAAGGTGCCGGCCTCGACGCAGGCCTTCAGGTCCTGGTGGGTGGCACAGATGAGGCGCACATCCACCGCCTCCTCCACGGTGGCGCCCACCTTGCGCACCCGCTTTTCCTGGATGGCCCGCAGCAGCTTGACCTGCATGGACAGGGGCAGGTCGGCCACCTCGTCGAGAAACAGGGTGCCGCCCCCCGCTGCCTGGAAGAATCCTTCCCGATCCTGCTCGGCACCGGTGAAGGCGCCCTTGCGATAACCGAAGAACTCGCTTTCCATGAGGTTCTCGGGGATGGCCCCGCAGTTCACCGGAACGAAAGGCGCCTGGCTGCGGTTGCTCTGCTCGTGGATGAGGCGGGCCGCCAGTTCCTTGCCGCAGCCGGATTCGCCGGAGATGTAAACCGGCGCCTGGCTGCGGGCCAGCTTGGCGATGATCTCCCGCACCGTGCTCATGGCCCGGGAATCGCCGAGCAGCTGCAGAGCCTCGCTGCGGGGCGCCCCCTCGGCCGCGGATGCCACCGGCAGATCGATGGCCGACTTGATCAGGGTACGCAGCTGATCCAGGGCCACCGGCTTGGCCAGATAGTCGAAGGCCCCGGCCTTGAGGGCCGCCACCGCGTTCTCGGTGCTGCCGAAGGCGGTGATCACGGCCACCGGCGTCTCGCTGTACTGCTCGCCGATGAGGCGCACCAGTTCCAGCCCTTCCCCATCGGGCAAACGCATGTCGGTCAGGCACAGCTGGTAAGACTCCCGGGCAAGGAACTCCCGAGCCTCGGCCACGGTGCCGGCGCAATCCGCCGCCAGCCCCATGCGGGACAGGGTGAGGTCCACCAGTTCCCGGATATCCGCTTCGTCATCCACCACCAGCACCCGGGCCAGCGCCCCCCTGGCGCGGCGTTCACTTTTGGCCTGAGCCATGCCCTCTCCTTCCCGTTATTCTGAAATGGGCTCCACCGGCCCTGGACTCGCTCAACAACTCCAGCTGCGCCCCGTTGGCTTCGCACAGTTCCCGCGCAATGTGGAGCCCCAGGCCGGTCCCCTTGCCATGGGTGGTAAAGAACGGTTCGAACACCTGCTCCCGGATGGCTTCGGGAATGCCGGGCCCATCATCCTCCACATGCAGCTCCACCATGCCGCCATTGCCGTAGGCAACGCGTAGTTGCACGCTACCGGGTTGTTGCCGGCTGTGCCGCAATGCATTGCTGAGCAGATTCCACAGCACCTGGTGCAGATGGGTACGATCAAACTCCAGTTCGGCTCCGGCCAATCCTTCCAGGCACAGCACGCCGGGAGCCGCCTCCGCCTTGGACTGCAACTCGTCCAGATAGGCCGCCAATGCAGCATTGAGATCGATGGACTCCGGATGGCAGCGGTCCCGCCGTCCCAGCTCGAGTACGTCGCGCACGATGCGCTCCAGGCGCTGGGTATTGTCCAGGATGATGCGCACCAGTCGGGCATCCCCGCCCTTCGGGTCCGCATCTTCCCGCAGCAGCTCACCGGCATGGCTGATGGCGGACAGGGGATTGCGGATTTCGTGGGCGATATTGGCGGTCAACCGCCCCAGAGCCGCCAGCTTCATCTGGCGGGACTCCTCGCGCAGGCGGTCCATGTCCTCCAGCAGAATCAGGGTGTCACCGGCACTGCTCGGGGTCTCGAGAAAACGGGCAAACAGCTGCTTGCCGTTGCGCGGGACGTGGAAGACCAGGCCGCTCTCGTCCTTGCTGCCTTCCCGCCTCCGCCAGCGGAGAAAGTGCCCTTCCAGGGCCGGCGAACAGCGCTCCAGGTTGCCAGCCTCCCCCGCCGTCAATCCCAGGAGCGCCTCGGCCCGGGGATTATGCAGGTGCACCTCGCCCAGAGGGCTGACCAGCAGGACGCCATCCTGCATTTCCTCGATCACCCGCTGACTGACACAGACCTGGTTGGCCAGCGCTTCGCCGCGCTTGCGCGCCAACTCTTCGTTGGCCACCACGCGACGGGCCAGGAGACGGGCCGAAATCGCCGAGGTAAAAAAACCCGCCCCCAGCAGGCCGACCTGGAAAAAGGCGGAGGGGTCGAATTCGCTGCTCAAGGCCAGCAGCAACTGCTGGAACAGCATGGAAAGGGTTGCCAGGGCCGCATAGAAAAGCACCAATCGCCCCTGCCCGACCAGCCCCGCCCCGGCCAGCGAGACCAGGAGCATGGCCCCCAGGCCACCACGCAGCCCCCCGCTGGCATGCATCAGGACCGTCAGGGCCACCACATCCAGGAGCACCTGGCCCGACAACTGCAGATTGAAATGACGACGCCAGAAGGCCAGCAACAACACCGAGCAGGCAGTGGCCAGGCAATAGACGAAGGCCGTCCACGTATAGAGGGACTGATCGGTGGCCGGCACCAGCTCGAAGCTGGACGGATGCAGATAGGCCGCCCCATAGAGGAGGAAGGCGGCAACCAGGCGGTAGAAATTGAAATAGCGCAGCGACTTCCAGTGCGCTTCGGAAACCTCGACAGGCGGAACATTCAGGAACGACAAGGCACGCCCTCAGCCATCGTCACGAACAACATGCTCGGCGCAGCAATAGGGATTCCCCCGAACCACCAGAGCATCGCTTTCCGGCAGATAGACGCCACAGCCACGACACACCACCATCCGCTCCACCGGCGGGTTGACGGGGGCCCCGCCGCCCAATCCACGCGATACGCCGCGCCCCCTGAACCACCACCAGGCGAGGCCGACAAAGAGAATGAACAACAGAAACTTGGACATGGCATTCCGGCTGCACAAGCAATCAGAGCGACAGCATAGCAGAGGCTCCACCACGGCCACGAGGCCCGGGGCCGGCGAAGAACAGCTGCGCTCCAAGGGCCACCGACACCCGGAAAACAAAAAAGCCACTCGGATGAGTGGCTTTTCTGAAAATTGGTCGGGGTGAGAGGATTCGAACCTCCGACTCCTGCGTCCCGAACGCTAGCCAAATATAAGTAATATTGCGGATTATAGCCATTTTTATAGACTTAATGGCACAATATTGGCACAGACAACACCCGGAAAGCCCCATGGCCACAATCCGAAAGAAAGGCGACTTCCAGTGGCACTGCCAAGTGCGACGTAAAGGCTACCCAAACCAGACTAGGACGTTCAACACGAAGGGGGAAGCGGAAAAGTGGGCCAGAGACATAGAAGGCGAGATGGACAGGGGGTTATTCCAAGATCGCCGTGAGGCAGATAAGAATACCCTGGCCCAGGTTCTCTGCCGCTTCCGAGATGAAGTTGTGCCGTCCCATAAAGGCCGAGACGCCGAGACGTTCCGGATCAATGCGCTATTGAAGGATCGTATCTCCAGCTACAAGATGAGTGCGCTGTCCGGATCTGCCTTGTCTGACTTCATAGCGCGACGTCAAAAATTGGTGTCCTCGGCCACTGTAAGACGAGAGATAGACATCATTAGCTCTGCCGTCACGAAAGCAAGAAAAGCTTGGGGAATTCACCTTCCAGAAAATCCCGTCGCCCTAATTGAACGCCCCCGCCCCGCTAAAGCAAGAGAGCGTCGATTGAACTGGGACGAAGAGACGCGACTAATGCAAGCCCTGGAAGACCATGCTGACGATCATGAAGGTTCCAAGCAATATCGCAAAGGTAGCCGCAACCCATGGATCAAACCATTTGTGCAGCTAGCTATACATACTGCAATGAGGCGTGGAGAGCTGCTTTCTCTCAGGTGGGAGGACGTAAGTCTCGAAGAACGAACAGCCCATCTCCCGGAAACAAAGAACGGGGATGCAAGGACGGTTCCTTTGTCATCTTTAGCAGCAGCTACGCTACGACAACTTCCGCATGACCCCAGCGGCCTGGTGTTCCCCATCACAGCTGATGCGGTTAAAAAAGGGTTTGAGCGGGCACGAAACCGGGCACGTGCTGACTATGTTGCAGAATGTGAGAGGAACGGCACTCGCCCTGACGATAGACTCTTGGACTTACGGCTTCATGATCTTCGCCATGAAGCCACCAGCAGAATTGCTGAGAAACTGGACAATATCTTGGAATTGTCCGCGGTCACGGGACACAAAGACATCCGAATGCTGAAACGCTACTATCACCCCAAAGCGTCAGACTTAGCCCTTAAATTGGATTAGCGAACTGCAATAACGCCCCTACCCTGGAGCAAGGCATGAGTCATTTCAGAGAAATAAAAATCGGCTTCACGGAAGGATTCCAGAATGGCTGGAATCTGTTCTGGTCGCCGTTTAAGGGTTTGATCGCTGTTTTCGGCCAGCAAATCCAAGCCCGACATAGAGATCGTTAGCACATTTGCGGGGCGCTCTACGTTGCCTCCCTGCTTGCCAGCCCTGGCCGCCCGGTCTTAGAGAGAGGTAGGGCGCCTTCAATCAACAGTACGACGCCATCCTCCGGGCGCTCTGCCAGGCTGACACCTGCTTTAACTAACGTTCCCACCACCCTATCCTTCACGACAGAGTCCGTGGCGACCACAAAAACCCATTTCCCCGTCAGGCAGGAAGGAGAGAAATCTCCACTCAAAGAATAGGTCACCTCGGCAGCCTGTACCGCAGTAGATAAAAGCAGCAGACAAAAGACTCAGAACAGACTCATTTATTCTCATCTCCCTTAATGGTCGCTCTCTGATTCTTTATTTCTTCCAACAGCTGATTAGTACGTCGCTGCTCCCTATTTAGCATGACCCAATCATCGAACACCACGGTGCATATCAGGGCACAGATGACAAATAGTGCAATTCCCGCCTTGGAGACGATGGCTGGTACGGAAAACGGGAGAAGAAATAAAGCCAAAAGAATGAACATGCCCATCACTGCCACGCCCCCCAAAGCAACATCCCACTCCTGTTCTCTAAAAAGGCTCTTGGCAAAGAAGTACGGGAAAACTAAAACCGCGATCACCACCTGAAAAACTCGCGTAACCATTCTGGGCTCCCTGACGATTGGCATTTGGCTCACCGAGCCAATGGATTTAGCCTATCAACACGACACCAAAAAATCAATAAATATTCAATATAATCAATCTGTTGTCACGTCACGACAGCGTCACCCGAGGACGCCTGTCATCCGGAGACATGAGAAGCATGTGACGGCGTTTCCGAGCCCACCAGCCTGGCCAAGCCCAGCGCCAGCAGGAGCGCCGGACAGGCACGGGGGAGCCATGTGCCCCCATTTGCGAGGCTGGGAACCAGCCGAGTTGGGGGGACATGGGGGGAAACACAGTTTCCCCCGGGGCCGGGGCAGCCGCCCCGGTGGGGGAGCCGTCGGGTAAGGGGGGCCATTTGCGAGGCGCAGCCGAGTTGGCCCGCCGCATCCGGATGGGGGCGAAGCCCGGGCCGCCGAGCGAAGCGCGGCTACCCCCGTTCGGGCCGAGCCAACGGCGAGGGAAGGGCATACCAGGGGTCCCCTTTTTCGAGAGCAAAGCGACGAAAAAAGGGGTGGGTATGCGTCCCGTAGGGACCGAGCAAGAGGCGCAGCCGCGCAGCGAAGCCCCCGAAGGGGGGTAGCCGCGCTTTGCGCGGCGGCCCCGTCAAGCCCGGCAAGGAGGGGCGCAGCCCCGACCTAGGGCGCGAAGGGCCATCGGCCCAGAGCCCAAGCCCGGCAAGGAGTCCCGCAGGGACGACCCAGGGCGCGGAGTCCCGCAGGGACGGAGGAGTTTCGCTGAAATCACCATATCCGACCTGCTATGGTGGTTCGTATCTGTAAAAACGATACAAGGGTCAAAGGAATGTCCGAAGGAAAGCTCAAAAAAAAACCACCCCGCGCTATGGACTTTATGGGCGGGCAATCTCCCCACGAGAGGAGCATCCAGAAGCGCCAAGCCGTCCTAACGTGGGTCTACCGCTGGGGATATTCGAGCGCTGAAATTATTCGGCAGGTGGCAGACCAGACAGCTGGCGGCTATGCCAAAAAGCTAGAGAGGCGTGGCCTCCTAGTTGCCACAAAAACAGAATCTGGGACACCGAGAGCAATTTTCACTTTGACTAAATCTGGCTACCAGGAGGCTGAGCGATTTGCTGACAAGCTGGCGCCGTATCCTGAATTGGATCCCTACCGAGTGAACCAACAGCTGATCCGCCACAATCTCCTGGCCCAACAGATCACTGTTCAAGAACTCGAAAATGGGAACATCCACGACTACCTGACGGAACGTTTCGTGGCTCCGGACGGCGACAAACCCGGCCAGAAACGCCCGGATGTGGTGTGGATTGCTTGGGATGGGCGCCGAACAGCCGTCGAGGTGGAGCTAACGGCAAAGTGGGAGCGCCGCTTGGACGAATTCGTCCTGGCAGTTGGAAAGGGGCTTGATCCCCAAAAGGGACCGCTCTATGCGGAGTTTGTGATCGTAACCGACGCCCCTGCTATAGAACGCCGCTACCGTGCGGCAATGGCGCCAGGGAGCACTTTGACAGTGTGGGAAAAAAATAACCGAGGACATTGGGCTCCCAAAGACCACTACGATACGCCCTCCTTTATATCCCAAGGTGTCCGCTTCATCCTCCATGAGAACGGTCAATTTCGGCAAGCGCATTCCCACAATTCTGACTTCCTTAGCAACATCCCACTCGATCCGAGTCTTTAAAGCTTTTGCCGCGAGACGCTAGGCTCGCCCCGACCAGAAGATCAAACAACCAGAAAAGGGAATTACCCTTCTACTCTGTAAATATCGACTACTGAAGGCGGGGCGATTCAACCGGTGGCCCGGAGATTGGTGCATGGTGCATGGTGCTTGGTGCTTGGTGCTTGGTGCTTGGTGCTTGGTGCTTGGTGCTTGGTGCTTGGTGCTTGGTGCTTGGTGCTTGGTTGAGAACTGGGAGCTATTGCCCCAGTCCTCAACCCCAAATATCCCATGATAAGTTCGCACCCTGAGCTGCTTGGAAAGCATCAGCTGAACGTCCGTAATTCGGCCAGAACGGCCATTCACGACCTACTGGTTTAGCGGCAGAAGTAGTTCGCTTTACCGCCATTCAACCAATTGGCGAAAAACATCCAATCTTGATCAAACCTAGCGGCCGGTTATCGAATTCTTCAATTTAGACTTGGTACCCACACCGGATAATCGTGTTGGAAACTATAGTACGGTAGCCTTAAACCGATGTTCATTCCCACGCATGAAGCCGCACATTTACAGACGCCAGAGCGCTAATTATCCGCCGGTAGAGGCCATGATACGAATGATCTTCTTGGGATTCGTCTCGAATTCATGTCTCAATGGCTTTAGCATAACTACTGCACGAATTTGATCGGCGATTTCCTGATCGTTCGATCCTCCACGCAACATTGGCAATAGGTCGAGACGGTCATTCTGACCAAGACATAGATGCAACGTGCCAGTTACCGAAACCCTGACACGGTTACATGCCTCGCAAAAGTGTTGGGACATCGGCGTAATAAAGCCGACCGAGAATGAGCGATCCCGGGTCGCAAGATAACGAGCAGGGCCTCCACCAGCAACGATGTGATCGACCAACTGGAAGCGCTCTCTAAGTTGGCCGATTAGAGGCTGGAGGGACGAGGTACCAAGTTGACGTGCGCTATCTCCCATTGGCATGTTCTCGATCAAGCGCAACACAAAATTGCGTTCCATGCAGTACGTGATCATTGCATCCAGTTCGTCACCGTTGAATTCGGGTAACCAAACCATGTTGATCTTAATCAGGCGAAATCCACTCTCTCGTGCGACCTCGAGTCCTGCGAGGACATCGTGCAAAGCATCGCGCCGAGTCAACGTCAGGAATCGACTTGGCGACAACGTATCAAGGCTGACATTCAGGCGCGTAACACCGGAGGCCAGAAGGTTAGACGCAAATTGCGCCAATCGTGTGCCATTGGTACTAAGGGAAAGATCATTCAATCCCGGGAGTTGCCCGACATCTCGGACTAGATTTCCGATTCTGGATCTTACCAAGGGTTCGCCACCGGTAAGACGCACCCTGGAAACCCCAAGATCAATGAATATCTTGCATATCCGCACAATCTCACTGAGCGTCAACCAATTATCGGGAATTTCATAATTGTCAAACTCTGGCGGCATGCAATACGCGCATCGCAAGTCGCAACGATCAGTCACCGACAATCGGAGATAGTCTATCCGACGACCACAACCATCAATTAACATCGACTCATGACTTCACCAAAGTAGGTGCACACTCTTGCGCGCCATCGACTAAAAATATGCAATAAGACATTGTTGCATCGTGTTATCAACAGAAACACTGACAGACTTTGGTCTGAAATGGGCGGCCTTCCTAATCGCAATAGGTTGGCTATACGTCACTCCGCATGGAATGCCGTTTAAGCACCGCGCGTCTTAGGTTTTGTCCCGATTGAGGGAGTCCACCTTATATACGCCCTCCTTGAAACCCCTAACTGCGCCACCTAAATCCCGACCAATATTGGGCAGCTTTTTGGTCCAAAAAATAAGGAGAATGATGGCCAGAACGAGCAACCAATGCCAAAGACTAAGAGTCCCCATCATTTGTCCTAAAACGCCCTCTGCATTTCGTCCCCAAAGAATGCTGGCGCGGTAAAACACTTACTGCTTAATGGCTTTAATATCGCCATCAGCGCCAAAACCAAGTTTGTAGCCAAGCGAAACATGGTGGAAGCGACCGGTTGAATGATCGGAATGTACCGCAATGCCAAACGGCACGGCTTTGCCCTCAGCTAAGGCACCCGAAAACTTGCGTGTAAAAGTGACGGTGTACATATCCCCCGCCTTAACCCCTTCAGCCTTCGCGCCGGTCGTGCCGCCTTCCATATTGCGCTTATCGCTAATAGATCCATCAACAACCTTCGCCCCCTTAGAACTCTTCCACTGCATCAGTTCATAGGCACCATCCTTTACGTACTTCGTCTTTTTGTCGTCGGCCCCGGGCATAGTGCGCGCATCTGCGTGACAGGTTGCCCAGCAACCAACTTGGTCGCCCGGAATCGCTTTGTCACCGGAGGCAGCCGAAACTTTGTCATTGGCAAACATAACAGCAACCTTGACTTCATTCTCCTTGTCGGCGGTATTGGCTGCTCCAGCAGGGGCCTTGAAAGTCAGGCGGATATAGGCGTACTCCTTGTCGTACGCAACCTGCATAGAGACAGGGAAATTCATCGTTTTTGGAGCACCGAACGGCTCCAGATCCTTTCCCGCCAAGCGTTTCATATCAAAATTAAGTCCGCCTTTTTCTTCGTGGCATCCAACGCAGCTTTCTCCTTTAATCAGTCCGGTCCGACCACTGTGATCAGATTTCTTAGCAATCCATTCAATCGGAGTTACACCAGGATGGAACACCTGAATATCTCTTTTCGGAACTTTGCTCCAGTCCGGCGCGGCATTTGCGATTTGAGACCCAAGGGAAAATACGGTACCCAAAATAGCTACTGATAAAGCACTTTTTTTCATTTAAATACTCCAGACGATTTGTCGATAATTGGTGTCAGGGATATGCGAGGACGATCACTCGTCATCATCCTCTTTCATACCTTTCGGCTTGCGGTGGGCAATACCTTTGTGGCAATCGATACAGGTCTTTTTTTCGTCTTGGGCGATTTTGTGCATTTTCGCGCCGCGAAGTTTTTGTTTTTCTGTATTCATGCCTTCGAAACTGTGACAGTTGCGGCATTCGCGCGAATCGCTGGCTTTCATTCGCGCCCATTCGTGCTCGGCTAACTCGAGGCGCTTGGCCTCAAACTTTTCCTTGGTATCAATGGTTCCCATAAGTTTGCCGTAGACTTCGCCACTCGCTTGGATCTTGCGCATCATTTTGTGCCCCCAATCTTTGGGTACATGGCAGTCCGAACAAACAGCGCGAACGCCAGTTCGATTGGCAAAGTGAATGGTTTCCTTGTATTCCTGATATACGTTGTCACGCATTTCATGACATGAAATACAAAATTCAAGCGTGTTGGTGGCTTCCATTACTGTATTAAAGCCCCCCCAAAAAAAAATGCCTGCGATAAAGCCAACCGAGAGCAAACCCAATAGTGAATATTTAGTGCTTGGTTGGCGCAGCGATTTGAGAATGTTTTTCATTAAATTGGCATACTTAATTGCGAGTCAGTTACTCCGCGATCTGAAACAAGCAAGGTGAGCTTCAGTAACTCAAGTGCTCGAATGCTGCAGCGTATGGCTAGCGAACCTTGGGCAAGAGCCCAAGGTTCGCGGCAAGGCTGTTCCTGGCACGCTTGAGCTTGAGAGGGACAGCCATTCGGTTAATCGGCTAGCGCCTTGATCACATCTTCCGGAGAGTGAATGGTGCCGAGCGTAGTCGGACTGCCCCAGCGAACGTGGAATTTATTCTCTTTAACCTGTGCCAGAGAGAGCATCAGATTGTTGAATGCGGTCAGATCATCAGTCTCAAAGTAGGTAATAAAATCGGTGTCATCTAAGCCAGTTGAGTGGTACAACTTGCGCTTGACGTTCACGAGATAGGCTAAGGTAGGTGTCGTGTGAACTTCCATCTCCTTCAAACGCTCTTCCGGCGACATGTTCCACCATTCCGCGTTTTTCTTGACGGGAATTACGATCACATATCGTGGAGCCGGCCCACTATAGGTAGCCGAACTAAGCCCCGCATTCAGCCCAGGAGACTTGTCTTTGCTGATGTAGTTCAAGGGCTTTGTAACACCGACAAGGGTCTCGAAAACATCGGCATTCTTGCCGATAGTAGTCGAGCGGAATTCGCGCATGAAGGTCTGGGCTTTTGCCAAGTCGTAGGCGTTGATGCGGAAGAAAAAGTCAGAATTGGTTTCCAGGCCACGTGTCAGGTAGAGATCAACCAGAACGTTATCCTTGTGCTTCTCAATTAGTTTCTTAACTTCTTCTGCGGCACCCTTACGTTCCATTGCTGGCACCTTGTTCCAATCCGGGCGTAATTTGAACATTGTGAAAACGCCGAAGACCCCCGGCTGGGTCAGGATAGTTCCTCGCTCAATTTTCATAGGTTGCATGGGTTGCATTGCCTGCTGAGCTACAACAGGTGAGGAAGCCATCGCTATGGCCGCTCCGATAGTAGTGGCAATGAGACTCAATTTGAAACTGCGAATTGATATGTTTGTCATGGATATCTCCTTGTGTGAAATGAATAAATGAAATCTAAAAAAGTGTTGGAGTTTTCATACACAAACTCCTTCGCGAGTCGGCTCTAAGAATCAATTTCCCGCAGAATTTCTTGCAGATCAGCCTCTGCAAATTTTTCAGCCAGATCTGTCAAAGCAACAAAAAACTGGGTTGTCACCTTTGCGTTTACCTCTGCGCGCACAAGAGGTAGCCAAACCACCAAGTGACGCTCCAGAAAATCTCGCTGAGCCCGTTGGTATGCATTTGGTGGCAGGCCTTCCAATTCTGCCTGTGCCTGTTTTGCCGTAAGAAAATGCATAAACTCAAGCTCAGCGGTAAGCGTGTCTTCGAGTTCATTTCCTCGGGCATCCATAATTAGTCCGAAATTCCGATAAAAGCCTTTTAGTTCGAGGATTAACGCCGGACGGTTACTCTGCTGAACATGTACACCCTCATACAAGGCTGCGCTGGGTACCGGCGTGTTTATCTCGAAGGCAGTAAGAAACAAAGCTTCGAAATCCTCGAAAGAGCACGTCAACTTAAGGCGAGGAGAAATCTGCTCGCTGAAATAATCAGCCAGATCGGGCATACAGACCTCTAGCGCCTGTTGCATCTCAATAATTAGCCGACCGTCCGAAAAACCGGCATGGCTTTCGAGATCAGGAAATCCTAATCCAATAGCAAGCAGGCCATATACACGGCTACGTTCTAATGAACGGTCGATTCTCGCAACAACAGCTTTGTCGACAAGGCTATTCATTTGATTCCTCATTTCCTAAACAGGATCTAGGTTGTTAAAACGCCCTGGTGTTACTTTCAGCGTTATTCGGGCTCAGGCGCATCTTCCTGAAGCGTTGCGCGAACAGCCGGCACTGGATCGCCCTTGAATACGCCACGCAGTTTGAAGTGGGTATGTACAGGATTGCTTTTCCCAGTTGCAGTTACCGACTTGAGATAATCGAACTGGTACTTGCTATCGACGGCCGGGGAGAATGGTGTAAATGGAGCCTTTGCTTCATACTTCGATGAGCCTTCGTAATTTAGATGGCAACGCGCACATGCTTTTTCCATATCGAAGTTCTGGCCGGCATCTACCAGTGGCTTCCGCGCGCTGGTTTCTCCCCGATTCTTCAATCTGTCACTAGCCTCACCATGTAGATTTCGAAACTTTCCTCCTGCACCATGGCAGGATTCGCAAGTGACCCCGAGCACGGTTTTCATATCCTCCGGAGAAGCCCCCAGGACAAATCCACCTGGTTCGCCGTAACCTGTTACGTGGCAGCCGACGCAGTTTTTGTCCTGCGTGTAATCTTTTTTGGGATCAAGTTTGGCTTTGGTTTTCGCCTCGGATTTTGCGTTCGGCTTCAGCGAATCGAAGGCTTTCGCATGTGCCGAAGCGCGCCACGTATCACCCTGGGAGTCGTGACATTTAGTGCATGCGCGAAAACCAAGGTATTCCGCTTGTTGCGCCACCGTCACTCCGGGAAGAAAACCCGAAAAAAGCAAGGTGGCGAGAGCAAGAGTTTTTATCATGGCGGGCAATCTCGAAAGAATCGACTGGTAGGAAAAAGCGGCCCGTGCGGCCGCTCCATTGCAACATTAGGTCAAAGGAGAAATCATCATGTCGGTGCTGCGACGACCGATCAGCACATCCATCAAATCCGAAGCCAGCCCCTTCATTTTTTTCTCGCGCTCGGATTGAAGGATCGCCAACACGTCACGCACCTGTTTGCCAAACAGCCCCTCCAGTTGAGCCAATGGAATCTTAGGATCTGTAGACGGTTCGCCATTCGCCATCTCAATGCGCGGCCCAAGTACAGGCGGCACATAGAAGACGTTAGGTTCGGTGCCAAACTCAGGATGCAGAGGCAAAGCTACCTTGTATTGCTTGATGAGCTTGTACACAGAACTGTTGACATCGTCGACAAAGCCGACGTGCATGGCACGACCCACACATTGAGCAACGCAGGCCGGCGCCACGCCTTGTTCAATCCGCGGGAAGCAGCCGATACACTTGTTGGCCTTATTGGTCAGCGGATTGAAATAGGGCTTGGCGTAGGGGCAAGACTGGACACAAGCCTGCGCGCCCTTGCATTTGTCCTGGTGGATTACGACGATGCCGTCCTGCTCTCGTTTATAGATTGCCTCATTCGGGCAGGCCTCCAGGCACGCCGGTTTGGTGCAGTGGTTGCACATGCGCGGCAGGTAGAAAAACGAGTTGTTAGGGTATTCCCCGGCGCCCTGATCCTCGTCCCAATTGGGCGCAGAGCGTGGCGTAGGGCTGGGTCGCACCCGTCCTGGCTTGCCCTCGAACAACCGACCGGCATAGTCGAATTCAAACGGGATACCGTAGTCGATCATCGGTGGGATTTTTCCTTTTTGCAGCTCACCGTTCTTGTAGCCACCGCCCTTGGTCTGCCAGTTCCTGGGGTAACCCAAGCCCGGCGCGGTTTCGACATTTCGCCAGTACATGAAGTCCTGACCTGGTCCCGTCGTCCACAATTTCTTGCACGCCACGGTGCAGGTCTGGCAGCCGATGCATTTGTTCAAATCGGTTACGTAGGTCAGTTGGCGCCTGGGCGCTTTCATCACATTAGCCATGATTAATATCCTGTTCTGTTGATCAGCGGATCTGACTAGAAACTGATGGGCGTGGCGCCGATGTAGCGTTTTACATTGACACGCACGTCCCGCTGAGATCCGGCGGGGCCGTAATAGTTGGGTCGGAAAAAGAGATGTCCATAATTGCCGACGAGGTTGGTCGGGTTAATGCGCACAGGACAGACACTCTGAGACCCTCCTGTGAGGAGGTCCATATACAGTTCAGGGCAATGCCACATGGAAACCCGCCCACGCTGCTCGCCATTGCGAATCTTGACCCGGCAAATGACCTTGCCGTGATTATTCCAAGCCTCAACCCAGTCGTTATCCTTTATACCGAGCGGCTTTGCATCTAGAGGAGACATTTCAATTGAGGGGCCGCCACGTTGCAATCGGAGCATCAAGACATTGTCTTTGAACGTCGAGTGAACCGAGTGACGGCTATGCGGTGAATTGAAGCGGAACGGGTACTTGTCGGCATCTATCGGTGCCTTGTAGGTTGGCAACTCGACGCCCATGTCGAAGAACGTGTCGTGGTCTAGGTAGAACTGCTGGCGTCCGGTCAAGGTGGGCCAAGGCTTCTTGTCGACCACGAAATACTGAAACGGCGTGTAAGGCACGCCCTCTTTCAGAGGTGACGTCCAGTTCGACTTGAAACGCTGTGGTTTTTCACGCAGCATCTGTATCGTAATGCCCTTAGATTGCGGCGCATTGTCCAGGATGTACTGGGCTGCTGCTTCGTCCTCGGCCAGTTTTCCATCCATAGTCATTTGGTTCCAAAGATTGGAAAGATCGCGCACCCACTTGAACTTCTCGTCATTGAACTTCTCGTATTTCTTGCGTTTGGCCGCCATCTCCACTCGCTTGGCCAAAGCCAGGAAAATCTGCCAATCAGTTTTCGATTCCCACATCGGCTTGATGGCCGGTTCGGTCATGTTGATGTAGGAATGTTCCGAAGTTACGTTTAGGTCCAGCTTCTCGTACCAATGGGCCGACGGAAGCACGACGTCTGAATACAGCGCGGTTGAATCCATGCGAATGTTGATGTCGACAATCAACTCCAGCTTCGGCCAGAGATTTTCCAGCACGTATTTCTGGCCTTTGGCCTGATTCAGCCAATTGCCTCGATAGACAAAGAAGACCTTTGGATCACGGCCTTGCTCAGGCATATTGGGCATCTGGCCAGTAGTAATCGAGTCGCGCAGGTATTTTTCCGTGTCGATGTCGGAGCTAATAATCTCGTCGTTGACTTCGGCGTGGATGTAGGTCCAGATGGTGGTCTGGCAGAAGCGTTGCTTGTTCACCCCCTCAGGGAAAGCTAGTGCCACAAGCCCCGCCACGAAGGCTGGTTTCCACTGGCCGATGTAGTGATTCATGCCTCCGCCGTTCGTGCCCTCGGTACCCGTCAGTGCGGTCAGAAGATGCATGGCACGCAACAGCACGTCGCTGTAATACCAATGTTGCGTCCCACCGCCACAGATAATCATTGAGGGTTTGGCTGTGGCAAATTCACGCGCCAGTTCGGTGATCGCTTTTGCTGTCACACCTGTGATTTTTGCAGCTTTTTCTGGCGTGTTGTCAGCCATGAGGCGCGACTTGAGAATCTCGAAAACAGGCCGGACTTCAACAGTCTTGCCGTCCAGCAACTGCATATTGAACTTGCCTTCGAGCGCAGGATCAAGATCACCTAAATCGATGTAGCCTTTGGGAAAGGCAAAGGTGTTTCGCCCCAAGAAACCAACCGGTGAACCTTTCTTTTCCGGTTGATCGCCCCAGGAACCCTTCGGGATAACCGGCTTGCCAGTTTTCGCGTTCCAGAAATAGAACTTATCCTTTGAGCCCCCTGCTACGACATCTGCCTCACGCAGGAAGCGTTTGGTGTCACTACGCACCAGATAGGAAAGATCGGTCTGCTCTTTCAGGCTGTGCGCGTCATAAAGTTTTTCCTTGATGATGACGTGCGCCATCGCCATCGCCAGAGCGCCATCAGTTCCCGGTTGCGGATGAATCCATTTGTCGACCTTAATTGTCGACGAGTTGTAATCCGGTGAAATGCTGACGATTTTGGCGCCGTTTAGCTGCGCCTCAGAAAGGAAGTGGGCGTCCGGAATTCGCGTCTGTGTAGGATTCGACCCCCAGAGAATGATGTATTTGGAATTGAACCAGTCGGCAGTTTCGCAGGTATCGCCTTGGACCCCGCAGGTCTGGGTCTGGCCGGTAGGGTGATCGCCATACCAATCGTAAAAGGTATGAGCATGAGCGCCGATGTAGTGTGCGAATCTATGCCCTGCCGAGAACGACACAGGCGAGACTGCGGGCACCGGCGAATAAACACTGATGCAATCCGGTGCATGGTTCTTGATGGTATCGACGCACTTATCGGCAATCATGTCGAGCGCTTCCTCCCAGGTCGCACGCCGCCACTTTCCTTCTCCGCGTTCGCCGACGCGGATCAAAGGGTATTTGATACGATGCGGTCCATACATATAGTCGTGACCACACTCACCCTTGTTGCATCCGCGCGGGTTGTACTCGGGAATATTGGGCATGGGAGCTATATCCTTTGACTGCTCCTCGCGCATGACCACGCCGTCCTTGCTATAGACAAAATGCGGACAGGCGCCAGTGCAGTTGACGAGGTGAGCGCCGCGCGTTTTCTTATCCCAGGACCATTGGGTGCGATGGAAGTTTTCCCATCCCGAATATTCGAAAGCTCCACTAATATCTGTAGCCGCAGCTAAGGTTCTTAAACTTAGAGAACTTCCCAAAAGCGTAGCACCAGAGGCTAGCAGGAAGCCTCTACGAGTCATTTGAACCATTGTCATCTCCTTATCTACTGTTTGACCGAACACCGAAACCGTACTTCGCTTGCGCGTTGTTCAGAGCCCCTGAGACTCGGTATTCGGTCGTAAGCAACTTAGAAGGGATAACAGCAATGAGCATGCCAATGGTTGGCAGCCTGAAAATCAGGTCGAAATCCCCACTTAAATTGTGGTTTATTGACCTAAGTCAACAAAACCTCTGAGTGGGCATCAAGTTCCAAAAACCAACGGCATTCATTTCGTTAAATTGAACGAAATGAGATTTAACGTTTCGTTCAATTCTTTATTGGCTAAGTACAGTTTGGAAAAGTGCTCTTCGTCATTTGAGGGCGGCACATTTAGATAGCTAGCATCCAACTGATGTCTATTCCATCGAGATGCTTGCAATAGCCGCCATCAGACTCGACCGCTTACAGGCCATGAAGGTCTTCAGCATGGTGATCCGCGATTCTCGGAGAGCGCAGTTCTAGGAAGCAAAAATCTCTACGATCTTACCGGTCAGCAGACCTTCGAGGAGGAATCTGTGGCTGGCTTCCGCCAATAGCAGTACGCACAGGCGCCCAGACCAAACCGAGATATACCAGTTACTAATCCAGAACCAGTCGCTCCTGGCACTCTCCCCCTTCAATGAGCAGTTGCTGCTCCTGCGGGTTCAACATGTTCTTCCGCTGACACGGTCGCCCACCCTTATGACTGGGTCTGGTAACGGCCGCCAAAATCATCGGCTTGGCGAAATTCGTGAAGCCTTCGCAGTCGTACCGCTCAGGCACTTGCGCCCACGCCGACCATCCAATCACGACGGCTAGGCGAGAGGGCTGCGACGTCTCTATCGCCCTGAGGTGGCAACGGGCAAAGGGGCTTGGTACCGACCACCTCAAACTCAAAATCTACGGATGTCCTGTTGCCTCTCCACGTGCATGTCATGAAATCGGTTTCAATAATCCGGATTCTTTCGGCATGAACCATGACGAGCCTAAAGATTTTCACACACCAGAAAATCTTCAGAAGATGCAACTCACTCAATTGCCACTTGTACGATCAGGAGGGCTGAGATTAAATTCATTGATACGTCGTTCAAGCTTAGGTCGAGAAATGTCGAGAATTTCACAGGCTTGACCTTTATGCCAACCGGTTTTTTCCAGTACGTGCACGATATGATTTTTTTCCATTTCCCTAAGAGAAAGAAGGTTTTTTGGGATGGAAGCATCAATCCCCGATGCTGATATGGGCATTCGTGAGCACCTTATTTCCGGCGGAAGGCGGTCAATGGTGAGAGTGTCGCCGCGTTCCATTACCGCTGCTTTCATGAGCACATTTTCAAGTTGCCGAACATTACCCGGCCATGCGAAGGCGTTGAGGCAAGCCATGGCTTCACCAGACACCCTACGTATGTTTTTTCGTAGATCACGATTGATCTTCCGAAGAAGGAAATCGATCAATCTTGGTATGTCTCCTTGTCGCTCTCGCAACGGTGGGAGATTGATGGAAGCAACGTTGAGGCGGTAAAAAAGATCTTCGCGAAACTCACCTGAGGCTACTCTTGCTTGCAAGTCTACGTTTGTTGCCGCTATGAATCTGGCTTTGCTTTTTTTAACTTGTGCGCTGCCTACCGGACTATATTCCCGTGCTTCCAAGATACGCAGTAGCTTGCCTTGAATAAGGGGGCTCAATTCGGCGACCTCATCCAGGAACAAAGTCCCCTCTCCTACTTGCTCAACTTTTCCCTTATGTGCATTGACGGCGCCAGTGAAAGCACCTCGCTCATGGCCGAACAGTTCACTCTCAAGGAGGGAGTCAACCAATGCTGCGCAGTTTACTGCAATAAAAGGCATATCTTTTTCGGCACTTGCATTGTGTATTGCTCTGGCAACCAACTCTTTTCCTGTCCCGGACTCGCCGAGAATTAAAGCCGTCACCCTGCTCTGCGCCACAAGAGCGATAGTCTTGAAAACCTCCTTCATCGCAAATGATTGACCCACAATTTGTGTTGGGGTTACATCTGTCGCTCCAATGATCAGCGGGTCACCAGTCACATGTTCCGATCGACTCGAAGCAAAGAGCGCTCGACTAACCGCTGCGTCTAATTCAGGAAGGTCGATGGGCTTTGGAACATAGTCCATAGCCCCGCATTGCATCGCCGCCACGGTCATCTCCATATCGTGGAACGCTGTAATCATGATGATCGGTAGTTCGGGCTTTTCTGCTTTGACCTCTCGCAAAAGATCAAGGCCTCCTTTTGCAGGCAGGCGAATGTCAGAAATGATGGCATCAATATTGCTGGATAGTGCGACATTAATCCCTTCTTCCGCAGTATTCACCAGCGATACTTGAAATGCGCTTTTTTGAAAATGAGATTTCAGTGTCTGGCATATCGCCACGTCATCATCAACAATAAGTATGTGTATCAATTCACGATCTCCCGCCATTTTTTGCTCAAGAACATCCTCGGAATCCCTAAGCGAACGCCTCTCAGGATGCACCGTTGCTCGAACCGCTGGATGGGTAGAACTAACTTTCCGTGAGCTAGATTGATCAATCTCAATTTTCTGATACGGCCTTCCTTGCCATGAGTATTGCAAAAAAACTTCTATTGATCACGCTACTAGTCACCGGACTCTCTGTGGTTATCACTATTGTTCTAACCTGGAGCGCAGCAACTGATGCACTTCACGGATTAGAGGGTAAGCGCGTACTTGATAGCGTGGAGCGGGAGGCAAGCATACTCCAGAGCACCATCGACATGGTTAAGAGCGATCTATCCATGCTCGCCGATGGAGGGGCGCGATACATGATGGAGGAGAACACCGAGCCTAGTGTTGATGGCTTTCAAAAAGTTGCGGACCAACTCGATATCATGATGCGGGAAAGGCACGCCTATCGACAGGTGAAGATGTTATTGGACTCTGGCACTGGATCTCATCGCGTATTGGTCAGTTTGCGGAACGATAACGTAGTTCA
The DNA here is from genome assembly GCF_058809525.1 of Azospira sp. MPR-LB4. NCBI lineage: Bacteria > Pseudomonadati > Pseudomonadota > Betaproteobacteria > Rhodocyclales > Rhodocyclaceae > Azospira > Azospira sp. MPR-LB4. Next base: position 1,625,797 of record NZ_CM179521.1, read on the forward strand.
CACCATGGTGGATCAGCCAACTGCTAATTGGAATTTTGAGTCATTGTTGGCAGAAAAGCAGGGCCTCAGAAATTTCAACGAGCAAACCAGAAACCTGAGCGATGAAACAAGTGGAGAAAGGGTGTTTTTCGTCAGCATCCCAGTTCGCGGCAAGGACCGCAATGTAATCGGTGCAATCGCTGTGGTTGTTGCTATCGATCAAGTGTTTAGAACATTAGGTAAAGCGCATGATGGCATTGCTTACTGGATTGCTGATAGTGATGGTCAATACCTTTACCAGTCCCGTCCGGAGACGTCAGGTAGCCATACTCAAAAGGCTGCCAACGCAATCCGCGATTTCCAGTTGGCTCAGACCTGGGATCAAGTTTTGTCTGGGGCTAAACCTCAATTAATTATGGAGTTTCCCGCAATTGCAACGATGTTGGGTATTCGTCGTGCGACTTTGAATGTTGGTGAAGGGAATGAAATTGAGAATGTATTGGTGGTAGGAGGGGTGATATCCCTAGTTGAATTGGAGATCAAAGCTGCTGCCCTTCAAAGGCAACTTGCTATTGCAGTTGCAAGCATTGGACTCCTGATGCTGTTGACACTGTCTGTGTCAACAAGCCGACTCCTAAGGCCCATTGATGTTTTAATCAAGGCGGCTAACCGCATTGCCTCAGGTGACCAAAATATTGTGATCCCGGCGAACAACAATGATGAAATCGGAACTCTCAGTCGGGCTATGACGCGGATGGCCGAAAAATTGCGCCTAGCCGGAAAAAACTCCGAGCAAAGCGCAATGGGACAGATGGCCTCGATGATCGCTCATGATCTACGTAACGCGCTGTCATCGGTCAAAATGAATCTTCAGATACTCGACGAACACCATCGAAAGGAAGGAGATATGCAAATAGAGAATTGCGAGATCGCCCTCCGTCAGGTTCGTTACATGGAGACAATTCTGAATGACATGCTGACTTATGCGCGCCCAGGTACTGCAGAATTTGACTGGGTAGATCTGGGAGATACGCTCAGGGCGGCGTCGGTATCACTTTTGCCGGAAATAACTGGAAAATCCGTGGAAGTCCGCATGGAAGGGGAGGAAAAGCTGCCCACGATCATGGCTGACCGAAATAAATTATTACAGTTGTTTCAAAATGTACTCGGAAACGCTATTTATGCCGTACCTGAGTGGGGGCTGATAACAATTCGGACTCGCTGCCTCCTACATGAATCACAACCGTCCGTAGAAATTCGTTTTGAAGATGATGGTCCTGGTATTTCCCCCCAAATTGCTGACAAGGTATTTGATCCTTTCTTCACTACTAATGCCAGAGGAACCGGGTTGGGACTGGCAATAGTGCAGCGTATCGTCGCTCAACACCGAGGGCGGGTCTATCTGGATTCGGAACGAGGCCACGGAACGACCGTTGTTGTCGTTCTCCCTCTAACCCAAGAAGGGACGGATGACTCACCACAAAGTGGCGAACTTAGCTAAATGCAACACCTTGTGCGGAATGGGGTATTGAATGACCCAATTATATTTTGATCTGCTCCGCAATTTAGTCCCGGAATGGACTTGGAGTCTGCGGTTAATCAAGGCAGACCTATATCACCGCCGGACTAATCTCTGGGAGCAGGTCAATTTGGTTAATTTCGTCCCGATCGCGCAGTTTGCGTATCAGCACTATCACGCATGATCTACCTGATACCTCAGCCATTCGCATACTAATCTGAACGTTAAAGAGATGTCCGTCCTTGTGCCTAGCCATCCATTCGAAAATGGGTGACTCACCTTGATTTGCACGTTCAAGCCATTTGGAAAGCACGTCTCGCGTAAATGGAGTCGTGTCTGAACTTAAATCGGCAATTGTGAGTTGTCTAATTTCTTGGCGACCATAGCCGAACATTTCGGCAACCCTAACATTGCCCTCCAGAATCACTCCATTGGCGATGTCGTGGAGAACAATTCCATCGTTCACTCCATCGAAGATCGCCCGAAAACGAGACTCTCCTGCTCTAATTTCTCGCTCTTGGAAATTTCGTTCTGTGACGTCGCGCGCTATGCCAAAAACACCGATCACCTTTCCATCCTGGTCGCGCACTGGACCTCGGGTTGTAAGAAAAGTACGCCGACCTCCTGTTGTCGGCAATGATTCTTCTGCACACTCGATGAGGCCGCTTCGCATTGCTTTTTGATCATCGCTTCTGATCCTCTGAGCATCTTCGGCGGGGAATACTTCGCAATCATCTCGCCCCAATAATTCTTGGCGACTCTTACCCAGAAAACGGCAAAGCTCACGATTAAGTAAGAGATAGCGCCCATTGGAATCCTTTGCAAATATCGCGTCATTTGAGCCTTCGGCAATCGCTTCCAACAACTGCAGTGCTTGAAGTTTTTCCACCTGATCCTGGCGCTGGATTGCTGCGTGTCGAAGTTCGTCACGCTGACGTATAAAAATAGTGGCTACTGCGGCTACGATCAAAGCAAGGATGTCGGCCAAGGCAATCCAGCCGGCATCTCGCTTGGCCCCGGAATAGAGTTCGCCTTTATCAAGTTTCGCAACGAGAAACCATGGGGTTCCGGGAATAGCTTTCAAAACCCCTAACACAGCAATGTCTCGGTAATCCACACCCTCAACTGCTTGATCGGGAAGTGCATCTCCACGAAGAACTTGAGATGCCAGCAAGTTTTTTTCATCCACCGGAACACGCAAGCGTACAGATGTATCAGAACGGTGCCGCAACTCATTCAAAAACAAAACGTTGTTACCCTCACGGCGAAATAACAGCGTTTCAGCAGTCGCACTTGGTATAGGCCAGGACTGGATAAATGGAAATAAAAACCGATTGGGGTCGGTACGTATCACAGCTGTCAGTTCGTGTTTCATGCTCCCCGAGCGTAACGGCACCACGAAATCCAGATGCACTCGACCCAGTTTTCCTTCTTCGTCTCGATAGAGATCCGTATTAATAAGCTGGCCCGTTGTGTGGGCTTTTTTCACTGCTCCTTGCACAGCAGGGAGCTTGGTCAAATTTCTTGAACTGGGATTAGTCGAGAATTGATCACCATCTATACTAAGCAAAACGACCTCAATATAGTCTTTAGATTTCTTATAGGTTTGGAGTCGCTCCTCAAGGCGGCGTCGGGCTAGCGTTGACTCCGACTGTCGCCACTCAAGATACAAATTGACCAGAGAATCGTCGTTAAAAATCATTCTGGCATCTGCGTCACGTTCTGCAAGCCAAGCCGAAATCTGACTGACCTTGAGATCGGCGATAGCTTGCAAACTTTCAATTTCGCGATCTCGTTGTTTGGCTGTCATTTGAGCCACCAGCACAAAACCAGCGAGCAAAATCACTCCAGCCAAAACCGCAAAAACAAGAACCAGCGAACCTGCTCCCGGCTCACTGATTCCATTCCATGACGCTCGATTTTCAATTCGCACTCGTGGCTTTGAAATCAGATAAATGATGCACGCAGAGGCAAAGATAAAAGCAACACCTTTCCAAGTGCCTATCCACGAGAAAACAAGCAGATCTGGAGTTAATGCGAGAAGGATTTGATCTGAAAAAATAGTCCAACTGATACCAATCAAGGCATACAGTCCGGCAGTTTGCAGAGCGGTCCGATTAATTTTCATATTCTATTTCTGTGTTCAATCAGAGCCGAGCGGGAGTTTGTAATGGGAGTTCACAAGTTGCAGTTTGTGCTGGTCGCACCTCAGGCTAAAAAGTAACCTGCGTTCGCAGGAGAAACGACCGAGAGAATTTGAAGCGGCTCACTTGTGTTATTGAGGACACCGTGTACCTGTCCCGCGTGTGCCACAACAACTTGTCCACACGATATTGGCGTGGTCATCTCACCAGCGCAGGGTGAATAGTCACCGCTACCAGACATGACAATCCATGTATCCTGTCCGTTAGGATGAATGTGAGGTCGAATGCGTTGCCCCGGAAGCAGGTGCCATATAACTACAACAGCATCAGCAGATTCGGTAATGACTGATCGCTTAGGTTCTTCATCCATCGTGGGCTGCACAAAGTCTGAAGACTGGAAGATTCGTTTTAGTGGCACGGTAGATTCCTAAAAAAGAGCGAATTTTGGAGCGTGTTTATTGCCGTGAATGTAAATGGCACATTTAATTCGGAAGTCTTGCTTCGAAAAGGCTACCAGCGCAGCATTGAATTCCCCAACAAAACTCCTACCGCTGCAGGGATGAGCATTCCCAACAGATACCAGAAACCAATAAATGGCGCGCCGAGTTCGGGACAGTGCAGGCAATAAACGACGGCGGCAACGGCCCCGGCAAGCAGACCGGCGGCAAAACCGGCTAACCGCGGCCGGGTCGGCGCGAGGTCCTTCATCGAGCGCAACACGGCGGCAAACACCGGTACCGAGAGCATGGCGATTAGTAACGGGCAGGATTTCCACGTATCGCCAAAGAAAAGATTCGAGCGCTCCATCGGTTCTGCCTCGATCAGCGTAAAGGCAGCGATGGCCCACATACCCAAGACAGGAAGGCCGAGCGCGGCCGGCACCCAGTTGGTTTTCGCACCAGGCCGCGACAAGCGGAGCACAGCAAACAGGCTCCCTGCGGCAAGACAGGTGACAAATCCGACTTTGACCCAGAACATCGGCAGCAAGAGCGCAAGCCCGAGATCGTGACGAACCTGCAAAAGGGCGAGCATCAGTAGGGTGGCACCCGCCGCGCCCCAGCCAATGGCTAGCGCGTAGCGCTGTGCGGCGGAGGGAGCCTCGACCGCACCCGCTCCCGCGGCCAACATGGTGATCAAGTCTTCAGTTTTCATAGGGCACCTCGTATTTTCGCCGCGAGCGCCTTCAAGCCGCGGTGGACGCCAACCTTGATGGCAGATTCCGACATCCCGCTCACATCAGCCGCTTCTCTGACTGACAAACCTTCCAATTTGGTGTGCATGATCGGCAGGCGGAAATGATCGGGCAAATCGGCTAGAAGTTTGTTCAGATCGCGCCGTGCTTCGGCGGCCTCAGCATCGGCAGAGGAGAACAAATCCATGCCGTCATCCAGCGTATCATTGCGCTGTTCGTAAATAGCCCGCCGTCGGAACAGGTCGACCAGCTTGTAGCGGGCAATCGCCTGCACCCAGGCCGACAGCGGCTGGCTGGGGTCGTAGGTATGGCGCTGGTTATGCACCGCGAGCAGGGCTTCCTGCACAAGATCCTCCACTTCGTCTGGCAGGCGGATCAGTCGTTTGCGCAGGAAAGCCCGCAGATACGAACTCAACTCGCCGAGAAACGTCTGGTACGCCGCGTTGTTACCGGACAGGCCACGCACGAACAAATCCTTCAGGCGCTCTTCCTTTGCGCGAAAGCTTTCTTCTCTGTTTATTCGTTGCATGGACGCCTTTCGTTACAACTGCCGGACAAATATTGGCAGCAGATCAAAAAATATTTTGCCCGAACCCGTAACCGTTCGCCAACTCGCGACGAATTACCTCGTATAGAACGCTGCAGCAATGAGCCCCAAGTAGTTTATCGCCCAACCGACGCAAACACTAAGAGGAACGCCATGAGCAAAGAGATTTATGCCATTCATCCGCCATGGTTGCGAGTGACGCATTGGCTCTATGTTGTCGCTGTCGTCATTTTGGTGATGAGCGGCTGGCGGATCTACGATGCCTCGCCCTTCTTTCCTTTCTTCATTCCCAAGGAAATCACGCTCGGCGGCTGGCTGGGCGGGGCGCTTCAATGGCATTTCGCGGCGATGTGGCTGCTGGCGGTCAACGGTCTGATTTACCTGTTTTTCAATATCTTCAGCGGCCGCCTGTGGCACAAGTTTTTCCCGCTGTCGCTGCGGGCCATTGTCGCCGACCTGCTGGACGCGCTGAAAGGCAAGCTATCGCACGCCGACCTCAGCCATTACAACGCCTTGCAGCGGGCGGCCTACCTGTTCGCGATCGCCGACATCATCGTGATTGTCTTGTCCGGCCTGGTGCTGTGGAAGTCCGTGCAGTTTCCGATCTTGCGCGAGCTGCTCGGCGGCTATGAAGCCGCCCGCCGCGTCCACTTCATTGGTATGAGCGCCCTGGTCGCCTTTGTCGGCGTTCATGTGGCCATGGTCGCGTTGGTCCCGCGCACGCTGATCGCGATGATTCGCGGCCATTAAGGAGTCAAGCGTGTTCCCCAAAAAGAACCGCCCGATGATTGCCAACGGTGACCGCGTGCTCAAGGATGCCTTCAAGGACGTCGGCAAATACATCGAACTGCCGGCCCGCCGCGCCTTCCTGCAACGCTCGATGACTCTGGGTGGACTATCGCTGCTGACCGGGTGCGCCATCACCGACGATGAGAGCGTCGAGTCCGCCCTGCTGGCGATGTCGCGCTTCAATAACTGCGTTCAAGGCTGGTTGTTCGATCCGAACCAACTGGCGCCGATTTATCCGGAATCGATGATCACCCGCCCGTTCCCGTTCAATGCCTATTACGGCGATGACGAGGTACGCGAGGTCGATGCTGCCAGCTTCCGCCTGGAGGTCAGCGGCCTGGTCTCCGACAAGCATGCGTGGACGCTCGACGAACTGCATGCCTTGCCGCAAGTCGATCAGGTCACCCGCCACATCTGCGTCGAAGGCTGGAGCGCCATCGGCAAGTGGAGCGGCGTACCCTTCACGACCTTCCTACGCCTGGTCGGCGCAGATCTCGATGCTAAATACGTCGGTTTCAAATGTGCCGACGACTACTACACCAGCATCGACATGGCGACGGCGCTGCACCCGCAGACGCAGCTGACCCTGAGCTACGATGGACAGACGCTGCCGGCCCGCTACGGTTTCCCGATGAAGCTGCGCATGCCGACCAAGCTCGGCTACAAGAACCCTAAATACATCCAGGCGCTTTTCGTCACCAATTCCTACCCCGGGGGCTACTGGGAAGACCAGGGGTACAACTGGTTCGGCGGCAGTTGATCGTTTCGGCTGCCCTGATCACCCGGCATTTTCGCCACGCAACACTCTCATTGAGGAAAAAACCATGAAAAAGCTCGCCGCAGTAATGCTCACCTCCTGCCTTATGGTCGCCGTCGGCGCATCCTTCGCCGACGAAATGAAGAAGGATGACATGAAGAAAGACGTGATGATGAAGAAGGATGACATGGCCAAAGATGAAATGAAGAAGGACAGTATGGCCAAGGATGGCATGAAAAAGGATGCCATGAAGAAAGACGCGATGATGAAGAAGGATGGCATGACCAAGGATGAAATGAAGAAGTAAGGCGACGGCTGGCCGGTCAAAAAACGCATCTGACCGGCCCATTCACGCTTCGCCATGAGTCTCATCATGTTCAGTCAATTTCAAGAGTTGCAGCGCTGGCATTGCGTGGTCGCGCTTTCGGCCGGCTTGGCGCTTACGACGATCAATAAGCATCCCCTGCACCTTGCTAATATTCGCCGATTTGGCTGTGCTGCTGCCAGTTAAAGTAGCCACCTGTCGCCGGCAAAGTCCGGCGCATACCGTGCCCATGATCGAACTCTATACGTCGGAAGGCTGCAGCAGTTGCCGGCCGGCGGAACCCTGGCTACGCGATATGCCGCAAAGATTTGACACCGATAAACTAGTTGCACTAGCGCTGTACGTTAATTACTGGGATTACATCGGCTGGCAGGACCGCATTTACCAAATGCGAAATTTACCGAGCGTCAGCGCCAGTTGAACAGTCTGGCCGGGAGCGGCACCATCAAGACGCCCTAGGTGTTCGCCGGCATGCCGGAGTTAGCAATGGGCACGTAGTGTGACTTCGTCGGATCGAAAAGCTGCTGATCATCGCCTCCGCTGACCGGACGGCAGGTGACCGCAGCATTGCGGACCGAATTTGGAAGGTAGTCGAACGGCAGGCTTGGCCGAATTGTTCGCGTTGGCTAGACAGGCGGTTCAGCATGGAGCCGCCAATTCAACGACGGCTCCATATACGACATCAATACTTGGACCTAGCCAGCTAACTGCGGGCAATAATCACCCTCAGTCGGCGTGATCACCCGTCGAGTAGTTTGATCAACGCTCAAGGCACTTACCCGAAGGGCGAGGCACTAGTACTAGCCATAGGGCCGTCTACTTCTCAATAACCACTTGCCTTCGCAACACGTGTGACAGCAAGGGAAGCCATCGTGAGGCGATCCTGATAACGCTCGGTTGCCAGTAGGGAGCGAGCCTCAGCCCCCACCGACGATACATATAGGCGTCGTCGGGACGGCCTAGCGCGGACAACACCTATCGCATTGCGAATCAAGTCAAGCCGCCCCTCTAGGTCGACAACTAACTGCGCCAAATTTTCCTCATCCTCCTGGTTGTTTACCTCGACACCGAGTTGCTTACACTTATCCACAAGGTTTCGAACGGAGTGCTCTGCTGTCTTTCCTTTTCCTCTAACTTTCTCTTCTCCTTCTTCTTGGCTTATAGGACACTGATTTATTGAGGGTTTACTATCCTCTACAAACATATCCGGCCGCAAAGCACATTCCGGTGAATTCTTGATCGCTAATATCACCGCACCTCGAAGCTTCTGGCTACGAACTTGGGAAAAATCGCTTTGAGCTTGCCGTCGCCGAGCTTCCGTTGGAAATACGTTTTCCCGAAAGAATGAGGCCACAAAGATTTCCCCGGTTTCCTTATCCGAGAGCACATGGCTACGCCGCTCCAGATCGGCCAAACCACCTTGGAGTGCCTCTGGAGTTAGACCGGTGTCCTCACCCAACCCACCGGGGACCCAACATCCAACATGGGATTCACACCCAACCCTTAATGCAACAGCCAGGAGTTTTAGGTCAGGGACCATCTTCCGCACCTCAGGCTGCCGAAAAAAATTTCTCGGCAATAGCGATTTCGCCTTCATGCCCCCTCCTTCTCACCCTGACCAACATGTCGTTGCGATTTTCTTGGCAACGATTCTGCAGATTTCGCACGAAGGTCTTTTACCGATATCCCAAACTTCCTAGCTTCGAGCCGTTCCTTTTTTGTGGGAGCACCACGCCTAGATGGATATGTCGTATTGAAGGAATCCTCTCTTTTCTCAACGACCTGAATGCCTTGTGTCGTATCACCAAGCAACCACCCGACGACGACATCCACCGTCCATAAAAGGGTATCCCCCTTCCTTCTCCCCCTTACCGGGGCGGGGCCCGCACCCTTGTAGATTTTAGACGTCGAACATTTTAAGACTTCAGCCACCTGAACGACGGTCAACGTGACCCCGTACTTTTCGATTAGATCCTGCCGAATCTGACTCATTGCCATATTCCCTGAAATCGCCGCCCTTAACGAACTGGGATAGCAGAAGAGATGGCCATAGAAGGCCTGCCTAGCGCGGCGTAAGGCTCTCCCTGCTAGAGGGAATTGCGGGGAATAGGGAGAAGGCGATCGGACAGAGCCGGATGAGGGAGTCGTCCCATAAGAGGACGGATAGGCAATGCCAGGAGGGGCCTATGGACTCGTGCCGAGAGGGTCGTGTTGCCGTAGCGCCACGCTACAGGAAGAAACACCAGCAATAGCGCAAGGAAAGATTCTTTCTGGTCCTCACTCCGGTCTACGGAACTCCAGAGCAAATCCAGCCAGCAGAAAGCCGACCGCCAAGCTGGAGCTAATGCAAACGAAGAGTGAGTGTGCTTGCCCATGTCAAAAGAATGCCACACCGCCTGAAAAAATCAAAATTTTTCCATTAAAATCAATATCGTATAACCGGTTATACGATATTGAGGGCGGCACAAATATGGCACAGAGAAGGATGAAAAATTCACCCATAGGCTGTAAATATTTGAAACAACCGGAAATAAAAAAACCGCCTAGACGGCGGTTTTTAAAAGGAAATCCTGGTCGGGGTGAGAGGATTCGAACCTCCGACTCCTGCGTCCCGAACGCAGTACTCTACCAGGCTGAGCTACACCCCGACTCGCTCACTGCAACTTTCGGGAAAAGTCAGAAACTTCTCGTCACAGCGAAGACTGACAATTCTACCAGCGAATCTTTGTATTGAGAAGCCGGAAGCGCTTGCAGTGCGCGCACCGCCACTTCCGACTCAAGCTTGGCCTGCTTCAGGGTGTGCTCCAGAGCACCGGTGGCACGAATGGCTTCCAGCACGGCAGGGAAGTCATCCCGCCCGCCCTCCTCAATGGCGCGACGCACACAGGCAGCCTGCTCCGGAGAACCGTTCTGCATCACATAAATGAGAGGCAGGGTAGGCTTGCCTTCGGCCAGGTCGTCACCCAGATGCTTGCCGGTCTCGGCCTCGTCGGCGGAATAGTCCAGGACATCGTCCACCAGCTGGAACGCGGTCCCCAGATGCATGCCGTAAGCCGCCAAACCTTCCTCGACCTCCGGCGTCGCCCCCCCCAGGATTGCCCCCAGCCGGGCCGCCGCCTGGAACAGCTTGGCCGTCTTGTAGCGGATCACCTGCAGGTAGCGCTCTTCATCCACGTCCGCATCGTGGCAGTTCATCAACTGCAGCACCTCGCCTTCGGCGATGATGTTGGTGGCATCCGCCAGCACCTGCATGATGCGCATGTTGCCCACGGACACCATCATCTGGAAGGCGCGGGAATAAAGGAAATCGCCGACCAGCACACTGGCGGCATTGCCGAACAGGTTATTGGCCGTCTCCCGGCCACGACGCAGTTCCGACTCGTCCACCACATCGTCGTGCAACAAGGTGGCGGTGTGGATGAATTCCACCACCGCCGCCAATTCATGGTGATTGACACCCTTGTAGCCCATGGCACCGGCAGCCAGCAGCACCAGCACCGGACGCAGGCGCTTGCCGCCGCTGCTGATGATGTACTCGGCCACCTGACGAACGAGCACCACATCGGAATGCAGGCGCTGACGAATGACGGCATCCACCGACTTCATGTCGGGGCCGATCAGAGCATTGATTTTTTCGAGAGCCACGGGAACGTTTCGAGAGCGTAAAGGAAAGGACGGCCACAACAGCCGGAAAAGCAACGGCGGAGGCCTTCAGCACAGGCTCCCAGCCAAGCCGCTGCATGGTAGGCGCGCGCCCGAGGATGGTCAAGCCGCCCGGCCGGCGGACGCGGCGGCCAAAGAACGGAAGTCTTTGACGCGACGTCTAAAATCCGTATAATGCACGGTTCTTTGTTACACCCTTTGTTATCGGAGTCCCTATGTACGCGGTCATAAAAACCGGCGGCAAGCAATATCGCGTCGTCGCTGGCGAAAAACTTAAAGTAGAACAGATACCGGCAGACATCGGCGCACAAATCACTCTCGACCAGATCCTCATGGTAGGCGAAGGCGAGGCTGTGAAAATTGGCGCCCCGCTGGTTCAGGGCGCCTCTGTCCAGGCTACCGTGGTTTCCCACGGCCGCCACGACAAGGTCAAGATTTTCAAGATGCGCCGTCGGAAGCACTACCAGAAGCACCAGGGCCATCGTCAGAACTACACCGAGATCCGCATCGACGGCATCTCTGCCTGATCGAGGAGTTAATACACCATGGCACACAAAAAAGCTGGCGGTAGTTCCCGCAACGGCCGCGACTCGGAATCGAAGCGACTTGGCGTAAAGCGCTACGGCGGCCAACTGGTGGCAGCCGGTAACATTCTGGTTCGTCAGCGTGGCACCGAATTCCATCCCGGCGAAAACGTCGGCATCGGCAAGGACCACACCCTGTTCGCCCTCGTTGAAGGTCGCGTGCAATTCACCATCAAGGGTGAAAAGCGCCGCCGCACCGTGAGCATCGTTCCCGCCGCCTAACCCGCGCTTTAAGGAACCAAGGAGAGCCCTATCCTCGCGGTAGGGCTTTTCTGTTTATACCCTATGAAATTCATCGACGAAGCCAAGATCCTGGTCATCGCCGGCAAGGGCGGCAACGGCGTTGCCTCCTTCCGCCGGGAAAAATACATCCCCATGGGCGGTCCGGATGGCGGCGACGGTGGTCGCGGCGGCAGCATCTATGTCATTGCCGACCGCAACATCAACACCCTCATCGACTACCGCTACACCCGCAAATTCCTCGCCCAGAACGGCGAAAGCGGGCGGGGCGCCGATTGCTACGGCAAAGGCGGCGACGACATCATCATGCACATGCCGGTTGGCACGGTCATTAGCGATGCCGTCACCGGTGACGTACTGGCCGACCTGGACAAGGACGGCAAGAAGGTCCTGCTGGCCCAAGGCGGCCGTGGCGGCCTGGGCAACATCCACTTCAAGTCCTCCACCAACCGCGCCCCCCGTCAGTGCACCAAGGGTGAGCCGGGAGAGGAAAAAGAACTCAAGCTCGAATTGAAAGTGCTCGCCGACGTAGGCCTGCTGGGCTTACCCAATGCGGGCAAGAGCACCTTCATCCGCGCCGTATCCGCCGCCCGACCCAAAGTTGCAGACTATCCCTTCACCACCCTGCACCCCAATCTTGGCGTGGTGCGGGTCGATGACAACAAGAGCTTCGTCATTGCCGACGTCCCGGGCCTCATCGAAGGCGCAGCCGATGGCGCCGGCCTCGGAATCCGCTTCCTCAAGCACCTGGCCCGCACACGTGTGCTGCTGCACATCGTCGATATTGCCCCGATGGATCCGGACGCCGATCCGGTTGCCGACGCCATCGCCATCGTCGGCGAACTGGAAAAATACAGCCCCGAACTCGCCAGCAAGCCGCGCTGGCTGATCCTCAACAAGCTTGACCTGCTCCCCGAGGAAGAGCGCCAGGAACACGTGGGCGCCTTCTTGTCCGCCTACCGGGAAAGATCCGGTTTCGACGGGCCCGTATTCCCCATTGCCGCCATCAGCGGCGAAGGCTGCCGCCCCGTGGTCTACGCCATCCAGGCCGCCCTGGAGGAAATTAGGAAACAGGACGAGGCAGCGGAGGAGTCCGGGGAAAGCCCCCTCACCCCCTCACCAAGCGTAGACGAATGAGCCCAACCACCAGTCGTACGGCCAATGCCGGGCGCCTAGTCGTCAAGGTCGGCTCGGCCCTTGTCACCAACAATGGCGCCGGGCTCGACCTAGCCGCCATTCACGAATGGGCGCGCCAGATCGCCGAGCTCCGCCACAACGGCAAACAGGTGGTCCTGGTTTCCTCAGGCGCCATTGCCTGCGGCATGCAACGACTGGGCTGGCAGAAGCGCCCCAAGGCCGTGCACGAACTCCAGGCCGCCGCCGCCGTCGGCCAGATGGGCCTGGCCCAGGTCTATGAATCGGCCTTTAGCGCCCACGGCCTGCACACCGCCCAGATTCTGCTGACCCACGACGATCTGGCCGACCGCAAACGCTATCTGAATGCCCGGGCCACGCTGACCACGCTGCTCGAACTGGGTGTCGTCCCCATCATCAATGAGAACGACACGGTCGTTACTGACGAAATCAAATTCGGCGACAACGACACCCTGGGCGCCCTGGTCGCCAACCTGGTGGAGGCAGACTGCCTCATCATCCTGACAGACCAGCCCGGCCTCTTCACCGCCGACCCGCGCAAGGACCCTTCCGCCACCTTGATCACCTCAGCCCGCGCCGGCGACCCATCCCTGGAGGCAATGGCCGGCGGTGCCGGCACCCAGATCGGCACCGGCGGCATGATTACCAAGGTCCTCGCCGCCAAGCGGGCCGCCCGCAGCGGCGCCGACACTGTCATTGCCAGTGGCAGGGAAAAAAGCCCTCTCACCCGCCTTGCTACCGGAGAATCCGTCGGCACTCTGCTGGTCGCCGACACCCTGCCGATGACCGCCCGCAAACAGTGGCTGGCAGACCATTTGCAGCTGGCAGGAAAGCTGACGCTCGACCAGGGAGCCATCCAAGCCCTGCGCCAAGGAAAGAGTCTGCTGCCTGTAGGAGTACGGGAAGTTCACGGCGACTTCGAGCGGGGAGCCGCCGTAGCCTGCCTGGACGAAAGCGGCAGGGAGATCGCCAGGGGCCTCTGCAATTACGGCAGCAGCGAAGTTCGCCTCATCGCCAAGCACTCGTCCAGCGATATCGAGGACATCCTCGGCTACATGGAAGAGCCGGAACTCATCCATCGCGACAACATGGTCTGCCTGCACGAGAAATAGCGTTCACGACCTCAACAATAAAAAAGGCGCCCTGGAAGGCGCCTTTTTTATTGTCCACTCCCGGCGGCGCCTGGAATGAGCAAAAACAAAACGGGCACCCGAAGGTGCCCGTTTTAACAACAACTGCTTCAGGTCGTCGAAAGACGATTAGAAGGAGTGGTTGATACCCAGGTTGAACTGGGATTCGTTGTTGCCGGAACCACCGGAGGCGTGAGCCACGGTGTAAGCAGCGTTGTCGTCGTTGCTGATCTTGGAGAAAGCGGTGTACAGCTTGGTACGCTTGCTCAGCAGGTAGTCGGCACCGATAGCGAACTGCTTGGCGTCGGCGTTGTCGTTCAGCTTGTCCTTCAGGTTGTTGTAGGAAGCCTTCAGGACAACCTTGGCACCGATGGGGGCGGACACGCCGATCAGCCAGTTGCGAACCTTGTCAGCGTCGTTGCCGTTGGCTTCAACCTTGTTGGAGCCGTAAGCACCGGACAGGGCCAGCACGCCGAAGTCGTACTTACCAGCCAGGGTGTAGCTGCTCAGCTTGCCGTCAGAGCCAGCGCCGCCGATCAGGGCGTTGCCGTCCAGCTTCACCTGGTGGTAGTTCAGACCGACGGTCAGAGGACCATTGGTGTAGGTGGGAGCGATGGCGAACAGACGGTTCTGGTTGGAGGTGTTAGCAGCAGACTCCTGGTTGTCCAGGGAGTTGGTGCCGTAAGCAGCGGTCACGGACAGGCCGGAGAAGGAGGGGGACACGTAAGCAACGGTGTTGTTCACGCGGATCGGATCGTACAGACCAGCAGCGAGGGAGGAGGAAGCGAACAGGTTGTTAGCGCGACCAGCGGTACCCACGCCGAACGGATCGATCTGAGCCATCAGGGTGTAGTGGGGGGTGTAGATACGGCCACCGATCACGGTACCGAAACCACCGGTCAGCCCAACGTAGGACTGACGACCGAAGGTGCGACCTTGAGCGGAAGCGCCGTCGTCCAGGGTCAGACCCATTTCGAAGTTGAACAGAGCCTTCAGGCCGTTGCCCAGATCTTCGGTGCCCTTGAAGCCCAGACGGGAGCCGGAAGCGATACCGGAATCAAAACGGGTGTTTTGGCCGGTGGTGGTGCCGTTCAGAGCGGAACCGTTCACGGCCAGACCGAAGTCAGCAACACCGTAAACTTGCACGTTGGATTGAGCGAAAGCGGCGCCGGAAGCCAGAGCGGCAACGGCCAGAGCGATGAATTTCTTTTGCATCAGGTTTTCTCCTCTTGCAATTAGGAAAGGTAGCGTTCTTCGCCTACCCCTTTTAAATACCTCTCTTACGAGAAGTTGAGACGGATTGTGGCAAACCCACCTAGGGGGAGCAACGACAACGGCAGGATGCCGACATTCCCGCCTCAAAGTTGTTGTGTTTTTACAACACAACACTAAAAGCCAACGCCATCACCTACGCCCAAAGCCATAAGGGCCAGCCCTTCAGCCCTTGGCGAAGAGTTGTTGCAGGGCTTCCCCGGGGGACGGGCAGCGCATAAAGGCTTCGCCGACCAGGAAGGCTTCGACCTGGTTGGCTCGCATGAGGGCCACGTCCGCTGCACCCAGGATGCCGCTCTCCGTCACCACGATCCGCCCGTCACCGATCTCCGGCAGGAGGCCGAGGGTGGTCTGCAGACTGACCTCGAAGGAACGCAGGTTACGATTGTTGATACCCATCAGCGGAGTCTTCAGCTGCAAGGCCTGCTCCAGCTCCTGGCCGTCGTGGGACTCGACCAGCACCCCCATGCCCAACTCCATGGCCAGGTCTTCCATCTCCCGCATCTGCGGCAGGCTGAGGGCCGCCACAATCAACAGGATGGCATCCGCCCCCATGGCCCGGGCTTCATAGACCTGATAGGGGTCCACCAGAAAATCCTTGCGCAGCACCGGCAAAGCGCACGCGCCGCGGGCCGCCTGCAGGTATTCGGGCGCGCCCTGGAAATACTGCCGGTCCGTCAGGACCGACAGGCAGGCCGCACCGTGGGCTTCATAATCCGCTGCAATGGCGGCCGGATCGAAGTTCTCCCGGATGACGCCCTTGGAAGGACTGGCCTTCTTGATTTCCGCGATCACCGCCGATTGCCCGCCGGCAATCTTGCGGCGGATGGCCCCGACAAAATCCCGGGCCGGGTCGGCCTTGACCCGGGCTTCGGCAGCGGTGCGAACGGCGGCCAGAGGCATGGCAGGCAGGGCGGCAGCCACCTCTTCCCGCTTGGTGGCGAGAATCTTGTCGAGGATGTCGCTCATGGGGCTACCTCGGTAAAGCGCACGAATTCGTCCAGCTTGGCCCGGGCGGCACCGCAGGCAATGGCATCCAGCGCCTTTTCCACCCCCTGGGCCATGGAGTCGGCCAGGCCGGCCACATACAGGCTGGCTCCGGCGTTCAGGGCCACGATATCCCGGGCCGGACCGTGACGCCCCTCCAGGGCCGCCAGCACCATGGTCTTGGACTCTTCCACATTGCCCACCCGGATCACCCGGGGATCGTGCACCGGCAGGTTGAAATCCTCCGGATGGATCTCGTACTCATGGATGCGTCCATCCTTCAGTTCGCCAATCAGGGTGCGGCCGGAATTGGAAATCTCATCCAGACCATCCACGCCGAAGACGGTGAAGGCCCGCTGGGAACCCAGGCGCTGCAGCACCCGGATGAGGATGCCCACCAGATCGGCATGGAACACCCCCAGCACCTGGCGCTCGGCGCCGGCCGGGTTGGTCAGGGGCCCGAGGATGTTGAAGATGGTGCGCACCCCCAGTTCGCGTCGCACCGGGGCCGCATGCTTCATGGCGCCATGATGGTTGGGAGCGAACATGAAGCCGATACCCACCGTATCGATACATTCGGCAATGCGCTCCGGCGGCAGGTTGAGGTTCACGCCCAGGGCTTCCAGCACGTCCGCCGAGCCGCTCTTGGAGGAAACGGAACGACCGCCGTGCTTGGCCACCTTGGCCCCGGCGGCAGCGCAGACGAACATGGAGGAGGTGGAGACATTGAAGGTATGGGCGCCGTCACCGCCGGTGCCCACGATGTCCACCACGGCGGACGGGTCCCGCACCGGCACCTTGGTGGCGAACTCGCGCATCACCTGGGCGGCGGCAGCGATTTCACCGATGGTTTCCTTCTTCACCCGCAGGGCCGTGGTGATGGCGGCGATCATCACCGGACTCATTTCGCCGGACATGATCTGGCGCATCAGCTCCAGCATTTCGTCGTGGAAGATTTCCCGGTGCTCGATGCAGCGGGTCAAGGCTTCTTGCGGGCTCATTTGGCGTGCTCCTTGAGGAAGTTCTGCAACATGTCGTGGCCGTGTTCGGTGAGGATGGATTCGGGGTGGAACTGGACCCCTTCCACCGCCAGGGTCTTGTGCCGCACCCCCATGATTTCGCCGTCGTCGGTCCAGGCAGTGATCTCCAGGCAGTCCGGCAGGCTTTCCCGCTCGATGGCCAGGGAGTGGTAGCGGGTACAGGTCACCGGATTGGGCAAGCCCTTGAAAACGCCCTGATCATTGTGATGCACGGGCGAAGTCTTGCCGTGCATCAGCTTCTTGGCATGCACGATGCGCCCGCCGAAGGCCTCGCCGATGGACTGGTGGCCCAGGCACACGCCCAGCAGGGGAATCTTGCCGGCGAATTCGCGGATGGCCGCCAGGGAAACCCCCGCCTGCTGGGGCGCACAGGGCCCCGGGGAAATCACCAGATAGTCCGGATCGAGGCGGGTGATCTCGCCCAGGGTGATGGCGTCGTTGCGATAGACGCGCACATCCTGGCCCAGCTCGCCGAAGTACTGGACGATGTTGTAGGTGAAGCTGTCGTAGTTGTCGATCATTAGCAGCATTTTAGGGCTATCTCCTTGAATCTATTAGCCCCTGCCACTGTGATCTGAAAATCTTATCCGGCTGCTTATCCGGTTTTTCTGACGCTGCCCCTTTTTCGGGGCCGGCTGGGGTTGAAACAATCTCTCTGCGAATCGCGCATTATCGCCCGTCCTACCACAGCCGGCAAGAAAAGGAAAAGGGGCCTTGCGGCCCCTTACCCATAGTGACTGAATTAGTCACCGTCGATGCTATGTAGTCCAGCTTCCTCGATCATCCTTTCCACTTTTCCCGGCTCAACATCTCCAGGATCAAAACACCCTAGCCGATACATGCGGCCTCGATACAGGTAGCTCGTCTCTTTGTACTCGTAGCGCTTACCGTCGCCTCCGTCCCATATGACGGATCGTCCATGCTTGATAGAAACCACCTTCCCGTCTGCCGGTCCGCCAATTAAGAGCCATTGAGCATTCATCGTCGTTGCTTTCGCGGTTTGTTGAGCAATAACGCTAATTATGCCGCCTGCGGCTGTCCGTCGTTCGCTGCCTCACGGCCGGCGCGCCGCATGATCCAGGCCTGCACGTCGGACTCGATCCAGCCCGAGGCATGCTTGCCGAGCTTCACCTGCTTCGGGAAGTCGCCCTCCTTGATCAGCTTATAGACGGCGGACTTCTTCAGCCCGACCTTCTCCAGCACTTCGGGCAAACGGATGATTTTGTCGTTGGGGCTCACTTGGCTTCCTCCTTCGTCATGCACACTTGTTGATCCTGCGTTCCAGCCGGCGGCCGATCACGTCGTGCTCGATCGCGCAGCTCGCAAAGGGAATGTCGTCGCCGAGGTCGTCGAAACTGCCGCTCGACGCCGGCGGGCGCCGGGCCGGGCCACCGCCGCCGGAATTGCCCTGACGCGGCGCCGGCGCGCTGCCGCTGTCGCCCGCGCTCTGGCCACGGCCGCCGAGCATCTGCATGGAATCGGCCTCGATCTCGGCGAGCTTCCGGTAGAAGACGACGCGGTGCCACTCGGTGACCTCGCGCTTCTCGCCGCTGTTCTTGTCCTTGTAGCTGTCCGTGGTGGCCAGCCGAATGCTGCAGATGGCATCGCCGCCCTGGGTGTAACGAGTCTCCGGGTCGGCCCCCAGATTGCCGATGAGGATCACCTTATTGACGCTGGCCATTACGCCGCACCTCCGAATAGATCGCCCTGCACCGGCAGGGCGGGTTTAACTGCCATCGCCCGGCGGCGGGCATTTGCAGCCCAGCCGAGCAGTACGAAAGAGAAGCCGCGGGCGCGGCCGGTGAAGTGCCGGGATTGGGCCAGATAGACCCGGGCGGCGTGGATGCTGGCGGCGCGGTCGGTCATGGCTGCACCTCTGGGTAGCCGTCATGCTGCACGCCGTCGAGCAGGCGCCCGGCAGACTTCTTTCCGGCGCGATACACGACCTCGTCCCCCTTGAAAATATCGACGCCTTCACTTGGGTCGAGGGCTCGACCAAAAACAGAGAGCCACCGTTCTTCGAGCTTTCTGCCTTCGTCGTCGCTGATAGCATCTGCTGGCGCCCATTCCCCCCACTGCTTGAACAGGAACGGCACACCTGCCGCCTTGCACTGGTTACGCAGCGAAGTCACCCAAGCCGGGTGCATCGGCCGAGCCTTTGGTCCTGACTCGCCGCCGACAACGACCCAATCTATCCCGCGACCGGTCTCCCAAGGGTCAGCCTCCGTGAAGACGCAAGCCCCGAGCCGATGATGAATATCAACATGTCCGAGCAGCGGCTCCATGCTCAACCAACGTACCTTGGCCGGGACCTTCAGCAGCTTCGGAATGTCGCGGTCCGCCTCCTCCTGATTGCACACGGTGACGCCAAGCCATACCCGGTCGCAGATCATGTCGAACATCAGGCCGTCGCCAGAACACATCGGCAGCACGTTGCCGACGCGCTTCGTTACCAGCAGCCAATCGAGGTGCGGCGTCTTGGCGATCAGGGAGAACAGGTCCATGCGCCAAGCGGTCGGGACGGCGTTGTCGAACACGTCGGCCAGCGAAGCGCAGAACACGCGGTAGCGGACACCAAGGCGCTCGGCCTCGGCGTTCCACGCCAGCGGCTTACGCCAGTTCGCCGGCGAGCTGCGGCGGCGCTCGGTGCCAGGCCCCCACTGCACGAGGCCGGAGCGCTTCGCCCAGCCTTCTGCATAGCAGTGGTCACAGCCCGGGCCGACTTTCTGGCAGCCGTACCATGGGTTGAAGGTGTGGTGCGCCCACTCGATCTTCGTGTTCTCACCCATGATGCACCCCTTGCGCCACGGACAGCGCCACCGCCACCGGCCGCACCCAGATCGGCGCCGCCGACAGAATGAAGGTTTCACCGGACCACGCCAGCAGCAGGGTGGTGCCCATCACGCCGGCGATGGCCTCGGCCGCATCCGGCGGCACGGCGTTGCCGATGCGCTCGCGCCAGTCGCTGTCGGACAGGCCGTCCAGCTCCAGGTACTCCTCCGGATCGACGAGGCTCTGCAGGGCCGCCAGCTCCAGCGTGGTGAAAGGCCGGTGCCACGTGCCGTCGAGGGCGCGGATCACCGCGACCAGCTTGTCGGCCGCTGCCGGCATGCGCGGGTCTGCGACCGACCACCGGCCGTTGTCGTGGCAGGCTGCCGCCGACACGGCGCCGCTCGGTTCCTCCCAGCGGGCGACGCCAT
Organism: Azospira sp. MPR-LB4; assembly: GCF_058809525.1. Lineage (NCBI taxonomy): Bacteria > Pseudomonadati > Pseudomonadota > Betaproteobacteria > Rhodocyclales > Rhodocyclaceae > Azospira > Azospira sp. MPR-LB4. The sequence goes on from NZ_CM179521.1 coordinate 1,646,320, forward strand.
AGTGGCCGCCGGTCAGGTAGTGGTCGCCCTTGCCGCGCTCCAGACTCGGGCGAGGATCCGCGACGGCATAGGCGCCCTGCCCGGTGGTGCTGCCGGAAATCACGGTACCGGCGGCATCATCCCAGCCGGTGACCATGTACTTGCCGAAGCCCTCGCCGGCGCGGCGGGGGTCGGCAACGCACTGGCCGGAGCCGTGGGCGCCGGTGACGGCGCAGGCCTCGCGGCTCCACGGCACGATGCGGAACTCGTTGCTGTGCTTGTCCGGGCCGTAGTGGCGCGGATCGGCCACCGAGAAACCGCCCTGGATCGGCGAGCGCTGCCCGGTGACCGTGCCGGTCGATTCGTTCCAGGCGCGGACGCCGAGCTGGCCATACTCGCCGCCGGCGGGGAAGCGCGGATCGGCGACGGAGAAGTTGCCATTGGTGGCCCGGCTGTGACCGGCCACGGTGCCCGACGGCTCGTCCCATTTATTCACGCCCAGGAAGCCGCGGTGGTACTCCGGCACGATCAGGTAGTCGCGCAGGACACCGTCCTCGACCGCCAGCTTGTTCAGGCTGCGCCAGTCGCTGCCCGCCTCCACGAACGCCAGCCGCACCCAGGTCTTCCACTGGAGCTGCGGGACGCGATGCATCGGGCCGCCGGCCGGCTCGCCCGGTAGCGGCATGCGCTCCAGCACGGTGCCCACGGCCGCGAGGCTCTTTTTCTCCGGCTCGTACAGGAAGGGCGGGACCTTCTCGACGTGACGCGCCACCAGCAGGAAGCGCTTGCGGCTCTGCGCCAGGCCGCCGATCTCGCCGCAGTCGTGCGTCGTCTCTGCCACCGCGTAGCCGTAGGCGCGCAGCAGCTCGCCGATCTGGTCGAGCAGGTGCCGGCCGCGGTTGGCGATGCGGGGCACGTTCTCGAAGATGATCAGCTCGGGCGGCTCGTCGGCGAAGGCTTCCAGCATCAGCCACACCCCGCGCACCGTCAGCCGGTTCAGCGCCTGATACTTGGCCGTGCGGCTCCGGTTCTCGGAGAGCAGCCCGGAGAAGCCCTTGCAGGGGGCGGACAGGAAGACGATGTGCGGATACTCGCCGCCGGCCGCCGCCCGGATGTCCGCCGTGGATGCCTCGCGCCAGCCCGCCGGCGGCTCCATGCCGTGGAAGTCCATGAACTGGCTGCGGTCGAACAGGTCCAGCACCGTGCCGCGGGAGCCGGTCATGCGCTCGAAGTCGCGGATGGCCGGAGCATCGACGTCGATCCCGCCGATGCAGCGGAACTTGCCGACCATGTTCCCGACCCTTGGCGATGCCTTGTTGAAGCCCTTGGCACCGCCGCCGAGGCCACAGAACAGGTGGAAGTGGCGGATTTCGCGCACGTCGTCGGGGGCGAGAGTGAAGGCGTCGCGCTTCATGTCAGTACGCCTTCCCGCCGTCGGCAAGCCTGTTCTCCGGCTTGTGGTCGGCGCGCTTCGCGTTGTAGGCGAGCTTCTCGGCGATGGCGCCGCCGATGTCCAGCCCGAACCCACCGGCCAAGTCGAAGATGCGGATCGCCGCATCGGCCAACTCGACCTCAAGCATGGGTCGGTGCGGCAGCTTGTCGTCCATGAGCCCTTTGCGGTGGCCTTCCATGGCCTCACTGATCTCGCTATGGATCAGGCACAGAAGCTCGGGCACGTTGCGCTTGCCGCGCATGTCCTCGCCGGTTCGCAGATCGTGCCACCAGCCGGCCGCATAGGCAGCGCCATGGCATGCATCAACGAGGCGGGCGCCGCACCATGCTGTCGCCGTTGCCGCCGCGTCATCCTTGTGGCCGCTGCCGCCGCAGACCGGGCAAGCAACAGCTTCGCGCTCGGCCATGCGTTCCTCGTTTTTCCCGTCGTTGATGAACACGACGTGGCCTCGATATTCGGCGAATGCACGCCCCTCTGCCGATGCCTTCTCGACGGCATCGCGCAACTCCTGGCTGATCGCCTGGACAAGACCTGCCTCGCGCATCAGCATCGCCTTCGCTCGCAGGTCGCCCGCCAGCAGCGGATAGTCCTCGGAGCAGGAGGCCGCATAGGCCATCAGCGCCCGGTATGCGTGGGGGTCGTGAGAGAGGTCCAGCACGAAGTACTCGCAGCCATCGTGCTTCTCGCCCGGCTGGTCGCGGCCATCGGTGCGGCGCACGATGAACTTGCCGTAAAGGCCCTTTGTCTGGTCGCCCATCATGCTGCCTCCTTGATTTGCCCGGCGGCGCCGTTGTCGATCCAGTGCGCTCCGATCCGCTCGGGGAGCTGGGCCGGGAGCGCCTTCAGGGTGCCGAACAGCAAGGCGGTCTCGATGTCGCCGTCCTCGGCCATGCCGTCGAGCCAGTACAGCAGGTCCTCGCGGCCTTTGAGGTCCAGCACGTCGAAGCGGTCCAGCACCAGCAGCTTGACGCCGGCGAGGAAGGACACGGCCTCGGCGATCATGGCGTCGGTACGCCACTTCTCGGACTCGGAGATCAGGGCGTAATCGCGCAGCCCGTAGGTGATCCGCATGTCGGAGTGGATGACGACCTGCTCCCACTCGGCGAAGCCGGCGGACACGTGCAGGCGGTCGTTGATCGGCCCCAGCGCCTCGGCGAGGATTTCGCCCGGGATGCCATCGGGGGCCAGCGCGTCGGCGATGTCGGTCCAAGCCAGAACGTCCGCATGCAGCGCCGCGGCCTGGTCGATGACGGCTTGCCGACGGGCGGCCTGTTCGGCCACGGCGCGGTACTTGTCCGCGTCGGCGCGCCAGCCGTCCCGCTTCTCGGTCAGCTCGGCGACCTTGGCCTGCAGCGGCTCCAGGTCGATGGACTCGGCCGCTTCCTCGTCCAGCTCCTTCAGCTTAGCGGCGGCTTGCTCGGCAGCGGCGAGGTCGCGCTTGTCGTTGGCGACAGCGCTCTGCACCAAGGACAGGGCCTTCTCGTACTCGGGCAGCTTTGCCACGGCCTCGGCGTCGGGCTGCGCCGGCGCGTCGCCGACGACCGGCTCGCCGTGCAGCTTCCGGTACTCGGCCAGGTGGGCCGCGGCGCGGTTGAGCAGGGACGAATCCCACTCGACCTCGGGATGGTTGCAGGTCAGCTCGACGAACTCGGCCGTCACGCTGGCCAGCCCGCGCAGAAGGAACTCGCCCGGGGCCTTGGGATTGACCGGCGCGACGCCGGCCTTCGCCCGGGTTTCATCGACCTTGGCCTGCCATTCCGCGACCTCGGCTTCGTCGCGTTGCAGCTTGGCCTTGATGCGATCGATTCGCCCGGCCTTCTCGGCCAGGTCGTCGCGCTGGGCGGCCATCTGCTGGCGGGCCTGCACCTTGTCCTTGGCGGCCCCCAGCGCCTGCTGGGCGGCGCCGAGCTCCTGCTCGACCTCCTTCATCTTGACCACGGCGTTTTCGTGCCGGGTTCCCGCCTTCTCGGCGTCGGCCGGCAGCGGAGCCGGCTGCCACTTCGGCGCCTTGTCCTTGCCCCAGGTCTCGCCGCCGGTCGCGGTCTTCCAGCTGGCCTTGGCGTCGCGGGCCTTGGCTGCCGCTTCCTTCTGGGCCGCGTCGAATCCGGCGCGCAGGAAGGGGGCGATCTGCTCGACCTTCTTCCCGTCGAGGCCCTTGTCGAGCATGCGCTGGGTGACGCTGGCGCCGTCCAACTTGACGCCCATCAGGCCGAACAAGAAGGTGCGGCGCTCCTTGTCGTCCATACGGGCGAAGCGCTGGGCGTCGAGGACGAAGGGCAGCATCGGGTTCTCGCTGTGGAGGCCCTTGCCGGACGGAAGCACCACCGAGTACGAGGCGTCGGCGGTTTCGACTTCGACGAAGCCGGACTCCTGCCCTTCGGTGACGAGGGCGCCGTAGTCCTTCTTGAGGCCGACGCGGACGGACTCGCCGGTCATGGCCATGCGAATGGCTTCCTGCAGGCTGGACTTGCCGGCGCCGTTCTTGCCGGCGAACAGCGTCACCGGCTTGGGCAGCTGCACATCGATGGCGCGAGCGCCGAGGACGTTGCTGGTTTGGATTGAGGTGATTTTCATGCTCTCGCTCCTTGGGCGATGGCGGGGATGTCGCGGACGATGGAGGCAATCGCTGCGGCAAGCTCTTCCGGAGAGTCGGCCGAAATCACACCGGAAACGACGTGCACACATTCAGCCTCATCGTTGTCGGGGATCGCGTCAGCCGGGCAATCGATGCCCAGCTCCTTGCCGAGCTTTTCCAGCATCTGCTTTGCACGAAACAGCTCCGGGCCAACGAGGCCAGCTTGGCGCTGCAGCGGAACGCCCTTCATCTGGATACGGGGCGCATTGACCAGCCGCTCGTGGGCGAGGCGCACCAGCTCGCGCATGGTGTCGACCTCGTCGTTGTGCAGCTCAATGGTCAGGCGGTTGTGGCGGTAGGCTTCCATGGTCAGGCCGCCTTCTGGTCGTTGCTGTCGTCGTTGGCGGCGTTCTCTTCGTTCCAGGTCTTCCAGCCGCGAATCCACTCGATGACCAGCTCGCTGCGGATGATCGGGCAGTCGCTCTCGGGCTTGCCGTCGGCCGCGGCCTGGTAGCCTTCCTCGAAGGTCTTCTGCAGCTCTTCCTCGGTCGGGGTCGTGTCGCCGGGGGCGGGCAGGCCGAGGACTTCGCCATCGATCACTTCGCCGTTTCCTTCGCCGTCGTCCATACCGCCACCGTCGTTGTCGTGGTACTCGTGGCCGAGGTCCATGGCGCGCTGGTCGTCCTCGCCCTGCACGTCGTTCATGCCGCCGGTGTGGTCGGCGGCGTTTGCCACCACGACCAGGACGGACTTGCCGGCGACTTCGTACAGCTCGTGCAGGTTGGCGGCGCCAGTGCCGAACTTCACCACGGCCTTGACGCCGTCCTTGATGGTGATCTGGTCGAGATCGCCGGCCACCACGGTGCGGCCCTCGGCGGCCAGCATGTGCACGGCCATCTTGACGTTGGTCTCCACGCGGTTGCGGAGGCGGTCGATGATGTCGTCCTGCTTCTTCTTCGAGAGCTTCGGCCAGGGTTCCGGCAGCAGCTTCAGCTCCATCACGAGGGCCTGCAGCAGGTCTTTGCCGATGGTGTCGGCGGTCATGTTGCGGAAGTCTTGAGGTGCGTTCATGGTTCGGTGTCCTTTCGGTTATTCGTCGTTGGCAATGCGTTCGAGGTGTTCCTGCTGGGCGTCGCTGATGAACATGCGGCGCCCGTATTCGGCGTAGCGGGCCTTCATGTCCGCCACGAACGACTCTTCCCAATCGTTCGCGGCGTTCATGCGCGCGCCTTCGAGCAGACCCTCGAATTCCTTTTCCTCGTAGAGGCCCTGGACGCGCTGGCTCATGGGTTACTCGATCCCGAGGCCGCCCTGGCCGCGTTCGCGGCGCTGGCGCTGCTGGGGCTGCTGGGCGTTGGCTATGGCCTGCTCGACGGCCTTCTGCTGGCCTTCCGGCAGGCTTCGGGCCATGTCTCGGGCCAAGTCGAAATCGCCGGCCTTCACGGCGGCGGTTGCGTCTTCGAAGCTCGGGCCATCCTGCTGCTGGGATTGGCCGCCCTGCTGCTCGACGGTGCTCAGCGCGTCGTCGTCCGGATCGGCGACCACCGTCGCCGGGGCGTCGATGATTTCGCCGGTGCTGGTGTCGACGTTGTCCGGCGCCTTCGCCGCTTCAGCAGCAGGGCCGGCCTTGAGGCTTTCCACATCGACGGAATAGCCGCCGCGACCGTCCGGAGTCGCGTCGATCACGATGTCCTGCATTTCCTCGACGGTCTGCAGGCCCATCAGCAGCTCGGGGGCGTAGAGCTTCCCGAAGAACGAGGCGGTCCTGTAGCGCAGCATGACCTCGGGCATCGTCTGCCACTTGCTTCCGTTCTTGCCGTACCAGCCTTCCTTGACGGCCATTTCGATATTGACGGCCGGCGACGTGATGCGCTCGCCGGTTTCGCGCTCGATCGCCCAGGCGATGCACTCCAAGTTCTGGACGGTGGCCTTGTGCTTGGTGGTTTGGCGCTCGCGATTCACCCACTTGGTCACCTCGTACTCGACCTCCTTCTCGCCGAGGTTCTTCAGCTCGAAGCGCAGCGGGGAGAACCGGCCGCAGCCGTTGATCGCGGCGATAATCCACTGCGACGACCAGCTGGGGCGCCCTTCGACGATGTACAGGTTCTGCATGACCATCAGCGGGTCGGCGCCCATGCGCTGCGCCATGTTGAGTGACACGACGCAGTTGGCTAGGGCGTTCGGGTTTTCGCCCTTCTTGTCGTCGTAGGCGCGGTAGGCCGCCGGCACCAGCGTGCTGCTGGAAAGGAGCTTGGCGGCGCGCTGCATGAGCTCGAAGGACTGGAGGGAGCCAAAGCCGGGGGCGACGGCTGGCATGCTTGCCTCACGCGGGGCCACTTGCTGCTGGCGCATCGCGGCGAGGTCGGCGGTGTTGGTCTGTGCGTTCATGGTGGTGCGGGTCTCCGTGGTTGGTGGAAATCAGTCGTGGTAGTGGCAGCGGGTGCCGTAGGCGGGGCAGTACTTGGCGCTGCAGAGCATGCTTTTCGGGTTGGGCGGGAAAATCCCGTCCTTGAGCATCCGGGCCGCGATCTGGATCAGGCCCGGGTGGTCCTCGGTGCCCAGCAGCGGGGTCTTCACGTCGGCCACTTCGCCGGTGGCGACCGGGGCCTCCTTGGTGGTCTGCAGGCCGATGATTTCGGCCGGGGCGTCCAAGCGCTCGCCGCTGGCCTGCTCGGCCATCAGCGTGTAGATGCCGAGCTGGATGTGATGCCCCTTAGTGACAGCGCGCCGGCCGCCGTCGGCTGTCTTCTCCGTGGCCCGGCCGCCGCTCTTGAGGTCGGAGATGCCCTTGCGACCGTCGTCGGCAATTCGGATGCGGTCGGTGGTGCCGGTGACGCGCACGACGCCGTACTCGGTGCCGATGTCGAGGGCCTGGCATTCCAGCTCCACGGCGGCGTATTGCCGGGTCGGGCTGATTTCCTGGCAGTAGCGGGTGGTCAGCTTGACGGCGAAGGTTTCGGCCTCGACCGGTGTCAGGCTGTCGTCCCAAGCGACCTCCTGCTCGGGGCTTTGCAGCGCGGCACGGGCGGTATCGACCGCGGTGACGACGTCGATTTGATCGCCGCTCAGGCGGGAGCCGTCGAAGGCCGCGGTGCCGGCGTGGATCGCGGTGCCGAGGGCGGCATTGCCGGAGGACGGCATGCGCAGACCGACGATGTTCTGGAAGTACCAGCGGTGGGCACAGTCGAAAAGCGACGGCCACGAGCTGGCGCGGATGGTGGCCAGCGGTTCGGCCGGGAGGCGCTCGGGGGCATTCATGGTGCTGATCTCCTTCAGAGGGTGAGTTGAGCCAAGCGCCAGGCATTGCGGATGCTGTGGCCGCGGCGCAGGTAGAAAAGGAAGTCGCCGAGGAACTTGCGCATCACGCGGCCCTCGGCATGGGGGAAATCGGGCGGGCGCAGAGGGTCAGGCCCTCGGGCGGAACGACGCCGTCGTCGTCGAAGAAGATCTCCATGGCCTTGACGATTGCGTCGCAGGAGGACGCGGCCAGGACGTTGAGTTCTTCGGGCTTGGCGCCGGTCCTGATCGTGACCACGAACGGGCGCAGGGGGATCGGCTGCGGCGCGTAAGGCGCCAGGGCCTGACGGAACAGCGGATGGACGTTGCACATGGGTCGCTCCTCTCAAAATCTGCGTAAACCGCAGAACATGGAGCGCAGAATACGCAGAATTATTTACTGCGTCAAGCGCAGATTTTCGCGCAAATGGAAAAGCCCGCACGGCGGCGGGCTGGAATGGAAAAGCGGGGGCGGGTTAGGTCAGCGGCGCGCTTTGCGCCATTCCCATGGGGGCGTCGGGGCGCTATCGGCCCACAAGCCGCGGCGCTCGGCCTGGGCGGTATCCTGCAGCGGGTAGAGGTTTGGATCGGTCACGTAGCGGTCATAGACCCAGGCGAAGCCCCGCCGCACTTGCTCGGCGTTGGCGTCGATACCGGCGCAACGGACCCGGGCGACGGTGCGCCCGTACCGGTCGCGGTCTTGCTCGGCGATCTGGGCCGCCTTCCCGAAGCACAGATCGGACAGGGACTGCTTCGATTTCGCGCCGAAGGGCTGGGCCTTCTCGGGCGCGTCGATCTCGGCGAGGCGAACCTTCACCTGCTCGCGGCTCTGGCACAGGGCGGTGATGGTGTCGCCGTCGGAGACACCGACGACCTTGCAGGACAGGTCCGCCGCGGCCGGCGAAGCTGCCGCACAGAGCAGCAGCGCTGTCAGTCGGAAATCAGGCATTCACGGAGCATCGGGGTCTTCATCACCATGCCCGCGCCCTTGCATTCCAAGTCGATCTTCTGGCCCTTCCTCAGCTTCGCGGCGCGGTCGATGGCCGAGCAGCTGGTGATGCCCTTCTCCTTCGACACCCCGCAAATCTGATCTTCGAACAGGTCAGCCCGGACGCTGGCCACCCCGTAGCTGTCCATCGCAAAGACCAGGTAGGGTTTCCCCCGGAAATCCTTGGAAATCTCGGACACCTTGCCGGTCATCACGAACCACTTGCCCTTGTACTTGCCGTCGGCCGATACCTCGTTGGCCTGGTAGTCCTTGAAGATGGCCTTGGCGTCGTAGGCGTCCAGATCCCGGGCGCCGGTTTCCCCGAGGCGCTTTTTCAGCTTCCGAGAATCGACCGGCAGATCGACGTCGGCTGCCACCGACGGCACAGCAGCAGCGGCAGCCATGACGGCTGCGGCAATAATCGCGATTGAGCGCAATCCCATCCCTCCCATCACAGTTTCTTGAAGTCGCCCGGCTTGAAGTTCGGGCACCAGTCGCAGCCCTTACGCACGGCCATGGCCTGAATCTGGTCCTCTGGGCTCGCCGGGTGGCCGCGCTGCAGTCCCGGTCCGCCCCATTGCAGCAGGAATGCGCACGGAAACAGGTATCCGGCCGGCGCCCGCAGGTCGTCCAGATCGAGGCTGACGACGTCATTATCGGCGAACCCGCCGGTGAAGGGGTTGGTCACCACCTTGCTGCAGTGCGCCCGGTGGTCGTTGCAGGCGCAGGCCTCCAAGTAGCAGGTCAGCACCGACTCGATCCGCATGCGCTCCAGGATCAGCTTGCCGCCGGCGTAGAACTGGACCGCCTTGATGCCGTCGAGGTATCGGGTGGCGGCCAGCGCCAGGGCTACCTGCTCACGGGAACGGCCGAAGGCGGCGTAGTGGAACAGCGTACCGTTCATGACGGCCTCGCCGTACTTGTTGGCCTGCTGGGCGATATTCACCGCGGCGGCGTAGCCGGCCGAGCGGGACTTCGGAAACGACACGGCCACGACCTGCTCGATCGAGTCGCGGACGAGATCGACGGATGTCCCGCCGGATGTGGCCGGCAGCCCCTTCATCTTTTCCTGTAGCGGCGGTGCTCGACCATCGTGCCGATGATCCTGATCGGTGTGATGTCGGACCGCATTGACGGGTAGTCCTCGTTCAGCGGCACCAGCTCGAACACCTGGTGGCCCAGCTCATTCACGCCCCGGGGGCGGTACTTCTTGAAGGTCGCCTCGTTCTCGCCGTTCTTGGCCACGACGTAGTCGCCTGGCAAAGGAGGGACAACCGGGTCGATGATGACAGTGTCGCCCTCGCGGAACTCGGGCAGCATGGAATCGCCCTTGATCTTGAGCGCGAAGGCGTTGGCCGATAGATCGAGGTCGGTCAGCATCCACTCGTCCGCATCGCCGAGCGCGTATGGATCGACGGCCTCGGTCATGTGCCCGGCCTGAACATAGCTGACCAACGGGATGCGGCGCGTTCCGAGCGGCGCCGGTGCAACGTTCGCCGCAGCCTCGGTGCCCGCGAACAGGTCGGCTACTGTGCAGCCCAGGGCATGCGCGATCTTGCGCAGCACCTCCTCGCTGGCGCCCTGCTTCCCGGTCTCGACTCGCGACAGGTTGCCCGTGTCGCTATCCACCCGGTTCGCCAGCTCCTCCAGCGTCCATTTGAGCGCCTTACGGCGCCGTCTGATCTCAGCTCCCACTTTCATGCCGCCATTGTCGTCGCGCTTCTGCGCGATACGCAAAGCGGAAAACGCAGAATCTGCTTGACTTCTATTCTGCGGATTCCGCAGAATTACACCCGTTCTATTTCCACCGAGGTCTAGTGACATGAATTCTCCCCTGAAGCAGGCGCGGCTGAAGCGAGAGCTGACGCTTCAGCAGGTTGCAAATGAAGTCGGCATCGACACCGGGAACCTGTCGCGCATCGAGCGCGGCCTTCAAATCCCGTCCAAGGAACTGGCCGAGAAGCTGGTCAAGCTCTTCAACAACGAGGTCACCGAGACCCAGATCATCTACCCGGAGCGATTCGCCGACGGGGCCAATGTAGCGAACGGGCAGTAGCCGAGAAACCACCGGAAAAAGGAAAAAGTTGTGGAAATCAAGAAAGCCTATCTGTCCATGATCCGGGCCTTCCCCGGGGGCTGGGATGCCATGGCCGGCGCCCTCGGCATGAGCCGGGACGCCCTGGAGAACCGCATCTACGAGCGCAAGGGCCAGTCGGTGCTTGTCGAGACCGCGCTGCAGATGCAGCAGTTTTCATCCACGACCCATTTCGCCGAAGCCGTGGCCCAGCTCTCCGGCGGCCTCTTCATGAGGCTGCCCGAGCAGAGCAGCGAGGACCGCGAGGAACTGCTGGCCAAGTTCAACGAGCTCTATTCCAAGCTCGGCGACCTATCGACCAAGTTCCGTGAGTACGTGAAGGACGATGAGATCGACCGACGCGAGCGCCAGGACCTGACCGACGTCGGGCAGAACATCCACCGCACCGTCGAGGAGCTGCTCGCCCTGACATTCCAGATTTACTGCCGGCCTACGGCTGGCAAATAACGGGGGGGACATGCTCACGAACGTCCGCGAATCATCACGCGCCGCATACGACGAGATGCGCGACACAGGGCGACTCGGGCGCCAACAGCAGACCATTCTCGACCAAGTCAAACATGGCCGAGATTACTCGCTTCGTGAGCTGTCCCGTTTGACCAACCTTGAAATCAACGCCGTCAGCGTGTCCGTGGTCATCCTCGTTGCGGAGCGCCAGCCATGAGCAAGCCAGACACATGGATGCCGCTCTACATCGGCGACTACCTGCAGGACACCACCCGGCTATCAACAGAGCAGCACGGCGCCTACCTGCTGCTCATCATGGACTACTGGACTAATGGCCCGCTGCCGGACGACGACGCGGCCTTGGCGCAGGTAACGCGCATGCAGCCCGCAACATGGAAGAAGACACGCCCGGCGATCTCCCGTTTCTTCAGCGTCGAGAATGGCGAATGGCGTCACAAGCGGATCGACGAGGAGCACGCCCGGGCGATGAAGTTCGTCGAGAAACAGAAGGCCAACGGGGCCAAGGGCGGACGCCCAAAGAAAACCCAAACCGAAACCCAGAATAAACCCATGGGTTTCGATAGGGATAACCCAGACGACAAGCCAAACGAAACACCGTCACCTTCACCTTCACCTGTAAACCCTCTCTCCGAAGAAAAGGTAGTAGGTAATTCACCGTCTTCTGGTGAAGGGACCGCCGGCAACGCTACCCGGGTCGGCGCCCTGTGCAAGAAGCTGCGCGTCATGGGTATCGACGCCGCCCCGCATCTACCGGCATGGCCGGACCTGCTGGAGCGCTTTACCGACGAGGAGATCATCGCGGTCGCTGAAATCGCCAAGACGCGAAAGCCCGACGAGCGAATCCACCTGCACTACCTCGTCCCGATCTTGAACGAGCCGCCAAAGGCCCCGTCTGCCGGCGCCAAGCGCGCTCCATCCGCCGAGAACTTTGAAGGCCGTGAGTACGGCCAGGGAGGACGCCTGTGAATTCAATCGCCGAGGTCAGCATCCACGCCGAACCCAAGACCCGCACCGACACGTGCGCAACGCACGGCCAGTTCGAGGCGAAGTGCTTCATCGGCTCGATCTGGTCGAAGTGCCCGACCTGCAGCGCCGAGGCGGCCACCAGCGAGAAGACCGAGCGCGAGGCGAAGGAGCGCGAGGATCGCCGGCAGGTCTGGATGCGTAAGATCGGCGAGGCCGGCATTCCCGAGCGATTCCAGAACCGCAGCCTGCAGAGCTTCGTCGCGGAGACCGAGCAGCAGGCCCGGGCGCTGGCGTTCGCGCAGGACTACGCCGACCGGTTCGACCAGGCGCTGGCCACCGGCCGCAGCGCGCTGTTCATCGGCCGCCCGGGCACCGGAAAGACGCACCTCGCTGTCGGCATCGGCCTGCGGATCATGCACCGCGACAGCCGCACGGTGCTCTTCACGACCGTGATGCGCGCCATTCGCCGGGTGAAGGACACGTGGAGCCGGGAAAGCCGCGAGTCGGAAACGCAGGCCATCGCCGCGCTGGTGTTCCCTGACCTACTGATCCTCGACGAGATCGGCGTCCAGTTCGGCAGCGATACCGAGCGCCTGATCCTGTTCGACGTGCTCAACGAGCGCTACGAGAAGCGCCGCCCGACCCTGCTCCTGTCGAACCTGAACATCGACGAGGTCAAGGCGTACCTCGGCGAGCGCGTCTTCGACCGGCTGCGCGAGGACGGTGGCGAGGCCATCGTCTTCGATTGGGCCAGCTGGCGCGGCCGGATCGCGGCCTGATGTGCGGGAAGGCGCCATGCGACAGCCCGAACTGCACCTGGGGGGAGAAGCACCGGAAGGAATGCGAGGCCCGGGAAGTCATGCGGTGGTCGCGGGAGAAGCGGGCCGAGTACTACGCGGATGTAAAAAAACGCCGGGGGGAAGCCGCGGCGCAGCAACTGATCAAGGAGGTAAAAGAACAATGGACCATCAGCCAGCGGCAGCCGTCGCTTTTGTGATTCCAGGCGTGCCCGTCGCCAAGGGGCGCCCGAAGTTCGCCCGCCGCGGCAACTTCGTCACAACCTACACGCCGGAGAAAACGGCCAGCTACGAGAACCTCGTGAAGGTGAAGGCCGAGGAGGCCATGGCCGGTCGCCCCGTCTTCGAGGGGGCGGTCTCGGTGGTGATCTGGCTCTACGTGACGCCACCGGCCAGCTGGTCGCAGAAGAAGCAGCGGGCGGCACTCGAAGGGGCGATCTTTCCGACGTCCAAGCCTGACGTCGACAACGTGGTGAAGGGCATCTTCGACGCCTGCAACGACATCGTGTGGCGGGACGACAAGCAGGCCTGCGACGTGATAGTCCGGAAGCGCTACGCCACGACCGCCCGGGCCACAGTGCAGGTCAAGGAGTTGGCCCAGGCATGAGCGCACCGCAACAACCACGCTGCACATTGGCCCGCCTCGTCGCGGAGCCGATGAACAAGGACGCCGTCAAGCGCGACGGCTGGCAGAAGCATCAGATTTTGGTCGTGTCCCTGGACGATGAGCGCCTGGGGATGATCGACCGTGAGTTTGTTCGACAAATAGGGGAGAGACTGTATGGGTCAAAGCGCCACCGCTGAAGTGTTTGCACCGCTGTTCGAAAGCGCGCATGGTGCCTTGGTGTTCGCGTTCAACTTCTCGGGCCAGTGCTACGACCGCCCGATGATGAATCGGCTGGCGTCGCCGGCCGTTGGAAGCGGAAAAGGCCTGGTCGGTCTCGACGGCGCTGCGCAGGCCGGCATGATCCGGGCCGAAGTTCAGACGCTGGGGAAGCTGGCCGAGGCGATCATCATCGCCAGGATCGCGCCGCGCTCGGTGCCGTGCCATTGCCGGTCCGCGTGTTGCGCCGGGCACAAGCCGAACAAGGAATGGACGGACGCGATCTCCATCCTCGCCGACTACGTCCGCACCACGGCACTCGCCGGCTGCACGTCGAATGGCATGCTGCGCCGTGAGTACGTCGTGCGCTACTTCACCCGCAAGGACGACCGCATCAGCCTGGAGGCGCTGGCCGAGAAGCACGACATCGCCCGAAACACGGTCAGCGCCCACGCGGCGAAGGTCGCTCTGCTGCTTGGTGGCGCCCAGCCGAAGAAGGACAAGCCGGGCGTCCCGGGCCTCGAATCCGCCGCCATGGACGCGATCGAGGACAGGTTGCGCGACATTGGGATGGTCGGGTGATGAAAATTCCTGTTGCATGTTGGGCAAACCACGACCAAAATAGCGCGTAATTCAGTAGTCCCCGAACTACGCCCGAGGCCCGGAACGTGAAAACGACCGGGCCTTTTTGCTGCCCGGTGTCTCCTCCACCTCCTTGAGTGGTGCGTTGAAAACCCGCGTTCCGGCCACAAGCTGGGCGCGGGTTTTCCTTTTCCGGCCGCCGGGTTTTTTCCGACTATCAAAACCCCATGACCCATCCGAACATCGACACCCGGCCGGTGGATGCCCTGATCCCCTACGCGAGGAACAGCCGCACCCACTCGGAAAGCCAGATCGCCCAGATCGCCGCCAGCATCGACGAGTTCGGCATGGTCGGCGCCATCGTGGTGCGCGACGGGGTCATCGCCAAGGGCCACGGCACACTGGCCGCCGTCCGCAAGCTCTACGCCGCCGGCAAGCGCCTGTATCCGCCGCCAGGCCGTGCGCAGGGTGCCGAGCCGTTCCCGGATGGCACTGTGCCGGTGCTGGACGCCTCCGGCTGGACGGATGCGCAGTTCCGCGCTTTCGTCATCGCCGACAACAAGCTGGCCGAGGCCGCAGGCTGGGACGAGGAGCTGCTGCGCCTGGAACTAGGTGAGCTGCAGGGCCTCGGGTTCGACATGGACCTGATCGGCTTCGATGCCGTCGAGCTGGGCGACCTGCTCGGCGAGGCTGCCAACGACCCCGCCGCCGGCGACGCTGCCCGCGCCACCCTGGCCGAGCGCTTCATGGTGGCGCCCTTCACGGTACTGGACGCCCGTCGCGGCTGGTGGCAGGACCGCAAGCGCGCATGGCTGGCTATGGGGTTGCGCTCCGAAGCTGGGCGCGACGAGCTGCTGACCTTCTCGCAGTCCTCGCAGCCGCCCGCCGTCTATGAGGCCAAGAACCGCTACGAGGCGAAGGTCGGCTGCGAGGTGTCGTGGGACGAGTTCTTCGCCGCCAACCCGGACGCCCGGGCGCAGACCGGCACCAGCATCTTCGATCCCGTGCTTTGCGAGCTGGCCTATCGGTGGTTCTCTCCCGCCGGCGGAGTTGTCCTTGACCCGTTCTCCGGCGGTTCCGTGCGCGGCATCGTCGCGGCGAAGACCGGCCGGCAGTACGTCGGCTGCGACTTGCGGCCGGAGCAGGTCGAGGCGAACAGGAAGCAGTGGGCGGACATGCTCAGTTTGCCAACTTGCACCGAATCGCAAACCGGCACGGCTACGTGGGCCTGCGGCGACAGCCGGCAGCTCGACAAGCATTGCGCCGGCGTTGTGGCTGACATGGTGTTTTCCTGCCCGCCCTACGCCGACCTGGAGGTCTATTCGGATCGCCCGGACGACCTCTCGAACATGGACTATCCGCAGTTCGTGGAGGCCTACCGCGAGATCATCGCCAAGGCGGTGGCCATGCTGAAGCCTGACCGCTTCGCCTGTTTCGTTGTGGGCGAGGTGCGGGACCGCAACGGCATCTATCGCAACTTCGTGGGCGACACCATCGCCGCCTTCGAGGATGCCGGCGCGAGCTACTACAACGAGGCGGTGCTGATCACGGCGACCGGCTCCCTGGCCATTCGCGCCGGCAAGCAGTTCAGCGTCAGCCGCAAGCTCGGCAAGACGCACCAGAACGTGCTGGTGTTCGTGAAGGGCGACCCGCGCAAGGCGACCGAGGCCTGCGGCGCCGTCGAGATCGACGACGGTCTATTCGAGGCCGAAGCGGTCGAGTAGGGCCTGCCGGCCCGCCGCCTTCATGGCTTCGATGTCCTTGCCGATCTGCGCGAAAAAGCGCGGGTTGGTGTAGGCGCCGTGGGCGTCGAGGATGGCATTCCGGTGTTCGCCCAGCCGGGGAAACCTGGCCGCAATGCGAATAGCCGCCTGCCATTCCCCGGCGCCTATGTGGCGCTTCACGATCGAGAGTTTCGTTTCCATGCCTCGGACTGTAAGGAGTCCGGGCGTGGGTTCAAGGACAACTGCCCATGGCCCGCCCAGCTTTTCAGCCAACCGACGAAGACCGCGCCCTGGTCGAGCAACTGGCCGCCTTCGGTATCCCGGTGACGAGCATGACGCTCTTCGTCAAGGACAAGGACGGCAAGCCCATCAGCGAGCGCACCCTGCGCAAGCACTTCGCCAAGGAGCTTGACCAGGGCGAGCTGAAGGCCAACGTCAAAGTGGCCCAGACGCTCTTCAAGAAGGCGATCTCCGGAGACACCACGTCGATGATCTTCTGGCTGAAGACCCGGGCGAGGTGGAAGGAGTCGCCGCAACAGGTCGAGCTGACAGGCAAGGACGGCGGCCCGGTGGAGCAGAAGACGACGGTGGTCGATGAAAAGCAAATCAAATCCGCGGTCGCCAAACTTGAGGACGAGTATTGACCCATCGGTCGAGAGAGCCGTCGCCAAGGTCCGGTGCGAGCAGGATCACCTGTTCTTCGCCCGCTACTTCTTCAAGCACCGGCAGGGCATCAAGTTCCGCGTCAATTGGCACCATCGCCTGATCAGTGACACGGTGCAGCGCGTCATCGACGGCGAGCTGAAAAACGTCGTCATCAACGTCCCGCCGGGGTCGTCGAAGACCGAGGTGGTGGCGATCAACCTTATCGCCCGAGGCCTCGCAATCAACCCGCGGGCGCGCTTCCTGCACATCAGCTACTCGGACGACCTGGCGCTGCTCAACAGCGAGACGGCCCGCGAGATCGTCCAGTCCGAGGAGTTTCAGGAGCTGTGGCCTCTGGCCATCGCCGACGACGCCAAGTCGAAGAAGCGTTGGAACGTCATCCACGAAGGCAAGAAGGCCGGCGGCGTCTATGCCGTGTCGCTGGGCGGCCAGATCACCGGCTTCCGTGCCGGCCACATGGCCGAGGGCTGGCAGGGCGCGATCATCATCGACGACCCGCTGAAGGTCGAGGACGCCTACAGCAAGACGGCCCGCGCCAAGGCGAACCGCAAGCTGATCTCGACGGTGAAGAGCCGGAAGGCCAACCCGGACACGCCGATCATCGTGATCATGCAGCGGCTGGCCGAGGAGGACCCGACCGGCTTCATCAAGGCCGGCAAGGTGCCCGGGGAGTGGGAGTTCATCAACATCCCGGCCCTGATTGACGACGAGTACGTCGAGGGCATGCCCGAGAAGTACCGAGAGCTGATCGAGGAATCGGAGCGCGACGAGCAAGGCCGGTTCAGCTACTGGCCCTACAAGGAACCGCTGGCCGACCTGCTGGAGCTGGAGGCCAAGGACCGCTACGTCTTCTCCGGACAGTACCAGCAGCGCCCGTCCCCGCTTGGTGGCGACATCATCCAGGGCAAGTACTTCGGGCGTTACAAGGTCGTGCCGCCGCTGCGCTTCCGCAAGGTGATCGCCGACACGGCCCAGAAGACGGCCGAGCGCAACGACTACAGCGTGTTCGAGTGTTGGGGCCTCGGCGAGGACGGCCGCATCTACCTGCTGGACCTGATCCGCGGGAAGTGGCCGGCGCCCGAACTGAAGCGCCGCGCCATCGCCTTCTGGACCAAGCACAAGGAGGCCGGCGACTTCGAGGCGCCGCTCCGGCAGCTGCTGATCGAGGACAAGTCGAGCGGCACCGGCCTGATCCAGGACATTCAGGCCGACGGCGGCATCCCGGTGAAGGGCATCGAGCGCGTCGCCGACAAGCTGACCCGCGTCATGGACGTTGTCAGCTACATCGAGTCGGGGCTGGTGTTCATCCCCGAGGCCGCGCCCTGGGTGAGCGACTTCGTCGCCGAGTGCGAGGCCTTCACGGCCGATGACACGCACGCCCACGACGACCAAATCGACCCGATGGTCGATGCCATCAACGACATGCTGGCCAAGAAGCGCAGCATCTACGACAACCTGTGAGAGACCACATGGCCAAGAAACGCGAAGTCAAGACGGCCGATGCCGCCCTGGCCATGACCCGCCAGCCGGTCGGCGACGGCCTGGAAAACGTCGTCGCCGGCCTCGGCACGGACCGGGACAAGCGCTCCTATTCCGTCTGGGCCGATCCCCGCATCCTGACCCGTCAGGAGCTGGAGAACATGTACCGGGGCAGCTGGCTGGCGAAGAAGATCGTCAATGCCGTGGCCGACGACATGACCCGGGAGTGGCTGCACGTCACCTTCGACGGCGAGGAGCTGGGCACCACCATCGAGCAGGCCGAGAAGCGCTTCGCGCTGAAGCGCAAGACCAACGAGGCCTTGAAGTGGTCCCGTCTCTACGGCGGCGCAGTGATCATCATCGGCACCCGCGACAGGAACCTGGCCAAGCCGCTGGACGTGAAGAACGTCCGCAAGGGCGACCTGCGCTATCTGCATGTCGTGGATCGCTGGCGCCTCTCGCCGGCTGGTTCGCTCAACCGGGATCTGGAAAGCCCGAACTTCGGCATGCCGGACAGCTACGTGCTGGCGGAATCTACGGTGCAGGTCCATCACACCCGGGTGCTGCGCTTCAACGGCGAGAAGCTGCCCTATTTCGCGTGGCTGCGGAACGCCATGTGGGACGACTCCGTCCTGCAGCACGTCATGGACAGCCTGATGAACTGCGACACCACGACGCAGGCCATCGCCACGATGATGTTCGAGTCGAACGTCGATGTGGTGAAGTCCGAGGGCCTGGCCGACGTGCTGGCCCGCAAGGACGGCGAGGCGGTGCTGACCAAGCGCTTCCAGGTGGCCGCGCTGCTCAAGAGCTTCAACCGCATGTTGCTGCTCGACGGCACCGAGAGCTACGAGAAGAAGCAGAACAGCTTCGCCAACCTCGACAAGGTCATCCAGCAGTTCATGATCGACGTGTCGGGCGCCGCCGACATCCCCATGACGCGCCTGTTCGGGCAGTCGGCCGCGGGCCTCAACGCCACCGGCGACAACGACGTCCGCAACTACTACGACATGGTGTCGGCGAAGCAGGAGGCCGAGCTGCGCCCGCAGCTGGAGTACCTGTACGAGGTGCTGGTGCGCTCCGAGCTTGGGCACATGCCCGAAGATTTCCGCTTCGATTTCAACCCGCTCTGGCAGCTCTCCGAGACCGAGCAGGCGACGGTCGAGAAGACCCGCGCCGAACGCGACCAGGTCTATCTCAACGCCGGCGTGGTCACCGAGGCGCTGGTGGCCCGGGAGCTGAAGGAGCGCGGCACCTATCGCAACATGACCGACGACGACATCGAGCTGGTCGAGGAGCTTTCCAAGCCGATGGACGAGAACGGCGAGGTCGGCAAGGCCCCGGGCGCCAAACCGCCGGAGGGCGGCGAAGGCGGCGACGATGACGAGCAGGTCGCCGGCGTGGCCCAGGGCGGCAAGACGGCGCCGGCCACATCCGGGGGCGAGTAATGGCCATCATCGAGCTGCATCATGTGGTGCGCGCCATGCCCCACGGCGCCCGCCTGCGGAAGAGGCGCGGCCGGCTGCTCAAGCCGGTCAAGCCATCCCACAAGGTGGAGCTCTGGTACAAGCAGCAGCTGCTCGCCGTCGTGGCCCAGCTCCGCAATATCGCCCGGGAGGAACTGCTGCCCGAGCTGAAGCGGATGGAGCCGCTCTACGCAGCCGGCGACGGCATCACGCGAGACGCCAAGGTGCCGCGCCGGCCGCTGGAAAGCACCTTCCAACGCATGGGGCAGCGGATCGGCGGCATCGAGCAGACGGCCAACCGGCTCGCCGCCCTGGCCGTGCAGCGCAGCGCCGACACGGTCGATGACCGCCTGAAGGCCGCTATCAAGTCCTCGGTGGGCATCGATATTTCGCCGGTCCTGACGCAGTCCGGGCCGATCCTCGACGCGCTGCGGGCGGCGACGAAGGACAACATCGACCTGATCAAGTCAATCCCGGAGCAGTACTTCGAGAAGCTGGGCGACGCCGTCGGCAAGAACATGGAGCGCGGCATGCGCTTCGAGGATCTGGCCAAGGAGATCGAGCGCATCGGCGACGTGACCGAGAGCCGCGCCAAGCTGATCGCCCGGGACCAGACCAGCAAGATGAACGGCGCCTTCAATCAGGCCCGCCAGACCTCGCTGGGCATCGACAAGTACCAGTGGCAAACCTCCGGCGACGAGCGCGTCCGCGAAGATCATGCCGAAAACGACGGCAAGGTGTTCAACTGGAACGACCCGCCGGATGGGACCGGACACCCTGGGCACGACGTGAATTGCCGATGCGTGGCAATCCCGTACTTCGACCTGGACAAAGAAGAGGAGCTTCTGGGGCTATGACCAAGAAGACGATTCAGGCCCGCGACTTCATGTCGCTGACCAGCCGGCAGATGACGGCCGAGGGCTACATGGTGGCGCCCGGCAATCTGGCGCGCACCGGCGTACAGGACTACCGGGCCTACGAACTCGGCCTCGACGCCGACGGCATGGACCCGATGAAGGTCATCCGTCTGCACCGGCCGCCCGAGGAGGTTTTCGACGCGGCCAGCATGGCCAGCTTCGAAAGCAAGCCGATCACGATCGAGCACCCGCCCGTCGCGGTGACCGCCGACAACTGGACGGAACTCGCCAAGGGCGAAGTGCGCGACGTGGCCCGATCCGGCGACCTCATGACGGGGACGCTGCTGGTCAAGGCGAAGGACGCCATCGAGGCGCTGCAGTCCGGCAAGGCGCAGCTCTCGAACGGCTACACCTTCGAACTCGACATGACGCCCGGGACGACGGCCGACGGCCGCGCCTATGACGGGGTCCAACGAAACATCCGCGGCAACCACGTAGCACTGGTGGATGCAGCGAGGTGTGGTTCGGCTTGCCGAATCGCTGATTCTCAACCAAAACTGGAAGGAAATACGATGCCCGACGCAAAGCGCAAAGTCACCGTTGACGGCATCCCGCTGGAGGTGGAAGACACCGCGGCGGGCGTCATCGACACCCTGATCAAGCAACGCGACGAAGCACGCGATGCTCTGACTCCCCTGAAAACGAAGGCAGCCGAGGCCGATGGCCTGAAGGTTGCGCTCGACAAGGCGCACGCCGACATCGAGGCCCTGAAGAAGGACGTCATCACCCCGGAAGCCAGGGATGCGATGGTCGCCGAGTGGGCCAAGCTGATCGGCGACGCCAAGCGGCTCGTCCCCGAGCTGACCACCGACGGCAAGACCTGCCTCGCCATCCGCCGCGAGGTGATCGGCGCGCTGGTCGGCAAGGACGCCACCGCCAAGGCCGTGGCCGATGCGGTCCTGGCCGGCAAGGCGCTCGACAGCGCCGAACCCGAGGTCGTGCGCGCCACCTTCAACGCCCTGGCCGCCGCGGTGAAAACCGAGGCCAACGACGCCGAGGTCAGCGCCAACGACGCCGCCGTCGCCGATGCCCTGACCGGCGCCGGCAAGGCGAACGATTCCAAGACTGAACTGACGGGCCGCGAGAAGTTCCTGGCCCGCCAGTCCCAGGCCTGGCAGCAGTAACCGAGTCCATCCACCAACCTGAAGGAGATTGGCAATGTCCAAACCCGACCTGAGCACCTATGGCGGTCGCCTCCGTGACCTCGGTTACGCCGGCCAGATCGTCGATACCAACCCCGTGACCATCGAGTCCAAGACCAACGAGGCGGCCACGGCCATCGACTACGGCATCGCCGTCGCCCGCGGCGCGGCCGACGACACCTGCAAGGCCCCGACCGCTGACGGCGACAAGCTGATCGGCATTTCGGTGCGCCATGCCATCCGCCCGGCCGACTCGTCCAACAACGTGACCTACGGCCAGCGCGACAGCGTGCCCATCCTGCGCGACGGCTACGTCTATGCGGTGGCCTACGAGAACGCCACCCGCGGCGACACCGCCATCAGCGTGACCGCCCAGAACGGCAAGATCGGCTCCACCACCGGCGGCGCTGCCGGTGCGGGCCGCATCGCCCTGGACGGCACCAGCGGCAAGCCCAAGGCCACGTGGGAAACCACGACCACCGCCGGCCAGATCGGCATCCTGCGCGTCAGCAGCTAACCGCGCCCGTCACCAAGCATGAGGCCACCTCCGGGTGGCCTTACTTTTTCCAGAAAGGGAAATCCATGCCTATCAAGAAAATCCAGCTGGGCGACGGCCGCGTGGTTGCGGTCGATGAAGCCCGTTACGCCGCGTTCGATGCGCTGCGCTCCCATCCCGGCCTCGCCGGCCTGATCGTCGGGGACGGCATCGCCGCCCGCGACGCCCAGGAAGCGCTGGCCTTCATCGTGTCGCAGCTCGCCTACACCGAATCGCAGGTGTTCGAGCGGCAATACACGCCGATGCAGTACGAGCAGCTGCTGCCCATCAGCTACGAGGCCGGCGAGTTCGCCGACTCGATCCGCTACGAGATTTACGACTACGCGGGTCGTGGCAAGCGCACCTCCGGCAAGGGCCGCGACATCAACCTGGTCGATGTGGCCTACGCCGACAAGTCGTTCCCGGTTCTGAACGGCGACATCGGCTACGACTACACCACCGAGGAGCTGCGCCGCACCGCCTTCCTGCGCCGCCCCATCAGCGAGCGCAAGCTGGCCGCTGCCATCGACGGCTACCGCCGCCACATGAACGACGTCGGTCTGTTCGGCGAGTCCTCGTCCGGCATCACCGGCCTGTTCAACAACGCCAACGTGCCGCAGGGCAATGCCCCGGTCGGTGCCTGGCAGACCGGGCCGAAGACGCCGGCGCAGATCCTCTCGGACATCAACACCCTGATCCTGAACGTCTGGACCAACACGGCCTACAACGACCAGGTGACGGACATCGTGATGGCCCCGGGCGCCTACGCCTACATCGCCAGCACCCCCCGCTCCGACAACAGCGACAAGACCATCCTGCAGTACATCAAGGAGAACAACGTCGCCAAGGTCGAGCGCGGCCAGGAAATCCGCTTCCAGCCCGGCTTCGGTCTGGACACCGCGGGCGCCGCCAGCACCCGCCGGATGATGGCCTACGTGAAGTCCGACACCCGGCTGGTGATGCACGTCCCGCTGGCGCTGCGCTTCCTGGCGCCGCAGCTGGTCGGCCTGTCCGTGCAGGTGCCGGGCGAGTACAAGTACTCGGGCGTGGAGTTCCGCTACCCGAAGTCCGCGTACTACATGGACGGCATCTAAGCCGGCCGGAACCAACCACAGCGGGCGGCCCTTCGGGGTCGCCCGTTTCCACTTCAGGAGCAAGGAAACATGGCAAAGATCACCCTCGAAAACACCCGCGAGCACGACATCACCATCAACGCCACCGGCGAAGACGGCGTCGTGCAAGTCACCGTCCCGGGCGCCCGTCAGGACCCGGCCGACAAGAACAAGCTGGTCCATGGCCGCGCCGAGGCCGACGACGCCTTCGTCACGGCCGCAAAGAAGAACCCGGTCGTCTCGCACTACTTCGACGAAGGCTGGCTGCGCATCGCCAAGCAACCGGCCAAGGAGCCGGCGAAGCAGGAACCGAAGCAACCGGCCAAGGAGTAACCGGCCATGACCCCGTCCGAGTTCAAGACTCAATTCCCGGAGTTCGCGGCCGAGACCGACGAGCGCGTCCAGCTCTTCATCGACCGGGCGGCGCCGCACTTCGACGTCGAGCGCTGGGGCGATCTCTACCCGGACGGGGTCGCCTATCACGTCGCCCACGAGCTGGCGCTGGCCAACGCACAGACCGCCCAGGGCGGCGGCGTTCAGGCCATGACCAACGACAACCTGAGCAAGAAGGTCGGCGACGTGCAGGTCACCAAGGATGCCGGGCTGCTGGCCAAGCAGGCCGACAACCCGTTCTACCGGACGCTGTACGGCCAGAAGTACCTCTACCTGCGCCGTCAGGCCGGCATGGGGGCGCTATCCGTATGAGCCGGCATGCCTCCGTGTCCGTGAAGGTGCTCAAGGACATCGACCCCAAGGCCCTCGACCGGCTGCGCCAGCGCCTCGTCGGCGACAACCGCGTGGTCAATGTCGGCGTGCCGGAAGGGAAGCGCGAGGAAGACGGCACCCCGGTGGCGATGATCGCCGCCGTCCATGAGTTTGGCTCGCCGTCGCAGGGCATCCCCGAGCGGCCGTTCCTGCGGGTGGCCGTCCAGCGCAACCGGCAGAAGTACGTCCGGCTGAACCGGATCAACCTCGTGAAGATGCTGCGCGGGCAGGCGACCGTCGATCAGGCCCTCGGGCAGCTCGGCGAAATGGCCAAGGGCGACGTCCAGACCGAAATCCGGAGCGGCGATTTCGCGCCCCTCAAGCCGGCCACGATCAATCGCAAGGGCAGCTCCCGGCCGCTGATCGACACCGGCCAGATGGTGCAGAGCATCGCCTGGGAGCTGGGAGACAAGAACCATGATTAACGTCGCCGAACTGATGCGCGACCCCGACATCGCGCAGCCCTTCCAGGTCGAGCGCGCCGGCGGCGCCTTCGACGAGGGCGAGTGGGTGCCGACCGCGCCCACCGTTCTGAACCTCGTCGGGATCGTCCAGCCGGCCAAGCGCGAGGACATGCTGGCCATCCTCCCCGAAGGCGCCCGCCTCGGGAACATGATCGTCGTGTTCTGCGATCAGGAGCTGCGCATCGACAACGCCGAGGACCAGCGCAGCGACGTCGTCGTCTGGCATGGCCGCCCCTACCGGGTCATGGCGGCGAAGCATTGGGCCGATCACGGCTACTGGCAGGTCTGGGCGGAGGGCTTCGTGCGATGACCGTCGATGACATCAACAAGCTGATCCGCAAGTTCATCCGCGAGACGCTGGCCCTGCCTGAAAACTCGGTCAGGAAGGCGAATCAGACGGCGCCGACCGGCAAGCAGTCCGAGCCGTTCGCCACCGTGCTGATCACCCTGATCGACGCGACAGGCGAGGATGACCGGCGCCTCGACAACGAGGCCGCCCCGTCTCTGAACGTCGCCGAGACCATCATCGGCCAGCGCCGGCTGGTGGCCTCGATCCAGTTCTTCCGGGATGACGCCTACACCAAGGCCTGCCGGCTGAACGCACTTCTTTCGATGTCCAGCTCGGTCGACAAGCTGCAGGCCATTGGCCTCGGGCTTGTCCGGGCATCCCCTGCGCGCAACCTGACCGCCGTCATCGACAGCGCCTGGGAAGAACGAGCGCAGATCGACCTTGAGTTTCACCTGGTGGCGAAGGAAGTCCAGAGCATCCCGACCTACGGGACGTTCCCGATCTCCGTCACCGCCGAATCTTCAACCACTTCTAGCGAGGTAACAGCACCATGACCATCCCCGTCTCCAAGGTAGTCAAGGTCAGCATCCTGTCGAGCCCGACTTTCCCGAAGCGCAAGGGGTTCGGTCTGCTGCTGATCGTCGGCAAGAGCGCCCGTCTCCCGGTGGGCAACCGCATCCGCTTCTATTCCGACATGGACGCGGTCGCCGCCGATTTCGACTCCACCGACGAAGAGTACAAGGCCGCGCAGGTCTTCTTCAGCCAGGCCCCGCGCCCGACCGAGCTGGCCATCGGCCGCCGCTTCGACGCGGCCGTCCCGGGCGAACTGCTCTGCTCGGTCAATTACGAGAAGACCATCGCCACCTGGCAGGCCATCAACAACGGCGCCTTCAAGATCAACATCGACGGCGGCGCGGTCGAGGAAGTCTCCGGCATCGACCTGTCCGGCGCGGCCAACCTGAACGCCGTGGCTGCGGCGATCCAGACCCGCCTGCAGCTGGTGTCCGCAAACGCTACCTGCACCTTCGACGGCACCCGCTTCATCTTCCGCTCCGGCACCACCGGCGCCGCCTCGACGGTCGATTACACGACCGCCCCCGCGGCCGGCACCGACATCGGGCCGCTGCTCGGCTCCCGCGCCGAGGACCTGGGCATCAAGACCGCCGGCGCCGCCGCCGAGAGCATCGCCGAGTCGCTGGACGCCCTCCAGAACATCGACCCGTCCTGGTACGGCGTCACCTTCACCAAGGAGCTGACGACCCAGAACCTGAAGGATGCCGCGGCGTGGGCCGAAGCCCGCGTCAAGATGTTCGGCTTCACGACCGCCGACAGCAACGTGCTGGACCAGGCCGCCGTCGATGACATCGCCTCGTACATGAAGAGCAACCTGTACGACCGCACCGTCTATATCTGGGACAACAACGACCCGTACCAGATCGTCTCGGTCTTCGCCCGCGGCTTCACGGTGAATTTCAACGAGCAGAACTCGACGATCACCCTGAAGTTCAAGCTGCTGCCCGGCACCTCGCCGATCAACATCACCGAGTCGCAGCGCCTGGCCCTCGTGGCCAAGAACTGCAACTACTACACCTACTTCGGCGACAGCGCGATGCTGGCCGAGGGCGTGATGGCCAGCGGCAAGTTCTTCGACGAGCGGCACGGCCTCGACTGGCTGCAGAACGCGATCGAGACCAACGTCTTCGGCTACCTCTACACCCGGACCACCAAGGTGCCGCAGACCGACAAGGGCGTCGCCTCGCTGGTGCAGCAGGTCGAGAAGGCCTGCCGCGAGGGCGTCAATAACGGCCTGCTGGCTCCGGGGGTCTGGAACGGCATGGACCTCGGCGAGGTGAGGTCGGGCGACTTCCTGCCCAAGGGCTTCTACGTCTATGCCCAGCCGGTCGCCGAGCAGAACCAATCCGACCGGGAGGCCCGCAAGGCGCCGCCGATCCAGGTCATCGCCAAGGGTGCCGGCGCGATCCACTTCGCCGACATCACCGTCACCTTCGAGCGCTGATCCGCGCCTGACACAAGGAGAAAACAGACATGAAGGTCTATTCGTTTCAGAACACCGTGATGCTGGTGAATGGCGTCGAGATCACCGGGTGGGACGAGGGCGACGACGTCATCCAGATCGAACGCCTGTCCGATTCGGCCTCGCACAAGATCGGCGCCGCCGGCGACATGATGGTCAGCATTTCGGCCGACAAGTCCGGGTCGTTCAAGTTCAAGCTGCAGCAGACGTCCAGCTCCAACAAGTACCTGATGAGCCTCTGCGCGCTTCAGGAAGGTGGCGCCAAGACGTTTGTCCCGGTGAATTGCCTGTTCCAGGACACCTACCGGCAGGACCTGGCCACCGGCACGGTCGGCTACATCAAGCGCCCGCCGGCGCTGGGACGCGGCGCCAAGGCGAGCACCCAGGAATGGGAAATCATCACTGAGCGCCTCGATCTGCTGCTCGGCGATCCGGCGCTGGTGGGCGTGCTCACCGCTGCCGCCGGCATCCTCGGTTAATCGGGAGAGAGCATGGACAACACCAAGCAAATCGGCGAGCGCACCTACTCGTTCGGCACCATCCCCCCGGTCGAGGCCGTCCGCGTCGAGGTCTCGGTCGCCCGCGTCATCGGCGAGCCGCTGTTCAAGGCGTTCATGGACGCCAAGAAGACCGGCTCGACCGAGAAGGACGCCGAGCAGGCCGGCGCCACGGCCATCGGCCTGCTGCTCTCCAAGATGGACGCCGACGAGCTGCTGGCGACCATGGAGACGGTCTTCAAGTACGTCACCTGCGACGGAAAGCGGGTGGAGATCAACGCCACCTTCGCCGGCCGCAACAAGGAGCTGTGGCAGGTATTCATCGCGGCGCTGCGTTTCAACTTCTCGGATTTTTTACCCGCCGGCCTCTTCGCTTCAGTCCAAAGCGCGGTGACGAAGTAGAAGTCATCGAGTCCGCCAACATCAACTGGTACGTGATGCGTCCCGTCATGAGGGACCCGCCGCTCTGCACGCTGCGGGAACTGAAGGATGGGACGTACAGCATCAACGACCTGGCGGACTTCCATGAGGCGATGGACGAAGAGGCCGAATACAACCGGCGGTTCGAAGCGCTCAGGAAAAGGAAGTAGGCATGGCTGCAAACATCATCGAGAGCTTCTTCGTATCGCTCGGCTTCGAGATCAACACCGAGAAGCTGGACGAGTTCGAGCAGAAGCTCCAGGGCGCCCAGAGCACAGTCATGGCTATCGGCGGCATCGCCGCGGCGGCGGCCGGCGCCATCGGGCTGTTCGTCGGCAAGGTGGCGGAAGGCATCGACGAGCTGGGCGATTTCGCCGAGCTTGAGCAGGTGTCCGTCGAGGCCCTGCAGGAGATCGGCTATGCGGCCCAGCTCAACGGGTCGAGCCTGGAGGCGCTGAAGGCATCCGTCTCCGGCGTCAATAAGACCGTCGGCGAGGCGGCGCTCGGCATCGGCCGCGGCGCCCAGACCTTCGAGAAGCTGGGCATGTCCGCGAAGAACGCGGACGGCTCGATCAAGTCCTTCGACCAGGTGCTGGAGGAGGTCGCCGGCAAGATGGATGGCCTTTCCCGGCAGGAGCAGATCGCCCTGGCCGAGAAGCTCGGCATCGACCGCTCGCTGATCCCGCTGCTGGCGAAGGGCCGCGGCGAACTGGAGGCGCTGCGCAAGGAAGCGCAGGCCTTCGGCGTTGCCACCGAAGAGGACGCCCAGAAGGCCGGCGAGCTGATGGACAGCCTCGACCGCACCCGCTTCATGCTGGGCGCGCTGGGCAAGTACATCGCCGTCGGCTTCATGCCGCAGGTAACCGCTGTCCTCGACGGCTTCCGCTCGTGGGTTGTGGCCCATCAGGACATCATCAAGTCGGGCATCGGCAACGCGCTCAAGGTGGTGACGGCGATCATCGGCACCATGTGGGACTGGACCGTCCGCCTCGCCGACGGCTTCGTCTCACTCGTGAAGTGGCTGTTCGACTTCAAGGTCGTGGCCTATGCCGCCGCCGCGGCTGCCGCGCTGTTCGCGTCGGTGCAGGTCTTCGCCTTCGTTAAGAACCTGATCGGCGCCGTGCGCGCCCTGACCGGGGCGTTCGCCGCGTTCAATGCCACGGCGCTGCTGATCCCGGCCATCATCGGCGCGATCATCATCGCGCTTGGCCTGCTGATCGACGACTACGTCAATTGGAAGGAAGGCAACGAGTCGGTCATCGGCGACCTGATCGAGCAGTTCCCCTGGCTGCTCGACATCATCCAGACCATCGAGCAGGCCGTTGGCTCGCTGATCGACTTCTGGCTCGCGCAGTGGGACACCCTCAAGGGGCCGCTGGGCGATCTGGGCGGCGCGCTGTGGCGGCTGATCAGCATCCTCGCCGACCTGCTGTGGCCGGTCGTGAAGATGATCTTCACCGGCTGGGGGCACATCATGGCCGCGGTGATCCCCATCGTGGCCTCGCTGGTCGGCTGGATCGCGGAAGCGCTGGTCGGCGCCATCGCCACGGTCATCGAGGCCGGCGCGTGGCTGGCCAATGTCTTCACGGTCGTCTTCACCGGCATCCAGGAAGGCATCAGCTTCGTGGTCGGCCTGTTCGACGCTGCCCGGGAAAAGGTCGTCGGCTTCATCGACATGGTGGCCGGCGCCATCGGCAAGGTGGGGCAACTGCTCGGCCTCACCGACGACGCGAGCAAGGTGAAGGTGGCGATCAGTGGGGGCGGCGGGGCTGCGCAGGCCTCGGCCAACAACTCGCTGAACGCGACCGGCGGGGTCATCGGCACGGCCGGCAGCAACACCACCAACAGTTCGACCGTGACCCAGACGACCCAGATAACCGGCACGACGATCCAGATCAACAGCCCGGACCCGGCCAAGGCCGGCGAAGCCGTGCGCCAAGAGCTGGAACGCATGAACAAGCAGGCCGTGCGTAACGGCCAGACTGCGGTGGCGCTATGAGCGAAGCATTGAATCAGCAACAGGTGGCCATCATCCGCTCCATGGGCGGCCTCGTGTTCGACGCGGTATTCGAAGAGACACACGAGGCCGACCTGGAGGTCACCGACAACCCGGTGGAGACGGGCGTCGTCGTCAGCGACCACGCCTTCATGAAGCCGCTGCGAGTGAAGATTTCCGCGGGCGTCTCCGACACCCCGCTGGCGGCCGTCACCGACGACCCGTTCGCATCGGATGCCGGCCGCTCCCGGCGCGCCTTCGAGCTGCTGACCGAGCTGCAGAGGCGGGCCGAGCCGTTCGACCTGCAAACCGGCCTCAAGCTGTACGAGAACATGGTTTGCACGTCGATCCGGACGAGCCAGGACAAGGACTCGTCCGGGGCGCTGCTTTTCACCGCCGAGCTGCGCGAGGTGATCATCGTCTATACGCAGGTGGTGACCTACCCGCCGCGCAAGCCCGGGGCAACCAAGCGGCAGGCCGGCCCGAAGAAGGACAAGGGCGAGCAGCAGGGCAAGGAGGTGACGGAGAAGCCCAAGAAGCAGTCCCTCAGCAAGAAACTGGCTGACGCCATCGGAGGCAAGAAGTGATCCTTGAGCTGCCCTTCTCCAACGACCCCGCGCAGGTCTTCACGACCCAGCTGGGCGAGGCGAAATACACCATCGAGGCCAAGTACAACGACCGCTCCGGCGTCTGGACCCTCGATCTGTACGACGCCGCAACCCAGGCGCTGGTCGTCGCCTCGTTGCCGCTGGTGATCGGTCAGGACCTGCTGGAGCCCTACAACTTCGGCATCGGCAGCATCCTGTGCGTCGATACCTCCGGCCAGGGCGCGGACGCCGGCCCCGACGACCTAGGGGAGCGGGTCAAGGTTTATTGGTTCAGCCTTGACGAGGTGACGGCATGAGCGATTCCGTCCGCCAGTGGAAGCGCAAGGTTCAGGTGGTCATCGGCAAGGCCGGCAGCGGCCTGATGATCGAGAACCTGCGGGTGCAGTTCGAGGTCGCCAAGACCATCGAGGCGGCGCCGAACATCGCCGTCATCCGGATCTTCAACCTGCACCCGGACAACGAGGCGAAGATCAAGAACGAGTTCGACGAGGTGCTGCTGAACGCCGGCTACGAGGGCGCCATGCGTCTGGTGTTCCGGGGGAACATCAAGCACGTCTATCGCTACCGGGAGAAGAACGACTACATCACCGAGATCGAGGCCGGCGACGGCGACAAGGACTTCGCCAAGGCCGTGATGAACGAGACGCTGGCCGCAGGCACGACCACCGCCCAGCTCGTTGATCGCGCCGTCGGCTCCTTCAAGGGCGTGGGCGGCACCGGCAAGGGGCACGTCCAGGTCAATGACCGGGCGCGCCTGCGCGGCAAGGTGATCAGCGGCAACACCCGGGACGTGCTCAACGACGTGGCCCGCGAGTCGGGCGCGAACTGGTCGATTCAGGATGGCCAGCTGGTCATCGTCAGCACCAATGACGTGCTGCCCGGGCAGGCGATTGTCATCCGGGCCGATACCGGCATGCTCGGTGCGCCCGAGATCAACGACAAGGGCATCGCCGTGAAGTGTCTCCTGAACCCGCAGCTGCGGGTCAATGGCGCGATCAAGCTCGACAACAACGGCATCAAGGCGAAGCGCCAGCAGGCGCAGGCGCTGGCCACCAAGCGCGAGAAGCAGGAAACCAACGCGCCCCTGGGGCGGGAGAACGAGGCGCTGGTCCGCCTCGACCCAGACGGCATCTACAAGGTGCTGAAGCTCACCCACAAGGGCAACAACCGGGGGCAGGAGTGGGTCACCGAGATCGAATGCATCGGCCTCGACCAGCCGATCCCGGCAACGAGGTAAGCACATGGCAGACGGAAAACAGATCGGCAAGGTTCAGCGCGACCAGCAGCTGACGGCCACCCAGGAAGAGGCCCACGCCGCGCAGATCGAAGGGCGGCTGAAAGACTTGCACACCTGCCTGCCCGGCATCATCGCCAGCTTCGATCCGGACACCCAGACCGCCTCGGTGCAGCCGGCCATCAAGCGCATCTTCACCGAGAAGGGGGCGGTGAATCTGCCGCTGTGTGTCGATGTCCCGGTGCAATTCCCCGGGGGCGGCGACTTCTTCTTGACCTTCCCGGTCAAGACCGGCGACGAGTGCATGCTGCATTTTAGCGAGCGCTGCATCGACTTCTGGCACGCGAATGGCGGGGTCCAGCTCCCTGGCGAGTACCGGCTGCATGACCTGTCCGACGCGATGGCGACGGTAGGCATTAACAGCCAGCCGCGGAAGATTCCGGCGTTCAACGCGGCCGACACCGAGCTGCGCAGCCGCGCCGGCGACATCCGCATCACGGTCAAGCCGAGCGGCACGATCGAGGCCGTCAATCCCGAGGGCAGCCACGTCCTGGGCGCCGACGGCTCCATGACCATCAACGCGCCGGCCGGGACAACGATCAACTCTCCGCAGATCGTCCTGAACGGCAACGTGACCTACATCGGCAACATGTCCGGCCAGGCCGGCAACGGCGGCACCGGCAACGCATCGACCCCGGGAACCATCACGGCAGAGACGGATGTCATCGGCGGCGGCAAGTCGCTCAAGACGCACGTCCATTCCGGCGTGCAGCCCGGAGGCGGCAACACCGGCCAACCGGTTTAAGGAGAACCCATGCTGGTAAGACGACTCGACCCCGGCCACGACATGACCTTCGGCCAGGGGCTGGCGAACTACGCCCGCGACGACGAGGCCACCGCCCAGGCGGTGAAGACGCGCCTGCTGCTGCTCTTCAACGAGTGGTTCCTCGACACCGACGCCGGCGTGCCGCACCTGCAGAAGGTCATGATCAAGCCGTCGAACCTGCCGCTGGCGGAAGCGCTGGTCAAGCGAACCATCCTCCAGACCGAGGGGGTCGCCGAGCTGCGCTCCTTCGGCATGACCTTCGACCGTGAAACCCGCCGGCTAACCATCCAGGCGACCGTGGCCAACACCTACGGCACCGTGGCCAACATCAAGGTGTCCCAATGACGCAACTCACCTCACAGGGCTTTACCCGCACCCGCCTGGACGAGCGCCTGACGGCGCTGCAGGAGGCCATGCGGGCGATCTTCGGGCCGACCCTCAACCTCGACCCGGACACGATGGACGGGCAGGCGCTCGGCATCTACGCCGAGTCGATCAGCAACCTCGATCAGCTCGCCGAGGACGTCTATCACTCGTTCAACCCGCAATCGGCCACCGGCGTGGCCCTGAGCCGGCTGGTGCAGCTTAACGGCATCCGCCGCATCGAGGGCACCTACAGCACGGTGACGCTGCGCTGCGTCGGATCGCAGGGCACGGTCATCCCGGCCGGCAGCCTCGTGAAGAGCACGGCGACCAACGCCACGTTCGAGACCACCGAAGAGGCCGTCATCCCGGCCAGCGGCGAGATCGACATCGCGGCCCGCTCTGCGGTCAAGGGCGCCTTGCTGGCGCCGGCTGGCACGCTGACCAAGATCGATACCCCGATCTTCGGCTGGCAGACCGTGACCAACCTGCTGGATGCGGCGCCGGGGCGCAATGAAGAAACCGACGAGCAGCTGCGCCTGCGCCGGCGCGCCTCGACCTCCACCGCCGGGCAGTCCATCGTCGATGCGATGTACGGGGCGCTGACCAACATCCCGGAGGTTCGACAGGCCAAGGTCTATGAGAACGACCAGGACGTCATCGACGCCAACGGGCTCCCGCCGCACTCGATCTACTGCATCGTGGAGGGCGGCGCCGACGCCGACATCCTCGACACCATCTGGCTGAAGAAGACCGCCGGAACGACCACGCACGGCACGACCGCCGGCCAGGTCACGGACAGCATGGACAACCCCCACACGCTGAACTTCAGCCGGCCGACCGACGTGAATGTCTGGGTGACGGTGAATCTGCACACCCGACCGGGCTGGCCGACCGACGGCGCGCAGCGCATCACCAACGCGCTGACCGCCTGGGCCGTGGCCAATCAGTCCATCGGCGAGGAGGTCATCCACTCCCGCCTGTTCGACCCGGTCAATACCGTCCCCGGGCACTCGATCGACAGCCTGTACATCGGCACGGCCGCCGACCCGGCCGGCACCGCGAACATCGCCGTGCCGTTCGACGGGCTGGCCCGCTTCGACTCGACCCGCATCGTGGTGAATGTCCTATGAGCTCGACCGTCCTTGACCATCAGGCGCTCGGACGCAGCCGAATCGCAACGCAATACACGGAGAGCCAGCGGTTCCTGGCCTACGTCCGGGCGTTGCTCGCATCCTCGGCCGAGCTGGAGGCGGTCCTGCAGAAGGTCGCCGAGCAGACCGACATCGACATGGCCGCCGGGGTCAATCTGGACGTGATCGGGGAGATCGTCGGCGTCAGCCGGATCATCCCCGATTCTATCGCGGTGAGGTTCTTCGGCTTCGAGGGGCAGCCCGGCGGTGACGTGTTCGGCGAAGAGGGCGTGCTCGGCATCGGTTCCCGATTCCGCGACGAGTTGGAGCCGGAGACGGCGACCAGCGTGCTGGCGGACCCGGAATACCGGCTGCTGATCCGCGCCAAGATCGTGAAGAACCATGCTCACGGCACGAATGAGGACATCCTCCAGGGGCTGGCCTACCTGTTTAACGCGCCGCGAACTGTCGTCGAAGACCTCGGCGGAATGGCCATTGGCGTGGCCATCGGCCGGCAGCTCACATTTCAGGAAAAGGCGCTGGTCACGGTGCTGGACATCCTCCCGCGCCCCGCGGGGGTTCGCATCAACTGGCGATCAACATTCGATTCCGCCAGATATTTCGGGTTCGACGGGCAGCCTGGCGCCCTGTCGTTTGGTGAAGAAGGGCAGCCGAGTGTCGGCGGCCTGCTTGCAGAGGAGTTCTAAAACATGGCACTGACTAAACCGCCTGTCCTGCCGCCCTGGGCGGAAGCCGGCGACAAGGTTCAACCCACCAACGCCGAGCTTCAGACCGGTTGGCCGCTCTCCAACACGCCACCGGCTCGCCAGCGCTGGAACTGGATTCTGAACTTCCTGGCCAACGGTGTGCGCTACTTGACCCGCCGCGGGCTGCCCGACTACGGCGCCGACGAGACCTACATGATCGGAGACCGTGTCGTCGGGGACGACGGCAAGTCCTACCGCAGCCTCCAGGACAACAATGCCGGCAACACGCCGAGCACCTCTCCGCTGTGGTGGGAGCGCTGGGGGTTCTCGAAGTCTGAGCTGGCCGCCGAGCTGAACAACCACGACTACAAGGATTCCTGCCGAGTGGCAACAACTGCCAACCTCGGCGCGCTGTCCGGGTTGCTGACCATCGACGGTGTTGTGCTCATTGCCGGCGACCGAGTGCTGGTCAAAGACCAAGGCGCTGGTAGCCAGAATGGCATTTACGTCGTTGCTGCTGGCGCGTGGTCGCGTGCTGCCGACTTCGACGAGAACTCGGAGGTAACCTCTGGTGCGCTCGTTCCGGTCGCTGAGGGCACGGCCGGTGCGGATACTGTCTGGATGCTTACCACCGACGGCAATATCACGGTAGGAGTCACGTCTCTGGCATTCTCGGCTGTCAATGGCAATGTAGGCACCCCCGGCACCTACAACCAAGTGACGGTCGATGCGAAGGGACGTGTGGTTGCTGGCTCATCCGTTTCTGCGAACGCATCTGTCCAAGCAGGATTCAAAAATCTTCTGCTATCGGCCACTGGCATCAATGCGAGCACGCTCATTTCGTATGACGAGCTGATCCTTGAAGACGGCTCCAACAACTACAAGACAGTGCGTGGAGGAGCTTTCTACAAGACAACCGGTGCATGGGCTGTAGGCAGCGCCAATGGAGGCCTTGATACCGGGGCAATCGCTGCCTCCACTTGGTACTCTGTTTGGGTCATCTATAACCCGACCACTCAATCTGTCGATGGCCTTCTATCTCTTTCGGCAACTGCCCCAACGATGCCAGCTGGCTATACGTACAAGGCTCGCATCGGCTGGATTCGCACCGATGGCACGGCAAACAAGTATCCGCTGAGCTTCAAGCAGTACGGGCGGCGCGTTCAGTATGTCGTCGCTAGTGGCTCGAACCTGGCGGCGCTCCCAATCATTGTCAGTGGGGTTCAGGGCGCTCCGGCAACACCGACGTATGTGGCGGCTTCGGTTGACAACTTCGTCCCGTCGACGGCTGGCATCATCAAGATGCAGTGGGACGGAGACAACAACACCGGAACGTCAATTCTTGCGCCGAACAACAGTTACGGCGGCAGCGCTGCCACTCTGACGAAACCGTGGCAATCGGTTAATGGCGCCCAGGACACCTACGGCGGCCAATACTCACTCATTCACGACATGTTGCTCGAAAGCAGGAATATCTATTTTGCTTCGACCAATTCAACCAACCGCGTTAAGTGCATCGGATGGGAGGACAACCTATGAGCTACGCAGTGCGTAAAGATGGCCTAGGCTTTCGTGCCGTGGCTAACCAGGACGATGTAGGGCCGGACGAGGTTTTTTCCGAAACACAACCGGCAGAGACAGCTGATCAGACCAAGGCAAAGGTCTGGAATGCCATCAAGTCCAAGCGCGATGCCATCAAGGCCGGCGGCGTGAAGGTGGGCACCAAGTGGTATCACACAGACACGGAGTCACGCATCCAGCACCTCGGGCTGCTGGAGAAGGCACGAGCGGCCCGCGCCGCTGGCGGCACCGATGCCACGCGGCTGCAGGCAATGGGTCAGGACATCAAGTGGAAGACGATGGACGGCTCGTTCATCTACCTCACCGTCAAGCACGCCGAGGATATTTTCGCGGCCGTGACGGACCTCGATGCTGCCGCATTCGCCGCTGCCGAGACGCACCGCGTAGCGATGGAGGCATCCGCTGATCCGGCCGCCTACGACTTCTCGGCCGGCTGGCCGGCGACCTTCGCGGGGTAGCGCCATGGGGACCATCAGCCTGTTGTTCAGCACTTCGGGCCACCCCATGAGCGCGGCCATCCGCCTCGGAACCTGGTCGGACTGGTCACACGTGGCCATCATCGACGGCGACGAGGTGATCGAGGCCACGGCGCCGGCCGGTGTTCGCCGCTTCCCGGTGGTGCAGTCGATCAATCACGCCAAGCGCGGCGCCATCGTCGAGCTGCCGTGCCGGGATCCTCAAGCGGTGATCGCCGCGGCGGCCTCCCAGATCGGCAAGCCCTACGACTACACCGCCATCCTCGGTCTCGGCCTGCGCCGCGACTGGCAGGAGGAGAATGCGTGGTTCTGCTCCGAGCTGGTGGCCTGGGCCTTCCAGCACGCCGGCGAGCCGCTGTTCCGTGCGGAATGCCTGCGCCGGGTGACACCGCAGCACCTGTGGATGCTGGCGCCGGCACCGCCGCCCCCTGACCCCGCGCTTCTCGCCCCCATCGAAGGCCGCCTCGTGCGGCCTTCTTCTTTTTAGCCAGCCAACGAAGGGAGAAAAGAACAATGGCTGAACCGACCTCCAGTGCCGCAGCCTTGGCAGCCGCCACGGCAACCGGGCTGACCGTTTTCGGGGTGGCAACCGGCCTGCATCCCGCCATCCTGCTGGCAGGCCTCGCCGGCGGCCTCTGGGCGCTCTCCTATCAGGAGCCTGCGCCGGCATGGAAGCGCGTGGCCATCACGGTCATGGCTTCCGTCGTGGCCGGCTACTTGGCGCCCGCCGTCGCCGCCGGCGTGACCGCGCTCGATGCGTGGCCCCACGCCCTGACACGCGACCTGGTGCAGTTGCCGATTGCCGTCCTGATCGGCCTGCTTTCCCACCGGGTGCTCGGCCCCGCACTTCTGCGGATCGCCGCCAAGAAGGCCGAGGAGGTATCCAAATGACCGCCTTGCTTCTCCAGCTCGTGGTGCTGCTCGCCGCCGGCGTCATCGTCGTGCGCGCCGAGCCGGCGCTCAACCGCATGAGCCGCTGCACCCCATTCATGATCCGCGCCTCGTTCCACCTGCTCACGCTGGGGGCCGCGGCCGAGATCGTCTTCATCCTGTCCGGCGAGGTGCCCTCGTGGCCAACGGCGATCACCACCGTCGGCGTGGCGGCCTTGCTCATCTGTGAGCGGCGCCTGCGCCTGCTTTGCCCACCCACGCGGAGGAAGCTGTCATGAGCACGACCAACGAACCCGCCTGGCTCACCGAGGCGCGCCGGCATCTGGGCGTGGCCGAAGTGCCCGGGCCGAAGCACAGCCCCGTCATCCAGTCCTGGCTGCACAAGCTGCGGGCGTGGTGGAACGACGACGAGACGCCCTGGTGCGGCGTCTTCGTGGCGGCATGCATGGACACGGTCGGCATCCCGCTCCCGAAGTACTGGATGCGCGCCAAGGCGTGGGCCGAATGGGGCTTGCGCCTGTCCGCCCCGGTCCCCGGCTGCATTGTCGTCTTCGAGCGGCAGGGCGGCGGCCACGTCGGCTTCGTCGTCGGCCGCACCGCCAAGGGCCATCTGATGGTGCTGGGCGGAAATCAGGGCAACCGGGTGAGCATCGCGCCCTTCGACCGGACGCGGGCGGTCGCCTACGTGTGGCCGTCCGGGGTGCCGATGCCGCCCCATTCCGTGCTGGCCGTGCTCGACGCCGGCGGCGCGCAACTCTCCACCAACGAGGCTTGACCATGCTGACGAAACTGATCCCCGCGCAGTACCGCTGGCTCGCGTGGCTGGCGCTGGCTGCCATCATCGCCGCCGCCGGCGCCTGGGGTGGCCACAAGGCCACGGCCGCCTACTACAAACCCAAGGTGGCCAAGGCAGAGGCCCGCGCCGCCGAGTTCGAGTCGGCCTACAACTCCCTCGCGCTGGCCAGCCAGCACCAGAACGAAGCCATCAATCAGCTGCTGGCCGATGCCAAGGCCCGCGAGAAGCGCGCCGCGCAGGAGCTGTCCCAGGCCCGCGCCGCGGCAAACACCAGCCGCGACCAGGCGGCGGCCATCATGGGCCTCAAGCTGCCCGCCGGCGCCGACGAGTGCAAGGAGGCCCGGGAGGCCTTCGACGAGGAACTGCGACAGGAAAGGGGAAAGCGATGACGCGACTTTCGTTATCCGGCATTTTGGCCGTGATTCTTTCGTTTTCGCTGGCCGGGTGCGCCGGTCTGGCGCCGAAGGTGCAAGAGGTCAAGGTGCCGGTCCCGGTGCCGTGCAAGGTCGAGGCGCCGTTGCGCCCCGCCTTCGCGGTAGATGGTCTGCCGGTCGGCTCCGGGATCTGGGAACAGATGAAGGCCCTGCGCGCCGAGCGGAAACAGCGCCAGGGCTACGAGGCAGAGTTGGAGGCCGCGGTAAGGGCCTGCCAATGACGAAGCCGCCCAAGTTCCCCGTCTATGACCCCGCCAAGGACGGCAACCGCTTCGAGTGGATCATCAAGCAGGCGGCCGTCCTACACGAACAGCAGGCCAAGGAGCGCCTCAACCGGCCGAAGTACGACTACCTGACCGGGCGCCCCGTTTCCCCTTCGGCGCCGCGGTAGCTTCCGCCGCCGCCCCCTCCTCCTTCTCAGCCGCCTTCTTGGCGAGCTCGTCAATCCAGTCCGACCACGCCTGCATCATTTCCCGCCGCTCGGGGAGATATTCGGCGTGGTTGTAGGCTGCCTTCACCTTGTCCCGCTCCGCGTGGGCAAGCTGCCGCTCGATCACATCAGAGCGCCATCCCAACTCATGCAGCAGGGTCGATGCCGTCGATCTGAAGCCATGCCCCGAGAACTTGCCAGCGTAGCCCATGCGCTCCAGGGCCTTGTTGATCGTCGTCGCCGTCATGCACGTCTTCGGCGTGCGCAGGTTCGGGAACAGGTACTGTCGGCCGCCCGAGAGCGTCTTCAGCTCGGTCAGCAGCGCCACCGCCTGCCGTGACAGCGGCACGATGTGGGACTCCCCGACCTTCATCTTCTTCTTCATCTTCATCCGCCCCGCTGGCACCCGCCACTCGGCCGCCTCCAGGTCGAACTCCGTCCATTCCGCCTTGCGCAGCTCCACCGTCCGCACGAAGGTGTAGAGCATGAGCTGCAGCGCGATCACGGTCCCGCGGTAGCCGCCATAGTCGCCCAGCAGGTTCAGGAAGCGCGGAATCTCGTCCTTGGCCAGGGGCGGGTTGTGCCGCACCGGCGCTCGCTTGATCGCCCCGTAGAGCGCCGCTGCCGGGTCGCTGTCGGCGCGCAGCGTGGCCACGGCATACCGGAAAATCTGCCCGGACCATTGCCGGATCAGCACGGCGATGGACTGCGCCCCGCGCTTCTCAACCTCGCGGATGATCCCCAGCAGGTGGGCAGCCGTGACCATGCGGATCGGCAGCGAGCCGATCTTCGGGAACACGTCCTTGCCCATGAACGTCTCGACCTGGCGCAGGTAGTTTGGCGACCAGTGCGCCCGGTTCTGCTCGATCCACTCCCGGGCAACCGCCTCGTAGGTGTTGGCGGCCTCACCCATCCGGCGCAGGCGCTCGGCCTCCTTGGCGTGGGTCGGGTTGGTCCCCTGCTTGACGTGCTCCCGCGCCCACTCGCGCTCGCGCCGGGCGTCGGACAGCGACACGCCCGGGTATTCCCCGATGGTGTAGATGCCGTCCTTCTCCGGAGTGATCCAGTAGCGGTAGCGCCAGATTTTCGCGCCGCTCGGGCGCACGTCGAGGTAGAGGCCTTGCCCGTCCTGGAGCTTGTAGGGCTTCTCGGCGGGCTTGGCGTTGCGTACTTTGGTGTCGGTGAGGGATGCCATTTACCGGATAAGGGTCCGTTTCAGGGGGTCTTATCCGGTAGGTTATCCGGTTTTTCCGTGGCTGCCTATGGCCCGGAATACACCGGAATGGATGAAAACGCAGAAGCCGCAAGGGCTTCGAGGCGATTTAATGGACGTGCGCGGAAATCCGTGGATTTGGTTCGCAGTTATCGATCATCAGCAGCATGGCAGCGCCCTCACTCGAAACGGGTATCGAGGCCGTTTTCGGCCATTTCCGCGGCCCGCAGCACGGCCCGGGCCTTGTTCTGGGTTTCCTGCCATTCGGAGGTCGGGTCCGAATCGGCAACGATGCCGGCGCCGGCCTGGACGTGCAGCTGGCCGTCCTTGATCACCGCGGTACGGATGGCGATGGCCAGGTCCATGTCGCCGTTGAAACCCAGGTAGCCGATGGCACCGCCATAGATGCCGCGCTTCACCGGCTCCAGTTCATCGATGATTTCCATGGCCCGCACCTTGGGGGCGCCGGAGAGGGTACCGGCGGGGAAGGCCGCCTTCAGCACATCCAGGGCCGAGAGGCCGGCCTGGAGCTTGCCTTCCACATTGGAGACGATGTGCATCACGTGGGAATAGCGCTCGATGCTCATGCGCTCGGTCAGCTTCACCGAACCGGTCTGGGCCACCCGGCCCACGTCGTTGCGACCCAGGTCCAGCAGCTGCACGTGCTCGGCGATCTCCTTCTGGTCCGCCAGCAGGTCCTCGGCCAGGGCCGCATCCTCCTCCGGCGTTGCCCCCCGCTTGCGGGTGCCGGCGATGGGCCGCACCGTCACGGTATCGCCTTCCAGACGGGTGAGAATTTCGGGGGAAGCGCCCACCACATGGAAATCCTCGAAGTCGAAGTAATACATGTAGGGCGAAGGATTGAGGGTGCGCAGGGCCCGGTACAGGGACAGGGGGCTGGCGGAGAAGGGTTTGGTCATGCGCTGGGACAGCACCACCTGCATGATGTCGCCTTCGGTGATGTACTCCTTGGCCTTGGCCACCGCCTGCTTGAAGGGCGCCTCACCGAAGATGGAAACCGCCGGCTGGGAAGTGGCCGGCTTCTCCTCGGGGATGGGCGCCGGGGTACGCAGCTGGGCCAGCAGCTCCTTGAGGCGTGCCCGGGCCTTCTGGAAGGCGCCGGGAAAGCCGGGCTCGGCATAGACCACCAGGGTCAGCTTGCCGGAGAGGTTGTCCACCACGGCGATCTCTTCCGAGAGCAGCAGCAGGATATCCGGCGTACCCAGTTCGTCGTGCTTGGCGCTCTTGGTCAGGCGGGTTTCCACATAGCGCACCGTGTCGTAGCCGAAGCAGCCCACCAGGCCGCCGCAGAAGCGGGGCAGGCCGGCGTAGGGGGCGACGCGGAAGCGTTTCTGGTAGCTCTCGATGAACTCCAGGGGATTGGTGTCGTTTTCCCGCTCGGCGATGCGCTGGCCGGTGAGCACCATGACCTGGTGGCCATAGACGGCGATGCGGGTGGGGCTGGCCAGGCCGATGATGGAGTAGCGGCCGAAGCGCTCACCGCCCTGCACCGATTCCAGCAGGTAGGTGTAGGGGCCGTTGGCCAGCTTCAGGTAGATGGAAAGGGGGGTATCGAGATCGGCAAAGGTCTCGAGGGTGACGGGGATACGGTTGTACCCCTGCGCGGCAAGCGCGTTGAATTCAGTTTCGGTCATGGGGACCTCGCAAGTACGACAGGTTGTATTTCAATGCTTGCCCGGGAGTTTGGTCTCAACTCGCCGCCCGGGCCCGGACGGGTAATATCAATAATGGCGCGGCGAGCGCCACCAGCCACGCCAGCCCCAGGCGGCGCGGTTACCCATCAGGAAAGCATTGAACTTGCGGGTCACGGTGAAGTGTCGATTCGGAGTCGGTATCGATTTAAGCGCCGGCCGCCCAACGGGCCGCTGCGACGAGGTCCGATACTAGCGCATCGCAATCGGCGCTGTCTACGGGCCGGCCTTCGTTGTAGCCGTAGGGCACGCAAATCACCGGACAGCCGGCAGCCCGGGCCGACTCGATGTCGTTGAGGGAATCGCCCACGTGCAGGTTGAGGCCCGGCTCGGTAGCCAGCAGAGCGCAGGCATGGAGCAGGGGCTCGGGCCGGGGCTTCTTGAAGGCCAGGGTGTCGCCGGCGATGACCACCTCGAAATACCCGGCCAGGCCCATGCGCTCCAGCAGCGGCGAGGTAAAGGCGGCCGGCTTGTTGGTCACCACCCCCAGGGGCAGGCCGAGGGCGCGAAACGCCTCCAGACCTTCCACCACACCGGGATAGACGGTGCTGGCCCGGCCGTTGATGTCGGCGTAGTGCCGGCGGAACGAAGCGATGCCGGCTTCCAGCAGGGACGCTTCGGGGGCGGCATCCCAGGTCAGGCAGCGCTCCACCAGCACCGCCATGCCCTTGCCGACGAAACGGTGGACGTCGTCATCCGTGCGGGGCGGCTGGCCCAGTTCGGCCAGCATGGCGTGGCAGGCGGCCGCCAGGTCGGGGATGGAGTCGACCAGGGTGCCGTCCAGGTCGAAGGTGGCGGAACGAAGGGGCATGGCGAATTTCCGGGGCAAGGCGGCGGCAAGGAGACGGATGGGGCGGGCGAGGCTGTCTAAAAGTCACCTCACCGGAGAAGCAACAGGGACGGCAACTCCAGGCATGCCATGCCGGAGATTGGCGTCCCTATTGGCTTTCAGCCTAGGCGCTGGCGAGCTGCTGGCGCAGGGCGGCGATGACCGAGTCGTAGCGGTTGGGATCGCTGTCCTGGCCGGCGCCATAGACGGCGGAGCCGGCGACGAAGGTGTCGGCCCCGGCCCGGGCGATCTCGGCGATGTTGTCCACCTTCACGCCGCCGTCGATTTCCAGGCGGATCTGGCGGCCGCTACGGGCGGTGTAGGCATCGATCCTGGCCCGGGCTTGCCGCAGCTTGTTGAGGGTCTCGGGAATGAACTTCTGGCCGCCGAAGCCCGGGTTCACGCTCATCAGCAGCACCACGTCCAGCTTGTCCATGACGTGGTCCATGTAGTGCAGGGGCGTGGCCGGGTTGAAGACCAGGCCGGCCTGGCAGCCGCTGTCCCGGATCAGGCCCAGGCTGCGGTCCACGTGCTCGGAGGCTTCCGGATGGAAGGTGATGATGTTGGCCCCGGCCTTGGCGAAATCGGGAATGATGCGGTCCACCGGCTTGACCATCAGATGCACGTCGATGGGCGCCGTGGTGTGGGGGCGGATGGCTTCGCAAACCAGGGGGCCGATGGTCAGGTTGGGGACGTAATGGTTGTCCATGACGTCGAAGTGGATCCAGTCGGCCCCGGCGGCGATGACCGAGCGGACCTCCTCCCCCAGCTTGGCGAAATCGGCGGAAAGGATACTGGGAGCGATGAGATGCATGGCGGCGGCCTTGTGGGGGTTGGTGTGACAGAAAGGTGATTTTATCGTGAACCCACGCCGAGGCCGGCTTGTCAGAGTGCACACAGTGATGTGCAATGAGACTTTCCACCCCACAGACCCGAGACCATGGCCGAAAGCAAAAAATACGAAATCGCCGTGACCACCGTGCCCCAGTACCTGGCCGAGCAGTCGGACCCGGACGCGGAGCGCTACGTGTTCGCCTACACCATCACCATCCGCAACATCGGCACCGTGGCCGCCCAGCTGATCTCCCGCCACTGGCTCATCACCGACGCCAACGAGGAGGTCCAGGAGGTGCGGGGCCTCGGCGTGGTGGGGCACCAGCCCCTGCTGCAGCCCGGCGAGAGCTTCGAGTACACCAGCGGCGCCTCCCTCAGCACACCCGTCGGCACCATGCGCGGCAGCTACCAGATGGTGGCGGAGGACGGCACCCAGTTCGAAGCGGACATTGCCGAGTTCGCCCTGGCCGTGCCCCGGGTACTGCACTGAGACGCCGGTGGGCCTGCAACACAGCTACGCCCTGATCGCCCCGTTCTACGATGCGGCCCTGGCGGCGGCAACCCGGGGAGCCCGTCGCCAAAGCCTGGGCGCCCTGCCCCAGCCCCCGTCGGACGTGCTGCTGCTGGGCATCGGTACCGGCCTGGATCTCCCCCACCTGCCCCGCCAGCACCGCTACACCGGGCTGGACCTGACCCCGGCCATGCTGGCCCGGGCCTGCCGCCGCAGCGACGGTCTGGACTTCGCGCCGGTCCGCGGCGACGCCCGCCGCCTGCCCTTTGCCGATGCCGCCTTTGACGCCGTGGTGCTGCACCTGATCCTGGCTGTGGTGCCGGAACCCCGCCTCTGCCTGCAGGAAACCGCCCGGGTGCTGCGCCCCGGCGGCACGGCCCTGATTTTCGACAAGTTCCTGCAACCCGGGCAGCGGGCGCCCCTGCGCCGGCTGCTGTCGCCCCTGGCCAGCCGGCTGGCGACCCATCTGGACGTGGTTTTCGAGACCGTGCATGAAAGCGAGCCGGCCCTGCAACTGGAGTCCGACAGGCCGGCCCTGGCGGCCGGCTGGTTCCGCCTGATCCGCCTCCGCCGCCGCTGACG
This sequence comes from Azospira sp. MPR-LB4, assembly GCF_058809525.1. Lineage (NCBI taxonomy): Bacteria > Pseudomonadati > Pseudomonadota > Betaproteobacteria > Rhodocyclales > Rhodocyclaceae > Azospira > Azospira sp. MPR-LB4. Next base: position 1,690,989 of record NZ_CM179521.1, read on the forward strand.
GCCGCTCCTAGCGCACGTGCAGGTAGCTGGGGTTGTCGATCAGGCTGACGGCCTGACACAGGGCTTCCACCGCCTTGGGCCGGGTGAAGCCGACCCGCCAGGCCAGGGCCACCCGCCGCGACGGGGCCGGGGCCTTGAAGGGCACCACGCTGATGAGGTCAGTGGAATAAGGCTTGCAGAGGGCACCGGCCGGCAGTACGGAGAGGCCGAAGCCGGAGGCCACCATGCAGCGGATGGTCTCGATGGAATGGCCCTGCCGCACTTCCGTGTCGGAACCGCTGATCTGGGGACAGGCGTCCATCACCTGGTCGCGGAAGCAGTTGCCGGCCTTGAGCAACAGCACCTCCTCCGCATCCACCTCGTCCGAGGCGATTTCCTGCTTGTCCTGCCAGGGATGGCCCTGGGGCACCACCACCTTGAACGGCTCGTCGTAAAGGGGCCGCGTCACCACGCCGGGCAGCTCGAAGGGCAGGGCCAGGATGGCCGCATCCACTTCCCCGTGGCGCAGCATGTCGGCCAGGGTGGCGGTCATGTTTTCCTCGATGGCCAGGGGCATGTCCGGGGCGATCTGGCGCAGGGAGACGATCAGTTCGGGCAGGAGGTAGGGGCCGATGGTATGGATCACGCCCAGCTTCAGTCCGCCCTCCAGCTGGTTGCGTCCCCGGTGGGCGATCTGGCGCACCCGGTCGGCCTCTTCCAGGGCCCGGGCCGCCTGGGCCACCACCTGCTCGCCCACATCGGTCAGGGTCACCTGGCCCTTGCCCCGCTCGAACAGGATCACGCCCAGGTCCTCCTCCAGGCGCTGGATGGCAACGCTCAAGGTCGGCTGGCTCACGGAGCAGCGTTCCGCCGCCCGGGAAAAGCGCCCCTCCTGCGCCAGGGCGACGATGTAACGCAATTCGGTCAATGTCATGGCTGTCCTCCCAGAACTCAGCACGTTGGTCTTGCCCGGTATGTTCCGGACTATAGGCAACCGCTATGGCGGCAATAGACAAACCCTATATAACCCATTGATTTGTCGCCGCATTATACCCAGCCAAGGATGCCGAACCGGGCTCGTCTGGGCTTTGGTTGACCTAACGCAAAGAGGCCCGGCATCCGGTGCACGACGGCCCACCACAGACAGCACGACTCAAGTCCGCGCCCCGGCGGCCGTTAAAGAAACATAAGGACAACGGCGACAGACCACGGCGATGGCAGACAACCTGGAACGACTGGAACAATTGATCGAGAGCATCCTGCGCGGCGAGCGGGAAAGCAGCATGACCATCACCCAGCTCATGGAGCGCCTCTCCCAGCCCGTGCAATGCGAACGACTGCTGGAAGAAATGCACTGACCCAGGCCAGCCCTCAGCCCCGCCCCAACGGCCCGCCCCGGCGGGTTTTTTGTTGCCTGTCGCTGACTGCCGAAGCCCCCGCAGGCCCATAAAAAAAAACCCGCCGTGAAGGGCGGGTTTCTTCGACGCTGCTACAGCTGGCGTTCAGCTGCGGTAGTCGGCGTTGATCTTGACGTAGTCGTAGGAGAAATCGCAGGAGTAGATGCAGCCCTGGGCGGTGCCCCGGGCCAGATCCACCCGCACGGTGATCTCGGCATTCTTCATGATGCGGGAGCCGTCCTCTTCCTTGTAGGCGGCAGCCCGGCCGCCCTTTTCCGCCACCAGCACGGCATCGCTGCCGCTGGCCAGCCAGACACGGATCTGGCCCACATCCAGGTCGGTGATGCCAGCATAGCCGATGGCTGCCAGGATGCGGCCCAGGTTGGGGTCGGAGGCGAAGAAGGCGGTTTTCACCAGGGGCGAATGGCCGATGGCATAGCCCACCTTGCGGCACTCTTCCAGGTCCTTGCCGCCTTCCACTGCCACGGTGATGAACTTGGTGGCACCTTCGCCGTCGCGCACGATGGCCTGGGCCAGTTCGATGGAAACGGCGACGATGGCCGCCTTCAGGGGCGCCCAGGCGGGATCGGCGCCATCCTTGATGCGCAGGCCGCTCTGGCCGGTAGCCATGACGATGAAGGAATCGTTGGTGGAAGTGTCGCCATCCACGGTGATGCAGTTGAAGGACTGGTCCGCCGCCTCCTTGGCCACCTGCTCCAGCAGATGCTGGGGAATGCCCGCATCGGTGGCGAGGAAGCCCAGCATGGTGGCCATGTTGGGCTTGATCATGCCGGCGCCCTTGGAGATGCCGGTGATGGTGACGCTCTTGCCGCCGATCTCGACCTTGCGGGAGGCTGCCTTGGCCACGGTGTCCGTGGTCATGATGCCGTGGGCGGCCGCATGCCAGTTGTCGGCCTTGAGGTCGGCGATGGCGGCGGGCAGGCCGGCCTGCAGACGATCGACGGGCAGGGGCTCGAGAATGACGCCGGTGGAGAACGGCAGGATCTGGCGATCCTCATCCAGCCCGAGCAGGCCGGCCAGGGTGGCGCAGGTCTGCATGGCCGCCTGCAGGCCGGTCTCGCCGGTACCCGCATTGGCGATGCCGGTGTTGATGACCAGGGCCCGGATTTCCGACTCGCCGGCCAGATGCTTGCGGCACACCTGCACCGGGGCTGCACAGAAGCGGTTCTGGGTGAACACGCCGGCCACGGTGGAACCGGGGTCCAGGGCGATCACGGTCAGGTCGCGCCGATTGGCCTTGCGGATACCGGCTTCGGCAGTGCCGAGGCGGACACCGGCAACGGGGAACAGGGCTTCGGGGGCAGGCGTGGCGTAATTGACGGGCATGAATCTCTCACCGCAGGGGATAAAAGAAAACGCAGAGGGTAGCAGGTCGCTCCCTCTGCGTCAGTTCAGTTTTTATTTCAGTTGAGCTTGCCGTGGCAGTGCTTGTACTTCTTGCCGCTGCCGCAGGGGCAAGGATCGTTGCGCCCCACCTTGGGACCGGCCTGGGCCGGCTGCTGGCCGGCTTCCTCGCCCTCGCCGTCCGCGGTACCCAGCACCTCGTCGTAGTCGGCATGGTGGTATTGCACGTTTTCCACCCCGGGCTGTTCCACTTCGCTCACGTCCTCGGGCGAACGGACCTGGACGGTGAGGAGCAGCTTGGAAACCTCGTTGCGGATACTGTTGAGCAGGCCTTCGAACAGTTCAAAGGCCTCCCGCTTGTATTCCTGCTTGGGGTTCTTCTGGGCGTAGCCGCGCAGGTGGATGCCCTGACGCAGATGGTCGAGGGCGGCCAGGTGCTCGCGCCAGTGGCTGTCCAGGCTCTGCAGCATGACGTCCCGCTCGAACTTGCGGAAGACGGAAGGATCGGAAACCAGGGCCACCTTGTCGGCATAGGCCTGGTCGGCGGCGGCGATCACCCGGTGCAGCAGGTCCTCGACGGAGAGAGTGGTGTCGGCCTGCACCCATTCGGCCACCGGCAGGGTGAGCAGGAACTCGGCTTCCAAAGCCTTTTCCAGCCCTGGCAGGTCCCATTGCTCCTCGACGCTGTCCGGCGGCACATAGAGGTGGAACAGATCGGCCACCACCCCCTGGCGCATGGCCTGGATGGTTTCGGAAATGTCGTCCACTTCCAGCAGGTCGTTGCGCTGGGCGTAAATCACCTTGCGCTGGTCGTTGGCTACGTCGTCGTATTCCAGCAACTGCTTGCGCATGTCGAAGTTGCGGGCCTCCACCTTGCGCTGGGCGGATTCCAGGGAGCGGGTCACCAGAGGATGCTCGATGGCCTCGCCCTCGGGCATCTTCAGGCGCTCCATGATGGCCTTGAGGCGGTCACCGGCGAAGATGCGCAGCAGCGGGTCGTCCAGGGACAGGTAGAAGCGGGAGGAACCCGGATCGCCCTGACGACCGGCCCGGCCCCGCAGCTGGTTGTCGATGCGGCGGGACTCGTGGCGTTCGGAACCGATGATGTGCAGGCCGCCGGCGGCCAGCACCTGGTCGTGCACCGGCTGCCATTCGGCCTTGAGGGCGGCGATCCTGGCTTCCTTGGCGGCATCATCCAGGGACTCGTCGAGGCGAACGGCATCAATCTGCTTCTCGATGCTGCCGCCGAGGACGATGTCCGTACCGCGACCGGCCATGTTGGTGGCGATGGTGATCATGCCGGGACGGCCGGCCTGGGCCACGATCTCGGCCTCCTTGCCGTGCTGCTTGGCGTTGAGCACCTGGTGCGGTAGCTTTTCCTGGTCCAGCAGGCGGGACAGCAGCTCGGAATTCTCGATGGAGGTGGTGCCCACCAGCACGGGCTGACCCCGCTGGTGGCAGTCCAGGATGTCCGCCTTCATGGCCGCGAACTTCTCGGCGGCGGTGCGGAACACCTGGTCGTTGTGGTCCTTGCGCTGGGCCGGGCGGTGGGTCGGGATCACCACGGTTTCCAGACCGTAGATTTCCATGAACTCGTAGGCTTCGGTATCGGCCGTACCGGTCATGCCGGCCAGCTTGCCGTACATGCGGAAGTAGTTCTGGAAAGTGATCGACGCCAGGGTCTGGTTTTCGTTCTGGATGCGCACGCCTTCCTTGGCTTCCACCGACTGGTGCAGACCTTCGGACCAGCGGCGGCCGGGCATCAGGCGGCCGGTGAACTCGTCCACGATGATGATCTCGCCGTTCTGCACCACGTACTGCTGATCCTTGTGGAACAGGTTGTGGGCCCGCAGGGCGGCATTGAGGTGGTGCACCAGGATGATGTTGGCGGCTTCGTAGAGGCTGCGCCCCTCTTCCAGCAGGCCGACGCGGGCGAGGATTTCCTCGGCATGTTCGTGGCCCTGCTCGGACATGTGCACCTGGTGGCCTTTTTCGTCCACCCAGTAGTCGCCTTCGGAGTTTTCGTCGGCGGCCCGGGTCAGCAGGGGCACCACCTGGTTCATGCGCTGGTACAGCTCGGTGTGGTCCTCGGCCTGGCCGGAGATGATCAGGGGAGTACGGGCCTCGTCGATGAGGATGGAGTCCACCTCGTCCACGATGGCAAAATTGAGACCCCGCTGCACCCGCTCACCGGCCGCATAGACCATGTTGTCGCGCAGGTAGTCGAAGCCGAATTCATTGTTGGTGCCGTAGGTGATGTCGGCAGCGTAGGCAGCCTGCTTCTGCTCGTGGGGCATCTGGGACAGATTGACCCCGACGGACAGCCCCAGAAAACGGTGCAGCCGGCCCATCCACTCGGCGTCGCGCTGGGCCAGGTAGTCGTTTACGGTAATGACGTGCACGCCCTTGCCGGAAATGGCATTGAGATAGGACGGCAGGGTGGCCACCAGGGTCTTGCCTTCGCCGGTGCGCATTTCGGCGATCTTGCCGTAGTGCAGCACCATGCCGCCAATCATCTGCACGTCGAAGTGCCGCATGCCCAGGACACGCTTGCCGGCCTCCCGCACCACGGCGAAAGCTTCCGGCAGCAGGTCGTCCAGGGTTTCCCCCTGGGCGTAGCGCTGGCGGAACTCGTCGGTCTTGCCGCGCAGGGCATCGTCGGACAAGGCGCTGATGGCGGCCTCGAACCCGTTGATTTTCTGGACGATCTGGGAATATTGCTTGATCAGCCGATCATTGCGGCTGCCGAAGATTTTCTTGAGGAGTCCGGGGATCATCGTGAGAGACGCTTAGGCGTCCGTTAGCGGGAAAGGGGCGATTCTACCACGCTAAGGAAGGCCGCCAATTTGGGGAAAATCAAAGGAAACGGGACGAAGGACTCGTCCCGCCGGGGATGCAACTAGTGACGGGACGCCACCTGGGAGCCTTGCTGCAGGAAGCGGGCCGGATTCTGGGCCACCCCCTGGAAGCGCACCTCAAAATGCAGATGGGGACCGGTGGAACGCCCGGTATTGCCGGTGGCGGCAATCAGCTGTCCACGCTTGACCAGTTGGCCGACCCGCACGTTGATCTTGGACAGATGGGCGTAGCGGGTGGAAAAGCCGTTGCCGTGGTCGATCTCGATCAGGTTGCCGTACTGGGGATGCATGCTGCCCTCCACCACCACGCCGCCGGCGGCGGAAACCACGGGCGTACCGACTTCGGCGGAGAAATCCACGCCTTCGTGCATGGCATTGACCCCGGCGATGGGATCGGAGCGCACCCCGAACCCGGAACCGATGCCGGCGCCCTGGATCGGCAAGGTGGTCGGCAGCAGCACCTTCTTGATGCGCTGGTCCATCAGCTGGTTTTCCAGAACACGCATGAAATCGACGCGCTGATCCACCAGCGCAGCCATGCGGTCCAGTTCCCGATGCAGTTCGTCCGAAGACTTGATGGAGGTGTCGCGAAGGGAAGTGGGCAACAGGGGACCGCCCTGACCGCCGCCCTTGGCCACCGGCAACAACTGCCCCTTGTCTGCCGGCTTCATGCCTGCCAGCACGGAAAGGCGCTCGCCCATGGAATCCAGGTGCAGCAGCTGCGCCTGCATCTCGCCCAGGCGGCCAGCCATGACATTCAGATTTTCCCGCATGAACTCCTGGGTTTTCTGGTTTTCCTGGCGCTGTGCTGCCAGTACCAGATCCTGTACCAGGGGCAGGCGGAAGTGTACGGTGAGCCAGGAAAAGGCCATGGCGGCCAGCAACACCAGCACCATGAAGCCAGCCCCAAGGGAAAGGATCACCTTGGGGGTCAGGCTGACGGTCTTGGTGGTTGCCAGGCGGTCAGACACCAGAATAATATGCACGATGCTTCTCCTCGAAGTGATCCATGCACGAACCAGTTGAAAATTATCTTGGCAGAGCGGACGGAGCGGCCTCGGTCCTGGCCCATGCCCGACTCTTGATGCGCGCCCAGCGCGCCTACGACAGCTTTGCTCCGGGCCCGCTGGCGCGCTCGAGCAGTGTCGCGAATATCAAGTTGGGGAATGTCGTTATCCACGCCGATAACGGCGCGGTCGCTGCCAAATTGCGTCAGATGGCGCAAAGTTTGGCCGGCGAATTCTTGAAAAGGGGCTTTGAGTGTAACGGCGTGACCATCAAAGTGCAAGCACGCCCCCCCGCCGTGGCGCTCCCCTCTTCCACCCTCAAACCCCTGTCGGCAAGCACCGGCAACGAGCTCAAACAGCTGGCAGCCCAGCTGCCGGATGACTCCCCCCTGAAACGCGGCCTGGAAGGATTCCTGGCCCGGGCGGCGATCAAAGCGGAATGACGGCCACCCGCTCCAGCACCAGGAGCGCGAATATCAGCAGGGCCAACATCAGGGAATAGCGGAAGACCCGCCAGGAGAAATTCAGGTATCTGGCCTGGCGGGTGAACACATAGGCCACCACACCCGCGGCCACGGCGATGACCGTGAGGACGGCCAGGATGCGCAGGAGGAACAAGGCGGCCTCCCGCGCCGGCTCAGGCCGCCTGGACCGGCAGTTCCAGCCAGCGGGCGACGCCTGCCGGGGCCTGGGACTGGTCTTCGAAGGTGGCCCACTCCCAGGACTCGCGCTCCTGCAGCAGCTGGCGGGCCAGCATGTTGTTCAGGGCATGACCCGACTTGTGGGCGGTGAAGGCTGCCAGCAGGGGATGGCCCAGCAGGTAGAGGTCGCCCACCGCATCCAGCACCTTGTGTTTGACGAACTCGTCGCCATAACGCAGGCCGTCGCTGTTGAGCACCCGGTATTCGTCGAGAACGATGGCGTTCTCCAGGCCGCCCCCCAGGGCCAGGCCGTTTTCCCGCAGCATCTCCACATCCTGCATGAAGCCGAAGGTACGGGCCCGGGCTACTTCCCGGGTGTAGGACTGCTCGGCGAAGTCGACGCTGACGGACTGGGCCGACTTGTCGATGGCCGGATGGTTGAAAATGATGGAGAAGGTCAGCTTGTAGCCGTCGTAAGGCTCGAAGCGGGCCCACTTGTCGCCATCCCGCACCTCGATGGGGCGCGTGACGCGGATGAATTTCTTGGCTGCCGGCTGCTCTTCGATGCCGGCCGACTGGATGAGAAAGACGAAAGGCGCGGCGGAACCGTCGAGGATCGGCACTTCGGCCGCATCCAGGTCCACGTAGGCATTGTCGATGCCCAGGCCGGCGAAGGCCGACATCAGGTGTTCCACCGTCCCCACCTTGACCCCATCCACCTCCAGGCAGGAACACATGCGCGTATCACCCACCAGCAGGGCGTCGGCATGGATTTCCACGGGCTGGGGCAGATCCACGCGACGGAAGACGATGCCGGTATCGGGCGCGGCAGGACGCAGGGCCATGGTGACCTTGACGCCACTGTGCAGACCGACGCCGGAGGCGCGGATCAGGGATTTGAGGGTACGTTGTTTCAACATGTCGGCAATCGTTTTTCCGCTTCAAAATCAAAGCGAAGACGGAATAAGGGGGGAGCCCGCATTCTAGCACGAAGGCGGACTCCCCCTTAAGGAGGCGTTTTGTTACAACACGTTACCGCAGGTCTGGGCGACCGCCAGACGCCGGTCACCCCGGCGGGAGGCAGCGCCGTCCGCTTGCCCGTCAGACGGGCAGGCAAAGACGCCCGGCCGGTCGCCCCCGACCCTTAGTCCGCCTGCTTGCGCAGGAAGGCCGGGATGTCGTAACGATCGACGCCGCTGTTGGCCAGGGCTTCGACGGTGGCGTTGCGGCCCTTGCGGATGACGGCAGGCACGGCGTCCAGCTGGCCGTAGTCGATGGCCATGGGAGCGTCGTCGGTACCGGTACGCACGGCGGTGTTGATCACCTCGAAGGACTGGCGACGGGCTTCCGCCTTGCCCAGGCCGGTGGCGACCACGGTGACGCGCAGCTGCTCGCCCATGGCTTCGTCGAACACGGCGCCGAAGATGATGTGGGCGTCCTCGGCGGCGAATTCCTTGATGGTCTTCATCACCTCGTTCACTTCCTTCATCTTCAGGCTGCGGGAGGCGGTGATATTCACCAGCACACCGCGGGCACCGGACAGGTTGATGCCTTCCAGCAGGGGGGAAGCCACGGCCTGTTCGGCAGCGATGCGGGCCCGGTCCACGCCGGAAGCGTAGGCGGAGCCCATCATGGCCATGCCCATTTCGCCCATGACGGTGCGCACGTCTTCAAAGTCCACGTTCACCAGACCGGGGAGATTGATGATTTCCGCGATACCGCCTACGGCATTGCGCAGGACGTTGTCGGCAGCCTTGAAAGCCTCTTCCATGGACACATCGTCGCCCAGGACTTCCATCAGCTTGTCGTTGAGGATCACCACCAGGGAATCGACGTGCTTCTGCAGCTCGGCGATGCCGGCCTCGGCGGCCTTCAGGCGCTTGCCTTCGAAGCCGAAGGGCTTGGTCACCACGGCCACGGTGAGGATGCCCATTTCCTTGGCCACTTCCGCCACGATGGGAGCGGCGCCGGTACCGGTGCCGCCGCCCATGCCGGCGGTGATGAAGACCATGTTGGCGCCCTTCAGCTGCTCGGCGATGCGCTCCCGCTCTTCAAGGGCAGCGGCGCGGCCGGCTTCCGGCTTGGCGCCGGCACCGAGGCCGGAGGCACCGAGCTGCATCTTGTCGGCTGCCATGTTGCGGCTCAGGGCCTGGGCATCGGTGTTGGCGGCGACGAACTGCACGCCGTTCACCCCTTCACGGATCATGTGATCCACGGCATTGCCGCCGGCACCGCCGACGCCAACCACCTTGATCACGGTTCCGCTCGATTCTTCTTTATCAATAATTTCAAACATGGATCGCCTCCTTCAATTAACCACATTCAAACTTGCGTTGAACAAAACAGCTTGCATAGAAACTTTTTAGAAATTCTTCTCGAACCAGGACTTCATGCTGGAAAACACCTGCTTGACACTGCGCGTCTCCTGCACCTTCAGACCCCGCTTGCGCTGGGTCTGGGCCTCGATCAGCAGGCCGAAGGCAGTGGAGAAGCGCGGGCTCTGCACCACATCCGCGAGGGCGCCGGCGTACTTGGGTACGCCCAGACGCACCGGCATGTGGAATATCTCTTCGCCCAGCTCGATCATGCCGGGCATCACCGAAGCGCCGCCGGTGAGGACGATGCCGGAAGACAGCACCTCGTCGAAGCCGGAACGGCGCAGCTCGGCCTGAATCAGTTCGAACAGCTCCTCCACCCGGGGCTGGATCACGTCGGCCAGGGCGCGACGGGAGAGCTTGCGGCTGGGGCGGTCGTCCACCCCTGCCACCTCCAGCACCTCTTCCGGGTCGGCCAGCTGGGACAGGGCGCAGCCGTACTTGCGCTTGATGTCCTCCGCCTCCCGGGTGGGGGTGCGCAGGGCCATGGCGATGTCGTTGGTGACCTGGTCGCCGGCGATGGGGATGACCGAGGTGTGGCGGATGGCGCCCTGGGTCCACACGGCGATGTCGGTGGTGCCGCCGCCGATATCCACCAGGCACACGCCCAGATCCTTCTCGTCCTCGGAGAGCACGGCGAAGCTGGAGGCCAGGGGCTGCAGCACCAGGTCGTTCACCTCCAGGCCGCAGCGGCGCACGCACTTGACGATGTTCTGGGCGGCGGAGACGGCGCCGGTGACGATGTGCACCTTCACTTCGAGGCGGAAGCCGCTCATGCCGATGGGCTCGCGGATGCCGTCCTGGTCGTCGATGATGAATTCCTGGGTCAGGATGTGCAGGATCTCCTGGTCGGCCGGGATGGGCATGGCGCGGGCGGTCTCGATCACCCGGTCCAGGTCCATGGTGTTCACTTCCTTGTCCTTGATGGCCACCATGCCGTTGGAGTTGAAACTCTTGATGTGGCTGCCGGCGATGCCCGTATAGACGTTGGCCACCTTGCAGTCGGCCATCAGCTCCACCTCCTGGATCACCCGGGAAATGGCACTGACGGTCTCCTCGATGTTGACCACGACGCCTTTTTTCAGCCCCTTGGAATCCTGGCTGCCCATGCCGATGACGTTGAGACGCCCCTCCGGGGTGATCTCCGCCACCAGCGCCACGATCTTCGAGGTGCCGATGTCCAGGCCGACGACCAGTTCCTTGCTATCCCTGCTCATGATGTTCCTTTGCCTTCGCTACTTTTTGCATTGCACTCATTTCCCCGCGGCCGCCAGTCGCAGGGCGAAACCGTTGGGGTACCGCAAATCCACCACCTGGGGCCGGGGCGTGCGCTCCGCCAGCACCGTGTGATAAATCTCGATGAAACGTGACAGGCGCTGGCCCACCGGCGCCTTGGGCTGCTCCCGCCCCAGCTCCAGCACCATGCCGTCGTCCAGCTTCAGCTGCCAGGCCAGCCGGGGCGACAGCACCAGCTGCAGCGGCTGCCGCCCGGTGGGCTGCAACTGCCGGGAAAACTCGTCGAAACGGCGCAGCACGTCCGGAGCCGTGCCGATGGGGCCGTTCAGCTGGGGCAGCCCTTCCCCCCGGGACTGGGGCAGGCTGGCGGCGAACACTTCGCCGTAGGTATTCACCAGCTGGCCGCTGCCCTCGCCCCAGCGCGCCGCCGGACGATGCTCCTCGACCCGCACTTCCAGGCGGGAAGGCCAGGCCCTGCGCACCTCCGCCTTGCGCACCCAGGGCAGCTTTTCCAGGGCGGTACGCAGGGCATCCAGATTGACGCTGAAGAAATTGCCCCGCACCAGACCGGACAGGGCCCGCTCCACTTCGCCCCGCTGCACTTCGCGCAGTTCCTGGGCGAACACCACTTCCTTGAGGGGGAACAGGGGCAGGCGGGCGGCGCCCAGGCCCAGCGCCACGAGCAAAGCCGCCGCGCCCGCTGCAAGCAGCAGGTCGGCTACGGCCGTCATGAGCTGGGGCTTGTGCCACATGTCGCCTCGCTGTCCTTAGCCCAGGGTGGCGAGGGCCAGGACCCTCAGCACCAGCTGTTCGTAATCCATGCCCGCCACCCGGGCCGCCATGGGCACCAGGGAGTGGTCGGTCATGCCGGGGGAGGTATTCACCTCCAGGTAGTAGTGGTTGCCGGCCTCGTCCATGAGGAAGTCCACCCGGCCCCAGCCGCGGCCGCCGATGGCCCGGAAGGCTTTCAGGGCGCCGGCCTGGATCTCGGCCTCCTTCTCGGCGGGAAGGCCGCAGGGGCACAGGTAGCGGGTGTCGTCCCGCAGGTACTTGGCTTCGTAGTCGTAGAACTCGTTGGCCGGCTCGATCTTGATGATGGGCAGGGCCCGCATGTCGTCGCCCTGGCCGATGATGGCCACGGTGTATTCGCCGCCGGTAATGCCCTGCTCCACCAGCACCAATTTGTCGTGCTCGGCGGCGGCGGCGTAGGCGGCCTGCAGGCCGCCCTCGGTCTTGACCTTGGAAATGCCGATGGAGGAGCCCTCGCAGGCCGGCTTGACGAACAGGGGCAGGCCCAGCTCCTCTTCCACCTCGGCGAAATCACTGTGTTCGTTCACCATGGCATAGGCCGGCACCGGCAGGCCCACGGCCTGCCACATCAGCTTGGTGCGCCACTTGTCCATGCCCAGGGCGGAGGCCAGGACGCCGCTGCCGGTATAGGGGATGCCCATCAGCTCCAGGGCGCCCTGGATGGTGCCGTCTTCGCCGAAGCGGCCGTGCAGGGCGATGAAGGCCCGGTCGAAGCCCTTCAATTCGTCCAGGGAACGTTCCGCCGGATCGAAGGCGTGGGCGTCCACGCCCTGGTGCTGCAGGGCCGCCAGCACGCGGGAGCCGCTGTTGAGGGAAACGGCCCGCTCGGCAGACTTGCCGCCGAAGAGAACCGCCACTTTGCCGAAATCCTTGTTCATTGCTCTCTCACACACTCACTTACTTGGCCGCCGGCTGGGCGGCTAATTTGGCCGGGATGCCGCCGATGGAACCGGCGCCCATGGTCAGCACCACATCGCCGTCCCGGACGCAATCCAGAATGGTCTGCTGCATGGCGGCGATGTCCTCCACGAACACCGGCTCCACCTTGCCGCCCACCCGCAGGGCCCGGGCCAGGGCCCGGCCGTCGGCGGCGACGATGGGTTGCTCGCCGGCCGCATAGACGTCGGCCAGGAGCAGGGTGTCCACGGTGGACAGCACTTTCACGAAATCTTCGAAGCAGTCCCGGGTGCGGCTGTAGCGGTGGGGCTGGAAGGCCAGCACCAGGCGGCGCCCGGGGAAGGCGCCGCGGGCGGCGGCCAGGGTGGCGGCCATTTCCACCGGGTGGTGGCCGTAGTCGTCCACCAGGGTGAAGCTGCCGCCGGTCGGGCAGGCCACTTCGCCGTAACGCTGGAAGCGCCGGCCGACGCCCTTGAATTCGGCCAGGGCGGTGACGATGGCCTCGTCAGCCACGCCCACCTCGGTGGCCACGGCAATGGCGGCCAGGGCGTTGAGTACGTAGTGGCGGCCCGGCAGGTTGAGGGTGATGGGCAGGCGGGTGGTGCTGCCATTGACCCGCACCGCGTCGAACTTCATCTGGCCGCCAGCCTCGACGATGTTCTCGGCGTAGACGTTGCAGGTGGCCGGGTCCAGGCCGTAGCGGATCACCTGCTTGGGCACCTGGGGCAGGATCTCCCGCACATTGGGGTCATCCACGCACAGCACCGCCACGCCGTAGAAGGGCAGGCGATTGAGGAAATCGACGAAGGCGCCCTTGAGCCGGCCGAAGTCGTGGCCGTAGGTTTCCATGTGGTCGGCGTCGATGTTGGTGACGATGGAAATGACCGGCGACAGCAGCAGGAAGGAGGCGTCGGACTCGTCCGCCTCGGCCACCAGGAAATCGCCGGAGCCCAGGCGGGCATTGGCGCCGGCCGCATTGAGACGACCGCCGATGACGAAGGTGGGGTCCAGACCGCCTTCCGCCAGGATGGAGGCCACCAGGCTGGTGGTGGTGGTCTTGCCGTGGGTGCCGGCGACGGCGATGCCCTGCTTCAGGCGCATCAGCTCGGCCAGCATCTGGGCCCGGGGCACCACCGGGATGTGGGCCTCCCGGGCCGCCACCACTTCCGGGTTGTCGGCCTTGACGGCGGTGGAGACCACCACGGCGTCGGCACCGGCGATATTGGCCGCATCGTGGCCCTTGATGACCTTGGCGCCCTGGGCGGTGAGGCGGGCCGTGGCGGCGTTCTCGCCCAGGTCGGAGCCGGACACCTGGTAGCCTAGGTTGAGCATGACCTCGGCGATGCCGCTCATGCCCGAGCCGCCGATGCCGACGAAATGCAGATGTTTGATCTTGTGTTTCATTCTTTGCTCGCAGCTTCCATGCATGCCTTGGCCACCATGGCCGTGGCATTGGGCTTGGCCAGCTCCCGCGCCTTCTCGCCCATCTGGGCCAGCTGGCTGCGGGGCATATTCTTCAGGAGGGCCAGACTTTCCGGCGTCAGTTCGTTCTGAGGCAGGAGGATGGCGCCGCCCACCTGGGTCAGGAATTCGGCATTGCCGGTCTGGTGGTCGTCCACCGCATGGGGATAGGGCACCAGGATGGCCGGCACGCCGGCGGCAGCCAGCTCGGCCACGGTGAGGGCGCCGGCGCGGCAGATCACCAGGTCGGCCCATTCGTAGGCGCCGGCCATGTCGTCGATGAAAGGTACGCAGTGGGCGGCGACGCCGGCGGCGTCGTAGCCGGCCTTGAGGGCGTCGATCATCTTCTCGCCTGCCTGGTGCACCACCTGGGGCCGCTCGGCCTCGTCGAACAGGGCCAGGGCCTTGGGTACCGTGTCGTTGAGGGCCTGGGCGCCCAGGCTGCCGCCCACCACCAGCAGGTGCAGGTTGCCTTCCCGGCCTTCGTAGCGCTTCAGGGGATCGCCCAGGGCGGCGATTTCCGGACGCACCGGGTTGCCCACCCACTCCCCGTTCTTCATCACGTCGGGGAAGCCGGTGACCACCCGGTCGGCGACGCCGGCCAGGACCTTATTGGCCAGGCCGGCGACGGAATTCTGTTCATGCACCACCAGGGGCTTGCCCAGCAGGGCGGCCATCATGCCGCCGGGGAAGGTGATGTAGCCGCCCATGCCCAGCACCACGTCGGGCTTGACCACGCGGATGGCGCGGAAGGCCTGCCAGAAGCCCCGCAGCAGATTGAGGGGCAGCAGCAGCTTGCGCAGCAAGCCCTTGCCGCGCAGGGCGCCGAACTTCACCGGCACCAGGGGGAAGCCGCGCTGGGGCACCAGCCGGGCTTCCATGCCCGCCGGGTTGCCCATCCACACCACGTTCCAGCCGGCCTCGTGCATGTAGTCGGCCACCGCCAGGGCGGGGAAGATGTGGCCGCCGGTGCCGCCGGCCATGACCAGCAGGGTCTTCTGGCTCATACCTTGCCTCCCCGCATCAATTGTCGATTCTCCCAGTCCACCCGCAGCAGGATGGCCAGGGCCACGCAGTTGGCCAGGACGCCGGAGCCGCCGAAGCTCATCAGGGGCAGGGTCAGACCCTTGGTGGGCAGCAGGCCCATGTTCACTCCCATGTTGATGAAGGACTGCACCCCCATCCAGATGCCGATGCCCATGGCCACCAGGGCCGGGTAGAGACGTTCCAGGGCCACCGCCTGGCGGCCGATGGCGAAGGCCCGCTGCACCAGCAGGGCGAACAGGCCCACCACCACCAGGACGCCGACAAAGCCCAGTTCCTCGGCGATCACGGCGAGGAGGAAGTCGGTGTGGGCTTCGGGCAGGTAGAACAGTTTTTCCACGCTGCCGCCGAGGCCGACACCGAACAGCTCGCCGCGGCCAAAGGCAATCAGGGCATGGGACAGCTGGTAGCCCTTACCGAAGGCGTCGGACCAGGGGTCCATGAAGCCGAAGAGACGGTCGCGCCGGTAGGGAGAGACGATGATGAGGATGGCGAAGGCGGCCAGCAGCACCACGAACAGCACGGCGAAGAGCCGGGCCCGCATGCCGCCGAGGAAGAGGATGCCGATGGCGATGCTGATGATGACGACGAAGGCGCCGAAGTCCGGCTCCTTCAGCAGCAGGCCGCCGATCACCACCATGGCCCCAGCCATGGGCAGGAAGGCCTTCTTCAGGTCGTGCATGTGGGGCATCTTGCGCACCGTGTAGTCGGCGGCGTAGAGCACGGCGAACAGCTTCATCAGCTCGGACGGCTGCAGATTGGCGAAGCCCAGGGGCAGCCAGCGGCGGGCGCCGTTCACGTCCCGGCCGATGCCCGGAATCAGCACCACGGCCAACAGCACGGCACCGGTCAGGAACAGCCAGGGCGCCAGTTCCTGCCACACCTTGACCGGCACCTGGAAGGCCACGGCGGCAGCCACCATGGCGACGCAGAGAAAGACGCCGTGGCGGATGAGGAAGTAGGCCGGCTGGTAGCCGAAGGCCTTGCTGCCCTCGGCGGTAGCGATGGAGGAGGAATAGACCATCACCAGCCCCAGGGCCAGCAGGCCGAGGACGGACCAGAGCAGGAGCATGTCCACTTCCGTGGGCTCCTGGCGCGGCTGATTGAGGGCCTGGACCATGCTCATGCCCGGCCCTCCAGCTGTTGCACCGCGTCGATGAAGGCCTGGGCGCGGTGGGCGTAGTTCTTGTACATGTCCAGGCT
Source organism: Azospira sp. MPR-LB4 (assembly GCF_058809525.1). Lineage (NCBI taxonomy): Bacteria > Pseudomonadati > Pseudomonadota > Betaproteobacteria > Rhodocyclales > Rhodocyclaceae > Azospira > Azospira sp. MPR-LB4. The sequence goes on from NZ_CM179521.1 coordinate 1,707,262, forward strand.
GGCGCAGGCCGGGGACAGCAGCACTGCGTCGCCGGCCTTGGCCTGGGCGGCCAGCCAGGCGACGGCGGCGGCCATGTCGGCGAAGGATTCAGTGGGCAGGCCGCAGCCGGCAATGGCCTGGCCGATGGCCGGGCCGTCCTTGCCGATCAGGGCCACGGCACGGCCGTGCTGCTGCAGGGCAGCCTTGAGGGGCGAGAAGTCCTGACCCTTGCCGTCGCCGCCGAGGACGATGGCCAGGGGCCGGCCCAGGCCCTCGATGGCGGCCAGGGTGGCGCCCACGTTGGTGCCCTTGGAATCGTCGTAGTAATCGACGGCGCCGATGCGGGCCACGTGTTCCACCCGGTGGGGCAGACCCTTGAAGGCCTTGAGGGCGGGCAGCACGGCGGCGGGAGCGACGCCCACCGCCTCCAGCAGGGCCAGGGCGGCCATGGCATTGGCGGCGTTGTGCAGGCCGGTCAGCTGCATCTCGGCCAGGGCCAGCAGCTTGTCGTTGCCGCGCATCAAGCAGCCGTCAGCAATACCGTAATCCAGTGCCCGGCCCGGCTGGTCCAGGCCGAAGGTGACGAAATTGCGGCCGCAGCGGCCCAGGCCCAGGCTGCGGTCGTCGTCCCGGTTGAGGATCATGGCGCCCTTGCCCTGGAAGATGCGGGCCTTGGCCTCGGTGTAGCGGTCCATGGAGCCGGCGTAGCGGTCCAGGTGGTCTTCCGAGACGTTGAGCACGGTGGCGGCGTCGGCGTTGAGGCTGTGGGTGGTTTCCAGCTGGAAGCTGGACAGTTCCAGCACCCACAGCTGCGGCAGGTCGTTGCCGTCGAGGGCATCCATCAGGGCGTCCAGGGCGGCGGGGGAGATGTTGCCGGCGACCCGGGTGTTAAGGCCGGCGGCGGCACCGAGGGCGCCGGTGAGAGCCGTGGTGGTGGTCTTGCCGTTGCTGCCGGTAATGGCGATGACCTTGGCGGCGGGGCTGTAGCGGCCCAGGGCCCAGGCAAAGAGTTCGATTTCGGAAACCAGGGGCACGGCGCCGGCCACGGCGCTCACCTGCTCCACCGGCACCCCCGGGGAGATGGCGATGAAATCTGCCCCGGCGAAGGTAGCGGCCTGGAACGGGCCGGTGACAAGCTCCGCAGATGGCACGGCGCTGCGGAAGGCGTCCGCATTGGGCGGCAGGGCACGGCTGTCGGCGACGCGCACCCGCGCGCCTTCCCGGGCCAGCCATTTGGCCATGGCCAGGCCGGACTCGCCGAGTCCCACTACCACCGCCTGTTTGCCTTGGACGTTCATTTCGTTCTATTGCCTTCGCTTAACGCAGTTTCAACGCAGCTTCAGAGTGGAGAGGCCGAACAGCACCAGCATGATGGTGATGATCCAGAAGCGGACCACCACCTGGGTTTCCTTCCAGCCCTTCTGTTCGAAGTGGTGATGCAGGGGCGCCATGAGCAGGATGCGTCGCCCCTCGCCGTAGCGTTTCTTGGTGTATTTGAACCAGCTCACCTGCAGCATCACCGACAGGGTTTCGACGACGAAGACGCCGCCCATGATCAGCAGCACGATTTCCTGGCGCACGATCACCGCCACGGTGCCCAGGGCCGCGCCCAGGGCCAGGGCGCCCACGTCGCCCATGAACACCTCGGCCGGATAGGCGTTGAACCACAGGAAGCCCAGGCCGGCGCCGCACAGGGCGCCGAGGAACACGGCCAGCTCGCCGGCGCCCGGCACATAGGGCAGGAACAGGTACTTGGCGTAGCCGGCGTGGCCGGCGACGTAGGCGAACACCGCCAGGGCCGCCGCCACCATGACGGTGGGCATGATGGCCAAACCGTCCAGGCCGTCGGTGAGGTTCACCGCGTTGGAGGTGCCGACGATGACGAAGTAGGTCAGGGTGATGAAGCCGATCACACCCAGGGGATAGGAGAAGGCCTTGAAGAAGGGAATGATCACTTCGGTCTGGGCCGGGCCGGTGGCGGAAAGCCCCAGATAGACGGCGGCCGCCAGGCCGAAGACGGACTGCCAGAAGAACTTCCAGCGGGAAGCCAGGCCGTTGGGGTCCCGGTACACCACCTTCTTCCAGTCGTCGTACCAACCCACGGCGCCGAAGCCCAGGGTCACCACCAGCACCACCCAGACATAGCGGTTGGAGAGGTCGCCCCAGAGCAGGGTGGTGATGCCGATGGCGATGAGGATAAGGACGCCGCCCATGGTGGGGGTGCCGGTCTTCACCAGATGGGTCTGGGGGCCGTCGGTGCGCACCGCCTGGCCGATCTTCTTCGCCGCCAGCCAGCGGATGACGCCGGGACCGGCGACAAAGGAGATGAGCAGGGAGGTCATGGCGGCCAGCACCATGCGCAGGGTGATGTAGTTGAAGACGTTGAAGGCCCGGATATCCTGGCCCAGCCATTGGGCGATCAGCAGCAGCATCAGCTGTTCTCCTTGGAATTTTGGTTGGCGGCCGGCGCCGTCAGGGCGTCCACCACCCGCTCCATCTTCATGAAGCGGGAGCCTTTCACCAGCACGGTGGTGTCGCCGGTCAGTTCGGCCTGCACCGCCTGCACCAGGGCCTCGAGGTTCTTGTAGTGGTGGCCGCCGGCGCCGAAATTGCGCGCCGCCTGGGCCGCGGCCTCGCCCAGGCAGTGGAGCTGGTCCACGCCCTGGGACTTGGCGTAGCCGCCGATTTCGTCGTGGTACTGGCCGCTCATGGCGCCGATCTCGCCCATGTCGCCCAGCACCAGAATCTTGCGGCCCACGGTGGCGGCCAGCACGTCGATGCCGGCCCGCACCGAATCCGGATTGGCGTTGTAGGTGTCGTCCAGGATGACGGCGCCGGCGGCGGCCTGCCTCTGCTGCAGGCGGCCCTTGACGCCGCGGAAGGACTCCAGCCCGCCGACCACGGCCGCCAGGGAGATGCCGCCGGCCAGGGCGGCGGCTGCGGCGGCCACGGCGTTGCGGGCGTTGTGCAGGCCGGGCACCCGCAGGCGGATGGCGGCATTGCCCTTGGGCGAGGTCAGGTCGATGCGGGTTTCCAGGCCGTGCAGCTGCACCTTGCCGCCCACGTCGGCGGGCTTGTCCAGGCCGAAGGTGACGACACGGCGACGCTCGTTCACGCCCTTCCAGTAAGCGGCGAAGGCGTCGTCGGCGCTGACCAGGGCGACGCCGCCGGGCTTCAGGCCGGCATAGATGGTGGCCTTTTCCTCGGCCACCTGCTGCAGGTCGCCCATGCCTTCCAGGTGGGCGCGCTGGGCGTTGGTCACCAGGGCCACGGTGGGCTGGGCCAGGCGGGTCAGGTAGCCGATCTCGCCCGGATGGTTCATGCCCATCTCGATGACGCCGGAACGGTGGGTGGTGCGCAGCTTGAGCAGGGTCAGGGGCAGGCCGATGTCGTTGTTGAAGTTGCCCTGGGTCGCCAGCACCACCATGGCCGGATCGTAGCCATCCAGCACGGCCTGGGCCTGGAGGATGGAGGCGATCATTTCCTTGGTGCTGGTCTTGCCGTTGGAGCCGGTGACGGCGATCAGGGGCAGGGAGAACTTGGCCCGCCAATAGCCGGCCAGGGCGCCCAGGGCCAGGCGGGTGTCGGCCACCGCCACCAGGGGCAGGCTGACCTTGCCCTGCAGCTGTTCCACCGTATCCACGGCCACCACGGCGGCGCAGGCGCCCCGCTCGCCGGCCTGGGCCAGGTATTCGTGGCCGTCGAAACGCTCGCCGCGCAGGGCGACGAACAGCTCACCGCGGCCGACGCTGCGGCTGTCGGTGGAAACGCCGCCGAACAGCACGTTGCTGCCGTAGGCGGTGCCGTTGGTGGCCCGGGCCACTTCGAATAGATCCATCATGCTGCCATGCTCCCGGCGCGCTGTTGCAGGGCCCGCGCCACGGCCTCGATGTCCGAATAGGGGCGCCGCACCAGGCCGGCGGCACCCATGATTTCCTGATAGGGCTCGTGGCCCTTGCCGGCCACCAGCACCACGTCGGCCACATCCGCCCGCAGCACGGCGTGGGCCACAGCCACCTCCCGCTCCGCCTCCAGCGCCGCCTCCGGCGCTCCGGCACGGATCTCGGCCAGGATCGCCAGGGGATCTTCGCTGCGCGGGTTGTCGCTGGTCAGCAGCACTTCATCGGCCAGGCGGGCGGCGACGCTGCCCATGAGGGGGCGCTTGCCCTTGTCCCGGTCGCCGCCGCAGCCGAAGACGCAATGCAGGCGGCCGCCCCGGGCCTGGGTCACTTCCCGCAGGGCGGTCAGGGCGTTTTCCAGGGCATCGGGGGAGTGGGCGTAATCCACCACCACCAGGGGCAGGCCCTTGCCGCCAAAACGCTGCATGCGGCCGGCGGGCGGGGTCAGGCGGCACAGGCGCTGGCCCACGGTTTCCAGGGGCAGGCCCAGGGCCAGCAGGGCGCCGGCCACGGCCAGCAGGTTGGCCACGTTGTAGCGGCCCACCAGGCCGGTTTCCACCACCACCCGGCCCTGGGGTGCGATCAGGGTGAAGGCCAGGCCTTCGGCGCCATGGCGCAGGTTTTCGGCAGACAGGAGCCAGTCGGCCTCGGTCGCCTGACGGCCTTCCAGGGTATAGCCGATGCGCAGGCTGGCGGTGGTCTGGGCCAGCAGCTCCCGGCCGAAGGGATCGTCCAGGTTGATCACCGCCTCGTTCAGCTCGGGCCAGGCGAAGAGCCGCTCCTTGGCGGCGCCGTAGGCGGCCATGGTGCCGTGGTAGTCCAGGTGGTCCCGGGTCAGGTTGGTGAACACGGCGACGGAGAAGCGGGCACCGTGGCAGCGGCCCTGGTCGAGGCCGATGGAAGAGACTTCCATGGCGCAGGCGACGGCGCCGGCAGCCTTGTATTCGGCCAGCAGGCGGTGCAGGGCCAGGGCGTCGGGCGTGGTGTTGGCGGCTTCGCCCAGGGCGTCGGGAAAGCCGTTGCCGAGGGTGCCGATGACGGCGCAGGAGCGGCCGGCGCCGCCCAGGGCCTGGGCGATCCACTGGCTGCAGGTGGTCTTGCCGTTGGTGCCGGTGACGCCCACCAGGGCCAGCTGCTCCGAAGGCCGGCCATAGACCAGGTTGGCCAGATGGCCGGCGAAGGACTGCAGGTTGTCCACGCCCAGCTGGGGCACGGCGGCCCAGGCGGGATTCCAGGCAAAGTCCCGGGCTTCCCAGAAGACGCCGGCAGCGCCCTTCTCCAGGGCGGCGGGAATGAAGCTGCGGCCGTCGGCGGCATGGCCGGGATAGGCGACGAAGACGTCGCCGGGCTGCACCCGGCGGCTGTCGTTCTCCAGCCGGGTGACGGCGGCGCCCTGGGCGCGCAGCTGGTCGAGAAGGGCCTGGGCCACGATGGCGCCGCTCACAGGGCCTCCTTGCCGGCATTGGAGCCGGCCACCTGCAGGGCCGCATCCTGGGGCACGCCCAGGGTGCGCAGGGCACCGCTCATGATGTTGGCAAAGGTGGGACCGGCCACGTCGCCGCCGAAGTGCTTGCCGCTGGAAGGCTCGTCGATCATCACGGCGACGATCAGGCGGGGGTCGCTGGCCGGGGCCAGGCCGACGAAGGAAGCCACGTACTTGCGGGCGTAGACGCCGCCTTCCAGCTTGTGGGCGGTACCGGTCTTGCCTGCCACCCGGTAGCCGGGGATCTGGGCCTTGGGCGCGGTGCCGCCGGGCTGCACCGCCATTTCCAGCATGGCCCGGACCTCGCGCACGGTCTGGGGCGAGAACACCCGCTCGCCCTTCACCGGATTGCCGTCGCCCTTGAGCAGGGTCAGGGGAATCAGCTCCCCGTCCCGGGCGAACACGGTGTAGGCCCGCACCATCTGCATCAGGGAAACGGAAATGCCATGGCCGTAGCTCATGGTGGCCTGTTCGATGGGGCGCCAGGTCTTCCACGGCCGCAGGCGGCCGCCCACTTCGCCGGGGAAGCCGAGCTTGGGCGCCTGACCGAAGCCCAGGTTGTCGAACATGGTCCACATTTCCTCGGCCGGGAAGGTGCCGGCCACCTTGGCGATGCCCACGTTGGAGGATTTCTGGATCACCTGGGCCAGGGTCAGCAGACCGTGGGCGTGGGAGTCGGAAATGGTGGCGGTGCCGATGGTCAGCTTGCCCGGGGCGGTGTTGATGACCGAATCGAAACGGAACTTGCCCTTCTCCAGGGCCAGGGCCGCCGAGAAGGGCTTCATGGTGGAACCGGGTTCGTAGGTGTCGGTGACGGCCCGGTTGCGCAACTGGGCGCCGGAGAGGTTGGCCCGGTTGTTGGGGTTGTAGGTGGGCCAGTTGGCCAGGGCCAGGATTTCGCCGCTGCGGGCATCCACCACCACGGCGCCGCCGGCCTTGGCGTCGTTGTCGTCCACCGCCTGCTTCAGCTGGGAGAAGGCCAGGTACTGGATCTTGGAATCCAGGGCCAGGGTGATGTCCTTGCCGTCCTGGGGCGGCTTCACCGAGCCCACGTCCTCGACGATCTGGCCGCGGCGGTCCTTGATCACGCTGCGGAAACCGGGGCGGCCCAGAAGCTGGTCCTGGAAGGCCAGCTCGACGCCCTCCAGGCCCTTGTCGTCCACGCCGGTGAAGCCGACGATGTGGGCGGTCATGTCGCCGGAGGGGTAGTAGCGGCGGTATTCCTTGTTCTGGTGGATGCCCGGCAGCTTCAGGGCGGCGATGCGCTCCCCGGTGTCCGGCGGGATCTGCCGCTTCAGGTAGACGAAGTTCTTGTCCTCGGCCAGGCGGCGGTTCAGCTCGCGGCCGTCCATTTCCAGCATCTTGGCCAGGTTCTGGGACTGCTCCGGGGTCAGTTTGACGTCCGCCGGGATGGCCCAGATGGAGCGCATGGGGGTGGACACGGCCAGCACGTCGCCGTTGCGGTCGGTGATGCGGCCGCGGGAGGCGGAGATTTCCAGCTCCCGGCGATAGCGGGATTCGCCCTTTTCCTGGAGGAAATCGTTGTTGATCACCTGCAGATAGAAGGAGCGGCCGGCCAGAACGGCAAAGCCCCCGAGCAAGGCGAGGGCGGCAAGGCGGGAGCGCCAGGCGGGGAAAGCCAGCTGGAGCACCGGGCTTTCGGTGTAGCGGTGGCTGCGGGCCCGGGCCATCTCAGCGGCCTCCTGCGGGCACGTTGATCACCTTCGCCGGCTCCGGCGCATGCATGTGCAGCTTGTCCCGGGCGATTTTCTCGATGCGGGGATGGGTGGCCCAGGTGGACAGTTCCAGCTGCAGCTGGCCCCATTCCACATCCAGGCTGCGGGCCCGCTCCTGCTCCCCTTCCAGTTCCTGGAACAGCTTGCGCGCCTTGTGCTGGGAGGTGACCACGCCCAGGGCGCAGATCATGGCCGCCAGCAGCAGGAACAGGTTGAGGCGCAGCATCTCAGGCCACCTTCCGGCTCAGGGGCACTGCGGTGCGTTCCGCCACGCGCATGATGGCGCTGCGGGAACGGGGATTGGCCGCCACTTCCTCCCGGGAGGCCCGCACCGCCTTGCCCACCAGCACCAGGGTCGGCTGGGGCAACTGGTCGGCGCGCAGGGGCAGACCCTTGGGCAGGTGACTGGCAGGCTCGGCTTGGTCACGCAGGAAATTCTTGACGATGCGATCCTCCAGGGAATGGAAGGAAATCACCGCCAGTCGGCCGCCGGGCTTGAGCAGCGCCAGGGCCTGGGAGAGGGCTAGCGAGAGCTCCTGGAGCTCTTGATTGATATGAATCCGTATAGCTTGAAAGCTTCGCGTCGCCGGGTCCTGACCGGGCTCGCGGGTCCGCACGGCTTCAGCGACGAGCGCGGCAAGCTGCCTTGTGGTTGCAACAGGCCGCTCGGACCGAGCAGCCACAATCTTCTTTGCAATCTGCTTAGCAAACCGTTCTTCCCCATAGTCCCTTATAACCTCCGCAATTTCCGTCTCATCGGCGCGGGCCAGCCATTCCGCGGCGGTTTCGCCCCGGGTGGTGTCCATGCGCATGTCGAGAGGGGCATCGAATCTGAAGCTGAAGCCCCGCTCTCCCTCATCGATCTGGGGCGAAGACACTCCGATATCCAGGAGCACCCCGTCCACCAGCCCGATTCCCTGTTGCTGCAACACCTCCCCCATCTCGCTGAAAGGGGTGTGATGCAGCGAAAAACGCTTGTCCTGGATCGACGCCCCGGCCGCGATGGCCCGGGGATCCCGATCGAAAGCCACCAGCCGCCCCTCGGGCCCGAGGGACTCGAGGATCAGCCGGCTGTGCCCGCCGCGGCCGAAAGTGCCGTCCACATAGACGCCCCGCGGGTCAACGCGGAGGGCCGTCACCGCTTCCTGCAGGAGCACGGTGACGTGGGTACTACGTTCGGTGGTCACAGAACAATGCCCTCGAAACTGGCGAGAGCCTCAGGATCCTGGAGCGCCGCCAGGGCCAGCTCGTTCTGCTTGGCCCAGGAGTCCTCGCTCCAGATTTCAAAGTGGTCACCCATGCCCACCAGCATCACCTGTTTGTCCAGCTTGGCCAGGGAACGCAGGGCGGGAGGGAGAAGAAGACGTCCGGTGGAGTCGGCTTCCTGGACGGAAGCGGTCCCCAGGATCACCCGGCGCACCGCGGCGGTGGCGGGATTCATGGTGGCGATCTTGGACAGCTTGTCGGCGATGGGCTGCCATACCGACTCGGGATAGACCTTGAGGCAACCGTGGGGGTGGTAATTGACCACCAGGCGGCCGGCGGAATTGAGGGCGAGTTCGGGCCGGTGACGTGCTGGCACAGCCAGCCGCCCCTTCGCATCCAGACTCAGCGTATCCGCCCCTTGAAACATGACTTCCCCTGGTTTCCCCCGAGGTCCTTCGGCAGGCGGGAGGATTTCGCTCACTCCACAATTCACCACCGAACACCACGTTTCACCACTTTAGTGCACTCAAATCTTAGCGTCAATGGGGAAATGGCATTTTTTTCTTTTGCGACAAGGGCTTACAGCGCTTTCTGACAAAATTTTACAGAAAAAATTTCCTTAAAAATCAATATTGATACAAATCAAACTGAAAGTACTTTATTAGGAGTTGAAGGCCGCAATCCGCCCTCCGGGCATCCCATGCCATCGGAGTGACAGGCAAGACGACGAGCGCAAGAAAGAAGGATGGGGACAAGCTGAAAGAACGACGGGCGAACGCCTGCCGGCCCCGGCCACGGGCGGGGGTCTGGGAAATACGGGAAGGGATGTGAAGCTGGCCGATAAGCCGGGTTCTGTTGGGCGTTGGAGGCGAACCTCCGCCGCCTGGCAGCCATTCCTCTAGGCGCCGTGTTACCACGGCGCTCAAGCAGCCTACCCGGGAGCAGCGCGAGCCACGCCTGATGCTCCCCTATTTGGCCTTGCTCCGAATGGGGTTTACCGTGCCGTCTGTGTCGCCACAGCCGCGGTGGGCTCTTACCCCGAACCGGCTTGCACCAGCCCGTCCGGACCTGAGGTCCGGCCACCGTTTCACCCTTGCCTGATCCCCGGTTTGCACCGGAGCCATCGGCGGTCTGCTCTCTGTTGCACTTTCCGTCGCCTTCGCCTTGCGGCTTATAGCGCCTGGCCGTTAGCCAGCATCCCGCTCTATGGAGCCCGGACTTTCCTCTCGGTACGAATACCCAGCGGCTGCCTGGCCAGCTTCACCCCGCCATTATACGGGCTTGGCGCGCCGCCCCGGACGGAATTGCCAGGTATCGGCGTAATAGTCCGGATTTTCGTTGTCCGGGGTCACCCCGGGCAGGCCCAGCAGCGGCAGGGGCTGCAGCTCCCGGGGCCGGCCGTGGTGGCCGGCGGCCAGCTCGGTCGCCAGGCGCGCATCCAGGGCCGAGAGGTCGCCCCGGTCCACCGCCGCCAGGACTGCCGCATCCACCTCGTAGAGAACCGCCTTGGCCGTCAGTCCGCAGAACGGGGCCAGCAGGGATTCATAGGTGGCGTGGCCGAACACCACCACCCGCAGGGAAGCGGCCAGGTCCGCCCGGCGCTGCCAGAACAGTTCCTGCCAGCGGAACTCCTGCAGCAGCTGCAGCAGGGAAGGGTCGGTGGACAGCACCAGGGCGCCGCACTCGTCAAAATGGGTCATGGCATCCCGGGCGCCGCCGCGCCCACTCCCCGGGGCATCGTCCCCGGCTGCCGCCAGGGCCTGCAGGTGGCGGCCGTTGATGGCCTGCTTGCTCAGGGGAAAGGCACACCACACCAGGGCGTTGAAGAAGTCGTGCCAGTTGTCGGGCCGGGTTTCCACCTGGCCGTTGGCGCCGATGCGCGCCTCGTAGCCCAGGCCGTCGTCCCGGGGCGGCGGAAAACTCAGGGGATGGCCGGTGGCCGAGCGCAACCCCAGACCGGCCGCCAGCGCCGTCAGGCCGGCCAGGGCGGCGGCATCGGGCACCGGCGGCCAGGGCGGCTGCAGCCGCGCCAGCCAGGGAGCCAGAGGCGCGAAGAGGGGATTGGCGTAGGGAGCCGGCCGGCTCACTGCTGGGTCGGCGCGGGCGCGGCGGGAGCCGTTGCGGCGGGTTCCGTGGCGGGGGCCGGCACCGCTTCCGCCGCCGCAGCCGGCGGCGTGGCGGGCTTGGGTTCCGGGGTGAAGACGAAGCGGTCGCCCTTCTCCTCGAACACGCCCACCTTGTCGCCCAGACCTTCCTGGGGGGCCGCCGCCAGCTTCTGGAAGCCTTTGCAGGTCTGGGTTTCGGTGAGGAAATAGGCCTCGCCCTGCTTCAGCACGAAGGTGCCGGGACCGGGCTGCCACAGCTCGACCCTGGTGTTGCGGGGAGCCGGATTGAGCAGGTGGATGCGCTGGCAGTCCGGCAGGCGGGCGGCGATGACGGCGAACTTCACCGTCTTCTCCCAGAAGAAGTTCTGCTCCCGGGAGACGCTGATGGCGTGGTCGCGGCCATCGATGCGATAGGCGGCGGCGTCATTGATGCAGCCGGCCAGCAGGGGCAGGGACAGCAGGGGCAGGAGCAGCAGGGGCTTCTTCATGGCAGGCATCCTCGGGGAAGCGGTGGCGCGGTCAGGTCGTCAGGCGACGAAGGTCCAGGGCAGGCTCTCGCCGGCCCGCAGGGGGGTCAGGCTGTCGCCGCTCAGGTAGGCCAGGCTGGCAGGCACGGCCTGGGCCTTCTTTTCCAGAGTGACCGTGCCGCTGTTGCGCGGCAGTCCGTAGAAGTCGGCGCCGTGGAAGCTGGCGAAGCCCTCCAGCTTGTCCAGGGCACCCGCATTGTCGAAGGCCTCGGCATACAGTTCCATGGCATGCAGGGCGGTATAGCAGCCGGCACAGCCGCAGGCAGCCTCCTTGGCGCCGGTGGCATGGGGCGCCGAGTCGGTCCCGAGGAAGAACTTGGGATTGCCCGAGATGGCCGCCTGCACCAGGGCCTGGCGGTGGGTCTCGCGCTTCAGCACCGGCAGGCAGTACCAGTGGGGGCGCACGCCGCCCTGGAAGATGGCATTGCGGTTGTAGAGCAGGTGGTGGGCGGTGATGGTGGCGCCGATGTTGGCGCCGCTCTCGGCAACGAAGGCCGCCGCGTCGGCGGTGGTGATGTGCTCGAACACCACCTTGAGGCCGGGGAAGTCCTTCAGCAGGGGCATCATGACGGTATCGATGAAAGCCTTTTCCCGGTCGAAGAGATCGATGGCCGGATCGGTGACTTCACCGTGCACCAGCAGGGGCAGGCCCCGCTTTTCCATCTCGGCCAGGGCCGCCGAGCACTTGGCCAGGCTGGTGACGCCGGCGTCGGAATTGGTGGTGGCGCCGGCGGGGTAGAGCTTGACCGCCTTGACGAAGCCGGAGGCCACGGCGGCGGTGATTTCGCTCGCCGGAGTCTTGTCCGTCAGGTACAGGGTCATCAGGGGCTCGAAGCTCATGCCGGCCGGCAGGGCGGTCAGGATGCGCTGACGGTAGGCGGCAGCCTGTTCCACCGTGGTCACCGGCGGCTTCAGGTTGGGCATGACGATGGCCCGGGCGAACTGGCGGGCGGTATGGGGCAGCACGGCGGCCAGGGCTTCGCCGTCGCGCAGGTGCAGGTGCCAGTCGTCGGGACGGGTGATGGTGATTTGCATGGAAGTTCTTCGTCAAAGGGCCTTGCGGCTGATAAACGTAATTTTAGCTGCCGCCCTGCCCCACTGTCTGTAGGGACTTGGGCCGCTGCGGCGGTCGCCTCAGCCGGCGTCCTTGAGGGCCAGGGCCTTCTGGTACAGCTCGTTCTTGGAGGCACCGGTGATTTCGGCCGCCAGCTTGGCGCACTGCTTCACCGGCAGGCCTTCTGCCAACAGTAGCCTGAGCACCCGCTCGCCGGCGCCGTCGTCCGCATCCTCCGGCGCGGCTTCCACCAGCAGCACGAACTCGCCGCGCTGGCGGTTGGCGTCGGCCTGCAGCCATTCCAGGGCCTCGCCCAGGGGACAGGCGTGAATGGTCTCGAAGAGCTTGGTCAGTTCCCGGGCGAAGACGATGGTGCGTTCCGGGCCGAAGGCGGCGGCCAGGGCCTCCACCGATTCCAGCACCCGGTGGGGCGCCTCGTAGAAGACCAGGGTGTAGGGCAGGGCCACCAGGGCCTCCAGCTCCTTCTGGCGCTGGCCGGCCTTGGCTGGGAGGAAGCCGTAGAAGAGGAAATGGGGGGCCATCAGGCCGGAGGCGGAGAGGGCCGTCACCGCGGCGCAGGCGCCGGGCAGGGGCACCACCTTGAAGCCCGCCTCCCGCACCCGGGCGACAATGCGGGCGCCGGGGTCGGAAACGGCGGGGGTGCCGGCATCGGAGACCAGGGCCACGGCCTCGCCGGCGGCCAGCTTGTCGATGACCCCCTGGGCGGCCTGTTCCTCGTTGTGCTGGTGGGCCGGCAGGAGGCGGGCGCCGCTGCCGAAGTGGCGCAGCAGGGGCTGGCTGTGGCGGGTGTCCTCGGCCGCCACCCAGGGCACCGCCTTGAGCACCTCGATGGCGCGCAGGCTCATGTCCTGGAGATTCCCCAGGGGGGTGGGGACCACATACAATGCAGATTCAATTGTCATCAATACTCGCGAGCCGGACCGTGAACACAGGCGCCAAAGATACCACGGCAGCAGCCCCCTCCCCCGCCCGGGACCCGCGGCAGGCCGACGGCAGCCTGGCCGAGGCGCGGGCCGCCGCCTGGCTGGAGGACCGGGGACTGAAGGTGCTGGCGCGCAACTACCGGGTCAGGGGCGGCGAAATCGACCTGGTCTGCCGCGACGGCCGCACCACGGTCTTCGTCGAGGTGCGCCTGCGCCGCAACGGGGATTTCGGCGGCGCCGCCGCCAGCATTACCCGGAAGAAGCAGCAGCGCCTGATCCTGGCGGCCCGCCACTGGCTGCAGGAACAGGGCGACAGCGCCTGCCGTTTCGACTGCGTGCTGTTGCAGGGCGAGGCGGCGAGCGCTCCCTTGGAATGGCTCAAGAATGCCTTCGACGCCGATTAGGATCTTCCTGCTCTCGTGCCTGCTGCTGGCGGCGCCGGTGGGGGCCGCCGAGGTGCGCATCCTGGTGCAGAGTTCGCCCCTGGCCGGCAGCCAGTATTACGGCAGCGACACCCTGTGGCCGGCCATGGCCGTGGGCGATCCCCTGACCCTGCACCGGGAGCCGGACAATCCCCACGATCCCCGGGCGGTGCGGGTGGAGTGGCGCAAGGCCAAGCTGGGCTACCTGCCCCGGGCGGAAAACGCCGCCGTGGCCGCCGCCCTGGACCGGGGCGAAGTGCTGGAAGCCCGCATCAGCCGGCTGACCCGCCACAGGAATCCCTGGCGGCGGGTGGAGGTGCAGGTATGGGTGCGCCTGTAGCTGTGGCGAAAAGAAAGTAGGCATGGCCCGGGAGGCAGGAAAGACGGCCATCCCCGCGATGCCATGCCGAGAAAGCGCATGCCTGCTACCTCTCCAGGCAGCCCCCTGAAAACGACAAGGGCACAGAATCACCTTCTCGGTGACCTCTGTGCCCTCTGTGGCCAACGCTTTTAAATCAGCGTCAGATCCAGCTCACCAGCCCGTACTGTTTCTTGCCCCGGCGCAGGATGGTGAAGCGGCCGAAGAGGCGCTCGCCTTCGCCGATCTGGTGCTCGATGCCTTCCACCTTCTGGCCGTTGATGGCCACGCTGCCGCTCTGGATGAAGGTGCGGGCTTCGGACTTGGACTTGGCCAGGTTGGCCGCCACCAGGGCGTCGATGAGGCCGCCCTGGGCCTTGTCGATGGCGACGCCGGGCATGCCGTCCTGGGCCAGCTGCTCCAGGTCGTTTTCCGTCAAAGAGGCCAGTTCGCCGGAGAACAGGCTGTGGGAAATGCGCTGGGCCGCCTTGAGGGCCTCGTCGCCGTGCACCAGGCGGGTGGCTTCCTCGGCCAGGATGCGCTGGGCTTCGGGCTTGCCGCCGCCGGCCTTGTCCGCCGCCTCGATTTCGGCGATGCGGGTCAGGGGCAGGAAGGTGAAGAACTTGAGGAACTTGTAGACGTCCGCGTCGCTGGTGTTGAGCCAGAACTGGTAGAAGGCGTAGGGGGAGGTCTTCTTCGGGTCGAGCCAGACGGCGCCGGATTCGGTCTTGCCGAACTTGGTGCCGTCAGCCTTGGTGATCAAGGGCACGGTCATGCCGTAGACCTGCTGCTGGTGCAGGCGGCGGGTCAGGTCGGTGCCGGCGACGATGTTGCCCCACTGGTCGGAGCCGCCCACCTGCAGGATGCAGCCGAAACGCTTGTACAGCTCGGCGAAGTCGTAGCCCTGCAGCAGGCTGTAGGAGAATTCGGTGTAGGAGATGCCCTGGTCTTCCCGCACCAGGCGCTGCTGCACCGATTCCTTCTTGATCATGGCGTTCACCGAGAAGTGCTTGCCGATGTCGCGCAGGAATTCCAGGCAGTTCATGCCGCTGAACCACTCGTAGTTGTTGGCCATGCGGGCGGCGTTGGGGCCGTCGAACTTGAGGAAGGGCATGACCTGGCCGCGGATCTTCTCCACCCAGGTGGCGATCACGTCGGGGGTGTTGAGCTTGCGCTCGGTGGCCTTGAAGCTGGGGTCGCCGATCATGCCGGTGGCGCCGCCCACCAGGGCGATGGGCTTGTGGCCGGCTTCCTGGAAGCGCTTCAGGATCAGCACCGGCACCAGATGGCCCAGGTGCAGGCTGTCGGCAGTGGGATCGAAGCCGCAATAGAGGGTCACCGACTCCTGGGTCAGCAGTTGATCGAGCGCCTGGGCGTCGGTCAGCTGGGCGATGAGCCCGCGATCGTGCAGATCCTGGATGAGGGGGGACTTGTACATTGCTATTTCTCCACGGCAGAACGGCTGGCCGCCCGGTGGCGGCCGCAAAGACGGGAGATTTTACCAGAGCCGGGGCGCCAGGCTGGCGCCGCCGGGCCGGTGAGAGAGAAAAGCGGGAAGCGGCGGAGCGGCCTCAGGCCACCTTGAGGGTTTTGCGGTAGCGGCTCAGGTCCTGCACCGTCTCGAAAGTCTGGTCGAAGAGGCTGGAGAGGTTGCGCAGGATGCCGCCCACCACCCGGGCTTCCCAGGTCTTGTCGAAACAGATCTGGGTGTCGAGCCAGCGTTCCAGCCATTCCGGGTCCGGCAGGCGGCTTTGCACCGTGTCGTTGGGGAAGAGGCTCTGGTTCACGTGCAGGTTGGTGGGGTGCAGGGGCTTGCCGGAACGGCCGCTGGCGGCCATCAGCATGCCCAGCTTGGCGAAGGCGGCCCGGGCGCTGTCGCCGAACTTGTCGATGGCCCGCTTCATGTACTTGAGGTAGGCGCCGCCGTGGCGGGCCTCGTCCCGGGAGATGTGGTCGTAGATGGCCTTGATCACCGGTTCGGTGTGCCATTCGCTGGCCCGGCGGTACCACTGGGTCAGACGCACTTCGCCGCAGAAATGCAGCATCAGGGTTTCCAGGGGCGGGGCCGGGTCGAACTCGAAGCGCACGGCGTGCAGCTCCTCCTCCGTCGGCACCAGCTCGGGACGGAAGCGGCGCAGGTATTCCTGCAGCACCAGGGAATGCTTCTGCTCTTCGTAGAACCAGATGGACATGAAGGCGGAAAAGTCGGAATCGTCCTTGTTGTCCCGCAGGAACATCTCCGTGGCCGGCAGGGCGGACCATTCGGTGATGGCGTTCATCTTGATGGTGATGGCCTGCTCGTCAGAGAGCAGGCCGGCGTCGAACTGGTCCCAGGGAATGTCGTCGGCCATGTTCCAGCGGGCTTTTTCCAGGCTGGTGAAGAGTTCCGGGTAGAGCATTTTTATGTTTTCTCTGTTGGAGTTGGGGGCGCGCAGCTACAGACAGCGCCAATGCCTCCCGGTTCCCTGCTTTTTTGCAGCGTCTGCCTCCGTGCGGGGGCCTGGGCCGGGAACCCGGAGCCGCCAGTTGCTGTCTTGAGTAAGCCGGGCTGCTGGCCTGGAGCGACCGACCTGCCCCTGCCCGGAGGATTCATGTCCCGACTTGCCGCCCGAGTTCTGCCCGCCCTCCTCGTCCTGTTCAGCCTGATAGGAACCGCCATGCCGGCCAGCGCCGCCGATTGCCCGCCCCTGCTGCAGCACACCTTCCCCGCCCTGCAGGACGAAAAGCCCCAGCCCCTCTGCCAGTACGCCGGCAAGGTGCTGCTGGTGGTCAATACCGCCTCCTACTGCGGCTTCACCAACCAGTACGACGGCCTGGAAGACCTCTACGCCGAACTGAAGGGCCAGGGCCTGGTGGTGCTGGGCTTCCCGGCCAACGACTTCGGCCAGCAGGAACCGGGCTCCAACCAGGAGATCGCCGATTTCTGCCGCCTCACCTACGGCGTGCGCTTCCCCATGCTGGCCAAGACCTCGGTGGTGGGCAAGGACGCCAACCCCTTCTACCAGGCCCTGGCCAAGGCCACGGGCCAGGTGCCGCAATGGAATTTCCACAAGTACCTGATCGACCGCAGCGGCAAGACCGTGCTGTCCTTCGGCAGCCGCACCACGCCCAACGACCCCCAGCTGCGCCAGGCCATCCAGCGCTTCCTGGCCCAGCCCTGAACGACAAAAAGGCGCCACGCCGCCCCCAACCCCACGGAGAGACGATATGAATGCACCGGACAAGATGTTCCACCTGCCCGATGTCCAGGCCACCCCGGATCAGCGCCAGCTGGCGATCCAGAAGGTGGGCGTGAAGGGCCTGCGCTATCCCCTGGCCCTGGCCGCCGCCGACGGCGCCGTGCAGCACACGGTGGCCGAGCTGACCATGGCTGTGGGCCTGGCGCCGGAGGTGAAGGGCACCCACATGTCCCGCTTCGTCGAAATTCTCGAACGCCCCCGGGGCGCCCTGCAGGCGGCGGACCTGCCGGCCCTGCTGCAGGAAATGCTGGGCCACCTGCAGGCCGAGAGCGGCAGCATCGACCTGGCCTTCCCCTACTTCATCGCCAAGGCAGCCCCGGTTTCCGGCGTTTCCAGCCTGCTCGACTACGACGTGCGCCTGCAGGTGGAGCAACAGCCCGGCGCCCCGATCCGCACCACCCTGGCGGTGACCGCCCCGGTCACCAGCCTCTGCCCCTGCTCCAAGAAGATTTCCGAATACGGCGCCCACAACCAGCGCTCCCACATCACCATCAGCGCCGAACTGCGCCAGCCCATGGCGGTGGAGGAACTGGTGCGCCTGGCCGAGGAGGAAGCCTCCTGCGAGGTCTTCGGCCTCTTGAAGCGCCCGGACGAGAAGTGGGTCACCGAACGGGCCTACGACAATCCCAAGTTCGTCGAGGACCTGGTGCGGGACATCGCCCTGCGCCTCATGGCCGAGCCCCGCGTCGGCCGCTGGTCGGTGGCATCGGAGAATTTCGAGTCCATCCACAACCACTCGGCCTACGCCGAACTGTGCGGCGAAAATGTCTGAGACCCGGCGCCTGAAACCCGGCGCCTGAAACCCGGCGCCTGAGGCCCGACCGCCAAGACCCGGCGACCTGAGGCAGGGCACGGGATTCATCCAAGCCCTGCCCTGAAACGCAAGAGGGGCGCCATTCTCCGGCATGCATTGCCGAAGAATGGCGCCCCTTCTGCTTTAGCGGGCACCCGTTGTGAGACGACGCCTCAGAACAGGAAGGGCTGCTTTTCCTGGGCCTGAGCCGGCGCCACCGCCCCCTCGCCGTTGGCGAAGACCTTGACCTGGCGCGGCTTCAGCCACACCTGCTGGCCGGCCGTCAGGCCCAGCACCTGCTGGCGCTCCCGGGTCAGTTCCACTTCCACCAGTTCCCCCTGGTGGATCACCTCCACCCGCACCAGGGGGCCGATGGTCTGCACGTAGCTGACCTTGGCCTCCAGGGATTCGGGTGTGGCCACGGTGTCGATGTCGATATCGTGGGGGCGGATGAAGGCCACCGCCTCCTGGCCGGCGGGCACGTCGTCCCGGGCCACCTCGGCCCAGGCGCCATGGACCCGGCTGTGGAAGACGTTCACGTTGCCGAGGAACTGATAGACGAAGGGACTGGCCGGGTTGGAATAGACCTCGTCCGGGGAACCCACCTGTTCGATGCGGCCCTTGTTCATCACCACCACCCGGTCCGCCACTTCCAGGGCCTCTTCCTGGTCGTGGGTGACGAAGACGGAAGAGATGTGCATCTCGTCGTGCAGGCGGCGCAGCCAGCGGCGCAGTTCCTTGCGCACCTTGGTGTCGAGGGCGCCGAAGGGCTCGTCCAGCAGCAGCACCTTGGGTTCCACCGCCAGGGCCCGGGCCAGGGCGATGCGCTGACGCTGACCGCCGGAAAGCTGGGTCGGGTAGCGGTCCGCCAGCCAGTCCAGCTGCACCAGGGAGAGCAGGTCCATGACCCGCTTGCGGATCTCGGACTCGCAGGGCCGCTCCTTGCGCGGCTTGACCCGCAGGCCGAAGGCCACGTTCTCGAACACGTTCATGTGGCGGAACAGGGCGTAGTGCTGGAAGACGAAGCCCACCTGGCGCTCCCGGGCGTGGAGGTGGGTGGCCTCGCTGCCTTCGAACATGACCTGGCCCTCGTCCGCCGTTTCCATGCCGGCGATGATGCGCAGCAGGGTGGTCTTGCCGCAGCCGGAAGGACCGAGCAGGGCCACCAGCTCGCCGGTGGGAATGGAAAGGGAGACGTCGTCGAGGGCGACGAAGTTGCCGAAACGCTTGGCGATGTTGCGGATTTCGATACTCATGGCGGCAGGCTCAGTTGGTTTTCTCGGGGGGCAGTTCGGCGGTCAGCATCGCGGTCTCGGCCCGCATGCGCCACTCCACCAGGGTCTTGGCCACCAGGGTGACCAGGGCCAGGAGGGCGAGGACGGAGGCCGAGGCGAAGGCGCCGATGGCGTTGTATTCGTTGTAGAGAATTTCCACGTGCAGGGGCAGGGTGTTGGTCTCGCCGCGGATGTGGCCGGAGACCACGGAGACGGCGCCGAACTCGCCCATGGCCCGGGCGTTGGCCAGGATCACCCCGTACAGCAGGCCCCACTTGATGTTGGGCAGGGTCACCCGCCAGAACATCTGGAAGCCGGAGGCGCCGAGGGAGACGGCGGCCTCCTCCTCATCCTTGCCCTGGGCCTGCATCAGGGGAATCATTTCCCGGGCGACGAAGGGGAAGGTGACGAAGAGGGTGGCCAGGATGATGCCGGGCACGGCGAAGACGATCTTCACGTCGTGCTCGGCGAGCCAGGGACCGAAATAGCCCTGGGCGCCGAACATCAGCACGAAGATGAGGCCGGCGATGACCGGGCTGACGGCGAAGGGCAGGTCGATCAGGGTGATCAGCAGGCTCTTGCCGCGGAACTCGAACTTGGCGATGGCCCAGCTGGCGGCAATACCGAAGGCCACATTGAGGGGCACGGCGATGGCCGCCACCGCCAGAGTCAGGGTCACGGCACTGCGGGCCTCCGGGTCCAGGAGGCCGTTGACATAGGCTTCCCAGCCGCCCCGCAGGGCTTCGGCGAAGACCGCCGCCAGGGGCACGCCGAGGAACAGGGCGAGGAAGGCGAAGGCCAGGGTCAGCAGGGTGTAGCGCACCCAGGCCGGTTCGGTATTGGCACGGCGCACGCTCATTGCTCGCCTCCGGTATTACGGTTGTTGTGTCGGTTGGCGGCCCACCACTGCAGGCCGTTGATGGCCAGCAGCAGGACGAAGGAAATGCCCAGCATCACCACCGCCAGGGCGGTGGCGCCCACGTAGTCGTACTGCTCCAGCTTGGAAATGATGAGCAGGGGCGTGATCTCGGAAATGAGGGGCATGTTGCCGGCGATGAAGATCACCGAGCCGTATTCCCCCACGGCCCGGGAGAAGGACAGGGCGAAACCGGTGAGCAGGGCCGGGAAGATGGCGGGGAAGATGATGCGGCGGAAGGTCTGCCAGCGGGAGGCGCCCAGGGTGGCGGCGGCCTCCTCCACTTCCGGCTCGATGTCCTCGATCACCGGCTGCAGGGTGCGCACCACGAAGGGCAGACCGATGAAAGTGAGGGCCACGACGATGCCCAGGGGCGTGTACGCCACCTTCAGGCCCAGGGGCTCCAGGTACTTGCCGATCCAGCCGTTGGTGGAATACAGGGTGGCCAGGGTGATGCCGGCCACGGCGGTGGGCAGGGCGAAGGGCAGATCGACGAAGGAGTCGATCAGGCGCTTGCCGGGGAAGTCGTAGCGCACCAGCACCCAGGCCACGATGAGGCCGAAGAAGGCGTTGATGACGGCGGCCAGGGCCGAGGCGCCGAAGGTGACGCGATAGGCGGCGAGGGCCCGCTCGGTGGTGGCGATGTCCCAGAACTGGGCGAAGGTCAGGGCGGTGGACTTGAGCACCAGGCCGCCCAGGGGGATCAGCACCAGCACCGAGAGATACACCAGGGTGTAGCCCAGGGCCAGGCCGAAGCCGGGGAGGACGTTGTTTTTCTTGGCTGACATGGGTTTCTCAAACGACGGCGCCGGGGAGCCTTGCAGGCCGGCCCGGCGCCGTGGGGGTCGGGGGCGGGGGTGGATTACTTCTGCACGTAGAGCTGGTCGAAGGAACCGCCATCGACGAAGTGGGCCTTGGCCGCCTTGCTCCAGCCGCCGAACACTTCATCCACGGAGAAGGTCTTGATGTTGGGGAACTGGGCGGCATACTTCTTCAGCACTTCCGCATCCCGGGGCCGCAGGTAGTTCTGGGCGGCGTTCTCCTGGCCTTCCTTGGACCACAGGTAGTCCAGGTAGGCCTGGGCCTGCTTGCGGCTGCCCTTCTTGTCCACCACCTTGTCCACCACGGCCACCGGGAACTCGGCCAGAATGGAAACGCTGGGATAGACCACCTCGAACTCGCCGCGGCCGAATTCCTTGGCGATCAGCTCGGCCTCGGACTCGAAGGTGACCAGCACGTCGCCCAGGCGGCGCTGCATGAAGGTGGTGGTGGCATCCCGGCCGCCGGCGGCGAACAGGGGGGCGTTCTTCAGGATCTTGCCTACGAATTCCAGGGCGCTCTTGTCGTTGCCGCCGGGCTGCTTGAGGGCGTAGCCCCAGGCGGCCAGGTAGGTGTAGCGGCCGTTGCCGGTGTTCTTGGGGTGGGGCACGATCACTTCGACGCCGGACTTGGCCAGGTCGGACCAGTCCTTCAGGGCCTTGGGGTTGCCCTTGCGCACAATGAACACCATGGTGGAGGTGTAGGGCGAGGCGTTGTTGGGGAATTTCTTGGCGTAGTCCTTGGCCACCAGGCCCTTGTCGGCCAGGTAATCGACGTCGGTGGCCTGGTTCATGGTCACCACGTCCGCTTCCAGGCCATCGGCCACGGCCCGCACCTGCTTGGAGGAACCGCCGTGAGACTGCTTCACCTCCACCTTTTCACCGGCCTTGGCCTGCCAGTGCTTGGTGAACATGGGGTTGTAGTCCTTGTAGAAATCCCGGGCCACATCGTAGGAGGCGTTGAGCAGGGTGACATCGGCCAGGGCCGGGGCGACCAGGCCGCCCGCCAGGAGCAGGGCGGCGAACAGGCGGGAAACGGGGGAAACGGCGTTCTTCATGGGGGTTCCTTCCAGCGATGGCTGACTCTTCAGAAGCGAACTCTAAACAAGGTGTTTAGAACCACAAAGCTTCTTTGGCTATTTGTTTATTTGAGAAAACGCATAAAGCAAAGGCCCGTACGGCCCTTGCCCGTCACACCGGCAGGCGGCTCTCGCTGCGCTGCCAGTCGCCCTTGAGCAGGGGAATCTGGTGCGGCGGCACCGGCTTGCTGAACAGGTAGCCCTGCAGTTCGTCGCAATCCAGGTCGCTCAGCACCTGCCACTGGGCCTCGGTCTCCACCCCTTCGGCGACGGTGCGCATGCCCAGGCCGTGGGCCAGGAGGATCACCGCCCGCACCACAGAGCGCGCCTCCCGGTCGTCCAGGAGGCGGGAGACGAAGCTGCGGTCGATCTTCACCTCGTCCACCGGATACCGGGAGAGATAGGAAAGGGAGGAATAGCCGGTGCCGAAATCGTCGATGGAGACCCGCACCCCGGCCTGGCGCAGGGTGCTGAAGATGGCCAGGATCTGTTCCGGGTCATCGGCCAGGGAGCTTTCCGTCAGCTCCAGCTCCAGGCCAGCCGGGTCGATGCCGCTCTGGGTCACCACCTGCAGCACCTCCTGGGCGAAGTCCCAGCGCCGCAGCTGGCGGGCCGAGACATTCACCGCCACCCGCGGCACCGGCACCCCCTGCTCCTGCCAGGCCCGCAGCTGGCGGCAGGCGGCCACCAGGCACCAGTGGCCGATGGCGTCGATGAGGCCGGCGTTTTCCGCCAGGGCGATGAAGCTGTCGGGCATCACCAGGCCCCGGGTCGGATGGCGCCAGCGCACCAGGGCCTCGACCCCGGCGATGCGGCCGCTGCTGGCACCGATCTGGGGCTGGTAGTAGAGCAGCAGCTGTTCGCCCTCGACGGCCCGGCGCAGGTCGTTCTCCAGTTCCAGCCGCTCCAGGGAACGCTCGTTGTGGCTGGCGATGAAGAAGCGGTAGGCCGCCCGGCCGCCGTCCTTGGCCGCGTACATGGCCACGTCGGCATGCTTGAGCAGGGACTCCCCGTCCTCCCCGTCGGCCGGGTAAAGGGCGATGCCGATGGAGGTGGAGGCAAAAATCTCCCGCTCCCCGAGCCGTACCGGCTGGTCGAACTGGGCCAGCAGCTTGCCGGCGACGATGCTGGCATCCTCCGCCGACAGCACTTCGGGCAGCAGCAGGACGAACTCGTCGCCGCCGAGGCGGGCCAGGGTGTCACCCTCCCGCAGGCAGAGGCTGAGGCGGGCCCCCACTTCCTTGAGCAGCAGGTCGCCCTGGTCGTGGCCCAGGGTGTCGTTCACCGCCTTGAAGCGGTCCAGGTCCAGCAGCAGCACCGCCAGCTTGCGCCGGGAACGGTGGGCCTGGCGCAGGGCGTTTTCCAGGCGGTCGTAGAAAAGGCGGCGGTTGGGCAGGCCGGTGAGGGGGTCGTGGTAGGCCAGGTGGTGGATGTGGGCCTCGGCCTGCTTGCGGTCGGTGATATCGGTGAACAGGCCCACGTACTGGCTGACCTGGCCGGCCCCGTCCTTGATGGCGGTAATGGACAGCCACTCCGGATAGGTCTCGCCGGACTTGCGCCGGTTGATCACTTCGCCCTGCCACTTGCCCTGCTCCTGCAGGCTCTGCCACATCTGGGCATAGAAGGCCGGATCGTGCTGGCCCGAGGCCAGGATGTGGCCCGGCGCCCGGCCCCGGGCGTCCGCCTCGGAATAGCCGGTGACCTCGGAGAAGGCCGGATTGACCGACTGGATGCGGCCCCGGGCATCGGTCACCACCATGGCCTCGCCCAGGCTGTCGAAGACCCTGGCCGCCAGATGCAGGCGGGCCTCGGCCTGCTTGATTTCGCTGATGTCGCGGAAGGAGGCCACGTAGCCGGCCTGGTCGGCGTCGCCCTCGCCGCCCCGCAGGGGCGCCCCCAGCACGGCCACCGGGAAGGCACTGCCGTCGCTGCGCACGAAATCGTCCTCGCCCTCGAACACGGCGCCGGTGGCCAGGGCCCGGGCCAGGCCGGAAACCTCGGCCGGCGCCGCGCCGGGCCACAGCACCGTGGCGGCATCGCGGCCGAGCAGGCCGCCCGGCGCCGCCCCCAGCAGGGCTTCGGCCCGCTGGTTGGCGAAGGTGATGCGGCCGCCCCGGTCCAGGGCCAGGATGCCTTCGGCCAGGGTATTGGCGATGTTGTCGAGGAAGGCATGGCTGTGGCCCAGCTCCAGGGCCGACTTCTTCAGCTCCACCATGATGTAGACCACGGTGGCGATGAGGAACAGGGCAAACAGGGCCAGCAGCAGGCGGTAGCTTTCTGCCTGCTTCAGGTCCTGGCGGTAGATTTCGCTGTAGTCCCGGTAGGAGGCCTCCAGGCTGCCGGCGAAGGGGCTGCCGGTGAGTTCGTTGAGCAGGCTCTCCACGTCCAGGCGATGGCGCAGCACCTGCTGGCCGTGGGCCGTCATCAGCAGCACCTGGCGCCGCACCTCCAGGGGCCAGCCGACGACCTGGTCCTGCAGGGCGGAGAGGTCGGCGGCCACCGCCGGCATGTCGTCGGCCTCGCCGCGGATGAGGAACTCCATGATTTCCCGCCCCACCGTCGCCAGCAGGGCGCTGTGGGGCACGCTGCCGCGGCCGTCCGGGCTGTCGCTGGCACGCAGGAGCTGGCTGGAGAGATTGAGGAAGTGGTCCTGGGAATTGCGCAGCAGGGCATTCTGCTGCTTGAAGCGCTCCAGTCCTTCCCGCTTTTCCTGCCACAGGGCCAGCACCGGGGTCATGGCCTCGCTGCCGTGGCGCTGCAGTTCTGCCTGCAGGCGTTGCAGCAGGGCGGAAATGCGCTCGTCCGCCGCCGCCACCGCGTCGTAGTCCTGCAACTGGCGGTGGCGCAGCTTGAGCAGGTCCTGGTTGAGGCGGGCGTCCAGGGCGACGATCTCATGCACCAGGGCCTCGACCCGGGCCTGCTCGGCGACGTCGGCCCCGGTGCTGCGCTGGAACAGCCCCACCAGGATGACGGTGAGGATCAGCACCAGCAGCCAGGGGGCGGCACCCTTCCAGGACGGCAGGCGGGTCATGGCCGCACGTCCCCGTTGAGGGACTGCAGGAAGGTGACGATCAGGGTCACGTCCCGGGCCGGCAGTTCCACGCCCAACTGGTAGCGCCCCATGAGGGCCACCGCCTCTTCCAGGGAGGAAGTGGCGGCATCGTGGAAATAGGGGGCGGTGAGCGCCACGTTGCGCAGGGTCGGCACCTTGAACACATGCCGGTCCTCGTCCCGGCCGGTGACGTTGAAACGTCCCATGTCGGCGGCGGTCAGGGCCTTCTTGTTGGCGAAGTAGTTGTCCATGACGCCGAAGCGCTGGAACAGGTTGCCGCCCACATTCACCCCCTGGTGGCAGGAAGAGCAGCCGTGGCGCTTGAACAGGCGGTAACCGGCCTTTTCCTCGTCGGACAGGGCGGTGTCGTCGCCTCGCAGCCAGCGGTCGAAGCGGGAGGGGGTGAGCAGGGAGCGTTCGTACTCGGCAATGGCGTGGCGTACCGTGGCCGCCGTCAGCCCGGCCGGGTAGGCACTGGCGAAGCGGCTGCGCAATTCCTTGTCGGCCTGCAGCTTGGCCAGCACCTGGTCCCAATCCGCCGCCATTTCCAGCGGATTGTGCACCGGACCTTCCACCTGCTCCTCCAGGGTGGCGGCGCGGCCGTCCCAGAACTGGCGGAAATTGAAGGCGGCATTGAGCACCGTGGGGGCATTGATGCCGCCCTTCTTGCCGTCCACCCCGCGGGACACCGGCATGCCGTCGGCACCACCCCGCTGCAGGTCATGGCAGCCGGCACAGGCCAGGGAGTCGTCGCGGGAGAGGCGGGGATCGTTGAAGAGGAGGCGCCCCAGAGCCACCTTGGCCGGGTCCACCGGCAGGCTGTCGGGCAGGGGCAGCAGGGGCTCGCCGGGGCGGATCGGGGTGGTCGCCAGCAGGGCGGGCATGGGTTCGACCGCGGCATCGGGCGAGGCCGCCAGGCGCGGATACAGCAAGGCCCCCACCGCCGTAACGGCCAGTACGCAGATCACTGCGAACAGGCGCAAATTGGGAAGACCTGCCGGCTTCGCCATGGACGTGCTCCAACCTCGTTGAACTCGGCGCTTCCGGTCTGATGCCGGAATCCACCCTTAACCGACAGCATAAAACAAAAAAGGGACAGGCTCGCGCCTGTCCCTTTTTATCGAATCTTGGTGGCCAGTCGCGGAATCGAACCACGGACACGCGGATTTTCAATCCGCTGCTCTACCAACTGAGCTAACTGGCCAAAAACGAAGGCCGCATTGTAGCCACGACCTACCGACCTGTCAAAGACTTTGTGACATTTATTTCGCAA
Organism: Azospira sp. MPR-LB4; assembly: GCF_058809525.1. NCBI lineage: Bacteria > Pseudomonadati > Pseudomonadota > Betaproteobacteria > Rhodocyclales > Rhodocyclaceae > Azospira > Azospira sp. MPR-LB4. The sequence goes on from NZ_CM179521.1 coordinate 1,733,420, forward strand.
CGCCCTCACACCGACCCCGGCGGCGGCAGGGAGCGGTTCCAGGCGGAGGCCAGGGGCGCATCTTCGGCCAGCTCGGGACGGGGCTCCTGGTAGGCGGGGAAAACCACCCGGGCGATGCTGCCCTGGCCCTTGGGATTGGGCCGCAGGCTGGCCTGGGCGTGATGCAGCTCGGCGATCTCGCGGACGATGGGCAGGCCCAGGCCGGAGCCTTCGGTGCCCGCATCGTCCACCCGGTAGAAGCGCTCGAAGACCAGTTCGGACTGCTCCTCGGTGATGCCGATGCCGCTGTCCTCGATCTCCAGCACCACTTCCGATTCGCCGCCCTCGCTGCGCCGGCGCACCACCCGGCAGGTGACCTGGCCGCCCACGGGGGTGTAGCGCAGGGCGTTGTCGATGAGGTTGTTGATCATTTCCCGCAGCAGGAAGGAGTTGCCCTCGATCTCGGTGGCGCCGTCGGCAGGCTCGTAGCCCATGTCGATGTAGTTCTCCAGGGCCCGCATGACCCAGTCCTCGACGATCTCCCGCAGCAGCTTGTCCAGGTTCATGGGCGCCAGGGGCTGGCTGGCGGCGCCGCTGCCGGCCTCGGCCCGGGCCAGGGTGAGCAGCTGGTTCACCAGATGGGAGGCCCGGTCCACCGCCCCGGCCATCTGCCGCAGGGCGTACAGCAGGCGCTCCGGGTCGTTCTCCCGCATGGCCAGCTGGGCCTGGGTCTTGAGGCCGGTGAGGGGGGTGCGCATCTGGTGGGCGGCGTCGGCGATGAAGCGGGTCTGGGCCTCCATGTTGCGCTCCATGCGCTCCAGCATGCCGTTGAAGGCCTCGATCAGGGGCTGCAGTTCTTCCGGCACCTTGCGCGTGTTGATGGGCGAAAGATCGCCGGGACGTCGGGCCTCGATGCGGCTGCGCAGCTTGGTCAGGGGTTTCAGCCCCTGGGAGAGGCCGAACCAGACCAGGATCACCGCCAGGGGAATGATGACGAACTGGGGCAGGATGACGCTGGCGATGATCTTGTTGGCCAGCTGGGAGCGTTTTTCCAGGGTCTCGCCCACTTCCACCACCAGCCAGCGGTCGTCGGGCCGGTTGGGATCGGCGAGGAACTGGTAGGCGATGCGCAGGTCCTGGCCGTTGAATTCGCCGTCGCGGAAGCTGATCTCGCCGGTGTCGTCCCGGGGCCGCACCAGCTCGGGGGCCACCGGCAGTTCCTTGTCGCCGGCCAGGCGCGTGCCTTCCCGGGTGACGACATGGAAATAGACGCTGTCCACCTCGTCGGCCCGCAGCACGGCCCGGGCCGAGCCGGAAAGGTTGATCACCGGCTTGCTGTCGCTGTAGCGGATCTGCCGGGCGATGGCGTTCACGTTCTCCCGCAGGGCCTGGTCGTAGGGATAGCCGGCGACGATGTTGGCGAAGTAGTGGGTGATGGCGATGCTGATGGGCCAGACGAAAAGCAGGGGCGCCAGCATCCAGTCCAGGATTTCCCCGAACAGGGACCGCTGGGCGTCGCCCCCCTCCTTAGCGGCCGGCGCCGGGTTCTTGCGGCTTTTCAAGGCAGTAACCGAGTCCGCGCACGGTGGCGATGCGCACCCCGCCGGATTCCAGCTTCTTGCGCAGGCGGTGGATGTACACCTCGATGGCGTTGTGGCTCACCTCCTCGCCCCAGCCGCACAGGTGGTCCACCAGCTGATCCTTGGAAACCAGGCGGCCGACCCGGGAGAGGAGGATTTCCAGCAGCCCCAGTTCCCGGGCCGAGAGGTCCAGGTTCTGGCCGTCCAGCTGGGCCACCCGGCCGGCCTGGTCGTAGGTCAAGGCACCGCAGGTGATGACCGGGGCGGTGCCGGAGGAGCGCCGGGTGAGGGCCCGCACCCGGGCCTCCAGTTCGGCCAGCTCGAAGGGCTTGGCCATGTAATCGTCGGCCCCCAGGTCCAGGCCCTTGACCCGGTCGCCGGTGCCGTCGAGAGCGGTGAGGATCAGCACCGGCAGCTGCACATTGCGGGCCCGCAGGCGCTTCAGCACCTCCAGCCCGGGCAGCTTGGGCAGGCCCAGGTCGAGGATGAGCAGGTCGTAGGAATTGGTCATCAGGGCCGTGTCGGCCTCCAGACCCGTATAGGCGCAGTCGACGGCGTAGCCGCCCTGCCGCAGGGAACGGGAAAGCCCGTCCGCGATGATTTTGTCGTCTTCAGCCAGGAGTATGCGCATGGAGGATAAGAGCCTGATCCGCGTAAGTTTTATGTAAGCCCGCGCCCTTAATCTGGCGCCGCTGTTCTCCTTTTATGGTCTTAGGAGTCTCGCTTCGGCGGGACTCGGGGGGCGGTTCGATTCCTGCACCGAATCGTCCCCTGCCATCTTTCTTGCGCGCTTTTTCTGTGCGTGCTGCGTTCCCGCCTCCGCTTCGTCCTCGCTCGGCCACTGGCCAAAAACCGCCTCTGGCGCCGCTTTCCGCCGCACGGACGTTCCTTACGGGAACCTTTTCAGTGTAACAAATTCGCCCCTCTCCGGTTGCTGCGCCGCGTCATGGACGGCACTGCCAGTTCCATCCGGACGGCATCATTTCATTCAAATGAATGAAATGGCACAATGGAGCCATTCAAAGCGCCGGCCATCCCCCAGGCGCCGCATCCTCCGCGGAGAATCCCCATGCCCTCCCCTGCCCCCACCTCCATCGCCCGCCGGGCCGTGCCCCTGGTCCTGGTCGCCGTGCTGCTGCTCGGCGGCGCCATCGCCTACCGCCTGCGCCCGCCGGTCCTGCCCCCCGGCATCGCCCTCGGCAACGGACGCCTGGAAGCCATCGAAGTGGATGTGGCGACCAAGGTGGCGGGCCGCCTGGCCGAGGTCAACGCCCGGGAAGGGGACAGCGTGCCGCTCAACGCAGTCCTCGCCCGCCTCGACGCCGAGGACCTGGCCGCCCAGCTGCAGGCGGCCGAAGCCCAGATCCGCCAGGCCCGGGAAAGCACCCGGGAAGCCAAGGCCGGAGTGAACAGCGCCGCCAGCCAGCGGCGCCTGGCCCAATCCACCCTGAAGCGGACCGAAGCCCTGGTGCAAAAGGGCTACGTCACCGGCAACAAGCTGGACCAGGACCAGAGCACCCTGCAGACCGCCGACGCGGCCCTGGCCGCGGCCCAGACCCGGGTAGCCGAAGCCGTGGCGGCGGTGGAATCGGCCCAGGCCAAGGCCGAGGCCCTGCGCGTCAGCCTGCGCGACACCGCCCTGCGGGCACCCCTGGCAGGCCGGGTGCTGTACCGCCTGGCCGAACCGGGCGAGGTGCTGGCCGCCGGCGGCAAGGTGCTGACCCTGCTGGACATGAACGACATGTACCTGACCATCTACCTGCCCACGGCGGAAGCGGGCAAGGTGGCCGTGGGCGACGAGGCCCGCATCGTCCTCGACGCCCTGGAGGCACCCATTCCCGCCCGGGTCAGCTTCGTCGCGCCGAAGGCCCAGTTCACGCCCAAGGAAGTGGAAACCCGCAACGAGCGGGAAAAGCTCATGTTCCGCCTGAAGCTGCGGGTGGAACCGGAATGGCTGGCCCAGCACGCCGACCTGGCCAAGCCCGGCATGCCCGGCGTCGGCTACGTGCGCACCGCCGCCGACGTAGCCTGGCCCGCCAAGCTGCAGCTGCGCTGATCCCGCCTCCGGCCCTGCCCCAACCACTCCCACTCCCGGCCCGCCACCATGGCCTCACTGGACACCGCCGCTCCCGTCGCCCGCCTCGCCGGCATCAGCCTGCGCTATGGCCAGGTTGATGCCCTGGCGGACGTCACCCTGGACCTGCCCGCCGGCGGCATGGTGGGGCTGATCGGCCCGGACGGCGTCGGCAAGTCCTCCCTCCTGGCCCTGGTGGCCGGGGCCCGCAAGATCCAGACTGGACGAGTGGAAGTGTTCGGCGAGGACATGGGCAGCGCCCGGGTGCGGCCCCGCCTGCAGCCGCGCATCGCCTACATGCCCCAGGGCCTGGGCAAGAACCTCTACCCCACCCTGTCGGTGGCGGAAAACGTGGATTTCTTCGGCCGCCTCTTCGGCCAGGGCAAGGCCGAGCGGCAGCGGCGCATCGACGAACTGCTCGCCGCCACCAACCTCTCCCCCTTCCGCGACCGGCCGGCGGCCAAGCTCTCCGGCGGCATGAAGCAGAAGCTGGGACTGTGCTGCGCCCTCATCCACGACCCGGACCTGCTGATCCTGGACGAGCCCACCACCGGCGTTGATCCCCTCTCGCGGCGCCAGTTCTGGGAACTGATCGACCGCATCAGGGCCCGCCGCCCGGGCATGAGCGTGCTGGTGGCCACCGCCTACATGGAAGAGGCGGAGCGCTTCGACTGGCTGGTGGCCATGGACGCCGGCCGCATCATCGGCACCGGCAGTGCCGCCGAGCTGAAGGCCCGCAGCGGCGCCGCCACCCTGGAGCAGGCCTTCATCAGCCTGCTGCCGGAGGAACGGCGCCAGGCCCACAGCCAACTGGTGATCCCGCCCCTGCCGCCGGACGGCCACGACTTCGCCATCGAGGCGGAGGGCCTGACCCAGCGTTTCGGCGACTTCACGGCGGTGGACCGGGTCAGCTTCCAGATCGGCAAGGGCGAGATTTTCGGCTTCCTCGGCTCCAACGGCTGCGGCAAGACCACCACCATGAAAATGCTCACCGGCCTGCTGCCGCCGACCCAGGGCAAGGCCAGCCTGTTCGGCAGGACGGTGGACGCCAACAACCTGGAGACGCGCAAGCAGGTGGGCTACATGTCCCAGGCCTTCTCCCTCTACGGCGAGCTGACGGTGGCCCAGAACCTGGACCTGCACGCCCGCCTCTTCCACCTGCCGCCGGAGAAGATCGGCCCGCGCATCGCCGCCCTTTCCGAACGCTTCGACCTGACGCCCTACGCCGACGCCCCGGCGGCGGACCTGCCCCTGGGCATCCGCCAGCGACTCTCCCTGGCGGTGGCGGTGGTGCATGAGCCCCGCCTGCTGATCCTGGACGAGCCCACTTCCGGCGTCGATCCCATCGCCCGGGACCAGTTCTGGGCCCTGCTGGTGGAACTGTCCCGGGAACAGGGGGTGACCATTTTCATCTCCACCCACTTCATGAACGAGGCCGAGCGCTGCGACCGCATCAGCCTCATGCACGCCGGCAAGGTGCTGGCCAGCGACACCCCGGCCGCCCTGCAGGCCGCCCGGGGCGCCGATTCCCTGGAAGCGGCCTTCATCTCCTACCTGGAGGAAGCCAGCGGCGCCGCCCCGGCCCAGCCCCAGAACCCGACGCCCGCCGAAGCCCAGCCCGCGCCGACGGCAGCGGCGCGGGCACCCCACCGGCACAAGGCCTTCAGCCTGCGCCGCCTGCTCGGCTACGCCTACCGGGAAGCCCTGGAGCTGCGCCGCGACACCATCCGCCTCACCTTCGCCCTGCTCGGCTCGGTGCTGCTGATGTTCGTGCTCGGCTACGGCATTTCCATGGATGTGGAAGGCCTGCGCTTCGCCGTGCTGGACCGGGACCAGTCCCCCGAGTCCCGGGACTACATCGACAACATCGCCGGCTCCCGCTACTTCCTGCAGCAGCCGCCCATCGCCGACAGCGCCGAGCTGGAGCGGCGCATGCGCGATGGGGAACTGACGGTGGCCCTGGAAATCCCCCCCAATTTCGGCCGGGACCTGCACCAGGGACGCTCGCCGGAAGTGGGGGCCTGGGTGGACGGGGCCATGCCTTACCGGGGCGAGACCACCCGGGGCTACGTCCAGGGCCTGCACCAGCAGTACATCGTCAAGCTGGTGACCGAGGCCACCGGCACCGCCCCCACCCTGACCTGGACCGACGTGGCCCTGCGCTACCGCTATAACCAGGACTTCCGCAGCATCTACGCCATGGTGCCGGCGGTGATTCCCTTGCTGCTGGTGTTCATCCCGGCCATCCTCATGGCCCTGGGCGTGGTGCGGGAAAAGGAGCTGGGCTCCATCACCAACCTCTACGTGACCCCGGTCAGCCGCCTCGAATTCCTCATCGGCAAGCAGCTGCCCTACGTGGTGGTGTCCATGCTCAGCTTCTTCGCCCTGGCCCTGCAGGCGGTGCTGGTCTTCGGCGTGCCGATCAAGGGCAGCTTCCTCGCCCTGGCCTGCGGCGCCCTGCTCTACGTGGTGTGCACCACCGGCCTGGGCCTGCTCATTTCCACCTTCACCAAGACCCAGATCGCCGCCCTCTTCGGCACCGCCATCCTGACCATGCTGCCGACGGTGCAGTTCTCCGGCCTCACCACCCCGGTGGCCTCCCTGGTGGGCGGCGCCTACTGGATCGGCCAGTTCTTCCCCGCCACCTACTTCCTGGTCATCAGCCGCGGCGTGTTCACCAAGGCCCTGGGCTTTGCCGACCTGGGACAGCAGTTCCTCGCCCTGGCCTGCTTCATCCCGGTGCTGACCCTCATTTCCCTGGCCCTGCTGCCCAAGCAGGAAAAATAGGAAACGACCATGGACCGCCACGGCACGCTGGCCAACATCTTCCGCCTGGGGCTCAAGGAGCTGCGCAGCCTGTGGGCCGACAAGGTACTGCTGGTGCTGATCGTCTGGGCCTTCACCGGCGGCATCTACAGCGCCGCCAAGGGCGTCTCCCAGGAACTGCGCAACGCCCCGGTGGCGGTGGTGGACGAGGACCGTTCGCCCCTTTCCGCCCGCCTCATCGGCGCCCTGACGCCGCCCTACTTCAAGACGCCGGACCTCATTTCCATGGCCCAGATGGACCGGGCCCTGGACCAGGGCCGCTATTCCTTTTCCCTGGTCATCCCCGCCAATTTCCAGCGGGATCTGAAGGAAGGCCGGCGCCCGACCCTGCAGCTGAACATCGACGCCACGGTGATGAGCCAGTCCTTTATCGGCGCCAGCTACATCCAGAGCATCGTCGCCGGGGAACTCAACGAATACCTCACCGGCAAGCGGGACAGCAGCGCCCCGCCGATCCGCCTCACCACCCGGGTGCGCTTCAACCCCAACCTCACCGGCTTCTGGTTCGGCGGCGTCATGGAGGTGATCAACAACATCAACATGCTGACCATCATCCTGGTGGGGGCCGCCTTCATCCGGGAGCGGGAGCACGGCACCCTGGAGCACCTGCTGGTGATGCCCCTGACCCCCTTCGAGATCATGATGGCCAAGGTCTGGGCCAGCGGCGCCGCCGTGCTGCTGGCCGCCAGCGTCGGCCTCATCGCCGTGATCCAGGCCATCATGCAGGTGCCCATCGCCGGCTCCGTGCCCCTGTTCCTCTGCGGCGCCGCCCTCTACCTCTTCTCGGCCGCCTCCATCGGCATCTTCCTCGGCACCATCGCCCGTTCCATGCCCCAGTTCGGCCTGCTCTTCATCCTCACCATCGTGCCCCTGCAGCTTCTCTCCGGCGGCGTCACGCCCCGGGAGAGCATGCCGGAAGTGGTCAGCGACATCATGCTCGGCGCCCCCATCACCTACTTCGTGCGCCTGGCCCAGGCCATCCTCTACCGGGGCGCCGGCCTCGACACGGTGTGGCCCGAGTTCCTCGCCATCACCGGCATCGGCGCCATCTTCTTCCTCATCGCCCACGCCCGCTTCCGCAAGTCGGTGACCCAGACCCAGGTGTAGGACGCGCCATGGCCGAACTGCCCGAACTGCACAGCGACGACACCCGGGAACGGCTCCTGGCCGCCGGCCTGGCCCTCTTCGGCCGCCACGGCTACGACGGCGTCACCACCCGCATGCTGGCCGCCGCCGCCCGGGTGAACCAGTCGGCCATTCCCTACCACTTCGGCGGCAAGGAAGGGGTGTACCGGGCCGTCGCCGAATTCATCGCCGCCGAGATGGGGCCCCGCATCCAGAGCCTGACCCGGGAGGCGGAACAACGCCTGCAGAACCCGGCCACCGACCCGGGCGAGCTGCTGGTGCAGGTGGTGCGGGATCTGGCCGCCGCCTCCTTCGTCCCCGGCCATCCCCTGGCCTGGTTCATCTTCCTCACCCGGGAGCAGTTCCACCCCACGCCGGCCTTCGACGTGCTCTACGAGCGCTTCACCCGCCCCGGCCACACCCTGGTCAGCCGGCTCCTGGCCCGGGTCACCGGCCAGCCGGAGGAATCGCCCGAGAACCTGCTGCTGGCCCACGCCCTGATCGGCGCCATGGTCGCCTTCGGCTCCGCCCGCGCCACCCTGCAGCGGCGCCTGGGCTGGTTGGAAAGCGATTACGAGCCGGCCCAGCTGCAGGCCATGCTGGCGGTCATCGAGCAGCACTGCCGGGCCACGGTGGCGGGCCTGGGACGGCTGGCCTGAGAGACATCAGGGACGCCACTCTCCAGGCAGACATGACGGAGATGGCCGCCGATACTGGCTCCCGGGCCCGCCCCCTATTACACCGCCAACCGGTAGCCGACGCCGGATTCGGTGAGGATGTGCCGCGGCATGGCCGGGTCGTCCTCCAGCTTGCGCCGCAGGCCAGCCATGTACACCCGCAGGTAGTGGGCGTGCTCCACATGGCTGGGGCCCCACACCTCCCGCAGCAGCTGGCGGTGGGTGAGGACCCGGCCGGCATTGGCCACCAGCTGGCTCAGTAGCCGGTATTCGATGGGGGTCAGATGCACCGCTTCGCCGTGGCGGCTGACCTGGCGCCGGGCCAGATCCACCTCCACCGGGCCGAAGGCGAACACCGGCGGCATGTCGCCGCCCCGGCCGGCGCGGCGCAGCAGGGCCCGCACCCGGGCCAGCAGTTCGGGAATGCCGAAGGGCTTGGTCAGATAGTCGTCGCCGCCCGCATCCAGGGCCGCCACCTTGTCGCTCTCGTCGCTGCGGGCCGACAGCACCAGCACCGGCACGCCGGACCAGTTGCGCAGGTCCCGGATCAGATCGACGCCGTCGCCATCGGGCAGGCCCAGGTCCAGCACCAGCAGGTCGGGCTTGCGGGTGCCGGCCTCGATCAGGCCCCGGGCGGCGGTGTCCGCCTCCCACACGGTGCAGCCCTCCGACTCCAGGGCGGCGCGGACGAAACGGCGGATCTGGGGCTCGTCCTCGACGATCACCACCACCGGGGCAAGGCGCTCCTGGCCGGCGGCGGGATTCACAGCAGCTCCGTCGGCAGGGCCGGGGGCTGGCCCAGGGGCAGGGTGAACACGAAGCGGGCGCCGGGGCCGTCGCTGCGGTTCTCCGCCCACACCTTGCCCTTGTGGGCATCGACGATGGCGCGGACGATGGCCAGGCCGAGGCCGACGCCGGGAATGGCCGACTCGTCCTGGCCCCGGGTGAATTTCTCGAACAGGCCCGCCTCCTTGCCCGGCGGCAGGCCCGGCCCGTTGTCGCTGACGCTCACCAGCACCCGCTCCGCCTCCCGGCGGGCGCCGATCTCGATGAGGCTGCCCGGCGGCGTGTACTTGGCGGCATTTTCGATGAGATTGCAGAACACCCGTTCCATCAGCACGGCGTCGAACTCCAGCAGGGGCAGGTCGGCGGGCAGGTCCACCCGCACCCGGTGTTGGGCCAGGACCGAGGCCCGGGCCTGGAGCGCCGCCCCCACCACTTCCTCCAGGGGCTGCCACTCCTTTTTCAGGGTCACCTGGCCCGACTGCAGCCGGGCCATGTCCAGCAGATTATGCACCAGGGCGCTGGTGCGCATGGCCTCGCCCCGGATGGCCTGGGCCAGCTCGGCCTGGGCCGGCGGCAGGGCGCCGCCCAGGCTGAGGGAGTCGGCCAGCCCCACCAGGGCCGTGAGGGGAGTGCGCAGGTCGTGGGAGAGGGCCGCCAGGAGGCCGTTGCGCAGGCGCTCCGACTCCATCTGCACCAGGGCCTCCTGGGCCACCTCGATGTAATGCACCCGTTCCACGGCGATGGCCACCAGGGTGGCGCAGGTCTCCAGCAGGCGCTCCTGTTCCGGCGAGGGCAGCCAGGGCTGCTCCCGGGGCAGCACCGCCAGCACGCCCCGGGTGCGCATCGGCGCCTTCAGGGGCAGGTAGCGCATGGGTGCCGAAGGCAGGGTGTCGGTGGAGTGGCCGGCGGCCTCGCCGTGGTCCGCCGCCCACTGGGCGATGCCCAGGTCCACCGGCAGGTCGGCCGGCAGCCCTTCCGGCAGGCTCAGGCGCTCCTGCTGGCCGGGCACCAGCAGCAGCGCCCGGGCCTGGAAGCCCTGCTGCACGAAGCGCCGGGTGATGTCGTCGATCTGCTCCACGGTGAGGGCCGCCGACAGCTCCCGGGCCATCTCGTAGAGGGCGTCACTGCGCCGCTCCCGGCTCTGGGCCACGTCCACCTGGAAGCGCAGGCCGGCGGTGAGCTGGGCGGTGATGAGGGCCACCGCCAGCATCACGGAAAAGGTCAGCAGGTACTGCACGTCGCTGACGGCGAAGGAGAGGCGCGGCGAGACGAAGAAGAAATCGAAGGCGGCGACGGAGAGGAAGGCGGCCAGGATGGCCGGGTTGCGCCCCAGCTTGACCGCGGCGAAGAGCACCGCCAGGAGGAACAGCATGACGATGTTGGCCAGGTCCAGGGCGCCGTGCAGGGGCGTCGCCACCAGGGTCACGGCGGCCACGGCCGCCGCCGCCAGGCCGTAGCCCCGCACATTGACTGCGGCGGGCCGGGCCGGACCGTCCGGGAGCGGCGGCGCTTCCCCGTCCACCCCGTCGCTGGCCACCTGCATCACGTCCAGGTCCGGCGCCTGGCGGGCCAGGCGCCGCGCCAGGGAAGTGCGCCAGGGCAGCCAGCGGCGCCAGTCCCCGGGCAGTTCCCGGCCCAGCAGAACCTTGCCCAGATTGTGTTCCCGGGCGTACTGGATGGCCGCCGCGGCGGCATCCTGGCCCGGCCGGTTGGCCGTCTCGGCCCCCAGCTCCTGGGCCAGGCGCAAGCTCTTCAGCACCCGCCCCCGCTCCCCTTCGGGCAGCCGCTGGTAGCGGGGGGTCTCCACATAGAGGGCGTGCCAGGGCACCTCCAGCTGGGTCGCCAGGCGGGCGGCGCTGCGCACCAGGCGCTCGCTGCCGGGGCCCGGACCGATGCACACCAGCAGGGATTCCCGGGTCGGCCAGACGGTGCTCACCGACTGGTCGCGGCGGTAGGCCCGCACGTCGTCGTCCACCCGGTCGGCGGTGCGGCGCAGGGCCAGTTCCCGCAGGGCCAGCAGATTGCCCTTGCGGAAGAAGTTGGCCATGGCCCGCTCGGCCTGCTGGGGCACGTACACCTTGCCGGCCTTGAGCCGGGTCAGCAGTTCCTCCGGCGGCAGGTCCACCAGCACCACCTCGTCGGCGGCATCGAAAAGGCGGTCGGGTACCGTCTCCCACACCCGGGCGCCGGTGATGCGGCCCACCACGTCGTTGAGGCTTTCCAGATGCTGCACATTGACCGTAGTGAACACGTCGATGCCGGCGGCCAGGAGTTCCTCCACGTCCTGCCAGCGCTTGGGGTGGCGGCTGCCGGGAGCGTTGCTGTGGGCCAGCTCGTCCACCAGCACCAGGTCCGGCGCCCGCTGCAGGGCGCCATCCAGGTCGAATTCCTGCAGGCGGCGACCCCGGTGCTCAACCTGCCGGGAAGGCAGCAGCTCCAGGCCCTGGACCAGCTCGGCGGTTTCCCGCCGGCCATGGGTTTCCACCACCCCCACCGCCACGTCCACGCCCTGGGATTGCAGGGTGCGGGCGGCGGCCAGCATGGCGTAGGTCTTGCCGACGCCGGGGCTGGCGCCGAAGAAGATTTTCAGGCGGCCGCGGCGGGCCTGGATTTCCTCCGCCTCCAGGCGGGCCAGGAGGGCGTCGGGATCGGGGCGTTGCAGAGGATCGGACATGGGTGGAGTTTATTCCTTGGCGGCAGCGCGCAGGGCCAGCTCGGCCAGGATGCGCTGCCGCACCTGCTGGCGCAGGCGGTGTTTGCACTGGGGGCCGCAGGTCAGCTGGCGGCCGTAGGCGAAGGGATGCTCGACGGCGTTGATCGGGTGCCGGGTGCCGCAGACGGGACAGATATGGATGGGCATGGCCGTACCCTCACAGGCGCTGCTCGGCGTAGCGGGCCAGGGCCGCCGGCTGGTCGGCGATGCTGGCGGCCACCAGATAGACCTCCCGCCCCGGCCCGTCGCCGAGGGCCACGGCCAGGGCGATGCCGGCGGCACCGGCCGCCACCGCCAGCCGCAACGGCGCCTCCCAGGCCGCCAGGTAGCTGGCCAGGGCACGACGCCCGACGCTGTCGCGGGAGAAGGAAACCTGGCCGAGGGCACGACCCTGCTGGCGGGCAGCCAGTTGCAGCTGGTCGCCGTCGATGCGGATTCCGATACAGACATTGGCATTCATAGGACACCTGGGAACGAAGGGTGGCGCGGCACCCGATGCCCACAGATTAGAAAAGGGGCTGTTGCAATGGGGTCAAAAATAGCCGAAGCCGTATCAAGATGGCGTTAAGAATCGCCCCCCAATCCGGCAGCAACAAAAAAAACCGGCCCGGGCGAAGCCTGGGCCGGCACAAGCAACAGCTTCCCCGGGGGAGGTGGAAGCTGCTGTCGGAACCCGTTAGAAGGAACGTCCCACCTGGAGGACGAGACGGTCCTTGTTCAACTCCCGGGTTTCGCCATTGGCTGCGGAAAGACCGCCCACCGGAGGCCGGTAGAAGCGGTCGTTGGTGGCGCCGACCCAGGCGCCGGAGAGGCTCCAGCCGCCGCTGAAGGTCCTGGTCAGGCCGAGGCGGTAGTCGGTGTAGTCGGCGCTGATGCCGCCGTAGGTGGCTTTGACGTCGGTGCGGCCCAGGTGCAGGTTGAGGGTCAGGTCCTCGGCCAGGGGCACGTTGGCGCTCAGGTCGTGGTAGAGGCTGCCCTTGGTGTCGCCGCTGTAGCCGGTCTTGGTGTTGGCGCCGAAGTAGTCCGTGAGGGACACGGACAGCTTGTAACTGAGCCAGCGCCAGGAGAAGCCGCCGTTCAGCTCGAAGTTGTCGAACTTCTGCCCCGGCAGGGAACAGGGGGCCGCCCAGGCGGCGGAGGGACAGGTCCCTTTGTTCACATTGGCGCCGGGATACCAGTAGCCGTAGCCGCCGACGGTGTAGCCCCAGTCGTCGTCCAGCTTGCCGTTGTAGCCGGCGTAGTAGTCCACCTCCAGGTTGCCGCCCGGATAGGAATTGCCGGAGACGTTGGAGGCCCACAGGCCGGCATAGAGGCCGTTGCGGTGGGCCAGGTCCACGCCGCCCTGGAGGGCGGGTCCGCCCCAGGTCTGGTCAATGCCGCGGAAACGGTATTCGCTGGCCAGGTTGAGATTGCTGCTGACGGTGAGGTCCGGAGCGACCTCCGCCTCGGCCCGGGCGGCGCCGGCGGCAAGCAGAAGCAGGGGCAGAAGTACAAGGTGCTTGGAGTTGTTCATGGGTTTTTCCTGTTTTGGGGTGAAGGGGAAGAAGCCGGGGGACGATGTCCCAGCAGCCAGCCGGCCAGGGCGATGGGGGCGAAAATGGCCAGCAGCGCCAGCAGCAGGTGGCAGAGGTCCAGGAGCGGGCCGGTCATGGCGGGACCTCAGGGCGCCACCTGGTCCAGGGCCCGGTTGAGGGCCAGGACATTGACCCGGGGCTCGCCCAGGAAGCCCCATTGGCGGCCTTCCGTGTGGTGCTCCAGCAGGGCCAGCACCCGGGCTTCGGGCAGACCCCGCAGGCGGGCCACCCGGGGCGCCTGCCAGCGGGCGGCGGCGGGACTGATGTGGGGATCGAGGCCGCTGGCGGAGGCCGTCACCAGATCCACCGGAATGGGGGCCTGCTGGCTAGGGTCCGCCGCCTTGAGAGCAGCGATGCGTTCCTGTACCGCCGTCTCCAGGGCCGGGTTGAGGGGCCCCAGGTTGGCGCCGCCGGAGCTGCCGCCGTTGTAGGGCATGGGGGCGGTGGCGGAGGGGCGGCCCCAGAAGTAGCGGAGGTCGGAGAAGGGCTGGCCGATGAGGCGGGAGCCCACGGCCTGGCCGTTTTCCTTGAGCAGGCTGCCGTTGGCCTGGTCGGGCATGGTGGCCTGGGCCAGGCCGGTGACCAGGGCCGGGTAGGCGGCGCCGGTGAGGGCGCTGAGCAGCGCCAGGAGGATCAGGGCGGGTTGCAGTTCCTTGAGCATGGAAGTCTCCTTAGGCCAGATGCAGGCCGACAAGCATGAGGTCGATGGCCTTGATGCCGGCGAAGGGCACCACCAGGCCGCCCAGGCCGTAGACCAGCAGGTTGCGGCGCAGGATGGCGGCGGCGCCCTGGGGCCGGTAGGCCACGCCCTTCAAGGCCAGGGGAATGAGGGCGACGATCACCAGGGCGTTGAAGATCACCGCCGAGAGGATGGCCGAGGCCGGCGTCGCCAGGCCCATGACGTTGAGCACGCCGAGGGCCGGATAGGTGGCGGCGAAGGCGGCCGGGATGATGGCGAAGTACTTGGCCACGTCGTTGGCGATGGAGAAGGTGGTGAGGGCGCCCCGGGTCATCAGCATCTGCTTGCCCGTCTCCACGATCTCGATCAGCTTGGTGGGGTTGGAATCCAGGTCCACCATGTTGCCGGCCTCCTTGGCCGCCTGGGTGCCGCTGTTCATGGCCACCGCCACGTCGGCCTGGGCCAGGGCCGGGGCGTCGTTGGTGCCGTCGCCGGTCATGGCCACCAGGCGGCCGTCCTGCTGGTGCTGGCGGATCAGCTTGAGCTTGGCCTCCGGCGTGGCCTCGGCCAGGAAGTCGTCCACCCCGGCCTCGGCGGCGATGGCGGCGGCGGTGAGGGAGTTGTCGCCGGTGATCATCACCGTCTTGATGCCCATGCGGCGCAGTTCGGCAAAGCGCTCCTTGATGCCGCCCTTGACGATGTCCTTCAGTTCCACCACTCCCAGCACCCGGGCGGCGCCGGCGCTGGATTCGGCCACCGCCAGGGGCGTGGCGCCGCGGCGGGCGATGTCGTCCACCGCCTGCTGCACGGCAGCAGACCATTCGCCGCCCAAGGCCTGGATGTGGGCCTTGACCGCATCGGCGGCGCCCTTGCGGATGCAGCGCCCCTGCCAGTCGATGCCGCTCATGCGGGTCTGGGCGGTGAAGTGCACGAAGCTGGCGCCGTCGGCGTGGATGTCCCGGCCCCGCTGGTGCAGGCGCTCCTTGGCCAGGGTGACGATGGAGCGGCCTTCCGGCGTTTCGTCGGCGAGGGAGGCGAGCAGGGCCGCTTCGGCCAGTTCCTTCTCGCTGACGCCGGCGGCGGGAGCGAAGGCGGCGGCCTGGCGGTTGCCCAGGGTGATGGTGCCGGTCTTGTCCAGCAGCAGCACGTCCACGTCGCCGGCGGCTTCCACCGCCTTGCCGGAGGTGGCGATGACGTTCTTTTCCATCATCCGCCCCATGCCGGCGACGCCGATGGCCGAGAGCAGGCCGCCGATGGTGGTGGGAATGAGGCACACCAGCAGGGCCACCAGCACCGTCACCGTGACCGGGCTGCCGCTGCCGGCGACGCCGACGCTGTAGATGGAGAAGGGCAGCAGGGTCGCCGTGGCCAGGAGGAAGGTCAGGGTCAGGGCCACCAGCAGGATGGTCAGGGCGATCTCGTTGGGCGTCTTCTGCCGCCTGGCCCCTTCCACCATGCCGATCATGCGGTCGAGGAAGGTCTCCCCCGGATTGACGGTGATCTTCACCACCAGCCAGTCGGAGAGCACCCGGGTGCCGCCGGTGACGGCGCTGAAGTCGCCGCCGGACTCCCGGATCACCGGGGCCGATTCGCCGGTGATGGCCGATTCGTCCACCGAGGCCACGCCTTCCACCACTTCGCCGTCGCCGGGAATGACGTCGCCGGCCTGGACCAGCACCACATCGCCCTTGCGCAGGTCTTCCGAGGGCACGGTGTGGAAGGGGGCGCCGGCGTGGGCTTCCCGCAGCTTCTTGGCCCACACGGTCTTCTTCAGGCCCTTCAGGGCGGCGGCCTGGGCCTTGCCCCGGCCCTCGGCCACGGCCTCGGCGAAGTTGGCGAAGAGCACGGTGAACCACAGCCACAGGGTGATGGCCAGGATGAAGCCGGCGGGGGCCTCGCCTTCCCCGGCCAGGGCCTGGAGCCAGAGGCCGGTGGTGAGCAGGCTGCCCAGCCAGACCACGAACATCACCGGGTTCTTCACCTGGTAGCGGGGGGAGAGGCGCTTGACCGATTCCCAGGCGGCTTCTTGCAGCAGGGCCCGGTCGTAGAGGGATTGGCTTGTTGTTTTCATCGAGGACTCCTTAGCGGACGCCGACCATCTGCAGGTGTTCCACCACCGGCCCCAAGGCCAGGGACGGCAGGAAGGTCAGGGCGCCGACCACGATCACGGTGCCGATCAGCAGCACCACGAACAGGGGCGTATGGGTCGGCAGGGTGCCGGCGGACGGGGGAATGCGCTTCTTCGCGGCGAGGGAACCGGCGATGGCCAGCACCGCGGCGATGATGGTGAAGCGGCCGAAGAGCATGGCCAGGCCCAGGGCGGTGTTGTAGTAGGGCGTGTTGGCCCCCAGGCCGGCGAAGGCGCTGCCGTTGTTGTTGGCGGCGGAAGAGAAGGCGTACAGCACTTCCGAGAAGCCGTGGGCGCCGGGGTTGAAGACGCCCGCGGTGCCCGCCTCCAGCATCAGGCTCAGGGCCGTGCCGAGGAGCACCGCCAGGGGCGTGGCGAGGATGGCCACGGCGGCCATCTTCATCTCGTAGGCCTCGATCTTCTTGCCCAGGTATTCCGGGGTGCGGCCGATCATCAGGCCGGCGACGAAGACGCCGACGATGGCGAACACCAGCATGCCGTAGAGGCCGGAACCGACGCCGCCGAAGACCACCTCGCCCAGCTGCATCAGCCACATCGGCACCAGGCCGCCCAGGGGCGTGAGGGAATCGTGCATGGCATTGACGGCGCCGCAGGAAACGGCGGTGGTGACGGTGACGAAGAGGGAGGTGGCGCTGATGCCGAAGCGGGCCTCCTTGCCTTCCATATTGCCGCCGGCCATCAGCTCGCTGCCCTGGGTGGCCATACCGAGCCGTTCGAACAGGGGGTTGCCGGCCTGCTCGGCCCACACTTCCACCGCCAGCAGGGCCACCAGGATGGCGGTCATGGCGGCGAGGATGGCCAGGCCCTGGCGCAGGTCGCCGACCCTGCGGCCGAAGGTGAAGCAGAGGGCGGCCGGGATGAGGACGATGGCCAGCATCTGCAGCAGGTTGGAAACCGGGGTCGGGTTCTCGTAGGGATGGCTGGAATTGGCGTTGAAGAAGCCGCCGCCGTTGGTGCCCAGGTGCTTGATGGCGATCTGGCTGGCCGCCGGCCCCAGGGCCAGGGTCTGCTCCCTGGCGGTGGCTGCTTCCAGCACCGGCTTGCCCGCGGCGTCGAGCACGGGCTGGCCGTCGGCGCCGACCTTGGGCTGTTCATAGTCCACCGCCTGGGTCAGGGGCACGCTGGCGTAGGGCGCCACGCTCTGCACCACGCCCTGCCCCACCAGAGCGAGGGCCAGGATCAGGGACAGGGGCAGCAGCACGTAAAGGGTGGAGCGCACCAGGTCGATCCAGAAATTGCCGATACCGCCGGCCTCCTTGCGCTGGAAGCCCCGCATCAGGGCCACCACCACGGCCATGCCGGTGGCGGCGGAAAGGAAGTTCTGCACCGCCAGGCCGAGCATCTGGGTCAGGTAGCTCATGGTGGTCTCACCGCCGTAGGCCTGCCAGTTGGTGTTGGTGACGAAGCTGACAGCGGTGTTGAAGGCCAGATCCGGCGTGGTGTTGGCCATGGCCTGGGGATTGAAGGGCAGCCACAGTTGCAGGCGCTGCAGGGCGTAGACGGCGAGCACGCCGAGCAGGCTGAAGGCCAGCACGGCGCCGGCATAGCGGCGCCAGCCCATGTCGTCGCCGTGACGCACGCCGGCCAGGCGGTAGCAGAAGTTCTCCAGCGGCCGCAGCCAGGCCACGAAGGCCGGCAGGTCGCCCCGGTAGATGCGGGCCATGTACAGCCCCAGGGGCCAGGCCAGGAGGAAGAGGACGGCGAAGAAGAAGCCGTACTGCAGCAGGAGGTTGGCGCTCATGAGAAGTCCTCCGGGTAGAACAGCACGGCCAGCAGATAGGCGAAGAGGCCGCCGGCCACCGCCAGGGCGATCAGGTAAAGGGGCGCCATCACGACCTCCGCAAGCGGTCGAAATAAGCCACCAGGCCGGCCGTCAGGGCAAAGAAGCCGATGGCCAGGCCGATGTAGAACAGGTCCATGGAAATCCTCCGTATGCAGATGGAACATCACGCTCGAACTGTAGGCGGGGAGGAATCAAGACCTTGCTAAAGCTGGGGAGGGGCTCGTTAAGATGGCGTAAAGACGCCGGACCGGCTTCAAGACCTGGCTGAAAAGGCAATAGGGACGGCCATCTTCAGGCAGCCATAGCCGAAATGCCCGTCCTTGCTGCCTCCCAGCTGAGGCGATGAGAGCAGAGACAACGTGCGGGAAGGAGGAGCGCAGGCTCGGGCGGGGCGCCATGACACCCGGCGGCAAGAGGAAATGAAGGACGACGGGGCCTGCCGCGACACTGCCTTCGGACGGGGCTCTCCGGGACCGGCTACGCCGAAAGGAAAGGGACGGGCGCCGCCAACGGCGCCGCTGCGGCGGTTCTAACGGAAGGAACCGGAGCGCCTCAGCCCCGGGGCAGCAGGCGCTCCAGTTGCTGGGCGAAGGCGTGGCGGTCGGACTGGCTCATGGCGGCAGGGCCGCCGGTGTCGACGCCGGAAGAGCGCAGGGTATCCATGAAATTGCGCATGGACAGGGCGGCCTGGATGGAGCCCTTGTCGTAGGGCTCGCCCCGGGGCGTCAGCACCCGGGCGCCCTTGGCGATGACTTCCGCTGCCAGGGGAATGTCGGCGGTAATGACCAGATCCCCCGCCGCCACCCGGGCGACGATTTCGTTGTCCGCCACGTCGAAGCCCTTGGGCACCTGGATGCTGCGCAGGTAGGGCGAGGGCGGCGCGTAGAGGGCCTGGTTGGCCACCAGGGTGACCAGGATTTGGGTGCGCGTCGCCACGCGGAAGAGAATTTCCTTGATGGCCTTGGGGCAGGCATCGGCATCGACCCAGATTTGCATGGTCAGCGGGTTCCGAATGGGAAGAATGGCCGGCAGCTTACCGCAAGCGCCCCCAACTGGCAGCGGGGCGGGCCGGATTCCGTCCGCCGCCCGGAACCGGGACCGGGGAACTTCGCCGGACGGGAGTGCCGCTGGCACCGGCAGAAGGAGCCCCGCCGGCGGAGCTGCGGCGGTGTCGGCAGGCAATCCCAAAAGAAAAAGCCCGGTTTCAAGCCGGGCTTTTTTGCAGCAGATGCTGGCAGGGGTGAATTACATGCCCATGCCCATGCCGCCCATACCACCCATGCCACCCATGTCGGGCATGCCGGCGGCGGGCTTGTCTTCGGCCAGCTCGGCCACCATGCAGTCGGTGGTCAGCATCAGGCCGGCGACGGAAGCGGCGTTCTGCAGAGCGGTGCGCTCGACCTTGGTGGGGTCCAGCACGCCCATTTCCACCATGTCGCCGTACTCGCCGGTGGCGGCGTTGAAGCCGAAGTTGCCCTTGCCTTCAACCACCTTGTTCACCACCACGGAAGGCTCGTCGCCGGCGTTGGCAACGATTTCGCGCAGGGGCTGTTCCAGGGAGCGCAGCACGATCTTGATGCCGGCGTCCTGGTCATGGTTGTCGCCCTTCAGGTTGCCCAGGTTGGCGCGGGCGCGCAGCAGGGAAACGCCGCCGCCGGGGACGATGCCTTCTTCAACGGCAGCGCGGGTGGCGTGCAGGGCGTCTTCGACGCGGGCCTTCTTTTCCTTCATTTCGACTTCGGTGGCAGCACCCACCTTGATCACGGCCACGCCGCCGGCCAGCTTGGCCACGCGTTCCTGCAGCTTTTCGCGGTCGTAGTCGGAGGTGGCGGCTTCGATCTGGGCACGCACCTGGGCCACGCGGGCCTTGATGGCGTCTTCGGAACCGGCGCCGTCGATGATGGTGGTGTTTTCCTTGCCCACTTCGATGCGCTTGGCCTGGCCCAGGTCATCCAGGGTAGCCTTTTCCAGGGTCAGGCCCACTTCTTCGGAGATCACCTGGCCGCCGGTCAGGATGGCGATGTCTTCCAGCATGGCCTTGCGACGGTCGCCGAAGCCGGGAGCCTTGACGGCCACGGTCTTCAGGATGCCGCGGATGTTGTTCACCACCAGGGTGGCCAGGGCTTCGCCTTCCACGTCTTCAGCGATGATCAGCAGGGGACGGCCGGCCTTGGCGACTTGTTCCAGCACGGGCAGCAGGTCGCGGATGTTGGAGATCTTCTTGTCGAACAGCAGGACGAAGGGATTGTCCATGACGGCAATCTGCTTGTCCGGGTTGTTGATGAAGTAGGGGGACAGGTAGCCGCGGTCGAACTGCATGCCTTCGACGACGTCCAGTTCGTTATTCAGGGACTTGCCGTCTTCAACGGTGATGACGCCTTCCTTGCCGACCTTTTCCATGGCATTGGCGATGATGGTGCCAATGTCAGCGTCGGAGTTGGCGGAGATGGAACCGACCTGGGCGATTTCCTTGGTGGTGGCACAGGGCTTGGAAATCTTCTTCAGCTCTTCGATGGTGGCGGCGACAGCCTTGTCGATACCGCGCTTCAGGTCCATCGGGTTCATGCCGGCGGCCACGTACTTCATGCCTTCGCGCACGATGGCCTGGGCCAGCACGGTGGCGGTGGTGGTGCCGTCACCAGCCAGGTCGGAGGTCTTGGAAGCGACTTCCTTGACCATCTGGGCGCCCATGTTGGCGAACTTGTCCTTCAGTTCGATTTCCTTGGCCACGGACACACCGTCCTTGGTCACGGTGGGGGCGCCGAAGGAGCGCTCCAGCACCACGTTGCGGCCCTTGGGGCCCAGGGTCACCTTGACCGCGTCGGCCAGGACGTTGATGCCTTCGACCATGCGGGCGCGGGCGGAATCACCGAATTTGACTTCTTTAGCTGCCATTGAAATTCTCCAGAATCTGTTGAATGGGAAAGGGGGAGAGGCTTAGGCCTCGACCACGCCCATGATGTCTTCTTCGCGCATGACCAGCAGTTCCTGGCCGTCCACCTTGACGGTCTGGCCGGCGTACTTGCCGAACAGGACGCGGTCGCCCACCTTCACGTCGGGGGCGTTCTGCTTGCCGGAATCGTCACGCTTGCCGGGGCCAACGGCCAGGACTTCACCCTGATCGGGCTTCTCACCGGCGGAATCGGGGATGACGATACCGGAAGCGGTGGTGCGCTCAGCTTCGACGCGCTTGACGATCACACGGTCGTGCAAGGGACGGATTTTCATAGGGATAGCTCCTTGTAACGAAGTTATTGCAGGGATTCAGGGGCCTGTCGGCCCGGTCAGGCGGGGTGGTGAAGGCCTGGCCTGTTAGCACTCACCCCGAGCGAGTGCTAATAATAGGGGCGCCCCCCTTCGATTTCAAGGGCGGCCAGACACAATTTTCGTTCGCAACCGAACTTGGACCTTTCGCAAGATAACTTGAACCTCCGAACCTCTTGCGAGGCCCCACCGCACATCATGTGCGAGGATGCCCGGTCGAACGACTGCTGAGGCTGAGATACAGCCGCTGATCTGACGGGCTCTTCCTCGGCCGATGCGGTCGCCCCCTGTCATTTGACCGGCAGCTGTGCTTAACAGAGCCGCTATAAAAGGGCGATCGACACGCATGCGGCGCGGCTGAGAATGGCTTGCAACCGCGAAGGCAAGTTGCGCCTCGTGACCACCAAGGTCGACCGCGTATTCGACGTCGCAAACGCGCTTCGGGTTACGCCCTGCGCGGGTTGCCCCACGCAACTGCAAACTGCCCGCCGTAGTACGAGATTTTGGTCGTCAAGCAGTGTTACACTCACCAACAGCCATCACCATGACGATCGGCTAAACTCCCTGGGTAAAATTCAAGGTGCACCGCTGGATACTATTAGACGTGCGCCGACACGAGCAGGAGGCTGGCGAGGCTTTGACGGTTCAGGGGGCGATCAGGGATCGGGCTCCCGACCCTGCTGCTCCTGCACAGGTCAGCATAAGGCGGTCCCACGCCGTGCATGAACACCCGGCCCCGGCAGCAGCGAGGCTCATCGAATAACCCGACCGGTGTTTGTCACAAGGATGCGTTCAATAGAGATTTTCCTTTCATCGCCGGGCGACTGCACTGCAGAGCGGCAGGCGGCCCACGCGGTCGTCGGAAGGCTAAACGACGATCCCCTTGTCAAGCACTTCGCCACACTGGAAGTCGTCGCCTGGGATTGGCAAGGCGGCATTCCCATGGAAGCCCACCAGTCCCCTCAGACCTCGGTGAACCAACGGCTGCCGGTGCCGGAGGCCTGCGAGGTCTACGTGGGCGTCTTCCGCTGCCGTTTCGGTACCCCCTTGCCGGCTGACGATCCCGTGTACAGGAAAGCGGATGGCAAAGCCTTTGGTTCCGGCACCGAATACGAATTTCACCGCGCCTGGGACGCCCGCCGCCGAGGCGCCCCGCAGCCACACCTCTATGTTTATCGTCAGCAGCCGCTTGCCGAGCCCTGCCCCGATTCTGAACAGCTGGCGCGCCTTGAAGCCTTCTTCGCCGCGCCGCCCTTCATGGACGATGACCGGCACGCTGGCTTCGTGCACACCTTCCGAGATGCCGCGGACTTCTCCGCCCAGCTCGAACGCCACCTGCGCGAGCTGATCAGCCAATGGTGCCCGGATGCCCGCGCTCCGCTCGATGACTGGCTGAAACAGCAGGCGAGAACCCTGACCCACGATGCAGGCCCCCGTTACACCGCCGATGCCCACGTGGAAACCGAGATCAGCCGGGTATTCGACTGGCTGCTGGCACGCCCGGCGGCAGTGATGGCGTTTGACGAGTTCCTTGCCGAGATCTGGAAGTTCCTGCCTAACGAAGCGCCTTTTGAACCGCACCGGGAGCAGTTGGGCGGAGTCGCCCGCCAATTGCGAGACGATCCCGTCTGGCAAGCGCCGCCGGATTTCCAGCCAGTCCACGATCTGCTGGAGCAGCTCAACAAGACAGCCCGGGATCAGTATTCGGAAGCTTCCCGGTACGGCCGCGAGCACAAGGAAACTGACCAGCAACGATACCGACGGGACGGACTGGGCCGACTGATGGATGCTTGCTACGGGGCTCGCAAATCGCTCGACAGCTTCGCACCCTACACCCACTACCGCGTGCTGCTGCTGACCGGGCCGGCTGGGCAGGGTAAGACCCACACGCTAGTGCACGAACTCAACCGGGCGCTGGCAAACGGAGAGATCGCCATCGGCCTGCTCGGTCATACCCTGTCGGCCACGGGCGATCTGTGGAGTGCCGTGCTGCAGCGGCTGGGATACCCCGGTAGCAAGGATGTGTTCCTCGACGAACTGGACAACGCAGCCGCCGGGCGCCGGCAACGGGCGCTCATCGTCATCGACGCACTGAACGAGACCACGGACCGGACGCGCTGGAAAGGACAGCTGAACGGCCTGCTGGCGGATATCCTCGCCCGGCCTCATCTCACGGTGGCGCTCGGGGTGCGTAGCGACTATCGGTCGCTCGTGATCCCACCGTTGGCCGAGGGTGCGCCCACCCCCTGGGTGGAATACCTGCACCCCGGCTTTGCCGATGTGGGCGCGGATGCCCTGGCGGTGTATTGCGCCCATTACGGCGTGGCAGTACCGGTTGCACCGCCCATCGGCGAGCTGAGCAACCCGCTCTACGTCCAGCTGCTGGTGAAAAGCCTGCTGGGACGGCGGGACCCGGTGTATTGGCTGCCCTCGTGGCTGGACGTCTGGCAGGGCTGGCTGGCGTATCTGGAGCGGGACACGGTGGGCAAGCTGGAACTGGATGACCCCAGCCGCCGCCATCCCATGCGCCGCACCCTGAACCGGTTGGCCGACGCAATGATCGACGCGGGAACCTTCAGCCTGCTTCGCCATGAGGCGGACCGGATCGCCGAGGAAACCTGCGGCAATCGTAAGGCCATCGCCTATCTGCTGTCCGCCGGCGCCTTGCTGGATCAGACCAACGACTTAGACCAAGACTTCGTGACCTTCGGCTACGAACGCCTGTGCGACACCTTCATCGTTCACAGATTGTTGACAGGGCTGTTCAGGGGCCAGCCAAATCTGGAGGCACGCCGTCAGGCATTGGTCGACGCCGTAGCGCAAGGGGGAAGCCTGCACCCGCTGGCCAGCCCGGCTTTGATGGACCACCCCCTGAATGACAACCGGGCCGGCTTGTTGCGTGCCCTGTGCCTGATGGCGCCCCGCGAGACGGGCGCGGAGATCCCCGCCCTATTGCCGCTGGAATACGAAAGCCCAGAAGGAGACTGGCAGGATCAGGACGACGCGCTGCAGGAGGCCTATCTGGACAGCCTGCGCTGGCGCTATCAGCAGGAAGATTTCGGCAGCGATCCTCAAGGCCTGCTGGATTGGTTCAACGCCCTCGCCGTCTTCCACTCCAAACACGATGAGCTGGACGAACTGATCCGGCTGGCCCTGATCCCCGGACACCCCTTCGCCATGGAACATATCCTCCATCCCTGGTTGTGCGGAATGAGCAGCCCGGGCGATCGGGATGCGGTCTGGAGCATCCACCTGGTTCCCCTGTGGATTGATGATCCCCATTCCAACCTGCGCATCCTGCTGGGCTGGGCAGGCGAGGCGAACCTGAGCGGCCTGCACGCGTCCGTCGCCTTCCCGGCCGCCCACCTGCTGGCTTGGACCACCGCCAGCTCGCAGCGGGCACAGCGGCAATCCGCCATCCGCGGCCTCACCCGAGTGCTTGCCGCCTGCCCCCAGGTATTGCCAGACTTCTTGCCCGATTTCCTGGCGGTGAACGACGCCTACGTGCTGGAAGGCGTCCTGATTGCTGTGCTGGGCGTGATGCTGCACGGCAGGGCTGAAGAGTTCTGTGCGCACGCGGCCCGCTTGGTCCATGAAAGCCAGTTCGCGGAGGGCAACGCCCGCTGGTGCCACCTCACCATCCGCCACTACGCCCGCCGCGTAGTCGAGGAGGCACATGTCCGGGGCTGGCTGGCGGACGTGGATCTCACGGTGGTGCGGCCCCCTTACCAGAGCACGCTGCCGCTGGATGAACTGCCAACTGAGGAAGAACTGAGGAATGCCCAGGAGGCCTCGGGTTTTCGAAGCATTGCCGGCTCGTGCTTTGGTCATGATTTCTACTGGTACGTGATGGGGGCAACCTCGGGTTCCAAACACTTCCTTTCTAAGCCGCTGACAGACTCCCAAGAGCCGAATCGAAGCCTTGGCCGTGTATCCAGCTGGTGGGGAACGGGCGACTCATCACTGTTCGATGTCAATCTCTCGGCGCGCTTCGTGGTCTGGAACACCAGCCAGCTGGGATGGAGCTCCGAGCGTTTCGACGCCTTCGACACCGGCGAATACAACCGCTACACCGGCCGTATGGCGGACGAAGGCAGGACCGAACGGATCGGCAAGAAATACCAATGGATAGGCTGGCACACCATGCTGGCCTTTCTCGCCGACAACTACGAAATGCTGCCGAACTGGGACAAGACCCCGCAGGTTTATGACACGCCCCACCAGATCAGCTACATCGAAGTGCTTGACCCATCCCGTTGGCTGTACACCGCCGCGCCGAAGGCACAACAGCCGATTTCCCGCGACGGTTTCTGGAACCTGCAGCCCCCACCGCGCTGGCCCACCCCGACCAGAGAGGGCATTCATCGCTGGGCTGAAGCCCCGGCCAACGACCTGCTGCCGACGGACCTCATCCACCACACCCCCGAACTTCCACCTGGCTGGGGACCAGGCCCATGGATACAACTGGCCACGGAGCACAGCTGGGAAGACCAACAGGCACCAGGGCAGTGGGGTATTGGGAAGAGCTACCGGGCCGACATCTGGTGGCAGGTCTGGCCTGTGCTGATCGAGACAAAGAACTTCCCGAAGCTGTGCCAAAAACTAGAGAAACCCGGCGTTCAGCAACGTCTCGCTGAAACCGGCCGCATAGACGGACTATCGGACTCGACGACCAGCCTGACCGCCTGGCCTGACCTGCTGGGGGACTTCGACGAAGGCTTCCGGCTGGATCTTCACGCCAGGCACGATACCTGGCTCCCTGTGCCGTGGATGCCCATGGTCGCGCGGTCCGGGCACTCGGAACAACACCCGGTGCTAATGCCTTGGCCCCGCCTGTTTCGCGAATGGGATCTGTCGATGAATTTGGAGACGGGCTGCGTCATGCACGGTGAGGAAGTGGTGTTTGGTCTTGCTGGCTGGTCTATGGGCAAAGACGTTCTGTTCGCCCGCCACAAACCCCTTCAACGCCTGCTCGCCAGATCCGGCTACTCCCTGATCTGGCTTATGCGGGGCGAACGCCGTGCCTTTCTCGACTGGGGGAGCTTTAGCAGCAAAGAGGATTGTGCCTGGGTGGATTACCACGCCGTTGGCTCCCTGGGGGCGGACGCACGGGCGCAGATGCTTTGGTTCGAACGAGTAATGCTGAAAAGCCGGGAATGAACAGGATCGACCATCGCACACCAAGTGATTTTTCGCTACAGATGGCAACGTCACCTGTCCAGCGAAATGCTCTACTTCGTGGCTTCTCACGGTTGGGCGGCAGATAAGCGACAGATTGCTGTCCGATTCAGCCCTTTAGGCCAAGAGCCGTTATGGCCTAGGAAGCTCCCGTCGGATCAGCGACTGTATCTCGGCCTCAGCTGCCGGTGCCTTTATGGCGCAGTCAGGCAGCAATGTGCTGGTCACCTGCCGTTCGAGCGTCAGGCGAGGGCGAACGGCGGCTTCTCCATCCTGCCAACTGGAAGTACCGACCCATAGCAGACGTCTATATTTGGCATAGATAGCACAACTTATTTCCCTCACAGGCACCCGCGACCATGTCACAAAAATGACATCAACGAGTCATCAGGGTGTCATATCACGACATTACCATCGCTGCAATTCAGATTCGTAATCAGGTCATCATTTTTGATTACGAATTCAAATCTGCCGGAGGTGTCATGATCGAACTACAGAATGTCTCAGTCAGTTATGGTGATGCGATTGCACTGTATCCCACCACTCTCAAACTCCATCAGGGACAGTTCACCGTATTGCTCGGATCTTCCGGCGCTGGAAAATCCACGCTACTTCGCTGTATTAATTCGCTGCATGCGTCGCAGCGCGGCACCACCATTGTCGCCGGCTTAGGAAATTTGGCGAACTCGCGTGCATTGCGCATGCATCGCCGACAGACTGGCATGGTGTTTCAACAGCATCAATTGATTGGCCGACTGACGGCTTTGCAAAACGTTTCGATGGGCCGAATGGGCTACCACACGGCATTACGCAGTCTATTCCCCCTCCCGGCGAAGGATCAATCCATATGCCTGCAAAGTCTGGACCGAGTCGGCTTATTGCACAAAGCCTTAAGCCGTGTCGACGCATTGAGCGGCGGCCAGCAGCAACGCATCGGTATTGCCCGGGCTCTGGCTCAGCAACCTAAACTGGTGTTGGCTGATGAACCGGTAGCCAGCCTCGATCCTGCTACTGCAGAGCGAGTGCTAAGTCTGCTGCACCGCATTTGTAAAGAGGACGGGATTTCGGCGGTCGTCAGCCTGCATCAGGTAGACCTCGCTCAACGTTATGCCGACCGTATTATTGGCCTGTCCCATGGCCGAGTCATTTTTGATGCCGCACCGCAGACTTTGGATCAAGCCAGTTACGACACGCTGTATGAACAAGTACCCCGTTCTTCTTTGAGCGTTCCACAAGACGCTCGAGAGGAACGGCTTATCGATACTTCATTTCCCATGCAACTTGCTACCGTAAAGGATTGATTATGAAAAAACTCGCATCCGCATTAATGTCTGTCTTGCTTGCCGCCGTCTGCAGCATTGGCCATGCATCATCCAATCCCGATCCAGAAACGCTCAAAGTTGCGCTACTGCCGGACGAAAACGCATCGACCGTAATTAAAAACAACAAGCCGCTCGAAATCTATCTGGAAAAAGAGCTGGGAAAGAAAATTGAGCTGGTGGTTACCACTGATTACTCGTCAATGATCGAAGCCATGCGTCACGGCCGTATCGACATGGCATATTTTGGCCCCTTGTCGTATGTGCTGGCTAAGCAAAAGAGCGACATCGAGCCATTCGCAGCGATGAAGCAAAAGGGTAGCACTACCTACCAGTCCGTATTGATCGCCAATACTGGCGCCGGCATCGCCAAAATCAGTGATATCGTCAACAAGAATGTCGCTTACGGTGATAAGGCATCCACCTCCAGCCATTTGATTCCGAAGTCGATATTGGCGGAAAACGGTTTGAAAGCCGGCGAAAACTATCGCGAACACTTTGCCGGTGCGCATGACGCGGTGGCCATGGCCGTGCAAAACGGTCACGCGCAGGCTGGCGGCTTGAGTAAGCCGATTTTTGAATCCCTGGTTCAGCGCGGACTGGTCGATCCCAACAAAGTAAAAGTTCTTGCCGAATCGAAGCCATATCCGCAATACCCGTGGACCATGCGCAGCAATCTGAAGCCGGAACTGAAGGAAAAGATCCGTGCAGCCTTCTTGAATCTCAAAGATCCGGAAGTCCTGAAACCTTTCAAAGCCGATGGTTTCGGCCCGATCAGCGACAAAGACTATGACGTGGTGCGCAGCCTTGGCACACTGCTCAAGCTCGATCTGTCGAAGTTCTAAGTGAGCGACAGCATGCAAGCTGATTTTGGTTTGATTCTGGCCGAGCGCCAGCGCGTATGGAACCGCACGATACTGCAGTTTGCCGTTGTGCTGGCGATTGTGATCGGTTGCTGGTATTACGTCGGCCTATTTGATGCCGAGCGATTGAAGGATGGCATGCCAAGCCTGGTAAAAATTGCCGGCGAGATGTTCCCACCGAACTTCTCGCAGGCTGGCACCTGGGTCAAACCGGTACTGGATACCTTGGCCATGAGTATCGCCGGCACGGCAATCGCGGTATTGCTATCCATTCCCTTAGGAGTGCTCGCCGCGCGGAATACTAGCCCTCATCCACTCGTGTATCAAGCCACACGCGGCATGTTAAACGCTTTGCGATCGATACCCGAACTGATCATGGGCATCCTGTTCGTGGCAGCCGTTGGCTTCGGCGCATTGCCGGGTGTTTTAGCCCTAGGCTTACATTCGGTTGGCATGATCGCCAAATTTTTTTCGGAATCGATCGAACATGCCGATCCGGCACCGGTAGAAGCCGCGCATGCAGCGGGCTGCACGCCATTGCAGGTGATTTTTCATGGGATCTTTCCCCAAGTGCTTCCGCAAATGGCCGATACCGCGATCTATCGATGGGAATACAACTTCCGTGCTTCGACCGTGATGGGCATGGTCGGCGCCGGTGGAATCGGGTTCGAGCTGATGGGCTCTCTGCGCATCATGCAATACCAGGATGTCTCGGCTATTTTGCTGGTTATTTTAGGCATGGTTACCCTCGTCGACGCCTTCAGCTCCTTCCTGCGTCGCAAGTTCAAATAACTCCCAAAGCTTACAAAGGTTTTTATGAAGCCCAAAGTCGTCCTCACCCACTGGGTGCACCCGGAAATCATCGAATTGTTGTCCGCTAGCGCCGATGTTATCCCCAACACCACACGGGAAACCTTGCCGCGTTCTGAGGTAATTGCGCGAGCCAAAGATGCGGATGCACTCATGGCTTTCATGCCGGACAGCATCGACAGCGCGTTTCTCGAGGAATGTCCAAAGCTGCGTGTCATCGGCGCCGCGCTTAAAGGCTATGATAACTTCGATGTCAACGCCTGCACACGCCACGGTGTATGGCTTACGATTGTGCCGGATTTGCTTACGATCCCGACCGCTGAACTGACTATCGGCCTTCTTCTCGGTTTGACAAGGCATATGCTGGAAGGCGATAGGCAAATCCGTAGCGGACACTTCCAAGGCTGGCGGCCGACACTATATGGCTCTGGTTTGACAGGAAAAACGCTTGGCATCATTGGTATGGGGGCGGTCGGCCGTGCAATCGCCCAGCGCTTGGCTGGCTTTGAAATGAATCTCTTGTATTGCGATCCGATTCCGCTCAATGCCGAACAAGAAAAGGCTTGGCACGTACAGCGCGTCACGCTCGATGAACTGCTCGAAAAATGTGATTATGTCGTGCCGATGGTTCCGATGGCCGCAGAGACACTGCATCTGATCGATGCCACCGCGTTGGCCAAGATGAAAACCGGTAGCTACCTGATCAATGCATGTCGCGGCTCGGTCGTGGATGAGAATGCGGTGATAGCAGCACTGGCGTCTGGAAAACTAGCTGGATATGCAGCCGATGTCTTCGAGATGGAAGAATGGATACGCGCTGATCGCCCGCAGGCTATCCCCAAGGCGCTGCTCGACAATACGGCACAAACGTTTTTTACGCCGCATTTGGGATCGGCGGTCAAGGAAGTTCGGCTTGAAATCGAGCGGCAGGCAGCGATGAACATCATCCAGGCACTCGCTGGTGAAGAACCGATGGGCGCGATTAATCAGCCGTATCCGGGAGTAAAGGCGGCGTGATAGATCTGGAGCGTGTGGCGACGTTCATTGCCGTCGTCAAATGCGGGGGCTTTCGCGAAGCGGCGAAGCAAACTGGATTGTCCCAGCCAACAGTAACGCAGCATATCAAGCGGCTGGAGCAGTCTTTGCAGGCCCGGCTGATTGACCGCGCAACAATGCCGCAAAGCCTGACATTGGAGGGAAAGATTTTTTTCCCCTATGCGGAACAATTGCTCCGTACTAGCCATAAGGCTACGGCAGCCCTCCACAATAAAAGCCTGGTCGTTGGTGCAAGCTCCAATATCGGCATTTATCTTTTACAACCCTATATCAAGGCGCTCCAAGATAAATTAGCAAACAAGATCGATGTGAGGATCGGCAAAAATATCGAGATTGCCGCTTTGCTGGAAACGCTTGAAGTGGATGTAGCGGTAATGGAGTGGTGGGACTCACGTCCTGGGTTCGTCTCAACAGTATGGCGGCGCGAGAGGATGGTTGTCATTGTTCGCCCCGGCCATCCTTGGGCTGCCGAGTCGACCATTCCACTTAAGTGGTTAAAATCCCAGAACTTGCTTGGAGGCGAAGCGGCTACCGGAACTGGGCGCCTACTACAACAATATGCCGGTGCCGACTCGGCAGAGTTCACAGTGGGTATGCAGTTAGGTAGCACCGAGGCGGTCAAACACGCGGTCCACGCAGGGCTAGGAATCTCGCTTGTGATGGAAAGCGCGGTCAAGCATGAACAGGCAAGCGGATGGTTACATGCAATTCCGATTGAAGAAGATGTTTACAAAGATCTTTATCTCGTACATCGCTCAGAAACTTCGTTAAGCGGTCCGGTGGCAAGCCTTGCAGATTTGATTCTCCATTCTCCGGATTTAGGCTCAATAGAATATAAATAGCAAAACGAATGTCTGCTTCTGGCCGATAGTACCCCCGCAGCATCATCGCCGTAAGCAGCCGCCCGCCGGCAAAAGGCGCTTGGCGGGCAGCCACGCCGGGCTCAGATCTCGATCTGCTCAGAGATCTCCAAGGCATCATCGACCTCGATGCCCAAGTACCGCACTGTCGACTCAAGTCTATGTCCTGAGGGACATAAACTTGACTATCTCCCGCGCCGGACTATGTCCCGTAGCACATGCAAACCCTCGTGACCAGGCATGCACATGTAATTCGCGGGACATAGTTGGCTGCGTTACAAGCCCTTGAGGAACGCGAGTAGTGGATCGTCGGGCCGGTACCGGCCGGGTTTGCCCTCTGGTGGTGCGGTCTTGTCGAGAGCAGCTTGTTTCATCGCCAAATCGGCATCCAGATAGATCTGCGTCGTTTCGATCGATGCATGCCCGAGCCATAGCGCGATTGTCGATTGCTCAACGCCCTCTTGCAGCAAGTCCATGGCAGTCGTGTGACGCAGCACGTGTGGGCTCACACGTTTGCTCTTCAGTGACGAGCACTTCACACTGGCTGTTTTGACATGCTTGTTGAGGAGGTAGTGCACGCCGTGAGAACTCAGACTGCCGCCGCGTGCGTTAGGGAATAACGGCTGGCCCTCGATCAGTGGAGGCTCTCGTACCCACGCAGCCAGCACAGCCCGCGTATTTTTGCTCAGTGGGGTGCAACGTTCCTTACGCCCCTTGCCGATCACCCGAACGTGGGCACCAACCCCGACGTGCAGATCCTCATGCTGCAAGCTTGTCAGTTCCGACAGCCTCAATCCAGTCTGCACAGCCAGTAGCAGCAATGCGTGATCACGGCGACCCGACCAGCTGCGCTGATCCGGCGCAGCCAGCAGCGCGTCGACCTCCTGTCGGCTGAGGAATGGCACTAGCGTGCGCGTGAACCGCTTGGCCGGAATCGCCAGAACGCGCTGGATGTGCGCCGAGTGCGTCGGTACCTCGAAGGCCGTGAAACGGAAGAACGAGTGAACAGCCGTCAACCGCAGGTTGCGCGTACGAGCGGAAATGCCACGTGCCCGCTCCATCTTGTCAAGAAAGGCCATCACTAACGGCGCATCAATGTCATCCAGCGTGAGTGCCGAAGGCGTTTTGCGTAGATGCTTGTGCGCGAATTCCAGCAACATCTTGAAGGTGTCGCGGTATGAGGCAATCGTGTGCGCACTGGCTTGGCGCTGCTGTATCAGGCGCTGGGTGAAGAACCGTTCCAGAAGAACAGCAAAGTTAGGTTGCCCAGTCATGACGGTTCTCCCCAACGTTGTTCCAGACGGCCCATCGCTTGGGCCATCAACTCGGGGTTGGCGCTCAGGTACCAGTAGGTGCCGGATACGCAGACGTGCCCGAGGTAGGTCGACAGCAGCGGCATCTCGCGCCCGGGGTCCTTGTCTGTCTGGTACCAGCGTATCAACGTCTGAACGGCGAAGCGATGCCTGAAGTCATGTAGCCGTGGCCCCTTGCTCGCACCGACTGCGCGCAGGCCTGTGCTGCGTGACAGCGTGTAGAAGGTTCGATGGACATGACCGCCGTCGAGGCGAGTGCCGCGACGCGAAACGAACAGATAGGCGGAGACCGGGTGGGGAAAGAATCGCGTGCGTCGCTTGATGTAATCGGCCAAGATCGCGCAAGTCGACGGATGAATCGGGACCAACCGCCACTGGCCGAACTTAGCGCCACGAATCGTCAGGACCGCCTGCTTGAGGTCTACGTCGGCAAGCTTGAGGTTCAGCGCTTCGGACAGGCGCATGCCCGTCACACTGAGCAGACCGATCAGGCCGTGGAACACCCACGGACGCAGCGGTGTCGACGGCCAGGCGACAGGAAGCTCCAACGCCGCATCCAGCAGTTGCCTGATCTCATCCTCGGTGTATGGGTACGGTCTGGCGCGCTTGGCTCGGTGTGGCAACAGGCCGATCGGAGGTATTTCCGTGCGGCTGTCGGTGGCGCTGAGATGGCGGGCGAAGCCGCGCACGAAGCAAAGCCGTCGGGCCCACTCAGCCGGTTGTACCAGCGCACATTGTGCCCACTCGAGCGCTAACCGGGTGCTGATGTGGTCGGCGCAATGCTCTTCCATGAAGCTGACGAACCGCGGTAACAGCAGCCCTTCTTCGTACATTTTGTATCCCAACCCCCGGCGCAGATCGATGTACTCCTGCAGGGCTTCGCGCAAGGTGTTCATCGTGCGCTCCCGGGCCAGGCCATGGCCACGGTTCGCAGCGCCTCCAGGTCGACTTTGGCGTAGATGCTGGTGGTTTGCGGACTGCGGTGGCGCAGTACCTGACCGATCTCGGTGAGCGATGCACCGTGGCGCAGCATTTGAGCGGCCAAGGCATGGCGGAATTGATGCGAGCCTCGATGCGGTGCGTCGACTTTGGCCCGCTCAAGTGCGTAGCGAACGATCGAACCCACGCCGTCCGATCCATCCAGCAGACCGCGGATCGGTGCCATGGATCGAAGGAACAGGTGCCGGTCTTCACAGGTTGGTCGGCCGTGCTGCAGATAGGCGGCAATGGCTGTACCAACATCGGCGGGAAGTGGCAGCAGGCCCTCCCGGCCACCCTTGCCGTGAATGCGCAGTTGCGCCTGGTCCCAGTCGATGTCGTCCAGAGTCAGTCTGATGATCTCGCAGGCGCGCAACCCTAGTCGTGCCAGAAGCAGCAGTACAGCCCGATCACGGAGTCCGACCGCGGTCAATCGGTTGCAGCTGTCGATGGCGCGCTGTGCGTGCTCGGCAGCAATCGCTTTGGGAATAGGTGGTGTGGTCGTCCATGTGGCGACGGACGGCACACTGGCGGCGAGCCCAGCGGAAACCTCGCCGCGTAACTCGCAGAAGCGTAGGAAAGACCGCAACCCCTTGGCAACACCCTTCACCGCCGGCGGTGCCATGCGCTTCGACTCTTGTCGAATGAACGCGATAGAGTCGCTCGGGCGAAGATTCTGCAGGCAGACATCTGCTTGTCCAAAGCGCCAGTCCAGGAATTGCCGGGCCAACCTGGTGTAGGTGTCAACGCTGGCCACCGCCAGCCCTTGATTGCGTTGAAGGTGATGCGCGAAATCGGTGATGACACGGTCAATATCCGTAAGGCATAAAGCAGCGGCAGCGCAGATCCCCAGCTCACGCAGATAGAGCAGCAGCAGTGTCAGCGCGTTTCGCTCCTGTCGGCGCGTCTCAGGGCGTCGGGAGCGACGCCGGGCGCGACTGCGCTGATAGCATTTGATTTCAGCGTCAGTCAGTGTTTCAAGGTCTATGCCGCGTTCCTTGCACCATCGACCAAAGGCCAATGCGTGTCTCGCCACAATCCAGGCGTAGCCAGCAGAGTATTGCTGGCCGCCCAGCCATTTGACGAACGAGCCGAGGTGCTCGGCAGACGTGCCGCCGATCGCGCGGACCCGCGCTTCGGCTATCTCGTAGGAATGTTCCAAGATGATCTCCTTGCGGGCGGAATTGCCCAACAAAGAGGATGACTATGTCCAGCGCAATCGTCGCCTGGTCGCAAAAAAATCAGGACGTAAAGTACGTGCGGGACATAGTCCGGCACGGGAGATAGTCAAGTTTGGAGTGGCCGAGCAGGAGCTGAACGGCTCGCAGGTTCTTCGTGCGCTTGTAGATCAATGTCGCCTTCGTCCTCCGCATCGAGTGCGTACCGTAGGCGGAAGGATCCAAGCCAGCGGCCACCACCCAGTGCTCGACGATCCTAGCGTACTGCCGGGTAGAGACATGCGGAGAGTCGTGCAGGCGGCTCGGAAAGAGGAAATCTTCCGACCTCAAGGCGGCCTTCGCGATCCAGGCAGCCACAGCCGTGCGCGTCGGCTCTGTCAGTTCGAACTGCACAGGCCGCTGCGTTTTCCGCTGCACGACCATGGCGCGTGAGAGCACCTGGCTTCCATGCGTCACATCGCGCACCCGCAGACTGACGAGGTCACATCCTCGGAGCTTGCTGTCGATCGCGAGGTTGAACACCGGGGTTCGACACTTCCCCCCGATTTTCACCCCTTTTCGGAAAGTGCCTCCAGCACCGGCGCGGGTTTCAAAGCCATGATCGAAAAAGCTCTGTGGTGGCACGTTTGTAACAGTATTGTCCAGACTTGACGGCACTCTATAGGTCGATAAAGTGGCGGCATGCATGTCAAGCTCACCACCTCCGGAGGCCGCCGCTACGTCCAGCTCGTCGAGTCCTATCGCGACGAAGCCGGACAGGTAAAGAAGCGCACCGTCGCCACGCTCGGCCGTGCCGAGCAGGTCGATGGGTCGCTCGATGCGGTCATCAATGGCTTGCTCAAGATCACCGGTCGGGAACCGATGGGCGCCAAGCCGGCGGCGCCAACGGTGTC
Source organism: Azospira sp. MPR-LB4 (assembly GCF_058809525.1). NCBI lineage: Bacteria > Pseudomonadati > Pseudomonadota > Betaproteobacteria > Rhodocyclales > Rhodocyclaceae > Azospira > Azospira sp. MPR-LB4. The sequence goes on from NZ_CM179521.1 coordinate 1,769,077, forward strand.
GTTCGAATCCGCGCGCGCGCTCGGCAATGTGTGGGCGCTGACCGAGCTGTGGAAGTCGCTGGGCTTCTCCGGGCTGCGCCGGGTGTTCCGCCGCACCCGCCGCACCACGGACGTGGAAGCGTTGATCCGCCTGATGGTGCTCAACCGCCTGTGCGACCCCGAGTCCAAGCTCGGCGTGCTGCGCTGGGTGCAGACGGTTGCGCTGCCCGATTTCGGGCCGAAGGCGGTCACCCACCAGCAGTTGCTGCGCAGTCTCGATGCCCTGATGGATCACCAGGATGAGGTCGATGGCGTGGTCGCTGGGCTGCTGCGCCCGCTGATCGATCAGGATCTTTCGGTGGTCTTCTACGACCTCACCACGATCCGTAGCGAAGGGCTCAGCGAACAGGTCGGCGACGTGCGCCAGTACGGCATGGCCAAGGAGGGGCTGATTGCCCGCCAGTTCATGCTCGGCGTGGTTCAGACCGCCGAAGGACTGCCGATCTACCACGAGGTGTTCGACGGCAACACGGCCGAGACGCGTACCCTGCTGCCCACGCTCAGCAAGGTGCTTGAGCGCTTCCCTTCGGTGCAGCGCCTGGTGCTGGTAGCCGACAGGGGGCTGCTCAGCCTGGACAATCTCGAAGCCCTGAAGGCCGTGCGCCTGACCAGTGGCAAGCCGCTCGAGTTCATCGTCGCGGTACCAGGCCGGCGTTACAACGAGTTCATCGATCTGCTCGCCCCCTTCCACGAACAGCAATGCATCACCGCCACTCAGGAAGTGATCTCGGAGCAGGCCTGGAATGACCTGAGGCTGGTGATCGCACACGATCCGATGACCGCAGCCCAAAAGACCCAGCAGCGCAACGAGCGTATCGACGCGCTGACCCGGCAAGCGGATCAATGGACGGGCAAGCTTGCCGATCAGGACGAAGGCGTGAAGCACCGGGGTCGCAAGCTCTCGGACAGCGGCGCCAAGGCGCGCTTCTACCATGCGGTCAGCGAAGCGCACCTGTCGCGCATCATCAAGGTGGATCTGGCTGAGGAGCTGTTCAGCTACCACATCGACGACAAGGCGAAGCGTCTTGCCGAAATGATGGACGGCAAGCTGCTGCTGGTGACCAACGCCGAGGGGCTTTCCGCGCAGAACGTGATTCAGCGCTACAAATCGCTCGCCGATATCGAGCGCGGTTTCAAGGTGCTCAAGTCCGAGATCGAGATCGGCCCGGTGTATCACCGTCTGCCCGAGCGGATCCGCGCGCACGCGTCGATCTGCTTCATGGCGCTGATCCTGCATCGGGTGATGCGTAGCCGCCTTAAGGCGGCTGATGTGGGCTACACGCCCGAGCGGGCGCTTGAGCAACTGCAGCGCATTCAGCATCACCGCGTGCGTCTGAACGGCGGAGAGCCGGTGACAGGGGTGTCGACGCTCAGCACGGAACAGCATGAGGTGCTTCATGCATTAGGAATCGAAAAACCAGCGGCGCCGGAGCAGTTGGCGCTGTTGTAGTGGCATTTTTGAAAGTACGCTATATAAAAAACAAGGACTTGCGAGCGTAACTGTCGAACTCCGGCGAACATGGCGAGGTCGCGCACTTCGTGCGCGTTCTGCAGATGAATACGGATGGCCCAGATGTCCTTGGGTTTGAGCGGTGCCTTCTGGCCCACCAGCTTCCCCTTGTTCCAGGCTTCCCGATACGGATGTTCTCGGGTTTCCATGACAGACTCCTTGCTGTTGATCGGAGTCTGATTCTTGTGCCCGTGGCGTGCGGCGGCTATCGGGGAAGATGCCTACAGCGTACTATCGGCCAGAAGCGGAACTACGACTATTTGGAACCAATGTCAGCAGGTAACCTCAAGCGGTCGCCGAATGGCAGTTTGACCTTCGTCTTAGCAGTTTGAGCTACGAATTGGACGCCCAAGCAATGTCGGAAAACTTTACACTTCGACACTTATCGTATGGTAACTATTTGATTTTATTAAATGGCAAGATTTTTGCTAATCCGGCTCCCATCTAGGCTACTCTCACGCACAATAGTGAAAAAATGAAAAAGATCATTCGTACTACTTTGGGATGCGCTATAGCGGCGATTCTTTCGTTTAACGCGTCTGCGGCTGTTGTTGTTTTCAACGACAGAGCAGCTTTTCAGAACTACGTTGGAACGTATACGCTGGACACGCTCGATACAAGTGCTGCAGGTTCCGGCTTGGATCTAAGCAACGCTGACTATAGCTGGACCATGAGCGATTACGCTTGTACGAACAGCAACGGTTGCGGCTATGGAGTAACCAATCCGTTTGTCAATGGCACCAACGACTGGGTGTGGACGTACGGGAGCGGTACTTTTAACTTTAACTTCGAAATCACGGCATTTGGTCTGGATTACGTCAATCCCTACGACGCAGTTCAGGGCCAAGTAAGCCTGAATGGCCTGACTGATGGCCTTCGCCCCAATGGTTCATTCTTTGGAATTGCGACTGATGACGGTTCGTCTTTGGGCAACTTCATTACCTACGGACAATTCACCGTGTTCCAAGGGTTTGACAATGTTACCTATTCGACGTCAACGTTAAGTCGGCAAAATGATGGACAAATTCCCGAGCCTGCATCGCTGTTCTTGCTTGGTCTCGGCCTTGCCGGGCTAGGTTTGATTCGCCGCAAGCGAAAGGTCGCCTGAGTCCCGTTGTTTAAGTATGGACGGGGGCTACGGCCCCCGTTTTCCATTGGACTATTGGCACTATCAATGACTCTCATGAGGCGATAGCCGACTGACGCTTCATGAAGACGAAGGACAGCTTGGGGCCGACTCGAGACGGTCGCAGGCGGCTCTGACGAACTGACCTGTGAGTTCGACAGCGAAGGTCCCGGTACGGCCAGGAGCCGCTACTTGGCACCTGATCCAGATAGCGCGATACAAGCTTAGTGGACGAGTTAGCCTTAGCTCAGGAATATTTTTTCGGTTAGATCGCTGATTCAAAATAGGATATTGACATGAATTTTGTAGCTAAGGCATGCGCCACTGTTCTGCTAGCTACAAGTGCTTCGGGCGCGATGGCAGGAGTGATTTACGAAGCTCAAGGCAATCTATATGACATCGAGACGGTTTCAGGGCTGCTGAGTAACCTACGTCCGACGATTGAAAGTCAAGCATGGTTCGCGGACGAAGAACTTGCACGCGCTCTTGCGAACAAAGTAGGAAGTTCGCTGGGAGTCCTGAACGTAGCCGGAATGTATGGCCCAATGTTCGCGACCTCCATTTACGACGGTGCCGGCGCCGATTACACAACTGGCTGGGTCTTCTTCCCAAACCGGTCCGGAGTTACATACGATGACCTGGCCCAGAGTATCAACTTTGGCTACAGCAATACTTGGACGTTTGCAGTAGGTAGCCTTGTCGGTCCTGCTCCAGCGGCAGTACCTGAGCCGGCCCATCTGGTATTTGTTGGTTTGGCTGCGATGCTGTTTGCTCATCATCGCAAGCGCAGGAAAGGCTAACGAAGAAAGCCCAACACTCGGTTCGGTAGCACACGATTGCGCCGATTGATATTGTGCTTCGCTTCATTTAAACCAATCGACGCCGAGCGCGGCGCTGAACTACAGCTTTCCCTAAATGCTCAGCGGCAGCAACGGGTCGGTAGCACCAGTTGGCAGGGTGAAGAAGCCGCCGTTCTCCGTCGCCTGACGCTCGAACGTTAGGTGAGCAGCACATTGCTGCCTGACTGCGCCATCAAGCCACCGGCAGCTGAGGCCGAGGTCCAGCCGCTGATCCGACGGACTCTTCTTCGACCTTAGCCGACTTTGAGCAACCGGCCGAGCTCGGGCAACAATGAACAGGTTACCTGCCGTTTAGCCCAAGAAGGTCCAGAACGTCAGCTTTCTCATCGGATAAACGAGAACTTCTGTCCCATTTCGGCCAGTAACGTTACGCCACGGACTAAATGACAATGCCATTACCTCTAGGGACATAACCGCAAGGGAAGCCGCGCCGCAGAAGCTCTTTCAAGCGCAATAGCCAAGACATCGAACCCACCGCACGCGCTCCAGCCGACCATGCATAGTCCGTTCAGCGGGAGATGCCGTGTTACCCAAAAAGGCAAGCGGAAAGCGCTGTGAACGCCGAACAGTACGAGCGCTCGGACAATGGACTTCAGATTGAACCTAGTCCCGCAATGAGCTCTGCCGGAGTGGACGACGAGGTGCGACCTTCCTCAACACTCTGGCGGAGATGCGCACGTATCAGTTCGAAGATGGCGTAGCGCCCTTCGGCACCGAGCTTACCGTCAGGCTGTTGGTGCACGTAGGCCTCGACAAGCTCAAACGCCTTCTTCTCAAGCCCGCGCTGCCCACCCGTCGCAGGCGCACACCGGCTACCGAAAAGCAGGTAATGAACATCAATCCCGACACCGGCAATCGCCGACAGATACTTGACCGTCGGGGAGCGAACCTCGTTTTCGTACTGCCCCTGCGCCATCCGTCTGATGCCTGCGACCTCGGCGAGCTCCGTCTGATTCATACCAACCCGCTCACGCTCTTCTCGCAAGCGGAAGCCAAACCCCGGTGAAACCATCTGCACTTGTTTCGCCATGTCCGGAAGAGCTGAAAAAGATCCACACAAATCCATACGTGCGTGCTAGATTTCGAAAGCGTGCAATCGTTTTCGAACACGAAAAGGGTGTATGTATGGATTTTAATATACCAAGAAATAGCGAATCTGCCAAGCGAGCGCGAGACGCCTTCGACGAGAGTGGCATTCCCGTTGCTGAGTGGGCTCGGGCACGCGGCTTCTCGGCGAGCCTCGTCTATCAGGTGCTCGAAGGAAAACGAAAGTGTCTGCGCGGACAGAGTCACCGCATCGCGGTCGCGCTGGGGCTGAAGGACGGTCTAACTCTGACGCTGGACCAACTCACGACACGACTCAACACCAAGGCGCAGTGAGCCCCGTCAAGGCGACGAATATGGGAGAAATGCCTATGTAGAAAAACGAAAACCGGACTTCCCTTTCGGTTCATCCGGCTTCGTCCTGCCTGCGCAGGGATACTTCTTAGTTGGCGCTTTGAGTATCTCCACGCTCAGCAGCGAAGTCAAGGCCTTTGTTCGCCTTTTCGAACGTCCCGGGCACCGTGCGTCTACGTTTGCAGACATAGGTCCGGGGTATCGCTTAGCCTGGAGAACGCCATGCGCAAGAAAAACAAGCTCAAAGCCAAGCCCAAAGCGGCCCGCACCCTCGTGGAATGCTCTCCCCACCGGACCACCGGCGGAGGTTACTACAAGGGGCTCACGGAACTCGATGCCGAGTACGAATCCCCGAACGAGGCCAATGCACTCAACACTCTCGTGCTGTGCCACGACGTCTACAAGATTGCATCGCAACCCATTACCGAGCCTTACGAGTACGAGGGCAAAACGCATCAATACACACCAGACTTCATCGTCGATACGTTTGTCCCTGGCCTGCGGATTGAAGTGAAGTCGGCCGCCAATCTGCTCAACCACACAGGCAATCTCAACAAGTATCTTGCGATTTCGCAGGCATACCACCAACGCGGGGTCTGCTTCGCATTCCTCATCGACGCACAACTCGAGGCACAGCCGCGCTTCGACAACGTCAAGCTCCTTCAACGGTATGTCAGCAGCACCGTGCCACCCGGGGCCCTGGAAAGGGCTCTACAGGTTCTGAACGACCGCCCACTTACCGTTACCGAACTCCAGGCACGCGCGACCGTGGAGCTCGTAGATGTGTGGACCTTGATTGCCCGGCAGCACATCTGCTTCGACTGGAACCAACACCTCGACCGCCACACCACGATGGTCAGCTTGCCCAATCAACCGTTTGGAGGGCTGCAACTTGGAGACATTCTGCGTTCGACTCGGTTCGGTGATCTTCTGGCGGAGATGGCTTTGGGTCGTCGAGCGACAGATAAACACCTCATGGCGGATGCGGCGACTTGGCGACGGATTGATAGCCCTCTTGAGCCATGGTCATTTGTTGGAAGCCCTCGATTCACGGCACCTCTTCGTAATCTCCGACCGGAGGAACGCATCCCTCGAAGCCCTCAGCGCCGAAGAGATTTCGCGCCTGGTATCCGACCTGTCCCGCCACGCGGCACCGACTGATGAGGTGCCCAAATGGCAAGCTTTTTCCTCCAGAAAGGTCTTGTAATCCAGTGGCGAGGTGAAACGCTCGAGTACGTTGCGCGATGCGCCGACGAGTTGTACTTCGAGGAGCCCACAACAGGCCACAGAGAGACCATGCGTGAGCCTGAGTTCTGGACAAACCACCAAGTCGGCGCTCTCACCATCGTTCAAGCGTTCTCGTCACCGAAGCAGCTTCTTGTCCCAGAGACGCCTCAGCAGGCAGCACCAACGAACCTAGCGGACGCGCCTGAGCGTTACCAAGAAGATGCGCTGAGGCGACTGGACTTCATCGACAAGCTCCGCGGGGCCGGCATCACCGTCGGACAAAAGCGTCTCATTGCCATGGAGGTGAAGCGCATCGCATTGGCGCGCCATGATGGTCTTCCTCCGCCCAGCGTCTCCACAATATGTCGCTGGTGGCGTCTCTATGAACGCAACCACCACGAGGTCTGTGCAGTCGTCAGCAAAAACGCGCACAGAAAGCGTCCTGAGCGGATTGATGCAGACAGCGAGCGTTTTCTGCAGGACTCGATTGACTCGAACTATCTGGTGGACACGCGCCCAAGTGCGCGCTCCTCTTACCAGTCCTATCAGACTGCGCTAAGCAATGAGAATCTGAAGCGCGAAGGCATGCGGCTCCCGCTGCTTCGCCTCGTGTCGGAACGAACGTACTACGGTCGCATCGACGACCTTGATAAGTACGAGGTAATGAAGGTTCGCTTGGGGATGGAGGAAGCACGCAAGCGGTACAAGATGATACGGGGGCATCTTCCGGCACAGTATCCGCTCGATGCCGTCGAAATCGACCACACCCCGCTCAATCTTTTTGTCATCGACGACCTTGCCTTCTTGCCACTGGGGCGCCCTTGGCTTACCGCAATCAAAGACCGTTTCAGCAAAGTACTGCTTGGCTTTTACGTGTCGTTTCAAGCCACTGGGCTCGCGAGCATCTTCGGAGCCATCAAACACTCGCTCCATTCGCATCACATGGCATACCAGCACTGGAAGGACTTGGAGAACCCCTGGCCAGCGCACGGACGTGGTGCCCTCTACGTCTCTGACCGTGGAGCGGATTTCCTGTCGCTGCGATACCGCGCGGCCATCGCGTCTCTCGGTGGCAAGTATGAGCACTGCGAGCGCAGAACTCCTTGGCTCAAAGCTTCAATTGAGCGCTTCTTTCTGACGTTGGAGCAGACGTTTTTCGAGTCCATGCCCGGGAAGACCTTCTCGTGCATAGAGGAACGAGGCAGTTACGACTCTGCCAAACAAGCAGTCATCCGCTTCTCCACCCTCATCTATCTGCTTCACAAATGGGCGGTCGACCACCACAACATTGCCCGAAACAGCCGGACGTATGCCTCCCCACTGGAGTTGTGGAACGAAGGGATTGGGATGGCACCTCCCCCTTACCCGACAAACGTCGACCAACTCAACATCATCTTGGGAGAGCGCCGCGACGGAGTACTCTCCCATGAGGGGGTCAGGCTCCTTGGACTCAACTATGCCGACGATGCACTCAGTGACCTGAGAAAAAGCATCGGCGAAGGTAAGCGGGTCGACTACGCCGTTTCTATCGAAGACTTGGGGCACATCCACGTCAAACATCCTGTCACCGGCGAATATCTGAAAGTCCCCTGCACGCGACCGGACTATGCGTCCGGCCTCAGTTTCTATCAACACAAGTACCTGAGACAGCAAGCTAGGCTGACCGAACGGGAGAGCTCGGTCGATGTTCTTATGCAGACGCGGGTAACCATGGCTTCGGTCATCGCAGAAGAGGTGGACCGCAAGGCAAACGCCACGAAAGTTCGGCTGGCTCGCATCGCAGGAATCAACTCGAACGCTGCTTTGGAGGGCAAGACGCAAAGCATCACCAATCCGTTCGCGGGGCAGACCTTGGCGGCGCCACTTCCTCCCGTGCCAATGCTTGAAGCGCCCATCACCAACACCCCTCGCTACGCCTGGGGAGTCTGAGGTGAGCAGCGCCGGCTCCAATACGCTGTCCCTGTTCGCGCAATTGGAATCCGAGACTGTGCAGCCCGAAGTCACGCCTCGAGCGCGACGGGAGGCCGCCATGCGGGGCTCACCCGCCGACCGAAGCGAGTTCGTGCGAGGCGTTTCCATCAACGTTGACCACTACCGCCTGGGCACACGGTTCATGGAGGGGCTGCTTGCTCGAGCGAAACGCAGCAAGAGTCCAGGCGGACTCTGGTTACTGGGAAAGGGAGGTCAAGGAAAGTCCTTCATGCTAAATGCGTTCGCCCAGCGCCATCCTCCCGTCGAGATGACTACGACCCTGCGCTGCGAAGTCATCCTGATTTCCCTAGCCAGCCGCCCGACTGAGTCCGACATCTTGCTGACAATCATGCTGGCACTCGGACACAACGCTGACACGCTCAACTATCAGAGGAACGCCGAACTTGAAAACATCGTTGTCGAGGCCATGGCACATTGCGGCGTACGGGTCATTCTCTTTGACGAATCCCAGCACCTCTGGCTAAGCACCAACGGCAAGGTCAAGCGCTCGGCCGACCGACCCGGTGGGCAACTCGGCGATTTTCTCAAGCGGCTGTACGAAAAAAGTGGCGTCGCATTTGTCTTCGCTGGCACGCCCGGGTTGGAGAACCTCATTGAAGGCGATACTCAAGCCAGCACGCGATGGGCAGGGGTTCTCCGCCTAGAGCCCTTCGAGAACGATGCCAGGTTTGCAGCGCTTCTGGATACGCTGGACGAAGCTTTGCCGATGGAGGAGCGCTCGAATCTTATTGATGCCGACCTCCGGTCGCGGATTCATGCTGCAACGCAGGGCAACTTTCGCCGCCTCAAGAATCTCTTCGCAGAAGCTGTGTTCCTGGCGGCTTCTGCAGGCGACAAGTCCGTACAGAGGCAACACCTCGCCGACGCCTTCTTTCAGGTCTCCTGTAACGAAGCGACACCGTTCGGGCCGGCGACGTGAGTGCCCACCGCGTCATCTATCGTGTCGTGCCTGAGTCCCACGAGGACATCTATGGCTATCTGGCACGAGTCGCCACACGGAATCACCTGGCGGGCCTTCACTCGATATTGTCGGAGGTCCTTGGGGTCAAACAGGCAACCATCAGCTTCGGTGACCTGCCGGCCCTCGCGGATTTTTGCCGGCTTTACCCCGAGGAGATGGTCAATCTCTCGGGTATCGTCCGGAAAACAGCGTATGGCGCCCTTGCTTGGCAAGTGTGTGGCCAGTGGGTTTCGAAGGAGCCTTTCATCGCGACCCGCAGGGCGAAGATTTGCCCGCTTTGCCTGCGAGATGCGGACTTTGTGCGCGGGGAGTGGACGCTCAACTTTTACACCGCGTGTGCGCACCATGGTGTCGCTCTTAACGACCGTTGCCCAAAGTGCCGGCGAGCAATTCCGTGGAATCGTCGCGTCGCTCGCTACTGTCCATGTGGCTGCGACCTCGCGATGACGGATGCCTCTTCGGCACAGTCGCACAGCTTGGTCATTGCTGAGCTGATAGCGCATCAGTGTGGTCAGCGCATCCCCCTACAGCCTTACCCGTGCATCAGCTTTCTCGAACATGAGAACCTTGCCACCCTTAGCCTTGATGGGCTCTGCAAAACCCTATGGTTTCTCGGCCACTGCCTGTGCGAATTGGGTCGATACAGCGTCGGCCACGGGCGAGTGAAGCCGATGCCATCGGATGCTGACGCCATCATTCGCAACGCGCTCCACGCCATTGAGGATTGGCCAAGGCGCTTTGGCGAGCTTCTTGAAGTCCGGAAGCATCGAGCCATTGCAGAGCGGGCAGGCCCCCTACTTGAGCAGTTGCTGGGGCCCGTCCACAAATATCTTCAGAGGGAATTGCAGGACGATGAGCTCACGTTCGTCCGGGTCGCCTATGAACAGCACCTGCGGAACATCTGGCGCAGCTTCGGCAGCCGACACAGGCGGCGGCACACCGACCGACAGCTTGAGCTCAACTTCGGTCAATGACGCGGAGAAAGTCACGCAAGGAGCAGCTTTCGAGGCTGCGCAATAACCTTAGTCCGCTTTATGTAGGCACTCAAAAGCCACATGGTCCCGACACGCGCCGTCTCCCGGGCGCCCCCAAGCCCCTACCGGGCGAGTCGTTCAGTTCGTGGCACTGGCGACTCCAGGCTTTCCTGAGGCTTCCCACAAAAGTACTTCGAACGACGCTAGGCGTGGACGCACTTCCATATTGGATAGATACGGGGGCTTGCAGACTCAACATCGAGCGCATGGCTTACGCCGTCATGCACACAACGAAAAGCCTGGAGGTGCTGACATGGCCTCAGGGCTCGATGCTTTCGGACCCACGCTACTGCTGCCTGACAACCATTCCCCTGCGTCGACGTCACATTATTCGCTACTGCGAAGTTTGTCTGCGTACCGACCGAGCTTCTTATATCCGGACGTTATGGCGCATCGCTTGTGCCTACCTGTGCCCCACCCATGGGGCTGTGCTCCGGGAGCTCTGTCCCAGCTGCCATCAACCATTCGAGCTTCCCACTTACGCACCAAACCAATCCAGTCGCCAACTTCGGCGCTGTCACGCGTGCGGCGCTGACCTTTGCGATGTCGAATCGAGCGTTCTGCCTGAGGACCTTCGGTATCTGGTGCTCGCCCGCCAGGCTGAGCTCTTACAGCTTGTCGCCGCGAAATCTAACCTGCTAGAAGTCTGGCCTGACCTTCGGGAGCAAGAAGCCCATCGCTTTGGTTCGGAGGCATCCGGCCTCGTCGATATGGAGACCGAGCAAAATGTTCGAATGCTCTTCGCGCGCGTGGTCAGTAGCAGCCTCGGTCAAACCAAACAGACGGTCCCACAGAGTAAGCGCACGCTCGACAGCTACTTGCTGAAGATCTCTGTCCGCGAACAAGGAGGCAAAACGTCAAGCCTACCAGTGGCATTCGACGGCTCGAAGGTCTTCGGGGAACATGCCATGGCAGTCTGTAAGCACCTAGTCGGCCGCCAGGACCTCTGGGGCGGCACGCATTGGTGGTCCCTCGAGTACATGCGATTCATGATGAACGGTGAAATCTTCGAGACACGGGACTTCGAAAAGGCTCCAGAGTGGTCTCGCAAGCTTGCCCGTCTCGCCAAGAACACAAAATAGACGGCGCTGACACCAGTTTTGCTGGCGGAGGCAAGCTTTCAACACCTGAACTTAGCTTGAGGGCTTCGGCGAGCCCCTTGCGCTCCTTGTAGCCGGCGTAGCTCAGGCTGATGCACGATGCAAGTCTGCAGCGTGGTGAGCGGATACAGCGCCTCGGCCATGCCCTTCAGGCCGTCGGTGACGGCGATCAGGATGTCCTCGCAGCCGCGCAGCTTGAGGTCATTGCAGACCTTCAGCCAGAACTTCGCGCCCTCGGTCTGCTCGATCCACAGCCCCAGGATGTCCCGGCTGCCGTCGGCCCTCGCGCCCAACGCCAGGAACACCGCCTTGCTGCGCGCCACCGCGCGCTCGCGGATCTTCACCCACAGCGCGTCGAAGAACACCACCGGGTACACCGCCTCGAGCGGCCGACTCTGCCACTGCAACACTTCATCCATCGCCGCGTCGATACCCGCCCAGCAGTGGAACTGGAAGCTTTGGAGAAGGCGACTATGGATGCCTTGCCGAGGGCAGGCTGCTCATCAATGTCTGATTTCTGCTCGATCACCCCGCGTAAGTGAGAAGAAATGTCTGAAAAATAGTCAATTCGAGCTCGATTTGTCTGAAAAGTAGTCACTTACTGTCTGGCATCTCTGAAGATAGTACATCTGTCAGGTCATTCGAATCACACGGTCATCCAGCAGCTGCTGCCAGGGCAGCCCCAGCACCAGAGCGTCGAACTGGGCCTGGGAGAGCATCAGCGCCCCCGTTCCATCGGCCCAGCGGATGCGCCCCTGGTGGAGTCGCCGGCAAGCGAGCCAGATCCCCTGGCCGTCGTGGACCAGCACCTTCAGCCACGTTCCGCGCCCGTTTGCGAAGAGGTAGGCATGATGGGGGCGCGCCTCGCCGAAGACCTGCACCACCTGAGCAAGGAGCGTGTCCATGCCGGCGCGCCTGTCGAGCGGCGCCACCGACAGCCACAAGGCTTCGACCCGGATAACCCGAGCCGCTCACGCAGCCAGACACCACAGGCTGCGGCCGAGGACGCGGGCCAGCCTACCGCGACCACCGCGGTACCTTTGCGCAGTTCCAGCCGGATGGGCGCGTTGGTGCTCTGGGTCAGTTGCACCGGGATGAAACCGCCGATGGCCTTGGACACCGCTGGGCGTAAAGGCAGGCAGGACAACTCGGGCGGCTGGATGCCCCGCCCGCGCATCCAGCGTCGCAACTGGTTGGCATTGATCCCGTTGGCCATATCCGCAGTAAGGGTTCAACTTATCGCGCGAAGAATCTGAAAAGGTTCAACTTAAGTTGCGAGACACAGGGAGATCCACATTGCGAACCAGAACCCATCTCATTGAATCGAAAGGATGTTGATGTTCAAACTGAGCTGCGAACGATAACAATTGTTGTCCCCAGGTATGGCGAGAGGCAGAAAATTGCCGGGGGAAGGAAGCTAAGCAACTGATCCAAAATACAAACATCCACCCAACCCACGGAACCGATCAATACACCCTCCGGTAGGCGCCAGAGCCCAATGGCTGGATCAGGACAGGGACAGGACGGCGCCTGCCGGCGTGATGGGCGGGTAGTCCCCCTCCCCATCGGGCCAGGGCGTCAAAATCTCGAAACCGGTTTCGGTCACCAGCACCATGTGCTCCCACTGGGCCGAAAGGGAGCGGTCTTTGGTCACGACCGTCCAGTCGTCAGGCAGATGGCGGATGGCGGCGCCGCCCGCATTGAGCATCGGCTCAATGGTGAAGATCATGCCCGGCTCCAGTTTCAGCCCCTTACCGGGCTGGCCGTAGTGGGGCACATGCAGGTCGTCGTGGTAGACCGTGCCGATGCCGTGGCCGCCGTATTCGCGAACGACGCTGAAGTTCTCCCGCTGGGCAACGCTCTGGATGGCGTGGCCGATATCGCCAAGGGTGGCCCCCGGACGGACCTGCCGAATACCTGCCTGCATGGCTTCATAGGTCGTGCGCACCAGGCGCCGGGCCAGGATGCCGGGGTTGCCGACCAGGAACATCCTGCTCGTATCGCCGAACCAGCCGTCCTTGATGACGGCAACGTCGATGTTGACGATGTCCCCGTCCTTCAGCTTCTTGTCGGACGGAATGCCGTGGCAAACCACATGGTTTACCGAAGCGCAAATGGTCTTGGGGTAGCCGTGGTAGCCCACATTGGCAGGAATCGCCTGCTGCACATGGACAATGTACTCGTGGCACAAGCGGTCCAGCTCATTGGTGGTAACTCCCGGCCGGATATGGCCGGCAATCATCCGCAGGACATCGGCAGCCAACATTCCGGCGCGTCGGGCCATGGCAATTTCGGCCTCCGCCCGGATGGGTACGGCTCGCGCTGCGCTCATGCCGCCTGCGCCACCGCTGCATCCTTGTCGGCAGAACTGCCTTCAGCCTGCCGTTCCGCCTGAATCAGCAACTGGCAGATATCAGCGTAGGCCAGGTTCGGGTTGAGTTCCGCGAGCATCCCCACACGTAGCCAATGTTCCGCTTGCGCGTTGATGGAACGGCTCAAGGCGCCGCTGGTGAGACGCAAATTTTCGTGCATCTGCTCTGAAATTTTGACGATTCCCATGACACCTCGAAATATACGATTTATATACGAATCGTATACTAGCAAAAATATGTGTGCTCTGGCCCATCCTGCCCCCCCCAGGTCCGGGCCGGGCTTTGCGGCGATTCCCGGACTCGCCCCCGGGCCTGGGCCGCCCCTATAATGGCAGGCTTCCCAGTCCCGCTGCGGGGCCCCGGACAGCCATGCGCCCCTCGCCGGTGGCGGACGACGGCCCGGCGGCGGCCCCGCCAGATTCCGATGCAGCCCATTCGCCTGACCCTGCTTTGCCTCGCCGCCTGTCTTGCGGCCTGCGCCGCGCCCACTGCCCCCACCGTCGTCAGCGCGCCGCGACCGCCGGCCCCGGCCCGGCCCAGCGTGCCGCCCCCGGCCGAAGTGGTGGCCACGCCCCAGGCCCCCAGCGTCTATTTCTCCCCCGGCGATGCCGAGGTGCCGCCGGCGGCGGCGCCCCTGCTCGACCAGATGGCCGAGGAGCTGCGGGCCGACCGGCTGCGGCGCCTGGTGCTGCGTGCCCACACGGACCACCTGGGCAGCAAGGAGTACTGCCTGGCCCTGTCGGAGAAATGGGCCTCCCTGGTGGAGGCCGCCCTGGTACGCCGTGGCGTCCGCGGCACCCAGATACTCATCCGCGCCCGGGGCAGGGAACTGGCGCCGGCCTGCGACAGCGAAGCCTGCCGCAGTTCCTGGCGCCGTGTCGAACTGGTGCTGCAGCCCTGACCCCCCTTTGGCGGCCATGCCGCCGGCCCGCCCTCCTCCCTGGAATTCCGCCATGCCCATGACCTACGAAGAGTATCTGGACGAAGTCACCACCCTGATTACCGAGAAGTACGACCTGGAGGACGAGGCGGCCATCGCCCTGGTCATGGCCGCCCAAGACAAGGAGTACTTCTGCCCCCACGACGACGATCCGGCCCTGCGCAACCTGGAGCAGGCCCACGCCGACGCCCGCAAGCTGTTCAAGGAACGGCAGAACTTCCTCGCCTGAAAAAAATATTTTTCACAGCGGCACCGCTCCGGAACGTCCGTCACCCCCTTGACGGACACCCGCCGGACCAATGCCGGCGCCGTTCTTTCCGCATTTGCACCACCCCCTCACCCTCCCCGTCCGCGGTTAATCGCGGACGCGGCCACCTGGGCTGCCCAGCCCAAAAACCGAATCAAAACAGCGCTTCCGCAGTTTACGCATTGATAAATCGATTGCACCAGTCGACATGAAACAGCCCATTGCAACGGCATAACTACCAAGAAAAATTGACGCAGCGCACAAATCGTTTTTCCATTAAATCATTCACTTACCGAGACTCGAAATTCTTCCGTCCTGACGCAAAAAGTTCTCATTGGAGTAAGGGAACTGTAAGTCTTCGGGGACATAGTTCGGCTCCATGGCCATTCCTTCGATTGGCCCGGAGGTTTTTTAGGAGGAGACAAATGAGTCAACAAGAGCTGACCAAGCGGATTCGGGCAAACCCGAAATTCCACGAGCTGAAAAGCAAGCGCAACGTCTTTGGCTGGACCCTGACCGTCATCATGCTGCTGGCCTACTACGGCTATATCGCCATCATCGCCTTCGACAAGGCGCTGCTGGCCCAGAAGCTGTCCGAAAGCGGCGTCATGACCGTCGGCATTCCCGTTGGTGTCGGCCTGATCCTGTTCACCGTCGCCATCACCGGCCTCTACGTCCGCCGCGCCAACAGCGAGTTCGATGCCCTGACCGAGCAGATCGTCCAGGAGGAAATGAAGAAATGAAAAAACTGACCAACACCCTCGCCCTCGCCGGCCTGGGCCTGCTCAGCTCCCCGGTGTTCGCCGCGGCGCTGGAAGGCCAGGCCGAAAAGCAGGCCACCAACTGGACGGCCATCATCATGTTCGGCGCCTTCGTGCTGGCCACCCTGTGGATCACCAAGTGGGCAGCCTCCAAGACCAAGACGGCGGCTGACTTCTACACCGCTGGCGGCGGCATCACCGGTTTCCAGAACGGCCTGGCCATCGCCGGCGACTACATGTCCGCCGCTTCCTTCCTGGGTATTTCTGCCGCCGTGTTCGCCAACGGCTACGACGGCCTGATCTACTCCATCGGCTTCCTGGTGGGCTGGCCCATCATCATGTTCCTCATGGCCGAGCGCCTGCGGAACCTGGGCAAGTTCACCTTTGCCGACGTGGCAGCCTACCGCTTCCAGGCCACGCCGATCCGCGCTCTGGCGGCTTCCGGTACCCTGGTGGTGGTGGCCTTCTACCTGATCGCCCAGATGGTGGGTGCCGGCCAGCTGATCAAGCTGCTGTTCGGCCTCGACTACTGGATGGCCGTGGTGCTGGTCGGCATCCTGATGATGGTCTACGTGCTGTTCGGCGGCATGACGGCCACCACCTGGGTGCAGATCATCAAGGCCGTGCTGCTGCTCTCCGGCGCTTCCTTCATGGTGTTCATGGTGCTGGCCAAGTATGGCTTCTCCCCTGAAGCCCTGTTCGCCGACGCCGTGCGCATCAAGACCGACCTGGCTGCCAAGGGCCTGCTGGCCAAGGCGCTGGAAACCGATCCGAGTGCCACTGCCGAGACGGTCGCTGCCGCTGCTGCCGCCAAGGGTCAGTCCATCATGGGCCCGGGCTCCTTCATCAAGGATCCCATCTCCGCCATTTCCTTCGGTATGGCCCTGATGTTCGGTACCGCCGGTCTGCCCCACATCCTGATGCGCTTCTTCACCGTGCCGGATGGCAAGGAAGCCCGCAAGTCCGTGTTCTGGGCCACCACCTGGATCGGTTACTTCTACATCCTGACCTTCATCATCGGCTTCGGCGCCATCGTGCTCGTCGGTACCAACCCCGAGTTCCTGGATGCCAAGGGCGTGCTGAAGGGCGGCGGCAACATGGCGGCTATCCACCTGGCCAACGCCGTGGGCGGCAACGTGTTCCTCGGCTTCATCTCTGCCGTGGCCTTCGCCACCATCCTGGCTGTGGTTGCCGGTCTGACCCTGTCCGGTGCCTCCGCCGTGTCCCATGACCTCTACGCTTCCGTGTTCCGTCACGGCAACGTGGATAGCGCCACGGAAATGCGCGTGTCCAAGATGACCACCGTTGCCCTGGGCATCATCGCGGTGGTGCTGGGTATTGCCTTCGAAAAGCAGAACATCGCCTTCATGGTGTCCCTGGCCTTCGCCATCGCCGCATCCGCCAACTTCCCGGTGCTCTTCATGTCCGTGCTGTGGAAGGATTGCACCACCAAGGGCGCCTTCTACGGCGGCTTCCTGGGCCTGATCACCGCTGTGGTCCTGACTGTCCTCTCCAAGTCCATCTGGGTCGACATCCTGGGCAACAAGACGGAAATCTTCCCCTACGCCTCCCCGGCCCTGTTCTCCATGGCTGCCGGCTTCATCGGCATCTGGCTGTTCTCCCTGATGGATCGCAGCGAACAGGCCGCCAAGGAACGCGTCGCCTACCTGGATCAGGAAATCCGCTCCGAAACCGGCATCGGTGCCGCAGCGGCCTCCTCCCACTAAGAAGCAAACCGACCCACCTCACAGCCCGGGGCTTGCCCCGGGCTTTTTTTTGCCCGTCCGGTTCCCCCCATTTTGAATATTAGAAAACTCTGAATTTACATATAATGGGCGCCGGCCTCATTCCGGCCCATCCCGACAAGAAGCAGCCCAAGTCCGACCCCGCCGCGTTTATTCCGGCCGCCCGTTATACGGAACCCACCGCCATGACCCACACCGCCCCCACGCCCGCCCGGCTCTCCCTCTTCCCCGTTTCCTTCTTCTCCACGGTGATGGGCACCGCCGGTCTTGCCATCGCCTGGCAGAAGGCCCACCTGGTCCTGGGGGCGCCGGCGGAAGTGGGGCAATGGTTGCGCTGGCTGGCTACCGCCGTGTGGCTGCTGACGGCCCTGGTGTACGGCCTCAAGTTCCTCACTCACCGGGTCGCCGTCCTCGGCGAATGGCGCCATCCGGTGCGCATCAACTTCTTCCCCACCATTTCCATCGGCCTGCTGCTCCTGTCCATCGCCTGGGCCGAGGATGCCCCCGGTCTCGCCGCCCCCCTCTGGGGCCTGGGCGCCGGGCTGCATCTGGCGTTCACCCTGGCCATCATGGGCGGCTGGCTGCACCACACCCACTACGAGATCAAGCACGCCAACCCGGCCTGGTTCATCCCGGTGGTGGGCAACATCATCGTGCCCGTGGTCGGCGTGCGCTTTGCCCCGCCGGAGTTGTCCTGGTTCTTTTTCAGCATCGGGCTGGTGTTCTGGCTGGTGCTGCTGACCATCGTCATGTACCGGCTCTTCTTCCACGAGCCCCTGCCCCTGCGCCTCACCCCCACCCTGTTCATCCTCCTGGCGCCGCCCTCGGTGGGCTGCGTCGCCTGGATGAACCTGACCGGGGAAGTGGATGCCTTTGCCCGCATCCTGCTGCACACGGCCCTGTTCCTGGCCCTGCTGCTGTTCTCCAATGTGCTGCGCTTCCTGCGGGTGCCCTTCTTCCTCTCCTCCTGGGCCTATTCCTTCCCCCTGGCGGCGGTGACCATCGCCACCCTGGCCATGGCCGGCCGCACCCACAGCACCTTCTTCAGCGCCCTGGGCATGATCCTGCTCTCCATCCTCAGCCTGGTCCTGGCCCTGCTCATCGCCCGCACCCTAGTGGCCATCCGCCGCGGCGAAATCTGCCAGCCGGAATGAGGCCGGCGGCGGGCCGCCCGGGCCCGCCCCGCCTTACAGGGCGTCGCTGCCGCCCAGTTCCCCCACCTCGTTGGCCCAGGCCATGGCCATGATCATGGCCCGGTTGGTAGCCTCCGCCTCCAGGCCGGCGGCCTGGGCGGCACTTTCGATGCGGGCCGACTCCAGGCTCTCGCAGGCTTCCGCCACTTCCAGCAACTGGGCGTAGGGCCCCTGCCGCTGCAGTAGGGCCTGCTTCACCGCTGGCGGCAGGGTCAACTGCCCCACCACTTCAGCCAGGGGCTGCTGCAGCAGCCGGTCCAGCAGGGAAAAGGAGCCGCACAGGAAAAGGGCGTCGTGTTCGGCCGGCGGGAAGCGGCCGGCCCCCAGCAATTCCATCAGCCGGCCCCGGGTCAGGGCGTGCTCCACCACCAGCCACTCGCCGAAGCCGCCGCCCTGGGGGGCGAACAGCAGCAGGGACAGCCAGCGGTAGAAGCGCCCCAGGCCCAGCACCACCAGGGCATGCTCGATGGAGGAAACGGGCGTGGTCAGGCCGATGCCGGGGGAGTTGATGTAGCGCAGGATGCGGAAGGAAAGCAGGGGGTCCTGCTTCAGGGTTTCCGCCAGTTCCTTGTTCTCCGCCTCGTTGCGCACCAGGTTGAGCAGCTGGATGATGCGCATGCGGGAAGCGGCACCCTTGGCCGGCGCCCAGGCTTCCTTGAGGGACACGGCGCGGCCCTGGAAATAGTCGAAGCCGCGCTGGAAGCAGAGATTGAATTCGTCCGCCGTCTGCACGTTGTCGGCGATGAGGTGCACCGTGTGGCCGTCCACCGTCTTCAGGGCGTAGGCCAGGTTGCGCAGGCGCTCGCCGTCGAAGGCCGCCACATCCACCGCCACGTAGTCGAGATGGGGCCGCAGGGCGGCCAGGGCGGCCTTGTCCGGCGGCACGTACATGCCCAGGAGAAAGCCTTCCTGGCGCAGCCGCACCAGGGTCGCCGGCGGCGGCAGGGCCTCGGCCTCCACGTCGGGCGGCAGGGCCAGCATGAGCACCGTGTTCTGCCGCGGCAGGCGGGCCAGGGCGGCCGAATCCAGGGCATCGGGGCTGACCGGGACGAAGGCCAGGCGCTGCCCGAGCACCCCGGATTCGCCGGAGGCCAGGGCCAGTTCGTGGAACAGGGCCTCCTGCAGGCTGCGCTGGACGACGGCGCTGCGCCCGCCCAGGCGGGAAGCGAGGCGGGCCTCCAGATTGAACTCGTAGGCGGCCACCCGCTGCTGGCGATTGACGATGGGCTCGCGCCGCACGAAGGAATGGCGCTGCTCCTCCCCCGGCAAGGGAGCAACCGGCGGCGTGGCGGGCGCGGCCGCGCCAGAGGCGGCAGGGGCAACAGGCGCGGCGGCCTCGGCGGCGGCCGGCACTTCGCTGCGGGAGCGGAACAGGCGGGAAAACATGGGCGGGCGGCTCCTCGGATGAAGCCGTCATTCTAGACCGGGAAACCCGGCTGCGGCAGGGTCAGGCCGAGGGTTGGCGGGCCGCGCGCCAGAGGCTGGCCACCGCCGGCGAGAGCCGCTCGATGACGACGCCGCGGCGCTCGGCGGCGACGACGCAGAGGGCCAGGCCGTCCGCATCCACGGTCGTCACCTCGGAGAGGTCGATCTCAGCCACCCCCATCTTGTCCAGGGCGTGGAAGAAGTCGTTGCGCAGGGACAGGTTGAGGGCACCGGCGATGCGCATCACCTTGCGTCCGGCCAGGGTGTGCATGGACAGCACGGAGGCGATGCCGTTGCGCAGGGAGTCCTGGATCGCGCCTTCCAGCTGGATCTCGGAAGCCGGCCCCAGGTCGAAGCGCACACCCACCAGATCGCCCAGGCCGCGGCTGATGACGATGGGCACGGTGTCGATGCCCATGCCCTGGAGCGCGAACTCCAGGCCGAAGCGGTCGCCGATGGCCAGGGGCAGCTCGGTGCGCAGCAGGGCGCCGCCGAGGGAAACGTTGTGCAGTTCCGCCCGCAGGTTCTGGCCCTGGTGCCCCACATAGGCCGGCAAGGGCTTGGCGAAACGGATGCGGACGTGGCGACGCTGTTCTTGCATGATGGGCTGGGCGGGGGACGGTGGGATTCGCGCTATTATCGCCCCAAAGCCCCTCCCCGAACGCCGAATAATGCGCATATTCCACCGTAGTCCCTCCGCCACCGGCCGCCTGGCGCTTGCCCTGTGGCTGACCCTGCTCTGCAACCCGCTCCACACCTACGCCGCCGGGCAGATGCCGCCGGACACGGCCACTGTCCTGCCTCCCGAGGTCACCCGTGCCCTCAACGCCGCCGGCCTGCCTCCCGGCCAGTTCGCCGTCGCCGTGCAGGCGGTGGACGCTGCCGCGCCGCGCCTGCTGCACAACGCCGCCCGCCCCATGAACCCGGCCTCGGTGATGAAGCTGGTGACCACCTACGCCGCCCTGGAAAAGCTGGGCCCGGCCTACACCTGGAAGACCGAGCTGCGCGGCGACAACGCCCCCCGGGACGGCCGCCTGGAAGGCAATCTCTACCTGGTCGGCAGCGGCGACCCGGCCCTCACCCTGGAACGCTTCTGGCTGCTGCTGCGGCAGCTGCGGGACCGGGCCGAGGTGCGCCAGATCGGCGGCGACCTGGTGGCCGACCGCCGCGCCTACCGCCTGCCCCCCTTCGACCCCGCCGCCTTCGACAACGAGCCCCTGCGGGCCTACAACGTCAATGCGGATGCGGCCCTGGTGAACTACACCGCCCTGCGCTTCACCCTGGTGCCGGACCTGGCCGCAGGCAGTGTGCGCCTGGTCCAGGAAGTGCCCCAGGAAGGCCTCGCGGTGAACGCCCGCATCGCCCCCGGCGCCGGCGAATGCGGCGACTGGCGCGAAAAGCTGACGGTGCGCTTCGACCCCACCGGCAAGCGCCTCGACATCGGCGGCAGCTTCCCCCTGGTGTGCGGCGAAAAGCCCCTGCACCTGGCCCCCCTGGCCGGGGACGCCTACCTCGCCGGCCTCTTCCGCCCCCTGTGGCGCGAACTGGGCGGCCAGTTTGCCGGCCAGGTGCGGGAAGGCCCCGCCCCCGTGGGCGGTGTGCCCCTGCTGCGCTGGGAATCCCCCAGCCTGGCCGAGATCGTGCGCGACACCAACAAATACAGCAGCAACGTCATGGCCCGTCACCTCTTCCTCGCCCTGGCCGACACCCCGGCCGGCGAAGCCGCCACCCTGGCCGGCGCCCGCCAGGGGCTGCGTCAGGTGCTGGCGGAAAAGGGCCTCAGCTTCCCCGAACTGGCGGTGGAAAACGGTTCCGGCCTCTCCCGGGACGACCGCATCGCCGCCCGCAGCCTGCTGCAGCTGCTGCTGGCGGCCTGGAAGAGCCCGGTCATGCCCGAGTTCGTCGCCTCCCTGCCGCTGGCGGGCAGGGACGGCACCCTGAAGCGCCGCTTCGGCAACGGCAGCAGCGCCGGCCGCGCCCACCTCAAGACCGGCTCCATCGAAGGCGTGCGCGCCTGGGCCGGCTACGTCACCGACGCCGGCGGCCGCCGCTGGGCCCTGGTGGCCCTGGCCGGCGGCCCCAAGGCCGGCGCCGCCTGGGGCCCGGTGGAGGCCCTGCTGGAATGGGTGGCGACCCAAAGCCCAACGCCCCTGGCAGCCCCCGGCACCCCACTCTCCAACTGATCCCGCCGCTCCCCGGCGCCTAGGGCGTCGCTGCGGCTGACATTGCCAGGGCGGCGGCCACGGCCCGCACCCAGGCCTCGTCGTCCGCCGCCTCGTCCTGCCGCCACGGCCCCTGGCCGAAGACCCGGCGCCCGGTGGCCAGCCCCAGCTGGCGATAGCTCTCGAACTGGGCCTCGTCGAACCACTGGTCGGCGGTGGACTGGTGGGGGAAGTCAGGATGGGTGGCGGCGTAGTTGCCCACGTCCACCGGCTCGTCCCCCAGCACCATGGGTTTCAGGTACACCAGCACGCCGCACTCCGGGGTCGGCGGCATCCCCGCCAGGGCCTGCCGCCCGTCGTCCCAGTAGCGGATGCGCCCCACCGCCAGCCGCTGCCGCGGCGCCGCCCCGGGCAGCAGGGGGCGCACGTCGATGTCGATCTCGGCCCCCAGGTCCACCCGGCACTTGCGGATGGCGTTGCCCAGGTCCTCGAACTGGAAGTCCCTGTCCTGGCCACCGTCGCTGACCACGATCAGGCGGCAGCGGCGGCGCACCAGTTCGTACAGCCCCAGGTTCTCGAAATGGCCGCCGTCGGAGACATTGACGAAGCCGGTGTCCTCATTGACGCTGCCGAACAGCTCCCGCAGCAGGTACCACAGCCCCAGGGGCGGACTGCTGAGGGCGGTAAACGGTCCTGCCGGATTGGGGCACCAACGCCCCAGGCGGACATTGAGCAGGGCCATGACGAAGGCCATGGCCGGCTCGGTGTGGTAGCCCATATTGGGGTTGGCGGCGGCCCCGGAGACCGCCATGGCCATGCCCAGATGGGCGCCCTCCCGGCTCATGTAGTCCCGGCTCGGCGCCAGGAACTCGCGCCACTCGGGGCTCTGGGACGAGGGCGGCAGGAGAAAGCCGCAGCGGTCCGGCGAAAAGATGAAGGGGGCCGCCTGGCGCTGCTGCCATTCCAGGGGTTCGCTGCCGGTGAGGTTGAGGGCGCCGTTGAGCAGGGGTATGGGGCGCTGGGCCGCCAGGTCCTGCAGGGGCAGGTCGTCCGCCGGGTCGAAATCGGTGAAACGGTCGCTGCGCCGCTGCGGATTGGAGGCGCCCAGATAGCAGCGGGTCAGGCGGTTGCGGTAGAACTGGTGCATGGAAAAGAGATTGACGTCGATCCGCGCCGACAGGGCCCAGGCGCCCAGCAGGCAGACGCTGGCCGCCAGCACCACCGCCGCCAGCCCGGGCATGGTTAGGGACGGCGCCAGGAACCAGGGCTGCTCCCCCGCCCCGGCCAGGGTGCGCAGGCCCCATTCCCCCAGCCAGGAAAGAAACAGCAGCAGGCCGCCGATGAAAATGTAGGGTGCCGCCTGCAGCAGCCGCTCCAGCCAGGGGTTGGCCCCCTTGCCGCCGGTGGCCGGGCTGCGTCCGGCGAGGGCGCCGGCCACCGTGCTGATCAGCCAGGCGAGGCCGCCCGCCGCCGCCAGGGTCTGGCCCAGCCAGCCGAGGAAGGCGCTGCCGTAGAAACTGACCAGGGCCACCAGGAACCAGCCCAGGCCGATGCCGATGGACATGCCGCCGGCCCGGCCGGCCCACTCCCGGGCCAGTTCGGCCAGGGCCCGCTTCATCAGGCCGATGTGCAGGGCGACCGCCAGGCAGAGGAACTCCCACAGGACGAAGGCCCCCAGCCCCACCGCCAGCCAGGGCCGGGACGGCGGCGGCAGGGCGGCGAGGAGGCGCACATAGCCGTAGACCAGGACGGCAAGCAGGGCCCCGGCCGGCAGGGCGGCCGCCAGGGAGACGCGGAAGGCGGTGCCGCCGCCCCGGGGCAGGGGCAGGTCGAGACCGGCCGCCAGCAGCCACAGCAGGGGGTAGGCCAGGACCAGGGCCACCCACAGTGCCCCGTCGCCGCCGGCCAGGGCCGGCAGCCAGGTCCCGTCGTTGAACAGGGCGGCCGCCAGCAGGGCCGCCAGCATGCCCGGCAGCACGGCGCCACGCAGCACCTGCCCCTGGCTCGGCCCGGGACGGGACGGAGCGTCGCCGTCGGCGGCCGGGCGCCGGTACCAGGTCATGCCCCGGTACAGACCCCGGGCGGCGACGGCCAGCAACAGCAGCACCGCCGCCCACAGCCAGGGCAAAGGCGGGCCGCCCTGCCACAGGGCAAGGACGACGCCCCGCGGCAGGAACAGCAGGCCGAGGAGGAAGAGGATGAAAACGCTCTGGGTCAGCAGCAGGTTGCGCGACAGGTTGGCCACCGCCGCCAGGGTATCCACGCTGAAGAGGCCGAAGCGGGGCGTCAGGTAGTTGCTGTAGCGGCGCAGGAAGGCAATGGCCGGATGCTCGCTGGCGCCGGTGGCCGTCTGGCTGGCGTCGTCCCGGCAGCCACCGGGCTGGCCGGCAGCGGCTACCGAGGGGGCGATGCCGACGGGGCCGGGCTGTTCCAGCTGCCGCACGGCCCGGCGGCTGTCCGCATCGGTACGGTGGATCAGGGCGGAGAGCCAGGTGCCGATGTAGCCGCCACCGGAAACGGTGGACAGGTAATCCACCCGGCGCAGCAGGCGGGCCTCGGCCATGGCCTGCAGCACGCCCAGGGCGAAGGTGGCGCTGCGGATGCCGCCGCCGGACAGGGCCAGGCCGCAGAAGGCCGCCGTGGCGGCCGGCTGGGGCGCCGGAGGCTCGGGCGGAGTCGCGGCGGCTTCGCCGAACCAGGCCTGGGCCCGGACACCGGCAGCCGTCACCGACGGGGGAGCGGCCGGGCGCAGGCGCCGGGCCTCGTCCTCGAACTGGCGCCAGCTTTGGCTTCGCTGCGGGCCATCTTCCGGCAACAGGGGCGCGCTCATGGTTGCAGCTCCGCGCAGGGCTTGAGCACCTTGCACACGGGGGCGCTGTCCTCCTGGGCGCCGCCGAGGCGGGCCAGGCTCTTGCACGACACTTCCAGGCGGTCGGCCACGGCCTGCCAGGCCCCTTTCAGTTCCTTGCCGTCCACCTTGTTCTGGGGAGCGATGATGTCCAGGGCGGCGACGAAGCCGCGGCGGGAGGCGGAACCGTAGATGGCGTCGGCCATGCCGTCCTCCAGCACGTCGCCCACCTCGGCCAGCAGGCTCACCGGATTGCTGGCCAGCCCCCGCAGGCGCCGGGCGGTGGGCTTGATGCCGGCCTTGACCACGTCGGCCACGGCGATCAGGGCATCGGCCCGTTCCAGGGGATAGATGGCGGCCTTGCGCGCCGCCGGGGTCCACGCCAGGACCGAGCAGGCCTCGTGCAGCTCGGCCTCGGCGGTGCGGATGCGCTGCAGCAGGGCCGGCGCCAGCACGCCCCGGTCCTCGTGCTCCTCCAGGGCCCGGGTGCCGGCCTCGGCGAAGGTCAGCACGACGAAGTGGGCCGCCAGCTGCCGCACCCGGGCGCCGTCGTCGCCCTGGCCGGCATCGCCCAGCATCCTGGCGCAGGCGCTGTTGTCGGCGACGGCGGTCTTGCCGCAGACCAGCTTGAGAAAGCTGTCCTGCACTTTTTCCAGCCCCTTCCTTTCCTCTGCGGCGCCGGCGCCGGCGGCACCGAGCAAAAGGCCCAGCAGGGCAAGGCAAAGGGAATGGCGGAAGGCGGCGATGGCAGAGGGATGCATGGCGTTCTCCTTGGCAGCGAATGGGCCGGCGGGTCGGGAAAATCCATTATGGATAACCGTAAGGGTTTTTCCATTAAGCCATTTGGCATACCCAAAGAATCACGGCGTCAGCCGCCGGCCGCCGGGCCAGTCCCGGAGAGACTTTCCCTGCACCGCCCCAGGAAGCGCGCCCCCATTGGATGAAAAAGCCCCGCCATCCCTTTAGGGACGCGGGGCCTGGCCCAGCATAGAAATTTCTGCTGACGCCGGTTCAGCACACCACCGGCAGGGGCCGCCACAGCCGGATGCCCTCGGGGCCGACGTCGGCGCCGTAGGCCAGCACCTCCACGCCCTGCCCCAGGACCCGGCGCAGGGTGCGGCCGTATTCCGGGTCGATGTGGTCCGCCGGCCGCACTTCATCCACGTCGCCCCGCTGCACGCAGAAGAACAGCACGGCCCGGTTGCCCTTGGCCACCTCGTCGGCCATTTCGTTGAGGTGCTTGGTGCCGCGCTCGGTGACGGCATCGGGAAAATAGCCGATGCCGCCGGCGACGGCGGCGGTGACGTTCTTCACCTCCACATAGCATGGGGGACGACCTTGTTCCGTCAGCAGCAGGTCGATGCGGCTGCGCTTGCCGCCGCGGCCGTTGTCGCCGCCGTAGGGCACCTCGCCGCGGATCGCCCCATAGCCGGCCAGCTCGGCCACCGCCCCGGCCTCGATGGCTTCCCGCACCAGGGCGTTGGTGCGGCCGGTGT
Source organism: Azospira sp. MPR-LB4 (assembly GCF_058809525.1). Lineage (NCBI taxonomy): Bacteria > Pseudomonadati > Pseudomonadota > Betaproteobacteria > Rhodocyclales > Rhodocyclaceae > Azospira > Azospira sp. MPR-LB4. The sequence goes on from NZ_CM179521.1 coordinate 1,795,513, forward strand.
GCAGGCCCACCAGGACGCCGTCCGCCTCCACCAGTTCCCAGGTCCAGGCCAGCTTGCGCTGGGGGTTGTCGCTGGGGGACAGCCAGACCCGGCTGCCCGGGTCCTTGCAGCCCTGCATGGAGCCGGTGTTGGGGCAGTGGGCGGTGACCACGCTGCCGTCGGCCAGTTCGACGTCGGCAAGGAAACGCTGGTAGCGCCGCAGCAGGCGGCCTTCGGTGAGCAGGGGCAGTTGCATGGGGAATGCTCCGGCGGCGGCTCCGGGGCCGCGGCGTGGGCGGGTGGCAGAAAAGGGAAAAGGCTCAGGCCGGATCGCGCCGGTACTCCGGCAGGCGGGCGCCGCAGGCCTGGCAGTAGGCGGCCTCCGGCGCCAGCCCTTCGGTCAGGCAGTCCGGACAGGTGCGGCTGGTGGGCGTGACCTGCAGGCGCTGGGCGGTGATCTCGGAGGTGACGATGCCGGTGGGCACCGCCAGGGTGCCCCAGCCGAGCAGCATCATGGCCGAGGAGATGAGACGGCCCACGTCGGTCTTGGGCGTGATGTCGCCGAAGCCGACGGTGGTCATGGTGGTGATGGCCCAATAGACGGCGGTGGGAATGCTTGTGAAGCCGTTGGCCGGGCCTTCCACCACATACATCAGGGTGCCCATGACCAGCACGATCATCAGCACCACAGAGAGGAACACCAGGATCTTGCGTCGGCTGGCCAGCAGGGCGCTGCCCAGCATCTGGTACTCGCCCAGGTAGGCGGTGAGCTTGAGCACCCGGAACATGCGCAGCAGGCGCAGGATGCGCACGTCGATGAGCAGGTGGGCCTCGGGCACCAGCAGCGCCAGGTAGGTGGGCAGGATGGCCAGCAGGTCCACCAGGCCGAAGAAGCTCAGGGCATAGCGCCAGGGCCGGCGCAGACAGGCCAGGCGGGCCAGGTATTCGGCGGTGAACAGCAGGGTGAAGCCCCACTCCAGGGTGGCGAAGAGGTCCTGGTGGCGGGCGTTGAGGCTATGCACGCTGTCGGCCATGACCACCGCGACGCTGGCCAGGATGGCGAAGATGAGGCACTGGTCGAACAGGCGACCGGCCCGGGTCTCCGACTCGAAGACCACCGAGTAGAGGCGCAGGCGCCAGCCGGCGAGGGGCTTGCCCAGGGAATCGGCGGCGGAATGGACGGCGGCGGCAGGGCTCATGGGCGGTCGCTTCGGAAAGTCGGGAAACAGGGGAACCAGCCCGCCATCTTAGCGCCGGCCGCCGGCCCGGGGAACCGGCCGGGCCTACAGCAGCTTCTGCAGGAACAGGGCCTGGCCGGCGGTCGGATCGAGCACGTAGGGGGCGAAGCCGGCCCGCTCGTAGGCGGCCAGGGCGCGCCGGTTGTTGGACAGCACTTCCAGGGTCAGCTTGCAGCAGCCCAGTTCCCGGGCCCGCCCCTCGGCCCAGGCCAGCAGGGCCTGGCCGATGCCGGCACCACGGCGGGCGTCGCGCACGGCGATGTCGTGGATGTTGAGCAGGGGCTTGGCGGCAAAGGTGGAAAAACCGGCGAAGCAGTTGATCAGGCCCACGGCCTCATCCCCCTGCCAGGCCAGGGCGCTGTGGAAATGGGGCACGCCGGCCAGGGCCGGCACCAGGGCCTGCCGTACCGCCGGGTCCAGCCCGTTGCCGCCGCCCATGGGGTCCCGGGCGTAGTGGTCGAGCAGGTCGAGCCAGGCCGCGGCCTGCTGCGGCTGGCTCAGGTCGGTGGGGCGGACCTCCACGGGCGGCATGGCGTCAGCCGGCCAGGGACTTGAGTTTGCCCAGCAGCTGGGGATAGCGCTTATCGGCGGGAGCCAGGCGGTGGGCGGTTTCCAGGTGCTGGCGGATTTCGTCCACCAGGGAGGGGCTGACCACGGTGCGCTGCATGAAGGTGATGCCCATGTGGGCGAAGTTGAACAGCACCCGCACGTTGCCCGGCAGGCGTTCGCAGGCGGTGCGCATGGCTTCCATGGCCTCGTCGAACTTGCCGTCCCGGGCCAGCAGCACGCCCTGGTTCATCAGCTGCACCGCTTCCTTGCGCGAGGCTTCCACCAGGGCCACGCCCTCCTCGCTCATGGCGCCGGTGTCGAACACCTGCTGGATGCGCTGCAGCAGGATGGCGTCGTCCGGGTTGTTGCGCACTTCGCCCTGGAGCAGGGCGGCGGCCTTTTCCTTCTCGCCGGAGACCATCATCAGCTCGGCCATCTCCACCACCGCGGCGCTCTCCAGGCGGGGGGCGCCGGGCTGGGCCAGCACCTCGTCCAGCTTGAGGGCCACCTTGCGGGCGGATTCCAGGTCGCCGGCCCGGTGGTAGACCATGCCTTCGGTGGCCATGGCCTTGACCTTGACCTCCTCGGCATCGAACTGCTTGGTCAGGGTGGACAGCACCTGCAGGGCTTCCTTGCTGTTGTTCTGGGCGCTGCAGGCCCGGGCCAGGCCCAGGTAGGCGTCCGGCGTCTTCAGCACCGAGTGCTCGCCCAGGGCCACGCTCTTGCGGAAGGCCTTTTCGGCGTTTTCCACCTTGCCCAGCTGCAGGGACACTTCGCCCAGGTTCTTCTGCCGCATCACCGACAGGGGCGAGAGGCGGGCGGCGTTTTCCAGCACCTCCTCGGCCTTCTGCAGGTCGCCCCGGGCGTTGTGCACATTGGCCAGCCAGTCGTGGGCTTCCAGGTAGGTGCGGTTCTCCGCCACCAGGGTTTCCAGCAGGGCCTGGGCGTGGTCCAGTTCGCCGGCGGCCACATGCACCCGGGCCAGGCCGAGCTGGGCCCAGGGCACATCCCGCTTGGCCAGCAGGGCGTTGTAGAGCAGGCGGGCCTGCTCGTGTTCGCCGGACACCAGCAGCAGGTGGCACTTCAGGCGCAGCAGTTCGCCCGCATTGGCCTTGTCCACCGCCAGGCGCTCGTCGCAGAGGCGGATGGCCAGGGGGAAGTCCATGGCCATGACGGCCTGGTCGATGTCCACGAAGGCGGCCTTCTTCACCCAGATCTTTTCCAGGCGCAGGCGCAGGGTGGATTCGGTGATGGGTTTGAGCAGGTAGGCGTCCGGCTGGTATTCGGCGGCGCCCATGACCACGTCGGCGGTCTTCTCGGCGGTGATCATGACCCAGGCGCAGCTGGGTCCCACCAGGTTGCGGTACTTGGCCTCCTCCAGCACCTGCTGGCCGTTCTTGCCGGCGCCCAGGTTGAAGTCGCAGAGGACGCCGTCGAAGCGGGTCTGGCTGAGCTGGCTGATGGCCTCGTTGCCGTTGGCGGCGGTGGCGATGACCTTGGGGTTCACCCCCATGGAGCGCAGGATGTCGCGCAGCACGGTGCGCATGCCCTGGAAGTCGTCGATGACGAGGAAGCTCTTGCTGCCGAAGTCGATGTTCTGGAAGTTGCTCATTGTTGTTCTGTTTTCCCTGGAGATGGGCCGTTCAGGGCAGGGTCAGGACGAAGCAGCCGCCGCCCCAGGCGCCGCCGTTTTCCAGGCGGATGGCGCCGTGGCGCCCCTTGTTGCGGTGCAGCCGGGCGGCCATGGCGGAGAAGTAGAGGCCCAGGCCGGTGCTGCCGCCCTGGAAGTCCACCCCGTTCATGGCGGCGACGCCGTCATCCAGCATTTTCTGGGGATAGCCGCGGCCGTCGTCCTCGACGCGCATTTCCAGGCCCTCCTCCGTCTCCCGCACCACCAGGCGCACCTTGCCCTTGGTGTAGTGGATGGCGTTGTTGAGGGCGTGGCCGATGATGCCGCCCACCAGGTCCGCATCGAAGGGCCACACCAGGTCCGACTCCACCACGGCCTCGAATTCCAGGCCGCGGAAACGCAGCAGGGGCAGGTGCTGGGACACGGTCTCGGCGACGAAGTCCTCCAGCACCCAATCCTCCGGGGAGAAGGGATAGAGCTGGTTGCCCAGCTTGTAGAGGGCCAGCAGCTGGATCAGATTGCCGTTGATCCGCTTGGTCTCGTACATCATGTGGGTCATTTCGCCGAACTCGGGCCGGCTGGGGTCGCTGTCGGCCAGCAGCTTCTCCATGCTGCCGATGAGGATGCTGATGGAGTTCTTCATGTCGTGCACCGACGAAGCGAGGAACACCGACAGGTCGGGGGAAGTATCGGGCGGGTTCATGGGCAGTATCCTGGCGTCACCGGAAGCGGAAAAATGCCAATTTTGTCACAGAGCAGCACTAATACCAAAGTAATATCGAACGCCCTGCACCAGACCGGACCGCGCCGCCGCCCCGGGCTCTGGGGCCCAGGCGGGGCGCGGCCCTGCCCTCAGCGGCCGCTTACAGCCCGAGGCTCTGCCACAGTTCGTCCACCCGGGTCTTCACCGCCTCGTCCATGACGATGGGGCGGCCCCATTCCCGGCTGGTCTCGCCGGGCCACTTGTTGGTGGCATCCAGCCCCATCTTGGAGCCGAGGCCGGCCACCGGGGAGGCGAAGTCCAGGTAGTCGATGGGGGTGTTGTCCACCAGGGTGGTGTCCCGGGTGGCATCCATGCGGGTGGTGAGGGCCCAGATCACTTCCTTCCAGTCCCGGATGTTCACGTCGTCGTCCACCACGATGATGAACTTGGTGTACATGAACTGGCGCAGGAAGCTCCAGATGCCGAACATCACCCGCTTGGCGTGGCCCGGGTACTGCTTCTTGATGCTGACCACGGCCAGACGGTAGGAGCAGCCTTCCGGCGGCAGGTAGAAATCGACGATCTCGGTGAACTGCTTCTGCAGCAGGGGCACGAACACCTCGTTCAGCGCCACGCCCAGCACCGCGGGCTCGTCCGGCGGTTTGCCGGTGTAGGTGCTGTGGTAGATGGGGTTCTTGCGCATGGTGATGCGCTCGACGGTGAACACCGGAAACTCGGCCTGCTCGTTGTAGTAGCCGGTGTGGTCGCCATAGGGCCCTTCCAGAGCCGTCTCACCGGGATGGATCACCCCTTCCAGGACGATCTCGGCGGAGGCCGGCACTTGCAGGTCATTGCCGATGCATTTGATCAGCTCGGTCTTGGCGCCCCGCAAAAGGCCGGCGAACTGGTATTCGGAGAGGCTGTCCGGCACCGGCGTCACGGCGCCGAGAATGGTGGCCGGATCGGCCCCCAGGGCCACCGCCACCGGATAGGGCTGGCCGGGATTTTTCTGGCAGTGGTCGCGGTAATCCAGGGCCCCGCCCCGGTGGGCCAGCCAGCGCATGATGAGCTTGTTGCGGCCGATCACCTGCTGGCGGTAGATGCCCAGGTTCTGCCGCTTCTTGAAGGGGCCCCGGGTGATGGTCAGGCCCCAGGTGATCAGGGGCGCCACGTCGCCGGGCCAGCAGTGCTGGATGGGCAGGCGGGAGAGATCCACCGCATCACCCTCCCACACCTCCTCCTGGCAGGGAGCGGAGGACAGCACCTTGGGCGCCATGTTGAGCACCTGCTTGAAGAGGGGGAATTTCTCCCAGGCATCCTTCAAGCCCTTGGGCGGTTCCGGCTCCTTCAGCATGGAGAGCACCGTGCCCACCTCGCGCAGGGCCGACACCGAATCCTGGCCCATGCCCATGGCGACGCGCCGGGGCGTGCCGAAGAGGTTGGCCAGCACCGGAATGGTGAATTCGCCGTTAGGCCCCACCGGCTTCTCGAAGAGGATGGCCGGCCCCTCGGCCCGCAGCACCCGGTCGCAGATTTCGGTCATTTCCAGGCGGGTGTCCACGGGCACGCTGACCCGCTTCAATTCGCCCTGCTGTTCCAGTTGCGCGATGAAGTCGCGCAGGTCGCGGTATTTCATGGGAAGCCTATTTCAGGGGCAGCACGCCGAAGGGGTGAAGCCAGAAGTCCACGGCGATGCCGGCGAAAATGCTGGCACCGACCCAGTTGTTGTGCAGGAAGGCCTTGAAGCAGGGGCCGCCCTCCCGGGTGCGGATCAGGGTGTAGTGGTAAATGGCCAGGGCCACCGCCCCCAGCAGGCCGGCGTAGAAGGCCCAGCCCCGCTGCAGGCCGTAGCCGACCCAGGCGATGAGGGCGAAGGTGGCGCCGTAGCAGAACATCACCGCCGCCACGTCGAAGCGGCCGAAGGTGATGGCGGAGGTCTTGATGCCGATCTTCAGGTCGTCGGGCCGGTCCACCATGGCGTACTCGGTGTCGTAGGCGACGGCCCAGAAGACGTTGGCCAGCAGCAGCCACCAGGCTTCCGCCGGCACCACGCCGAGCTGGGCGGCGTAGCTCATGGGGATGCCGAAGCCGAAGGCGATGCCCAGGTAGGCCTGGGGAATGGCGAAGAAGCGTTTGGTGAAGGGGTAGCTGGCGGCGAGGAACACCGCCACAGCCGCCAGGGCGAACACCAGGGGCGTCAGCAGGGGCAGCAGCAGCAGGAAGGAGAGCAGCACCAGGACGGCGAAAAGGCCCAGGGCCTCCCGCGGCGATACTGTCCGGGCCGCCAGGGGGCGGCTCTTGGTGCGGGCCACGTGGGGATCGAAATCCCGGTCGGCGTAGTCGTTGATGACACAGCCGGCGGAGCGCATCAGCAGGGTGCCCAGGGCAAAGATCCACACCACCCACCACTGGGGCTGGCCCACGGCGGAAAGCCACAGGGCCCAGAGGGTCGGCCACAGCAGCAGCAGGGTGCCGATGGGCTTGTCCAGCCGCATCAGCTTTTCGTATTGGTCGAGACGGTGGCGCAGGGAAAGCGGGGCTTGGGAAGTGGTCATGGTCGGCAGGAAATCGCAGTCCGCAAGAACGGGATTTTAGTCCATCGCTCCGGGAGCGACGTGCGGCTCCACCTCGCCGCGCCGGCGGGCCAGCCACTTGCGGCCGAGGATTTCCCAGAAGACCCAGAGGCCGATGCCGGTGATGACCAGGGAGAAGATGGTTACCTGGAAGCCCTTCTGGGGATGCTCGCCCAGGGCCAGGACGCCCAGCACCAGGCTGGCCAGGCCGCCCACCAGCAAAAAGCCACCAATGGCCAAACCCACGAATCGCAGCAACAGGGACACGGCAGTCCTCCCTCGGCAAAAGCCGCATCCTAACATCCGCCCCCCGCCTGCCCCTAGGCGGACCAGCGGCGCTGCAGCGCGTCGGCGAAGGCGGCGGCCAGGGCCGAGGGCCGGAGCGGCAGCAGCAGGGCGGCCCGGGCCAGGGCGTCGGCATCGGCCAGGGGCACGAAGTGGACCCCGGGAGTGGCCAGGGAGGCCATGGCGGCGGGCACCACGGCGATGCCGAAGCCGGCCGCCACCAGGTTGAGCATGGCCGTCTTGCGCGAAGTCACCGGCGCCAGGCGGGGCGTAAAGCCCCGGGCCAGGCAGAGGTCGGGGACCCGCCGCGCCAGGCCGCCCCGTTCCCGGTGCACGGCGAAGACGAAGCATTCGTCGGCCAGGTCGCCAAGAGCCAGCACGGACGCGCCTGCCAGGGCATGGCCGGCCGGCAGGGCCGCCCATAGCCGCTCTTCAGGCAGGGGCCTGATTTCGATACCGCCCTCCTGGCGCAGCAGGGGCAGGCGGGCCAGGCCCAGATCGGCCCGGCCCTGGGCCACCGCCTCCTGCTGCTGCTCGGAGGAGAGCCGGTCCACATCCACCCGCACCCGGGGCTGGTCCCGGGTGAAGTCCTGCAGGGCCGCCAGCAGGGGGCCGGCCAGGGGCGTGGAGCTGGAGTGCAGCAGGCGCAACACGCCGCCCTCGCCCCGGTGCAGGCGGCGGGCATCCTCGGCAGCGCTGCGCAGTTCCTCCTCCAGGCCGCCCACCCGCTGGCGAAAGAGGGCGCCGGCCTCGGTCAGGCTGACGCCCCGGGGCTCCCGGCGCAGCAGGGCGAAGCCCAGTTCCTCCTCCAGCTGGGCGATCTGGCGGCTCAGGGCCGGCTGGGCCACGTGCAGGGCGGCGGCGGCCGGGGTGAAGCCCCCCAGGTCGGCGACGCTGAGAAAGTAGCGGATCTGGCGCAGGCTAGGCATAACGAATCGGCATGGATGGCTGACACATTTGATATTGGCGTTATAGCCAGACGCCGACCATCATGCAAGCCATCCGGGCCCGCCCTGTTTCGCGGCCAGCCGCCGCCGGGAGCCCGCCAGACAAGGATTCCATGCCATGCCCTTCGACACCCTGCTGCCGGCCGCCCTCCACGGCGCCCTGACGGACCAGCTGCCCGCCCCCGCCGCCCTCGCCTTCGCCGCCCTGGCCCTGGTGGCGGCCTATGCCATCTTCACTCTGGTCGGCTTCGGCTCGGCCATGGTGGCCTCCGGCCCCCTGGCGGCGGTGATGCCGGTGCCCCGCATCATTCCCCTGCTGGCCCTGCTCGACTGCGCCGGGGCCGCCGGCCGGGGCTGGCGCCAGCGCCGCCACATCGACCGGGCCCAACTGCTGCGTCTGGCGCCGGCCATGGCCCTGGGCCAGGCCCTGGGCATCGCCCTCCTCGGGCGCCTGCCGGGCCACTGGCTGGCGGCGGCCCTGGGACTCTTCATCCTGGCCTACGGTCTGTGGGGCTTGTGGCAGCCCCGGCCGCCGGCGCTGCTGCTGCGCTGGGGCGTGGTCTGCGGTGTGATCGGGGGGATTTTCGGCGGACTGTTCGGCAGCGGCGGCTTTCTCTACGCCGCCTATCTCAGCCGCCAGCCCCTGGAGCGGGAGGTCTTCCGCGCCACCCAGGCGGTGCTGATGGCCCTCAGCACCGGGCTGCGGGTGATCCTGTGCGCCCTGGCCGGGCTGCTGGACCCGAGCCTGCTGTTGCTGGCCCTGCTGGCGGTGCCGCCCATGCTGCTCGGCACCTGGCTGGGCCACCACCTGGATCTGCGGCTGTCGCCGGAGCGCTTCCTGCGCCTGCTCAACGGCACCCTGGCGGCCGCCGGCCTGGGCCTGCTGGCCCGGGCCGCCCTGGGCTAGGAACGGCAGCCCCCGGGCCAACGCTCCTCCGTCAGGTACGGAAGTGGTGCACCGAGTCGCTCAGGCTGCGGGCCAGCTGCTGCAGCTGGGCCACGGCGCCGGCACTGGCCTGGACGGCGGAACTGATCTGGGCGATGAGCTCGATGCGGCGGGCGATCTCGGTGCTGGCGGCGCTCTGCTCCTGCAGGGCATCGCCGATTTCGTGCACGGCGCCGACCACCTTGTCGGCATAGCCGTGCAGGGCGGAAATGGTGCTGCCAGCCTCGGCCACCTTGCCCGATTCGCCCTGGACCAGGGTCACGCCCCGTTCCATGTGCTCCACCGCCTGCTGGATGCCGTTGCGCACCACATCGACGGTGACGCCGATTTCCACGGTGGACTGGGCGGTGCGTTCGGCCAGCTTGCGCACCTCGTCGGCCACCACGGCGAAACCGCGCCCCTGTTCGCCGGCCCGGGCCGCCTCGATGGCGGCATTGAGGGCCAGCAGGTTGGTCTGGTCCGCCACTTCCTTGATCACGCCGACCACGGCGGCGATCTTTTCCGACTCGTGTTCCAGGGTGGCGATGCCCTGGGCCGACTCGGTGACGGAGGAGGCCACCCGTCCCATGCCTTGCACCACATTGCCCACCACTTCGTTGCCCTGGTGCGCCATGCGCCCCGATTCCTGGGCGTAGGAGCGGGCCTCGGCGGAATGGTCGCGCACCTGGGAGATGCCCACGGTCATCTCTTCCATGGCCGCGGCCACGGCGGACACCGCCTCGGTCTGTTCCGAGGTGCGCCCCACCACTTCCTCGGAGCTGCGCGCCAGGGTCTCGGCGGAGGCCAGGAGGGAATCGGCGTTCTGCCGGATCTGGGCCACCATGGCGGCCAGGCGGGTCTGCATGGAAGCCATGGCGGCCATCACGCTGCCCTCCTGGGGATTGGCGATGTGCAGGGTGAGGTTGCCGGCAGCCACCTGCTCGGCCACCTGCATCACCTCGGAAGGATCGCCGCCCAGCTGGCGCCCCACCACCTGCAGCACCCGGGCCAGGAGGACGATGGCGATGACGATACTGGCCAGGGCCAGGCCGATCACCAGCCGCTCGGTACGCTCGATCTCGGCGATGCCGGCTTCCTTGCTCTCGTCCAGCTGGGTTTTCATGGCTTTCATCTGGTCCAGCAGATGGCCGCGGATCTTGCGCCAGAGGGGCGTCTCGCTGCTGTTGATGAGGGCCACCGCCTCGCTGCCGGCACCGCCCACCGCCGTCTCCACCACCTTGTCGATGAGGCTGCGCCGCTCCGCCGCCAGGGCCGCCACTTCCTGCAGCACCTTGGCCACCGGCGCCTCCGCCGGCACCAGGGCGCGGGCGTTCTGATAGTAGCCGTCGAACTCTTCCAGGGCCTTCTTCAGGTTGCCGTGGCCGGTCTTGTTGGCCGGGTCCAGCACCACATTACGCAGGGCCTGGCCGCTCTGCAGCCCCTGGGCATACATGCCGACGATGGCCCGTTCCAGGGCCATGTCCACCTCCACGTGGCGGATGAAGGTCTCCTTGGTCTGGTGCAGACCGTAGAGGCCGAAGCCGGTGGACAGCAAAAAAATGGCAAACACCACCCCCATGGCCCGTGCGATACGCGCTTTCAATCCCATGCCAGATATTCCATTCGATTATTAGAGTATTGGAAGATTAGAACTTGCCAGCGGAATGATAGGGGCAAGCGCCTGGATTAACCAAGTGCCACTCATCCCGACGGGAATGCCGTACGGCGCACCCCGGGATGCTCAGACAGAGGGTTTGCCAGGCTTCCGCCACAGCCAGTTACGGCAGGCGAGCAGGAAATCAGGCGCCCGCAGGCAAAGGAAGATACAGACCACGCCATTGAGCAGGGCCGCCAGCAGGAACAACCGGGGAATAGAGAGGCCGGCACCCAGCAGGGCACCGGCGGCGAGGGAGCCGACCACCATGAACAGGGCATTGAGGATGTTGTTGACGGCGATGATGCGGGCCCGGCAAGCCGGTTCGCCTCGCACCTGCAGCAGGGCGTAGAGGGGCACGATGAAGAGGCCGCCGAAGACACCGATACCGAACAGGGCCAACATCACCGGCAGCAGGCCGGCACTGGCCAGCAGGGCGCCCAGGGCCAGGGGCGCACCGGCCGGCCCCGCCGGGGAGACCAGGGCAACAGCTACGCCGAACAGGGTCAGCCCCAGTCCGCCCAGGGGCACCAGGCCCAGCTCCAGGCGGCGGGCAGAGAGGCGTTCACAAAGCAGGGAGCCGACGCCGATGCCGACGCTGAAGGTGGCCAGCAGCAGGGTCACGGTGGACTCGCCGCCCCCCAGCACCTGCTTGGCGAAGGCCGGAAACTGGGCCAAAAACAGGGCGCCGTAGAGCCAGAACCAGGAGATGGCCAGGATGGCGAGGAACAGCCGCCCATCCTGCCGGGCAAAGCCGATGTTGCGCCAGGTCTCCGTGAAAGGATTGGGGTTGAGCCGCAGCCCGGGTACCGGCGCCGGCGCCGACGGAATGGCCCGGCTGCACAGATAACCGGCCACGGCCACCACCAGGCCGCCCAGGCTGATCCAGCCGGGAGCGTTGCCGAGCCCGGCCAGGATGCCGCCGGCCAGGGTACCGAGCAGGATGGCGACGAAGGTGGCCGCCTCCACCAGGGCATTGCCGCCCACCAGCTCCTCCGGATAGAGATGCTGGGGCAGGATGGCGTACTTCACCGGTCCGAACAGGGTGGAATGGCAGCCCAGCAGGAACAGGGCCCCCAGCAACACGGGCAGGCTGTGCAGGACGAAGCCCAGGGTGGCCACCGCCATGATGGCGATTTCCAGCAGCTTCACCAGGCGGGCCAGGGCCGCCTTGTCGTACTTGTCGGCCAGCTGGCCGGCGCTGGCGGAGAAGAGGAAAAAGGGCAGGATGAAGATGCCTGCCGCCAGGTTGGCCAGGAGGCCCGGATCGAGGGCCGTCCAACTGGCGGCCTGGAAGGTCAGCAGCACCACCAGGGCGTTCTTGAACAGGTTGTCGTTGAAGGCTCCGAGGAACTGGGTACCGAAGAAGGGCAGGAAGCGGCGTTGCCGCAGCAGGCCGAACTGGCCGGCCATGCTCAGCGGCCCCGGGCCTTGGGCGCGGCCTTGCCTCCCGGCCGCCCGGCCCCGCGCCGGCCGCCCGGGGCCTTGGCACTGCCGGGGCCCTTGCCCCGGCTGGGCCCGCTGCCGATGCCGTAGTCCAGGTGCTTGGGCATTTTCGGTTTCTTCGGCTTCTTGATCACCTGGCCGGCGGGGCCGGTCTCGGGCACCCGGTGGTCCGGCTCGAAGCCGTGCTGTTCGATGCGGGAAAGGGGCTGGCCGATCAGCACCTCGATGGCGCCGAGCAGGTTCACCTCGTCGGCGCAGACCAGGGACACGGCCTCGCCGCTGGCGCCGGCCCGGGCGGTGCGGCCGATGCGGTGCACGTAGTCTTCGGGGACGATGGGCAGGTCGAAGTTGACCACCCGGGGCAGGTCGTCGATGTCCAGGCCGCGGGAGGCCACGTCGGTGGCCACCAGCACCCGCACCTGGCCGGCCTTGAAGCTTTCCAGGGCGCGCAGGCGGGCCGGCTGGGGCTTATCGCCATGGATGGATTCGGCGGCGATGCCCTTGGCCGTGAGGGTCTCCACCAGTTCATCGACGCCCTTGCGCGTCTTGACGAAGACCAGCACCTGGTCCCACTTCTTGTGCTTGTAGAGATGGCAGAACAGAGCGCTCTTGCGCTTCTTGTCCACCGGCACCACCCACTGCTTGATGCCCCGGGCGGTGGCGTTGGGCCGGGCCGTCTCGATGGAGAGGGGCTTTTTCAGCAGCTGGTCGGCCATGCTGCGGATGGCGTCGGAGAAGGTGGCGGAGAAGAGCAGGGTCTGGCGCTGCTTCGGCAGCAGGGCGAAGAGGGCATTCAGCTCCCGGGCGAAGCCCAGGTCCAGCATGCGATCGGCCTCGTCCAGCACCAGGGTGCGCACCTGGTCGAAACGCACCGCGTTCTGCCGGTGCAGGTCCAGCAGGCGGCCCGGGGTGGCCACCAGGATGTCCACGCCCTTGCGCAGCTTCATCATCTGGGGATTGATGCTGACCCCGCCATAGACAGCATAGCTGCGCAGCACCAGGAACTGGCCGTAGGCGACGAAGCTGTCGCACACCTGCTGGGCCAGCTCCCGGGTCGGCACCAGGATCAGGGCCCGGGTGCTGTTGCTGGCGGTGGGCTCCGGATCGTGGGCCAGCCGCTGCAACAGGGGCAGGGCGAAGCTGGCGGTCTTGCCGGTGCCGGTCTGGGCCGCAGCCATCAGGTCGCCCCCGGCCAGGACGGCGGGAATGGCTTTCTCCTGGACCGGGGTCGGGGTCTGGTAGCCGAGCACATCGAGGGCTTCCAGCAAGGGCGGCACGAGGTCGAGATCGGCGAAGGTCATGGGCGGTGTTTGGCTGGACATAGGGATTGCAGAATAAGGAGCGGCGCGGCTCAGTCGGCCAGGGGGCCGGCATGGGCACCGTGGGTGGCCTCGAAGCGGCGGGCCAGTTCCTGGCGCAGCTGGCGGCGAGTGCAGGCGGCCTCGAAGCGACGATGCTCGTCCGGCGTCTGGGGTTCCAGGGACGGCACCGGGGTCGGCTTGCCCTGGTCGTCCACCGCCACCATGGTGAAGAAGCAGCTGTTGGCGTGGCGCACCACCTGGGAACGAATATCCTCCGCCACCACCTTGATGCCCACTTCCATGGAGGAGGTGCCGGTGTGGTTCACGCTGGCCAGGAAGGTCACCAGCTCGCCGACGTGGATGGGCTGGCGGAACATCACCTGGTCCACCGAGAGGGTCACCACATAGGCGCCGGCGTAGCGGCTGGCACAGGCGTAGGCCACCTGATCGAGCAGCTTGAGGACGGCGCCGCCGTGTACCTTGCCGCTGAAGTTGGCCATGTCCGGCGTCATCAGCACGGTCATCGACAATTGGTGGTTGGGCAGGTTCATGGCAGAACTCGCGAGGCAGAATGAGAAAGCGGGAAGCGGGACGAAGGCTGGCGCGGCACCGCGGCGCTATTGTACCCGGGGCCGCAGCAGGCCGCCGGCTCAGGCCTTGAGCAGCTCTTCCCGGCTGCCCAGCCAGCGCCGCAGATGGCGCTCGGCCCGGGGCGGATCGTCCCGCAGCAGGCGTTCGGCCAGGTCCCGCGCCAGTTCCACCAGGTCGGCGTCCATTTCCAGGTCGGCGTAGCGCAGCAGGGGCACGCCGCTCTGGCGGGCGCCGACGAACTCGCCGGGGCCGCGCAGCTGCAGGTCCTGACGAGCGATCTCGAAGCCGTCGGTGTTCTCGTAGATGATTTTCAGGCGAGCCCGCCCGGTCTGGGACAGGGGTGTGGCGTAGAGCAGAACGCAGGCCGACTCGTGGGCGCCCCGGCCCACCCGGCCCCGCAGCTGGTGCAGCTGGGCCAGGCCGAAGCGCTCCGCATGCTCGATCACCATGAGGCTGGCGTTGGGCACGTCCACCCCCACCTCGATCACCGTGGTAGCCACCAGCACCTGGATCTCCCCGGCGGCGAAGGCGGCCATGGTGGCGGCCTTCTCGTCGGGCTTGAGACGGCCGTGCACCAGGCCCACCGACAGTCCTTCCAGCTCCTCGGCCAGGATGGCGTGGGTGTCGATGGCGGCCTGCAGGTCCAGCTTCTCGCTTTCCTCGATCAGGGGACAGACCCAGTAGGCCTGGCGCCCGCTCTCCACGGCGTGGCGCACCGCCCCCACCACCTCGTCGCGACGGGCGTCGGAGACCAGCTTGGTGCGGATGGGGGTGCGCCCCGGCGGCAGCTCGTCGATCACCGAGACATCCAGGTCGGCGTAGTAGCTCATGGCCAGGGTGCGGGGGATGGGCGTGGCGGACATCATCAGCTGATGCGGGATGCCGGCCTTGCCCTTCTTGCGCAGTTCCAGGCGCTGGGCCACGCCGAAGCGGTGCTGCTCGTCCACGATGGCCAGCCCCAGGCGCAGGAAATCGACGTCGGCCTGGATCAGGGCGTGGGTGCCCACCACCAGCTGGGCGCCGGCGGCGGCCTCCTGCTGGGCGGCCTTTTTCTTGGCCGACTTGAGGCTGCCGGAGAGCCAGGCGACGGTAATGCCGAGGGGCTCCAGCCAGGCCGAGAGCTTCTTGTAATGCTGCTCGGCGAGGATTTCCGTGGGCGCCATGAAAGCCGCCTGCCAGCCGCACTCGATGGCCTGGCAGGCCGCCAGGGCGGCGACGATGGTCTTGCCGCTGCCCACGTCCCCCTGCAGCAGGCGCTGCATGGGATGGGCCTCGGCCAGGTCCCGGGCGATCTCCTGCCACACCCGTTGCTGGGCCCCGGTGAGCTGGAAGGAAAGCTGGCCCAGCAGCTGCCGCGCCAGGGCGCCGGGGGCATCCAGCCGCGGCGCCCCCTTTTCCCGCCGCGCCAGGTAGGCCCGGCGCAGGGACAACTGCTGGGCCAGCAGTTCGTCGAACTTGATGCGACGCCAGGCCGGATGGCGGTGGTTCTGCAGGGCGAATTCATCGACCCCGGGGGGCGGCGCGTGCAGCAGGCGGGCGCTGGCGGCGAAGGGTTCCAGGGCCAGGGCCCGCAACTGCGCCTGGTCCAGGGTGTCGGCCAGGTCGGACTCGGCCAGGGCCTTGCCGATAAGCTTGCGCAGGGCGGACTGGGCCAGGCCGGCGGTGGTGGGATAGACCGGCGTCAGGGACTGGGGCAGGGCACTCCCCTCCTCCACCGGCTTGTAGCGGGGATGGACCATCTCGCTGCCGAAGAAGCCGCCCCGGATCTCGCCGAAGACCCGCAGCTTGCGGCCCTCGTCCCGGGCCGTTTCCAGCTGCTTGACCTGGCTGCCGTAGAAATTGAGGAAGCGCAGCCACAGTTCCCCCGAGTCGTCCTCGCAGCGGGCCACCAGCTGGCGACGGGGGCGGAACTGGATGGAGACGTCGGTGACCCGCACCTCCACCTGCACCGGCTCGTCCCAGGGCGCCTCATTGACCGGCACCACCGCTGTCTCGTTCTCGTAGCGCAAGGGGAAATGCAGCAGCAGATCGTTGCGCGAGTGCAGCCCCAGCTTGCCCAGCTTCTGCTGCAGGGCGCTGGCCCCCTTGGCTGGCGCCTTGGCGGCCTTGGCCGGCCCGGCCTTCTTTTCCGCCAAGACGGTTCTGCGCTTTAGCCGAGCACCAGCACGGCGTCGGCTTCCACCAGGGCGCCCCGGGGCAGGGAGGCAACGCCGACGGCGGCCCGGGCGGGATAGGGCTGGCTGAAGTAACGGGCCATGACCTCGTTCACCTTGGCGAAATTACCCAGATCGGTGAGGTACACATTGAGCTTGACGGTGTCGGCCAGGGAGCCGCCGGCGGCCTCGGCCACGGCCTTGAGGTTGTCGAAGACGCGCACGATCTGGGCGTCGATGCCTTCCACCATCTGCATGGAAGCCGGGTCCAGGCCGATCTGGCCGGAGAGGTAAACGGTGTCGCCAGCCTTCACTGCCTGGGAGTAGGTGCCGATGGCGGCGGGAGCCTTGTCGGTGGCGATGATCGTTTTGGCCATTTTGCTGTCCTTTAGAATGAAGCCTTGGAAAAAAGGAAATGGTAAATGACGACAGCGATCATCGCCAATCTGGAAAAGCTGCTGGACGGTCCCCGGGACGGGGCCCTGCTGCGCTATTCCCTGGGCAACGAGTGGCTCAAGGCCGAACAGTGGGAGCAGGCCGCGGCCCGCTTCCGGGAAGCGGTGGACAAGGACCCCAAGTATTCGGCCGCCTGGAAGCTGCTGGGCAAGGCCCTGGCCGAGGGCGGCCGGCCGGCGGAGGCCCTGGCCGCCTACCGGCAGGGCATTACGGTGGCGGAGGGGCGGGGGGACGTGCAGGCGGCCAAGGAAATGACGGTCTTCGCCCGCCGCCTGGAAAAGCTGCTGCAGTCGCCCGACGCCGGCCCGGATCAGACCTGAGGCGAAGCCTGCTGCTGCATCCGACCTGGAAGGCAGCAAGGACGCCGCTCCCGGCCATGGCATGGCCAGGAGGCGCATCCCGCCTGCCTCTCCCGGCAGGTCGTTTTCAATCTTGAGGCAATGCCGGCACCGCGACGGGCGCCGGCTGCAACTTGTATCAGGCAGCAGCGGCCGGCCCGGCAAGGTGGGCGCCGAGACCGCCGCCCGCCCTTAGCGGCGGTTGCCGGCGGGAGGCACCAGCACCGAGTCGATGCCCAGGGCCTTGAGCTTGGCCCGGGCCGCGTCGGCCTCTTCCTTGGACTTGAAGGGCCCCACGTTCACCCGGGATTCGATATTGGAGGGAATGCCGTTCAGCTGCAGCTTGGCGTGCAGTTCCTCGGCCCGCTCGGTGCTGCTGAAGACGCCGGCCTGCACCACGTAGCCGGAGAACAGGCGGGGCGGCAGGGGCTGGGGCCGTACCGGCATCGGCTGCACGTTGGCCGGTGCCGCCGCCGGGGCCGGCTGGGCGGCAGGCGTGGTGCCGGCCGGCGCCGCAGAGGCAGGCGCGGGCGTGACGCTGGCCACGGTGCCCTGACGGCCCTGGGCCGGCTGGCGGCCGTTGCTCACCGGGCCGGAGGTGGCGCCGCGGATGGGCTGGGCGGCATGGGGCGTCGTTTGCAGGGCCGGTTTGGCGGCCACCTGGGGCGGCGGCGGCAGCTCGGGGGCCGGCTGGCCCTTGGTCACCGGCGCGGCGGACAGTTCAGGTTCGGCCGGCTTTTCCTCGGCCTTGGCTTCTTCGGCGGGCGGCGCCACGGGTTCCACCGGCTTCACCGGCTGGGCCACTTCCTTCGGTGCCGGCGCCGGCGCCACGGCCACTTCCTCTTCTTCCGGGGCCTTGGAGAGATGGTCGAACAGGGCCAGGGCGGCCAGCAGCACGGCGATCATGACGCCGGCGAAGGCCATGCGCCGCCCCAGGCGCTGTTTGATCTCGTCCTGGGGATCGACGGCGGGCGCTTCCTTGCGCTTGGCGGCCGTCTTGGCGCCGGTCGCCTTGGCCGCCGGTTTCTTTTCTGCCATGGTGGTCCCTTTCCCTGGTTATCGGTGTGCGGCGCCCGGTCTCAATCGCCCTGGTTGCGGGCCAGGGCGACCACCAGGTCGGCCTCGGCCCGGGCGATGCCGCAACGCTCGGCAATAGTTTCGGCGTCGTGCCCCAGCATGGCCATCTGCATGGCGTCGCTGTAGAGGGGCGACATGTTCTGGGAAGCCTTGATCTGACCGACCTGGCCGCGCATCTCTTCGCGCAGGGTGGCGAACTCGTGGCGCAGCACCGCCACTTCCTCCCGCAGCTGGCCCAGTTCGAGCTGGACCGCCTTGTAGTACTGCTCTTCGGCAAAGTCCTTGGCCGGCGGTTCGTTCCAGGCGAAGGCGGGCTTTTCGGGGCGGCTGTAGACCGGGTCCGGATGCTCGTCGCCGGCCTCATCGTCGCCATCGTCCCCGACCTCACCCAGGCTCGGCGCCTTGGGCGCCGGCGCGGCGGCCTCCTGGCGGCGGCGGGCCAGGCGCTTCAGGCGCAGCAGCACGAACAGGATGTACAGCCCCAGGAGGGCAATGATGCCCACCACGGCTTCACGCCAGCCCATGCCGGCAGCCGCCAGCCAGGTGTCGAGATTCATGGGGTATGCCGCGCCTTGTCAGTCATGGGGCCGTATTATGCCAGAGGGCTCGTCCCGGCGCGGGCTCTTAACGCGGCCGCTCCAGGCCCCGCCTAGGCCGCCACCTTGTTGCGGTAGAAGGCCTTGTCGGCGATGTACACGGTGCGCTCGACGATGGTGTGCACCACCCCGTGACGGTCCTTCAGTTCCACCGTATAGGTGCGTTCGCACTCCCCGTCCCGGGCGACGATCTCGCGCACCAGTTCGGTCTCCGCATCGTCGATATGGAATTCGGCGAAAAGGGGCGCCCGGCCCGGCTTGCGGTAGCGGATGGCGCCGGCCTTGTCCCAGATGATGTAGTCGTGGCCCAGCTGCAGGGCCAGCAGGGTGGGATGGAGGCCGTCGGTGGTGGCGAACAGGGCGCCGCCGAAAATGGTGCCGACGGCGTTGCGGGTGCCCCGGTTGAGGGGCAGCTTGACCACGATGCGCTTCAGGTCGGCGGAAACGTGGATGACCCGGCCGCCGGTGGCGCGCCAGGCGGGAAACCAGTTGAAACCCCAGCGCAGGATGGCCGGGCGCCAGGCGGGGGGCAGCTTTTTCCACCATTTGGGCAGCATGGTCGGGAATCTCCTTGGGGAGTGGCTTGGCGTAACGGGTGCGGCGCCGGCCGGCGCCCGCCCCGTGGCCTTTGTCGGGGATGCAGCTTACAACAAGTCGGTAAACGCAAAAATGCCCCGGCCGGCACCGCCCCTGGAGGAGAACGGCACCGACCGGGGCGCGCTGCGCCTTACAGGGCCTCGAACAGGCCCGCGGCACCCATGCCGGTGCCGATACACATGGTGACCATGCCCCACTTCTTGTTTTCCCGGCGCATGCCGTGCACCAGGGTGGCGGTGCGGATGGCGCCGGTGGCGCCCAGGGGATGGCCGAGGGCGATGGCGCCGCCCTGGGGATTGATCTTGGCCGGGTCCAGACCCAGTTCCCGGGTCACCGCCAGGGCCTGGGCGGCGAAGGCCTCATTCAGCTCGATCCAGTCCAGGTCGTCCTGCTTGATGCCGGCCTGGGCCAGGACCTTGGGAATGGCGGCGATGGGGCCGATGCCCATGATCTCCGGCGGCACGCCGGCCACGGAGAAGCCGGCAAAGCGGGCCAGGGGCTGCAGGTTGAACTGCTTGAGGATTTTCTCGGAAACCAGCAGCACGGCACCGGCGCCGTCGGACATCTGGGAGGAGTTGCCGGCGGTGACGCTGCCCCGGGCGTTGAACACGGGCTTCAGCTTGGCCAGGCCCTGCAGGCTGGAATCGGGACGGGGGCCTTCGTCGGTGTCGCAGACCTTCTCGACGATGCGCACAGTGCCGCTCTTCAAGTCCGGCAGGTGGGCGCGCACGGTGTAGGGGCTGATCTCGTCCTTGAACTTGCCGGCGGCGATGGCGGCCACGGCCTTCTGGTGGGAGGCCACGGCGAAGGCATCCTGGTCGTCGCGGCTGATGCCCCACTTCTGGGCCACCTTCTCGGCGGTGAGACCCATGCCGTAGGCGATGGCCACGTTCTCGTCCTTCTCGAAGATGGCCGGGTTGAGGGAAACCTTGTTGCCCATCATCTGGGACATCAGGCTCATGGTCTCGGTGCCGGCGGCCAGCATCACGTCGGCTTCACCCAGGCGGATACGGGCGGCGGCATCGGCCACGGCCTGCACGCCGGAGGAGCAGAAGCGGTTGATGGTCAGGCCCGGCACGGTGTCCGGCAAGCCGGCCAGGAGCAGGCCGATGCGGGCCACGTTCATGCCCTGTTCGGCTTCCGGCATGGCGCAGCCGACGATCACGTCTTCCACCAGGGCCGGGTCCAGCTGGGGCACCTGGGCCATGACGGACTTGAGGGCGTGGGCCAGCATGTCGTCGGGACGGGTGGTCTTGAACATGCCGTTGCGCTTGGCCACCGGCAGACGGGTGGCGGCGACGATGTAGGCGTCTTGGATTTGTTTGGTCATTGTTTGTCTCCTTCCCCTTAATTGCGCAGGGGCTTGCCGGTCTCAAGCATGTGCTTGATGCGGGCCTGGGTTTCCGGGGTCTTCAGCAGTTCGACGAATTCGCGGCGCTCCACGGTGAGCAGCCATTCGTCGTCCACCCGGCTGCCCTGCTCCACGTCGCCGCCGCACAGGGCGATTGCAGCGGAGCGGGCCACCCGGTAATCGTGGGCGGAAATGAAACCGCCCTCCTTCATGTTCACCAGCATCATCTCCAGGGTGGCAATGCCGGGACGGCCGGCCACCGGGATGTTGCGGGCCCGCAGGGGCGGACGGTAGCCGGCAGCCGCCATGGCCCGGGCACGGGCAATGGCAACAAACAGTAGCTCCTGGGCATTGAAGACGATGTCGTCAGCTTCCTTACCGAAGCCCATCTCCTGCACTTCCAGGGCGCTCTTGGCCACCTTGGCCATGGCGATGGTCTGGAACACGTTCTGCAGGAAGGGGAACAGCTCGCCGCCAGCCTGGCGGGCACCGAACTGGGCGGCGCGGATGGCGAATTCCTTGCAGCCGCCGCCGGCGGGAATCAGGCCGACGCCCGCTTCCACCAGACCGACGTAGCTTTCCAGGGCCATGACCCGGTGGGCCGCATGCATGACGAACTCGCAGCCGCCGCCCAGGGCCATGCCCTGCACAGCCGCCACGGTGGGCACCTGGGCGTGCTTGAAGGCCATGGAGGCACGCTGGAACTTGGCCACGGTGGCCTCCAGCTTGTCGAACTCACCCTTGGCGCAGGCTTCGCCCACCTGCTGCAGGTTGGCGCCGACGGCGAAGGGGGCTTCGTGCCAGATGACCAGGCCGTCGAAGTCCCGCTCGGCCCGGCTGACTGCTTCGAGCACGCCGTCCAGCACCTCGTCGCCGATGGCGTGCATCTTGGAGGTGATGGAGAGAATGGCGATCTTCGGGTCCTGGGCATGGGTCCACAGGCGCACCCCGGCGTTTTCCCAGACGGTCTCGCCCTTGGCGGCGGGGGCTTCGCCCAGCACGGTCTCGGGATAGAGCTGGCGACCGTAAACCGGCAGGGCGGACCGGGGCTTGAGGCCCTGTTCGGCGGCGGACCAGGAGCCGGCGGGTTCATGCACCCCGTCCCGGGCCATGACCCAGGCGGGCAGGGGCGCCGTGCTCATGGCCAGGCCGGCATCGATGTCGGCCTGCACGGCGGCGGCAATGGCTTTCCAGCCGGCGGCCTGCCAGGTCTCGAAGGGGCCCATGGCCCAGCCAAAGCCCCAGCGCATGGCGAAATCCACATCCCGGGCGTTGTCGGCGATGGATTCCAGATGGAAGGCGCAGTAGTGGAAGACGTCCCGGTAGATGGCCCAGAGGAACTGGGCCTGCTTGTGGGAAGAAGCGCGCAGGGCGGCGAACTTTTCGGCCGGGTTCTTGATCTTGAGGATCTCGGCCACTTCCGGGGCAATCTCGCCGGCGGAGGTACGGTAATCCTGCTTGGCCAGGTCCAGCACCTGGATTTCCTTGCCCTGCTTACGGAAGATGCCGCACTTGGTCTTCTGGCCCAGGGCGCCCTTCTCGATCAGGGCGGCCAGCCAGGCCGGGGCCTGGAAGTGGCTGTGCCAGGGGTCGCCGGGCAGGGTGTCCTGCATGGTCTTGACCACGTGGGCCAGGGTGTCCAGGCCCACCACGTCGGCGGTGCGGTAGGTGGCGCTCTTGGGACGGCCGATCTTGGGGCCGGTCAGGGCATCCACCTCGTCGAAGCCCATCTCCAGGCGCTGGGTGTGGTGCATCACCGCCAGGATGGAGAAAACGCCGACCCGGTTGGCGACGAAGTTGGGGGTGTCCTTGGCCCGCACCACGCTCTTGCCGAGGCGGGAGACCAGCCAGGTTTCCAGGCGGTCCAGCATGGCCGGATCGGAGTCGGTGGTGGCGATGATTTCCACCAGGGGCATGTAGCGCGGCGGATTGAAGAAGTGGATGCCGCAGAAGTTGGCCCGCTTCTCCGCCGGCACGGTGGAGGACAGCTTGTTGATGGACAGGCCCGAGGTGTTGGAGGCGACGATGGCGCCGGCCTTCAGGTGGGGCGCGATCTTGCGGTAGAGGTCCTCCTTCCACTCCATCTTCTCGGCGATGGCCTCGATCACCAGGTCGCACTCGCCCAGCAGGGCCAGGTGCTGCTCGTAGTTCGCGGCATCAATGTGGGCCAGGCGCTCCTTGCTCGCCAGGGGGGCCGGGTCCAGCTTCTTCAAGCCGTCCAGGGCCTTCTTGACGATGCCGTTGGGGTCGCCCTCCTTGGCCGCCAGGTCGAAAAGCACCACCGGCACATCGGCGTTGGCGAGATGGGCGGCGATCTGGGCCCCCATCACGCCGGCGCCGAGCACGGCAGCCCGGCGGACGATCAGTTTGCTGTTCTCACTCATGGTCTTCTTGTCTCCTTCACTTCACTAGTTGTTCCCGCATGGCGCGCTTGTTCAGCTTGCCAACGCTGGTTCGAGCCAGACTCGCGAGGAATCTGACGTTTTCCGGTACACCGTACTTGGAAATATGGCCCTGGTCGGCAAAGACCTTCACATGGGCTTGGATATCTGCGGCCGACACCTGGTCGGCGAATTCGGGCTTGAGCACCACCAGGGCCAGGGGGCGTTCACCCCACTTCTCGTCGGGCACGCCGATGACGGCCACTTCGCTGACCCCCGGGTGGCGGCCGATGAGGTCCTCCAGCTCGAGGGAGGAGACCCACTCGCCGCCGGTCTTGATCACGTCCTTGATGCGGTCGGTGACCTGCAGGTAGCCCTGGGGGTCGATGTGGCCGATGTCCTGGGTGTGCAGCCAGCCACCGTCCCACAGATGCTCGGAGGCCTCCGGGTTGTAGAGGTAGCCCTGGGTCAGCCAGGGGGCGCGCACCACCACCTCGCCGGCACTCTTGCCATCCCGCGGGCAGTCGCCCATCTGGGCATCCACGGTGCGCAGGGCCACCAGGGGCACGGGCCGGCCGGTCTTGACCCGTACCGCCACGTTGGCATCGGCATCGGCCAGCAGCGCCGGATCTTCCATCTGGGCCAGGGTCAGGATGGGACAGGTCTCGGACATGCCGTAGCCGGTGAACACATCGATGCCCCGCTCCAGGGCCGCCTTGGCCAGACCCGTGGTGAGGGCGGAGCCGCCGATGATGACCTTCCACCTAGAAAGGTCCACCTGCTTGCCATAGGGCGTCAGCAGCAGCATGTGCAGGATGGTGGGGACGCAGTGGGAGAAGGTGACCTGCTCCTTCTCGATCAGCTTGAGGATGGCCTCGGGCTGATAGCGCCCCGGATAGACCTGCTTCACCCCCGCCAGGGTGGCGATGTAGGGCATGCCCCAGGCGTGCACATGGAACATGGGGGTCAGGGGCATGTAGATGTCGTCCCGGTGGAATCCCCCCTGTTGCGGCGCCAGGGCCAGGGCAGAGCAGACGGCCAGGGTGTGCAGCACCAGCTGACGGTGGCTGAAATAGACGCCCTTGGGCAGGCCGGTGGTGCCGGTGGTGTAGAAGGTGGTGGCCCGGCTATTTTCGTCGAAATCGGGAAAGTCGTAGTGGTCCGGGCAGTCGATCAACAGGGCTTCGTACTCGCCGGCAAAGCCTTCCGGCAGGTCGCCGCCTTCGTCGTCCAACAAGACGAAGCGTTTCACCGTGGCCAGCTCGCCGCGGATTTGCGCCAGCACCGGCAGGAATTCCCGGTTCACCAGCAGCACGCTGGCCTGGGCATGGTTCAGGGTGTACAGAATCTGGTCCGGCGACAGGCGCACATTCACCGTCTGCAGCACGGCGCCCAGCATGGGCACGCCGAAGAAGCACTCCAGGTAGCGGTGACTGTCCCAATCCATGACCGCCACCGTGTCGCCGCCCTGGACCCCCAGGCGGCTCAGGGCATGGCCCTGGCGGTTGATGCGCAGGGCCAGGTCCCGGTAGGTGTGGCGCACCTTGTCCCCATAAACGATTTCCTGCTGCGGCGCCGTCGCCAGGGGAGTATGCAGCAGCTGCTTGATCAGCAGGGGATAGGTGTAGGCGGAGGGTGTGACCTGGATGGGTTGCATGGACATGGCGGAAGTCTCCCGGCGTTGTTCTGGCTTATCGCCCGCCGGCGGCCGCGCCTGCGACCCTGGCAATAGACCTATCGCGCCGAAAGAGTGTCTTTCCGGCAGGTACGACCCGATGCCCAGCGGACTCCTTGAAACAAGACAGAGTCTTTGTTTCCGCGACGATTCTACGAACAATCGCCGCTCCGCCGGATTGCCGGTTGCGCCTATTTACTTGCATAATCGGCCATTCCTCATGCCGCAGCGCACAAGAAATCCCAAGCCATGGCCGCCCCGTCATCGAGCACCGTCCCCATCAGCTTCGTCCACCACCTGCTGGCCGGCACCGCCATCGAGCCCCCTCGACGTACGGCCCTGGTGGAACAGGCCGGCATCGCGCCGGCCTTGCTGGCAGCCGATACCGCCCGCGTCACCACGGAGCAGTTCGCCACCCTCTACCGCCTGCTGGCGCGGGAGCTGGACGACGAACTGCCCGGCATGTTCTCCCGCCCGGTGCGGGCCGGCGCCTTCAAGTTCCTCTGCCTGAGCCTGCTCGAATCGGCCAACCTGCAGACTGCCCTGTTCCGCTTCACCCGCTTCTTCCATCTGCTGCTGGACGACTTCGCCATCGACCTCTCGCGCCAGGGCGGCCTGGTGCGCATCGCCCTCATCCCCCAGACGCCGGCGGCGCCCGCAAACACCTTCGGCCAGGAGATCATGCTCAAGCTGATCCACGGCGTCGCCTCCTGGCTGACCGGCCACAAGATGACCCTGGCCCGGGTGGACTGCGCCTATCCGCGACCACGCCATGCCTCGGAGTACGTTTTTCTCTATCCGGGGCCGGTGCATTTCGACCAGGGGCAGTCGGCCCTGTACTTCGAGGCCAGCGCCCTGGCCACACCGATCCGGCAGGACAAGAACTCCCTCGGCACCTTCCTCAGCAAGGCGCCGGGCGGCTGGCTCTTCGTTTCCTTTGCCGAGCGCCTGGTCAGCCAGAAGGTGCGGGAGACCCTGGAAAAGCAACTGGAACACTCCCTTTCCATCGAAACGGTGGCGCGCAGCCTGCACACGTCGGTGCGCAGCCTGACCCGCCACCTGGCGACGGAAGGCACCACCTTCCAGGCCATCAAGGATGAACTGCGCCGGGACGTGGCCATCCAGCGCCTGACCCAGACCGACATGCCCATCGCCGTGATCGGCACCGCCGTGGGCTTTGACGACCCGACCACCTTCCACCGCGCCTTCCGCAAATGGACAGGCAGCACGCCGGGCGCCTACCGGCTGCGGCGCTGACAGGGGAACGGGGAAGATCTGCATCGGCCTCGCCTACATAATTCAAACGAACGTTTGAATTATAGGCTTTGACATGCTTCCGTCAAGAGGCATGCGTCGCTATGCCGCAAAAGAAAAACGCCCCGGCAAGCCGGGGCGTTTTCACGGGGAGACGAAATAGCTCAGAAGTTCATGGAGTACTGGACGCCCAGCACCTGCACGGAGCTCTCATAGTCGCCGACCAGACGGCCGGTGACGGCGGGGCTAGCACTGGTCTCATTGGCATGGGCGCTCTTGGCCTTGACGTAGGCATAGCCGACATCAAGATTGCTGCCCTTGTTCAGCTTGTACTGGGCACCGATGGTGTACCACACCCGATCCTGGTCGGGCAGGCGCGGAGTACGCAGGCCTTCCTTCACCGGAGACTGGTCGAAAGCCAGGCCCAGACGCAGCTTCCAGGCATCGGTTACCTGATAGTTGGCGCCCATGGCCACACGCCAGGTATCGCGCCAGTCGTACTTGCTGACCTTGTCGGCGGAACCGTTGGAGAACTGGACGCGCAGTTCCGGCACATCGGACCAGCTGGTGCGGCTGATGTCGCCCAGCAACTCCCACTTGTTGTTCAGCTGGTGGGTGGCACTGATGATGAAGGTGTCGGGCAGCTTGATATTCACCTTGCCATTGCCGGTGGCGGCAGTGAAACCGTAAGTTGCCAGCGCCACGCCGGCGCCGGGACCGGTGAAGCCGGAAACACTGTACTTGCCTTCCAGCTCATGCTTGACGGCGGAGCGGTAGGAGACGCCGACCTTGGTCGCGGCGGAAGGCTTGAAGATCACACCCAGGTTGTAGCCCCAGGCCCAGCTGTCACCGGCTACGGCAAAATTGGCGTCGCGGGAACCGGCGAAGGGAGCGCCGTTGAGGGCCGTCTCGATCTGGGCATCGAATTTCTGGTAGTTGATACCGCCGCCGATGGATAACTGGTCGCTCACCTTGTAAGCCAGGTTGGCGTTGAAGTTCATCGCCTTCACGTCGGTGATGGTGGCGTAGTACTGGCCGACCCAGTCCTTGCTCCAGGCCGTACGCATGCCGAAGGGAGCATTCAGGCCGAAGCCGAAGGTCAGGTCCTTGCTCAGGGGCAGGGCCAGGTAGAAGTTGGGCACGAAGGCCGCATCACCTCCATTGACGCCATTCTTGCCCAGGTTGGGATGGCCGGCAGGATTGGTGGAAGCGGAATTATTGAAGGTGGACTCCAGCTCGATGTAGTTCACACCGGCGGAAAACTGACGGCCCTCCAGATCCGCCAGGTTGGCGGCATTGAAATACTGGCCGGAGGCGTTCTCTGACGTCACGGCAGAACCGGCGTAGGCATTGCCGAGGCCGGTGGCGTTCTGTTCCAGCAACTGGAATCCGGCAGCGGAAGCGGTACCGGAAACTGCCCCCAGGACCAACAACGGCAACAACTTCATGGAAGTCTTCAACATCGTTTTGTCTCCTATTTATGATTGTGGTTTGGGAGGCGAACCTCCCGGGTAAAACACCTGCTCTCAGCCCTCGGGCGGCACTTCCCGCTTGTTGCCGCTGACGTCGATGGCCACGTAGGTCAGGGTGGCCTCCGTCACCTTGACGGTGATGGGCTTGAAATAATTGCGCTCGGCATAGACTTCCACACTGAGGGTGATGGAGGTGCGGCCGACCTTGACGATGTCGGTGTAGAAGCTGACGACATCGCCGATGGAAATGGGCTGCTTGAACTGGAAGGCATTGACGGCGACCGTGGTCACCCGTCCGCGGGCCCGACGCATGGCGGCGACGCCGCCGGCAATGTCCACCTGGGACATGACCCAGCCGCCGAAGATGTCGCCGTTCGGATTCATGTCCGACGGCATGGTCATCAGGCGCAGGGTGGGTTGCTTTTCGGGCAGTTGGACGGGGATTTCAGGCATGTCGGCTCCTAGCGTAGTTGAGCGGTCCGCCCGTGAAGGGGGCGAAACCGGTGCCGAATATTACGCCGGCGTCCGCCAGCTCGGCATCCGCTACGACACCTGCATCGACCAATTGTTGCGTCCGCTGCAGCAGGGGCTGCACCAGCCGTTCGGCCAGACCGGCCGGCACTGCGCCCGCTGCCCCCTTCTGGATCTTGCCGGCCGGATAGGCGTAGAAACCCTTGCCGCTCTTGCGCCCCAGATCGCCGCGCTCGAAGCGCTGCACCAGGCACTTGGGCGGCTCCGTGCCGTTGCCGGCCAGGGCCTTGCCGGCCGCCATGGCAATGTCCAGGCCGACGGTGTCGGCCAGCTCGATGGGGCCCATGGGCATGCCGAAGGCCAGGGCCGCTTCATCCACCGTCTCCGGGGCGATGCCCTCGTCCACGCAGCGCATGGCTTCCAGCAGGTAGGGGCCGAGCACGGCATTGACCAGGAAACCAGGGGCGCTCTGCACCGGCAGGGGCAGCTTGTCGATGCCGCGCACGAAGGCGCAGGCCTGGCGCGTCACTTCCGCATCGCCACCCGCGGCCGTCACCACTTCCACCAGGGGCATCTTCGCCACCGGGTTGAAGAAGTGGATGCCCACCAGACGTTCCGGCCGCTGCAGGACGGTACGGATGTCCTCCAGCTTCAGGCTGGAGGTGTTGGTGGCCAGCACGGCATCGGGCTTCATCCGGGCCTCCAGGCCCTTGAGCAGGCTGTGCTTTGCTTCCAGGTTCTCGAAGATGGCCTCGATGACCACGTCGGCGTGGGCGGCACCATGGCCTTCCGGATCGGGGATGAGCCGGTCCATGACGGCGCGCAGCTGCAGCTTGTCCCTGATGCGCCGGGCAAAGCCGGCGTGGGCCCGCTTGATGGCCGGAGCGATGCGCTCCACGTTCTGGTCCTGCAGGGTCACGGTGAGGCCGCGGCCGGCGCACCAGGCGGCGATGTCGCCCCCCATGACGCCGGCCCCCACCACGTGCACCCGTTTGGCGACGAAAGCGGAATCCTTGCCGAAAGCCTTCAGCCGCTCCTGCAGGTGGAATACCCGCACCAGGTTGCGGGCGGTGGCGGAACGGACGATGCGATCGGTGATCTCCGGCGCCGCCAGGGCGTTGCCGTCGTACTTGGCCCACAGGTCGATGATGGCGTAGGGCGCCGGATAGTGTTCGGGACGGGCTCGCTTGGCCACTTGCTTGCGCGCCTGGCCCGCCACCACGCCGCGCAGGGGGCCCAGGAAGAGGCGCTGCAGCAACGGCAGGGGCTTGCGGGACGGCGGGTTGAGGGCCAGCTGGCGGGCAGCGGATTCCATCACCCGAGGCGGCACGCACTCGTCGGCCAGGCCCAGGCGCTTGGCCTTTTTCGCATCCACGGTCTTGCCGGCCAGCATCAGGTCCAGGGCCACGGCGGGACCGACCCGCCGGGGCAGGCGCAGCATGCCGCCCCAGCCGGGGAAGATGCCGAGCATGACTTCGGGCAGGCCCAGCTTGGTGCCCGGCTCGTCCACCACCAAAAGGGTGCGGCAGGCCAGGGCCAGTTCCAGGCCACCGCCCAGGCAGTGGCCCCGCACCAGGGCCAGGGTCGGATAGGGTACGGCGGCGAGGCGGTTGAACAGCTCCCAGCCCCGGGCCACCATGGCCTTGGCGGCCTCCGGCGAATCCAGCTGGTCGAATTCGGAAATGTCGGCCCCGGCAATGAAGCCGGCGCTCTTGGCGGAGCGGATGATGAGGGCCTTGGGCGGCTGGCGGTCGAGCTCGTCCAGCACGCCGGAGAGCTCGGCCATGACGGCCTTGGACAGGGAGTTGGCACTCTCCCCGGCCTTGTCCAGGGACAGCCAGGCAAGGCCGTCGGCCTCCCGGGTGAGGTGCCAGTGCTGTTGGGTCAGGGAGGTTTGGGTATGCATGTTCATGGTCTACCTTCAGTGAAAGGTATGGCTACCGGCGGCAAAGGCCAGGGAGACTGCCCCCGTGCCCACGTTGACCGCGGCGGTGTTGCTCATCATGGAAATCAGGATCTCGGCGCCCTTCTCCTGCACCGCCGCCGCCAGGTCGGCATAGCCGGGCAGGCCGGGCACGGTGGCCGGATCGCCGCCGTAGCTGATGCAGACATGGGGCGACTCCAGGCCGGCCCGCACCTGCCGCGCCGCATTGGCGAAGAGGCGCTGCACGCCGGCCTCGAAGCCGCGCACCTTGGCGATGGAGCGGGTGACGTCCCGGTTGCAGTGCAGGATGGGCTTCATGTCCAGCATCTGGCCGAGCTTGTAGGTGCCCCAGTTGATGCTGCTGTCGCCCTTCTTGGCAGCCCGCTTGTAGATGTGGAAGAGGTCCGCCGGCACCAGGTAGGTGTGGATGTGGTCCACCAGCTGGCGCAGGCGGGTGCCGATTTCGCTGGGCGTGCCGCCGAGACGGATCAGGCGCACCGCTTCCGCCGCCAGCACGGCCTGGCCGGTGAACAGGTTGCGACTGGAGAGCACGCACAGGCCAAAGCGGCCCGGCTTGCCGATTTCCCGGCGCGGGTCCTTGTACTTCGTGAGGACGGTGCGCGAGGCCTGCATGGCATGGTCGTAGATGGGGCTGCGCTCGCTGGTGATGGTGAGGACGAAGACGTAGTCGTAGTCGATCACCATCTTGTCCAGGAACACCTGCTCGATCTGGGCCGGGCTGTAGGGGAAGGACTCGGCAAAATCCTCGCTGCGCCGGTCCACATGGGTGGCGTAAAAGCGATGAGTCTCGTCCGGGTCGCGCCGGTCCTGGATCACCGCGCCGCCGATGCGCAGGGAGATGGGCAGGACCACGATCTCGTGCTCGTCGAGGAACTGCCGGGGCAGGTCGCAGCAGGAATCGACAATGATGCCGATGCGCATGGCGGCCTCAGCAGGTTTCCACCAGCATGGCACCGCCCTGGCCGCCGCCGATGCAGATGCTGGCGACGCCCCGCTTGCCGCCCCGGGCTTTCAGGGCATGCAACAGGTGCAGCACGATGCGGGCGCCGGAGGCGCCCACCGGATGGCCCTGGGCCACGGCGCCGCCATCCACGTTGAGCTTGTCCTGGTCCAGGCTGCCCAGGGCGCCGGGCAGGCCCAGTTCCTCGCGGCAGTAGGCATCGTCTTCCCAGGCCTTGAGGCAGCCCAGCACCTGGGCAGCGAAGGCCTCGTTGATTTCCATCAGGTCCACATCGTTGAGCCCCAGGCCGTGACGCTGCAGGATGGGGGTCACCGCATGCACCGGGCCCAGGCCCATCTGGGAAGGATCGAGGCCGGCCCACTGGGCGTCCACGATGCGGCCCAGGGGCTCGAGCTTCCAGCGCTTGACGGCACTTTCGGAAGCCAGCAGCAGCCAGGCGCCGCCGTCGGTGATCTGGGAACTGTTGGCCGGAGTGACCCGGCCGTATTTCTTGTCGAAGAAGGGCTTGAGCTTCTTCATCCCGTCCATGCTGGCATCGACCCGCACGCCATCGTCCTCGGCATAGACGGTGCCGTCGTTGCCCACCAGGGGCACGATCTCGCCGAAGGCCTGCTTGGCCCGGCCGGCCATGACCCGCTGATGGGAGCGCACGGAAAAGGCATCCATCTCTTCCCGGCTGATGCCGAAGCGCCAGGCCAGGTTTTCCGCCGTCTGGCCCATCAAGAGGCCCACCACCGGGTCGGTCAGGCCCTTCATCAGGCCGATCACCGGATTGAGCAGCACGCTGGGGCGCAGCTTGAGGAAGTGCCCGGCCTTCTGGCCCAGGGTCTTCATCTGCATCATGCCGGCGAACCACAGCACCATGGCGTCGTTGTAGAGCAGGGGCGCCCGGGACAGGGCATCCACGCCGCCGGCCAGGACCAGTTCGGAACGGCCGGACTGGATGTTGGCCATGGCCGAATCCAGGGCCTGCATGCCGGAGGCGCAGTTGCGCATCACCGTCCAGCCCGTCACCTTGTTGCCGCAGCCCAGGCGCAGGGCTGCCACCCGGCCGATATTCACCTCGTCCGGGCTGGGGCTGGCACAGCCCAGCACCACCTCGTCCAGATCCTCCGGGGCGAAGGGCTGGCGGGCCAGAAGGGCCCGCCCGGCCTGCACGGCAAGATCGGCGGCCGAGAACGGGCCGGGCCCGTTCTTCGCCTTGAGGAACGGGGTGCGTGCCCCATCCACCACGTAGACCGGCTCAAATGCTTGCTGCTGGGCCATGTCTCTCTCCTTTGGTTTTGTCTTTTACGTTTCTGCTTGTAATCGTCCCGGGGTCACCCACAAGGGGCGCCCCGGGATCGTGGGTCCTGCTGGCAGGGCGGTTCAGGCCGCCTTGCGCACTTCCGGCTTGTTGAGGGCCGTGGCCACACCGAAGTCGGGGGCAAAGTCATCCACACGGATGACGATGTCCCGCAGCTCGTTGCGCCGCTTGATCACTGCGTACTCGGCGGCAGAGAGGACGCCGGCCTCGTAGGCGGCCAAGGCCACGTCGCGTACGTTGGCGAGGGGGTTGCCGTCGAACTTGCCGCTCTTCTCCGCTTCCCGGATCTTGGCCTCGATGGGCTCGGCTTCCAGGGTGGCGGCCAGGGCCAGCTCGATGGCGCCCACGGCATCCGCTTCCGTCTTGGCGACGAAGCAGCCGGCGGTGAGGCGCTCCCGGGTGGCGCTGGGAGAGATCAGGGCCTTGGCCACCTGATGGCCGATGTCGTCGGAGGGCACCACATGGGGACGGCCGAAGGGGAAGATGACCTTCTTCAGGAACCAGCCCACCAGCGGGCTCGGGTAGTTGGCGAGGACGCCGTCAAAGGCTTCCTGGGCCTGCACCAGGGAATCCTGCACCGACCAGTGCATGAGGGCTGCATCGGCCTGCTGCCGGCCTTCCGCCTCGTAGCGCTTCAAGGTGGCGGAGATCAGGTACATCTGGGCCAGGATGTCGCCGAGACGGGCGGAGATCTTCTCCTTGCGCTTCAGACCGCCGCCCAGGACCAGCATGGAGACGTCGGAAAGGAAGGCGAAGGCAGAGGAGAAGCGGGTCAACTGCTGGTAGTAGCGGCGGGTCTCCGGCGCCACGTCGGCACCGACGCCGGCGAAGCGGGCACCGGTCAGGCCCAGCAGCAGGGCGCGCACGCCGTTGCCGATGGAGAAGCCCATGTGGCCGAACAGGGCCTTGTCGAAGCCGACCAGGTCGTTCTTCTGGGCGGCCTGCATTTCGGCCAGCACGAAGGGATGGCAGCGGATGGCGCCCTGGCCGAAGATGATCAGGCTGCGGGTGAGGATGTTGGCGCCTTCCACGGTGATGCCGATGGGAATCTGCTGGTAGGCGCGGCCGAGGAAGTTGGAGGGGCCGAGGCAGATGCCCTTGCCGCCGATCACGTCCATGCCGTCATTGACCACCTTGCGGGCCCGTTCGGTGACGTGGTACTTGGCGATGGCGGAGACCACGGAAGGCTTCTCGCCCAGATCGACGGCGCCGGCGGTCATGACCCGGGCGGCGTCCATCATGTAGGTGTAGGCGCCGATGCGGGTAAGGGCCTCTTCCACGCCTTCGAACTTGCCCACGGCCATCTTGAACTGGCTGCGGACCCGGGCGTAGGCGCCGACGGCGCGGGCGGTGAGCTTGGCCATGCCGGTGTTGGAGGACGGCAGGGAGATGGAGCGGCCGGCAGCCAGGCACTCCATCAGCATGCGCCAGCCCTGGCCGGCCATCTTGGGGCCGCCGATGATGAACTCCAGAGGCATGAAGACTTCCTTGCCCCGGGTCGGACCGTTGTGGAAGGCGGCGTTCAGGGGGAAGTGGCGGGTGCCGATTTCCACGCCGGGGTGGTCGTTGGGGACCAGGGCGCAGGTGATGCCGATATCCTTCTTGTCGCCCAGCAGGCCCTGGGGATCGTAGAGACGGAAGGCCAGGCCGAGCACGGTGCACACCGGGCCCAGGGTGATGTAGCGCTTGTCCCAGGTGACCTTCATGCCCAGCACTTCCTGGCCCTGCCACATGCCCTTGCAGACCACGCCGTAGTCGGGGATGGAGGCCGCATCGGAACCGGCCCAGGGGCTGGTGAGGGCGAAGGCGGGCACGTCGATGCCCTTGGCCAGGCGGGGCAGGTAGTGGTTCTTCTGCTCGTCGGTGCCGTAGTGCAGCAGCAGCTCGGCCGGGCCGAGGGAGTTGGGCACCATGACGGACACGGCCAGGGCGGAGGAACGGGTGGACAGTTTGGTCACCACCTGGGAATGGGCGTAGGCGGAGAATTCCAGGCCGCCGTACTTCTTCGGGATGATCATGCCGAGGAAGCCCTTGTCCTTGATGTACTGCCACACGTCGGGCGGCAGATCATACAGCTCGTGGGAGACCTTCCAGTCGTCGGTCATGGCGCAGGCCTGATCGACCTCGTTGTCCATGAAGGCCTGTTCTTCGGCCGTCAGCTTGGGCTGGGGATAGGCCATCAGCTTCTGCCAGTCGGGCTTGCCGCGGAACAGCTCGCCCTCCCACCAGACGCTGCCGGCTTCCAGCGCCTCCCGCTCCGTGTCGGACATCTGGGGCAGGATGCGCTTGTAAATGGAGAAAAGAGGCCGGCTGATCAGGGCCCGACGCAGAGGACGGACACTGATCAGCACGGCTAACGTCAAGAGTGTTGCCACACTCAACAGAGGGATGATGCTCATGGATGCTGTCTCCTTTTATGGTCTCGCGGCCAATCTGTGTCGGCTCTTCGAGTTGTTATTCCGTGGTTACTACAAGGTTTGCAACTTCAGCTTTCGAACTGGGGCAACTGGGCACGCAGGCCGCCGAGGAGGAAGGACATGAGCCGGGGCAGCAGCTTGTCCAACCCCTCGTCCGCCTCCTGGGGCTCGATGCCCCAGTCGGTGACGATGCGCAGGGCGTCCGTACCGGCGATGGCGTAGGACGTGGCGCCGAGCATGAAATGGAAGCGCCAGACGATTTCCGCCTTGGGCACATCCGGCAGGGCCTTGAACAGGGCCTGCTTGTAACGGTCCACCACTCCGGCGTATTCCTCGGCGAAGAAGGCGCGGATGAAACCGGAGGGTTCGGTCATGGTGCGGCCGATCAGGCGCAGGAAGGTGCGCCCGCCCAGGGCCTCGTGCTCGGCCATGCGGATCAGGGTGCCGAAGAAGGCATCGACGATCAGGGACGGCTTGAGGGGCTTGCCGGCGGCTTCGGCCTCCAGCTCGTCGAGGATGCGCAGGCGCTCCTGGTTGAGCCAGGTGAGACGGCGGCGGAACACTTCCTGGATCAGCTGTTCCTTGGAGCCGAAGTGGTAATTCACCGCGGCCAGATTGACCCCGGCGGCGCCGGTGATCATGCGCATGGAGGTCCCTTCGAACCCGTTCTCGGTGAACAGGTGTTCGGCGGCGTCAAGAATGCGCTCCCGGGTATCGGCGCTGTTCTTGGCATCGGCGGGCGGCAGGGACTGGGCAGCTTGGGTCATGTTGGGGCGAGCTAAATTCAAACGAGTGTTTGAATCATATGTTTAAAAAAAATGAAGTGCAATAGATTCGGTAAAGTTTTTTCAAGACGTCTTTACACAGCCACCGGCACCGGCCCGAAAGCCAATAGGGACGGCACTTTCCAGGCACGGCAGGCCAGCAGGCCCGCCCCTTCTGCCTCCCGGGCCCGCGCCATTGCGCTACCACACCCCTGCCCGTCCCGCTGCCAGGAAATCCCGCACAAGTGCCGGGGCCCGGCGGCGGCCCCCTGCTAGAATTGGGCCATGCGCCGCTCATCCTCTGCCCACCTGCCCCGCCCTGCCGGCGAAGTCCATGCCTGGCCCACCATCCGCACCCTGTTTCCCTACCTGTGGCAGTACAAGTGGCGGGTTTCCGCCGCCCTGATCGCCCTGGTCAGCGCCAAGCTGGCCAGCGTCGCCGTGCCCCTGGTGTTCAAGCAGATGATCGACAGCCTGTCGCCCCAGGAGACGGCCCTGGCCCTGCCGGTGCTGCTGCTCCTGCTCTACGGCGGCCTGCGCTTCGGCACCGCCCTGTTCACCGAGCTGCGGGAAATGCTCTTCGCCCGGGTCACCCAGCGGGCGGTGCGGCGCATCGCCCTGGAGGTGTTCCGCCACCTGCACTCCCTGTCCCTGCGTTTCCACCTGGACCGCCAGACCGGCGGCGTCTCCCGAGACATCGAGCGGGGCTCCCGCTCCATCTCCAGCCTGATCAGCTACACCCTCTATTCCATCCTGCCCACCCTGGTGGAGCTGGGCCTGGTGCTGGGCATCCTGCTGACCCACTACGACTGGGTCTTCGCCGCCATCACCGCCGCCTCCCTGGTGGCCTACATCGTGTTCACCGTGCAGGTGAGCAACTGGCGCATCGGCATCCGCCGCGCCGTCAATGAAATGGACTCGGCCGCCAACTCCCGGGCCATCGACAGCCTGCTCAACTACGAGACGGTGAAGTACTTCAACAACGAGGACTACGAGGCCAGGCGCTACGACAGCCAGATGCAGCAGTGGGAGGATGCCGCCACCCGCAGCCAGGTCACCCTCTCCTTCCTCAATCTGGGGCAGCAGGCCATCATCGCCGCCGGCGTCACCCTGATGATGTGGCGCGCCACCGCCGGCGTGGTGGCCGGCACCATGACCATCGGCGACCTGGTGCTGGTCAATGCCTTCCTCATCCAGCTGTACATGCCCCTCAACTTCCTCGGCGTGGTGTACCGGGAAATCCGCCAGGCCCTCACCGACATCGAGCGCATGTTCAAGCTGCTCGGCGAAAACCGGGAAGTGGCCGACGCCCCGGACGCCATCGCCCTGCCCCCGGGCCCGGCGGAGGTGCGCTTCGAGGCGGTGGATTTCGCCTACGATGCGGCCCGCCCGATCCTGCACGACCTCTCCTTCACCATTCCCTCGGGCCACACCCTGGCGGTGGTGGGCCACTCCGGCGCCGGCAAGTCCACCCTGTCACGCCTGCTCTACCGCTTCTACGACGTCAGCGGCGGCGCCATCCGCATCAACGGCCTGGACCTGCGCCAGATGACCCAGGACAGCCTGCGCAGCGCCATCGGCATCGTCCCCCAGGACACGGTGCTGTTCAACGACACCCTCATCTACAACATCCAGTACGGCCGCCCCGGCGCCACCCGGGAGGAAGCCATTGCCGCCGCCCGGGCCGCCCAGCTGGAAGCCTTCGTCGAATCCCTGCCGGAGAAGTGGGAAAGCCGGGTGGGCGAACGGGGCCTCAAGCTTTCCGGCGGCGAGAAGCAGCGGGTGGCCATCGCCCGGGCCCTGCTGAAGAACCCGCCCATCCTCATTTTCGACGAGGCCACCTCGGCCCTGGACTCCAAGACCGAGAAGGCCATCCAGGCCCAGCTGGAGCTGGCGGCCCGGGGCCGCACCACCCTCATCATCGCCCACCGCCTGTCCACCGTGATGGAGGCGGACGAAATCCTGGTGCTGGAGGCCGGCCGCATCGTCGAACGGGGCCGCCACGCCGAGCTGCTGGCCGCCGGCGGCGCCTACGCACAGATGTGGGCCCTGCA
The DNA here is from genome assembly GCF_058809525.1 of Azospira sp. MPR-LB4. Taxonomy (NCBI): domain Bacteria; kingdom Pseudomonadati; phylum Pseudomonadota; class Betaproteobacteria; order Rhodocyclales; family Rhodocyclaceae; genus Azospira; species Azospira sp. MPR-LB4. The sequence continues at coordinate 1,832,602 of NZ_CM179521.1, forward strand.
GCAGCAGGAAGAACTGGGCGCCGCCCTGGCAGACGACGCCCCCAGCCTGGAGCCGGCCTGATGCGCCTTACCGTGCCGGCACCGGCGGCGATGACGGCGGCCGCCTGACCATGTCCAGATCCGCCCACCCCAGCCTGCCCTCCCGCGCCCGCCGCCGGCTGCGGCGCCAGCCCCTGCCGCCGCGGCTCACCGCCCTGGTGGTGCTGGTGGTGCCCATGGCCATGACCCTGTTCAGCTGGCAACAGCTGCGCCACATGGAACAGCAGCAGGCCAGCGCCGCCTTCTCCCGGGAAGCCTCCCGGGTCTCCGCGGCGATGGAGGAACGGCTCAACGACTACGCCCAGGTGCTGCGCGGCGGCTCCGGCTTCCTCCACGCCACCCCCAATCCATCCCACCAGGCCTGGCACCAGTTCAGCGAACAGCTGGAACTGTCGCGCAAGGTGCCGGGCATGCTGGTGCTGGGCTACCTGCCCCGGGTGGCGGCAGCCGACTTGCCGGCCTTCACCCAGCGCATGCGGGAGCGGGAAGGCGTCACCGGTTTTTCGGTGCGCCCCCCCGGGCCCCGGGATGAATACTACCCGGTGGCCTTCATGGCGCCGGAGGCGCCCCTGCGCAGCGCCTTCGGCTTCGACGTGGCCTCCGAACCGACCCGCCGGGAGGTGCTGCAGGCCGCCCGGGACATGGGCGTGGTGGCCATGTCCGGCCCCATCCGCCTGATGGCGGACCCGGAACATGCTTCCCCCAGCCTGCTCATGGTCGCTCCCCTGTACAGCACCAACGGCGTGCCGACCATCCAGGAGCAGCGGCGGCAGGCACTGCAGGGCTATGTCTTCACCCTGTTCCGGGTGGATGAATTCGTCGACAGCCTCAGCCTCAGCGGCAGCGCCCAACTCAATATCCGCATCAGCGACGACAGCGGCGGCAGCAGCCAGATCAAGCACCTCTACGGTGCCAGCGGCAGCGGCCCCAGCAACCCCCTGTCCGAGGAGCGCAGCTTCTACTTCGGCGGCCGTTCCTGGCAGCTGCACCTGGAAAGCCAGGACCCGCCGGAGCAGGGCCCCGAGCTGCCCAGTTCCCGCATCCTGCTTTTTTCCGGCACCGCCATCAGCATGCTGCTGGCCCTCCTGACCCTGCGTCTGGGCAGCCGGCGCAGCTTCGCCGAACAGCTGGCCCGCCGCCTCAGCCACGAATGGGCAGAGGCCAACAGCCGCCTCACCGGCGTCTTCGCCGCCCTGCCCGACCTCATGTTCGAGCTGGACCGGGACCGCTGCTTCCGCCACTATCACGCCCCCAACGAAGGCGAGCTGTTCGTGCCGCCCCACAGCTTCCTCGGCCGCCATCCCCGGGACATCCTGCCGGCCTCCCTGGTAACGCAGCTGGAGCAGTGCTGCGACCGGATCGATGCCGGCGTGCGCCTGCAGATCATGGAGTACCAGCTGCCCCGCCACGACGGCGAGATCGGCGAGTACGAGGCCCGCATCACGGCCATCGGCGAAGGCGGCTACCTGATGGTGGTGCGCAACGTCTCCGAGGTGCGCCGCACCCAGCAGGCCCTGCTGCAGGCCAACGCCCGCATGAAGTCGGTGTTCGACTCGGCCACCGAAGTCTCCATCATCACCACCGACACCGAAGGTCTGATCACGGTGTTCAACCGGGGGGCGGAGAAGATGCTCGGCTACAGCGCTGCGGCCATGGTCGGCCAGGCCACCCCCGCCATCCTGCACCTGCCGGAGGAGGTGGAGGCCAGGGCTGCCGAACTGAGCCGGGAATTCGGCTGGAAGATCCAGGGCTTCGAGGTCTTCGTCACCCGGGCCCGCCTCACCGGAGCGGAGCGGCGCGAGTGGACCTATGTGCGCCAGGACGGCAGCCACCTGACGGTGAGCCTGGTGGTGACGGCCGTCTACGATGAAGCCCACAACGTCACCGGCTTCCTCGGCGTGGCCGTGGACATTACCGCCCTGAAGACGGCGGAGGCCGAGTTGCGCCGACACCGGGACCATCTGCAGGAGCTGGTCAGCGAGCGCAGCGCCGACCTGCTGGTGGCCAAGGAGGCGGCGGAGTATGCCAACCACACCAAGTCCGAGTTCCTCGCCAACATGTCCCATGAGCTGCGCACCCCGATGCACGCCATCCTCAGCTTTGCCGGCCTGGGCCTGAGTCGGGCCGGCAGCATTCCGGGGGCGGAAAAGCTCAACCACTATTTCCAGCGCATCCGGGAAAGCGGGGAGCGGCTTCTGGCCCTGGTGAACGACCTGCTCGACCTGTCCAAGCTGGAGGCGGGCAAGATGTCTTTCGAGCCGAGGCCGGTGAATCTGCGCCCCCTGATCCGGGAGGCCGCCGGCGAAATGGAGTCCCTGCTGCAGGAGAAGAGCCTGCATCTGGTGCTCGACGAACGGGGGCCGGCAGAGGTTTACTGCGACCCCCTGCGCTTCGGCCAGCTGATCCGCAACCTGCTCTCCAACGCCATCAAGTTCTCCCCCGTGGGCGGCGTCATCCAGGTGGGCTTTGCCCCCACCACGCTCTCTTCGGGCCGCCGCAGCGGCGACCGGGGCAATCGCAGCGCCGTGGAGATGACGGTGCGCGACGAAGGGGTCGGCATTCCGGTGGACGAACGGGAGCTGGTCTTCGACAAGTTCGCCCAGAGCAGCAAAACCAAGACCGGCGCCGGCGGCACCGGCCTCGGGCTGGCAATATGTCGCGAAATCGCCCTGGCCCATCGCGGTACCATTGTGGCCAGAGGCAACGACGGCCCCGGCACCTGCCTCGCCGTGACCCTGCCGACCCCGGAAGCCAGCCCCTCCATCGAGGATAGAGCATGACCCATCACCTGCTGATAGTGGACGACGAGCCCCTCAACCTGGAAATCCTGTCCGAGTATTTCGACGGCCAGGGCTACCGCCTGAGCATGGCGGAGAACGGCGAGGTGGCCTGGGCCATGCTGAGGCAGCACCCGGACGTGGATCTGGTGCTGCTCGACCGCATGATGCCCGGCATCGATGGCGTCGAGTTGCTCAAGCGCATCAAGGCCGACCCGGAACTGAAGCCCATTCCGGTCATCATGCAGACTGCCGCCTCCGCCCCAGAACAGGTGCGGGAAGGACTGCTGGCCGGCGCCCTGTACTACCTGACCAAGCCCTATGAGCGGGACTCCCTGATCTCAATCGTGCGCGCCGCTCTCACCGACGGCAACACCCGCCGCGATCTGCAACAGCGCCTGCGCGAGCACACCAATGCCCTGCGCCTGATGGAGTCAGCCCGTTTCAGCCTGTCCACCCTGGACGAAGTCGGCTGCCTGGCCGTCTTCCTGGCCCAGGCCTGTCCCGAACCGGAAGGGGCCGTCCTCGGACTGTCCGAGTTGCTGGTCAATGCCATCGAGCACGGCAACCTGGGCATTTCCTATGAGGAGAAATCATCCCTAAAACGCAGTGACCGCTGGCAGGAGGAAATCAGCCGCCGCCTGCAATTGCCGGAGAATGCAGGCAAGCGGGTGGATGTCACTTTCGAACGGGACGGGAGCACCATCCGCATCTGCATCACCGACCAGGGCGAGGGCTTCGACTGGAACCGCTACCTGGATTTCGATCCGGCCCGGGCCTTCGACCCCAACGGCCGCGGCATTGCCATGGCCCGCCTGGGCAGCTTCCAGGACCTGCAGTACCAGGGCAAGGGCAACGTGGTCCTGGCCACCATCGGCGAGACGCTCCCGTGACGCGCAAGAGCCCGCCCCTGCGCATTCTGGTGGCCGACGACTCCCCCAGCATCCGCCAGATTCTGCTGGCCCTGCTGGGACGCCAGGGACACCAGGTGATCGCAGCCGAGGACGGCCAGCAGGCCCTGGATCTGTTCCACCGCCACCAGCCCGACCTGCTGCTGCTCGACATCATGATGCCTGTCCTCGACGGCATGGAGGTGGCACGGCGTATCCGGGCAGAAAAGCTGGATCGCTGGGTGCCCATCATTTTCCTCTCGGCCCTGGACCGGCGCGAGAATCTTGTGGCGGGCCTGGAGGCTGGCGGCGACGACTTCCTCGCCAAGCCCCTGGATTTTGCCCTGCTCGATGCCCGCATCCGCTCCATGCACAAGGCCCTGGACCTGCAACGCCAGGCGCGGGAGTCCTATCGGCAGTTGAAGGCCATTTCCGACAACGTCCTCGATGCCATCGTCACCATCGACGTCCACGGCCGCATCCTCTCCTGCAACCAGGCCACCGAACGGATTCTCGGCTGGCGCCCGGAGGAACTGCGGGGCCAGAACGTCAATGTGCTGATGCCCGAGCCCTATCACTCGCGCCACAACGACTACATGCGGGCCTACGTGGAAGGCGGTCCGCCCAATGTCTTCGGTTACGGGCGCGAACGCCCCGCCCTGCGCAAGGACGGCACTGTCTTCCCCGCCGAGCTGGCGGTCACGGAAATCCGCGACGGTTCCCAGCGCATTTTCATCGGCCTGCTGCGGGACGTGACCGAACGCAAGAATGCCGAAATGAAGCTGATGGAGAATGCGGCGGCCCTGCAGCAGTACTACGATCAAGCAGAAGAGGAAAACCAGTTGGCCGCCCGCCTGCTGGACAAGCAGATGCTGCGCCCGGGATTGCAGGATAGCCATGTGCACTACTGGCTCAGCGCCGCCAAGAACTTTAGCGGCGACGTGGTTGCCGCCACCCGCACCCCGGATGGTTCTCTGGTAGCCCTGCTGGCAGATGCGACGGGCCATGGCCTGACGGCGGCCATCAGCACCCTGCCCCTTCTCACCGTCTTCTATGGCATGGCGAATCGGGGCCTGCCCCTGGAAAGCATGGTAGGGGAGATGAACCGGCACCTGAAGGCATCCCTGCCCACCGGCCACTTTGTGGCGGCCAACGTGGTTCTCCTTGATCCAGCCACCGGCACCGGCCAGGCCTGGTGTGGAGGCATGCCGGAATCGTTGTTGTTGGACGGCGACGGGGAAGTCGTCCGGACCTTCGCCTCCCGCCACCTGCCATTCGGCATCCTCGGCACAGATGAATTTGAGGCAAGCATTGACACCTTCCCGTGCACACCAGGGCATCAGCTGATGCTCTATTCCGACGGCTTTAAGGAAGCGGAGGGGAAGAACGGTGCCCAACTTGGCCACGCCGGCTTGCGCGAAATCCTGCGGGGCGTGCCCCCCGAACAACGGCTAACCGCCCTGCAACAGGCATTGGCCGAACACCTGGCCGGCAGCCCTGCCCAGGACGACATTTCCGTTTTGCTCCTGGATTGCTGACGCAACACGGAGGCAAAGTGTCGGCCCTGCGGCAAACGCAGGACGAAAAAAAAGCCAGGCAAGCGCCTGGCTTTTTTCTTGGGAGACTTCAGCCTTAGGCTGCAGCTTCCTCGGCAACTTCCACAGCTTCGCCTTCCGGGCGATCCAGCAGTTCGACCAGAGCCATCGGGGCGTTGTCGCCCTGACGGAAGCCGCACTTCAGGATGCGCAGGTAGCCGCCGTTGCGGGTGGCAAACCGGGGACCCAGGACGTCGAAGACCTTGACGACCATATCGCGGTCGCGCAGGCGGTCGAAGGCCAGACGGCGGTTAGCCAGGCTGGGCTTCTTGCCCAGGGTGATGATCGGTTCCACCACGCGGCGCAGTTCCTTGGCCTTGGGCAGGGTGGTCTTGATCACTTCGTGCTTGAGCAGGGAATTGCTCATGTTGCGCAGCATGGCCAGACGGTGGGCGCTGGTCCGGTTCAGCTTGCGAAGACCGTTACGGTGACGCATTTTCTAATCCTCTCTCGTTCGGGCCGCGTTAGACTTTTTCCAGACCCGCGGGCGGCCAGTTTTCCAGCTTCATGCCCAGAGTCAGGCCGCGGGCGGCCAACACTTCCTTGATTTCATTCAGCGACTTGCGACCCAGGTTCGGGGTCTTCAGCAGCTCGTTCTCGGTCCGCTGAATCAGATCACCGATGTAATAGATGTTCTCGGCCTTGAGGCAGTTGGCGGAGCGCACCGTCAGTTCCAGGTCATCCACCGGGCGCAGCAGGATCGGATCCACCTGCACCGGCTTCTGGGCCTCGACCATGGGGGCAGTGCCTTCCAGGTCGGCGAACACAGACAGTTGCTCCATCAGGATGCGGGCCGCAGTGCGGATCGCTTCCTCGGGCTCGATAACACCGTTGGTCTCGATGTCCATGACCAGCTTGTCCAGGTCGGTACGCTGCTCGACGCGAGCGCTTTCAACCAGATAGCTGACACGACGGACCGGGCTGAAAGAAGCATCCAGCACCAGTTGGCCGATATTCTTGGTATCACCCAGATTGCGCATGGTACCGGGGACATAGCCGCGGCCCTTTTCCACCTTGATCTCCATGGACAGCTTGCCGCCGGAGGAGATGTGGGCGATCACGTGATCGGGGTTGATGATCTCGACGTCGTGGGTGGTCTCAATATCGGAGGCGCGGACAATGCCCTCGCCGTCCTTACTGAGCTTCAGCACGACTTCGTCGCGACCGTGGAGCTTGAAAACGATACCCTTCAGATTCAGAAGGATATCAACGACATCTTCCTGCACGCCATCGATGGTCGAGTACTCGTGCAGGACGCCGTCGATGCTCACGTCGGTCGGCGCGTAGCCGGGCATCGAGGAAAGCAGAATACGCCGCAGGGCATTGCCCAGGGTGTGACCGTAGCCGCGTTCAAACGGCTCCATCACAACCCGGGCCTGTACCGGCGACAGGCTCTGCACATCGATGATGCGCGGTTTCAGAAGTCCAGTGCTTTGCATGTGCTGTCCTTTGCCTGTTCAGTCAGCCTGCCTGGCATTACTTCGAATAAAGTTCGATGACCAGGCTTTCGTTGATGGTGGAAGGCAGTTCGGAACGGATCGGAGCAGCCTTGAAGGTGCCCTTGCCATTCTTCGCGTCCACATCCAGCCACTCGGGGAAGCCGCGGGATTCGGCAGCCGCCAGGGCAGCCTTCACACGCAGGGAACCACGGGAGCGCTCGGTCAGCTCCACCACGTCGCCGGGGCGAACTTGGTAGGAGGGGATGTTCACACGCTTGCCATTCACCAGCACGCCGTTGTGACGGACGATCTGGCGGGATTCGGAGCGGGAAGCGCCGAAGCCCATGCGATAGGCCACGGAATCCAGACGGGACTCCAGCAGTTGCAGCAGGTTTTCGCCGGTCACGCCCTTACGACGGTCGGCTTCTTTGTACACGCTACGGAATTGGCCTTCCAGCACGCCGTAGATGCGACGGATCTTCTGCTTTTCACGCAGATGCACGCCGTAGTCGGACAGGCGCTGGCCAGACTTCTGACCATGCTGACCGGGGGCGTAGGCACGGCGCTCAACAGAGCACTTGTCGGTGTAGCACTTCTCGCCTTTGAGGAAGAGCTTTTCGCCTTCGCGGCGGCACTGACGGCATTTCGGATCGAGGTTACGAGCCACGAGTCACTCCTTAAATGCGACGCTTCTTCGGCGGACGGCAGCCGTTATGCGGCACAGGCGTCACGTCGGAGATTGCGGTGATCTTCATACCCAGGGCGTTCAGGGCGCGCACGGCGGATTCGCGGCCGGGGCCGGGTCCCTTGATGCGCACTTCCAGATTCTTCACGCCACACTCTTGAGCAGCCTTGCCGGCAGCCTCGGCTGCCACCTGAGCGGCAAACGGAGTGGACTTGCGAGAGCCCTTGAAGCCAGCACCACCGGAGGTTGCCCAAGACAGGGCATTACCTTGACGGTCGGTGATGGTGATGATGGTGTTGTTGAACGAGGCGTGAATATGGGCAATGCCCTCGGCCACGTTCTTCTTGACCTTTTTACGTACTTTGGCAGCAGTCTTAGCCATTTCCTATCCTCTTATTTGCCCTTTTGGACAGCCTTGCGCGGGCCCTTGCGGGTACGCGCGTTGGTGCGGGTACGCTGACCACGCACGGGCAGACCCTTGCGGTGACGCAGGCCACGATAGCAGCCAAGGTCCATCAGACGCTTGATGCTCATGGTCACTTCACGGCGGAGGTCACCCTCGACAGTGAACTTACCAACTTCATCACGCAGGCGTTCCATCTCGGCGTCGGACAGGTCCTTCACCTTGGTCGAACGAACGACACCCGCTGCGTCACAGATCTTCTGTGCGCGGGTGCGACCAACGCCGAAAATCGCGGTCAACGCGATCTCAGCGTGTTTGTGGTTGGGAATATTTACCCCAGCGATACGGGCCATTAAGTCACCCCGGAAAAGCGAAACCTACAATTATACCGATGAATCGTACTTCGATTCAACCCGAATATCGACGCAACACCAGCTTTCGCCGGTTGCAATTAGCCCTGGCGCTGCTTATGGCGCGGATCAGTGCAAATCACGCGCACAATGCCATTGCGACGAATGATCTTGCAGTTGCGGCAAATCTTTTTTACCGATGCCAGCACTTTCATTTTTAGCTCCTTGATTCAGGGCGCTTGGCGCAGCCAGCCATTAACCCGATTACTTCTTAGCGTAGAGATTCTTGAAACCTTATTTGGCGCGGAAAACGATGCGGGCCCGGGATAAGTCATAGGGCGTCAACTGCACTGTCACCTTGTCGCCTGGCAGGATACGGATGTAATGCATCCGCATCTTGCCGGATATGAAGCCGAGGACCATGTGGCCGTTTTCCAGCTTCACTCTGAACGTCGCATTGGGAAGGTTTTCTACCACCTCCCCCTGCATTTCAATCAGATCTTCCTTCGCCATCCTAGCTCTGGTCTGTCTGGAGCCGGCCTACTTCATTGCCGGGAAGCCACCGCCCTTGAAGTTAGCTTTCTTGAGCAGGCTTTCGTATTGATGGGACATGACATAGGCCTGGACCTGGGACATGAAATCCATGGTCACGACCACGATAATCAGCAAGGAAGTACCACCGAAATAGAACGGCACGTTCCACTTCAAAATCAGAAACTCGGGCAGCAGACACACCAGGGTGATGTAGCCGGCGCCAACCAGGGTCAGGCGCATGAGAATCTTGTCAATATAGCGGGCAGTCTGCTCGCCAGGACGAATCCCGGGCACGAAGGCCCCGCTCTTCTTCAGGTTGTCCGCGGTTTCCTTGGAGTTGAACACCAGGGCGGTATAGAAGAAGCAGAAGAAGACGATCGCGGCGGCGTAGAGCATCACGTAGATCGGCTGGCCAGGCGACAGGGTGGCGGCAAAGTCCTTCAGCCAGCGCATGGATTCGCCGGAACCGAACCAGCCGGCAACGGTCGCCGGGAAAAGAATGATCGAGGAAGCGAAGATGGGGGGAATGACACCAGCCATGTTCAGCTTCAGCGGCAGATGGGAGCTCTGACCGCCATAAACCTTGTTGCCAACCTGGCGCTTGGCATAGTTGACCAGAATCTTGCGCTGGCCCCGCTCGACGAACACCACAAAGGCGGTGACGAAGAACACCAGAATCGAAATCACGATTGCGGTCAGCGGATGCATGGCACCGGTACGAACCAGCTCCAGCAGGCCGCCGATGGCGTTGGGCAGACCCGCAGCGATACCGGCAAAGATGATGATGGAAATACCGTTGCCCAGGCCACGTTCGGTAATCTGTTCGCCCAGCCACATCAGGAACATGGTGCCCGTCAGCAGGGTAGCCACGGTCGTCAGGCGGAACAGGAAGCCAGGCTCCAGGACCAGCCCGGGCTGTGCCTCGAGGGCAATTGCGATGCCCAACCCCTGAAACAGGGCGAGCGCCACTGTGCCATAGCGGGTGTATTGGGTAATCTTGCGCCGCCCGGCTTCACCTTCCTTCTTCAGCGCCTCGAGCTGAGGGCTGGCCACCGCCATCAACTGCATGATGATGGAGGCGGAGATGTAGGGCATGATGCCCAGGGCGAAAATGGTAAAGCGAGACAGGGCGCCACCGGAGAACATGTTGAACATGCCTAGGATGCCGCCCTGCTGGCTTTGGAAGAGTTCGGCCAGCACATTGGCGTCGATCCCGGGAACCGGGATGTGGGCGCCGATGCGATAAACGACCAGGGCACCAAGCAGGAACCACAGACGGCGTTTCAGATCGCCGAACTTGCCGCCTTTGCTGACTACGTTATTGGTCGCCAAAACCGAACTTCCTCGCGCTACGTTAGAAACGATTACTCAGCCACGGAGCCGCCGGCAGCCTCGATGGCGGCCTTGGCACCCTTGGTGGCACCCACGCCCTTGAGCGCAACCTTGCGGCTGATCTCACCGGACAGGATGACCTTGGCGGACAGTGCATTGCCAGCCACCAGACCGGCCTGCTTCAGTACCAGCAGATCGATCTCGTCGACGGGCAGACCCTGGATCTCGGACAGACGAACTTCCACGTTGCGGGCATTCGTCAGGGAGACGAAACCGCGCTTCGGCAGACGGCGGTGCAGAGGCATTTGACCGCCTTCGAAACCAACCTTGTGGAAGCCGCCGGAACGGGACTTCTGACCCTTGTGACCACGGCCACAGGTCTTGCCCAGGCCGGAGCCGATACCGCGACCGACACGCTTCTTGGCGTGCTTGGCGCCTTCTGCGGGCTTGATGGTATTCAGTTGCATGTTAGCCCTCGCACTTCAGCAGGTACGAAACCTTGTTGATCATGCCGCGCACAGCAGGCGTGTCCTGCAGCACGGAAGAGGAGTTCAGCCGGCGCAGGCCCAGGCCGCGCACGGTGGCGCGGTGGTCCTGCTTGGTGCCGATCAGGCTCTTGACGAGCGTAACCTTGATAGTCTTCTCAGCCATTTCTTACCCCAGGATGTCTTCAACGGACTTGCCGCGCTTGGCAGCAATTTCCGCCGGAGTGTTCATCGCCAGCAGGCCGTTCAGAGTGGCACGGACGATGTTGTAAGGATTGGTGGAGCCGTGAGCCTTGGCCACGACGTTGGTCACACCCATCACTTCGAACACGGCGCGCATGGCACCGCCGGCGATGATGCCGGTACCGTCGGCAGCGGGCATCATCAGAACGGTGGAGGAACCATGCTTACCAACAACGGCGTGCTGCAGGGTGCCGTTCTTCAGGCTGACTTTTTCCATCTTGCGACGGGCTTCGTCCATTGCCTTTTGCACGGCAACGGGCACTTCGCGGGACTTGCCCTTGCCCATGCCAACGCCGCCGTCGCCATCACCCACCACGGTCAGGGCGGCGAAGCCCAGAATCCGACCGCCCTTCACCACCTTGGTGACGCGGTTGATGGAGATCATCTTTTCGCGCAGACCGTCGTCGCGCTCGTCTGCCTGCTGGGGCTTCTTGGTTTGCGGTTTTGCCATAATTAACCTCGAACTTTCCTTCAGGCCGATCAGAACTTCAGACCGTTTTCGCGTGCGGCTTCAGCCAGGGCCTTGACACGACCGTGGTACTGGAAGCCGGCACGGTCGAAAGCGACCTGCTCGATGCCCGCCTTCTTGGCGCGCTCGGCGATGAGCTTACCGATGGCGGCAGCAGCATTCACATTGCCGCCATTCGGCAGATCCTTGCGCACTTCAGGTTCCAGGGAAGAGGCAGCAGCCAGAACCTTGGACCCGCAGGGAGAAATAACTTGAGCATAGATGTGGCTGTTGGTGCGGAACACGCACAGACGGACGGCCTTCAGCTCGGCGATTTTGGCCCGGGTTTTACGGGCACGACGCAAGCGCGACTGTTTTTTGTCAATCATTTCGCCACCTTACTTCTTCTTGGTTTCCTTGAGCGCGACCACTTCGTCGGCATACCGCACGCCCTTGCCCTTATAGGGTTCAGGCTTACGATAAGCGCGAACTTCAGCCGCTACCTGCCCCACCGCCTGCTTGTCCACACCCTTGATGAGGATTTCAGTCTGGCTCGGAGTCTCCACCTTGACGCCAGCAGGCATCTTGTGGGCCACCGGATGGGAAAAGCCGAGGGTCAGGTTCAGGGTGTCGCCCTGGGCCTGAGCACGGTAACCCACGCCGACCAGCGTCAGCTTGCGCTCAAAACCCTTGGTAACACCGGTCACCATATTGTTCAGATTGGCACGCATGGTGCCCCACAGAGCACCAGCACCTTCAACGCCTTCCACCGGGGAGCAAACCAGTTGCTCGCCCTCGACCTTCACGACCACAGCCGGGTTGGCCTTCAGCTTCAGCACGCCAAGGGGGCCCTTGACGGAGATCTCTTCACCCAGAGCAACTTCCACACCCTTGGGCAGCGAAATAGGATTCTTACCTACACGGGACATGGTTCCCCCTTACGCAACGATGCAGAGGACTTCGCCACCCACGTTCTGGGTGCGTGCCTTGCGGTCGGTCATGACGCCCTTGGGGGTGGACACGATTGCCACGCCCAGGCCATTCATAACACGCGGAATATCCTGGCTGCCCTTATAGACACGCAGACCAGGCCGGGAGACGCGCTCGATGCGCTCAATAACCGGGCGGCCGGCGTAGTACTTCAGGGCAATCTCCAGAGAAGCCTTGCCTTCGATTTCGCGCACGGCGAAATCATCAATATAACCTTCGCCCTTAAGGACGTCGGCAATCGCCACTTTCAGCTTGGAGCAGGGCATCGTTACGGATGCCTTCTCGGCCTGCTGGGCGTTGCGGATGCGGGTCAGCATGTCCGCGATCGGATCGCTCATAGCCATCTTTATTCCTCCTGCTTACCAGCTGGCCTTGGTCATACCGGGAATCTCGCCCTTGAAGGCGGCTTCACGGAGCTTGTTGCGGCACAGGCCGAACTTGCGGAAAACACCGCGCGGACGACCGGTTACTTGGCAACGATTGCGCAGACGGGCGGGGCTGGAATTGCGCGGCAGTGCCTGCAGCTTCAGACGAGCCTCGAAGCGCTCGGCGTCAGAAAGGCTCTGATTGTCGATAACGGCCTGCAGGGCAGCACGCTTGGCAGCGTACTTTTCCACGAGCGCGCGACGCTTCTCTTCGCGATTGATGAGTGACAGTTTTGCCATTATCGCCTCAATTCTTGAAGGGGAACTTGAAGGCAGACAGGAGGGCCTTGGCTTCCTCGTCGCTCTTCGCGGTGGTGGTAATGCTGATATTCATCCCGCGCAGAGCATCGATCTTGTCGTACTCGATTTCGGGGAAAATGATCTGCTCTTTCACACCCATGTTGTAGTTGCCACGGCCGTCGAAGCCCTTGCCAGCCACGCCGCGGAAGTCACGCACGCGGGGCAGGGAAACGGTGATCAGGCGATCCAGGAACTCGAACATGCGGGGGCCACGCAGGGTGACCATGCAACCGATGGGGTAGCCGTCACGAATCTTGAAGCCAGCGATGGACTTGCGGGACTTGGTGACAACGGGCTTCTGACCAGCGATCTTCTGCATGTCGCCGACGGCATTTTCCAGGATCTTCTTGTCCTGAACAGCTTCGCCGACACCCATGTTCAGGGTGATCTTGGTGATGCGCGGCACTTCCATAACGGACTTGTAGCCGAACTGCTTGGTCAGCTCAGGCACCACGCTAGCTTTGTAGTAGTCGAAAAAACGCGCCATGACTATTCCTTAAGCGTCCAGGGTTTCGCCATTGGACTTGAACACGCGCACTTTCTTGCCGTCTTCAAGAATCTTGAAGCCAACGCGGTCAGCCTTCTGGGTCGCAGCATTGAACAGCGCGACGTTAGAGATGTGAATGGGCATGTCCTTGTCGACGATGCCACCAACCACGCCCTTGATGGGATTGGGCTTGACGTGCTTCTTGGCACGGTTCACACCCTCGACCACCACATGCTCGGCATCGACACGGCGAGCAACGGTACCGCGCTTGCCCTTGTCTTTGCCGGCGATGACGACAACCTCGTCACCCTTGCGAATCTTTTCCATCACCGCTCCTTACAGCACTTCGGGCGCCAGGGACACGATCTTCATGAAGCGCTCGGTACGCAATTCGCGCGTAACCGGCCCGAAGATACGGGTACCAATGGGCTCCAGCTTGGCATTGAGGAGCACCGCCGCGTTGTTGTCGAACTTGATCAGCGAGCCATCGGGACGACGCACACCCTTGGCGGTACGAACCACCACGGCGTTATACACGTCACCCTTTTTCACGCGACCACGGGGAGCGGCGTCCTTGATAGACACCTTGATGATGTCACCAACGGCCGCATAGCGACGCTTGGAGCCGCCCAGGACCTTGATACACATCACCGAACGCGCACCGGTATTATCGGCGACGTCCAGAATCGTCTGCATCTGAATCATTATTAACTCCAACTTTTCCCGCAACGGATCGCAGGCAGTCTTGGACCCCGAAGGGGGGAGGAACTAAAACAAAGGAGCCCGGCTGACACCGGGCACCTCGAAGAAGCGGGATAGTACACGCTCCTGAGAAAACGCGCAAGCCCTTTCGGGCTTGCCCATCATTAGATGATGGTTGCCTTTTCCAGCAGCTTGGTAACGCGCCAGGCCTTGGTGCGGGACAGAGGACGGGTTTCCTCGATCTCCACCAGGTCGCCAGCCTTGGCTTCGTTGTTTTCGTTGTGCGCGTGATACTTCTTGGACTTGGTCACGATCTTGCCGTAAACCGGGTGCTTCACGCGACGTTCGATCAGGACGGTGACGGTCTTTTCCATCTTGTCGCTGACCACGCGACCGATCAGGGTACGCTTGATGCTGGTGGTCTCGCTCATTGCTGTACCGCCTTTTCACGCATAAAGGTACGAACACGCGCAATATCCTTGCGCACCTTGTTCAGCTGGCTGGTATTGGCCAGCTGCTGCGTCGCAGCCTGCATGCGCAGGCTGAACTGGGCCTTCAGGAGCTCAACCAGCTCCGTGTTCAGCTCTTCGACGCTCTTCGCTTTCAACTCATTGGCTTTCATGGATTACCCCAACTGACGGGTCACGAAGGTGACAGCGAAGGGGATCTTGGCAGCAGCAAGGGCGAACGCCTCGCGAGCCAGAGCCTCATCCACACCGTCCATCTCGTACAGAACCTTACCCGGCTGAATTTCAGCCACGTAGTATTCCGGATTACCCTTACCGTTACCCATACGGACTTCGGCAGGCTTCTTGGAAATGGGCTTGTCCGGGAACACGCGGATCCAGATACGGCCGCCCCGCTTGATGTGACGGGTCATGGCACGACGCGCAGCTTCGATCTGACGGGAAGTCAGACGCCCGCGGGCGATGGCCTTGAGACCGAATTCACCAAAGCTAACCTTGGCACCGCGGGTAGCCAGACCGGTGTTACGGCCCTTCTGCTCCTTGCGGTATTTTCTGCGATTAGGCTGCAGCATCGTTGTTACCTGCCTTTCTTACGCGCTTGGCGGGGGCCTTGTCGCCCTCCACAGCCTTGGCCTCACCTTCAGCCTTGGCCTTCACAGTACGAGTGGTCTTGGGCTTGTCGGCACCTTCGCCAGGCTTGGCGGAGCGACGGGGCTTGCGCTGCTCGTCGGCACCGGCTTCCGGAGCCACGACAGCGGGCTGGCCGTTGGCGGACATTTCACCCTTGAACACCCAGACCTTGATACCGATGATGCCGTAGGTGGTGCGGGCTTCGGAGGTGGCGTAGTCGATGTCGGCGCGCAGGGTGTGCAGGGGCACACGACCTTCGCGGTACCATTCGGTACGGGCGATTTCAGCACCGTTCAAACGGCCGGAGCTCATGATCTTGATGCCCTGGGCACCCAGACGCATGGCGTTCTGCATGGCACGCTTCATGGCACGACGGAACATGATCCGCTTTTCCAGCTGCTGGGCGATGGAGTCGCCGATCAGCTGGGCATCGAGTTCCGGCTTGCGGATTTCTTCGATGCTGACGTGGACCGGCACACCCATGATGCGCTGCAGTTCGGCGCGCAGGTTGTCGATCTCTTCGCCCTTCTTGCCGATAACCACGCCCGGACGGGCGGAGAAGATGGTGACGCGGGCGTTCTTGGCGGGGCGCTCGATGAGAACGCGGCCGACGGACGCATGTGCCAGCTTCTTCTTGAGGTAGTCACGGACCCGGATGTCTTCGTTCAGCATGGTGGCGAAGTTCTGACTGTTCGCGTACCAGCGGGAAGCCCAGTTACGGTTCACGCTGAGGCGGAACCCGGTAGGATTAATCTTCTGTCCCATAACTCTTCCTCAGTTCCCGACGGTCACGAAAATGTGGCAGGTCTGCTTGATGATGCGATTGCCACGACCCTTCGCCCGAGCGGTGAAGCGCTTCAGAGACGTACCCTGTTCGACGTGAATGGTCTTGACCTTCAGTTCGTCGATATCGGCGCCGTCATTATGCTCGGCGTTGGCGATGGCAGACTCCAGAACCTTCTTAACGATCTTTGCGCCCTTTTGGGGAGCAAAGCCCAGGATGTTGAGCGCCTGGCCCACCGGCTTACCGCGAACCAGGTCAGCCACGAGGCGACCCTTCTGGGCGGAGAGGCGGACGCCGCGCAAAATAGCACGAGTTTCCATTTGCACTCCTTTACTTCTTCGCCTTCTTGCCGGCGGTATGACCCTTGAAAGTACGGGTCAGGGAGAATTCGCCGAGCTTGTGGCCGACCATGTTTTCGGTGACATACACCGGAATATGTTGCTTGCCGTTATGCACGGCAATGGTCAGACCGACGAAATCCGGCAGCACGGTGGAGCGGCGAGACCAGGTCTTGATCGGCCGCTTGTCGTTGCCAGCACGAGCGGCGTCGACTTTCTTCAGCAGGTGGGCATCGACGAACGGGCCCTTTTTTACAGAACGTCCCATAGATCTCTACCCCTTAACGCTTGTGACGACGCTGCACGATCATGGAGTTCGTGCGCTTGTTACGACGGGTACGATAACCCTTGGTCTTGGTACCCCAAGGACTAACCGGATGCATACCAGCTGCGGTACGGCCTTCACCACCACCGTGGGGGTGATCGACCGGGTTCATGACCACGCCACGAACGGTCGGACGAACACCGCGCCAGCGCATGGCACCGGCCTTACCGATGGAACGCAGGGAGTGCTCTTCGTTACCGACTTCACCGATGGTGGCCCGGCATTCGACGTGCACACGGCGGATTTCACCGGAGCGCAGACGCAGCTGAGCGTAAGAACCTTCACGAGCCAGCAGTTGCACGGAAGTACCAGCGGCGCGAGCCAGCTGAGCACCCTTGCCGGGCAGCATTTCCACGCAGTGAATAGTGCTACCCACCGGAATGTTGCGAATCGGCAGGGCGTTGCCAGACTTGATCGGAGCTTCGGAGCCGGAGATCACTTGCTGGCCGACCACCATGCCCTTGGGGGCAATGATGTAACGGCGCTCGCCGTCGGCGTAGCACAGCAGAGCCACGTTGGCGGAACGATTGGGATCGTACTCGAGGCGCTCGACCTTGGCCGGAATGCCGTCCTTGTTGCGCTTGAAGTCGACAACACGGTAGTGCTGCTTATGACCGCCGCCCTTGTGGCGAACGGTGATGCGACCGTTGTTGTTACGACCGGAACCGCGGGTCTGCTTCTCGAGCAGGCCGGCGAACGGCTTACCCTTGTACAGATCGGGGTTGACGACCTTCACGACGGCACGGCGGCCGGCGGAAGTCGGTTTAACTTTGATCAATGCCATGTTCTTACTCCCCGGCCGCGAAATTGATTTCCTGGCCCGGCTTCAGGCTGACGTAAGCCTTCTTCCAGCTCTTGCGGCGGCCGATGAAACGACCGAAGCGCTTTTCCTTGCCCTTGACGTTGGCCACCTGAACGGACTCGACCTGCACCTTGAAGAGCAGCTCGACAGCAGCCTTGATTTCCGGCTTGGTTGCATCGGAGGCAACCTTGAAAACCACCTGCTCGTTCTTATCGGCGATGAAAGTCGCCTTTTCGGAGATTTGCGGCGCCAGCAGCACCTGCAGCAGACGTTCTTGGCTCATCCCAGCAGCTCCTCAAACTTGGCCACAGCACCCTTGGTCACGAGGACCTTGGGGAAGCGCACCAGGGACACAGGATCGGCTTCGCTAACATCCAGAACCAGCACATTGGGCAGGTTGCGGGAAGCCAGGAAGACGTTCTCATCCAGGGAATCGGTAATCACCAGCACGGACTCGTAGCCCATACCCTTGATCTTCTGGGCGAACAGCTTGGTCTTGGGAGCCTCGACAGAGAGGTTTTCCACCACGGCCAGACGGTCATCACGGACCAGCTGGGAAAGGATGGAAGCCAGACCAGCACGGTACATTTTCTTGTTCACCTTCTGAGAGAAGTTCTCCTCAGGGGAATTCGGGAAAATGCGACCGCCTCCGCGCCACAGCGGGCTGCCATTGCTACCGGAACGTGCGCGTCCGGTACCCTTCTGGCGCCAGGGCTTGGTGGTGGTGTGCCGAACTTCGGAGCGATCCTTCTGCTTGCGGTTGGCGCTACGGGCGTTGGCCTGATAGGCCACAACCACCTGGTGCACCAGCGCTTCGTTGTACTCGCGGCCGAACAGGGCATCGGAAGCCTGCAGCTTGGCAGCTTCCTGACCGTTTTCGTTGATAACTTTCAGTTCCATCACGCCCCCTTAAGCCTTGACTGCCGGACGCACGATGACGTCGGAGCCCTTGGAGCCGGGAACAGCGCCTTTCACCAGCAGCAGCTGGCGCTCGACGTCGACCCGAACCACTTCCAGGCACTGCACAGTGCTCTTCACAGCACCCAGGTGACCGGCCATGCGCTTACCCGGGAACACGCGACCCGGATCCTGCGCCATACCGATGGAACCAGGAGCATTGTGAGACACGGAGTTACCGTGGCTGGCGCGGTTGGAGCTGAAGTTGTGACGCTTGATAGCGCCGGCAAAACCCTTACCCTGGGAGGTGCCGGTGATATCGACCTTCTGGCCAACAGCGAAGATGGTGACAGCGATCTGATCGCCAGCCTTCAGGCCAGCGAGCTGCTCAGCGGTCACGGGGAATTCTTTGAGCACGTGCCCAGCTTCAACACCAGCCTTGGCCAGATGACCAGCCAGAGACTTGTTGACGCGGGAGGCACGACGCTTGCCGAAAGTCACCTGAACGGCGGCATAGCCGTCGGTTTCAGGCGTTTTGATCTGGGACACACGGTTGTTCGACACGTCCAGCACAGTCACCGGGACGGTAGCACCGTCATCAGTGAACACGCGCGTCATGCCGACCTTGCGCCCAACAAGGCCTAGACTCATGGTTATTCTCCAAATGCCGGCTGCGATTGGCCGACAAGTAAGTCAAAATGGGCGACACCAAACGGAGTCGCCCGCGGAAAAGCGGTGGATTATATACGCAACCAGTCGCTTATTGCAACTTGATTTCGACGTCAACACCAGCCGGCAGGTCGAGCTTCATCAGAGCATCAACAGTCTTGTCGGTCGGATCGATGATGTCCATCAGGCGCAGATGGGTCCGGATCTCGAACTGATCGCGGGAAGTCTTGTTCACGTGCGGGGAACGCAGCACGTCGTAACGCTGGATGCGGGTGGGCAGGGGCACGGGGCCACGAACCACAGCACCGGTACGCTTGGCGGTTTCAACGATTTCCTGAGCGGATTGGTCGATCAGGCGGTAGTCGAAGGCCTTCAGACGGATACGGATTTTCTGGTTTTGCATGATATTTCCCAAAGAGCGATGGGGCGGGTGAAAGCCCGCCCCGAATGTAAAAATTACTCGATGATCTTGGCAACCACACCGGCGCCGACGGTACGGCCGCCTTCGCGGATAGCGAAGCGCAGACCTTCTTCCATGGCGATCGGAGCGATCAGCTTCACGGTCATCTGAATGTTGTCACCAGGCATAACCATTTCCACGCCTTCGGGCAGGGAGATGGCGCCGGTCACGTCAGTGGTCCGGAAGTAGAACTGGGGACGGTAGTTGTTGAAGAACGGGGTGTGACGACCACCTTCGTCCTTGGACAGAACATACACTTCGCCAGTGAAGTGGGTGTGGGGGGTGATGGAACCGGGCTTGGCCAGCACTTGGCCGCGCTCGACTTCTTCACGCTTGGTGCCGCGCAGCAGCACGCCCACGTTGTCACCAGCCTGACCTTGGTCCAGCAGCTTGCGGAACATTTCCACGCCGGTGCAGGTGGTCTTGGTGGTGGGCTTGATACCCACGATTTCGATTTCTTCGCCGACCTTGACGATGCCGCGCTCGACACGACCGGTCACCACGGTACCGCGGCCGGAGATGGAGAACACGTCTTCGATGGGCAGCAGGAAGGGCTTGTCCACAGCCCGCTCGGGGGTGGGGATGTAGCTGTCCAGAGCATCGGCCAGGGCCAGAATGGCGGGTTCGCCGATGTCGGACTGGTCACCTTCCAGCGCCTTCAGGGCGGAGCCCTTGACGATGGGGATGTCGTCGCCGGGGAAGTCGTACTTGGAGAGCAGCTCGCGCACTTCCATTTCGACCAGTTCCAGCAGTTCGGCGTCGTCCACCATGTCGCACTTGTTCAGGAACACGATGATGTAGGGCACACCCACCTGACGGGCCAGCAGGATGTGCTCGCGGGTCTGGGGCATGGGGCCGTCAGCGGCGGAACAGACCAGGATAGCGCCGTCCATCTGGGCGGCACCGGTAATCATGTTCTTCACGTAGTCGGCGTGACCCGGGCAATCCACGTGAGCGTAGTGACGGGTGGCGGTTTCGTATTCGACGTGGGCGGTGTTGATGGTGATACCGCGGGCCTTTTCTTCGGGCGCAGCGTCGATCTGGTCGTAAGCCTTGGCTTCGCCACCGAACTTCTTGGACAGAATGGTGGTGATAGCAGCAGTCAGCGTGGTCTTACCGTGGTCAACGTGACCGATGGTGCCCACATTAACGTGCGGCTTCGTACGTTCAAACTTTTCCTTGGCCATCTTTCAATTCCTCAATTCGCAAAAATTCGATTACTTCTTGTTAATCACGGCTTCGGCGACGTTCTTCGGCGCCTCGGAGTAGTGCTTGAACTCCATGGAGTAGGTCGCACGACCCTGGGTCAGGGAGCGCAGCTGGGTGGCGTAGCCGAACATCTCGGCCAGGGGCACTTCAGCCTTCACTTCCTTGATGCCGCCGGGCAGATCATCCATACCCTGGACGATGCCGCGACGACCGGACAGGTCGCCCATGACGTTACCCATGTAGTCTTCCGGGGTTTCAACGACAACGGCCATCATCGGCTCCAGCAGCGTGGGCTGGGCCTTGCGCATACCTTCCTTGAATGCCATGGAGGCAGCCATGCGGAATGCGTTTTCGTTGGAGTCCACGTCGTGGTAGGAACCGTCGAACAGGGTGAACTTGATGTCGACCACCGGGAAGCCGGCCAGCACACCGCTGGAGATGGCGTCTTGCAGACCCTTGTCCACCGCGGGAATGAATTCGCGAGGCACGGTGCCGCCCTTGATGGCGTCGACAAACTCGTAGCCCTTGCCGGCTTCGTTCGGCTCGATCTTGAGCCAGACGTGACCGTACTGACCGCGACCGCCGGACTGCTTGACGAACTTGCCTTCCTGTTCGACAGCCTTCTTGATGCATTCGCGGTAGGCCACCTGGGGAGCACCCACGTTGGCTTCGACGCTGAATTCGCGCTTCATGCGGTCGACGATAATTTCCAGGTGCAGTTCGCCCATACCGGAAATGATGGTCTGACCGGATTCTTCGTCGGTACGCACGCGGAAGGACGGATCTTCGGCGGCCAGACGATTCAGGGCGATACCCATCTTCTCCTGGTCAGCCTTGGTCTTGGGCTCGACAGCCACGTGAATCACGGGATCCGGGAATTCCATGCGCTCGAGAATGATCGGAGCATCCGGATCGCACAGGGTTTCACCGGTGGTCACTTCCTTCAGGCCCACGCAGGCGGCGATGTCGCCGGCCAGAACTTCCTTGATTTCCTCGCGGTTGTTGGCGTGCATCTGCAGGATGCGGCCGATGCGTTCCTTACGACCCTTAATCGGGTTGTAAATGGTGGAGCCGGAGGTCAGGACGCCGGAGTACACGCGCACGAAGGTCAGCTGGCCGACGTAGGGGTCGGTCATCAGCTTGAAAGCCAGAGCGGAGAACTTGGAGTCGTCGGAAGCAACGCGGCAATCCTTCTCGCCGTTTTCCTTTTCGCCTTCAACAGGGGGAATATCCACCGGGGAGGGCAGCAGCTGAATAACAGCATCCAGCATGCGCTGCACACCCTTGTTCTTGAAGGCGGTACCGCACAGCATGGGCTGGATTTCGCAGTTGATGGTGCGAGTACGCAGGCCCAGCAGGATGTCGGCCTCAGGCAGATCACCCTCTTCCAGGTACTTGTTCATCAGCTCTTCAGACGCCTCGGCAGCAGCCTCGACCATCTGTTCGCGCCAGGTCTGGGCGGTCTCGACCAGATCAGCGGGAATGTCCTTGTACTCGAACTTCATACCCTGGGAGGCTTCGTCCCAGATGATGGCCTTCATCTTGATCAGATCGACCACGCCGGTGAAGGTATCTTCGGCACCGATCGGAATCACGATCGGCACGGGATTGCCCTTCAGACGGACCTTCATCTGCTCGACAACCTTGAAGAAGTTGGCGCCGGAGCGGTCCATCTTGTTCACGAAAGCCAGACGGGGCACCTTGTACTTGTTGGCCTGACGCCACACGGTCTCGGACTGGGGCTGAACGCCACCCACAGCACAGTAAACCATGCAGGCACCATCCAGCACACGCATGGAACGCTCCACCTCGATGGTGAAGTCCACGTGCCCCGGGGTGTCGATGATGTTGAAGCGGTGCTCGGGGAAGGAGTTGTCCATCCCCTTCCAGAAGCAAGTAGTAGCAGCGGAGGTAATGGTAATACCACGCTCCTGCTCCTGCTCCATCCAGTCCATGGTGGCAGCACCGTCGTGCACTTCACCGATTTTGTGGTTCACACCGGTGTAGTACAGGATGCGCTCGGTGGTAGTCGTCTTACCGGCGTCAATGTGAGCGCTAATACCGATATTGCGGTAGCGCTCGATGGGAGTTTTGCGAGCCACGTTAGTAACCTTCGCTGTAAACGTTTGTCAGGAGACGGTTAGAAACGGTAGTGGGCGAAGGCCTTGTTGGCTTCGGCCATACGATGCACTTCGTCACGCTTCTTCACGGCGCCGCCGCGGTTTTCGGCCGCTTCCAGCATTTCGGCAGCCAGACGCAGGCCCATGGTCTTTTCGGAACGCTTGCGGGCAGCCTCGCGCAGCCAACGCATGGCCAGAGCCATACGACGGGCAGGACGAACTTCCACGGGCACCTGGTAGTTGGCACCACCGACGCGACGGGACTTCACTTCCACCATGGGACGCACGTTGGCGATAGCGGAGGCAAACACTTCCAGAGGATCCTTGCCGGACTTGGAAGAAATCTGGTCGAAGGCACCGTAGACGATGCGCTCGGCCACGGACTTCTTGCCGCTTTGCATCACGGCATTCACAAACTTGGAGACATCCACGCTGCCGAACTTGGGATCGGGCAGGATGTCGCGTTTCGGTACTTCACGACGACGGGGCATAACAACCTCACTAGTTCACAATTCAGTTGCGACATTTCCGGAATAGAAATGACACATGGCCGCCCATGTGGGGGCGGCCACTTACTAAAACGACCTGATTAGGCCGCCTTCGGACGCTTGGCCCCGTACTTGGAACGGGACTGCTTACGATCCTTGACGCCCTGGGTATCCAGGGAGCCGCGCACGGTGTGGTAACGCACACCAGGCAAATCCTTCACACGACCACCGCGAATCAGGACCACGGAGTGCTCCTGCAGGTTGTGGCCTTCACCACCGATGTAGGAAATGACTTCGAAGCCATTGGTCAGACGAACCTTGCACACCTTACGCAGTGCGGAGTTCGGCTTCTTCGGAGTGGTGGTGTAAACACGGGTGCACACGCCACGCTTCTGGGGGCACTTTTCCAGAGCAGGAACCTTGCTCTTGGTAATTTCGGCCACCCGGGGCTTGCGCACGAGTTGGTTGATGGTCGGCATAACAAATCCTCATTTAGGCGGCTTTGCCGCCAAAACACTGAAACAGCGGGCTGACTGCCCGCCTCGCCTCAGCGATTTTTTTATCCAAACAAAGGCAATGATTAGCCTTTGCCGCGAAAAGACCCGAGATTTTATTGGGAAGCAACCCTCGAGTCAACGGTTGCTTCCCAAAGATCAGACGGCGTCGTTGCCGGCAGGCACTTCCTCGACAGCCACATCCTCCCCGCCCAGGACCCGGTCGAGGCCCTGGTCGTTGCCAGCAGCCTGCTGACGACGGGAATTGTGGTAGGCAAGACCGGTACCGGCAGGAATCAGGCGGCCGACGATGACGTTTTCCTTCAGGCCGCGCAGTTCGTCGCGCTTGCCCATGATGGCCGCTTCCGTCAGCACGCGGGTGGTTTCCTGGAAGGAAGCCGCGGAGATGAAGGAGTCGGTGGACAAGGAGGCCTTGGTGATACCGAGCAGCATGTAATCGTAGCTGGCGGGCAGCTTGCCTTCGGCAACGACGCGATCGTTCTCGTCCAGCACATCGGCGCGTTCGACCTGTTCGCTCTTGATGAAGCGGGTATCGCCCGGCTCGGTGATGGTGACCCGACGCAGCATCTGGCGCACGATAACTTCAATGTGCTTGTCGTTGATCTTCACGCCCTGCAGACGGTACACATCCTGCACTTCATCGGTGATGTAGCGGGCCAGGGCTTCGACACCCTTGAGCTTGAGGATTTCATGGGGATCGGGCTCGCCGTCCACAATGACTTCGCCCTTGTTCACCACCTGACCGTCGTGCACCATGACGTGCTTGTCCTTGAGGATCAGATACTCGTGGGCGACACCGTCCAGATCGGTGATGACCAGACGCTGCTTGCCCTTGGTGTCCTTGCCGAAGGAAACGGTACCGGTGTACTCGGCCAGCATGCCCACATCCTTGGGCGTACGGGCTTCGAACAGCTCTGCCACACGGGGCAGACCGCCGGTAATGTCGCGGGTCTTGGCGGATTCTTGCGGAATCTTCGCCAGCACGTCGCCGACACCCACCTGCTGGCCGTCGGCCACGGTGATGATGGAGCCCACCTGGAAGGTGATGGTCACGGCGTGCTCGGTGCCATGCATCTTCACTTCCTGGCCGTTCTCGTCCAGCAGCTTGACCTGGGGACGCAGGCCCTTGGCCTGGGCCTTGCCGCCGCGCTTGGGATCGATCACCACCAGGGTGGACAGGCCGGTCACATCGTCGATCTGCTTGGCGACGGTGGAACCTTCTTCCACGTTCTCGAACTTGATGGTACCGGCGTACTCGGTAATCATCGGACGGGTATGGGGATCCCAGGTCGCCAGCACGGCACCGGCCTTCACCACCTGACCGTCATCGGCGGTCAGGATGGCGCCGTAGGGCACCTTGTGACGTTCGCGCTCGCGGCCATTGTCGTCGGTCACCAGCACTTCGCCGGAACGGGTGAAGACGATCTTCTCACCCTTGACGTTGGTCACATAGCGCATGGTGGCAGTGAAGCGCACCACACCGTTGGACTTGGTATCGACCCGGTCGGCCACGGCAGCACGGGAAGCCGCACCGCCGACGTGGAAGGTCCGCATGGTCAGCTGGGTACCCGGTTCGCCGATGGACTGGGCGGCGATGACGCCGACAGCCTCACCCACATTGACCAGGGAGCCGCGGCCCAGATCACGGCCGTAGCACTTGGCGCACAGACCGTAACGGGTGTCGCAGGTCAGGGGGGTACGGACCTTGACTTCATCGATGCCCAGCTTGTCGATCAGATCGCACAGATCCTCGTCCACCAGGGTACCGGCTTCGATGACGGTTTCTTCGCTTTCCGGATTCACCACGTCAGCCACGACCACGCGGCCCAGAATACGGTCGCGCAGCGGCTCGATCACCTCACCGCCCTCGATCAGGGCCTTCATGGTGACGCCGTTCTGGGTGCCGCAATCGTCCTCGGTCACCACCAGATCCTGGGTCACATCCACCAGACGGCGAGTCAGGTAGCCGGAGTTGGCGGTCTTCAGTGCCGTATCGGCCAGACCCTTCCGCGCACCGTGGGTGGAGATGAAGTACTGAAGCACGTTCAGGCCTTCACGGAAGTTGGTGGTAATCGGCGTTTCGATAATGGAGCCGTCCGGCTTGGCCATCAGGCCCCGCATACCGGCCAGCTGGCGAATCTGGGCCGCGGAACCCCGGGCGCCGGAGTCGGCCATCATGTAGATGGAGTTGAAGGACTCCTGCTTCACGGTCTTGCCGTGACGGTCCACCACCTCTTCATGACCCAGCTGCTCCATCATGACCTTGGCCACCTGATCGCCGGTACGGCCCCAGATATCCACGACCTTGTTGTAGCGCTCACCGAAGGTCACCAGACCGTTGGTGTATTGGGTTTCGATTTCCTTAACTTCCTTCTCGGCCTCGGCGATGATGGTGTGCTTTTCGGTCGGCACACGCATGTCGTCGGAGCAGAAGGAGATGCCGGCACGGGTAGCCAGAGCGTAGCCGTTCTGCATCAGCTTGTCGGCGAACACCACCGTTTCCTTCAGGCCGCAACGGCGGAAGGAGGTGTTGATCAGCTTGGAGATTTCCTTCTTCTTCAGGGCCTTGTCGATGACGCTGAAAGGCAGGCCCTTGGGCAGGATCTCGGAAAGGATGGCACGGCCGCAGGTGGTGTTGTAGCGGGTGATCTTCTCCACCCACTCGCCGCTTTCGCCGCGCACGTATTCCTTCAGACGCACGGAAACCTTGGCGTGCAGGTCGGCCAGGCCGGAATTCACTGCCCGCAGCACTTCGCTGACGTCAGCGAAGTTCATGCCTTCACCCTTGGCGTTGATGCGGTCGCGGGTGGCGTAGTACAGACCCAGCACGATATCCTGGGACGGCACGATGATCGGTTCGCCGTTGGCCGGGGAGAGCACGTTGTTGGAGGCCAGCATCAGGGTGCGGGCTTCCATCTGGGCTTCCAGGGACAGGGGCACGTGGACAGCCATCTGGTCGCCGTCAAAGTCGGCGTTGAAGGCGGCACACACCAGGGGATGCAGCTGGATGGCCTTGCCTTCGATCAGGGTCGGCTCGAAAGCCTGGATACCCAGACGGTGCAGGGTCGGCGCACGGTTCAGCATGACCGGATGTTCGCGGATGACGTCTTCCAGGATGTCCCACACCACGGGCTCCTGGGATTCGACCATCTTCTTGGCCTGCTTGATGGTGGTTGCCAGGCCCATCAGTTCCAGCTTGTGGAAGATGAAGGGCTTGAACAGTTCCAGGGCCATCAGCTTGGGCAGGCCGCACTGGTGCAGCTTGAGCTGGGGACCCACCACGATCACGGAACGACCGGAGTAGTCCACCCGCTTGCCCAGCAGGTTCTGACGGAAGCGGCCGCCCTTGCCCTTGATCATGTCGGCCAGGGACTTCAGGGGGCGCTTGTTGGCGCCGGTCATGGCCTTGCCGCGGCGACCGTTGTCCAGCAGGGAGTCCACGGACTCCTGCAGCATGCGCTTTTCGTTGCGCACGATGATTTCCGGTGCCTTCAGCTCCAGCAGGCGCTTCAGACGGTTGTTCCGGTTAATGACGCGACGGTAGAGGTCGTTCAGGTCGGAAGTGGCGAAACGGCCGCCGTCCAGGGGCACCAGCGGGCGCAGGTCCGGGGGCAGCACGGGCAACACTTCCAGGATCATCCAGTCGGGCTTGATGCCGGACTTCTGGAAGCCTTCGAGGATCTTCAGGCGCTTGGCGATCTTCTTGTTCTTGGCTTCGGAACCGGTGGTTTCCAGTTCGCTGCGCAGACGCTCGACTTCGTGATCCAGGTCCAGGGTACGCAGCAGTTCGCGCACGGCCTCGGCACCCATCAGGGCGATGAAGTCGTCACCGTACTCTTCCACCTTGGCCAGGTAGTCGTCTTCGGTCAGCAGCTGGCCCCGGTTGAGGGAGGTCATGCCGGGCTCGATCACCACGTAGGCTTCGAAGTAGAGGACCCGCTCGATGTCGCGCAGGGTCATGTCCAGCACCATGCCGAGACGGCTGGGCAGGGACTTGAGGAACCAGATGTGGGCGGTCGGGCTGGCCAGCTCGATGTGGCCCATACGCTCGCGGCGCACCTTGGCCAGGGTTACTTCGACGCCGCACTTCTCGCAGATGACGCCACGATGCTTGAGGCGCTTGTACTTGCCGCACAGGCACTCGTAGTCCTTGATCGGGCCAAAGATCTTGGCGCAGAACAGGCCGTCACGCTCCGGCTTGAAGGTGCGGTAGTTGATGGTTTCCGGCTTTTTAACTTCGCCGTAGGACCAGGACCGGATCTTGTCCGGCGACGCGAGACTGATGGTGATCGCGTCGAATTCTTCTTCCTGGGTTACCTGCTTAAACAGATCGAGCAGTGCTTTCATTGTTCACTCCAACCGGGGTGTGAATCCAAAAATTCCGTGTATCGGGCCAATTTGCTGCGTGGGGCGGTTTAGTACCGTTCTAGGTCGATGTCGATCGCCAGGGAGCGGATTTCCTTCACCAGCACGTTGAAGGATTCCGGCATGCCGGCATCGATCTTGTGCTCGCCCTTGACGATGTTTTCGTAAACCTTGGTACGACCATTCACATCGTCCGACTTCACGGTCAGCATTTCCTGCAGCACGTAGGAGGCGCCGTAGGCTTCCAGGGCCCACACTTCCATTTCACCGAAGCGCTGGCCGCCGAACTGGGCCTTACCGCCCAGGGGCTGCTGGGTCACCAGGCTGTACGGGCCGGTGGAACGGGCGTGCATCTTGTCGTCCACCAGGTGGTGCAGCTTCAGGTAATGCATGTAGCCCACCGTCACCTGACGCTCGAAGGCGTCGCCGGTACGGCCGTCGTGCAGGGTGATCTGGCCGGATTCGGGCATGCCGGCGAGACGCAGCATGGCCTTGATTTCGGCTTCGTCGGCACCGTCGAAGACCGGGGTGGCGAAAGGCACGCCGGTGGTCAGGTTGCCGGCCAGTTCCATGATTTCCTGGTCGTTCAGCTCGTTCAGGTTTTCCTTCTTGCCTTCGGAGTTGTAGATCTCTTCCAGGAACTTGCGCACTTCGGCAGCCTTGGCGCCGGCCTGCAGCATGTCGCCGATCTTGTAGCCCAGGCCCTTGGCGGCCCAGCCCAGGTGCACTTCCAGAATCTGGCCCACGTTCATCCGGGACGGCACACCCAGGGGGTTCAGCACGATATCCACGGGACGGCCGTCGGCCATGTAGGGCATGTCTTCCACGGGCACGATGCGGGAAACCACACCCTTGTTACCGTGGCGGCCGGCCATCTTGTCGCCGGGCTGCAGGCGGCGCTTCACGGCCACGTAGACCTTGACCATCTTCTGCACGCCCGGGGGCAGTTCGTCGCCCTGGGTCAGCTTCTTGCGCTTCTCTTCGAAGGCAATGTCGAAGTCCTTGCGGGTCTGCTCCAGGGATTCCTTCAGCTGTTCCAGTTGCTGGGCGACTTCCTCGTCGGCCATGCGCACGTCGAACCAGTTGTGGGGATCGATGCCGTCCAGGTATTCCTGGGTCACGACAGTGCCCTTGGCCAGCTTCTTCGGACCGCCGTTGGCAGGCTTGCCGGTGATCAGGCGGCCGACACGGGCGAAGGTGTCCCGTTCCACGATACGCATCTGATCGGCCAGATCCTGCTTGTAGCCACGCAGATGGTCGTCGATGATGGACTGGGCGCGCTTGTCGCGCTCGATGCCTTCGCGGGTGAACACCTGCACGTCGATGACGGTGCCGGCGATACCGGACGGCACGCGCAGGGAGGTGTCCTTAACGTCGGAGGCCTTCTCGCCGAAGATGGCGCGCAGCAGCTTTTCTTCCGGCGTCAGCTGGGTCTCTCCCTTGGGGGTGACCTTACCCACCAGCACGTCGCCGGCTTCCACTTCGGCGCCGATGTACACCACGCCGGATTCGTCCAGACGGGACAGCTGTACCTCGCCCAGGGAGGCGATGTCGCGGGTGATTTCCTCAGGTCCGAGCTTGGTGTCGCGGGCCACCACGGTCAGTTCTTCGATGTGGATGGAGGTGTAGCGGTCTTCCGCCACCACGCGCTCGGAGATCAGGATCGAGTCTTCGAAGTTGTAGCCGTTCCAGGGCATGAAGGCGATCAGCATGTTCTGACCGAGGGCCAGTTCGCCCTTGTCGGTAGAAGCGCCGTCGGCCACCACGTCACCCTTGGCGATGATGTCGCCCATCTTCACCAGCGGACGCTGGTTGATGTTGGTGTTCTGGTTGGAACGGGTGTACTTGGTCAGGTTGTAGATGTCCACGCCGACTTCGCCCGGCACGGTTTCATCGTCATGCACACGGACCACGACGCGGGAAGCATCCACGTAATCCACCACGCCGCCACGCAGGGCCTGCACGGCAGTGCCGGAGTCCACGGCCACGGTGCGTTCGATGCCGGTACCGACCAGGGGCTTCTCCGGACGCAGGCAGGGCACGGCCTGACGCTGCATGTTGGCGCCCATCAGGGCCCGGTTCGCATCGTCGTGCTCGAGGAAGGGGATCAGGGAGGCAGCGACGGAAACGATCTGGCCCGGGGCCACGTCCATGTACTGGACGCGGGACGGTTCGGCCAGGATGGTTTCACCCTTTTCGCGGCAGGTCACCAGCTCGTCCACCAGGGTGCCGTCGGCACCCAGGGCGGCGTTGGCCTGGGCCACCACGTAAGCGCCTTCTTCAATGGCGGAGAGGTATTCGATCTGGTCGGTCACCTTGCCGTCCACCACCTTGCGGTAGGGGGTTTCCAGGAAACCGTAGGAGTTGGTGCGGGCGAACAGGGCCAGGGAGTTGATCAGGCCGATGTTCGGACCTTCCGGGGTTTCGATCGGGCAGACGCGGCCGTAGTGGGTCGGATGCACGTCGCGCACTTCGAAGCCGGCGCGTTCGCGGGTCAGACCGCCAGGGCCCAGAGCGGAAACGCGCCGCTTGTGGGTGATCTCGGACAGGGGGTTGGTCTGGTCCATGAACTGGGACAGCTGGCTGGAGCCGAAGAATTCCTTGATGGCGGCGCTGATCGGCTTGGCGTTGATCAGGTCGTGGGGCATCAGGTTGTCGGACTCGGCCTGGGACAGGCGCTCCTTGACGGCGCGCTCGACGCGCACCAGACCGGCGCGGAACTGGTTCTCAGCAAGTTCGCCGACGGAACGTACGCGGCGGTTGCCCAGGTGATCGATGTCGTCGATTTCGCCGCGACCGTTGCGCAGTTCCACCAGCAGCTTGATGGATTCGACGATGTCGCGGGGCGACAGGGTCAGCTGCTCGCGCACTTCAACGTTGGCGCCCAGGGCCTTCAGTTGGGCGGCCAGGGTGTGGGCGGCTTCTTCGGTCAGGTTTTCGGCAGCGGCACGGGAACCATACTGCAGCTCGTTCAGGATTTCCTGGACGGTGCCCTGATTGGCGCCGGTGAACTCGGCGATGGCCTTGGCCAGCGCTTCGGTCTTGTGCGGAGCGTTCTTGATGGTGACCTTGTACTCGACCACATCGGGACGGCCGATGCGACGGTTGAACTTCATGCGGCCCACACCGGACAGATCGTAGCGATCGTCGGAGTAGAAGAGACCGTTGAAGAGGATCTCCACGGCTTCTTCGGTGGGCGGTTCACCGGGACGCATCATGCGGTAGATGGCGACGCGGGCGGCCTGCTTGGTGGCGGTATCGTCAGCACGCAGGGTGTTGGAGATGAAGGCGCCACGGTCCAGATCGTTGGTGTACAGGGTCTGGAATTCGGCCACGCCGGCTTCCCGCAGCTTGGCCAGCAGGGACTCGGTGATTTCATCGTTGGCATTGGCGATGACTTCGCCGCTGTCCTTGTCGATGATGTTGTGACCGATGACGCGGCCGACCAGGAAGTCGTCGGGCACGGCGATGTGCTTGATGCCGGCAGCGTCCAGATCGCGGATGTGCTTGGCGGTGATGCGCTTGTCCTTCGGCACGATGACCTTGCCGGCCTTGTCGCAGAAATCGAAGCGGGCGGTTTCGCCGCGCAGACGCTCGGGCACCAGGGTGAAGTCGGCGCCGTTCTTCAGCAGCTTGAAGTCGTCGAATTCGAAGAAGCCGGCCAGGATCTGCTCATTGGTCAGGCCGATGGCCTTGAGCAGGGTAGTGACGGGCATCTTGCGGCGACGGTCAACGCGGAAGAAGAGGATGTCCTTCGGATCGAATTCGAAGTCCAGCCAGGAACCGCGGTAGGGAATCACGCGGGCGGAGAACAGCAGCTTGCCGGAAGAATGGGTCTTGCCGCGGTCGTGCTCGAAGAACACGCCGGGGGAACGGTGCAGCTGGGAGACGATGACCCGCTCGGTACCGTTGATGACGAAAGAACCGGTGGTGGTCATGAGCGGAATCTCGCCCATGTACACTTCCTGCTCCTTCACTTCCTTCACGGTATCCGGAGCTTCCCGGTCCATGATCACCAAGCGCACCTTGGCGCGCAGGGCGGAGGCGAAGGTCAGGCCCCGTTGCTGACATTCCTTGACGTCGAAGGCGGGCTCGGCCAGCTGGTAGCTGACGAACTCCAGCCGGGCATTGCCGGAATGGGAAACGATGGGGAAGATGGAGCCGAAAGCGGCCTGAAGCCCTTGATTGCGACGCTTGGCGGTGGGCAGTTCCGCCTGCAGGAAGGCCGTATAGGATTCCAGCTGGGTGGCCAGCAAGAACGGCACGTCGAGCACGCTTGCACGCTTGGCAAAACTCTTGCGGATGCGTTTTTTCTCGGTGTAGGAGTAGGTCATGGTCGCTCCGAGCTCAGAAAGCAAAATTCCTCAAAAGAGGTTGGATCCGCCGATGTTCCCGGCGGCTGCAACGGATAAACGCAAGCTTCATCTTTTCTGCCTGTCCGGCGCCGGCGCCGGGAGATGATGCTTGCGTTTATACGTTGCGCAGTACTGGGTGATGCTGTTGGAACCGTTGAAACGCCTGGGCGTTTCAGAAAAGCACAAATGGGCTGGCGGCAAAAATGCCGCCAGCCCATGGCAAGCGAGTCGAATTTACTTGACTTCGACCTTGGCGCCAGCTTCTTCCAGCTGCTTCTTCAGGGCTTCAGCGTCAGCCTTGGAGATGCCTTCCTTCACAGCCTTGGGAGCGCCGTCGACGACGTCCTTGGCTTCCTTCAGGCCCAGGCCGGTAGCAGCGCGGACGACCTTGATGACTTCAACCTTCTTGTCGCCGGCAGCAGCCAGGACCACGGTGAACTCGGTCTGCTCTTCAGCAGCAGCGCCACCGGCGGCAGCGCCGGGAGCGGCCACGGCCATAGCGGCAGCGGAAACGCCAAACTTCTCTTCGAAAGCCTTGACCAGGTCGTTCAGGTCCATAACGGTCATGGAACCGACGGCTTCCAGGATGTCTTCTTTGGTAATAGCCATTTAGATAACTCCTAATTCAAATCGGATATGCAAGTGTTCGACAGGCCGATCAGGCAGCAGCGCCTTCGGCTTCGCGCTTCTTGGCGAGAGCGCCCATGGCCACGGCAAAGCCGGACACGGGAGCCTTCATCACGCCCAGCAGCTTGGCCAGCAGCTCGTCGCGGCTCGGGATGGAAGCCAGGGCTTGCACGCCAGCCTTGTCCATCACCTTACCGGCGTAAGAGCCAGCCTTCAGCACCAGCTTGTCGTTGGTCTTGGCAAAGTCGTTGAGGACCTTGGCAGCGGCAACAGGGTCAGCGGAAACGCTGTAAATCAGCGGACCAACCATGTGCTCAGCCAGGCCGGCGAAGGCGGTGTCAGCCACCGCACGACGCACCAGGGTGTTCTTCAGCACACGCAGGTAAACACCAGATTCGCGGGCCTTTTTCCGCAGCACGGTGAGATCGCCCACCTCGATACCGCGGTACTCAGCCACGACGATGGTCTGGGCGTTGGCTACCTGTGCCGACACCTCTGCCACGACGGCTTTCTTGTCATTAAGATTGAGACCCATAGGTCTTTCCTCCTTTCAAGTCTAAACACGGCGGCTCGGAAGCCGAATCCGCCGCACCCACGGCGACCTGAATCAGGGAATCATGCCGGAAACCGGCCAAAATCCTGTTTCGGGAACACCGTCTGCGCAGGCCCCTCGCGGAACTTAAGCTACCGGAAAGAGAACTTCCCGGCGGCACCTGCGGTCTTTGACGATCCGCGGCCCCACCCCGGAGGGAGAGGCCACGGCCCAAAGTTCTTTTTGCTGCGAAATGCCTTAGGCGACCAGGGTAGCCTGGTCCACGCGCACGCCGGGGCCCATGGTGCTGGACACGGCGACCTTGCGCAGGTACTGGCCCTTGGAGGAAGCGGGCTTGGCCTTGTTCAGGGCATCGATCAGGGCCTTCAGGTTCTCTTCCAGCTTTTCAACCGGGAAGGAAGCACGGCCGATGGTGGCGTGGATGATGCCGCCCTTGTCGGTACGGTACTGAACCTGACCGGCCTTGGCGTTCTTCACGGCGGTAGCCACATCCATGGTCACGGTGCCGACCTTGGGGTTCGGCATCAGGCCGCGGGGACCCAGAATCTGGCCCAGGGCGCCGACGACACGCATGGCGTCGGGAGTGGCGATGACCACGTCGAAATTCAGGTTGCCGCCCTTGACCTGTTCGGCCAGGTCGTCGAAACCGACCACGTCGGCGCCGGCAGCCTTAGCAGCCTCGGCCTTGTCGCCCTGGGCGAACACGGCGACGCGAACGCTCTTGCCGGTACCGGCGGGCAGCACCACGGAGCCACGAACCAGCTGGTCGGACTTGCGAGCGTCGATACCCAGATTCACGGCCACGTCGATGGATTCATCGAACTTGGCGGTGGCGGTTTCCTTGGCCAGGGTCAGGGCTTGGGCAACGGCATAAGCCTTGTTGCGGTCGATCTTGCCCTGCAGGGCCTTTTGCTTCTTGGTCAGCTTTGCCATGTTACAGACCCTCCACCGTGATGCCCATGGACCGGGCGGAGCCGGCGATGGTGCGAACAGCTGCTTCCAGGTCGGCAGCGGTCAGATCGGGAGACTTGGCCTTGGCAATGTCCTCACACTGGGCGCGGGTGATCTTGCCAACCTTGTCGGTATGGGGCTTAGCGGAGCCCTTTTGAATGCCGGCGGCCTTCTTGATCAGAATGGTGGCCGGGGGAGTCTTCATCACGAAGGTGAAGGACTTGTCCGCGAAAGCGGTGATCACCACGGGGATGGGCAGACCGGGTTCCACACCTTGGGTCTGGGCGTTGAAGGCCTTGCAGAACTCCATGATGTTGAGGCCGCGTTGGCCCAGGGCGGGGCCGATGGGGGGCGACGGATTCGCCTTGCCGGCCGGCACTTGCAGCTTGATAAAGCCGATGATTTTCTTTGCCATGATGGCTCCTAACTGGATGAGTATTAGCGCGGGTTGGGCGGCTGACGCCGCCTACTGACGCTCCTCTTGCTCGGAATTGGCGGGCTCCGGCCCCCGTCCTGCTGAATTCTTGGCGAAGCGAAACGACTCAGGACTTCTCGACCTGGCCGAACTCCAGCTCCACCGGCGTGGCGCGACCGAAGATGGTCACGGAGACACGCAGCTTGCTCTTCTCGTAATTGACGTCCTCGACGGAGCCGTGGAAGTCGGTGAACGGACCTTCCTTGACCCGCACCACCTCGCCGATCTCGAACAGCGTCTTGGGACGGGGCTTTTCCACCCCTTCCTGCATCTGCTGCATGATCTTGTCCACTTCCTTCTCGGAAATGGGGGTGGGCTTGGTGGCGGTACCGCCGACGAAACCGGTGACCTTGGAAGTGTTCTTCACCAGGTGCCAGGTGTCGTCGTTCATTTCCATTTCCACCAGCACGTAGCCTGGGAAGAACTTGCGTTCGGAAATGCTCTTTTGGCCGCCCTTCATTTCCACGACTTCTTCGACGGGAACGAGGATGCGACCAAACATGTCTTCCATGCCAGCGCGCTGGATGCGATCCACCAGGGCACGCTGCACGCTCTTCTCAAAACCGGAATAGGCGTGAACTACATACCAGCGTTTGCTCATGATTTTTTCCAACCCAGGACCACATCATAGAGGAGCCATTCCAGACTCTTGTCCGTCAGCCAGAGAAAGATGGCCATGACGACCATGAAGACGAATACCACGCCGGTCGTCTGCAACGTTTCCTTGCGGCTCGGCCAGACAACCTTTTTGGATTCGGCAACAGCCTCCCGGCCGAAAATGAAAAAGCGCATTCCGGGCTCGGTTTTCCAGGCCACGGCGGCAGCCGCGACCAGACCAACCAGAACCACCAGAACGCGCAGGATCATTGCCTGCTCGGAGAGGACATAAAAGCCGGCCACGCCAGCGGCAAGCAACAGAAGCGCCAGCGCAAACTTGATCTTGTCGGCCATGTATCTCGCGTCTTATTGGATGGCAGGGGCGGAGGGTCTCGAACCCCCAACCTTCGGTTTTGGAGACCGACGCTCTGCCAATTGAGCTACGCCCCTGCAGCAGAGACTACAAAAGCGCCCCGAGGGTCGGGACGCTTTTACTTAAACCGAGTAAAAATTACTCGATGATCTTGGCAACCACACCGGCGCCGACGGTACGGCCGCCTTCGCGGATAGCGAAGCGCAGACCTTCTTCCATGGCGATCGGAGCGATCAGCTTCACGGTCATCTGAATGTTGTCACCAGGCATAACCATTTCCACGCCTTCGGGCAGGGAGATGGCGCCGGTCACGTCAGTGGTCCGGAAGTAGAACTGGGGACGGTAGTTGTTGAAGAACGGGGTGTGACGACCACCTTCGTCCTTGGACAGAACATACACTTCGCCAGTGAAGTGGGTGTGGGGGGTGATGGAACCGGGCTTGGCCAGCACTTGGCCGCGCTCGACTTCTTCACGCTTGGTGCCGCGCAGCAGCACGCCCACGTTGTCACCAGCCTGACCTTGGTCCAGCAGCTTGCGGAACATTTCCACGCCGGTGCAGGTGGTCTTGGTGGTGGGCTTGATACCCACGATTTCGATTTCTTCGCCGACCTTGACGATGCCGCGCTCGACACGACCGGTCACCACGGTACCGCGGCCGGAGATGGAGAACACGTCTTCGATGGGCAGCAGGAAGGGCTTGTCCACAGCCCGCTCGGGGGTGGGGATGTAGCTGTCCAGAGCATCGGCCAGGGCCAGAATGGCGGGTTCGCCGATGTCGGACTGGTCACCTTCCAGCGCCTTCAGGGCGGAGCCCTTGACGATGGGGATGTCGTCGCCGGGGAAGTCGTACTTGGAGAGCAGCTCGCGCACTTCCATTTCGACCAGTTCCAGCAGTTCGGCGTCGTCCACCATGTCGCACTTGTTCAGGAACACGATGATGTAGGGCACACCCACCTGACGGGCCAGCAGGATGTGCTCGCGGGTCTGGGGCATGGGGCCGTCAGCGGCGGAACAGACCAGGATAGCGCCGTCCATCTGGGCGGCACCGGTAATCATGTTCTTCACGTAGTCGGCGTGACCCGGGCAATCCACGTGAGCGTAGTGACGGGTGGCGGTTTCGTATTCGACGTGGGCGGTGTTGATGGTGATACCGCGGGCCTTTTCTTCGGGCGCAGCGTCGATCTGGTCGTAAGCCTTGGCTTCGCCACCGAACTTCTTGGACAGAATGGTGGTGATAGCAGCAGTCAGCGTGGTCTTACCGTGGTCAACGTGACCGATGGTGCCCACATTAACGTGCGGCTTCGTACGTTCAAACTTTTCCTTGGCCATTGCGGTACCTCGAATTTAGAAAATGTAAAAAAAACTTCGGGGCAATCAGTGGTGCCCATGGGCAGGATTGAACTGCCGACCTCTCCCTTACCAAGGGAGTGCTCTGCCACTGAGCTACATGGGCATCCGCTTTCAACCAACCGTGCGGAGTGGAGCGGGTGAAGGGAATCGAACCCT
Source organism: Azospira sp. MPR-LB4 (assembly GCF_058809525.1). NCBI lineage: Bacteria > Pseudomonadati > Pseudomonadota > Betaproteobacteria > Rhodocyclales > Rhodocyclaceae > Azospira > Azospira sp. MPR-LB4. The sequence goes on from NZ_CM179521.1 coordinate 1,870,232, forward strand.
CGTCTTAAGCTTGGAAGGCTTCAGCTCTACCATTGAGCTACACCCGCGTTCGATTTTTCACCCACGACGCCCAAACCTCAGAACCGGACATCGCTAACCGCAACAAAAACTTGGTGGAGGAGGAAGGATTCGAACCTTCGAAGGCAGAGCCGTCAGATTTACAGTCTGATCCCTTTGACCGCTCGGGAACTCCTCCAAAACGAAGCCGCGAATTATGGCTATGCCGGTTGCCCGTGTCAAGCCCTGCATCGCGAAGCGAGGGCGCATTATAGCAAAAGATTCCCATACGTCCAGCCCGATTTGTACGAATTCGCTTCCCGCCCCTCTCGGCCTAGAATGCCGCCTTTGCTCAAGCCCCTACATTACCTATGACCACAGCCTCCGCGCCCCTGCCCGCCGCCCTCGTTGAAGCCCTGCGCCAGCAGTTCGGCACCCGTTACTCCCAGGGCGAATCCGTGCGCCTGCAGCATGGCCGCGATGAATCCAAGCACGAGCCCATGCTGCCCGACGGCGTGGTGTTCGCCGAAAGCACCGAGGAAGTGGCAGCCGTCGTCCGCCTCTGCCGCGAATATCGCGTACCCGTCATTCCCTACGGGGTCGGCAGTTCCGTCGAAGGCCATGTGCTGGCGGTGCACGGCGGCATCAGCATCGACCTGTCCGGCATGAACCGGGTGCTGTCCATCCATGCCGAGGACCTGGACGTCACCGTCCAGGCCGGCGTCACCCGCAAACAACTGAACGACGAACTCAAGGGCACCGGCCTGTTCTTCCCCATCGACCCGGGCGCCGACGCCACCCTGGGCGGCATGGCCGCCACCCGGGCCTCCGGCACCAACGCCGTGCGCTACGGCACCATGCGGGAAAACGTGCTGAGCCTGACCGTGGTCACCCCCGAGGGCAAAATCGTCCGCACCGGCAGCCGGGCCCGCAAGTCCTCCGCCGGCTACGACCTGACCCGCCTTTTCGTCGGCTCCGAGGGCACCCTGGGCATCATCACCGAGCTGACGGTGAAGCTGTACCCCATTCCGGAAGCCATGTCCGCCGCCGTTTGCGCCTTTCCCTCGGTGGATGCCGCGGTGGACACGGTGATCCAGACCATCCAGCTGGGTGTGCCGGTGGCCCGGGTGGAACTGCTGGACGCCCTCACCCTGCAGGCCATCAACCGCTATTCCAAGACCACCCTGCCGGAAGCACCGACCCTGTTCTTCGAATTCCACGGCAGCGACAGCGGCGTCCAGGAGCAGGCCGAACTGACCCAGGAAATCGCCCAGGGCAACGGCGGCCAGGACTTCCAGTGGGCCACCCGTCAGGAGGACCGCAGCCGCCTGTGGCAGGCCCGCCACGACGCCTATTTCGCCTGCCTGCAGCTCAAGCCCGGCGCCCGCTGCTTCCCCACCGACGTCTGCGTCCCCATCTCCCGTCTGGCCGAATGCATCCACGCCACCAATGAGGACATCGCCCAGGTTTCCCTGCCCATCGCCCTCTTCGGCCACGTGGGCGACGGTAACTTCCATCTGGTGGTGCTGGTGGATACGGACAACCCCAAGGAAATGGCCGAAGGCGAGTGGATCAGCCAGCGCGTGGTGGAGCGGGCCATCGCCATGGAAGGCACCTGCACCGGCGAACACGGCATCGGCCTGGGCAAGCAGCACTACCTGCTGCAGGAGCACGGGGAAGACGGCGTGGCCCTGATGCGCACCCTGAAGACTGCCCTGGACCCCCTCAACCTGATGAACCCGGGCAAGATCCTGCCGCCCCAGGCCTGAGGCCCCACCTCCCCCACCAAGGGCGCTGCGGCGCCCTTTTTCATTGCATCTGCCGTTGCGCGCCGCGCCTGCTGCAACGCAACGTTACGCGCCCTCCGCGGTCCCATACAATGCCTGCGTCGCCCACCCGCGACGCATCACAAGACCGGCACAGCCCACAAGGCAGCGACCGGACAGACCAACCTGCCAACGCGATCCTGCCCGCCCGCAAACGGGATGAAGGCGAGACGCCGGCGACCAATGGAGGAGCAAATCGCATGAGCGATCTCTCTTTGCACGTCCCCAAGGAGCTGGCGTCCGCCAGCCTGGACGACAAGTACACCACCCTTTCCGGCCGTGCCTTTCTCACCGGCACCCAGGCCCTGATCCGCCTGCCCATGCTGCAGCGGCTGCGGGACCAGGCCCAGGGGCTCAATACTGCCGGCTTCATTTCCGGCTACCGGGGCAGCCCTCTCGGCGGCCTGGACCAGGGCCTGTGGAAAGCCCAGAAGTATCTGGCGGAAAACCACATCACCTTCCAGCCCGGGGTCAATGAGGACCTGGCCGCCACCGCCGTCTGGGGCAGCCAGCAGGTCAATCTCTTCCCCGGCGCCAAGTACGACGGGGTGTTTGCCCTATGGTACGGCAAGGGCCCGGGGGTGGACCGCAGCGGCGACGTCTTCCGCCACGCCAACGCCGCCGGCAGCTCCCGGCACGGCGGCGTGCTGGTGGTGGCCGGCGACGACCACGCCGCCAAGTCCTCCACCCTACCCCACCAGACCGAGCACGTCTTCAAGGCGGTGATGATGCCGGTGCTGTATCCGGCCAACGTCCAGGAGTACCTGGAATACGGCCTGCACGGCTGGGCCATGAGCCGCTATTCGGGCTGCTGGGTGGCCTTCAAGGCCCTGGCGGACACGGTGGAAACCTCGGCCTCGGTGTGGGTGGACCCCATGGCCCTGGACATCCGCCTGCCGGATGATTTCGAACTGCCGGCCGACGGCCTCAACATCCGCTGGCCCGACCCGCCCCTGGTGCAGGAGGCCCGCCTCACCCACTTCAAGCTCTACGCCGCCCTCGCCTACGCCCGGGCCAACCGGCTCAACCGCATCGTCATCGACTCCCCGGCACCGCGCCTGGGCATCATCACCGCCGGCAAGTCCTATCTGGACGTGATGCAGGCCCTGGACGAACTGGGCATCGACCAGCAGCTGGCCGCCCAGATCGGCATCCGCCTCTACAAGGTGGGCATGGTCTGGCCCCTGGAATCGGAAGGGGTGCGCCAGTTCGCCGAGGGGCTGGACGAAATCCTGGTGGTGGAAGAGAAGCGCCAGATGCTGGAATACCAGTTGAAGGAAGAGCTCTACAACTGGCGCGAGGACGTGCGGCCCCGTGTGGTGGGCAAGTTCGACGAGAAGGGCGAATGGGCCCTGCTGCCCGACGGCAAGGGCCACCTGGCCCACGGCGACTGGCTGCTGCCGGCAGCCGGCGAACTGTCCGTGGCCCAGATCGCCCGGGCCATCGCCAGCCGCATCGAGCGCCACTTCACCAGCCCGGCCATCAAGGCCCGCCTGGACCTCATCGAGGCCAAGCAGAAGGCCCTGCAGACGCCCCTGATCCTCACCCAGCGCACGCCCCACTTCTGCTCCGGCTGCCCCCACAACACCTCCACCCGGGTACCGGAAGGCTCCCGGGCCGTGGCCGGCATCGGCTGCCACTACATGGTGACCTGGATGGACCGCAGCACCTCCACCTTCACCCACATGGGCGGCGAGGGCGTCACCTGGGTCGGACAGGCGCCCTTCACCGAAGAAAAACACATCTTCGCCAACCTGGGGGACGGCACCTACTTCCACTCCGGCCTGCTGGCCATCCGCCAGTCGGTGGCGGCCAAAACCAACATCACCTACAAGATCCTCTACAACGACGCCGTGGCCATGACCGGCGGCCAGCCGGTGGACGGCATCCTCTCCGTGCCCCGCATCACCCGCCAGCTGGAGGCCGAAGGGGTGGGCCGGATGGTGATCGTCACCGACGAGCCGGAGAAATACGCCGAGGTGACGGACCTGGCGCCCAACGTGCCGGTGCGCCACCGGGACGAGCTGGACGCGGTGCAGCGGGAACTGCGGGAAATTCCCGGCACCACCATTCTCATCTACGACCAGACCTGCGCCACGGAAAAGCGGCGGCGCCGCAAGCGGGGCAAGCTGGCCGACGTGGACCGCCGGGTCTTCATCAACGAGGCGGTGTGCGAGGGCTGCGGCGACTGCTCGGTGCAGTCCAACTGCCTCTCGGTCATCCCGGTGGAAACCGATTTCGGGCGCAAGCGGGCCATCGACCAGTCCAACTGCAACAAGGATTTCTCCTGCCTCAAGGGCTTCTGCCCCTCCTTCGTCACCCTGGAAGGGGCGAAGCTGAAGAAGGGCCAGGCCCTGGCCATGGACGCACAGGACTGGCCGCCCCTGCCCGAGCCCGTGCTGCCGCCCACCGCGCGGCCCTACAACCTGCTGGTGACGGGGGTCGGCGGCACCGGCGTGGTGACCCTGGGCGCCCTCATCGGCATGGCCGCCCACCTGGACGGCAAGGGCGTCTCGGTGCTGGACATGACCGGCCTGGCCCAGAAGTACGGCGCCGTGTTCACCCACCTGCGCTTCGCCGACCGGCCGGAGGACATCCACGCCGCCCGCATCGCCACCGGCGAGGCGGACGCCATCCTGGGCGGCGACGTGGTGGTGACAGCAGGCAACGAGGCCCTGTCCAAGATGCTGGAAGGGCGCACCCGGGCCGTGGTTAACTGCACGGAAACCCCCACCGCCGAATTCACCCGCAACCCGGACTGGCAGTTCCCCCTGGCCCGCATGCAGCAGACGGTGACCGCCACCGTGGGCGCCGACCACGCCTGGTTCCTCGACGCCCAGGCCCTGGCCACGGCCCTCATGGGCGACGCCCTGTATACCAACATGTTCCTCCTCGGCTACGCCTGGCAGAAAGGCCTGGTGCCGGTAAGCCTGCCGGCCCTGGGCCGGGCCATCGAGCTCAACGGCACCGCCGTGGCGGCCAATCTCCAGGCCCTCGACTGGGGCCGCCGCGCCGCCGTGGACGAGGCCCGGGTACGCCAGCTGGCAACGCCTGCCGCCGACACGCCGCCGCCCCGGCCTGACGCCGCCCTGGAGGAAGTGCTGGCCCTGCGGGAACAGGAACTGACGGACTACCAGGACGCCGCCCTGGCCCGCCGCTACCGCCAGCGCATCGAAGCCCTGCGCCAGGCCGAGGCGCCCCTGGACCCGGCCCTGCCGGTGACCCTGGCCGCCGCCCGCAACTACTTCAAGGTTCTGGCCATCAAGGACGAGTACGAAGTGGCGCGCCTGCATACCCGGCCCGAGTTCTTCGCCCGTCTGCGCCAAACCTTCGCCGGCGAACCGGGCAAGGACTACGCGGTGCATGTGCACCTAGCCCCGCCCCTGTGGGCCAGGCCGGACCCGCGTAGCGGCCAGATCCGCAAGCGGCAGTACGGTCCCTGGATGCTCGGCGCCCTGAAGCTGCTGGCCCGCCTCAAGTTCCTGCGCGGCACGGCCCTGGACGTTTTCGGCCACACCGCCGAAAGGCGCATGGAACGGGCCTTGCAGGCCGGCTACGAGGCAGACCTGGAGCGCATTCTGGAGGCCCTGGCCGCCGGCAGCGCCCACCCGGCCCTGCTAGAACTGGCGCGGCTGCCGGAAAGCGTGCGCGGCTACGGCCACGTCAAGGCCGCCAGCGCCGAGAAAGCCCGACAGCAGCGCCAGGAGCTGCTGCGGAAACTGGAAGGGGGCGGAGCGGCCCCGGCGGTCTGAGGTCTGAGGTCTGAGGTCTGAGGTCTGAGGTCTGAGGTCTGAGGTCTGAGGTCTGAGGTCTGAGGTCTGAGGTCTGAGGTCTGAGGTCTGAGGTCTGAGGTCTGAGGTCTGAGGTCTGAGGTCTGAGGTCTGAGGTCTGAGGTCTGAGGTCTGAGGTCTGAGGTCTGAGGTCTGAGGTCTGAGGTCTGAGGTCTGAGGTCTGAGGTCTGAGGTCTGAGGTCTGAGGTCTGAGGTCTGAGGTCTGAGGTCTGAGGTCTGAGGTCTGAGGTCCGAGGTCTGAGGTCCGAGGTCCGAGGCCGGCGAGCCCGTCCGGGCCGAAACGGCGGGTCGGTTACAATGACCGACCCGCTTTTTTTTCAGGCTCCGCCGTGCCCGCTTCCTCCCGCCAACTCGCCCTCCAGTTCGCCGCCGTTCTCCTGGTGCTGTCCCTGGCCTGGCCCTATTACGGCATGAAGGCCGAGCTGCTGCCCTGGGACCAGGTGGCCCTGGCCATCGGCGCCACCGCCCTGGTCTTCGCCACCCTCAGCCGCCAGGCCTGGTGGTGGCGCCTGATCCACGCCTGCTTCGCTCCCCTGGCCTGGGCCGTGACCCAGTTCGACATCGCCCCGGGATGGTTCCTGCTGGCCTTCATCCTCATGCTGCTGGTGTACCGGGGCGCCGTCTCCGGCCAGGTGCCGCTCTATCTCTCCAACCGGGAAACGGCGGCCGCCCTGGCCGACCTGGCCCGGGAGCGGGGCAGCCGGCGCATCCTGGACCTGGGGGCCGGCATTGGCAGCCTGCAGGCGCCCCTGGCCCGGACCCTGCCCGAAGTCCGGGTGGATGGCCTGGAGAACGCCCCCCTCACCTGGCTGCTAGGCCGCCTGCGCCTCTCCGGCCAGAGAAACGCCGCCCTGCGCTACGGCGACATGTGGCGCACCGACCTGGCCGGCCACGACCTGGTGTACACCTTCCTTTCCCCCGAACCCATGGACTGGCTGGGCCAGAAGGCCGCCGCGGAACTGCCGGCCGACGGCCTGCTGGTGAGCAACAGCTTCCCCGTGCCCTGGGCCGAGGCGGATCGCATCATCGAAGTGGGCGACCGCCGCCGCACCCGCCTTTACTGCTACACCCCGGAGAGTCTGCGCACCCAGCTGGCCGCCGCAGTTGCCGCGGAAGACGCATCCGGGGACAATCCGGCCTAGCCTAACGTCATCAACCTTCCTACCGACAGCAGCCGCCATCTTGAAAAACTGGGGCATCCAGACCCGCATCCTCCTGCTCGCCCTGGCCCCCGCCGTGGCGGTGGCCGGCGCCCTCAGCGTCTACTTCGTCCTCGCCCTGCTCTCCGACCTGGACCGGGACCTGCGGGACCGGGGCCTGGGCCTGGCCCGGCAGCTGGCGGCCATCGCCGAGTACAGCACCTACTCCGGCGACCGCCAGACCCTGGGCAGCGTGGCCCTGGCCGCTCTGGAGGAAGCCCACGTGAACAGCGTCGAGGTCTACGACCAGGAGGGCGAGGCCCTGGCCGCCAGCGGCGCCCTGCCGGCGCCCCTCTCGCCCCTGCCGAGCCCGACCCAGAGCGACGTCATCCACGAGGACGAGGACCATCTGCGCATCGCCGCGCCGGTGCTGCGCCACCGCTTCGACATCCAGGACCCCTTCCTCGCCGAGTCCCCGGTAGCCGGCCGCCCCGAGCCGCCGCCCCTGCTCGGCTGGGTGGTGGTGGAAATGTCCCGCCAGTCCCTGGAGACCCGCCGCCAGGAAACCATCGCCTTCACCCTGACCCTGGTGCTGCTGACCGTGGCCGCCACCAGTCTGCTGGCCATGATCCTGACGCGCCAGGTGAGCCGCCCCATCGTGCGCCTGGAAAAGGCAGTGGAGCGCATCCGCGCCGGCCAGCTCAACCTGCAGCTGCCCGCCGACAGCGGCGGCGACCTGCAGCGCCTGGAGGAAGGCTTCAACACCATGGCCCAGGCCCTGCAGGAAGCCCGGGACAACCTGGAAGGCAAGATCGCCGACGCCACCCAGGAACTGGAACGCAAGCGGGCCGAGGCGGAGCGCTCAAGCCTGGCCAAGTCCCGCTTCCTGGCTGCCGCCAGCCACGACCTGCGGCAACCCCTGCACGCCCTCAACCTGTTCGCCTCCGACCTGAAGAACCACGCCCGGGGCCCGGACCAGGAAAAGCTGGCCGGCCAGATCGGCACCTCCATCCGCAGCATGTCGGAACTGCTGGACGCCCTGCTCAATATCTCCCGCCTGGATGTGGCCGGGGTCAATCCCCAGCCCCTGGCCACGCCCCTGCAGGCCATCTTCGACAAGCTGCAGCAGACCTATGCCCGGGAAGCGGAGAACCGGGGGCTGCGCCTGCGCTTCCGCCCCACCCGGGCCTGGGCCCATACGGACCCGGCCCTGGTGGAACGGCTGCTGGGCAACCTCATCACCAATGCCCTGCGCTACACCGAGCGGGGCAGCATTCTGGTCGCCGCCCGCCGCCGGGGCCAGGCCTGGCGGGTCGAGGTGAGGGACAGCGGCGACGGCATCGCCCCCGAGTTTCAGCGGGCCGTGTTCGAGGAATTCGTCCAGGTCGGCAATGCGGAACGGGGCCAGGGCAAGGGCCTGGGCCTGGGCCTGGCCATCGTGGACCGGCTGGCCAAGGCCATGGAGGCCCCCCTGGATCTGCGCTCCGCCCTGGGCCAGGGCTCGGTGTTCGCAGTCCAGCTGCCAGCCTGCGCGGCCGTGGCGGAGACGCCCGCCGCCGAACTGGAACAACGCCCGCCTCTGGCCGCCCTGCTGGCCTACGGCCCGGGCTTCATGGCCGAAAGCGCCGAACAGCTGGAGGCCTGGCTGCGGGACTGGGGCCTGCGCTGCCGCCGGGTGGAATCGGCCGCCGCGGCCCAGGCCCTGCTGGCCGAGATGGCCGCCGGCAGCGAAGGCCCCTTCCTCTGGCTGGCGCCGGGCAACGGCACGACCTTGCGCGAAGTGCTGGCCCTGGCGCCGGAGCGCCCGGCCGTGATCATCGGCGGGGAAGAACAGGAGGGCATGGCGGACGGGGGCTGGTTCAGCCTGCCCCACCCGGCGCGACCGGCCAAGCTGCGTGCCTTGCTGCAGCGCCTGGCCGGCGAACTGGAAAAGACGGAAAACGCCTAGGTCAGACCTTGATGCCCAGGCGGCTGACGGCCACCAGGGCCTGGGTCCGGCTGGAAACGCCGAGGGCCTTGAAAATGGCGGTGATGTGGATTTTCACCGTGCCTTCGGAGAGGCCCAGCAGATTGGCGATGTCCCGGTTGGACTTGCCCTTGGTCATCAGCCCCAGCACCTCGGCCTGACGCTCGGTCAGACCGAATTCGGAAGCGGGCGCTTCCTGCACCGCCGGCGTGGGCGCCAGTTCGGCCCCCAGGTTCACCGGCATGGTCTGCTCCGGCTTGTGGATGCTGCCGCCCAACACCTGCCGCACCGCCGCCACCAGCTTCTCGGTGGAATAGGCCTTGGGAATGAAGCCCAGGGCGCCGTGCTTGAGCGCCCGGTTCACCGTATGGGCATCGTCGTAGGCGGAAACGACCACCACCGGAACGGCGGGGAAGCGGCTGCGGAAGAGGTCCAGGCAGGCCAGGCCATCGAGCCCCGGCAGGGCGATGTCCAGCAGCACCAGATCCAGGTCCGCTTCCTTTTCCAGCACGGCGAGGGCGGAATGGCAATCGCCAGCCTCGAAGACGGTCACCTCCGCTTCCAGCTGACGCAGTACGCGAACCAGACCCTCCCTGACGAGTGCGTGGTCTTCGATGACGAGCAAATTGAGCATAGGGTTATGGGATGACGTTGTTGTTTTGGCGCTAATTTAGCACTCTGGCGGACTCCCGGCTATTCCGGCGCAGAAAATATTCGCTACTATGGCAGGATACGGCGCCAACAAAGGAGACCCACCATGAGCCTCAACAACGGAAGCAACGATCCCCTGGATTTCGTCAAGAACATGTGGGGCAATATGGGCTTCTCCCTCCCCGGCATGGTCACCCCCACCCTGGACACGGACGAGTTGCAAAAGCAGATCACCGACCTGAAGGCGGTGGAAGGCTGGCTGCGCATGAACCTGTCCATGCTGCAGATGACCATCCAGGGCATGGAAATGCAGCACTCCACCCTCACCGCCGTAAAGACCATGGGAGCCATGGCCGCCCAGCAGCGGGAGGAAATGGCCCAGGACACCTCGGGCACGGCCGAAGCCGCCGGTGCCGCCGCCGAAGCCGCGGCCAGCGCTTTTTCCCAGGCTGCCATGTGGCCCTGGAACATGATGAACCAGGTACAGGAACACCTGCAGCAACAACAGGCCGCCCAGCCGGAAGCCCCGGCCGAACCACCCAAGGCAAAGGCTGCCGCCAAAACGGCAGCCAAACCGAAAAAGCCCACCGCCGGTAGCCGCAGCAAGAAAACCCAGTAACTTCGGCAACAGCACCAATAAAAAAAAACCCGGGACTGGCCCGGGCTTTTTTATTGGCAGCGAAATAGGCGGCACAACGAGGCGCCGCGACGGCAACGCTCAGGCAGCCAGGGCCGTCAGCAGCTTCTGGTGGATACCGCCGAAGCCGCCATTGCTCATCACCAGCACCTGGTCTCCCGGCCTGGCGGCGGCGGCGATGCGGGCCACCAGCCCGTCCAGGTCGTCCAGCACCACGGCCCGCTCGCCCAGGGATGCCAGGGCGGCAGCCGCATCCCAGCCCAGATCCCGGGAATAGCAGAAGACCAGATCCGCATCCACCAGGCTGCCGGCCAGCCGGTCCTTCATCACGCCCAATTTCATGGTGTTGGAGCGGGGCTCCAGCACCGCCAGGATGCGGCCGGAGCCTTTGCCCAGCTTGTGCCGCAGGCCGGCCACGGTGGTAGCGATGGCGGTCGGATGGTGGGCGAAGTCGTCCAGCACCGTGATGTCGCGCACCTTGCCCCGCACTTCCATGCGCCGCTTCACATTCTGGAAGGTGGACAGGGCCTGCAGGCCGTCCTCGGGCCGCACCCCCACGTGACGGGCAGCCAGGATGGCGGCCACGGCGTTCTGCCGGTTATGCTCGCCGGTCAGGCCCCAGGTGGTGCGGGCCACTTCCCGGCCATCCTGCAGCAGGACCAGGGAACCGTCACCGTCGTCGCCGATGGCGGACCAGCTGTCGCCGCCGAACCACTCCACCCCAGACCAACAGCCCCGGGCCAGCACCCGCTGCAAGCTTTCCTCCCGGGCATTGGCCACCACCAGGCCGGAACGGGGCATGGTGCGCACCAAATGGTGAAATTGTATCTCGATCGCCGCAAGATCGGCAAAAATGTCGGCATGATCGAACTCAAGGTTGTTCAGCACGGCCGTCCGCGGCCGGTAGTGGATGAACTTGGAGCGCTTGTCGCAGAAGGCCGTGTCGTATTCATCCGCCTCGATGACGAAGAAAGGCAGGTCGGTGAGGCGGGCCGACAGGCCGAAATTCTGGGGCACGCCGCCGATGAGAAAGCCCGGGTTGAGGCCGGCGCACTCGAGAATCCAGGCCAGCATGGAACTGGTGGTGGTCTTGCCGTGGGTGCCGGCCACGCCCAGGACCCACTTGCCTTGCAACACATGCTCGGCCAGCCACTGGGGGCCGGACACATAGGGCAGTCCCTGGTCGAGAATGGCCTCGAGCAGCGGATTGCCACGGGAAATGGCGTTACCGACGACAAAAATGTCGGGATCGACGGCGATCTGGCCAGCATCGTAGCCCTCGGTCAGTTCGATGCCCTGAGCCTCCAGCTGGGTACTCATGGGCGGATAGACATTGGCATCGCAGCCGGTGACGCGATGGCCGGCAGCCCGGGCCAGCAGGGCGATACCGCCCATGAAGGTGCCGCAGATGCCGAGAATGTGAATATGCATGCAATATTCCGCCGGTTAGAATGAGGCCTGATTCTAACAGCCGGGGTCTGCCATGAAGCCATCCTCTCGCCGTGCCGATGCCCAGGCCTCCCGCAACGCCCACCTGCGCCAGCTCATCGCCAGCACCGCCGCCCGCCTCATGGCGGAGGACGGCATCGCCGACTACCCATTGGCCAAGCGCAAGGCAGCCCGGCAGCTGGGCAGTCCGGATACGGACGCCCTGCCCACCAATGCCGAGGTAGAAAGCGAGCTGCGGGCCTACCAGGCCCTCTACCAGGAGCGGGAACAGAAGGAACGGATCGACGAACTGCGGGGAAAAGCGGCGGAAATGATGGAGATCATGACGCCATTCCACCCCTATCTCACCGGTTCCGTCCTGGACGGCAGCGCCGGCCGCTACGCCGAGGTGGACATTTTGCTCTACCCGGACAGCGCCAAGGAGGTGGAGATATTCCTCCTCAACCGGCAAATCCCCTTTGAACACACCACGCCCCGCCACGACCGGGTGGATGCGGTGCTACAACTGGATATGGAAGGGGACACCATCAATCTGGTGATCTACCCACCCCAGGACGAGCGCACCGCCTCCCGCAGCCGGGACGGCCGCCTGCGGGAGCGGGCCCGCCTGGAAGCCGTGCGCGCCCTGCTGCCGGCAAATCCATGAAACCGACACGCCCCTTGTTAATGCGCCTGGCCCTGGCCATCGGCCTGGCCGCCACAGCCTTCGCCGCCGGCCTCTATTTCGGCCGGGGCGAGCACCCGGCCTTTACCCCCGAACCGCCGGCGAAGGCCGTACGGCAGCTCCTGCAACTGCAGCTGCCGACGGCTGACGGCAAACCCCAGGCCCTGGCCCAGTGGTCCGGGCAGGTGCGGGTCATCAATTACTGGGCCACCTGGTGCCCGCCCTGCCGGGAGGAAATGCCCGAGTTTTCCCGCCTGCAGCAGGAGCTGGGGAGCAAGGGGGTGCAATTTATCGGCATTGCCCTGGATTCTGCCGACAGCGTGCAGGAATTCGCCGCCAAGCAGCCAACCGCCTACCCCCTGCTGATCGCCACCCCGGAAGCCGTGGGCAACCTGAAAAATCTGGGCAACAGCCGGGGCGGCCTGCCCTTCACCCTGGTGCTGGACCGCCAGGGCCAGGCACGCCACGTACGCCTGGGCGGGCTCAACGGCGCCGAACTGGCAGCCATCCTGCAACCCCTGCTATGACTTTCGAAAGAGGCAAACTGGACAAACTGTCGCGAATTGCGGCAAACTTGCTGCCATGAAGAAGCAAACTTCATCTTCCGCCAAGGGCAAGACCCAGGCAGAACAAACCATTCCGCCGCGCCTGCTGGTCCTGCACGGCCCCAACCTGAACCTGCTCGGCACCCGGGAGCCCCAGATTTACGGGAGCACCACCCTGGCCGACATCAACCGGGCTCTGGCCGTGCGCGCCGAATCTGCCGGCGTCGAACTGGAAGCTTTCCAAAGCAACCATGAAGGCGCCCTGATCGAACGCATCCATGCGGCCCGGGAGCAGGGAGTACGCTTCATCCTCATCAACCCGGCGGCCTACACCCATACCAGCGTTGCGCTGCGGGACGCCCTGGCCGCGGTCGGCATTCCCTTCGTCGAAGTGCATCTCTCCAATGTCTTCGCCCGGGAGCCGTTCCGGCACCACTCCTATTTTTCCGATCTGGCGATCGGGGTCATCAGCGGCCTGGGGTCCGAGGGATATTCCCTGGCCCTGGAGTTCCTGCTGAGCCGACTCAACGCCGACTGAGCTGCCACGCCAGACCCGGTTTCCGGTTTTTCACATCTAGCTACTTCCACCGCCAACTCAATAGGGCGGATTTTCGAGGGAGAATTCAATGGATCTGCGTAAACTCAAAAAACTCATCGACCTGGTACAGGAATCCGGCATCTCCGAGCTGGAGGTCACCGAAGGCGAAGAAAAAGTCCGCATTGCCAAGCATGTCGCCGCCCCCATGGGCCAGCCCATGACCTACGCCGTGCCCGCCGCCGCCCCGGCTGCCGCACCGGCCCCCAGCAGCGTGAACCTGGACGACACCGACGACCTGCCGGAAGGCCACGTGGTCAAGTCGCCCATGGTCGGCACCTTCTACCGCGCCTCCTCCCCCGGCGCCGAGCCCTTCGTCCAGGTGGGCCAGACCGTCAAGCAGGGCGACACCCTGTGCATCATCGAAGCCATGAAGCTGCTCAACGAGATCGAAGCCGACGCTTCCGGCACCATCAAGGCCATCCTGCTGGACAACGGCGAACCGGTTGAATTCGGCGAACCCCTGTTCGTCATCGGCTAAGGAGTTTTCTCCATGTTCGAGAAAATCCTCATCGCCAACCGGGGCGAGATCGCCCTGCGGGTCCAGCGGGCCTGCCGTGAGCTGGGCATCAAGACCGTGGTGGTGCACTCCGAGGCCGACCGGGAAGCCAAGTATGTGAAGCTGGCGGACGAATCCGTCTGCATCGGCCCGGCCTCCTCCGCCCTCAGCTACCTCAACATCCCGGCCATCATCTCCGCCGCCGAGGTCACCGACGCCCAGGCCATTCACCCGGGCTACGGCTTCCTCTCCGAAAATGCGGACTTCGCCGAGCGGGTCGAATCCTCCGGCTTCGTCTTCATCGGCCCCCGGGCCGAGACCATCCGCCTCATGGGCGACAAGGTTTCCGCCAAGGACGCCATGAAGGCTGCAGGCGTGCCCTGCGTGCCCGGTTCCGATGGCGCCCTGCCGGAAGACCCCAAGGAAATCATCAAGATCGGCCGCGCCGTCGGCTACCCGGTGATCATCAAGGCTGCCGGCGGCGGCGGCGGTCGCGGCATGCGCGTGGTGCATACCGAAGCCGCCCTCATCAACGCCGTGGCCATGACCCGCCAGGAAGCCCAGACCGCTTTCGGCAACCCCATGGTGTACATGGAGAAGTTCCTGGAGAACCCGCGCCACGTGGAAATCCAGGTGCTGGCCGACGAGTTCAAGAACGCCGTCTACCTGGGCGAGCGGGACTGCTCCATGCAGCGCCGCCACCAGAAGGTGATCGAGGAAGCGCCGGCTCCCGGCATCCCCGCCCGCCTCATCGCCCGGGTCGGCGAACGCTGCGCCGAAGCCTGCCGCCGCATCGGCTATCGCGGCGCCGGCACCTTCGAGTTCCTCTACGAGAACGGCGAGTTCTACTTCATCGAGATGAACACCCGGGTTCAGGTGGAGCATCCGGTGACCGAACTGATCACCGGCATCGACATCGTCCAGGAGCAGATCCGCATCGCCGCCGGCGAGAAGCTGCGCTTCAAACAGCGGGACATCCAGTTCCGCGGCCACGCCATCGAATGCCGGGTGAACGCCGAAGATCCCTTCACCTTCGTGCCCTCTCCCGGCACCATCAGCTGGTGGCATCCGCCCGGCGGCCCCGGCGTGCGCGTCGATTCCCATGCCTACTCCGGCTACAAGGTACCGCCCCACTACGATTCCATGATCGGCAAGATCATCACCTTCGGCGACACCCGGGAACAGGCCATCCGCCGCATGCGCATCGCCCTTTCCGAGACCGTGGTGCAGGGCATCAAGACCAACATCCCGCTGCATCAGGAACTGATGCAGGACGCCCGCTTCGTCGAAGGCGGCACCAGCATCCACTACCTGGAGCACAAGCTGGCCGCCAAGAACGAAGTGAAGTCGGTGGAAGGCTAAGCGCCGATGGCCTGGCTCCAGCTCCGCTGCGACACCGACGCTGCCAGCGCCGAGGCCCTCACCGACGCCCTGATGGAGGCGGGGGCCCTCTCCGCCGGCATCGAGGATGCGGATGCGGGCACGCCGGAAGAGACGCCCCAGTTCGGCGAACCGGGCATGGACATCGCGGCGGCCTGGGACCATTCCCGCATCGCCGCCCTGTTCGAGGCCGATGCGGACGCGGGGGCGGTGCTTGCCGCCTGCTGCGCCGGGCTGGGTCTGCCGACGCCCCCCTTCACCCTGGAAACGGTGGAAGAGCAGAACTGGGTGCAGCTGACCCAGTCCCAGTTCGACCCCATCCGCGTCTCCGACAAGCTGTGGATCGTGCCCTCCTGGCACGAGACCCCGGCCCCGGACGCCATCAACCTGATCCTGGACCCGGGCATGGCCTTCGGCACCGGCTCCCACCCCACCACCCGGCTCTGCCTGGAATGGCTGGAGCGCTACGTCACCGCCGATTGCAGCCTGCTCGACTACGGCTGCGGCTCCGGCATCCTGGCCATCGCCGCCGCCCGTCTCGGCGCCAACCCGGTGACCGGGGTGGACATCGATCCCCAGGCGGTGGATGCGGCCAAGGCCAATGCCGAGCGTAACGGTGTCAGCGCCCACTTCGCCGATTCCCGCGAGCCCATCGACGGCCAGTTCGACATCCTCATCGCCAACATCCTGGCCAACCCGCTCAAGGCCCTGGCCCCGGCCCTGGCTGCCCACGTCCGCCCCGGCGGCTGGCTGGCCCTGTCCGGCATCCTGGTGGAACAGGAAGAGGAACTGATGGCCATCTACAGCCCCTGGTTCGCCATGGCCGTGGCCGACCGCCGGGAAGGCTGGGTCTGCCTGGAAGGCCGCCGCATATGATCCTCACCCGCTGCCCCCAACCTGAGTGCCAGACGACCTTCCGGGTCACGCCGGAACAGCTCAAGGCCCGGGGCGGCAAGGTCCGCTGCGGCCAGTGCCAGCACGTTTTCAACGCTCTGGAGCACCTGCTGGACGAAGGCAGCGAGGAAACCGCCGCCCTGCGCCCGGCCACGCCGGCGGCCGGCCCGGTGGATGCGGGCGAGGCGGCATCTGAAACTGCAACGGGCGCTGCGCCAGAAGGCGCAGTGGAAGCCGATCTCCAGGCTGCCATGCCGGAGAACGTCGACACTCCTGACTCCCAGCCTGACACACTCGAAGACGACCGCCAGGAGCCGATCCTGGACGCCTCCGCCATCGAGGAGCCGAACGACGCGCCGGTGCTGGCCGACGCCAGCGCCGCGCCGGCCGACCTGGCCCAAGACCCGGCAGACCCGATCCTGCCCCGGGAAACCACTGCCATTCCCGGCTACAGCAAGTGGGCCGAGCGCCCCCTGGCCGGTGGCGGCGCCCTCATGGCCGAACCGGCGCGCAAGCCCCGCTGGCCTTTCCTGCTGGCCATCCTGATCCTCTTCTCCGTCCTCCTCGGCCAGATGGCCCACCGCTTCCGCAGCGACCTGGCCATCGCCCTGCCCTCCCTGCAGCCCCTAATGCTCGCCGCCGGCTGGGACATCCCCCTGCCGCGCAAGGCCGAGCTGGTGAGCATCGAAGCCTCCGACCTGCAGGCCGACGCCGCCAAGGGCCAGCTCATCCTGATGGCCACCCTGAAGAACCGGGCGCCCTACGTGCAGGACCTGCCGGCCCTGGAACTGGCCCTCACCGACACCCAGGATGCGGTGGTTTCCCGCCGCGTCCTGCACCCCGCCGACTATCTCACCGGCACCGCCGCCCCCGCCGGCTTCCAGGCCAACGGCGAAATCCCCGTCAAGCTGTGGATCGAGGCCAAGGATCTGGTGCCCTCGGGCTACCGCCTCTACGTCTTCTACCCGTAATCCCCCGGTAACACGGCCACGGTAGGCTCTGTGGCGTTCGGAATGTTCGGCCCTTCCTGGCGGAAGGGCTTTTTTTCATCCCTGCACCCCGACCCCATGAGCCACGACTCCCAAAACGAAAGCCCGTTCAAGGGCAAGACCGGCCTCACCCGCCTGTGGAACGCCCTGCACTACTCCATCGACGGCCTGCGTGCCGCCTACCGCCATGAGGATGCCTTCCGCCAGGAGGTGTGGCTGGCCGTGCTGCTCATCCCCGTGGCGGTGCTGCTTCCCGGCAGCGGCATCGGCAAGGCCCTGATGATCGGCAGCGTGCTGTTGGTGCTGGTGGTAGAACTGCTCAACTCGGCGGTGGAAGCCACGGTGGACCGCATCTCCCTGGAAAACCACCGCCTCGCCAAGCGGGCCAAGGACATCGGCAGCGCCGCCGTGCTCATTTCCCTGGCCAACGTGGCCGCCGTGTGGAGCCTCGTGCTGCTGGACTAGGCATGGCCGCCTGCCGGCAACGTCAGCGAAACTTCATCGAACGGTCACACAAAAGTCACCATTGGTCGCCAGCATGGGCTCCATGCACGAAGACGACCTGCCCCCGCTCTGCGTCCACGACTACGCGCCCAGCCAGCCCCAGCTGCGCATCGCCGTGGTGACGGAAACCTACCCGCCGGAAGTCAATGGCGTGGCCATGACCTTGAGCCGCATGGTGGATGGATTGATCCGCCGCGGCCACCGCATCCAGCTGGTGCGTCCCCGCCAGCACGCCCAGGAGCGCCCGGCCAGCGGCCACGCCCTGGAGGAGGTGCTGGCCGCCGGTGTGCCCATCCCCAGCTATGCCGGCCTCAAGCTGGGCCTGCCCGCCAAGCGCGCCCTCACCCGCCTGTGGTCCCTGCAGCGGCCGGACGTGGTGCACGTGGTGACCGAAGGCCCCCTGGGCAGTTCGGCCATCGCCGCCGCCCGCAAGCTGCGCCTGCCCGTCACTTCCGATTTCCACACCAACTTCCACGCCTACAGCCACCACTACGGCATGGGCTGGCTGAAGCGCCCCATCGCCGCCTACCTGCGCCGCTTCCACAACAAAACCGACGCCACCTTCGTCCCCACCGGGCAGCTGGCCCGGGAACTGGGCGACAACGGCTACGACAACCTGCAGGTGGTGGCCCGGGGCGTGGATACCGCCCTGTTCCACCCGGAGCGCCGCTCCGCCGAACTGCGCCGCTCCTGGGGCGCCACCGACAACAGCCTGGTGGTGCTGTCCGTGGGCCGCATGGCGCCGGAGAAAAACCTCAATCTGGTGCTGGAGGCCTTCGCCGCCATCCAGGCCCGCCAGCCGGAGGCGCGCCTGGTCTTCGTCGGCGACGGCCCTGTGCGGGCGGGGCTGCAGGCCCGCCATCCCCAGCACGTCTTCGCCGGCATGCGCAGCGGCAGCGACCTGGCCAGCCACTACGCCTCCGGCGACCTGTTCCTCTTCCCCAGCCTCACCGAGACCTTCGGCAACGTCACCCAGGAGGCCCTGGCCTCCGGCCTGCCGGTGGTGGCCTACGACTACGCGGCGGCCTCGGAACTGATCGTGCCCGGCCGCAACGGCCTGCTGGCCCCGGCCGGCGACGCGACCGCCTTCGTCGCCGCCGCCCGGGAGGCGGCCGAACCCAATACCCTGCGGGTGCTGCGCAACCACGCCCGCATGAGCGTGGTGGGCAACGACTGGGAGCACATCCACGACGCCTTCGCCGCCGCCCTCGGCCAGGCCGTGCGCAGCCACGAGCGCCGCTACCAGGCCGCCACCGCCATCGTCATGGCGCCGGACTAGGGCCGGGCCGCCGGGCGGCGGCCCGGGTATAATCGCGGGCTTAATCCATTTACCCGACGATTCCCATGCGCGCACTCATCTGCGGTTCCATCGCCTACGACAACATCATGGTCTTTCCGGACCGCTTCAAGAACCACATCCTGCCGGAACAGATCCATATCCTGAACGTGGCCTTCCTGGTGCCCGAACTGCGCCGCGAATTCGGCGGCTGCGCCGGCAACATCGCCTACAGCCTCAAGCTGCTGGGCGGCGAGCCGGTCATCATGGCCACCGTCGGCGAAGATGCCGCCCCCTACCTGAAGCGCCTCGACGATCTGGGCCTGTCCCGGGAGCACGTGCGCCCCGTGGCCAACAGCTACACCGCCCAGGCCTTCATCACCACCGACCTGGACGACAACCAGATCACCGCCTTCCACCCCGGTGCCATGACCTTCTCCCACCTCAACAGCGTGGGAGAAGCCAAGGACATCGGCCTGGGCATCGTCGCCCCGGACGGCCGCGACGGCATGATCGGCCACGCCAAGCAGTTCGCCGAAGCCGGCATCCCCTTCATCTTCGATCCGGGCCAGGGCATGCCCATGTTCTCCGGCCACGAACTGCTGGATTTCCTGGCCCAGGCCGAATACGCCACCTTCAACGACTACGAGGCCAAGCTGCTCACCGACCGCACCGGCAAGTCCCTGGAAGAGCTGGCCAAGCTGGTCAAGGCCCTGGTGGTGACCCGGGGCGGCGAAGGCTCCCATATCTACGTCGGCGGTCAACGCCTGGATATTCCCTGCGTTAAGGCAGAAGAGGTGGTCGATCCCACGGGCTGCGGCGACGCCTACCGCGCCGGTCTGCTCTACGGTATCGCCAACGGCATGGACTGGGACCAGATCGGCCGCCTCGCCGCCCTCGTCGGCGCCATCAAGATCGCCCGTTCCGGCCCCCAGAACCACACCTTCACCCGTGAAGAAATCGGCGAGCAATACCACCAGGCCTTCGGCAGCCGCCTGTGGTAAGCCCCGCCGGCAAGGAGAAAGCATGACCCGTATCCCCTCCCTCGCCATCGCCGGCCTGGCCGGCCTGCTGCTGCTCGGCAGCCTGGCCGGCTGTGCCAACAGCCAGTCCGGCAGCTCCTACGGCCGCAGCAGCACCCGTCAGGAAATGACCGTGCGCCAAGGTGTCGTCGAATCCGTGCGCAAGGTCACCATCGAAGGCGGCAACACCCCGGTGGGCACCGTCGCCGGTGCCGCCATCGGCGGCATGGCCGGCAGCAACGTGGGTAGCGGCCGCGGCAGCACCGTCGGCGCCATCCTCGGCGCCGTCGCCGGCGGCATGGCCGGCAGCGCCCTGGAAGAGAAGATCAGCAAGAAGGACGGCGTCGAAATCACCGTCAAGCTGGACAACGGCAATCTGGTGGCCATCGTCCAGGAAGCCGACGAGGAATTCCATCCGGGCGAGCGGGTGCGCATCCTCTCCGGCAACGGCAGCAGCCGCGTCAGCCACTGAGTCCGACCCCGTGCCGGCACCACGCCGGCACGGCTCCCCGCTTCATCCAAACTTCACTACGGCGCAACCTCGGCGTAACAGACGCTCTCTAGATTCTGTCCTCATGACTCAAGGAGGACAGACCATGCAGAACGAACAGACGTCGCTGGAACAAAGCCGCCGCATCTACGCCCGCAACCTTTCCGTCGGCCTGGCCGAGAGCGAACGGGAAATCCTCGAAGCCCAGAAACTGCGTTACCGCGTCTTCGGCCAGGAGATGGGCGCCAAGCTGCCCAGCCGGGTGCCGGGCGTGGATCAGGACATCTACGACCCCTATTGCGACCACCTGGTCTGCCGCAACGAGGACAGCGGCGAGATCATCGGCACCTACCGCATCCTGTCGCCGGAAAAGGCCCGCAAGATCGGCGGCTACTACACCGAAAACGAATTCGACCTGACCCGCCTGCAGCACCTGCGCCCGCGCCTGGTGGAAGTGGGCCGCTCCTGCGTCCATCCGGATTACCGCACCGGCGCCACCATCACCCTGCTGTGGTCCGGCCTGGCCCGCTACATGCTGGAAAACGGCCACGAGTATCTGGTGGGCTGCGCCTCCATCAGCATGGCCGACGGCGGCCACGCCGCGGCGGCTCTGTATAATCAGCTGCAGGACCACCTGAGCCCCCTGGAGTACCGCGTCTTTCCCCGCTGCCCCCTGCCCCTGGAGGCCCTGCGCAACGAGGTGAAGGCCGAGACCCCGCCCCTGATCAAGGGCTACCTGCGAGCCGGCGCCTGGATCTGCGGCGAACCGGCCTGGGACCCGGATTTCAACACCGCCGACCTGCCGGTGCTGCTGCCCATGTCCAAGGTGGACGCCCGCTACGCCAAACACTTTCTGGGACGTTGAAACTGGATACATCGCCACTCCGCAGCGGGGCTGAAGCCCATCCCCTGCCCCGCCCCATCCGCTGGTTCCGTCTGTCCCGCCTGATGCTGCACCTGGTGCACGGCATCCTGGTGGTGGCCCTGTGGTATCCCCTGATCGGCACGGAACGGCGCCTGCGCCTGAAGCAGGCCTGGTCGGAGAAGCTGCTCAACATCCTCGGCGTGCACCTGCAGGCCCAGCTGCAGGGTCTGCCCCCGGGCAGCCTGCTGGTGGCCAATCATGTCTCCTGGCTGGACGTCTATCTGATCAACGCCGCCCAGCCGGCCGCCTTCGTCTCCAAGGCCGAAGTGCGGCAGTGGCCCGTCATCGGCTGGCTCTCGGCGCGCACCGACACCATTTTCCTGCGCCGCGGCAGCCGCGGCCACGCCCGGATCATCAACGAAGAAATCGGCGCCATCCTGGGCCGGGGCCACATGGTGGCCCTCTTCCCGGAAGGCACCACCACCGACGGCGGCAGCCTGCTGCACTTCCACGGCGCCCTGCTGCAACCGGCCATCGAGGCCGGACGCCCCATCGTTCCCCTGGCCCTCTCCTACCATGACCGCAACGGCCGGCGCAGCACCGCTGCCGCCTACGTGGGGGAAACCAGTTTGTGGCAATGCCTGCAATCCATCCTGGCGGCCGGCTGGCTGGAAGGTCGGGTGGAGGCATGCCCGCCCCTCACCGTGGAGGCCGCGGGAGGGCGCAAGGAACTGGCCCAGCAGGCCCGCCAGCAGATCGCCACGCGCCTCATGCTGGGCAGCAACGAGACAGGGGCAGTCGCGCCCCTGCAGGACGCCGCCTAGACCAACCCCAACGTCACCGCAGTCTGCTGCCAGCGCCACGTGTCGCGGCACATGGCGGCCAGGTCCCGCCGGGCGGTCCAGCCAAGGAGGGATGCCGCCAGGGCGGGGTCGGCGTAACAGGCGGCAATGTCGCCCGGCCGCCGTGGGACGAAATCGAAGGGAATGGTCCTCCCGCTGGCCGCTTCGAATGCCCGCACCAGATCGAGGACGCTGTAACCACGCCCTGTTCCCAAATTAACCGTCAGCATCCCTTCCCCACGCGCCAGGGCTGCCAGGGCTGCCAGATGCCCCTGGGCCAGGTCCACCACATGGATGAAATCCCGCACCCCGGTACCGTCAGGGGTGGGATAGTCGTTGCCGAAGACAGACAGGCGGGCACGCAGGCCGGCAGCAACCTGGGCCACATAGGGCATCAGGTTGTTGGGAATGCCGTTGGGCGCCTCGCCAAGCAAGCCGCTCTCGTGAGCCCCCACCGGGTTGAAATAACGAAGCCGGGCAATCCGCCATTGGGAATCGGCGGCCGCCATGTCGGCCAGCACCTCTTCCAGCATGAGCTTGCTGCGTCCGTAGGGATTGGTGGCCCGTAACGGAAAGTCCTCGCGGATCGGCACCGCATGGGGATCGCCATAGACCGTGGCCGACGAACTGAACACCAGGGTCTTGACCCCGGCTTCGGCCATTGCCTCGAACAGCACCAGGCTGCCGCCCACATTGCACTCGTAATAGCGCAGAGGCTGGGCCACCGACTCCCCCACCGCCTTGAGGCCGGCAAAGTGGATCACGGCATCGACAGTCTGCTCCCGGAAAATCCGGCACAGCAACTGGCGGTCCCGCACGTCGCCCTCGATGAAGATCGGCGCAGCACCGCCCAGGCCGGCAATGCGCTCGGCCACATCGGCACGGCTGTTGGAGAGGTTGTCGAGGATGGTGACGCCATGGCCGGCCTGCAGCAACTCGACGCAGGTATGGGAGCCGATGTAGCCCAGGCCGCCGGTGACCAGAATATGCATGCTCATTCCTTGAAAAGGGGCACGGCCTCGTCGGCGGCGCAGTCCACCTGGAACAGGGCCCGGTCCTCCAGACGCAGGGCGGACAGCTTGCCGCCCCACAGGCAGCCGGAGTCCAGGGCCAGCAGATTGGGCTCCAGGCGCAGCCCCAGGGCCGACCAGTGGCCGGTCACCAGGACCGTCGCGGCGCTGCGCCGGCCCGGCACCTCGAACCAGGGCAGATAGCCGGCCGGCGCCTGGCTCAGTTCGCCCTTGGCCTTGAAGTCCATTTCCCCGGCCGGGGAGCAGAAGCGCATGCGGGTCATGGCATTGACGATCACCCGCAAGCGGGGCCAACCGGTCAGGCTGGAATCCCAGGAACCCGGTTCGCTGCCCCACATGTTAGCCAGGAACTCCCGGTAGTTCTCCGCCTGCAGGGCCTGCTCCACCTCGCCCGCCAGGGCCTGGGCCTCGGCCACGGACCACGCCGGCAGGAGCCCTGCATGCACCATGGCGTAGTCGCCCTGCACATGCATCAGGCGCTGGTGCCGCAGCCAGTGGAGCAGTTCGTCCCGGTCCGTGGCGGCAAGGATGTCATCGATGGTGTCGCTGCGATGGCGCTTGCCGAAACCCTCCGCGGCCATGAGCAGGGAGAGGTCGTGATTGCCCAGCACCGTGACGGCCCGGTCGCCCAGGCCTTTGACGAAGCGCAGGGTCTCGAGGGAGCGGGGCCCCCGGTTCACCAGGTCTCCCACCAGCCACAGGCGGTCGAATTCGGGGGAAAAGCTGCACTTGTCCAGGAGCGCCTGCAAGGAGGCGAAGCAGCCCTGGATGTCGCCGACGGCGTAGGTGGCCATGTTATTGGGGCCGGTATTCCGGCACGAAACGGGCAAGCCCGGCCTTGATCCCGGCCACGTCCGCCGGCGGGGTTTCCAGCCAGCGGGCCAGGTCGCCGATCCACGCCTCTTCCGGCGCGCTTTCGGCCTTGGCCACCCGCAGCTTGGCGTGGGGGGTGGGCAGGGTCATTTCATTGTCGGCAAGCAGTTCCTCATAGAGTTTCTCGCCGGGGCGCAGCCCGGTGAACTCGATGGGAATTTCCTCCTCCGTGAAACCGGACAGCCGGATCAGGTCCCGGGCCAGATCGACGATCTTCACCGGCTCCCCCATGTCCAGCACGAAAATCTCGCCGCCGTTGCCCATCAGACCGGCCTGCAGCACCAGCTGGGCTGCCTCCGGGATGAGCATGAAATAGCGGATGATGTCCGGATGGGTCACGGTGACGGGGCCGCCCCGGGCGATCTGTTCGCGGAAGGTGGGAATGACCGAGCCGTTGCTGCCCAGGACGTTGCCGAAGCGCACCACGATGAACTGGGTACCGCCGCCGGCCTGCTCCAGGGACTGCACCACCCGCTCCGCCATGCGCTTGGTGGTGCCCATGACGTTGGTGGGATTGACGGCCTTGTCGGTGGAAATCAGGACCATCTTCTCCACCCCCGCCTGGCGCGCCGCCATGGCCACCCGCCAGGTGCCGAGGACGTTGTTGCGCACCGCCTCCCAGGCATTGGCGCTCTCCATCAGGGGCACGTGCTTGTAGGCGGCGGCATGGAACACCAGAGCCGGCCGGTAGGCGGCGAAGACCTGCTGCAGCCGCGCTTCGTCCTTGACGTCGCCAACGACGCAGACCACATCGAGGCCAGGGAAAGTACGACGGAATTCCTGCTCGATCTGGTACAGGGCGAATTCGGACACTTCGAACAACACCAGCTGGCGCGGCGCAAAACGGGCAATCTGCCGGGCCAGTTCGGAACCGATGGAGCCGCCCGCCCCCGTCACCAGGATCGTGCGCTCGGCGATGAGGCGACTGAGGCCGGCATCGTCCAGCTGCACCGGCTCCCGCCCCAGGATGTCCTCCAGTTCCACTTGGCGGATCTGGGACAGGGACACCCGGCCCGACAGCAGGTCGTCGAGAGCCGGTACGGTCAGCACCTTGAGCCCGGCCTGCACGGCCTGCTCCATGGCCCCGCGACGCACGGCGGCACTGACGCTGGGCATGGCGACAATGACATGGCCAACTTCCAGCTCCTTGGCCCAATGCACCATGCTGGCGATATCGCCCCGGATCTTCACTCCATGCACTTCCCGTCCATGCTTGGCCGGATCGTTGTCCAGCAGGCCGGCCACCCGCCATTGGGGGGAGCGCTGCAGCTCGCGGATCAGGCGTTCGCCGACCTCGCCGGCGCCGAGAATCAGCACCGACTCGCCGGACAGGGCCAGGTGACCGTAGAGGCAGCGGTCCTTCCAGGCCCGGTAGAGGAAACGACCGCCCCCCATCGCCAGAATCAGCAGGATCGGATGCAGCACCAGAACTGAACGGGGCACCCCCGGCATGCCGGTCATGAACACCGCCACCGCCGTGACGAGGCCACCCAAGCCGACGGAAACGATGATCCGGCGCAGGTCCATCAGACTGGCGTAGCGCCAGATCCCCCGGTACAGGCCGCTGAGCCAGAACAGGGGGACATAGACGGGTACCAGAATGGCCAGGGAAAAGAGGCCGGCCCGCAGGTACTCATCCGGCAGGGAGAGGTTGAAACGCAGCCAGTACGCGGCCAGCCAACAGACGATCAGGGCGACCAGATCGTAGGCGGAAGCGATGAAACGTCGGGAAATCAGGCCCAGAAAGGCCTTCTGGGCGGAATCGCCCTGGTGGGAGTCAGGCATCGGATCATTGTCTTGAGATATGCCGCCATTTTACTGCACCGCGACGCTCTGCACAGCGTCGGGACGACGGAAGGGGCTACGGCCCTGGCCCAGACGGGAACGGGCCGACACCGGGACCGACCTACCGGTAGTAATCCCGGTACCAGCGGACAAACTGGCCAACCCCGTCTTGCACCGAGGTCTTGGGGGCGAAGCCGACGGCCTGGCCCAGCAGGGCCGTATCGGCCCAGGTTGCCGGCACATCACCATCCTGCAGCGGCAGGAAGCGCTTGTTGGCGACCTGACCCAAGGCACCTTCCAGGGCCTCGATGAAGGCCAGGAGATCCACCGGTTGGTCGTTGCCGATATTGAACAAGCGGTAGGGCACATTGCTGCAGGCCGGATCGGGCGCAAGCCCGTCGAAGGACTCGCTGGCCCGGGCCGGTTGGTCGAGGACGCGCACCACCCCTTCGACGATATCGTCGATATAGGTGAAATCCCGCTGCATCTTGCCGTGGTTGAAAACGTCGATGGGTCTCCCCTCGAGAATGGCCCGGGTGAACAGGAACAGGGCCATGTCGGGGCGCCCCCAGGGACCGTAGACGGTGAAGAAGCGCAGCCCGGTGGTGGGCAGGCCGAACAGGTGGCTGTAGGTGTGGGCCATCAGTTCGTTGGACTTCTTGGTGGCGGCATAAAGGCTCACCGGGTGATCCACGGCATCGTGCTCGGAGAAGGGCATCTTCCTGTTGCCGCCATAGACGCTGGAACTGCTGGCATAGACCAGATGCTCCGCCTGGGCGTGCCGACACCCCTCCAGGACGTTCACGAAACCCACCAGGTTGGACTGGGCGTAGGCGTGAGGATTGGCCAGGGAATAGCGCACACCGGCCTGGGCGGCCAGGTGCACCACCCGCTGGAAGCCCTCGGCGGCAAAAAGCTCCTGCATGCCCTGGCTGTCGGCGATGTCGAGGCGGACGAAGCGGAAATTCGGATAGGCGGCCAGGCGTGCCAGGCGTGCTTCCTTGAGGGATACCTCGTAGTAGTCGTTCAGGTTGTCCACGCCCACCACTTCGTCGCCCCGCTCGAGGAGGCGCTGGGCGGTGTGCATGCCGATGAAGCCGGCGGCGCCGGTAACCAGGATTTTCATGGGAATTCCAGAAGAAAGCTCAGCGCCCGGAGCGCCGCTGCAGGTCGATCATTTTCGCATACTTGGCAAAGCTGTTCGTGCAGCCGATCAGGGTATGCACCAGGCCCGGCAGGCCGTCCAGGAAGCCCCTACGCACCAGGTAGAACTTGATGAAGCGGAACAGGGGCGACAGCAGCAGACGGCCGCTGCCGGCCCGCTTGCCGGCGCGATGGGCGGCCTCGGCCGCCAGGGTGGTGTAGCGGTTCTGTTTGGCCAGGTAGCTGTCCAGGGTTTCGGCCGAGTCGTGCAGCAGGTCCCCCGCCAGATCGCCCACGCTTTCCCCGGTCAGCACGTGCTCGTGCACCGCGTCGTCGGACCAGCGGGCATGGCCGCGGTGGAAGAGACGCAGGTTCCAGTCCGGATAGCCCTCACCATGGCGCAGGTAGCGCCCCATGAAACGGTTGCAGCGGGCCACCCGGTAGGCGTGATGCCGGGGCCCCTGCAGGGCGGCGCCAATGGCTGCCGCCAGGGCCGGCGTCACCTGTTCGTCGGCATCGATGCAAAAGACCCAGTCGTGGCGCGCCTGGCTGACGGCAAACTGCTTCTGGCGGCCGAAGCCCAGCCACTCTTGATGGATAACCCGGGCGCCGTAGTGCTCGGCCAGGGCCACGGTGCCGTCGCTGCTGCCCGAATCAACCATGACGATTTCGTCGGCGAACGCCAGGCTCTGCAGACAGGACGGGAGCGAATGGGCGGCATTCAGGGTGATCAGCACCGCACTGAGGGGCGCCGTCGCGGCGGGAGGAGGGGCAGAAGACATGCGCAAGCTATAATGGAGGCCAGCAGGGATTCTAAATCCCCCCGGCCCCGGCCCCAAGTCAAAAACCACCACCGCCGCCCCGATGCCCCAAATTCTTATGGTAAAGACCTCCTCCATGGGGGATCTGGTCCACAACTGCCCGGCCGTCACCGACATCCTGGCCCGCTTCCCCGAGGCCCGCATCGACTGGGTGGCCGAAGAAGCCTACGTTCCCATTCCCTCCCTGCACCCCGGCGTGCGCCGCGTCATTCCCATCGCCTGGCGCCGCTGGCGCAAGCAGTTGGGCCAGCGCCACGCCTGGCAGGAAATGGGGGAATTCCGCCGTGCCCTGCAGGCCCAGGCCTACGATTTCGTCCTCGACAGTCAGGGTCTGCTGAAGAGCGCCGCGGTGGACAAGCTGGCCCGGCTCGCTCCCGGCGGACGCATCGTCGGCGGCGACGCCCGCAGCATCAAGGAGCCTTTCGCCGCCCGCTTCTACGACCTGCGCCTGCCCATCAAATGGTCGCGCCATGTGGTGGACCGCTGCCGTGCCGTGGCTGCCGGCGCCCTTGGCTATGACCTGGATACGCCGCCGCGCTATGGCATCCAGGCTGAGCCCCTGGTGGCCGACTGGCTGCCCAGCCAGCCTTACGCCGTGCTGATGCACGCCGCCAGCCGCCCGCCCAAGCTGTGGGCCGAGGAGCACTGGGTCGCCCTGGGCCAGCGCCTGGCCCGGGACGGCATCGTCGCCGCCCTGCCCTGGGGCAGCCCCGAAGAGCGCCAGCGCAGCGAGCGCCTTGGGGCCCGGCTGCCCGGTTCCTTCATCCCGCCCCTGATGGACCTGGGCACGGCCGGCCGCTTTCTGGCCGGGGCCCGGGTGGTGGTGGGCCTGGACACGGGCTTCACCCACTTCGCCGCTGCCCTGGGACGCCCCACGGTCGGCATCTTCTGCGATTCGGACAGCGTGCAAGCGGCCGTCTTCGGCGACGCCTTCTGCGAAAGCTACGGCCAGAAGGGTGCGCCACCCAGTCTCGCCACCATCCTCGATGCCGTCGAGCGGGCCCTGGCCGGCTGACGCGCCATGGTTTCCCGCCTCCTGTACACCCTGCTGCTGCGCCTGGCCACGCCCCTGGTGCTGTTGCGCCTGCTGCGACGCAGCCGGCAGCAGCCGGAGTATCGCCGCCACTGGGGTGAACGCTTCGGCCTTAGCGGCGCGGCCATCCCGGGGCCGGTGATCTGGGTCCATGCCGTCTCCGTCGGCGAGACCCGGGCCGCCCAGCCCCTGCTGGCCGAACTACTGGCCCAGTATCCGCAGCACTCGATCCTGCTCACCGGCATGACGCCCACGGGCCGCGACACCGCCACCCAGGTGTTCGCCGCCCTGGGCCAGGACCACGCCCCGCGCCTCCATTACCGCTACCTGCCCTACGACTATCCCGGCGCCGTCAGCCGCTTCCTGGAGCGCTACCGCCCCAGCCTGGGCCTGCTCATGGAAACCGAGCTGTGGCCCAACCTGCTGCACCAGGCCCGGCACCATGGCGTCCCCATGCTGCTGGTCAATGCCCGCCTCTCGGCCCGTTCGGCCCGTGGCTACGGCCGCTGGCCCGGCCTGTTCGCCCCGGCCCTGGCCGGTCTCGACGGCATCGCTGCCCAGACCCCGGACGATGCAGCCCGCTTGCAAGGCCTCGGCGCCAAGCAGGTCAGCGTCTGCGGCAATCTCAAGTTCGACGTGCAGATCGCCCCGGCATTGCGGCAACAGGGACAGGACTGGCGCCGCCAGCTGGCCGGCCGCACCGTCTGGCTGGCAGCCAGCACCCGGGAGGGCGAGGAGGCCTTGATCCTGGACGCCTGCGCGGCCATGGACATTCCCGACCTACTGCTCCTGCTGGTGCCGCGCCACCCCCAGCGCTTCGGCGAAGTCGAAGCACTGGTCCAGTCCAGGGGAATGAGCTTGGTGCGGCGCAGCCAAGGCCTGCCGACACCGGAAACCCGGGCCTGGCTGGGGGACAGCATGGGGGAAATGGCGGCCTACTTCAGTTGTGCCGATTTGGCCGTGATGGGGGGCAGTCTGCTGCCTTTCGGCGGCCAGAACCTGATCGAAGGGGCGGCCTGCGGCTGCCCCCTGCTGCTCGGCCCCCACACCTTCAACTTCGCCCAGGCGGCGGAGGATGCCGTCGCCGCCGGTGCCGCCCTGCGTCTTGAGGCCGGCCAATCCCTGGCCGGCACGGCCCAGGCCCTGCTGCGGGACAAAGAAAAACGCCGCATCATGTCCGATGCGGCGTCAGCCTTCGCGGCGGCCCACGGCGGGGCCACCGCCAGGACCATGGACCTGATCCGTTCCCTTATCGCGCCAGCAGGCCGTTGACCCGCTGCAGGTCCTCGTCGGTGAGGCTGCCGACCACGCCCTTGAGGCGCAACTGGTTCACCAGGGTATCGAAACGGGCCTTGGCCAGGTCGCGCTGGGTCGAATAGACCTGTTGCTCGGCGTTCAGCACGTCGATGTTGATGCGCACCCCCACCTCGTAACCCAGCTTGTTCGAATCCAGGGCCGACTTGGAGGAGACCAGGGCTGCTTCCAGAGCCCGCACCTGGGCCAGGCCATTGACCACGCCCAGATAGTACTGACGTGCCCCCAGGGCCGCCTGACGGCGGGAATACTCCAGGGTCGAACGGGTCGCCTCGCGGCTGGCTTCGGCCTCACGCTGCTTGGAGAGCACGGCGCCGCCCTGGAACAGGGGAATGTTCAACTGCAGGCCGATGGCGGTGGAATCCTGCTCGTAGCCAACCCCCGGGAAGAGGGGGTTGGTCTGCACGCCATTGGTCTGCACCGCATTGCTGCGGGTGGCCACCAGGTCCAGGGTGGGGAAATGACCGGCGCGCTGCTTGCTCACTTCCTTGTCCGTGATTTCCAGCTGGGCTTCCTGGATCTGCACCGCCAGGGCGTCCTTCTCGGCGGAAGCCACCCAGTCATTCATGTTGGCGGGCTTGGGCGGCTCCAGGGTGGTGTCGGTACGCAGGGTGGCCAGCTCGCCCGCCTCCCGGCCGATGATGGCCTGCAGGTTGCGGCGCTTGATTTCCAGATCGCTTTCGGCGGCAATTTCCTGGGCGGTGGACAGGTCGTAGCGGGACTGGGCTTCGTGGGTGTCGGTGATGGTGGCGGTGCCCACCTCGAAGCTCTTCTTCGCCAGTTCCAGCTGCTGGGCAATGGCTGACTTCTGGGCCTGCAGGGAGCGCAGGTTCTCCTGGGCGTAGAGCACGTCGAAATAGGCCTGGGCGACGCGCAGGATCAGGTCCTGGCGGGCCTGGAGGAACTGGGCCTCGGCCTGGGCCACCTGCAGCTTGGCCTGGTCGTACTGCATCCAGTTCTGCCAGCGGAACAGGGGCTGGCTGAGGCTGACGCTGTAGCCGTGGCTGTTGTACTGGCCCGTGGCGACGGCCGCACCCGACACCCGGCGCTGGTACTCCACGTCGTTCCACATGGTGTTCACGGACACACCCAGGGTCGGCAGCAGGCCGGCCCGGCCCTGGGGCAGCTTTTCGCGGCCGGCTTCCAGGGTGTGCTTGGCGGCGGTGAACTGGGCGTCGTTGTCCAGGGCCTCCTTGTAGATCTGCAGCAGGTCGGCCCCCTGGGCCGCAGCGGCAATGAACAGGGAGGACAGCAGCAGGGAAACAGCTTTCAGTTTCATGGACAGCCTTCAGTAGGTCGGCATGGACGGATCCACCACCTGGGCCCAGGCGTGCATGCCGCCGGACAGGTTGTGGATGGCGCTAAAACCGCGGTTCTCGAGGAACATCGCCACCTGCATGCTGCGTCCGCCATGGTGGCAGATCACCACGATTTCCTTATCCCGGGGCAACTCGTCGGCCCGCACCGGCACCGTGGCCATGGGCATGGCCACCAGGTCCGGCAGGGCGCAGATGGCAAGCTCCTCCGGCTGGCGCACATCCAGCAGCAGGGGGCGGGGGCGGGCCGGATCGGCCAGCCAGTCGGCGAGGGAGGAAACGGAAAGCTGGTTCATCAGGGGCAATCAGAAACGGAAACGCTCCTTGGCCGGCGCGTTCTGCAGGGGCGCCACCACGGTTTCGAAAAGATTGAGGCTGGCGAAGGTGGTCTCGCCGGTGCGGGTGACGATCTGGGCTTCCATCACCGGGGCCTCACCGACAAATACGGCCATGCGACCACCAACCTTGAGCTGTTGCAGCAGTTCTTCGGGCACCACCGGCAGGGAACCGGAAACGACGATTACGTCGTAGGGAGCGCCGGCGGCCCAGCCATGCACGCCATCACCCACTTCGACGGAGACGTTGCTGATGCCGGCCTTGGCCAGGTTGGCCTTGGCGGTCTTGGCGATGGCCGGGCTGATTTCGACGCTGGTCACCTGGTCAGCCTTGGCGGCGAGCAGGGCGGCCATGTAGCCGGAGCCGGTACCGATTTCCAGGACCTTGTCCTTGGGTTGCACGGCAAGTTCCTGCAGCAGCTTGGCTTCCATCTTGGGGGCCAGCATCACGGCGCCTTCGCCCAGGGGGATCTCCAGGTCGGCAAAGGCCAGGGCCTGATGGGCGGCGGGGACGAACTCCTCGCGCCGGACCTCGGACAGCAGGTCCAGCACATCCTGGTCCAGCACGTTCCAAGGCCGGATCTGCTGCTCGATCATGTTGAAGCGGGCTTGTTCCATGTTTTGCACTTGTTCCATCACGAGTCCCCGTCTGCGGTCGTTATATTAGCACTTACTAATATGTGGTTGGCGGAAAAAGGCGATTATAACTGAGGCCCCTGGCGACTGCCGGCCAGGGTTTCGTCCACCGTTTGCAGGGACTCCGCCGGTGCGGCAGGCTTGACCTTGTGCCAGGCGGCGTACAGGGCCGGCAGGAAAATCAGGGTGAGCAGGGTCGCCACGGTCAGGCCGCCCATGATGGCCACGGCCATGGGGCCGAAGAAGGCGCTGCGGGTCAGGGGAATCATGGCCAGGATGGCTGCTGCCGCCGTCAGCACGATGGGCCGCAGACGCCGCACCGTGGAATCGACGATGGCCTCCCAGCGAGGCTTGCCCGCCTTCTCGTCCTGGTCGATCTGGTCCACCAGGATCACCGAGTTGCGCATGATCATGCCGGAGAGGGCAATGGTGCCGAGCATGGCGACAAAGCCGAAGGGCTTGTTGAACAGCAGCAGGAACGCGGTCACCCCGACCAGGCCCAGGGGCGCGGTCAGCAGCACCATGGCCACCTTGGAGAAGCTCTGCAGCTGCAGCATCAGCACCGTCAGCACCACCAGGAAGAAGAGGGGCACGCCGGCGGCAACGGAAGCGCCGCCCTTGGCCGACTCTTCCACGGCGCCACCCACTTCCAGGGTGTAGCCCAGGGGCAGGGAGGCTTTGATGGACTGCAGGGACTTCTCCACCTGGGCCGACACCACCGGCCCCTGCATGTGGCCGTAGATATTGCCGCGCACGGTGATGGTGGGCACCCGGTTGCGGCGCCAGACGATGCCTTCCTCGAAGCCGTACTCCAGGGTTGCCACCTGGGACAGGGGCACGGCCTTGCCGGCCCGGGTCGGCAGCATCAGGTCCGGCAGCAGGGAGAGACGCCGCCGTTCCATTTCGGTACCGCGCAGATGCACATCCACCAGTTCGGCGCCGTCGCGGAACTCGGTGACGCTCTGGCCCTTGAGGGCGGTGTTGATCAGGTTGGCGATGTCGCTGGAGGTGACGCCCAGCAGACGGGCCTTGGACTGGTCCACGGTGAGGCGGACCACCTTGGCTGGCTCCTCCCAGTCCAGGTGCACATTGGCCAGACTGGGATTGGCCCGCATCACCTGGGCCACCTCGTGGGCGTAGCCACGCAGCACATTGAGATCGGGGCCGGCGACGCGGAACTGCACCGGGAAGCCCACCGGCGGGCCGTTCTCCAGACGGTTGATGGCCGCCCGCAGGCTGGGGAAGTCATGCTCGAAAAGATCGATCAGCTTGCTGCGCAGGGTCTCTCGTTCCGGCGACCCCTGGGTCAGGATGACGAACTGGGCGAAGTTCTTCTGCGGCATCTGCTGATCCAGGGGCAGATAGAAGCGGGGGCTGCCGGTACCGACGTAGGCCACCACATTGTCGATGCCGGGCTGCTCGGCCAGCCAGGACTCCAGGCGCTTGGCCTCGGCGTCGGCGGCATCCCAGGAGGCGCCCTCGGCCAGGCGCAGGTCCACGATCAGTTCGGGCCGTGTGGAATCTGGGAAGAACTGCTGCTGCACCAGGCCGAAACCGACGATGGAGGCGACGAAGGCACCCACGGTGATGCCGATCACCAGCCAGCGGCGCCGCACGCAGGCATCCACCAGGGCGCGGAAGCGGCGATAGAAGGGCGTGGCGTAGATATCGTGCTCGCTGTGGGTGTGGGGCTCCTTGTGCAGCCAGCGTTCGAGCCAGGGCAGGCGGCGCATCAGCCAGCGGCTGAGGCGTCCCGGCTCCTGATGGGCCACCCGGTGGTGGGCGAAGTCCGGCAGCAGCTTGTAGCCAAGATAGGGCACGAACAGCACCGCCGCCACCCAGGAAATGAGCAGGGCGATCACCGTCACCTGGAAGATGGAACGGGTGTACTCGCCGGTGGCGGAAGCGGCGGTGGCGATGGGCAGGAAGCCCGCGGCCGTCACCAGGGTGCCGGAGAGCATGGGCATGGCGGTGGATTCGTAGGCGAAGGAGGCCGCCTTGGCCCGGGCCCAGCCCTGTTCCATCTTGGTCGCCATCATTTCCACGGCGATGATGGCGTCGTCCACCAGCAGGCCCAGGGCCAGGATCAGGGCGCCGAGGGAAATCTTGTGCAGGCCGACACCGAAGATCTGCATGAAGAGGAAGGTGATGGCCAGCACCACCGGAATGGTGATGGCCACCACGATGCCGGTGCGCAGGCCGAGGGAAAGCAGGCTGACGCCGAGGACGATGATCACCGCCTCAATCAGGGAACGCACGAACTCATTGACCGAACGCTGCACCGCCTGGGGCTGGGAGGAGACGGTGTGCAGTTCCAGGCCCACCGGCAGGCGGTCCTGGATGGAGGCCACGGCACCGTCGAGACCGCCGCCGAGGCGGATGATGTCGCCGCCCTTGGCCATGGAGACGCCGATCAGCACCGCCTCCTTGCCCATGTAGCGGATCTTCTGGGTGGGCGGATCCTCATAGCCGCGGCCGATGCTGGCGATGTCGCCCAGGCGCACCTCGCGGCCGTTGGCCCGTAGACGGGTTTCCCGCAGGGCCGTCAGGTCGTCGTAACGGCCGCTGACGTCGATGCGGATGTGCTCGCTGGGGGTATCGAAGCTGCCGGCTGCCAGCACCGCATTCTGGTTCTGCAGGGCGGCCACCACGGCGGCGCCGTCGATGCCCAGGGTGGCCAGCTTGGCGTTGGAGAGTTCGATATAGACCCGCTCCTTCTGCTCGCCGAAGAAATCCACCTTGGCCACGTCCTTCACCCGCAGCAGTTCGGCCCGGATGGCCTCGGCCTGGCGCTTCAGTTCCGTATAGCCGAAACCGTCGCCGACCACGGCGTAGAGATTGCCGTACACGTCGCCGAACTCGTCGTTGAAGGTGGGGCCCTCGATACCCTTGGGCAGGGTGTAGCGCATGTCGCCCACCTTCTTGCGCACCTGGTACCAGATGTCCGGCACCGCGGCGGCGGGGGTCGCGTCCTTGGCCTGGAAGAAGATCATGGATTCGCCGGGCCGCGAATAGCTGCGGATGATGTCCGCGTAGGGCACGGACTGCAGGGTCTTCTCGATCTTCTCGGTGACCTGGCGCTCCACCTCCTGGGCGCTGGCGCCGGGCCAGGCGGTGCGCACCACCATGACCTTGAAGGTGAAGGGCGGATCTTCCGACTGGCCCAGCTTGGAATAGGCCAGCAGACCCACCAGGGTCAGGGCCACCATGAAATAGAGCACCAGGGCCGGATGCCGCAGGCCCCACTCGGAAATGTTGAAGCGCTTCACTTGGCGGACTCCGCCGGCTTGGCCGCCGCCGGGGTCGCGGCTACGGGGCCGGCCCCGCCGCCGCCCACCATGGGCAAGGGCACGTTGCTCGGCTCCACGGCCCGCACCAGTTGGCCGGGTTGCAGCTTGTGCACACCGGCGATGACCACCCGCTCACCCCGGGCCAGGCCCTTTTCCACCACCACGCCGTCCTCCCGGAAGGGCCCGGTGGTGACGCTGCGGGGCTGCACCTCGCCGCTCTGGGGATTGACCACCCACACCGTATTCTTGCCGTCCTGACGGGTCAGGGCTGCGGTGGGCACCAGCAGGGGCGCCTCGGCGCTGCCGATCAGCACGCCGGCGGTCATGCCCAGGCGCAGGCCGGCATCCGGCTCCAGCACGGTGACCTTGACCTGGAAGCTGCGGGTGGCGGCGTCGGCTGCCGGCGCCACTTCCCGCACCCGGGCGGCGTAGGACTGGTCCTGGTTGGCCCACAGGCGGATGACGGCGCTGGTGCCGGGCTCGATACCCTTCATGCGGCCTTCCGGCACCGCCACCACCACTTCCTTGTCGCCCGCCAGGGCCAGGCGGATGGCCGGCTGGCCGGCGCTGACCACCTGCCCCGGCTCCACCTTGACGTCGGTCACC
This sequence comes from Azospira sp. MPR-LB4, assembly GCF_058809525.1. Lineage (NCBI taxonomy): Bacteria > Pseudomonadati > Pseudomonadota > Betaproteobacteria > Rhodocyclales > Rhodocyclaceae > Azospira > Azospira sp. MPR-LB4. The sequence goes on from NZ_CM179521.1 coordinate 1,906,436, forward strand.
ACCCCGTCCTTTTCCGCCACCAGGTCGGTGTAGCCGGCCTGGTTGCCGGTCACCGCGGCCTGGGCCCGGGCCTGGTCGAGGCGGGCCAGGGCCGCCTTGAACTGGGCTTCCCGGCTGTCGAAAGCACTCTGGGAGATGAACTGTTTTTCCAGCAGCTTCTTCTGCCGCTCGTATTCCGCCTTGGCCACCAGGAAGTCGGCTTCGGCCGCCTTGGTCTGGGCATTGGCGGCGGCCGCCGAGAGGCCCGCATCCACCGGGTCCAGGCGGGCCAGAATCTGGCCCTTCTTCACCACGGCGCCGATATCCACCTTGCGCTCCACCACCTTGCCGCCGATGCGGAAGCCCTGGTCGGTCTCGTAGCGGGCCCGCACCTCGCCCACCCACAGCATGTCGCTCTGGCCGGCGGCGCCTACCACCTGGGTCAGGGCCGGGCGGGGCTCGGGCGCCTTGGGCGCCTCCTTGCCGCAGGAGGCCAGGACCATGGCCGTGGCGGCCAGCAGCGCGAAGGAAGGAATGGTTTTCATGGGGAGGACTCCGGAAGGGGCGGCGCTCACGGCCGTAGGCCCTTGATCAACAAATCGAAATGGGTGTCGAGGAAACGGACGGGGTCCCGCTCCTCCTCGGCGCAGCAGGGGCCGATGGAATAGCGCCACACGGCCAGCATCAGGATGGGGGCGAAGATGACGTCCACCGCCATGCCCACATCTACGGGACGGAACTCGCCCTGGTCCATGCCGCGCTGCAGGGCCTCCCGCAGCAGGGCACGGCCCGGATCGATGACGTTCTCCCGGTAGAACGCCGCCACCTTGGGGAAGTTGCCGGCCTCGGAAACCATCAGCTTGGGCACGCCGCCCAGGGGACTTTCCCCCAGCAGTTCCCACCAGCCGAGCAGCAGGCAGCGCAGCAGTTCGCTGGCCGAGCCCTGGTGCTCCTCCAGCATGGTGCGGCCCTCGTTCATGGCCGGGATGATGCCTTCCCGGATCACCGCCTCGAACAGGGCTTCCTTGCTGTCGAAATACAGGTACAGGGTGCCCTTGGAGACGCCGGCCCGGGCGGCGATGTCCTCCAGCCGGGTGGCGGCGAAACCGCGTTCGGTAAACAGCTCCAGAGCAGCAGCCGTCAGCTCCTGGGGGCGGGCTTCCTTGCGGCGGCGGCGGGGTGGATCGGCGGAATCACAGAGGGACATGGGAATACATTACTGACTGACCGGTCAGTAATGTATTGAAAAGGGAAGGCCCGGTCAACCCACCGCCAGCCCGCCCCTTTTCCCTTGATGCCGCCTCTTCCTTTCGCTGACAAAGGGCCACGCCCCAGGCCGGCCCTACGGCCAATGACGGAACCTGGCCTGGCACCTAAGCAGTGATCTTCTCCGGGCATGCGCCCCGTCCAGGTGCATCTTGTATGCAAGTTCGACTGCCGCCGCCGGCGCGTCAAAAAATACAATTTGCCAACTAGCAGAGCACATTCAAGCGACTAGGAAATACATCGGCGCTCCGGCCCGGATTGGCACGTTGCATGCAATTCATGGACTGTCTCCCCAACCTAGGAGTAGTCGATGAAACCCCGCAATTTCAAGCTTCGCCACTGGCTGGCAGCCCTCCCCCTGAGCTTCGCCCTGCATGCAGGACTGCATGCAGAAACGGTGGCCCGCTACGGCATTTCCATGGCCGACATTCCCCTCACCACCGGCCAGCCGGACCGGGGCGCCGGCGCCTACCAGTTCACCGGCCACACCTTGTACGACCCCCTGATCGCCTGGGAAGCCAATGTGGGCAACCGCCCCGGCAAGCTGGTGCCCGGCCTGGCCACCGAGTGGAAGGCTGATCCGAAGGACAACAAGAAGTGGCGCTTCACCCTGCGCAAGGGCGTCAAGTTCCATGACGGCTCCGAATTCACTGCCGATGCGGTGATCTGGAACCTGGACAAGGTCCTGGCGGAAAAGTCGCCCCAGTTCGACGCCAAGCAGAGCGCCCAGGTGCGCCCGCGCATTCCCTCCATCGCCTCCTACCGCAAGGTCGGCCCCTACGAGGTGGAGATCACCACCAAGGAAGTGGATGCCCTGTTCCCCTACCAGTTGCCCTGGTTCCTGGTCTCCAGCCCGGCCCAGTGGGAAAAGCTGGGCAAGGACTGGAACAAGGTGGCCAGCCAGCCCTCCGGCACCGGCCCCTTCAAGCTGGACAAGCTGGTTCCCCGGGAACGGGCCGACCTGGTGAAGAACGCCGCCTACTGGGACAAGAGCCGCCTGCCCAAGACCGACCGCATCGTCCTGCTGCCCATCCCCGACGCCATGACCCGGGCCAACGCCCTGCTCAACGGCCAGGTGGACATCATCGAGACGCCGCCGCCGGACGTGCTGCCCCAGCTCAAGGCCGGCGGCTTCAAGCTGGTGCAGAACGTCACGCCCCACGTCTGGCCCTACCACTTCTCCACCTACCCGGGCTCGCCGTGGACCGACATCCGGGTGCGCAAGGCGGCCAACCTGGCCATCGACCGGGATGCGGTGGTCAAGCTGATGAGCGGCCTGGCCACCCCGGCCAAGGGCCAGGTGGACGCCACCAGCCCCTGGTTCGGCAAGCCCAACTTCAAGATCGGCTACGACCTGGCCGCCGCCCGCGCCCTCATGGCACAGGCCGGCTACGGCCCCTCCAAGCCCCTCAAGGCCAAGGTCATCATCGCCCAGGGCGGCACCGGCCAGATGCTGTCCCTGCCCATGAACGAGTTCGTGCAGCAGAGCCTGGCGGAGATCGGCATCGAGGTGACCTTCGAGGTGGTGGAACTGGAAAACCTGTACCGCCACTGGCGCGCCGGGGCCAAGGCCGACATCAACGCCGGCAAGGGCATCACCGCCATCAACCTGGGCTACGTCACGGCCGACCCGTTCTACGCCATCACCCGCTTCACCGACAGCCATTACGTGGCGCCCAACGGGGTGAACTGGGGCGGCTACAACAACCCCAAGGTTGACGCGGCCCTGGAGAAGATCCGCACCACCTTCGACAGCAAGACCCAGGACGGCCTGCTCGCCTTCGTGCACCAGAGCATGGTGGACGACGCCCAGATGCTGTGGGTGGTGCATGACGTGAATCCCCATGCCCTGTCGCCCAAGGTCAAGGAGTTCATCCAGGCCCAGCACTGGTTCCAGGACCTCACCACCATCCGCATGTAATCCCCACCGGGCCGGGGTTAGCCCCGGCCCATGACGGAAAGCCCGCCATGTTTGCCTACATCCTGAAACGGCTGATCTACGCCATCCCCATCGCCCTCAGTGTGACGGTGGTGTCCTTCGTCCTCGTCTATCTGGCCCCGGGCGACCCCCTCAACGCCATCGCCCCGGCCGACGCGCCGGAAGAGGTGATCCAGGCCTTGAAGAGCGCCTACGGCCTGGACAAGCCGGTGCCCGTGCAATACGGCCTGTGGCTGATGCGCGCCGTGCAGGGCGACCTGGGCCTGTCCATCGCCTCGGGCCGGGAAGTCACCGCCGAAGTGCTCAGCGCCGTCAGCAACACCCTGCTCCTGGCCGGCATGGCCGCCGCCATCGGCGTGGTCCTCGGTTGCATCCTCGGCGCCCTTGCCGGCTACCGCCACGGCACCTGGATCGACAAGGCGGCCACCGCCCTCTCCGTGGTCGGCGTCAGCATCCCCCACTACTGGCTGGGCCTGGTCCTGACCATCCTCTTTTCCATCTGGCTGCCCTGGTTCCCGGCCATGGGAGCCGGCCCCGGCGGCTCCGGCGAATGGCTGTGGGACCTGGAGCACCTGCGCTACCTGGTGTTGCCGGCCCTGACCCTGTCGGTGATCCCCATGGGCATCATCACCCGTACCGTGCGGGCCCTGGTGGCCGACATGCTGGGCCAGGAATTCGTCACCGCCCTGCGCGCCCGGGGTCTCTCCGGCGGCGCCGTCTTCCGCCACGTGGCCAAGAACACCGCCCCCACCGTGCTGGCCGTGGCCGGCCTGCAGATCGGCTACCTGATGGGCGGTTCCATCCTGGTGGAAACCGTCTTCGCCTGGCCCGGCACCGGCTTCCTCCTCAACACCGCCATCTTCCAGCGGGACATCCCCCTGCTCCAGGGAACCATCCTGGTGCTGTGCATGTTCTTCGTGGTGCTCAACCTGCTGGTGGACATCCTGCAACCCCTGATCGACCCGCGCATGGGCCGCAGCTGAAAGAGGAACGACCATGTCCGCAACCCTTCCCCTCCCCCTGCCGGCCGCTGCGGCGCCGGCCCAGCCCAGCCGCAGCTACTGGACCGTGGTGTGGCGCCAGCTGCGGCGCGACCCCATGGCCATGGCCAGCGCCGCCGTGCTGCTGCTGATCGTCGGCGCCGCCGTCTTCGCGCCCTGGCTGGCCCCGGCCGATCCCTACAAGGCCAGCATGATCAAGCGCCTGCTGCCCATCGGCAGCCCCGGCTTCCTTCTCGGCACCGACGAGCTGGGCCGCGACCTGTTCAGCCGCCTCATGCACGGCGGCCGCCTCTCCCTGCTCATGGGTGTGGTGCCGGTGCTGGCGGCCTTCGGCATCGGCACCACCATCGGCCTCCTGGCGGGCTACGTCGGTGGCCGGGTGAACATGGCCATCATGCGCGTGCTCGACATCTTCTACGCCTTCCCCTCGGTGCTGCTGGCGGTGGCCATCTCCGGCGCCCTGGGGCCAGGTATGAGCAACAGCCTGATCGCCCTGACCCTGGTCTTCGTGCCCCAGGTGGTGCGGGTGGCCGAGAGCGTCACCACCCAGGTGCGCCAGCTGGACTACATCGAGGCGGCGCGCATGAGCGGCGCCGGGGCCTTCTCCATCATCCGCACCCACGTGCTGGGCAATGTGCTGGGACCGGTCTTCGTCTATGCCACCGGCCTCCTCAGCGTCAGCATGATCCTGGCCTCGGGCCTGTCCTTCCTCGGTCTCGGGGTGAAGCCGCCGGAACCCGAGTGGGGCCTCATGCTCAACACCCTGCGCTCGGCCATCTACAGCAATCCCTGGGTCGCCGCCCTGCCCGGCGTGCTGATCTTCGTCACTTCCATCGCCTTCAACCTGCTCGCTGACAGCGTGCGCTCCGCCATGGACATCCGCAAATGAACGCCGCCCTCGCCCCCACGCCCGCCCCCCACGACATGGGCGGCCCCGCCCAGCCCCTGCTCATCGTGCGCGACCTGAAGAAGCACTTTCCCGTACGCAGCAGCCCCCTGGACCGGGAACGCAAGTTCGTCCACGCCGTGGACGGGGTCAATTTCTCCGTCCCCAAGGGCAAGACCCTGGGCATTGTCGGCGAATCCGGTTGCGGCAAATCCACCACCGCCCGCCTGGTGGCCCGGCTGATGCCCGCCGATGCGGGCGAGCTGATCTTCGACGGCGAGGGGGTGGAGGAATTCCGCGGCCTGCGCCTCAAGGAGTTCCGCCGCAACCTGCAGATGGTGTTCCAGGATTCCTTCGCCTCCCTCAACCCGCGCCTCACCATCGCCGAAACCATCGCCTACGGGCCCAGGGTGCACGGCATCGCCCGGGCCGACCACCAGGCCAGGGAACTACTCGACCGGGTGGGGCTGGACCCGAGCCACTTCGCCGGCCGCTATCCCCATGAGCTTTCCGGCGGCCAGCGGCAGCGGGTTAACATCGCCCGGGCTTTGGCCTTCGACCCGCGCCTGGTGATCCTGGACGAGGCCGTGGCGGCCCTCGACAAGTCGGTCCAGGCCCAGGTGCTCAACCTGCTGCAGGAGCTGAAGGCGGAGCGCCAGCTCACCTATCTCTTCATCTCCCACGACCTGCACGTGGTGCATTACCTGTCGGACTACGTGATGGTGATGTACCTGGGCCAGGTCATCGAGAGCGGCCCGGTGGAGCGCATCTACGGCCAGCCGGCCCACCCCTACACCCGGGCCCTGCTCTCCGCCGTGCCCTCCATGGACCCGGAGCACCGCACCCAGGCCTCGCCCCTGGCCGGCGACCCGCCCAACCCCATCAACCCGCCCAGCGGCTGCCGCTTCCGTGACCGCTGCCCCCACGCCCACGCCGTCTGTGCCAGCGCCACGCCGGCCCTGCGGGACATGGGCCGCCATAGCGAGCACCTGGCGGCCTGCCATCTCAACGATCCCGCTTCCGGCCACCCGGAAGCCCACCAGGAGCAACGTCCATGAGCGCCCCCCTCGTCTCCATCCAGGATCTGACCGTGCAATTCAACGGCGCCCGCCGCGCCAGCGCCCTCAACCAGGTGAGCCTGGAACTGGGCCAGGGCGAAGTGCTGGGCCTGCTGGGGGAATCGGGCTCGGGCAAGAGCGTCACCCTGCGCACCCTGCTGCGCCTGCACCCGGAGCGCCACACCCGCACCGCCGGCCGCATCCGGGTGGACGGCCAGGACGTGCTGGCCCTGCGCGGCCGGGAGCTGGACCGCTACCGGGGCGGCACCGTCTCCATGGTGTTCCAGGAGCCGGGCCTGGCCTTCGATCCGGTGTACACCATCGGCCAGCAGATCAGCGAGGCGGTGCGGGTGCACGAGGGCGTGGACCAGGCCACCGCCGCCGCCCGGGCCCTGGCCATGCTGGAGCGGGTGCAGATTCCCCAGGCCCGCCGCCGCTTCGACGCCTATCCCCACGAGCTGTCCGGCGGCATGCGCCAGCGCGCCATGATCGCCCTGGCCCTGGCCTGCAAACCCAAGCTGCTGCTGGCGGACGAGCCCACCACCGCCCTCGACGCCACGGTGCAGATCCAGATCCTGCTGCTGTTGCGGGAGCTGCAGCGGGAAACCGGCATGTCGGTGATTTTCGTCACCCACGACATCGGCGCCGCGGTGGAGGTGGCCGACCGCATCGCCGTCATGTACGCCGGCCGCATCGTCGAGCAGGGCCCGGTGGGCCAGCTGGTGCGCCAGCCCTGCCACCCCTACACCCGGGGCCTGCTGGCGGCCACCGTCGGCCACGAGCACCGGGGCCGCCCCCTGGAGGCCATCCCCGGCTCGCCGCCGGACCTGGCCGCCCTGCCCCCGGGCTGCAGCTTCGCCCCCCGCTGCAGCCACGCCAGCGAGCGCTGCCACCGCGACATCCCGCCCCTGGAGCAGCAGGGCGCCCGCACCCTGGCCTGCTGGCATCCGGTGCGCCTGCTGGGGGAGGCCGCCTGATGGAAAGCGCCATCCACACCGCCGCCCCGCCGGAGGCCGGGCGCAGCCGGGGCAGCCTGGCGGAGGACGTCTGCCGCAGGATTGCCGACGAGATCGTCCTCGGCCAGCTGGCCCCCGGCACCCGCCTGGACGAAGTGACCCTGGCCGCCCGCTTCGCCGTCTCCCGCACCCCGGTGCGGGAGGCCCTCAAGCAGCTGGCCATCATGGGCCTGGTGGAGACCCGCCCCAACCGGGGCTCGGTGGTGGCCGCCCTGTCGGTGGAACAGCTCAACCACATGTTCGAGGCCATCGCCGAACTGGAGGCCGCCTGCGCCCGCCACGCCGCCCTGCGCATGAGCGAGGCGGACCGGGCCGCCATGCGCCAGCACCACGCCGAGGGCCGGGCCGCCATGCAGGCCGGCGACATCGAGCGCTACGAGGCGGCCAACATCGCCCTCCACGCCACCATCATCCGCGGCTGCTACAACCCGGTGCTGATCGACATGGCCACCAGCCTGCGGGACCGGGTCTCCAGCTTCCGCCGCACCCAGTTCCGCAACCTGGAGCGCATGAGCGAATCCTTCGAGGAGCACTCGGTGATCGTGGAGGCCATCCTGGCCCACGACGTCATCACCACCTACCGGGAAATGCGCTCCCACCTCATCTCCGCCCGCAGCGCCACCACCCGGGCGGCGCCGGCCTGGGGCAACGCCCCGGCCGCTGCGGCCGCCCCCCTCCCGCCCGACCCCCTGCCCTGATCGCGAAAGGCCATTCCATGAATCCCGTACTCGGAACCCGCGGCGCCGTCGTCGCCTCCCATTCCCTGGCCGCCCAGGCCGGGCTCGACATCCTGCGCGAAGGCGGCAACGCCATCGAGGCCACCATCGCCGTGGCCGCCACCCTGGCCGTGGTCTATCCCCACATGACCGGCATCGGCGGTGACGGCTTCTGGCTGCTGCACGCCCCCGGCCAGCCGGTGCGCTCCATCGACGCCTGCGGCGCCGCCGGCGCCCAGGTCACCCCGGAGCTCTACGGCAACCTGGAAAGCATTCCTTGGCGCGGCCCCCTGGCCGCCAACACGGTGGCCGGCACCGTCTCCGGCTGGGCCGCCGCCCACGCCCACAGCCGGGCGGCCTGGGGCGGACGCCTGCCCCTCTCCCGCCTGCTGGAAAGCGCTATCCACTATGCCCGCCACGGCTTCCCCGTGACCCGCAGCCAGCAGGACAACACCCGGGCCAAGCTGGCGGAACTGCGGCAGCAGCCGGGCTTTGCCGCCGCCTTCCTCAACGACGGCCAACTGCCGGTGTACGGCCAGCAGCACCGTTTCCCCCGCCTGGCGGAGACCCTGGAGCAGCTGGGCCGGGCCGGGGCGGAGGACTTCTACCGGGGTGACCTGGCCGGCGTCATCGCCCGGGACCTGGCCCGGGTGGGCAGCCCCGTCAGCGGCGCCGACCTGGCCGCCCACCGGGCCTCCCTGCAGGACCCGCTGGCGGTGAAGCTCTCCGTCGGCACCGTGTACAACCAGGCGCCGCCGACCCAGGGCGTCGCCTCCCTGCTCATCCTCGCCATCTACGACCGCATCCGCCGGGAGGGCTGGAACCCGGACAACGCGGAGGGCATCCACGCCCTGGTGGAGGCCACCAAGCAGGCCTTCCTGCAGCGGGACCGCCACGTGGGCGACCCGGGCTCGATGCAGATTGATCCCCGGGAGTTGCTGGCAGACGGATTGGTGGAACGCCTGGCCGCCGCCATTCCCCTGGAGCAGGCCAGCCCCTGGCCGGCCCCCATGTCGGATGGCGACACCACCTGGATGGGCGCCATCGACAGCGCCGGCCGGGCGGTGAGCATGATCCAGAGCATCTACTTCGAATTCGGCAGCGGCGTGGTGCTGCCCGAGAGCGGCATCTGGTGGCAGAACCGGGGCTGCTCCTTCGACCTGCGCCCGGGCTGGCTGCGCACCCTGGCCCCGGGCCGCAAGCCCTTCCACACCCTCAATCCGGCCCTGGCCCGGTTGGACGACGGCCGCCTGCTGGTCTACGGCACCATGGGCGGCGAGGGCCAGCCCCAGACCCAGGCCGCCGTCTTCTCCCGCTACGTCTGGGGCGGCCACAACGTGCGTTCCGCCGTGGCGGCACCGCGCTGGCTGCTGGGCCGCACCTGGGCCGAGCAGAGCACCAGCCTGAAACTGGAATCCCGCTACGACCCGGCTCTGGTGGAACGACTGCGGGCCATGGGGCATCCGGTGGAAATGGCCGGCGACTTCGACGAACGCATGGGCCACGCCGGCGCCCTGGTGCTGCACCCGGAGGGCTGGATCGAGGGCGGCGAGGACCCCCGCAGCGACGGCTGCGTGGCGGCCTGGTAAGGCGTCACGGACATTTCCCCAGGGAGACAACACGATGGGATTCAAATTCGACTGGTTCATGAAGGGCATGCTGGGGGCGGTGCTGCTGGCCTTCCTCTGGCCCGAGCCCGGCGCCAAGGGCGGCTTCCTGCAGCCGGAGCTGCTCAACAAGCTGGGGGTGGCCCTGGTCTTCTACCTCAACGGCCTGGCCCTGTCCCTGGCCTCGATGAAGGACGGCGCCCTGCGCTGGCGGGTGCACCTGCTGGTCCAGTGCAGCACCTTCCTCCTCTTCCCCCTGCTGGGCGTCGCCCTGCTGTGGGGCAGCGCCGGCTGGATGGCGGCGCCGCTGCAGATCGGCTTCTTCTACCTGTGCGCCCTGCCTTCCACCGTCTCCTCCTCGGTGGCCCTGACCATCGCCGCCCGGGGCAATGTGGCGGCGGCGGTTTTCAACGCCACCCTCTCCAGCCTCATCGGCGTGCTGCTGACGCCCCTATGGATGGCCTGGGTGCTGCACCAGAGCGGCGGCAATTTCGCCGTCGGCCCGGTGATCGTGGACCTGCTGCTGTGGGTGGTGCTGCCCCTGGCCCTGGGCCAGTTCAGCCGCCCCCTGTTGAAGGATTGGGCCAGTCGGCACAAGGGCCTGCTGCAAAAGGTGGACCGCATCACCATCCTGCTGCTGGTCTACACCTCCTTCGCCGACACGGTGAAGGAAGGGGTATGGTCCCGCTACAACCCCCTGCTGCTGGTGGAAACGGTGGCCGGCTGCGCCCTGCTCTTCCTCCTCGTGCTGGCGCTCACTCAATGGGGCGCCCGGCTGCTCGGCATGCCCCGGGGGGACCGCATCGCCAGCGTCTTCTGCGGCTCGAAGAAGACCCTGGCCTCGGGGGTGCCCATGGCCCACCTGATCTTCGGCGCCAATCCGGCCATCGGCCTCATCCTGCTGCCGATCATGATCTACCACCCGCTGCAGCTGCTAGCCGGCGGCATGCTGGCCCAGCGCTGGAGCAGTGCCGAGGCGGCCCCTAGCTAGCCCGGCGCACCTGCCAGGCGAGGCGGCCACCGGCCATCAGGTCGGCGGCGCCCAGGCGGTACTCGGCCCCGTCCGCCGCCAGCACGGCCAGGGGACGGGAGGGCGACGTCCCCTCCAGCAGGGACTGGAAGGCCACCCCGGCGGGAGCCGGCCAGTGGCCCAGCAGCACCTGGCTGCGGGCATCGTAGAGGCTGAGGCCGGCCACATCCAGCACCCACAGGCGCTCCGCGGCCCCATCCAGGCCCAGGGCGCGGATGCTGCGCCGGGGGCCCGGCGCCAGGGTGGCCACCGGCACCGGCAGGTCGCCCCGCAGGCGGAACACCCGCACCTGGCCGTTGCGCTGGTCTGCCAGATAGAGCAGGCCGGCCTCCCGCCACTCCGCCCGGCTCATGCCCGGCATCGTCTCCGCCGTACCGGCACCGCCCGCCCCGATGCCGGCCCCCAGCAGCAGGGCGGCGGCGGCAATGGCCAGGGCACAGCCCACCAGCAGCAGGGGAAGGGGCAGACGGGGATGGAGGTGCTCGTAACAGGCCATGGCGGGCTCCTTGGGCCAAGCGACAATGGGAGACCTGACAATAGCGAACACTTTTTTCCATCGGAATATACAATCAGCCCATCCGACCGCGACACTGTTCCGGTGAAAACACCGGGCCAATCCCGTCCCAGGAGCGAACAGATGCTGAACCTCTCCCTCAACCCCGATTCCCCCCAGCCCCTGGTGGACCAGATCGTCGCCGGCGTCCGCGCCCGCATCGAGGACCGGCTGCTGCGCCCCGGCATGCGCCTGCCGCCCATCCGCCACTTCGCCGACAACCACGGCGTCAGCCGCTTCACCGTGGTGGAGGCCTACGACCGGCTGGTAGCCCAGGGCCTGCTCAAGTCCCGCCGCGGTTCCGGCTTCTATGTCGAGGCCCGCAGCCTGCCCCAGGCCGCGGCGGAGCCGGTGGCCGGCCAGGTGGCCCGGGCCTTCGACAACGCCGGGGTGCTGCACCAGAGCCTGGAGGATTCGCCCAACCGGCTCAAGGTGGGCGTCGGCTGGCTGCCGCCGGAATGGCACGACCAGGAAGGGGTGCGGCGCCAGCTGCGGGCCCTGGCCCGGCGCGACGAGGTCAAGCTGACCTGCTACGGCACACCCCTGGGCTTCGCCCCCCTGCGGGAACAGGTGCGGCTCAAGCTGGCGGACCTGGGCATCGCCGCCCAGCCCGGGCAGATCATGCTCAGCCACGGCGCCACCCAGGGCCTGGACCTGCTCATCCGCCTGCTGCTCAAGCCCGGCGACTGCGTCTTCGTGGACGACCCGGGCTACTGGAACCTGTTCGCCAACCTGCGCCTGCACGGGGTGCAGCTGGTGGGCGTTCCCTGGGGCCAGGACGGCCCCGATCCCCAGGCCCTGGAATCCCTGCTGGCGGAACACCGGCCCCGGGCCTTCTTCACCCATTCGGTGCTGCAGAATCCCACCGCCTGCAATCTCTCGCCGGCCAACGCCTTCCGCATCCTGCAGCTGGCGGAGAAGCACGACTTCCTGCTGGTGGAGGACGACACCTACGGCGACTTCCATCCCGGCGGCGCCACCCGCCTGTCCACCCTGGACCAGTTGCAGCGGGTGGTCTACGTCGGCAGTTTCTCCAAGACCCTCTCGGCCAACCTGCGGGTGGGCTTCGTCGCCGGCCGGCCGGACCTGATGGCGGCCCTCACCGACGTCAAGATCGTCAGTTGCGTCTCCACCTCGGAAGTGGCGGAACAGCTGGTCTACGAAATGCTCACCGCCGGCCACTACCGCAAGTACCTGGAGCGCATCCACGGCCGCCTGCGGGAAGCGGCGGACAAGACCCTGCGCCTGCTGGAACGGGTGGGCATGGAGGCCTACGCCGAACCGGCCGGCGGCATGTTCGTCTGGGCCCGGGCGCCGGGTCTGGAGGACGCGGCGCGGCTGGCCACCCAGGCCGCGGCGGCGGACATCATGCTGGCCCCGGGCCACATCTTCCGTCCCCAGCTGCAGGCCTCGCCCTGGATCCGCTTCAACGTGGGCTACACCCAGGACCCGCGCCTGGAGCGCTTCCTCGGCGAGACCCTGGGCCGGGGCTGAAACGACGCCGGGCGCCCTCAGGCGCCCGGCGGTCAAACATCCATGAAGAAACCGGCGCCTAGCGCGATTCCTTGATCAGGCGGCCGTTGGAGGGCTGCACCGGGCGGGCGTTGTTGCGGTAGAGGCGGGAGAAGATGGCGATCTGCTGGGCCGAAACCTGCACCGGCTGCTGCATCACCAGCCACAGCACGCCTTCGCTGCAGGGCGGCGTGGTGAGGGAACCCATGTAGGTGTAGTAGCCGCGCTTCTCCGGCAGCAGCTGGTTGAGGTCCACCGCCGCGTCGGGCGGCAGCACTTCCTGGTTCTTCTCCAGGGGAATGTAGTTCCACAGGGTCTGGATCACCGGGTGTTCCTGGGCGCCCTTCTCCAGCAGCACCGCCACCACCGCCAGCTGGTTGTCGTCGGAGCGGTGCACCATGTGGGCCACCATGTCGAAGGCCTTGCCGTTCACCCGCTCTTCCGAGGGCCGGTGGAAGTGCACCTGGACCAGGTCGTAAGTCTTGCCCAGATGAGTCAGGCTGCCGTGGCCGAAGGAGGCCTGCAGAGTGTGGCCGTTGTCCACCAGGCGGAAGCGGGTGGGCCGGTAGGAAAACTCGATGGGCGGCAGATCGACGCGGATGCCGTCCCAGATGTCGATGGGCGACTGGCGCCGGCCCTTGTCGCAGGTGGCGAAATCGGGCTTGAGGCGGCCCCAGAAGTCCGGCCCGCCTTCCCCTTCGTAGGACCAGTGGATGGCGTGGTGCTGCTCGGCCCCCTCCAGCCCCTCCGGCTTGGCAGCGGGGCGGGGCTTTGCCGCCCGGGGTGCCGCCGCCGTGTAGGGCGCCGGACGCGGGACGTAGGCCGGTGCTGCCTGGGGCTTCTGGATTTCCATGTGCTCCAGGCTCTTCACCGGGGTCGGCGCCTGGGTGGATTCCCGTTGCACCGCCTTCTTCACCATCTCCTCGTTGGCCTTCTTCAGCTCCTCGGCCGCCACATTGGCCTTGGCCACGGTGGCCTGGGTCAGCTTGCGCATGTCCGCCGCCGTGGTGGGCCGGCAGATGTCCCGCAGCAGTTTGTCGTCCAGGGTGTTGGCGCGCACCGGCATGTCGGTGGCCACCTTGATTTCCTCTTCCCGCAGCAGTTCGCCGCTGGCCTTCACATAGACCCGCTTCAGGGTGGCGTAGGTGCGGTTGCTGCAGTCGTAACGGCCCAGGGCCTCGATGCTGCGGTAATTGCTGGCGCTCTGGGCGTCGGGCAGGTCCTTCTCCAGGACGATGCGGCCCCAGGCCGAAACCTTGCCCGACTCGTCCCGCTTGATGCTGGCCCGGTCCACCTCGATGCGCTTGCCGGGCTCGGTGGAGATGGCCTGCCAGGTGCGGCCGTCGTCGCCCACCTTGGTCGGCGCCGCGCTCGGGGCGGCCTGCAGCAGGCCGGCCGTCAGCAGCAGGGCCGTGGTCAGCGCTCCCCGGGTCAGGGAGGCGGGGGCGGAAATGGGATTTGTCTCGAGGGCGGGCATGGCGCGTCTCTCTGCTCGTTATTTTGGGCTAACGTTACTCTCACGGATGGCAAAAGAAAAACTTTAGGCCCGGCTCGGCTTTTCTTGCATTTTCCCAGGCTTTCCAGTAACTTGCGCCCGTACCTTGGGGGTGCCTGAAAGCCTTGGAAATACTGGCTTCCGGCTGAGAAATACCCTTATGACCTGTACGGGTAATGCCGTCGTAGGGAAAGCGTCGCCGGGCCGCCTCTTGCGCCCTCCCCCGCCCCTCCTTGCACCTTTGCCTGACCGGGTCCGTCCCGCCGGCCTCCCGGCCGCGCTACCGCACCCCCTCCCCAGCAAGGAGACACCATGAACGCCAACGACAAATTCATTGCCACCGCCGCCCAAGTGGACGAAGCGGCGGTCCAGCCCCTGCCCAATTCCCGCAAGATCTACGTCGAGGGCTCCCGCCCCGACATCCGGGTGCCCATGCGGGAAATTTCCCAGGCCGACACCCCCACCGGCTTCGGTGGCGAGAAGAACCCGCCCATCTACGTCTACGACTGTTCCGGCCCCTACACCGACCCCAACGCCAAAATCGACATCCGTTCCGGCCTGCCGGCCCTGCGCCAGCAGTGGATCGAGGAGCGGGGCGACACCGAGGTGCTGCCCGACCTGACCAGCGAGTACGGCCGCCAGCGGGCCGCCGACCCGGCCCTGGACGAACTGCGCTTCCCCGGTCTGCACCGCAAGCCCCGCCGCGCCAAGGCCGGCGCCAACGTCAGCCAGATGCACTACGCCCGCAAAGGCATCATCACCCCGGAAATGGAATACGTGGCCATCCGGGAAAACCTGAATCGCCAGCAGTACCTGGAAAACCTGCGCAACACCGGCCCCATGGGCGAAAAGATGGTCAAGCTGCTGGGCCGCCAGCACAAGGGCCAGGATTTCGGCGCCGCCATTCCCCAGGAGATCACCCCGGAATTCGTGCGTTCCGAAGTAGCCCGGGGCCGCGCCATCATCCCCAACAACATCAACCACCCGGAAAGCGAGCCCATGATCATCGGCCGCAACTTCCTGGTGAAGATCAACGCCAATATCGGCAACTCCGCCCTGGGTTCTTCCATCAGCGAGGAAGTGGACAAGATGACCTGGTCCACCCGCTGGGGCGGCGACACGGTGATGGACCTGTCCACCGGCAAGAACATCCACGAAACCCGGGAATGGATCATCCGCAACAGCCCCGTGCCCATCGGCACCGTGCCCATCTACCAGGCCCTGGAGAAGGTGAATGGCAAGGCCGAGGAACTGACCTGGGAAATCTTCCGCGACACCCTGATCGAGCAGGCCGAGCAGGGCGTGGACTACTTCACCATCCACGCCGGCGTGCTGCTGCGCTACATCCCCATGACCGCCAACCGCATGACCGGCATCGTCTCCCGCGGCGGCTCCATCATGGCCAAGTGGTGCCTGGCCCATCACAAGGAAAGCTTCCTCTACACCCATTTCGAGGACATCTGCGAAATCATGAAGGCCTACGACGTGGCCTTCAGCCTCGGTGACGGCCTGCGTCCCGGCTCCATCTACGACGCCAACGACGAGGCCCAGCTGGGCGAGCTGGAAACCCTGGGCGAACTCACCGACATCGCCTGGAAGCACGACGTGCAGACCATCATCGAAGGTCCCGGCCATGTGCCCATGCACATGATCAAGGAGAACATGGACCTGCAGCTGAAGCACTGCAAGGAAGCCCCCTTCTACACCCTGGGCCCCCTGACCACCGACATCGCCCCCGGCTACGACCACATCACCAGCGGCATCGGCGCCGCCATGATCGGCTGGTACGGCACGGCCATGCTCTGCTACGTCACGCCCAAGGAACACCTGGGCCTGCCGGACAAGAACGACGTCAAGGAAGGCATCATCACCTACAAGCTGGCCGCCCACGCCGCCGACCTGGCCAAGGGCCACCCGGGCGCCCAGATCCGGGACAACGCCCTGTCCAAGGCCCGCTACGAGTTCCGCTGGGACGACCAGTTCAACCTGGGCCTGGACCCGGACAAGGCCAAGTCCTTCCACGACGAGACCCTGCCCAAGGAATCGGCCAAGGTGGCCCACTTCTGCTCCATGTGCGGCCCCCACTTCTGCTCCATGAAGATTACCCAGGACGTGCGCGACTTCGCCGCCCAGCAGGGCATCGGCGAAGCCGAGGCCCTGGAGAAGGGCATGGAGACCAAGGCAGTGGAATTCGTGAAGAGCGGCGCCGAGCTGTACCGCAAGGTCTGAGGCAGCGGCGGCAGCTCACCCGGAAACGGCGGCCTTCAGGCCGCCGTTTTTCATTCCCGGGGCATGCCTTCCGCCAGACCGGCGGTCCATTCAGTCATCAGCCGGTAGCCCACGGCCAGCAGGGTGGGACCGAGGAAGACGCCGATGAAGCCGAAGGCGAGAACGCCGCCGAGGACCCCCAGCAGCACCAGGATGAAGGGCAGGCTGGCGCCGCGGCTGATGATGAGGGGCTTGAGCACGTTGTCCACGGTGCTGACAACGAAGAAGCCCCAGGCGGCGACGAAAATGGCCCAGCCCAGCTCCCCCTGCTGGAACAGCCAGAAGGCGGCCGGCCCCCAGATCAGGGGCGGCCCCACGGGCACGGCGGAAAGGAAGAAGGTGGCCAGGCCCAGCAGCAGGGCGCCGGGCACCCCGGCCACGGCGAAACCGATGCCGGCCAGGACCCCCTGGGCCAGGGCGGTGCCGATGATGCCGTACACCACGCCGCCCACGGTGCCGTGGGCCAGGTGCAGCAGGCGCCGCCCCCGGGCCCCGGCCAGTCGCTCCAGCACGGCGGTGAGGTGGGCGGTGACGGCCTCGCCGTCGCGGAAGAGGAAGAAGACGATCAGCACCGACAGCATGAGGTGGAAGACCCCCATGCCGATGGCCCGGCTGCCGTTCAGCACCAGGCCCTTGGCCGGCTCCACCAGCTGGCCCAGTTCCGCCACCAGGCGCTGGCCGTTGTGGGCGAAGCCCTGCCAGTAGGCATGCAGGCGTTCGCCGACGAAGGGGATGTCCTGCAGCCACTGGGGCGCATCGGGCAGGCCGCCCTCCAGCAGGGTGCGGGTGGCGGCGGCCAGTTCCGCCACGTTGCTACCCAGGCCCACCGCCACCACGATGAAGGGGGCCACCAGCACCAGGGCGGTGGCCAGGGTGGTGAGCAGGGCCGAGGTGTTGCGCCAGCCCGGCAGACGCTGGTCCACCCAGTGGAACACCGGCCACACCGTGGTGGCCAGGATCGCCGCCCAGAGCACGGCGGAAAGGAAGGGGCGCAGCACCAGGAAGCAACCGACGATGAGGAAACCCAGGGCGGCAAAACCGAGGATGCGGTCAGAACGGAAGGGCTGCATGGACAGGATTTCCAGGAAAGCGTGGTCGAAACGGTGGTCGAAGCGGTGCTCGAAACGAAAAGACGCAGTGCCGGGCCGCACCGCATCCGACGGCTATGCTAACAAATCGGCATGACGATTACCCGCCTTCCCCGCCCGGCGGACCGCGCCCGGCAAGGCCCGGACTGTAAGCCGGGACGCCAATGGCCTACCATGGCGCCATTGCCCTTGCTCATGTCCGCCATGCCTGCCTCCGCCGCCCCCACCCCGCCCCGCGCCACCGTCGCCATCGACGACGCCGAACTGCAGCAGCTGGACGCCTTCTGGCGCGCCGCCAACTATCTGGCCGGGGCCATGATCTACCTGCAGGACAACCCCCTGCTGCGCCAGCCCCTGGCACCGGAGCACATCAAGCAGCGACCCCTCGGCCACTGGGGCGCCAGCCCCGGCCTGGCCTTCGCCTACGCCCACCTGACCCGGCTGATCCGCCACCACGACCTGGACGCCATCTTCCTCGCCGGCCCGGGCCACGGCGCCCCCGGCATCCTGGGCCCGGCCTGGCTCGAAGGCAGCCTGGGCGACCGCCAGCCGCAACGGGGCTGGGGCCTAGCCGGCCTGACCCGCTTCTGCCGCGACTTCTCCTTCCCTGGCGGCCTGGGCAGCCACTGCACGCCGGAAGTGCCGGGCTCCATCCACGAAGGGGGCGAGCTGGGCTACAGCCTCTCCCACGCCTTCGGCGCCGCCTTCGACAACCCGGAGCTGCTGGTGACCGTGATGGTGGGGGACGGCGAGGCCGAGACCGGCCCCCTGGCCACCGCCTGGCACTCCAACAAGTTCCTCAACCCGGCCCGGGACGGGGCGGTGCTGCCCATCCTGCACCTCAACGGCTACAAGATCGCCAACCCCACCATCCTGGCCCGCATCCCCCGGGAGGAACTGCTGGCCCTGTTTACCGGCTACGGCTGGGCGCCGAAAATCGTCGAGGGCCATGAGCCGGCGGCCATGCACCGGGCCATGGCGGCGGCCATGGACGAATGCCTGGCGGAGATCCGGGCCATTCAGCAGGCGGCCCGCAGCGGCAAGGGGCCGGTACAACGACCCCGCTGGCCCATGATCGTGCTGGTCTCGCCCAAGGGCTGGACCGGGCCCAGGCAGGCCGACGGCCATCAGGTTGAAGGCACCTGGCGGGCCCACCAGGTGCCCCTGGCCGATCCGCGTAACAACGCAGAAAACCGCCGCCTGCTGCAGGAATGGCTGCAGTCCTACCGGCCGCAGGAACTGTTCACCGAGGACGGCGAACCGGCGCCCCTGCTGCTGGACTTCGCCCCCCGGGGCCGGCGCCGCCTGGGAGCCAATCCCCACGCCAACGGCGGCCTGCTGCGCCTGCCCCTGGACCGGCCCGACTGGCGCCAACAGGCGGTCACCTTCGCCGCCCCGGGCAGCCGCCGCCACAGCAACACCGATCCCCTGGGCCGCCACCTGGGGCAGATCATGCAAAAGAACCCCAGCAATTTCCGCCTCTTCGGCCCGGACGAAACCGCCTCCAACAAGCTGGGCGCCGTCTTCGAAGTCACCGGCAAGGCCTGGCTGGGGAAATCCTGCCCCGAGGACGCGGACGGCGGCCATCTCGCTGCCGACGGCCGGGTCATGGAAATGCTCTCGGAACACACCCTGGAAGGCTGGCTCGAAGGCTATCTGCTGACCGGCCGCTACGGTCTCCTCTCCACCTACGAAGCCTTCGCCCACGTCATCGACTCCATGTTCAACCAGCACGCCAAGTGGCTGGAGATGTGCCGGGACGTGCCCTGGCGGGCACCGGTGGGGGCCCTCAACCTGCTCATCACCTCCACCGTGTGGCGCCAGGACCACAACGGCTTCACCCACCAGGACCCGGGCTTCCTCGACCTGGTGGTGAACAAGAGCCCGGCGGTGACCCGCATCTACCTGCCGCCGGACGCCAACTGCCTGCTGGCGGTGGCCGACCGCTGCCTGGGGGAAACGGACGTCATCAACGTCATCGTCGCCGACAAGCAGGCCCACCTGCAGTACCTGGAGGCGGAAGCCGCCGCCCTGCACTGCGCCCGGGGCATCGGCCTGTGGGACTGGGCCAGCAGCGACGACGAGGCCGGCACCGAGCCGGAGGTGGTGCTGGCCAGCTGCGGCGATGTCGCCACCCAGGAAGCCCTGGCGGCGGCGGAGCTGCTCTACCGCCACTTCCCCGACCTCAAGCTGCGCTTCGTGAACGTGGTGGACCTGTTCACCCTGACGCCGCCGGAGGAGCACCCCCACGGCATCAGCGAGCGGGACTGGACCGGCCTGTTCACCGCCGACAAGCCCATCGTCTTCAACTTCCACGGCTACCCCTGGCTGATCCACCGCCTCGCCTACCGCCGCCCCAACCACGCCAATCTGCATGTGCGCGGCTACAAGGAGCGGGGCAGCATCTGCACCCCCCTGGAACTGGCCATGGACAACCAGATCGACCGCTACTCCCTGGCCATTGACGTCATCGACCGGGTGCCGCGCCTGGCCGTGGCCGGCGCCCACGTCAAGCAGGCCCTGGAGCAGAAGCAGCAGCAATGCCGGGCCCACGCCCACCGCCACGGGGTGGACCCGGAGGAGATCAACACCTGGACCTGGGGCGGCCAGCCGTGAGCCAGGCAGTCCTGGAATGCCGCCCGGGCTGCGGCGCCTGCTGCATCGCCCCCTCCATCTCCTCCCCCATACCCGGCATGCCCCAGGGAAAACCGGCGGGGGTGCGCTGCATCCAGCTGCTGGAAGACAACCGCTGCGCCATCTTCGGCCGCCCGGAGCGGCCCGCCGTCTGCGGCGGCCTGCAACCCTCGCCGGAAATGTGCGGCGCCAGCCAGGGCGAGGCCCTGGCCTGGCTCACCCGGCTGGAACAGGCCACCCACCCGGGCGCCTGACGGCCCTCAGGGCTCCTCGGGAAAACGCTCCCGGTCGGCGAAGAATTCCACCAGCCGGTCGAACACCAGGCGGATGCGGGCCGCCACCGGGCCCCGCTGAGGCCGATAGACGTAGAGATTCCACGGGTCCGGCTCCAGCTGCGGCAGCACCCGCCGCAGCTCGCCGCTGCGCAGCAGGGGAATGGTGAGCAGACTCACCACCTGGCCGAAGCCCAGGCCGGCCCGCACCGCGGCGAACTCGGCCAGGGTCTCGTCGGTGGCGAAGGCCCAGGTCTGGGGCAGCCACTCCTCCCCATCCTTGAGAAACCAGGGCCAGGGCTTGCCCGTGGCCGGGTCCATCACCACCGTCACCGGCCGCTGCTGCAGGTCCGCCAGGGTGCGGGGCTCGCCCACGGCATCAAGCAGGGCCGGGCTGGCGACAGTGTGGAAATGCACCTTGGCCACGGCCCGGGCAACGAAGCGGCTATCCCGCAGAAAGCCCACCCGCACGCCGATGTCGATCTGCTCGTCCACCACGTCCGCCGGCCGGTCCGAGAGGCGCAGGTCCAGGCGCAGGCCGGGGAATTCGCGGCCCAGTTCGGCCAGCAGGGGCATGACGAAATGCTGGCCCAGGGCTTTGGGCGCGGTGAGGCGCACCAGTCCGGCAAGCTCGTTGTCCGGCAGGGGGCTGGCGCGCTGGAACAGGGCATCGACGCCCTGCACGGCGCCGCGGGCCTCCGCCGCCAGACGGGTGCCGAAGTCGGTGATGCGGTTGGCCCGGGTGTTGCGATGGAACAGCAGCTCCCCCAGGTGTTCCTCCAGCTCCTGCACCGCCCGGGTCACCGCCTGGGGCGAGACGTGCAGGCGCAGGGCCGCCTCCTTGAAGCTCTTGGCTTCGGCGGCGGCAACGAAGAGGCGCAGCATTTCCAGGCGGTTGAGCATGACGGGGCTCTGCTTTCAGTTCCGATATTTGGAATTGTGAAATCAAAACACTTTCATTTATTGGATTCAAGTCCTGACGGATACTGCTCGGCGTACACCCCATTTCCCCGGAGGACTCTCCATGACCAGCCAACTGTTCACCCCCTACGCCCTGGGCGGCCTGACCCTGCCCAACCGCATCGTCATCGCCCCCATGTGCCAGTACTCCGCCGCCAACGGCGTGGTCGGCGACTGGCATCTGATGCACCTGGGCAACCTTTCCCACAGCGGCGCCGGCCTGCTCATCGCCGAAGCCACCGCCGTCAGCCCGGAAGGCCGCATCTCCGACCGCTGCCCCGGCCTGTGGGACGACGCCACGGAAAGCGGCTGGGCCCGGGTCATGGCCGGCATCCGCCAGTACTCGGCCATGCCCATCGGCATCCAGCTGGCCCACGCCGGGCGCAAGGGCGGTTGTGCCGCCCCCTGGCTGGGCGGCAAGCAACTGCCCCTGAGCGAAGGCGGGTGGTTCAACGTGGCCCCCTCGGCCATTCCCTTCGATCCCAGCGATGCGGCGCCCCAGGCCCTGGACGCGGCCGGCATCAAGCGCCTGGTGCAGGCCTTCGCCGACGCCGCCCGCCGCGCCGACCGCCTGGGCTTCGACGCGGTGGAACTGCACGCCGCCCACGGCTACCTGATGCACGAGTTTCTCTCCCCCCTCACCAACCGGCGCAGCGACGAGTACGGCGGCAGCCTGACCAACCGGCTGCGCTTCGTGCTCGAAGTGTTCGATGCCGTGCGCGCCGTGTGGCCCCGCCACAAGGCCCTGGGCATGCGGGTCTCCGCCACGGACTGGGTAGACGGCGGATGGACGCCGGAAGAGACGGTGGAGCTGGCCAAGGAACTGAAGGCCCGGGGCGCCGATTTCATCCACGTCTCCAGCGGCGGCCTTTCCCTGGAACAGAAGATTCCCGTGGGCCCCGGCTACCAGCTGCCCTTCGCCCGCCAGGTGAAGGAAGCCAGCGGCCTGCCCACCATCGGCGTCGGCCTCATCACCGAAGCCAAGCAGGCCGAGGCCGTGGTCACCGAAGGCGATGCGGACCTGGTGGCCGTGGCCCGGGCCATGCTCTACGACCCGCGCTGGCCCTGGCATGCCGCCGCCGAGCTGGGCGCCCAGGTGCAGGCGCCGCCCCAGTTCTGGCGCGGTGCGCCGCGAGGCGCCGAAGGGGTGTTCTCGCCCCTGCCCTGAGGCAGCGGCAAGGCGGGCGGCAGTAAGGCCGCCATGAAAAAAGGGGACGCCTGGCGTCCCCTTTTTTGTCGATACCAAGCACCTGGCCTGGGATCACGCAGGCACGGGCATCTCCGGCATGGCAACCCGGAGAAGTCCGTCCCGCCTAGGCCCTGGCGCTGCCCGCTCCATCCTCCCGACCCACCCGGAAGAAGTGCATCAGGCGCTGCAGTTCCTCGGCCTGGGCGCCCATTTCCTCGGCGGTGGCGGCCAGTTCTTCGGAGGCGGCAGCATTCTGCTGGGTGGCCTGGTTCAGCTGGCCCATGGCGCTGTTGATCTGGGCGATGCCGTGGGACTGCTCCTCCGAGGCGGCGGCGATTTCCCGCACCAGATCGGAAGTGCGGCCGATGGCCGGGACGATGCGCCCCAGCAGTTCGCCGGCGTGCTCCGCCTGGTGCACGGTCTGGGCGGCGACGGTGCCGATCTCCCCGGCCGCCACCTGGCTGCGCTCGGCCAGCTTGCGCACTTCCGCCGCCACCACGGCGAAGCCCTTGCCGTGTTCCCCAGCCCGGGCCGCCTCGATGGCGGCGTTGAGGGCCAGCAGATTGGTCTGGTAGGCGATGTCGTCGATGATGCCCACCTTGCCGGCGATCTGCTGCATGGCCGCCACGCTCTCGGCCACGGCGGCGCCGCCGGCCACCGCTTCCTTGGCGGCGGTGCCGGCCATGTTCTCGGTGTTGCGGGCGCTCTCCGTGTTGTTGGCGACGGAGGCGGTGGACTGTTCCAGGGTGGCGGAAATCTCCTCCACCGAGGCCGCCTGCTGGCTGGAGGACTGGGACAGGCTCTGGGCCGTGGCCGAGACCTCCTCGGAGGCGGAGGAGAGGTTGTCGGCGGCGCCCCGCACCTGGCGGATGATGTCCCCCAGGCGCCGCACCATGCGCTCCATGGATTGCAGCAGACGGCCGATCTCGTCGTCCCGCTCGGCCCGCAGATGCACCGTCAGGTCGCCCTCGGCCAGGGCGTCGGCGGCCCGCACCGCCTGCCGGATCGGACCCAGCACCACCCGGCGCAAAACGAAGGTAAGCAGGGCCAGCAGGGCCACGGTGATGGCCAGGCCGCCCAGCAGCACCGGCAGGGCGGCGCGGCGGGCGGCCCCATCCACTTCCGCCTGGCTGTAGACCACCGCCACCTTGAAGCCCCAGGCCGGGAAGGGCCGGAAAATGGCCTCCCAATTGTGGCTGGCGCCGGACGCGCCGGCGACCTCCTGCAGCCGGGCCCGGATGGATTCGGGGCTGACGCCGTCGGAATGGAGGAAGGGCTTGCCCTGGCCGTCCAGCAGGACGACGAAGCCGGAGCCGAAGGAGACGGACTTGCCGATCAGTTCCTTGAGCCCCGCCAGATCGGCCTTGAAGCCCACGTACCAGGCGCCCACCACCTTGCCGCCAGCATCCACGATGGGCTCGTAGCCCGTCAGGTAGGGCGCGCCGAGGATGTCCACCTGGCCATAGAAGGACTCGCCACGGGCCAGGGCGGCGTAGGCCTTGCCCTGGGGATTGAGCAGGGTGCCCACAGCCCGCTGGCCCTCCGGCGTCTTGACGTTGGTGGCGATGCGCACGAAGTCCTGGCCCTGGCGCGCGAAGAGGGTGGCGGTGCCACCGGCGATGCCGCTGACGCTGTCCACCAGGGCAGTCTCCAGGGCCTGGGGGCGGCCGCCGAAGCGCAGGTTGAGGGGATGCTGGCCGCCCACGGCGACAGCCTCGCCCAGGCTCACCGGCCCCAGCTGGGCGCTCTTTTCCCGGAACAGCTTCATGGCGCTGCGGGTCTGTTCCCCCATCAGGCTGTCGCTCATCTGCAACAGCTGGATGACGCCGGCGGCGGTGGCTTCCGAACGCAGGCGCACGTCGGCCTCCAGGCGCCGGGATTCATTGGCCGACAGAGCCAGGGAACCGACGATGAGGGCGACGACCAGGGGGGCGAAACCGAAGAGGGCGAAACGGGCTTGGAGTCCCAGTCCTTTCATCTTGCATCCTTATGGGGGCAGGTTGGCACGGCGCGCCCGCTGCGGCCGGATGGGCCGGCAACGGCGCGAACGCAACCGTAGCAACAACCGGGCCGCAGCCCCAGTCGGAGTTTCCACAAGGGGCAGGCGCCGCAAACGACGGGAAACAGGCGGTGCAGACAGAGGGGGAGCGCCGCCCGATGGCGCTCCCGGGGACATTTTGTCCGCCCGCCGGCACGCTTTTGGGGCAGGGGCGGACATTCTGTCCCGCCGCCGCCCTCGGGCGGGGCAGCGGACAGGCGCTGACTCAGACCCCGGCCAGGGCCTGCTCCAGGTCGGCAATGAGGTCCGCCGTGGCCTCGATGCCGACGGACAGGCGCAGCAGGTCGTCGGGACAGAAGGTGCCCGGCCCCTCGACGCTGGCCCGGTGCTCCACCAGACTTTCCACCGAACCGAGGGAGGTGGCCCGCTGGAACACCTGCAGGCGGGCCGCCACGGCCTTGGCCGCCGCCTCGCCGCCGGCGATGCGCAGGGAGAGCATGGCGCCGAAGCCGCCCTGCATCTGCCGCGCCGCCACGGCGTGGCCGGGATGGGAAGGCAGGCCGGGATAGAGCACCAGGCCGACCTTGGCATGGCCGTGGAAATGGCTGGCGATGGCGGCGGCGGAAGCGGCGGCGGTGCGCACCCGGGGGAACAGGGTGCGCATGCCCCGGGCCAGCAGCCAGGCCTCGAAGGGGCCGAGCACGGCGCCGCCGAGAGCGCGCACGGTCTTGATGCGCTGCCAGAAGTCGTCCTCGGTCCTGGTCACCAGGGCCCCGGCCACCACGTCGGAATGGCCGTTGAGATATTTGGTGGCCGAGTGCATGACAACGTCGGCGCCCAGTTCCAGGGGCCGGGTGAACACCGGCGTCGGCACCGTGGAATCCACCACCAGGCGGGCGCCGGCAGCGTGGGCCGCCTTGGCGGCAGCGGCGATGTCGGTGATTTCCCAGGTGGGATTGGCCGGCGTTTCCAGCCACACCAGATCCGCCGGGCGCTGCAGCAGGGCCGCCAGTTCGGCGTCGTCGGCGAAGAACTCCAGGGTCAGCTGCCAGTTGGCGGCAAACTGGATCATCCAGTTGCGCAGGGCCCAGTACATGGCCCGGGGCGCCACCACCCGGGCCCCGGGCTTGAGGGCCTGCAACACGGCGGAAGCGGCGGCCATGCCGGAAGCGAAGAGAGCCGCGGCGGCGCCGCCTTCCAGCTCCTTCAACAAGGCTTCGGGCCCGTCGTAGGCCGGGCTGCCGTCCCGGGAATAGACCCGGCCGCCGGGGTAGCTGCCGTCGCCGGCCCGCTCGAAGGTGGTGGCCAGATGCAGGGGCGGCACGATGTCTCGATAGGTCGAGTCCACCGGGACGGTGCCGCGGGCGGCCTGGGTTTCGGGAGCAAGGCTGGGGACGGCGGGCGACTGGGACATGGCGGCGGCTTCGGCAACGGGGGCCCACAGCTTAGCGCCAAAGCCCCTGGCGGGGCCACCGCCCTGACGGCGGAAATCCCGTATTTACAGAGCATAGCCCCCTGCCGAGAATCCGCCTCTTTGCCGCCCAGCCGTTCCGACCATGCGCCTCCTCCGCCTGCTGCCCCTGTTCGCCCTGCTGACCGCGCCCCTGGCCGCCCAGGCCAAGGACATCGTGATCGCCCAGATCGCCCCCCTGAGCGGCCCCCAGGCCGTCACCGGCAAGGCCATCGCCGCCGGCGCCCGGCTCTACATCAACCACATCAACGCCCAGGGCGGCATCAACGGCAGCCCCATCCGCCTGGTGCGCAAGGACGACGGCCAGAAGCCGGAGGAGACCCTGCGCCTGGTAAAGGAAAGCCTGAAGGAGGAGGAGCCGCCCGTGGCCTTCCTCGGCACCGTGGGCACCAACAACGTGGAAGCCCTGGTGAAGGACGGCATCCTGGCCCGCAGCAACGTGCCCCTGGTGGGGGCCGTGTCCGGCGCCTCCAGCGTGATCGGCGCCCCCGGCGTGTTCGTGGTCAAGGCCGGCTACCGGGACGAGGTGGAGCGCCTCTTCGCCCATCTCTCCCAACTCGGCCAGAAGCAGGTGGGGCTGGTCTTCCAGGACGACGCCCTGGGCGCAGACGTGATCGCCGGGGCCGAGGTGGCCGCCGCCCGCAACGGCATCAGCCTGGTGGCCCAGGCCGGCTACGAGCGCAACACCACCAAGGTGGAAGCCGCCGTCAATGCGGTGCTCAAGGCCAATCCCCAGGCGGTCTTCCTCGGCGCCACCACCGCCGCCGCCATCGAATTCGTGCGCCAGTACCGGCAGAAGGGCGGCCTGGCCACCCTCTACGGCCTTTCCATCATCGACACCCAGCAGCTGCTGGACAAGCTGGGCCCCGGCCTGGCCCGGGGCTACGCCTTCTCCGTGGTGGTGCCCCTGGAACAGCAGAACACCCTGTCCCTCAACCGGGAATACAGCCGCCTCAAGGCCGCCGCCAACGACCCGGAACTGTCGGCCCGCTCCATGGAAGGCTTCATCGCCGCCAAGGTGCTGGTGAGCGCCCTGCGCCAGGGCGGCGGCAACGGCCCGGCCGTGCTCAAGGCCCTGCAGGCCATGCGCAAGGTGGACCTGGGGGGCTACGCCATCGACTTCAGCCAGCGCAACCGCCCCGGCTCCACCCGGGTGGACTTCGCCATGATCGGCGAGGGCGGTCGGGTCTTCCAGTAAGCCCGGGGCAGCTCAGCCAGCCCGGGCCCGGATCACCAGGGCGATACCGCCGAGGATGGCAACAGAAGCCAGGACCAGGCGCAGGCTGACGGCCTCGCCCAGGAACAGGGTGCCGCCGACGGCGGTCAGCAGGGGCACGCTCAACTGCACCGTGGCCGCCGTGGTGGCCTGCAGGCCCCGCAGGGCCGCATACCAGAGGGCGTAACCGAGACCGGAGGCGATGCCGCCGGAAAGCACTGCGTAGAGCACGCCCCCGGCATTGAAATTGACGCCCGGCAGGGCCAGGAGCCCCAGTCCCAGGGCCAGGGGCACCGCCCGCAGGAAGTTGCCCGCCGTCACCGCCGTGGCATCCCCCGCGCCCCGGCCGCGGATGGAATAGACGCCCCAGGCCACCCCGCCCCCCAGCATCAGCAGGGCCCCGGCCAGGGGCGGCGCCGACAGCCCCGGCAGCAGCAATCCCACCAGTCCCCCCAGGGCCAGGAGCAGCCCCAGGCGCTGGCGCGGCGAGAGCCGTTCCCCCCGCCACAGGCCGTAGCCGATCATGGTCACCTGCACCGCCCCGAACAGCAGCAGGGCGCCGGTGCCGGCCGCCAGGGAAACGTAGGCAAAGGAAAAGCCCGCCGCATAGGCGAACAGGGCCAGGGCCGAGCCCCAGCTACCGGGCAGGCCGGAGAAGCCCCGCAGGCGGATGATGGTCCACAGCACCAGGGCGCCGCTGCCCAGGCGCACCAGGGTGAAGGAGGCGGGGTCCATGCCGCCCTGCTGGAGGGCCAGGCGGCAGAGCAGGGAATTGCCGGCAAAGGCCAGCATGGCCACCAGGGTCAGCAGCACCACCTGTTTGCGGGACATGGGCGGAAGCGGAAGTCGGAGAAGCCGGCAGCATAGCCCGGCCATCCTTACAGGAAGCTAACCGCCCAGGGCCTGATGCAGGCAGGCGGCCACCAGGAGGGCGCCCCGGGGCTGGGGCCGGGGCGGCACCGGCTGCTGCCACAGGGCCGCCAAGTCGGCCCCCAGGTCGCCGGCCTGCAAGGCGGACTCTTCCACCTCGCGGCAGACGGCGTGGGCCTGCAGCCAGGGAATCAGGGCCTCCTGCTCGGGCCAGTCGGGGCGGCGGGCGTAGAGCATGGGGGTGCCGTTGCAGGCGGCTTCGGCGAAAGTGCCGTAGCCGGGCTTGCCCACCACCGCATCCACGGAGGCCAAGAGGTCGGCGAAGTCCCAGCCCAGGGGCTCGAAGGCGCTCATGTCGGGACGGGCCACGCCCCAGGCGGCGGGCACCAGCCAGTGCAGGTCCGGCTGCGCCGGCCAGGTCTGGGCCGGCAGCCGGGTGGCGATGCCGCCCAGGGCCGCCAGCACCAGCCGGGTCCCCTGCCCGACGCCCAGCACCTGCCGCAGAAGCCCATCCTGCCTGGTTCCCAGCCGGGCCACCGGGTCCACGGGACGGGCCTGCGGCAGGTCCGGCATGGCCATGGCCGGGGCCAGGCGGAAGAAGGAGAGGGCGCTGCGGTAGGCCGCCAGCATCTGGCCATGGAGGGGCGGCGCCCAGGTTTCTCCGGCGAACTCGTGGGCGAAGAGATCGGCCCAGTTGAGGGAGCTCATGGCGTAAGCCGGCAGGCCCAGGCGCTCCGCCGCCGCCAGGGGCAGGTAGGCCACGTTGCTGAGCAGCAGGTCGGCATCAAGGCCCTGGAGAAAATCGGCCTCGGCCGCCACCCGTTCTTCCCAGCCGGCGTGGAAGTCCCGGTAGGCGGCGGCGCTGGCGGCCCGGTCGATGCGGAAGGCATCGCTCATGACGAAGCCGAAATCCGCCGCCCGGGGCACCAGGGCAAAGTCGCCGCCGATGCGCTGGCGCAGCTTGAATTCGGGGGCGCCGCTCACCACCGTCAGGCGCAACGCCGGTTGCAGCTGCCGCAGGGCATCGAGCACCGGCCCGGTCTGGGCGATGTGGCCGAAGCCGTGGCCGGAGATGTAGACGACGAGATGGGGCATGGGGCCGGCCCTAAAAGGCGTTAGCCACAGAGGGCACAGAGATCACCGAGGAGGCCGGGTGGGAAATCATGGCGTCTTCCGCTGCCCCAGGGGCTAGAGCAGGCGGGCGATGTAGGCGCCCTGGCAGTCGGGCGGCAGGGGCAGCCACATGATGTGGCCGTTGCCCGGAGCCACGGCGACCGGCTCGCCGGCCTTGTTTTCCATGCGCTCCAGGGCCACCACCCGGTTGCCGGCGGGATGGATGATTTCCAGCCGGTCGCCGACGGCGAAGCGGTTCTTCACCTCCACCTGCATCAGGCCCCGTTCCGCATCGAAGGCGGTGGCGTCGCCCACGTAGAGGCTGCGCTCGGATTCGGAGTGGCCCTTGAGGTAGTTCTGGTACTCGGCGTCGTGGTGGCGCTGGTAGAAGCCGTCGGTGTAGCCCCGGTTGGCCAGACCTTCCAGATCGGAGAGCAGGGTGGCGTCGAAGGGCCGGCCGGCCACGGCATCGTCGATGGCCCGGCGGTAGGCCTGGCAGGCCCGGGCGGCGTAGTAGGGGGACTTGGTGCGGCCCTCGATCTTCAGGGAATCGACGCCGATCTCCACCAGCCGCTGCACGTGCTCGATGGCCCGCAGGTCCCGGGAGTTCATGATGTAGGTGCCGTGCTCGTCCTCCTCAATGGGCATCAGCTCGCCGGGGCGCTCCTTCTCCTCCAGCAGCCACACCTTGGATTCGGGCCGGCCGTCGGCGGATTCGTTCTCGGGATGGACCTTGTAGTCCCAGCGGCAGGAATTGGTGCAGGTGCCCTGGTTGGGATCGCGCCGGTTGAAGTAGCCGGAGAGCAGGCAGCGGCCCGAGTAGGCGATGCACAGGGCGCCGTGCACGAACACTTCCAGCTCCATGTCCGGACATTCCTGGCGGATCTCCGCCACCTCGTCCAGAGACAGCTCCCGGGAGAGGATGACCCGGGAAATGCCGACGCTCTTCCAGAACTTCACCGCGGCGTAGTTCACCGTGTTGGACTGGACGGAAAGGTGCACCGGCATCTGCGGCCACTTCTCCCGCACCATGGCGATGAGGCCCGGGTCGGCCATGATCAGGGCGTCCGGCGCCATGTCGATCACCGGCTCCATGTCCGCCAGGTAGGTCCGCACCTTGGCGTTGTGGGGGAAGATGTTGCTCACCAGGTAGAACTGCTTGCCCAGTTCCCGGGCGGCCTGGCGGGCCTCGGCCAGCACGCTCATGTTGCCGAAATCGTTGTTGCGCACCCGCAGGCTGTAGCGGGGCTGGCCGGCGTAGACCGCGTCGGCGCCGAAGGCGAAGGCGCTGTCCATCATGGCCCGGGTGCCGGCGGGGGCCAGCAGTTCGGGGCCGCGGCGAGCGGGCTGGGGGGCCGCGGGGGCGCCGGCGGAGGGGGTAGAAGGCATTGGGGTAGAATGGGCCAAAACCTGAATTTTACCTGTCTTCCCATCCTTCCCATGCCTGAAGAAATCCTCATCAATTTCACCCCCCAGGAAACCCGGGTGGCGGTGATGCACCAGGGCGTCGCCCAGGAACTGCACATCGAGCGCACCGCTTCCCTCGGCATCGTCGGCAACATCTACCTGGGCAAGGTGGTGCGCATCCTGCCGGGCATGCAGTCGGCCTTCATCGACGTGGGCCTGGAACGCACCGCTTTCCTCCACGTGGCCGACATCTGGCTGCCGCGGCATAGCGAAAAGAACGGCGAGAAGGGCGACGGCGAAGGTGGCATGCGCCCCATCGAGCGCATTCTCACCGAGGGCCAGAGCCTGGTGGTGCAGGTGATCAAGGACCCCATCGGCACCAAGGGCGCCCGCCTGTCCACCCAGATTTCCATCGCCGGCCGCATGCTGGTCTATCTGCCCCAGGAGAAGCACATCGGCGTCTCCCAGCGCATCGAGGACGAGCAGGAACGGGAGCAGCTGCGGGAACGCCTGACCCGCCTGGTGCCGGAGGACGAGAAGGGCGGCTTCATCGTCCGCACCATGGCCGAGAACGCCTCCGACGAGGAACTGGCCAACGACATCGAATACCTGCGCAAGACCTGGCGCGGCATCAAGGAAAACTCCCTGCGGGTGGCCCCGCCCCACCTGCTGTACCAGGAGCTGTCCCTGTCCCAGCGGGTGCTGCGGGACTTCGTCAATCCGGAGACCTCGCGCATCGTCATCGACTCCCGGGAGAACTTCCAGAAACTGAAGGAATTCGCCGCCCTGTACACTCCCAAGGTGCTGGAACTGCTCGACCACTACACAGGCGAGCGGCCCCTCTTTGACCTGCACGGGGTGGAGGATGAAATCCAGAAGGCCCTGGCCCGGCGCGTCGATCTGAAATCCGGCGGCTACCTGATCATCGATCAGACCGAGGCCATGACCACCATCGACGTGAACACCGGCGGCTTCGTCGGCGTGCGCAACTTCGACGACACCATCTTCAAGACCAACCTGGAAGCGGCCCAGACCATCGCCCGCCAGCTGCGCCTGCGCAACCTGGGCGGCATCATCATCGTGGACTTCATCGACATGGAGAACCCGGAACACCGGGACGCGGTGCTGGCCGAATTCAACAAGGCCCTGGCCCGGGACCACACCAAGATGACGGTGAACGGCTTCACCGCCCTGGGTCTGGTGGAGATGACGCGCAAGCGCACCCGGGAATCCCTGGCCCACGTGCTGTGCGAGACCTGCCCCACCTGCGGCGGCCGCGGCGAGGTGAAGACCGCCCGCACCGTGTGCTACGAGATCCTGCGGGAGCTGCTGCGGGAAGCCCGCCAGTTCAATGCCCGGGAATACCGCATCCTGGCGGCGCCGTCGGTGATCGACCTGTACCTGGACGAGGAATCCCAGTCCCTGGCCATGCTTTCCGACTTCATCGGCAAGGCCATCTCCCTCCAGGCCGAGGCCAGCTACAACCAGGAGCAGTACGACATCGTGCTGATGTAGGCCGGTCCTGCGTCAACGATAAAGGGGCGCCCGCGGGCGCCCCTTCTTTTTTTCGCTCCGGCGTCTAGCGCGCCAGGGTGTCTCCTGCCACCGCCGCGGTCTGCACCCGGGGTGCATCGCCCTGGCGCAGGCGTTCCTGCAGGCGGGCCAGCACCTGCTGGCCGTCGTCCCGGGAACGGGCCAGGGATTCCTGCATGTCCCGCTGCCACAGCAGGGCGGAGGCCTGCCGGCGCCACTGCTCCAGCTGGGGATTGTGGGCCAGGTGGTGGTAGTGGTGCTGGCGGTTCATGGTGAACCAGCGGTGGGCCTCGGCCTGGTCGGCGGCCACGCCCACCCCTTCCTGGTACATCAGCCCCACTTCGTACTGGGACTGCAGGTCGCCCTGCTCTGCCGCCCGCTTGTACCACTTCATGGCGGCGGCCAGGTCCTGGGGCACGCCGTCGGCGTAGCGATACATCAGGCCCAGGTTGTACTGGGCGTCCCGCTGCCCCTGCTCGGCCAGCTGTTGCCACAGTTGCAGGGCCTGGCGGTAGTCGCCCTGGCGGTGGGCCTGGGCGGCCTGCGCGAAGCGCTCGCCGGCGGCGGGTTCGGCATGGACGGCGGTGCAGCCCAGGGCCAGGAGGATGGCGCAGCTAAGGTGACGGAGCCCCATGGAATGTCCTTTCTTGAACGGTCAATCGCCCGGCAGCGGCCGGGGAAAACCATTCTATGGATAGGGGCATTGGGGCGGAATGAGGCAAATGGTCGCGCGGCAGACTGTCGCACCGGGGCGCTGAGGTTGCCCGAGCGGCGGCCAGATGAAGACCTGAGCCGGGCAATTTGCGCCAGCCCCGCCGGCTGCCTATGCTGACGTTTCCCCAACCCGAAACGGAGCCCGCCATGAGCGTCAGCACCTCCCCGGAATTCGACAGCCTGGTGCCCAATAACAACATGGACCGCCGCACCTTTGTCGCCACCGCCATCGGCGCGGCGATTGGCACTGGATTTGCCCTGGCCGTGCAGCCGGTGTGCGCCCAGACCCAGATCAAGACCGACAGCAGCGGCCTCAGGACCGCCGCCATCCAGGTGCCGGTAGGCGGCGAAAGCGTTGCCGCCTACTGCGCCCGGCCGGAGCAGGGCGAGCGCCTGCCCACGGTGCTGGTGGTGTCGGAAATCTTCGGCGTCCACGAATACATCCAGGACATCTGCCGCCGCCTGGCCAGGCAGGGCTACCTGGCCATCGCGCCCCAGCTGTTTGCCCGCCAGGGCGACCCGGCCACGGTGGACAGCATTCCCAAGCTCATGGAGACCATCATCGCCAAGGTGCCCGACGCCCAGGTGCTGGCCGACCTGGACGGCTGCGCCGCCTGGGCGGCGAAGAACGGCGGCGATCCGGAGCGCCTGGCCATCACCGGCTTCTGCTGGGGCGGCCGCATCACCTGGCTGTACAGCGCCCACAATCCGGCGGTGCGGGCCGGGGTGGCCTGGTACGGCCGCCTGGTGGGCAACGCCAGCGACCTGACGCCGAAACACCCGCTGGACGTGGCCTCCAGCCTGAAGACGCCGGTCCTCGGCCTCTACGGCGGCCAGGACCAGGGCATTCCCCTGGAGACGGTGGAGAAAATGCGGGCCGCCCTCAAGGCTGCCGGCAATCCCTCCGAGATCGTGGTCTATCCGGAGGCGCCCCACGCCTTCCACGCCGACTACCGGCCCAGCTACCGCCCCGAACCCGCGGCTGACGGCTGGCGGCGGCTGCTGGCCTGGCTGCAGCAGCACGGCGTCTAGACGGCCGGGCCTGCAAACCGGGCAACCCCGAAAGGCAGAAGGGACGGGCTTCTCCGGCATGGCACGCCGGAGAAGTCCGTCCCTTCTAGCTTGCAGAGCAGGGGCTTAGAGCCCCAGGCACAGGTACTTCACTTCCAGGTATTCCTCCAGGCCGTACTTGGAGCCTTCCCGGCCCAGGCCCGACTGCTTGATGCCGCCGAAGGGCGCCACCTCGTTGGAGATGAGGCCCGTGTTCACCCCCACCATGCCGTATTCCAGGGCCTCGCCGACACGGAAGATGCGGCCGATGTCCCGGGAGTAGAAGTAGGAAGCCAGGCCGAACTCGGTGGCATTGGCCAGAGCGATGGCCTCCTCTTCCGTCTGGAAGCGGAACAGGGGCGCCACCGGGCCGAAGGTCTCCTCCCGGGCCACCCGCATCTGGGGCGTCACGTCCGCCAGCACCGTGGGCTGGAAGAAGGCGCCGCCCTCCCTGTAGCGCTCGTGGCGCCGGCCGCCGGCCAAGACCCGGGCGCCGTGGGCCACGGCGTCGGCGATGTGGGCCTCCACCTTGGCCAGGGCGTCGGCGTCGATCAGGGGCCCCTGGGTGACGCCGGCCTCCGTGCCTTCGCCCACCTTCAGCGTGGCCACCTTTGCCGCCAGCCTGGCGGCGAAGGCCTCGTAGATGCCGTCCTGCACCAGCAGCCGGTTGGCGCAGACGCAGGTCTGGCCGGTGTTGCGGTACTTGGAGATCATGGCCCCTTCCACCGCCGCATCCAGGTCGGCGTCGTCGAAGACGATGAAGGGGGCGTTGCCCCCCAGTTCCAGGGACAGCTTCTTGATGCTCGGCGCGCACTGGCCCATGAGCAGGCGGCCCACTTCGGTGGAACCGGTGAAGGAAAGCTTGCGCACCGTCGGATTGGACGTCAGTTCGCCGCCGATAGCCACCGGATCGCCGGTGATGACGTTGAAGACGCCGGCAGGAAAACCTGCCCGGTGGGCCAGTTCGGCCAGGGCCAGGGCGGTCAGGGGCGTCTGTTCCGCCGGCTTGACCACCACCGTGCAACCGGCCGCCAGGGCCGGCGCCACCTTGCGCGTGATCATGGCGGCGGGGAAATTCCACGGCGTGATGGCGGCGCAGACGCCGATGGGCTGCTTGATCACCAGCATGCGCTTGTCCGCCGCCACGGCGGGAATGGTCTCGCCGTAGGCCCGCTTGGCCTCCTCGGCGAACCATTCGACGAAGGAGGCAGCATAGGCCACCTCGCCCCTGGCTTCGGCCAGAGGCTTGCCCTGTTCGCTGGTCATGAGCAGGGCCAGGTCGTCGGCATGCTGGTTCATCAGCTCGAACCAGCGGCGCAGCACCCCTGTCCGCTCCTTCGCCGTCCGGCTGCGCCAGGCCGGCCAGGCGGCATCGGCGGCGGCAATGGCGGCACGGGTCTCGGCGGCGCCGAAGCGGGGCACCCGGGCCAGTTCGGCACCGCTGGCCGGATTGTGCACCGGGAAATCGCTCTCGCCGCCCACCCACTGGCCGTTGAGATAGCACTGCTGGCGCAACAGATTGGAATCCTCAAGTTTCATCTTTGTCTCGTCGTTGGAGTTTTATAAAAACCGTCGTTTATACTTGGGGTTATGACTAGAAAGCTCATCCATTGCCTGAGCTTGGCCGCCGCCCTCGCCGGCTGCGGCAGCTTACCGCCATCGCCCCCGGAAAGGCCAGCGGAGCGCGCCACCGC
Organism: Azospira sp. MPR-LB4; assembly: GCF_058809525.1. Classification (NCBI taxonomy): domain Bacteria; kingdom Pseudomonadati; phylum Pseudomonadota; class Betaproteobacteria; order Rhodocyclales; family Rhodocyclaceae; genus Azospira; species Azospira sp. MPR-LB4. The sequence goes on from NZ_CM179521.1 coordinate 1,941,972, forward strand.
GCCCCTCTCGGCCAAGGCCCAGGACGTGGTGCTGTACGCCTTTTCCCTGATCGACACCGGCTACCGCTTCGGCGGCAAGAACCCGGAAGCGGGTCTGGACTGCAGCGGCATGGTCAGCTACATCTATGGCCAGGCGGCGGGCCTGAAAGTTTCCGGCAGCGCCGCCGACATCGCCCGCAACGGCCGCCCCGTACCGCGCCAGGGCCTCAAGCCGGGAGACCTGGTGTTCTTCAACACCATGAACCGCTCCTACTCCCACGTGGGCATCTACATCGGCGACGACCGCTTCGTGCACGCGCCGGCAACTAATGGCAGAATCCGAATCGACAGTCTGGGAGCCCGCTACTATGCGGAACGCTTCGAGGCTGCCCGGTCCTACTTCGACTAAGCCGTCGGGCCGTAAAAAAACCACAATCTTAGGAGACAGTTTCACATGCCCGTTCCCGCTCTGTTCCAGGGCCGGATGGCGGTTCCCGCCATTGCTGCGCCCATGTTTCTCGTATCCGGCCCCGATCTGGTCATCAACGCCTGCAAGGCCGGCATCGCCGCCAGCTTCCCCTCCCTCAACGCCCGTCCCGCCAGCCAGCTGGATGAATGGCTGACCCGCATGAATAAGGAGCTGGGCCCCAAGGACGCGCCCTTCGGCATCAACCTGATCCTGCATCACTCCAACACCCGCCTGGAAGAGGACGTGGCCCTGGTGGTCAAGCACAAGGTGCCCTTCGTCATCACCAGCCTGGGCAACCCCAGCAAGCTGGTGGAGGTGGTGCATGGCTACGGCGGCCTGGTGTTCTCCGACGTCATCCACGCCTACCACGCCAAGAAGGCCATCGAGGCGGGGGTGGACGGCATCATCGCCGTCTCCGCCGGCGCCGGCGGCCATGCCGGGACCCAGAATCCCTTCGCCCTGCTGCGGGAAATCCGTGAGTTCTGGGACGGAGTGCTGATCCTGGGCGGGGCCATTTCCGACGGCGCCTCCATCCGCGCCGCCGAAATCGCCGGGGCCGACTTCGCCTACATGGGCACCCGCCTCATCGCCACCCAGGAGTCCATGGCCCAGCAGGCCTACAAGGACATGCTGGTCAGCGCCGGCCCGCGGGACATCGTGTATACGGACGCCGTCTCCGGCACCAACGCCAACTTCATCTGGCAAAGCCTGGAGAAGGCCGGCTACACCAAGGAGAGCCTGGCGGCCGGCGGCCAGGCCAACCACAACTACGGCGGCGACGAGGCCAAGGCCTGGCGCGACGTGTGGAGCGCCGGTCACGGCGTCGCCAACATCCACGACGTGCCGACGGTGGCCGAACTGGCCGCGCGGCTGGCCGCGGAATACCGCCAGGCCTGCCAACGCCAGCCGTCCCAAGCCTTGCGGCCGGTATAACCAAAGCCATATTTTTCGGCGCCGCCGTTGATGCTAGGGTTAGGCCCTAAATAACGACATTCGAGAGCCTTTCCCCATGCGTACCATCGACGAAACCGAAGTCAGCAAACTGCTCCGCGGGGTGGAGATTCCCCCCTGCCCCGCGGTGCTCGCTGCCCTGGCCCAGGAGATGCACCGCCCGGATGCCAGTTCGACCAAGGTGGCCCGGCTCATCAGCCAGGACGTGGGCCTGGCCGCCGGCGTCATCAAGTGCGCCAATTCCCCCCTCTTTTCCACCGGCAGCAAGGTCGGCTCCATCGGCGAAGCCCTGGGCCGCCTGGGCTTCAACAACGTGCTCAACCTGGTGGTGAACGAGCTGCTGCGCAAGAATCTCTCCCAGAACAACCATGCCATGGACCGCTTCTGGGACAGCGCCACCTACTGCGCCGGCGTCTGCGCCAAGCTGGCCGAGATCCTGCCCGGCACCAGCCGCGACACGGCCTACACCTTCGGCCTCTTCCACGACTGCGGCATCCCCATCCTGATGCGGCGCTACCCGGACTACAAGAAGACCCTGGGCGAAGCCAACCGCCGCATCGACCTGCCCTTCACCGCCATCGAGGACGAAATCCACGGCACCAACCATGCCGTCATCGGCTATCTCATGGCGCGCAACTGGGGCCTGCCGGAGACGGTCAGTTCCGCCATCCTCTCTCACCACGATTTCTCCGTCTTCAACGACGGCAGCGGCCTCTCCGACGAATCGTGCACCCTGATCGCCCTGGCCCTGCTGGCCGAGCGCATCGTCGGCACCTTCCTGCGCCTCAACGAGGACGGCGAGTGGGAAAAGGGCAAGGGTGCCGTGGCCGGTTTCTTCGGTCTCACCGAGACGGACCTCAACGACATCGTGGACGACCTGCTGTTCAAGCTGGATTCCGCCCGCAAGGCAGCCTGAACCCGGACGTCGCGGCGGCATCGCCGCCATGAAAAAAGCCGCTCCTGGAGCGGCTTTTTATTGTCGGGAGCGGCGCCCTTCAGAGCAGGAACAGGGTGGCCAGGCCGAGGAAGATGAAGAAGCCGCCGGAGTCGGTGACGGCGGTGATCAGCACCGAGGAGCCCAGGGCCGGGTCCCGGCCGAACTTCTGCATGGTCATGGGAATGACCACGCCGACGGTGGCAGCCAGCAGCAGGTTGAGGGTCATGGCCCCGGTCATCACCAGGCCCAGCTGGAAGGAGTGGTACAGCCACCAGGAGACCACGCCGAGCAGCCCACCCCACACCAGGCCGTTGATCAGGGCCACGCCCAGTTCCTTGTGCAGCAGGCGCCGCGCCGATTCGGGCTGGATCTGGCCGAGGGCGATGGCGCGCACGATCATGGTGATGGTCTGGTTGCCCGAGTTGCCGCCGATGCCGGCGACGATGGGCATGAGGGCGGCCAGGGCCACCAGCTTTTCGATGGAGCCTTCGAAGGCGCCGATCACCCGGGAGGCGATGAAGGCCGTCACCAGGTTGATGGCCAGCCAGGTCCAGCGGTTTTTCACCGAGTTCCACACCGAGGCGAAGATGTCTTCCTCTTCCCGCAGACCGGCCTGGGCCAGCAGTTCGCTTTCCGATTCTTCCCGGATGAAGTCCACCACTGCATTGACGGTGACGCGACCCACCAGGCGGTCGTCCCGGTCCACCACCGGGGCGCTCACCAGGTCGTAGCGTTCGAAGGCCTGGGCTGCTTCCTCGGCGTCGTCGTCCGGTTCCAGATGGACGAAGTCGCTGATCATGACGTCCGCCACTTCGGACTCGGGATCGTTGATGAGCAGCTTGTTGAGGGGCAGCACGCCCTTCAGGCGCTCGTCCCGGTCCAGCACGAAGAGCTGGTCGGTGTGGTCGGGCAGTTCGTCGAAGCGGCGCAGGTAGCGCAGCACCACTTCCAGGGTCACGTCTTCCCGCACCGTGACCATTTCGAAATCCATGATGGAGCCGACCGAGTCCTCGGGGTAGGACATGGCGGCGCGCAGCTGCTCCCGCTCTTCCACGGAGAGGGACTGGAAGACGTCCTGGATCACCTCGTGGGGCAGGTCCGGCGCCAGGTCGGCCAGTTCGTCGGCATCCAGGGATTCGGCGGCGGCCACCAGCTCGTCCGAATCCATGTTGGCGATCAGGGTTTCCCGGACAGCATCCGACACTTCCAGCAGGATTTCCCCGTCCCGCTCCGCCTTGACCAGGTCCCACACCATGAGACGCTCATCCAGGGGCAGGGCCTCCAGGATGTAGGCCACGTCGGCCGGGTGCATCTTGTCCAGCTTGTGGCGCAGCTCGTTCAGGTGCTGCTTGTGCACCAGGGATTCCACCAGCTCGTGGCGGGGCATCTCCTGCTTGTGCACCAGGTCCTCCACCAGGTGATGCCGGGCGAGCAGGGTCTGCACCTCGGAGAGGCGCGCCTGCAGCTCATCGGCGTCAGCGTGCTGGATTTCTTCGCTCATGGTGGCAAACCGGGGAATGGTGCGATGCCGCAAAAAGATGGCGCATTCTAGCACCGCACCGGGTCAGGACTTTGACAAAAATCACGGGAATCCACCGGGCTACGGGATATCCCCAAGCAAGGCCCCGACGGCCCGCCCATGGGTATGGGCAAGCCGGTCTCAGGGGAGTTCCGCCGCCCCCATCCGGCCCAGGATGATGCCGGTCTTTTTCAGCAGCCCCGGGGCGCTGCGGTTGCGGTCGTAGAAGCGGGGATTGGGCAGCATGGCGGCCAGCTTCGCCGCCTGTTCCGGCCCCAGCTGGGCGGCGGAGACGTTGAAGTAATGGCGGGCCGCCGCCTCGGCGCCGAAGACGCCGTTGCCCCACTCCACCACGTTGAGATAGACCTCGAAGATGCGCCGCTTGGACCAGGCGGTTTCCAGCATCAGGGTGATGGCGGCCTCCTCGGCCTTGCGCCAGGGCGTCTTGCTCGGGGAAAGGAACAGGTTCTTCGCCAGTTGCTGGGAGATGGTGGAGCCGCCGGCCACCACCTTGCCGCGGCGCTGGTTCTTTTCCACCGCCTTCTGGATGCCGTCCCAGTCGAAGCCTTCATGATCGACGAACTTGGCGTCTTCGGCGGCGATGATGGCCCGCTTCAGGTGGGGCGAGATGCGCTCGTAGTCCACCCACTGCTTCTGCAGGCTGGCCCCCGGCGTCTTCAGCCACAGCTCTTCCTGACGGATTTCCATGAAGCGGGTCATGTGGGGATTGACGTTGGCCCACCACAGTACCCAGGCGAACAGCCACAGCTGGTAGGCCAGCAGGAGGCCGACGCCCCAGGCCGCCGCCAGCTTCAGCCAATGCAGGATGCGCACGGTGCCTCAGCCCTGCCGCAGACGGTCGAGGACCGGCGCGGTGGCGGGCCGCACGCCGCGCCACAGCTGGAAGGCTTCCGCCGCCTGCTCCACCAGCATGCCCAGGCCGTCCACCAGGTGGGTGGCGCCTTCCAGCCGGGCAAAGGCCAGGAAGGGCGTCTCGCCCCGGCCGTACATCATGTCGTAGGCCAGGGCGCCGCCGTTGAAGATGCCAGGAGGCAGGGGCGGCAGTTCGCCGGCCAGGCTGGCGGAGGTGGCATTGATCACCACATCGAAGCCCTGACCGGCCAGCTCGCCATAGCCACCGCCGCTGACGGGGCCCAGGTCGGCGAAATCCCGGGCCAGATCGGCGGCCTTGGCGGCAGTGCGGTTGGCGATGTGCAGGCGGCAAGGGCCGGCAGCCAGCAGGGGCGCCAGGGCGCCCCGGGAGGCACCGCCGGCGCCGAGCAGGAGAATGGCCTTGCCCGCCAGGGGCAGGGACTGGTTGACCTGCAGGTCCTGCACCAGGCCGGCGCCGTCCGTGTTGTCGCCGAGGATGCGCCCGCCCTCCAGCACCAGGGTATTCACCGCCCCGGCCCGGGCAGCCCGGGGCGTCAGGCTGTCGGCCAGGCGGAAAGCCTCTTCCTTGAAGGGCACGGTGACGTTGGCCCCCCGCCCACCGCCGTCGGCAAAGGCCCGCAGCGCCGCTGCGAAGCCGTCCAGGGGCGCCAGCAGGGCTTCGTAGCTCATGTCCTGGGCGCAGGCGACAGCAAACAGGGAGTGGATCAGGGGCGACTTGCTGTGGCCGATGGGGTTGCCGAAAACGGCGTAGCGGTCAGTCATGGCGGCGGCGAAATGGCGGCGGTGGAGGAAAGGGCGCCAGTTTATCCCTTTTGGCGGACGGCAACCTGAACGCTCCCTTACGTAGTGCAGGGAACAAAATCTCCGCGGGAAACGGCTTACGCATGGCGGAATTGCCTATAATCCGGGCGTTGCACTTTTCAGGGAGCTAACAACAAATGAGCGCAAAAGACGCCGTTATCGTGACATGGGACGACCGCTACAGTGTGGGCATGAGTGAAATCGACGCCCAGCACCAGGCCCTCTTCGAGACCATCAACCGGCTGTGGTCCGCCATCGTCGGCAAGGGCAGCCGGGAGCAGATCCTGGTACTGATCGACGAGCTGGAACGCTACACCGTGGCCCACTTCTCCGCCGAGGAGAAGTTCATGGAATCCACCGCCTACCCGGACCTGGCCGCCCACCGGCAACTGCACGAGACCTTCGTGCAGCGCATCGCCGTCGAACGCCAGGGTGTCAGCGCCGGCAAATCCATCAGCCTGGACCTGCTGCACTTCCTCAAGGACTGGCTGGTGCAGCACATCCAGGTGGAAGATCAGCGCTACGCCGCCCACTGCCGCCAGGACCCGCAACGGGGCAGCGGCCTGTCGGGCTTCTTCAAGCGCTTCTGGGCCTAAAGCCCGGCACCGGGCCGGGCCGCCTTACTGGGCCTGGACCCGGTCGCCGCTGGTGAAGAACCAGGTACGGGTGATCACCAGCTGATCCACGTCCCGCCGGATATCCTCGGGGAAAGCCGCATAGGGACCGGCCATGCGCACGATGCGCAGGGCCGCCTCGTCCAGCACCTTGTGGCCGGAGGTGCGCTCCAGTTCCACCTTGTCCACGGAACCGTTGGCATTGATGGTGACGGACAGCACCAGGGTGCCGTAGAGCCGGCCCCGGGCGGCCTCGGGATAGTTGAGGGTACCCACCCGCTCCACCTTCAGGCGCCAGTCTTCCACATAGCGGGCGAAGCGGTATTCGTCGGCCCGGGTGCCGATGTTTTTCTTGCGCGGCCGCTGGTTGTACTCGTCCACGCTCTTGCTGATCTCGGCCTCCATGCGCGCCATGGCCATGGCGCTGCTGGCCAGGTCCCGGCCCGAGAGGGTCGGCGCATTCTGGGGCTGGGACTCCCGGGAATCCTGGCGCGGCGCCCGGGTCTTGCTCTTCACTTCGGCCAGCAGACGCTGCTGCTGGGCCTCCATGTCCCGCACCCGCTGCCGCGACTGTTCCAGGTCGCTGCCGGCCTGCTGCCGCGCCGAGGGCGGCAGGGGCGTGGCCGCCCGGCGGTTCTCTTCGACGTTGCCGCCGCCGTCCAGGTTGGCCTGGGCCAGGGCCTGGGCGTGGGTCGGGCGGCGCGCCGACTTGCTGTTCACCAGGATGATGTCCAGGGCCTTGTCCTGCAGGGACCGGGAGGCATCGGGGAACTTGAAGTGGAGGGACAGCAGCAGACCGTGCACCAGCACGGAGAGGCCGACGGCCAGGGTCAGGTTGCGGCTGGAGGCATCCATCCGGGCCAGGAATCCGGGCATCAACCGGGCCGCCGCCATATCAGGCTCCCGCCTCCTCGTCGTCACCCACATCGGCCACCGCATCGGCGCTCTCGATGACGGCGACGAAGCGCAGGTTCAGCTCCAGGGACAGGGTGTCCCAGGACTCCACGCTCAACTTGACCCGCTGGCCCATGGACAGCTCGGGCAGGGACGGCACCCGCTGCATCAGGGGCAGGGGATCGAGCTTGACCAGGTTTTCCTTGCGCACCGTGCCTTCGATTTCCGTCACGCCCTTCTGCTCCAGCCAGCGCAGGCACCAGTAGCGCTCCATGTGGCGCTGGAATTCGGCGTAGGCGGCGTAGGTCAGGTCGAAGTCGCGCATGGCGGCAAAGAGCGCGTCGCTCTTGGCGCCGAAGTGGGGCGCCCGGTCCTGCAGCAGGGTGATCAGCTGCCACTGGTTCACCAGGTCCACATAGCGCCGCAGGGGCGAGGAGGACCAGGCGTACTGGGGCACGCCAAGGCCCTCGTGGGGCAGGGGCGAAGTGGTCATGCGCACCTTGCCGGCGGTCTGGGCGCGGTAGATGCAGGCCACCTTCTTCTCGGCCAGGAGGCCGCCCCAGGTGGCGTTGGCGACGATCATCAGTTCCGCCACCAGCTTGTCCAGGGGACTGCCCCGCTTGCGGGCGCTGATCTCGATGCGGTCGGCGGCGCCAGTCGGATCGCTGGCGTCGGGGAAGACGTCGAAGTTGTAGTCGAAGATTCCCTGGGTGGCGGACGGCTTGCCGCGGCGCCCTTCGCAGGCGCAGGCCAGCTGCCACAGCAGCTTCAGTTCCTGGGCGAAGCGGAAGTCGCCCAGACCGGCGGCCAGGGTTGCCTCGTTGAAGAGGGGCTCGATTTCGTGGTGGCGCAGGTTGGCCGCCACATGGACCCGCTCCAGGCGGGATTCGTGGCCGACGATCTCCAGGCCCTCGTTCACCGTCAGGTACAGGGAGACGGCCGGCCGCGGCTTGCCTTCGGCCAGGGTGTAGGCCTCCACCACGGCATCGGGCAGCATGGTGATCTTGTTGCCGGGCATGTACACGGTGGACAGGCGGTCCCGGGCAATCTGGTCGAGGGCCTCGCCCGGCCCGAAACCGAGGCCGGGGGCGGCAATGTGGATGCCGACGCGCCAGCCGATGCCAGGCAGGGCTTCCAGGGAAAAGGCGTCGTCGATTTCGGTGGTGGCCGCATCGTCGATGGAAAAGGCTTGCACCGAGGCCAGGGGCAGGTCGGCCGGCGCCGTGGGCACGTCCACGGCGGGGAAGCCGGTGCCCTTGGGGAAGTACTCCCGCAGGAAGCGGTTGAAATGGTAGTCGCGGTGGGACTTGATGGCACCGCAACGGGCCAGCAGGTGCGGCGCCGAGGTGTGCAGTTCCTCGCAAGCTGCCTCCAGGGCCTTGGTCTCCGGCTTGTTGCGGTCCGGGGCGTAGAGCAGCTGGTCGAGCAGGGGAGCGAACTCGGGCGGCAGGGAACCGGCCTTCAGCTCCGCCACCATGCGCTCTATGGCCAGCGCTTGCTGACGCTTCTTTTCAAGACCGGCCAGAGCAGCCTGGAGAATGTCGGGAGGGGCCTTGCGGAAGCGACCCTTACCCTTGCGGTGGAAATAGACAGGCGCTGCGTGTAGGGCAAGCAGGACCGATGCCGCCTCGACCGGAGAGGGGTCTTTGCCGACGTAGTCCTTGGCAATATCCAGAAAAGAAAATTCGCCATCCGCACAGCACTCCCAGAGGAATTCGGGTTCGATGTCGTGGGCCAGGGGTTCGGCAGCCTCCAGCAGGGCCCCGGGGGCGGGACTCTGGAAACGCAGCAGGATGGCGGCAGCCTTGACCTTGGTTCGCTTGCCCGACGCGCTTTCCACCTGCAGGGTGGCATCGTTGTCGGCCAGCACGGTGCCCGTCTTGAAGGCGCCGTCTTCTTCAAATAGAACATTCATCGGCGGATTATAACCCGGCGAATTCAAGGATTTGCGGCACAAAGTCGACAAATCGCGTGAAGCTGTGGTCGCCGCCGGCCAGCACCGTCTGGCGGGCATCCCGGTAGCGGGCCACGGCCTGGCGGTAATCCAGCACCTCGTCCCCCTCCTCCACCAGCAGCCAGTAGCGCTCGGGCCGCAGGTCGGCCACTTCCATGGCCTGCAGCTGGGCCACGTGCTCCCGGGTGAACTGGAATTCCTCGCCGCTGTAGAGGTTGGTCTGGGGGCCGACGTAATCCGCCAGGGAAAGATGGGCCAGCACCGCCGGATTGACCAGCACGGCCCGCAGGCCGTGGCGTTCTGCCAGCCAGGTGGCGTAGAAGCCGCCGAGGGAGCTGCCCACCAGGGTCAGGGGACCCTCGGCGGCCAGGATGGCCTCGGCCTGGACCATGGCCTGGCGCGGCTCGTGGGACAGGGCCGGGCAGAAGAAGCGCTCCTGCAGGCCCCGGGCCGCCATGGCCTCGGCCACGGCGCGGGCCTTGAAGGAGGCGGGGGAGGAACGGAAACCGTGGAGATAGAGAATGCCGCTCATGGTGCTGGCCTCACTGGCTTACTTGCATTCCCAGGTGTCGCCGGGAACAAGAGTGGAAGGAAAGTCCCGGCAGAGCCAGGTGCGGGCCGCCTGGCTCCCGCCCAGGGCGGCCTCCCAGAAGGCCAGGCTGGCGCCCTGGATGGCCGTCGCGGCCCGGGGCGGCAGGACGTGGCGGCTGCCCGGATTGCCCGCCAGGGGCATGTGGGCGGCGCCGTCCAGCACCAGCAGGAACTTGTCGCCGCCGGGCATGTGGCGGAAGGGCACGGTGCGGTCGGCGGCGCTGATGTCGTGCAGGCCGATGCCGTCGTCCCGGGTGCCGGTGATGCAGAAGAAGGGACGCCGGATGCCGGCGAAGCGGGCGTTGAGGGGCGCCTCCTCGCCCCGGGCTGAAGGCGACAGGCCGAGAAAGGCCCGCAGGCGCGGCTCCGCCACCGGCGGCCCATAAGCGCGCCGTTCCCCGGCCATGGCCTGGGTCGTCACCGCACCATAGGAATGGCCGGCCAGGCCGACACGCTCCAGGTCCACCCCGGCCCAGGCCGGGTCGGTGGCTTGGCGGCGCCAGACTTCGTCGAGAACGAAGCCCAGGTCGGCCAGGCGGGCCAGGGACTGCTCCGGCGTGGTGGCCGCCGTCAGGGCCCGGCGCAGGGCCATGGGACTGCCGGCCATGACCGCGGCGTCGCTGCCGGCGTGCTGCAGGGCCAGGCCCCGGTAGCCGTGGGAGGCCCAGTGGCGCAGCCAGCGTTCGCCGTTGTCCCGGTCGCCACCGAGGCCGTGGGAGAAGAGGATAAGGGGCGTGCGGGCGATGCCCTGGGGCAGGTAGTGGCGGCAGGGAATGGGACGTTGGCGGCGCTCGTCGTGCCACACCTCCAGTTCCTCCCGCACCCGGCAGGGGCCGCTGGCGGCGTAGTTGTGGGGGGCTGACATGGGGCAGCTTCGCCGGGGCGGCAACGCCGCCCCGAAAAGGTTGTCCGGCCTAGCCTGCAGACCAGCTGACAGTGCCGCTCCAGGCAGTCCACAGGACGATGCCGCCGAAGACGATGCGGTACCAGGCGAAGGCGGTGAAGTCGTGGCTGCTGATGTAGCGCAGCAGGCCGCGCACGGCGATGAAGGCGGAGACGAAGGCGGCGACGAAGCCCACCACCCACATGCCGACATCGTCGAAGGAGAGCAGCTCCCGCTCCTTGTACAGCTGGTAGAGGGTGGCGATACCCAGGGTGGGGATGGCGAGGAAGAAGGAGAACTCGGTGGCGGCCTTGCGCGACAGGCCGAAGAGCAGGCCGCCGATGATGGTGGCGCCGGAGCGGGAGGTACCGGGAATGAGGGCGAAGGCCTGGGCGATGCCCAGCTTGAAGGCGTCGATCACGTCCAGCTCCTCCACCGTCTCCACCCGGATGCGGTGCTTGCGCCGCTCGGCCCAGAGGATGAAGAGACCGCCGACGATGAAGGTGGTGGCCACCACGTAGGCGTTGAAGAGGTGGGCCTTGATGGCCTTGCCGAAGAGCAGGCCGAGGACGGCCAGGGGGATGAAGGCAATGATCAGGTTGATGACGAAGCGCTGGGCTTCCCGCTCCCGGGGCAGGCCCAGCAGCACCCGGGCGATGCGGGCCCGGTATTCCCAGCAGACGGCCAGGATGGCTCCGGACTGGATGACGATCTCGAACAGCTTGCCCCGGGCATCGTTGAAGTCGAGCAGGTCCCCCGCCAGGATCAGGTGGCCGGTGGAGGAGATGGGAAGGAATTCGGTGAGGCCCTCGACGATGCCGAGAATGAGGGCCTTGAGCAGCAGCAGGGGATCCATGGGGAGCCGGGGCGGGAGGAAAGAGGGGGGAATTATACCCGCCCCCTCCGCCGGCCCCGACCGGAAGCAACCTTACAGGGGATACCCGGCCATCTTCAGCAGGGCGCCGGTCTCGCACAGGGGCAGGCCCATGACTCCGGTGTAGCTGCCTTCCAGGCGTTCGACGAACATCCCGGCCTTGCCCTGGATGCCGTAGGCGCCGGCCTTGTCCATGGGTTCGCCGCTGGCGATGTACTTGCTGATCTCGGCTTCTTCCAGCTCGCGGAACTGGACGATGCTCTCCGACAGCACGGTCTCGATATGGCCGCTCCAGGCCAGGGAGACGGCGGTCAGCACCCGGTGCCGCTGGCCCGAGAGCAGCTCCAGCATGCGCCGGGCGTCGGCCTCGTCGGTCGGCTTGCCGAGAATCTCGCCCCGGCATTCGACGGTGGTGTCCGCCGCCAGGATCGGCTGGGTCGCCTGGCGCCGCCACACCACCAGCTTGAGGCCGTGCTCGGCCTTGGCCCGGGCCACCCGTTTGACGTAGGCCACCGGGTCCTCGCCCGCCAGGGGCGTCTCGTCCACGGCGCCGTCGGCCCGGGGCGGGTTGCGAAAGAGCAGGGTTTCGAACTGCACGCCCATGAGGGACAGCAGTTCCCGCCGCCGGGGGCTGCGGGAGGCAAGGTAGATGCGGGGGCCGAGGGGGATGGTCATGGCAGTGGGGGAAGGTCAGCCTTCCCGGTGGTAAGGATGGTTACGAATGACGCTGACGGCACGGTAGAGCTGTTCGCACAGGATCAGCCGGGCCATGGCGTGGGGCAGGGTGAGGCTGGACAGGCGCAGCATGGCGCCGCCATTTTGCTGGGCCTCGGCCTTCAGTTCCGGGTCGAGGCCGTCGGCGCCGCCGATGAGCAGGGCGATGTCGCGCCCCTCGCCCATCCAGCCTTCAAGGCGGGCCGCCAGTTTGACGGTGCTCAGATCCTCGCCCCGCTCGTCCAGGGCGACGATGCGACAGCCCCCGGGCAGGGCCGCCCGGATGCGGGCCTTCTCCGCACTCAGCAGCTGCTCCCGGGTTTTCGAGCCCCGGGGCTCGGGCTTGATCTCGACCACGCTCACCGCCATTTCCCGGGGCATGCGCTTGATGTACTCGGCGCAGCCCTCGGCCACCCAATCCGGCATGCGGTGGCCCACGGCGATGATGCACAGTTTCATGGCTGCCTTCAGGCGGCGGAGGAGCCGCCCTGGCTGCCGGCCTGGCGCCGCACCGGGGCCTTGGCGCCCCACAGCTCTTCCAGGTTGTAGTAGTTGCGCACGGCCGGCTGCATGACATGGACCACGATGTCTCCCAGGTCCACCAGCACCCACTCGCCGGTCTGCTCGCCTTCAATGGAGAGCACCTCGCCGCCGGCTTCCCGCACCTTTTCCTGGACGTTGCGGGCAAGGGACTTGACCTGACGGTTGGAGTCGCCGCTGGCGACCACGACCCGGTCGAACAGGGAGGTGAGCTTGGTGGTGTCGATCACCTCGATATCCTTGCCCTTGATGTCCTCAAGGGCGTCCACGACGATTGCTTGCAGTTTTTGCAGTTCCATCAGGTGCCTAATTGCTGGGGGTTGAAAGATATAGTTGCTGCGCCTGAATATAAGCGATCACCGCTTCAGGCAGCAAATAACGGGGGCTGCGGCCGGCGGCCAGCAGCTGGCGGATCTGGGTGGCGGCGATGGCCAGGGGCGTCATGGGGAAGGTGGCGATGCCGCCGGCGGGGGCGGCCTGCAGCTCCCGGGGGCTGCAGCGGCGGGCCTGGAATTCCCGGGCCAGCTCCACCGGCAGGGCCGCCGGATCGATGGAAAAGCCGGGCCGGTACACCACCGCCACGTGGGCCAGGGCCAGGATGTCCTGCCAGCGGTGCCAGGTGGGCAGGCCGGCGAAGGCGTCGGCGCCGGTGAGCAGCACCAGGGGCTGGGCCGGGCCGCACTCCCGGCGCAGGCGCTCCAGGGTAAGCACCGTATAGCTGGGGTCGGCGCTGGCCACCTCGGCGCCGTCCACGGCGAAGGCCGGATTGTCCTGCACCGCCAGGCGCACCATCTGCAGCCGCTGCTGGGGCGTGGCCCGGGGCTCGGCCCGATGGGGCGGCCGGCCGGCGGGAATCCAGCGCACCTGGGCCAGGTCGAGATTCTCCAGCGCCTCCTGGGCCAGGCGCAGATGGCCGTGGTGAATGGGGTCGAAGGTGCCGCCGAAGACGCCGATGGGGCGCTGCTCAGGCATGGTCGCCATCGCCGCCGCCCTCTTCCGGCCCTTCCTCGTCGCCCACCGTGGTGGCGAAGGCCGGCGCGCCTTCGACAAAGACTTCCCGGTAGCTGACGTAGAAGCTGGCCACCAGGCTCGGCGCCAGGATCAGGATCAGGGGCACCATGACGATGGCCGCCGCCATGCCGGGGCCCAGGATCATGCCCAGCAGCCCCATGGCCAGGGCCGGCACCAGGCCGCTCCACAGCAGGATGGAGAGGCTGTAGGTGAGGAACGGCCGCCAGTTGCGCAGGCAGGCGAAGAAGGAGAAGAAGAGGGCCTTGCCGGCGCCCTGCCGGTGCCAGGCGGCCAGCATGGGGGCGAACCAGAAGGCCATGACCAGGGGCACCACCAGCAGCAGGGCCAGCTGGGTGGCGAGGAGGAATTCAGGATTGTCCGCCGGCAGGTCGCCGTGGTCGCCGCCGATGAACATGAGGCGGAACAGGTCGCCCCCGTCCACCAGGGAGGCCAGGCCCAGGATCAGCAGGGTGCCGCACAGATAGAGCCCGCCCAGACCCACCAGCACCGGGGCCTGGGGGCGGATGCCGGTGCTCAGGGACTGGGGCGTGACGGCCAGGCCCCGGTCGAGCACGCGGCAGGCGTTCATCAGCACCAGGGACAGGGCCGGCATGGCCAGATAGGTGATGAGGCTACCGATGAACGGCAGGCTGCCCACCAGGGCCAGCAGCATCCAGTAGGTCAGCAGGAGCAGGCTGAGGATGGCCGGATTGCGCCGGAACAGGGCGTAGCCGGCGCCCAGCCAGCGCCAGCCGCGGGCGGCGGGAAGGTTCAGTGCCTGCATGGATCAAGCGGTGGGGAAAATATCCCGGTAGGAGGCATAGAGGACGGCGAAGGACACCGGCAGCAGGACAAGGAAACCGAGGCCCATGGGCAGGGCGGCGACGAAGAAGAGCACACCCATGATGAGGCCGAGGACGGTGAAGGGCAGGATGTTCTTCAGGCAGGCGCTGAAGCTGGCCTTGAGGGCGGGCACCGGCTGCATGTGGTTGAAGTAGACCAGGGCCGGGGCGAACCAGAAGGCCATGAACAGGGGGACGGCCAGGGCCAGGCTGATCATCACCGCCAGCAGGACGCCGGCGATGGCCACGCCAAAGCCGCCGGTGGCGGCGCCGCCCACGAGGGAACCGCCGCCGATGAGCATGCCCACCGCCAGGATGCCGAACCAGCCCAGCATGTAGCACAGGCCCACCACCACCAGCCCGGTGGTTTCCCGGGAGAAGCCGGCGAAGAGGTCGTTCAGTTCCACCTTGCCGCCCTCCTCCTGGCGCCGCACCGCCTGCAGCACGCCGGCGGCCAGCAGGGGCAGCAGCAGGTGGGAGGCCAGGGCGCCGGCCAGGGGCACCATGGCCACCGCCAGGGTCAGCACCAGGAAGACCAGGGCCAGCACCACCCAGGCGCCGGGGGCGCGGGTAAACAGGTCCCAGCCGAAACGCAGCCATTCGATGGCGGCACCGGCCGGCACCACCCGGCAGCTGCCGTCGAAGGGCGGCGGCGCCATGGGAAAGGTGGGCGTGGAATCCGGGGAGCTGGCGTCGGCAGACATGGTAAAAACCGTTGAAAAATCAGGAATGGCGCCATGCTAACGACACGGCGGGGGGTTGGCAATTGGCACCGCCGCGGCGGCGGCCGGAAATCAGTCGAGCCAGGGGGCCGCCGGATGGCGGCGACGGGCCAGCAGGAGGTCCCGGAAATGCCGGGGATCCTTCACCAGCACCTGGCGGCCGGCCCGGGGCGCATGGAAGTCCTGCAGGCGCGACAGCCAGAAACGCAGCGCCGCCCGGCGCAGGAGCCGGGGCCAGGCCCGGGCCTCCGCCGCCTGCAGGGGGCGCCGCCGGTGGTAGGCCTGCAACAGGGCCCGGGTGCGGCCGGGTTCCAGGTTGCCGGCCCCATCCAGGCACCAGTCGTTGGCGGCCACCGCCAGGTCGAACAGCAGCTGGTCCCGGGCGGCGAAATAGAAATCCAGCAGGCCGGACAGGCGTTCCCCCTGGAACAGCACATTGTCGCGGAACAGGTCAGCATGAACGAGGCCTTCGGGCAAGGCCTCGGCCGGCCCGGCCTGGTAGGCCAGTTCATCCTGCAGCAGGGCCCCATCGTCGCCGGAGAGCAGGGGCAGCACCTGGGCGGCGGCCTGACGGCGCCACGCCTCGCCCCGGGGGTTGTCCTGCACGCCATCGTAGGTGGCGGCGGCCAGATGCAGCCGGGCCAGGGCATCGCCCACGGCAGCGCAGTGGGCCGGGCCCGGCGCCTCCACTTCCTGCCCCGTCAGGCGGGACACCAGCACCGCCGGCTTGCCGGCCAGGGGGCGCAGGATAGCCCCGGCGCCATCGGCCACCGGTGCCGGACAGGGCAGGCCCTGGCGGGCCAGGTGGGCCATCAGGCCCAGGTAGAAATCAAGCTCCGCCGCCCCCAGGGTCTCGAACAGGGTGAGGACCCAGGTGCCGCGGCCGGTGGTGACGAAATAGTTGGTGTTCTGGACGCCGGCGGCGATCCCGGCGAAATCCGCCAGGGCGCCGACGTCGCAGCCGGAAAGCCAGTCCTTCAGCTGCTCCCGGGTGACGGGAGTGAAGACCGACACGGCCGGATCAGAAGGTGCCGATCACCCACATGGGGACGCGCACGCCGCTGTCCACCGGGTCCTTGCGGGAGAAGGTGCCGTCGCCCTGGTCGTCCACCAGGTAGTAGGGAACGCCGTGGCTGGGGGTGACCTTGAGCATGTAGAGCTTGCCGTTGACCCGGTATTCCTCCACGGTCTCGTTCTCCCGCTTCTTGATGGTCACCTGGGGTTCCATGGCGGCATCGAAGGGCACCATCTCGGGCGGCGGCGGCGGCACCGCCGGCAGGGGCTGCAGGTCGGTACGGCCGGCCTGGGCAAAAGCCGCGCCGGTGCAGACCAGCAGGGAGAGGGAAGCGGCAAGGAGGGAAAGACGACGCATGGGATGGCCTTTGCAAGATAGCCCGATTCGGATGCCCGATTTTATTACAAATTGAGCAGCATCTCCCGCTCGTCGGGCAGGGGGGCAAAGCCGCGGGTCTCGTAGTGCTTGAAAATGGCCTCGACGATCTGGTCCGGCTCGTCGATCACCTGGATCAGGTCCAGGTCGTCCGGCGATACCATGCCCTCGCCCACCAGGCGGTCCTTGAACCATTCCAGAAGGCCGCGCCAGAAGGGCTCGTGCACCAGGATCAGGGGAATCTTGCGGCTCTTGCCGGTCTGGATCAGGGTCAGGGCCTCCAGCACCTCGTCCAGGGTGCCAAAGCCCCCGGGCATGACCACGTAGGCGCTGGCGAACTTGACGAACATGAACTTGCGCGCAAAGAAGTGGCGGAAGGACTGGGAGATGTCCTGGTAGGGATTGGCCATCTGCTCGTGGGGCAGCTGGATGTTGAGACCAATGGAGGGGCTCTTGCCGTGGTAGGCGCCCTTGTTGGCCGCTTCCATGATGCCGGGGCCGCCGCCGGAGATGACCGAGAAACCGGCATCGGAGAGCTTGCGGGCGATCTCCTCGGTCAGCTGGTAATAGGGCGACTCGGGCTTGATGCGGGCGCTGCCGAAGATGGAGACGGCCGGGCGGATGGCCGCCAGCCGTTCGGTGGCCTCCACGAACTCTGCCATAATGCCGAAAATCCGCCAGGATTCCCGGGCCGACATGGCGCTGGTGATGGTGTCGGGGTCCGCCAGGGGCGGGAGTTTGGTTCTTTCGCTCATTTTTTTGTCTTCTGGATTTTGTTCTTATGCCGATGCTGCTGCTGGTGGACGGATCGTCCTACCTTTACCGCGCCTTCCACGCCCTGCCGGATCTGCGCAACAAGGCAGGAGAGCCTACTGGCGCCATTTACGGCGTGTTGAACATGCTACGCCGGCTGGAAAGCGACTACAAGGCAGAAGGCGTCACCTACAAGGCCGTGGTCTTCGACGCCAAGGGCAAGACCTTCCGCGACGACTGGTACCCGGAATACAAGGCCCAGCGCCCGCCCATGCCCACCGACCTGGTGGCCCAGATCGAACCCCTGCACGCCGCCATCAAGGCTTCCGGCTGGCCGCTGCTGATGGAGGACGGCGTGGAGGCGGACGACGTCATCGGCACCCTGGCCCGCCAGGCCGAAGCCGCCGGCATGGACGTGGTCATCTCCACCGGCGACAAGGACCTGACCCAGCTGGTCAGCCCCCGGGTGCGCTGGGTCAACACCATGAGCAACGAGGTGCTGGACGAGGCCGGCGTCACCGCCAAGTTCGGCGTCGAGCCGGGCCGCATCGTGGACTACCTGGCCCTCATCGGCGACACGGTGGACAACGTGCCCGGCGTCGCCAAGGTGGGGCCCAAGACCGCTCTCAAGTGGCTGGAACAGTACGGCACCCTGGACAACATCATGGCCAACGCCGAGGCCATCGGCGGCGTGGTGGGCAACAACCTGCGCCAGGCCCTGGACTTCCTGCCCCTGGGCAAAAAGCTGGTGACCGTGGTGTGCGACCTGCCGCTGCCGGAAACGCCGGCCAGCCTGGCGCCCCGCCCCCTGGACAAAGCCGCCCTGGAAGAAATCTTCAGCCGCTACGAATTCAAGACCTGGCTGCGGGAACTGCAGGGCGAAGGCGCGGCCGCCGGCGATGCCGAAGCCGCCGGTGACGCCACGACCGCCCCCGCTGCCCCGGCTGGCGCCCACCGCCAGCATTACGAAACCATCCTCACCTGGGAGGCCTTCGAGCGCTGGCTGGCCAAGATCCAGGCCGCCCCCCTGGTGGCCCTGGATACGGAAACCACCAGCCTGGACCCGCTCTCGGCCCGCATCGTCGGCATTTCCTTCGCCCTGACGCCGGGGGAGGCCGCCTACATCCCGGTGGCCCACAACTACCCGGGTGCCCCCGACCAGCTGCCCCGGGAGCAAGTCCTGGCGCGCCTCAAGCCCTGGCTGGAAGCCAGCAACCACGCCAAGCTCGGGCAGAACCTGAAATACGACCAGCACGTCTTCGCCAACCACGACATCGCCCTCAAGGGCATCGTGCACGACACCCTGCTGCAGTCCTACGTGCTGGAAAGCGACAAGGGCCACGACCTGGAACAGCTGGCCCGCCGCCACCTGGGACTGGAGACCATTCCCTACACCGCCCTGTGCGGCAAGGGCGCCAACCAGATCGGCTTCGACCAGGTGGCCATCGACCAGGCCGCCGAATATTCGGCGGAGGATTCGGACCTGACCCTGCGGGTCCATCAAAACCTGTTCCCCGCCATCGCCGCCGACGCCAAGCTCAACTGCATCTACAGCGACATCGAAATGCCAGCCCGGGAAGTGCTGTTCGCCATGGAGCGCCACGGCGTGCTCATCGACAGCGGCCTGCTGCAGGCCCAGAGCAACGAGCTGGGGCGCAAGCTGGTGGAGCTGGAAGCCAAGGCCGTGGAGATCGCCGGCCAGCCCTTCAACCTCAATTCACCCAAGCAGCTGGCGGAGATCCTGTTCACCCAGCTGGGCCTGCCGGTGGTGAAGAAGACCCCGGGCGGCGCCCCCTCCACCGACGAGGAGGTGCTCTCCGAACTGGCCCTGGACTACCCCCTGCCCAAGGCCCTGCTCGAATACCGGGGCCTGGCCAAGCTGAAGAGCACCTACACCGACAAGCTGCCGCGCATGGTCAATCCCCATACCGGCCGGGTGCACACCAGCTTCTCCCAGGCCGTGGCCGTCACCGGCCGCCTGGCCTCAAGCGACCCCAATCTGCAGAACATCCCCGTGCGCACCGCCGAAGGCCGCCGCATCCGCGCCGCCTTCATCGCCCCGCCGGGCTGCAAGATCGTTTCCGCCGACTATTCCCAGATCGAGCTGCGCATCATGGCCCACCTTTCGGGCGACCATGGCCTGCTCGACGCCTTCGCCAAGGGCGAGGACGTGCACCGGGCCACGGCGGCGGAAATCTTCGGCATCATGCCCCTGGAAGTCACCGCGGAGCAGCGGCGTTACGCCAAGACCATCAACTTCGGCCTCATCTACGGCATGAGCGCCTTCGGCCTGGCCCGCTCCCTGGAAATAGAGCGCAGCGCCGCCCAGACCTACATCGAACGCTATTTCGCCCGCTACCCCGGCGTCGCCCGCTACATGGAAGAAACCCGGGAACTGGCCAAGCGCCAGGGCTATGTGGAAACCGTCTTCGGCCGCCGCCTGTGGCTGCCGGACATCCGCGCCAGCCAGGCCGGCCGCCGCCAGGGCGCCGAGCGGGCCGCCATCAATGCGCCCATGCAGGGCACGGCAGCGGACATCGTCAAACTGGCCATGACCGCCACCGCCCGCTGGCTCGCCGACAGCGGCCTGCAGAGCAGCCTGGTGCTGCAGGTGCACGACGAACTGGTGCTGGAAGTGCCGGAAGGGGAACTGGCCCGGGTCCGGGCCGAGCTGCCGGCCATCATGGGCCAGGTGGCCAAACTGGCCGTGCCCCTGGTGGTGGATGTGGGCGTCGGCAATAACTGGGACGAGGCCCACTAGGCGCAGGCAGGCCCCGCGCCGTCCCTCAGGAAGCCCCGGTCACCCGCAGGAAGGCGGCCTCCACCGTCTCCACGTCCAGGTCCGCCACGTCCTGACTGTCGCTCTGCAGCACCTGGCGGGGCACCGCCCAGGGCTGCCACTGCTCCACCGACGATTTGCCGAACAAGGCCAGCACCGGCTTGCCCTGGGCCGCCGCCACATGCATGGCGCCGCCGTCGGCGCAGAGCATGACGTCGGCCAGGGAGAGGCCGGCGATCAGCTCTTCCAGGTGCCGGGTCGGCACCGGTGCCACCGGCAGACCGGCCAGGGCTGCCATGATGCGGCCGGCCTTGGCATCGTCCCCAGGATGCAGGGGATCATCCTCCGCCCCCGGCGCCCAGAACAGCAACACCTGGCGCACCACGCCCCGCTCCAGCAGGCGCCGCACCAGTTCGACGAAGCGGTCCTCCGGCCAGCGCTGGGAAGGCTTGCGCGCCGACACGTGCAGGGCCAGACGCAGCCCCTCTCCCGGCACCGCCGGCAGCGCCGCCTGCAGACGTGCCCGCACGGCGGCATCGGCCACCAGGCGCATGGGACCTGGCGCCGGCACCGGCCCCAGGGACTGCAGCAGGCGCTGGGTTCGCTCCACCTCGTGGCCACCGCCCCGCTCCTCCTGGGCGATGATGCGCCGGGCCCCGATCCAGCGGGCAAAGCCGCTGCCGCCGGCAGAGGCGACCAGGATCAGGTCCAGGCGCCGACGGCGCAGGCCCACCAGCATCTTCAGGGTGCGCCACCAGACGCCGAGGAGGGACTCGCCGGCGGCCCGATGCTTGCCCTTGCAATAGGCGAAGACCGCATCCACATCCGGATTGCCGGCCAGGGCCGGGGCGTTGTAGGAATTGGCGAGGACGCCGATCCAGGCCTGGGGATAGGTCTGGCGCAGGCTCGCCAGCAGGGGGGTGGTGCACAACAGGTCGCCGATGTTGTCGCGGCGGATCACCAGTATCTTCATGCCGTTTCCAGTTCGTTGCGGGCCCATTCGGCCACGCCACCCAGGCGGCGGGTGAAGGCCGCGAAGGAAAAATTGTCCAGGTGGGCCCGTGCCCGGGCCTCATCCACCCGGTCCTGCCCGTCGCCCCGCAGGCCCAGCAGGACCCGTTCGAAATCCCGCCCCTGGTCCAGCCGGGGGTCGGCGTAGAGGTAGCCGGTCACCCCGT
Organism: Azospira sp. MPR-LB4; assembly: GCF_058809525.1. Lineage (NCBI taxonomy): Bacteria > Pseudomonadati > Pseudomonadota > Betaproteobacteria > Rhodocyclales > Rhodocyclaceae > Azospira > Azospira sp. MPR-LB4. Next base: position 1,963,261 of record NZ_CM179521.1, read on the forward strand.
CGACGATGGTCTCGTTGAAGGGCGGCGCCGCCATGGCCAGGACCTTGGTGCCGGCGGCCTGGGCCTCCAGGACATTGAGCCCCAGGGCTTCCTTTTCCGGCAGCCCCGCCACCAGGTAGTCGATGCTCTCGTAGAGGCTGCGCACGTCGCTCTGCTGGCCCCAGAAACGCACCTGGGCCGCCACCGGCGCCAGGGCCCGGCGCAGGTCCCGCACCGAGGCGTAGCCGCCGCTGCCGAAAATATCCAGCTGCACTTCCGGATGCCGGGCCAGTACCGGCGCCAGGGCGGCAAACAACTGGGGAAACTGCTTGATCGGCGTCAGCCGGGAGACCACCCCCAGCACCAGCCCGGGACGGCGCACATAGGGCTGGCGGGGCCGCAGGGCCAGCTGCAGGGGCTCGAAGAAGCCGAACAGGCGATCGCGGAACTTGCGCCGGTCCCAGTCGTACTCCGACTCCCGCTCCACCGGCCGCAAAGCTGCTGACCGGGGCCGCAGGTCTGGGATACCATACAGGGCCTCGCGCCACACCGGAATATTGGCGGCCTGCAGCCCCGCACGGACGTACCCGGAAACCGGGAAGACCATGCGGTAGGGCAGGAACGGCCGGGCACTGCGCTGGTACATGGGCATGTGGGCCATGGAGGTGAGCAGATGCCGCGGTGCCAGTTGCCGCGCCACCTCGTCCGGAAAGGGCGCCTGGTTCAGCACCCAGGCCGCCTGGTCGCCCAGCAGGGCGGGAATTTCCCCGGCGTCGCGCACCGCCACCCGTTCGATACTGGGATTGAGCAGGGAACCCCAGAAAGGCGCGTCGGCATGGCAGACGAGTTTGGCCGCAAGGCCCAGTTCCGCCGCAGCGTGGGCCGTGGCGGCGGTGTACAGCTCGCCGCCGCCCATGTGCTGTTGCAGGTTGATTTGAATGAGTTGCATCGACACTTCCTGCCCTTAAGCGGGCCCGCATCTTCCCGGCAGCCGCAGAAGACAAGACAGTTGGCTATATGGCAAAAGACACCATGAAGGTTCTGATTATAAAACGCGACAAGATCGGGGATATGCTGCTCACCACCCCGATCCTCAAACTGTTGCGGCAAAAGCACCCCCAGGCCACCCTGCATGTCCTGGCCAACGACTACAACGCCTGGGTGCTCGACGGCAATCCGGACGTGGACGAAGTAATCGTCTATCCCCGGGTCCGCCACGACGGCCGGCTGCGCCTCGGCGCCATCTTCAGCCACCTGGCCCTGACCCGGCGCCTCAAGCGCGAACGCTACGACTACGTGGTCATCGCCAACGGTGGCGAATCGCCCCGGGCCATCCGCCGCGGCCTCTCCTACCGGCCGGGCAAGCTGCTGGCCTATGTGGAAAGCGAGCGCTTCCGCCACCATCCCGCACTGCAGGCCATCAGCTCGGACAAGCGCCACGAAAGCGAACGCATGCTGCAACTGTTCGCCCCCCTGGGCCTGGACGGCGACATGCCCCTGCCGCCGCCCCGGCTCAATTTCTCCCCCGCCCAGCTGGAAGCGGCCCGCCAATGGCTCGCCACCTGGCAGCAGGGCGCACCGGACAACTTCATCATCATCGGCCTGGGTGCCCGCCGCCGGCAGAAGCAGCCCAGCGCCGAGCAGGTCCGCCGCTGGGCCGACGCTGCCCTGCAACGCTGGGGCACGCCGACGGTGGTGGTGTGGACGCCGGGCCAGCGGGACAACCCCCTCTATCCCGGCGACGACGAGCTGGTGGCCCCCCTGCTGGCCGCGCCCCAGCCCCACATCCGCCCCTACAGCGGCAGCCTGCAGACGGTGATCGGCCTCATCGGCCTGTCCCGGGCCAGCCTGTTTCCCGACAGCGGCCTGATGCACATTGCCTCCGCCGCGCCCGGCGGTGTGGTCGGCCTTTTCGCCGACCGCCAGAATTCCGCCGACCCGGACCGCTGGGGCCCACTGGGCGACCGGGCCATCGTCCTCGAAGCCCCCCACTCGGTGGCCGAGCTGGAGGACGAGGCCGTGCTGGCCGCCCTGGAACGACATCTGCGCCCCTGAGCCCCACCCTCCCGCCAGCCAGCCACGAACCTTCGCCCATGCCGACGATGCCGCGCCAGCCCACCCTGCCCCTCTTCGCCTCCCTCTGGATTTTCCTGGCGGTGTTCCTGCTGCCCATGGACAAGGCCATCGCCCTGCGCAATCTGGTCCTGCTGCTGGGTCTCGGCCTGTGCCTGTGGCAATGGCGGCAGCTGCTGCCCCGGCTGCGGCAGGATGCCCTGCCCCGCTTCGCCCTTGGCGGCCTGACCGCCTTCATCGCCCTGCTGCTGCTGCAGACCCTGTTCTTTGCCGAAAATCGGGCCTTCTCCGCCGGCGCCATCCTGGGCGAATGGCTGGGAGCCGCCCTGGTGCTGGGCCTTGGCATGGGCGTCGCGCTGCTGGCCGGTGCTCCCCGCCAGGCCGCGGCCCAGGGCATCAGCATGGCCCTGCTGGCCCTGCTGGCCCATGTCCTGTGGATGCTGGGCTACCAGCTGCTGCCGGTCTTTTCCGGCCAGCCGCCGCGGCTGGGCCTGATGCCGTTTGCCGAACGGGACTTCCACAGCCAGCTGGTGGCGCCCCTGACCCTGCTGCTGCTGGCCGAAACCGTGCTGCGCAAATGGGACCTGCCCGGGCTGCTGCCCTGGTCCAACCGTGTCCTGCACGGCGCCCTGGTGCTGGCCCTGCTCGGTGTGGTCGGCGTCAATGGCCGCACCACCCTGATCCACATCGGCGCCGGCGGCCTGCTGCTGGTGGCCGCCCTGGTCCTGGCCCATCCGCAGCGGGGCAGCGGCACCCGGCGCAAGGCCGTCCTCGGCGTCGGCATTGCCCTCGCCCTGCTGGCCGCCACCTCCCTGACCCTGGACAAACGCTGGCAGAAGCTGGGGGATTCCTTCGCCGCCGGCCTCAAGGTGCAGGAAAACCGTACCTGGCTCGACGACCGGCGCTACCCCCTGCCCACCCTGCCCTCGGGCCAGGAGGCAGACCACTCGGCCTACCTGCGGGCCGCCTTCGGCACCCTGGCCCTGCAGGGCATCGCCAACCATCCCATGGGTATCGGCTACAGCATCGATGCTTTCGGCCGCGTCATCCTCCTCGACCAGGGCGAGCGGACTGCCATCATCAGCAGCCATTCGAGCATCCTGGACTTCACCCTGGGCACGGGCCTGCTCGGCCTGGCCGGCCTCACCCTGCTGGTTGCCCTGGGTTGCCGCGGTCTCTACCGGCGCTACCGGCAGACGGGCGACGCGGCGGCCCTGCTGGCCATGCTGGTGATCGCCAGCTACTACCTGCGTTGCTTCCCGGAGGGCCATCTGAGCGGCTGGCGCCTCAAGCTGACCCTGCTGCTCACCGGCCTGTTGCTGGGGGCCAGCCTGCTGCAGCGCAGCCGGGCCACTGCCCGGCGCTGACCCGCCTCAGGCGCCGTGACGGCGGCGCCAGTCCGCCAGCAGGGCCAGCAGTTCCTCGGCCCGGTGCCGGTAGCTGTGGCACGCCAGGACCCGCCGATAGGCCCGTTCGGCGATGGCCCGGGCTTCGGCAAAATTTCCCAGATAGTAGTCGATGCGCTGCAACGCCTGCTCCAGGTCGGTGTAGTCCGCCCACTCGTCCGCGGCGAAGGCATCGGCCGCGTGCAGGCGATAGTCCGAGAGCAGGAAACCGCCGCAGGCGGGAATGCCGAAACAGCGCTCCGGCAGGCCATAGCCCATGGGGGCGCCGTACTCGCAGCCGGCACCGTAGTTAATGTTGATGCGCGAGGTCTGCACCAGTTCCACCTGCTCCGCCACGCTCATGGGCGTGCGCGAGGTGTCGATGAAGCGGTAATTGATGCCACGGCTCTCCAGGGCCTGGGCCAGGGCGCCGAAGAAGCGCTCCCGCGGCAGGTATTCCTTGTAGCGGTCCGCATTCATGGCGCCGAAGAAGGTGACGTCGTAGCGGTAGTTGCCCTCGTCCCGCAGGGACTCCAGGCTGCGGCCGGCCAGGTTGTAGGCGGCGATGCTGGCGCCGTTGTGCAGCAGCGCCACTTCCTTGCCGAAACGCCAGTCGTCGGTGATGGCGTGGGTGGCGTAGATGTCCAGCCCCTCCAGGCGGCTGGCCAGGGCCAGGCGCCAGGGGCGCTTGTTGAGGTAGCCCGGCGCATCCCGGTTCCAGGCGATCACCGGCACCCCGGGGCCCAGCACCCGCTTCAGCTTCCAGGCCCGCCAGGGACGGGAAACGTAGTCGTAGAAACCGAGCAGGCCGGCCACCACCTCGCAGTCCGGCGGCACCGCCGCAGCCACCTCGCCCCGCAGCACCCGAATCCCCAGTTGCTCCAGTTCGGCATTGAGGGGGGTGGGCTTGGAAGCCAGGTCGAGGAAGACCTTAGGACGGGACATGGACGGTGCTCGCGGCATCGGGATCGGAGGAAAGACGGTCGCCGGCCAGCTCCGGCAGCAGGGAGGCGATGGCCGCCTGCACGGCGGGCAGACTAACCGCCTCCATGCAGCGGGCCCGTTGGCATTCCCGGGGGCTGCGCTGGCAGCGCTCGACCCAGGGCAGGACGCGCTTGAACAGGGTGTGCTGGTCGCGGCAGGGGAAATGGGCCTCGCCCACGGCGGCAAAGGGGGCCTCGCTCCAGAAGGAGCCGGCGCCGAAGAGGGCCGGGGAGCCGGGGCCGAACAGGCAGACGGTGGGCACGCCCACCACCTTGCCCAGGTGGGCCACGCCCGTATCCGGGCAGACCAGCAGGCGGGCGCCGGCCAGCAACTGCCACAGCTGGGCCAGATCCAGGGTACCGGGGAAGGCGGGATAGCGGCCGACGGCGTCGATGCCGGCCAGGGCCGCCGTCTCGCCGGGGCCGCAGCTCCACACCGGCTGCAGACCGCAAGCTTCCAGGTGCTCCGCCAGGGCCTGCCAGTGGGCCGGGGCCCAGTGGCGCAGGGGCGAACCGGCGCCCACGTGCAGCACGGCGTAGGGGCCGGCAGGGCGTTGGAAGGGAGCGGCCGGCGGCGCCGGCCAGTCGGCCGGAGCGTAGCGGCCGGGCGCCGCGGGAGCAGCCAGGCTGGCGAAGATGTCGGCCAGGGCCGTGGGGACGGCGGGCCAGGGGCGCAGTTCGTCGCAGAGGGCGTTCTTCCACGCCGGCCGGTCCGCCGCCAGGGCCGCGATCCAGCGGCTGCCCAGGGCCCGGGCCAGCAGGGCGTGGCGGTTGTCGCCGGGCACCAGGGCCAGGTCGAAGCCGCCCAGGCGGCGGGCCTCGGCATAAAGGGCGGCCAGGGTCTCCGGCTGGCGCGGGTCGAAGGCCAGGGCCCGGACGCCGTAGGGCCGCCCGGCGAAAAGGGGCACCAGGGCCGGGGCGCAGGTGGTGACGATGTCCGCCGCCGGATGCTGGCGACGCAGGGCAGCGAAGAGGGGCGCCAGCATCAGGGTGTCGCCGAGGAGCAGGCGGTGGGCCACCAGGATGGTGGCCGGCGCCCCGGGGGCCCGGCGCGGCCCCAGGGAATGGGCCAGGGCCCGGGCCAGCAGGCCCAGGCGGCCCTTAGCGCGGCTGCTGGGCGATGGCATGGCGGAAGATGGTCTCCATGCGGTCGAGCATGGTTTCCCGGTCATAGCCTTCCAGACAGCGCCGCCGCGCCGCCGCGCCCAGCAGCTGGCGGCGTCCGCTGTCGGCCGCCAGTTCCTCCATGCGGGCCTGCAGGGCGGCCACGTCCTTGGTCGGCACCATCAGGGCGGTCTCGCCGTCGCTGGCCAGCTCACTGATGCTGCCCACATCGGTGGTGATGCAGGCCAGGCCGCAGGACATGGCCTGCATCAGGGCCTGGGGCACGCCCTCGTTGGCGTAGGAAGGCAGGATGAAGACGTCCATGGCCCGCAGCCAGGGCTGCACGTCCCGCTGCTCGCCGGCCATGATGACCCGGTCGCCCAGGCCCAGGCGGGCGATCTGCTGCTCCAGGGCCTGCTGCTGGGGGCCGCCGCCGACGATGAGCAGGCGGGCCCGGGGATCGTCGATGCGGGCGAAGGCATCGATGAGGTAGCTGTGGCCCTTCCAGCTGCGCAGGGTGGCGACGATGCCGAAAACGCAGGCGTCTTCCGGCAGGCCCAGCTGGGGCCGCAGGGCAGCCTTCTCCGCCGGCATGGCCGGGCTGAAGTGGCGGGTGTCGATGCCGGTGGGAACGGAGGTGAGATGGTCCGGCGGCATGCCGTTGTCGGCGATCATCCGCCGCTTCAGCAGTTCACCGGTGACGGCGATGTGGGCCGAGGCCTTGAGGTACAGCCAGCGGGTGCTGCGGTTGTTGGGGATGGGCACCGAGACGTGGCGGGTGCGCACCAGGGGCGGAGCCTTGGCCAGGGTGGCGCAGGCCAGGGCGGCCAGCCAGCTGTCGGTGGAGCTGTGGGTGTTGATGACGTCCACCGGATTGGCGGCCAGCCAGCGGCGCATGGCGAAAAAGCCGGGCAGGCGCTTGCGGCCGATGGGCAGGGCCACCACCGGCACACCCCGGCCCGGGGCTTCCTGGTAGATGCGGGATTCGGGCGGACACAGCAGCACCACCTCGTGGCCCCGCTCGATCATGCCGGCGGCTTCGGAGAGGATGCGGATCTCCTGGCCGCCCCAGCCGCAGGAGGCTTCGGTGTGCACGATCTTCATCACGCCACCTCCGCGAACTGGAGGCGATAAAGACTGGCGTAGGCCCCTTCCCGGGCCAGTAGCTCGGCGTGGGTGCCCTGCTCGACGATGGCGCCCTGGGCCAGGACGACGATCTTGTCGGCGCTTTCGATGGTGGACAGGCGGTGGGCGATGACCAGGGTGGTGCGGTTCTGCATGAGGGTTTCCAGGGCGGCCTGCACCGCCCGTTCCGATTCGTTGTCCAGGGCCGAGGTGGCCTCGTCGAGGATGAGCACCGGGGCGTCCTTGAGCAGGGCCCTGGCGATGGCCAGGCGCTGCCGCTGGCCGCCGGAGAGGCGGTTGCCGTTTTCGCCGATGACCGTATCGAAGCCTTCCGGCAGGGCCCGGATGAAATCCAGGGCGTGGGCCGCTTCCGCCGCCGCCTCGATCTGCTCCCGGCTGGCGTCGGCAGTGGCACCGTAGGCGATGTTGGCCGCCACCGTGTCGTTGAACAGCAGCACGTCCTGGCTGACGTAGGCGATGTTGCGGCGCAGGCTCTCCAGGCTCAGTTCCTGCAGGTCGTGGCCGTCCAGGCGCAGGCAGCCGCTGTCCGGGTTGTAGAAGCGGGGCACCAGGGCCGCCAGGGTGGACTTGCCGCCGCCGGACTGGCCCACCAGGGCCACGGTCTGGCCGGGGGCGATGTCCAGGGAGACGCCGGCCAGGGCATCCCGCTCGGCACCGGGGTAGCGGAAGGTGACCTGCTCCAGGGTGATGCGGCCTTCGGCCCGGCCCAGGCGGGTCTGGCCCGGATCGGCCTCGGGCGCCTCGTCGAGCAGCTGGAAGACGCTCTCGGCAGACGCCAGGCCGCGCTGCAGGGGGGCGCTGACGTCGGCCAGGCGGCGCAGGGGCGCCAGCAGCATGAGCAGGGCGGTGATGAAGGAGACGAAGCTGCCGACGGAGGTGCTGCCGGAGGCGGACTGGGTCAGGGCCACATAGACGACGATGGCCAGAGCGATGGAAGCGAAGATGTGGGTGATGGGGCTGGTGGCGGAGGAGGCCACGGCCTGGCGCATGCCCTGGCGCCGCACCTCGTTGTTGATCTGGCCGAAGCGGCCAGCCTCCTGGGCCTCGCCGCCGAAGACCTTGATCACCCGGGCGCAGTGGGAGGTCTCCTGCAGGGCTTCCACCATGCGCGCCACGGCCTCCTGGGAGCCGCGGCTGGCGCGGCGCATGCGCCAGGAGAAGGTGCGCATGGACCAGGCGATGGCGGGAATGAGGGCGAAGCAGACCAGGGTCAGCTGCCAGTTGAGCCACAGCAGCCAGCCGAGCAGACCCACCACCGAGAGGCCGTCGCGCAGGATGGTCACCACCACGTTGGTGGCGGCCACGGCGACGCCGTTCACGTCATAGGCGATCTTGGTCAGGGGCACGCTGGAGCCGTGCTTCTGGAAATAGGCGATGGGCAGGCGCACCAGGCGCTGGTACATCTCGTCCCGGATGTCGGTCACCACCCGGTTGGAGACCCAGGAGAAGCCGTAGGAGGAGAAGTAGCTGAAGATGCTGCGCAGGATGAAGACGCCGACGATGCCCAGGGGAATCCAGATGGGATTGCCGAAGCTGCCGGACTTGATGAAGCCATCGTCCAGCAGGGGCTTCATCAGGGCCGGGAAGAGGGGCTCGGTGGCCGCCAGGATGGCGGTGGCCCCCAGGGACAGCGCCACCGCCTTCCAGTACGGGCGCACATACCCGAGGAGGCGGAAATAGAGGGCGCGGGTGTTGAGGTCTTGACGGCTCATAGGGGTGAGGCGGAGGAAACCGCGATTATAGCCGCTCGGCTAGGCCAGGCTGCGGTAAAGGGCCACCAGCCGCTCGGCCATGGCGGCGAGGGAGAGGTCCGCCACCGAGGCCCGGGCCGCATCCCGCATGGCGGCGGCCCGGCCCGGTGCGGCCAGGGCTTCCAGGTGGCGGGTGAGCAGGGGCAGGTCGAGGGCGTCGCCCACGTAGCCGTTCTCCCCCTCCCGGATGCGGGCGGCGATGCCGCAGCTGGTGCTGGTGATGGTGGGCAGGCCGCAGGCCAGGGCCTCCAGGGCGGCGTTGGGCATGGGGTCGTAGAGGGTGGGCAGGACGAAGGCGTCGGCGGCGCCGTAATAGGGCCGCACATCCTTCTGGGGGCCAGTAAAGACGACCCTTTCGCCGATGCCAAGGCTGTCGGCCAGGCGGGACATGGCTTTCAGGCTGCGGTCCCCGCCGACGACCAGCAGGTGCGCCTCCTGGCTGGCCATGGCGGCGAAGGCCCGCAGCAGGCGGGGGACGCCCTTGCGCTCGAAACCGCCGCCGACGTAGAGAAACAGGGGCGCCTCCGCCGCAATGCCGAGGCGGCCCCGCAGCTCCACCCGGTGGGCGGCGGCCAGGCGGGGGTGGAAATGCTCCAGGTCCACCCCGTTTTCGATCAGCACCAACTTTTCTTCCGGCACCCCGTAGTAGCGCTGCATCTCTTCTGCCACCAGGCGGGAATTGCAGATCACCCGGGCCAGGGCCGGGTGGGTCAGCATGGCCCGCTCCTGGGCCAGGATGTAGCGGTGGAAGCCGGAGAGCCGGTCCAGCCAGCGGGTCAGGCCGCCCCGGGCCCGGGCCCGGTGCTCCAGCCAGGCGGCATGGACCCCGTCGCCGGCGCGGAAAATGCGGCAGCCGGGAATGCGTTCGTGGCTCTGGGTGATGTCGAAGCCGCCCTCGGCCATGGCCTGCTGGGCGCAGCGGGCGAAGGAGGCATCCCGGGCGGCACGGCCGCCCCACAGGCGCGAATAGGGCGGATCGCAGGTGATCTGGGCGAAGCCGGCAGCAGGGGCGCCATCCCAGGAGCGGGTGATGAGGGTGACCTGGGCCCCCTCCTGCACCAGGGCCCCCAGGGCCCGCTCGACGAAGCGCTCGGCGCCGCCGTAGGGGTTGTAGCGCTGACGGACGATGGCGATTTTCAAACGGCAGGCTCCGCCAGCAGTTCCCGGGCGGCGGCCAGCACCGTGGCCGGCGGCAGGGAGACCAGGCAGTCGCTGACCTTGCCGCCGCCGCAGCCGTCGATGCCGCAGGGGCGGCAGGGATGGTCCTGGCTGACGATGACCCGGGAGGGCACGCCCCAGGGGCCCCACTCCTTGTCGCCGGAAGGGCCGAAGAGGGCCACCACGGGCGTGCCCATGGCGGCGGCGATGTGCATGGGGGCCGAGTCCACGCCGATGAAGAGGCGGGCCCGGCCGGCCAGGGCCGCCAGTTCCTTCAGGCTCAGCTGGCCGGAGAGGTCCACCGCGGAACGGGCCAGGCCGGCCTGGATGGCGGCCACCATCTCCCGCTCGGCCGGGTCCGGCGCGGCGGAGATCACCACCGGCCAGCCCTCGGCCTGGAGGCCGTTGATGACGGCGGCCATGGCCTCCGCGGTCCAGCACTTGAAGCGCCAGCGGGAGGCGGGATGCAGATGCACGAAGGGCTTGCCGCCCAGGCCCTGGTCCGCCAGCAGCTGGCCCACCCGGAGCTCCGCTTCCATGCCGGGCACCAGGAACAGGCGCCGCTGATCCGGCGCCGGATAGAGGCCGATGCGGCGCAGGGCGTCCAGGTTGCGTTCCACCGTGTGGCGCAGGGCATTGCCCGGAGCGCCGACGAAATGGGTGAAGCTGTTCTGCCAGAAACCGCCCCGGCCCCTCACCTTGGGCCCCACGGCCCAGCGGGCGCCGACGGCCCGGGCCAGCCAGGCGCCCCGGGGATGGTCGGTGAGGTGGATCACCAGGTCGTAACCGGGATGGCGCAGGGTCTGCAACAGCTGCCATTCGACCCGCAGGTGGCCCCAGGGGCCGAGCTTCTTCCATTGCCGGTCGATGCAGTGCACGGTGTCGATGGCCGGATGCTGGCTCAGCATCTCCGCCGTGTCCCGGTACACCAGGGCGTCGAGGCGGGCCTGGGGCGCCGCCGCCTTGAGGGCGGCGAACACCGGCGCCGACAGCAGCACGTCGCCGTGGTGGCGCAGCTTGATCACCAGGGCGCGGCGCACCTGGTCGAGGGGAACGGCATCGGGAAGATAGGTTTCGGCCATGGCTCGGGATTTTACCGGCTTCGCAGCCCTTTTAGCGGTTGAGGAAGCGCACCCGGGCGCCCTGGGCATCCAGCTGCACCCGGCTGACGCCGGCATAGTCGAAATGCAGGCGGAACCAGTCGGCCGGGGCCAGACCCAGCCAGTGGCCGAAGAGGGCCTTGAGCACGCCGCTGTGGGTCACCACTACCAGGGCCCGGTCCCCATCCCCGGCCGCGGCCTGTTCCGCCACCCAGGCCAGGGCCCGGGCCTGCAACTGGGCTGCCGTCTCGCCGCCGTGGGGCGCGGCGTTCGCCGTATCCGCCGCCCAGCGGTCCAGCACGCCTGGGTCCTGGCGGTGGATGTCGTCCCAGGCCCGTCCTTCCCAGTGGCCGAAGTGCAGCTCCTGGAGACGGGCGTCCGTCGCCGCTTCCGGGCCGATGGCCCGGGCCAGTTCGAGGCAGCGCCGCAGGGGGCTGGAATGGAGGGGGGCATCCGTCGGCAGCAGGGGCCGCAGGCGGGCCGCCGCGACGGCCGCAGGTTCGGCCAGGGCCAGGTCGGTGCTGCCGTAGCAGATGCCCTCGGCCACCAGGGGCCGGGGATGGCGGATCAGGAAAAGGTCCACAGCAACCCCAGGTAGAAGGCCAGTTCGCTGCCCTGCTGGGCGGCACCCAGACAGTCGCCGGTATAGCCCCCCAGGCGCCGCCGCATCAGGCGGCCCAGCCACAGGGTGCAGGCGGCGGCCAGCAGCAGGGCCATGGCCAGGTTGGCCGGAGGCAGATAGAGCGCAAGCAGGGCGACGCCGGCCAGGGCGAAGCACAGGGCCAGGACCAGCTCGCCGGCGCCCATGCGGGTGGCCAGGGGCTTGGCCTTGGCCAGCTGGTCCTCGCGCACGTAATCCAGGCTTTTCAGCAGCACCGTGGCGCAGCCCCGGGAGACGGCATGGCCGGCCACCAGGGCCGCCGGCAGGGCCGCGGCAGGCAGGGCGAAAAGGGCCAGGAACTTGCCCAGGAGCACCAGGACGATGGCGACGACGCCGTAGCTGCCGACCCGGGAGTCCTTCATGATGGTCAGCACCTGCTCCCGGGTCCAGCCGCCGCCGAAGCCGTCCACCATGTCCGACAGGCCGTCCTCGTGGAAGGCGCCGGTGACGTAGATGGTGGCAGCCAGGGCGGCCAGCACGGCAAGGGCCTTGGGCCACACCAGGGCGGCCAGGGCGAAGGCCAGGGCGGCGATGGCACCCACCAGCAGGCCCACCGCCGGGAAGTAGCGGGCCGCCCGGTTGAGGCCCTCGCTGGAATGGCCGACCCAGGCCGGCACCGGCAGGCGGGTGAAAAAACGCAGGGCGCCGAAGAAGTATTCCAGCTCCCGGCGCAGGCAGCCCATGGCCACGGCCTCAGGCTTCCTTGTCGCTGACGCCGGCCGACTCGAAGCTGGCCATTTCGTTGAGGAAGGCCACGGCGGCCCGCACCAGGGGCAGGGCCAAGGCGGCGCCGGTGCCTTCGCCCAGGCGCAGGCCCAGATCCAGCAGGGCGGTGGCGCCGAAGTGCTCGAGCTGGGCGCGATGGCCGGGCTCGGCCGAGTTGTGGCAGAAGACGCAGTAGCCCAGCACCTCCGGCTGCAGGCGGGCCGCCACCAGCAGGGCCGAGGTGACGATGAAGCCGTCCACCAGGATCAGCATTTTGGCTTCGGCGGCGGCCAGGAAGGCCCCCACCATCTGGGCGATCTCGAAGCCGCCGAACTGGGCCAGCACCTCCAGGGCATCGTCGCCGCCGCCGGCCTGGCGGTAGCGGGTCATGGCCTGGGCCAGCAGGTTGCGCTTGCGGGAGAGGCCGGCGTCGTCCAGGCCGGTGCCGCGGCCGACGCATTCGGGCAGGCTGGCGCCGGTCAGGCAGTGGGTCATGAGGGAGGCGGCGGCGGTGTTGCCGATGCCCATCTCGCCGAAGCCGATGACGTTGCAGCCCCGGGCGGCGGCGGCCCGCACCGCGGCGGCGCCGGCGGCGATGGCCTCATCCCGCTGGGCGGCGCTCATGGCGGCCCCTTCCAGGTAGTTGGCGGTGCCGGGGCCGATCTTGGCCGACAGCAGCCCTTCCCGGGGAGCGAAATCGTGGGCTACGCCCGCATCCACCACGGTCAGGGCGACGCCGTTGAGGCGGGCAAAGACGTTGATGCCGGCGCCGCCGGCGAGGAAGTTCTCCACCATCTGCCAGGTCACGTCCTGGGGATAGGCGGAAACGCCGGCCTTGGCGGCGCCGTGGTCGCCGGCGAAGACGATCACTTCCGGCTGCCGCACCGCCGGCGTCAGGCTCTGCTGGATCAGGCCGATCAGCAGGGCCAGGTTTTCCAGCTGGCCCAGGGCGCCCACGGGCTTGGTCTTGGTATCGATCTTGTGGCGCAGGGCCGGCAGGATGTCGACAGAGGGAGCGGCAATCTGGAAGTCGGGCAGGGACATGGGGCGGCACGCGAGGGGAAGTGAAGCCGGCCATTATACCCGCCGCCCCGAAGCCGCCCCGCCCCTGTGCTACCCTCTCGCCCATGGAAAAAGCCCTGCGCGAACTGATCATCGGCGGCGCCCGCTCCGGCAAGAGCGCCCTGGCCGAACAGCGGGCCGCCGCCAGCGGCCTGGAAGTGGTTTATGTGGCCACGGCCCAGTCCCGGGACGGGGAAATGGCCCGCCGCATCGCCCACCACCGGGAGCGCCGTCCCGCCCACTGGGGCCTGCGCGAGGAGCCCCTGGAACTGGCCGCCCTGCTGGCCCGGGAGGCCTCGCCCCAGCGTTGTCTGCTGGTGGATTGCCTGACCCTGTGGCTGTCCAACCTGCTCTTTGCCGGCGAGGCGGCGCGCCAGGCCGAAGCCGGCGAGGCGGTGCACTGCCCCCTGCTGCAGGGCCAGACCCAGGCCCTGGTGGAGCTCCTGCCGACCCTGCCCGGCCACATCATCCTGGTCTCCAACGAGGTGGGCTGGGGCATCGTGCCCATGCACCCGGTCTCCCGCCTCTTCGGCGACGAGCAGGGGCGCCTCAACCAGCGGGTCGGCGCCGCCTGCGAACAGGTCACTCTGGTGGCCGCCGGCCTGCCCCTGAGCCTCAAGGCCCCGGGCGGCAGCGCCGCCTGATTAGGGAAAATCCCCGTTTCGCCGCCCCCCGGGGCCGGTGTATCTTGGCGCCCAACAATCAAACGTCCCGGGGAGATTCACCCATGTACAAGCGCATCCTGGTCGCCATCGACGACAGCTTCATGACCCAGCGGGTCCTGGCCGAGGCGGCCTCCCTGGCCAAGGCCCACGGTGCCGCCCTCTGCATCGCCCACGCCATCGACGAAACCATCCTGGCCCGCTCCAATGTGGAGAGCCTGGCCCCCACCCCCATCGGCGAAGTGGAATCCCAACTGCGCACCGCCGCCCGGGCTTTCCTTGAGAAGGCCGCCGCCACCGCCCGGGCCGCCGGCATCGAGCCCGAACTGAAGGTGGTGGATTCGGAGAAGAAGCACGTTTCCGACATCCTGGCGGACACCGCCGAAGCCTGGAAGGCCGACCTGCTGATCCTGGGCACCCACGGCCGCCGCGGCCTGGAACGCTATTTCGTCGGCAGCGTGGCCGAGCGCGTGGTGCGCCGCGCCTCCTGCTCCATCCTGCTGGTACGGGGCGAGTAAGCGCTCACCCAAGAGCTGCCGCAAAACAAAAAGGCCGGATACCCGAAAGGGCGTCCGGCCTTTTTTCTTGGCAGGGAAATCTTGGCAGGGAAGAACTCGGGCGGGGATCAGTCGTGGCTGACCAGGGCCGACAGTTCCCGGTTGAGCAGCTCCGGGTCGCCCAGGTTCAGTTCCACCAGGCGGCGCAGGTGGCTGATGCTGTCCAGGTCGATGGATTCGCAGCGGATGCCTACCGCGTTGTTGTCGCCCACGTGGGCCAGGTGGCCTTCCATGACCACCACCGCATCGCTGTGGTTGAGGGGAATCTCCAGCTTGCAGCCTTCGCCGGAGCGGCCCTGCCAGCCCGAGGCCATGGCCACCAACGACCCTTTGAGGGAGAGGTCGCGGATTTCGCCGATGTGGCGGCCGCCGCTGGCAGTGGTCAGGTAGGCGTTGCTGAGGAAATGGATGCGGCTGAAATGACGGCGTTCCTGGCTCATGGGAGTCTCCTCGCTGGGACGCCGCCAGGGGTTGGCCGGGCGCCCTTATTTCCCTCGCATGTTACCCCAAAGCAGCTTGTGCAACTGCACCTGCAGGCGCACCGGCAGGCCGTCGGCGAGAATCCAGTCGGCCAGGGTGCCCGGCTCCAGGCTGCCCTGCACCGGCGCCATGAGGATGGGACAGCGGCCGATCAGGCCATGCTGGCGCAACTGGGCCACGGCCCAGTCGTAGTCGGCCCGGTCGGCCAGCACCAGCTTCAGCTCGTCGTGGGGCGTCAGGTACTCCAGGTTGGACCACAGGTTGCGCTCCACCTCGCCGGAGCCCGGCGCCTTCAGGTCCACGATTTTCGACACCCGGGGATCGACGCCGGAGACATCCAGGGCGCCGCTGGTTTCCAGGGAAACGTCGCAGCCCGCATCGCACAGGGCGGTAAGCAGGGGCAGGCAGTTCTTCTGGGCCAGGGGTTCGCCGCCGCTGACGCAGACCCGCTGGGTGGGGTGACGCGCCACTTCGGCCAGGATCGCCGGCAGGCTCATCAGGGTGCCGCCGGAGAAGGAATAGGCGGTGTCGCACCAGACGCAGCGCAGGGGGCAGCCGGTGAGACGCACGAAGACCGTAGGCAGGCCGGTACGGGAGGTTTCCCCCTGCAGGGAGTAGAAAATTTCGCTGATCTTCAGCGTCGGAGCGGTCATGGGCGGCGGCGGAAAAAGGGCTATCGATTGGGCCGGTTCGGCAAAAGGGGCGCTGCAAAAGACAACGGGGAACGTCAGCCGTTCCCCGCACGATCTGCGCCGATCCTGCCGGCGCCTACTTCTTCTTCAGCCGCTGGCGAGCCGATTCGGCGGCCTGGCTGCTGGGGTACTTGGCCACCAGGGTTTCCAGGGTCTTGCGCGCGCCCTTGGCGTCGCCCAGTTCCTGCTGGCAGGTGGCGGCATTGAGCAGGGCGTCGGAAGCCTTGGGGCTTTCCGGCCACTTGGCCACCAGGGCATTTTGCACCTCGATGGCCTTCTTGCAGTCGCGCTGGGCGAAATGGCTGTTGCCCAGCCAGTACTGGGCCGACGGCGCCAGGGTGCTGGCGGGATGGTTCTTGACGAAGGCCTCCAGGGCGCCGGCGGCTTCCTTGTACTTGCCGGCCTTGAACTGGTTGAGGGCCGCTTCGTATTCTTTCGCTTCCTGGGCCGGGTCCGACTTGGCGGGCGCCGGAGCTGCCGCGGCGGCGGCGGGAGCGCCCTCTTCCCCGGCCGGCGGATTGGCGGCGCCGGGAGCGGAGGGACCTTCCAGCTTGCGCAGGCGGGTATCCAGGTCGATGTAGAAATCCTTCTGGCGTTTTTGCGCTGCCTCCAGTTCGTAGGTCAGCACTTCCACCTGGCCGCGCAGCTTGGCCATTTCGGAGCGCATGGACTCGATCTGGTTGGACAGTTCGATCTGGGCCCGGGACGCCGTGTCCAGACGCTCGGTGGTCTGGGCCTTGAGATCGTTGATCTGGCGCCGGGCCTCTTCGTCGTCGAAGAGGCCGGCGTGTGCCGGCCCGGCCACCCAGAGGGCTGCCAGAAGCGCCGCCGAGGGAACGAGCCGGCGCATCATGCTTAGAACTCGCCGCTGTAGAGGATGTCGGCGCGACGGTTTTCGGCGTAAGCAGCCTCGTCGTTGCCTTCAGCCTTCGGCTTTTCTTCGCCCAGGCTCACGGATTCCAGCTGCTCTTCACGCACGCCCAGCAGGGACAGGGCCTTCTTCACGGCGTCGGAACGCTTCTGACCGAGGGCCAGGTTGTACTCGCGGGAGCCGCGTTCGTCGGTGTTGCCCTGGATCAGGATCTTGGTGCCCTTGTTGGCGGCCAGATACTTGGCGTGGGCGGCGACCAGTTCCTTGTACTCGGGCTTGATGTCGAACTTGTCGTAGTCGAAGTACACGCTGCGCTTGTAGAGGACGTTCTTCGGATCGTTGTAGGGCTTCATGCCCACATCGCCGCCGCCAACGCCGGTGGCAGTGGCGCTACGGTTTTCGACGCCGGCGCCGGACTGTTCCGGGGCGGCGGGCTGGCTGCCGCAGCCGGCCAGCACGAAGAGGGAAGCGATGAGAGCGGGAAGAGCCAGTTTGCGCATGTTTCGGTACTCCTAGGGGTAAATGGGTGCTGCGTCGCGTTACTTCAGGTAAGGGCCCCACGCCGGTTCGCGAACATCGCCGGCGGAGACGGAAAGGCGCTGCTTGACCCGACCATCGGACGAAACAGCGGAAAGGACGCCCCGCCCGCCCATTTCCGTGGCGAACAGGATCATGCGGCCATTGGAAGCGAAACTGGGGGATTCATCCTTGTGGGAATCGGTGAGGATCTGCACCTGCTTGCTCGCCAGGTCCATGATGGCCAGCTGGAAGCGGCCGCCGTTGCGGGAGATGAAGGCCATGCTGCGGCCGTCCGGCGAGAGGCGGGGGGAAACGTTGTAGGAGCCGTCGAAGGTGACGCGCTGGGCCGTACCGCCGCCGACGGAAACCCGGTAGATCTGGGGGGCGCCGCCCCGGTCGGAGGTGAAGTAGATGCTTTCGCCATCGGGCGAGAACTGGGGTTCGGTGTCGATGGAGGAGGAACTCATCAGGCGCTGGGCACCGGAGCCGTCCGCATTGACCAGATAGATCTGGGAGCCTCCGTCCTTGGACAGGGTCACCGCCAGGCGGCGGCCGTCCGGGGCCCAGGCGGGCGCCGAGTTGGAACCCTTGAAGTTGGCCACTACGGTGCGCCGGCCGGTGGCCAGGGTATGCACGTACACCACCGGCTTCTTGTTCTCGAAGGAGACGTAGGCCAGGCGGCCGCCATCGGGCGACCAGGCGGGGGAAATGATGGGTTCCTTGGAAACCAGGGCCGGCTGGGCATTCTGGCCGTCGGCATCGGCGATCTGCAGCTCGTAGCGGCCGGCCTGCTTGACCACGTAGGCGATGCGGGTGGAGAAGTAGCCCTTTTCGCCGATCAGTTTCTCGTAGATGTAGTCGGCGATGCGGTGGCCGGCGGCGCGCAGCATGTTGGGGGTGGTGACGAAGGCGACGCCGCCCAGGGAGGCCTGCTTGGAAACGTCGTAGAGGCGGAAACGGGCTTCGAACTTGCCGCCGGCGTCGGCCACCAGGCTGCCGCCGACGAAGGCGTCGGCGCCCTTGTTCTTCCAGGCGCCAAAATCCACGTTGTCGTTTTCGCTGATGGGGGTCGGGCCCGGTTCCACCAGACGGAACAGGCCGGAACGCTCCAGGTCGGCGCGGATGACCGAGGTCAGGGCCCGGGAGTAGCCCGGTTCGCCGGCAAAGTCGGCGATGGCGATGGGCAGGCGGTGGGCGCCGGCACCGGTGATTTCAATGGCAAGCTGGGCGTGGGCGCCCCCCAGGGCGGCAAGCAGGGACAAGCCGAGCAGAACCCGGGAAAAATAGCGCGCAATCACGGTCATTGAAGAAACCTGGGCCGGAAAAAGGTCCGATTATACCCAAAGCCCCCGACGCTGCCGCGTAACGAAAGGTAACGTAAGGGGGAATGACAAAGAATCAGGGGGAGCAGCCGGAAGTCCCTTCCTGGGGACAAAAGGTCAGCTCCAGTTCCCGGTGGAAAGCCGACTTGTCGTCGGGCAGGGGCAGGGGCGAGGACTTCATGATGGCCCGTTCGACGGCGCTGTCGTAGGCCGGCACGCCGCTGGAACGTGTCATGCGGGCGCTGATGATCTCGCCGCTGGGCAGCTGGGTCACCAGGAACTTGGCCGTGGGATTGCCGCTGACGCTGACGAAGCCCAGGTTGCCCCGCACCTTGGCGCGGATCTTGTCCACGTAGGAAGCCAGGCCCTTGCTGCGGGAAGAGGCGGCGGCAGCCTCCTTGCCGGCAGCCTGCTGCATGTTCATTTCCCGGCTCAGCTGTTCCTTCAGGGCCTGCTCACGCTGGCGCTGCTTGAGGTCCCGCTGGTCCCGTTCCAGTTCCTTCTGCCAGTCGGGAGTCTCGAGCTTCTTCTCCTCCTTCTTGGGTTCGGGTTTCGGCTCTTCCTTTTTCGGCTCCGGCTTTTTCTTCTCTTCCTTGAGCACGATGTCGGGCTTGGACGCCGGCTTCGGGTCCGGTTTCACCTCGGGCTTGGGTTCGGGCTTCGGCTCCGGTTTGGGCACGGGCTTCGGTTCCGGAGGCGGTGGGGGCGGCTTGTAGGCGCCCTGGGGCACATCGCTCCACAGCTCGACCTCCACCGCCTCGTGCTTGGTCTGCCAGCGGATGCCGAAGAAGAGGAAGATGGCCAGCAGCAGGTGCACCAGGATCGCCAGGATCAGGGCCTTGCGCTTGCCCGGCTCCGCCCGCCGTTCGAAGGGCATGTCCGTTCCGGCTTTCATCGGGGAACTCACTTGCGCACGGTCTCCAGGCCGACCCGCTTGATGTTCTGCAGCTTGATCTGGTCCAGCACCTCAAGCACGGCGTCGTAGCGGGCGGCCTTGTCGCCCACCACCAGCACCGGCAGTTCCGGGTTGGCTTCCAGCTCGGTGACCAGCAGGTCGTTGAGCTGGCGGCGGTCGATGGATTTTTCCTTGCCCCGGGCATCCTGCACGGCAATGCTGCCGTCGGCCTTGACCATGACCCGGTAGGGATTTTCCGGCACGGCGGAAGACTTGCCGGTGGAGGGCAGGTCCACCGAGCCGGTCTGCATCATGGGCGTGGCCACCATAAAGATGACCAGCAGCACCAGCATGACGTCGATGTAGGGAACGACGTTGATTTCGTTTTTAAGGCGACGCGGACGCATGGCTCCGGCCCCTTAACGCATCTGCCGCTGCAGGATGTTGGAGAACTCTTCCATGAAGCTCTCGAAGCGGGTGGAGAGGCGGTCGATGTCGTGGGCGAAGCGGTTGTAGGCGAGCACCGCGGGGATGGCGGCAAAGAGGCCGATGGCCGTGGCCACCAGGGCTTCGGCAATACCGGGAGCGACGGAAGCCAGGGTCGCCTGGCCCACGTTGGAGAGGCCGCGGAAGGCATGCATGATGCCCCACACGGTGCCGAAGAGACCGATGTAGGGGGAGACGGAGCCGACGGAGGCGAGGAAGGCCAGGTGGGATTCCAGGTCGTCGATCTCCCGCTGGTAGGTGGCGCGCATGGCGCGGCGGGAGCCGTCCACAACGTCCTTGGCTTCCAGGTTCTTCTGGTTGCGCAGCTTGGTGAATTCCCGGAAGCCGGCCTCGAACACCCGCTCCATGGCGCCGGTGTCGTGGCGCTGCTCGACGGCGTTCTGGTAGAGGCGGTTGAGGTCGCCGCCGCTCCAGAAGTCCCGCTCGAACTGCTCGGTCTGGTTGCGCGCATTCTTTACCGCATAGAGCTTGCGGAAGATGTAGTACCAGGACATGAAGGAGACGCCGGCCAGCAGGGCCATGACGACCTGGACGACGGCGCTGGCCTGGGTGATGAGGGAAAGGATGGAAAGGTCTTGGGTGACGTTCATTGCAGGGCTTCCAGTTTCTCGCGCAGGAATTCGGGAATGGGGGTGGTTTTCATGGCGTCCAGCTTGACGCAAACGATCTGGACGGTACCGCTCACCAGGTCGTCGTCGCTGCCGTGGCGACGGGCGAACTGGCGGAAGGTGATCTGGGCGCGGCCGAGCTTTTCCACGGCCAGGCCGATGGTCAGCAGATCGTCGAGCCGGGCCGGCCGCATGTAGTCGCAACTTACGGAACGGACGACGAAGGCGACGCCCTGCTCCGCCAGCAGGTCCACCTGGTGATGGCCGATGCTGCGCAGCCATTCGGTGCGGCAGCGCTCGAAAAAGCGCAGGTAGTTGGCGTAGTAGACCACGCCGCCCGCATCCGTGTCCTCGTAATAGACGCGGACCGGAATGGTGAAGGCGTGGTCGGCAGGATGGCTCATGGGCGTAATTCTAGGCGGCTCGGGGCCTGGGGACGATGACAGTCTGTAACAGCCGTCCTCATTGCTCCTTGGGGGACCACAGGTCGGGCGTGGCGGCCGGGGTGCCGGGCGCCTCCAGCCCCAGGTGGCGGTAGATGGCCGGGGTGGCGATGCGGCCCCGGGGGGTGCGCTGCAGGTAGCCCTGCTGGATCAGGTAGGGTTCCAGCACGTCCTCGATGGTGTCCCGGGCCTCGCCGATGGCGGCGGCCAGGTTGTCCACCCCCACCGGACCGCCGGCGAACTTGTCGATCACGGCAGAGAGCAGCTTGCGGTCCATCAGGTCCAGGCCGCCGTGGTCCACGTCCAGCATGGAAAGGGCGGCGTCGGCCACCTCCCGGGTGATGATGCCGTCGGCCTTGACCTCGGCGTAGTCCCGCACCCGGCGCAGCAGGCGGTTGGCGATGCGGGGCGTGCCGCGGGAGCGGCGGGCGATCTCCAGGGCCCCTTCCGGCTCGATGGCCACGTTGAGCAGCTGGGCCGAGCGGGTGACGATGTGGGTCAGTTCCTGGGCGTTGTAGAACTCCAGCCGGGCGACGATGCCGAAGCGGTCCCGCAGGGGGTTGGTCAGCATGCCGGCCCGGGTGGTGGCGCCCACCAGGGTGAAGGGCGGCAGGTCCAGCTTCACCGAGCGGGCCGCCGGACCCTCGCCGATCATGATGTCGATCTGGAAATCCTCCAGGGCCGGGTAGAGGATTTCCTCCACCACCGGACTGAGACGGTGGATTTCGTCGATGAACAGCACGTCGTGTGGTTCCAGGTTGGTCAGGATGGCGGCCAGGTCGCCGGCCCGCTCCAGCACCGGTCCCGAGGTCTGGCGCAGGTTCACGCCCATCTCGGCGGCCACGATGTGGGCCAGGGTGGTCTTGCCCAGGCCCGGCGGGCCGAACAGCAGGACGTGGTCGAGGGCCTCGCTGCGCCGCTTGGCGGCGTGGATGAAGATGGAGAGCTGCTCCCGGATCTTGGCCTGACCGACGTAATCCGCCAGGCGCTTGGGCCGCAGGGCGCGCTCGATGGCTTCCTCCTGGGCCGACTTGCTCTCGGCGCCGATGAGACGGCCGGCATCGGCGTCGAAGGAGGAATCAAAGGAATCGGTTTCGATCATGGAAAGCCTGGAGTGAGCCTGGAAAGTGCGGCGGGCGAGGCCCGGTAAGCCGCCATTTTACTCCCGCCGCCCCCTCAGGGCTTGGCCAGCAGTTTGAGGGCCTGGCGGATGCCATCGGAAACGCCGCTGCCGGCGGGCAATTGCTTGAGGGCGGCGGCGGCTTCCCGCTCGTTGTAACCCAGGGCCAGCAGCGCATTGAGGATGTCCGACTGGTCGTCGTGCACCACCAGGGCCGCAGCGGCCCCGCCGCCCACCACCGGGGCCAGCTTGTCCTTCAGCTCCAGCAGCAGGCGCTCGGCAGTCTTCTTGCCGATGCCCGGCACCTTGGTCAGGCGGCCGGACTCCTGGCGGGAGATGGCCGCCGCCAGGTCGCTGACGGAAAGGCCGGAAAGAATGGCCAGGGCCATGCGGGGGCCGACGCCGGAAATCTTGATCAGCTGGCGGAAGGCGAAACGCTCCGCCTCGGTGAGGAAGCCGAAGAGAAAATGGCCGTCCTCCCGCACCACGAAGTGGGTCAGCAGGGTCACCTTGTCGCCGTTGCCCGGTAGGTTGTAGAAGGTGCTCATGGGCACATCCACCTCGTAGCCGACGCCCTGCACGTCCAGGACCACCTGGGGGGGATTCTTTTCGGCCAGGAGGCCGGTGAGTCTTCCGATCATGTTCTCTTCCTTGGATTGGGGGCTTCCATCAGGCGGCCGCCGCGCACCCGCAGGCCGGCGGTGGCGATATGGCCCAGCCCCTGGCCGCCGTGGGCGTGGGCAATGGCACAGGCCAGGGCATCGGCGGCGTCGGCAGACGGGTCGCCGGGCAGGCCGAGGAGGCGCTTGACCATGTGCTGCACCTGTTCCTTGGCCGCCTTGCCGTTGCCCACCACCGCCTGCTTCACCTGCAGGGCGGTGTACTCGCCCACCGGCAGGCCGGTGGACACCAGGGCGGTGATGGCGGCGCCGCGGGCCTGGCCCAACAGCAGGGTGGACTGGGGATTGACGTTCACAAAGACCTTTTCCACCGCCGCCTGAGCCGGACCGTGGGCGGCGACGATTTCCCGGATGCCTTGGTAGATCACCTCCAGGCGCTCCGGCAGGGTGCGGGTGTCGTCGGTGCGGATACAGCCGCTGCTGACGTAGGCCAGCTTGTTGCCCAGCTTGTCGATGAGACCGAAGCCGGTGCAACGCAGTCCCGGGTCGATGCCGAGGATGCGCACCGGCACGGGTGCGGCGGCGGCATTCGGCTTGGCGGAGACGGGGGGGATGGCGGACATGGCAGCATTCTAAGGGGGCGGACGCCGCCTGTCGCGCCCGACGGGAGCGCAGGCCCGAAATTTGACACGGGTTAAGGATTCGTCATGGACTCCCGCCCAAATTGGCAGGCATAAA
This sequence comes from Azospira sp. MPR-LB4, assembly GCF_058809525.1. Lineage (NCBI taxonomy): Bacteria > Pseudomonadati > Pseudomonadota > Betaproteobacteria > Rhodocyclales > Rhodocyclaceae > Azospira > Azospira sp. MPR-LB4. Next base: position 1,986,402 of record NZ_CM179521.1, read on the forward strand.
AACCAATTCCCTGTGTCCACACCGTCGCAGGAGGGAGAACCATGTCACTGTTACGCAAAATCTTTGGCGATTCACCGCCGCCCCCCGCCCCCGAGGCCCCGCCCATGCCCGAGCCGGTACCGGCCACTCGCAGCGGCCCGGCGCCGGGAACCCAGATTCACTACCATCCGGCCCTGGTACACCAACTCACCGACGAGCACCTGGTGCTGCTGCAGGCCTTCGGCGCCATCCAGAGCGCCGCCGCCCAGGGCAATCTGGCGGAGGCCGCCTCGCTGCTGGAAAAATTCCGGGTACGGCTGCAGGGCCACCTGCTGACCGAGAATGTGCGCCTCTACATCTACCTGGAGCACCAGCTGGCCGGCGATCCCTCCAGCTTCGCCCTGATCCACGAGTTCCGCCAGGAGATGGACGGCATCGGCAAGGCCCTGGCTGCCTTCCTGCGCAAGTACCAGAACCTGGCCGCCGAGCCGGGGCTGGCCCCGGCCTTCGTTGATGAACTGGCCGGCGTCGGCAAGGTGCTGGTGGAGCGCATCCAGCGCGAGGAAGCGACCCTCTACCCCCTGTACACCGCCTAGGCCCGCCGCGCCAGGTACACGCCGGCCACGGCCAGCCCCATGCCCGCCAGGGCGGGGCCGGAGAGGGTTTCGCCAAAGGCGGCCCAGGCGATGAGGGCGGTGGTGGGCGGCGTCAGGTAGAACAGGCTGGCCACATTGACGGCGCTGCCGCTGCGGATGAGCACGTTGAGCAGGCTGATGGCGCCCACCGACAGCACCAGCACCAGCCACAGCAGGGCGAAGACGAAGGTGCCGCTCCAGGCGATCTCCTGGCTCTCGCTGGCGCCGGCCACCAGCAGGGTCAGCACCGCCGTCGGCAGGAACTGGATGACGGCGCCGGAACGCAGGTCGAAGGCAGGACAGAAGCGCTTCTGGTACAGGGTGCCCAGGGTGATGCCGAGCAGGGCCACCAGGGCCGGGACGATGGCCGGCAGCAGCTCGGCCAGGGGCTGGCTGCCGAACTTGCCGGAAACCACCAGACCCACGCCGCTCAGGCCCAGCACCAGACCCAGCCACTGGCGCCGGCTGACCGCCTCCCCCAGCAGCCAGCCGGCCCCCAGGGCGGTCAGCAGGGGCTGCATGCCCACCACCAGGGCGGTGATGCCGGCCGGCAGACCGCGGTGGATGGCCATGAAGACGCCGCCGAGATAGACCGCATGCAGCAGCACCCCGGAGAAGCCGATGTGCAGCCATTCCTGGCGGGTGTCAGGCCAGGAGGCGCGAAATACAAGGGCCACCGGCAGCATCAGTCCGAGCACCAGGAGATAGCGGGCGCTGAGGAAGGTCAGGGGCTCCGCATAGGGCAGGCCGTACTTGGCGCCGATGAAGCCGGTGCTCCACAGCAGCACGAAGAGAAAGGGCAGAAACTTGCGCACGAGGCCTCGCGACAAAAGAAAAAGCGGCGCCAGGCGCCGCTTTCTCGGGGGAACAAAAGCAGACCGGGCCGATTATTCGTCCATCACGGCGGAGGTGTAAACCTCCTGCACGTCGTCCAGGGACTCCAGGGCGTCGATCAGCTTCTGCATGCGCTGGGCGTCTTCCCCGGTCAGTTCGGATTCGTTCAGCGCCTTCATGGTCACTTCCGCCATCTCGGGCTTGAAGCCGGCCTTCTCCAGGGCTTCCTGCACGTTCAGCAGGTCGTTGGGCGGGGTCAGCACTTCGATGGAGCCGTCGTCGTTGGTGATGATGTCGTCGGCGCCGGCCTCGATGGCCGCATCCATGATGGCGGCCTCGTCGGCGCCGGGGGCGAACAGCATCTGGCCGCAGTGCTTGAACTGGAAGGAAACGCAGCCTTCGGTGCCCATGTTGCCGCCGTACTTGTTGAAGGCGTGGCGCACATCGGCCACGGTGCGCACCCGGTTGTCGGTGAGGCAGTCCACCATCACCGCGGCGCCGCCGATGCCGTAGCCTTCGTAGCGGATTTCCTCATAGCTGACGCCTTCCAGCTGGCCGGTGCCGCGCTTGATGGCGTTGTCGATGTTGTCCTTGGGCATGGATTCGCCCTTGGCCTTTTCCATGGCCAGGCGCAGGCGCGGATTCATGGCCGGATCGCCCCCGCCCATCTTGGCGGCGACGGTGATTTCCTTGATCAGCTTGGTGAAGACCTTGCCCCGCTTGGCGTCCTGACGGCCCTTGCGGTGCTGGATATTGGCCCATTTGGAGTGTCCGGCCATGGCTAACCTCGTAGCGAAAAACTGTTGATAGAATCGGACAATTCTAGCATAGCCACCGGACCCCACTCATGGCCCAGCCCCTTGTCATCGCCCGCCACGCCGCCACCGACCTGGCTCTCCTGCCCGCCCTGGCCAACCGCCACGGCCTCATCACCGGCGCCACCGGCACCGGCAAGACCATCACCCTGCAGGTGCTGGCGGAGCGCTTCTCCAGTATCGGCGTGCCCGTCTTCCTGGCCGACGCCAAGGGCGACCTCTCGGGCCTGGCCGCCGCCGGCAAGACCTCGCCCAAACTGGAGGAGCGGCTGCACCACCTGGGCGTCACCGACTGGACTCCGACATCCTTCCCCACCGTCTTCTGGGACGTCTTCGGCCAGCAGGGCCACCCGGTGCGGGCCACCATTTCCGACATGGGCCCCCTGCTGCTGGCCCGCCTGCTCAACCTCAACGACACCCAGAGCGGGGTGCTGCAGCTGGTGTTCAAGATCGCCGACGACCAGGGCCTGATGCTGCTGGACCTGAAGGACCTGCGGGCCATGGTGCAGCACGTGGGCGAGCACGCCAAGGAATTCACCAGCGAGTACGGCAACGTCTCCGCCGCCTCCATCGGCGCCATCCAGCGCGCCCTCCTGACCCTGGGCGAACAGGGCGGCGACAGCTTCTTCGGCGAGCCCATGCTGGACATCGCCGATCTCATGCAGACAGACAATGGCAATGGCGTGGTGAACATCCTGGCGGCGGACAAGCTGATGGGCGCGCCCCGCCTCTACGCCACCTTCCTGCTGTGGCTGCTGGCCGAACTGTTCGAGCACCTGCCGGAAGTGGGGGACCTGGAAAAGCCCAAGCTGGTGTTCTTTTTCGACGAAGCCCACCTGCTCTTCAACGAAGCCCCGCCGGCCCTGCTGGAAAAGGTGGAACAGGTGGTGCGCCTGATCCGCTCCAAGGGCGTCGGCGTGTACTTCGTCACCCAGAACCCCCTGGACATTCCCGACACCGTCCTCGGCCAGCTCGGCAACCGGGTGCAGCACGCCCTGCGCGCCTTCACCCCGCGGGACCAGAAGGCCGTCAAATCGGCCGCCCAGACCCTGCGCGCCAACCCGGCCTTCGACGCCGAAGCGGCCATCACCGAACTGGGCGTCGGCGAAGCCCTGGTCTCCTGCCTGGACGAAAAGGGCCGGCCCAATGTGGTGGAACGGGCCTTCATTCTCCCCCCCGCCTCCCGCATCGGCCCCTTGAGCGCCGAGGAGCGCCAGCAGGCCGTCCGCGATTCCGTACTCTACGGCCACTACGAACAGGCGGTGGATCGGGAATCGGCCTACGAAATCCTCAAGGGCCGCACCGCACCGCCCGCCCAGGCCCAACCGGCGCCCGTCTCCCCTGCCCCACAAGCCAATGGCGGCGGCCTTTTCGGCGGCGTGCTGGGGGATGTGCTGGGCGGCGGCCAGAGCCCCCGCGGCCGCCAGAGCGACTCCGTCCTCACCACCGTCGCCAAGAGCGCCGCCCGCGCCATCGGCTCCCAGATCGGCCGGGAGATCATCCGCGGGGTGCTGGGGTCGATTCTGGGCGGTAGCGGCAGCCGGCGGCGTTAACCCGGCAGGAAGCGTTCCAGCAGGGCGTTGAGGAAGCGCCGGCCCCGCTCGGTCGGGGCGATGCAGTCCGGCGCCAGGGTCAGCAGCCCTTCCCGGGCCGCCTTTTCCAGCTCGCCCCGCACCAGCAGCAGGGGCAGGCCGGTGCGCTGCTCGAAGAGGGCCGGATCGAAGCCCTGGTTGAGGCGCAGGGCGTTCATGAGGAATTCGAAGGGCAGCTCGTCCGCCCCCACGCCGTGCTGCTCCTGTACCGGCTGGCCGGCGGCCACCTGCTCCAGGTACTGCTTGGGCTGTTTCCAGCGCATCTGGCGTTGCACCGAGAAGCCGCTGTGGTCCGGCAGGGTCAGCTTGCCATGGGCGCCGGCGCCGATGCCCAGGTAGTCGCCGAAGGTCCAGTAGTTGAGGTTGTGCCGGCACTGATAACCGGGCCGGGCGAAGGCCGAGGTTTCGTAATGCACATAGCCGGCGGCGGCCAGGCAGGCCTCGATGGCGTCCTGCATGTCGGCGCAGGTGTCGCCCTCGGGCAGCTGGGGCGGCCGGGCGGCAAAGAGGGTATTGGGCTCCAGGGTCAGCTGGTAGCAGGAAAGATGGGGCGGCGCAAAGGAGAGGGCCGTCTCCAGGTCTGCCATCGCTTCGGCCTGGGACTGCTGGGGCAGGCCGTACATCAGGTCCAGGTTGAAGCGCTCGAAGTGGGTTTTGGCCAGCTCGATGGCAGCCCTGGCCTCGGCGCTGTCGTGGATGCGCCCCAGGGCCTCAAGGTGCCGGTCGTTGAAGCTCTGGATGCCGAGGGACAGACGATTCACCCCGGCGGCCCGGAAGGCGGCGAACTTGCCCGCCTCGGCGGTGCCCGGGTTGGCCTCCAGGGTCACCTCCGCCTCGGGCAGCAGAGGCAGGCGCATGCGCACCGCGTTCAGCAGTTCGTGCAGGGCCTCGCCGGAGAGCAGGCTGGGGGTGCCCCCACCGATGAAGATGGAAGAGACCTTGCGCCCCCATACCGAGGGCAGGGCGCTCTCCAGGTCGGCGATAAGGGCCGCCACATAGGCCGCCTCGTCGTTTTCCGGACGGGCCTCATGGGAATTGAAATCGCAATAGGGGCACTTCTTCACGCACCAGGGCACGTGGATGTAGAGCGACAGGGGCGGCGGACTGGTGAAGTGCAGGGGACTGCCGCCAGCGCGGGTGCTGCCGGCGACGGCGATGGGAATGATGCGGGAGGAAGGGTGGGAACGGGACGACACGAAAGAAAACCTTTCCGCCCGCAGGCGGCATGATGCGATGGCTGGACGAAGGCGCTTTGAGTCAGGCCGCCGCGGAGCGGCAAGACCGGAACACCCTGCCCTGGACCGCGGCAGCGCCGGAAGGTTTCCCGGAGCCGGCCGGGCTCACAGTTCCAGCTTGAGGCGTTCCAGCAGCCGGGCCATGGCCTGGCCACGATGGGAGAGACGGTTCTTCACCTCGGCGGAGAGTTCGGCCGCCGTCGCCTTCTCCGCCGGCACGTAGAACAGGGGGTCGTAGCCAAAGCCGCCCTCGCCCCGGTACTGGTCGATGATCTCGCCGTGCCACTCGCCCTCGGCCACCAGGGGCTGGGGGTCGTCGCCGTGGCGCACCAGCACCAGCAGGGAGACGAAGTGGGCACGGCGGTCGGCCACGCCCGTGAGGGCCGCCAGCAGCTTCTCGTTGTTGCGGGCATCGGACTTGGGCTCGCCGGCATAGCGGGCCGACTGCACTCCGGGAGCGCCGCCCAACGCCTTGACGCACAGGCCGGAGTCGTCGGCCAGGGCCGGCAGGCCGGTCAGCTGGGCCGCATGGCGGGCCTTGGCCAGGGCGTTTTCGAGGAAGGTGTGGTGGGGCTCCTCCGCCTCCGGCACCCCCAGCTCGCCCTGGGGAATGAGCTGGATGCCCAGGGGTGTCAGCAGGGCCGACAGTTCCTTGAGCTTCTTGGCATTGTTGGAGGCGAGGACAATCTTTTGCATGGGACTCAGTTGATCCGTTGGTAGGGAATGCGTTGCAGTTCCTTGGGCATGGTGTCGCTGCGGCCCAGCAGCACCAGGCCGATGCCGTCGAGCAGGGGCCGGGTGATGCTCCCCCCTTGCAACCGGTAGGCGGTTGGGCCGAAGTTGCCGGCATTGCGGCAGCGGAAGGTCAGGGCATCGTTGGCGAAGTCCGCCTGTACCGCCAGATGCAGCGGAATGGCATCCGGCAGCACATAGCGCACCCCGGGGCCGCCCTCCGGCAGCATCACCGGCTCTTCTCGCTGGATGCGCAGGTTCACCAGTTCCAGCTCCTTGCGCACGATGGCAGCCTGGTCTGCAGCGCAGACCGCGACCAGCGGCGCCGGCGCCCGGTAGCTCACCTGGAAAAGAATCTGCTCGTAGTAGCTGCGATCGAAGCGACTGGTGCTGCGGTAATCGACGAATCCGTCATGCCAGGCCAGCCCGTCGAAGCTGTTGCGCGCATCCAGCCGGTAGCTGCGGGGCAGCACCGGCTTCAGGGTGTTGGCGTGGCGGATGAGCTGGTTGAGGTAGTCGAAGACGCTCTTCAGGTCCTGGTGCAGGCGCTCGGTCAGTTCCAGCTGGCGACGCTGGGTCTCCGCATCATCCACGCTGCGGCAGGCCGCCGCCTGGGCCAGTTCGGCCAGCAGGTCCACCGCCGGCGCTTCGGACACAGCGGTTGCGTCGGCATTGCCGGCAACGGCAACAGGGGCGGCAGGCGGCAGCTGACGCCTGGCTTCGGGCTCGATGTCGGGATAGCGCTGCCCGGAAGAACGCAGACCGGTCACGGCGGGAGACTCCTCGACACCACCCAGGCGCTGATCGAAATCGGCGATGGACTGTTCCAGATCGTCGAGCAGGGCCTTGATCGGGTCGCGGGAGGTTTCCTGGGCCATGACGGGCTCCGAATCAATCCGCCAGGGCGGATTCCTGGGCGTGGATGAGCTGGCGGATGCCGGCTTCGGCCAGGTCCAGCAGCACATTCATCTGCTGCCGGGAGAAGGGCTCGCCTTCGGCCGTGCCCTGGACTTCCACCAGTCCGCCGCTGCCGGTCATGATGACGTTCATGTCGGTATCGCAGTCGGAATCTTCCGGGTAGTCCAGGTCCAGCACCGGGGTGCCCTTGTAGATGCCGACGGAGATGGCGGCCACGTGTTCCTTGAGGGGGTTCTCGCTCAGCTTGCCGGCGGCCACCAGGGACTGGCAGGCGTCCCACAGGGCCACCCAGGCGCCGGTGATGGAGGCACAGCGGGTGCCGCCGTCGGCCTGCAGCACGTCGCAGTCCAGGGTGATCTGGCGCTCGCCCAGGGCCTTGAGATCGGTGACGGCGCGCAGGGAACGGCCGATGAGGCGCTGGATTTCCTGGGTGCGGCCGGTCTGCTTGCCCTTGGCCGCTTCCCGGGAACTGCGGGTGTGGGTGGAGCGGGGCAGCATGCCGTATTCGGCGGTGACCCAGCCCTGGCCCTTGCCGCGCAGGAAGGGCGGCAGGTTTTCCTCGATGCTGGCGGTGCACAGCACCTTGGTGTCGCCCATTTCCACCAGCACCGAACCTTCGGCATGGCGGGTGAAACGGCGGGTGATGCGGACTTGGCGCAGCTGGTCGGCGGCACGTTGGCTGGGACGCATGGAACTTCCTTATTTGGAGAATTTCTGGATGGCGGCGCGGATTTCGTCGATGGCCTTTTCGATCTCGTCGTCGGAAAGATCGGTCTTGTAGGCCGGGTCCCGACCAAATTCGCCGAGCTTGGTGGTCACCGCGTCCAGGGGCATGGTCTGGGTCATCACCGTGCTGGAGGCCTCCTCGCTGTAGCTCTGCTCCCAGCGCACCGCCACCACGGAAAGATTGTCGCCGTAGGGGCCGGAGCGGATTTCCGCCTGGTTGAGCAGCATGGGCACGGCCTGCATCAGGTTGGCCCCCTTCAGGGAGGCGGCCATGACATCGGCCGGCAGCGGCCCCCACAGGCCGTCGGTGCACAGCACCAGGACATCCCCCACTTCCAGGGGGGTCTTGCGGGAGAACTCGATTTCCGGCGGGTTTTCGCCCCCCAGGCAGCTGTACACCTTGTTGCGGTCCGGGTGGGTGGCGGCCTGGGCCTCGCTGATGAGGCCCTCGTCCATCAGCAGGCGCACCCGGGAATGGTCCCGAGTCACCGCCAGCACCTTGCCGTCGCGCATGTGGTAGAGGCGGGAATCGCCGACGTGGGCCCAGTAGGCGATGTTGTCCTGGATCAGGCAGGCGACGCAGGTGGTGCGCGGCGAATCCTTCAGCCGGTGCTCCTGGGAATAGTCCAGGATGGCGTGGTGGGCATTGGTCATGCCCTTCTGCAGGAAGAGGAAGGGATCGGCGATCTCCGGCTGGGCATCCCGCTGGAAGGCCGAGGTCAGGGTCTGCACCGCGATCTGGGAGGCCACCTCGCCGTGGTAATGGCCGCCCATGCCGTCGGCCACCACCATCAGCACCGCCTCCCGCGAGTAGCAGTAGGCGATCCGGTCCTCGTTGTTCTGCCGCTTGCCGATGCGGCTTTCCTGGTAGATGGTGAATTTCATTTAGCAGTCATTCCCTTGATCTTGCCCACCAGATGGCCCAGCCATCCTTCCTTTTCCGCCGCCTTGCTGGCTCCCTGGGCCGGCATGTCCACCGCCTCGGTGAGGGCCTTCTGCAGGGCGAAGACGCTCTGGGGGCGGTACAGGTGGTTGAGGCACAGGCACCAGTCGATGGTCTCCAGCAGCTGGTCCGAATACTGGCCCTCCCAGCGCACCGAGGCCGGCTGCAGCTGGTCCTTCTCCATGCGCGCATCGGCCGCCTGGGGCGCCGCCCCGGCCAGACAGGAGTACATGGAGGCGCCCACCGAATAGATGTCGCTCCAGGGCCCCAGTTCGTCCCGCTTGAAGTAGTGCTCGGGGGAGGCGAAGCCCGGGGTGTACATGGGCTTCAGCATGGGGGTGTCGGAATGCAGGGTCTGGCGGGCGGCGCCGAAGTCGATCAGCACCGGCGTGTTGTCCGCCCGCAGGTAGATGTTGGACGGTTTCAGGTCCAGGTGCAGCAGCTTGTGGGTGTGCACTTCGCGCAGGCCGTTGAGCATGCGGGTGAACACGCCGCGGATGAATTTCTCATGGATGTGGCCGTGGTGCTTCTGGATGAATTCCTGCAGGGTGCGGCCCCGCTCGTATTCCATGACCATATAAACCGTGTCGTTGGCGCGGAAAAAATTCAGCACCTGGATCACGTTGGGATGGTTCAGCTTGGCCAGGGCCCGGCCTTCCTCGAAAAAGCATTTCATGCCGTAGCGGAAGGCAGAAAGATGCTCCTGGGAAATGACCGGCTTGGTCTGCCCCTCGGAGCGCAGGGCCAGGCTGGCCGGCAGGTATTCCTTGATGGCCACCGCCTTGCCGCTGGCATCGTGGGCCAGGTAAACAATGGAAAAACCGCCGACCGAAATCTGCTTTTCGATGCGGTAGTCTTCCAGTTGGAATCCGGCAGGGAGGGGGTGATTGGCTTGTGACGCCATGAAGTCCGAAGCTAAGATAGCGCCTCAGGCGCACTGCGCGCATTGTCAGGCTTTGCCAACGGACTGTAAAGAAGCCTCAAGAAGCCCCTCCCAGGCCCGCCGTCCGGGCCGGCACACCCCACACAGCAAGGAATTCCATGATCTACAGTATGACCGGCTATGCCGCCAAAACCCGGGAAGTGGCAGGCGGCTCCCTGCACCTGGAACTGCGCAGCGTCAATTCCCGCTTCCTCGACATCCATTTCCGCATCGTGGACGACCTGCGGGTGCTGGAGCCGGCCCTGCGCGAAGCCATCACCGCCAAGCTGGCCCGGGGCAAGGTGGAACTGCGCCTCAACCTGGTCGCCAGCCAGAGCCAGAACCGCCAACTGGCCATCAACGCCGACCTGCTGACCCAGTTGCAGGCCCTGGAAGGCCAGGTACGCCAGACCCTGCCCAACGCCGCCGCCCTGTCGGTGGCCGAAGTGCTGCGCTGGCCCGGCATGCTGGGCGAGCCGGAGGTGGATACGGCCGCCCTGCACGCCGCCGTCCAGGCCACCCTGAAGGAGGCCCTGGATGACTTCACCGCCAGCCGGGCCCGGGAAGGCGCCAAGCTGGCCGCCATGATCCAGGAGCGGGTGGACAAGATCCGCGCCACCGTGGCCGCCGTTGCCCCCCTCATTCCCCAGGCTCAGGCTGCCTACCAGGACAAGCTCAAGCAGCGCCTGGTGGAGGCTCTGGGCAGCGCCGACGACGAACGGGTGCGCCAGGAAGTGGTGCTGTACGCCACCCGTATCGACGTGGACGAGGAACTGTCCCGCCTGCAGGCCCATCTCACCGAGGTGGAGCGCATCCTCAAGGCCGGTGGCAACGCCGGCAAGCGCCTCGACTTCCTCATGCAGGAACTGAACCGGGAAGCCAACACCCTGGGCTCCAAGTCGGTCCTCAGCGAAGTCTCCAAGGCCTCCATGGACCTGAAGCTGCTCATCGAGCAGATGCGCGAACAGATCCAGAACATCGAATAAGGAAAGGGACGCCAGCATGAGCGGCCATCTCTACATCGTCACCGCCCCCTCCGGCGCCGGCAAGACCACCCTGGTCCGCCTGCTGCTGCAGAACGACCCGGCCATCGGCCTCTCCGTCTCCCACACCACCCGGGCGCCCCGCACCGGGGAGGAGAACGGCCAGGCCTACCACTTCACCGACGTGGCCGATTTCCTGGCCCGGGTGGACCGGGGCGAATTCCTCGAATGGGCCGAGGTGCACGGCAACTACTACGGCACCTCCCGCACCTGGATCGAACAGCAGCTGACCTCCGGCCGCGACGTGCTGCTGGAGATCGACTGGCAGGGCGCCCAGCAGGTGCGCAAGGTGTTCGGCGACGCCATCGGCGTCTTCATCCTGCCGCCCTCCATGGAAGAACTGGCCCGCCGCCTGGCCGGCCGCGGCACCGACAGCGAGGACGTCATCGCCCGCCGTCTGGCCGCCGCCCGCGACGAGATGCGGCATGTGGGCGAATTCGACTATGTTATTATTAACAACGACCTGCAGACGGCCCTCAGCGACCTGCTGGCCGTGGTGCGCGCAACGCGCTTGAAGCTTCCCGTGCAGCAGGAACGCCACGCTTCGCTGTTCGCCTCGCTGCTCTAAATTTTCCGCTTTTTGATTGGATGGACCATGGCCCGCATTACCGTTGAAGACTGCCTGAAACAAATCCCCAACCGCTTCCAGATGACCCTGGCCGCCACCTACCGGGCCCGCCAGATCGCCAATGGTTCCACCCCCATGCAGGAACCGAGCAAGGACAAGCCCACCGTCATCGCCCTGCGCGAACTGGCTGCCGGCCAGATCGGCCTGGAAATCCTCAACCGCGGTCAGGCCTGACCCCGGGCCCGGGCGGGTAAGGTGAACCGGTATGGATACTGCAACCGACCCCGCCCCGGCCAAACCGTCTGCATCTTCCGCCGCGCCCTTCGCGCCGGCACCTGACCCGGCGGCGCCGCCGACCCCCTACCCGTTCAACGACGACCCGGCCTACCGGGTCTTCCTGGACAGCCTCGACTACCTGAAACCGGAAGAGATCGCCAAGATCAAGGAGGCCTTTGCCTTCGGCGAAGCCGCCCACCGGGGCCAGAAACGCCTTTCCGGCGAACCCTACATCACCCACCCCCTGGCCGTGGCCGGGGCCATTGCCGAATGGCGGCTGGATTCCACCGCCATCATCGCCGCCCTCCTGCACGACACCATGGAGGACACGGGCATCTCCAAGGAGGAGCTGACCGAGCGCTTCGGCAAGGGCGTGGCCGACCTGGTGGACGGCCTCTCCAAGCTCGACAAGATCGAGTTCTCCTCCTACCAGGAAGCCCAGGCGGAAAACTTCCGCAAGATGCTCCTGGCCATGGCCAAGGACCTGCGGGTCATCCTCATCAAGCTCACCGACCGTCTGCACAACATGCAGACCCTGGGCTGCATGCGTCCGGACAAGCGCCGCCGCATCGCCCTGGAGACCCTGGAAATCTACGCCCCCATCGCCAACCGGCTGGGGCTGAACACGGTCTACCGGGAGCTGCAGGACCTCTCCTTCAAGCACACCCACCCGATGCGCTACCAGGTGCTGCTGAAGGCCGTCATGGCGGCCCGGGGCAACCGGCGCGAGGTGCTGTCGAAGATTCTCGACGGGGTCCAGAGCAAGATGCGGGACTCGGGCATCGAGGCCCAGGTCTTCGGCCGGGAGAAGAGCCTCTATTCCATCTACCGCAAGATGGTGGAAAAGCGCCTCTCCTTCTCCCAGGTGCTGGACATCTACGGCTTCCGCGTGGTGGTCAAGGACGTGCCCAGCTGCTACCTGGGCCTGGGCGCCCTGCACGCCCTGTACAAGCCCCTGCCGGGCAAGTTCAAGGACTACATCGCCATCCCCAAGGCCAACGGCTACCAGTCCCTGCACACCACTCTGATCGGCCCCTACGGCATGCCGGTGGAAGTGCAGCTGCGCACCGAGGAAATGCACCACATGGCCCAGGAGGGCGTGGCCTCCCACTGGCTGTACAAGGACACGGAGAAGAGCGCCGCCGAGCTGCAGTACCAGACCCACCGCTGGCTGCAGTCCCTGCTGGAGCTGCAGAGCACCGCCGGCGACTCGGCTGAGTTCTTCGAGCACGTCAAGATCGACCTCTTCCCCGACGAGGTCTATGTCTTCTCGCCCAAGGGCAAAATTTTCTCCCTGCCCAAGGGCGCCACCCCAGTGGACTTCGCCTACGCGGTGCACACGGACGTGGGCAACCGCTGCGTCGCCGCCAAGATCAACTACGAGCTGATGCCACTGCGCAGCGAGCTCAACAGCGGCGACCAGGTGGAAATCGTCACCGCCGCCCATGCCAATCCCAATCCGGCCTGGCTCTCGTATGTGAAGACCGGCCGCGCCCGCAGCAAGATCCGCCACTTCCTGAAGACCCGCCAGCACGAGGAATCCGCCGCCCTGGGCGAGCGCCTGCTCAACCAGGAACTGTTCGGCCTCGGCATCACCCCCTCGGAACTGCCGGACGCCAGCTGGGAAGCGGTGCTCAAGGAAGGGGGCAGCAAGTCCGTCAAGGAGGTGTACACCGACATCGGCCTGGGCAGGCGCCTGGCCGCCGTGGTGGCGCGCCGCCTGCTGGCCCACGAGGCGGCCCTGCCCAACGCGGAACCGGCACCCCACACCTCGGTGGTGATCCGCGGCACCGAGGGCATGGCCATCCAGCTGGCCCATTGCTGCCGCCCGATCCCGGGCGACCCCATCATCGGCTCCATCAAGAAGGGCCAGGGCCTGGTGGTGCATACCCATGACTGCGCCGTCATCCGCAAATCCCGCAGTGCCGAACCCCAGCGCTGGATCGACGTGGAGTGGGAACCGGAACCGGGCAAGCTGTTCGACGTGGACATCCACGTCGCCGCCCGCAACGCCCGCGGCGTGCTGGCCAAGGTGGCCACCGAGATCGCCGAGTCCGGCTCCAACATCGAGAAGGTCTCCATGGCCCCCGATCCGGGCTTCTACACCACCCTCAACTTCACCGTGCAGGTGGCCAACCGGGCCCACCTGGCCCGGGTCCTGCGGGCCGTGCGCCTGATTCCCGAAGTGGTGCGCATCACCCGGGAACGCCAGGAGGAATAGGCCGGGTGCGTGTTCTCGTCCTCGGCGCCGGCGTCGTCGGCGTCACCAGTGCCTGGTTCCTGGCCGAGGCCGGCCACGAAGTCACGGTGGTGGACCGCCAGCCCGGCGCCGCCCTGGAAACCAGCTTCGCCAACGGCGGCCAGATTTCCGTCTGCCACGCCGAGCCCTGGGCCAATCCCCGGGCCCCCTTCAAGGCCCTGGAATGGCTGGGCAAGGAAGATGCCCCCCTGCTCTTCCGCCTGCGCTACGACCCGGCCCTCTTCGCCTGGAGCCTGCGCTTCCTCGCCAACTGCCCGCCCGGGGCCACCCGCCGCAACATCCGCGACATCATCGCCCTCGCCCTCTACAGCCGGCAGCGGCTGCAGGCCCTGCGCCAGGCCCTGCCCCTGGACTACGACCAGCGCTGCCAGGGCATCCTGCACATCTTCACCCAGGCCGCCGAGTTCGAGGCCGCCTGCCACGCCGCCGCCCTGATGCGGGAATTCGGGGTGGACCGGGAGCCGGTGGACGCCGCCCGCTGCGTCGCCATCGAGCCGGCCCTGGCCGCGGTGCAAGGGCGCCTGGCTGGTGGCGACTACACCCCCAGCGACGAATCCGGCGACGCCCACCGCTTCACCCAGCGCCTGGCCGAGGCCGCCGCCGCCCGGGGCGTGCAGTTCCGCTACAACTGCCCGGTGGAGAAGATTGCCAGCGCCGGCGGCCGGGTGGCCGGCGTCGTCGCCGGCGGCGACCTGCTCCTGGCCGACGCCTACGTGGTGGCCCTGGGCAGCTATTCCCCGGCCCTGCTCAAGCCCGCCGGGGTCAAGGCCTGCGTCTATCCGGGCAAGGGCTATTCCGCCACCATCGCCCTCTCCCCGGACAGCGTCGCCCCCAGCGTCAGCATCACCGACGACGAACGCAAGATCGTCATGTCCCGCCTCGGCAACCGCCTGCGGGTGGCCGGCACGGCGGAGTTCAACGGCCACAACCTGGACCTCACCCCGGTGCGCTGCGAGGCCCTGCTGCGGCGCGCCCTGGAACTGTTCCCCCAGCTGCGCCCCGACGGCGACCCGCTCTACTGGTGCGGCCTGCGCCCGGTGACGCCCTCCAACGTGCCCCTCATCGGTCGCACCCGCCTGTCCAACCTGTGGCTCAACACCGGCCACGGCACCCTGGGCTGGACCCTGTCCTGCGGCTCCGCCGCGGCCCTGGCGGACCTCATTTCCGGCCGCCGGCCGGAACCGGATTTCCCGTTCCTCGGAACGACAAAACAATAAACCCATAAAAACCACCACCCAAAGGAGACAACCCATGAGCACCGTGCTTTCCCACCTGGAGGACGGGGTCCTGACCCTGACCCTGAACCGCCCCGAGGCCCTCAACGCCCTCAACCTGGCCATGATCGAGGACCTGCGCGCCGCCACCGCCCGGGCCGAGCACGACGAGGCCGTCGGCGCCGTGGTCCTGCGCGGCGGCGAGCACTTCATGGCCGGTGGCGACCTCAAGTGGTTCCACAGCCAGCTGGCCCTGCCGCCGGCGGAACGCCAGGCCCTCTTCGAACAGACCATCGCCGCCGTGCACGCCACCACCCTGCAGGTGCGCCGCATGGGCAAACCCGTAGTGGCCTCGGTCAGCGGTGCCGCCGCCGGCTTCGGCCTGTCCCTGATGCTGGCCTGCGACCTGGCGGTGGCCGCCGACAACGCCTATTTCACCCTGGCCTACTGCCACATCGGCCTTTCCCCCGACGGCGGCGCCACCTGGTTCCTGCCCCGGGCCGTGGGGGCCAAGCGGGCCGCCGAGATCGCCCTGCTGGGGGACCGTTTCGATGCCGCCCAGGCCAGGGAGTGGGGCCTCATCAACCGGGTGGTGCCCGCCGCCGAGCTGGAGGCCGAGAGCGCCAAGCTGGCCCGCCGCCTGGCCGCCGGTCCGCGCCAGGCCCTGGCCCGCACCAAGGCCCTGCTGCAGGCTTCCAGCGGCAATTCCCTGCCGGAGCAGCTGTTCGCCGAACAGGGCAACTTCGCCGCCTGCTCCGTCCATCCCGACTTCGCCGAAGGTCTGGGCGCCTTCCTGGAAAAGCGCAAACCGGCCTTCGGCCAGAAGTGAGGCAGGGCGGGCCTCTCCGCCCGGCCTGCCCGGACAGCCAGATTCCATGCTGATCGACACCCACTGCCACCTGGACGCGGCGGAATTCGCCACTGACCGGGATGCCATCTTCAAGGATGGCGTCGCGGTTGGCGTCCAGGCCATGGTGGTGCCGGCAGTGGCTGCCGCCACTTTCGCCGAGGTGCGCGCCTGCTGCCTCGCCTATCCGGGCTGCGCGCCCGCCTACGGCATCCATCCCCTGTACACGCCGGCGGCCCGGGAGGAAGACCTCACCACCCTGCGCCGCTGGCTGGCCGAGGAGCGGGATGGCCCCCTGGCGCCGCTGGCGGTGGGCGAGATCGGCCTCGACCTGTACGTGCCCGAACTGCAGCAGGGCGAGGCCCTGGCGCGGCAGCAGCACTTCTTCGCCGAACAGCTGAAGCTTGCCGTGGAGTTCGACCTGCCGGTGATCCTCCACGTGCGCCGGGCCCTGGACCCCATTCTCAAGCAGCTGCGCCGCTACCGGCCCCGGGGCGGCATCGCCCATGCCTTCAACGGCAGCCGGCAGCAGGCCGACGAATTCATCAAGCTCGGCTTCAAGCTGGGCTTCGGCGGCGCCATGACCTTCAGCGGCTCCACCCGCATCCGGGAACTGGCCGCCACCCTGCCCCTGGAAGCCCTGGTCCTGGAAACGGACGCCCCCGACATTCCCCCGGCCTTTCTCACCGCGGAGAGCCCGGACCGGCGCAACAAGCCCGCCTACCTGCCCCGCTTCGCCGCTCTCCTGGCCGAGCTGCGGGGCATGCCGACCGCCGCGCTGATCGCCGCCACCGGCGCCAACGCCCGCGCCACCCTGCCCGGCCTGGTCGTACTGGCGAGCGCCGGCAGCGCCAACCCGACCACCACTCCACCGACTGCCTCGACATGATCGTCCGCGAACGCCCCAGCCTGCTCCGTCTCTTTTTCATCTGGCGCGGCTCGGTGGTGCCCCACGTGCTGCCCCAGATCGTCTTCACCACCAGCTTCGCCGTGCTCATCACCTGGGGCGCCCAGCACTTCGGCCACCTCTTCCCCGACTATTCCGCCGCCCCCTTCGCCCTGCTCGGCCTGGCCTTTTCCATCTTCCTCGGCTTTCGCAACAGCGCCTGCTACGACCGCTGGTGGGAAGCGCGCAAGCAGTGGGGCGGCCTCATCGTCGAACTGCGCTCCCTGGCCCGGGATAGCCTGGTGCTGGAGGCGGAACCCCGGCGCCTCCTGGTGCGCCGCAGCCTGGCCTTCGCCCACGCCCTGGCCGCCCGTCTGCGGGGCCGGGACGCAGTCCTGGAAGCCGCACCCTTCCTGCCTCCCGGCGAGGCCGAGCGCCTTGCCCAGAGCCGCAATCCGGCCGATGCCCTGCTGCGCCAGTGCGGCCACGACCTGGTCCAGGCCCGGCAACGGGACGGCCTCGGCGACATCGTCTACCAGGGTCTGACCCAGCGCCTGCACGCCCTCTCCGGCATCCAGGCCGCCTGCGAGCGCATCCGCTTCACCCCCCTGCCCTTCGCCTACACCCTGCTGCTGCACCGCACCGCCCACCTCTTCTGCCTGCTGCTGCCCTTCGGCCTGGCCCGTTCCGTCGGCTGGGCCACGCCCCTGCTGACGGCGGTGCTGGCCTACACCTTCTTCGGCCTGGACGCACTGGGGGACGAACTGGAAGAGCCCTTCGGCACCCTGGAAAACGACCTGCCCCTGGACGCCATGGTGCGCATGCTGGAAGGGGACCTGGGCGAAGCCCTGGGCGAGACCGACCTGCCGCCCCTGCTGCAGCCCCAGGGCTACGTGCTGCTCTAGGCGGCGCTCACGGCCGATGCTGGTCCCGCCTCCGCCTGGGGGTAAAATCCGCCCCATGACCATCGATCCCAGCGCCCTCTCCCCTCTCGGCAAGGCCAGCGAGTACCGCTGCCATTACGCCCCGGAACTGCTCTTTCCCATCCCGCGCCAGCTGAAGCGGGACGAGATCGGCATCGACCCGGCCCGCCTGCCCTTCGTCGGCGAGGACCTGTGGAACGCCTACGAGATTTCCTGGCTCAATCCCCGGGGCAAGCCGGTGGTGACCCTGGGCACCTTCCGCATCCCGGCGCAGACGCCCCACCTGATCGAATCCAAGTCCTTCAAGCTGTACCTGAATTCCTTCAACCAGAGCCCCTTCGCCGACGCGGAAACGGTGGCCGCCACCCTGGCCCGGGATCTTTCCGCCGCCGCCGGCGGCCAGGTGACGGTGCAGCTGGAGCCTCTGGCAGGGCAGCCGCGGCCCCGGGTGGATTACCCCTCGGGCATCCTGCTGGACGAGCTGGACATCGAGTGCGACCGCTACCAGCCGGCGCCGGAACTGCTGCAGGCCGATGCCGGCCGCTGCGTCGAGGAAACCCTCTATTCCCACCTGCTCAAGTCCAACTGCCTGGTCACCGGCCAGCCCGACTGGGGCATGGTGGTGGTGCGCTACCGGGGCCCGGCCATCGACCGCGCCGCCCTGCTGCGCTACATCGTCTCCTTCCGCGGCCACAACGAGTTCCATGAGCAGTGCGTCGAGCGCATCTTCTGCGACATCAGCGCCCGCTGCGCCCCCCAGTCCCTGGCCGTGTATGCCCGCTACACCCGGCGCGGCGGCCTGGACATCAATCCCTTCCGCAGCAGCGGCGAGTTCCTGCCGCCCGACAACATCCGGGAAGTGCGGCAGTAGTTTTCAGTTGGGGGAAATGGGGGCTGCCGGCGCTGCGGCAGCGCCGGGCCGTCAGGACAGGCGCTGGCTGAGGAAGGCGCTGAAGTTGTCCGCCGGCAGGGGCTTGGCGAAGTAGTAGCCCTGGGCTTCGTCGCACCCCAACTCCTGCAGCAGGGCGAGGATTTCCGCCGTTTCCACCCCTTCGGCGATGGTCTTCAGGCCCAGGCTGCGGGCCAGCTGGATGATGGCCCGCACGATGGCGGCGTCGTCCGGATCGCTGCAGAGGTCGCGCACGAAGGACTGGTCCACCTTCAGCTTGTCCACGGCGAAGCGCTTCAGGTAGGAAAGGCTGGAATAGCCGGTGCCGAAGTCGTCGATGGACATCTGCACGCCGATGGCGTTGAGGCGCTGCACCGTGCCCAGGATGTTCTCCGCGTCCTGGATCAGGATCGATTCGGTCAGTTCCAGTTCCAGACAGCGGGAAGGCAGGGCGGAGGTGGCCAGGGCGCTGGCCACCGTGCCCACCAGATCGCCGCGCATGAATTGCACGGCGGAAAGATTGACCGCCACCACCAGGGGCGGCAGGCCGGCCCGCTGCCAGGCGGCGGCCTGATGGCAGGCCATGCGGATCACCCATTCGCCGATGGGCACGATCAGGCCCGTGTCCTCGGCGATGCCGATGAAGCGGCACGGCGCCAGCAGGCCCAGTTCCGGATGCTGCCAGCGGATCAGGGCCTCGGCGCCGATCACTTCCTGGGTGCGCAAATCGATCTGGGGCTGGTAGTGCAGCACGAACTCGTTGCGCGCCAGGGCCAGGCGCAGGTCGTTGCTCAGGCGCAGGCGCTCGCCCACGTCCTTGTCCATTTCCCGGTCGAAAAAGCGGTAGCCGTTGCGGCCGGCGCCCTTGGCCCGGTACATGGCCGTATCCGCCTTTTTCAGCAGGGTGTCGAAATCGCCGCCGTCGTCGGGGAAAAGGGAAACGCCGATGGAAACGGAGGTGGACAGGTCGTGGTCCTGGATCGCGAAGGGCTGCTGCATCTGCTCGACGATGCGGTTCACCAGGCTCTCCACTTCCCGGGGCCGCTCCACGTCTTCCAGCAGGATGAGGAATTCGTCGCCGCCCTGGCGGCTGACCGTGCTGCCGGCCGGCACCAGGGACTGCAGGCGCTGGCCGATGCCCTGCAGCAGCAGGTCGCCCAGGGTATGGCCGAGGGAGTCGTTCACCGTCTTGAAATTGTCCAGGTCGATATAGACCAGCCCCACCCGGGAGGACTGGACCCGGGCCCGCTCCGCCGCCCGCTCGAAGCGCTCCCGCACCAGGATGCGGTTGGGCAGCTCGGTCAGGGGATCGTGGTAGGCGAGGAACTGGATGCGCGCCTCCGCCGCCTGGCGCTCCGCCATCTCCAGGCTCAGGCGCAGGTAGGGGTCGCGCACGCTGGAGACGAAGACCGCCTTGTAGATCCAGAAATAGGCGATGACCTTGTAGGTATGGCCGAGCAGCTGGAACACGTCATTGACGTTGGAGTACAGGGTGAAGCACAGCTCCGAGAGGATGGTGATGAGCACCGCGGTGAACAGGTTGGCGGCGTCGAAGGCGGGCTTGCCCTGGGTCTTCGGATAGAGGATCACCGCAGTGGCGCCGAGGATGGCGATGAGGCCGTATTCGGCGGCGATCTTGAGACCGGTGAGGCCCACCCCGGGCACGAACATGGTGGGCCAGAAATCCGGCAGGTAAAGCTCCGAGACGAACACCGCGGCGGTCACCAGCAGGGCCCACAGCATCAGCCGGTAGCGGTCCCGGGGGCGGGCCAGGGGCTGCCAGGGGCGCAGGGCGATGGTGAGCAGGGTCAGGGCCGCCACGTAGCGGGCCGCCAGCCAGAAGGTGATGGCCTTCTGGGGCGAGGAGGGCGTGACGAAGTCGGGCATGCCCCGGTAGGAGAGGGTATGGCCGAAATCCAGCAGGGCCACGGCGAGGAAGCCGCAGGCCAGGATCATCAGGTTGCCCGCCCGCTCCCGGCTGTAGGCATGCCAGGAGACGGCGAAGACCAGCACGGAGACGACGAAGGAGAAGCTCTCCATCACCGTGTGCAGGGTCAGGGGGAAGATGGTGTCGCTCTGTTTGAGGCCGCCCAGGGGCGGCAGCAGCCAGACCACGACGAAAAGCAGGGAAAGGACGATCACCAGGCCCCAAGGAATGGGGCTGTAGCGGGTCAGGGGAGCGGCCTCCGGGGGGGCGGCTGCGGGCGTCGAGAGAATGGGCAGGGGCCGGGACATGGGTGGGTGGGAAAACAAGCCTTCTGGGGAATCGGGGCTGTTACTCGAACCGCCGGCCTGCCGGCATGGGGCGGGCCTTGTTGTGGGTCATTCTCATTAACCCCGATGCGGCGGAAAACCGCACCAGGCAAAGCCCGATCAGGCTAACCGAAGCCCGGTGACTTTTCAAATCACCTACATCCTGCGGGGGCTTTTTTTCGCTTTTGATTCACATCATAAACCTGGGTTTCCGTAGGGGCATAGAGTGGTCGAACCTTGAGCCGGCCCTTCGAGCCGTGCCTGCCGATTGGGGGAATCATCCGTGAATATTTCCAGCATTCTGGTCAACGCCGGGCCGCAGCAGATCGCGGCCGTCGAGGCGGGTCTGGCGACCTTGGCGGGCGTGGAGGTCCACGCCGTCTCCGAAGAGGGCCGCATGATCGTCACCATCGAGAGCGACGGCGACCGGGAAACCACCCAAACCTACGAGGCGATACAGCAGCTGCCGGGCGTCATGTCCCTGGCCATGGTGTATCACCACTTCGAACCTGATCCCGAGAAGGAGTCCTGAGATGAACCTGACCCGTCGCGACTTTATCAAGAGCAGCGCCGTCGCCGCCGCCGCCAACGCCGCCGGCATGGCGGTGCCCGGCGTATCCGAAGCCCTGGCGCAGCAGCCGAAGAATGACGGCATCCGCTGGGACAAGGGCGTCTGCCGCTTCTGCGGCACCGGCTGCGGTGTCCTGGTGGGCACCAAGGACGGCCGCGTGGTGGCCACCCAGGGCGATCCGGAAGCGCCGGTGAACCGGGGCCTCAACTGCATCAAGGGTTACTTCCTCTCCAAGATCATGTACGGCAAGGACCGCCTGACCCAGCCCCTGCTGCGCATGAAGAACGGCCAGTACGACAAGAACGGCGACTTCACCCCCATTTCCTGGGACCAGGCCTACGACATCATGGCCGAGAAGTGCAAGGCCGCCCTCAAGGCCGGCGGCCCGCGCAACATCGCCATGTTCGGCTCCGGCCAGTGGACCATCTGGGAAGGCTACGCCGCCGCCAAGCTGTGGAAGGCCGGGTTCCGCTCCAACAACCTGGACCCCAACGCCCGCCACTGCATGGCTTCCGCCGTGGCCGGCTTCATGCGCACCTTCGGCATCGACGAGCCCATGGGCTGCTATGACGATGCGGAGCACGCCGACGTGTTCGCCCTGTGGGGCTCCAACATGGCGGAGATGCACCCCATCCTCTGGTCCCGCATCACCGACCGCCGCCTCAACGCCAAGCACGTCAAGATCCACGTGCTGTCCACCTTCACCCACCGCTCCTGCGAGCTGGCCGACAACGAGCTGATCTTCAAGCCCCAGTCCGACCTGGCCATCCTCAACTACATCGCCAACTACATCATCCAGAACGGCGCGGTGAACCAGGACTTCGTCAAGAACCACGTCAAGTTCAAGAAGGGCGTCACCGACATCGGCTACGGCCTGCGTCCCAACCACCCCCTGGAACAGGCCGCCGGCAACAACGGCTACCCGGGCCCGGACGGCAAGCCCAAGGGCGACCCCAACAAGGCCACCGACATCTCCTTCGACGAGTTCAAGGCCTTCGTCGCCGAATACACGCTGGACAAGACCCACGAGATTTCCGGCGTGCCGAAGGAGAACCTGGAAGCCCTGGCCAAGGCCTATGCCGATCCCAAGGTGAAGGTCGTCTCCTACTGGACCATGGGCTTCAACCAGCACACCCGGGGCACCTGGGTGAACAACATGATCTACAACGTGCACCTGCTGGTGGGCAAGATCTCCGAACCGGGCAACGGCCCCTTCTCCCTCACCGGCCAGCCTTCCGCCTGCGGCACGGCCCGGGAAGTGGGCACCTTCGCCCATCGCCTGCCCGCCGACATGGTGGTGGTCAATCCCAAGCACCGGGAAATCACCGAGAAGCTGTGGAAGCTGCCCGCCGGCACCATCCCCGACTGGGTGGGTCTGCACGCCGTGGCCCAGAGCCGCGCCCTGAAGGACGGCAAGGTGGCCTTCTTCTGGTCCACCACCACCAACAACATGCAGGCCGGCCCCAACATCAACGGCGAGGTCTACCCGGGCTGGCGCAATCCGGCCGCCTTCGTGGTGCACTCCGACGTCTATCCCACCGTCTCCGCCCTGGCTGCCGACCTGATCCTGCCCTCCGCCATGTGGATGGAGAAGGAAGGCGCCTACGGCAACGCCGAGCGCCGCACCCAGTTCTGGCGCCAGCAGGTCAAGCCCCAGGGCCAGGCCCGCTCCGACGTGCTGCAGTACGTGGAATTCTCCAAGCGCTTCAAGATGGAGGAAGTGTGGCCCGCCGAGCTGCTGGACAAGGCCCCCGAGTACAAGGGCAAGACCCTCTATGACGTGCTCTACGCCAACGGCGAAGTGAACAAGTTCCCCGTCTCCGACCAGCTGAAGGGCTTCGAGAACGAGGAAGGCAAGGTCCTCGGCTTCTACCTGCAGAAGGGCCTGTTCGAGGAATACGCCGCCTTCGGCCGCGGCCACGGCCACGACCTGGCCGCCTTCGACACCTATCACAAGGCCCGCGGCCTGCGCTGGCCGGTGGTGGACAACAAGGAAACCCTGTGGCGCTTCCGCGAAGGCTACGACCCCTACGTCAAGGCCGGCGAGAAGGTGCGCTTCTACGGCTTCCCCGACGGCAAGGCGGTGGTCTTCGCCCTGCCCTACCAGCCTGCCGCCGAGCAGCCGGATGCCGAGTACGACCTGTGGCTCTGTACCGGCCGCGTGCTGGAGCACTGGCACACCGGCTCCATGACCCGGCGCGTGCCCGAGCTGTACAAGGCCATGCCCGACGCCTGGATCTACATGCATCCGGAAGACGCCAAGAAGCGCGGCCTGCAGCGCGGCGACACGGTCAAGGTGCAGTCCCGCCGCGGCGAGATTTCCACCCGGGTGGAAACCCGGGGCCGCAACAAGCCGCCCCTGGGCCTGGTCTTCGTGCCCTTCTTCGACGAGCACCGGCTGGTGAACAAGCTGACCCTGGACGCCACCTGCCCCATCTCGAAAGAGACGGACTTCAAGAAGTGCGCCTGCAAGGTGGTCAAGGCCTAAGCACCTACACAACCGGATAAGGCATCAGGGAGGCCGGCGGGGCGGACGGTTAAGTCCGCCCCCAGTCGGTTCCCGCCGCCGGTCACGCCATGAGCGATCTTTCCAACTCCCCTCCTGCCAAGTCCGACAAGGCTGCGGCGGCCCGGCGCCAGTTCTTCGCCGACGCCGGCCGCATGGCCTGCGGCGTCGGTCTGCTGGGTCTCGGCCTGGGCTTCCATGCCAAGCAGGCCCGGGCCCTGCCGCCGGCGGCCCTGCGCCCGCCCGGCGCCGGCGCGGAGGAGGACTTTCTCGGTGCCTGCATCCGTTGCGGCCTGTGCGTGCGCGACTGTCCCTATGGCACCCTGTCCCTGGCCCGGCCGGAGCAGCCGGTATCCACCGGCACGCCCTATTTCGTCGCCCGCCAGGTGCCCTGCGAGATGTGCGAGGACATCCCCTGCGTCAAGGCCTGCCCCACCGGCGCCCTGGACCACGGCCTCACCGACATCAACCAGGCCCGCATGGGCCTGGCGGTACTGCTCGACCAGGAGACCTGCCTCAATTTCCTCGGCCTGCGCTGCGACGTCTGCTACCGGGTGTGCCCGGTGATCGACAAGGCCATCACCCTGGAGCTGCGCCCCAACACCCGCACCGGCCGCCACAGCATGTTCATTCCCACGGTGCATTCCGAGCACTGTACGGGCTGCGGCAAATGCGAGCGCTCCTGCGTCCTCGAAACCGCCGCCATCAAGGTCCTGCCCGTGCCCCTGGCCAAGGGCGAGCTGGGCCAGCACTACCGGGTCGGCTGGGAGGAAGAGAAGAAGGCCGGCCATTCCCTGGTGGACGACAAGGGCCTGGGCGACCTGCCGGACCGCATGCCTGAAGGCGCCCGTCTGGAAGGCCACTTCGACCCTGCCAGCCAGGGAGGCCCGTCCCTCGCCCCCGGCAAGCCGGCCACCCCGGGCAGCGGCGTCGATAGCCTGGCACCGAGCATCCCCGGTGCCGACGCCCATGGACCGGGCGTTCCGGCCATACCCCAGAACATCCCCGGTGGCGGCCTGCCCAACCGGCTTTCCGACGAGGCGGCGCGATGAGCTTCCTCTCTCCCCGTTTCCCCGCCGCCCTGGCCGCCAAGGGCCGGCTCGGCGCCAACCGCTGGCTGCTGCTGCGGCGCCTGTCCCAGTTCGGCATCCTGGGCCTGTTCCTGCTCGGCCCCCTGGCCGGCCTGTGGCTGGTCAAGGGCAACCTCAGCTACAGCCTGACCCTGGACACCCTGCCCCTGGCCGATCCCCTGCTGGTACTGCAGGTGCTGTTCTCCGGCCATCGCCCCGAGGGCCTGGCTCTGCTCGGCGCCGCCATCGTGCTCGCCTTCTACCTGCTGGTGGGCGGCCGGGTGTATTGCTCCTGGGTCTGCCCCATGAACCTGGTCACCGACCTGGCCGGCTGGCTGCGGGAGCGCCTCGGTCTCAAGGGCAGCGCCCACATCAGCCGCCGCAGCCGCTACTGGATCCTGGGGCTGACCCTGCTGCTGCCCCTGGCCGGCGCCGGCCTGGCCTGGGAGCTGATCAATCCGGTATCCATGCTGCACCGGGGCCTCATCTTCGGCCTGGGCGCCGCCTGGACCGTGGTTCTCGCCATTTTCCTGCTGGACCTGCTGATCATGAGCCGGGGCTGGTGCGGCCACCTGTGTCCGGTGGGCGCCTTCTACGGCCTGCTCGGCCGCACCAGCCTGCTGCGGGTCAGCGCCCGCCGGCGCCAGGAGTGCGACGACTGCATGGACTGCTTCGCCGCCTGCCCCGAACCCCAGGTCATCCGCCCCGCCCTCAAGGGCGAGGCCAACGGCACCGGCCCGGTCATCCTGGCCTCTGCCTGCACCAACTGCGGCCGCTGCATCGACGTTTGCGCCAAGGACGTCTTCGTCTTCGGCAGCCGCTTCAACCAGCACACCCAGCGCTGCGCCCCGGCCGGGGAGGCCGAAGGCCAGACAGACCATCGCAAGACCATCCATTGAGGAGCCGACCATGAACCGACTGCACAAACTGACCCTGGCCATCCTGGCCGCCTCCTTCGCCTGCCTGGCCCAGGCCGCCGATGCGCCCAAGACCATGCGCGGCGCCGACATTCCCGCCGGCGACCCGGCCCCCGAGATGAAGGCCTACGCCGGCAAGAAGCCGGGCCTGCAACAGCCCATCGCCCGCACCTACAAGGAGCAGCCGCCGGTGATTCCCCACGCGGTGGACAACTTCGACGAAATCACCCTGGAAGAGAACCAGTGCCTGACCTGCCACGGTCCGGAGAAGTATAAGGAGAAGAAGGCCCCGAAGATCGGCGAGAGCCACTTCATCGACCGGGAAGGCAAGCAGCACGCCGAAGTCACCCACCTGCGCCACAACTGCGTGCAGTGCCACGTGCCCCAGGTGGATGCCCCGCCCCTGGTGGAAAACACCTTCGTCGGCAACATCGCCGCCAGCAAGGACGCCAAGGCCAAGAAGAAATAAGCAGACCGTTGCGCCTGCCGGCAGCAACGGCGATTGCCATCACTTCCGGGTCCGCCCGGTTACAGAGGGAAGCGGAGCACCTGCGGCGGCGGGGCTCCGCTTTTTTTTTTCGCGCCCCATCGTGCCGGACAGGTGGCGTGAGGCGGCCTCCTCCTCCGTCCGCCCGGGGCCGGTGTCCGCCCTGGAGCATGGTCCCGGGAGCCCGCCCGGGCTCCACCCCGGATTCCGGCCCCGAGTACCGCTCGCCCCTCTCCCTGGGCGGCGGTCCGCTCTGTATAATTATGTATTTTTAATTCCACCGATTTCAGGAGCCTCTCCATGTCCCAGCGTCCCTTCAAAGTTCTCGGCATCCAGCAGATCGCCATCGGCGGCCCTTCCAAGGACAAGCTGAAGACCCTGTGGGTCGACATGCTGGGCCTGGAAGTCACCGGCAATTTCGTCTCCGAGCGGGAAAACGTGGACGAGGACATCTGCGCCATGGGCAAGGGCCCCTTCAAGGTCGAAGTGGACCTGATGCAGCCCCTGGACCCGGAAAAGAAGCCGGCGGTGCACACCACTCCCCTCAACCACGTGGGCCTGTGGATCGACGACCTGCCCAAGGCCGTGGAATGGCTGACGGCCAACGGCGTGCGCTTCGCCCCTGGCGGCATCCGCAAGGGTGCAGCCGGTTTCGACATCTGCTTCCTGCACCCCAAGGGCAATGAGGAATCCCCCATCGGCGGCGAAGGCGTGCTGATCGAACTGGTGCAGGCTCCCGCCGAAGTGGTGGACGCCTTCGCCAAGCTGGCCGGCTGAGCAGCGCCGCCCCCAGGCTTCCGCAATGAAAAAGGCCGCCCGCGGGCGGCCTTTTTCACGTTCACGCTGCCCGCAACGTCCTACTGGCCCACCTGACGGAAGGTGTTGCGGCCGGCC
Source organism: Azospira sp. MPR-LB4 (assembly GCF_058809525.1). Lineage (NCBI taxonomy): Bacteria > Pseudomonadati > Pseudomonadota > Betaproteobacteria > Rhodocyclales > Rhodocyclaceae > Azospira > Azospira sp. MPR-LB4. Next base: position 2,013,337 of record NZ_CM179521.1, read on the forward strand.
CGCTTGGCTTCGTACATGGCCTCGTCGGCCCGCCTGAGCAGGGTCTGGGCGTCCTCCCCGTCCTCCGGATAGAAGGCCAGGCCGGCGCTGGCGGAGACCAGCAGTTCCCGCCCCTCCAGCACCACCGGCCGGCTCATTTCCGCCACCACCTTGGCCGCCACCTGGCGCCCGTCCTCCACCGCCGCCAGATCCTCCAGCACCAGCACGAACTCGTCGCCGCCCAGGCGCGCCACCGTATCCACCGCCCGCACCGAGCGTTGCAGGCGGTCCGCCAGCACCACCAGCAACTGGTCGCCCACGGCATGGCCATGCTCATCGTTGATCGGCTTGAAGCCGTCCAGGTCGATCAGCAGCAGGGCCAGACGGGTGCCGTTGCGCCGCCCCACCGCCAGACCGTGGCTGATGCGGTCGTCGAGCAGCAGACGGTTGGCCAGCCCGGTCAGGGGATCGTGCCGCGCCATGCGCTGCAACTGCTGCTCGTTGGCCAGCAGGCGATCGTTGGCGGCGGCCAGGTCCCGGGTCCGCTCCGCCACCCGGGCCTCCAGCAGTTGCTCATTGCTGCGCAGGGCATTGACCAGGTCCTGCTTGCTGTGGAGAGCCTCGCCCTGGGCCAGTTCCCGAGCCAGGCGCTCGGCCTGGATGCGGTCGGCCAGGGCAAAGGAGAGCAGCAGCATCTCCAGGGCCGAACCGATCTGCATGCCGTAGGAAGTGAACAGGGTGGTGGGCAGCCAGCCCAGGTTGCGCAGGGCCATCATGCCCACGCCCACCAGCAGCAGGGACCAGGCCAGGAGGAAGTAGCGGGCCCCCGGGTGGCGCCGCAGCTGGGCATGGACGCCCACCGCCACGGCCACGGCGGAAAAGGCGGCGCCCAGCAGGGAGGTGAGGATGGCGGCCCAGCGGTAAGGCAGCAGGACCGGACCCAGGGCGGCCACGGCAAAGCCGGCGGCCAGGGCCAGGATCAGCTTGTCGGCCCGGGGATTGCTATGCCGGGTATTGAGGAAGAGGCGGGTAAAAATGGCGCCGAAGAAGCCGGTGGCGGCAAAGCCCGAGGGCAGGGCCACATTGCCCCAGGCGGGGAAGGCCGGCCAGATGTATTCGTTGCCCAGGCCGTTGAGGGACAGCTGGCCCACCGCCATGCTCACGGCGAAGGCCACATAGACCAGGTAGATGCGCTCCCGCAGGGCGAAGAAGAGCAGCAGGTTGTACAGACCCAGGGCCAGCAGCATGCCGTAGTAGAGGGAGAAGCCGGCGTAGGCGTCCTGGTTGTGCAGGCGAAAGGCATCCGGCGTCCACAGGGTCAGGGGCAAAGTCAGGCTGCCCTCCGACTCCACCCGCAGATAGAGGGCGAGGGACTCGCCGGGTCCCAACTCCAGGGGCAGCACCAGATTGCGGTTGGGATAGGGGCGTTCGGCAAAGGGCAGGCGGTCCCCGGTTAACTGGTAGTCGACGCGGCCGTCGGCCCGGGGCAGGAACAGCTCCACCCGGTCGAGGGAGGGAAAGGCGATCTCCAGCAGCCACGGGCTGGAACGCTGCAGGCGGGACTCCAGGGGAATGCGCAGCCAGAAGGCGGAGGAGGAATAGCCGAAGTTCAATTCGCCCAGGGCATGGGCCGGCGCGAAGCGGCCTGCGGCGGCGGCCTGCCGCACGGCGGCCAGATCGAGCTTGCCGCCCGGGTCTTCCAGCACTTCCACGTGGGGCACCAGGGCAAAGCTGCCGTCGTCCTGATCCAGCACCAGGGGATGGGCCCGGACGACGGCAGGCAGCAGGAGCAGAAAAAACAGGAGGGCCTGCCACAGCAAGGCCGGGCGGTCTCTGGGAGCCGAGGGGGAGTGGAACACGGATGTCTCCGCTTGTATTTATGCCCGCATTCTAACCACAGACGTCCCCGGGCAGAGGAGTAAAATGCCCCATCCACCGATCCTTCCGCCCCTGCCATGAGCGTTGCCCCGCCCTCCCCCTCCCAGCGTCAGGCCCGCAGCCGTTACCAGCGAGGCATGCTGGCCTGGTTGCAACAGCCGGGGGACCCGGCCGGACTGCCGGAGATGCGGGCCGCGGTGCGCCACCTGGAAGCCTCCGCCGGCGGCGACTTCGCCCCCTTCTGGCACAGTGCCGAAGTGTTCCTGCGCGCCATCTCCGACGGCACCCTGGCAGTGGATGCGGAATCCCGCCGCCTCTGCGCCCGCATCGACCTGCAGATGCGGGCCGCCCTGAATGGCAGCGAAGCCCCCGAGGGCGGCCTGGCCGAGGAACTGCAGCAGTGCATCCGCCAGGGTGCCGGCCAGCTGCCGCCGGTGACCGAACTGATTTCCCTGATGGCCAAGCCCGAGGCCCCGGACCTGGACGCTGAGGCGGTAGCTGCCTGGAGCGCCGCCGGCAACGCCGCAGTGGCCGCCTGGAACGGGCGCGGCAGCGGCGATCTGGCGCCCTTCCGGCGGGCCCTGATCGACCTCTGCGCCGCCGCCATGAGCCTCAACCTGCCGGAGACCCTGCACCTGGCCGAATCCCTGGCCGGCGTCGGCGACCTTCTCGACGCCCCGGAGGCGGCCGAGGACCCCTACCTGCGCGCCGCCATCGCCGCCGCCCTGGAACTGCTCGGCGACACCCGGGACCTGGGCCTGCCGGTCTTCGCCGAACGGGTGGCCCACGTCGCCCAGCGCCTGGCCGAATGCCGGGAAAGCCAGCGTCCCGCCGTCTCGCCCACCCTGCTGCGCCTCTTTGCCGGCGAAATCGGCGAGCAGGCAGCCCTGATGAGGGAGGAACTGGCCTGCCTGGAGCCGGATGGAGAAGCCCTGGCCGAATCGGCCCACTGCCTGGCGGACCACGCCGCCCACCTGGAACTGGACAGTGCCGAAGCCCTGGCCCAGGGTCTGGCGGCGGCCATCGTCCGGGCCCAGGCCGGCCACGGTTTCGACCACCCGGAAGTCCGCGAGGCCCTGGAAGCGGCCCTGGCCGAACTGGACACCATGGCCGACTTTCTCCTGGTGGCCCAACCCCTGCCCGAAGCCACGGACATCCTGGAAATCCTGGCCCAGGTCTGACGCGGCACCGCGTCTGCCGCCACCGGCCTCCCTCCCTCGCCGTAATATCCATGTAAGCAACAGGGTATTTACTGGCCTTGCCGGCCCGCCGCCAGACGGCGCAGGCGGGCAGCCAGTCCAGGGAGAAAAAAATGAACCAGATGCCGCTAGTACCGCCCGGCAGGGACACCCTGCCCAGGATCGAACGCCTGTTGCGCCGCGAGCTGGCGCTGTTCTTCACCCTGTGCGCCCTCCTCGGCGCCTTCCTGGCCTACGGCGCCCTGCGCACCCTGGCCTCGCCCTCCGCCCCGCCCCATCCCGTGCTGCAGGCCCGGGCCGACGTCCGGCCATAAAAAAAGGGCCGGTAGAACCGGCCCTTGGGCAATCCTGCCGCCGTCACCTGAGGGCGACGGCGGGCGGGATGAGGCGGCAGCAGCCGCTTATTCGAACTCGATGATGATTTCGTCCACCGACAGGCTGGAGCCGGCGGTGACGGAGATCTTCTTCACCTTGCAGTCCTGTTCGGCCTTGAGGATGTTCTCCATCTTCATGGCTTCGATGACGGCCAGCTTCTCGCCGGCCTTCACTTCCTGGCCGACGGCGACGGACACTTCGCGCAGCAGGCCCGGCATGGGGGACAGCAGGAACTTGGAGAGGTCGGGAGCGGCCTTTTCCGGCATGAGGGCCAGCAGTTCGGCGGCGCGGGCGGACATCACCATCATGTCGGCGCGGGTGCCCCAGTGGAACAGCTGGTAGGTCATGCGGTGGCGTTCCACCTGCAGGGTGAATTCCTCGCCGTTGCAGGTACCGTTGAACAGGGACTGACCCTGGCGCCAATCGGAGAGAAGCTCGTACTTCTCGCCGTTGTAGGTCACCAGATAGCCGCCCTCGATGGGCTTGGCCACCACGGGGTGACGTTCGCCGTTGCGGATCACCACCCACTCGTCGCCCACCTTGCGCTCGTGGCCCGGCAGCTGGCCGGAAACCTGGGCGGCGCGGTCGATGTAGCGGCGATGCACGAAGGCGGCGACGCCGATCAGCAGGGCCGGATCGTCGTGGGGCACCATGGAGGCGTCGAAGCCCTTCGGGTATTCCTTGGCGATGAAGCCGGTGTCGAAGATGCCGGACTGGAAGCGGGCGTGCTGCATCAGGGCGGCCTGGAACGGGATGTTCGAGGAGATGCCGCGGATGACGAAGCCGTTCAGGGCGTCACGCATGCGGGCGATGGCCTGCTCGCGGGAAGCGCCGTGCACGATCAGCTTGGCGATCATGGAGTCGTAGTACATGGAGATTTCGCCGCCGTCGTAGACGCCGGTATCCACACGCACCTGACCATCCACTTCGGCCGGCGGCTGGAACTTCACCAGGCGGCCGGTGGAGGGCAGGAAGCCGCGGAAGGGGTCTTCCGCGTTGATCCGGCACTCCATGGCCCAGCCGTTGATCTGCACGTCGGCCTGGGTCAGGGGCAGCTTCTCGCCGTAGGCGACGCGGATCATCTGTTCCACCAGGTCGAGGCCGGTGATCAGTTCGGTGACGGGGTGCTCCACCTGCAGACGGGTGTTCATCTCCAGGAAGTAGAACTCCTTGGTGGCGCCGGAGACCACGAACTCCACCGTACCGGCGGATTCGTAATTCACGGCCCGGGCCAGGGCCACGGCCTGCTCGCCCATGGCCTTGCGCATTTCCGGGTCGACGAAGGGGCTCGGCGCCTCTTCGATGACCTTCTGGTGCCGGCGCTGGATGGAGCAGTCGCGCTCGTTCAGGTACACGTAGTTGCCGTGGGAGTCGCCCAGCACCTGGATTTCGATGTGGCGGGGTTCCAGCACGTACTTCTCGATGAAGACGCGGTCGTCGCCGAAGGAGTTGCGGGCTTCGTTGACGCAGGAGGAGAAGCCTTCGTGGGCTTCGGCGTCGTTGTAGGCCACGCGCAGGCCCTTGCCGCCGCCGCCGGCGGAGGCCTTGATCATCACTGGGTAGCCGATCTTCTTGGCGATTTCCACGGCGGCGTCGGGGCCGTCGATGGCATCGTTGTAGCCGGGGATGGTGTTGACCTTGGCTTCGATGGCCAGCTTCTTGGACTCGATCTTGTCGCCCATCTTGGCGATGGAGTAGTGCTTGGGACCGATGAACTTGATGCCTTCCTCTTCCAGACGGCGGGAGAACTCGGCGTTCTCGGAGAGGAAGCCGTAGCCGGGGTGCACCGCCTCGGCGCCGGTCTGCTTGCAGGCGGCGATGATCTTGTCGGCGACCAGGTAGGATTCCTTGGAAGCGGCCGGGCCGATGCAGACGGCTTCGTCGGCCATCTCCACGAACAGGGCGTCCTTGTCAGCCTCGGAGTAAACGGCGACAGTCTTGATGCCCATCTTGCGGGCGGTCTTGATGACGCGGCAGGCGATTTCGCCGCGGTTGGCAATCAGGATTTTCTTAAACATGTTTTAGTCCTTCCCGTCGCTTACAGCGGAATGTTGCCGTGCTTGCGCCACGGGTTGTCGAGTTTCTTGTCACGCAGCATGGCCAAGGAACGGCAGATCCGCTTGCGGGTCTCGTTGGGCATGATGACGTCGTCGATGAAGCCACGGGCACCGGCCACGAAGGGGTTGGCGAACTTGGCCTTGTATTCGGCTTCGCGCTCGGCCAGCTTGGCGGGGTCGTTCTTCTCTTCGCGGAAGATGATTTCCACGGCGCCCTTGGGGCCCATCACGGCAATTTCGGCGCTGGGCCAGGCCAGGTTCACGTCGCCGCGCAGGTGCTTGGAGGACATCACGTCGTAGGCGCCACCGTAGGCCTTGCGGGTGATCAGGGTGACCTTCGGCACGGTGCATTCGGCGTAGGCGTAGAGCAGCTTGGCGCCGTGCTTGATGATGCCGCCGTATTCCTGGGAGGTGCCGGGCATGAAGCCGGGCACATCCACCAGGGTCACCACGGGGATGTTGAAGGCGTCGCAGAAGCGCACGAAGCGGGCAGCCTTGATGGAGGACTTGATGTCCAGGCAGCCGGCCAGCACCAGGGGCTGGTTGGCGACGATGCCGACGGGGTGGCCATCCATGCGGGCGAAGCCGGTGATGATGTTCTTGGCGTAGTCCGGCTGGATTTCGAAGAAGTCGCAATCATCAACCATCTTGATGATCAGTTCCTTCATGTCGTAGGGCTTGTTGGCGTTGTCCGGCACCAGGGTGTCGAGGGAGAAGTCCAGACGCTCGGCAGGATCGTTGGTCTTCTGCACCGGGGGCTTTTCCCGGTTGTTGGCGGGCAGGAAGTTCACCAGGCGACGCAGGTAGTTCAGGGCTTCCACGTCGTTCTCGAAGGCCAGGTCGGCCACACCGGACTTGGTGGTGTGGGTCACGGCGCCGCCCAGTTCCTCGGCGGTCACTTCTTCGTGGGTCACGGTCTTCACCACTTCGGGACCGGTGACGAACATGTAGGAGGAATCCTTCACCATGAAGATGAAGTCGGTCATGGCCGGGGAATACACGGCGCCGCCGGCACAGGGGCCCATGATCATGGAGATCTGGGGGATCACGCCGGAGGCCATGACGTTGCGCTGGAACACGTCGGCGTAGCCGCCCAGGGAGGCAACGCCTTCCTGAATACGGGCGCCGCCGGAGTCGTTCAGGCCGATCACGGGAGCGCCGACCTTCATGGCGTGGTCCATGACCTTGCAGATTTTCTCGGCGTGGGTCTCGGAGAGGGAGCCGCCGAAGACGGTGAAGTCCTGGGAGAAAACGAAGACCAGACGGCCGTTGATGGTGCCGTAGCCGGTGACGACGCCGTCACCCGGGTTCTTGGTCTCGGCCATGCCGAAGTCGGTGCAGCGGTGCTCCTTGAACATGTCCCATTCCTCGAAGGAATCGGGATCGAGCAGCAGCTCGAGGCGTTCGCGGGCGGTCAGCTTGCCCTTCTTGTGCTGGCTGTCGATGCGCTTCTGGCCACCGCCGAGGCGGGCGGCTTCGCGCTTTTTCTCCAGCTCGTGAATGATGTCGTGCATGTGGACTTCTCCCAATGGGTCGAAACAGGGTCGAAAGGTTTGAAACGTTATTCGGATGGCGAATCGGTTCGCAGGTCGCCCAACAGCTTGTAAGCCGCCGCGGCCGGCGTGGTGCGGCCCTGGGTCACCGCTTGGGTGAGCCCGGGCAGGTCCCGGCGCACCGCCGGGTGGTTACGGAAATACTGGCGCAGGCCGGAATCGATCAGGCTCCACATCCAGTCGATGGACTGGCGCTGGCGCCGGGCCTCGAACTCGCCGGTGGGCGTCAGGGCCTGGCGGTACTTTTCCACCTGGGCCCAGAAGTCGCCGATGCCTTCCTTGTGCAGGGCCGACAGGGTGATCACCGGCGGCGCCCAGTTGGGGCTGGCGTGGCGCAGCATGTGCAGGGCGTTGTTCCACTGGGCCCGCACCACCTGGGCGGCCCGGGGGTCGATGTCGGCCTTGTTGATGACCACCATGTCGGCGATCTCGACGATGCCTTTCTTGATGGCCTGCAGGTCGTCGCCGGCATTGGGCAGCTGCAGCAGGCAGAACATATCCACCATGCCGGCCACCGTGGTCTCGGACTGGCCGACGCCGACGGTCTCGACGATGATCACGTCGAAGCCGGCGGCCTCGCACAGCAGCATGGCTTCCCGGGTCTTTTCGGCGACGCCGCCCAGGCTGCCGGCGGAGGGGGACGGCCGGATGAAGGCCTCCTCGCGCTGGCACAGGGTTTCCATGCGGGTCTTGTCACCCAGGATGGAGCCGCCGGAGACGGAGGAGGAAGGATCCACCGCCAGCACGGCCAGGCGATGGCCCCGTTCGATCAGGTGGATGCCCAGGGCTTCGATGAAGGTGGACTTGCCGGCGCCGGGGACGCCGGAAATGCCGATGCGGATGGCCTTGCCCGTGTGGGGCAGAAGGGAGGCGAGCACCTGCTGGGCCCGCACCTGATGGTCGGCCCGGCTGGACTCGATCAGGGTGATGGCCTTGGCCAGGGCCCGGCGCTGACGCGCCAGGACCCCGTCCACCAGGGCCTGGTCGGCCCCGGCGAGGGAGTGCTGCCCCACCGTGGAGGCTTCCGACATCTGCATCGTCAAGGCTTAGCCGCGGGACTTGCGGATTTCTTCCAGAACGCGCTTGGCGGAATCTTCGATTCGGGTACCGGGGCCGAAGATAGCCTTGGCGCCTGCGGCGTAGAGGGTATCGTAATCCTGGGCGGGAATGACGCCGCCGGCGAAGACGATGATGTCGTCGGCGCCCTGTTCCTTGAGGGAGTTCACCAGGGCCGGCAGCAGGGTCTTGTGACCGGCGGCCAGGGAGGAAACGCCGATGGCGTGCACGTCGTTTTCCACGGCCTGGCGGGCGGCTTCTTCCGGGGTCTGGAAGAGGGGGCCCATGTCGATGTCGAAGCCCAGGTCGGCGAAGGCGGTGGCCACCACCTTGGCGCCACGGTCGTGGCCGTCTTGGCCCAGCTTGGCGATCATGATGCGGGGGCGACGGCCTTCTTCTTCGGCAAACTTGGCGATGTCGGCCTTGATGGATTCCCAGCTTTCCTGTCCTTCCACGACGCCTCCATAAACACCGGAAATGGTCTGGTTGTTGGCGCGGAAGCGGCCGAAGACCTTTTCCAGGGCATCGGACACTTCGCCCACGGTGGCGCGCAGGCGGATGGCCTTGACGCTCAGGTCCAGCAGGTTGCCCTCGCCGCTCTCGGCGCACTGGGTCAGGGCATCCAGGGCGGCCTGCACGGCGGCGCTGTCGCGGCTGGCGCGGATCTTCTTCAGGCGGGCGATCTGGGCTTCGCGCACGGCGTGGTTGTCGATGTCCAGAATGTCGATCTGGTCTTCCTTGGCCAGCTTGTACTTGTTCACGCCGACGATGACGTCCTTGCCGGAGTCGATGCGCGCCTGCTTGTCGGCGGCGCAGGTTTCCACCTGCATCTTGGCCCAGCCGGATTCCACGGCCTTGGTCATGCCGCCCATGGCTTCGATTTCCTGGATGATGCTCCAGGCCTTGTCGGCCATGTCCTGGGTCAGCTTTTCCATCATGTAGGAACCGGCCCAGGGGTCCACCACGTTACAGATGTGGGTTTCTTCCTGGATGATGAGCTGGGTGTTGCGGGCGATGCGGGCGGAGAATTCCGTCGGCAGGGCGATGGCCTCGTCCAGGGCGTTGGTGTGCAGGGACTGGGTGCCGCCGAAGACGGCCGCCATGGCCTCGATGGTGGTGCGCACCACGTTGTTGTACGGGTCCTGCTCGGTGAGGGACCAGCCGGAGGTCTGGCTGTGGGTCCGCAGCATGAGGGACTTGGCGCTCTTGGGATTGAACTGGCTCATGATGCGGTGCCACAGCATCCGGCCGGCGCGCATCTTGGCGATTTCCAGGTAGAAGTTCATGCCCACCGCCCAGAAGAAGGACAGACGGCCGGCGAAGGCGTCCACATCGAGGCCGGAGGCGATGCCGGTGCGCACGTACTCCATGCCGTCAGCCAGGGTGAAGGCCAGTTCGATGGCCTGGTTGGCCCCGGCTTCCTGGATGTGATAACCCGAGATGGAAATCGAGTTGAACTTGGGCATGTGCTGCGCGGTGTAGCCGAAGATGTCGGAGATGATCTTCATCGACGGCTTGGGCGGATAGATATAGGTGTTGCGGACCATGAACTCCTTCAGGATGTCGTTCTGGATGGTGCCGGACAACTGTTCCTGGGAGACGCCCTGCTCTTCGGCGGCGACGATGTAGCCGGCCAGGATGGGCAGCACGGCGCCGTTCATGGTCATGGAAACGGAAATCTTGTCGAGGGGGATGCCGTCGAAGAGGATCTTCATGTCCTCGACGGAATCGATGGCCACGCCGGCCTTGCCGACGTCGCCCAGGACCCGGGGATTGTCCGAGTCGTAGCCGCGGTGGGTGGCCAGGTCGAAGGCCACGGAAACGCCCTGGCCGCCGGCTGCCAGAGCCTTGCGGTAGAAGGCGTTGGATTCTTCAGCGGTGGAGAAGCCCGCGTACTGGCGGATGGTCCACGGCCGCACGGCGTACATGGTGGCCTGGGGGCCGCGCAGATATGGGGCGAAGCCGGGCAGGGTGTCGGCGTAGGGCAGGTCCTCCACGTCCTTCTTGGTGTACAGTGGCTTGACGGTCAGGCCTTCCGGCGTGATCCAGTTGAGCGCATTGACGTCGCCGCCGGGAGCGGACTTGGCGGCGGCCTTGGCCCAGGCGTCCAGGTTGTCGGAATTGGGCAATTGGGGCTTGGATGCGTCGGCAGACATGTCAGACCTTTCTCGGTACACCCGCCGCATGCCAGAGGCGCTGCGACGGCTAGATTTTCGATTCTACGCCGCCCAAACAGGCGGCGGGGAAGGGCTTGCTAAGGGAGCGCCGGCAGCCATGAACCCGCTTCTCGGCCAGCTTGACATCCCGAACCCTGGATAATACTGTATCCATAATTATGAATGCAATACTTGCCAACTGGGCTATAATTGCGCCCTGCTTGCGGCTTGCGTAATGCTTGGCTTATTACGTAACGCATAGGGCAAAGACACCAGACTCTGCGTCCGGATTTTCTATATCCTGCTGAATTTCTGTCCCACCGATCGTTCATGAACGCCATCCGTATCGCCCAGCCCGCCCTCTACGAAGAAGTGGCCGAGCGCCTGCGTCAGCGCATCTTTTCCCATGAACTGCCGCCCGGCACCTGGATCGACGAACAGGCCCTGGCCGAAGACTACGGCATCTCCCGCACCCCCCTGCGCGAGGCCCTGAAGGTGCTGGCCTCCGAAGGCCTGGTGACCCTCAAGCCGCGCCGCGGCTGCTACGTCACCGAGCTGTCCGGGGGCGACATCCAGGAAATCTTCCCCATCATCGCCATGCTGGAAGGCCGTTGCGCCTTCGAGGCCACCCAGAAGGCCACCCCGGCCGACGTGGCCCGCCTGCAGGCGATCCAGGACATCCTGGAAAAGGCGGCCGCCACCGGCAACATTCCGGCCTACTTCGAGGCCAACCAGAATTTCCACCTGACCCTCTGGGAAATCGCCGGCAACCGCTGGCTGCTGCAGGTGATCCAGGATTTGCGCAAGGTCCTCAAGCTGACCCGCTACCAGTCCCTGTCCGTGGACGGCCGCCTGAAGAAGTCCATGGAAGAACACCGGGAACTGCTGGCCGCCATCACCGCCAAGGACCCGGAGCTGGCCGAGAAGGTCATGAAGAGCCACCTCATCGCCGGCAGCGAAGCCATGGCCAAGGCCACCAGCCGCTGAACCGCACCCGCCGCACACCCCGGGGCTGCCTGTGCAGCCCCTGTTTTTTTCCACTCCCGCCTTGAAAGAACCGCCATGTCCGGACGCATTCTCGTCTCCCGTGACGGCGACATCGCCACCGTCACCCTCTCCAACCCGGAGAAGCTCAACGCCGTTAACTACGCCATGTGGTGCGACCTGGCCGCCGCCATGGCCGAACTCTCGGCCGACTCCAGCCTGCGCTGCGTCGTCCTCGCCGGTGCCGGCGAAGCCTTCGCCGCCGGCGGCGACATCGAGGAATTCCTGGTCAAGCGCACCAACCTGGAACAGGCCCTGCACTACCACGACAAGGTGGGCGCTGCCCTGGATGCGGTGCGCGACTGCCCCCACCCCACCGTGGCCCTGATCCGGGGTGCCTGCATCGGCGGCGGCCTGGAGATCGCCGGCAACTGCGACCTGCGCATCGCCGGCGAAGGAGCCAAGTTCGGCGCCCCCATCAACAGGCTGGGTTTCTCCATGTATCCGGGCGAGATGTCCGGCCTGCTGGCCCTGGCCGGTCCCGCCGTGATGTCCGAGATCCTGCTGGAAGGGCGCATCCTCTCTGCCGCCGAGGCCTACGCCAAGGGCCTGCTGACGCGGGTGGTGGCCGATGCCCAGCTGGAGGACGAAGTCACCGCCACCGCCCGCCGCATCGCTGCCGGCGCTCCCCTGGTGGCCCGCTGGCACAAGCAGTGGATGCGCCGCCTGGCTTCCGGCGCGCCCCTGACCCAGGAAGAAAAGGCCGCCTCCTTCGCCTTCCTCGACACCGCCGACTACAAGGAAGGCCTGGACGCCTTCCTGGCCAAGCGCAAGCCCGCCTTCAAGGGCTGCTAATCAACAAACTGCGCTGGCCGCCGGCAACGGCAAAAAGAAAAAGCCCCGGGAAACTCCCGGGGCTTTTTTATGACGCTGACGCTGCAGCTGGCGCTTAGTGGTTGCTGGCGCCGGCGGCACCCAGACCGGTCTGGGCACGCACGTACTGGTCGTCGAAGGCTTCGATCTCGCGCTTGGCCTGGGCGCTGGTATCCAGCTTGGAGACCACGAAGGCGATGAGGAAAGCCAGGGGCATGGAGAACAGGGCCGGCTGGTCGTAGGGGAAGATGGCCTGGGCCTTGCCCAGCACGGTCACCCACACGGCCTTGGACAGCACCACGAAGACCACGGCGGCAGTCAGGCCGCAGATGGTGCCGGCGATGGCGCCCTTGGTGGTCAGGCCCTTCCAGTACATGGAGAGGATCAGCACCGGGAAGTTGGCAGAAGCAGCGATGCCGAAAGCCAGGCCGACCATGAAGGCCAGGTTCTGCTTTTCGAACATGATGCCCAGGCCGATGGCAGCCAGACCGATGAAGATGGAGGCGATCTTGGACACCTTCAGCTCGGAACCGCCCTTGGGCTTGCCCTTGCAGATCACATTGGCGTAGATGTCGTGGGAGATGGCGGAAGCGCCGGCCAGAGCCAGGCCGGAAACCACGGCTAGGATGGTGGCGAAGGCCACGGCGGAAAGGAAGCCGAGGAAGATATTGCCGCCGACGAACTTGGCCAGGTGCATGGCCACCATGTTGCCGCCGCCGATCATCTTGCCGCCGACGTTGCCGCCTTCGAAGAACTCGGGGTTGGTGCCGACCAGAACGATGGCGGACATACCCAACAGCACCACCACCAGGAAGAAGAAGCCGATGAAGCCGGTGGCCACGAACACGGACTTGCGGGCCTGCTTGGCATCCGGCACGGTGAAGAAGCGCATCAGGATGTGGGGCAGGCCGGCGGTGCCGAACATCAGGCCCAGGGACAGGGACACGGCATTGACCGGATCGGCCAGCAGGGAACCCGGACCCATGATCTTGGTGCCGTCCTTGTGCACTTCGGTGGCCTTGGTGACCAGGGTTTCGAAATCGAAGCCGAAGTGGGACATGGCCAGCAGCATCATCAGGGTGCCGCCGCCAAGCAGCAGACAGGCCTTGATGATCTGCACCCAGGTGGTGGCGATCATGCCGCCGAAGGTCACATAGACCATCATCAGCACGCCCACCACTACCACAGCCACCTCATAGTCCAGACCGAAGAGCAGCTTGATCAGCTGGCCGGCACCGACCATCTGGGTGATCAGGTAGAACAGCACCACGGTCAGGGAGGAGATGGCAGCCACCGTCCGTACCTTGCTCTGGTCGAGACGGTAGGAGGTGATGTCGGCAAAGGTGAAGCGGCCCAGGTTACGCAGGCGCTCGGCCATCAGGAACAGGATGATGGGCCAGCCGACGAAGAAGCCGACGATGTAGACGAAACCGTCATAGCCCTTGGCGAACACCATGGAGGTCAGACCCAGCAGGGTGGCGGCGGACATGTAGTCGCCGGCAATGGCCAGGCCGTTCTGGAAACCGGTGATGCCGCCGCCGGCAGTGTAGAAGTCGGCGGTGGACTTGGTGCGGTTGGCGGCCCAGTAGGTGATGCCCAGGGTGGACAGCACGAAGGCCACGAACATGGCGATGGCGGCCACGTTCAGGGGCTGCTTTTCAGCCTCGCCGACGGTACCGGGACCGGCATAGGCGGCACCGGCGGCCAGCAGCAGGCCCAGCAGGGGCAGGAAGCGGGACAGGTTACGCATTATTGGGCCTCCTTGGTGGCTTCCTTGATCAGTTCGGCGTTGATTTCGTCGAACTTGCCGTTGGCGCGATGCACGTAGAGGCCGGTCATGACCCAGAACAGCAGCATCATCAGGGCGGCGATGGGCCAGCCGATGGTGGCGATACGGCCTTCGCCCAGGGGCGAGGCCAGCAGGGTGGGATTGAAGGCGACCACGGCCATGAAGCCGTAGTACAGGATCAGGACCACGGCAGACAGGGTCCAGGCGAAGCGGCTGCGGGTGGCAACCAGCTTGTCGAACTTCGGATTGTTGCGAATCCGTTCGTAGGCAGCGCTGCTCACGAGTGTTCTCCTCAGTTTGAGTATTTGTTTAGGTCGGCAGAAAAAGACCGACTCCCCCTCTACCCAGCCCTCCCGGCGGGTTTTCCCCAATGTGGGAAACCCGTATTGCGTCCGGGAACGGACATGGATTACGCAATGATATAACAGTTACGCAAATTTCCATACCCGCCCGTATGTCGCGGCGCAAAAACAAAAAAGGGCCCGCAGGCCCTTTCCATATGCATCAAGGTCGGCAAGCCGCCATCTACATGACGCCATGCAACATCTTGGCTGCCAGCAGCACCAGCACGCCGGCGAAAATCCGCTTCAGGGTCGCCACCGGCAGGCGATGGGCCAGACGCGCCCCCACCGGGGCCGCCACCACGCTGCCCGCCATCACCCACAGCAGGGCCGGCAGATAGACGTAACCAACGCTCCAGGCCGGCAGGCCGGCCTCGCCCCAGCCGTTCCAGATGTAGCCCAGGGTACCGAAGAAGGCGATGGGCAGGCCGAGGGCCGCCGAAGTGCCGATGGCGTTGCGCACCGGCACGTTACACCAGGCCAGGTAAGGCACCGTCAGGGAGCCGCCGCCGATGGCCACCAGGGAAGAGAGGGCGCCGATGACCCCGCCCGCCAGCCCCAGGCCGGCCGGGCCGGGCAGTTCCCGGTGGGGTTTCGGCTTGAAGTTCAACGCCATCTGCAACGCTACGCAGGAAATGAAGCAGGCAAAGAACAGGGCCAGGCCCTGGGTGGAAATGCGGGCGGCGAGCTGGGTGCCCAGCACGGTCCCCACCAGCACCCCCGGGGTGAAGGAGCGCAGCGTGTCCCACATCACGGCGCCATGCTGGTGGTGGGTGCGCAGACTGGAAATGGCGGTGAAGATGATGGTGGCCATGGAGGTGCCGAGGGCCAGGTGCAGCATCTGCTCCGGCGGGAACTGCTGGCCGGCGAAGATCATGGCCAGCAGGGGCACCATCACGGCGCCGCCGCCGATGCCCAGGAGGCCGGCCATGAAACCGGCGAAGAGGCCCAGACCCACATAGGCCAGCCACCAGAAATCAAAAAACATCGTTCAGCTCCATCAACTTGCGGGTAATGAATTGCCACTCTTCCGCCGTCACCGGGGTGATGGACAGGCGGCTCCCCTTTTGCAGCACTCCCATGGCCGCCAGGGCCGGATGGCACCGCAACTCGGTCAGGGCCACGAAGCGCCCGCGGGCGACGAAGGCCACATCCACGTTGAGCCAGCGGGGCTGCCCGGGCGAGGATTTGGCATCGAAATAGGGACTGGCCGGATCGAACTGGGTGGCATCGGCGTAGGCAGCGGACGCCACCTGGCCCAGGCCGGCAATGCCCGGCACGGCACAGCCGGAATGGTAGAAGAGCACGCCGTCGCCCAGCTTCATGGCATCGCGCATGAAATTGCGGGCCTGATAGTTGCGCACGCCGAACCAGGGCACCCGGCCGAGACGGGCCAGGTCGTCGATGGACACTTCGTCCGGCTCGGATTTCATCAGCCAGTAAGCCATGGGCGAACAGGGGAAAAGAGGGGCCACAAAAGGAAACAGCGCGGTGGATTGCTCGCACCGCGCTGCTGTATTAGGCCCCCGCCTGTGCCGTTAGGCCGGCATCCTGAACCTGAGTTCAGAGTGGTCGCTTGCCGTCCGCATCAGGTGCACCCGACGAAGGGCGCTCACAACAGCGGATGAGTGGTTCGCGGCCGATGCCAATTAGCATTGGTTCAAGGAATATATGGCCTTGACGAACACCGCAGGGGACAATCGGCGGAAACTTTTGCTGGTGCGGCCAAGAAGGCTTCAGAACAAGGGTTCCTGGCCTTGGAGGGCCGCGTCCAACTGTGTTTCCATGGCTCCGATTCTACGCTGAAAGTCAGGGCCGTCAACGGGGGTTTCAGGATTTTCTGCGGGGCTCTCCGCCTTCCCGGCGGAAAGCAGTTCGTGGGCGATATTCAGGGCCGCCATGACCGCCACGCGCTCGGCGGCGGCAGTCTTACTCTTGGCTGCGATGTCCTGCATCTTGCGGTCCACATAGGCGACAGCAGCCAGCAGCGCTTCCTGTTCGCCGGGCGGACAGGCCACCCGGTATTCGCGGCCGAGGATGGCCACGTCGATGAAATTGCCGCTCATGCCTTGCACTCCTCCGGCAACTGCTCGGCCAGCGCCTCGAGGCGGACACGGGCCGTCTCCATGCGCTCGACCAGACGCAGGCGCTCGTCTTCCGCGCTGGCCAGTCGGGCGCGCAGTTCCTGGTTCTCGGCCCGCAGGCTGTGGCAGAGGTTGACCACCTGCGCCACCTTGCCCTCGAGGGCATCTAATTGCTTAGTCATAGGCGCGAACTATAGAGGCCAAAAACACGCAAGGTCAAGGACTAAGACCATATTTTGAATGTGTTTTATGCCAAAGCGCCCAGGCGCCGGCCTCGCCATACAGGCAGGTATGGAGTACCATCCGCCCCCGTTGTTCCACTAGGGACAACGCTCCGCGTCAGGTGCCGCGGGAGGAGTCCTCCTCCGCGGTTAAACGGGAAACAGGTGCGCGCCGCCAGCAGCGGCGCAATGCCTGTGCTGCCCCCGCAACGGTAAGGAAGTGCGGGTCCATCACGATGCCACTGGGTCACCCCCGGGAAGGCGATGGATCAAGACTTCCGAGCCCGGATACCGGCCTGAACGGAATTCGCGGAAGCGTCGCGGGGAAGCGGCAAGACTGGTCTGTCCAAAAAGCACTCCTGATCCGAAGGTTCCCTGCCCGCGTCCAATTACCATCGGCGACGGTGCTGCGGGATGCGCATCGTTGCCATGCAGGAGTCACTCCCATGCGCCGTTCCCTGTTATCCACCGCCCTGACCGCTGCCTTTGCCCTGCCTGCGACCGCGGCCCTGGCGGAGGAAGCCTCGCTCCAGTCCGTCATCGTCACCGCCACCCGTTTCTCCGAGGCCGATTGCCGTACGGCAGCCAACATCAGCGTCATTTCCCGGGAAGACATCGAGAAGACGCCAGCCACCAATCTGACCGACCTGCTGGCGACCCGGGCCGGCATCAACGCCATGCCGATCTACGGCCCTCTGGGCCTGGACGCGACGGTGGACATGCGCGGCTTCGGCTCCACCGCCACCAGCAACACCCTGGTACTGCTGGACGGCCAGCGCATCAGCCCCACCGACATGGGAACCATCATCTGG
Source organism: Azospira sp. MPR-LB4 (assembly GCF_058809525.1). Taxonomy (NCBI): domain Bacteria; kingdom Pseudomonadati; phylum Pseudomonadota; class Betaproteobacteria; order Rhodocyclales; family Rhodocyclaceae; genus Azospira; species Azospira sp. MPR-LB4. The sequence goes on from NZ_CM179521.1 coordinate 2,030,694, forward strand.
TCCTCCATTCCCCTCACCGGCATTGAGCGCATCGAGGTGGTACGCGGCTCCGGCACGGTACTCTACGGCGACGGAGCCACCGGCGGCGTCATCAACATCATCACCGACAAGTCCGGCAAGCCCCGGGCCTCCATTACCGCCACCGCTGGCTCCTTCGGCTACCGAGGCCTGGACGGCAGCTTCGCCGGTGGCAATGAGCACCTCTACGGCAATCTGTTCGTGCGCAGTGCCAGCCTCGACGGCTACCGCCAGAACAGCCAGCAGGACCAGCAGGCTGCCAGCGGCCGCGTAGGTTTGAAGCTGGAGCGGGGCGAGGTCTTCTCAGATTTCGCCGTATACAAGGAATCCTCCGGACTCCCCGGCAATCTGCTGCAGGCGACCTACGAAAACGATCCGCGTAACAGCCGCAAGCCCTACGACACCCAACGCCGTGACGGCTATCGTGTCCGCCCTGGTGTGGCCTATGCCCTCTCCGACAAGGTGGACCTGGAGACGGAAGTCAGCTTCGAACACCAGACCCTCAACACCGACCTCGTCTCTTCCAACTGGAAGAGCGAGCGCATCCGCGACACCCTCTCCTTCACCCCGCGCCTGCGCATCAACCACGGTCTCGGAACACTGGGCAGCGAAACCACGGTGGGGGTGGATTACTACGACGCCAAGGTCACCTCCACCAACCAGAACGGCCCCAACCAGCGCGCCACCCAGAAAAGCAGCGCCTTCTACCTGCAGAACCTGACCAACCTCACCTCCGCCCTCAGCCTGACCCTGGGCGCCCGCCAGCAGCGCATGAAGCAGAGCGCCTACCAGGATGCCTATCCGGCCTGGTTTCAGCCCGGCATGGACGGCAGTGCCAGCCGCACCCGTTCCGCCTACGACCTGGGCCTGACCTACGGCAGCGGCGCCTGGCAGTTCTTCGGCAAGACCGGCACCACCTTCCGCTTCGCCAACCTGGACGAGCTCTTCGGCTACGACAACCTGGCCTTCCGTCCGGTGTTCGCCGGCGACCTCAAGCCCCAGCACGGCCGCACCAACGAAATCGGCGCCCGCGTTGCCCAAGGCTCCTGGTCGGCCCGAGCCGCCCTCTTCCGCACCACCCTGAGCGACGAAATCGGTTACGACGCCAGTGCCGGTGCCAACGTCAACCTGGACCCCACCCGCCGCCAGGGCCTGGAAACCGAGGCGGACTGGAAGCTGAGTTCCAGCGTCAGCGCCAAGATCAGCTACACCTATCTGGATGCCACCTTCCGCAGCGGCACCTATGCCGGCAAGCGGGTGCCCCTGGCCCCGACACACCAGGGCAGCATCCTGCTCACCTGGGACGGCGGCAGCATCGGCCAGTACGGGGTCCTCACCCGCATGGTCGGCAAGCGGGCCTACGGCAGCGATTTCAACAACAGCCACGGCGACCTGGCCGGCTACGCCACCCTGGACCTGCAGGCTTCCTGGAACTTCAAGCCCTGGACCCTGAAGGCCCAGATCGCCAACGCCCTGGACCACAAGCATGCTGCGTTTGCCGGCTATTCCAGCACGGCCGGTCACTACTATTACCCGACCGACGGGCGCGCCCTGTTCGTCTCCGGGCGTTACGATTTCTGACCGACTGTTCTGCCTGACCAACCATGCCCTCCCGCCGTCGTGCCCTGATCGTCATTGCCCTGCTGGTGCTGCTGGCCGGGGTGAGCCTGGTCGTGGCCCTGGCGGTGGGCAGCATCAGCATTCCCCCCGGCGCCGTCCTGCAGGGGCTGCTCGGTGATGCCGAGGCGCCGGGCTACGCGGTGGTGCATAACCTGCGCCTGCCCCGGGCCCTGGCCGCCTTTGCCTGCGGCGGGCTGCTGGCGGTGGCCGGCTGCCTGATGCAGGTGCTGCTGCGCAATCCCCTGGCCGATCCCTATGTGCTGGGCATCTCCGGCGGCGCCGGGGTCGGCGCCCTGGTGGCCATCCTGCTCGGGCTATCCGCCTTCGGCATCAACGGCCTCGCCTTCAGCGGCGCCCTGGCCGCCACTTTTCTGGTCTTCGGCCTGGCCCACGGCGACGGCTCGTGGACCCAGACCCGCCTGCTCCTCACCGGGGTCATCGTCGCCGCCGGCTGCGGCGCCCTGGTGGCTCTGATGCTGTCCCTGGCACCGGAGCACAAGCTGCACGGCATGCTCTACTGGCTGATGGGCGACCTCTCCCAGGCCACCGACGCCCGGCCGCCCCTGCTGGCCCTGGCGGCGGCCCTGCTGCTGGCCCTGCCCTTTGCCCGGGAACTCAACCTGCTGGCCCGGGGCCTAGCCACGGCCCAGGCCCTCGGCGTAGCCGTGGTGCGCCTGCGCCGGCTGGTCTATGTGGTGGCTTCCCTGGCCACCGCCACCGCCGTCACCACTGCCGGCTCCATCGGCTTCGTCGGCCTGGTGGTGCCCCATCTGGTGCGCCTGGCGGTGGGCAACGACCAGCGCCTGCTGCTGCCCGCCTCGGCCCTGGCCGGCGGCGCCCTGCTGGCCCTGGCCGACACCCTGGCCCGCACCGTGGCGGCGCCCCAGCAGCTGCCGGTGGGGGTGCTGACCGCCCTCATCGGCGTACCCGTGTTCCTCTTCCTCCTCACCCGGGCGCCGCGATGACTGCCTTGCTGCAAGCCAGCTACCTCACCGTGCGCATCGGCGACCGGGAGGTCTGCCGCGACCTGGAGCTGCAGCTGCAGCCGGGGGAACGGCTGGCCATCCTGGGGCGCAACGGGGCCGGCAAGTCCACCCTGCTATCCACCCTGGCCGGTCTGCGTCCGGCCCAGGGCGGCGAGGTGCGTCTGCAGGGGCGCAGCTATGGCGAACTGGGGCCCCGGGCAGCCGCCCGGCAACGGGGCTGGATGGCCCAGACCCAGGCCGACGCCTTCGCTTCCAGCGTGCTGGAGACGGCCCTGGCCGGGCGCCATCCCCACCTGGGCCGCTGGGACTGGGAATCAGGCGCCGATGCGGAACTGGCCCGGGCCGCCCTGGCCCGGGTGGGGCTGGCCGGCATGGAACAGCGGGAGACGCCTTCCCTCTCCGGCGGCGAGCGTCAGCGCCTGGCCATCGCCACCCTGCTGACCCAGGCGCCGGACCTCTACCTGCTGGACGAGCCCCTGGCCCACCTGGACCTTTCCCACCAGATCACCGCCCTGGAACTGTTCGCCGGCCTGGCCCGGGAGCGGGGCGCCGGCGTGGTGATGGTGCTGCACGACCCGGGCCTGGCCGCCCGCTACTGCGACCGGGCCCTGCTGCTGCAGGGCGACGGCACCTGGGAGAGCGGGCCGGTGGCCGAGATCCTCACCGCCGCCCACCTCAGCCACCTCTACGGCCATCCCCTGCGGGAGGTGGAGGACGGAGGCAGCCGCTGGTTCATCCCCTGCTAACGCCAGCCTTTTCCTCCAGCCGCCCCTTTTCCCTTTTCCCCGATTCCCGGAGTTCCCCATGAGCGACGAGCGCAACCAACGCCACAACAGCCGCATGGCCCGCAAGAAGGAAGTGGTCGACGCCAAGATCGCCCAGGCCAGCCAGGAGCGCGGCGTCCTGCTGGTGCATACCGGCAACGGCAAGGGCAAGAGTTCCGCCGCCTTCGGCGTCCTCGCCCGGGCCCTGGGCCACGGCCACAGCGCCGCCGTCATCCAGCTGGTGAAGAGCCGCTCCGACACCGGCGAGGAAGGCTTTTTCCGGCAGCAGCCCAACGTCAAATGGCACGTCATGGGCGAAGGCTTCACCTGGGAAACCCAGGACCGGGAGAAGGACCTGCGCGCAGCCCGGGCCGCCTGGGAACAGGCCTGTGTCTACCTCGCCGACCCGGCCATCGACCTGGTGATCCTGGACGAGCTGACCTATGCCTTCAAGTATGGCTGGCTGGAGCTGGATGCGGTGCTGGCCGCCTTCGCCGCCCGCCCGCCACACCAGCACGTCATCGTCACCGGCCGCGCCGCGCCGGAGGCCCTGGTGGCCGCCGCCGACACCGTCAGCGAAATGGGCATGGTCAAGCACGCCTTCCAGGCCGGCATCGCCGCCATGCCCGGGATCGAGTTCTGAAGGGCCGCCGGCCTGACCGGCAATAGACACGGGCATCCTGGCGACGGCATGCCGCCGATGCCCGTCCCGCCTGCCTCCCAGGCCATCCCCCCAAAATCTCCACCGAGCCGCCGCCCATGACTTCCCTCGCCTGCCCCGCCCTCCTCGTCGCCGCCCCCGCTTCCGGCCAGGGCAAGACCACCGTGGTCGCTGCCCTGGCCCGGCTCCACGCGCGCCAGGGGCGCCGGGTCAAGGTCTTCAAGTGCGGCCCGGACTTCCTCGATCCCCAGATCCACCAGGTGGCCAGCGGCCAGCCCTGCGACAACATCGACTTCCGCATGGGCGGCGAGGCCGACGCCCGCTGGCGCCTGGCCCGCGCCGCGGCGGAGAACGACCTGATCCTGGTGGAAGGAGTGATGGGCCTCAACGACGGCGAACCCTCCGCCGCCGCCCTGGCCCGCCTGCTGGGCCTGCCCATCCTGCTGGTGCTGGACGCCTCCGCCATGGCCGGCAGCTTCGGCGCCGTCGCCTTCGGCCTCAAGCACTACCGGGAGGAACAGGGCGGTGGCGCCCCCATCGGCGCGGTGCTGGCCAACCGGGTCGGCAGCGCCTACCACGCCCAACTGTGCCGCGACACCCTGGATGAAGCCGACATCGCCTGGTACGGCCACCTGCCCCGAGACAACGACGCCGCCATGCCAGAGCGCCACCTGGGCCTGCTCCCCGCCGCCGAGATCGAGGACCTGAAGCAGCGCCTGGACGCCATGGCCGACGCCCTCGCCGCCACCGCCGCGGCCCAGTTGCCGCCGCCGGTGCACTTCGCCCCGGCCCCGCCGCCCGCTCTGCCCCCCCTGCTGGCGGGCAAGACCGTGGCGGTGGCCCGGGACGCCGCCTTCTGCTTCGCCTACCCGGCCAACCTGGAATGCCTGGAGAACCTGGGCGCCCGCCTCGTCCATTTCTCGCCCCTGGCCGACGCCACCCTGCCCCCCTGCGACGCCCTGTGGCTGCCCGGCGGCTATCCGGAACTGCACGGCGCCGCCATCGCCGCCAACCGGGCCATGGCTGCCGCCCTGCAGGCCCACGCGGCCGCCGGCAAGCCCCTGCTGGCCGAATGCGGCGGCATGATGAGCCTGTTCGAAACCCTGGTCTCGGTGACGGGGGAAAGCACGGCCGGCTTCGGTCTGCTGCCCGGCGAAAGCCGCATGCAGAAGAAGCTGGCCGCCCTGGGCCTGATGGCCGCCGAACTGCCGGAAGGCCGCCTGCCCGGCCACAGCTTCCACTACTCCACCAGCAGCACGCCCCTGGAACCCCTGGTACGGGCGCTCAAGCTCACCGGCAACACGCCGGGGGAGCCCATCTACCGGGTCGGCCGCCTCACCGCCTCCTACGTGCATTTCTACTTCCCCGCCAACCCGGAGGCGGTGGCCCGGCTACTGGGGGCCTGAGAGCGTCATGCTGGTCCGTCTGCTGCGACACCTCCTGGGCCGGCGCCGGCCGACCCCGCCGACCAGCCCGGAGGAACGGGCACGGCGGCTGATCTCCGCCATCGATGCCGGCGGCATTCCCCTCAACCCCATCGCCCTCAACCGGCTGGCCCGGGAACTGGGTCTGGAAGTCTCCCGCCAGGCCCGACCGGAAGATACGGTGGCCCGCATCCGCGCCCTGGTGGCCCGGCTTTAGCCCGGCGCCCGAGTCTGGCATCATTGCCCCCATGAAAAATCTGCCCTTCAGCTTCATCGTCATGGAGTTTCTCGGCCTGCTCTGCCTGGTGCCCGCCGTGGCCAGCCTGGCCGGATTCGGCGCCCTCCTGCATCCCATCCTGGCCGACAGCGGCGCCGGCATCGCCGCCCTGGTGACGGCTGTCTCCCTCATCATTTCGGGCTTCTTTCCCTTCGTCCTACGTCGCCTCATGGTGCAGGAAGAGGAGCAGGACGCCGCCAACCACCGCGGCGGCTGAACCCTGAGGCCTAGGCGGCCCCTGCGGCGGCCGGCTCCAGGGGCAGGCTGACGCGGAAGGTGGAACCCTGGCCCGGGGCGCTGCGCACTTCGATGCGGCCGCCGTGCTTCTTGACCACGATGTCGTAGGAGAGGGAAAGGCCCAGGCCCGTGCCCTTGCCCACCGGCTTGGTGGTGAAGAAGGGCTCGAAAATGCGCTTCTGCACTTCCGGCGTCATGCCCTTGCCGGTGTCCTGCACCTCCATCCACACCCCGTTTTCTTCCCGGCCCGAGCGCACGGTGATGGTGCCGTGCTCAGGAATGGCGTGGGCCGCGTTCACCAGCAGGTTCATGAACACTTGGTTGATCTGGGCCGGCATGCACTGCACCAGGGGAATGTCGCCGTACTCCCGCACCACCTCGGCCTTGTACTTGAGCTCGTTCCACACCACGTTGAGGGTGCTTTCCATGCCCTTGTTGAGATCCGCCGCCTGCAGCTCGGCCTCGTCCACGTGGGAGAAATCCTTGAGGTCCTTGACGATCTTGGTGACCCGGGCCAGACCCTCGTCGGACTCGGCCAGCAGGGCCGGCAGGTCGCTCTTCAGGTAGGCCAGGTCCGCCTCCTCCCGCACCTGCTGCAGGGCGGCGAAGGCCGGGCCGCTGTCCGGCAGGTGCTGCTCGTAGGTGTCGATGACCTTGAACAGCAGGGCGATGTCCTGCTTCAGGCTGCCCAGGTTGGAATGGACGAAGCCCACCGGATTGTTGATCTCGTGGGCCACCCCGGCCGCCAGCTGGCCGATGGCCGCCATCTTTTCCGACTGCAGCAATTGCTGCTGGGTGCTTTCCACCTTCTGCAGCAGCCGCGCCAGTTCGGCCTGCTCCGCCGCCAGGCGGACGTTGGCCGCCGACAGCTCCCGGGTGCGCTCCTCCACTTTGGCCTCCAGCTGCTGGTTCATGGCCGCCAGGTCCCGGTTCTGCTGGGACACCAGGTGATAGAGGCGGCCCAGGGCGTCTAGCAGGGCGCTGGTGCTGTCGGCCACTTCGCCGCTCTCGGCGGCGAAGGCCTCGGCGGCGGACTGGCCGGCCTGGACCCGGGACATCTGGCGCGCCATGACCTGGTCCTCGCCCAGGATGTGCACCGTCAGCCAGGCGGCGAGAAAGCCGTGCACCGTCTCCGCCGGCTGGCTGAGGGAGGAACGGGCCTGCCACATGGACAGCAGCTGCTCGACGAACTGGCGGTGGTGCTGCACGTGGAGGTCCTGGTGGCGGATGTCCAGGCCCAGCTCCGTCATCAGCCGCTCTTCGTCGGCGAAATGCAGGTGGGCGTAGTCGGCCAGCTGCTTGAAAATCTGCTGCAGGGCCTCGTCGGTACCCTCGCCCTCGGCCAGCAAAAGGTCGCCGACCCGGTTGACGATGTCCACCAGATGCCGGTGCTGGGCATCCACGCTGGGGATGCCGGTAACGAAACGCTCATCCCAGACAAATGCTTCCATGACGCTCCCTGATCCTAGGACACGATTGCATGCCGATAGGGTACAGCGCCGGCCGCCGCCCTGCCACCCGGCAACACCCTAGTTCCCGGGCGGGGTAAAGCCGCAGGGTCAAACCTTCATCTCACTTCATGGCCGAGGGCAGGCGCAGCACCGAGCCGGCCACGGCAAACTCGCCCCAGCCCCGGTGGTGCAGGGTGCGGGGGCGCTTGCGCGGTTCGGCCCAGGCGGCCACCACTTCGAGCACGAACAGGTTGTAGCGCGCCACCCAGCCCCGGTCGTGCACCACGCACTCCAGGCTGGCATAGCACTCGTCGATGAGGGGAGCGCCGACCCGGGAGGCGGGACTCGGCGTCAGGCCGGTGAGGCGGAACTTGTCGCGGCGGCGCCCGTGGCTGTTGCCGCAGGCCACCACCTGGGGCGCCAGGTCGGCGGTGGGAATGTTGAGCACGCACTCGCCGTTGGCCTCGAGCCAGGCGAAGCTGTCGTCCCGGCCGCTGACCAGGACGCCCACCAGGGGCGGCTCGAACTCCATCATCATGTGCCAGGAGAGGGTCATCACATTGGGCCGCCCACCCCGGGGATCGGCGGTGGTGAGCAGCAGCACCGGGCCGGGTTCCAGCAGGCGGTAGGCTTCGGCGAGGAGAACGGACTGTTTTTTCATGGCGGGCTCCGGCGGGCAAAACCCTTCCATCATAGCCAGCCCGGCGGCGACGGGCTCAGTAGAACCAGGAAATGCCCGCCGTCAGCCGCCGCGCGTCGGTGTCGCCGCCGCTGCCACCGATGGCCACGTCCGCCAGCAGGCCCTTGCCCACCACCCGGGCGACGCCCAGCAGCCAGTGGTCGATGCGTTCCCCCAGGGGGCTGCGCACGAAGCGCGCCTCCGCCGCCAGGCCCCAGCCGTGCAGGGGGCCGGCGTCCCACAGGCGGAACCAGTTCACGCCCCACTCGCGCCCCTGGTGGGGCTCGCCGGGACGCCGCCGGTCCTGGGAATAGCCGCTGCCGAAGGTGCCCAGGTCCGTATCCAGGTTGAGGCTGAAGCCCCGGGTGTGACTGTGGTGCTCCTGGTCCTGCAGGCGGTTGGCGCCGGCAAAGGCCGCCACGTGGAGGCCGTTCCAGGCCGGCAGGGCGTATTTGAGCAGCACCTCCCGGGAGGCGGCGCGGGAACCGCTGCCGTCGTCGAAGAGGGTGTGAGAACTGCCCTCCAGGCCGACCACGGCGCTGAAGCCGGCGCCCAGGCCGAAGGTGGCTTCCAGGGGCGTCACCGTGCGCCGCCGGGTGCCCCGCTCGGGCCGCAGCTCCCGGTCCACGCCGGCGGTGAGATGGCCTTCGCCCCACTCCACCCGGTCCGCCGGCTCGATGCCGAAGGCGCGGAAATGGAAGTCCGTCTCGGAATCCATTTCCACCTCGGCCCGGGCGCCCCAGGCCAGGAGCAGGGAGCACAGCAGCAGGAGCATGCGCATGGCGGCGACCTACCGGGCCGGACGGCGGTGGCGGGCCGTCTCCAGGTGTTCGCAGAGGCGGGCCGCCCCTTCCAGGATGCGCGGCGTGTGGCGCTGGATCAGCTCGGGCGGGACGAAGAAGAGGTTGTCCCGGGCCACGGCGGTGATCTGCTTCCAGCGCTTCCAGTCGTCCAGCCACTCGGGCCGGGAATCGCCCATGCCGCTGGCGACGATGGCTTCCGGATTGGCGGCCAGCACCGCTTCCTCGCTCACCTTGGGCGCCATCTGTTCCACCTGACCGAAGACGTTGCTGCCGCCGCACAGGCTGATGACGTCGGAAATGATCTGCTGGCGGCCGACGGACATCAGGGGCTGTTTCCAGATCTGGTAAAAGGTGGGAACCCTGGGCTGCCCGGAATACTGCTTGCGGATTTCCGCCAGCCGCGCGCGGAAGCGGGCGGCGGCGCCGTTGGCGACGGCACTGGTGCCGGCCAGCTGGCCGAACTTCTCCAGCAGCTCGGCCACGTCCTCGATACGGTTGGGCTGGGAGATGAAAACGGGGATGCCCAGGCTGCGCAGCTTGGCCACGTGGCCGGGGGCGTTGCCGCTTTCCCAGGCGATGATGAGGTCGGGGCGCAGGGCCGCCACCGCCTCCAGGTCCAGGCGGGAGTAGCCGCCGACCCGGGCGATTTTCTTCGCCGCCTCCGGATAGTCGCTGTAGTCCACGGTGCCCACCACCTGCCCGCCGGCGCCGGCGGCGAAGAGGTTTTCCGTGACATGGGGCGCCAGGCTGACGATGCGCCGGGCCGGGGCCGGCAACCGCAGGGTCGCCCCCGTGTCGTCCTTGAGCACGATGTCGGCGGCCTGGGCGGCGCCGCCGCAGAGGGCCAGGGACAGCAGCAGAACGGCTTTCATAGATCCTTCCTCAGTTCGTTGAGGGCGCCTTCCAGGCGGCGCCATTCGTCGTCGCTGCCGGGCAGGCCGAAGCGCAGGCTGGAGGAGCCGTCCACTTCCAGGAACAGGCGCACCAGGATGCCGCGGCGGGCCAGCTCGTCATACACCCAGTCGGCCCGGGGATGGGGCAGCCAGCGGAAGAGGCCGGTGCCGGTGCTGGCCCCCAGGCTGTCCTGCAGCAGGGTTTCCAGGCGCTCGGCGGCCACCTGCAGTTCCTGGCGCATGTCGGCCTGCCAGGCCCGGTCTTCCAGGGCGCAGCGGGCCACCCAGCGGGCCGGGCCGGCCACCGGCCAGGGGCCCAGGGTGTCGGCCAGGGCCTCCAGCAGTTCGGGCCGGCCGATGGCAAAGCCGACCCGGGCCCCGGCCAGGCCGAAGAACTTGCCCAGGGAACGCAGCACGATGATGTTGGGCGCCGCCTTGGTGCCGGCCAGATCGGCCAGGGAATCCCGGGGATCGGCGTCGGCAAAGGCCTCGTCCACCACCAGCAGGCCGCCCCGCTTGGCCAGGGCCCGGGCGGCAGCGCGCAGGCGGCGGGCGGTGATGCGCTCGCCGGTGGGATTGTTGGGGTTCACCACCACCACCACGTTGTGCTCCTTGGCCACCTCTTCCAGCCGGGGCGGGGCGAAGGGGGTGACGGCCCATTCGGCCTTGACCCAGGCGGCGGCGTGTTCAGCGTAGGACGGAGCCAGCACCGCCGCCCGGCCCGGCGGCAGCAGCTTGGGCAGGGTCTGGATGGCAGCCTGGGAGCCGGCCAGGGCCAGCACGTGCTTGGCCCCGTAGTAATTGCGGGCGGCCGCCTCCAGGCCGTCCTCCTCTTCCGGCAGGCGCTGCCAGGCATTGATGGGAATGCCGGGAATGGGATAGGCCCAGGGATTGATGCCGGTGGAAAGATCGAGCCAGTCCGCCAGGGGAATGCCCCACTGCCGGGCTGCCTGGCGCAGGCGGCCGCCGTGTTCAAGCATGGAAGACCTTTCCGAGAAGGAACTGCACCAGGGCGATGAGGGGCAGCAGGGCGACGATGGCTGCCAGCCACAGGACCAGGCCGCGTTGCACCAGATGGCTGGCCCGGTCGATGTCGAAGGCGGCGGCAGGACGGCCTTCGCCCAAAGGCGGGCGCTGTTCCTCCCGGCCGTGGTAGATGGCGGCACCGCCCAGGAGGACGCCGAGGGAACCGGCGCCGGCGGCCATCACCGGGCCGGCGTTGGGGCTCTCCCAAGTGGGGGCCTGGGCTTTCCAGCAGGCCAGGGCCCGGCGGGTGTTGCCGAGCCAGGCGTAGGTCAGGGCGGTGAGGCGGGCGGCGGGCCAGTTGAGCAGGTCGTCGAGGCGGGCGGCGGCCCAGCCGAAGTGCAGGAAGCGCTCGTTCTTGTAGCCCCACATGGCATCCAGGGTGTTGGCCAGGCGGAACAACAAAGCGCCGGGACCGCCAAGCAGGGCGAACCAGAAGAGGGTGCCGAAGACGGCGTCGTTGCCGTTCTCCAATACCGATTCGACGCAGGCCTTGGCCACCCCGGATTCGTCCAGGGCGGTGGTATCGCGGCTGACCATGTAGCCCACCTTCTGGCGCGCCGTGGCCAGGTCGCCGCCGGCCAGGGGCACGGCCACGGCGTCGGCGTGTTCCTTCAGGCTGCGGGCGCCGAGGGCGAAGTAGAGCAGGCCGGCGTCGGCCAGGATGCCCAGCCAGGGCGTGGCGCTGGCCCAGGCGGCGAGCAGCACCGGCGGCAGCACGGCGAAGCTCCAGGCGAGCAGGCCGAAGATGCGCAGGGCGGAGCGGGAGGCAACGGCGGGCGGCGGCCGCAGGGCTTTTTCCAGCAGGTTGGCCAGGGCGCCGAAGGCCACCAGGGGATGGCCGCGACGCGGCTCCCCCAGCAGCCGGTCGAGACCGACGCCGAGAAGGGCGGCTAAGGGCAGGGCAAGCCAGCTGGGCATGGGATAATCCGTGGTTTCTATCAGACCCCCCGGGCAGGCGCCGCACAGAGCGGCCGGCCGACCGGGCAACAGTGCCGGCGCTGTTGCATCGTCCTGGCACGAAAGAGCGGATTTTAAATGAATAAGCCCACCCTCATGGTCCAGGGTTGCACCTCGGACGCGGGAAAAAGCACCGTGGTGGCGGCCCTGTGCCGTCTGCTGCACCGGCGCGGCGTACGCGTGGCGCCCTTCAAGTCCCAGAACATGGCCTTGAATTCCGCCGTCACCGTGGACGGCGGCGAGATCGGCCGGGCCCAGGCCCTGCAGGCCCTGGCGGCCGGCCTGGAGCCCCATACCGACTTCAATCCGGTGCTCCTGAAACCCAATACCGACACCGGCGCCCAGGTCATCATCCACGGCCAGGCGGTGGCCGACCTCAACGCCCGGGACTACCACGAGTACAAGCCCCGGGCCATGGCGGCGGTGCTGCAATCCTACGGCCGCCTCTGTGAGCAATACGAGGCGGTGCTGGTGGAAGGGGCCGGCAGCCCGGCGGAGATCAACCTGCGGGACCGGGACATCGCCAACATGGGCTTCGCCGAGGCGGTGGATTGCCCGGTGGTGCTGGTGGCCGACATCGACCGGGGCGGCGTCTTCGCCCATCTGGTGGGCACCCTGGCGCTGCTCTCGGAGAGCGAACAGCAGCGCACCGTGGGCTTTCTCATCAACCGCTTCCGCGGCGACATCAGCCTGCTGCAACCGGGACTGGACTGGCTGGAGGCCCGCACCGGCAAACCCGTTCTGGGGGTCCTGCCCTACCTGCACGGCCTGTACCTGGACGCGGAGGATGCCGTGGCGCGCACCAGCCTGGATGCGGGCCCCAGCCAGGGCCGCCGTCTCAGGGCCGTGGCGCCTGTCTATCCGCGCACCTCCAACCACAACGACCTGGACCCCCTGCGCCTGCATCCGGAAGTGGATTTCCGCTTCATCGGCCCCAACGAGGCGCCGCCCCAGGACGTGGACCTGATCGTCCTGCCCGGCTCCAAGAGCGTCCAGGCCGACCTGGCCTGGCTGCGCCAGCATGGCTGGGACACTGCCCTGCGCCGCCACCTGCGCTACGGCGGCAAGGTCATCGGCATCTGCGGCGGCCTGCAGATGCTGGGCCGCCGCCTGCACGACCCCCTCGGCCTGGAAGGCGCCCCCGGCTCCGCCGACGGCCTCGGCCTGCTGGACCTGGAAACCTCCCTGGCGGCGGAAAAGCAGCTGCGCAACGTGAGCGGCCGGCTGTGCCTGCCCGGGGACGCGGCCCTGGCCGGCTACGAAATCCATATGGGCGTCAGCCACGGCCCGGCCCTGGAGCGGCCCGCCGCCATCTTCGCCGACGGCCGCCCCGACGGCGCCCTGTCGGCGGACGGGCAGATCCTCGCCACCTACTGCCACGGCCTCTTCGACCAGCCCGAGGCCCTCGCCGCCCTGCTGGCCTGGGCCGGCGCCGACCTGGGCTTCGCCCCGGCGCAGACGGTGGACCCGGTGGCCCGGCGCGAGGCGGACCTCAACCGCCTGGCCGACGCCACCGCCGCCGCCATCGACTGGGACAAGTGGCGCGCCGCCCTGCCCGGCCAGCCCTGGTAGCGCTGACGGGGCGGCGGCCGGCAGCGGCCGCCACCCCATCAGCGGCGACATTCCCGGCAGCGATTTTTCGCGCTTTTTCCGCCCGCTTCCCGAGGCCAAAATGCTGTGCCGCAACAAGCAGTTGTGGATAACCGCTCTTTGCGTCCATTGGGAAAAACCCGCATACTTCCGCTCTTTTATTTTTCACAGCAAGCCCGGGAGCCCGCGCGGCTCCCCAGGAGTTAAGTCATGGAAAAGGATCTGCGCGAAGCAGCGCTCGAATATCACCGCCTGCCGACCCCCGGCAAGATCGCCGTTCGCCCCACCAAGGGTCTGACCAACCAGCGGGACCTGGCCCTGGCCTACTCCCCCGGCGTGGCTTACGCCTGTGAGGAAATCGTCGCCAACCCCAACGCCGTGGATGAAATGACTTCCCGCGGCAACCTGGTGGGCGTGGTCACCAACGGCACCGCCGTGCTGGGCCTGGGCAACATCGGCCCCCTCGCCGCCAAGCCGGTGATGGAAGGCAAGGGCTGCCTGTTCAAGAAATTCGCCGGCATCGACGTTTTCGACATCGAAATCTCCGAAAACGACCCGGACAAGCTGATCGACATGATCGCCGCCCTGGAACCCACCCTGGGTGGCGTGAACCTGGAGGACATCAAGGCCCCCGAATGCTTCTACATTGAAGAGAAGCTGAAGGAACGCATGTCCATCCCCGTCTTCCACGACGACCAGCACGGCACCGCCATCATTTCCGCCGCCGCCATGCTCAATGGCCTGAAGGTCATCGGCAAGGACATCGCCAGCGTCAAGGTGGTCTGCTCCGGCGCCGGCGCCGCCGCCATCTCCTGCCTCAACCTGTGGTGCGAGCTGGGCATCAAGCGCGAAAACGTCACCGTCTGCGACTCCAAGGGTGTCATCTACATCGGCCGCGATGCCAAGATGGAAGCCACCAAGGCCCGCTACGCCCAGGAAACCAGCGCCCGCACCCTGGCCGACGCCATCGTCGGTGCCGACATCTTCCTCGGCCTCTCCGCCGCCGGCGTGCTGAAGGCCGAGATGGTCAAGCAGATGGCCAAGGACCCGCTGATCTTCGCCCTGGCCAACCCAACCCCGGAAATCATGCCGGAACTGGCCAAGGAAGTCCGTCCCGACGCCATCATCGCCACCGGCCGCTCCGACTACGCCAACCAGGTCAATAACGTCCTCTGCTTCCCCTTCATCTTCCGCGGCGCCCTGGATGTGGGCGCCAAGCGCATCACCGAGGAAATGAAGCTGGCCTGCGTCAAGGCCATCGCCGCCCTGGCCCAGGAAGAAGTCAGCGACGAAGTGGCCATGGCCTACCAGGGCCAGCAGCTGACCTTCGGCCCCGAGTACCTGATTCCCAAGCCCTTCGATCCCCGCCTCATCTCCATCATCGCCCCGGCCGTGGCCCGGGCCGCCATGGAATCCGGCGTCGCCACCCGTCCCATCGTGGACATGGACGCCTACCGGGACAAGCTGAAGGAATTCAACACCCACACCGGCGTCGGCATGCGCGCCGTCTTCTCTGCCGCCAAGCAGGGCGAAGCCAGCCGCGTCATCTACGCCGAAGGCGAGGACGAGCGCGTCCTGCGCGCCATCCAGGTGATCCTGGAAGAGCGCCTGGCCAAGCCCATCCTGGTGGGCCGCCCGGAAGTGATCGAAGCCCGGCTGCAGAAGATCGGCTCCAAGCTCAAGGCCGGCGAGCACTTCGAAGTGGTGAACCCCAACTACGACGAGCGCTACAAGGAATGCTGGAGCGCCTACCACCAGCTGATGAAGCGTCGCGGCGTCACCATCGACATCGCCAAGATGCGCCTGCGCTCCGACAACACCATCATCGGCGCCATGCTGGTCAAGCTCGGCTACGCCGACGCCCTGATCTGCGGCATGAGCGGCCGCTTCGCCCACCACCTGCGCCAGGTGGAAGAGGTGATCGGCAAGGCCGCCGGCCACAACACCCTGGCCGCCATGAACCACCTGCTGCTGCCCAACCGGGCCCTGTTCCTCTGCGACACCCACGTCAATGAGAACCCGGACGCCCAGCAGCTGGCCGACATCGCCGTGATGGCCGCCGAGACCGTGCGCAGCTTCGGCATCACCCCCAAGGTGGCCCTGCTCTCCCACTCCAACTTCGGCTCCTCCCAGTCCGCCTCCGCCCGCAAGATGTCCGAAGCCGCCGACATCGCCCGGGCCAAGGCCCCGGACCTAGAGATCGACGGCGAAATGCACGGCGACTCCGCCCTGTCCGAGGAAATCCGCCTGCAGTCCGATCCGGAATCCCCCCTCAAGGGCGAGGCCAACGTGCTGGTGATGCCCAACCTGGACGCCGCCAACATCTCCTACAACCTGCTGAAGATGACCGGCGGCGAAGGCGTCACCATCGGCCCCATCCTCATGGGTGTGGCCAAGCCGGTGCACGTGCTGACCGCCACCGCCACCGTGCGCCGCCTGGTGAACATGACGGCCCTGGCCGTGGTGGATGCCAAGAAGCAGCGCTGAGTCGCAACGGCCGGGCCAGCCCCGGCCAAAAAGAAAAGCCCCGCCGGCCGCAAGGCCCCGGGGCTTTTTTCTTGCCGCCCGGCACCGCCTGTAGCGGCCCTGGCGATCAGGAAGGCGGACTCGCCTACTGGATGATGAAGTTGGTGAACAGCACTTCCTTGACGCCGCTCTTGGGCGTCTCGTCGAGGAGTTTGTTGAGGACGTCGCGGATGCTTTCCGCCAGGGCCTTCTTGCCCTCCAGGGTCAGCAGCTGTTCCGGCTGCTCGGAGGAGAGCAGGATGATGAGCTTGTGCTGCACCTTGGGACGGATGGCCTTGAGAGTCCCATCCACCTCGGCGTGGGCCACCTCGAACACCATGTCCACCTGCAGGATGCGGCCGCTGCCGGCCAGATTGACGACGAAACGCAGGGGCTCCGCCGCCGCCCCGCCGCCGCCTTCATTGGCAAAGGCCGGCGCCGCCAGGAAGGCGAACAGGCACAACAGGACAGAGCAACTCCGCGCAATCATCTTCATGACTTCCCCTGGAGAGAAAACCTGCACCGGCTCAAGACAAAAAAATAGCCCCGGACGGGGCGCGCTGCGGACGGCTTGGCGCCACCGGAAAGGATGGTGCCCATGGGCAGGATTGAACTGCCGACCTCTCCCTTACCAAGGGAGTGCTCTGCCACTGAGCTACATGGGCCACACATTCGAGCCGCCAGCGAGAAAACGGCAGCCCTGCAAAATAAAACGGCCCCCTAGCGGAGGCCGTTTTACCTGAATCTGGTGGGTTGTGAGTGGCTCGAACACTCGACCTACGGATTAAGAGTCCGCTGCTCTACCAACTGAGCTAACAACCCGAATGAGGGGCGCATTATAGCCGCCCTACTTCCGTTTGTACACCTCTTTTTTCCAGAGGCTGGTGGGTCGGGCGAGATTCGAACTCGCGACCAACGGATTAAAAGTCCGCTGCTCTACCGACTGAGCTACCGACCCGCAAAAACGGAGCGCGAATTATAGGGGGCCCCCCGGGGCCTGTCAAACCCGGGATTGATGCGGGCGGGCGGGCTATTCGTTGAGCATGCGCCGGTACTGCAGGCGCAGGGCCAGCCAGGCGCCGGCAATGATGGACAGGGTGGTGATGAGGCTGCCCAGGGCCAGGGTGGAGATGCCGGAGAGGCCCTGGCCCACGGTGCAGCCGAGGGCGGTGACGCCACCGAAGCCCATGAGGACAGCACCGATGAGGTGGCTGGCCGTGTCTTCCGCATCGCGGAAGCCTTCCCAGCGGAAGCTGCGGCGGGACAGGGCCACCAGGGCGGAACCGGCGACGACGCCGAGCACCGTGGCGATGCCCAGGGTCAGCTTGCGGCTGGCGTCGCTCCAGGTGGCGAACAGTTCCAGGGCGTAGGCCGGCGGGGCGACGAAGGTGAGGGACTCCATGCGGCCGCTGTTGGTGCCAAGGAAAGCCGGCTGCAGGGTGTCGGGATGTTCGGCGACGAAGGCCAGATGGCCGCTGAGGAACCAGCCGCCCACCACGGCGGCGCCGATGGCCAGACCGCCGAGGATGTACTCGGCCTGGCGGAAGTCGGCGCGCAGCAGGGGCGCCGCCAGCAGCAGGCCGCCGACGCTGCCGGCCACCAGGGCCGACGCCGTGGCCGGCGGCAGCCCCAGGAGAGGCTGCAGCAGCCGGGGCAGGTCCTGGCCCGGGGCGGACAGATCCACGGCCAGGACATCCAGCAGGCCGACCCGCAGCAGGGCCGGCAGGCCCTTGAGGGTGGCCAGGGCGGTGAGGCCCATGACCAGGAACACCACCAGGGACTTGAGATTGCCGCCCCCCAGGCGCACCAGGGTCTTGGCGCCGCAGCCCGAGGCCAGCACCATGCCGATGCCGAACAGCAGGCCGCCCACCAGGTGGGACGCCCACAGCAGGCGGGGGGCGGTGTAGATGGAATTGGCCACGTCGATGAGGCCCGCCAGCTGCAGGCCGGCAGTACCCAGCACCGCCGTGCCCATGGCCAGCAGCCACATGCCCATGCGGTTCCAGTCCCCCATGTTCACGATGTCGGACACCGCGCCCATGGTGCAGAAGCAGGTGCGCTGAGCGACGGCGCCGAAGAGGCCGCCGAGGCCGGCGGCCAGCCACAGCAGGGGCGACAGATCGGGCAGGCTGTCCATCAGGCGCTACGGTAGGGCGTGGGATCGGCCAGGCCGGCGGCGCGGAAGCCTTCGGCCCGCAGGCGGCAGGAATCGCAGACGCCGCAGGCCCGGCCCTCGTCGTCGGCCTGGTAGCAGGAGACGGTGATGCCGTAATCGACACCGAGGGCGGTGCCGCGCTGGATGATCTGGGCCTTGGTGAGGTCGATCAGGGGCGCATGCACATGCAGCTCGGCCCCTTCCACCCCGGCCTTGGTGGCCAGATTGGCCATGCGTTCGAAGGCGGCGATGAATTCGGGGCGGCAGTCCGGGTAGCCGGAATAATCCACGGCATTCACACCGACGAATATGTCCTTGGCCCCCAGCACCTCGGCCCAGGCCAGGGCGAAGGAGAGCATGACGGTGTTGCGGGCCGGCACATAGGTGACGGGGATGCCGCCGGCCTGGACGCCCTCGACGGGCACGGCAATGGAACTGTCGGTGAGGGCGGAGCCGCCGAACTGGCCGATGTCCAGGCGCACCACGCGGTGCTCCTTGGCGCCGAGGGCGGCCGCCACCCGGGCGGCGGCCTGCAGCTCGGCCTTGTGGCGCTGGCCGTAGTCGAAGGACAGGCAATAGGGGGCAAAGCCTTCGCTCTTGGCGATGGCCAGGCAGGTGGCGGAGTCCAGGCCGCCGGAAAGCAGGACGATGGCAGGGCGAATGTCAGTCATAGGCGGGCAAATATACCGCGAGCAGGGGCCGGCATAAAGGCTGGCCCCCGGTCCGGCCGGTCTGGTGCCAAGTGCAACAAGAGGCCCCCCGGGGCTGTCGCGAAACCGACAGGACGGTGCCCCATGGCGCCGCCACGGCCCTGACGAGGCAGCAAAAACAAGCACTTTGGGGCAGTGCCGGGCACTGGCACCAAACCTGCTACTTAAGGCTCACAAAAGAAAAATTGTAGGAGAGCCGACATGAGCGCGTTGCAACAGAAGGTGGCCAGTGTCCTGGAAGAGCCGGGTTGCGCCACCAACCAGGCCAAGGGCGAGAAGGAACGCAAGGCGGGCTGCAAGAAGCAGCTCACTCCGGGCGCCGCTGCCGGCGGCTGTGCCTTCGACGGGGCCAAGATCGCCCTGCAGCCCATCGTGGACGTGGCCCATCTGGTACACGGCCCCATCGCCTGCGAAGGCAATTCCTGGGATTCGCGCCATACCCTCTCCTCCGGCTCCCATATCTACCGCACCGGCTTCACCACCGACATGAACGAGATGGACGTGGTGTACGGCGGCGAGAAGAAGCTCTATCGGGCCATCAAGGAAATCATCGACAAGTACGACCCGCCGGCGGTCTTCGTGTACCAGACCTGCCTGCCGGCCATGATCGGCGACGACATCGAGGCGGTGTGCAAGGCCGCCGCCGCCAAGTTCGGCAAGCCGGTGATCCCGGTGAACGCCCCCGGCTTCGTCGGCAGCAAAAACCTGGGCAACAAGCTGGGCGGCGAGGCCCTGCTGGACTACGTCATCGGCACCCGGGAGCCCGAGTACACCACCCCCTGCGACATCAACCTGATCGGCGAATACAACGTGGTGGGGGAGTTGTGGCAGGTGAAGCCCCTCTTCGACGAGCTGGGCATCCGCATCCTCGCCACCATCTCCGGCGACGGCCGTTACAACGACATCGCCACGGCCCACAAGGCGCGGGCCGCCATCATGCTGTGCTCCCAGGCCCTGATCAACGTGGCGCGCAAGATGGAAGAACGCTACGGCATCCCCTTCTTCGAGGGCAGCTTCTACGGCGTCTCCGACATGTCCGACGCCCTGCGCAAGATCAGCGCCCTGCTGGTGCGCCAGGGCGGCCCGGCGGATCTGCCGGAACGGGCCGAGGCCCTCATCGCCCGGGAGGAGGCCAAGGCCTGGGCCCGACTGGAGCCCTACAAGGCGCGCCTGAAGGGCAAGCGGGTGCTGCTGTTCACCGGCGGGGTGAAGTCCTGGTCCGTGGTCGCGGCCCTGCAGGAAGTGGGCATGGAAATCGTCGGCACCTCCATGCGCAAGACCACCGCCAACGACCGGGAGAAGGTGAAGGAAATCATGGGCACCGACGCCCACATGTTCGACGAGCTGCCGCCCCGGGAGATGTACCGGATGCTCAGGGACTCCCAGGCCGACGTGATGCTCTCCGGCGGCCGCTCCCAGTTCGTGGCGCTGAAGGCCAAGACCCCCTGGGTGGAGATCAACCAGGAGCGGCACCACGCCCTGGCCGGCTACGACGGTATCGTCAATCTGGTGGATGAGATCGACAAGGCCCTCTACAACCCGGTGTGGCAGCAGGTACGCCAGCCGGCCCCCTGGGAGCGGCCCGACTGGGAACAGGACCTCGAAGAATGGCAGTCCTGTAATCAGGAAGAGTGCGCAGGCGAGGTGTGCCATGGCTGAGGTCAAGCACAGCAGGAAGGCCTGCGCCGTCAATCCGCTGAAAATGAGCCAGCCCATCGGCGCCGCCCTGGCCTTCCTCGGCATGGACCAGGCCCTGCCCCTGCTGCACGGCTCCCAGGGCTGCACCGCCTTCGGCCTGGTGCTCTTCGTCAAGCACTTCCGCGAGACCATTCCCCTGCAGACCACGGCCATGAACGAGGTCACCACCATCCTCGGCGGCCTGGAGAACGTGGAGCAGGCCCTGGTGAATATCCACAAGCGGGCTGCCCCGGCCCTGGTGGGCCTCATCTCCACCGGCATCACCGAAGCCAAGGGCGACGACGTGGACGGTTTCCTCCAGCTGATCCGGCAGAAGCACCCGGAACTGGCGGACATGGAGGTGGTGTTCGTCTCCACCCCGGACTTCGCCGGCGCCTTCCAGGACGGCTGGGGCAAGGCGGTGCTGCGCATGGTGGAGACCATCGCCAAACCGTCGAATGTGCGCCGGCCCTGGCAGGTGAACATCCTGCCCGGCTGCCACCTCACCCCCGGCGACATCGAGGAGGTGAAGGAGATGGTCGAAGCCTTCGGCCTCACCCCGGTGGTGCTGCCCGACCTCTCCGGCTCCATGGACGGCCACATTCCCGAGACCTTCCTGCCCACCACCCTGGGCGGCACCCGGCTCGACGAACTGCGCAGCATGGGCGAGTCGGCCTACACCCTGGTCATCGGCGAACAGGGCCGGGCGGCGGCGGCAAAGCTGAAGGACATCGCCGGCGTGCCCTACACCGTCTTCGACCGGCTCACCGGTCTGAAGCCCTGCGACGACTTCCTGGCCCTGCTCTCCCGCATCGCCAACACCGAGGTGCCTCCCCGCTTCAAGCGCCAGCGCAGCCAGCTGCTGGACGCCATGCTGGACGGCCACTTCCACTTCGGCAAAAAGAAGGTGGCGGTGGCCGCCGAGCCGGACCTGCTGTACGCCCTCACCACCTTCCTCACGGAGATGGGGGCGGAAATCCAGGTAGCCGTCACCAGCACCGAATCCCCGCTCCTCAACCGGGTGCCGGCGGACGAAGTTCTGATCGGCGACCTGGAAGACTTCGAGCAGGGCGCCGTCGGCGCCGACCTGCTCATCACCCATGCCCACGGCCGCCAGGCGGCGGCGCGGCTGGGCATCCCCTTCTGGCGCTCCGGCCTGCCCACCTTCGACCGCCTCGGCGCGGCCCACAAGGTGAGCGTGGGCTACCGGGGCACCCGGAACCTGATTTTCGAGGTGGGCAATGTCTTCATTGAAAACCTGCACGAAGCCGTCCCCGACGATTTCCGGCCGACCGCCGAACCCGCCGCCAGCTGCGGCACCGGCTGCGCGCACGGTGCGGCGGCTGTCGCTTGTCACTGAATCAACCAAGGAAGGTGCCGCCATGAGCAAACCGCTGAAAGTCGCATTCGCCACCGAGGACCTGCAACAGGTGGACGCCCACTTCGGCTGGGCCCGCAACATCGCCATCTACGACATCACCGCCGACAGCTCGACCCTGGCCACCGTGGTCCGCTTCGAGGGAGACCTGAAGGAGGACGGCACCGAGGACAAGCTGGGAGCCAAGCTGGAAGCCATCCAGGACTGCGCCATCGTGTACGTGGCCGCCATTGGCGGCTCGGCGGCAGCCCGGGTGGTGAACATGAAGATCCACCCGGTGAAGGTGCCCAATCCGGAACCCATCACCGCCATCATCGGCAAGCTGCAGGCCGTGCTCAAGGGCACCCCGCCGCCCTGGCTGCGCAAGGCCCTGATGAAGAATCAGGAACGCAATTTCGACGACGCCCTGGAAGAGGAAAAATCCCATGTCTGATTCAGCTGTCTGCACAACTTTTGCCATTGCCGACTCCCCCTTCCTCTCCGAGCTGGTCAAGCAGCTGCGTTCCCAGGACAGCTACGGCCACTGGGACGGCAAGAGCGATGTGGAAGTGGTGGGTCCCTACGTGCTGGACAAGGAGGCCCGCAAGGCCATCCCCATCATCGACGACCCGGACCCGGAAGTGTTGTGGCGCCTGGAGCTGTACTACAACGCCATCGGCCTGGCCATCGAGCGCCAGAGCAAGGTGATGTGCGCCCCCATGATCAAGATGAGCCACGAGGGCTTCGGCCGCGTGGTGCTCATCGCCGGCCGCCTGGTGGTGTTCAACAAGTACCACCGGGACGTGCACCGCTTCGGCTTCGACTCCCTGGAAGCCCTGGCCGAACAGGGCGACAAGATCGTCAACGAAGCGGTGGCCATGATCGCCCGCTTTGGCGAGGTGGCGAATTACGGTTGAAAGGCTTTAGCCACAGAGGACACAGAGAGCACAGAGGAATTCCGGGCAGTAGCGGCGGCAATATGGATCGTCAAACCCCCCGGCGTTTCCGCTGCGATGTTTTCCCCTCTGTGATCTCTGTGCCTTCTGTGGCCACGATTTAAGGAATCCCCCATGAGCGACAACCCCGAAGAACTGAAGGCCCAGATCAAGAAGCTCTCGGCCCAGGCCATGACCTGGAAGATGAACCTGCACGACCTCTCGGAGGAGCTGCCGGTGAACTGGGAAAACATCATGGAAACGGCCCAGAAGACCCACGACGCCTACGCCGCCCTCACCGCGGCGCGGCAGCGCCTGGCCGAGCTGGGCTAGGAGGAATCGTGGAACGCCTGCCCGACCTGACCCGGGACGAGACCTCCTGGCGCCGCGAATGGCAACGCTACCTGCCGGCGGACTACCGGCGGCGCACCGCGGTGCCCATCCGCTTCGAGCGGGAGGCGGACCTTCAGGCCGGCGGCGTGCGGGTCATGGGCTTCGACCGCTGGGGCGAGAACTGCTTCTACCACCACGTCTATGAAGTGCCCGCCCCCATCGTGGACGACGAGGAAGGCGCCTTCCAGGAAGCCCGCTGCTACGGCCAGTCGGTGTTCGCCTGGCGCCTCGCCGGCAACTGGCTGGTGTGCACCCGGGAGCACGGCGCCGCCGGCGCCTGCCGCCCGGAGCGGCGCCACTACGCCCTGGCCGCCACCCTGCCCCGCTGAATTTTTCTACAAGGAGCCATCATGTCTGTCTTCAGCGTCACCCTGCCCTCCGGTGTGGAGTGGATTCCCAACTTCGTGCAAAGCATCGACGACGAAAAGTGCATCGGCTGCGGCCGCTGCTTCAAGACCTGCGGCCGGGACGTGCTTTCCCTCATGGCCATGGACGACGAGGGCGAACTGATCGCCATCGACGACGGCGACGACGACGAGTACGAGAAAAAGGTCATGACCGTGGCCCACCCGGAGAACTGCGTCGGCTGCGAGGCCTGTGCCCGCAACTGTTCCAAGAAGTGCATCAGCCACGCCCCGGCCAAGGCCTGAATCCCGTTCCGCCCCGAGCCGCCGCCATGGACGCCGCCCACTACCTGGCCCTGATGGACCTGGGCCGTCTCACCCGCCTGCCCCGGGCCCGGGACGACGAGTACGAGGACCTGCTGGCCCTCCTGCTCGACCATGGCAGCGGACCGGAGAGCCGGCCCCTGGCCGCCGCCGTGGCCAAGGGCTGCCTCGGCGACAACCACCTGTGGCAGGACCTGGGCCTGCCCCACCGGCAGGCCCTGTCGGACCTGCTGCGGGAACACTTTCCCCGGCTCTTCGCGCGCAACACGGGCAATATGCGCTGGAAAAAGTTCTTCTACCTGCAACTGTGCGAGCAGGCCGAGATCCGCGCCTGCCGCGCTCCCTCCTGCGGCGTCTGCGCCCATCTGGCGGAGTGCTTCGGCAACGAGGACGGGCCGGCCCTAGGCACCCTCTCCGTGAGCGCCCACCTCTAGGGCAGGGGTCCCGCTGTCAGGAGTTGCACCGTCAGCCCAGGCCGCCAGTTCCCCGGCCACCCGGGACACCACCTCGTCCCAGTCGCCCCGCCGCTCCTGGCGGAACAGGCGCATCACCCCCGGATACCAGGGCGAATCCTGGCGCCCTTCGAGCCAGCGCCAATCGGTCTTGTAGCGGGGCAGCAGCAGCCAGCAGGCCACGCCCAGGGCCGCCGCCAGATGGGCCACCGCCGTATCCACCGCAATCACCAGATCCAGGTTGGCGATGAGGGCCGCCGTGTCGGCGAAGTCCGTCAGCTCCGAGCCCAAGGCGGCGATGCGCATGCCGGCCGGGGTCCACAGGGCCTCTTCCTCCGCCTCGCCCTTCTGCAGGCTGACCAGGGCGATGCCGGGCACCGCCGCCAGGGGCGCCAGGGTCCACAGCCCGGGCAGGGAGCGCTCGCCGTCGTTCTCGAAGCGGGGATTGCCGCGCCACGCCAGACCCACCCGCAGGCCTGCCGCCGGCAGGCGCAGCCGCCAGGCCTGGCGTTCAGGGGCTCCGACCTGCAGATAGGGCAGGGCGGCGGGAATGCTGTCCACCCGGGTGGCGAAATGGCGGGGCAGGCTCATCAGGGGCACCCAGGCATCCCAGTCGCCCCGGGCGGCAGGCAGGTCGGCCAGGGGAATGACCCGCTCCACCCCCGGCAGGGCGGCGAAGAGGCGTACCAGGGCCGGCTGGCAGACCAGGCTGAGACGGGCGCCCCGGGCCCGGAGCAGGGGCAGGTAGCGGCAGAACTGGATCATGTCCCCATGGCCGGCCTCGCACAGCACCAGCAGGTGGCGCCCCGCCGGCGCCTCGCCGTGCCAGCGCGGGCAATGGGCATGGGCCGCCAGTTCCCGGTACCAGGGCCGGGCCTCGAAGCACTCCCAGCCCGCCTCGTAGCGCCCCTGGCGCAGCAGCAGGTAGGCCAGGTTGATGTGGGCCGACGGCCGGTCCGGCTCCAGGCTGAGGGCCTTCAGCAGGCAGCGCTCGCCCTGGGCGAAATCCTCCAGGCAGATGCAGGCTGCCCCCAGATTGACCCAGGCCGCCGCCGCCCCGGGCAGCAGGGAGAGGGTCTGCAGGCACACAGGCAGGGCCTCCTCGGCCCGCCCCCGGGACAGCAGCAGGCCGCCCAGGTTGAGCCACACCGGCCCCAGGCCGGGATCTTCCGCCAGGGCGCGGCGGTAGGCGGCCTCGGCCTCCGCCCAGGCGCCCCGTTCCTCCAGCACATAGCCCAGGTTGGCCCGGGCCCGGGTCAGCTGGGGCGCCAAAGCCAGGGCCTGACGCAGATGGGCCTCCGCCTCCTCCCCCTGCCCCGCTTCCAGGCAGGCGATACCCTGGTGGTAGCGGCGTTCCGCCCGGGCGGCTGCGCTGGCGGAAATGGGGGGCAAAGTCATGGCAGCGGCGGCGGACCCTGACGGCGGGCGCCGTAAGTATGGCGATGCGGCGAATTTAGGGGCGCTCCCCGTTAAGTAGCTGACGGCCTCGGTAAAAGAATGTAAAGCCGCAAAAACAAAGGCCCGCCGGAGAGGCGGGCCTTGCTGCGGCGGGACCGGCGCTGCCGGTGCCTATACGACTCAGACCTTCTTCAGGAAGCAGGCCTTGAGCATGAAATTGCCCTGGTCCAGCTTGCAGTCCACCTCGTGGTCGCCGCCACTCACCAGACGGATGCTCTTCACCTTGGAGCCCTGCTTGAGGACGATGGAGGAACCCTTGACCTTTAGGTCCTTGATCAGCACCACGGCGTCGCCGTCGTTGAGCACGGTGCCGTTGGCGTCCTTGATCACGGCGTCGGCTTCCTCTTCCGCCGCCGCACCGGCCTGGGGCCATTCAAAACCGCAATCGGCGCAGACGTAGTTGTCGCCGTCCGGGTAGGTGTTTTCCAGGGTGCATTGGGGGCAGGCGGGCAGGTTGGACATGGGGTTCTCCAGTTAACAGGGACGGGATTTTAACCGATCGCCGCCCTCCCCCGCCCAATCACCGGCATGCAGAAGGAATTCCGGCCTCCCGGCATCCGCCATCCGTACTATGATCCAGACAGTGCCGGCATCGCGCCGGCACCCTCATTCAAGGAGCAAACATATGGGCAGCAAGGACAAGAAGAAGGAATCCAAGGGCAAGAAGCCCCAACCCAAACCGGCAACCTGCCGCGCCTGATCCGGCGCACCCGGAGCAAATTTCCCCCAAAGGGGAAGCGGCCAGCACTCCTCGCCGCAGGAGTCGATGCCGCAAAATAGAAAAGCCGCCCACGGGCGGCTTTTTCCTTTTCTGCTGGCCGAAAAACTCAGGCCGGCACGCCCAGCACCACGTGACTGGCCTTGATCAGGGCGGTGGCCGGGCTGCCTTCCCTGAGGCCCAGTTCGGTCACCGCCTCGTTGGTGACCACGGCGTGCACCTGGGTGCCGCCGGCCAGGGCCAGCACCACATCGGTGTTGATGGCGCCCCGGGAAATTTTCTGCACCGTGCCCTTGAGCTGGTTGCGGGCGGAGAACCTCACCTCGCCGTCGTCGGCCATGAGGATGACCCAGGGCGCCTTGACCAGGGCGAAGGCTTCCTTGCCCAGGGCCAGGCCCAGTTCCCTGACGCTGGCCTGGGTGACGATGGCGACCAGCCGGTCACCGCCGTCGGTGGTGATTTCGACCTCGGTATTGATGGCGCCGGCCGTGAGGGCGCTCACCTTGCCGGAAAAGACGTTACGGGCGCTGGTCTTCATGCTGAACTCCTTTTTGATCCGGGTTATTTTCAATTGCGCTATTTACTACATAATATCGCGCATGGTTCTTGCGTGATGAAGCGCAGTCTAGGTCGTTCCGTTGCATAAATTCAACCATAGCGCTGCAAATCCCCGCGGTGGTGCATCAATGATCGCCCGCGCACCAGAATGGCTATGTAGTTTTGTATATTTCGTGACAAGGAAGAGGCTGTGATGTCCCAAAATCAACAGAAGCTGGTGGGCAAGCTGGCCCTGGAAACCGAGTTCGGCCCCTTTCTCGGCGACACCCGCATCCGCCTGCTGGAGGCCATCGACACCCACGGCTCCATTTCCCAGGCGGCCAAGGCCGTGCCCCTCTCCTACAAGGCGGCCTGGGATGCGGTGGATGCCATGAACAACCTGGCCGACGAGGCCCTGGTGGTGCGCAGCACCGGCGGCCGCCACGGCGGCGGCACCCTGCTGACAGACTACGGACGCAAGATCATCGCCCTCTACCGGGCCGTGGAGCAGGAATACCAGGGCGCCCTGGACCGCCTCGCCGGCCATATGGCAGAAATCAGCGAGGGCGACGTGCGCCAGTTCCAGTCCCTGCTGCGCCGCCTCTCGGTGCGCACCAGTGCCCGCAACCAGTTCGTCGGCAAGATCGTCGGCCTGCGCGACGGCGGCGTGGATTTCGAGGTGCGCATCGCCCTGGATGAATCCACCGAGCTGGTGGCCATCATCACCAGGGAATCCTCGGAGAACCTGGAACTGGCCCTGGGCAAGGAGATCTGCGCCCTGGTCAAGGCCTCCTCCCTGATGCTGCTGACCGAGGGCGCCGGCCGCATCACCGCCCGCAACCAGCTGTGGGGCGAGATCAGCCACATCCACGACGGCCCGGTGAATGCCGAGGTCACCCTGACCCTGCCCGGCGGCAAGACCCTCACCGCCGTGGTCACCCACGGCAGCATCGAGTCCCTGGAACTGGTGCCGGGCAAGAAGGCCTGCGCCTTCTTCAAGGCCTCCAGCGTGATCCTCGCCGCCACCGCCTGATTCCCGCTTTTCCCAATCCCCTTTCACGACCTTCGGAGAACCGCCATGACCCTGCCCCGCCGTTCCGCCGCCATCCTCGCCACCGCCCTCCTGGGCGCCTTCGCCGCCACCGCCGCCCAGGCGGACGAGGTGCAGGTGGCCGTGGCCGCCAACTTCACCGCCCCCATGCAGAAGATTGCCGCCCAGTTCGAGAAGGACACGGGCCACAAGGCGGTGCTGTCCTTCGGCGCCACCGGCAAGTTCTATTCCCAGATCAGGAACGGCGCCCCCTTCGAGGTCTTCCTCGCCGCCGACGACGAGACCCCGGCCCGACTGGAAAAGGAAAACGGCATCCTGCCCGGCAGCCGCTTCACCTACGCCATCGGCAAGCTGGTGCTGTGGAGCGCCAAGCCGGCCATCGTGGACAACCAGGGCGAAGTGCTGAAGAAGGGCGGCTTCGATCATCTCTCCCTGGCCAATCCCAAGCTGGCCCCCTACGGCGCCGCCGCCGTGGAGACCATGAAGGCCCTGGGCGCCTACGACACCCTGGCGCCCAAGTTCGTGCAGGCCGAGAACATCGCCCAGGCCTACAACTTCGTCGCCACCGGCAACGCCCTGCTCGGCTTCGTCGCCTATGCCCAGGTGCTGGACGAGCACGGCCAGCTCAAGGGCGGCTCCGTCTGGCTGGTGCCGGGCAAGCTGTACAGCCCCATCCGCCAGGACGCCGCCATCCTGGAAAAGGGCACCGTCAACGGCAAGGCCAAGCCCGCCGCCGAGGCCCTGGTCAAGTATCTGAAGGGCGACAAGGCCAGGGCTGTGATCAAGACCTACGGCTACGACCTCTGAGTCACCCCCTTGGGCCGGGCGGGGCGCCAGGCGCCGCCCCGGCCCCCTTTTGCGCCGGCTGCCACAATCACCACCTGCACCGCCCTTCGGCCATACTTACCTGACCCGACTGCCCCACGCCGCCCATGCCCTTCGGTCCCGATGATTGGAACGCCGTCCTGCTGACCCTCAAGCTGGCCGGTACCACCACCCTCCTCCTGCTGCTCTTCGGCACGCCCATCGCCTGGTGGCTGGCCCGCACCCGCTCCTGGCTAAAGGGCCCGGTGGGGGCCGCCGTGGCCCTGCCCCTGGTGCTGCCGCCGACGGTGCTCGGTTTCTACCTGCTGGTGACCCTGGGCCCCAACGGCCCCATCGGCCAGCTGACCCAGTCCCTCGGCCTGGGCCTGCTGCCCTTCACCTTTCCCGGCCTGGTGCTGGCCTCCGTGCTCTACTCCATGCCCTTCGTGGTGCAGCCCCTGCAGCAGGCCTTCGAGTCCCTGGGGGAACGGCCCCTGGAGGCGGCCGCCACCCTGCGGGCCTCGCCCTGGGACACCTTCTTCTCGGTAGTGCTGCCCCTGGCCCGGCCCGGCTTCGTCACCGCCACCATCCTGGGCTTCGCCCACACCGTGGGCGAGTTCGGCGTGGTGCTGATGATCGGCGGCAATATCCCGGAAAAGACCCGGGTGGTCTCGGTGCAGATCTACGACCACGTGGAGGCTCTGGAATACACCCAGGCCCACTGGCTGGCCGGCGGCATGCTGGTCTTCAGCTTCCTGGTGCTGCTGGCCCTCTACGGCAGCAAGGCAAGGAGCCGCCATGGCTACTGAAATGCCCAACGACGATCAGGCCATTCGCGCCCGCTTTCACATCGCCTACGGGGAATTTTCCCTGGCGGCAGACCTGACCCTGCCGGGCCGGGGCGTCACCGCCCTGTTCGGCCACTCCGGCTCGGGCAAGACCACCCTGCTGCGAGCCATCGCCGGCCTGGAGCGCCACCCCGGCGCCTACCTGGAGGTGAACGGCGAGGTGTGGCAGGACGGCGACCACTTCCTACCCACCCATCGTCGCCCCCTGGGCTATGTCTTCCAGGAGGCCAGCCTCTTTCCCCACCTCAGCGTCGAGGCCAACCTGGACTTCGGCCGCAAGCGCCTGGCCGCCGCCGAACGGCGGGTGGACCTGGCCCAGGCGGTGGAACTGCTGGGCATCGGCCACCTCCTGGCCCGCCGCCCGGACAAGCTCTCCGGCGGCGAGCGGCAGCGGGTGGCCATCGCCCGGGCCCTGCTGGCCTCGCCCCGGCTGCTGCTCATGGACGAGCCCCTGGCCGCCCTGGACGGCAAGCGCAAGGCCGAGATCCTGCCCTATCTCACCCGCCTGCGGGAGGAGCTGGACATCCCGGTGCTCTACGTCACCCATTCCCCCGATGAAGTGGCGCGCCTGGCGGACCACCTGGTGCTGCTGGACAACGGCCAGGTGGCGGCCAGCGGCCCCCTGGCGGAAACCCTGGCCCGTCTCGACCTGCCCACGGCGGTGAGCGACGACGCCGGCGTGGTGGTGGAAGGCCTCGTGGCCGGCCACGATGCCGCCTACCACCTGCTGGCCCTGGATTTCCCCGGCGGCCGGGTGCAGGTGGCCCACGGCCCGGAAAACCCGGGCAAGCGCCTGCGCTTCCAGGTGCGGGCCCGGGACGTCAGCCTCTCCCTCTCGGAACGGGACGACAGCTCCATCCTCAACCGGGTGCCGGCCACGGTGGCCGCCATCGCCGACGCCGACACCCCGGCCCACGTCCTGGTACGTCTGGAAGCCGGCGGCACGCCCCTGCTGGCCCGCATCACCCGCCGCTCCCGGGACCAGCTGCAACTGCAGCCGGGGAAAAACGTGTGGGCCCAGATCAAGGCCGTGGCCCTGCTGGCCTGAGGGCTGCACGGCTGGCGAAGGCGACCGCCAGGCCGCGACTCGGGTTTTCTGCAGGCGCTGCCCGCAACGGCAAGCGGGACGCCACTATTCAGCATGGCATCGTCGAGAAGGCCGTCCCTTCTGCCTCCCAGACCGGCCCTTGCAAGGAAGGCGAAGCGGTACGGAATTCGCTCTGAAGAGCCATCCGCCTCCCTTTGTAGGATTTCCGACACCATGAAAATCGCCATCGCCGCCAAGGATTTCGCCACCGTCTCCAGCCATGCCGGCCAGGCCCGCCAGTGGCTGCTCTACGACTGCCGGCCGGGTGCGCCCCTGCCCGCCGGGGAACGCATCGAGCTGGCCAAGGAACAGGTCATCCACCACTTCGACGACAACGGCCCCCATCCCCTGGACGGGGTGGAAGTGGTCATCGCCGCCAGCGCCGGCGACGGCTTCATCCGCCACATGGCCAAGCACGGCGCCCAGGTGCTGCTCACCGGCGAGACCGACCCGGCGGCGGCCCTGGCCCGGGTGCTGGCCGGCGAGGTGCTGCCCGACACACGTTTCGACCCGACCCTGATCCTGTGCAAGCTGAAGGACCTGCTCACCTCCCGCCACTAGCCGCGCCCCCGGCGCGGCGCCAACGACGAAAGCCCGCCATGGTTGCCGCCGCTCCTCTTTCCCATCCTCATTCCCCCTCCGCCACGCCTGCGGTCGACACCGACTGTGTCCTCGGCGACGCCGACCTGACCCGGCTGCTGGCCGACGACGTACCCCACGGCGACCTCACCACCGCCGCCCTGGGCATCGGCCCCCAGGCCGGCCGCCTCGACTGCCGGGCCCGCCAGCCCATGACCCTGTGCGGCGTCGAGGAGGCGGTCCGCCTGCTGACCCTGGCCGGCTGCGCGGCACGCCCCCTGGTGGCCAGCGGCGAGGCCCTGGCCGCCGACGCCCCCATCCTGGAAGCCCAGGGCAGTGCCGCCGCCCTGCACCGGGCCTGGAAAAGCGCCCAGGTGCTGCTGGAATGGAGCAGCGGCCTGGCCAGCGCCGCTACCGAACTGGTGGCCGCGGCGGCGCCCCTGCCGGTGGCCTGCACGCGCAAGACGCCGCCGGGCAACAAAGCCCTGGCGGTGAAAGCGATGCGCTGTGGCGGTGCCGTCATGCACCGCCTGGGCCTCTCCGAGTCCCTCCTGCTCTTCGCCGAGCACCGCCGCTTTCTCGCCGAGCCCCCCGCCGCCACCGCGGCCCGGCTCCATGGCGCCCTGCCGGAGCACAAGCTGGCGGTGGAGGTGCATAGCGCCGAAGAGGCCCTGGTCTGGGCCCGGGCCGGCGCCGAAATCCTGCAACTGGAGAAATTCAGCCCCGCCGCCGTCACCGCCTGCCGCGACCTGCTGGCCAGCCACGAGCTCCGCCCCATCCTCGCCGCCGCCGGCGGCATCCACCCCGGCAACGCGGCGGCCTACGCCGCCAGCGGCGCCCGCCTGCTGGTCTCCTCCTGGCCCTACAGCGCCCCGCCCCGGGACGTGGCGGTGAGCCTGGTGCTGGTCTAGCCGACGAGACCCAGCAGCACGGCCGAGGGACGGAAGGCGATCCAGGCCGGCTGGCCCGGGGCGAAGGGTTCGGCCAGGTCGGCGCCGGCGTTGGCGACGCCGGTGAGGCCGTGGCCCAGGTCCACCACGATCTCCCGCCGTTCGCCGCTTTCCTGGATGCGCTGGACGATGCCGCCGAGGCGGTTGTAGTCGGCGTAGTCACTGCCTTCGCCGCTGCCCAGCACCAGGGTGGCCGAGGCCTTGACCAGGGCCACCAGTTCCTGGCCCGGAGCCAGGCCCAGGCAGCGGGTACTCTCCGGGGTGACGCTGGCCCGCAGCAGGCGACCACCGGGCAGGGCCAGCAGCACCTGGTCGAGCAGGGGCCCCTGCTCCACCGCCTGCACCCGGCCGCAGAACTGGTTGCGGGCGCTGGTGCGCACCGCCACCCGTTCCAGCAGTTGCAGATCCGCATCGAAATGGCCGCCGCAGCGCTGGCGCAGCAGTTGCCGTTCCTCCGCCAGTGCCACCAGCACCATGGCCAGGCGCCGGCCCCGGGGCGTCAGGCGCAGGCGGCCACTGCCTTCCCCACCATCCTCTGCCTCCCATTCGGCCAGGCGTTCGCCGGCCAGATTGTTCAGTTCCTCGGCGGCGCGGCGGGCCTCCCCGGCGGCCTCCGCGCCCACCGCCAGGGCGTCGGCCACGGCGGCCCGCTCCAGCCAGGCCAGACGGTCGTGGCCGGCGGCCACGGCAAAGGGACCGGGAATACCCGCCACCGGGTACAGGCGCAGGGGCGCGACCCGGTCGGGGCTGAGTTGATCGGCAATGTCGCTAACGGGCTGGTCGTTCATGGCGGCTTTCCTTCGTTATTTTTCGAATATATAACGATTAGCAAAGCCCATGCCGGACAAGGACTTAGGGGAATTTCCCGGCAATGGCGGGAATGGGGGCGCCCCGGGGCCGGGTGCCGGGCCCCGCCTTGGGTCGCCCGGAGGACCCCGCGCCCCAGGCCAGTGCGCTCAGGCAGCGGGGGGCTGCCAGCCTTCCCAGGCCAGCCGGTCCCGGCCGCCGGCCTTGGCGGCATAGAGGGCGGCATCGGCCCGGTGCATCATGGCCTCCAGGTCGTCCCCCGGACCGGCCAGGAGGGAGGCTCCGATGCTGACGCTGAAGGACAGTTCGCCCTGGGCCAGGGGCAGCCGCACCTGGCGCACCGCCTGCAACAGGCGCTGGCCCAGCTGGTGGGCCCCGGCCGGCGGCGTCTGCGGCAGCAGCAGGCCGAATTCCTCGCCTCCCAGGCGGCCGAAGACGTCGCTCTGGCGCAGGCCGCCGCCGATGGCACGGACCAGGGCCTGGAGCACCTGGTCGCCCACCGGGTGGCCGTGGCTGTCGTTGATGTTCTTGAACTTGTCCGCATCGAGGATGAACAGGGCCAGGGGGTGATCGTGGCGCCGGGCCAGGGCCACCAGGCGCTCGGCCTCGGCGGTGAAGGCGCGGCGGTTGAGAATGCCGGTGAGGCCGTCGGTGGTGGCCAGGCGCTGCAGCTCCTCTTCCACCGCCTTGCGTTCGCTGATGTCGCGCAGGATGCCGACGAAAACCCGCCCCCCCGCCAGTTCCGTGCTGCCGATGCTCACTTCCACCGGGAATTCGCGGCCGTCGGCGGCGCGGGCCAGCATCTCGCGGCCGTGGCCGGCCCCATCGGCGGCATGGCCGGCGGCCGCTTCCGCCAGCAGGGCGCGGTGGATCGGCACCGTCTGCTCCGGCATGAACTCCTCCACGCTGCGGCCCAGCAGTTCCTCGGCGCGGAAACCGAAGAGCCGCTCCGCCGCCCGGTTGAATTCCAGCACCCGGCGTTCCTGGTCGAGGACGACCACCGCGTCCATGGCGGTGTCCATGAAGGTGCGGGCCTGGGCCTCGCGCTGGCGCAGTTCCGCGGTGCGCTGGGCCACCCGGGCCTCCAGGCCCTGGTTGGCTTCCCGCAGGGCCTCCAGGGCGCGGCGGCGGCGCAGCAGTTGGTGGTAGGCAAAATAGGCCAGGGCCGCCAGGCCAATGTTGCTGCCCAGGGCGATGACCCAGTAGCTGGGCAGGCTGTCCCGCCACGGCGCCAGCACCCGGGCCTCGTCAGCGGTGGCCACCACCAGCACCGGGTAGCGCTCGGAGCGGGCAAAGGCGCCGGGCCCCACCACGTCGCCGATGACCCGGCCGTTGTCGAAGGGGCCGTGGGGTGCCGCCAGGATGGCGCGGGCCAGCCCCGGGTCGGCCAGCCAGTTGCGTTCCAGGCAGTCGGGACCCAGGGGCAGGCAGGCCAGGGCCCGGCCGTCTTCCAGCAGCAGGTGCAGGGCGAAGCCGGGGGGCAGGTCCTCGTCTTCCAGCAGGCGGCGCAGCTGCTCCGGGTTGATGCCGCCTGCCACCACGCCGAGGAGGCGTTCGCCGTCGTTCTCGACGCGGCGGCTGACGGGGACGAAGGGCTCGTTGGAGTGGGGCGAGCGCTGGGCCGGGCCGATGTACAGGCCCATCTCCCAATGACGCAGGGGGAGCTGGTAGAACGGCCATTGGGAGACGTCGTCCACGTCGCTGGCGGGGAAGCGGTCCGACAGTTCGGCGATGCGGCCATCGGTCCCGGCCAGCATCAGCCAGTTGAGGCCCGGGGTGATGGCGTGGCGGCGCAGCAGCAGACGGTGCAGGTAGAGATCGGGCCGGCGGGAGAGGCCGCCGTGGGCACCAATGGCCTCGCCGATGCCGGACAGGGTGCGGTCGTAGGTATCGAGCAACTGGTCCATGCGGCCCAGCAGCACCTTGGCGCTGGTGTGCAGGGTGGCGTGGGCCCGGGCCAGGGTTGCCTGCCGTTCGTCCTGGGCCAGGAAGTACAGGCGCAGGTCGATGCCGCATACCAGCAGCAGCACCAGGGCGATCCAGCGCCAGCTTTCCTTGATGGCCATAAGACGTCTTCCCGGGAGTGGTTTTTGAGGCCAGTCTAGGGGAAACGGGGGCAAATTACAGCCCGGGGAAAACCACGGGCGCTACCCGGGGGATGCCCGGGGAAAAGCCAGCACCGTGGCGGCACCGGGCTGCACCCACTGGGCCGTCAGGGCCTCCATCCAGCGCACCAGGGGACGGGCCAGGTAGGCCGGCAGGGGCACCCGCTGCAACTGCCCGGACCACAGCCCCAGCCAGGACTGGCGCAGCCCTTCGTCCAGCGCCAGGGGGCCATGGCGGCCCCACAGGCGGACCCAGGCGATCACCGCCCGTTGCCGCTGGCGGCCGGCCAGGCCGTGCACCACCAGCTCGGCCAGTTCGCCGGCGAGATCGGAGAACTCATCCACCTCCAGCTGCCATACCGCCGCCAGGGGCCCGGCCTGGAGGGCTTCCGCCAGGCGCAGGCAAAGCCAGCGCAGCTCATCCTCGCCGACGGCGGCGACGATGCCGGGCAGGGGCGGCGGCAGGTGCAGTTCGGGGCAGGCCGCCCGGGGCGGCGCCTGGCTGGCCGGAGCAGGAACCATGGACGCGCCGGGCCGCCCTTTAAGCCGTCGCCGCGGCCACCGCCCGGACCGGGCCGGCGCCGATGCGATCCTCCGGGTCCAGGCGCTGCAGCTGGTCCAGGTAGGCCCGGGCTTCCTCCGGGCGCTGCTGGCGCAGCAGGGTGAAGGCCAGGGCCTTGAGGGAGAAAAGATAGAAGCGGGGCGCCGCCGCCAGGGGCTCGGCGAAGCGGGCCGGGGCCGGCGCATCCAGGGGAAAGCCGGCGGCCTGGGCGCTGGCCGCCAGGCCGGCCCGCATCCACTGTTCCGCCGCCTCGAAGTGCTGGCGGTAGAAGTGGAACTTGTACAGGGCCAGGTACACGGCGAAGTGGAAGGGAGACTGGTGATGGGCCCGGAGGATGAGGAACTCGGCCCGCCGTTCGTCGTCGCAGGCGGCGGCTTCGTGCAGCAGGGCCGCGGTGGCAGCGGGGAGGTCGCCGCAGTAGCCGGGGATGCTTTCGCCGCCGGCCGGGTCGCCGTCTTCCAGATCTAGTCCCATACTCCGGCGGGAGCCCGCAGCCGTTCCAGGGGCTCGTCGAATTCCAGATGCTGGTCGAAGATTTCCCCGGCGTCGCCGGGCTGCACGTGCTGGTACAGCACCCCATCCGGGTAGACCAGGACGTGGGGGCCGCCGTCGCAGGGGCCGAGACAGCCGCAGGCGGTGACGGCAAAGCGGTCGAAGGCGTTGCGGCCGCCCAGCTCGTTGAGGAAGGCCTGCATCACCGCCTGGCCGCCGCTCTGCATGCAGCTGCCCCGGGGATGGCCGGGGGGCCGGCCCTGGGTACAGACGAAAACGTGCTTCTTGGGTTTCATGGCGCCTCCTCAGGCGGGAAATTTGGCGATGCGTTTTTCCAGCTCGGCCACGTGCTCGCCTTCTTCGGCGGCGAATTCCTCGGCCATCAGCTTGACCCGGGGATTACGGGTGGTGGCGGCAATGCCGGCGTAGAAGGCGTAGCTGCGCTGCTCCCCGTCAAGGGCCAGGGCCAGGGCGGAGGGCACGTCCATGAAGGCATCCACCCCGGCCCAGGCGGCAGTCTCCGGGCTGGTGCCGTCGGGCCACTGGTACTCGTGGGCCTCCAGCTTGGGCGGATGGCGGAAGCCGCCCCGCTCCGTGGCCTCGGCCAGATGCAGGCGGGAGTAGTGGGCCATCTGCTCGAAGAAGGCGGCCACTTCCGGATCGCCCAGGGTTTTCATGCCTTCGGCCAGCTCCTCGTAGCGCCGGGCGGAATCCCGCTCCAGGGTGATGGCGTGGGCGAGGAACAGATGAATGTCTTCCATTTTTGCGCTTTCTTTTTTAGCCACAGAGGGCACAGAGATCACAGAGTAAAGTCAAAACCGGCTGCCGCGCGGACCAATAAGGACGCCATTCTCCGGCACCGAACGGCTGCAACGACCGCCCCTCCTGGGTCCTACGGCATGGCTCATTTCAATCCAAACCTGGATAAAAATCCGCAGGAAACTCTGTGTTCTCTTTACCCCCTTGGGGGTGTGCCCTCTGTGGCAAAGGTTCTAACAGCCCTCAACCAAACTTGAAGAGGATGCCGAAACCGCCCCGGGGCCATTCCCATTCCAGGTTGCGGTGTTCGTCGCAGATGATGCGGCAGGTGCCGCACTCCAGACAACCGTCGGAGATCAGCACCACCTTGCCGTTGCCCTCCTGGGTGTAGCAGCCGGCGGGACAGCACACCGTGCATTGCTGCTCGGCGCACTTGTGGGTGCACAGCTCCGGGTTCTTGATCTGGATGTGGGGACGGCCCGAATCGACCCGGTAGCGGTCCTGGAACAGTTTCTCTTCGACTTTCAACATGGTCATGTCCTCCGGGTTATTCCATGGCGCGCCAGAACTTGAAGGCGTCGCCGATCAGGCCAAAGACGGAGCGGGAGGCGATGAAGCTCTTCTTGATCTCCTTTTCCTTGGTCTTCTTGTCCACCCCGTCCACCCGGATGATGGTCTGGGCCGCCTTCGACAGCAGGGTCGGGTAGGTGGTGAAGAACTGGTTGTTCTTGTGGAAGATGTCCGGCATGCGGCGGTACTTCTTCAGGTCCTTCATGACGAAGCTGTCGTCCAGCTTGGCCTTGTACTTGGAAAGGTTGGGGGCGGTGAAGGCCTTGCCCGCCTGCTTCAGCTCCACCAGGGTCTGGGCCGCCAGCATGCCGGTAGTCATGGCCAGGTTGGAGCCTTCGCGGTGGATGCCGTTCACGAACATGCCGGCATCCCCGGCGATCAGCCAGCCGTCGCCATAGACCTGGGGCACGGCGTTGTAGCCGCCTTCGGGGATCAGGTGGGCGGCGTATTCCTTCATCTCGCCGCCTTCGATCAGGGGGGCGATGGAAGGATGCTTCTTCATCTTGTCCAGCAGCTCGTAGGGCGTGGTCTTCTGCTTCTTGAAGTCCGACAGCATGCAGCCGATGCCGAGGGTGATGGATTCCTTGTTGGTGTAGAGGAAGGCGGTGCCCATCATGCCTTCGGAGATGGTGCCGGCCATTTCGATGACCACGCCCTCTTCCTCGCCGATGTTGAAGCGGGCCTCGATGGTCTCCTGGGGCAGGAAGTGGATTTCCTTCACCGCCAGGGCCACATCCTTGGGCTTGATCTCGGGATGGAAGCCGGCCTTGGTGGCCAGGCGGGAATTCACCCCGTCGGCCAGGATCACCGCGTCGGCGTAGATTTCGCCGCCCTTGCGGTCGGTCATCACCCCCACCACCTTCTTGCCGTCCAGCAGCAGCTCGGTGACGGTGGTCTCGCAGATGGTGAGGGCACCGACCTCCCGCGCCTTCTTGCTGAACCACTGGTCGAAGTGGGCGCGGATGATGGTGTAGCGGTTGTAGGGCGGCTTGTTGAAATCCTCGGAGCGGTAGTTGGTGCCGACATAGGAATTGTCGTCCAGGATCCACACCCGCTGCTCGATGAGGTGGCGCTCCAGGGGGGCGTCGTCGCGGAAGTCGGGAATGATCTTCTCGATGGCGTCCGAGTAGAGGATGGCGCCCTGCACGTTCTTCGAGCCCGGGGTTTCGCCCCGCTCGATCTGCAGCACCTTGAGGCCGCCCTTGGCCAGGGTGTAGGCGGCGGCGTTGCCGGCCATGCCGGCGCCGACCACGATCACGTCAAATTTTTCAGCCATGGTGTTCTCCTGTTAGCCGGCTTTTTTGGCTTGCGCCAGGTGGGCCTTGAAGGCTTCGGTCAGCGCCGGAAGGATGGTCATGGCGTTGCCGACGATGCCGTAGTGGGCGAAGTCGAAAATGGGGGCGTTGGCATCGGTGTTGATGGCGATGATGACGTCGGCTCCGTCCATGCCCACCCGGTGCTGGATGGCGCCGGAGATGCCGGCGGCGATGTACAGCTTGGGTCGCACCGTCTTGCCGGACTGGCCCACCTGGCGGTCCAGCTCGGCCCAGCCGGCCTGCACCACCGGACGGGAGGCGCCCACCTCGGCCCCCAGGACCTTGGCCAGGTCCCACACCAGCTGGAAGTTCTCCGGCTTCTTCAGGCCCCGGCCGCCGGAGACGATGATGTCGGCGAAGGGCAGGTTGGGCTTGTCCCGGGTGTCGTCGGCGATGAACTCCAGCACCTTGGTGACGATGGAGGTCTCGACCATGGAGAAGGGCACCGTGACGATCTCGCCGCTACGGCTGCCGTCGGCTTCCGGCATGGCCATCACCCGGGGGCGCACGGTGGCCATCTGGGGCCGGTGGCGCTGGGTCATGATGGTGCAGAGCAGGGAGCCGCCGAAGGTGGGACGGGTGGAGGCCAGGTTGCGGGTCTCGGTCTCGATCACCAGTTCGGTACAGTCGGCCACCAGGCCGGTGCCCAGGGTGGTGGCCACCGAGCCGGCCAGGTCCCGGCCCAGGGTGGAGGCGCCGAGCATGAGGATTTCCGGCTGGTAGGTGTTCACCAGATCGGTGAGGGCCTTGGTGTAGGGCTCGTTGCGGTAGTCCTTCAGCACCTCGTCCTGCATCAGGTAGCACTTGTCGGCGCCGTAGGTGAAGGCCTCGCCGCAGATGCCGGCACCGCGTTCGCCGGGGCCGCACATGACCACGCCGCACAGCTGCACGCCGAGGGCGTCGGCCAGCTTGCGGCCCTCACCCAGCAGTTCCCAGGAGACCGGATGCACTTCGCCGCGCTCGCTCTCGACGACCACCCAGACGTGCTTGTAATTGACGAAGCGGGGGTCCAGTTCGACCTTTTTCTTCGCCGGCTTTTTCGGTTGTTCGCTCATGGCTGTTGTCCTCTTCCCTGGTTAACCCGCCCGCTTGGCGATTTCCTTTTCCAGCTTGGGGTGCTGGGTGAACACCTTGGCCAGGAGGGTCACGGCCAGGTTCTTCGGATCGTTGTCCACCGTCTCCACCATCTCGGCCCGCTGGCTGCGGGGACGGGGGGCGAAGACCTTGCTCACCACGGTGGGGCTGCCCTTGAGACCGATCATCTCGGCATCGTCGATACCGGCGGCTTCCCGGTTCCACACCTTGAGGTCATAGCGGGCGGCGCGGAACAGGTCGTCCAGGTCGCCGAAGCGCATCTCGTTGGTGCCTTCAAGCATGGTGATGAGGCAGGGGGTAGCGGTCTTCAGGAGCTGCACGCCGCCCTCGGCCCGGCGCTCCACGGTGATTTCCTTCTTCTCCAGGTCCAGGTCCACGATCTTGGAGACGTAGGTGAGGAGCTGGTAGTCGAGGCGCTTGGCGATGCCGGGGCCCACCTGGGCGGTGTCGCCGTCGATGGTCTGCTTGCCGGTGAAGATCAGGTCCACCGGCATGTTGCCCATGATCTTCTTGATGGTCGTGGCCAGGGCGTAGGAGGTGGCCAGGGTGTCGGAACCGGCAAAGGCCCGGTCGGACACCAGGATGGCGTCGTCGGCGCCGTAGGAAAGGCACTTGCGCAGGGCCGCCTCGGCCATGGGCGGGCCCATGGTGACCACGGTGACGGTGCCGCGGAACCTGTCCTTGAGGCGCAGGGCCTCTTCCAGGGCGAACAGGTCGTAGGGGTTGATGATGGCCGGCACCCCCTGGCGCATGATGGTGTTGGTCACCGGATGCACCCGGATCTGGGCCGAGTCCGGCACCTGCTTGATACAGACGACACTATGCATGGCTTGCCTCTCCTAGGGAGCGGCGCAGGCTATCCACGGATACCCGCTGCACGCCCTGTTGAAACACTTTGAAAACCTTCTGCTCGATCCCGGAGGAATGAACGAAATCGGTGTAGGCCCGGGCCAGCAGCTCCCGGCACTTGATGCGGCTCAGGCCCTCGTTGAGGCCCGCCAGTCCGCCTTCCCGGGCCAGGTACTGGTTGAAGCGCTTGAGGATGTGCAGGCGCGAAACGCTGACCACGGCCGGGTCGTATTCCAGGCCGAAGTAGTCGAGGAATTCCTCGGCGGTGGAGAGCTGCTGCAGTTCGTCCATCAGGGTTTCCATAGGCTTCTCCTTGTTCAGACGACATGCAGCCGGGGGGCCGGACGGCCGCTCCCCTGCATCCCTTCCAGGTAGTAACTCATCAGTTCGCGAAAGCCCGGCGGGCGCTTGAAGGCCATGGCGTAGCTGCGCACCCGGGAGAGGATGCGGCGGGCCATGCCCTCGTCGATGTCTATCCCTAAGTCCTTGTAGGCGTGGATCACGGCGGTGGAGCCGGAATGCTTGCCCAGCACGATGCGGTGGCCCTTGCCCACTTCCGCCGGATCGAAGGCCTGGTAGTTGGCCGGGTTCTTGGCCAGGCCATCCACGTGGATGCCGGCCTCGTGGGTGAACACGTTGGCGCCGACGATGCTCTTGTTCACCGCCACCGGCCGGCCGGAAGCCTTGGCCACCAGATCGGAGATGGCCGGCAGCTGCAGGGGATCGACGCCACTGTCGATGTCGTAGAGATGCCGGAGGGCGATCACCGACTCTTCCAGGGGCGCATTGCCGGCCCGCTCGCCAAGACCGTTCACCGTGGTGTTGATGTGGGTGGCGCCGGCGGTCACCGCAGCCAGGGTGTTGGCGGTGGCCAGGCCCAGGTCGTCATGGGCGTGGATTTCGATTTCCAGGTCGCTGCGGGCCCGCAGGGCGGCGATGCGCTGGTGGGTGATGAAGGGGTCCAGCACCCCCAGGGTATCGGCAAAGCGGAAACGGCGGGCGCCGGCGGCCTGGGCCGCCTCCATGACCCGGTGCAGGAAGTCCAGGTCGGCCCGGGAGGAATCCTCGCCGCCGACGCACACCTCCAGCCCCGCCGCCCGGGCCTCGGGCACGAAGCGGCGGATGGAATCGAGCACCCAGCGGTGGTCCTTGTTCAGCTTGTGGCGGATCTGCTGGTCGGAAACGGGAATGGAGAGATTGACGATGTGGGCATTGCAGCGCCGCGTCACCTCCAGGTCGGCGGCGCACATGCGGCCCCACACCATGAGCCGGCTGGACAGCCCAAGGCCGGCGATGGCCCGGATCACTTCCTGCTCCTGCTCGCCCATGGCGGGAATGCCCACCTCCATCTCCGGCACCCCGGCCGCCGCCAGGGCCTGGGCAATGGCCAGTTTCTCCGCGGCGGTGAACGCCACCCCGGCGGTCTGTTCGCCGTCGCGCAGGGTGGTGTCGTTGATGGTGATGGTTGTCATGGCATGGCCTCTTGCCGGGGTATCAGCAATAAGGGTGCCAGGGCCGGATTTTTTAAAACAAGCTATTTAAATCATGCGGTTGCTGATTTCAGACAGGGCCCGCAGCGGGGGGAGAGGAATGCGACATTTGTAGGTTTTCGGACAGGGGAAGAGGCCCCTGCCCTGGCCCGAAAACCTGCCGGCCCGGTAGGCCGCTCCCGGACTCGACGGACTAGGGCAACACCAGGGCCAGGGCCAGGGGCAGGAACAGGAGGGCGGCCAGGTTGCCGAGCAGGACGATGGAGGCCACCTGGTCCGGCTCCTGGCGATAGCGTTCGGCGAAGACGTAGTTGAGCACGGCCGGCGGCAGGGCGCCGAAGATCACCAGCAGGGCTTTCTGCTGCCCTTCCAGGCCCAAGGCCAGGGCGGTGGCGTAGGCCAGCAGCAGGCCCACCAGGGGCCGGGCCAGGGCGCCCCACAGGCCGACCCGCACCGCCGACAGGCTGGAGCCGGCCAGGCGCACGCCGAGGGAAAAGAGCAGCAGGGGAATGGAGACGTCGCCCAGCATCTTGATGGCCAGCTTCAGGGGCGGCCAGATGGGAATGTGCAGCAGGCTCACCGCCAGGCCGGCCAGACTGGCCAGCACCACGGGAATGCGCCACAGATTGGCCAGGCGGGTGTGGTGGTCGAGCAGCCAGGCGCCGAAGGAGAAGTGCAGCAGGTTGGAGACCATGAACAGCACCACCATGGGAGCCAGGGCTCCGTCGCCGAAGGCCAGCACCGCCAGGGGCAAACCCAGGTTGCCGCAGTTGTTGAACATCATGGGCGGCACGAAGGTCTTGGGGGCGCTGCCCAGCAGACGGGCCAGGCCCCAGCCGGCGAGGCCGGAGCCGACCACGCCCACCACGGCGCCTACGGCCAGCCCCCAGTTGGCGGCCAGGTCGAAGGATTTGTCGGCCATGGCGGCGAAGACCAGGGCCGGCACGAACACTTCCATGTTGAGCTGGTTGGCGAAGGCCATGTCCGGCTGCTTCTTGCGGCCGTAGAGCCAGCCGAAGAAGACGATGGCGAAGAGGGGAAAGACGATGGCGACGATGCGCAGCAGCATGCCGGCTCCAGGGCGGGGTTCCGGGAGAGTGTAACGGCGGCCCGGGCGGGGCGGCCATCAGGGTTGCCCCTAGTTGGGGACGTCGGGGCGGCCTGCCGCCGCCCCGCTTCTTACAGCACGTAGCGGGAGAGGTCCTCGTCCCGGGACAGTTCGCCCAGGCGGGCATCCACGTAGGCGCCGTCCACGGTGAGGGTCTCGGCGCCGGACTTGCCGGCGGTGAAGGAGACTTCCTCCAGCAGCTTTTCCATGACCGTGTACAGGCGGCGAGCGCCGATGTTCTCGGTCTTTTCATTGACCGAGTAGGCGATCTCCGCCAAGCGCTTGATGCCGTCGGCGGTGAATTCCAGCTTCAGGCCCTCGGTGCCGAGCAGGGCCTGGTACTGGCGCGTCAGGCAGGCGTCGGTCTGGGTCAGGATCTGCTCGAAATCGGAGACGGAGAGGGAATCCAGTTCCACCCGGATGGGCAGGCGGCCCTGCAGCTCGGGGATCAGGTCCGACGGCTTGGCCAGGTGGAAGGCGCCGCTGGCGATGAAGAGGATGTGGTCCGTCTTGACCATGCCGTACTTGGTGGACACGGTGGTGCCTTCCACCAGGGGCAAGAGGTCCCGCTGCACGCCCTGGCGGGAGACGTCGGCGCCATGGGCATCGGAGCGGGAGGCGATCTTGTCGATCTCGTCGAGGAAGACGATGCCGTTCTGCTCCACGTTCTTCAGGGCTTCCAGCTTCACTTCCTCGTCATTGACCAGCTTGGCCGCCTCTTCCTCCACCAGCAGTTTCATGGCTTCGGGAATTTTCAGCTTGCGCGACTTCTTGCGGGCCGTGCCCATGCTCTGGAACATGCCCTGGATCTGGCTGGTCAGCTCCTCCATGCCCGGCGGCGCAAAAATCTCCGCCTGCATGCCGGGGGCCGCCACCTCGATGTCGATTTCCTTGTCGTCCAGTTCGCCCTCCCGCAGCTTCTTGCGGAATTTCTGGCGAGTGGTGGAATCCTCGCTGCTGCCCTGGTTCTCGTT
The DNA here is from genome assembly GCF_058809525.1 of Azospira sp. MPR-LB4. Lineage (NCBI taxonomy): Bacteria > Pseudomonadati > Pseudomonadota > Betaproteobacteria > Rhodocyclales > Rhodocyclaceae > Azospira > Azospira sp. MPR-LB4. The sequence continues at coordinate 2,075,091 of NZ_CM179521.1, forward strand.
GAAGAAGCCGGCACCCCGGGCGGGAGGCAGCAGGGCGTCGAGGACCCGGTCCTCGGCCGCGTCTTCGGCCCGGGCCCGCACCCGCTTCATGGCCTGCTCGCGCTGGCCCTTGATGGCGGTCTCCATGAGGTCGCGGATGATGGTGTCCACGTCCCGGCCCACATAGCCCACCTCGGTGAACTTGGTGGCCTCGATCTTGATGAAGGGGGCATTGGCCAGGCGCGCCAGGCGGCGGGCGATCTCGGTCTTGCCGACGCCGGTGGGGCCGATCATGAGGATGTTCTTCGGCGTGATCTCGTGGCGCAGGCCCTCTTCCACCTGGGAGCGGCGCCAGCGGTTGCGCAGAGCGATGGCCACGGCCTTCTTGGCCTGGGCCTGACCGACGATGTGCTTGTCCAGCTCGTGCACGATTTCCTGGGGAGTCATCTGAGTCATGGCGTCCTTACTCCAGGGTCTCGATGGTGAAATTGCGGTTGGTGTAGATGCACAGGTCGCCGGCAATCTCCAGGGACTTGCGCACCACCTCGCCGGGGGCCAGCTCGGTGTTCTCGATCAGGGCCCGGGCGGCGGACTGGGCGTAGGCGCCGCCGGAACCGATGGCGACGATGCCGTACTCCGGTTCCAGCACGTCGCCGTTGCCGGTGATGATGAGGGAGGACTCCCGGTCGGCGACGGAGAGCATGGCCTCCAGCCGGCGCAGGGCCCGGTCGCTGCGCCAGTCCTTGGCCAGCTCCACGGCGGAGCGGACCAGGTTGCCCTGGTGCTTTTCCAGCTTGGCCTCGAAGCGCTCGAAGAGGGTGAAGGCGTCGGCAGTGCCGCCGGCAAAGCCGGCCAGGATGCGGTCGTTGTAGAGGCGGCGTACCTTACGCGCCGTGGCCTTGACGACGATGTTGCCCAGGGTCACCTGGCCGTCGCCGCCCATGGCGACGGAGGCGCCGCGGCGCACCGAGAGGATGGTGGTGCCGTGATACTGTTCCATGCGGTTTCTTCAGTTCGGGAAAGAAGGGGAAATGCGCTGCCGCCCGCGCCACGGCGGGGCGGCAGGCTGCCAATTCACTTGCGGGCCGGCTCGATGCGGGCCACCGCATTGACCCCCACCACCGCCAGCAGCTCGAACACCAGGCGGTTGGTGTTGCGGATGATGACCGCCTTGCCGGCGGATTTGCAGGGGGTCAGCATATTCACCAGGGCGCCGGCGCTGACGAAGTCGATGCGCACCACGGCGGTGAAATCCAGGACCACCGGGTCCCGGCTTTCGGCGAAATCCTTGAGGTCGTTGAAGCGGGCGTTTTTCAGTTCGCCGCTGAGACGGTAGGCCTCGTCGCCCTCGCTGCCGTCCGTACAGTCCGGACACTGGGCGGCGGCCACCGGGGTGGCCTGGACCCGGGCCGGGTCCCAGGAGGGGGGCGACACTTCGAAGGTGACGGCGTAATCCACCGCCCGCTCCTCGAACTGTTCCTGGCGGCCGGCCCGTTGCAGCAGTTCCAGCTGCAGCAGCCAGCACTGGGGATTCTCGGCCTTGCCGGTGACTGCGGCAGCGGCCAGCAGGCCTTCCAGGGCCTCGATGCCGGCCAGTTCCAGCACCTGCTTGCGCTTGGCCGACTGCTGCAACAGTTTGAGGAAACGCTCGGCCCCGGCATCGTCCAGCTGCTGCACCTTGGACAGGTCCAGGCGCTGCTTCTGGTTCTTCTCCAGGGCATCGGCCAGGATGCCGAAAGCGGCATGATTGCTGCCTTCCATGGCGCCCTTGAAGAGGGTGGTGGGCGTGCCGCCAGCCACCACCGCCTCGGCCTTCTTGGTATCGCACCAGGCCGGCGGGGATCGCTCGAAAATGCGGGCGAAGTCCAGTTCCAGGTTTTCGAAGGCGGCCTTGTCGCCGTGCAGCTGGTAGAAATCGAACAGCATCATCCACAGGCGGATGGCCGTGGGGCCGGAACGGTAGCGGCCCACCGCGTCTTCCAGGGTGGCCTTGGCGACACCTTCCTGGCCGTTGGCGTAGAGCACGGCGGCCTGTTCCACCACGGCTTCCAGGGGATCGCTTTCGTTATCCAGCTCGATGCCGCCGGACTCCAGGTCGCCGAGGGAGAAGCCGGTGAAGTCCAGGGACATGGAATCCACGGCCGGGGCGGCCTTGGAGGGAGTTTCGAGGGGCGCGGCGGCGGGCGCGGCAGGAGCCCCGGCGGGCTGGGGCGCGGCGGCCGGGGTCGGCGCCGGTACCTTGACCATGCGGGCTTCGGGAACCTTGTTGTCTTCGCGACTCTTCTTGAACAGCGAGAAAATCATGGCCTGCTTTCAGTGGGCAGCAAAACGCCGCAGCAGTATATAACGACTAGCTTATGACTTTTATCACACTACGCCGTCATGCCGCAATCCGGGGAAAGCCGCGCGCCAGCAGGGCGCTGGCGGCCCCCAGGAGAACCAGCAGCAGGGCCAGTACCGGGCCGAAGGGCTGATCCAGGACCAGGGCCAGGGCGAAGGCCAGCAGGTGAGCCAGGCCGCCCAGGAGGGCGCCCAGCCACAGGGCGGCACGCCAGCTGCGGGCCCAGGGGGCGGCGGCCAGGGGCGGGATGAAGACCAGGGCGAAGGCGGCCATGACGCCGACGCTGGTGGTGGCCAGGGCCAGGACGCCGGCCACCACCAGGTCGAAGGCCAGGTGCAGGCGGCGGCTGGAGCGGCCCCGGGCCCGGTAGAAATCCGGGTAGAAATGGGACAGCAGCAGGGGCCGGGAGAGCCAGCGCAGCAGGGGCACGGCCACGGCGAAGGCGCCCAGGGCGGCGAGGAAATGGCTGCGGTCGGTGAAATAGAGCTGGCCGTCGAAGAGGGCATGGCCCAGGCGCTCGGCCAGGGGCAGGTTGGCCGCCAGCAGCACCGCCGTGCCCCAGCCGGCCAGCAGCAGCATGGCGTAGGCGGCGCCCCGGGTGGCTTCGGCCGCCTCCTCGAAGGCGTTTTTCACCGCCGCCGCCAGGAAGGCCGCAGCCGGCCCGCCCAGGACCAGGGGCAGGGCCAGGGCTGCCGCCGAAAGGCTGCCGGCAGCCGCCATCTGGGCGTAGGAGAGGGCCGCCAGCCACTCGCCGCGCAGGCGCAGGTAGGCGCCGCAGAGGGGCAGCAGCAGGGCGAAGACCAGGCCGGTGAGGCAGGGCCAGAGAAAGAGGGGGTCGGACAGCAGATCCAGGTTCATGGCCGGGGCCCTCCCGGCAGGCGCACCACCCGCTGGCAGGCGGCGGCGACGAAATCGTCGTCGTGGCTGACCAGGACGATGCCGGCGCCGGCCGCCGCCCGGGCGGCGATGGCGGCTCCCAGGGCGGCCACGCCCTGGGGGTCCAGGTTGTTGGTGGGTTCGTCGAGCAGGATCACGTCCGCCGGCGCCTGCAGGCAGGCCCACAGGTGCAGGAACTGCAGCTGGCCGCCGGAAAGCCGGTCCAGGCGCTCCTCCAGGCGGGCCGCCAGCCAGGGCGGCAGGCCGGCAGCGCTGGCGCCGGTAAGGGCCAGCAGCTCCCGGCCGTTGAGGGGGATGCCGGCCACTGCCGGCTGGCGCTGGGTCTGCCAGGAGATTTCCACCCCCGGCGCCAGCTCGACGCTGCCGGCAAAACGCCGGCCGGCGCCGGCCAGGACCGAGAGCAGGGTGCTCTTGCCCGAACCGTTGGGCCCCGCCAGCCCCAGCACCTCGCCCCGGGCCAGGGTGAAATCCACCGGCCCCACCACGGGCCGGCCGTAGCCGGCGACGAGGGCGGCAACGCTGAGCAGGGGATGGGCGGAGGCAGTGGGCATGGAGGGTTCAGCGCAGGGCGGCCAGGAGGCGGTTCACCGTGTCGTCGAAAAGGGAGAACAGGTCCTTGGCCTCGGCCGTGCCGCCCACGGTGAAGGGCAGGATCACGGAGGGGATGCCGGCCTTGTCGGCGATCCAGCGGGAGGGGGCATCATACTGGTAAGCGGGCCGCAGGACCATGCGCCCCGGGTTGTGCTGCTGCCGCGCCAGCACTTCCGCCAGGTAGCCGGAAGACGGTTCCATGCCCGGCTTCTGCTCCAGCACGCCGACCTGCTTCAGGCCGAGCCAGGCATTGAGGTAGGGGAAGGCGTCGTGCTGCACCAGTACCGGCACGCCCTTGAGCGGGGCGGCCTTGGCTTCCCAGCGGGCGATGGCGGCCTTCCAGCGTTCGGCGAAGCTGCGGTAGCCGGCCTGGTAGGCCTGGGCCTGGGCCGGGTCCAGCAGGGCCAGGCGCTCGGCCAGGGCCTCGCCGATTTTCAGGTAGAGGCGCGGATCGGTCTGGATGTGGGGATTGCCGCCGGCATGGACGTCACCGTGGGAGCGGTCCAGCACCGCCGGCACTTCGCGCAGGGTGACGTAGCGGGCCGCCTCGAAATAGCCGGGCTGGCCGCTCTGGATCGCCGGATTGCCCGACTCCCGCTGCACCAGGGGCAGCCAGCCCACCTCCAGCTCGGCGCCGGTGGCCACCAGCAGCTGGGCATTGCGGCCCCGGGCGATGAGGGAGGGCTTGGCCTCGATGCGGTGGGGGTCCTGCAGGCCGTTGGTGGCGGCCACCACATTGACCTTGTCGCCGCCGATCTCCTTCACCAGGGCCGCCCATTCGGGCACCGTGGCCAGCACATTGAGCGCCGCCTGGGCCGGCAGGGTGAAAGCCAGGAGCAGTAAAACAATCAGTCGTTGCATGGAAATTCCTTTCAGCCGGCGAAGGGGCAAAACCCACTCCGCCAAAAAATTCAGATCACCTTGAAAACCACGCTGGTGCCGGCGAGGCTAGGCGCGAGGAGCCGCCGTGTGCTCTTGCACACAAGGCCCCAAGCAACGACGCATCGCCGGTGCCAGCGTGGTTTTTAGAATTTGTGGGCGCCGTGGGTGCCCAGACTCTGGATGTATTGCAGGAACACCTGGTTGTCCGTTTCCCCCAGCCCGGACTGGTCCCGCGCCAGCTGCACGCGGAAGCGGGAGAACTCGCTGGGGCTGTAGTCGAACATGACGCTGTTGCGGGTCGGGTTGTGGCTGGCCATGACCGGGAAGTCGGAACCGCTGAGGATGCCGTTCTTCGCCAGGCCGATGTCCACCGTGCCGTAATCGAGGCGGTCGTGGCGCAGGCCGGCGCGCCAGCGCGGCATGAACTGGTACACCCCTTGCAGGTACCAGCCGGACTGCTTGCTCTCGTAGCTGCCGCTGCAATCGCCGCCGCAGGCGCCGGCGGCCGAGTTGCTGGCCAGGGTGCCGCTTTCGGTGCGGCGGAAGTACTCGCCCTGGAGGGTGAAGTTGGTGACGCTGGGGTTGCCGTTGGGCGCCCACTTCCACACCCCGTCCAGAATCCACAGGCGGCTCTTGCCGCTGAAGGTGTCGTCCACCGCCGCCCCCAGGCTGTCCGTGTCCTGGTAGGTACGGTCCTTGGGCGAGGTGCCCAGGTAGGAGAGGCCGGCGCGCCAGGCGTTGCTGGGGCCCACGTCGCCGCCCAGGTGGGCGAAGAGGACGCCGGTGGTGGTGCCGTTCTTGTTGCGGTCGGTGCTGGGGAAGGACTGGCCGCGGCCGGCTTCGGCGCCGATCTCGAGGAAGGTCTCGGTGGGTGCCAGCCAGCGCAGCTGCACCCCGTCCTGGCCGAACTGGTTGCCGAGGAAGGCCTTGTAGGCCAGGGGCGCATCGACGAAGTCCCAGGCGTGGGCGTGCTGCTCGTTGAGATAGCCGAGGCTGGAGAAGAAGCGGCCGGCCTTGAAGTTGAAGCCGCGGCCCAGGCCCAGGCTCTCGATGTAGGCGTTTTCCATATCCACGCCGCCTTCGGGCTTCAGGGCGGCGATGGCGACGCCGCGCCAGTTGGGGTCCACGTTGGCGCTCAGCACCAGCTCGGTCTCGCCCAGGCTGAAGCTGCGGCTGCCGGGGCCCACTTCGCCCAGGGTCGGGGTGAAGCCGGTGATCTGGTAGCTGTTGGGGTCCTTCTTCAGGTTGTTGTAGGTGCCGGTGAGGATGAGGGAGATTTCCGGGTTGAAGGCATTGGCCCGCACCGGTTCCCGGCTGCGGGAGGCCTGGGCGCTCTCGGCGCTGGCCTTGGCCTCGCCGGCGGTGGCGCTGGCATCCACCGCCGTCTTCTCGGCCTTGACGGCCTTGGTTTCAGCCTGGGCCAGGCGCCCTTCCAGGGCGGCGATGCGCTGCTCGTAGGCGCGCTGCATCTGCTGCAGCTGCTCGCGCATCTGCTTCATTTCCCGGGCCACGTCGGCATCGGGAGCGGCCTGGGCGGCGCCGGCGGCCAGGGCAAACGAAACGGCCAGGGCCAGGGGGGTGTAACGGGGAGTGAACATGGTCTACCTCAATTCAAATCTGACAACGACGGGACAGCGACGGCCGCCAGCCCCCGGCCGGAGAGGCAAGGGGGATGCGGCTCTTCATGGCTCGTTGCTCAGGATCGAGGCGGGGCGCCCTGGCGGGGCAGGGGGGTCGGCAGATGGCGCCAGCGGGACGCGCTGGCGATGGCCGGCTCGAAAGCGGCCAGGGACAAGGGCAGGGGAGCAGCTGTCGCCGCCAGGGGCGTCGCGTGGCCGCCCAGGTGCAGACAGACGAGACAGGACTCGGCCGCCGGGCCGGCCCCCTCCTCGCCCTGCAGATGGCTGGCCAGGTGCAGCAGCCACACCGCCGCCAGCAACAGGGGCAGCAGGGCCAGCCAGCGGGCGAGGCGGGCGGGGGGGCGGCAGCGCGGCGCCGGCATCATGGCGGTTTAGACGGCCTGCCCGTCGGCATCGCGAACGCCGCCGCAGAACATGGTGAAAGCCTTCTCCACGTTGTCCTTGGCGAAGTTGCGCACGATGAACACCAGCCGGGTGCTGCGGTCGTTGAAGGGTTCGGCTTCCGGCCAGGCATCCAGCACCAGGGTCGGGTAGCGGGTGTGCTGCACGCAATGCACCACCCGGGGCTGCGCCTCCCCGGCCACGTGCACCAGGCCCTTGACCCGCAGGATGCGGTCGCCGCAGGTGGCCAGCAGCACGTCCAGGGCTTCGAGGAAATCGCCCCAGTGCAGGGGCTCGGCAAAGCGCAGGGTGAAGGCGTGCACCAGGGCGTCGTGGCGGTTGGGATCGTGGTCGTGGCCGCTGTGGCTGGCCCGGGTCGCCTTGACCGCTTCCTCCGCCAGCCAGCGGGCTACTTCCGGCGCCTTGGCGGCGGCGTTGAAGGTGCCGCTGTCGAGGAACCAGGCGGCGTCGGCCCGGCCCTGCACCACCACATGGCGCGGCGCGCCGGGGTTGAGGCGCTGCAGGCGGCGCTCCAGGCGCGGCAGGGCCTCGGGATCGGCGAGCAGGTCGGTCTTGGTCAGCAGCAGGCGGTCGGCCATGGTGACCTGCTTCACCGCCTCGAAGTGGCGCGACAGCTGGCCCTCGGCATGGGTGGCATCCACCGCCGTGATGACGCCATCGGTACGGTAGCGCTCGGCGATGAAGAAGTCTTCCATCAGGGTGTGCATCACCGGCGCCGGATCGGCCAGGCCGGTGGTCTCGATCAGTACCCGCTTGAGGGCCTTGATCTCGCGCCGCTGGGCGCGCATGGCCAGGTCCTTCAGGGCCCGCACCAGGTCGCCGCGGACGGAACAGCAGAGGCAGCCGGAGTCGAGCAGCACCAGGTTCTCGTCCACCTTTTCCACCAGATGGTGGTCCAGGCCCGTCTCGCCGAACTCGTTGATGAGCACGGCGGTATCGGCCATCTCCGGCTGGCGCAGGAGGTGGTTGAGCAGGGTGGTCTTGCCGGCGCCGAGGAAGCCGGTGAGGACGCTGACGGGAACGCGGCGGTCCATTGTTTAAGCGCTCACCAGGGCTTGCCGATGCACTGGCGCAGGCCCTTCTCGAAAATGTCCCGGGGCAGGTTGCGGCCGATGAAGACGATGCGCGACTCCCGCGCCTCGTTCTCGGCCCAGGGCCGGCCCACGTTGGTGGCCACCAGCATGTGCACCCCCTGCAGGATGATCTGGTGGGCCTGGCCGGTCACGGCCAGGAGGCCCTTGTAGCGCAGCATGTCCTCGCCGTAAACCTGCACCAGGGCGCCGAAGAATTCGTCCAGGCGGGCCGGGTCGAACTCGCCGTGGGTGGTGAAGGCGAAGCTGCTGATGGCGTTGTTGTGGTGATGGTGGTGGCCGCTGGCGAGGAAATCCGGCTCCCGCTCCAGCACCGACTCCAGGGAGAAGCTGTTCACGTCCAGCAGGGCCGCCAGGTCCACGCCCTGGCCCTGGAGCGTCTCGTAGATGGCGGCGCGGCCGTTGATGTCCACCAGGCGGGCGATCAGGGCGGCCTTCTCGGCCTCGCTCACCAGGTCGGTCTTGGTCAGCAGCAGGCGGTCGGCGAAACCCACCTGCTCCTGGGCGATCTCGTGCTGGTCCAGCTGCGCCATGGCGTGCTTGGCATCCACCAGGGTGAGGATGGCGTCCAGGCGGTAGGCCTGGGCCACCTCCGGCTCCACCAGGAAGGTCTGGGCCACCGGGCCCGGGTCGGCCAGGCCGGTGGTCTCGATCAGCACCCGGTCGAAATGCAGGGTGCCGTTGGCGCGCTTTGCCACCAGCTCGCCCAGGATGCGGGTGAGGTCGCCGCGCACGGTGCAGCAGATGCAGCCGTTGTTCATCTCCACGATCTGCTCTTCGCTTTCCAGCAGCAGGTCGTTGTCCACCCCCACTTCGCCGAATTCGTTTTCGATGACGGCGATGCGCTGGCCGTGGGCTTCCTTGAGGATGCGGTTGAGCAGGGTGGTCTTGCCGCTGCCGAGAAAGCCGGTGAGCAGGGTGACGGGAATACGGGGATCGGTGGTGAGCATGGCGGCTTTCAGGGCTGGGCGGCGGCGCAGGCGGGGCACTGGCCGTGGAGATCCACTTCCATGCGGGCCAGGCGGAAGCCGGCGGGGAGTTCGGGGGCGGCGGGGGGCGGCGCATCCAGGCAGAAGATGCGGCCGCAGGCTTCGCAGCGGAAATGGGCGTGGGCGATGTGTTCGGCGGCGGGGCCGGTGGCGGAGTAGCGGAAGACCCGGGAGGCATCGGTGGCCTTGGCCGCCAGGCCGGCGGAGACCAGCCAGTCCAGGGCCCGGTAGAGGGTGACCCGGTCGCCGGCCAGGGGGCCCAGGGCCTTTTCCACCTCCAGGTGGGTCAGGGGCCCGGCGGCGCCCCGCAGCAGGGCCAGCACCTGGACCCGGGCCGGCGTCACCCGGGCGCCGGCGGCGCGGATGGCGGCGGCCGCCTGGAGGGCGGGAGCGGCGGCGGAATCGGTCATGGCGTCAGGCGCCCGAGGTGCACGGGCGCGGCGGGAATTGGCGGGAGGGCCATTAGAGCACAACACTATTGCAACTGCAATTGTGTTGCACTTACTCCGCCGCCGCCTCCTTGCCGGCCTTGCCCTTCACCGCCTCGAAACGGGCCAGGGTGCGTTGGCGGGCCAGATTGTGGTCCACCACCGGCGCCGGGTAGTCGCGGCCGATGATTACGCCAGCAGCCTGCTGCTCCAGGGGGGCCATGCGCCAGGGGGCGTGGATGTGCTTGTCCGGCACCCCGGCCAGCTCCGGCACGTAGCGGCGGATGAAGCGGCCCTGGGGATCGAATTTTTCCGACTGGGTGACGGGGTTGAAGATGCGGAACCAGGGCTGGGCGTCGCAGCCGGTGGAGGCGGCCCATTGCCAGCCGCCGTTGTTGGCGGAGAGGTCGAAATCCAGCAGCAGGTCGGCAAAATGCCCTTCCCCCAGGCGCCAGTCCAGGCCCAGGTCCTTGGTCAGGAAGGAGGCCACCACCATGCGCAGCCGGTTGTGCATCCAGCCGGTCTGGGCCAGCTGGCGCATGGCCGCATCCACCAGGGGATAGCCGGTACGGCCCTCCCGCCAGGCCGCCAGCAGGGCGGGGGCCTCGTCCCACAGCACCCGGTCGAACTCGGGCTTGAAGCAGCCGTCCGGCAGTTGGGGGAAACGGTCCAGCACCATGAAATAGAAGTCGCGCCAGATCAGCTCCGAGAGCCAGGTGGCGGCGCCAGGGCCGCCGCTGCGCCAGGCCTCGCCCGCCAGCTGGCGAATGGAGAGGCAGCCGAAGCGCAGATAGACGGAGAGGTAGGAGACGCCCTTCACCGCCGGAAAATCCCGCTGCTCGGCGTAGCGCTCCAGGCGCTGGCGGAAGTCCTGCCAGCGGGCGGCGCCGCCACTCATGCCGGGAACGACGCCGATGCGCTCAAGGTCCGTCGGCAAAAAGCCGATATCTGCCAGTGAAGGCACCCCGCCGCCGTCCGGGGGCGGGGCCAGGTGCCCGCTGTAGCGATCCACCGGATAGGGACGGACATGAAAATCCTCCAGTTTCCCCAGCCAGCAGTTCTTGTAGGGCGTGAACACGGTGTAGGGCGTGCCGCCCTTGGTCAGGACCTCGTCGCCGTCGAAGACGGCCTGGTCCTTGAACAGGTGCAGGGCGATGCCGTCCCGCTCCAGGTCGGCGGCCACCGCCGCGTCCCGGGCCTTGGCCCGGGGCTCGTAGTCCCGATTGGCGAACACCGCCACCACGCCCAGCTGGCGCGCCAGGGCGGCAATTTCCGCGGCCGCCGGGCCGTGGCGCACCATGAGGCCGCCGCCCTTGGCCTGGAGGGCCACATGGAGTTCCGCCAGGGATTCCCGGATGAACTCGACCCGCCGGTCGCTGCGCCCGGGCAGGGCCTCCAGGATGTCGCTGTCGAAGACGAAGGCGCACCACACCCGGCGCGCCGACTTCAGGGCGTGGTAGAGGGCGGCGTGGTCGTAATCGCGTAGATCACGGCGGAACCAGACAAGGGCGGATTCAAGCATAATGGCAATCGATTCAGGCGCGGCGGGGCAGTGCCGCCCCCACAGGGAAGGGGCTTCCGGGTTCGACGGCCGGAAGGTGCGCCAGATGTTAGCTCTAAATACTCCAGTCGGCGAAGAGGCGTGCGACAGACACGCCTGATCTCAGGAAGGGATCAATGGAAGCGCAAGGACTCGATTTCACCTACGACCCCGAAAGTCGTAGCCTGGTCGCCAGCTTCACACCGGAAGCGGGAGTGGCGCCCCCCACGATAGACGTCCCCTGGCTGGAAGAACGCATCGCCGAGCTCGGCCACGGCGCCCTGCGGCGCAATGCGGCCGCCCTCGGCGTGCTCGCCGACAGCATCAAGGGCGCCCGCCCGGTGGCGGCCCTGGCGGTGGCCGAGGCGGTGGACGCCAAGGCCGAGGTCAGCGTCGCCGGCGACAAGATGGCCGCCTTCCTCAGCATCACCCCGCCCCAGGGCGGCGCCCCCATCGACGACGCCGCCATCCGCCGGGCCCTGGCCCAGCAGGGCGTCACCACCGGCATCCGGGAGTCCGCCATCGCCCAGGCCCTGGCCCTGGGCCAGGCCGACAACCTGCTCATCGCCGAGGGCCGGGCCCCGGTCCACGGCGAGGACGGGCGCATCGAGGTGCTGGTGCCGGAAAGCCGCAGCCGGGTGCCCCAGGTCAACGAAAAGGGCCTCATGGACTACCGCAACCTGGGGGAAATCCTCACGGTACACGCCGGCCAGGCCGTCATGCAGCGCATTCCCGCCACCCCCGGCACCCCGGGGGAAACCGTTTCCGGCGCCGTGATCCCGGCCCTGGCGGGCAAGGAGACCATGTTCTCCCCCAACCTCTCCGGCGTCGCCCCGGACCCGGCGGACCCCAACAAGCTGGCCGCCGCCATCACCGGCCAGCCGGTGCGCACCCGGGAAGGGGTGATCGTCGAGCCCACCTACACGGTGAATGAAGTCACCATCAATTCGGGCAACATCGACTTCGACGGCGCCGTCACGGTCAAGGGCGACGTCCAGGCCGGCATGACCATCCGCGCCAGCGGCGACATCGAGATCGGCGGCACGGTGGAGGCGGCGGTCATCGTCGCCGGCGGCGACATCGTCATCAAGGGCGGCGCCATCGGCGCCGGCGGCCGCAAGGACGCCCAGGGCAACGAAATCCCCTCCTACATCCAGTGCGGCGGCAGCTTCACCGCCACCTACGTGCAGCAGGCCAAGGTGGAGGCAGGCGACAGCATCTTCATCGACGACGTGGCCATGCAGAGCAATCTCATCGCCATCAACCAGATCGTCGTCGGCCACAAGCAGCGGGGCCACATCATCGGCGGCCGGGCCCAGGCCACCCTGCTGGTGAAGGCCAAGGTGATCGGCTCCGGCGCCCACATCGGCACGCGCATCGACATCGGCCTGGACCCCAAGCTGCGGGCCCAGCAGCAGCGCCTGGTGCTGCACCGGCAGCAGGTGGAGGAGCAGCTGGCCCAGGTGGTCAAGCTGCTGGAGCTGGCGGCCAAGCTGCCGGAACGGGTGCCGCCGGAGACCCTGAAGCGGGCCCGCATCACCCGGGAATCCCTGCTGCGCACCCTGACCCGCCTGGGGGAGGAGGAAACCCTGCTGCAGGAACAGCTACGCCTGGCCCAGAACGCCAAGGTCATCGCCGAGCAGGCGGTGTACGAGGGCATGGAGGTCCATTGCGGCCTGCTGCACTACACCCTGGTGGGAGACAAGGCCCACGGGCTGCAGGTGCGGGTGGCGGAAGGGGCCCTGGAGGCCGACCAACTGGCCCGGGGCAAGAGCTGAGCGGGACGCCCATGCCGGGACCCGTTCCGGGGTAAAATCCGCCCTGCCATGGACAGCGTCAATCTCACCGACCACTTCCTCATCGCCATGCCGGCGATGGACGATCCCTATTTTTCCCGCGCCCTCGTCTACGTCTGCGAGCACAACGACCAGGGGGCCCTCGGCATCGTCGTCAACAAGCCCCTGGACATGCCCCTGCAGGACCTCTTCGAGAAGGTGGACATTCCCCTCGACGCCGCCGGCCTGAACAACCTGCCGGTGTATTTCGGCGGCCCGGTGCAGACGGACCGAGGCTTCGTCCTGCACCGGCCGGTGGGCCAGTGGCAATCCACCCTGGCGGTCAACGACGAGGTGGGCCTCACCAGCTCCCGCGACATCCTGGTGGCCATGGGCCGGCAGGGCCAGCCCAGCGAAGTGCTGGTGACCCTGGGCTACGCCGGCTGGGGCGCCGGCCAGCTGGAAAGCGAACTGGCCCAGAACGGCTGGCTCACCGTGCGCGCCGATCCCTCCATCGTCTTTTCCCTGCCGCCGGAAGAGCGCCTGGCCGCCGCCATGCTCGCCCTGGGCATCGACTTCGCCCATCTGGCCGAGGACGCCGGGCATGCCTGAGGCTGCCGTCGGCTCCCCTTCCGCTCCGACCGGCACGGTCCTGGCCTTCGACTTCGGTGAGAAGCGCATCGGCGTCGCCGTCGGCGAGCCCCAGGTCAAGCACGCCCATCCCCTGACGGTGATCCACGCCCAGTCCAACCAGGAGCGTTTCGCCGCCATCGCCGCCCTCATCGCAGAATGGCGCCCCGCCTTGCTGGTGGTCGGCCTGCCGGTCAGTCTGGACGGCAATCCCCACGGCATGACGGCCCGCTGCACCCGCTTCGCCAACCAGCTGAAGGGCCGCTTCGCCCTGCCGGTGGCCTTCGCCGACGAACGCCTGACCTCCCTCGACGCCAACGAGCGCCTGCGGGAAACCGGCCACAACGCCAAATCCGCCAAGCAGCACCTGGACGCGGTGGCGGCCCAACTCATTCTGCAAGCCTATTTCGACACTTCCGACCCTTTCTCCGAACCTGCCGCCCATGCCTGAAGCCATTCCCACCCAGCTCCCCGACGCAGAACTGCAGCTCGCCAGCCTGGCCGAGCAACTGCGCCCCCACCTCACCCCCGACACCGCCCTGGTGGGCATCTACTCCGGCGGCGCCTGGGTCGCCGAGCGCCTCAAGCAGCTGCTCGACATTCGCGAGGAAGTGGGCCAGATCGACGTCTCCTTCTACCGCGACGACTTCGCCGAGAAGGGCCTGCATCCCCAGGTGCGCCCCAGCCACATCCCCTTCGAGGTGGAAGGCCGGCCCCTGATCCTGGTGGACGACGTGCTGTACACCGGCCGCACCACCCGGGCCGCCATCAACGAGCTGTTCGACTACGGCCGCCCGGCCCGGGTCGAACTGGCGGTGCTGGCCGACCGGGGCGAGCGGGAGCTGCCCATCGAGCCCGGCTACTGCGTCTGGGAAGTGGACCTGGAAGAAGGTGAAGAATTGATCCTGGGCCGGGAGGAATCCGGCCGCCTGTTCTGGAAAATGGGGAGGAACGACCGTGGCTGAGATGCTCACCCAGAGCCGTCTGAATCCGCAGCTCGACGCCGAGGGCAAGCTGCAGCACCTGCTGTCCACCGAGGGCCTGCCCCTGCCGGTGATCACCCAGATCCTGGACACCGCCGAGAGCTTCCTCGAGGTCTCGGACCGGGACGTGAAGAAGGTGCCCCTGCTGCGCGGCAAGAGCGTCTTCAACCTCTTCTTCGAGAACTCCACCCGTACCCGCACCACCTTCGAGATCGCCGCCAAGCGCCTCTCGGCGGACGTCATCAACCTGGATGTATCCCGCTCCTCCACGGCCAAGGGCGAGACCCTGCTCGACACCATCGACAACCTCTGCTCCATGCACGCCGACATGTTCGTGGTGCGCCACGCCACCTCCGGCGCCCCCTTCCTCATCGCCGAGCACTTGAAGCGCATCGGCCGGGACGACATCCACGTGGTGAACGCCGGTGACGGCCGCCATGCCCACCCCACCCAGGGGCTGCTGGACATGTACACCATCCGCCACTACAAGAAGGATTTCTCCAACCTGACGGTGGCCATCGTCGGCGACATCCTCCATTCCCGGGTCGCCCGCTCCGACCTGCATGCCCTGCGCACCCTGGGCTGCGGCGAAATCCGCGCCATCGCGCCGAAGACCCTGCTGCCCGGCTATCTGGAACAGCTGGGGGTGAAGGTCTTCCACGACATGAACGAAGGCCTCAAGGACTGCGACGTGGTGATCATGCTGCGCCTGCAGAATGAACGCATGAACGGGGCCCTGCTGCCCTCCGCCGGCGAGTATTTCAAGCGCTACGGCCTGACGCCGGAAAAGCTGGCCCTGGCCAAGCCCGACGCCATCGTCATGCACCCGGGCCCCATGAACCGGGGCGTGGAAATCGACTCGTCCGTGGCCGACGGGCCCCAGGCGGTGATCCTCAACCAGGTCACTTTCGGCATCGCCGTGCGCATGGCGGTGATGGGCATCCTCGCGGGGAACTGAACACCATGAACATCAGCATCAAGAACGGCCGCCTCATTGACCCCAAGAACGGCATCGATGCCCGGCAGAATCTCTTCATCGCCGACGGCCGCATCGCCGCCGTTGGCCAGCCCCCCGCCGGCTTCGTCCCGGAGCGGGAAATCGACGCCGCCGGCTACGTGGTCTGCCCCGGCCTGATCGACCTTTCCGCCCGCCTGCCGAGCCTGGAGGCGGAGCTGGCCTGCGCCGCCGCCAACGGCATCACCACCGTGGTCTGCCCGCCGGACACCCGGCCGGTGCTGGACGAACCGAGCCTGGTGGAACGCCTGATCCAGCGCGCCGAAGCCCTGGGCCTGGCCCGGGTGCTGCCTCTAGGCGCCCTCACCAAGGGCCTGCAGGGCCAGACCCTGGCCAGCATGGCCGGCCTCGCCAGCGCCGGCTGCGTCGCCTTCACCCAGGCCAGCCAGCCCGTCACCGACCTGCAGTCCCTGTACCGGGCCATGCAGTACGCCGCCACCTACGACTTCGCCGTCTGGCTGCGGCCCCAGGATTACCAGCTGGCCAAGGACGGCGTCGCCCACGACGGCGAAATGGCCGCCCGCCTGGGCCTGGCCGGCATCCCCGTGGCCGCCGAGACGGTGGCCATCGCCACCCTGATCGAACTGGCCAAGAGCACCGGCGTGCGCCTGCACCTGATGCGGCTGTCCTCCGCCGCCGGCGTCGCCATGGTGCGCGAGGCCAAGGCCCGGGGCGTCGCCGTCAGCTGCGACGTGGCCGCCCACCACCTGCACCTGGCAGAAGAGGACATCGGCTACTTCAATGCCCAGGCCCGCTTCGACCCGCCCCTGCGTTCCCAGGCGGACCGGGCCGCCCTGCGCTTCGGCCTGGCCGAAGGCGTGATCCAGGCAGTCTGTTCCGACCACACACCGATGGAAGCAGACGGCAAGCAGGTGCCCTTCGGCGAGGCGGAAGTGGGGGCCCGGGGCCTGGAACTGCTGCTGCCCCTGGTGCTGGCCTGGGCCCGGGAAGACGGACTGTCCCTGGGCACGGCCCTGGCCCGGGTCACCAGCGACGCCGCCGCCGTCATCGGCCGCAGCGACCTGGGCCACCTGGCCGTGGGTGCCGTGGCCGACGTCTGCGTCTTCGACGCCGAGACGGAATGGACCATCACTCCGGACGCCTTTACCAGCGTGGGCCGCAACAGCCCCCTGGCGGGACGCACCATGAGCGGCCGCATCCAGGCCGTGGTGGCCGGCGGCCGGCTGCTCTAGCCACTCTGCGGCAGGCGGGCGCCACAACGGCCGTCCCGCCTGCCTCTCCGGGCAGGTCTCTGCCCGGCTCCCATTCCCGCTCTAGCAGCACTCCAGTTCGGCCCGCTGCAGCAATTGCAGCCCTTCCGCATCGTCGAATTTCTCGAACAGTTCCTCGATGTAGTAGGTATTGGAACAGACCAGATAGAGCAGGTCCTCCGTCGGCTCGCCGCTGTAGTAGCCCGGCGGAATCTTGGCGACGAAGTATTCCCAGTACTTGTTGGTGCGCTCCGGCCCCTCGTAGTGGTGCAGCACCCGGGCCACCACCGCACAGGCGTTGTGCCAGCAGTCGATGCCCTCGAAGGAAACGTAACGGTCCGCCGCGGCGGCTGCTTGTTCTGACATGGCCCATCCTCCCCTGATTGCAATGATTGACGGCCCATTCTGGGGAGCCCGGCGCGGGGCGGACAAGGGCCCCTGCACCAACGGCAGGCTTCTTGCATGAACGACATCATTCCTGCACGAACGACGGAAAGCCGACATGGAAAGCCTGGAATACCTGCTGCAGAAGATGGACCCCGGCGTGGTCATGCTGGACCGGGAGGGGCGCATCCGCCAGCTCAACCCCGCCGCCCGCCAGTTGCTGCAACGCTACCATCCGGCCCTGGAGGGCCGCGCCGTGGTGGACCTGCACCCGGAGCCGAGCCGGCGCAAGATCGCCTGGCTGCTGCAGGAGGCCGCCGCGGGCGATACCCCGGTGCCGGTGACCATGACCATCAACACCCCCGACCGGCCCCTGCTGCTCAGCATCAGCCGCCTGGAAAGCAGCGACGGCGCTGGCGAAGCCGCCGCCGGCTTCTGCCTGCTTCTCTACGACTACCGGGGTCTCACCGCCCTGCCCCAGGCCGCGGCGGAAGAAGGGCGCCTGGCCAAGCTGCCGGTGCTGCTGCAGGGCGGCACCGCCCTGGTGGACCCGGCAGAGGTGGTGCACCTGCAGGCCGAAGGCCATTACGCCCGGCTGTACACCGCCCGGGAATCCTTCCTCTGCCACCTGAGCCTGGCCCAGCTGGAGCGGCGCCTGGACCCGGAACAGTTCCTGCGCATCCACCGCCGCCACCTCATCGCCGTGGCCCACGCCGCCCGCCTGGAGCGCCAGGAGGGACGGCCCTCGGTGGTGATGGCCACCTTTCCCGCCAGCCGCCTGCCCATCGGCCGCAGCCGGGCCGCGGCCGTAGCGGCCCGCCTCGGCTGGTAGCCGCCGGCGAAAAACAGGGAATCAGATCAGAAAAGGAAAAGGTTAGGCGTCGGGCAGCAGGCGCTGCACCGCGTCGGCCGGCGGCTCGGCCACTTCCACCACCTTGCGCCGGGAGGTCTGGCCGCTCTTCAGGCTGACGGCGCTCTTGGGCAGGCCGAGGCGGTCGGCGACGAAGGCCAGCAGGGCCGCGTTGGCCTTGCCGTCCACCGGCGGCGCCGCCAGGCGGATTTTCAGGGCGTCGCCGTGGAGGCCGCAGACCTCCGTCTTCTTCGCCCCGGGCTGGATGTGCAGGGTGAGGAGCAGGCGGCCGTCGCCGCCGCGCTGGTGGAACATCAGAAGAGCAGGGGCATGAGGGCGGCCTTGACGTAGGCCAGCAGCATCAGCAGCACCTGGGCCAGGACGATGGCCACCAGGGGCGACAGGTCCACGTTGGCGATGGGCGGCACGATGCGGCGCAGGGGCTTGAGCAGCGGGTCGGTGAGGGCGTGGATGGGGCCGGCCAGGGGCGTATGGGGATTGACCCAGGAAATCACCGCCTGCACCAGCATGAGGACGATGGCCGCCATCACCGCCATGTGCAGCAGTTCGAAGAAGCCCATGGCCAGGGCCGCCGTGACCAGGGCGCCGGCGCCGAGGGCGGCGCCGCCCTTGACCGCCAGCATGGCCGCCTTGACCGCGGCCTGAAGCAGCCAGGCCGGCACCAGGCTGGCGAAGTCCAGGCCGAAGAGGCCGGGAATCGCCCGGCGCAGGGGCAGCACCACCCAGTTGGTGGTCTGCAGCACGAAGTGGCCCAGGGGGTTCTTGAAGGAAACCCGGCGCCACTGCATGACGAAGCGCAGCAGCAGCAGATAGCCGAAGAAACTGGCGACCACGTCGAGCAGGAAATTGAGGATGTCGAGCAGCATGGTGGGTATCCGTTCGGTTAGGGGCTATGGGAGCGGGGCTCAGTCGGCGCCGAGCTGCTGGCCCAGTTCCACGCCCCGGGCTTCGGCCGCCTTGACGCCGGCGATGATGCCGGCCTTGACCCCGGCCGTTTCCATCACCGCCAGGGCGGCGGCGGTGGTGCCGCCCTTGGAGGTGACCCGCTCCCGCAGCACGCTGGCCGGGTCCGGCGACTGGGCCGCCAGCTGGGCGGCGCCGAGCACGGTTTCGATGGCCAGGCGACGGGCCTGCTCGTCGTCGAAGCCCAGGTCCTTGCCGGCCTGCTGCAGGGCCTCGATGAAGAGGAAGACGTAGGCCGGACCGCTGCCGGAAACGGCGGTGACCGCATCCATCTGGGACTCGTCGGCGAACCACACGGCGCTGCCGACGGCCTCCAGCACGCGCTGGGCGGCGGCGCGGCCGGCGGCGTCCACTTCCGGCAGGGCGTAGAGGCCGGTGACGCCGGCGCCGATCAGGGCCGGGGTGTTGGGCATGGTGCGCACCAGGCGGCGGTGGCCGCCCAGCCAGCGGGAGAGGGAGGCCAGGTTGAGGCCGGCGGCGATGCTCACCACCAGCTGGTCCTTGAGATGGGGGCCGATGGGGGCGATGGCCTCCTTCATGCTCTGGGGCTTCACTGCCAGGACGATGACGTCGCAGTCCCAGGCCGCCGCCTCGGCGCCGGCAAAGGTGCGCACGCCGTAGGCCGCTTCCAGCTTGCTGCGGTTGTCGGCGTTGAGCTCCACCACGGCGATGTCGCCGGCGGCGAAGCCCTTGTTCACCAGGCCGCCGATGAGGGCATTGGCCATGTTGCCGCCGCCGAGGAAAGTGATCTTCATGGGGAAAGTCCTTTTAGGTCTTGGAGTAATCGCGGGCACCGAAAATGGCGGTGCCGACGCGGACAATGGTGGCGCCTTCGGCCACGGCGGCCTCCAGGTCGTGGGACATGCCCATGGACAGGGTATCCAGGGCCAGGCCCTCGGCCCGCAGCTGTTCATAGAACTGGCGCAGGCGGCGGCAGGGCTCGCGCTGGGCCGCTTCGTCTTCTGCCGGCGCCGGGATGGCCATCAGGCCGCGCAGGGTCAGGTTGGGCAGTGCCGCCACGGCCCGGCACAGCTCGGCCGCCTGGTCCAGGTCGCAGCCGCTCTTGCTGGCTTCGCCGGAGATATTCACCTGGACGCACACCTGCAGCGGCGGCAGTTCTGCCGGCCGCTGCTCGGAGAGGCGCTGGGCGATCTTCAGCCGGTCGATGCTGTGCACCCAATCGAAGCGCTCGGCCACGGGCCGGGTCTTGTTGCTCTGCAGGGGGCCGATGAAATGCCATTCCAGGTCGCCGTGCCCTGCGGCCCGCAGCTGGTCGATCTTGTCGCAGCCTTCCTGCACGTAGTTCTCGCCGAAGGCCCGCTGGCCGGCAGCGGCCGCCTCGACCACGCACTCCGCCGGCCAGGTCTTGGCCACGGCCAGCAGCGAGACCGCGGACGGATCCCGGCCGCAGGCGCGGGCAGCGGCGTCGATGCGGGCTTTGACAGCTTGCAGGTTGGCGAAAATAGGCGTCATAATCGGGCGCTAAAACATGGGCAATCGTGGCGCGAAAGTATAGCACCGCCGGGCCGGAGCGCCCGGCACCGGGCCGGCGCCGCCGCCCTGCTCCAGTGCGCGCCGGGCGCCCCGTTTAGCTCCCATTCACTCCCGTTTTCCGCCTCCAAGGACCGTTGATGGACATCACCGAACTGCTCGCCTTCGGCGTCAAGAACAAGGCCTCCGACCTGCACCTCTCCGCCGGCCTGCCGCCCATGATCCGGGTCCACGGCGACGTGCGCCGCATCAACCTGCCGGCCATGGAGCACAAGGACGTGCACGCCATGGTGTACGACATCATGAACGACGGCCAGCGCAAGACCTACGAAGAGAACCTGGAGTGCGACTTCTCCTTCGAAGTGCCCAACCTGGCCCGTTTCCGGGTCAATGCCTTCGTCCAGCATCGGGGCGCCGGCGCCGTCTTCCGTACCATTCCCTCCAAGGTGCTGAGCCTGGAGGACCTCAACGCGCCGAAGATCTTCAAGGAGATTTCCGAATTCCCCCGGGGCATCGTGCTGGTCACCGGCCCTACCGGCTCCGGTAAGTCCACCACCCTGGCGGCCATGGTGAACCACATCAACGAAAACGATTACGGCCACATCCTGACCGTGGAAGACCCCATCGAATTCGTGCACGAAGCCAAGAAGTGCCTCATCAACCAGCGGGAAGTGGGTCCCCACACCCTGTCCTTCAACAACGCCCTGCGCTCGGCCCTGCGGGAAGACCCGGACGTGATCCTGGTGGGCGAAATGCGCGACCTGGAAACCATCCGCCTGGCCATGACGGCGGCGGAAACGGGCCACCTGGTGTTTGGCACCCTGCACACTTCTTCCGCCGCCAAGACGGTGGACCGGATCATCGACGTCTTCCCCGCGGCGGAGAAGGAAATGATCCGGGCCATGCTCTCCGAATCCCTGCGCGCCGTCATTTCCCAGACCCTGCTGAAGACCAAGGACGGCAACGGCCGGGTGGCGGCCCACGAGATCATGATCGGCACCCCGGCCATTCGCAACCTGATCCGGGAAGCCAAGATCGCCCAGATGTATTCGGCCATCCAGACCGGCCAGCAGTTCGGCATGCAGACCCTGGACCAGAACCTCACCGACCTGGTGCGGCGCAACGTCATTTCGCCGGCGGAAGCCCGCACCAAGGCGGTCAACAAGGACATGTTCGGCGGCTAGGCGCCGGGGAAGAATTATGGAAAGAGATCAGGCACTCAAATTCATCCAGGACCTGCTGCGCCTCATGGTGCAGAAGAAGGGCTCGGACCTCTTCATCACCGCCGGCTTCCCCCCCGCCATCAAGGTGGACGGCAAGATGACCCCGGTCTCCAACCAGGCCCTGACGCCCCAGCACACGGCGGAACTGGCCCGCTCCATCATGAACGACCGGCAGGCGGCGGAATTCGAATCCACCAAGGAGTGCAACTTCGCCATCTCCCCCGCCGGCATCGGCCGCTTCCGGGTCAATGCCTTCGTCCAGCAGGGCCGCATCGGCGTCATCTGCCGTACCATCAACACCACCATTCCCCGTTTCGAGGACCTGGGCCTGCCGCCGGTGCTGAAGGACGTGGCCATGACCAAACGGGGCCTGGTGCTGTTCGTCGGCGGCACCGGCTCCGGCAAGTCCACCTCCCTGGCGGCCATGATCGGCTACCGCAACGAAAACTCCTACGGCCACATCATCACCATCGAGGACCCGGTGGAGTACGTGCACGAGCACAAGAACTGCATCGTCACCCAGCGCGAGGTGGGCGTCGATACGGACTCCTGGGAAATGGCCCTGAAGAACACCCTGCGCCAGGCGCCGGACGTGATCCTGATCGGCGAAATCCGCGACCGGGAGACCATGGAGCATGCCGTGGCCTTCGCCGAGACCGGCCACCTGGCCATGGGCACCCTGCACGCCAACTCCACCAACCAGGCCCTCGACCGGATCATCAACTTCTTCCCGGAAGAGCGGCGCCAGCAGCTGCTGATGGACCTCTCCCTCAACCTGCGCGGCATCGTCTCCCAGCGCCTCATCCCCCTCAAGGACGGCAAGGGCCGGGCGGCGGCCATCGAGGTCATGCTCAACTCGCCCCTGATCTCCGACCTGATCTTCAAGGGCGAGGTCACCGAGATCAAGGAGATCATGAAGAAGTCCCGGGAGCTGGGCATGCAGACCTTCGACCAGTCCCTCTTCGACCTCTACGAGGCCGGCCGCATCAGCTACGAGGACGCCCTGCGCAACGCCGACTCGGTGAACGACCTGCGCCTGCAGATCAAGCTGCACGGCAAGGAATCGAAGGACCGGGACCTGGCGGCCGGCATCGGCCACCTGGATATCGTCTGATACGGGCGCAGCCCCAAAGAAAAACGGCGGAAATTTCCGCCGTTTTTTATTGCCTGCGCCCACCGTGGCGGCGCAGCGCAATGCTTACTCCCCGGACTCTTCCTCGCCCGGCTTCTTGCGCCGGTTGAAGCCGGCCACCATCTTGAACTGGTACAGGCGGCATTCCAGGGCCCCGTTGTAGAGGGGCGTCTTCTTGCCCGGCTTGAGGCCGACGCCCTTGGGCAGGGCCGGGTCGGCGGTGAGGAAGTAGCAGGTCCAGCCGGCGTACTTCTGCTTGAGGGCGGTGCCCAGCTGGGGATAGAAGGCCAGCAGGTTGTCCAGCTCCTCCAGCCGCTCGCCGTAGGGCGGGTTGCAGACCATGAGGCCGGCTTCGGGCGGCGGCGCCGTCTCCAGGATGTCGCCCACGGCCAGATCGACGGCCGGCAGCAGGCCGGCCCGGTCCAGGTTGGCCAGGGCCGAGCGGTAGGCGCTGGGGGACACGTCGCGGCCGAACAGGGTCGGCTTGCCGGCGGGCTTGCGCTCGCCCTGCACGGCGGCGTTCTTGAGACGCTGCCACAGCTGGGCGTCGAAGCCCTTGAGGTTCTCGAAGGCGAAGCTGCGGCGGGCGCCGGGAGCGATGTTGCAGACCTGCTGGGCCGCCTCCAGGAGGAAGGTGCCGCTGCCGCACATGGGGTCCAGCAGCACGGTGCCCGGCTGCCAGCCGGCCAGACGCAGGATGCCGGCGGCCAGGTTCTCCTTCAGCGGCGCCTCCACCGTCTTCTGCCGGTAGCCCCGCTGGTAGAGGGGGGCGCCGGTGGTGTCCAGGTACAGGGTGCAGTCCTCGGCGGTGAGGAAGGCGTGGATGCGCACTTCCGGCTCCCGGGTATCCACGCTGGGGCGCTCGCCGCACTGGTCGCGGAAGACGTCGCAGACCGCGTCCTTGATGCGCAGGGTGATGAACTCCAGGCTCTTCAGGGGCGACTTGATGGCGGTGACGTACACCCGGATGGTGCGGCTGACGTCGAAATGGCGGGGCCAGTCGATCTTGCTCGCCTGCTTGTAGATGTCCTCCTCCTTCAGGTACTTGCCGAAGGAGAGCTGCAGCATGAGCCGGGTGGCGATGCGGGAGTTGAGGTTGGTGCGGTACACCGTCTCCCAGGTGCCGCGGCAGGCGACGCCGCTGGCGACGATGCGGATGTCGCTGGCGCCGGCGGCGGTGAGGTCTTCCGCCAGCAGGGCTTCCAGACCCCGGGGACAGGTTGCGAAAAGTTTGAACATGGAAGCAGCTTTCAGAAGGGTTTGAGGACGACCAGGAAGACCACGACGAAGAGAATCAGCACCGGCAGCTCGTTGAACCAGCGGAACCAGACGTGGCTGCGCCGGTTGGTACCGGCGGCGAACTGCTTGAGCAGGGTGCCGCAATAGGCGTGGTAGCCGATCAGCACCAGCACCAGGGTCAGCTTGGCGTGGAGCCAGCCGCCGGCAAAACCGTAGCCGAGCCACAGCCAGGTGCCGAAGACCAGGGCCAGCACGCCCAGGGGGGTCATGAAGCGGAACAGCTTACGCGCCATGAGCAGCAGGCGCTCCCGCTCCGCCGTGCTGTCCGCCGGCACCATGGCCAGATTGACGAAGATGCGCGGCAGATAGAAGAGGCCGGCGAACCAGCTGGCGACGAGAATGATGTGCAGGGCCTTGAGGATCAGCATGGGGTTTTCTCCGAGAAGGCGGCGGCAATGCCGTCATCCACGTGGGGGTAAAGCAGGTGGTAGCGCAGTTCTTCCTTCAGGCGCCGGTTGGCCAGGCGCCGGGACTCGCTCATGAAGGACAGCTGCAGGGGCGACAGCACGACAGCCGCCTCGGCCCGGCTCAGGCGCGGCGGGCGGGGCAGGCCGAAGGCATCCGCCACCCGGTCGAAATACTCGCCCATCTTCAGGCAGGAATCGTCGCTGGCGTTGTAGCAACGGTTGGCCCGGCCCCGCACCAGGGCCGCCGCCGCCAGACCGGCCAGGTCGGCGGCGTGGATATGGTTGGTGAACACGTCGTCGGCCTCCACCAGGGCCGGGGTGCCCGCCTGCAGCCGCGCCAGGGGCAGGCGGTCGGCGGCGTAGATGCCGGGGGCGCGCAGGATGCTGACCCGCACCCCGTTGTCGCGGCCCCAGCGACGCAGGGCCTGTTCGGCGTCCAGGCGCCGCTGGCCCCGGGGGCTGCGGGGGCGCGGCGGGGCAGTTTCGTCGGTCGCGGCCCCGGCCCGGTCCCCATATACCCCTGTCGTACTGATATAGGTGAGGGCCTGTGGTAGACTTTTCCGTGACTTATTTCCGCCTGCCGCCTTGCCCAGAGCGGCCAGCAAGTGCCGCGTGCGGGTATCCCGCAGGCCCCGGTCGGGCGGAGGAGCCAGGTGCAGGACCTGATCGAACACGCCGGCCAGGCGCCCCAGGGTGGACGGCCGGTCCAGGTCGCCAGCCAGCGGCACGGCGCCGGCCTGCCGCCAGCGCTGGTGCTGGGCCGGGTCCCGCAACAGGGCGAAAACGCGATAGCGCCGGAGGAGTTGGGGCAGGGCGCGCCAGGCCACATCGCCGCAACCGACAATCAATAATCTTTGCACCGCGGCATTTTAGCCGGTTCGGTGCCTTTGGAAGTCGAAAAAGGGGAACCATGAGCTTTTCCGTCACCATCGAACCCGGCCAGCACCATTTCGCGGCCGAATCCGACGAGACTATTCTGGAAGCCGCCCTGCGCCAGGGCCTGACCATGCCCTACGGCTGCCGCGACGGCGCCTGCGGCGCCTGCAAGGGCAAGGTGCTGTGCGGCGAGGTGGACCACGGCAAGTCCCAGCCCCACGCCCTCAGCGAGGCCGACAAGGCCGCCGGCCTGACCCTCTTCTGCTGCGCCAAGGCCAAGACCGACCTGACCCTGGAATGCCGGGAAGTGCGTTCCGCCAGCGACATCCCGGTGAAGACTCTGCCTTCCCGCATCGAAAAGATGGAGAAGGTGGCCGCCGACGTCATGGTGCTGCACCTGCGCCTGCCCGCCACCGAGCGCTTCCAGTTCCTCACCGGCCAGTACGTGGACATCCTGCTCAAGGACGGCAAGCGGCGCAGCTTCTCCCTGGCCAATGCGCCCCACGACGATGCCTTCCTGCAGCTGCACATCCGCCTGGTGCCCGGCGGCCTGTTCACCGAACACGTCTTCAACGGCATGAAGGAGCGGGACATCCTGCGCCTCAACGGTCCCCACGGCAGCTTCTTCCTGCGCGAGGATTCGGACAAGCCCATGATCCTGCTGGCCGGCGGCACCGGCTTCGCCCCCATCAAGGCCATCGTCGAGCACGCCCTGTACACCCAGAGCAAGCGGCCCATGGTCATCTACTGGGGCAACCGCAACAAGGCCGGCCTCTACATGGACGAGCTGCCCGCCCGCTGGGCCGCCGAACACAGCCACATCACCTATGTGCCGGTGCTTTCCGAGCCGGCCGCCACGGACGGCTGGAACGGCCGTACCGGCCTGGTGCACGAGGCCGTGATGCAGGACTTCCCGGACCTTTCCGGCCACCAGGTGTACGTCTGCGGCGCCCCGGTCATGGTGGAGGCAGCCAAGCGGGACTTTACCGGCCGCTGCGGCCTGCCCGAGGCCGAGTTCTTCGCCGATTCCTTCACTTTCTCATCCTGATTTCCAGCCCCAGGAGGCGTCATGCCCGCCGAGGTCTTCATCACCCGCCAGCCCCTGGTCAACCGCCAGAGCAAGATCATCGCCACCCGGCTGCGTCTTTCCTTCCCGGCCGGGGTGGATCCCATGCCGGCTGCCGCCGAAGGACTGGGCGCCCTGGCCGACGTCTGGCCCCAGGGGGAGAAGTCGGTCTTCGTCAGCAGCGGCGCGCCCCTCTCGCCGGAACTGCTGAACTGGGAAATCCCCGCCAACGCCACTTTGGAGGTCCATCCCTTCGCCCTCACCACCGGCGACGGCACCCTCCTGGGCGAGTTGAAGAACCGCAATCCTTCCCTCTGTCTGGATTTCGGCGAGGATGCCGGGGAAGCCCTGGCCAGCGGCCTGCACTTCCGCTTCATCGGTTTTGACGTGGATGCCTATACCCCGGCCCAGATGGCTGCCCTGGTGGCCAAGACCCAGCAGGTGGGCATTCCCGTCGCCTTCAACGCCGACACGCCCCAGGAATTCCAGGCCTGCATGGATGCGGGCGTCTCCGCCGCCGCCGGCTGGTTCTTCAAGAACCTGACGGCGCCGGCCGGCAAGACCCTCAACCCCAGCCATGCCCACATCGTGCGGGTGCTCAACCTGGTGCGCAACAACGAGGACACGGGCAAGATCGAAGCGGCCCTGAAGCAGGACGTGGCCCTCTCCTACAAGCTGCTGCGCTACATCAACTCGGTGGGCTTCGGCCTCTCCTGCGAAATCCAGTCCTTCAAGCACGCCGTCACCATCCTCGGCTACGAGAAGCTCAACAAGTGGCTCTCCCTGCTGCTGGTGACCGCCTCCAAGGACCCCATGGCCCCGGCCCTGATGCACACCGCCCTGACCCGGGCCCGCCTCATGGAGGCCCTGGGCCACGGCGTGGTGGACAAGTCCGAGTACGACAACCTGTTCATCACCGGCGCCTTCTCCCTGCTCGACCACATGCTGGGCGTGCCCATGGAACAGGTGCTGGAAGCCATGCACCTGCCCGAACCCATCAGCGAGGCCCTGCTCGGCCGCGGCGGCCTCTACGGCCCCTTCCTCGACATCGCCCTGGCCTGCGAGGACGGCGACGGCACCCGCCTGATCCAGCAGGCCGGCCTGCTGGGCCTCTCCGCCGCCCAGATCAACAAGGCCCAGCTGGAAGCCCTGAGCTTCGCCGACAAGATGGAATAAGGGCTTGCCGGCCTAGGCCGGCAAGCCCTGCGTCATCCGTCCCCATTTCCCTCCCCGACTCAGGCGGCGCCGACCTCCGCCTCGTCCGGCTGCCGCCGGCAATAGGCCAGGCAATCCGCCTCCGCCAGGGGCGGGCTGTAGTAATAGCCCTGGAAGACATGGCAGCCCAGATTGGCCAGGGCCTGCTTCTGCGCCGCCGTTTCGACAAATTCGGCGATGATGGCGATGTCCCGCGCCTGGCCCAGGGCCGCGATGGCCCGGATGATGTCGCCATTGGTGGCGCTGTGCAGCACATCCCGGGTCAGGGAACCGTCGATCTTGATGACGTCGATGGCGAAGCGCCGCAGGTGCAGCAGGGAAGTGTGGCCCATACCGAAGTCGTCCATGGCCAGCTTGAAGCCCATGCGCCCCAGGGCCTGGATGTTGCTGTCGATCACCGGATCGTCGGGCATGACCTGGGATTCGGTGATTTCGATTTCAATCTCCGCCGGCTGCACCGGCGTCTCGGCCATGAGGCGGGCGATGCGCTCGGCGAAATCGCCGTGGGCCAACTGCAGGGGCGACACGTTGATGGCCAGGCTCAAGCCGGCAAAGCCGCTCTGGTTGAGGCGCGCCTTGAAGGCCAGGGCATGGCGGAAGACCCACAGGCCCAGTTCGTTGATCAGCCGCCCCTCCTCCGCCAGGATCACCGCCATGGCCGGGGAGACGGAGGGGTGGGGCGCCTGGGGCCAGCGTACCAGGGCCTCGAAGCCGAGCAGGCGGTCACGGCAGTCGTGCTTGGGCTGGTAGTGCAGCAACAGCCGGTCATGGCGCACATCCTCCCGCAGCAGACCCAGCACCCGCCGGCTGATGCTGCCCACTTCGTCCAGGCGCCGGATGGTGGATGTCTTGCTCGGCCGGTTGCCCAGCACCACTTCCGCCGCCCGCCGGAAGAGCCGGTCTTCCCGTGCCAGGCGCCGGGCCTCCGCCCGCCGCACGAAGGGCCAGTAAATGCCGATGCTGAGCAGCAGCCCCAGCGCCTGCAGCAATACGCCCTTGATGGAACCGGTCAGCAGCCAGCCGGAGAGGAAGGGCGGAGTGGTCCACGGAATGCTGACCGGCAGCAGCTGCAGCCAGCCGGAGCTGACGGCGGCCACGGCCAGCAGGGCCAGCAGCACCGGCGTCAGGACGAAGGGCAGCAGGTAGAGGGGCGACAGCACCACGGGCAGGCCGAACAGCACCATTTCATTGATGTTGAACATGGCCGGCAGGGTCGCCACCCGGGCCACCTTGAGCAGGGAGCCGCTGCGCGACTGCAGGTAGATGGCCACCAGCAGGCCCAGGGTGGCGCCCGACCCGCCCATCAGGACAAAGGCGTCGAAGAGGGAGCGATTCACCAGGTAGCCGCCGGGCAGGTTCGGCACGGCGACGAAGAGATCGAGGCCGAAGGTGTCCAGGATGTGGCCGCCGTGGATGCCGACGAACCAGAACAGCTGGTTCACCAGGGTGACGAAGGTGATGGCCAGATAGTGGCCGTGGGCGCTCTCCCGGGCGCCTGCGGCGACGCCGTCGAAGAGGGCCTGGGGCGTCGGCAGGGCGGCCAGGAAGCTGGCCACGGCCAGCACGATCAGGCCGGACACGGCGGTCGGCACGCTCAGGCGCAGGGCATTGTGCACCGCCAGGTCCGCATCCCGGGTGGCGCTGATGAGGGTCAGCCAGGAGCGGCGGGCGGCCCAGCGCATGAACTCGGCGGAGAAGAGGCCGACGCCGATGCCCACCAGCATCAGGTCGTAGCCGAGGCCGCCGTGGTGCTGGAAAATGGCCAGGGTGGCGAGCATGAAATTGATCAGGCTCGACAGGCCCACCGCCATGATCGACGGCCCGTCGTCCAACGGCTGGCCGACAGGCAGACGCTGGCGCAGGTGGATGGCCACCACGACCGCCAGGGAGAGGCCGAAGACGCCGTGGGTGCCGCCGATGATGAGGTCGAGGATGCCGGAGAAGGCCTGGCCGCTGCCGCCCAGCAGGAATTGCTGGAAGGCGGGCAGGGGAAAGTTGCGCGCCAGCACCGCCAGCACCCCGAACAGGGTCAGGGGAATCAGGGAGACGAAGGCGTCCCTGATCGAATAGATCCAGATTCTCGCGCGGCGCGACAGCTGCGATGTCATTCGGCCCCCGGGTGCCCGTTATTGGTACTGCTCGGTTCTTGTGTAGTCGGCCTCGGGCAGTGCGGGAGGCTACATACAGGCGATGCCGCCAGCCCCTGCTGGTTGTGTTGGAATGGGGCCGCGGCCGGCGACAGACGGGGCCCATGGTTGCCGTGGCCCGGTCAAGCGCAGGCGTCATTATTACAAAGTCGTACCCTTTGTACATTGATGTCGTCATCGCGATGGCGGGCGGACAAAAGAAAAGGGCGCCGGATCGCAGGATCGGGCGCCCTCGTGCAACGGGTCATTCGTGGCTGCCCCGGGGCAGCGCAGCGCTTACTTCTTGGCGGGTTCGGCAGGCTTCGCTTCGGGCTTGGCGGCCTCGGCCTTTTCAGCCTTCTCGCCGGCCTGCTCGGCCTTCTTCTCCACCTTCTTGTGGCCGTGCTTCACGGCCGGCTTGGCCTCGGCCTTCGCTTCCGCCTTCACTTCGGCCTTCGGTGCTTCCACCGCGGCCTTGGCCGGTGCGGCAGCAGGCGCCGCAGGAGTGGCGGGGGTGGCCGGCGTGGCGGGAGCCTGGGCGAAAGCGGTACCGAAAGCAGCGAAGAGGGCAACAGCGATGAGGTTCTTGGTCATTTCTCTATCTCCTGAAATTTGGCTTGTCCTTCCGGTCGCGAAACCATTTCGCTCCCTTGAGGGCAATAACGCCAACCACCAACTTCCGGTTTGCAGGTGAACGGTAACTCCCCGTAACGCCGTGTAACGCGGCCCGGCGCCGGGTACTGCGTCAATTTGTCGCAGCACCGCCAGGAGCGCCTTCATTACCATGGCGCCTTGACCAAGCTCGGTGACCGCCGGTCGCCCATTCGTCCCAGCCCGTGCGCATCCTTCCGTTTCTCGCCCTGCTGTTCCTGCTGGGCGCCTGCCAGCCCGCCGCCGAACCCCGGGGTACGGGCGCGCCCGTCGAATTTCATCTGCAGACTGCCGCCGGCCCCCTCGACGGCCCCGCCGCCGACGCCCAGGTGCGCCTGCTTTTCTTCGGCTACACCAACTGTCCCGATCTTTCGCCCACGGCCCTGGCCACCGGCGCCCAGGCCCTCAACGGCCTGACCCCGGCGGAACGGGAGCGGGTGCGCCTGGTCCTGGTGACGGTGGACCCGGAGCGGGACACGCCCGCCGCCCTGCAAGGCTATACGGCCTTCTTCCACCCCCTGCTGGTGGGGGCCAGCGCCACGCCGGAGCAGACCATCGCCCTGGCCAAGGCGCTCGGCACCGGCTTCGAAAAGCAGGCGCCACGCCCCGACGGCAGCTACTTCGTGGACCACAGCGGCAGCAGCTACCTGCTCGACGGCAGCGGCCGCCTGGCCGCCACCCTGCCCGCCGGCGCCTCGCCCCAGGAGATGGTGGCCGCCATCCGGAGCCTGTTGTGACGCGGCGCCCCTCGGCCCGCTTCGGCGCCTTCCTGGCCGTGCTGCTGTTGCTGTTCCTGGCCATGCTGGCCGACGCCCGCCGCCTGGCGCCGCCGCGGCAGCAGGAGCAGGCCGCACGGGCCGCCCTGGTGCAGCAGCTGGGCCTGAGCGACCTGGCCCTGTTCACCGAGGCCCGCTACACCCGGCACCTGTCCCTGGCCGATCTCCATTCGCCGTTCCAGGACCATCCCCTGGCCCTGGACCACTTCCCCTCCGGCTCCGTCGTGCCGCCGCCCCCCGCCCGTCTGCCCCACTATGCGCCCCTGGATCGAGAAACAACGCTACCTGATTGACTACACCCTGGCCGCCCTGGCCCGGCGCAAGGCCCGCAACCTGGGCCTGCTGGCGGTCTATGCCCTGCTGGTGTTCATGCTGGCCTCGGTCTCCCTCTTCGGCCAGGCCCTGCGCCAGGAAGCGGCGGCGGTGCTGGCCGACTCGCCGGAGGTGATCCTGCAGCGCCTGGTGGCGGGGCGCCACGACCTGATCCCGCCGGGCTACCTGGAGAAGATCGGCCGCATCCGCGGCGTGCAGCACCAGCAGGGGCGCCTGTGGGGCTACTACTACGATCCGGTGAGCAAGGCCAACTACACCCTGCTGGTGCCGGCCGCAGATGCGCCGGCGCCGGGCCATCTGCGCCTGGGCGCCACCCTGGCCCGGGAGCGGGGCCTGCAGGCGGGCCAGCCCCTGTCCCTGCGCTCCTACGGCGGCAAGCTGTTCACCTTCACCGTGGACGAGGTGCTGCCGGCCAGCAGCGAACTCATCAGCGCCGACCTGGTGCTGCTCGGCGAGGCCGATTTCCGCGCCTTCTTCGACTACCCGGCCGGCCACTACACGGACATCGCCCTGTCGGTGGCCAATCCCAAGGAGGTGCGCAACGTGGCGGCCAAGCTCAGCGCCGCCCTGCCCGACGCCCGCCCCATCCTGCGCGAGGAGATGCGCCGCACCTACGCCAGCCTGCTGGACTGGCGCGAGGGCATCGCCCTGGCCCTGCTGGCGGCGGCCCTGCTGGCCTTTGCCATCCTGGCCTGGGAGAAGGCGTCCGGCCTTTCCGCCGACGAGCGGCGGGAGATCGGCATCCTCAAGGCCATCGGCTGGGAGACCGGGGACGTGCTGCGCATGAAGCTGTGGGAAGGCCTGCTGATTTCCTTCAGCGCCTTCCTCCTCGGCCTGGTGGGGGCCTATGTCCATGTCTTCCACTTCGGCGCCCGCCTCTTCGAGCCGGTGCTGAAGGGCTGGGCGGTGCTTTATCCCCGCTTCACCCTGGTACCCCAGCTGGACGGCCTGCAGCTGTTCACCCTCTTCTTCTTCACCGTGGTGCCCTACACCGCCGCCGTGCTGGTGCCCATCTGGCGCGCCGCCATCATCGATCCCGACGCGGCCATGCGCGGCTGACCGGGGGACCTGCCATGATCCAGCTCACCGACATCCACAAGGCCTTCAACCAGGGCCAGCACAACGAATACTGGGCCCTCTCCGGCATCGACCTGGAACTGGAGGCCCGGCGCGTCACCGCTTTCCAGGGCCCCAGCGGCTCGGGCAAGACCAGCCTGCTGACCATCGTCGGCTGCCTGGCCCGCCCCACCCGGGGCCGGGTGCGCCTGCACGGGGAAGACATTTCCGGCCTGCCGGAGCGCTTCCTCACGGAAATCCGCCGCCGCACCTTCGGCTTCGTCTTTCAGCAGTTCAACCTGATCCGTGGCCTCTCGGCCCTGGACAACGTGATGCTGCCGGCCTACCCGGAGGGCAAGCCCCACGCAGAACTGCTGCAGCGGGCCGAGACCCTGTTGGCGCGCCTGCAGCTGGGCCACCGCCGCCATGCCCGGGTGGAGTGGCTGTCCGGCGGCGAGCAGCAGCGGGTGGCCATCGCCCGGGCCCTGATCAACGACCCCGAAGTCATCATCGCCGACGAGCCCACGGCCAATCTGGACACCACCCTGTCCAAGCAGTTTCTCGCCATCCTCGAGGAGCTCAGCGGCGAGGGCCGCACGGTGCTGCTGACCAGCCATGATCCCCTGGTGATCAAGTCCAGCGCGGTACACCGGGTGGTGGGCCTGCGCGACGGCCGCCTCTGCGGGGATTGAGCCATGCTCTTCCAGCCCTCGGTCATCGCCCTGCTCCTGGCGGCCACCCTGTCCCTGGTGATGGTGGCGGCGGCCGCCCCCTTCGCCTGGCAGATCCTGCGCTGCTGGGACCTGGGCAGCGGCAGCGAACTGCAGCTGCAACTGGAGCGGCGCACCTACCTCTTTTCCACCCTGGCCGCCTTCGTCTGCGCCAGCCAGCTGCTGGCCCTGCTGCTCTTCGTATTCACCGCCGACCGGCTCTCCGCCATGTTCGTCGGTGCCATGTGCGCCGTCGGCGCCCTCAATGCGGATGCTCGGGGCTTTCCCGCCCTGCTGCTGCAGGTGGTCCTGTTCTTCCTCGCCGCCCTGTGGCTGGTGCTGAACCACGTGGACACCCGGGCCCGCAACTACCCCCTGGTGCGCCTCAAGTACGCCCTGCTGCTGGGCCTGACGCCCCTGCTGGCCCTCTCGGCCTGGCTGCAATGGTCCTATTTCCGCGGTCTCAAGGCGGACATCATCACCTCCTGCTGCGGCAGCCTCTTCTCCGGCGACAGCAACCATGGCGTCGCCGGGGAAATGGCGGGACTGGCGCCCCTGCCGGCCATGCTGTGGTTCTACGGCAGCCTCGGCCTGGCCGCCCTGCTCACCGCCTGGCACGCCTGGAGCGGCCGCCTCGGCCTCCTGGCCGGGCTCAGCAGCGGCGCCGCCTTCGTCGGCGGCATCAGCGGCATCGTTTCCTTCCTCTCGCTCTACCTCTACGAGCACCCTCACCACCACTGCCCCTTCTGCATCCTCAAGCCCGAGTACGACTACCAGGGCTACGCCCTCTACCTGCCCCTGTTCGCCGCCACGGCAGCCGGCATGGGCAGCGGCGTGCTGCAACTGGTGTGCCGGGTGCGGGGCCTGGAGCAGATCGCCCCGGCCGCCTCGCGCCGCCTGGCGACGGTGGCGGCCTGGGGCTTCGGCCTGCTGCTGTGCCTGGCCGCCGGCATGATGGCCGGCTCCCGGCTGGTACTGCTGGAACCCTGAACGGCGCGCCTCAGCCGGCGGCGCCGTCCTTCTTGCGACGCAGCCGCTCCTGGTCGTTGCGGTAGCGGCGGCCCAGCTGCTCCGCTTTCTCCGCCATGGATGCAGCCAGGGCCTCGTCGAAGGTGGCCAGCTCGCCGCCCTGCTCCTGGCGCACACGCTGGGCCGCCACCGGATCGGCAAAGACGTACTTGCTGCGCCGGGTCATGGTGCCCGGCAGGCGACTGCCCAGCAGATAGGTGGCGGCGGCGACATCCACCAGGGGCTTGGGCTCGCCGTCGGCGCCGTAATCGGGCCCGTAGATGGCCTTGAAGCCCCGCCGCCGCTCCCGCAGCATCATCTCGGCCGTGCATTCCAGGGAGCAGGTGCCGTCCACGTGATCGTCGGCGTAATGGGTCAGGTGACGGGCGTAATGGAAGCGACGCCGGTCCATGTTGCAGACGACGCAGCGGGGATACTTTTCCAGCTCGTGGTCCAGGGGCGCCGGGTCGGCGCCGGGCTCGGCAGCGGGCTCGGCCGCCTCGGCCTGCCCCACCACCGTCAGCGCCAGAAGTCCTTTGAAAAGGGTACGGCGATCCATATGCATTCCTCCAGGCAGAAGGACCGGGACGGCTGCCCGATCCCGGGGTTGCTCAGTAGCGGGCGCGGAAGGTCAGCATCAGGTTGCGCGGCTCGCCGTAGAAGTTGTAGGCGGTGAAGGTGCCCACCGTGGCGTAGTAGTTCCGGTCAAAGAGATTGTTGGCGGCCAGGCTGACCGTGTAGTTCTTGTCGATCTGGTAGCCCACCAGGGCATTGACCACGGCGTAGCCGCCCTGGGTCTCCACATTGCGGTTGCCGCGGGAACTGCCGGCGCCGCTGCTGACGATGGTGCCCAGCCCCAGGTTGAGACCCCGCAGGCTGTCCTGGTTGAAGCGGTAGTTGGCCCACAGCTTGAGGCTGTCCCGCGGCGACTGGATGGAGTACTCCTTGCCTTGCAGGGTCCGGTCCGACAGGTAGCGGGTTTCCAGGCGGGTATAGCCCGCCATCAGCTCCAGGCCGGCCATGGGGCTGCCGCTGACTTCGGCTTCCCAGCCCTTGCTCTCGATTTCCCCGGCGTTCAGGTAATAGGGCGTCGAGGCGGCAGGGTAGGCCGGGTCCCGGTAAGCCCGGTTCTTGTCCCGGATGTTGAAGAAGGCCAGGGAAGCATTGAGGCGGCCGTCAAAGAACTCACCCTTGCTGCCGACCTCATACTGCTTGCCGACCCGGGGATCCAGGGCGTTGCCGTCGGCTTTCAGCTGCGTCTGGGGCACGAAGATGTCCGCGTAGCTGCCGTAGAGGGAAATCTGCCGGGTCACATCCACGATCAGGCCGCCGTAGGGCGTGAACTGGTTATTGGCCTGGGCACCGTCACGCCAGGCGGATTGGGTGGACGGGGAAACGTTACGGCTCTTGGCCTTGAAGTTGGTGGCCCGGCCGCCCAGCACCAGGGTCACCGGGTCCGCCAGGCTGAGGCGCAGCTGGGAATAGACGCCGGACTGGGCCCGCTCGCTTTCGCTGCCGGAGGTGTAGGTAAAGGAAGGCTCCGGCAACGACGCGGCATCGGCCAGGGAAACGTTGGCCACGGTGGACGCACTGCCGCTCTTGCTGCGGCTGTTGTAGACCTCCGCATTGACCCCCAGCAGCAGGTTGTGGGTCCGGCCGAAGAGGTCGAAGGGACCATTGATGAAGGCATCCAGGCCATCCCGCCGGTCGTCGCTGGTGTATTGGCTGCGGTTGTAGGCATCCACGGTGCCGGTGGCCCGGTTCACCCCGGAACTGGGCCAGGCATCCTTGGAGAAGGAATTCTGGGTGCGGTGGCTGTAGGACGCCTTGGCCACCCATTTGTTGGCGAAGCGATGCTCGACGCTGGCCGAGGTTTCCTCGGTGTAGTAGCTGTAGACCACCCAATCCGGCACCACGTTGGTGGAACGGTCCACCTTGAGGAAATTGCCGTCCTTGTATTTGGGCAGGCCGGAGGAAGGCGCCTTGCTGCGGCTGTCCTGGGCGGCA
Source organism: Azospira sp. MPR-LB4 (assembly GCF_058809525.1). Classification (NCBI taxonomy): domain Bacteria; kingdom Pseudomonadati; phylum Pseudomonadota; class Betaproteobacteria; order Rhodocyclales; family Rhodocyclaceae; genus Azospira; species Azospira sp. MPR-LB4. The sequence continues at coordinate 2,111,079 of NZ_CM179521.1, forward strand.
AAGGAGAGGGACAGGGTGGTGGCGGGGGAGAGATCGTATTCCAGGGCGCCGAAGGCCAGCCACTTGTTGGTGCGGGCCCGGTCGTAGTAGTACTGGCGATCCTCGTCGCTGACCACCAGCCGGCCCCGCAGGCTGCGCTCCGCGTTGAGGGGCGCCGTGATGTCGCCCTCGACCCGGTTGTTGTTCCAGGAGCCGGTGGAGGCCGTGACGGCGGCGGCGAAGGTATCCCGGGGGCGCTTCTTCACCAGATTCACCACCCCGCCGGGTTCGCTGGTTCCCTGCAGGATGCCGGCCGGACCGCGCAGCACCTCGACCCGGTCGTACAGGGCCAGGTCGAACTGGTGCACCGCCGTCAGGCCCGAGTGGGAAGACACCCCATCCTGCATCACGCCCAGGCTGAAGCCCCGGGACAGGTACTGGGACTGGGTGGTGTCATTGGCGATGACATTGACCCCGGTCACCTGCTGCAGGGCATCCACCATGGTGACCATGCCCTGGTCGTCCATCTGCTGCCGGGTGAGGACGGACACCGACTGGGGAATCTCCCGCGGCGTCAGGGCCACCTTGCCGGCCACGGTGGCGGCGGCGGCCGCATAGGTGCCGCTGCCTTCGGTTTCGGCCCGCAGGCGCTGGCCGTGCACCAGCACCTCCGGCAGCACATTGCCCGAGCGGCTGCGCCGCTGGATCACGTAGCTCCCCGGGGCGGTGCTGTGGAAGACGAAGTCCGTGTCCTGCAGCAGCTTCTGCAGCGCCGCTTCCGGCGTCAGGCTGCCCTGCAGGCCCCGGCTGCGGGCGCTCTGCAGTTCCGCCGCATCGAACAGGATCTGGATGCCCGTCTGCCCGGCCAGGCCCTGCAGGGCCTCGGCCAGGGGCTGGGGCGCCAGGTCCAGCGTGCGCGCCCCCTGGGCCCATGAGTTCCCCGCCACGGCTGCCGTCACCAGCGCCACCATCCCCATCATTTTTTTCATTGCTCGCCTTTCACTCACTGAGACTCCGGCTTTTTGCCGGCATGGGGAGTGAGACGTTGGCGCAATGAAAACCCTGACACGGGTGGGCAAATTTTTTTATTCGGCACCGCCGCGGCGTAGCAGGTAGGTGCGGTCCTGGCCTTCTTCCCGGGCCAGGGGATAGAGCAGCAACAGGGCGTCGAGCAGGCCTTCCCGGTCCGCCATGCGGAAGCTGCCGCTGATGCGCAGTTCCGCCAGGGAGGGGTCCTGCAGCAGCACCGGACGCTCGTGCTGGCGATTGACCTGCGCCAGGGCCTGGGCCAGGGGCGTGGCCTGGAAAACCCAGCGGCCGTCGAGCCAGGGCGCCACCTGCCCCGGCGCCACCGGCTGTACTTCGCTGCTGCCCTGGGGCCCGTGCTGCCATTGCTGGCCGCCCCCGATGGCCACGGGGGCGGCGCCAAGATGGGCTTCCACCCGGCCTTCCAGCACCCGTACCGCGAGGGACTGGCGCTCCCGGCTGACGGCGAAGGTGGTGCCGATGTCCCGCAGGGTGGCGGCGCCGGCCTGGACCGAGAAGGGCCGGGCATCGGCGGCGACGACGAAGCGGGCCTCGCCCCGCTCCAGGAAGAGGCGACGCTGGTGCTGCGAATACTGGATGCGCAGGACGGTGTCGGCGTTGAGGTCGAGCCGGCTGCCGTCCGCCAGCAGTTCGCTGCGCATTTCGCCCACCGCGGTCTGCAGGCACTCCTGGCGGTCCATGGCCGGCAGGCCGAGCAGGGCGCCGCAACAGGCGAGGCCGGCCAGCCCGGCGGCCAGGGACTGGCGCCGGCTGCGGGGCTTGAGGCCGTCGAGCTGGCGCCACAGTTCCTGGAAGCGGGCGTACTCCCGGGAATGGCGGGGGTCGGCGGCCAGCCAGGCCTCGAAGCGGCGCTGCTCGGCAGCGGAACATTCCGGCCGCTGCAGGCGCAGCAGCCAGCCCGCCGCCTGCTCCAGCACCGCCGGCAGGGGCTGGTCTTCAGGGGGCGTGCCGCAGGCGGACATGGTCAGTGCAGGCACAGGCGCAGCTGCACCAGGGCCCGGATCAGGTGTTTTTCGATGGCATTGACGCTGATGCCGTATTCCCGGGCCAGGTCGGCCTGGCGGCAGCCGTCGAACTTGTGGCGCAGGAACACCTCGCGGCAGCGGGGCGGCAGCTGTTCCACCGCCGCCGCCAGGCGGGCCAGGGTCTGCCGGGCGCTGGCCACCTGCTCCGGACCGGGGCGGGGGCAGGCCTGTTCGGCGCAGTCTTCCAGGGGCAGGATTTCCCGGGGGCGACCGGCCTCGGCCCGGTAGTGGTCCACCGCCAGGTTGGCGGCGATGCGGTAAAGGAAGGCCCGGGGATTGCGGATGGCGTCCTTGCCGTCGCTCAGCATCATGCGCAGGAAGGTTTCCTGGGCCAGTTCCCGGGCGACTTCCCGGCAGGCCACCCGCTGGGCCAGGTAATGGCGCAGTTCGGCAACGTGCTGCAGGTAGAGATGGGCGAGCGCTTCACCACCGAGCATGGGTGGCTATCCATTAGGGCATACGGAGAAGCTCGCCATGCTAGAGCACGCCCCGCCCCGCACAAATGCGACATAGGGTCGCACTGCCGCCCGCAGAGCCAGGCAGGGCGCGGCAATTTGCCGCACTCCGGCACTTTCGCCAACGCTTATATTCGGGGTCTGTTTTTCAGCAAGGGAGATAAGAAATGGATCGTCGCCAACTATTGAAGCTGTCCCTGGCCGCCGGCGCCGGGCTCGCCGCCACCACCGGCACCACCCAGGCTGCCGCCTGCGACACGGACCGCACGCCCCAGCAGTTCATTCCCAAGACGGGGGCCGATGCCAATCCGCTGGACAAGGAATTCGAGAAGTATCCCAAGTGTCCCTACTGCGGCATGGACCGCAAGGAACACCACAAGGCCCGCATGCTGGTGCAGTACAGCGACGACCTGGCCGACGGCGTCTGCTCCATCCACTGTCTGAGCCTCAGCCTGGGCCTCAACATCGACCGGGAACCGAAGCAGATCTGGGGCCCCGACTACGGCTCCACCGCCGAACCCCGGCCCCTGGTGCCGGTGGACAATCTGGTCTATCTCATCGGTGCCGACCTCAAGCACGCCATGACCAAGCGCAGCAAGCATTCCTTCGCCAGCCCCAGCGTGGCCAAGGAATTCCAGGCCAAGTACGGCGGCAGCCTGGGCAACTTCAACGATGCCCTGCGCGAAGCCTATCTGGACATGGCCAGCGACGTGACCATGATCCGCAAGAACCGGGAAGAGCGCCGGCGCAAGGCCGCCCAGGCCAAGGGCTGAGATGGGACGCCGCCTCCTGGCGGCCTGGCTGCTCTGCGCCTGGATGGGTATCCAGGCCGCAGCGGCAGCCGCCGCGCCGCCCGCCAAGCCCGGTCCCCGGGACACCTGCCCGGTCTGCGGCATGCTGGTTTCCAAGTATCCCAACTGGGTCGCCGTGGTGCAGTGGAAGGACGGCCATGTGCATTTCTTCGACGGCGCCAAGGACATGTTCAAGTTCCTCCAGGACCTGCCCAAATACGCCCCGGGCCACCGCCCCGGCGACATCGAGGCCATCCTGGTGACCGACTTCTACAACCTGCGCCGCGTTGATGCACGCAAGGCCCTATTCGTCCTCGGCTCCGACGTGCTCGGTCCCATGGGCCACGAACTGGTGCCCCAGGCCGACCGGCTGGATGCGGAAGAATTCCTCAAGGACCACAAGGGCAAGCGCATCGTGGACTTCGGCCAGGTGACCCCGGCCCTGATCCGCCAGCTGGACGCCGACTGAAAGCGGCCGGACTCAGGGGGCGGCGCGCCGTCCCCTGATCACGCTGCCCACCATGGTCAGCACGAACAGCAGCAGGGCCAGGCCGTTGCCGGCGCCGCCCCAGGGCCGCAGCCCCGATTCGGGCAGCAGGTCGCCCAGCAGGCGCAGGGCCAAGCTGCCGTGCAGCACCAGCAGGGGCCCGTAGAACACCGGGTGGTAGGGAATCTGCACCCGGGCCACGGCGGGGAAGATGATCGGCGCGTGGCCGAACACCATGGAAAAGACAAAGCCCACCAGCAGGGCATGCAGGGCTGCGTCGTAGTGGGGCCCGCTGCCGCTGAGGGCGCCGCCGCTGAGCAGCAGGCCGCCACCCAGGGCCAGCCAGAAATATCCCGACAACAGACACACCGCGATGAAGCGGGTCAGACCCTGCTGCTTCACCGTGCGCCGGGCAATGTCCTGTTTCAACAGCCACAGGGCCAGGGCCAGCAGGCCGAGCCCGGCCAGTGCCGTGCCTGCGTCCGGCAGCAGGGGCGTCAGCAGCGCCCCCAGCAGCACCAGGGCCATGAACAGGGCGAAGAAGCGCTGCGCCAGGGGCGATGGCGGCAGGAAGCGGGAAAGCTCCAGGCGCTCGCCGGCGATGGTCAGGGCCAGGAAGGCAACCCAGGCGATCACCACCCGGGGCACCGGGAAGCCGGCCAGCCACAGGCCGTTGCCCAGCAGCCAGGAAGCGGCGCCCAGGGCCAGGGTCAGGTTGTGCAGGGCGGGCTGCTGCCGCCACACCCGCAGGGAGGCCAGCAGCAGGATGGCGGCCGCGCCGCAGGCCAGGCCGCCGGCCACCGCCGGCGGTGCGCCGAGCAGCAGGGCCAGGCCGGCGGCACCGGCCAGGGCCGGCCCCAGGTAGGCCCAGCCGGTGGCCAGGGCCACCGCCCGTTCCAGGGCGATGACGGTGCCGAAGAAGGCGCTGACCATGAGGGGGCCGTGGAAGGCGGCGCCCTGGGCCGCCAGGGAGGCGGGCAGGGGAAAGGCCCAGCCCAGGCGCCACAGGCCGCCGCCGACGCCGACCAGAAGGGCGGCCATGGCCAGCAGCAGCAGGGGCAGGCGTTGCAGGGGACGCAGGCCGCCCCGGTGGGGGGCGTTCATGGCTACTCGCCCCAGCCCAGGGTGTCCTTGGCCTTGGGGCTCATCAGGGCCGGCGACCAGGGCGGCTCCCACACCAGTTGCAGGTCCAGGTCGTAGGGTTCCGGCACCAGGGGCTCCAGGGCCGCCCGGGCCTCGTCCATGACCAGGTCGCCCATGGGGCAGGCCGGGCTGGTCATGGTCAGGCGCACCACGACGCCGTTGTCGCCGATGTCGATGCCGTAGACCAGGCCCAGGTCCACGATATTCACCCCGACCTCCGGATCCACCACCTGGCGCAGGACGGTGCGCAGGGCTTCTTCAGTCGGCAGGGACATGGTCATTCTCCTAGGTAGGCGGCTTTGACGCGGGGGTTGTCGAGCAGGGTGCCGGCCGCATCGGTGAGGGTGATGTCGCCGGACTCCATGACGTAGCCGCGGCGGCTCACCTGCAGGGCCAGGCGGGCGTTCTGCTCCACCAGCAGGATGGTCATGCCCTGGCTGGCCACCTCTTGTACCACCTCGAAAACCTTCTGCACCATGATCGGTGCTAAACCCATGGAAGGTTCGTCCAGCAACAGCAGCCTGGGCCGGCTCATCAGGGCCCGGCCCATGGCCAGCATCTGCTGCTCGCCGCCGGAGAGGGTGCCGGCCAGCTGGCCGTGGCGTTCCTTGAGGCGGGGCAGGAGGGCGAAGATGCGTTCCAGGTCGTCGGCGATCTCGGCCTTGTCGTGGCGGCAGTAGGCGCCCATTTCCAGGTTCTCGGTCACCGTCAGGCGGGCGAATACGCCCCGGCCTTCGGGCACCAGGGCGATGCCCTGGCCCACCAGCTCATGGGGCGCCAGGGCCGAGATTTCGCGCCCCTGGTAACGCACGCTGCCGCCGGCGGCATCGAGCTGCCGGGCCAGGGCTTTCAGGGTGGAGGTCTTGCCGGCGCCGTTGGCGCCGATGAGGGCCACGGTTTCGCCCGGGTCCACATGGAAGGTGATGCCCTTGACGGCCTGGATGCCACCGTAGGCGATGCGCAGACCTTCAACGATGAGCAGGGGTTCAGCCATGGGCCACCTCGCTGCCGGCGGGTTGGGCTTCGGCGCCCAGATAAGCGGTAATCACGCGGGGATCCTTCTGCACCACGGCGGGCACGTCCTCACAAATCTTTTCGCCGTAATCGAGCACGGCCACCCGGTCGCACAGGCCCATCACCAGCTTCACGTCGTGCTCGATCAGCAGCACGGTGATGCCGTCCTTGCGGATGCCTTCGATGAGGGTGCGCAGTTCGCCGGTTTCCGAGGCGTTCATGCCGGCAGCGGGTTCGTCCAGGGCCAGCAGCTTGGGCTCGGTGGCCAGGGCCCGGGCGATTTCCAGGCGGCGCTGGTCGCCGTAGGAGAGATGCTTGGCCAGGTCGTGGGCCCGGTCGGCGATGCCCACGTAGTGCAGCAGCTCCTCGGCCCGGCGCTGGATGGCCGCCTCCTCCGCCCGGGTGCCCGGGGTGCGGAAGATGGCGCCGAAGACGCCGGCCCGGGTGCGCTGGTGGCGGCCCACCATGACATTCTCCAGGGCCGTCATGTGGGCGAAGAGCCGGATGTTCTGGAAGGTGCGGGCGATGCCCCGGGCCGCCACCTTGTGAGGAGCCGAGGTGTCCAGCTCCGCCCCGGCGAAGACGATGCGCCCGCCGTTGGGCACATAGAGGCCGGTGAGGCAGTTGAAGAAGGTGGTCTTGCCGGCGCCGTTGGGGCCGATCAGGCCGTAGATTTCCCCTTCCCGGATGGTCAGGGAGACGCCGCGCAGGGCCTTGACCCCGCCGAAGTGCTTGGCCACGTCGCTGGCCTCGAGGAGGATGGGACGCTCGCTCATCACTTGCTCCCTCCCTGCAGTTCCCGCTTGCGCGTGGCCGAGGGCCACAGGCCGGCGGGGCGGTAGAGCATGACGGCGATCAGGGCCAGGCCGAAGAGCAGCATGCGCAGGCTTTCCGGGTCCACCACCACCTTGCCGAAGGCGTACTTCTGCAGGGGCACGGCGGCATGGCGGAAGGCTTCGGGCAGGATGGTCAGGAGGATGCCGCCGAGGATGACGCCGGGAATGTGGCCCATGCCCCCCAGCACCACCATGCACAGCACCATGATGGATTCCATGAGGCCGAAGGACTCGGGGCTGACGAAGCCCTGGAAGCTGGCGAAGAGGCCGCCGGCGACGCCGCCGAAGGTGGCGCCCATGGAGAAGGCCAGCAGCTTGATGTTGCGCACGTTGATGCCGCAGGCCTTGGCGGCGATCTCGTCTTCCCGGATGGCGACCCAGGCGCGGCCGATGCGGGAATCCTCCAGGCGGATGGTGACGAAGATGATGACCAGGGCCAGCAGCAGGAACAGGTAGTAGTAGGCGTGCAGGGAAGGCACCGTGACACCCAGCACCGAGAGGGGCTTGGCCAGGGTGACGCCGCCGACGTGGAAGGGATCGATGCTGGAAATGCCCTGGGGCCCGTTGGTGATGTTCACCGGCGCATTCAGGTTGTTCATGAAAATGCGGATGATCTCGCCGAAGCCCAGGGTGACGATGGCCAGGTAGTCACCCCGCAGGCGCAGGGTCGGCGCCCCCAGCAGAGCCCCGGCACCGCCCGCCACCACGGCCCCCAGGGGCAGGATGGCCCACACCGGCCAGTGCAGGCCGAAATGGGGGCTGGCCAGGAGGGCGTAGAGATAGGCCCCCACCGCATAGAAGGCGATGTAACCCAGGTCCAGGAGGCCGGCGAAGCCCACCACGATGTTCAACCCCAGGGCCAGCATGATGTAGAGCATGGCGAAGTTGAGGATACGCAGCCAGGCATTGCCCAGGCCAGCACCGACGAGGAAGGGCAGCACCGCCAGGACGATGCCGATGGCGGCGTAGCCGGCCCAGAGGACGCGGCGGTCGTGCTTGAGGTCGTTCCAGCTCATGCCCGTTCCGCCACTTTCTCGCCCACCAGGCCGGAGGGACGGAAGACCAGCACCAGGATCAGGACGAAGAAGGCGAACACGTCCTGGTAATGGGAACCGAGGAAGCCCCCGGTGATGTCGCCGATGTAGCCGGCCCCCAGGGATTCGATGAGACCCAGGAGGATGCCGCCGATCATGGCCCCTGCCAGGTTGCCGATGCCGCCCAGCACCGCGGCGGTGAAGGCTTTGAGGCCGAGAATGAAGCCCATGTAGTAGTGGGCGATGGAGTAGTTGGCACTGACCATGAGCCCGGCCACGGCGGCCAGGGCCGAGCCGATGACGAAGGTGAGGGAGATGATGTGGTTCACATTCACCCCCATCAGCTGGGCGATGGCCGGATTCTCGGCGGTGGCGCGCATGGCGCGGCCCAGGCGGGTGCGGTTGATGAGCAGCAGCAGGCCGGCCATCATGCCGGCGGCCACCAGGACGATGATCACCTGCAGGTCGGTGAAGGTGGCGCCCAGCACTTCGTGGGCCTCGGCCGGCAGCACGGCGGGGAAGGAATGGTAGCTGCGGCCCCAGACCATCATGGCCAGGTTCTGCAGCACGATGGAGACGCCGATGGCGGTGATCAGGGGGGCCAGCCGGGGCGCCTTGCGCAGGGGCCGGTAGGCGATCTTCTCGATGCCGTAGCCGATGGCCATGCACACCGGGGCGGCGGCCATGAGGCCGATCAGGGCGATGACCGGGCCCGGCAGGCCGGAGCCGGCCAGCAGCTTGACCACGGTAAGGGCAGTGAGGGCACCGATCATAACCACTTCGCCATGGGCGAAGTTGATGAGGCCCAGGATGCCGTACACCATGGTGTAGCCGAGGGCCACCAGGGCATAGATGCTGCCGAGCACCAGGCCGTTGATGATTTGTTGCAGAAAAATGTCCATGGAATTCCTGTGCGGACATGCAAACGGCGCCATAGGGCGCCGTTTGCAATGGGGAGGTTGGCTAGGAGCGGCTTACTTCTTCTCGCCAGCCGCAGCGGCAGGAGCGGAAGCGGAAGCGGGAGCCGCGGCGGCCGGTGCAGCCGCTGCCGGCGCTTCGGCAGGAGCCGCTGCCGGCGCCGCCTCGGGAGTGCCGCCCAGGGTTTCCACGTACTCGATCTTGCCGCCCTTGTACTCGTAGAAGGAAATGGCGCCGTCCTTCAGGTCGCCGAACTCGTCGAAGCCGATCTTGGCGGTGACGCCCTGGAAGCTGGTCTTGCCGATCTCCGGCAGGTACTTGGCCGGCTCCACGGAATTGGCCCGCTTCATGGCATCCACCAGGACCATGGTGGCGTCGTAGACATAGGGCGCGTAGAGCTGGATTTCGGTCTTGAACTTGCCGACGAACTTGTCCTTGAAGACGGTGCCGCCGGGCATCTTGTCCAGGGGCACGCCGGGCAGGGAGCAGTACTGGCCTTCGGCGGCGGCGCCGGCCAGGGTGATGAAGTTGGGCGTGCAGCCGCCGTCGCCGGTGAGGAACTTGGCCTTCAGCCCCAGCTCCTTCATCTGCTTGGCCATGGGGCCGCCCTGGGGATCCATGCCGCCGTAGAAGATCAGGTCCGGCTTCTTCGACTTGATCTTGGTCAGGATGGCCTTGAAGTCGGTGGCCTTGTCATTGGTGTACTCGCTGGCCACCACCTTGAGGCCGGCAGCTTCGGCGGCCTTCTTGAACTCGTCGGCCAGGCCCTGGCCGTAAGCAGTACGGTCGTCGATGATGGCAACGCTCTTGGCCGCCAGGGTCTTGGCGGCGAACTGGGCCAGGGCCTTGCCCTGCTGCTCGTCGTTGGCCATGACGCGGAAGGCGGTGGCAAAGCCCTGCTTGGTGTAGGTGGGGTTGGTGGCGGAGCCGGAAATCTGGGGAATGCCGGCATCGAAATAAATCTTGGAGGCCGGGATGGTGGTACCGGAGTTGAGGTGGCCGATGACGCCGTTAACCTTGGCGTCGACGAACTTCTGGGCCACGGTGGTGCCCTGCTTGGGGTCGGCCTGGTCGTCGTCGGAAATGAGTTCGAACTTGACCTTGGCACCGCCGATCTCCAGGCCCTTGGCGTTCAGTTCCTCGATGGCCAGGGTGGCGCCGTATTCGTTGTCCTTGCCGATGTGGGCCTGGGGGCCGGTGAGGGGAGAGGCATGGCCGATCTTGACGGTGATCTCGGGCTTGGCGGCAGGAGCTGCAGCCGGGGCGGCCTGGGGTGCGGGTTCTTCCTTGTTGCCGCAACCGATCAGGGAAATGGCGGCGGCCAGGGCCAGGATGGTGCCGGGAATGCTGTTCATGCGCATAACGGAAACTCCTCTCGGGCTTATAACGGATGACGGTGTTGGGGAACAAGATACAGCGAATGATTCTCAGGGCGCCCCCCGCCCTTGTCAATATGCAGGATACAAGGTCGGCGCGGGCCTCCGGACGGATTGCAGACAATAAAAAAGCCAACCCGGAGGTTGGCTTTTCGTCAGCGAGACCTTAACGGCTCACTTCAGGCTCAGGACCCAGTGAGCCAGCTTCTTGGCTTCGTCCGGGGTCACGTTGTTGGGGGGCATGGGCACGGTGCCCCAGGCGCCGCTGCCGCCCTTCTGGATCTTCTCGGCCAGCTTGCCTTCGGCAGCCTTGTCGCCGGCGTACTTCTTGGCCACGTCCTTGTAGGCGGGGCCCACCACCTTGGTGGCGATCTGGTGACAGGTCATGCAGTTCTTGGCCTTGGCCAGGGCTTCGTCAGCCTGGGCAGCGCCGTTGATCAGGAGGCCAGCGGCGGCCAGCAGGGACACGTAAATCGCTTTCATGCTCTCGCTCCGTAGTGAGAATGGTGAATATGCTGTGTAGCGCGGGGATGTTAATGCACTTTCAACGGTTTGGCCAACATGCCAAGCAGGGCTTCCAGGCCGTCGATGGGTGGCAAGCAAGTAACGCCGGCACAGACCCAGGCGTTGACACGTTCCGTCTCCGGTTTGCGCAAGGGGGGCGGCCGTTCGTCCCCGCCCGTAGGGGCCACGGCGAGCAGCCAGGGCGCCGGCAGGCGGCCGATTTCGTCCTGCCAGCGGGCCAGCTCCGCGGCCGGTCCCTGCAGCACGGCCAGGGCCGGGGGGCTCAGCTCGTCGCCGAGGACATTGAGCAGGCCCGGGTGGGCGCCGGGATGCTGGCGCAGGTCGGGCAGGAACAGGGCCAGGGCGCGGCGGGCGGCGGCGGCATAGCGGGGCTCGCCGCTAAGCAGGGCCAGGCGCCCCAGGGCAAAGGCGGCAACGCCGTTGCCCGACGGCGTCGCATGGTCCTCCACCGGCTTGGTGCGGTAAATCAGGGTCTCATGGTCGTGGGCGGTGAAGAAGAAGCCGCCTTCCTCCCGATCCTCGAAGTGCTGCAGCAGGGCGTCGGCCAGGGCCACGGCACAGCGGTAGTCGGCATCGCGCCAGCCGGCCTGGAGCAACTCCAGCATGGCCTCCAGGAGGAAGGCATGGTCGTCCAGATAGGCCGGCAGCCGGGCCCGGCCATCCTTCCAGGCGGCCAGCAGCCGCCCGTCCCGCCAGAGCTCACGCTGCAGGAAATCGGCCGCCCCGCAGGCCAGGCCCAGCCATTCGGGCCGGCCGAAGGCCCGGGCGGCCCGGGCCAGACCCTTGATGGCCAGGGCGTTGCAGCCGGTCAACACCTTGTCGTCCCGCCCTGGGCGGATGCGCTCGTTGCGGGCCGCCAGCAGAGTGTGCCGGGCCCCTTCCAGCTGCTGGCGCGCCTCGCCGGGCGTCAGGCGCAGGCGTTCGGCCACCTGCTCCAGGGGCTGCACCTGGCGCAGGTGCCATTCGGCATCCTCGAAATTGGGCGGACCATCCAGGCCCCAGTGGATGGAAGCCACATCCCATTGCTGGGGCGGCAGCAGGGCATGGACCTCCCGGGCGGTCCATAGGTAGAAGCGGCCTTCCTCGCCCTCGCTGTCCGCATCCAGGGCGGCGGCGAAGGCCCCGCCGGGCAGCGCCATTTCGTGCTGCAGCCAGGCGACGATGCCCTCGGCTGCCTGGCGGAACACCTGTTTGCGGCTCAGGGCCCAGGCTTCGGCGTAGAGGTGAAGCAGCTGGGCGTTGTCGTAGAGCATCTTCTCGAAGTGGGGAATGCTCCACTGGGCATCGACGCTGTAACGATAGAAGCCGCCGCCCAGGTGGTCGTGGATGCCGCCCTCGGCCATCCGTTCCAGGGTCGTCAGGGCCATGCCCCGGGCGTGGGGATCGCCGGTGGCGGCATGGCGGCGCAGGAGGAAGTCCAGGGCGGCAGGCCGGGGAAATTTGGGGGCGCCGCCAAAGCCGCCACGGCGCCGGTCGTAGTTGGTGTCCAGCTCCGCCACGGCCTGGGCCAGGGGGTCCGCATTGAACAGGGGCTCGCCCCGCACCGCCCGGGGCAGGGTGCTGCCGAAGGCCTCGCGCATGGTTCGGCCCTGCTCGGCAATCTCCGACTGCTTCTCGGTAAAGGCCCGGGCCACGCTGTGCAGCACTTCGACAAAGGCCGGCAGGCCGTGACGGGGTTCCCGCGGGAAATAGGTGCCGCCGAAGAAGGGCATGGCGTCCGGCGTCAGGAACATGGTCAGGGGCCAGCCGCCGGGGCGGCCGACCAGCATCTGGTGGGCGGTCTGGTAGACCTGGTCCAGGTCGGGGCGCTCCTCCCGGTCCACCTTGATGTTGATGAAGAGGCGGTTCATCTCCGCCGCCACGGTTGCATCGGCGAAGCACTCATGGGCCATGACATGGCACCAGTGGCAGGCCGAGTAGCCGATGGAGAGCAGGATCGGCCGGTTCTCCGCCCGGGCCCGGGCCAGCGCCTCTTCGCCCCAGGGATACCAGTCCACCGGGTTGTCGGCGTGCTGCAGCAGGTAGGGGGAGGTTTCTGCGGCGAGGCGGTTGGGCATGACGGGCAGTCGGCTAGAGAGGTTGTGTCTGGGACAGCATCCGGGGCGGGGGGTTCAGGCCTCGGCGCTTTTCGCCAGGGCATCCACCAGGGCGACGGCGAAGCCGGACAAGCTCGCCCGGTTGCGGACGCAGATCTGCAGGTCGCGCCGGGCCCAGGGCTCGGACAGTTCCAGTACCGTGGGCGGCCGTTCCCGGTCGGCGAAGACCAGGGCCGACCGGGGCACCAGGCCGATGCCGACGCCGGCTCCCACCATGCGCAGCACGGCGCCGAAACTGCGCACCTGGATGCGCACGTTGAGGTGGCGTCCCTGGGCCGCCGCCGCATTCATGGTGAAGGTGTGGATGGCGCTGCCGGCGTGGAGCATGACGAAAGGGTAGTCCAGCACGGCACCGAAACCCAGCCCGGCAGGCTCGTCGCGACGGGCTTCCAGGGGATGACCGGCGGGCACTACCAGCACCAGGCGGTCCTGGCGGTAGGGCAGCAGTTCCACCCCGGAGCTTTCCACATGGCCCGCCACCACCCCCACTTCCACTTCGCCGCCGGCCACGGCCAGGGCGATATGGGGGCTGGTGTGCTCCTCCAGGGTGACGCTGACCTGGGGATGGTCCCGCAGGAAACCGGCCAGGTCCATGGGCAGGAAGGTGTGGGTGGCGTGGGTATTGGCCCACAGGCTGACGTGGCCGCGGATGCCCTGGGCGTAGGGCGCCAGGTCGGCATGCATCTGCTCCAGCTGGGCAAACACTTCCCGGGCGTGGCGCAGCAGGGATTCGCCGGCCCGGGTCAGGGCCACGCCCCGGGCCTGGCGGGTGAGCAGGGGCGTGCCCAGGGCGTCCTCCAGCTGACGGATGCGGTGGCTGGCGGAGGAGGGCGCCAGATGGGCCTTCTCGGCGCCCCGGGTGAGGTTGCGCTCCTCCGCCACGGCCAGGAACAGTTTCAGGTCGACGAGATCGTAGCGCATGGAAGGTTTCGGCTTTGACGAAGGCTTGCTTGGGAGTTTACCAATTGTTCCAGCTTTGGCGGGGGCTGAAAATCCAAACACTTCGTCTTGCCCGAATCGAAATCCATGCCCTGGAAACACTGGAACTCCGACCGCATCGGCGTCGCCCTGGCCGTCCTGGCGGCGTTCGGCTTCTCCTTCAAGGCCATCTTCGTCAAGCTGGCCTATGCTGCCGCCCCGGTGGATGCCGTCACCCTGCTCTCCCTGCGCATGGTCTTTTCCCTGCCCGCCTTCCTCTGGATCGGCTTCACCGCCGGCAATGCCATCCCCCTGACGCGGCGCGACTGGGGCACCCTGGTGGTGCTCGGCGTCCTCGGCTACTACGCCTCCAGCATGCTCGACTTCCTCGGCCTGCAGTACATCTCGGCCGGCCTGGAACGGCTGATCCTGTTCACCTATCCGACCCTGACCGTGCTCATCGGCGTGCTGTTCATGGGCCAGTCCCTGGAGAAGCGCCAGGTGGGCGCCCTGCTGCTGTCCTACGCCGGCATCGGCCTGGCCTTCGCCCACGACCTGCAACTGGGCGGCGACGTCGCCACCCTGCTCACCGGTGCCGCCTTCGTCTTCGGCTCGGCCCTCACCTACGCCATCTACAGCGCCGGGGCCGAACCGGCCATCCGCCGCCTCGGCTCGGCCCGCTTCGCCGCCCTGGCCATGCTGGTATCCACCACCGCCACCCAGCTGCACTTCTTCGCCACCCAGCCCCTCTCCGCCCTGGTGCAACCCCTGCCCATCTATCTCTACGGCGCCGCCATGGCCCTTTTCTCCACGGTGCTGCCCATCCTCTGGCAATCCGCCGCCATCCGCCGCATCGGTGCCGCCCGGTCGGTGCTGATCGGCACTCTGGGGCCCGTCCTCACCATCTTCTTCAGCTGGTGGCTGCTGCAGGAGCCCGTCTCCGCCGCCCAGCTGGCCGGCGCCGGCCTGGTCCTGGCCGGCGTCCTGCTGGTCAGCCGCAGCAAGCGCAAGCCCGCCTAGGCCTGGCCTAGGGGAAACTCCTCTGGTCAGACGGGCCGCCTTGTGCTGCAATCGGCGCTGTGCCCCTGCGGTCCAACCCACCCCTGCAAGGAGATGCCCATGCGCAAGACCCTGACCCTGGCAGCCGCTGCCGTCATTGGTTCCGCCCTCTGTGCCGCCCCGGTGCTGGCCCAGGAATCCCCCACCCTGAAGAAGATCAAGGACACCGGCTCCATCACCCTGGGCCATCGGGAATCCTCCATCCCCTTTTCCTACTATGACGACAAGCAGCAGGTCATCGGCTATTCCCACGAAATGATGTTGAAGGCGGTGGACGCCATCAAGGCCGAACTGAAGCTGGCCAAGCTGGACGTCAAGCTGATGCCGGTCACCTCGGCCAACCGCATCACCCTGTTGCAGAACGGCACGGTGGACATGGAGTGCGGCTCCACCACCAACAACCTGGAACGGCAGAAGCAGGTCGGTTTCTCCACCAGCATCTTCGTCATCGGCACCCGCCTCATGGCCAAGAAGGACGCCGGCGTGAAGGACTTCCCCGACCTCGCCGGCAAGAACGTGGTAACCACCGCCGGCACCACTTCCGAACGCCTCATCCGCAAGATGAACGAGGAAAAGCAGATGAAGATGAACATCATCTCGGCCAAGGACCACGGCGAATCCTTCCTCACCCTGGAAAGCGGCCGCGCCGTCGCCTTCATGATGGACGACGCCCTGCTCTACGGCGAAATGGCCAAGGCCAAGCGTCCGGGCGACTGGGTCGTGGTCGGCACCGCCCAGTCCAAGGAAGCCTACGGCTGCATGCTGCGCAAGGACGATGCCGGCTTCAAAAAGGTGGTGGATGCGGCCCTGACCAAGGCCATGACCTCCGGCGAGGCGGAGAAGATCTACAACAAGTGGTTCATGAACCCCATTCCGCCCAAGGGGCTCAACCTCAACATGCCGCTTTCCGACGACATGAAGGCCCTCTACAAGGCTCCCAACGACAAGGCCTACGAGTAAGCCGGGTCTGATCGGCAAGGCGGAAGGGCGATGCCCCTCCGCCTCCTTCTCCCTCTTCCCGTCGGGGTTCCATCATGAACTACAACTGGAACTGGTCGGTCTTCCTCACCCCTGTCCCCTCGGGGGAAACGACCTACCTGGGCTGGCTGTTCACCGGCCTGCAATGGACCGTCGCCCTGTCCCTTTCCGCCTGGGTCATCGCCCTGGTGGTGGGCTCCATCGTCGGCGTCCTGCGCACCGTGCCCAACCGCTGGCTGTCCGGCTTCGCCGCGGTGTACGTCGAGTGTTTCCGCAACGTGCCTCTCCTGGTGCAGCTGTTCTCCTGGTATTTCGTCCTGCCCGAACTGCTGCCCCCGGCCCTGGGCAACGCCTACAAGCAATCCGACCCGCTGCTGCAGCAGTTTCTCGCCGCCATGCTCTGCCTGGGCCTGTTCACTGCCGCCCGCGTCGCCGAGCAGGTGCGTGCCGGCATCGAATCCCTGCCCCGGGGCCAGAGGAACGCCGGCCTGGCCATGGGCTTCACCCTGGCCCAGGTGTATCGCCACGTGCTGCTGCCCATGGCCTTCCGCATCATCGTGCCGCCCCTGACCTCCGAATTCCTCAACATCTTCAAGAACTCGGCCGTGGCCACCACCATCGGCCTCATCGAACTGTCGCGCCAGGCCCAGCAACTGGTGGACTACACGGCCCAGCCCTACGAAGCCTTCATCGCCGTAACCCTGCTCTACGTCTGCATCAACGTCACCGTGATGTTCCTCATGCGCCGCCTGGAAGAAAAAGTCCGGGTCCCAGGCTTTATCGGAGGCAAGTGAGCCATGTACGAATTTGACTGGAGCTCCATTCCCGGCGCCCTGCCCCTGCTCGGCAAGGGCCTGCTGGTGACCCTGGAAGTGACCCTCACCGCCATCGTCGTCGGCATCGGCTGGGGCACCCTGCTCGCGGTGGCCCGGCTGTCCAGCAACAGACTGCTGTCCTTCCTTGCCGCCGGCTACGTGAACCTGTTCCGCTCAGTACCCCTGGTGATGGTCATCCTGTGGTTCTACCTGATCGTGCCCCAGGCCCTGAAGGGCCTCTTCGGCCAGGATATCGGCGATATCCGCCTGGTCTCCGCCCTGGTGGCCTTCGCCCTGTTCGAGGCCGCCTACTATTCGGAAATCATCCGGGCCGGCATCCAGAGCGTGCCCAAGGGGCAGGTCGCCGCCGGTCTGGCCCTGGGCCTGACGCCGGGCCAGACCATGCGCCTGGTGGTGCTGCCCCAGGCCTTCCGCAACATGATTCCGTTGCTCCTGACCCAGGCCATCATCCTCTTCCAGGACACCTCCCTGGTTTACGTGATCGGCCTCTCGGACTTCTTCGGCACCGCCTACAAGGTCGGCGACCGAGACGGCAGACTGGTGGAACTGCTGCTCTTCGCCGGCGCCGCCTACTTTGTCATCTGCTTCACCGTCTCCCGCCTGGTGAAGCACCTGCAAGCGAGGTTCATCAAATGATCGAGATCAAGAACGTTTCCAAGTGGTACGGCCAGTTCCAGGTGCTGACCGATTGCACCACCGAGGTGAAGAAGGGCGAGGTGGTGGTGGTCTGCGGCCCCTCGGGTTCGGGCAAGTCCACCCTGATCAAGTGCGTCAATGGACTGGAACCCTTCCAGCAGGGCGACATTGTGGTGAATGGCACTTCCGTCGGCGATCCCAGGACCAACCTCTCCAAGCTGCGTTCCCACGTCGGCATGGTGTTCCAGCACTTCGAGCTGTTTCCCCACATGACCATCACCGACAACCTGACCATCGCCCAGGTCAAGGTGCTGGGCCGCAGCAGGGAGGAGGCCACGGACAAGGGCCTCAAGCTGCTCGACCGGGTGGGCCTCAAGGCCCATGCGCACAAGCATCCGGGCCAGCTTTCCGGCGGCCAGCAGCAGCGGGTGGCCATCGCCCGGGCCCTGGCCATGGACCCCATCTGCATGCTCTTCGACGAACCCACCTCGGCCCTGGACCCGGAAATGATCAACGAGGTGCTGGATGTGATGGTGGAACTGGCCCAGGAAGGCATGACCATGATGTGCGTCACCCACGAAATGGGTTTTGCCCGCAAGGTGGCCCACCGGGTGATCTTCATGGACCAGGGCCGCATCGTCGAGGATGCGGCCAAGGACGACTTTTTCGGCAAGCCCCACTCGGAGCGGGCCCAGCAGTTCCTGGCCAAGATCCTGCAGCACTAGGCTGTCGCGACGGCCAGGCCGCGCGCCCGCCCGCACCAAACAAAAACGCCCGCTGCAGCAGCGGGCGTTTTCATTGCCGGATGGCCCCGGCGGGGCCGGAGAGAAGCTCAGACCGTGGCGCTGGCCTTCTTCAGCACGGCGTAAATCTCGTCCTTCAGCGCCAGCTTTTCCTTCTTCAGGGCTTCGATTTGCTCCGGGGAGCCGGATTCGATGCGGGACTCCATGTTCTTGACCTTCTGGTCGATCTCGTTGTGCTTCTGGAAGAGATTCTGGAAGTGGCGGTCGCTGGTCTTGAGTTGGGAAATCAGGTCGCGGTATTCAGGAAACATGATGACGCTCCACACTGGGTTGTTATGTAAATCGACAGTTCCATTGTACGAGCCTCGCCGCCAGAACAAAACCTCCATGGCCGTCTCCGCGCCGGCAAAGAAAAACCCCCGGCCGCCACGGCGCGGGGGTTGCCCCTGACCTTTGCACAGCGCCCCCGGGGGGTACGCCGCCAGCGGCCGGCTCAGCGGTTGCCGAGCCCCAGACGCTGCCAGATCTCACTGGTCAGGCCGGACTGGTTCATGGAATAGAAATGCAGCCCCGGGGCGCCGCCGGCCAGCAGCTTCTGGCACAGCTCGGTGACCACATCCAGGCCGAAGGCCTTGATGGAATCGGCATCGTCGCCGAAGCCTTCGAACTTCTTGCGCATCCAGCGGGGGATTTCGGCGCCGCAGGCATCGGAGAAGCGGGCCAGCTTGGCAAAGCTGGCAATGGGCATGATCCCCGGGACGATGGGGATGGTCACCCCGGCGGCCCGCACCGCATCCACGAAATGGAAGTAGGCGTCGGCGTTGTAGAAGTACTGGGTGATGGCGGAATTGGCTCCCGCATTGACCTTGCGCACGAAAGCCTGCAGGTCGTCGTCGGCGCTACGGGCCTGGGGATGCCATTCCGGATAGGCAGCCACTTCGATATGGAAGTGATCGCCGGTCTCGGCCCGGATGAACTCCACCAGCTCGTTGGCGTAGCGGAATTCGCCCGGGTCGGCCATGCCGGAGGGCAGGTCGCCGCGCAGGGCCACCACGCGACGGATGCCCTCGCCCTGGAACTCGGCCAGGATGCCGCGGATGGACTCCCGGGAGGAGCCGATGCAGGACAGGTGGGGCGCCGCATCCAGGCCGGCGGCGACGATTTCGCGCACGGTGGAGAAGGTACGCTCCCGGGTGGAACCGCCCGCGCCGTAGGTGACGGAGAAGAAGGCCGGCTTCAGGGCCGCCAGCTTGTCCCGCACCAGGCGCAGCTTCTCCACGCCTTCCGCCGTCTGGGGCGGAAAGAATTCGATACTGAACGTCTTGTCGTTCATGGCGTCTGCCTTTCCTCCAGCAACTGCAGCCGGGTACCGGGCGGCAATTCCTGGGAAGCTTTGGTGATGAGGCCGACGGGTCCCCGGACCCAGCCCTGACTGATCAGGTCCCGGGCCAGGGCGCGGGAGGCGGCCAGGCCCTGTTCCACCAGCAGCACATCGGCGCGCACGCCCTTGCGGACGTGGGGCACCGCCTCCTGGCGCACCTTGGGTGGCGGACGGGAACTGCGGCTGTGGAACGAGTTCATGGACATGGCGGGTCCCGACCCATCGTCTGCAGGCCGCCTCCGGCAAGGGAGACGGCCCGGCTACGGCTTAGTAGCGGTAGTGGTCGGCCTTGTAGGGGCCTTGCACGGGCACGCCGATGTAGTCGGCCTGCTGCTGGGTGAGGGTGGTCAGCTGCACGTTGAGGGTCTTCAGCTGCAGGCGGGCCACCTTCTCGTCCAGGTGCTTGGGCAGGGTGTAGACACCCACCGGGTAATCGGCAGTCTTGGTGAACAGCTCGATCTGGGCGATGGTCTGGTTGGCGAAGGAGGAGCTCATCACGTAGCTGGGGTGGCCGGTGGCGCAGCCCAGGTTCACCAGGCGGCCCTTGGCCAGCAGGATGATGCGCTTGCCGTCGGGGAAGATGACGTGATCGACCTGGGGCTTGATCTCTTCCCACTGGTACTGTTCCAGGGAAGCGACGTCGATTTCGTTGTCGAAGTGGCCGATGTTGCAGACGATGGCGTTGTTCTTCATCTTCACCATGTGGTCATGGGTGATGACGTGGAAGTTGCCGGTGGTGGTGACGAAGATGTCGGCCTTGTCGGCAGCGTATTCCATGGTGACGACGCGGTAGCCTTCCATGGCGGCCTGCAGGGCGCAGATCGGGTCGATCTCGGTGACCCAGACCTGGGCGGAGAGGGCGCGCAGGGCCTGGGCGGAACCCTTGCCCACGTCGCCGTAGCCGCAGACCACGGCGATCTTGCCGGCCACCATGACGTCGGTGGCGCGCTTGATGCCGTCCACCAGGGATTCGCGGCAACCGTAGAGGTTGTCGAACTTGGACTTGGTGACGGAATCGTTCACGTTGATGGCGGGGAACTTGAGGTCGCCGCGGGCATGCATCTGGTACAGGCGGTGCACGCCGGTGGTGGTCTCTTCGGTAACGCCCTTGATCTTTTCCAGACGCACGGAGTACCAGGTGGGGTCCTGGGCCAGCTTGGCCTTGATGGCGGCGAAGAGGATGGTCTCTTCTTCGGAACCGGGCTTGGCCAGGACGGAAATGTCCTTCTCGGCCTTGGCGCCCAGGTGCAGCAGCAGGGTGGCATCGCCGCCGTCGTCCAGGATCATGTTGGAATAGCCACCGTCGGCCCATTCGAAGATGCGGTGGGTGTAGTCCCAGTACTCGGTCAGGGTCTCGCCCTTGACGGCGAAGACGGGGATGCCGGCAGCGGCGATGGCGGCAGCGGCGTGATCCTGGGTGGAGAAGATGTTGCAGGAAGCCCAGCGCACTTCGGCACCGAGGGCCACCAGGGTCTCGATCAGCACCGCGGTCTGGATGGTCATGTGCAGGGAGCCGGTGATGCGAGCGCCCTTCAGGGGCTGGCTCTTGGCGTACTCCTCGCGGATGGCCATGAGACCGGGCATTTCGGTCTCGGCAATCTTGATTTCCTTGCGGCCCCAGGCGGACAGGCCCAGGTCGGCGATCACGTAATCTTTGAATTCAGCCACAGCAGTGCTCCTTAAGAACTGTGGCCGGGGAGGGGAGGGAGTGCGATAGCAGGGCTCACCTGGCCCCCTGCGCCCGGCAGGGTTGTAAAGGTGAGCGCCGTTGAAACTGGTCTCCCCTGGCGGGGCAGACATCCGAGCCTGGGACCTTGCCGGCCTCGCAGCGCTCCTCGGAAGTGGCGGATTATAGACGGAAATACCGGTCGGGGAAATTCCCCGGCCGCCCCCCCGCACCGGGCTCAGGCCGCCGCCGTGCTCCAGATTTCGTCCACGTTGCGGATGCCCCACTTGGCCGGGTCCTCCCGGCCGGCGATCTTGTCGTGCACGCCGGGACGGGACAGGTCCAGCAACTCCGGCGCAATATGGGCATTGGACTTGGTGGAAAAGAAGACCTTGACCCGGGGCGCCAGCAGGGACTTCTCGCTCTGCTCCACCACCACCCCCAGCCGCCCCGATTCGAGGCGGACGAAGGAGCCGATGGGGTAGATGCCCAGGCTCTTGACGAAGGCCTGGAAGACCCGGGGATCGAAATGCCCGTCGGCCCACTCGGCCATCTTCTTGATCGATTCGGCCGGGTCCCAGCCGGCCTTGTAGGGGCGGTTGGAGGTAATGGCGTCATAGACGTCGCAGACCGCCCCCATCTTGGCCAGCAGGCTGATCTCGTCACCCTTGAGGCCCTTGGGGTAGCCGCCGCCGTTCATCTTTTCGTGGTGGTGCAGGCAGACGTCCAGCGCCTCCGGCGGCACCCCCTTGCCTTCCAGCAAGACCTTGTGCCCTTCGGCGGGGTGGGTCTTGATGACCGCAAATTCTTCGTCGGTCAGCTTGCCCGGCTTGTTGAGGATTTCGGCCGGGATGAAGGCCTTGCCCATGTCGTGCAGCAGGCCGGACAGGCCCGCCAGACGGGTCTGCTGCTCGTCCAGGCCGAGCTGGCGTGCCAGGGCCACCATCAGGGCGCAGACGGCGACCGAGTGCATGTAGGTGTAATCGTCGGCCGTCTTCAGGCGGGCCAGGCTGATCAGGGCGCCGGGATTACGGGCCACGGAATCGGCGATCTCCTCCACCAACACCTGGGCCTGCTCCGCATCCACGGCCTTGCCCATGCGGGCCTCCTGGAACATGGACACCACGGCCTTCTTGGCGCTGTTGCAGATTTTCGCCGCCCGCTGCATCTCCACCGCGGTGCTGGTGCGCTCCAGGGAACGGGTGGCCTGGGCCTCCCGCACCTGTTCCTCGGCCACCAGGGCCTCGGACTCGGTCTCGCTGATGGCCACCTCGCCGGCTTCCACGTCCAGCCCCTTGCCGGCATCGATCCAGACTTCGGTGATACAGCTGGCGCGAATGGCGCGGATGTCCTCCGGGTCCTTCAGGACGAAGGAGTTGCGCCAGAACGGATGATCGATCCAGGCGCCACAGAAGGATTTGAGATACATGCCGACACGCAGTTGTTCGACATGGATTTTCTTGAGCATGGGGGACAGGCAGGAGGCGGCAAACCTCCATTTTATGCCCAGGGGAAGGCGAATTGCGGAAATTCCCCCCGCCCCTGGGAATCACCCCAGGGCCGGGGACGGAGGAACTAGGGCTGGGCAGCCTTGGCGGCCTCCAGGTTTTCCCGCATGAAACGCTTGTTGATTTTGCCGATGCTGGTACGGGCCAAGGTCTTGACGAAGGAAACCTGCATCAGCACCCCGTAGCGGGAGACTCCCAGGGTTTCCGCCAAGTGGGCGGCATGGTTGCGGATGGCGTGCTCGGTGACCTGGCCTTCCATTTCCGGCTTCAGTACCACCAGGGCCAGAGGCCTCTCGCCCCACTTCTCGTCCTTGACCCCGATCACCGCCACCTCGTGCACCGCCGGATGCTGGCCGATGATGTCCTCCAGCTGCAGGGAAGAGGTCCACTCGCCACCGGTCTTGATCACGTCCTTGATGCGGTCGGTGATCTGGATGGAGCCGTTGGCGTCGATGTTGCCGATGTCGGCGGTGTGCAGGTAGCCCCCACCCCACAGCTCTTCGGCCGCCGCCGGATCCTTCAGGTAGCCCTGGGTCAGCCAGGGGGAGCGCACCACCAGTTCGCCGACGGCCTGACCGTCGTGGGGCTGGGGCCGCATTTCCGGATCGACGATGCGCAGGTCCACCAGGGGCAGGGGCAGGCCGGTACGGGCGCGCAGGGCGGCCTGCTCGGCCAGGGGGGCCTGCAGCTTGGCCGTGGGCAAGTGGGCCACGGACAGGATGGGACAGGTCTCCGACATGCCGTAGCCGGTGAAGACGTCGATCCCCTTTTCCAGGGCCGCCACCGCCATGGCCTGGGGCAGGGCGGAGCCCCCGATCATGACCTTCCAGCCGGACAGGTCCGTCTCCCTGGCCAGGGCGTGGTTGAGCAGCATGTGCAGGATGGTGGGCACGCAGTGGGAGAAGGTGACCCGCTCCCGGGCCTTCAATCGCAACAGCACCTCGGGCTGGTAACGTCCCGGGTAGACCTGCTTCAGGCCCAGCATGGTGGCCACGTAGGGCAGGCCCCAGGCATGCACGTGGAACATGGGGGTGATGGGCATGTACACATCGTCCCGGTGCAGGCGGCCCTGTACCGGCGCGGTGCCGAGGCCGGTGGCCGCGCCCATGGTGTGCATCACCAGTTGCCGGTGGCTGAAATAGACACCCTTGGGCAGGCCCGTGGTGCCGGTGGTGTAGAAGGTGGTGGCCTTGGCGTTCTCGTCGAAGTCGGGGAAGTCGTAATCGGTGGCGGCAGCGGCCAGCAGCTCTTCGTACTCCCCGGCGAAGGAGACGGGGGCCTGCATCTTCTCCGGATTCTCATGGTCGCCGTGGATCAGGACGAAGGTCTTGACGCTCTCCAGGCGCTCCGCCATGGCCTGCAGCAAAGGAAAGAACTCGCTGTTCACCAGCACCACGTCGGCCCGGGCATGGTTCAGGGTGTACAGCATCTGCTCCGCCGTCAGGCGCACATTCACCGTCTGCAGCACGGCGCCCATCATGGGCACGGCGAAGAAGCATTCCAGATAGCGGTGGCTGTCCCAGTCCATCATGGCCACCGTATGGCCGGGCTCCACCCCCAGGGCCGCCAGGGCGTTGGCCAGGCGGCCGATGCGCTGCTGCAGGGTGCGGTAGGTGTAGCGGACGCTGTCCCGGTAGACGATTTCCTGGTCCGGCGCATGGGCCAGGGGGGTGTGCAGCAGATGCTTGATCAGCAGCGGGTAGGAATAGGCGGACGGAGTGGTCTCGATGAGTTGGACCGGCATGGCGTTCTCCCTCGTTTTTATTTATGTCGGTACGGCTGTGTTCTCAAGGGGGATGTTACAGGAGGGTGACAGGCACCGTAAGGCGCGGCCCGCGCCGCCCCCCGATCTGCGGGCAATAAAAAAGCCCGCCCCCGGCAGGGGACGGGCCTGTGACGACTGCGGCCGGGCTTAGAGGCCGGCGTCGCTCTTCAACAGGGCGGCGCGGTCGGTGGCTTCCCAGGTGAATTCCGGCTCGTCGCGGCCGAAGTGGCCGTAGGCGGCGGTCTTCTCGTAGATGGGACGCAGCAGGTCGAGCATGTTCACGATGCCCTTGGGACGCAGGTCGAAGTGCTTGCGCACCAGGGCGGTCAGGGTCTCGTTGCTCACCTTGCCGGTGCCGAAGGTCTCCACCATGATGGAGGTGGGCTCGGCCACGCCGATGGCGTAGGAGACCTGCACCAGGCACTTGCTGGCCAGGCCGGCGGCGACGATGTTCTTGGCCACGTAGCGGCCGGCGTAGGCGGCGGAACGGTCCACCTTGGAGGGATCCTTGCCGGAGAAGGCGCCGCCGCCGTGGGGCGCGGCACCGCCGTAGGTGTCCACGATGATCTTGCGGCCGGTGAGGCCGCAGTCGCCCTGGGGACCGCCGACGACGAAGCGGCCGGTGGGGTTCACCAGGTACTTGATGTCGCCCTTGATCAGTTCCTTGGGCAGCACCGGCTTGATGATTTCCTCGATGGTGGCTTCCCGGATGGCTTCCAGGCTCATGTCCGGGGCGTGCTGGGTGGACAGCACCACAGTGTCGATGGAGTCGGGCTTGCCGTCCACGTAGCGGATGGTGACCTGGGACTTGGCATCGGGACGCAGCCAGGGCAGGCGGCCGTCCTTGCGCAGCAGGGCCTGGCGCTCCACCAGACGGTGGGAGAGGAAAATCGGCAGGGGCATCAGGGACGGGGTTTCGTCACAGGCGTAGCCGAACATCAGGCCCTGGTCGCCGGCGCCCTGGCCCAGGTTGTCGTCGTAGGCCTTGTTCACACCCTGGGCAATGTCCGGGCTCTGCTTGTCGTAGGCCACCAGCACGGCGCAGCCTTTGTAGTCGATGCCGTATTCGGTGTTGTCGTAGCCGATGCGCTTGATGGTGTCCCGGGCCACCTGGATGTAATCCACGTTGGCATTGGTGGTAATCTCGCCCGCCAGAACCACCAGACCGGTGTTGCAAAGGGTCTCGGCGGCGACGCG
Source organism: Azospira sp. MPR-LB4 (assembly GCF_058809525.1). Taxonomy (NCBI): domain Bacteria; kingdom Pseudomonadati; phylum Pseudomonadota; class Betaproteobacteria; order Rhodocyclales; family Rhodocyclaceae; genus Azospira; species Azospira sp. MPR-LB4. Next base: position 2,136,492 of record NZ_CM179521.1, read on the forward strand.
GGAATGCTTGTCCTGGGCCAGGATGGCGTCCAGGATGGCATCGGAGATCTGGTCGGCGACCTTGTCGGGATGGCCTTCGGAAACGGATTCCGAGGTAAAGAAGTATTCAGCCATATGTACTGCTCCTAAAGAATTCCCCGTATTACTTGACCGGCGCGACCGGCTCCGGGGGAGAGCAGGCGACGCTTTAGCAGTATTTGTGAACCGCCCTGCAAGTTGTCCTGATTAACTCGGCGGCCGATAATTCTATTTTTTCGCCGGCCCCGGGTCAAACCCGTCGCTCCCGGCAATTTGAGCGCCATCAAAAATACGTTCCGCGAGCCCACCCCTTGAGCCTTCTCTTCCGCCTCCTCGCCTGCCTCCCTCTGGCCTGGCTCCACGCCCTGGGCGCCCTGCTCGGGCGCCTGGTGTACCGCCTGTCCGCCACCTACCGCTCCCACCTGCAGCAAAATCTGGCCCTGGCCTACCCGGCCGACGCCGCCACGGACCTGATCCCGGCCATTGCCCGGGAGGCGGGCAAGGGCGTCCTGGAACTGCCCAAGGTCTGGCTGCGCCCCCTGGAGGAAGTGGCGGCCAGGGTGGTGCAGGTGAGCGGCTGGGAGCTGGTGGAGGCGGCCTGGGCGGAGGACGAAGGCATCATCTTCCTCACTCCCCATCTGGGCTGCTTCGAGATCACCGCCCAGTACTATGCCCGCCAGGCGGTCCGGGCCCGGCCAGCAGCCCCCATCACCGTGCTCTTCCGCCCGCCCAAGCTGGAGTGGCTGGGCCGCATCATCGCCGCCGGCCGGGCCCGGGGCGAGCACCTGAAGCTGGCCCCGGCCGACCTTTCCGGCGTACGGGCCCTGATCCGGGCCCTGAAGCGCAAGGAGGCGGTGGGCCTGTTGCCGGACCAGGCCCCCAGTGCCGGCGAAGGCAAATGGCTGCCCTTCTTCGGCCGCCCCGCCTACACCATGACCCTGGCGGCCCGCCTTTCGGAAGCCGGCGGCCGGGTGATCTTCGCCTACGGCGAGCGCCTGCCCCACGGCCGCGGCTACCACCTGCACCTGCAGGCGCCGACCCAGCCCCTGACGGGCGACACGGTGGCCCGGGCGGCCCAGATCAACCGGGAGCTGGAAACCCTGATCCGCCAGTGCCCGAGCCAGTACCTGTGGGGCTACAACCGCTACAAGCGCCCCCGGGGCGCCGAACCGGCGCCGACAGCAGCGGAGGACTGCCGGTGACCCGCCTCGCCCTGGCCCTGCTCTGGCTCTGCCACTTCCTGCCCCTGCCCCTGCTGCGGGCCCTGGGCGCCGCCTTCGGCTACCTGCTGTACCTGCTCGGCGCCGAACGGCGGCGGGTCACCCACACCAACCTGGCCCTGTGCTTTCCCGAACTTGGCGAAGGGGATCGCCGGCGGCTGGCCCGGCGCCATTTTGTCGCCTTCGGCCAGTCCTTCCTGGACCGGGCCCTGCTCTGGCACGCCTCCCCGGCCCGGCTGCAACACCTGATCCAGGTTGAAGGCTGGGACAACCTGCCCCGGGACGGCGCCCCCACCCTGGTCCTGACGCCCCATTTCCTCGGCCTGGATGCGGGCTGGAGCGCCCTGACCCGGGACCGTCCCATGCTTTCGGTCTATTCCCAGCAGAAGAACCCCCACTTCAACGCCGCCCTCTACGCCGGCCGCATGCGTTTCAACACGCCCAACCTGCTCTCCCGCCAGGACGGCATGCGCAAAGTGGTGAAGGCCCTGGCCGAAGGGCGGCCCTTCTACTACCTGCCGGACATGGACTTCGGCCCCCGGGACGCCATCTTCGTGCCCTTCTTCGGCATCCCCGCCGCCACCATCACCGGCGTCGCCCGCCTCGCCGCCCTGGGCAAGGCCCGGGTGGTGCCCTGCATCGCCGAGATGACACCCCGCGGCTACCGGGTGCGCCTGCTGCCGGCCTGGGAACATTACCCCAGCGGCGACGTCACAGCCGATACCCGCCGCGTCAATGCCTTCATCGAGTCGGAGGTACGGCGCATCCCGGAGCAGTACTACTGGGTACACAAGCGCTTCAAGACCCGGCCCCCAGGCGAAGCCCGTTTCTACTGAGCAGCACCGCGAAAGACCCGCCATGCCCTCCTCCGCACCGTCCATCCCCCTGATCCGCCCCGTCGCCCGGGAAGAGGTGGGCGCCATCGCCCAACTGGCCCGCACGGTCTGGCAGCTTGCCTACCGGGACATCATCAGCCAGGCCCAGATCGACTACATGCTGGGCCAGCGCTACGGCGCACCCCGCCTGCTGGAAGAGCTGGCCCGCCCCGACATCTGGTGGGACCAGGCCTTCGTCGGCGCCCGCCGCCTCGGCTTCGCCGCCACCCAGGCCACCGCCACCCCGGCCGAATTCAAGCTGGACAAGCTCTACGTCCATCCCGAGGCCCAGCGCCAGGGCGTCGGCAGCGCCCTGTTGCAGCACGTGGCCCAACGCTGCCGGTCCCGGGGCGGCAAGCACCTGATCCTGGCGGTGAACAAGAACAACGCCCAGGCCATCGCCGCCTACCGCAAGAACGGCTTCGAAGTACGGGAGTCGGTCTGCGTCGAGATCGGCAACGGCTTTGTCATGGATGACTTTATAATGGCCCGGTCCCTCGCTTGAAAGCACGCAGGCCAACGCCATGAAACTCGAATTCACCAAGATGCACGGACTGGGCAACGACTTCGTCGTGCTCGACGGCGTGCGCCAGAACATCACCCTCACCCCGGCCCAGCTGCGCTTCCTCGCCGACCGCAACTTCGGCGTCGGCTGCGACCAGATCCTGCTGGTGGAAAAGCCCGGCCAGGCCGGCGTCGATTTCCGTTACCGCATCTTCAATGCCGACGGCAGCGAAGTGGAGCAGTGCGGCAACGGCGCCCGCTGTTTCGTCCGCTTCGTGCACGAACAGGGCCTCACCGACAAGCGGGAAATCAAGGTGGAAACCAAGTCGGGCATCATCAGCCCCCGCCTGGAGGCCGACGGCAACGTTACCGTGGACATGGGCAAGCCCGTCTTCGCACCGGACCGCATCCCCTTCGTTTCCCCCACCGACGCGGTGATCCAGCCCCTGCAGGTGGGCGACCAGGAGGTGGCCATCACCGCCGTCTCCATGGGCAATCCCCACGCCGTGCAGGTGGTGGAAGACGTGGATACGGCGCCGGTGGCCATCCAGGGCCCCATGATCGAATCCCACCCGCGCTTTCCCCAGCGGGTCAATGCCGGCTTCCTGCAGGTGGTAGACCGGCACAGCGTGCGCCTGCGGGTCTACGAGCGGGGCGCCGGCGAGACCCTGGCCTGCGGCACCGGCGCCTGCGCCGCCGTGGTGGCCGGCATCAGCCGCGACCTGCTGGATTCCCCGGTGCGCGTCAGCACCCGGGGCGGCGAACTGAGCATTGCCTGGAACGGCCCCGGCACCCCGGTGCACATGACCGGCCCGGCCGTCACCGTCTTTAGCGGAGAAATCGAACTGTGAGCGACATCCAAACCCCGCGCCTCTCCGGCGCCGACGTGGCCGAATACCTGGAACACAACCCCCAGTTCTTCGAAGAGCACGCCGACCTCATTTCCCGGCTGGTGATTCCCCACCCCCACGGGGGCCGGGCCATCTCCATCACCGAGCGGCAGATGCTCACCCTGCGCGACAAGAACAAGGCCCTGGAAGGCAAGATGGCCGAACTGCTCGGCTTCGGCGAAGCCAACGATGCCATCAGTGAAAAGATGCACCGGCTGGCGGTGGCCCTGGTGGCCGCCACCACCTTCCAGGCGGTGATCCACATCCTGGATTTCCACCTCAAGGAAGACTTCGCCATCCCCCACGTGGCCCTGCGCCTGTGGGACCAGCCGGAAGGCGTGGGCGAGCTGCCCGAGTTCGCCGCCGTCTCCGAGGAACTGCAGGTCTTCGCCGAAACCCTAGGCCGGCCCTACTGCGGCTCCACCTCCGGCTTCGAGACTTCCACCTGGTTCGGCGACACCTCCGCCCACATCCGTTCCCAGGCCCTGGTGGCCCTGCGCAACGGCGGCGGCACCTTCGGCATGATCGCCATGGGCAGCGAGAGCATGGACCGCTTCTACGCCGACATGGGCACCCTCTACCTGGAACGGCTGGGCGAGATCGTCTCCGCCGCCATCGGCCGGGCCCTGCGCCACTAGGCAAGGCGGGCTCCATGGACGGCCACAGCCTCGCCGGAGCCTTCCTCGACGAACTGGCGACCCAGCGTCGCCAGTCGCCCCACACCGTCAGCAACTACCGCCGGGACCTGGGCAAGCTCCTGGCCCTGGCCGCCGAACTGCCGGGCAGCCCGGGCCTGGGCGAACTGCAGTCCCACCACATCCGCCGCTTCGTCGGCCTGCTCCACGGCCGCGGCCTGGCGGGCCGATCCCTGGCCCGCAGCCTGTCGGCCTGGCGTGTCTTCTACCGCTGGCTCGGCCGCCACGGCCACGCCGGCCACAATCCCTGCGAAGGGGTGCGGCCGCCCAAGAGCCCCAAGGCCCTGCCCCGCACCCTGTCGCCGGACGAGACGGCCCGCCTGCTGGAAACCTCCATCGATCCGGACGATCCCCAGGAGCTACGGGACCAGGCCATGTTCGAGCTGTTCTATTCCTCCGGCCTGCGCCTGGCGGAACTGGCCGAGCTGGATGTGGATGCCCTGACCGACATCGGCGGCGGCGAAGTCCGGGTCCACGGCAAGCGGGACAAGGAGCGGGTAGTGCCCGTCGGCAGCAAGGCGCGGCAGGCCCTGGCCGCCTGGATGGCACGGCGGCCCGAGCTGGCCCGGCCGGAGGAGAAGGCCCTCTTCGTCGGCGCCCGGGGCCGGCGCATCGCCCACGGCATCATCCAGCAGCGCCTCTCCCGCCGGGCCCTGCTGGCCGGCCTGCCCAGCCACGTGCATCCCCACATGCTGCGCCACTCCTTTGCCAGCCACGTGCTGCAGTCCTCCGGCGACCTGCGGGCGGTGCAGGAGATGCTCGGCCATGCCAGCATCGCCTCGACCCAGGTCTATACCCACCTGGATTTCCAGCACCTGGCCCAGGTATACGACACCGCCCATCCCCGGGCCAAGCGCAAGTAAGGCCATGGCCAAGCCCGATCCACGCCAGGACCTGAGCCGCTACCGGCGCAACCAGCAGGGCGAGGTGGACAGCGCCGCCCTCTACCAGGCCATGGCCGAGGCGGAAACCAAGCCGGAACTGGCCGCCATCTACCGCCGCCTGGCCGCCGCCGAGGCGGCCCATGCCCAGTTCTGGCAACGCCGCCAGGAGCGGGCCGGGCAGCCGGCCCCGAACCTGGGTCCCACCTGGCGCGCCCGCATCCTCATCTGGCTGGCCCGGCACCTGGGAGCCGCCAGCGTCCTGCCCACCGTGGCGGCCCGGGAAAGCCTGGACCAGACCAGCTACGACGACCAGCGGGAATCCCGCCACACCGACCTGCCGGCCCAGGAGCGGGCCCACGCCCGCCTGCTCTTCCGCCTCACCTCCATGGGCAACGGCGGCCGCTGGGACGGCGGCGCCTATGCCCGCCTGGAAGGGCGCCACGGCGCCGGCGGCGGCAATGCCCTGCGGGCCGCCGTGCTTGGTGCCAACGACGGCCTCGTCTCCACCCTCAGCCTGGTCATGGGGGTGGCCGGCGCCCAGTTCTCCAATACGGCCATGCTCGCCACCGGCCTGGCCGGCATGCTGGCCGGCGCCTGCTCCATGGCCATGGGCGAATGGATCTCGGTGCAGAGCAGCCGGGAAATGTACGCCCACCAGATCGCCGCCGAAGCGGAGGAGCTGGCCGAAGTGCCGGCGGAGGAGCAGGCCGAGCTGGCCCTCATCTACCAGGCCAAGGGCTTCACCGCCGAGGAGGCCGCCGCCATTGCCGCCCGGGTCATCCAGAACCAGGAGACGGCCCTCGACACCCTGACCCGGGAAGAACTGGGCATCAACCCGGACGACCTGGGGGGCTCGGCCGGCACTGCCGCCCTGGCTTCCTTCGCCGTGTTCCTGGTGGGCGCCCTCATTCCCATCCTGCCCCTGCTGTTCCTCCAGGGCAGGGCCGCCGTCATGGGCAGCGCCGTGGCCAGCGCCCTCGGGCTGTTCCTCATCGGCGCCGCCATTTCCATTTTCACCGGCCGCCATCCGGGCCGGGCCGGCATGCGCCAGCTGCTCATCGGCATGGCCGCCGCGGCCGTCACCTACGGCGCCGGCTCCGCCGTCGAGGCCTGACTGGCCGCCTGACCGCCCCTATCGGCGCGGGCCGTGGCGCCGTACGGCATCGCCCGGTACACTGCGCACCTTTGCCGCCGCCGCGGCGCCGCTTTGCAAGGTCTGCCCATGTCCCAGCTCATCCTCTTCCCCGGCAAGGAACGCTCCCTGCTGCGCCGCCATCCCTGGATCTTTGCCGGCTCCGTCGGCCGGCTCAAGGGCAAGGCCCGGCCCGGCGACACGGTGGAGGTGCTGGCCGACGACGGCAAGTTCCTGGCCCGGGCCGCCTACAGCCCCGATTCCCAGATCCGGGCCCGGGTGTGGACCTTCAATGAAAACGAGACCATCGACGACGTCTTCTTCAAGCGCCGCATCGCCGAGGCCGTGGCCCGGCGCCGCAACCTGCCGGAGTTGAAGAACGAGGAAGGCGTGCGCCTGCTGCACGGCGAATCCGACGGCCTGCCCGGGGTCGTCTGCGACCAGTACGGCGACACCCTCTCCCTGCAGCTGACCTCGGCCGGCGGCGAGAAGTGGCGCAAGGCCATCGTCAATGCCCTGGTCCAGGCCACCGGCTGCGCCCGCATCTACGAGCGCTCCGATTCGGACGTACGCCGCCTCGAAGGCCTGGAGCCGGTCACCGGCTGGCTCCACGGCGAGGCCCCGGCCGGCGATCTCTCCATCATGGAGAACGGCGTGCGCCTGCTGGTGGATGTGGTGGGCGGCCACAAGACCGGCTTCTACCTGGACCAGCGGGAAAACCGCCTGCTCACCGGCGCCCTGGCGGCGGGCAAGAGCGTGCTCAACTGCTTCTGCTACACCGGCGGCTTTTCCCTCCAGGCCCTGGCCGGCGGGGCCGCCTCCGTGCTCTCCATCGACTCCTCCGGCCCGGCCCTGGAGACGGCCAAACGCAACGTGACCCTCAATCCCCAGCTGGATGCCGCCCGGGCCGAATGGTGGGAAGCCGACGTATTCACCGCCCTGCGCGAGCTGCGCAAGGCCGAGCGCAAGTTCGACCTGATCGTGCTCGACCCGCCCAAGTTCGCCCCTTCCGCCGCCCACGCCGACCGGGCAGCCCGGGCCTACAAGGACATCAACCTGCTGGGCTTTCGCCTGCTCAATCCGGGCGGCCTGCTGTTCACCTACTCCTGCTCCGGCGGCATCGGCAACGAGCTGTTCCAGAAGATCATCGCCGGCGCCGCCCTCGACGCCGGCGTGGATGCCCGCATCCTGCGCCACCTGGCGGCCGGTCCGGACCATCCCATCGCCCTGGCGGTGCCGGAAGGCGAATACCTCAAGGGCCTGCTCTGCCAGGTGTGACCCGCGGCGCCTCGCCACGGCTGCCGCTGCAATAGCACCGGCAATATTCCGTCGACATATTTTCATTCCCGGCCTATGCTGCATGGGCAGTCGGCGCGGCCGCCCATCGATGTCGTAATACATTGGTAATAAAGCACTTTCCAACAAGACCGCCCGCCGCCTGCAACGCACGGCATCGGGCGGCATGGCGGCTGCCGCGACCGATATCCATCCTCTGCCGCCACTGAAGGAGTGCATCATGGCTATTCTGAGTTTCAACGGCCGGGTCAATATCGCGGTCCGCATCGTCACCGAACAGTACCCCGCCGCCAAGCTGTACGAAGCCGACGGCATCGCCTCCAAGGGCCCCACCACAGACCCGGCCCAGATCGACCAGCTGCGGGTGGTGTTCCAGAATTCCAACAACACCACGGTCATCATCAAGTCCACCGGCTACGGCGAATTCGGCGCCCCCGTGCTCATTCCCGAACCCTGGCTGGAGGACGTGGTGATCCAGTGGCCGGTGCCCATGGACCTGCCCGAAGCCAACAAGCTGAAGGAGCAGGCCGGCTTCACCCAGGCCTACGGCGCCGTGACCCTGCGCAATCCCCTGGGCCCCAAGCTGGGCAATCCCTACTTCATTTTCGGTGGCAACCCGAGCCAGCCCTACGTCTTCGTGGACGTGGTCACCGGCCAGGTGCACCAGGGCCGCTGATCCTCCGGCGGCGTTCCAGGGCCGGCGCCTCCCGCAGGAGGGCCGGCCTTTTCCATCCGGAACAGGCTAGTCAGGGAGTGGCGAAAGGCACTACAGTGCCCGGACCCGCGCTTATCTTGACCGCCATGACCTCATCCCGCACCGCCCTGTTGCTGCTCCTGGCCGCCGCCACCCTGGCCCTGCTCGGTCTCACCGGCTACCGCCCCTATGACCGGGCCACCTGGCTGCTGGAGGTGCTGCCGGTGCTGATCGCCCTGCCCCTGCTGGCCCTGACCTGGCGCCGCTATCCCCTGACCACCCTGCTGTATGTCTGCATCTTCATCCACGGGGTGATCCTCATGGTGGGTGGCATGTACACCTATGCCCGGGTGCCCGTGGGCTTCCAGGTGGCCGAATGGCTGCACCTGCAGCGCAATCCCTACGACAAGCTGGGCCACCTCTTCCAGGGCTTCGCCCCGGCCCTGATCGCCCGGGAAATACTGCTGCGGGGCGCCTACGTGCGGGGACGCAAAATGCTGTTCTTCCTCGTCACCTGCGTCGTTCTGGCCATCAGCGCCACCTATGAACTGCTGGAATGGTGGACCGCCCTGGCCTTCGGCCAGGGGGCGGACGACTTCCTCGGCACCCAGGGCGATCCCTGGGACACCCAGTCGGACATGTTCTGCGCCCTGCTCGGGGCTCTCCTGGCCCAGCTGGGACTGGCCCGCTGGCAGGATCGGCAGATCGCCGCCCTGCCCCGTCCGAAAGCCTGAGGGGCGAAAAAAAAGCGCGGATCGCTCCGCGCTTTTTCATTTGGGGACCGAGCCGCCTCAGTGCACCCGCTTGCGCTTGGTGTACTCCTGCACCAGGGCCAGCAGCTCGTCTTCCTGGTAGGGCTTGCCCAGGTAGTGGTTCACCCCGATCTCGAAGGCGTAGTTGCGGTGCTTGTCCGCCGTGCGGGAGGTGATCATGATGATGGGCAGGTGCTTCAGGCGCTCGTCCGCCCGCACGTTGCGGGTGAAGTCGAAGCCGTCCATGCGCGGCATCTCGATGTCCACCAGCAGCACGTCGGGCATGGTGTCGATCAGCTGCTCCAGACCATCCACGCCGTCCTTGGCCGTCAGCACGTGGTAACCCTCGCGGGACAGCAGGCGGCTGGTGATCTTGCGCACGGTGAGGGAGTCGTCCACCACCATCACCGTCGGCAGGGTCTGGGCCGGCGTCTCTTCCACCGGCACCGACTCCAGGGGCGCCGCCGGAGTATGCACCGCCACGCTGGCTTCGCTGCGGGCCGCCAGGGCCACCGGGTTGAGGATCAGCAGCACCTGGCCGTCGCCGAGCACGGTGGCGCCGGCAATGCCGATCACCCGGGCCAGCTGGGGGCCGACGTTCTTGACCACGATTTCCTGGTTGCCGAACAGCTCGTCCACCTGGATCGCCGCCCGCTGGGTGCCGGAGCGCAGCAGCAGCACCCAGGACAGGCGCCGGGCTTCGGGCAGGGCCTGGGGTTCGCCCAGCAGGTGGGGCAGGAAGTGGTAGGGATAGCGGTTGCCCAGCCATTCCACCTGACCGGTCTCGCGGATGCCGGCCAGGACCTGTTCCTTCACTTCCTGGACCTGGGCGATCATGGCCGAGGGAATGGCGTAGCGGCGATTGCCGACGCGCACGATGAGGGCCTGGGTGACAGCCAGGGTCAGGGGCAGGTAGATACGGAAAGTGAGGCCCTTGCCGGCCACCGACTGCATTTCCAGGCGGCCGCCCAGGTTGGTCACTTCGGTGCGCACCACGTCCATGCCGACGCCGCGGCCGGCGATCTGGGAAACCTCGCCGGCGGTGGAAAAGCCGGGGGCGAAAATCAGGTCGGCCAGGCGGGCGTCGTCCGCCTCCTCGCCGGCAGCCAGCAGCCCCTGGCTCTCGGCCTTGGCGCGGATGCGCTGCAGGTCCAGGCCGGCGCCGTCGTCGGCCATGGTGATGATGATTTCGTTGCCTTCCTGGGCCACCTTCAGTTCGATCTCGCCGATCTCTTCCTTGCCGGCGGCGAGGCGGCCTTCCCGGCTTTCCAGGCCATGGGCGACGGAGTTGCGCAGCATGTGCTCCAGGGGGGCGACCATCTTGTCCAGCACGCCCCGGTCCAGTTCCACCTGGCCGCCGACGATTTCCAGGTTGGCCCGCTTGCCCACTTCCTTCGCCGTCTGCCGCACGATGCGGTGCAGACGCTCGGTCTGGCTGCTGAAGGGCACCATGCGCACGCTCATCAGGGACTGCTGCAGCTCCCGGTTGAGGCGGGCCTGGGCGATGATGGCGGCGTTGGCTTCGTCCAGGTTCTTCAGCAGGTTCTGCTGCACCGTGGCCACGTCGTTCACCGATTCGGCCATCATCCGGGTCAGTTCCTGGAAGCGGGTGAAGCGGTCGAACTCCAGGGGGTCGAAGCCGGCATGGGCCACTTCGGCCTCGGCGGTACGGGCCTGGATCTGGGTCTCGGCCTGGATTTCCACCTCCCGCAGCTGGCGCCGCAGGCGGATCACGTTTTCCGTCAGGTCGAGCAGGGAATCCTTGAGGCTGCGCATTTCCCCTTCGATGCGGGCCCGGGCGATGGACAGCTCGCCGGCCTCGTTCACCAGCCGGTCCATCAGGTCGGAGCGCACCCGCAGGGTGGCGCGGGAGGCGGCGGCCGCATCGACTTCCGGCTCGGCCGCTGCAACCTGTACTGTGGCCGGGGCCTCGGCTGCGGGCCGCTCCGGCTGGGCCACCGCGGCAGGCATCTCGGCGGAAGCAGGCGCTGCCTGGGTTTCCGGCATGGCCGGTGCGAGATCGGCTTCCGCCGTCTCCGGCAGGGCCAGCAGTTCCACCGGCAGGGGTGTATCCAGGGTGTCACCGGAAGCCAGGCGCTCAACGATCTGGGCGATGGCGTCGAAGGCGATCTGGATTTCCTCGATCAGGGCCGCTTCCGCCGCCCCGGCCTTGTGGGCCTGCTCGACCCGGGTTTCCAGGGTGTGGGTCAGTTCCCCCAGGTTCATGGCGCCGGCCATGCGGGCCGAACCCTTGAGGGTGTGCAGCAGCCGGGCCAGGGCCCGGGCCACGTCGGCATCGTGGGGGTCGTCGTGCCACAGGCGCAGCTGCTCGGTGATGCTCTGGGTCAGCTCCTGGGCTTCTTCGAGGAAGATGGGCAGCAGCTGCTCGTCCAGGTCATCCTTGAGCTGCACCGGCGCCGGCGGGGCGGCGGGGGCTGCAGCCGGAGCGCCGGCGCTGACCACGGCCGGCACTTCGTTGCCGTCGCCGTTGTCGTTGAGGGCCGCGGGGAACAGGGTGTCCAGGGCATCCGCCAGGTGGGAGGCGGGCTCCGGCGGCTGCTGGGCGGCAACGCTGGCCACCATTTCCTCCAGGGAGGAGATGGCCAGGCGGATGATTTCCAGGGCTTCCAGGCTGGCCGGATGGGCCGACTGGTCGCGCCGCAGCAGGGCGTGTTCCAGGGCCCGGCCAAGGCGGTTGATGGCGTCCAGGCCGATGGTGCCAGCGATGCTGCCCAGGGTGTGGGCGGCCCGGGTGAAGGGCTCGGCCGTGGGCATTTCCGGGTCGGTCTCGAGCAGGCCGAACTGGCGCTGCAGGGCTTCCAGGTGGCCCTGGGCCTCTTCCATGAAAATCTGGTAGAGGGTGGAGGAGACCTTCAGGGTCGGCCGCGGCGGCGGTGGCGCTTCTTCGGCCTCCAGCTCGGGCAGGATGTCCTGGGCGGCGGGCGCCGGGGGCGTCAGCTCGATCTCCTGGGCCATATCCGGCACAGTCTCGGACGGAGCCTCGACTTCGCCGTCGAAGGCGATGTCGAGGGCAGGCTCGCTCTCGAGCGACAGCGGCGATGACTCGGGGGCTGCTGCGACAGCGGGCTCGGCCGGCAGTTCCGTCAGGGCGATGGGTTCGTCGGCGGCGGCGACTTCCGGCAGCGGCTCCACCGCGGCAGGCATCTCCAGCTCACCCAGGTCGTCCAGGGGCGGCAGTTCCAGGGTTTCCAGATCGCCGGAGAGCTCGTGTTCTTCGTCCAGCGACGGCGCAGCGGCTTCCAGCCCGGCTTCCGGCCGAGCTTCTGCCATGGCTGACGCCGCCTCCGGGGCGGCCGGCGCGGGGGCCGCATCCCCCAGGTCGAAATCAAAATCCAGGGCGGCGGGCGTCACTTCCTCCAGGGCCGGCAATTCTTCCAGGGCCAGATCCACGTCGGCCGTCGCGGCGACGGGAGCTTCCTCCAGTTCCGGCAGGGTCAGTTCCTCGATCTCCGGCACCGCCTCGAGCGCTGTCGCCGCGTCGGTTTCCTGCACGGCAGGCACCTCGGCCTCCGCCATGAAGTCGCGCATGTCGCTGGCGATCACCGGCATCACTTCCATGGCCGGGGGGGTCAGGTCCACCGAGGCCCCATCCAGGTCCACCTCCAGGCCCAGGTCGGCGAAGGGGGTGCTCTCTTCCAGGGACAGTTCGGGCAGGGCAGAGGCTGGCGCCGCCTCGGCCACCGGTGCCGGCGGGGTTTCGGCCCCGCGCATGGTGTCGGCCTTGGTCACCAGGGCCGCGGGATCGGGGGCGCCGCCTTCCCGGGTTTCCAGGTAGCGGACCCAGGCGGAGAAGAGGACATGGGCCTCTTCGATGAGGGCGAACAGTTCCGGGCTGACGTCGTATTCCTGGCGCAGCCACAGGTTGAGCACCTGCTCGATGGCCCAGGCGGTTTCGCCCAGGTCCTTGAGTCCGACCATGCGGCCGCTGCCCTTGAGGGTGTGGAAACTGCGGCGGATGGTGGTGAGGAAATCGACGTTGTGGGGCTGCTCCCGCAGCAGGCCGATGTGGCTGCCGATGGTGCCGAGCACTTCCTGGGCCTCTTCCAGGAAAATGGAGAGCAGCTCCGCGTCCAGCTCCTCTTCCGAGGCCTGGGTCAGCTTGATGGTTTCGGCGGACGGCGCCGGGGCGGCAGCCACCTGGGGCTTGATCTCGGCCAGGGCCGCATCCAGGGCAGGAGCGGCGGCATCCAGGTGGGGCGCGGCCTCCAGGGCCGACAGGGCCGCCTTGGCCTGCTGTCCCAGGGCCTTGTCGGCCACCAGGTCTGCATCCTTCTGCAGGGACTCCAGGTTCTGCTTCAGTTCCTGGCGCAGGTTGGCGTCGGCGGGCTGTTCCTTCAGCGCCTCCATCAGGGCCTGGGTTTCCTTCTTCTGCTTTTCCAGTTCCTGTTCCACCGACGGGGCGGCGGCTTCCACCACCTCTTCGACCTCTTCCTCCTCCCGGTTGCCCTGGGGTCCCAGGCCGCGGGAGAAGGCGGAGAAGTCGGCGCTGCCCTTGGCCAGTTCCCGGGGCAGGGCTTCGACGAAGAAGCCGAGGGCGGAAAGCTGGCTGGCGACGGCCTCGAAATCGGCCTCCACCGGCTCGTAGTCGGGGGCGGAGAAGCGGGCGATGCGGGCGCTGCAATCGGCCAGGGTGGCCACGGCCGCGTCCTGGCCGAGGATGGTGAGGGCGCCGGTGACCTGCTTCAGGGGCATGTCCAGGCCGGCCAGGTCGCCGCGGCGGGAAACGTCGCGGAAGAAGGCGTCCAGCACCTGTTCGATCTGCACCAGGTTGGTCTGGATTTCCTTGGCCACCTGGCTGTTGAGCAGGCGCTCCTGGGCCCGGCGGGACATTTCGTCCAGCCCCGGCACCTCGGCCCCGGTCTCAGCCGGCTGGCCGCTGACACAGGCGTGCAGGCGGGCCACCATGACGTCCACCTGGTGGGCGAAATCCTGGCCCAGGTGCTCGAAATTTTCCTGGGCATTGGCCGCCAGCAGAATGCCGGTGGCCAGTTCCATGCCCATCACCTCGCTATGGCGGGCGGGCTTTTCCACCAGCCAGTTGGCGGTGCCCAGCAGGGCTTTGCAGAGGCGGTGGAAGTCGTGCTGGCCCAGCTGCTCCGCGCCTTGGGCCAGATGGCCCACCTGTTCGCGGAAGGTCGGCAGGGCGGAGCCGGTGCCGGCGCAGAACTTGCCCCAGGCCTCCTCGGCGGCGGCGATGTGCTCGCGCAGGCGGCGCAGCACCAGTTCCTGGGCCGGCGTGGCGTGGATCACCCCGTCGCCGTCCACGGCGGGCAGCAGGTCGCCCAGGGCGAAGGACTGCTTGAGGCCGCTCACCACGCCATCCTGACTGTCGGCCACGGCGACGTGATAGAGGGCGTCGCGCATCAGGCGCTCGGCGAAATTGCGGGAGCCTTCGATGAGCCGGCGGATCTGCAGGTCGATGCGGGCGCACAGCTGCTTGATGTCGTTCTCGCCGGTGACGGCGCCTTCGGCCAGGGCGGTGATGAAGCCCTGGGCCACCCACCAGAAGGAGCGGGCGGCGGGCAGATCTTGGGTGGCCTCGATGGCGGTGATGGCATCGCGCATCAGGGCCAGGCCGGCGCGGTCACCGCGCAGCCAGGCCAGCAGGCCCCGCTGGAAGCGGCTGCGCTCGGCCCGCAGGCGCTTGTTCAGCTCGGCCGGCGGCAGGGCGGCAGCCTGGCGCCGGGGCGGACGCACCGCCAGGTCGGGGAAGAAGAGGTCGGTGGGATTGACCCGCTCCAGACCCCGGGCCTGCTGCACGGACTGGTACAGGTCCCACAGGCGCAGGGGCTGGTTGGGCTCACCGTTGAGCAGGTCGTCCAGGTAGTGGCGGATGGCCTGCAGGGAACGCCGCACCAGATCGACGGCGGCATCGTCGGCCGGGCGCTTGCCCGACTCCAGGTCGGCCAGGAAGGCTTCCAGGGCTTCGGTGAACTGGGTCACCCCGTCCAGGCCGACAATGGCCAGGGCACCATGGACCTGGTGCAGGTGGGTGCGGCCGAACTTGATCTGGGACAGGTCGCTCCGGTCCCCGCCCAGGTACTGCTGCAGGGACTGGTCGGCCCGCTCCAGGGCGGCGTCGATCTCGCCCTTCACCCAGGTGAGGGGCCCGACGTCGAATTCGGTGACTGCGCTCATGGGGACCTTGTTTTCTGATTAGCGGAACAACGCTTACGCGACCTTGAAGCCGGCCACCGATCCCTTCAGTTCGGTTGCCAGACCGGCCAGTTCGCCCACGGCCTCGGCCGTCTGCTTGGTACCGGCGGTGGTCTGTTCGGTCACGTTGAGGATGTCCTTCATGGTCTCGGCCACGCCGGCGGCGGACTGGGCCTGCTGCTGGGTGGCGCTGGAGATGTTCTCGATCAGGCTGGCCAGGTTCTGGGACACGGAACCGATCTCGGCCAGGGCCTGACCGGCGGCGTCGGACAGCTTGGCCCCTTCCACCACGCCCTGGGTCGATTCTTCCATGGCGGAAACCGCATCCTGGGTATCGGTCTGAATGGTCTTCACAATGGCCGCAATCTGCTTCGTGGCTTCGGCGGAACGTTCGGCCAGACGCTGCACTTCTTCTGCCACCACCGTGAAGCCGCGGCCGGCCTCGCCGGCGGAGGCGGCCTGAATGGCGGCGTTCAGGGCCAGCACGTTGGTCTGTTCGGTAATGTCGGAAATCAGTTCCACGATTTCGCCGATCTCCTGGGAGCTTTCGCCCAGGCGCTTGATCCGCTTTGCCGTTTCCTGGATCTGCTCGCGAATTTCGTTCATGCCCTTGATGGAATCCTGCACGGCCTGGGCGCCCTTCTCGGCGGCGGACAGGGACTGGCGTGCCACCTGGGCCGACTGGGTGGCCTCGGAGGACACCTGGTTCATGGAACTGGCCATGGTCAGGACGGAGCGGCCGGCTTCCTCAATTTCCTTGGACTGGCGCTCGGCAGCGGCCAACAGTTCCTCGGAGGTCTTGCGGGCCATTTCGGTGGCCAGGGTCACCCGGTTGGCGGCGTCGTTGATGCGGCCCACCAGCACCCGCAGTTCTTCAATGGTGTAGTTGATGGAGTCGGCGATGGCGCCGGTGATGTCCTCGGACACGGTGGCGGTGACGGTCAGGTCGCCGTCGGCCAGGTCGCCCAGTTCGTTCATCAGGCGCAGGATGGCGTCCTGGTTCTGGCGGTTCAGTTGCTCGGATTCCAGGCGCAGGCGCTCGGCCTCCTCGGCACGGCGGCGGGAGTCTTCCAGGTAGATCTTGGCCATCAGCACCAGGGCGCCCAGGGCCACCAGCACCATCACCACCAGGATGACGATGTACAGGGCCCGCTCGGCCAGTTCGGCCTGGTAGGCGTCGGCCAGCTTGTCGGTGGCTGCCAGCAGTTCGTCCGAATCCTTGAAGATGGCGGAACCGGACTGCTTGGCCAGCACCAGGCGCTGCATGTTGCCGAGAATGCCGGACACGGCGTCCTGGTATTCCTTGAAGGCGCCTTCCAGCTCGCCCAGCTTGGTGCGGGTGTCGCCGTCGGAGGCGGCCTTGAGGGTTTCGTTACCCTTGATCAGGCCGTTCAGCAGGTCGCGGAAGGAGTTGGTGTCCTTGCCCAGGAGGAAGGCCACTTCCGGGTCGATGGCGTCGCCCACCAGCAGGGCGGAGGCGTTCTTGGCGATACGCTGGGTCAGCATCACCATCTGGTTGGCCGCGGCGATTTCCCGGGCACCGCCGCCGGATTGCAGCTTGAGGGCGGCGACCTGTTCGGACAGTTCCAGCAGCTGGGGATTCTTGCTGGCGATGATGGCCACGTCCTTACCCAGGTTCACCAGGTTCTTTTCCATTTCCAGCAGGCGGGTGGCGTTCTTGTCGGTCTTTTCCCACTCGCTCATCAGGGCCTGCAACTGGGGCTGCACGCCATCGGGGGAGGGGGGTACCGCCACTTCGGTGATTTCGCCGCCCTGGGAGAGGCGTTCCAGCAGGCGGGCAAAGGATTCGCGGGAGGTCTTCAGGTGTTCGAAGGCCACCGGCGTACCTTGCAGGGCCTGGGCCGCATCCTTGGCCAGGCGCTGGGAGAGCATGCGCATTTCACCGGCCGCCGCCACATAGACGGTGCCGTAGGTGGATTCCCGGTTGTCGTGATAAACCAGGCCGGCGATGAACAGCATCACCACCAGCAGCACCGAACCGAGAATCTGCAACTGCTTGACGACCGGATACTGGCCGAGGAAGTCGGTCAGGGCCGCAGCCGGCTCCTTCGGCTTCTTTTCCTTGGCCGGTTTGGCCACCGGAACTTCCATTACCCGGGTGGGGGCGGCGAGGGTTTCCTCGCCCACAGGTGCGGCGGACTTTTTCTGACCCTTGCCGAAAGAAAAGGCGGGTAGCTTAAGTTTGAACGCCATGGTGTTCTCCAGTTCTCAGTGCTTTTGCAACCTAGTGTTGCGGAGCGGTTCGTTTATTGTTGGTTGGGAAAATCCGTGATCAGGCGCCGATCTGCATGAAATCGGGGTCGGCCAGGAGTTCCTTCAGGTTCAGCTTGTGCCAGGTCCGTCCGTCGCCATCCGTGTAGCACTCGCGGCCCCAGACAGGGAGGGAAGCATCCGGCTCGGCAGGCGTCAGGGTTTCCAGGTTCTTCAGCCCCAGGGAACGATTCACCAGCAGGGCGGCGTTGGAGCCGTAGCGGGTGCCCACCAGCAGCAGGCGGACGTTGGCGTTGTAGGGGGTGGGATCGCCGCCGAGGAAGGCGGAAAGGTCGGCCACCGAATAGAGGCTGCCGCGGATGTTGGCGATACCGGCGAACCAGGGCTTGGTCAGGGGCACGGGAGCCAGATGGGGGGAGGGAATGATTTCCCCCGAATCGGACAGGTTGAGCAGCCACAGGCGGCTCCCCGCCTGGACCCCGAGCAGGCCGGCCGCGGCCTGCCCGCGGGCGGCGCTGGACAGGCGTGCCGCCAGGTGTTCCTGGAACTGCCGCAGGCTGATTTTTCTGGCCATGCCGCCCCAGCCTCCTAGAGTGCGGCGATCTTGGCGAGCAGCTCTTCGGCGTTGACCGGTTTCACCAGGTAGTCCTGGGCACCCTGGCGCAGCCCCCAGATCTTGTCCGTTTCCTGGCCCTTGGAGGTGCAGACGATGACCGGAATGTCCTTGGTGTCGTCGTCCCGGGTCAGGGTACGGGTGGCCTGGTAGCCGTTGAGGCCGGGCATCACCACATCCATCAGCACCAGGTCGGGCTTTTCGGCCTTGGCCTTGGCGATGCCGTCCTCACCGTTTTCGGCGGTAACCACCTGGTAACCGTTCTTGGTGAGGATTTCGACCATGAAGTGACGTTCGGTGGGGGAATCGTCCACCACGAGGATTTTCTTGACGGGCATAGGGACTCTCTCGGCTAACGCTTATTGAACCTGCTGGGGCCCGTAGGTGGCCACAGCCTGCAGCAAACTGTCTTTGGTAAAGGGCTTGGTGAGGTACTGGTCGGAACCGACCATACGCCCCCGGGCCCGGTCGAAAAGGCCGTCCTTGGAGGACAGCATGATCACCGGGGTGTTGCGGAAACGGGCGTTTTTCTTGATCAGGGCGCAGGTCTGGTAACCGTCCAGACGGGGCATCATGATGTCGCAGAAGACTATGTCTGGTTGGTGGTCGGCGATCTTGGCCAGGGCATCGAACCCGTCCTCGGCCAGCACCACCTGGCATCCTGCCTGCACCAGGAAGATTTCAGCGCTGCGACGGATGGTATTGCTATCGTCAATCACCATCACTTTCACGCCGCGCTGGGCAGTGGCATCCGGCAAATCAACCTCCCAAGATCTCTCGATTACCCCGGAACCAGCCGGGGCTTCTGGATTTTATGCAGCAATACTAAACCTTCGCCCGGGATTTTCCTAGATTTCCACCATTTCGAAGTCTTCCTTGCGCGCATCGCACTCGGGACAGACCCAGTTCATGGGAATATCCTGCCAACGGGTACCGGGGGCGATGCCCTCTTCCGGCAGTCCGGCGGCCTCGTCGTAGATGAAACCGCAAATCTGGCACATCCAGGTCCGGTAAGGACCTCCTGGTGGGGTGGATTCAGGCTGGGTCATATCAAAGCTCGGAAGGGGGTTTTAGGCTAGAATCGGGGCCCTTGATCTTACCCAAAGCGCTGCGCCGCCGAAAGGCAGAAAGCGTGCTGCAATGCCACAAAACCCCTCCCCCCAGCTGTCGCCCCCCATTGTCCTCACCTTTGCCGCCTCCGACCCCACCGGCGGCGCCGGCGTCCAGGCGGACATCCTGACCCTGGCCAGCATGGGCTGCCACCCCCTCTCGGTGATCACCGCCATCACCGTCCAGGACACCGCCGGGGTGGATGCGGTCCTGCCCATGGAGCCGGACTGGGTCGAGGACCAGGCCCGCTCCCTGCTGGAGGACATGCCGGTGGCCGCCTTCAAGATCGGTCTCATCGGCAGCGTGGAGAACGTG
The DNA here is from genome assembly GCF_058809525.1 of Azospira sp. MPR-LB4. NCBI lineage: Bacteria > Pseudomonadati > Pseudomonadota > Betaproteobacteria > Rhodocyclales > Rhodocyclaceae > Azospira > Azospira sp. MPR-LB4. The sequence goes on from NZ_CM179521.1 coordinate 2,155,899, forward strand.
GCGGCCATCGCCGAGATCGTCTCCGACTATCCCCACATTCCCCTGATCCTGGACCCGGTGCTGGCCTCCGGCCGGGGCGACGAGCTGGCGACGGAGGACCTCATCGCCGCCATGAAGGAACTGCTGCTGCCCCAGACCACCATCCTCACCCCCAACAGCCTGGAGGCCCGCCGCCTGGCCGAGGAGGACGAGGAGGAGCCGGAACTGGAGGAGTGCGCCCGCCGCCTGGTCAGCTACGGCTGTGAATACGTGCTGCTCACGGGCACCCACGAAAACACCGGCCAGGTCATCAACACCCTCTACAACGAGCACGGCATGGTGCGGGCCGACCGCTGGGAGCGGCTGCCCGGCAGCTACCACGGCTCCGGCTGCACCCTGGCCTCCGCCATCGCCGCCAACCTGGCCAACGGCCTGGAACTGGGCGACGCGGTGCGGGACGCCCAGGAGTACACCTGGCAGGCCCTGGCCGCCGGCTTCCGCCCCGGCATGGGCCAGTACATCCCGGACCGCTTCTTCTGGGCCCGGGCGCCGGAAGAGGGCAGAGAGGGCGATGCTTAAGCGCCCCCGCCCCGGCCTTTACGCCGTCACCCCCGACGGCCTGGAGACGCCGCGTCTGCTGATGCTGGCCGAGGCAGCCCTGGCTGCCGGCATTCCCCTGCTGCAGTACCGGGACAAGAGCGGCGACGACGCCCGCCGCCGGGAACAGGCCACCGCCCTGCTGGCCCTGTGCCGCCGCCACGGCACACGCCTCATCATCAACGACGATGCAGCCCTGGCCCGGGAAGTGGATGCCGACGGCGTCCATCTCGGCGGCGAGGACGGGGACCTGGCCGCCGCCCGCGCCCTGTTGGGCCCCGACAAGCTCATCGGCGCCTCCTGCTACGCCGATTTCGCCCGGGCCCAGGCCGCCGCGGCCGGTGCCAATTACGTCGCCTTCGGCGCCATGTACGCTTCCCCGACCAAGCCCCAGGCACCCCGGGCGCCTTTCAACCTGGTCACCCGGGCCCGCCAGGAGCTGCCTGGCGTACAGGTCGCCGCCATCGGCGGCATCACCCTGGACAACGCCGCCCCGGTCATCGCCGCCGGCGCCCAGTTCGTCGCCGTCATCACCGATTTGTTCGAGGCCCCGGACGTGACCGCCCGGGCCGCCGCCTATCAACGTCTTTTTGCAGAAAGTGCTGCCCATGAGCTCTCGTAACCAGCAACTCTTCGATGCCGCCCAACGCCACATTCCCGGCGGCGTGAATTCCCCCGTGCGGGCCTTCCGCTCCGTCGGCGGCGCCCCCCGCTTCTTCACCCGCGGCGAAGGCCCCCGGGTGTGGGATGCGGAAGGCAAGAGCTACCTGGATTACGTCGGTTCCTGGGGCCCCCTGATCCTGGGCCACGCCCACGCCCCCACGGTCAAGGCCGTGCAGGAGGCCGCCGCCCTGGGCCTGTCCTTCGGCGCCCCCACCGAGGCCGAGATCGAGATCGCCGACCTGCTCTGCGACATCCTGCCCTCCCTGGACATGGTGCGCCTGGTCTCCTCCGGCACCGAAGCCACCATGAGCGCCATCCGCCTGGCCCGGGGCCATACCGGCCGGGACCTGCTGGTGAAGTTCGAGGGCTGCTACCACGGCCATTCCGACAGCCTGCTGGTGAAGGCCGGTTCCGGCCTGCTGACCTTCGGCAATCCCTCCTCCGGCGGCGTCCCCGCCGACGTGGCCAAGCACACCCTGGTGCTCGAATACAACAATGCCGAACAACTGGCCGAAGCCTTTGCCAAGCAGGGCAGCGAAATCGCCGCCGTCATCGTCGAGCCGGTGGCCGGCAACATGAACCTGATCGCGCCCAAGCCCGAGTTCATGCAGGCCATGCGCGAGCTGTGCAGCAAGCACGGCGCCGTGCTCATCTTCGACGAGGTCATGACCGGCTTCCGCGTCGGCCCCCAGTGCGCCCAGGGCCTCTTCGGCATCACCCCGGACCTCACCACCCTGGGCAAGGTCATCGGCGGCGGCATGCCGGTGGCGGCCTTCGGCGGCAAGCGGGAGATCATGGAAAAGATCGCCCCCCTGGGCCCGGTGTATCAGGCCGGCACCCTCTCCGGCAACCCGGTGGCCGTGGCCGCCGGCCTGGTGACCCTCAAGGCCACCCGTGCCCCCGGCTTCTACGATAGCCTGGCCGCCCGTACCAAGCAGCTCACCGACGGTCTCACCGCCGCCGCCAAGAAGCACGGCGTCACCTTCTGCGCCCAGAGCGTGGGCGGCATGTTCGGCCTGTACTTCAGCGCCACCCCGCCCACCTCCTTCGCCGAGGTGATGCAATGCGACAAGGAGGCCTTCAACCGCTTCTTCCACGCCATGCTGGAGGCCGGCCACTACCTGGCGCCTTCCGCCTTTGAAGCCGGCTTCGTCTCCGCCGCCCACACGGAAGCCGACATCGCCGCCACCATCGCCGCAGCCGAGGCCATTTTCGCCAAGGGCGTCTGAGCCTCTCGCCGGAGCGACTGCCGGACGTAAAAAAGCCCGCTCAAACGAGCGGGCTTTTTCTTTGGCGGATGCCGGCGCTTACAGAATCGCCGTGCCTTCGTGTTCGCCCCGTTCGTACACCACGTTGGCCCGGCCCACCAGCAGGGGGTCCAGGGGGCCGATGCGCTCCACGTCCTTATTCTTGTAGGGCAGCTTGTGCAGGATGTAGCGCATGGCGTTGAGCCGCGCCCGCTTCTTGCAGTCGGACTTGACCACGGTCCACGGGGAATCGGCCGTGTCGGTGTAGAAGAACATGGCCTCCTTGGCCTTGGTGTAGTCCTCCCATTTGTCCAGGGAGGCCAGGTCGATGGGGGAGAGCTTCCACTGCTTCAGGGGATGGGTTTCCCGCTCCTTGAAACGGCGGCGCTGTTCGGCCCGGCTGACGGAGAACCAGAACTTGATCAGGTGGATGCCGCTGCGGGCCAGGTTGCGCTCGAACTCGGGACACTGGCGCATGAACTCGGCGTACTCGTCCTGGTCGCAGAAGCCCATGACCCGTTCCACCCCGGCCCGGTTGTACCAGGAGCGGTCGAACATGACGATCTCGCCGGCGGTGGGCAGGTGCTGGATGTAGCGCTGGAAATACCACTGGCCCCGTTCCACTTCCGAGGGCTTTTCCAGGGCTACCACCCGGGCGCCCCGGGGATTCAGGTGCTCGGTGAAACGCTTGATGGCGCCCCCCTTGCCGGCCGCATCCCGGCCTTCGAAGAGGATCACCACCCGCTGCCCGGTTTCCTTGACCCAGGCCTGGAGCTTCAGCAGTTCCACCTGCAGGCGGTACTTCTGCTTCTCGTAGTTCTTGCGGGTCATCAGATTCTTGTAGGGATAGCCGCCGGTGCGCCACTCGTCGGAGAGCTGGTCGTCCGGGCTCACCGGCAGCTTGTCCGCCGGCACCTCATCCTTGAACAGGGTGTCCCGCAGCATCTTCACGTCGTCGGGGGAAGCGCCGGCGACAATGGCTTCCAGGGTCTTGGCCACGGACTTGAGGTCGGTGCCCTGGGTACGACTGAGGATGTCGCGCATGGCGACGACCTTGGAATTCTGGGCGGCGGCCACGGCCTGGCCGACTTCGAAACTCTCTACGCCGGCAGGGCTGTGGGCCGGGGCCACGTCGCCGCTCTTCACCGGGCGGGCGCGGCTGGGGCGGGGCTTGGCCACCACCTTGGTGGCGGCCTTGGGGGCGGTGTTGCCGAGGGCGGCGGACTTGCGGGTTGCGGGCTTGCTGACCTTTGTCACCATGTATTTATTCTCCGGGTCATGGGCTGGAATCGGGGCGCCGGGCCAACCTCCTTGGCCCGGCGGGCGAAGGAACATTGTGCGCCTATTTCAGCCCGGCCGGTGTGACCCATTAGGCATGGCAACCGTGCCATGCCGCAGTCGGCCGTCAGCGGCCGTCGTGATGGTGGGGGTGGTCGCCCAGGTGATGGGTCAGGCCGGCAGCATGATGCTCGTGGCCGAAGGGCACCGGAGTCGGCTGGCCCACCACGCGGGGCAGCAGGGAACCGGCCACCATGGCCACGCCGGCGACAAGGAAGCCCAGCACCTGGGGCGGCCAGGTGGCGTCTTCCGACCCCAGCACTTCCATGAGGATCCAGGTGAAGAAGCCGGAGAAGATGGCGAACAGGGCGCCCTGGGTGTTGGCCCTCTTCCAGTAGAGGCCGGCGAAAAGGGGAATGAAGGCGGTGACCAGGGTGATCTTGTAGGCGTTCTCCACCATGTGGAAGATGCTCTCGTTGGAATTGAGGGCGAACAGCAGCACAGTGCCGGCGAAGCAGACGATCACCGTGCGCATGGCCAGGAGGAAGGTGCGGTCCGGCATGCGCGGGAAGCCGCCGCGCAGGATGTTCTCGGAGAAGGCCACGGAGGGCGCCAGCAGGGTCGCCGAGGAGCAGCTCATGATGGCCGAGAGCAGGGCGCCGAAGAACACCACCTGGGCGAACACCGGCGTGTGCTGCAGGATCAGGGTGGGCAGCACCAGCTGGGAATCCTGTTCCAGCAGGTCGCCGAACATGGCCGGGTCGATCAGGGTGGCGGCGTAGGCCAGGAACATGGGCACGAAGGCGAAGGCGAAGTAGAGGCTGCCGCCCAGCACCGAGCCGCGGATGGCGGTCTTCTCGTTCCTGGCCGAGGTGATGCGCTGGAACACGTCCTGCTGCGGAATGGAGCCCAGCATCATGGTCATCCAGGCGCCGATGAAGGGCACCCACACCTCGAGCCCACCCTTGGGGAAAAAGTCCAGCTTGCCCGCCGCCGCCGCGTGGCCGACCACGGCGCCGACGCCGCCGGTGAGGCCGGAGATGACGTAGCCGATGTAGAGCATGCCGCCCATGATCACGGTGATCTGCACGAAGTCCAGGATGGCCACGGAGAACATGCCGCCGAAGGTGGTGTAGGTCAGCACGATGAGGGCACCCAGGATCATGCCCGCCTCCTGGGACACGGCGCCGCCGGTGACGACGAAGAAGACCAGACCCAGGGCCTTGATCTGGGCCGAGACCCAACCCAGGTAGGAGACCACGACGCAAAGAGTGGTGAGCACCTCGACGGTGCGGTTGTAGCGCAGCCGGTAGTAGTCGCCGATGGTCAGCAGGTTCATCCGGTACAGCTTGCTGGCGAAGAAGAGGCCGGCCAGGATGAGGCAGAGGGAGGCGCCGAAGGGGTCGGCGACGACGCCGCCCAGGCCTTCCTTGACGAAGGTGGCGGAGACCCCGAGCACGGCCTCGGCACCGAACCAGGTGGCGAAGACCGTGGCGGTGACCACCGGCAGGGGCAGGCTGCGGCCGGCGACGGCGAAATCCTTGGCGCTATGGACCCGGGTGGCAGCGAACAGGCCGATGCCGATGGAGACCAGGAGATAGAGGATGACGAAGGCCAGGAGCGTGGTCATGTCAGAAACCCGGGCAGGAAGTCAGAAAAAGGGGATTGGAAAAAACGGGCAAGAGTATAGCCGGATTCCCCTTTAAAAGACTGACGAAAAGCAGCCAAATCAAGCGATTGGCACCATTCCGGCGATAACTGTATCGGAACGGGGGAACAGCCATAGCCCTGCTCTGGGCCGAACCATAACCCAGGACTTCTTGGTCACCCGCTACCTTGGCGCTGACGCCGCTAGCGGAGCGGATCAGGCACAGCCACGGGACAAGGCCACCAGCCTCATCCCGGCTGGCACTCGCTGACCAGGGACAAACTGGTTTAGCCGGCGAGCAGGATGCGGTAGTTCACTCCTTCGCGAACTTGCCGCCCCAACTGCAGCGACACCCCCAGTTCACACCGGTACGTACCGCTGGCCAGGGAAAATTCTAGCTGGGTAGCTGCTGGCGGGAGCGCCAGGGGAATTACGCCGCAGGCCGTCACCACAAGGATCGTGGCGACCAGGCTCCACAACGATTTTCGGCTCATTCGTACCGCCTCCCGGATTGCAGGAAGTCCTTTCATTGTAGGTCGCCCCCATGGACCGGCCGATCCATCCGCTCCAGCAGGCAGGCACCTGTAGCGGCAGCGAGACAATACCATCGGAATATCCCTATACTCGCGGGACAGCTTGGCGGCCTCCAAACGGCGGCCGGAACGAGGAAAGGACGCATCATGTGGTTACTGGGAGTAGTCATCGGCCTGATCATCGGCAGCCCCCTGGGCAGCTTCGGCAGCCTGGCCGGCGCCCTCGCGGGCGGCCTCATCGGCCACTGGCTGGGACGCCAGGGAAACAAGCGGGAGCCGGCAGTCGGCCCGGACTTCCGGCAGCGCCTGCAGCTGCTGGAAAACCAGGTCCAAGCCTTGCGCCGGGAGGTGGAGGTGCTCAAGGGCACCGCGACCGCCTCTACCGCCGTAGCTGAGAGCAGTTGGGAAACACCTGCCCCGACCTCCCCCGTCCCCCAAGCGGTGCAAGCTCCGCCCGTGGCAATGCCGCCCCAACCAGCCCCCCTCGCCGACAGCCCGCCTCCAGCAGCCCGCCCCGTAACGGGCCAGCCCTTTACCCTGGAGCCACCGGACTGGGCCCGGCGGCTGTGGGCCATCAATCCCCTGGCCAAGATCGGCATCGTCCTGCTCTTCTTCGGCATCGCCTCGGGCCTGCGCCTGGCAGTGGATTACGGCCTGTTGCCAGTGCCCCTGCGTCTCCTTATCGCAGCCGCCAGCGGCATCGCCATGATCGCCTTCGGCTGGAACCGAGCCGGGGAGGAAAAACATCGCACCTTCGGCCAGGCCCTCCAGGGTGGCGGCTTCGCCCTGCTCTATCTGGTCGCCTATTTCATGCTGCAGCGCTACACCATGATCGGCCAAGGACCGGCCTTCGCGCTCTTCGCCCTGCTGGGCATCGCCTGCGTCTTCCTGGCGGCGCGCCAGGATGCCCCAGTCCTGGCCGTACTTGGCCTTTCCGGCGCCTTCCTGGCCCCGATACTGGCCGGCGGTCAGGCCGACAGCCCCCTGCCCCTGTTCGCCTATTTCACCCTGCTCAATGTCTTCATCCTGGCAGTGGACTGGTTCCGGGCCTGGCGGGTGCTCAATATCGCCGGCTTCTTCTTCACCCTGGCGGTGGGCATGGCCTGGGCCATGGGCGGCTACCAGCCCCGGCACTACCTGCTAACCCAGGCTTTCCTCGTCCTCTTCCTCTCCGTCTATTCGGCCATGCCGGTGGCCACTGCCCTGCTGCGGGCGCCCGGCCTGGCTGCCTGGCGCGATGGCATCCTGCTTTTCGGCACCCCCTTGGCCGGCACTTTCCTGCAGGCCCGGCTGATGGAGGGCGAGCGCTACGGCCTGGCCTGGAGCACCCTCATCGCCGCTCTTTGGTATTTTGGCCTGTGGGCCCTGCTTTTCCGACGTCGGGAACCGGCCAACCTGCTGGTGGAGCGCAGTCATCTGGGCATCGCCGTGGTCTTCCTCACCATCGCCATCCCCCTGGCCTTCGACGCCCAGGTGACCTCCGCCTTCTGGGCGGCGGAAGGGGCGGCGGTGCTGTGGTTCGGGGTGCGGCAGGAACGCAAGTTGGCCCAGGTCAGCGGCTTCCTCATGCAACTGGCGGCCGGCCTGTCCCTGCTGCTGGGCTGGGCAGCGCTCGGCCACCGCCTGCCGGTGGCGAACGACGCGATGCTCGGTGCCTTCATCCTGGTCCTGGCCGGCCTCTTTTCCGCCCGCCAGCTGCGCTCCCGGGCCTCCTCGGCGGCGCTACTGCCTTTCTTGCCCTGGGCCTGGGCCATGCTGTGGTGGCTGGGCCCAGGCCTGGACGAAATCTACCGTTTTGCCCCTGACAGCCTGCATGCTCCCTACGCCCTACTCTTCATTACCGCCACGGTGCTCCTCCAGGAAGGCCTGATCAGCCTCTGGCGCTGGCCCCAACTGCGGCCCGCCGCCGTGCTGCTACTGGTTGGGTTGGTGGTGGCGACGCTGGCAGGCATCGGCCGCCACGGCCATCCCCTGGCCGGCTTCATGGCTTTGGTGCTGCCCCTGGCCCTGGCTGTCCATTACGTACTCCTGGCCCGCCACGAGCGCCAGGGCGAGACAGGCCTGGCCGCCATCCGCCATCTGGGCGCCTGGTGGCTGCTGCTCTTCGCCCTGGCCTGGGAATTGGCCTGGCAGGCCCGGCACCTGATGCCGGCACCGACCCTGTGGTCCTTTGTCGCCGTGGTCTTGGTACTCGCCGCCGGGCTGGCCCTGCCGGTCCTGGGACAGCAGCGACAGCGCTGGCCATTCACGGCGGCAGGGGCCGGCTACATCCCCTACGGCGTGCTGCCGCCCCTGTTCGGCCTGCTCCTGCTGCTGCCCTGGGGCAATCTGCGCCTGAGTGGCCTTGATGGCCTCGGCTGGCCCTACCTGCCCCTGCTCAATATTTTCGACGCGGGGCAACTCGCCGCCCTGGGCGCCCTCGTGCTTCTAGGCCGCCAGCTCGCTGCCGCCGTCGCCCCCCTGCTGCGGGTTCTCACGGCCCTGCTGGCCTTTCTCTGGCTCTCGGCCCTGGCTGCACGTATTGCCCATCACTGGGGCGGGATTCCTTTCAATTTCCCGACGCTGATGCATGCCACCCTCTTCCAGGCCCTGCTCACCCTGTTCTGGAGCACCACCGCCATTGCCACTATGATCCACGCTTCCCGCCGGGAACTGCGCCACCGCTGGTTCGGCGGCATGCTCCTGCTGGGCCTGGTGGGAGCCAAGCTGCTGCTGTTCGACACCATGGGCAGGGGCACCCTTACCTGGACTGCCACCCTCATCGGCGTCGCCCTGCTGGTACTGGCTGCCGGCTACTTCGCGCCCCTGCCGCCGAAGGCAGCGGCAGACGGCCCTCTGGAGTCGGACACCCTGCCTGGAATTACCTAGCCGGCCATCTGCCCGGCAGTTCGAAGCGGATGCCCTGAGCCGGGGACAGCTGGTTACCGTAGTTGATGGCCAGGGCCTGGCTCATTTCCGCTTCGTCCGGCAGCAGCAGGGTGAATACGCCCTGGGCGCCGTGGTTGCGGCACACCTCATCCACCACACCTTCTGGATGACGATGGCGGTGAGGGGCGCCTTGGGCGACGGCTTCCACACCACCGTATCGCCGCAGACGGCAGTGATGAAGGCATTCCAGGCCCACACCGGAGCGGGAAAGTTGAAGGCAGTGATCACCACTATCGGGCCCGAGGTTGCCAGCGCTCCAACAGGTGATGGCGGGGCCGCTCCAAGGGCAGGCTGAGGCCGTGGAACTAACGGAAGAGACCGACGACGTAGTCGGCGATGTCGATCATTTCCCGGATTTCCACTTCCGCCTCACTGCAGATTTTGCCCACCTCGATGGCCAGCAGGGTGGCCAGGTCAGCCTTCCTTTCCCGCAGGGCGGTGGCCAGGTCCCGGATCACCAAGCCCCGACGGGACGCCGGCACTTGGCGCCAGTGCAGGAAGCGTCGACCGGGTTGAGTTCGCTGAGGCCAAGGCGGTGGCCACCGGCAGGGGCAGGCTGCGGCCGGCGACGGCGAAATCCTTGGCGCTATGGACCCGGGTGGCAGCGAACAGGCCGATGCCGATGGAGACCAGGAGATAGAGGATGACGAAGGCCAGGAGCGTGGTCATGGTGGCGGAAATCCCGGGACGATGACGAGGCGGAAAAATTGAAAAACGCGCAAGTATAGCCGCATTTCCGCCCCGCGCCGGCAGGATTTAGGGCAAGCAAATCAGTGCCTTGGCGCACCATTTTGGATCGCCGCCGATCAAGAGCCGGGAAAGGCCGCCCCCAGTGCCCCGCAGCCGGGCCGGGAAGCCCGTCCGGCGGGCCTCTCAGGCCCCATGCCGGCGGGGGAAGACGGCACCGATGAGCCGGGCCAGCAGGGCTGCCGTACGCCCGCCCGCATCCCGGTCCGGGTTGAACTCCATCACCTCCAGGGCCAGCAGGGCCGGGTCCCCGGCCAGGCCGGCCAAGGCCGGCATCAGTTCGGTCTGGGACAGGCCCGCCGGTTCCGGGCTGCCCACCCCCGGCGCTTCCCGGGGATCGAAGACGTCCAGGTCCAGGCTGACGCCGTAGCCGCCGGGCGCCTGTCGCACCCGGGCCAGGGCTTCGCCGAAGACCGCCGGCAGGCCCCGCTGCCGCACCTCGTCAATGGTGAACACGCGCACCCCGAGGCGGTCGAGGAATTCCCGCTCCTCCGGCTCGTAGCTGCGCACCCCGATGAGGGCCACATGCCCGGGCAGCAGCTTGGGCCCGGGGCCGCCCACGGTCACCAGACGCCGGTCGCCCTGGCCCAGCAGGCAGGCCAGGGGCATGCCGTGGAGGGCGCCGGAATGGGTGCTTTCGGGGGTATGGCTGTCCAGATGGGCGTCGAGCCAGAGCAGGCCGACGGGCGCCGGGCTGGCGGCGCGGACGCCGCTCCAGGTGCCGATGGCGCAGGAATGGTCGCCGCCCAGCACCACCGGGGTCTCGCCCCGCTCCCGGGCCTGGCGCACTGCCTCGGCCAGGCGCTGGCAGAGGTCGGCCACCTCGGCCACGCGGCCGCCCAGGGCCTGGCGCGGAAAGAGGGTTTCGCCCCAGCTGAGATCGGGGCGGCGCTGCAGGTCGTCGAAAGCGTGGGCCCGGTGCAGGGCGGTGGGGCCGGCGTGGCAGCCCGGGTCCTGGGCGCCGACGCCGCTGGCGGCACCAATGAGGCGGAGAGTGCGGTGCATGGCGGCGCAGGCGGCGGGCCCGGACTCAGCCCAGGCTGCGGAAGATTTCCAGGGCGAAGATGCCGGCGGCCAGCAGCAGGGCCAGGCGCAGCCAGCGCTCGTGGCGGGCCTGGGTGGCCTGGATGGCGGCCAGGGCCGCCTGGGTGGCGACGCCGGCTTCCGGCGCCCGGGCCTGGGCGGCCAGGGCCTGCTGGGCCAGGCGGGGAATCTGGGGCAGGCTGCGGGCCCAGTAGGGCGCCTCGTTCTTCAGGTTGCGCACGAAACCGCGCCAGCCCATCTGGCTTTCCATCCACTTCTCGAGGAAGGGCTTGGCGGTCTTCCACAGGTCCAGGTCCGGGTCCAGCTGGCGTCCCAGGCCCTCGATGTTGAGCAGGGTCTTCTGCAGCATCACCAGCTGGGGCTGGATTTCCACATTGAAGCGGCGGCTGGTCTGGAACAGGCGCAAGAGCAGCTTGCCGAAGGAGATGTCCTTCAGGGGGCGGTCGAAGATGGGCTCGCAGACGGCGCGGATGGCCGCTTCCAGCTCGTCCACCCGGGTGTCGGCGGGGGCCCAGCCGGATTCGATGTGGGCCTCGGCCACCCGCTTGTAGTCGCGGCGGAAGAAGGCCAGGAAGTTCTGGGCCAGGTAGTTTTTGTCGTTGTCGTTCAGCGTGGCGACGATGCCGAAATCCAGGGCGATGTAGCGGCCGTCGGCATGGACGAAGATGTTGCCCGGGTGCATGTCGGCGTGGAAGAAGCCGTCGCGGAAGACCTGGGTGAAGAAGATCTCCACCCCGGCCCGGGACAGGGCCTTCAAGTCGGTGCCCTGGGCCTGCAGGCGCTGGGTCTGGCTGATGGGGATGCCGTGCATGCGCTCCATGACCATCACCGAGGGGGTGCAGTAGTCCCAATGCACCTCGGGTACCAGCAGCAGGGGGGAATTCTCGAAATTGCGGCGCAGCTGGGAGCAGTTGGCCGCTTCCCGCATCAGGTCCAGCTCGTCGTAGAGGTGCTTGGCGAACTCGGCCACCACCTCCCGGGGCTTCAGGCGCTTGCCGTCGGCCCACAGCTTTTCGGTAAGGCCGGCCAGGGTGTCCATGAGGGCCAGGTCGTGGCCGATAACCGGCTTCATGCCGGGGCGCAGCACCTTCACCGCCACTTCGCGGCCATCGTGCAGGCGGGCGAAATGGACCTGGGCGACGGAGGCGGAGGCCACCGGGGTCGGGTCGAACTCGGCGAAGATTTCCGCCAGGGGCTTGCCGTAGGCCGCTTCCACCTGGGCAATGGCCTGCTCCGAGGGGAAGGGCGGCACCTGGTCCTGGAGCTTGGCCAGTTCCTCCGCCAGGTCCGGCGGCAGCAGGTCGCGGCGGGTGGACAGCACCTGGCCGAACTTGACGAAGATGGGGCCCAGGGCTTCCAGGGCCAGGCGCAGGCGCTCGGCCTCGGAGCGGCGGTCCAGGTCGCGCCAGAAGAAGAGGGCGCGGGAAAGCCGGGAGAGGCCCCGGGCACGGCCGGTGGGCTCGTGTTCCAGCACCATCTGGTCGAGGCCGTAACGGATGGCGACGGTGGCGATCTTGGCGAGGCGCAGCAGGCGCATGGTCAGTCGGGAAGAGGCGGGGGAGGGAGCCGCCGAGAATACCAGAATCCAGACCGGCCCGCGGCGCCGGGCAGGTATAATCGGCCCTTTCAAGCTTTTGGCACCGCCCGATTTCCCTATGAGTCAAGATATCAAGGCCCACCTGGCCGACCTGCTGCAGACCGCCCTGAAGAGCGTGGCCCCCGATCACGCCGCCACGCCCATCGCCCTGGAACGCCCGAAACAGGAGTCCCACGGCGACTTCGCCGCCAACGTGGCGATGCAGCTGGCCCGGGAACTGAAAAAGAACCCGCGGGAAATCGCCCAGCAGCTGGTCAATGAGCTGCCGCCCTCCGCCTGGGTGGAAAAGGTGGACATCGCCGGCGCCGGCTTCATCAACTTCACCCTCAAGGCCGCCGCCAAGACCGCCGTGGTCCAGGCCGTGCTGGCCAAGGCCGGGGAATACGGCCGCAGCAATGCCGGCGGCAAGCAGAAGGTGCAGGTGGAATTCGTCTCCGCCAACCCCACCGGCCCCCTCCACGTCGGCCATGGCCGCGGCGCCGCCTATGGCGCCTCCCTCTCCAGCCTGCTGGCCTTCGTCGGCTGGGATGTGACCCGGGAGTACTACGTCAATGACGCCGGCCGGCAGATGGACATCCTCGGCCTCTCCACCTGGCTGCGCTACCTCGGTCTCTACGACATCAACGTCCCCTTCCCGCCCAACGGCTACCAGGGCGACTACGTGCGCGACATGGCCCGCCAGATCAAGGACGCCCACGGCAACAAGTACCTGCGCCCGGCGGCGGACATCCTGGCCGGCGCTCCCGACGTGGAAGCGGACAAGGAGGGCCACCTGGACGCCCTCATCGCCAACGCCAAGAACCTGCTCGGCCCGGACTGGAGCTACATCCACCAGCACGCCCTGTCCGAGCAGCTGGCGGACGGCAAGGACGACCTGGAAGAGTTCGGCGTGCACTTCGACGTCTGGTTCTCCGAGAAGTCCCTCTTCGATACCGGCCTGGTGGCCAGGTGCGTGGAGAAGCTGGAAGCCGCCGGCCACCTATACGTGCAGAACGGCGCCAAGTGGTTCCGTTCCACCGCCTTCGGCGACGAGAAGGACCGGGTGGTGCAGCGGGAGAACGGCCTGTTCACCTACTTCGCCTCCGACATCGCCTACCACCTCAACAAGTTCGACCGGGGCTTCGACAAGGTCATCAACATCTGGGGCGCCGACCACCACGGCTACATCCCCCGGGTGAAGGGTGCCCTCAAGGCTCTGGATCAGGACGAAGCCAAGCTGCACGTGGCCCTGGTGCAGTTCGCCGTGCTCTACCGCAACGGCGAGAAGGCCGCCATGTCCACCCGCTCCGGCGAGTTCGTCACCCTGCGCCAGCTGCGCGGCGAAGTGGGCAACGACGCCTGCCGCTTCTTCTACGTGCTGCGCAAGTCCGACCAGCACCTGGACTTCGACCTGGACCTGGCCAAGAGCCAGACCAACGAAAACCCGGTCTATTACATCCAGTACGCCCACGCCCGGGTCTGTTCCGTAGTCAAGCAGTGGGGCGATGCCGGCGGCAACGAGGCCGAACTGGCCGGTGCCGACCTGGGCCTGCTGACCCACCCGCGGGAACTGGCCGTGGCCGCCCGTCTGGCCGCCTTCCCCGAAATCGTCGCCAATGCCGCCGAAGACCTGGCGCCGCACCAGGTGGCCTTCTACCTGAAGGACCTGGCCGCCGACTTCCACAGTTATTACAATGCCGAACGCATGCTGGTGGACGACGCCGCCCTGGCCCGTTCCCGCGTCGCCCTGGCCGCCGCCGTGCGCCAGGTGATCCGTAACGGCATGGCCCTGCTGGGTGTTTCCTGCCCGGCCTCCATGTAAGCCAACCCCGCCCCCATACGTTGAGCAGAGAACCATGAGTCGTGACATGAAACCCCGCAAGGCCCCCGCCAAGAAGAAATCCGGCGGCGGCACCCTGATCGGCATCTTTATCGGCCTCATCCTGGGGGTGGTGGCGGCCCTGGGCGTCGCCTGGTACATCAACAAGGCGCCGATGCCCTTTGTGAACAAGACCCAGAACGGCGCCCCCATGCCGCCGGAGGCCCTGCCCAAGCCGGGCGAGAAGGCGGCAGACAAGGCCGCCCCGGCCCAGCCCCCCGCCCCGGCGGCCCTGCCCGGCAAGCCCGGCGACCCGGTGCCGGAAAAGCCCCGTTTCGACTTCTACAAGATTCTGCCCGGCAACGCCGACGCCGTTCCCGCCCCGGAAGCCAAGCCCGACGCCAAGACGGCCAAGGATGGCAAGGACGGGAAGGAGGCCAAGGACGGCGCCGCCGCCAAGGAACCCGTGTTCCTCCAGGCCGGCTCCTTCCAGAAGCCGGGCGACGCGGACAATCAGAAGGCCAGTCTGGCCATGTTGGGGGTGGAAGCCACCGTGCAGCAAGTGATGGTGGGCGACAAGGTGTGGTACCGGGTGCGCCTGGGGCCGTACACCAAGATCGATGAAGTGAACAAGGTGCGCGCCGAGCTGGCCAAGGCCGGCGTCGAAGCCAATATCGTCAAGAACAAGGACTGAAGGAAACCCCCATGACCCAGACCTCCGCTTCCCTGTATTCCCGCCTGCGCCGCTGGCTGGCGCCCCTGGCCCTGCTGGCCGCCGCCGCCCTGCAGCCGGCCGTTGCCCAGCAGCAGCCCCAGTTCCAGGCGATCAACCCGCCCATCGCCACCGACAGCGGCAGCAAGATCGAAGTGATCGAGTTCTTCTCCTACGGCTGCCCCCACTGCGCCGACTTCAACCCCCTGATCCACGCCTGGGCCTCCCGCCTGGGCCCGGACGTGGCCTTCAAGAAGGTGCCCATCACCTTCGGCCGCCCCGCCTGGACCAACGTGGCCAAGCTGTACTACGCCCTGGAAACCACCGGCGACCTGGCCAAGCTGGACGAAGCCGTGTTCAAGGCCATCCACGAACAGCGCGTCAATCTGTTCGACCCCCGCACCGCCGAGGAATGGGTGGGCAAGCAGGGCGCCGACGGCAAGAAGTTCGCCGAGGCCTTTGCCTCCTTCGGCGTGAACAGCAAGATGAGCCGGGCCGAGCAGATCGCCCGGGCCTACAAGGTGGACGGCGTGCCCATGGTGGTGGTGGACGGCCGCTACGTGGTCAAGGGCGAAGCCTTCAAGGACGTGCTGCGCAACGCCGACCTGCTGATCGAGAAAATCCGCGCCGAGCGGGCCGGCAAGAAGAAGTAAGCCCCGCCGGCAGACCCACGCCATCGCCCGGACGGCCCCGCCCTCCGGGCGATTTCACATCCACCTGCGGAACATTCATGGCATCCCTCAAGGTCTTCATCACCGGCGCCTCCAGCGGCATCGGCGCCGCCCTGGCCCGCCACTACGCCGAACAGGGCGCCACCCTTGGCCTGGCAGCCCGCCGGCAACAAGCACTGACGGACCTCCTGGCCGACCTGCCCGGTCACCACGCCGCCTATGCCCTGGATGTGAGCGACGCCCCTGCCCTGGCCGCCGCCGCGGCCGACTTCACGGCCCGCCACGGCGCCCCGGACATCGTCATCGCCAACGCCGGCGTCTCCGTCGGCACCCTCAGCGAATGCCCGGAAGACCTGGCGGCCTTCCGCAAGGTGATGGACACCAACGTCTACGGCATGGCCGCCACCTTCGTCCCCTTCATCGGCCCCATGGCCGCCGCCGGCGGCGACAGGCGCCTGGTGGGCATCGCCTCCGTCGCCGGCATCCGGGGCCTGCCGGGGGCCGAAGCCTATTCGGCCTCCAAGGCCGCCGCCATCGCCTATCTGGAATCCCTGCGCCTGGAAATGGCGCCCAAGGGCATCAAGGTGGTGACCATCGCCCCGGGCTATATCGAAACCCCCATGACCGCCATCAACCCCTATCCCATGCCCTTCCTGCTGCCGGCAGCGGAAGCGGCGCGGCGCTTCGCCCGGGCGGTGGCGAAGGGCACCAGCTACACGGTCATTCCCTGGCAGATGGGGGTGGTGGCGAAGGTCCTGCGGCTCCTGCCCAACTGGCTCTACGACCGCCTGTTCACCCAGGCCCCGCGCAAGCCCCGGGGCCTGCTGGACTAGGTCAGCACCCGCTCCAGGCAACGGCGCAGCAGGAATACCCGGCGCAGGCTGCGGCCCCGTTTGTGGCGCCAGGGCCGGGCCAGGAAGGTGATGGCGCGCAGCCACAGCATGGCCCGCCGCAGGCAGCGGCGGATGTCGGCCGCCGGGTGGGCGGCGAAGTAGCGCTCCAACAGGGCCTCGCCCATGGCCTGCCAGGCGGCCTCGCCCCGGTCGTCGAGGAGCAGGCAGGAATTGACCAGCAGCACCAGGTCCAGGGTCTGGGCCACGGCCAGGGGCAGGTGCTCGCCGATGTCTTCCTCGAAATCGATGCGGTAAATCTCGCCCTGCCACAGCATCAGGTTCTTCACCTGGCTGCCGCCGTGCCAGTGGCCGGCCCGGTGGAAGGCCGCCAGGTCGTCCATGGCCCGCAGCAGCAGGTCATCCCATTCTTGCCGCGGACGGTCCGTGCGGGCGTGTTCCAGGGTGTCGCCCACCGCCTCCAGGGCCAGCCAGCCGGCCCCTTCCGCCAGCACCCGGGGCACTTTCACCCCGGCGGCGTGGAGGCTGCGCAGGCGGCGGGCTTCGATGCGGATCAGGCCGCCCTGGTCCGACAGGGCCAGGGACTGCCGCGGCAGGGGCTGGGGCGAAAGGCTGCCGGCGATGCGGGCGGCGATCCAGGTGACCCAGGGGGCCCGGGTCTGGTCGGAGGCGCGCTTCACCACCAGGGACTGGCCCTCGTGGCTGAGGCGCAGGATGCGTTCCTCGGGACGGGCGGCCAGGGCCGCCTCGATGGCGGCGACCAGTTCGGGGGCGCCGGCAGGCAGGTTGGGAGCAGACATGGGGCGGATTATCCCACAGGCCCCGCCGCCGCCGCGGGGTCCGGGGCGGTAACAAATCCGGCCTATATCAAATCAGGCGGCCCCGGGCCGGGCTATCATCCGCCCATTCTCCCTGCTTCCGAGGACCCTATGCGCCGTCTTGCCCTGCTCCTGCTGCCCCTCTCGCTGTTGGCCGCCCAACCCGCCCGGGCGGCGGATTTGTCGCCCGAATCGGTACTGCAGGCCCTCACCGAGCTGGGCCGCCTCAACGGCACCGCCCTGGCCTGCGGCCAGAAGGAGGTGGTGGCACGGATCAAGGGGCTGGTGATCCAGCGCGCCCCCAAGACCCGCCAGTACGGCGAGGCTTTCGAAGGGGCCACCCAGAATGCTTTCCTGGAGCGCTCGCGCCAGGGGGGCACCTGCCCCGCCGCCCCGGAACTGGCCCGCAAGGCCGAAGCCCTGGCTGAGCAATTGCCGCCGGCCTCTGCCGACGCCGTGGCCCGCTGACCATGAAGTACGCCCGTCTCAAGCTCGCCCTGCTGGCCCTGGGCGCCGCACTTGCCCTGCCGGCCGCCGCCCAGGCCCCGGCCAAGCCCCTCAACCCGGCCCGCCATCTGGCCGCCAGCGGCGACGACATCGCCGTCGGCGTGCAGCCCCGCTACCTGCTGCAGACCCAGTACGGCAACGTGGTCACCAACCAGGACTTCGGCGGCCAGTTCCAGCTGATCACCTTCGGCTACACCTCCTGCCCCGACGTCTGCCCCACCACCCTGGCCGAAATGGCGGCCATCCTGGAACAGCTGGGAGAGGCGGGCAAGCGGGTGCAGCCCATTTTCATCAGCGTGGACCCGCAGCGGGACACGCCCAAGGTCCTGGGCAACTACGTCGCCTTCTTCAACCCGCGCATCCTCGGTCTTACCGGTTCGCCGGCCCTGGTGCGGGGCGTCGCCGACAACTTCAAGGCGCGCTACGAGAAGGTCCAGGAGCCGGGCTCGGACCAGTACTGGATGGACCACTCCGCCGGCATGTACCTGCTGGGGCCGGATAGTGGCTTTGTCGCCAAGTTCCCCTACGCCATGCCCGCCGCCGAGATCACGGCGCGCATCAAGGCCCAGCTGGACGCCACGCCGGAGCCGACGCCCCGGGAGCAGCAAGCCCCGGCGGGCGCCCCGCCCCGGCGCTGAGCCTTACCAGTCCAGGGGCTGGCCGTCCCGGAAGAAGCCGCCGCTGGGCCCGTCGTCGGGCAGGGTAGCGGCCCACAGGATGCTGCGGGCGCCCTCCTCGGCGCTGCGCTGGGCGTCGCTGCCGCCCATCTCGGTGCGGCACCAGCCGGGACACACCGCATTGACCTTGATCGCCGCCCCTTCCGCGGCCAGTTCCGCCGCCAGGATGCGGGTGAGGGCGTTGAGGGCCGTCTTCGAGGCCCGGTAGCCGGGCCAGGCGCCGCCCATGGTGGACAGCTGGCCCATGCCGGAGGAGACATTGACGATGCGCCCCCAGCCCCGCCGCCGCATCAGGGGCACCAGGGCCTGCATCAGGCGCAGGGGCGCCAGGGTGTTGGCCTCCAGGGTCGCCGCCACCAGCGCCGGATCGACCCGCAGCAGGCTGCCGCTGGCCGGGTCGGCAAAATCGTGGGGTTCGAGAAAGACCCCGGCGTTATTCACCAGGATGTCCACGCCGCCGTATTCCCGCTCCAGGAAGGCGGCCAGCCGGGCCACGTCCTCGCCCCGGGTGACGTCGGCCACCAGGGCTGCCACCGCCAGGCCGCGTCCCGCCAGTTCGGCACAGGCCGCCTGCAGCGGACCCTCCCGCCGCCCCACCAGCACCACCCGGCAACCCTGCTCGGCCAGCAGGCCGGCCACGGCCAGGCCCAGGCCCCGGGCGGCACCCGTCACCACGGCAATTTTTTGCGCTAGCATCGCTGCTCCTTCACGTTCATGGATGCCCGATGATGCAATGGCCCGACGCCCTCGGCAAGCCGCACCCCGCCTGGTCCGCCGATCAGGGCGAACTGCGCCTGGTGTCCCTGGTGCCCTCCATCACCGAACTGCTGTGGGACCTGGGCCTGGGCCCGCAGCTGGTGGGGCGCACCGGCTTCTGCGTGCATCCGCGGCAGGCCCTGCAGGCCGTGCCCAAGGTGGGCGGCACCAAGGGTTTCTCCGTGGAGAAAATCCGCGCCCTGGCCCCCACCCACGTCATCGTCAATGTGGATGAAAACCGGCGCGAGGAAGTGGCGGCCCTGGAGGCTTTCGTGCCCCACATCGTCGTCACCCATCCCCTGGGCCCGGACGACAATCCGGCCCTGTACCGCCTGCTGGGCCATCTCTTCGGCAAGGAAGCGGAGGCGGAGCGGCTCTGCGCCGACTACGCCGCGGCCCGGGCCGAACTGGCGGACGCCGTAGCCGGCCTGCCCCGGGAGACGGTGCTCTACCTGATCTGGAAAAAGCCCTGGATGAGTGTCAGCCGGGACACCTACATCTCCCGCATGCTGGCCGCCGCCGGCTGGGACAGCCTGCCCGCCGACGCCGCCGAACGTTATCCGGAAGTGGACCTGGCCCTGGCCCGCCAGGCCGGGCGCATCCTGCTGCCGAGCGAGCCCTATCCTTTCCGCGACAAGGACGCCCTTGAACTGGCCGCCGACCCGGCCGCAAGCGGCACCCCGGTGCTGACGGTGGATGGGGAAATGATCTCCTGGTACGGCAGCCGGGCCATCGCCGGCCTGCGCTACCTGGCGGCTCTGCGCCAAAGCCTGGCCTAGGGCGGCAGGCAGCGCTCCTTTGCGCCTACCCGGGAAGGCAGGAAAGACGGCATTCTTCCGCCCCCCTGCCGGGAGAGGCCGATTGCAAGCCGCTCACTGGGCACACCATCTCAAGACGCCCATCCCGCCTGCCTCTCCCGGCAGTGGCCGACGCCGACGACTCAGGGCCGGAAGCGGGTGATGCCGGCTTCCGTCACCAGGGCGTCCAGGGGCTCGTCGTGGGGTTCCGGGCCGATGTCGGCCACCCTGGCCAGTTCGTAGCCGACGCCGATGGCCAGGGGCCGGGGGTCCAGGCTGGCCAGGGTGCGGTCGAAAAAGCCACCGCCGTAGCCCAGGCGGTAGCCCAGCCGGTCCACCCCGTTCACCGGCAGCAGCAGCACCTGGGGCACCAGCCAGGGACCCTCGGTGGGCGTCGGGATGCCGTAGCGGTCCGGCGCCAGGGGCGTCGCCTCCCGCCACTCGCGGAAGGCCAGGGGCGCATTGGGTACCGTCACCACCGGCAGGGCCGAGCGGCCGCCCCGGGACTGCCACTCCAGCAGCAGGGGACGCAGGTCCGGCTCGTTCTGCACCGGCCAGCAGAAACCCACCACCTTGCCCTCCAGTTCGGGGAAACCGGCCATGAGGTGGCCGCAGATGGCCTCGGAAAGCAGGGCCACGGCCTCGGCAGAAAGGCCGCGGCGGGCGGCAATGAGGCGCTGGCGCAGGACGTTGCGGTTCTCGGGGGCGGGCGGCGGGGTGAAGGGAATGGCGGTCATGGGGAAAGATGAAATTGGCTCGCTGCGGAGGCCGGGCAGGGCCCCGGCCTGTGCTATGCTCAAAGGGCTGCCAGTGGCTCTGCCGTGACGGCATTTTTTCCCGCCAGCCCCTTGCCTCAAGCGCCTGCCCTGCAGACGCCGAACCAGATTATCACACCACGATGTCGCCTTCCCCAGCCCGCCCCCGCTTCGCCCTTCGCCTCACCCTGTGCTCCGCCCTGCTCGGCCTCTGTCTCGGCCTCAACGCCCCGGCCCGCGCCGGTAGCGACGAACAGTTCGTCGCCGCCCGGGACGCCTTCCGCGCCGGCGACCTGAACCGTCTCGACCGCCTCGCCGCCGAGCTGCGGGACCACGAACTGGCGCCCTACGTGGAGTATTTCCAGATCCGCGCCCAGCTGGAGAAGGCCGACGCCAACACCGTCGCCGCCCTCAACGATTTCCTCGCCCGCCAGGACAAGACCTACATCGCCGAGAAGCTGCGCGGCGACTGGCTGCGCCTGCTCGGCAAGCAGCAGCGCTGGAGCGAGTTCGAGGCCGAGTACCCGAAGATTTCCCAGGCCGACCAGGACCTGGCCTGCCTCAGCCTGCAGAGCCGCCTGGCACGCAAGGACCCGAAGGCCCTGGACGACGCCCTGCCCCTGTTCCGCACCCTGCTGGAAGTGCCCGAGCCCTGCAACCCGGTGCTGGACGCCGTGGTGGCGGCCCAGAAGGTCAATTCCGACGACGTCTGGGCCCGCATCCGCCGCCAGTTCGAAATCAACAAGCTCGGCGCCGCCTGGAACACGGCCCAGTACCTGCCCGTGGCCCAGACCCCGGAGCGCAAGCTGTGGGACCAGGTGACGGACAAGCCCCTGCCCTTCCTGGTCAAGCTCTCCGGCACTAGCCAGCGCCTGCAGCGGGAACTGGCCCTGCTGGCGCTGCAGCGGGTGGCCCGCAACGACCCGGCCATGGCCGCCCAGCGCCTGGATGCCCTGGAAAGCCAGCTGCCGCCCGCCGACCGGGCCTGGGCCTGGGGCCAGATCGGCTGGCAGGGCGCCCAGCGCCACTATCCGGAAGCCCTGGACTGGTACCGCCGCGGCAGCGACCTGACGCCCCTCTCCGACGAAGCCCAGGCCTGGAAGGTGCGCGCCGCCCTGCGCGCCCAGGACTGGCACCTGGTGCGCCACGCCATCGAAGGCATGAGCCCGACCCAGGCCGCCGACCCCAGCTGGACCTACTGGCTGGGCCGGGCCTACAAGGCCGCCGGCCGCAACGACCTGGCCCAGCCCCTGTTCGAGCGTATCGCCGGCCAGCCCAATTTCTACGGCAACCTGGCGGACGACGAGCTGGGCCGCCCCATCAAGCTGCCGCCCCAGGCCCGCCCCCTGAGCCGGGAGGAACTGGCCCGGGTCGGCGACAACCTGGCCCTGCGCCGGGCCCTGGCCCTGTTCCGCGCCAACCTGCGCTTCGAAGGCACCAAGGAATGGAGCTGGGCCCTGCGCGGCATGGACGACCGGGAGCTGCTGGCCGCCGCCGAAATCGCCCGCCGCAACAACATCTACGACCGGGCCATCGCCGCCGCCGACCGCACCAAGAACGAACACGACTACAGCCTGCGCTATCTCTCCCCCTTCGACGAGCAGGTGCGCCCCGTGGCGCGCCAGCAGCAGCTGGACGATGCCTGGGTATACGGCCTGATGCGTCAGGAAAGCCGCTTCGTCACCAACGCCCGCTCCTCCGTCGGCGCCTCCGGCCTGATGCAGCTGATGCCGGCCACGGCCCGCTGGGTGGCGAAGAAGATCGGCCTCAAGGACTACGACCACGGCCAGGTGACCAATACGGACACCAACGTGCTGCTCGGCACCTCCTACATGCGCATGGTCATGGAAAGCCTGGACAACCACCCGGTGCTGGCCTCCGCCGCCTACAACGCGGGCCCCGGCCGGGCCCAGAAGTGGCGGGACGCCAAGCCCATCGAGGGGGCCATCTACGCCGAGACCATCCCCTTCAGCGAGACCCGGGATTACGTGAAAAAGGTGATGAGCAACTCGGTCTACTACGCATCCCTCTTCAACAACGGCCGGCCCCAGTCCCTGAAAAGCCGGCTGGGGGTGGTGCTGCCCAAGGGCAGCGGTGGCGAGAACCAGCCAAAACCGGAAGATTTGCCGTAAAATCCGGGGTTTCCCGGCGGCGCCAGCGTTGCCGGGAGGTGAGGGGAGCATCGCGTCGGCAACGGCGCGGCGCAAAGACTATAAAGCGACACTCCAGAGATAATCATGGCGATCAAAAACATTCTGTTGCTGGGCGGTAGCGGCTTTGTCGGCAGCCACATTGCCAACCTGCTGTCTGCCCGCGAAGGCATCCGCATCACCGTGCCCTCCCGCCGTCGGGAACGGGCCAAGCACCTGCTGCCCCTGCCCGGGGTCGATGTGGTGGAAGCCAACATCAACAAGGAAGAAGACCTGCTCGCCCTGATGCGCGGCCAGGACGCGGTGATCAATCTGGTGGGCATCCTCCACGGCGACAGCGAAATGCCCTATGGCCGCAAGTTCGCCCAGGCCCATGTGGAACTGCCGCGGAAAGTCGTCGCCGCCATGCAGCAGGCCGGCGTCAAGCGCCTGGTGCACATGAGCGCCCTCAAGGCCGACACCAAGGGCCCCTCCGAATACCTGCGCTCCAAGGGCGACGGCGAAGCCATCGTGCTGGCCGCCCAGGGCCCGCTGGACGTGACCGTGTTCCGTCCCTCCGTCATCTTCGGCGCCGGCGATTCCTTCCTCAACACCTTCGCCAAGCTGCTCAAGCTGGCCCCGGTGTTCCCCATCGGCTTCCCCGACGCCCGCTTCCAGCCGGTGTGCATCGACGACGTGGGCCAGGCCTTCGTGGACAGCCTGGAAGACAGCGACACCTTCGGCCAGACCTATGAACTGTGCGGCCCCGGCGTGTACAGCCTGCGCGAACTGATCCAGTACACCGGCAAGGTGATCGGCAAGGAGCGGCCCCTGTTCAAGCTCTCCGAAGGCTGGGCCTACCTGCAGGCCGGCCTGCTGTGGCTGGCGCCCAAGCCCCTGATGTCCCCGGACAACCTGCGTTCCATGCAGGTGGACAATGTGGCCACCCCCGGCGCCAAGACCCCGGCCCGCTGGTGCCCCGCCTCCCTGGAATCCGTGGCCCCCACCTACCTGGCCGCCGATCCCAACGCCAAGTTCAACACGTTCCGGGGCCAGGCCGGCCGCTGAACGCCTGCCCCCCGCCCGGGAGGAGAATCCATGCTGCAACTGGTCATCGGCAACAAGAACTTCTCCTCCTGGTCCCTGCGGCCCTGGCTGCTGCTGAAGCAGGCCGGGCTGCCCTTCCGGGAAATCCCCGTGCGCCTGCGCCAGGCGGACACCAAGGCCCAGATCCTGGCCCACTCGCCCTCCGGCAAGGTGCCGGCATTGATCGACGGCGACCTGACGGTGTGGGATTCCCTCGCCATCTGCGAATACCTGGCCGAAAAAGCCTCCCTGAACCATGTGGACCTGTGGCCCGCCGACCCCAAGGCCCGGGC
Source organism: Azospira sp. MPR-LB4 (assembly GCF_058809525.1). Taxonomy (NCBI): domain Bacteria; kingdom Pseudomonadati; phylum Pseudomonadota; class Betaproteobacteria; order Rhodocyclales; family Rhodocyclaceae; genus Azospira; species Azospira sp. MPR-LB4. The sequence goes on from NZ_CM179521.1 coordinate 2,180,010, forward strand.
CGAGGCGCGCAGCGTCAGCGCCGAGATGCACTCCGGCTTTGCCGCCCTGCGCCAACAGATGAGCATGGAGGTGGCTGCCAGCCGCCCCGGTGAAGGCCAGACGCCGGAGGTCCTGGCCGACATCGCCCGCATCGCCGCCCTCTGGACTTCCTGCCGGGAGCGCTTCGCCGCGGCCGGCCCCTTCCTCTTCGGCGACTTTTCCGTGGCCGATGCCATGTACGCTCCGGTGGCCTTCCGCTTCCACACCTACGGCGTCGAACTGCCGCCCCTGGCTGCCGCCTACCGGGACACCCTGCTGGCCCTGCCGGCCATGCAGGAATGGGCTGCCGGCGCCCGGGCCGAGGTGGGCGCCTGACCCCGCCCATGCAGATCTACGTCGTCGGCGGCGCCGTGCGCGACCGCCTGCTCGGCCTGCCGGTGCAGGACCGGGACTACGTGGTGGTGGGCGCCGATCCCCAGACCATGCTGGCCCAGGGCTTCAAGCCCGTGGGCAAGGATTTTCCCGTCTTCCTGCATCCCCAGACCCATGAGGAATACGCCCTGGCCCGCACCGAAAGGAAGACCGGCCGGGGCTACGCCGGCTTCGCCTTCCACGCGGCGCCGGACGTGACCCTGGAACAGGACCTGGCGCGGCGGGACCTGACCATCAATGCCATCGCCGAAGGTGAGGACGGCAGCCTCACCGACCCCTACGGCGGGGTCCGGGACATTGCCGCCCGGGTGCTGCGCCATGTGGGCCCGGCCTTTGTCGAAGACCCGGTGCGCATCCTGCGCCTGGCCCGCTTCTCCGCCCGCTTCACCGATTTTTCCGTGGCCCCGGAAACCCTGGCCCTGATGCGGGAAATGGTGGCCAACGGTGAGGTGGACGCCCTGGTGCCGGAACGGGTGTGGCAGGAACTGTCCAAGGGCCTGATGGAGGCCCGGCCCTCGCGCATGTTCGCCGTGCTCAAGGACTGCGGCGCCCTGGCCCGCCTCCTGCCCGAACTGGAGAAGCTCGACGGGGTGCCCCAGCGGGCCGACTACCATCCGGAAATCGACACCTTCGACCACGTCATGCGCGTCATCGACGTCGCCGCCAGCCGCGGCGAGCCGCTGCCGGTGCGCTTCGCCGCCCTGCTGCACGACCTGGGCAAGGGCACCACGCCGGCCGACATCCTGCCCCGGCACATCGGCCACGAGCACCGCAGCGTGGAGCTGGGCGCGGCGCTGTGCGCCCGCCTCAAGGTGCCGGTGGAATGCCGGGACCTGGCCCTGCTCACCGCCCGCTACCACGGCGACATCCACAAATGCCTGGAAATGCGGCCGGCGACCCTGGTCACCCTATTGGAAAAGACCGACGCCTTCCGCCGCCCCGAGCGTTTCGAGCAACTGCTCGCCGCCTGCGCCTGCGACTACAACGGCCGCAAGGACTGGGAGGAGCGCCCCTACGCCAGCCCGGCGCGCCTGCGCACCGCCCTGGCGGCGGCCCGCAGCGTCGATGCGGGGGCCGTGGCCAAGGCCGCCGGCGACCGTTCCCGCATCCCCGACGCCATCCACCAGGCCCGGGCCGGCGCCGTCGCGGCAGCCCTCAGAGAAAACGGCTGAGCAGGGCCAGCAGGGCGGAAAAGACCAGGGTGGAGCCGAAGGGAAAGAAATAGTCCCGGCCGCGCAGGCGCAGATTGACATCCCCGGGCAGGCCCCGCCGCCACCCCGGCTGGCGGGGCAGGAACAGGCCCAGGAGTATCACCCCCAGGCTCAGGGTCAGAAGCCATTTCAACATTGTGCAGACCTAGACAGGAAAGGTTGGCGCCCACATCCGGCGGCCCCGATTTAACCACGGGAAGCCGGCCCCGCGACACAGAACCAAGGAAAGCCATGATCACCCTCTACACCTGGGGCACCCCCAACGGCCGCAAGGTCTCCATCATGCTCGAAGAGTGCGGCCTGCCCTACGCCGTGCAGCCGGTGGACATCACCCGGGAGCAGCAGTTTGCCCCGGACTTCCTGGCCATCAACCCCAACAACAAGATCCCCGCCATCGTGGACCCGGACAGCCCCGGCGGCCAGCCCCTGAGCCTGTTCGAATCCGGCGCCATCCTCATCTACCTGGCGGAAAAGTGCGGCCGCTTCCTGCCCGCTGCCGGGCCGGAGCGCTATGCCGTGCTGCAATGGCTGATGTTCCAGATGGGCGGCATCGGCCCCATCTTCGGCCAGACCCACCACTTCCTGCGCTTCGCCCCGGCTCCGGTGCCCTACGCCATCGAGCGCTTCCGCACGGAAACGGCCCGCCTCTACGGCGTTCTCGAGGGTCAGCTGCAACGCCAGACCTACGTCGCCGGCGATTATTCCATCGCCGACATGGCCATCTACCCCTGGGTCAGCCGCCACGAATGGCAGGGCATCGACCTGGCAGACTATCCCCAGGTGGCCCGCTGGGCGGCCCTGGTGGGTGAGCGGCCCGCCGTGCGGCGCGGCATGGAGGTGCCCGCCTGATGGACACCCGCGCCCAGGACCAGGTCCTCGAAGTCATTTCCCGCCCGGCCCAAGGCAAGGCCAAGGCCCGGCCCACGCCCCTGCTCTTCGTCCATGGCGCCTTCGCCGGCGCCTGGTGCTGGGACGAGCACTTCCTGCCCTTCTTCTCCGCCGCCGGCTACGACGCCCATGCCGTTTCCCTGCGCGGCCACGGCGGCAGCTGGGGTCACAACAGCATCGACTGGTGGAGCATCCAGGATTACGTCGAGGACGTGCGCCGGGCGGTGGCGGAACTGGAACAGGCGCCGGTGCTGATCGGCCACTCCATGGGCGGCTTCGTGGTGCAGAAGTACCTGGAGCAGGCCCAGGTGCCGGGCGCCGTGCTGATGTGCTCGGTGCCGCCCCAGGGCCTGGTGGGGGCTTCCCTGCAGATGGTCTTCTCCCGCCCGGACCTGCTGGGGGACCTCAACCACCTGCTGGGGGGCGGCCAGGTGGCCAGCCATGTGCTGGAGCAGGCCCTGTTCGCCCAGGACGTGGAGCCGGAACGGCTGCTGCGCTACTACGGCCACATGCAGAAGGAGTCCCAGCGGGCCATCTGGGACATGTCCCTGTTCAACCTGCCCCAGCTGCTGCGCATGCGGCTGCCGCCCCTGCAGATCATCGGCGCCGAACTGGATGCCCTGGTGCCGGCGGCCCAGGTGAAGATGACCGGGGACACCTACGGCATCACCCCGGAAATCTTCCCCGGCATGGGCCACGGGCTGATGCTGGAACAGGATTGGGAAAAGGTGGCCAGGTCGCTCCTGGCCTGGCTCCAAGGCCAGGGTTTCTGAACCGCGGCACCAAAAACAAACGCCCCGGCAAGCCGGGGCGTTTCGGTATCTGCGACGGCAGGGCCGGGCAGCTCAGGCCGTGGTGTTCACGTTCTTGCCCAAATGGTCGGGCAGATTGACGGTGGACTGGGGCAGGGCCTGGATCAACTGGGCCGCACTGGAAGCCTGGGCATCCAGGGCCTTCTTCAGGACTGCGGTTTGAATCTGGTTGCTGGTCTGGGTTTCCGAAAAACTGGTGGCCAGACTGGCGATGCCATTGACGTCCATGGCGTTCTCCTCGTGGAATTACTGTTTCATTTTACGACCAAAATCCGTCTTTCTTGATACCGGAGCAAAAAAATCCCGGAACGGCTCAACCTTTTCCCACCGCGCTCCGTTACACCTCTTACAGGGCGACGGGCGCCCCCTCACGGTGAAGGAGAGCAACATGCTGACCATCATGGACATGAGCACGGGCCGCTGCAGCGACGACCTCACCGCCCATTACGACGAAGACGTGCTGAACGCCAACTGGACCGAGCCGCCCCGGCTGGAGCCCCAGCTGCAACTGGTGGCGGTGCCGACGCGGCAACCGGGTATCGACCCCGCCCTCTATCTCAACGCCTTCTACGCCGCCCAGGAATAGGCGCTGCCCGGCCAAACTCAGTTGCGACGGGCGCCCCCCGGCGCCACCGCCACCTGGGTGCTGTTGTAGGCCTGGGCGTACTGACGGCTGACCTCCTCCAGCACTTCGGCGATGCGCTCGCTGGTGGTAGCCACGTTGCGGGCCTGGCTCTGCCTGTCCGTACCGGCACCGCTGCCGCCGCCGACCAGGGCCTGGTCGAAGAATAGCCATTGGGTACGGGCCAGTTCCAGGGCATTGCGCACGGCGGCGGTGTTTTCCCGGGCCCCGGCCAGCTCGCCCAGGGCGGTATTGAATTCACGGCGGGCCTGTTCCGCGTCCACCTGGCGCCCCTGGCTGCGGTCACCGGCGTAGCCCATCAGATACAGTCGTGCCAGCCGCTGGGCCAGCATGTTCTGCCGCTGGGATAGATCCAGCAGGCGCCCCATATTGCCTTCGCTCTGCTCCTCGATCAGCAGGCTCAGCTTGCCGCTGGCCAGCATCAGGTCGTCGCTGACCGCCAGCACCCGCTGCAGGGCCGGCGTGGTGTAGGGGGACTTCAGGGCCTGCCGCAGCTCCACCCAGAGGGCCTGGGTGCGCTGCAGGGTTGGCGCCATGCGGCTCTGGCGGCTGTAGGGGGCCAGTTCGGCAAGAGCCGTCTCCAGTTGCTGGGTGGCTTTCTGCAACTGATTGCGGGCGCTGTCCGCCTGGATCTGCAGGCCGGCCTGCAGATAGAGCTTGGCCACACGCTGGGACTGCAGCCGCAGCTGGCCCACGGCCACCAGGTCGCTGGCCCCGGCAGCCTGGACGGCACCGGAAAGCAGCAGGGCAAAGAGAAACAGTAGTCCCAGGAAGAGGGCGCGACTGGCAGCGACGGGGAGCAAGGCAAGGGGCATGACGGCATTCCCGAAAACATCTAGGGGCCGTCAGTAAACACCCTCCGCGTTGCAGGAATATGAAGGGTCGGAACGCTGCCGCTTACAGGGTGTGGCTGCGGTCGCCGCGCTGGAAGCCGAGCAGGGGCTCGGCCAGGCCCTTGCCCAGGGCGATGACCTTGAACAGCTCGCCCATTTCATGGGGCTGCACCAGTTTCTGCACCATGGCCGCGGCCTTGAAGTACTCGCTGCTGCCGGGGGCCAGACTGGCCAGGCAGTCCAGCAGGCCCGCATTCATGAGGAACTGGCCCTGGGCGGTATAGCCCAGCACTTCCAGGCCTGCGACGAAGCCGGCTTCGGCCGCTGCCGTGAAATCCACGTGAGCGGTGATGTCGGTCAGGCCCGGCAGATGGAAGGGGTCCGGGTGGGCATGGTGGCGGTAGTGGCACATCAGGGTGCCGCCGCCCCGCTGGGGATGGTAGAACTCCTGCCGGGGAAAGCCGTAGTCCAGCAGCAGCAGGGCTCCTTGCTCCAGGATCGGCCCCCAGGAGGCCACCCAGGCCGGTGCCGCGAGGCCGATCTCGCTCATGTAGCCGGCCGGCGGAATGGTGCATTCGGCCGCCAGGGCCTGGGCCCTGGCCAGCAGTTCGCCGGTGGCGGGGCGTTCGACCCAGGCAAAGCCTGCGGGGCCGATGCCGACGCCCCGCTCGAAAATGCCGCTCTCGCGCCAGGCCACCGCATGTACGGGCATGGCGTCGAGCACCTCGTTGCCCAGCACCAGGCCGGAGAAGCGCTGCGGCAGGCGATCCAGCCATTGCACCCGGTCCAGCAGATGGGGCGCCCGCTGCTCCAGGGTCGCCGCCTGGCGCTGGCGCAGGTCAGGCGACAGGTCCAGGATGGCATAGCTTTCCGGCAGGCTGCCCAGGGCCTCCAGGGCCAGCAGCAGGTCGGCCGCCAGGCGGCCGGTACCGGCCCCGGCCTCGATGATGCGGGGGCCGCTGGCCGCCATGATCTGGGCCGCCTGGGGTGCCAGGCTGCGGGCGAAGAGGGGCGACAGTTCGGGGGCGGTGACGAAGTCCCCGTCGGCGCCGAACTTGCGCGCCCCGGCCGTGTAATAGCCCAGCCCCGGCGCGTAGAGCGCCAGTTCCATGAACCGGGCGAAGTCGATCCAGCCGCCCCGGCCGGCGATTTCGGCGGCGAGGGCATCGGTCAGTCGCTGGCTGTGAGCCAGGGCATCGGCGTCGGGCAGGGGCAAGGCCATGAAAGAAGAAGAAAAAGGGGCGAAAAGAGGGCGGGATGATGGGCCAATCCGCTAAAATTCGCAAACTTCCAAATCCGTTCAGGGCAGTCCATGGACAGCAACGGCAACTTGCAGGGCAAGGCGATTCTGGTGACCGGCGGCGCCAAGCGGGTCGGTGCGGCCATCGCCCGGCGCCTGCATGCCGCCGGCGCCAGTCTGGTGCTGCATTACCGCTCGGCGGCGGCCGAGGCCCGCAGCCTGGCGGCCGAGCTGAACGCCCAGCGGGACGGTTCCGCCGTCTGCATCCAGGCCGACCTGCTGCAGACCTCGGCCCTGCCCGGGCTGGTGGAGCAGTCGGTGACGGCATTCGGCCGCCTGGACGGTCTGGTCAATAACGCTTCCAGCTTTTTCCGCACGCCCCTGGGCAGCATCGACGAGGCGGCCTGGGACGACCTGGTGGGCAGCAACTTCAAGGCCCCCCTGTTCCTCACCCAGGCGGCGGCGCCCCATCTCCGGGCCAGCGGCGGCGCCGTGGTGAACATCACCGACGTCCATGCCGAGCGCCCCCTGGTGGGCTATCCCCTGTATTGCGCCGCCAAGGGCGCCCTGCTCACCCTGACCCGGGCCCTGGCGGCGGAGCTGGCACCGGTGGTGCGGGTCAATGCGGTGGCGCCTGGCCCCATCCTGTGGCCGGAGGGCAGCGACTTCGACAGCGCCGCCCGCCAGGCCATCGTCGCCGACACCCTGCTGGGCCGGGAAGGCAGCCCGGCCGACATCGCCCGGGCCGTGCACTTCCTGCTGGTGGACAGCCCTTACATCACCGGCCAGGTGATCAACGTAGACGGGGGCCGCACGGCCCATCTGTAATCAAGTAACCAGGAATCTCCCGTGGAACGCTCCAACACCCTGCAACGCATTGAAAAATGGCTCCTGCGCGAAACCGGCAAGGCCATCGCCGACTACAACATGATTGAGGAAGGCGACACGGTGCTGGTCTGCGTTTCCGGCGGCAAGGATTCCCATACCCTGCTGCACCTGCTGCGCATCCTCCAGGCCAAGGCGCCGATCAACTTCCGCCTCATCGCCATGAACCTGGACCAGAAGCAGCCCGGCTTCCCGGCCGAGGTGCTGCCGGCCTACTTCGAGAAGACCGGCGTCGATTTCCGCATCATCGAGGCCGACACCTACTCGGTGGTGAAGGAGAAGATTCCCGAGGGCAAGACCACCTGCTCCCTCTGTTCCCGCCTGCGCCGCGGCATCATCTACCGCACCGCCAAGGAACTGGGCGCCAACAAGATCGCCCTCGGCCACCACCGGGACGACATGGTGCATACCCTGTTCCTCAACCTGATTTTCGGCGGCAAGCTGAAGGCCATGCCGCCCAAGCTGGTCACGGACGACGGCGCCCACGTGGTCATCCGTCCGCTGGCCTACTGCGCCGAGAGCGACATCGCCCGCTACTCCCGGGGCATGGAATTCCCCATCATCCCCTGCAACCTTTGCGGCTCCCAGGACAACCTGCAGCGGCAGAAAATCCGGGAGATGATGCAGGAGTGGGACCAGAAATTCCCCGGCCGCACCGAGGCCGTCTTCAGCGCCCTGCAGAACGTGGTGCCCTCCCACCTGGCGGACACCAAGCTGTTCGACTTCAAGGGTCTCAAGGCCGGCCTGACCCCGGCGGCCGAGGGCGACACCCTGTTCGATCCGCCGGAGCTGCCCCCCATGCTGGCGCCCCGGGGTCCCCTGGACGGGGACGATTTTCCGCTGCCCGTAGTGGCTGGGGCCTGAGCCCTTTGCTATGATGCCGGTTCAGGGAAAATCAACATAAATCAATAATATGACGAAGATAATACGTGCAGTTCAGGTAGTTGGAGTCATGCTGTCGCAGTCATTCAGGGGGGTAATGGCATGAGTAGTACCGAATCAGAACTGGCGGTACTGTTTGCCGACATTTCCGGCAGCACCCGGCTCTACGAGAAGCTGGGGGACACGGAAGCCCTGCACGCCGTCGATCGCTGCATCAAGCGCATGGAGCGGGCCGTCGAGGGTTACCAGGGGCGCATCATCAAGACCATCGGCGACGAACTGATGGTGGCCTTCCCCACCGCCGACGCCGCCTTCCAGGCGGCCATGGACATGCAGCAGCGGGTCCTGGACCTGCCGCCGGTTTCCGGGGTCAAGCTCAACATCCGGGTGGGTTTCCATTTCGGCCCCACCATCGAGGAGAACAACGACCTCTTCGGCGACACGGTGAACACCGCCGCCCGCATGGCCGGTCTGGCCAAGGCCGGCCAGATCATCACCAACGCCCAGAGCCTGGCTACCGTCTCGCCGCTGCTGCGGGCCTCGACCCGGGATGTGGACCGGCTGCCGGTGAAGGGCAAGGCCGAGGAAATGCAGATCGTCGAGGTGCTGTGGCAGGAGACCGAGGAGCTGACCATGAAGGCTCCCAGCATCGACCCCACCCAGCCCCTGCGCACCGTGACCCGCCTCTGCGTGCGGCACCACGGCAAGGCCTATCTGCTGGATGACAAGACCTCCACCCTGACCTTCGGCCGCGGCGGCGAGAACGACGTGGTCATCGAGGACCGCAAGGCCTCCCGCAGCCACGCCAAGATCGAACGCCGTCGCGACAAGTACGTGCTGATCGACCAGAGCACCAACGGCACCTTCGTCGCCTTCGAAGGCGAGGCCGAAGTGTTCCTGCGGCGCGAGGAGATCGTCCTGCGCAACAAGGGCCTGGTGGCCTTCGGCCACACCGCCGCCAGCGGCAGCACCGAAATGGAAGTGGCCCAGTTCGAATACCTGTAAGCGGGCCCCAACCAAAGCCAACGGCCGGAGGCGTCATGCCTGCCGGCCGTTTTTTTTTGGGCCTGTCCCCAGGAGCGTCTTCAGATTTCCAGCTTCTTCAGCAGGGCCGGGTTTTTCACCACTTCGGCCCGGCGCCCGGGCGTGGCTTCGTAGAGGGCGGCCGGCGGCGCCTCGTTGAGGCGAGCCAGGCCGGCAGCGCTGCTGCAACGGCTGTCCAGGCCCACCGTCACCTCGCTGCCGGCGGTGGATACCACGCTGAAGCAGGGCTGGCCCAGCTTGCGGTTGAGGGGCGCAAGGACGGCGGCCTGGGCCAGCTCCGCCGTGGCCGGCAGGCTGCCGGACAGCTCCGCCTCCACCACCTCGCCGTCGAGACGGGTGCCCAGCACTGCCCGCAGGCCGTTCATTTCCTGCTGCAACCTGGGCAGCAGGGCCTTGTCGGGCAGGGCGCCGAAGCGGAAGCGGACCTTCTGGCCGGCGAAACGGAAGTGCTGCAGGAAGAAGCTCTTGGAGAACTCCTCGCCCACCAGCCGGCCCACATCCTTCAGGGCCGCCTCTTCCGTGGCCCAGCTGCCGTTCTGGGGCAGGGTGGTGTTGAAGTAAATTTCCTCGCCGCTGGCCTGGTCGATGCACTTCACCGTCCACGAGGTGATGACGTACTTCTCGATGGTCAGGCCGGAAGCCTGCAGGGTGGCGGAAAGCTTCTTGAAGCGGGCCTCGCCGACGATGGCGAAATCGGCCCCCGGCTGGCCCTTGGCGGCATCGCCCCAGGTGCGAAAGCCGAAGGACTGGACCCGCTCCTTGAGGATGTTCTCGGCGATGGGGGAACGCACGGCGTCGCCGGCTTCGCCCCGGGTGTTGATGGTGACGGAGATTTTCGGGTCGCCGTTGTTGCGGATGAAATCCACCCGCTCCTCGGCAGACATCTGGTTGAGGGATTTCTGCACTTCCCGCACCCGCACCACGGCCCGGGTGCCCAGGGTGGCCAGACCGCCGGCCTCCTGCTGTGGCGCCTCTTCCTGCAGCACCGATTCGATGAAGTCGCCGCTGCGGGAAAGCAGGCGGGCAGACAGCAGATCGTAGTAGCGGGAGAGGGAGGCCGGCTGCACGTTGAGGGCCACCGCCTTTTCCACCAGCTGGCGACGGGCATCCTCCCGCAGGGCGGCCTGCAGCAGGGCCGGATCGCCGGCCAGGCGGGAATCGCTGGGATCGGCCACGCCCACGGCGGAAATGACGATGGTGCCGTTGTCGGCCGCCGCTACCGAAGCCGTCGGCAACGCTGCCGGGGAACCCGATCCGTCGCCGCCGCGGCCCAGGTACAGGTAGCCGGCACCGGCCGCCACCAGGATCGCCGCCCCCGCCGCCAAGGCATAGGGCAGACGGGATTTGGCAACGGCCTGGGAGGCAGGCGGGACGGACGTCCCGGCCATGCCATGGCTGGAAGGCGCGTCCTTGCTGGCCGCTGGCGATGGCACCACCCGGGTGGCTTCGCCGGCTGCGGCGGGCCCTGCCGCCCCGGAGACCAGGGTCCGCTCCGCCTCGGCAGAGAGCAGGGTGACCTCATCGGCCACCAGGGTCGCCTCCTCCTCGGGGCCGCCGGCCATGGCCTGCTGCAGGGCGGCGGCAAATTCCCGGGCGCTCTGGAAACGCTGCTCCGGCCGCTTCGCCAGGGCCTTGCGCACCACCGCATCGAAACGCCGCGGCACCTGCACGTTGAGCTCGGAAGGGGCGATGGGGTCCTCCTTCAACACCTTGTGCATGATGGTGGTGAGCTGGCCGGTGAAGGGCTTTTCCCCGGTGAGAAACTGGTAGAGCAATACACCGGCGGAGAACAGGTCGGAACGGCCGTCCACCGTCTGCCCCATGAACTGCTCCGGCGACATGTAGGCCGGAGTGCCGAGGACGGAGCCGGCCTGGGTCAGGTTGGAGGATTCGATGCGGGCGATGCCGAAATCCCCCACCTTGGCCTGGCCGTTGTGCAGGATGAAAATGTTGGCCGGCTTGATGTCCCGGTGCACGATGCCGTTGCCGTGGGCGTGGTCCAGGGCGGAGAGCAGCTCGCCCATGAGGCGGGCGATCTCGCTGAGGGAAAAGCGTTCGGACTTGTCGAAATAGTCCTTCAGCTCCCGCCCTTCCACATACTCCATGGCGATGAAGGCGGTGCCCCCGTCCTCGCCATACTCGTAGATGGCGACGATGTTGGGATGGTTGAGCCGCCCGGCGGCCTGGGCCTCGCGCTGGAAACGGCTCAGCAGCTCCTGGGCCTCGTCCTTCTCCAGCTGGTCCCGGCGCACGGTCTTGAGGGCCACCCGCCGGGCAATGCCCGGGTCGAAGCCCTCATAGACCACCCCCATGGCCCCCCGCCCCAACTCTCGGCGGACCTCGTACTTGCCCAGTCTGGGCGGCATAGCCTCGGCCATAGCGGCTCTCCCGGCGGCAGGTTATTTGTACTTGCTGTCGATTTCCCAGACGTTCTTCTGCACCAGGCGCTGCACCATGCTGTCCAGGGTGAGGCCGCCGGAGGCGCCGGAGGAAACGCCCATCACCGACGAGCCCTTGGCTCCCAGCTCCATCTTCTCTTCGGTATAGCCGGTGGCCACCTGTTCGGTGGTGTTGGCGTCGATGATCTTGTAGCGCATGCCGATGATCCACACCCCGGTGTTTTCCTGGGTCTGCACCGAACCGACCACCGTCTCGCCGACGGCACCGGCCTGGGCCCCGCCCATGGAGCCGGAGAAGGCGCCGAAGACGCCCAGCAGCTTGCCCACGGCACGGCCGTCGAAGCCCTGCTGGGCCTGGGCCACCTGCTCGGCCTTGAGGATGTCGAACTTGACCACGTACTTGGTGGTCTTGAACTTGCCCTTCTGCAGCAGCTTGCGGGCGGCGCTGGGGTCGCCCATGGTGTAGGCCAGGGTGAACTCGTTGAGCAGGGGCCCCATGTCGGAGCGTTCGAGGATCTTGAAGTTGGCCTTGCCCAGTTCCAGTTCGGCGTAGTCGGCGATGTTGTTGGGGCCGTACTTCTGGGTGAAGGAGGCGTTGTTGGACTTCACCTCCCCCGGGATGACCACCAGGGCCGGGCCCTTCTTCGCCGCATTGGCGTACTCCACCGGCTTGTACATGGCCTTGTCGGCCATTTCGTTGGCCTGCTTGGAGGTGTCGCTGCCGGCGGTAGGCGACGGGCTCTCGAAAACCGGCTGGGCGAAGGCCGAACCGGCAAAAGCCAGGGCCAGGGCAATGGGGGCGATTTGCTGACGCATGGAAGACTCCGTAGGTTTATTTTTTTGGTTTGCCGGCAGCCCGGCAGTAATCGTTGTAGAGCTTGGCCACCACCTCTTCGGCCTGCTCATTGACCAGCTCCAGGACCATGCCGGCGGTGTCGCTGCCGGAATAGGATTCGGCCTTGGCCGTGGCGGTGGAGATGGTGCGGCCGTCCGCCGCCGCCAGGGTGAAATGCATGGTGACATAGACCTCGGGCAGACGCACCACCGGGTTGTAGGCGGTGCGGGTGGAAACCCCGCCCTTGAGCACGAAGGCAGCACCCAGCTTGCTGGAGGCGGCCAATGCCGCGTCCGGGTCGTTGCGGAAGTAGGCCTCCATTTCGGCCTGGGCAATGCGGGCCCGCTGCTCCTCGGCGGTGTAGGTCTTCAGGCCAAGAGCCTTCAGCTTCTGGTTGATTACGGCGGCGTGGCGGCCGTATTTGCTGCCCTGCAACTGATAGCCATCGGCCGTCTGGTCGGCCAGGGCCACCAGGATGCCCTGGTTGCGCAACGCCGCCTTGCAGGGAGCGGCCAGATTCTGGGCGATGCGACCGCGGCGCCCCTCGTCCTCGGCAGCGTCCTGCTTCTCCTCCTCGGAAAAACTGAAGGCCCGGGCACCGCCGGTCGCCGCCAGCAGCAGGCCGCAGCAGAGCAGGCGGGAAGCGGCACGCAGAAGGGCTGGCTGCATCTCGGGCTCCAGGGAAATGCCCGGCGTCGGGGCGGTATTGGGGGAATGGGGCAGGCCATTCTGTCAAAAAAAATGCCAGCCTTCAATCGGCTGGCATTTTTGCGGGAAGTCCGCCCCGGGCTTACTTGGCAGCCTGGCTGTCGGCTTCGCACTTCTTGATGAAGGAGGCCTTGGCAGCACCGGCCAGTTTCTTCTCCGCGGCCTTGGACTGGCACTCCGCATTGGCGGCGGGAGCGTCGGCGGTCTTGCCGGAGAGGCAGGTCTTCATGAAGCCCTTGCGCTCGTCGCCCTTGAGGCCTTTCTCGCCGGCCTCCTTGTTGCAGTTCTTCATGCGCTCCTGCTGGGGCGTCGGCGCTTTGGCCGCGTCAGCGGCGCCGGCAATGGGAGCCAGGCCGATACAGGCCAGGGAACACAGGGCAAGCAGCATCTTTTTCATGGTGTCTCCGTCAGTGGTCAGGCAGGGATCACCACTATGCGTTCGTCAAATATCGTCGTCAAGCAGCAGCTTCTGCTGCCGGGTGATGAATTCCTGCATGTTGTCGATGCCGCGCAGCTGCAGGATGCTGTTGCGCACCGCCGCCTCCAGCAGCACCGCCAGGTTGCGCCCGGCGGCCACCGGAATGACCACCTTGCGCACGGCCACGCCGAGGATCTCCTGGGTCTGGGCATCCAGGGGCAGGCGCGGCGCATCCACCCCGGCCACCGGCTTCTGCAGGTGCACGATCAGCTTGAGCTTCATTTTCCGCCGGGAGGCGGTCTCGCCGAAGATGGTGCGGATGTTTAGCAGGCCCAGGCCCCGCACTTCGAGGAAGTCCCGCAGCATGCCCGGGCAACGGCCCTCGATGGTGGCGGGGGCGATGCGAGCCAGTTCCACCACGTCGTCGGCGACCAGGCCGTGGCCCCGGGAAATCAGTTCCAGGGCCAGTTCAGACTTGCCGACGCCGGAATCGCCGGTGATGAGGACGCCCATGCCCAGCACGTCCATGAAGACGCCATGCACCGACACCGTGTCCGCCAGGCGGCGGGAGAGGTAGATGCGCAGCAGGTCGATCACGGCCGAGCAGGGTTTGGCGGTGGTGAACAGGGGAGTGCCGGTGCTCTCGCAGCCCTCCAGCACGGCCGGCAGCACTTCCAGGCCCTCGGCGACGATGACGGCAGGAGGCTGGGCGGCGAAGATTTCGTTCATCTGCGCCTTGAGGCGCTCAGGATTGACCCGGCTCAGCCACTGGTACTCGGCGGCGCCGATGACCTGCAGGCGTTCCGGGTGGATCAGGTTGAGGTGGCCGACCACGTCGGCGCCGTAGTTGCCCCGCTCCCGGATCTCGATGGAGCGTTCGGCACCCTGGGCCGCGACCCAGGTCAGGGACAGCTTGTCCTGGTGGTCCTCAAACAGCTGGCTGATGGAGATTTGCCGCATGGTTCCCCCAGTCGGTGAACAGGCGGTGGGCGTCGTCGGTGTTGTCGCAGGCGCCCAGGGCCTCGCGGAAGGCCCGGTCGGAGAAACGCTGGGCCAGCTCGGAAAGAATCTGCAGATGCTGCTCGGTGGCCTGTTCCGGCACCAGCAGCACGAACATCAGGCCGACGGGCTTGCCGTCGGGGGAATCGAAAGGCACCGGGGCGGACAGGCGCATGAAGGCGCCGGCGGCTTCCTTGAGCCCCTTGATGCGGCCGTGGGGAATGGCAACCCCCTGGCCCAGGCCGGTGGAACCGAGTTTTTCCCGGGCGAAGAGGCTGTCGAAAACCGTGGCCCGGGCGATGCCCAGGTTGTTCTCGAACAGCAGTCCGGCCTGCTCGAATGCCCGCTTCTTGCTGCTGGCTTCGAGGTCCAGCAGGATGTGGGCGGGAGGGAGGAGTTTGGCGATCAGATCCATGGGGCGGGAACCTTCCCCGAACAGCGGGATGGCGGCGGCAGGGCCGGTTGGAGACTGGGATTCAGGCAGGATACCTGGCGAAAAGTGGCGGGATCATAACGGAAAACGACCCCGCCGCCTATGCCTTTCGTCCCAGTCCCGGAGAGGGAATCAGATCACTCTTCGATGTGATTCTTGATGGTGTCGCGGTGGTGATCCTGGGCCTTCTGCTTGTACTTCTGCACCTGGCGGTCCAGCTTGTCGATCAGGGTGTCCACGGCGGCATACAGGTCGGCATCCTCGGCATCCACGTGGATGTCCTTGCCGGGCACGCGCACGGTGACTTCAGCCTTCTGCTTCAGCTTTTCCACGGTGAGGATGACGTTGACGTCGATGACGCTGTCGAAGTGACGCGTAACCCGCTCCAGCTTGGCAGTGACGTAGTCGCGGATCGCCGGGGTGACTTCCAGGTGATGTCCGGTGATGTGCAGGTTCATGGCTCGCTCCTTTTTTAGATGGACTTGCGTAGGTTGGCCGGCGAAATGTTGAGCGCTTCTCTGTATTTTGCAATGGTTCGACGCGCCACAACAATGCCTTGTTGGCCAAGAATTTCGGATATTTGACTGTCCGAAAGGGGTTTTCTGGGGTCTTCGGCCGCCACCAGCTGCTTGATCAGGGCCCGGATGGCGGTGGCCGAACAGGCGCCCCCCGTATCCGTGGCCACATGGCTGCCGAAGAAATACTTGAGTTCGAAAATGCCCCGGGGGGTGGCCATGTACTTCTGGGTGGTCACCCGGGAGACGGTGGATTCGTGCAGGCCCAGGGTTTCGGCGATTTCCCGCAGCACCAGGGGACGCATGGCCACCTCGCCGTGTTCGAAGAACTGGCGCTGGCGGTCCAGGATGGCCTGGGACACGCGCAGGATGGTGTCGAAACGCTGCTGCACGTTCTTGATCAGCCAGCGGGCCTCCTGCAGCTGGCCGGAGAGGCTGGAGCCGCGCTGCTTGGAGAGGATCTCGGCGTAGAGCCGGTTGATGCGTAGGCGCGGGTAGGCGTCCGGATTGATGCTGGCGGTCCACTGGTTGCGCACCTTCTTCACCACCACGTCCGGGGTGATGTAGCGGGCATCCAGGGGCGCGTACTGGGCGCCGGGCCGGGGGTTGAGGCTCTTCACCAGGTTGGTGACGGCGCGCAGGCGCTCGTCGTCGCAGCCCAGCAGCTTCTTCAGCTTGGTGAAGTCCCGGCCGGCCAGCAGTTCCAGATGATGGCGCACCAGCTTCAAGGCCTGGTCCCGCACCTCGTCGGCCGGCAGGGCTTCCAGCTGCAGGGCCAGGCATTCGCCCGGAGTACGGGCGCCGACACCGGTCGGGTCCAGGTGCTGCAGGTGGCGCAGGGCGATCTGCAGGTCGTCCAGGTCGATTTCCAGCTCTTCCGGCAGGGCTTCCTGCAGCTCCTCCAGGGGCTGGGTCAGGTAGCCGTCCTCGTCCAGCGCCTCGATGAGGAAGCTGACCAGCTGCCGGTCCCGCTCGGAGAGCTGCATCAGGCCCAGCTGCCAGTTGAGGTGGTCGCGCAGGGAGGTGTTGGCGGCCTGCACTTCCTGGAAGTCGGAATCCTCGTCTTCGTCGCGGGAGGCGGAAGGGTAGCTGCCTTCGGCAAACCAGTCCTCGCCTTCGCCCAGGCTGTCCCGGCTGTCGTCCCGGACTTCTTCGGGGCCATGACTGTCGGCGCCTTCACCGGATTCGCCGCTATCGCCTTCCCGCGGGCCTTCGGCAGCGGCCTCGGCCGTACTGCCGGCGTATTCGCCTTCGCTCCCGCTGTAGGAGGGCTCGTAGTTCTCGTCCTCCCGCTCCAGCAGGGGGTTTTCCAGCAGATACTTCTCCAACTCTTGCTCCAGCTCGAGCGTCGACAGTTGCAGCAGCCGGATGGACTGCTGCAGCTGTGGCGTCAGGGCCAGGTGCTGCGAGAGTTTGAGTTGGAGGGTTGGTTTCATGGACCCGGGGCCGAAGGGGCCGGCGGCAATGAGCGGGTTGAGGGAAAGACTCGGAGACTGGGCTCGTCAGAGACGGAAGCTCTCGCCCAGATATACTTTTCGGACGTCTTCATTATAAACGATCTCATCCGGGCGGCCAGACGCCAGCACCCGGCCCTCATTGATGATGTAGGCCCGGTCGCAGATGCCCAGGGTCTCACGCACGTTGTGGTCGGTGATGAGCACGCCGATGCTGCGGTCCTTGAGGAAACGGATGATCTTCTGGATTTCCAGCACGGCGATGGGGTCCACGCCGGCGAAGGGCTCATCCAGCAGGATGAAACGGGGAGAGGTGGCCAGGGCCCGGGCGATTTCCACCCGGCGGCGCTCGCCACCGGACAGGGCGGCGGCATTGGAAGCGCGGATGTGGCCGATGTGCAGCTCTTCCAGCAGTTCCTCCAGGCGCAGGTCGATCTCGTGCTTGGGCAGCTTCTGCAGTTCCAGCACGGCGCGGATGTTCTCCTCCACGTTGAGCTTGCGGAAGACGGAAGCCTCCTGGGGCAGGTAGGAAATGCCCAGATGGGCCCGCTTGTGGATGGGGAAGTGGGTCACTTCCTGATTCTGCAGCTGGATGGAGCCGCCGTCGGAGGGCACCAGGCCGACGATCATGTAGAAACAGGTGGTCTTGCCGGCACCGTTGGGGCCCAGCAGGCCCACCACCTCACCGCTGCCCACCTCGAAGGACACGTCATGCACCACGGTGCGGGACTTGTAGCGCTTTTTCAGGTTGTTGGCGGAAAGCTTGGCGATGAGGTCGGGGTTCTGCTCGGACATGGGCTATCGGATTCTATGAATGCGGGGGCGTAAAGGCATTGTGCCAGAGGTGTCGCCCGGGGGTTCTACCAGTCGCTGCCGGACTCGTCGTCCCAGCCGCCCTGCAGCACCTGGCGGACGGTGGCGGCGGCAAAGCCGCGGCTGAGGAGGAAGCGGGTCTGTTTGGCCCGCTCGGCCAGATCGGCGGGCAGGGCGGCGAATTTCTTCTGCCACACCTGGCGCGCCCGTTCCAGCTCGCTGCCGCCCTGGGCCAGGGCCGCGGCGACGGTTTCCTCGGCCACGCCCTTCTGCCGCAGTTCCTGGGCCAGCCGGGCATCGCCGTAGCGGCGGGCGCGGATGGCGACCCTTTCACTGGCATAGCGGGCATCGGAAAGCTGGCGGCGGGCCGCCAGGTCGTCCAGCAGGGCCTCCAGCTCAGCCTCGGATTCTGCGTGGGGCGCCAGCTTGCGGGCCAGTTCGGCCCGGCTGTACTCCCGCCGCGCCAGCAGCCCCAGGGCCCGCTGGCGCAGGCTCGGGGTCATTCCCCGGCAGCGGCCGCCGGGGCGGGGTTGGCCACGCCCAGGGCTTCCCGGATCTTGCCTTCGATTTCCTGGGCAATGGCCGGGTTGGCCTTGAGGAATTCCCGGGAGTTGTCCTTGCCCTGGCCGATTTTCTCGCCCTTGTAGGAATACCAGGCGCCGGACTTCTCGATCAGCTTGTTGGCCACCCCCAGTTCGATGATCTCGCCCTCGCGGGAGATGCCTTCGCCGTAGAGGATGTCGAACAGGGCTTCGCGGAAGGGCGGGGAGACCTTGTTCTTCACCACCTTGACGCGGGTTTCGTTGCCGATCACCTCGTCACCCTTCTTGATGCCGCCGATACGGCGGATATCCAGGCGCACGGAGGCGTAGAACTTGAGCGCGTTGCCGCCGGTGGTGGTTTCCGGGGAACCGAACATCACCCCGATCTTCATGCGGATCTGGTTGATGAAGATGACCAGGGTATTGGTCTTCTTGATGTTGGCGGTGAGCTTGCGCAGGGCCTGGCTCATCAGGCGGGCGTGCAGGCCCATCATGGAATCGCCCATCTCGCCTTCGATTTCGGCCTTGGGGGTGAGGGCGGCCACGGAGTCCACCACGATCACGTCCACACCGCCGGAACGCACCAGCATGTCGGCGATTTCCAGGGCCTGTTCGCCGTTGTCCGGCTGGGAGATGAGCAGCTCGCCGATGTTCACGCCCAGCTTCTGGGCGTACTGGGGATCGAGGGCGTGTTCCGCGTCGATGAAGGCGGCGGTGCCGCCCAGCTTCTGCATCTCGGCGACGACCTGCAGGGTCAGGGTGGTCTTGCCGGAGGATTCCGGACCGTAGATTTCCACCACCCGGCCCCGGGGCAGGCCGCCCACGCCGAGGGCCACGTCCAGGCCCAGGGAGCCGGTGGACACCACGTCCACGCCCTTGTCCACTTCGGTCTCGCCCATCTTCATGATGGCGCCCTTGCCGAACTGCTTTTCAATCTGCGCCAGTGCGGCGGTTAGTGCTTTGGCCTTGTTGTCGTCCATGACTGAATTCCCCAAAATCAAGCGGCTGATTATGGCACAAACCCTCCGGCCTACGCCAAGTTACCCGGACTACGTGTTATCCCCAGCATCAAAGGCCTTGGAACACCGCGGCAAAGCAGGGAAAATGGCGCAAATTATGCTAAAGCGATTATTGGCGCCCCCGGCCGCCGCTCCCCTCCCCGCTGCCCGCCTGCCCCTGCTCCCGGGGCTGCTGCTGGTGTTTGCCGCCTATCTGGCGGTGGCCCAGCTGACCATGGCCATCGGCACTGCCGGCCACGGCCTCTTCGTGCCCTTCTGGCCCCCCGCCGGCATTGCCCTGGCCGCCCTCGTCCTGGGCGGCGGACGGCTGTGGCCGGCAGTGCTGCTGGCCACCCTGGGCAGCGCCCTCATCAGCGGCTTTGCTCCCCTCACCGGCCTGCTCATGGGCGCCGGCAACGCCCTCGGCGCCTGGGCCGGCTACCGTCTGCTGCGGGGTCCCCTGCAGTTCGATCCGCGCCTGGGCCGCCCCCAGGACGTGCTGCACCTGTGTTTCAGCGCCCCCGTGCTGGGCGGCGCCATCAGCGCCAGCCTGGGCGTCGGTGCCCTGAGCCTGGGCGGCAGCCTGGAGCCGGCCCAGCTGCTGCCCGCCTGGCGCGGCTGGTGGGTGGGCGACCTGGCCGGCACCCAGCTGCTGGCCCCCCTGCTGCTGGCCTGGCTGCAGCCCCGGGAAGGCCTGGACCAGGGCCGCTGGCGCCATCTGGCGGTGGCGGCGGTGGTCGCCGCCGCCCTCAGCAGCCTGTGGTTCTTCTCCGAACGGGCCCCCGAATCCTTCGCCTACGCCGGCCTGCTGCTCCTGCTGACCCTGATCTGGATCGCCTTCAGCTGCGAATTGCGCCTGGTGACCCTGGCCCTGGCCACCACGGCCCTGACGGCCGCCGTCTTCGCTGCCCTGGGCACCGGCCCCTTCGCCAATATCGAGCCCCAGCTGGTGCAGGTGAAGCTGCAGGTGCTGATCGCCTCCCTCACCGCCGTGACCCTGGCCCTGGCCGCCGCCAACCGGCAGCGCCGCAGCGCCGAGGAGGACCGCAACCGGGCGGAGGAGCGCCTGGAACAGGTGCTGGACTCCCTCGACGACGTCATCTGGACCCTGGAGGCGGAGGAACGGCGTTTCTCCTTCGTCAGCGGCGCCACCCAGCGCCTCAGCGGTCATTCCGCCGCCGAGCTGTATGCGAACGCCATGCGCTGGGCCGACGATCTGCATCCGGCGGACCGGGAAACCACCCTGGCCGCTTTCGAACGGCAGTTCGCGGGGGAAGCCGCCGACCAGGAATTCCGCATCATCCGCGACGGCGAGGTACGCTGGCTGCGGGTCCGCAGCCATCCGGTGGTGGTGGCGGAGCGGGTGGTGCGCATCCACGGCATCACCCAGGACGTCACCTCCCTGCACCGGGCCATGGACCGCCTCGCCGCCAGCGAGGAGCGCCTGCGCCGGGCCCTGGGCGCCTCAGAGGTGGGGGTGTGGGACTGGGCGGTGGAGACAGGCAATCTGCAGTTCGTCCTGGCCGTGGCCGACGGCAACGGCTACCGTCTGGCCGAGCGCAGCGTCGGCCTAGCCGAATGGGAGGCCAGCCTGCACCCGGAGGACCGGGCCCGGGCCATGCAGGCCCTGCTGGATTGCCGCGACGGGCGCAGTCTCCGCTTCCGCTGCGAATACCGCACCCACACCCGGCACGGCCACTGGCGCTGGTTCCGCGGCGAAGGCCAGGTGGTGGGCAGCGCCGACGGCCAGGCCCGGCACCTGGCCGGCACCTTCCGCGACATCCACGAGCGCAAGCAGGTGGAGGCGGAACTGGAGAAGCTCTCCATGGCGGTGGAACAGAATCCCTCGGTGGTCTTCATCACCGACGCCCAGGGCCGCTTCGAATACTGCAACCAGGCCTTCTCGGAAGTCACCGGCTACGGCCTGGAGGACATCCTGGAACAGACGCCGCGGCTACTCAAGTCCGGGCTCAACGAGGTCGGCACCTATGCCGACCTGTGGCGCACCATCAACGCCGGCAAGACCTGGCGCGGACGCCTGCTCAACAGGCGGCGGGACGGCAGCATCTACGTCTGCCTGCAGGCCATCGCCCCCATCCGCGACGCCAACGGGCGCATCACCCACTTCGTCAGCATCAGCCAGGACCTCTCCGAACTGCAGGAATCGCCGGACCTGTGGCCGCCCCGGCGGCGCAGCTGAAGGGCGCCGGTCAACGCAAAAGGCCGCCCGCGGGCGGCCTTTTGACTGGCGGGGCGGCAGCGGCTCAGGCGGCGTCGCCCATCTGGGACTGCAGGTAGTTTTCCAGGCCCACCAGTTCGATCAGCTTCAGCTGCTGTTCCAGCCAGTGGGTGTGGTCCTCTTCCGTGTCGTCCAGCATCTTCAGCAGCATGTCCCGGGTCACGTAGTCCTTGTGGGCCTCGCAGCGGGCCATGGCGGCACGCAGTTCCTTGACCACGGAGATTTCTACGGCCAGGTCGCTCTTCAGCATCTCCGGCACGGTCTTGCCGATCTTCATGGACTTGGCCGGGGTCATGCCCGGAGTGCCTTCCAGGAACAGGATGCGCTTGATGAGCCAGTCGGCATGCTCGGTTTCGTCCTGCATCTCGTGCCAGATGCGCTCGTTGAGCTTCTTCAGGCCCCAGTTCTCGTACATGCGGGCGTGGATGAAGTACTGGTCCCGGGCCATCAGTTCGCCGGCCAGGAGTTCGTTCAACAGCTTGATGACTTCAGTGTTGCCTTTCATGGCGCGCTCCGCGGAAAAAGGGGGAATGGGCCGATGGTAATCCAGGCCCGGGGCTTAGGCCAGCACCGGCGCCTGCAGCCGCTGCCGCAGCACGTCCAGGGCATGGGCCACGGTCTGGGCCCGCACCGCCTCCCGGTCGCCGGCGAAATGGCGGGTTTCCAGCGCCACCCAGTCCTCGGGGCCGGCCCAGGCGAAGCACACCGTGCCCACCGGCTTGGCCGGGGTGCCGCCGGTGGGACCGGCGATACCGCTGACCGCCAGCGCCCACTGGGCGCGGCTTCTGGCAATGGCACCCTGGACCATGGCGCCTGCCGTGGCTTCCGACACAGCCCCTTCGCTACGCAAGGTCTGGCGCGGCACGCCGAGCATGTCCTGCTTGGCCTCGTTGCTGTAGGTGATGAAGCCCCGGTCGAACCAGTTGGAGCTGCCGGCGATGGCGGTGCAGCACTGGCCGATCCAGCCGCCGGTGCACGACTCGGCGGTGGCAAGGCGCTCGCCCCGCTGCAGCAGGGCTTCGCCGACGGCGGCGGCCAGGGCCTCCAGCTCGGCCTGGGCGGGTCCACCGCTCACAGCAGGCGCCCCAGGACGAAGTGCAGCACGGCCAGGGAGAGGATGGTGTAGAGGCCGGCAAAGACGTCGTCCATCATGACGCCGAAGCCGTTCTTCACCTGCTCGTCGAAATAGTTGGCCGGATAGGGCTTGAAGATGTCGTAGATGCGGAACAGCAGGAAGGCCGTGGTCTGCCACAGGGCCGTCTGCCACCAGAACTGGCCCACCGGGCAGAAGAACAGCACCAGCCAGAAGGGCACGATCTCGTCCCAGACGATGGAACCGTGGTCCACCACCCCCAGGTCCCGGCCGGTGCGGTGGCAGGCCAGCACGCCGCCGACGAAGCACACCAGGAGGAAGACGAGGAAGCCGATTTCGTCGAAATTGGGCCGGATCAGGGAATAGACGGCCCAGGAGAAAAGGGTGCCGGCCGTGCCCGGGGCGAAGCGGGAGAGGCCGCTGCCCAGGCCGCAGGCGACGAAGTGGGCCGGATGGGAGAAGAGGAAGCGCAGGTCAGGTCGCACGGAAGTGGTCATATCCCTTGAATTGATCCATGAATTCGGGAGGCAATGGCGCCCCGTCGCCATCATACAGGCTCACCCCGGCACCTTCGGCCGCGTAGCCGATACGCCACAGGGTCAGCTCCAGGTCGGCGGCCAGGGCCGCCAGGGCCATGCGTTTTTCCGCCGGTGCGGTGAAGGCCAGTTCGTAGTCGTCGCCGCCGGCCAGCTGGCAGCGCTGGGCCAGCAGCGGGTCCACGCCCCTGGGCAGCAGGGGCAGCTGGCCCACGTTGAGGCGCAGCTCCACCCCGGAGCGCTCGGCGATATGACCCACGTCAGCCAGCAGACCGTCGGAAATGTCGATGGCCGCCGTGGCCAGCTGCCGCTGCACCAGGGCCAGGCCCAGGGCAATGCGCGGCCGGGGCCGCTGCAGGGCGGTGAGGCAGCGCTGCACCAGGGCCTCGGGCAGTTCAATCTTGCCCTGCAGCTGGGCCAGGCCCAGGGCCGCCAGGCCGGGCTGGCCGGAAACCCACAGGTCGTCGCCGGCCTTGGCGCCGTCCCGGCGCAGGGCCTGGCCCGGTGCCACTTCGCCGAGGGCGGTGACGCACAGGTTGAGCGGGCCCCGGGTGGTATCGCCGCCCACCACGTCCACCTGGCTGGCCCTGGCCAGGGTGAAGAAGCCCTTGGCGAAGGCGGCCAGCCAGGCCTCGTCGGCTTCGGGCAGGCTGCCGGCCAGCAGCACCCAGCGGGGCTTGGCACCCATGGCGGCGAGGTCGGAAAGATTGACGGCCAGGGTCTTCCAGCCCAGGCCTTCGGGATCGGTGTCGGGCAGGAAGTGCACGCCGGCCACCAGCATGTCGGTGGTCACCGCCAGCTCCATGCCGGGGGAGGGCTGCAGCAGAGCGCAGTCGTCGCCGGGACCGAGCACGGCCCCCGGTGTCGGGCCGGCGAAGTGGCGGGCGATCAGTTCAAACTCGGAAGGCATGGGCGGTTTTGCTCGGGGGCGGACAGTCGGGGAAAACGGAGGCAAGAGAAAGGGCACAGGGATCACAGAGAAGTCTCCGTGGCCGCTGTGCCCCGCCGGGAATGCCGGATCAGCCGCGCTGCTGCCTGCGCTTGGCTTCGACCTCGGCCGCCCGCAGCTTGCCGGCCAGCTTGTCGAGGACGCCGTTCACGTACTTGTGGCCGTCGGTGCCGCCGTAACCCTTGGCCAGCTCGATGCACTCGTTGATGATGACCTTGTAGGGCGTTTCCGGATGATGGGTCAGCTCCAGGGCGCCCAGCAGCAGGATGCAGGCCTCGATGGGGGACATCTCGTCGAAGCCCCGGTCGAGGAAGGGCGTCAGTTCGGCCACCAGGGCTTCCCGCTGGGCCAGGGCGCCGCGCACCAGGCCGACGAAGAATTCCCGGTCGGCCTTGTCGAAGCCGGAGACGTCGGCCATATGGGCCTCGATCGCGGCCTCGTCCTGACCGCCGATGCGCCACTGGTACAGGCCCTGCAGGGCGAATTCCCGGGAACGGCGGCGGGGGGATTTGGCGGCGGCGGGCTTGCCGGCGGGTTTCTTGGCTTCGGTCATGGTGTTGCCTTCACTTCAGGTTGGCCGGGCGGCCCCGGTGGGGCGCTCCCGGCGGATAAATTACTTGCCGACGGCTTTGAGCAGATTGGCCATTTCCACGGCGGCCTGGGCGCAGTCGGCACCCTTGACCTGCATGCGGACCAGGGCCTGGTCGTCGTTTTCGGTGGTGAGGATGCCGTTGGCGATGGGCACCCCGGTCTTCAGCTGCACTTCCAGGACGCCGCGGCAGGAATCGTTGGAGACCACCTCGAAGTGGTAGGTCTCGCCGCGGATCACCGCCCCCAGGGCCACCAGGGCGTCGTACTTGCCGGTCTGGGCCATGGTCTGCAGCACCAGGGGAATCTCCAGGGCGCCGGGCACGGTGGCGATGGTGATGTCGCCGGCGGCCACGCCCAGGCGCTGCAGCTCGGCGGTGCAGGCGGAGAGCAGGCCTTCGCAGACGTCCAGGGTGAAGCGGGCCATGACGATGCCGACCTTGAGGCCGGCGCCGTTGAGGTTGATGTCGTGTTCGGGGATGTTGTCGTAGCGGGCCATGGTCTCAGGGCTTTTCAATGTCGGTGACGAAACCGGTGACTTCGAGGCCGAAGCCGGTCATGGAAGGCATGCGGCGCGGGCTGGAGAGCAGCTTCATCTTGCGCACGCCCAGCTGGCGCAGGATCTGGGCGCCGATGCCGTAGATGCGCGGGTCCCACTTCTTCGGCGCCGGGGCGGCGGCCTTTTCGGGGCACAGGGCGGCGCGCAGGTCGCTACCGCTCTGGGGCCGGTGCAGCAGCACGATGACGCCGCTGCCGTGCTTGGCCAGGGCCTGCTGGGCCTGGTCGATGGAGACGGTATGCACGCCGCCGGCAGGGTCGAGGAAGTCGAGCACGGAGACGGGCTCATGGACCCGCACCAGGGTTTCCTGATCGGCCTTGATCTCGCCCTTGACCAGGGCCAGGTGCACCTCGTCGGCCACCCGGTCGTGGAAGGCGTGCAGCTGGAACTCGCCGTGGGGGGTCTGCACGGTCTTGACGCGCAGGGGCTCCACCAGGGTTTCGTGTTCGCTGCGGTAGTGGATCAGGTCGGCGATGGTGCCGATCTTGAGGCCGTGCAGTTTGGCGAATTCGATCAGGTCCGGCAGGCGGGCCATGGTGCCGTCTTCCTTGAGGATCTCGCAGATGACGGAGGACGGCTCCAGGCCGGCCAGGGCGCCCAGGTCGCAGCCGGCCTCGGTGTGGCCGGCGCGCACCAGCACGCCGCCGGGCTTGGCGGTGATGGGGAAGATGTGGCCGGGCTGGACGATGTCGTCGGGACCGGCGTTCTTGGCCACGGCGGCCTGCACGGTGCGGGCCCGGTCGTGGGCCGAAATGCCGGTGGTGACGCCCTCGGCGGCCTCGATGGAGACGGTGAAGGCGGTGCCGTAGGGGGTCTTGTTGTCCCGGGCCATCTGGGTCAGGCCCAGCTGGCGGGAGCGTTCCTCGGTGATGGTGAGGCAGACCAGGCCACGGCAGTGGGTGACCATGAAGTTGATGGCTTCGGGGGTAATGAAGTCGGAGGCGATGATGACGTCGCCTTCGTTTTCCCGGTCCTCCTCGTCCACCAGGATGACCATCTTGCCGGCGCGGATGTCGGCGATGATGTCCTGGATCGGGGAGATGGCACTGGCAGTAGCGGCATTCATGGCGTTCAGGCTTCCGGATTGAGCATGCGCTCGACGTAGCGGGCGATGAGGTCCACTTCCAGGTTCACCTTGGCGCCCACGTGCAGGCGGTTCAGGGTGGTGACTTCCAGGGTGTGGGCGATGAGGTTGATGCTGAAGGTGCTGCCGCTGACCGTGTTGGTGGTGAGGCTGACGCCGTCCACGGTCATGGAGCCCTTGCGCGCGATGTACTTGGCCAGCTCGGCCGGCGCTTCGATCTGCAGCAGGCGGTTGGCTTCCTTGCCTTCGCCGATGAGGTCGAAGCGGGTCACGGTGCCGACCCCGTCCACATGGCCGGAGACCAGGTGGCCGCCGAGGCGGTCCGCCAGGCAGAGGGCCTTCTCCAGGTTCACCGGGCCGGGCTCGGCCAGGCCCACGGTACAGGAGAGGGTCTCGGGGGAGACGTCCACGCAGTAGTGGCTGGGGGTCTTTTCCACCACGGTGAGGCAGACGCCGTTGTGGGCGATGGAATCGCCCAGGGCCACGTCCGTCATGTCCAGGCCGCCGGGCTCCACGGTCAGCCGGAAGCCGGCCTCACGGGCGGTCAGATGGGTGATGCGACCGACGGCCGCGACGATACCGGAAAACATGGATTTATCTCGGAATTTTGGGGTTGGGGAAGGGGATTTTATCACGCCGCACCGGGGGGCTCCGGATGGGGACCGCCCCGGGGCGGGACGGCGGCCACGGCCGCCGGCAAGTGGAACCTAGTCCTGTTCCAGCCAGGGCAGCAGGTGGCCCATGCGGGCCGCCTTGGTTTCCAGATAGTCCTGGTTGCGCGGGCCGCGGCCGGCCACATGGGGCACCCGCTCGGTCACATTGACACCCCGGGCGGTGAGGGCCGACACCTTGGCCGGATTGTTGGTCATCAGGCGCACCGCCGGCACCCCCAGGGTGTTGAGCATGGCGGCGGCGACGCCGTAGTCCCGGGCGTCGTCGGGCAGGCCCAGGGCCCGGTTGGCGTCCACCGTGTCCAGGCCCTGGTCCTGCAGGGCGTAGGCCCGCAGCTTGTCCAGCAGGCCGATGCCCCGGCCTTCCTGGCGCAGGTACAGCAGCACGCCCCGGCCCTCCTTGGCGATGGCCGCCAGGGCCGCCTCCAGTTGGGGACCGCAGTCGCAACGCAGGGAAAAGAGGCCGTCGCCGGTGAGGCATTCGGAATGGAGGCGGGTCAGGGCCGGCACGCCGTCGCCCACCTGGCCCAGGGTCAGGGCCAGATGCTCCTTGCCGGAAGCGGTTTCCTGGAAGCCGTGCAGGCGGAAGACGGCCCAGGGCGTGGGCAGTTCGCAGCTGGCCACCAGGGCCACGGCCGGCAGGGAAGGGGTGGAAGTCATGTTGTTATAAGTTGAATTTTATTGAGCTGTTCTCTGGGCAGGCCCACCGCGGCGGTAGGCAACTCCCCATGGGGTCATGCCATATTAGGCCAGACGGGGCCGGGCCAAAAGCGAAAAATATCGGGCGAAAAGATCAACCCGGTTCACCAATCAGGCGCCCGGGGCCACCCGCTGCAGGACCTGGAGGAACGGGGTGGCCTCCTGGAAACCCACCACCCGCAGGCCGGCGATTTCCTGGCCGGCGGCATCGAAGAAGATGATGCCGGGCGGACCGAACAGCTTGAAGCGCTGCAGCAGGGCCTTGTCGTCCTCGCTGTTGGCGGTGACGTCGGCCTGCAGCAGGGTGAAGCCGGCCAGCTTGGCCCGGACCTTGGGGTCGGCGAAGGTGAAGCGCTCCATTTCCTTGCAGGAGACGCACCAGTCCGCATAGAAATCCAGCATCACCGGCTTGCCCGCCGCCTTGACCCGGGCTTCCAGGTCGGCCACGGATTTTACCCGGACGAAGGGCAGGGCGGGAGCCTCGGCCCCGCCGCCCGCCGCCGCATTGGCCGCCACCACGCCCTTGAGGGGCTGCAGGGGGTCCCGGGAGCCGGCCGCCAGGCCCACCACCAGGGCGGCGCCGGCCAGCAGCATGACGATGCCGATGCCCTTCCAGAAGCGCTGCCAGCCCTTGGCCGTGGCCGGCAGGGGGTCCAGGGCGTGCATGAAGACGGCCGGCACGATCAGCAGCAGGGCCCAGCCGGCCATCACCAGGGCCGCCGGCAGCACCGGCGACACCAGCCACAGGGCGGTGCCGAGGAGGATGACGCCGAAGGCCTTCTTCACCGCTTCCATCCAGGGTCCGGACCGGGGCAGCAGGGTGGTGGCGGAGAGGCCCACCAGCAGCAGGGGCACGCCCATGCCCAGGGCCATGGCGAAAAGGGCGGCGCCGCCCAGCACCGCATCGCCGCTCTGGCCGATGTAGAGCAGGGCCCCGGCCAGGGGGGCGGCGACGCAGGGGCCGACGATCACCGCCGACAGGGCCCCCATGGCGAACACCGCCGCCAGGTGGCCGCCGTGCAGGTGGCTGGCCTCTTCCGACAGCTTGCTCTGCAGGAAGCTGGGCAACTGCAGCTCGTAGAAGCCGAACATGGAGAAGGACAGCACCACGAAGACGGCGGCGAAGGCGCCCAGCACCCAGGGATTCTGCAGGGCGGCGGAGAGCAGGGTGCCGGTGAGGCCGGCGACCACCCCCAGGGCGGCGTAGGTCACCGCCATGCCCAGCACGTAGGCCAGGGAGAGGAGGAAGCTCTTGCTGCGGGAAACGTGGTGCCCCTGGCCGACGATGATGCCGGAGAGGATGGGGATCATGGGGAAAACGCAGGGGGTCAGGGCCAGCAGCAGGCCGAAGCCGAAGAAGGTGGAGACGGCCAGCCAGAAGCCGGCGTTCTGCAGCAGGCCGGCGATATGGCCGCTCTCGTCGCCGGCGGCGTCGGGCACCGCGGCCGGGGCGCTGCCCGGGGCCGGCAGGGTGACGCTGAGCTTTTGTTCCTGGGGCGGGTAGCAGACCCCGGCATCGGCGCAGCCCTGAGCCGTCACCTTGAGGGTGATGGGGCCGGACTGGTTGGCGCTCAGCGGCAGGCGGATGGCCACGCTCTTGTAATAGACCTCCACGTCGCCGAAGTTGTCATCATGCTTCTGCTTGCCGGCGGGGAACACGGGGGTGCCCAGGGTGGCGCCCTCGGCGGCGAACCTGAACTTGTCCCGGTACAGGTAATAGCCCTTGGCGATGCTGTAGCGCACCTCCACGGTCTTGTCGTCCAGGGCCCGGGCTTCGGGCTTGAAGGCCACCAGGGGATCGAGGAATTCCTGGGCGGCCACGGGCAGGGCCAGGCCCAGCAGGATCAGGCACGGCAGCAGCCAGCGCCACAACGGGAAAATCAGGGAAGCAATCACGGCGTCACTCGGGGCGGGTCTCGGTCACGACCCAGTTGAGGTAATCGGGCAGCCCTTCGGCCACGGGCCAGGCAACGATCTCCGGCACGTCGTAGGGATGCAGTTCCAGCAGGCGGGCCCGCAGTTCGGGGAAGCGATCGGCGGCGGTCTTCAGCTGCAGGGGCGTCTCGGTGGCCATCTCCACCTTTCCCTGCCAGCGGTAGATGGAGGCGCAGGGCGCCAGCACGTTGGCGCAGGCCGCCAGACGGGCATCCACCAGGGCGGCGGCGAGGCGGGCGGCGGTTTCGCCGTCCGGGCAATTGGTCTGCACCAGCAGTACCGGGTTGGCTTTTTTGGAGGTGGTCATGGGGCCATCTTAGCCGAGAGCGGCGTTTCGCGTTTTGATCTGCCTGCGCCTGTCGCCATCTCAGCGCAGCAGGCGGCGCCGGGTCAGCACCAGGGCGACGAGGAAGGCGACGGCAGTGATGGCCAGCAGCACCGCCACGTGCAGCAGGGCATTGGCCGGCACCTGGCCCTGCAGCAGGGGCCGCACCAGTTGCACGGCGTGGGTCAGGGGCAGCGCCTCGGTCAGCCCCTGGACCAGGACCGGCAGCTGTTCCCGGGGGAAGAAGACGCCGGAAAGCAGCATGGTGGGGGTGATGAAGAGGGTGAAGTAGTACATGAAGAAATCGTAGGAGGGTGCCAGGGCATTGACGATCAGGCCCAGGGCGGCGAAGGCCAGGCCGGTGAGCAGGATCACCGGCAGCACTCCCAGGGCCAGGGGCGAATGGGAGAGGCCGAGGACGAAGATCACCGTGAGGATGGCGCAGCCGGAAAGGAGGCTCTTGGTGGCGGCCCAGATCAGCTCGCCCAGCATCACGTCCTCCAGTTCCAGGGGGGCGTTGAGCATGGCCTCCCAGGTCTTCTGCACGTGCATGCGGGAGAAGGCCGAATAGAGGGCTTCGAAGGTGGCTGCGTTCATGGTGCTGGCGCACACCGTGCCGGCGGCCAGGAAGGCCACGTAGGAGGTGCCGGCCACCTCCGGCAGCATGCTGCCCAGGCCGTAGCCCAGGCCCAGCATGTAGATCAGGGGGTCGGCCAGGTTGCCCAGGATGGAAGGCAGGGCCAGCTTGCGCCAGACCAGGAAATTGCGTTGCCACACGGGAAACCAGCGGGCGGAAAGGCGGGGCGGCGCGTAGAGGGAAGGGGAGGAAGTGGCGGCATTCATGGCGCCATTATCCGACCTTGGCGCCCGGAAGGTAAGTACCCCGGTCGGGGCGGGGCCGCCGACCGGGGGCAAACGGGCCTCGAACGGGCCTCAGCAGGCGCTGAAAACCGTCTCCGTGCCTTGGTCCCAGCCGTCCCAGAGGAAGTCGTCGGACTTGCCGTCGGCGATCAGGCGCAGGGCGTAGCGCACCTGCTCCTCGTAGAACTGGCAGAAGGCGCCGGTCTTCTCCATGCCGCCGTTCATCTCGTTGGCCTCCGCCGGGCAGGGACTGCCGCAGAAGTGGCGGATGGGGCAGGAAGCGCAGGGCTCGAACTTGTCCACGTCCCGCCCGGTGACTTCTTTGAAGGCCGGCGACTCCAGGGCGGCCGCCACGCCGTCGGTGAACAGGTTGCCGCCCTCGAAGGCCGGCAGGCCGATGAACTCGCTGCAGGGAAAGAGGCCGCCGTCCGCCGCCAGGGCGAAGAAGGCCCGGCCGCCGCCGCAGGGAGAGATGTCGCACATCAGGCGCCGCGCCGTGGGAGCCAGGATGGCCAGCAGGATGTTGGCGAAGTTGGCCACCACCAGCTTGCGCCCGGTCTCCCGGTAAAGCTCGTGGGTCCGCTCCAGGGCGGCGATGAAGGCCCGGGCGAAATCCCCGTCCGCCGGCTTGACCCCCCGGGCGCCGGAAAGGGTGCAGCGCACCGCATTCAACATGCAGGTGGGCACCTGGTGGCGGTGGAACAGCTCCACCATGTCCGTCAGGTGGGCCAGGTTTTCCGTGGTGCAGGTGGTGATGACGCTCCAGGAGCCGTAGCCCTGGAGCCGCTCCATGGCCCGCAGCACGTGCTGGTGCACCCCCTGGCCGGCCCAGGTGTGGCGGGTGGCGTTGGTGATGGGGGCGGTGGGACCGTCCAGGGAAAGGCCGATGCTGACGTTGCGCTGCATGAGGAAGTCGGCGGCGGCATCGGTGAGCAGGGTGCCGTTGGTCTGCACGCCGAAGGCGAAGTCGTCCTGGAACAGGTCGATGGCGGCGAACAGGGCCTCCCGGTTCATCAGGGGTTCGGCGCCGTGGAAGATGAGGCGGGGCTTGCGCGCCCCCTCGCCGCCGTCCATCACCGTGGCGAAGTATTCCTTCAGCCGCTGCAGGGCCCCCAGCAGCCGTTCCGCCGGCATATCGCTGCCGTGGCGGCGCAGGGTGTCGGGGATGTAGCAGTAGGTGCAGTCCAGGTTGCAGCGTTCCGTCGGGTTCACATAGACGCCGGAGGGCTTCAGCTCGAAGCGGAGGGCGTGGATTTCCTGGGCGAACTTCGCCGCCTGGGCCTGGAAGCGCTCGGCCAGCTCGCTGCCGCACAATTCCGTCTCCACCCGGTCCTTGTCCACCAGGGACCAGAAGGCGGTTTCCGGGTGCAGCAGGGCCACGTAGCGCTCATGGCCGATGTCGTAGGGCTGCAGCCGGCGCAGGTGGGGAGCCGGACCGTTCACTTGGCCGCCTTCCGGTCCATCAGGACGTAGTGGGAGAGGCCGATGCCGTCCGGGTTGCAGGACTTGCGGCTGGCGATGACCGGGGCCGGAGCGGCGGCCTGGGTGGGCTGGGTGGCAGCCTGCTGGGCAGTGGTGGCTTGGCTGGTAACTTGAGTGGTGGTTTTCATGGGGTCCTCCCGCGAAGGTATGAAAAAAAAGCAAAAGGGCTCCGGCGGCCTGTCTCGAAAGAAACATGCCGCCGGAGCCCTTTGCCTGGAACTCCACGACTTCCGCCCGTCTTCTGGCTTACGGATCGACCGGTCCTGCTACTGGGCTCCCCCTTCCCGCCGCATTTGCTGCGGCAGTGGGTGGCGTGGAAAAACTGCACCACGCCGTGGAACGACCGTCCCCGATTACAGCGGCGGGCCCGCCACGGAGTTGCACCGTGTTCCGAAAGCGGAAGCCGAATGGGGGCGGATTCTGGCCGCCGGCCCGGGGAGGGTCAAGGCCGACGGCAGCCGGATTTGATCCAGGTAAAGCGCCTCTGTCCGAGGTCGGATTTTTGCCCGGCAGCCCTGCGCTTGCCTCCTTTCCCTGCCCCCTTGCCCTTCCCCTTCAGCGTCCGCCTCCGGGCCCGCCGATGGCCCGCAGGGGCGCCGCCGGGCGCGGGACCTCGCCGCCCGCGGCGGACTCCGGCTTTCTCTGGG
Organism: Azospira sp. MPR-LB4; assembly: GCF_058809525.1. NCBI lineage: Bacteria > Pseudomonadati > Pseudomonadota > Betaproteobacteria > Rhodocyclales > Rhodocyclaceae > Azospira > Azospira sp. MPR-LB4. The sequence goes on from NZ_CM179521.1 coordinate 2,212,642, forward strand.
CAGCGCCGCAGATGCGCTCCGGGTCCAGCACCTGGAGGATTTTTTCCCTGTCCGGCTGGCGCGGCTTGATGATGGCCTGCACGTAGCCGGCGTCCTGGCGGATCATCTCCGGGATCGGCTCCAGGCGCTCGGCGTCGAATTCGGGCACGGCATAGAGATCGTCCACCAGCAGCCCCATGAGGCCGTCCCGCACCCGCACCACGACGATCTGGCTGTGGTTGTCCACCTCCTTGGCCGGGTAGTTGAGGAGGAAGCGCATATCCACCACCGGCACCAGGGTGCCGCTGTCGCCGCCACCGCTCTGGAAGCTGATGACGCCGCAAAGATAGCGGCGGGAGCCGCTCATGGGGGAAAGCCGGGCCGGGTCCACCGCCTCCAGCACTTCGGCCGCCGGCAGGCCATACACCTTGTCGCCGACGACGAAGGTGGCCAGCTCCACGCTCTGCCCGCCCCGGGCGTGCAGGTCGCCGTAGCTGCCTTCCAGCACCGCTGGGCGCCGCTCCCGGGGGGCTGCGGCGGCACTGCCATCGCCCACGGGGACGAACACCAGGGCCACCACGTCGTTGCTGTAATCGCCGCTGTTCTTGAATTCCCGGTAGCCGAAGGAGGCGGTGCTGCCGACGATCCAGGTGCGCCCGGCCAGCTGCACCACCCGGGAGCGGCCCTCGCCGTTGGCGGCGGCGAAGAGGCTCTTGTCTACCTCCAGCAGGCTTTCCGCCGGAAAGCGTTCGTCGGAGGAGGCGATGATGCGGCCGCTGCGCTCGGCGAAGACGGCGAAGGCCCCGGCCTGGGGCGGCAGGGAATCGGCCAGCATGGCGGCGAACTGGGGCGCTGCGTCGAAGACGATGCCGATGCCCCCCACCACCTTGGCCGGATCGTCGGGATGGCGGATGGCGGCGTTGTAGACGTAGGTGGGGCGGCCGCCGTAGAGCCAGCTCTTCTCGAAGGGGGAGACGCAGTAATGCTGGGTGCTGGGCAGGTAGAAGACGGACTGGACCCAGCCCGCATCCACCTTCTTGCCCACCAGGTTGAGGCTGTCGCCGTGCAGGTTGGAAGCGGCGACGATGGTGCCGGAAAGGTCGTACACGAAGAGCCGGGAATAGACGGTGTACAGGCTGTTGATGTATTCCAGGATGCCGGCCATGGCCTGGGCCTCCGCCTCGCCGGGACGGCCGGCGGCCATGCTGCGGCGCAGGGCCGAGGTGAGGGCCCACCAGCGGCAGTCGTTGGCCCGCTCGTAGAGGTTGCGGTCCATGATGTCGATCATCAGGCGGGAGATGAACTGCACGTCCTGCAGGCTGGAGGAGATGGCGGTCTGGTAGAGGTCGGCGATGGAGCGGGCGAAGAGGTCGCTGGTGCGGTCGCCGGTCTCGGAAATCTGCTGCAGCACGGATTTGAGCTTGAGCAGGTCGCCCCGCTTGTCGGCGGCCATGATCTGGCCGTTCCACACCACCCGGCGCAGGGAGAGGTTGATGCCCTCGGCTCCCCGGGCGATGTCGGCCAGGGCCGGGCAGAAGGTGTCGGCGTGGGCCAGCACGCCCTCCAGCACCTCCGCCGGCAGGCTCTCGGCGGCCTGGCCCAGGCCGGCTCGGAAGGCGGAGCTGACCGGCACCATGACATGGCCCACCCAGCCGGGCCCGACGTAGCCCTGGTAGCCCCGGGTGGGGCAGGTCCTGGCCAGGTATTCGCGGCCGCCCCAATCTACGATGCGGTAATCCGCATCCCGCACCTGCTCCAGGCGGCGGCCCAGGGGCACGTGGTCGGCATCGCTGGAGGCGATCACCGTGCCCTGGGCGTCCAGCAGCAGCATCACCGAACGGTCCTCCCGGCGACGCAGGTTGCGGAAGATGCTCTCCGTCTCGTCGGCAAAGCGGAAGCACAGGCACAGCACCCCCAGGGGCTCGCCGCTGTCGCCGTCGTCGATGCGCTGGGAGTAGATGAGGGCCCGCTCCAGACCGGGGCGCAGGTCGCTGGCGCGGAAGGTCTCCACATAGCCGTCGGTGTGCAGGGTCTGCTGCAGCAGGGGGTCCTGGGAGAAGAGCACGGGGCTGGCGCCGTCCAGGTGGGCGATGACCCGGCCATTGAGGTCCAGCACCAGGATTTCGTCGTACACCGTGTATTTGTCCCGGTACTCCTGCAGGCGGCGCAGGATGCGGGCCTTCTCCCCTTCCAGGGTCTCCTGGTCCGGCGCCTCCTTGCGCTGGCGGATGAAGTCGCGGATGTCCTCGTCCGTGGCCAGGAAACCCACGTCGGCAGTGCGCTCGTAGAGGTTGCGGATCAGGATGTCCACCGCCACCTGGGCCTTGGAGCCGATCTCCAGCACCACCTTGCGGATGTTCTCCTGCACCAGGTTCTCGATCAGCTGCCGCTCCAGGCGGCCGAATCCTTCCCGGGTGGCGCCCATGGTCGGCAGGATGGTCTTGGCCTCGGCCGGGCAGTTCATCTTGGCCGTGGCCTCGATCATGCCCCAGGTGAAATTGAGGTTCTCCAGCTGCTTTTCGCACTGGGCGACGCTGCGCATGAAGGGGATGAAGGCCTCCACCAGGCCCTGGTTGTCGTCGTGCATGGCACTCCTCCTAGGATGGCGCCGGCGGTGGGCGTGAGGGCCCCTGCCAGTCGGAATATGGGAGGTCGTGCGGTGGTGGTCGGGCCTTATGGGGAACGACAGGCAGCGGGCTGGCCCTGGGCCGCTGCCGGCGCCCGGGTCGATGCCCGGGTCATGGGTGGGGAGATTGTAGCGTGAAGCCCGGCTTTGCATAGCCCCCGGGAATTCCCGGGGCCGGAGGCGGCCCTCAGTCCCGCAGTTCGCGGCCGGTGAGCTTGATGAAGACGTCTTCCAGATTGGCCGCCCGGTGCACGTAGTGCAGGCCCGGGGCGGCGGTCAGGGCCTCCAGCAGGGATGCCGGCTCGCGGCAGTAGAAGAAGGCCGTCTCGCCGGAGATTTCGCAGCGGTCCGCCAGATGGCCGTGGCCTTCGGCCCAGGCCGGGGCGTTTTCGCCGTAAACCTCCACCACCTGGGGCTCGATGTGGCTGGCGATCAGCTCCCGGGGGCTGCCCTGGGTAATCAGGCGGCCGTGGTCGAGCACCGCCAGCTGGTGGCAGAGGCGCTCCGCCTCGTCCATGAAGTGGGTGGTGAGGATAAGGGTCTTGCCCCGGGCGGTGAGGGCCTTGAGGCGCTCCCAGATGAGGTGCCGGGCCTGGGGATCGAGGCCGGTGGTGGGCTCGTCGAGGAAGACGATGTCCGGGTCGTTGACCAACGCCCGGGCCAGGGTCAGGCGCCGCTTCATGCCGCCGGAGAGGCTCTTCAGGGGCGACTTTTCCTTGCCGCCGAGGCCGGCGAATTCCAGCAGCTCGGGAATACGGGCCAGCACCGTGGCGTCGCTGAGGCCGAAGTAGCGGCCGTACACCAGCAGGTTCTCGGCCACCGTGAAATCCGGGTCCAGGTTGTCGAACTGGGGCACCACACCGGTCCGCAGACGGGCTTCCCTGGCCGCCTGCGGCACGGGCAGGCCGTTCAGCCGCACCGCGCCGGACTCCGGGGCCGTGAGGCCGAGACAGCAGCGCAGGGTGGTGGTCTTGCCGGCGCCGTTGGGCCCGAGCAGGCCGAAGCAGGTGCCCGGCTCGACGGCAAAGGAGACGCCGTCCACGGCGGTGAAATCGCCGTAGCGCTTGACCAGGGATTCGACGATCAGAGGTTGCACAGGAGCCCTATCCATTTCTGTTTGAGCCCTGCCCGGGAAGGCAGGAGGGATGCCGTTCTCCGGCCAGGCAAGGCGGAGATGCCCGTCCTTGCTGGCTGCCACGGCATCGGTTGGTCAGTGTTTCCAGGCGCGGGTGATGATGTCTTTCAAGACGTGCAGGCGGCGGTGGAAGAAATGGTCCGCCCCCGCCACCACCACCACCGGCAGGTCCATGGGCTCGGCCCAGGCCAGCACGTTTTCCAAAGGCACCGTTTCGTCCTTGGAGCCGTGGATGACGATGGTGTCCGGTGCCACGGCGCTGGTGTTGTACTGGCGCGCGCCTTCGACGTGGCCGGAGGCGGTGCCCACCAGCACCAGGCGCTGGGCCGGGTGGCCGGCTTCGGCCAGGCGGGCGGCCACCTTGGCCTGGACGTAGGCACCGAAGGAGAAGCCGGCCAGCACCACGGGCAGGTGGCCGAAGCGCTCCTTCGCATAGTCCAGCACCGCCAGCATGTCATCGCTCTCGCCCTGGCCCTCGTCATGGCTGCCTTCGCTCTGGCCGACACCGCGGAAGTTGGGGCGCAGGGCGGCATAGCCCAGCTGCACCAGGGTGCGGGCCAGGGTCTGGGCCACCTTGTTGGTGTTGGCGCCGCCGAAGAGGGGATGGGGATGGCCGATGAGGGCGATGCCCTTGGGCGCCCCCGGGTTCTCCAGGATCACCTCGATCTTGCCGGCAGGACCGTCGAGCAGCAGCAGTTCGGGTTCGACGCGCATGGTCAGATCTTCAGGCGCTCGACGATGCGGCCGTGGAGCAGGTGTTCCTCCACGATCTCGTCGATGTCGGACCTGTCGAGGAAGGTGTACCAGGTCTCTTCCGGGTAGATCACCATCACCGGGCCGTTGTCGCAGCGGCCCAGGCAGCCGGCCTTGTTGATGCGCACCTGGCCGGGGCCGTTGCGCTTGGCGGCGGCCACCTTGTCCTTGGCGTAGGCCATCAGCTCGCTGGCCCCCAGGGCGTTGCAGCAGGTTTCGCCGTCGGGGCGCTGGTTGCAGCAGATGAAGGCGTGGTGTTGGTAGTAGCTCATGGGGCAGTCCGGTAGGGAAAAACGTCGGGATCGGATTATAGCCGCCGCCCCAGCAGCATCAGGTAGGGCAGGGCGACAAAGGGCCACAGGGCGGCCGTCAGACGGGTAAGACCGTTGAAATTGAAAAAGTGCCCCTGGCGCCAGGCGGCCAGGGCGGCGGCGGAATAGGGATTCTCCGGCGCCAGGTTCACCAGCACCGTGGCCGCCATCAGGGCCAGGCCGGCGAGGACGATGCGCCAGTTGGGCGGCAGCCAGGCCAGCACCGCCAGCACGATACCGCCCCACAACAGGCCCAGGCGCGCCCCCTCGCTCCACCAGATGAAGGCGTCGCCGGGACTGACCAGCACCGCCAGGGCCAGGGACTTCACCCCCAGGGCCGCCAGGATCAGCAGGGGCGGGCCGACCCAGGCCGGCCAGCGGGGCGCCAGCAGGGTGCGGGCGAAGAGGCCCAGGGCCACCACCGAGGCGCCGACGATGAGGGCCTCCACCAGCTGGAACACGGGCGGATCGAAAGGCACGGCCAGGGGCAGGCCCAGCAGGCTGCGCAGGTCGCCGCTGCCGAAGAGCAGGGTTTCCGGCGACAGCTGGGTCACCAGCCACAGGCCCAGCAGCACCGCCCCCAGTTCGGCATGGGGCAGGTCCGCCACCAGGCGGCCGTGCCAGTGGGTCAGGCGCAGGAACAGGCGCTCGCCGTGAAAGAAGGCGGCCAGGGCGCCGAGCAGGGCCCCCAGGGCATTGCAGGCCAGGTCCAGGTTGGAGGGGACCCGGCTGGGCAACCAGGTCTGCACCGACTCCAGGCCAAAGGAAAGGCCGCTGCCTAGCAGCACCGCCAGCAGGCTGGGCAGCAGGCGCGGCAGGACCGGCATGGGCAGGGCCAGGGCGAGGAGGAAGCCGAGGGGCAGGTACACCCCCACGTTCACCACCAGGTCGAAGGCTGTCCAGTAGCGGGGCCAGCCGGCCTCGAGGAAGGCGAAGGGGGACAGGCCCAGGTCGCGCCAGCCGGCGAAGGGGTGCAGGCTGGCGTAGATCACCAGCAGGACGTAGGCCAGGGCCAGGTAGCGGGCGAGGACGGTACCGGGGCGGGAGAACATGGCGGGGGACGGGCGGAGGGAAATCCGGAGGGCGTCGACGGGTTTTCAGTATGGCACAGGCGGGGACGGGGCGCCCCTCCGGCGCCGCCGCCCCGGCGACCTCAGCCGAGGAAGAGCTTGTAGGCCGGGTTGGCAGTCTCGTCCCAGTGGTGGTAGCCCAGCTCCTGGAGGAAGGTCTGGAACTCGCCCATCTCCGCCGGCGGCACCTGCATGCCCACCAGCACCCGGCCGTAGTCGGCGCCGTGGTTGCGGTAGTGGAAGAGGCTGATGTTCCAGCCGGAACTCATGCGGTTGAGGAAGTTCATCAGGGCGCCGGGCCGTTCCGGGAACTCGAAGCGGTACAGCAGCTCGTTCTCCACCTGGGGCGCATGGCCGCCGACCATGTGGCGCACGTGCAGCTTGCCCATTTCGTCGTCGGTCAGGTCCAGGGTGGCGTAGCCGTGCTTTTTCAGGCTCTCCACCAGCTTGGTGGATTCGGCCCGGTTGGCCACCTGCACGCCGACGAAGACGTGGGCTTCCCGCGCCTCGTGGAAGCGGTAGTTGAATTCGGTGATGTTGCGGCTGCCGATGAGGGAGACGAAGCGCTTGTAGGCACCGGGCTTCTCCGGCAGGGTCACGGCCAGCACCGCTTCCCGCTGCTCGCCCACCTCGGCCCGCTCGGCGACGAAGCGCAGGCGGTCGAAATTGGTATTGGCGCCGGAGGCCACGGCCACCAGGGACTTGTCCTTCAGCTTGTGCTGCTTGGCGTATTCCTTGGCGCCGGCGATGGCCAGGGCCCCGGAAGGCTCCAGGATGGAGCGGGTGTCCTCGAAGACGTCCTTGATGGCGGCGCAGATGGCGTCCGTATCCACCAGAATGATGTCGTCCAGGTATTCGCGGCAGACCCGGAAGGTTTCCTCGCCGACGAACTTCACCGCCGTGCCGTCGGCGAAGAGGCCCACGTTGTCCAGGCGCACCCGCTTGCCGGCGGCGATGGACTGCTTCATGGCGTCGGCGTCGAAGGTTTCCACGCCGATGACCTTGATCTCCGGCCGCACCGCCTTGATGTAGGCGGCCACGCCGGCCGCCAGGCCGCCGCCGCCGATGGCCACGAACACGGCGTGGATCGGCTTGCCGTGCTGGCGCAGGATTTCCATGCCGATGGTGCCCTGGCCGGCGATGACATAGGGGTCGTCGAAGGGGTGCACGAAAGTCAGCTTCTCGGCCTTCTCCAGCTCCACCGCATGGGCATAGGCCTCGTCGTAGGACTCGCCGGCCAGCACCACCTCGCCGCCCCGGGAAGCCACGGCCTGGACCTTGATCTGGGGCGTGGTGGTGGGCATGACGATGACCGCCCGGCAGCCGATCTTGGCGGCGGAAAGGGCCACGCCCTGGGCGTGGTTGCCGGCGGAGGCGCAGATGACGCCGCGCTGCAGCTGGGCCGGGGTGAGGTGGGCAATCTTGTTGTAGGCGCCGCGCAGCTTGAAGGAGAACACCGGCTGCATGTCCTCGCGCTTGAAATAGAAGCGGTTGCCGAGCCGGTGGGAGAGATTGGGCGCCAGTTCCAGGGGAGTCTCAACGGCGGCCTCATAGACCCGGGCGTTGAGGATTTTGGTCAGATAGTCGTGCTGCATGGGGAAGGTCGGATGCCGAGGGCGTAAAGCACGGCAGTGTACCCCCCGGGTGGGGGCAAGTCCATGAAGGGAAGGCGAAAGCCCCCGCCGGGACGGGGGCCGGCAGGCAGGGGCCGGGCAGGCTGCACCCGGCCCCGCAGGGTCAGAAGGATTTGTGTATCTGCAGCCCCAGGGTATGCATGGTCATGGCCCCGGAATTGTTGCTGTACTGGTAGCGCAGTCCCAGGGTCCAGGCGCTCTTGAAGACGAAGTCGCTGCCCAGGCCGAAAACCATGGTGTCCCGCTTCAGGGTGGTCGCCGCGATCTGGTAGGAGGGGCCGGACAGGTCGTCCGCATAGGCCATGCGCGCCCCTTCCGGATTCTCGAAGTCGTGCTGGTACTCGACCCGGAAATAGGGCCGGGCCAGGGTGGTCTCCAGCTCGACGCTGGTCTCGCCCCGCAGGCCGAAGGACAGCTTGGTCACCGGAGCCTTCTGGGAGAAGTAGGCCAGGTTGTAGATGCCGGCGCCGCTTTCCACCGCGGCATCGAGCCGGGTGGAGGCGATGTCGATGCGGCCGTAGGGCGACAGGATGTGGGCATCCTGCTGGAACTCGTAGGCGGCGCTGAGGGAGGCGAACCACTGCTTGCCGGTGCGCTGGCTGGTGGCGAAGGCGCCGGCGGCAGCGGAGTAGCGGCGCGACTCCAGGTCCAGCCGTCCCATGCCGATGAGGCCGTCGATGAAGGTGCCGGGCACGGGCTGGTAGCTGCCATAGACGATCACCGAGTAATCGTCGCCCACGTTGCGGGTGCCGTCGTTGCCGATCTTCTGCCGCTCATGGCCGAAGCCGACGCCCAGGCCCAGGATCAGGTTGTCGCCGAAGCGGCTGTCGGTGCCGAAGGAAATGCCGGAAGTGGTGAACTTGGCATCCGCATCGTCCAGGCGGCCGAAGGAGACATTGCCCGCACTCCACACATCGAAGCCGGTGTCCTGGAAGTTGCTGGCCTTGCTGGAAATGTTCAGGGTCGGCAGGCCGTGGCTGTTGGCCATCTGGCCCAGGGTGCTCAAGGCGGCGAAGGGATTGAAGCCGCTCTCCTGGCCGGGAGCCGGACCTGCCGTCACAACACCACCGGTGCCGGTAGCCGCATCACGACTACCGAGGTTGGTGACCGCCGTTCCTGTTGCGAGGCCGAAACCGCCGTTCTGATCGATATTTCCTGCAGACGACCCGCTGTTATTGCCCACGACAGCCAGGGCGGGCATCACCGACGGACGCCGGGCATTGGGACTGTCGAAGCCCCGGGGACGCTCCGGACGCAGGCGCACATGGAGGTTTTCCAGGCGGGACTGGAAATTGCTGATCTGGGTCAGGGAGAAGCGCTTGGCCACTTCCGCCTGGGCCCCGATGATGCCGACCACATTGGCGTCCTTGCTCGGATCGGGCCGGGTCATGACGCTGATGGTCACCGTCGCCGGAGCCGAAGTGCCGGTGGCGTTGGTGGCGGTATAGGTGAAGCTGTCGCTGCCCGAATAGCCTGCCGTCGGCGTATAGGTGATGCTGGCGCCGCTGGCCGTGGCCGTGCCGTGGCCGGGGGCCGTCACCACCGTCACCGTGGTGGCCGCGCCGCCCGAAACATTGAGGGGAATGGGATTGTTGCTGCTGTTGATGGGCACCGTCACCGTCACCGCCCCGGCCACGGGAGCGGCAGGATTGACGGTGATGGTCACCGTCGCCGGTGCCGAAGTGCCGGTGGCATTGGTGGCCCGGTAGGTGAAGCTGTCGCTGCCCGAATAACCGGTATGGGGCGTGTAGGTAATGCTGGTGCCGCTGGCCGTGGCCGTGCCGTGGGCTGCCGCCGTTGCCACGGAAACGCTGGTGGCGACGCCGCCGGTAATGTTGAGGGCGATGGGATTGGCGCCGCTGTTGAAGGCCACCGTGGCGCTCACCGCATTGGCTACCGGTGCCGCGGCAGAAACGGTGATGGTAACGGTGGCAGCCGCCGAAGTACCGGTGGCGTTGGTGGCGGTGTAAGTGAAGCTGTCGCTGCCGGTATAGCCCACCGTCGGCGTATAGGTGATGCTGGTGCCGCTGGCCGTGGCCGTGCCATGGCTGGCCCCGCTGGCCACCGCCACGCTGGTGGCGGCGCCGCCGCTGATGCTGAGGGGAATGGCGTTGTTGCTGCTGTTGAAGGCCACCGTCACCGATACCGCATTGGCCACCGGTGCCTGGGGATTGACGGTGATGCTCACCGTCGCCGCCGCCGAGGTGCCGCCGGCGTTGGTGGCCGTATAGGTGAAGCTGTCGCTGCCCGAATAGCCGCTGGTCGGCGTATAGGTGATGCTGGTGCCGCTGGCCGTGGCTACGCCGTGACTGGCGGCACCGGCCACGGCCACACTGGTCGCCGCACCGCCGGTGATGTTGAGGGTCACCGGATTGGCCGCGCTGTTGTAGGAAACGGTAAGGGATACCGCATTGGCCACCGGCGCCTGGGGATTGACGGTGATGCTCACCGTCGCCGCTGCCGAAGTGCCGGTCGCATTGGTGGCCGTATAGGTGAAGCTGTCGCTGCCCGAATAGCCGGCGGTGGGGGAGTAGGTGATGCTGGTGCCGCTGGCCGTGGCCGTGCCGTGGCTGGCCCCGCTGGCCACCGCCACGCTGGTGGCGACACCGCCGGTGATGTTGAGGGTGATGGCGTTGTTGCTGCTGTTGTAGGCCACCGTGGCGCTCACCGCATTGGCCACCGGCGCCAGGGGATTGACGGTAATGGTCACCGTTGCCGCGGCCGAGGTGCCGGTCGCATTGGTGGCCGTATAGGTGAAGCTGTCCGAACCCACATAGCCAGGGGTGGGGGTGTAGGTGATGCTGGTACCGCTGGCCGTGGCCGTGCCGTGGCTGGCGGCACTGGCCACCGCCACGCTGGTGGCGGCGCCGCCGGTGATGTTGAGGGTGATGGCGTTGTTGCTGCTGTTGTAGGCCACCGTGGCGCTCACCGCATTGGCCACCGGCGCCTGGGGGTTGACGGTGATGCTCACCGTCGCCGGTGCCGAGGTGCCGCTGGCGTTGGTGGCCGTATAGGTGAAGCTGTCGCTGCCCGAATAGCCGGCGGTGGGGGTATAGGTGATGCTGGTGCCGCTGGCCGTGGCCGTGCCGTGGCTGGCGGCACTGGCCACCGTCACGCTGGTGGCGGCGCCGCCGGTGATGTTGAGGGTGATGGCGTTGTTGCTGCTGTTGTAGGCCACCGTGGCGCTCACCGCATTGGCCACCGGCAGGGGCGGATTGACCGTCAGGGTATAGGCCTGGCTGGTGGAGTACTGGGTGCCGCCGCTGCTGTCCGTGGCGGTGACGGTGAAGGAAAAGTTGCCCTCCACCGTCGGGGTGCCCGAGAGCACGCCCCCGCTGCTCAGGGTCAGGCCCGCGGGCAGGCTGCCGGCAGTGATGCTGTAGGTGTAGGGCGAGGTGCCGCCGCTGGTGCTGAAGGTCTGGCTGTAGGCACTGCCCCGGGAGGCAGCCGTCAGGGCCCCGGCCGCGGGCGACAGGGACAGGGTAGGCGCACCGATGGTCAGGGAAATGGTACTGCTGGTGCCGCTGTAGGGCCCGCTGCCGGTACTGGAGTCCTGGGCGCTGACCGTGAAGGTGTAGGTGCCGGCTGCCGTCGGCGTGCCGCTGACGGTGCCGCCCGAGCCCAGGCTCAGGCCGGGCGGCAGGCTGCCGCTGGCCAGGGTGAAGCTGCCATAGGGCGCAGTACCGCCGCTGCCGCTGAGCGACTGGCTGTAGGCCACCCCCACGGTGCCGCCGGTCAGGGAGGTCGGCGTAAACGAGAGGGTGGGAGCGCCGATGGTCAGGGAAATGGTGCTGCTGGTGGCGGAGTAGGGACCGCTGCCGGTACTGCTGTCCGTCCCCTGCACAGTGAAGGTAAAGGTGCCGCCCGCCGTCGGCGTGCCCGAGACGACCCCGCCGGAACTCAGGGACAGCCCGGCAGGCAGGGCTCCGGTCTTGACGATGTAGCTGCCGTAAGGGGCCGTGCCGCCGCTGCCGCTGATGCTCTGGCTGTAGGCGCTGCCGACGGTACCGGCCGTCAGGGTGGTGGGAGAGAAGCTGATGGTGGGTGCTGCCACCGTCACCGAATAGGCCTTGCTGCCGGTAGCGCTGGCCGTGTCGGTGGCCGTGATGGTGAAGTTGAATGCACCGCCCGCCGTCGGCGTACCGGTGAGTGCCCCGGTGCTGGCGTTAAGGCTGAGGCCGGCCGGCAGACTGCCGGTAGTGACCGCGTAACTGTACGTACCGTTGCCGCCGCTGGCGCTGATGGTCTGGCTGTAGGTGCTGCCGACCGTGGGATTGGTCAGGGAAGCGGGCGACAGGCTCAGGGGAGCCGAATAGGCAGCAACCGTCAGGTCGTCGAAGGCGAAATTGAACGGTTCGGTAGCCGAGTTGTTGGTGACCCTCACCTCGTCCACATTGGTCATGTTGCTCAGGTTATGGAGCACGAAGGTGTTGCCCGGAGTGACATTCACCGTTTCCGTCGGCCCAGCGACACTGTTGCGATAACCGGTAAAGGTGAAACTGGTCATTCCCACGCCATAGGCCAATATCTTGACGGAGGTAATGTTGAAGCGATCGGTACCATTGGCCGACTTGATGATGGCATCGCCGCCGGTGGAGGTCGAAGTGATGGCATCCCCACTGCGGTTGGTCGCCACCGTGTTCAAGTCATCGTAGATGTAATACAGCCATTGACCGGTAAACCTTAGGCCGTTGTAATCGGAACTCACATCGGAGTAGGTCGAGTGGGTGTTTGCCGCCCCGAAATCGATGGTACCGCCATTGATCGTGCCGTAGGCAGGCAGTGCCAGGGCCAGCAACAGGAGCAACAGCCCACGGAAAAGTCTGAGTCCCGCAACAAGGGAAGAAAACAGGGGATTCAGGCAATTCGGTTTCATACGCATATCCAGAGTGCTTCAGTAATCGCAACGGGGTACAGAAAGGGCAGAGCCATACATGGATGGCTCTGCCAGTTGATGACATCAGGGACGGAGGGGGTAGTCGGCACCGTTGACGCAAATGCAGAAGTTCAGCGTCAAATAGGGTTGCAGGTTGCTGTGGGGACCGCTGCTACCGACCGGCGCCAGGGCGGAAACCATCACCGCATTGGGCGCAGAACCGGCATAGGTATTCACGGCAGTCACCCGGGGTGGCGTACCCTTGACCCCCTTGGCCAGATAGGCGCCGGCGGGAGCAAGGGCGCTGGCATTGGCGCCCTCCGCCACGACCGAGTGCGTGTGGTCCGGCACCTGAGCGACGGTGAGTGTCTCGCTGTAGGTGCCGACGGCCTGGGGTACGCTGCGGGGCGTCAGGCCCGGTCCCGCACCGCTGCCCATCACGGTCCGCCCCTGCAGCTTCGGCAGGTTGAATACCGTGGTGTTGCCGCCGTAGAGGTTGCCGATGACGGAGAAAAGGACCTGGGCCTGCACGGCATTGACGCCTGTTCCATCGCAGAAGGCCCAGTCCACTGGAGGATAGTTGAAGGCGAAGGCGCGGATTTCGCCGTAGTACGGATCAGCCATGGTGTTCTCCTTGGATGTTCAACTTCTGGTGGGCCAAAGGCCCTGGGTGGCAATGCAGAAATTGACAGCCAGGGTCGGCTGCATGTTGTTGTGCGCCAGGCTCTGGCCCGCCGTTGCAATGACGCCGGCAGCCATATAGGCAGCCGGAACAGGGGCATCTGCATAGATATTGGTGTTCTCTGCCGCCAGGGCGGGGAGGGCTCCTGCCGGATTGTTGGTGGTGGCAGTCGCCGTGCTGCAGCTGACGCTGTGGCTATGGGGCGGCACCTGGGCGGTGGTCAGCGCTACAGCTTCCAGGCCACCCGCATTGCCAGCCACAAACGTGCCCACGTTGGGCACAACGCCCTGGCAAAGGGGCACGCGACCACGCAGGTCCGGCAAATTGAAGGTATTGACGCCATCCCCGCCGTAGGCAACACCGATCAGGGCAAACAGGGCGTTGTTCTGCCGAATCTGCATGACCGTGCCGTCGCACAGATGCCAGCCCTGGGGTATGACGCCGAAGGCGAAGGGGCGGATTTCTCCGAGAAATGGATCCATGGTGTTGTCTCCTTATCCCGCAGTCGGGTAGATGCCGCTGAGGGCGATGATGAAATTGATGCAGGTGGTGGGCATCATGTTGTTGTGGGGCAGACCGCCGCCGCCGGCGGGACTGACCATCGCCGGGTTCATGTTGGCGGCGGCAGTCGTCGTCTGGCTGTAGAGGTTGCTGGCAGCGGTTCCCGGCAGCTTGCCGGCCGGGGCGTTGGTGGTCCCGGGGCCGCCGGCGGGCATGGGATGGGTATGGGCCGGCAGGTTGTTCTGGTTCAGGGCCACCATCTCACTCCCTACCGAGTTGCCCAGGGCTCTGGGCGTCAGGCTCTGCCCCGTGCCGGCAATCACGCCGGTACCCGTGCTCATGGGTGCCCGGCCGCGCAGGTCGGGCAAGGCAAAGTTGTTGCTGCCGTTACCGCCGTAGGTCGTCCCCAACAGGGAGAACAACGCTTCATTCCCGGATATCGGAAGTGTGGCCCCATTGCATAGGGCCCATCCTTGCGGGGCATAGTCCCCGGCAAACATGCGAATTTCTCCTAGATAGCCTTCCACGATCGTTTCTCCTCAGGCGGATGTTCTCAGGCGGGAAAAGACCGCCTGATAGCGAACCTCCCCGGCCCCGCCGCCCATCACGGGACCGAGAAAAATGGGGACGTTGCCCTGGGACGGATGGGCCAGCAGATGGGTACCCTGGGGCAGGACCCGGTCCGGCGCTCCCGAGAACATCAGGACAAAGCCTTCAATCGTCGGCGAGCGGAGCGCTGCCACGGACACCAGCTGCAGCCACAGGGGCTCGCCGCCATCCGCCGGGGAAAAGGCCAGCGTCGCTCCCTGGAGCGCCTGGTAGTCGGCCAAGCCGAGCAGGGGGGTACTCACGATGCCCCCCCCTGGTGCTGAGGCAGCCTGGTCATGTAGAGATAGACCCCCCGGTCCACCACCTCCTGGAAGCCGAGACGGCGGTAGAAGTCCAGGACGGGATTGTTTTTTTCCACATGCAGCCCGAGGAAGCGGCCACCTGTCTCCGCCTCTGCTATCAGGGTCCGCAGCAGCCGGCCACCGATGCCCCGACATCGGAATTCCTCCAGTAGGGCGATATCGATGACACGGATCTCGTCGTCGCGGCGATCCACATACAGGCGTCCGACCGGCTCGTCCTCCAGCAGCACCAGATCAAAGGAGGGGTTCTGGTAGGCCACCATGTACTGGTCGTGCTGAAAACCGAACTGCTGCCGCAGGAATGCCTCCCACTGGACCGGGGCCCAGTCGAGCAGCTGCCGCTCCGCTTCCCGGGTGGAGGCATAGATGCGGAACAGCAACTCCCGGTCCCCCGCCTCGATGGGACGCAACGCCAGCCGGAGAGGGCGCTCCTCACAGGAACTGCCGCAGGAGGAATCGGTACAGGAAAGGGACATGGGCAAGCCGGTTCACTCACGTAAGGAACACAACGGGTTAACGTTCACGTCAATGGCGTTATACAAACACTGAATGACGATAGCAATGCATTTTGCATATCACCAAAGTCTTATTAAACGTAAAGACCGTTTATCCATGCGGCATACCGGGGGTATTTTTTTTGTCTATGGGGCGTTAAATAAATGGAATATGGTGATAGCCCACCCCGCTTCGCAGACATAAATCCCGCTCAGGACGACGGGAATCCATCCACCCTGGGGGATAATGGGCGCTGAGCACCACATCGGTGCGCGGTCATTCTTCCCCCCCCTTCTGATGCCTGACTGGTTTGCCGATCCTGCCGCCGGCCTGGGCGGCCTTTTCATCGCCAGCTTTCTTGCCGCCACCCTGCTGCCCGGCGGCTCGGAGGCCGCCCTTGCCGCCTTTCTCCTGGCCCACCCGGCAGAAGTGCCCGCCGCACTTTTCTGGGCCACCCTGGGGAACACTTTGGGCGGATTGACGTCTTATGGAGCCGGACGCCTGCTGCCGGAGCAAAGCCTGCACCGCTTGCCGCACCTGGCCCAGGTGCGCCGCTTTGGCAGCCCCAGCCTGTTGCTGGCCTGGGCTCCCCTTGTCGGTGACGCCCTCTGTGTGGCGGCCGGCTGGCTGCGGCTACCCTGGCTGCCCTGCACCCTGTTCATAGCCGCCGGCAAGCTGGCCCGCTACTGGGTCGTGGCCCAGGGACTTGCACTGCTGGCGTCATGAAGGGCGGTCCGGGCAGGACACGGTTCTGCCTGATGCACCGCAATACGTTAAAATTCACCTTTTGAAAGACACGGCCCTGGCCGCCCCCGTCCGATGACTGCACGTCTGCGCGAAATCCCCTACAACTACACCTCCTTCTCCGACCGGGAGATCGTCATCCGCCTGCTGGGCGAGGACATGTGGCGGGTGCTGGACGAACTCCGCGCCGAGCGCGTTACCGGCCGCTCCGCCCGCATGCTGTACGAGGTGCTGGGCGACATCTGGGTGGTGCAGCGCAACCCCTACCTGGAAGACGACCTGCTGGCCACCCCCAGCCGCCGCGAGGCCCTGGTGCAGGCCCTGCGCCACCGCCTGGCGGAAGTGGAAAAGCGCCGCAGCGAATCCGCCGGCGAGGACCCGGAACGCAGCCGCAAGGTGGCCCAGCTGGTGGAAGCCGCCCACAAGGCGGTGGACCGCTTCGAACAGCGCTTCATCGACACCCTCATGCTGCGCCGGAAGGTGCTGAAGACCCTGACCCGCCACACCCGCAAGGACAACGTGGCCTTCGACGGCCTGGCCCGGGTCTCCCATGTGACGGACGCCACCGACTGGCGTGTTGAATACCCCTTCGTGGTCCTCTACCCGGATACGGAAGAGGAAATCGGTCCCCTGGTGCGCGGCTGCATCGAGCTGGGCCTGACCATCATTCCCCGGGGGGGCGGCACCGGCTACACCGGCGGCGCCGTGCCCCTGTCGCCCCTGTCCGTGGTCATCAACACCGAGAAGCTGATCGACATCGGCCCGGTGGAAGAGATCATCCTGCCCGGCCACGACAAGCCCTACGCCACCATCCGCACCAGCGTCGGCGTGGTTACCGACCGGGTCTCCGAAGCCGCCTCGGCCGCCGGCCGCGTCTTCGCCGTGGACCCCACCTCTGCCAGCGCCTCCTGCATCGGCGGCAACATCGCCATGAACGCCGGCGGCAAGAAGGCCGTGCTGTGGGGCACCGCCCTGGACAACCTGGCCTGGTGGAAGATGGTGACGCCGGACGGCAACTGGTTGGAGGTGGAGCGCCTCAACCACAACTTCGGCAAGATCCACGAGCAGGAGAAGGTGGAATTCCGCCTCAAGCGCTTCGACGCCAGGAGCTACAAGCTGCTCTCCGAAGAAGTGCTGACCCTGCCCGGCGCAGCCTGCCGCAAGACCGGCCTGGGCAAGGACGTCACCGACAAGTTCCTCGGCGGCGTGCCCGGAGTACAGAAGGAAGGCACCGACGGCATCATCGTCGCCGCCCGCTGGGTGCTGCATAAGATGCCCCCGGTCACCCGCACCGTCTGCCTGGAATTCTTCGGCCAGGTGCGGGAGGCCGTGCCCTCCATTGTCGAGATCACCGACTACTTCAAGCCGGGTGGCGAAGGCCACAAGGCCGGCGTGCAGCTGGCCGGCCTGGAGCATCTGGACGAACGCTATGTGAAGGCCGTCGGCTACGCCACCAAGGCCAAGCGCCACGGCCGGCCGAAGATGGTGCTGATCGGCGACATCGTCGGCCACGACGAAAATGCGGTGATGCAGGCCGCCTCCGACGTGGTCAAGATGACCAATGTGCGCGGGGCCGAAGGCTTCATCGCCATCACCCCGGAAACCCGCAAGAAATTCTGGCTGGACCGCTCCCGCACCGCCGCCATCTCCAAGCACACCAACGCCTTCAAGGTGAACGAGGACGTGGTGATCCCCCTGCCGCGCATGGGCGACTACTGCGACGGCATCGAGCGCATCAATATCGAACTGTCCCTGCAGAACAAGCTGGACCTGTGCGATGCCCTGACCGAATTCTTCAAGGGCGATCTGCCGGTCAACAGCGCCGACACCAAGCTGGACAAGGACGTGCTCATCGAGGACCGCCGCGAGCGAGCCCTGGAGCACATCAGCGACGTGCGCGCCCGCTGGCAGTGGCTGCTGGACAACCTGGACCTGCCCCTGGCCGAGGCCGAGCAGCGCTTCGCCGAATTCGGCGTGGTGGCCGGCGAGCTGACCAACCGGGCGGCCAACCCGACCCTCTTCCACCGCCTGCAGGACTACTCCGTGCGCGCCTCCTGGAAGAAGGAGCTGAAGGAGCCCCTGGACAACATCTTCAACGGCGCCACCTACCGGCCCCTCTCCGAGAAGATGGCCGCCGTGCAGAAGGAAGTGCTGCGCGGCCGCGTCTTCGTGGCCCTGCACATGCATGCCGGCGACGGCAACGTGCACACCAACATCCCGGTGAATTCGGACCACTACGAGATGCTGCAGACCGCCAACAGGGCGGTGGAACGCATCATGCACCTGGCCCGCTCCCTGGACGGCGTCATCTCCGGCGAGCACGGCATCGGCATCACCAAGCTGGAATTCCTGACGGACGAGGAAATCGGCCCCTTCCGCGCCTACAAGGAGAAGGTGGACCCGGAAGGCCGCTTCAACAAGGGCAAGCTGATGCCCGGCGGCGACCTGCACAACGCCTACACGCCCTCCTTCTCCCTGCTTGGGGCCGAGTCCCTGATCATGGAGCAGTCCGAGATCGGCAAGATCGCCGACTCCATCAAGGACTGCCTGCGCTGCGGCAAGTGCAAGCCGGTGTGCTCCACCCACGTGCCCCGGGCCAACCTGCTCTATTCCCCGCGCAACAAGATTCTCGGCACCTCCCTGCTGATCGAGGCCTTTCTCTACGAGGAGCAGACCCGCCGCGGCATCTCCCTGCAGCACTTCGACGAATTCAACGACGTGGCCGACCACTGCACGGTCTGCCACCGCTGCGTCAAGCCCTGCCCGGTGGATATCGACTTCGGCGACGTCTCGGTGGCCATGCGCAACTTCCTGCGCAAGCAGGGCAAGAAGAAGCTGGACCCGGGCAAGGCCGCCACCATGTGGTTCCTCACCATGAAGGACCCGGCCACCATCAAGCTGGCCCGCACCATGATGATCGGCTGGGGCTACAAGCTGCAGCGCCTGGGCGTCAAGCTGGCCAAGACCTTCGGCCTGACCCAGGGCATCGTGCAGCACCCGCCCGCCACCCTGGGCCGGCCCTCGGTGAAAGCCCAGGTGATCCATTTCATCAACAAGCCCATGCCGGGCAACCTGCCCAAGCGCACTTCCCGGGCCCTGCTGGACATCGAGGACGACCACGTGGTGCCGGTGATCCGGGACCCGCAGAAGGCCACCGAGGATTCAGACGCGGTCTTCTACTTCCCCGGCTGCGGCTCCGAGCGCCTCTTCTCCCAGGTGGGCCTGGCCACCCAGGCCATGCTCTACGAGACCGGCGCCGTCACCGTGCTGCCCCCGGGTTACCTGTGCTGCGGCTACCCGCAGAATGCCGCCGGCGAGGAGGACAAGGGCCAGAAGATCATCACCGACAACCGGGTGCTGTTCCACCGGGTGGCCACCACCCTCAACTACCTGGACATCAAGACGGTGATCGTCTCCTGCGGCACCTGCATGGACCAGCTGCAGAAGTACGAATTCGAGAAAATCTTCCCCGGCTGCCGCCTGCTGGACATCCACGAGTACCTGCTGGAAAAGGGCGTCAAACTGGAAGGAGTGAAGGGCACCCAGTACATGTACCACGAGCCCTGCCATACGCCGATGAAGACCTACTCCGGCATCAAGGTGGTGAACGACCTGATGGGCCAGCGCGTGGACCTCAACGACCGCTGCTGCGGCGAGTCCGGCTCCTTCGCCCTGTCCCGTCCCGACATCTCCACCCAGGTGCGCTTCCGCAAGCAGGAGGAGATCGAGAAGGGCGCCACCAAGCTGCGCCAGGACTTTGGCGTCCAGGACCAGGTGAAGATCCTCACCTCCTGCCCTTCCTGCCTCCAGGGCCTGTCCCGCTACGAGCCGGATGCCGACATCCAGGCCGACTACATCGTGGTGGAAATGGCCAAGACCCTGCTGGGCGAGAACTGGATGGCCCAGTACGTGCAGAAGGCCAACAGCGGCGGCATCGAGCGGGTGCTGCTGTAAGCCCCACTGTCACAAACGCTCACTGATGTTGATGAAGCCCCCTGCTAGCATGGAGTCGTTGCATACAGGAGGTTTCATCATCATGAGCGCCAAGGAAATCAACACCGCTCTCGTCCTGGCGCCGGCCCTGCCTCTGACCCTGATGGGACTGGCTTTCGCCGTCTATCTCTGTCTCTGAGACAGGCCCGCGCCGTGCCCCAAGCCCTGGCAAGCATCCACATCGCAACCCGGGGCCGGGGGCTTCACGAATTCACCCGACAAGCCCGCGACTTCGTCGCCGCCAGCGGCCTCCACCAGGGCCTGCTCACCGTTTTCTGCCGCCACACCTCCGCTTCCCTGCTCATCCAGGAAAACGCCGATCCCTCCGTACAGCGGGATCTGGAGCGCTTCTTCGCCAAGCTGGTACAAGATGGGGACCCGGCCTTCGAGCATGACCTGAAAGGGCCGGACGACATGCCGGCCCACATCCGCGCCGCCCTGACCCAGACCTCCCTCGGCATCCCCGTCAGCGACGGCCGCCTGCTGCTGGGTACCTGGCAGGGGCTCTATCTCTACGAACACCGCCACCGGGGCCATTCCCGGGAGGTGGTGCTGCATCTGCTCGGCGACTGAATCCGGCGGCGACCCTCAGTCGTCGGCGGCGCCGGCGCTGGCCGGGGCTCCCAGGGCCTGCAGGGGCCGCCGCATCCACCACACCATGAAGACGCCGGGTACGGCCACCAGGATCGAGAAGAGGAAGAAGGCGGGCCAGCCGATGGATTCGGAAAGCACCCCGGAGAGGGGACTGACGTAGATGCGCCCCACCGCCGCGAAGGCCGAAAGCAGGGCATAGTGGGTGGCGGAGAAACGGTGGTTGCAGAGGCCCATGAGCAGGGCGACGAAGGCCACCGTGCCCATGCCGCCGCTGATGTTCTCCCCGGCGATCACCGTCAGCAGCAGCCAGTCCAGGCTGGCCGGGGTGTGCAGGGAAACGATGCCCCAGTCGAAGGCCGGCACCATCACCGCGCCCCAGGCCCCCTTGCCGAGCAGGGCCAGCAGGTAGAAGCCGAAGTTGGAAACCAGCTGCAGCACGCCGAAAAACAGCAGGGAGCGGTAGAGGGCCAGGCGGGTCATGATGAGGCCGCCGATGAAGGCCCCCAGGATGGTCAGCCAGATGCCGATGACCTTGTTGGCGATGCCCACCTCCTCCTGCAGGAAGCCCATGCCCTTGATCAGGAAGGGCGTGGTCAGGCTGCCGGCGAAGGCGTCCCCCAGCTTGTACAGCACAATCAGCAGGAGGAAGGCTCCGGCACCGCTCTGGGCGAAGTAGCTGGCGAGGGACTGGTTGAGGGTCTCGAAGCCGGCCTTGCGGGAACACCACCAGGCCAGGGGCAGGGCGGCGGCAATCTCGGCCAGGACGAACAACAGCTGCACCCACTTGTTGGCATCGTCCGGATTGAGGCCCAGCACCACCAGGGCCTGGCGAGCCACGACATAGCCGGCGACGACGCCGGCCAGCATGGCGGCAAAGCCCAGCAGTTCCTTTTTCGGGTCCGAGGCCAGGGGCTTGTTGGCGCTGCTGACCCGGGGCACGGCCAGCAGGGAGAAGGCGGCGCAACCCACCATGATGGCCGCCATCACCGCGTACACCCGGGGCCAGGACTGCCACTGGCCGGCCCAGATGAGGCTGATGCCGCCGGAAAGGATCATGGCCAGGCGGTAGGCGAAGACATGCACCGAGGCGCCGAGACCCCGCTCGGCCTCGGGCAGCAGGTCGGTACGGTAGGCGTCCACCACCACGTCCTGGGAAGCGGCCAGGAACGCCACCGCCAGGGCCGCCAGGGCGAACAGTTGGGGCGCCGTCGCCGGCGACAGGCCGGACATCAGCCACAGCAGCCCGCCCAGGGCCAGTTGGGTGAGCACCAGCCAGCCCCGGCGCCGGCCCAGGAAGGGCGGCTCGAAGCGGTCCATGAGGGGCGCCCAGAGGAACTTGAAGGTGTAGGGAATGCCCACCAGGCCGAAGAAGCCGATGGTGGCCAGGTCGATGCCGTCCACCGTCAGCCAGGCCTGCATGGCCTGCCCGGTGAGGGCCAGGGGCAGGCCGGAGGCGAAGCCCAGCACCAGGATGGCGGCCAGGCGCCAGGCCCGGCCCAGACGGGCGCCGGCGGAAAGGACCGCGGCCTCGGCCACGCTCAGTCCCGGCCCAGGCGGCAGATGGCCAGGCTGGCGAGGAAGTTGGGGTCTTCCGTCACTTCCTTGCCTTCGTCGAAAGCCTTCAGCTCCCGCATGGCGATGCCCTTTTCCTCACACAGGGCCTGGAAGTCGGCGATGGTGAAGAAGCGCACGTTGGGGGAGTCGTACCACTGGTAGGGCAGGTCCTTGGAGACCGGCATGCGGCCGTTGAGGATGGCCTGGCGGTGCAGCCAGTAGCCAAAGTTGGGGAAGGAGACCACCGCCTCCCGGCCCACCCGCAGCAGTTCTTCCAGCAGGGGCACGGTGCGGTGCACGGTCTGCAGGGAGAGGGACATGATGGCGTGGTCGAAGAAACCGTCCTCGAAGCCGGCCAGGCCCTGCTCCAGGTTGCTCTGGATCACATTGACGCCGTTGCGCACGCAGGCCAGGACGTTGGCCGGATCGATATCCACCCCGTAGCCGTGGGTGTTGCGGGCCTGGGCCAGGAACTTGAGCAGGCTGCCGTCGCCGCAGCCCAGGTCCAGCACCCGTTCGCCGGGGGCGATCCACTTGGCGATGACGTCGAAGTCGAAACGGTCGAGAGAATTGTTGGTCATGGCGGCTCTCTCAGACGGCGATGTTGTGCAGGTAGGCGCCCATCACCGCGTGGTACTGGGCGTCGTCCAGGAGGAAGGAGTCGTGGCCGGCGTTGCAGTCGATCTCGGCGTAGGAGACTTCCCGGTTGTTGTGCAGCAGGGCATACACCATCTCCCGGCTGCGCTCCGGCGCGAAACGCCAGTCGGTGGTGAAGGAGACCAGCAGGAACTTGGCCGAGGCCCGGGCCAGGGCCGCCTTCAGGTCGCCGCCGAAATCCCGGGCCGGATCGAAGTAGTCCAGGGCCTTGGTGGTGATGAGATAGGTGTTGGCGTCGAAGAAGCCGGCGAACTTGTCGCCCTGGTAGCGCAGGTAGGACTCGATCTCGAAATCCACGTCGTAGTTGTACTTGAGCACCCCTTCCCGCAGCTGGCGGCCGAATTTCTCCCCCATCTGGTCGTCGGAAAGATAGGTGATATGACCCACCATGCGCGCCAGGCGCAGGCCCCGGGCCGGCACCACGCCGTGCTCGTAGTAGTTGCCGCCGTGGAAGTCCGGGTCGGTGAGGATTGCCTGGCGGGCCACCTCGTTGAAGGCGATGTTCTGGGCGGTGAGCTTGGGGGCGGAGGCGATGACCAGGGCGTGGCGCACCCGCTCCGGGTATTCCAGGCTCCACTGCAGAGCCTGCATGCCGCCCAGGCTGCCGCCGATGATGGCGGCCCACTGGTTGATGCCGAGGCGGTCGGCAAGGCGGGCCTGGGACTCGACCCAGTCCTCCACCGTCACCACCGGGAAGTCGGCGCCATAGGGCTTGCCCGTGGCCGGGTTGATGGAGCCGGGGCCGGTGGAACCGTAACAGCCGCCCAGGTTGTTCACCCCGACGACGAAGAACTTGTCGGTATCCAGGGGCTTGCCCGGACCCACCAGGTTGTCCCACCAGCCCACGTTCTTCGGGTTGTCGGCGTAGTGGCCGGCCACGTGATGGCTGCCGGAGAGGGCATGGCACACCAGCACGGCATTGGAACGGTCGGCGTTGAGGCGGCCGTAGGTCTCATAGACCAGGTCGTAGGCGGCCAGGGTGGCGCCGCTGGCCAGCTGGATGGGTTCGGCGAAATGGGCCCGCTGGGGACTCACCACACCGACGGAATGCTTGTCTGACATCGCAGGATTTCAATCACCAAAAAACAAGACGCCCAGTCGGAGAATCGAGATTGGCTCGGCTCGGACTGGGCATCGGTCCTCGCTTTAGCCGTATTTATTAAGCGCCCGCAAGCTGACGGATTTCAAATCGGCGCTGTGGAACATGATAACCAAGGGGGCGGAGGAGCGCAAACGCGGTCCGCCCCGGGCTCAGGCATTGAGCTTGTCGATCTGCTCGCGGATTTTCTCCGGCTCGCTGTAGCGCAGGATCTTGCGCACCTGGGGCGCGATCTCGGCCACTTCGCTCTTCAGCACATGCTGCTTCACTTCCAGGATCTGGGAGGGATGCATGGAGAAGACGCGCAGGCCCATGCCCAGCAACAGCCGGGTCATGGCCGGATCGCCGGCCAGCTCGCCGCAGACGGACACCGGCAGGCCGGCCTTCTCGCCGCTGTAGATGGTGTGGGCCACCAGCATCAGCACCGCCGGATGCAGGGGATCGTAGAGCTGGGAGACGGTCTCGTCGGAACGGTCGATGGCCAGGGCGTACTGGATCAGGTCGTTGGTGCCGATGGAGAGGAAATCCAGGCGCCGCAGGAACATGCCGATGGCCAGGGCGGCGGCGGGAATCTCGATCATGCCGCCCACCTCGATGCCCTCGTCGAAGCCGATCTTCTGCTCCCGCAGGCTCTGCTTGGCCGCCTGCACCGCCGCCAGGGTGGCGTCGATCTCGTGGGCGTGGGCCAGCATGGGGATGAGGATTTTCACCTTGCCGTACTTGGAGGCCCGCAGGATGGCCCGCAGCTGGGTGCGGAACATCTTCGGCTCGGCCAGCTGCAGGCGGATGGCGCGCAGGCCCAGGGCCGGGTTGGTCTTGACCCGGTCCATGGCGTCCAGGGCCTTGTCGGCCCCCAGGTCGAAGGTGCGGATGGTCACGGGCTTGCCTTCCATGCCCTTGACCACCTTGCGGTAGGCCTCGAACTGCTCGTCCTCGGTGGGCATATCGCCCCGGTTGAGGAAAAGGAATTCGGTGCGGAACAGGCCGATGCCGTCGGCACCGGCGGTGCGGGCCGCCTCCACGTCCTCCGGCAGTTCGATGTTGGCGTACATCAGCACATCCACCCCGTCCAGGGTGGTGGCCTTCATGGTCTTGAGGCGCTTCAACTTGGAGCGTTCCAGCTCCAGTTCGCTCTTGCGCAGCCGGTACTCTTCCAGCACCCGCTCGTCCGGATTGACGATGACCACGCCCCGAGTGCCATCGATGATCAGCAGTTCCCCGTCCCGGATCAGGTCCCGGGCCCGGTGCAGGCCGACGATGGAGGGGATAGCCATGGAGCGGGCCAGGATGGCGGTGTGGGAGGTGGCGCCGCCCACGTCGGTGATGAAGGAGGCGAAACGCTGCTCCTTGAAGCCGATGGTGTCGGCGGGGGAAAGGTCGTGGGCGACGATGATCTGGTCCGTCGTCTCCTTGCCGCCCTTGCGCGCCCGCAGGGCGGAGCGGCCGGGATGGCCCATCAGCACCTTGACCACCCGCTCCACCACCTGCACCACGTCGGCCTTGCGTTCTCGCAGGTAGGCGTCGTCGATGGCGTCGAACTGGGCCACCAGGCGCTCCATCTGCTGCACCACGGCCCACTCGGCGTTGCAGCGGCGTTCCCGGATGATCTGCTTGGGCACTTCCGACAGTTCCGGGTCGGCCAGGATCATGCCGTGCAGGTCCACGAAAGCCCGCAGCTCGGCCGGGGCGTTGCCCTTGCTGGCTTCCAGCTTGAGCTGTTCCAGTTCGGCTTGCACCGCCAGGATGGCGGCCTCGAAGCGCAGCACTTCCTTGTCGGCCATGCGCGGGCCGATGGTCAGGTGGGCCACCTCCAGGGTGGCGTGGGACATGAGCTGGGCCACCCCGATGGCAATGCCGCCGGAAACGCCAAGGCCGTGGATGGTGAAGCTCATGTCGGTCTCCCGAGGTGTTGTTCTGTTTATGCCGCCCGCGGGCGGACTGGCTTGGGGCCGCGACGCCGTGCCGGCGTCATGGCGGAAATCACTCCCCTTCGCCGAATTTGTCGGCAATCAGGGCCAGGAGTTCCTGCAGGGCCTGCTCCGCATCCGGACCGCTGGTCTCGACGCTGACCGTGGAACCCTTGCCGGCGGCCAGCATCATCACCCCCATGATGCTCTTGGCGTTGATGCGGCGGCCGTTGCGCTCCATCCACACCTCGCTCTTGAAGCGGCCGGCGAGCTGGGTCAGCTTGGCCGAGGCCCGGGCGTGCAGGCCCAGCTTGTTGGTGATTTCCGCATCGGCACGGCAGGTCTGGCTCATGCATTACTCCTTTCAGGGCTCACCCGGGCTCAGGGCAGGGGAGCGGAACATTCGGTGGCGGCGGTGAGGGCCTTGTCCCTCAGTGCCTCCAGGGGCAGCTGACGGTAATTGACGGCCCGCAGCAGCATGGGCAGGCTGACCCCGGCGGCGCCGGCGACCCGGCCCGGCTGCAGCAGCTCCCGGGACAGGTTGGCCGGAGTGGCGCCGAACAGGTCGGTCAGCAGCAGTACCCCGTCGCCGCTGTCGAGATCGGCCACCCGGGCCTTGGCCTGGGCCAGGAAATCCTCCCGCGCCTCGTCATGGCCGGCGCGCAGGCTGGCCACCCTTTCCTCCGCCAGATTGCGGCCGAGGACGTGGGAAGCGGCGCCGATGAGGGCGGGGCCGATGTCGCCGTGGGCGATGATCAAGATGCCAACTGTCATTCTAGCTTAAGGTCCTGCCTGGAAATCAAAGCCTGGCGCCGAAGACGGGCAGGCCAACAAGGAGAGGAAGAGCTGGCGCGGCAATGGCGGCATGCCCGGCTGGAACGATTATCCGGTGCGGTCCGGCGGCCGGCAACCGCCGGCGGTCAGCTTCCCACCCGGCGACCGCCAGGGCCGGAGCGGCCTCTCCCCTGCAAAACTAGGGAGATATTACCGTTGCCGGCTTCACTCCGTCTGCCCATTTCAGCCGCTCGGCCAGACCTTTGGTCACCTGGATGGCGCCGCTGCCGTCCACCCGCAGGGCCTGGCTGACGCCGGTGGCCTGGGCCAGGCGCTGCCAGTCGGCGGCGCCGGCGATGAAGAGGGGCTTGGACAGGGCGTCGGAAAGGGTGCCGGCCTGGGGCCCGGGAGGGATGAGCACGGTCACCGTCTGGGTGCCCTGGGCCGGCCAGCCCCGGCGCGGATCGATGAGGTGGCTGTAGCGCTGGCCGCCCACCTCGAAATAGCGCTGGTAGTCGCCGGAGGTACCGACCGCCTCGCCGTCCTTCAGCTCCAGGCTGGCCATGGGGCCCGGCTGGCGCGGATGCTGGATGCCCACCCGCCAGGGATCGCCGTTCTTCTCGCCCAGGGCCAGCACGTTGCCGCCGATGTTGATGAGGGCATTGTGGATGCCCCGGGCCTTGAGGATGGCGGCGGCCCGGTCCAGGGCCACGCCCTTGAGATAGCCGCCCAGGTCGATGGCCACCGAGGGATTGCTGCAGGCCACCCGCTCGCCCTTGAAGCTCAGGTCCCGCAGGGAAGGGCGGGCGGCGGCGAGGAAGGAGGCCCGGTTGGGATCGGGCAGGGCCGGCTTGAACTCGTCGGCGTGGAAACCCCACAGCTCCACCAGGCGGCCGATGGCCGGGTCGAACAGCCACTGGCCCCGGGCGGCGATGGCCTGGGAATCCTGCAGCAGCTGGCGCAGTTCGGCCGAGACCTTGAGGCTCTTGCCGGCGGCGATGGCATCGTTGAGGGCGGTCAGCTCGGACGGCTGCCAGGCGTGGTAGGCCCGGTGCAGGCGGTCGAATTCCTGCAGCACTTCACCCACCGCCGTCCGCGCCTGGGGCTCCGGGGTGCCGGCCACCAGCACCTCGACCCGGGTGCCGAAGACGTAGGATTCCTGCTGGGTCAGGGGGGCCTTGCTGCAGGCGGAAAGAAGGGAAAGCAGGACGGCGACGAACAGGGGTGCTACGAACCGCATGCGTGCTCCAGGGCGGTGATGAAGGCGCCGGCCACATCGAAGCCGGTCTGCTGTTGGATCTCCACCATGCAGGTGGGGCTGGTGACGTTGATTTCCGTGAGCCAGTCGCCGATCACGTCCAGGCCCACCAGGAACAGGCCCCGGGCCGCCAGGACGGGGCCCAGGCTCTCGGCGATCTGCCGGTCCCGGGGCGACAGCTCCTGGGCCACGCCGGTGCCGCCCACGGCCAGGTTGCCGCGGGTCTCGCCGGCCTTGGGAATGCGGGCCAGGGCGTAGGGCACGGGCTTGCCGTTGATCAGCAGGATGCGCTTGTCGCCATGGCTGATCTCGGGAATGAAGCGCTGGGCCATGACCGTGCGCTGACCCAGCTGGGTCAGCACCTCGATGATGACGTTGCGGTTGGGCTCGTTGCGATGGACGCGGAAGATGGAGCTGCCGCCCATGCCGTCCAGGGGCTTCATCACCACGTCCCGCTGGGTGTCGATGAAGGCCTGCAGGGCATGGCTGTCCCGGGTCACCAGG
This sequence comes from Azospira sp. MPR-LB4, assembly GCF_058809525.1. Taxonomy (NCBI): domain Bacteria; kingdom Pseudomonadati; phylum Pseudomonadota; class Betaproteobacteria; order Rhodocyclales; family Rhodocyclaceae; genus Azospira; species Azospira sp. MPR-LB4. Next base: position 2,240,699 of record NZ_CM179521.1, read on the forward strand.
GCCGGCACGGTGAACTGGGGGAATTCGGCGGTGGCGAATTTCTCCGAATGGTCCCGCAGGGCCCGGGGCTTGTTGAAAATGCGCGCCCCTTCCGCCTCGGCCCGCTCCAACAGCCAGGTGGCGGTAACGTATTCGACATCGAAGGGCGGGTCCTTGCGCATCACCACCGCATCGAAATCCTTCAGGGCCAGACTCTCCCGACCCGTCTCCCGGTACCAGTCGTGGTCGTCGGGCCGGGTATGCACGCGCAGGGCCTGGCCCCGCACGCCGCCCTCCTGGCTCCAGGCCAAGCTGTCCACCTGCAGGGCCCAGGCCTCGTGGCCGTGGCGCTCTGCGGCCCGCATCATGGCCACGGATGAGTCCTTGTAGGCCTTGAGCTGGTCCAGGGGATCGACGATGAAGGCAATGCGCATGGAAAGTCCTGAAAGAGGTGGGCGGCAGGAGCGAGCCCTGTCACAGAGGCGAAAACGCCGGGATGGTTCCCGGCCGTCGCCCCGGACAAGGACATCAGGCCGCCGGCGCGGTGTTTTCCAGTTCCACGGACGCTGCCAGCAGGGCCAGGCGGGCCACCACTCCGTAGGCGTAGAAGCGGTTGGGCGGGGCATCCGGGGCCAGGGCGTGCTCGGGCTGGTTGCAGCAGGTCTCAAAGGCCAGGGGCTCGAAGTGCATGCCCGGGGCGTTGAGGTTTTCGTCCTTGGCGCGACCGCTGTGCACCCGGTAGAAGCCGCCGACCACATAGCGGTCGATCATGTACACCACCGGCTCGGCGACGCCGTCGTTGATGCTCTCGAAGGTATGCACCCCTTCCTGGATGATCACCTCGGACACTTCCAGGCCTTCCTTGACCACGCTCATCTTGTTGCGCTGCTTGCGGTTGAGGCCGGTGACCTCGGAGGCGTCCTTCACCGTCATGACGCCCATGCCGTAGGTGCCGGCATCGGCCTTGACCACCACGTAGGGCGTCTCGGTGACGCCGTATTCCTTGTACTTCTCGCGGATGCGGGCCAGCAGCATGTCCACCTGGGCGGCCAGACAGTCCTCGCCCTGGCGCTCATGGAAGTTGATCTGGTTGCACACGGCGAAATAGGGATTGATGCGCCAGGGGTCCAGCCCCAAATGGGCGGCGAAGTCGGTGGCCACCTGGTCGTAGGCGGCGAAGTGGTGGGACTTGCGGCGCACCGCCCAGCCGGCGTGCAGGGGCGGCAGCAGGAACTGCTCGTTGAGGTTCTGCAGGATGGCAGGGGCGCCGGCGGAAAGGTCGTTGTTGAGCAGGATGGCGCAGGGATCGAAGTCCTTCAGGCCGAGCCGGTACTGGGTCCGCACCAGGGGCTCCAGCACCAGGCTGTGGCCGTTGGGCAGTTCCAGGGTGGTGGGCTCGGTGATCTCCGGCAGCAGGGTGCCGATGCGCACGTTGAGGCCGGTCTGGCGCAGGATGGTGGCCAGCTGGGCCACGTTCATCAGGTAGAACTGGTTGCGCGTGTGGTTCTCGGGGATGAGCAGCAGGTTGCGGGCATCGGGACAGATTTTCTCGATGGCCGACATGGTGGCATGCACGCACAGGGGCAGGAAGGCCGGATTCAGGTTGTTGAAGCCGCCGGGGAAGAGATTGGTATCCACCGGGGCCAGCTTGAAGCCGTTGTTGCGCAGGTCCACCGAGCCGTAGAAGGGCGGGGTGTGCTCCTGCCACTGGCTGCGCAGCCATTGTTCGATGCGGGTACTGTCGTCGAGGAAGCGTTTTTCCAGGTCCAGCAGGGGGCCGGTGAGGGCGGTGGTGAGATGGGGAACCATGGGGAGCTGTCTCCGGGTCGGCGGAACGCCGTTGTGGTTGAGACGGCCTATGTTACCAAAACGGGGCGTCCCGCCGCCCCGACGGCTTTCCCTTAGTCCCCCGGCCGCCTCACCGTCCCGGGAACGCCTGGTATTTCATGAGATAATGAAATGGTAATTTTCCGGCCCCACCCATGTCCTCCGCCAGCGCCCATGCCAGCCTCTTGCCCCACCTCACCCGCCGCCGCCTGTTGCTGGCCGCCGGTGCGGCGCTGCTCGCCGGTTGCGGACGCCGGCAACAGCTGGCGCCCCTGCGCCTGGGCAGCAACGAATGGCCCGGCTACGAGCCCCTGCACCTGGCCCGGGAACGGGGCTACTGGGGCGATGCACCGCTCCGCCTGTACGAGCTGACCTCCTCCTCCGAAGTCCTGCGGGCCCTGCGCAACGGTGCCCTGGACGGCGCCGCCCTCACCGGCGACGAGGCCCTCAGCCTGCTGGCGGACAAGGTGGAGGTGCGCGTCGCCCTGGTGCTGGACATCTCCCACGGCGGCGACGCCCTGGTGGCCCGCCCCGACATCCGCCGCCTGGCGGACCTCAAGGGACGTCGCATCGGCGTGGAAAACCAGGCCCTGGGCGCCTACATGCTGACCCGGGCCCTGGCCCAGGGCGGCCTGGCCCCGGCCGACGTCTCGGTGGTGCCCCTGACGGTGGACACCCACATCAATGCCTACATCGCCGGCGCCGTGGATGCGGTGGTGACCTTCGAACCGGTGCTCTCCCGCCTGCAGGCCATGGGCGCGCACCAGCTCTTCTCCAGCCGTCAGACCCCGGGCGAGATCTTCGACCTGCTGGTGGTGCGGGAAGAGGCCTACCGGCAGCACCGGGCGACCCTGAAGACCCTCAGCCAGGCCTGGTTCCGCGTCCTCGACGAGTTCAAGGCGGCGCCGGCCGAGGTCGCCGCCGCCCTGGGGCGCCGCACCCAGAGCAGCGGCCCCGAACTGCTCAAGGCCCTGGACGGCCTGGTCCTGCCCGACCGCCAGGAAAACCTCAACCTGCTCACCGGCGCCACCCCGGCCATCGCCGCCCCCCTGCAACGGCTGGCCACCCTGATGCAGGAACGCCAGCTGCTCAGCCACGGGGTCGCCCCCCTGCGCCTGCTGCCGGCGGATCTGGCGGAGGTGCTGGCGCCATGAAGTCCGTACCCCCCATCCACCAGCTGCCGGCCCCTTTCCGCCTGAAGCGGCTGCTGCCGGTGGTGCTGCTGTTGTCCGCCATCCTGGCCTCCCTCTACGTCGCCCAGCACTGGTACCAGCACGCCAGCCAGCGCATCGAGCAGGAAAGCCGGGAAACCGTGGGCGTCCTCATGCGCCAGCTGCAGGACATCCTCTCCGAGCGCCTGGTGCTGGACAACCTGTCCCAGGCCAAGGCCCGCCTCTCGGCCACCGCCCTGCACCCCCGCATCAACACCCTGATCCTGGCCGACGAACAGCACCAGGTCATCTTCGCCAACCGCTACCTGTGGCAGGGCCAGGACGCGGCCCGGGTCAGCGGCTACCGGCCCCGGGAGGCGGACGAGGCCATGGGCCGGGACCAGCACCGCATCGAGCTGAACGAGGCGGGGACCGTGCTCAGCGGCTACTTCCCCCTGGTGCTCGACCTCACCCACGGCTCCCTGCGCGGCCTCAAGCGCGGCACCCTGTACGTCGAATTCGACATGACGGCGCCCCTGGCCGCCGCCCGCAGCGAAGCGGTGGAGGAATCCCTGAAGACCGGCGCCCTGGCCGTGCTCGGCGCCCTGCTGCTGTCCCTGCTGCTGGACCTGTGGGTGACCCGCCGCCTGCAGCGCATCTCCGCCGCCGCCCGGCGCCTGGGCGAGGGCCATCTGAATGAACGCATCGGCATGGCCGGTGACGACGAAATCGCCACCCTGGCGCGCCAGTTCGACGAAACCGCCGCCAGCCTGGCGCGCAAGCAGGACGCCCTGCAACAGGCCGACGCCCAGCTGCAGGAACACGTGCAGTTCATGCACACCCTGATCGAGGCCATTCCCAGCCCCCTTTTCTACAAGGATGCCCAGGGCCGCTACGTGGGTTGCAACGAAGCCTTCCTCACCTACCTCGGCAAGGAACGCCACGAGCTGCTGGGCAAGAGCGTCTACGACCTGGCGCCGAAGGAGCTGGCCGACATCTACGCCGCCGCCGACCGCCAGCTGTTCGACAACCCGGGCAAGCAGGTCTACGAAAGCCAGGCCTGCTACGCCGACGGCAGCAAGCACGACGTGATCTACAACAAGGCCACCTTCATGGACGCCGAAGGGCGGGTTGCCGGCCTGGTGGGGGTGATGGTGGACATCACCGAGCGCAAGCGCCAGGAAGAGGAGCTGCGCCTGGCGGCCAAGGTGTTCGACACCTCCAACGAAGCCTTCCTCGTCACCGACGCCGACAACAACATCCGCTCGGTGAACCGGGCCTTCTGCGAAACCACCGGCTACAGCGCCGAAGAGGTGCTGGGGCGCAATCCCCGCCTGCTCTCCTCGGGCCACCACGACAAGACCTTCTACCGCCAGATGTGGGAGGCCCTCAACAGCCAGGGCTACTGGCAGGGCGAAATCTACGACCGGCGCAAGAGCGGCGAGATCTACCCGAAGTGGACCCGCATCAACGTGGTCAAAGACGACCAGGGCCGGGTGGTGAACCACGTCGCCGTCTTCTCCGACATCTCGGACCGCAAGGCCCTGGAGGAGCGCCTGCAGTTCCTCGCCCAGCACGACCACCTGACCGGCCTGCCCAACCGCAACCTGCTGCGCCTGCGCCTGGAACAGGCGGTGGAATCGGCCATGGAGCGGGGCGCCGGCGGCATCAACCCGGTGGCCTTGCTGCTGCTGGACCTGGACCACTTCAAGACCATCAACGACTCCCTCGGCCACCACGCCGGCGACCAGCTGCTGCGCACCGTGGTCAAGCGCCTGAAGAACATCCTGCGGGAAAGCAGCACCCTGTGCCGCCAGGGCGGTGACGAGTTCCTCATCGTTCTGCCCCAGGCCCAGGACCTGGCCCGGGTCTCCCGGGCCGCCGAGACGGTGCTGGCCGCCCTGGCCACCCCCTTCGAGGTGGACGGCCACCCCCTGAGCATCACCGGCAGCATCGGCATCAGCCTGGCCCCGGACGACGGCAGCGATTTCGACACCCTGCTGAAGAAGGCCGACACGGCCCTGGTGCATGCCAAGCAGAGCGGCCGCAACGCCTACCGCTTCTTCACCGAGGCCATGAACGTCAGCACCCTGGAACGACTGACCCTGCAACAACGCCTGCACCAGGCCCTGGAGCGGCAGGAGCTGGTGCTCTACTACCAGCCCCAGCTGGACCTGGCCAGCGGCCGGGTGGTGGGGGTGGAGGCCCTGCTGCGCTGGCGCACGCCGGAAGGTCTGGTGCCCCCGGGCAAGTTCATCCCCCTGGCGGAAGAGACGGGCCTGATCGTGCCCATGGGCGCCTGGGTGATCCAGGAAGCCTGTCGCCAGGCCCGGACCTGGCTCGATGCCGGTCTGCCGCCCATGACCATGGCGGTGAACCTGTCGGCCCTGCAGTTCCACCGGGACAACCTGCTGATCACCGTCGGCGACGCCCTCAGCGCCGCCAGCCTGCCCGCCGCCAGCCTGGAGCTGGAACTGACCGAATCCATCCTGATCCAGGATGCGGAAGCCACCCTGGCCACCCTCAAGGCCATGAACGCCATGGGCGTGCTGCTTTCCATCGACGATTTCGGCACCGGCTATTCCAGCCTGGCCTACCTGAAGCGCTTCACGGTGGACAAGCTGAAGATCGACCAGAGCTTCGTGCGCGACATCACCAGCGACGGCGACAGCGCCGCCATCGTCCGCGCCGTGGTGCAGATGGCCTCCAGCCTGAAGCTGAAGACCATCGCCGAAGGGGTCGAAACCGAATCCCAGGCCGCCGCCCTGCGCGCCACCGGCTGCGACGAAGTCCAGGGCTACCTCTATGCCCGCCCCATGCCGGCGGCGGAATGCGAGGCCTACCTGCGCGGCAAGGCCTGACACCCTGGCCGCGGCCTAACGGCTCAGGCGGAGTGGTAGGCCAGCCAGAAGGATTCCCGGCAGGCGTTCTCGAAGACCTGGCGGGCGGGATGGATGGGGGTTTCAGGGGTGCTGGCCAGCACTTCGTAGGTAATCCAGCATTCGGCGCAGGCCAGGGCGGCGGGGAAATCGTCTTCCTCCACCGTGCGGCGGATCACGGTGCCGTCGGCGAACTGCCAGGTCGCCACCTCCCGGCGCACCTCGACGCCCTGGTCCAGCCATTGCGTGCGTTCGACGTTGCACTGGCCCGCCGGCTCCCCGGCCTGGCCCAGCATGACCCGCACGTAGGGCGCCAGGGCCCGCCCCGGCGATGCCATCTCAGGCGGCCCCGGGCCGCCGCGCGAAGGGGGCGAAGGCCTGGGGCAGCAGGGCCTGCTCCAGGGCCCGCTGGGCGAAGAGGAAGCGGCCGTCGCAGACGAAACCCTGGGCTTCCCAGTCCACGGCGTTGAGCATGTCGCACAACACCTGCACATCCACCGTCGGGTCGTGGGGGAAGAGGGCCAGCACGGCGCCGTCGTAATAGCGGCAGGGGTGGAGGAAGAAGGGCCGGTCCACCCGGGTCTTGCCGTTCACATAGATGCGCGGGCCGTCGCTGAGGTGGCAGCTGCGCCCCCATTTCCACCAGTTGCTCTCGTCGAAGCGGCGGATGCGGCGCTGGATCAGGCGTTCCCGGTGGGGTTCGAGCAGGGGATGGCGCACGTCGTAGATCATGCGGCGGGTCTGGCCGGTGCGGGCGGTGCGGGCGCAGACGAAATCCTGGTTGCCGTGCTCGGCCGAGGCGTACAGGTCGTCGGCCCCGGAAACGGCGCCCACCTTGACGTAGAACACGTCCCGCAGGCGCACCGGGCAAGGCTCCCGGGTGAAGGCCAGGTGGCCGCCGCTGCACTGGAAATGGCGCTCCTCCACCTGCCCCCCCGCCTCGTAGCGGGTGCGGCGGGAAAAGTCGCCTTTCTCGAAGCGCCAGATGACGCAGTTGGGCGTGGCCCCGGGGAAGACCCGGGCATCGCCCAGGTCGATGAAGTCGGTGATGCTGCCGGCGGCGTGGAGCAGCCGGTTCATGCCGACGGCGGAGGTGGCCTTGAGGAAATCCCGGGGCGTGATGAAGATCAGTTCACCGCCGGGCGCCAGGTGGCGCAGGCACTTTTCGATGAAAAACAGGTAGAGGTTGGAGCGGCCGTCGAAATGATCCAGGCTGAGGCGGGCCCGGGTCGGGGCCGGAATGTCCTGGAAGCGGACGTAGGGCGGATTGCCGATGATGGTGTGGAACTGCTCGCTCACCGGGTAGGCGAAGAAATCCATGACCGTGGCCCCGGCCGGCGCATGGCGCCCATCCACCTCGATGCCGACGGCCCCCGGCAGGCGGGCCAGGAAGGCGCCGTCGCCGCAGGCCGGCTCCAGCACCCGTCCCGCATTGCGGCGCAAGGCCAGCATGCGGGTGACGATGTCGGGCGGGGTGAAGACCTGGCCCAGACGGATGATGTCGTGGGCAAGGGCGACGGGAGGGGCAACGGGTTCTGCGCATTCGGCCATGGGCGCCAGTTTACCCTATGGCAGGGGCCCCATTCGCTGCCTTCGCCGGGTAAAAGCTGCCCAAAACGGGAAAAAACCTTTAAAATTCACGCCCCTGATCTTGATCATTAGGTCGGACTGGATTTCAGACCCGTTTTTTCGAGGCTGGCCTGAGCCGGTTTAACCTTGTTTTTCCAACCATTTGAGTCAAGCCTGCTTGACCGGAGAAAACCATGGCCGCTACCGCCAACCGTACCCGCCGTTCCACCCTGGAACGCCGCTGCCTGTCCAAGGCCGCCAAGCGCCTGTTCCGCAACAGCCCCAAGGCTGTGCGCAAGGCCGTCTACGCCGCTGAAGGCCACGCCCGTAACAAGCCGATCCTCGGCGCCAAGTAAGTCCCCGCGACTTACCTGACGAGGGCGGCGACAAGCCGCCCTCTGTCTTTCCGTCGTCCGCTTTCGTCGCGCTTTACGCCGCTATCGCCGTTCCCGCTTTTCGTCGCAGTTCGTTTTTCCAGGATCGTCCATGCTCGTCGCCGCCAATATCACCATGCAGTTCGGGGCCAAACCCCTGTTCGAGAACGTCAACGTCAAGTTCGGCGAAGGCTTCCGCTACGGCCTCATCGGCGCCAACGGGGCGGGCAAGTCCACCTTCATGAAGATCCTCTGCGGCGCCCTGGAAGCTTCCGGCGGCAATGTCTCCAAGGACAAGCATGAGCGCATGGCCTACCTGAAGCAGGACCAGTTCGCCTATGAGGACATGCGGGTGCTGGACGTGGTGCTGATGGGCCACGAGGAAATGTGGGCCTGCATGAGCGAGAAGGACGCCATCTACGCCAATCCGGAAGCGACGGAAGAGGACTACATGAAGGCGGCCGAGCTGGAAGGCAAGTTCGCCGAGTACGACGGCTACACCGCCGAATCCCGGGCCGGCGAACTGCTGCTGGGCGTCGGCATCCCGGTGGACAAGCACAACGGCCCCATGCGCGAAGTCGCCCCGGGCTGGAAGCTGCGGGTACTGCTGGCCCAGGCCCTGTTCGCCAACCCGGACATCCTGCTGCTGGACGAGCCCACCAACAACCTGGACATCAACACCATCCGCTGGCTGGAAGACGTGCTCAACGAGCGCAACTCCACCATGGTGATCATCTCCCACGACCGCCACTTCCTGAACCAGGTGTGCACCCACATGGCGGATCTGGACTACGGCAAGATCACCATCTACCCGGGCAACTACGACGACTTCATGGAGGCCTCCAGCCAGGCCCGCGAGCGCCAGCAGAACGCCAATGCCAAGGCCAAGGAACGGGTCGCCGAGCTGCAGGAATTCGTGCGCCGCTTCTCCGCCAACAAGTCCAAGGCCAAGCAGGCCACCTCCCGCCTGAAGCTGATCGACAAGATCAAGCCGGAAGACGTGAAGCCCTCTTCCCGCCAGTACCCGTGGATCCGCTTCGACTTCGACGAGAAGGACAAGCTGCACCGTCTGGCGGTGGAGATCGAGAACCTCAACTTCGGCTACGACCCGGCCAAGCCCCTGTTCAAGAACTTCACCTGCAACATCGAAGCCGGCGACAAGATCGCCGTCATCGGTGAAAACGGCGTCGGTAAGACCACCTTCCTCAAGCTGCTGATGGGCCAGCTGCAGCCCTCCTACGGCACCATCAAGTGGGCCGAGAAGGCCAAGCCCGGCTACTACGCCCAGGACCACGCCAGCGACTTCGCCGAGGACAAGAGCCTGACCGACTGGATCACCGAATTCGTGCGCCAGGGCGGCTACGAGGGCGGCGACGTGGAGACCCTGATCCGCGGCACCCTGGGCCGGCTGCTGTTCTCCGGCGACGAGGTTAAGAAGTCGGTGAAGGTGATTTCCGGCGGCGAACAGGGCCGCATGCTGTTCGGCAAGCTGATGCTGCTACACTCCAACGTGCTGCTGCTGGACGAGCCCACCAACCACCTGGACATGGAATCCATCGAATCCCTCAACACCGCCCTGGACCTCTTCAAGGGCACCCTGGTGTTCGTCTCCCACGACCGGGAATTCGTCTCCTCCCTGGCCACCCGCATCATCGAAATCAAGGCAGACGGCATCGTGGACTACAAGGGCACCTACGAGGAATACCTCTCCAGCCAGGGCATCGAGTAAAGGCACCACCGCCGCCCACAAGGGCCGCCCCAAACCCAAGAAGGGACGGGCATCTCCGGCACACCATGCCGGGGATGCCCGTCCCTTCTGCCATTTCGGCTTCCGGTAGTCTCACCACATGTTATGACGTATGATTTTGCCCCGGATATATATCCTGAACGCGCACGCCATGAACACCTCCTATACCCCTAACCACATCCCGGCAAAAGAACGGATCAGCAACACCCTGTTCTCCCTGGCGCTGTTGGCCTATGGAAGCTACGGCGTCTGGGTCAACGACCTTTATGTTCCGGGAAAACGCAGCAAGGGCATCCACCTTCACGACACCCCCGCCTGGGTCATGTATGGCGCTATCGTTTGTTCCTGTCTCGTCATGCTCTCGGTAGTGGTGGATCACTACGACAAACGCAACAACGAAACGAACTACAAGAGGTTCGCCGACACTTTCCGCATGCTTGGCTGGGGATTCTTCGGACTCTCCCTGGTGCTGGCTATCATCCGCTGAAGCGCCGGTCTTCCCCACGGCACTTTCCTTTTTTCACCTCTGATTCGGTTAAGGCCACCATGCCAGTCCCCCATTGTCCAAGCTGCATTGAACCCATGTCTTCGGTGGAACTTGAGACGCCGGGATTCTGGTCATGCCTTTACTGCGAGGGAAACTGGATTCCCGGCCCCGAGGTGGCAGCCCTGATATCTCAAGCCAAGGGGGTGTCGACACCAATCACATGGACACCTCAGCAGACGGGAAAAACGGTCCGGCTGGCTTGCCCCAGTTGCGGCCCCGCCGCATTTGCTCAGGTAGCGGCACAGGGCACATTGGCCCACAGTTGCCCGACCTGCCACGGCATCTATCTACCCAAGGGCGCCTTGCAGACTCTCTTGCCGTCCCGACCGGCTGGCGAAGACCGCAGCGTCGAAGCAGCGCTCACTCTGGTAACCATTGCAGCAGCGTTTCTATCCCAATGAGAGAACCATGGGGAGCTACAAGCCTGGGGCGATTTACACGCGCCACAGCCCCCTTTGCCAAAGCTGCTGCCTTTGCCACCATCACCTTCATTATCCTGACGCTGGCCATCGGCTCACTGCACCTGAGCCTGTATGAGGGCCTTCCGCAGGACGGCCCTCCTGCGCTCCTCACCGAGTTAGGACTTCTGGCCCTTTCCCTCACGCCGGCTATCTGGCACGAGCCAATGGCATCGCTACCGGGGCGCTGGCTGCGGCCATCGCTGCTGTCATCCTGTGTGGCAGCCTAGGCGTGGACAGCTGGTCCCAGTATTTCATATCCATCGTTCTGGCCGCCCTCTCTGGCGGTTGCGGCGAACTGCTCGCCCTGAAGCGTACTGACCACGCACCCCGCTAAGGTGGTCGGCAATTCAACCACTGTCCGCCACGGAGTTACTTGCCCTGCAACTGCTTCTGCCGGGCCTCCCAGGCGGCGCGCTCGGCGGCCCGCTGCTTTTCCTTGGCTTCCCGCTCCGCCTTCTTCTCCGCCACCCGCTTGTCCCGCTCGGCGACGCGCTGGGCCACTTCCTCTTCCGGGGTCGCCGTGCTGCGGGGGGGACGGTCCTGTTGCTTGGCGTTGAGGCGCTCGGCCCGGGCCTTGGCTTCGGCGGCACTCTGGGCGCGGCCGGCGGCTTCTTCCTGGACCTTGGCCTGCTGCCGCTTCTGCCGGTCGGCGGCGGCCTTGGCCTGCTCGGCCCGGTAGCGCTCGGCCTCGGCCTGCTGCTCCGCCGCCCGGGTCGGGGCTTCGGCGGCACGACGGGCTTCCCGGGTGGCCAGCACCCGGTTGTTCACCTCGCGCTGCAGGGTGTTGGCCTGGACGTCTATGGCGCGGGCCTTCCGGATCGGAACCAGCCGGCGGGCCTTGGCCTCGTCGATGCAGGCGGTGACCAGTACCTTCTGCCAGCACACCTTTTCGTCGGCGATGAACTGCTGCTCGGCCCCGGCCCGAATGTCCTCGGCCTCGGCCTTCATGGCCTTGACCTGGGCTTCCAGGCGGGTCTTTTCGGCATCGTCGATGGGCGCCAGGGTCTGGGCCCAGAGGGGGGCGGCAACGGCGGCGGCGAGGAGGAAAAAGGCGGAACGGCGCATGGCAAAGGCTGGGGAAACGCGGGGGAGGGCAGTATAACCGGCTTCAGGCCGGCATCCAGGCACGCATGTCGATGCCCCACTGCTCCGGGTTTTCGTGGCCGAGGATGCGGTCCTGGCTGAGGCTCAGGTCCACCTCCTCGGGCGGCAGGTAGTAGCGCTTCTCGGCATGGTAGAAAACCTTGACCCGGGGCAGCAGCAGCTTTTCCGCGTTCTGCTCCAGCACCACCCCCAGGCGGCCGCTCTCCAGGCGCACCAGGGAACCGGTGGGGTAGATGCCGATGCTGCGGATGAAGGCCTGCACCAGCTCCGGGTTGAAGTGGAACTGGCTCCATTCCAGCAGGCGGCGCAGGGCCTCGGTGGCGGGCATGCCCTTGTGGTACACCCGGTTGGAGGTGATGGCGTCGTACACGTCCACCACCGCCCCCATCTGGCCGTAGAGGCTGATCTGGTCGCCCTTGTACTTGTTCGGGTAGCCGGTGCCGTCGAAGCGCTCGTGGTGTTCGGCGGCCACGTCCAGGGCGATCTGGCTGATGCCCGGGGTGTGCAGCAGGATGATCTTGCTCTGCACCACGTGGTTCTTCATCTTGTCGAACTCGGCGTCGGTCAGCTTGGCCGGCTTGTTGAGGATGGACTCGGGCACCTGGGCCTTGCCCACGTCGTGCAGCAGACCGCCGATGGCGATTTCCTTGATGGTGTCCCTGGGCAGATTGAGGGTGCGGGCGAAGGCCACCAGCAGGGCGCATACCGACACCGAATGGAGGAAGGTGTAGTCGTCGTGGGTCTTCAGGCGGGAAAGGGGAATCAGGGCGTCCTGGTGGCGGAAGATGGAATCCACCATGTTCTCCACCATGGGCTCCACCTTTTCCATCTCGATCTGCTTGCCCAGGCGGATGTCGCCCATCATGTCGCGGACGATGCGGTGGGCCTCGTTGTGCAGCTTGCGGGCCCGGTGCATCTCCTCGGCCAGGGCCACGCTGCGCAGCGGCGCCGGCTCCTCCTCGGCGATGGCCTCCAGGCGCTGGTGCAGTTCCCGGGTGGTTTCCTCGCTGGTGGGGGCATGGGCCACGTCCAGGCCCTTGGCGGTGTCGATATAGACCTCGTGCACCCCGGTCTCCCGCACCTTGCGCAGGTCGGCCTCGTCGTGCACGGCAAAACTGTTGCGCAGGAAGTTGTGGTCCAGCCAGCCCATGTTGAGGTCGTGGATGAACATGCCTGGCTTCAGTTCGGCGATGGCGATTTTCTTGATCATCGAGGCAGGTCGGGCAGGGATTGATCGGACACCACAGGCCAATTATGCCTTCAAGCGGCAACGGCGGGCAGCGTACAATGCGGCCTTTCCTCCGTCCTGGGGCAATCCCTGCTGCCAGGCCGCTTTCACGCCAGTTTGCCCCATGATCAGTCTCCGCAACCTCACCTTCGCCCGCGCCGGCCAGCCCCTGGTCAGCGACGCCAGCCTGCAGCTCCATCCCGGATACAAGGTGGGCCTCACCGGCGGCAACGGCTGCGGCAAGTCCTCCTTCTTCGCCCTTTTCAGCGGCGCCCTGCACGCCGAAAGCGGCGACCTGGACCTGCCGGCCAGCTGGGTCATCGCCCACGTGGCCCAGGAGACGCCTTCCCTGCCGGACCCGGCCCTGGAATTCACCCTGGACGGGGACCGGGAGCTGCGTCAGGTGGAAGCCGACCTCAAGGTGGCCGAAGCGGCCCACGACGGCGAGCGCATCGCCGCCCTGCACGCCCGCTACGGCGAGATCGGCGGCTACGGCGCCAAGGCCCGGGCCGCCGAACTGCTGCACGGCCTGGGTTTCACCGATGCCGACTTCACCCGGCCGGTGAAGGAGTTTTCCGGCGGCTGGCGCGTGCGCCTCAACCTGGCCCGCGCCCTGATGTGCCGCTCCGACCTGCTGCTGCTGGACGAACCCACCAACCACCTGGACCTGGATGCGGTGCTGTGGCTGGAAGGCTGGCTGAAGAGCTACCGGGGCACCCTGCTGATGATTTCCCACGACCGGGACTTCCTCGACGCCGTGGTCAGCCACATCCTGCACATCGAGCAGGGCAGGATGAAGCTCTACAGCGGCCACTACTCCGCCTTCGAGCGCCAGCGGGCCGAGCAGCTGGCCCTGCAGCAGGGCATGTTCGAGAAGCAGCAACGGGAGCGGGCCCACCTGCAGCGCTTCATCGAGCGCTTCAAGGCCAAGGCCACCAAGGCCAAACAGGCCCAGAGCCGGGTCAAGGCCCTGGCCCGCATGGAGGAGGTGGCGGCGGCCCACGTCGATACGCCCTTCACCTTCCGCTTCCGCGACCCCGTGGCCAGCCCCGATCCCCTGCTGACCCTGACCCACGCCCGGGCCGGCTATGGCGACAAGGTCATCCTCGACCAGGTGGAACTGACTCTGCGCCCCGGCGAGCGCATCGCCCTGCTGGGCCGCAACGGCGCCGGCAAGTCCACCCTGGTCAAGCTCCTGGCCGGCCGCCTGGCACCCCTGGCCGGCGAGTACAAGGAAGGCAAGGGCCTGGCCATCGGCTACTTCGCCCAGCACCAGGTGGACGAACTGCGCCCCGAGGAATCCCCCCTGCAGCACATGGTGCGCCTGGCCCCCACCACCCGGGAGCAGGAGCTGCGCGACTACCTGGGCGGCTTCGACTTCCGCGGCGACATGGCCACCCGGCCCTGCGGCCCCTTCTCCGGCGGCGAGAAATCCCGCCTGGCCCTGGCCCTGCTGATCTGGCACCGGCCCAACCTGCTGCTGCTGGACGAGCCCACCAACCACCTGGACCTGGAGATGCGCGAGGCCCTCACCCTGGCCCTGCAGGAATACGAGGGCGGGGTGGTGCTGGTCTCCCACGACCGCCACCTGCTGCGCACCACCGCCGACAGCCTGTGGCTGGTGGCCGACGGCAAGGCCGCCCCCTTCGACGGCGACCTGGACGAATACGCCGCCTGGCTGGCCCAGCAGCAGAAGGAAGAAAAGGCGGACACGGTCAAGGAGGCCAGCAAGGAGGAACGGCGCCAGCAGCGGGAGGACGACAAGGCCGCCCGCCAGGCCCTGCTGGCCAGGCGCCGGCCTCTGGTCAAGGAAATCGACACCCTGGAGAAACGCCTGGCCGCCTGGCAGGGCGAACTGAAGCTGCTGGAGCAGCGCCTCTCCGACCCCAGCCTCTACGCCAACCCGGACCCGGCCCTGCTGGAACCCCTGGTCAAGCGCCAGGCCGAGCTGACCAGGGACATCGGCGCCGCCGAGGAGCGCTGGCTGGAAGCCCAGGACGAACTGGAACAATTGCCCGTTCCCGAGTGATGCCCTAACATCGGCCGTGGGCGCCGCCCGGGACAAAACAACCGATCAAGGGGAAGGAGGGGCATGGGACATCTGCTGCGACGCTGGTCGCTACTCCTGCTGCTCCTGCCCGCCACCCTGCTGCAGGCCCAGGAAGCCCGCCCCCTGCTGTTCGGGGTCCTGCCCTATCTCAGCACCCGCATCCTCATCACCACCTATTCGCCCCTCGCCGCCTACCTGGAGCAACGCCTGGGGCGGCCGGTGAGCCTGCAGACCGCCCCCGATTTCGACACCTTCACCAGCCGCGCCTTCGCCGGCGAGTACGACCTGCTGCTGATCGCCCCCCACTACGCCCGGCTGGCGGAAGTGGATTACGGCTACATCCCCCTGCTGCGCCACCGCAACGACATCCGCTGCTACCTGATGGTGCCCCGGGAGCAGCCCCTGGCCTCCCTGGAGCAGCTGCGGGGCCAGACCGTGGCCATCCACGAGCGCAGCGCCATGGTGCCCATGCTCGGCCTCAACTGGCTGGCGGAAAAGGGCCTGGTGGCGGAACGGGATTTCCGCGTGGTGGAAAACGTCACCCAGAGCAGCGCCCTGCAAAGCGTGGTCAGCGGCAAGGCCCGGGCCGCCATCGTCTCCCACTCCACCGTGGCCCAGGCCCCGGCCGACCTGCGGGAAGCCACCCGCATCGCCGGCGAATGCCCGTCCGCCCCGGGCCTGGCCCTGATGGCCCACAACCGGCTGCCGCCGGCCGAGCGCCAGCGCATCAAGGAAGTCCTCAACGCCTTCGAGCAGACGCCGGAGGGCAAGGTCTTTTTCGACATCAGCACCCACGGCGGCTACCGGGAGCCGACCCCGGCCGATGCCCGGCTGATGGACAAGGTGCTGCCGGAAACTCGCCGGCTGCTGAAGAAATAGGATGGGCATGGGCTGGCTGCATACGCTGCGGGGCAAGCTGATCGTGTCCACCATCCTGGTGGAGGCGGTCATCATCGGCGCCGTGCTGTGGAACGGCCTGCGCCTGACCGAGGCCCACCTGCTGGAGCAGTTCGACCTGCGGCGCAAGGAAACCACCCTGCTGCTCGACGCCGCCCTGGCACCGGCCATGGCCCAGCGGGACTACGCCGCCGTCAGCGACATCCTGCAGGCGACCCAGGCCATCAACAGCATCGACTACCTGGTCATGTTCGACAACGACGGCCAGATCATCGCCACCGCCAACTGGGACCGCCGCCGGCCCCTGCCGGCCACCGACAATCCGGCCCGCCTGCTGGACGGGAACGGGCTGCAGAATTTCGACCTGCGCATTCCCATGAGCATCGGCGGCCGCCAGTTCGGCGAGCTGCAATACGGCCTCGACCTCGGCTTCCTGCGCCAGGCCCGGGACGAACTGCAGCGCCAGACCATACTCATCGCCATCAGCGGGCTCCTGCTCTCGGCCCTGGTGCTGGCCTCCATCGGCCTCTGGCTGACCCGCCACCTGAACCGCCTGACCCAGGCCAGCCGCCGCCTGGCCCGGGGCGCCACCTTCCAGACCCTGCCCGACAGCGCCGACGACGACGTCGGCGCCCTGACCCGGGCCTTCAACCAGATGGGCGGCGCCCTGGCCGCCCGGGTGGGGGAGCTGCTGGCCTCGGAACGGGAACAGCGCCAGCTGGCCGCCACCCTTTCCGCCGAACAGGCCCGCCTGCACGCCCTGCTGTCCTCCATGCGCCTGGGCCTGCTGTTCGTCTCCCCCGAGGGGCGGGTGGTCTATGCCAACCCGGCCTTCCGCCAGCTGTGGCGCCTGGAGGAGGACGACACCCCGGCGGGCATGACCCTGGGCGACCTGGTGCAGCGCATCGCCAGCGACCCCCAGCGCCTGCCGGACCCCTACCAGCGGGAACACCTGTTCCTCGACGACGGCCTGCAATGGGAGCTGCGCCAGTCCGACGAACGCCTGCTGACCCAGACCAGCGTGGCGGTGCCGGCCGCCTCCGGACAGACCGAGGAAGGGGAGAGCCGGCTGTGGATTTTCGAGGACATCACCCATGAGCGGCAGACCGCCGACCGGCTGCTGTTCATGGCCGAGCGGGACCCCCTCACCGGCCTCTACAACCGCAGCCGCTTCGAGGGCGAGCTGCAGCGGCTGGCGGTGCAGCTCGAGCGGGATACCTCGGTGCGGGCGGCCCTGCTGTATTTCGACCTGGACGAATTCAAGACGGTGAACGACAGCTTCGGCCACCGGGCCGGGGACGCGGTGCTGCTGCGCATCGCCGGCGAGGTGGGGCAGCTGCTGCGGGGCAACGAGATGTTCGCCCGCCTCGGCGGGGACGAATTCGCCGTGGTGGCCCCGGGCGCCGACCTGGCGGCGGCCCAGACCCTGGCCCAGCGCATCATCAGCGCCGTCGCCGCCCTGGGCTTCGAGTTCGAGGGCACCAAGGTGCGCCTCACCTCCAGCCTGGGCATCGCCCTGCTGCCGGAGCACGCCCGGCGGCCCGAGGAGTGGGTGGCCCGGGCCGACATCGCCATGTACGCCGCCAAGCACGCCGGCAAGAACGGCTGGCGCGTCTTCCGCGAGGAACTGGGGCAGTCCGCCTACATGCTGGCCCAGCTGTCCTGGGCCGAGCGCATCCAGGCGGCCCTGGAGCAGGACCTGTTCGAGCTGCACTTCCAGGGCATCTACACCACCGGCACCCCGGTGCTCTCCCACCTGGAAGTGCTGCTGCGCATGAAGGACCCGGAACACCCGGGCCAGTACCTGATGCCGGGCGAATTCATCCCGGCGGCGGAACGCAACGGCCGCATCCTGGACATCGACCGCTGGGTGCTGGCCGCCGGCATCCGCACCCTGGCCCGGCGCACCGACCTGCCGGGCCTGGCCATCAACATCTCGGGCCGCTCCTTCGACGACCCGGGTCTGCCCGACTACATCACCGGCCTGCTGGAAACCCACCGGGTGGCGCCCCAGCGCCTGCTGGTGGAGCTGACGGAAACCGCCGCCCTCTCCAACATGGCCGACACCCAGCGCTTCATCAGCCACATCCGCAGCATGGGCGGCTCGGTCTGCCTGGATGACTTCGGCGTCGGCTTTTCCTCCTTCGCCTACCTCAAGCACCTGGACGCCGACGTCATCAAGATCGACGGCATGTTCATCCGCAACCTGGTGCAAAGCCGTGAGGACCAGGTATTCGTGCGGGCCATCATCGAAGTGGCCCGGGGCCTGGGCAAGAAGACGGTGGCCGAGTTCGTCGAGGACCGGGCCACCTACCTGCTGCTGGGCGAACTGGGGGTGGACCTGGCCCAGGGCTACCACCTCTCCCGGCCCCGCCCCGAACTGCCGGACCCGGCGGCCCCGCCGGCCGCTGCCTGAGCGCTCCGGCCCGTCATCCACGGCCGGTCGGCGGGGCGTCGGAACGGTGCCCCTTCTGCTAAAATCCTGGCTTTTGCGTCCTCAGCCAAGGAGTTTTCCGTGCAGATCGTTTGTCTTGACCTCGAAGGTGTGCTCGTTCCCGAAATCTGGATCGAATTCGCCGAACGCACGGGTATCCCCGAGCTGCGCCGCACCACCCGGGAAGAGCCGAACTACGACGTGCTGATGCAGTACCGCCTGGGCATCCTCAAGCAGCACGGCCTGGGCCTGCCGGACATCCAGAAGGTCATCGCCGAAATGGGCCCCCTGCCCGGCGCCAAGGAATTCGTCGAGTGGCTGCGCCCCCGCTTCCAGGTGGTGATCCTCTCCGACACCTTCTACGAATTCGCCATGCCCCTGATGCAGCAGCTGGGCTTCCCCACCCTGTTCTGCCACAAGCTGGAAGCGGACGCCCAGGGCTTCCTGGTGAACTACCACCTGCGCATGCCCAACCAGAAGCAGGAAGCGGTGAAGCGCTTCAAGGAACTGAACTTCAAGGTGATCGCCTCCGGCGACTCCTACAACGACACCACCATGCTCGGCGAAGCCCATGCCGGCATCCTCTTCTGCCCGCCGGAAAACGTCATCCGCGAGTTCCCCCAGTTCCCGGTGGTGAAGGATTACGAAGCCCTCAAGGGCGAGATCCTCAAGGCCAGCGAACGCATCTAAGGCCATCATGCATCGCCAGCGCTACTACACCCTGACCGCCTCCTGCCCCGACCGGGTGGGCATCGTCGCCAAGGTTTCCGGTTTCTTCGCCGCCCACCAGGGCTGGATTCTCGAAACCGCCCTCCACGCCGACGACACGGCGGGCCGCTACTTCATGCGCATCGAGGTGCGGGCCGACTCCCTGCCCTTCCACCTGGCCGAGCTGCGGGAGCGCTTCCGCCCCGTCGCCGAGGAACTGGGCATGGAGTGGAAGATCAGCGACAGCGCCGTGAAGAAGCGCGTGGTGGTGCTGGTTTCCAAGCAGGAGCACTGCCTCTACGACCTGCTCTCCCGCTGGCAGTCCAAGGAACTGGACATCGAGATTCCCTGCATCATCTCCAACCACGACACCTTCCGCGGTTTCGTCGAGTGGCACGGCATCCCCTTCCACCACATCCCGGTGACGGCGGACAACAAGGCCGCCGCCTACGCCGAAATCCAGCGCCTGTACGAGGAAGTGAAGGGCGACACCATGGTGCTGGCCCGCTACATGCAGATTCTCTCGCCCGAGCTGTGCGCCGCCTATCCGGGGCAGATCCTCAACATCCACCACAGCTTCCTGCCCAGCTTCGTCGGCGCCAAGCCCTACCACCAGGCCTATGAACGGGGCGTCAAGCTGATCGGCGCCACCTGCCACTACGTCACCGCCGACCTGGACCAGGGCCCCATCATCGACCAGGACGTGATCCGCATCGATCACTCCGACTCGGTGGAGGACATGGTGCGCTACGGCAAGGACATCGAAAAAACCGTGCTGGCCCGGGGCCTGCGCTACCACCTGGAAGACCGGGTGCTGGTGCACGGCAACAAGACGGTGGTGTTCCGCTGAACCGGGGCACTTCCCGGACATGAAAAGGGCGCCGCGGCGCCCTTTTTCTTTGCCGCCGGGGCCGCTGCAGGCAGATGGCCGGAAAGGCGCATGCTTCTTGGACGAGAGCCGTGGCATGACGCAAACACTGCATCCATGCGCTTTTCCAGGCATGCTTGAAAACATCCCGGCACCAAAAAAACAACGGGCACCCGCAGGTGCCCGTTGCATGGAGGCGGAAGATTCCGCGTCTTACAGGTGGTAGGCGCTTTCGCCGTGGGAGGCCACGTCCAGGCCTTCCCGTTCTTCCTCTTCGGAGACCCGCAGGCCGACGAACATGTCCACCAACTTGTAGGCCACCAGCGAGACCACGCCGGACCACACCACGGTGAAAAGCACGCTCTTGATCTGGATGACCACCTGGGCGCCCATACTGAAGGTGTCCGGGGTCAGGCCGCCGGTGCCGCCCAGGCTCTGGTCGGCGAAGACACCGGTGAGGATGGCACCGATGATGCCGCCCACGCCATGGACACCGAACACGTCGAAGGCGTCGTCCGCACCCAGCAGGCGCTTCAGGCCGCTGACGCCCCACAGGCAGACCAGGCCGGCGATGAGGCCGAGGATGATGGAGCCCATGGGACCGACGAAGCCGGCTGCCGGGGTCACTGCCACCAGGCCGGCGACGGCACCGGAAACGGCACCCAGCATGGAGGGCTTGCCCTTGAACAGCGCCTCGCCGAGGATCCAGGAGAGGGTGGCGGCACCCGTGGCGACTACGGTATTGACGAAGGCCAGGCCGGCGATGCCGTTGGCGGCGCCGGCGGAGCCGGCATTAAAGCCGAACCAGCCCACCCACAGCAGGGAAGCGCCGACCATGGTCAGGGTCAGGGAATGGGGCGCCAGGGATTCCTTGCCGAAGCCGATGCGCTTACCCAGCACGTATGCGCCTACCAGACCGGCCACACCGGCGTTGATGTGCACCACGGTACCGCCGGCAAAGTCCAGGGCGCCGTCGGCGCCCAGCAGGCCGCCGCCCCAGACGATGTGGGCCATGGGCACGTAGCTAAAGGTGAACCACAGCACGGAGAACAGCACCACAGCGGAGAACTTGATGCGCTCGGCGTAGGAGCCGACGATCAGGGCCGTGGTGATGGCGGCGAAGGTGGATTGGAAAATTAGGAAGACGTATTCCGGGATGGTGGGCAGGACGCCGGACAGGGTGTCGGGAGCGATACCCTTGAGGAAGGCCTTGCTCAGATCGCCGAAGAACTTGCCTTCACCGGAGAACGCCAGGCTGTAGCCGTAGATGCACCACAGCACGGTGATCAGGGAGAAGATGACGAAAATCTGCATCAGCACCGAGAGCATGTTCTTGGAGCGGGCCAGGCCGCCGTAGAACAGAGCCAGGCCGGGGATCGTCATAAGGATGACGAGCATGGTGGAGGTGAGCATCCAGGCGGTGTCGCCGGTATCCAGCTTGGGCTCGGCGGCGGGGGCAGCCGGGGCTTCCGCCGCGGGAGCGGCAGGGGCGGCGGCGGGAGCGGCCTCGGTGGCGGCAGCTACCGGAGCCTCGGGCTTGTCATCGGCAAAGGCCGGCGCGGCAGACAGGCCGACGACGCCGAACAGGGCCAGAACAGCAAGAAAGCGTTTCATTGTGTTCTCCCTCTTACAGAGCATCTTCACCGGTCTCACCGGTGCGGATGCGGATGACTTGTTCGACGTCGAAGACGAAGATCTTGCCGTCACCGATCTTGCCGGTGCTGGCAGACTTCTCGATGGCTTCGATGACCTGATCGAGCAGCTCGTTCTTCACGGCAGCCTCGATCTTCACCTTGGGCAGGAAATCCACAACGTACTCGGCACCGCGATACAGCTCGGTGTGCCCCTTTTGCCGACCGAACCCCTTGACCTCGGTGACGGTGATGCCCTGTACGCCGATGGCGGAAAGGGCTTCACGCACTTCGTCAAGCTTGAACGGCTTGATGATGGCGGTTACCAGTTTCATAGCTTTCTCCTGAAATGGCCCCGGGGATCGGGTCCCCGGGATGCCTAGGGAAGATGGAAGTTAGAAAGTCTTGGTGAAGGACAGCAGGGCACGGCCTTCGCCCAGATCCTTGTTGAAGGCGTTGCAGTACACCGGGGTGCTGTCGCCGCAGGCCTTGGCGTTGGTGGTCCAGTAGGACAGGCCGACGGTGCCGAAGCCCACATCCTTGGTCACGCCGACCTTGTAGTCGGTGTAGGAGGCGTCGTCGTTGTTCTTGATCTTCTGGTGACCGACGTGGCCCAGCACGCCCCAGCCGTCGCCCAGGTCGTAGGCAGCGTTCAGTTCCAGGTAGCCGGAACCGCGGGTGTTGTCGGCGCCGTTGGAGCTGGTGAAGCCGAAGATGTGGCTGGAGACCACGTGGGAGTACTTCAGGGTCAGCCACTTCCAGCCGATGGCGCCGTACAGTTCGGTGGTGTCGGCCTTGGTGTAGCCGTCCGGGTAGGTGCCGGGGTAGTTGTAGCGCAGCACGCCCACGTCGTAGTTCCAGTCGCCGCCGGCGAAGGTGTTCTTGTAGCCGCCGTAGAGGTCGATCTCCAGGGAGGAGCTGACATCGCTGCGGCCGTCGCTCAGCCAGGACACGTTGGAACCCCAGACGCCGGCATACAGGCCGCTGGCGTGGGAGTAGTCAAAGCCGCCTTGCAGGGCGGGCTTGCGGTTGGTCTGGCCGATACCGCGGTAGATGTACTCGGAAGCCAGGGTCACGTTGGCGGTGAAGGTGTGTTCGGCGGGAGCGGCTTCTTCGGCCATGACGGTGGAAGAGGCGGCCAGGGCAGCCAGAACGGCGGTGGCGATGAGCGTCTTGCGCATAATTTGGACTCCTGTTTCGTTCGATGAAAATAAAAGCTTGCACAGACCGTTAGCACATGCCGTGCCAACTTTATTTTTAAGATAAATCAACAAAATAGGCAGCACCCCTAGCCCTCTTCCGCAGGAGGCGCACCGGGCTGGCGCACCATGACGGGGAGTTGCACCAAAGCAGTGCCACCCCATGGGAAAGCCGCCGCACGCCATCAAATGTCGCTATCGGCCCATGCTAAACTCGCCCCCGCAAGCGGATCGGAACATCCGCGCCCCCTTTGCCGCCGCCGTGCCGGCCCGACTGAACCTGTTGCGGAGTGCTCGCCATGCTCGACCCCAAAGTGTTTGAAGAATTTTCCGGCCGCCTGGCCGGCCTCCTGGCCGCCTCCCCGGCCGCCGACATCGAAAAGAACGTGAAGGCCATGCTCGGCGCCTTCTTCAGCAAACTGGACCTGGTGACCCGGGAAGAGTTCGACGTCCAGGCCCAGGTACTGGCCCGCACCCGGGACAAGCTGAAGGACCTGGAAGCCCGCATCGCCGCCCTGGAACAACAGGGCCGCTGAGCGCCGCCGCCTCTAGTCAAACGTCATCATCCCACCTACACTGCCCGGACACCACCCACCCCGCTCCTGACTCCGGCCCCCACCATGCCCCTCGCCCTCGTCCATAGCCGCGCCCTGGCAGGCATGGAAGCGCCGCCGGTGGCCGTGGAGGTGCACCTGGCCAACGGCCTGCCGGGCTTCACCCTGGTGGGCCTGCCGGAAGCGGAGGTGAAGGAGGCCCGGGACCGGGTGCGGGCCGCCCTCATCACCAGCGGCTTCGAGTTCCCGGCGAAACGGGTCACGGTCAACCTGGCCCCGGCCGATCTGCCCAAGGAATCGGGCCGCTACGACCTGGCCATCGCCCTCGGCCTGCTCGCCGCCTCCGGCCAGATTCCCGCCGCCCGGCTGGACCAGTATGAATTCGTCGGCGAACTGTCCCTCTCCGGCGAACTGCGCCCCGTGCGCGGCGTCCTGCCCATGGCCCTGGCCGCCGCCCGGGCGGCACGGGCCTTCGTCCTGCCCCTGGCCGATGGCGCCGAGGCTGCCTGGGTCCGCCGCGCCCATCCAGACACCTCCATCCTCCCCGCTGCCAGCCTGCTGGCGGTGTGCGCCCACCTGCACGGCCAGGAGCTGCTGGCGGAACAGCCGGAACCGCCGCCCCCGGCGCCGGACACCTACCCGGACCTGCGCGACGTCAAGGGCCAGGCCCAGGCCAAGCGGGCCCTGGAGATCGCCGCCGCCGGCGGCCATTCGCTCCTTTTCAGCGGCCCGCCCGGCACCGGCAAGTCCATGCTGGCGGCGCGCCTGCCCGGCCTGCTGCCGCCCATGAGCGAGGCGGAAGCCCTGGAATCGGCCGCCATCCTCTCCCTGGGGCGCCAATTCCGCCCCGAGGCCTTCTCCCGCCGCGTCATGCGCAGCCCCCACCACACCTCCTCGGCCATCGCCCTGGTCGGCGGCGGGGCCCAGCCCCGGCCCGGGGAGATTTCCCTGGCCCACCACGGCGTGCTGTTCCTCGACGAACTGCCCGAATTCGACCGCCGGGTCCTGGAGGCCCTGCGCGAACCCCTGGAAAGCGGCCACATCCATGTTTCCCGGGCCGCCTCCCGGGCCGATTTCCCTGCCCGCTTCCAGAAGCTTGTCTAGTTAGAATGAATCCCTTGCTGCACAAAGCCGCTACAGCTTTGCTCCTTTGGTTTGCCATAGTGGCACCAGTAGCTGCCGAGAGCCTTCCAGGTCGAATCGTCAGGGTCAGTGACGGCGATACAGTTACGCTTCTTGATGGGGCTAGGACTACTCATAAAATCCGCCTCATGGGTATAGATGCACCTGAAAAGTCCCAACCGTTTGGCACTCGCTCTAAGCAATCCCTGAGTTCCCTAGTTTTCGGAAAACAGGTTGTTGTCGAGTTCTACAAGAAGGATCGTTACGGCAGGCTGATAGCCAAGATTGCTACTCCCAACATGCCAGACGTAAATCTAGAACAGGTAAAAAGGGGCATGGCTTGGCATTACAAGGACTACCAAAGGGAGCAATCGCCCATAGATCGTGAAACCTATGCCAACGCTGAAGAGGAAGCCCGTACATACAAGCGGGGTCTTTGGTCTGATCCTGAACCCGTAGCCCCTTGGGACTTCAGGAAAGCCAAAAGGGCCAGAAACGCATTTCTAGCGCCTTCAGTGCGATAACTTGAGCAAGTCAAGGAAAGGATGCACTAAAAGCTGAAGATGTCTTAGAACGCCCAAAAAGAGGCTTAGCGCGTAAATAACAAATACCAACTACGGCACATCTTACGGATGCAAACATTTCAGACAATAACAATTCCCGACTAAATTGATATGGATTTATTCGGGATTTGTTTTAAAATTGTTTGTAACACATTGATTTATTGTAGTTTACCTAACAAACCAGCACCTACCGAGATTTTCCCATGCAACCCATGCCATTCTCTTGACAAACTTAGGGGATACACTACGATAACCAATTTCCATTGGTCATATTTATATGCAAATAGACTCTCAGAAGAAGTTTGTTTTTACAGACACCGAATGGAAGCGCGAACGTTCTCAAGAGAACAGCTTACAACAACGGAGCGCTCCCCCAGAATCGCTTTTCAGGGCATCGGTTTATTGCATGCAATGCCAGAACCTTTGGACCGACCGAGTATGTAAAGGCTCTTCTCTAGAGCCAGTGCTATTCAAAACGATTGTGACTTGCCCTCAGTGCGGTGCTAGTGAGTCAATTCCAAACTCAGAAATACGAAGCGTAGATAATTAAGCAACAAACACAGTGAGGGCTATGAGTTTCGCAAATATTGACTTTCTAATGATACAAACTAATCTCAGAATGGCTGAATATCCGCGAACCTCTGCTCTTCTTCTGGCAGGTATAAGCCTTCATGATGCAACCAGAGAACAAATGGTGAATGCTTGTCTAGAAGATTGATTGAGCATTTGAGTTTGAAGTAGCTAATTAAAGCTCTGCCTTCAAACTCAAAACTATATTCATCACCATGTAAGTGTTTTAAGGCTTGCTCAAAAATATACGACTGAACGGCGTTACCGTTTTCCTTCACAATCAATTGGTGGTGCTGGAACCAATAGGCATCAGAGGAATAAAAGTCAAGGAACAGCTTAAATGGCGACCAAGGTGCAAGCCTGATTGTCTCTTCCATTACAACATATTGGAGAGGGGTAGACTCTCTGGAATAACCTAGCTTTAAGCACTCACCAAACGATTGCCTATGAGCCTCTTGTAGCTCTTCTAGGGTAGCTGCTTCAGAGTAAGTAATATTGTGCTTTGCAAGCTTTGCTTTGATCTTATTTCGAGAAGTCAAACCAAGTTTCGAGGCGTATTCTTTGAGGAATGCGTTATAAACAGTCGCACCGATTACAGTCTTGATCTTGGCTAGCACTTGTTCTTTAGGGGAGTTCCTATCAACATTAAACTTACGCTTTAATGACTTGATAGAAATGTATTTACCCGCCCCCTCTCTGGGTAACTTATTCTGCCTTCTGCGATTAAAATCAGCGGGAGCAATAACTAAGTTATCAGGGTGGAGCAGGCCAATATTCCCTGAGCGTGAATTTCCCACGGGATATATGTGAGATATTGCGTACTCTTTGGAATCACCACCGTTATAGAGAGTTCGCTTAGCAGCCAAATCCCTTAATTGCTTTAATCCATCAAGATCAATTCCTTCTAGAACCTGTACCGTTCCAGCTCGTTTGCATTCTTGGATTAGGTAGTTAGCAAAAGTGGATTGATCGAACTTGTTTGATCTAGCAGATTGGCGCTTAGCTGCTGTAGCCTCTCTGCTCTTCTTCTTGATGGCATTGTTGTATTTCGTTCTGCAATCATCTGAACAGAACTTAGCACTCTGGCGCTTATTGATTAGTTCAGCCTTGCAATGCAGGCACTTCCTTTCCTTGTTGTTCATATTTCTCCTTCTGGAGTTGTTGTTCTAATAGCTTAAAGGCTGTATTTAACACCTCTGCAACTGACATATTTCTATCAATACAGTTAAACAATACTGACCGTTGATATTTATTCAAACTTACT
Organism: Azospira sp. MPR-LB4; assembly: GCF_058809525.1. Classification (NCBI taxonomy): domain Bacteria; kingdom Pseudomonadati; phylum Pseudomonadota; class Betaproteobacteria; order Rhodocyclales; family Rhodocyclaceae; genus Azospira; species Azospira sp. MPR-LB4. The sequence continues at coordinate 2,267,425 of NZ_CM179521.1, forward strand.
TTCATTGCATTACCCTTACTGATTGTCTAATTCAATACACAATAAATTCAGTTACTATCTCTAGTGCAATATCTAGTATTACATACCTAGAATTACAGACTTACCGTGTTATACCTAGAGATAGTGGTTTCGTTATTTCATGCGGTTTTTAAAGCCATTTCAACGGTACTTTAACCGCAAATTTTGCTCTAAATTTTTAACTTTCACCAAGTCAATAGTGTTTAGATAGGGCTGCACTTCATCGTTAAATCTTGACATAAAACCACTGATTAGCAAGTCAGTGGCATAAGCAATCGCCTCTTCTCGATATTCAAATTGGCTTCTATCCTGTAACGTCAAAACTATCCATTGCTCACCAACCCGAATTATTCCTTTAGGTTTCTCAGTTCTGAATGAATCCAATGATTCTTTTGTCTTGGTAAAACTTGTATTAACACTATGAGGCAGCAGCAAACAAGTCTCAGCACTATAGGACTTGGACGCATCAGTCAGGAACGGGACAATGTCGCTATCGAGAGAAAGAGTCGCGGTTTCAGGGTATTTAGTTTTCCTCTCCAAATACCATCTCTCAAAGACCTCAAAGCACTGAAAATCATCGCTAATAGGAACGTCTTTATAATTCTCTCGCTCCCGGACTCTTGCAAACATTGATTTCCAGTTTGAGTAATAAGGCTTGTATTTTCCGTTTGCATAGACACTAGAATTCCCAATAAAGCCGCCACTAGATTGTTCTAGAAACCTGTCTTTTACCTTACCATCCCTGATATTTTGGGCTGTAGCTAGAGTCTCGTATTGAGTGGCTATGAAGCGAATCTTTACGTTATTTGAGTTTATATACTCAAGCACTTCGACATAGCCGTTGCTTGTTTCTAAAACATCCCCAACCTGGAAGCGCTTGTGCTTCTTCTTACGGTTCGGCTTCGGTGTCTCAGCTTCTACTTCACTTACAGCTTGTTGCCAAAGGTCTAGGAAGTTACCCCCTTGATTATTTTCTTGCATGGTGTTTCCTTATTATTGTTTTTAGAGTTTATGCGTTGATTTATATACATAAGTTTGCAACCCTCTGATTTTGAACGAAAAAAAGCCACCTCAGACATCAAGGCGGCTCTCATTGGAATAAGCTGGAATTCATCGAAGTAAAACACAAGCTTACATAAATATTATATCACGACAATCACAGTTTGTCAAGCCAAACATCATATTTATTTGATTTCTAGATTTGAATTTACACTAACAATTATTTGAAAAATTGGTTTGAATTATGGCAAAGCCATTTGACAGCGTATAACATGCCAAAGCCACTTAACAGCATGATTTTAAAATATCAAAGAGGGGCTATCTCCCCCTCTATCGTCTATGCTGCCAAGTAGTTATAGATAGACGCTCTACTGATATTGAAGCGTTTAGCTAGCGCTGCCTTCTTCTCGCCTGATGTAACTAGCGTCTTGAGTTCTGCTACCTGTTCTTCGTTCAAAGACGCTTTACGGCCCTTATAGACGCCTTTTTGCTTGGCGATGGCGATGCCTTCACGCTGACGCTCTCTGATAAGTGACCTCTCAAATTCACAAACGGCACCGAGCATAGAGAGAAGCAAATTAGCCATTGGCGAATCATCGCCAGTAAATAGCAGCCCTTCCTTATGTGATCTCACGGCAACCCCACGACCTGTTAGACCTTTGATGATGCCTCGCAAATCATCTAGGTTGCGCGCCAGCCGATCAAGACTGTGAATGTGGAGGGTGTCGCCTTCCCGCAGATAAGCTAGGCACTCTCTCAGTGCAGGGCGGTTAGTGTCCTTTCCGCTCAACTTATCAGTGAAAGTTTTGGTTAGCTCAACTCCTTCTAGCTGGCGTGCCGTGTTTTGGTCTTCGGTTGAGACTCTGATGTATCCGACTGCTTGCCCGTTTTGCTTCATGGCGACCGCCCTCAAAGAAAGTGTATAACTGAATTCTAAGAGGCAAACTGGATTGTGTCAAACAAATAAGAAACAGACTCTAGATGGACACAAACTGTCATTTTCAGAAGGCGATAGCACGAATTATCAAAAGTCGGCCGCACGGTTTTTTCTGACGGTTGACGTCACCTCAGAAAACGGAAAATAAAGCACGCTTAGGCGTAGTTCCCTTGGCTACACCGCGTCGGTACTGCGCGGTTCTTTCTTCCCTTGCAGTGAAGCAATCAGCGGGCAAGAAACATTCCCCTGCCGCAGGTGGCAGGCACACACAAGTTCGGAAAGCACCGACTCCATACGCGCCAAGTCAGTCATTTTTTCGCGCACGTCCTTGAGCTTGTGCTCGGCCAGACTACTGGCTTCCTCGCAATGGGTGCCATCCTCCAGCCGCAGCAGTTCGGCTATTTCATCCAGACTGAAGCCCAGCCGCTGGGCTGATTTCACGAACCGCACCCGCGTTACATCCGCCTCGCCATAGCGGCGGATGCTGCCGTAAGGCTTGTCCGGCTCCGGCAACAAGCCCTTGCGCTGATAGAACCGGATGGTCTCTACGTTGACCCCGGCCGCCTTGGCGAAAACGCCGATGGTCAGATTTTCCAAATTGTTTTCCATATTGCTTGACTCCGTACATGACTACGGAAGTAAGGTTACGCTATCCAATTTAAATTCGAAAGGACACGCGCATGTCTGAACCACAAAACGGGCGCGGGGCGCTCTTCGCCGGCGGGCTGGCTGCCATCCTCGCCTCGGCCTGCTGCCTGGGGCCGCTGGTTCTGGTCACCTTGGGGTTCAGCGGCGCTTGGATCGGCAACCTGACGGTATTGGAGCCGTATCGGCCGATCTTCATCGGCGCGGCGCTGGTTGCACTGTTCTTTGCCTGGCGGCGCATCGTCCGACCGACCGCAGCCTGCAAGCCGGGCGAGGTGTGCGCGATTCCGCAAGTGCGCACCACCTACAAGCTCATTTTCTGGTTCGTCGCCGTGTTGGTCTTGGTCGCGCTTGGTTTTCCCTACGTCATGCCATTTTTCTACTAATCAGGAGTTCATCATGAAAAAGCTGTTTGCCTCCCTCGCTCTCGCCGCTTTCGTTGCCCCCGTGTTCGCCGCCACTCAGACCGTCACGCTGTCCGTGCCTGGCATGACCTGCGCCTCTTGCCCGATCACTGTCAAGCACGCGCTTTCCAAGGTTGAGGGCGTGAGCAAGACCGACGTAAGTTTCGACAAGCGCCAGGCCGTCGTCACCTTCGACGATGCCAAGACCAACGTCCAGAAGTTGACCAAGGCGACCGAGGACGCGGGCTATCCGTCCAGCCTCAAACGCTGATCCGTTAACCGAACTCGGGAGCGACACATGGGACTCATCACGCGCATCGCTGGCAAAACCGGCGCGCTCGGCAGCGTCGTTTCCGCGATGGGCTGCGCCGCCTGTTTTCCTGCCATCGCCAGCTTTGGCGCGGCCATCGGACTGGGCTTCTTGAGCCAGTACGAGGGGCTATTCATTGGCATCCTGCTGCCGATGTTCGCCGGCATCGCGTTACTCGCCAATGCTATCGCTTGGCTCAATCATCGACAGTGGCGACGCACGGCGCTCGGCACGATAGGCCCGATCTTGGTGCTGGCAGCGGTGTTTTTAATGCGGGCTTACGGCTGGCAGAGCGGTGGACTGCTCTATGTCGGCCTGGCCTTGATGGTTGGGGTGTCGGTCTGGGATTTCATCTCGCCAGCACATCGCCGCTGCGGGCCGGACAGCTGTGAATTGCCAGAACAACGTGGCTGACGGCAACAGCCGTAGCCACCACAGAAAAGGGAAAATACATGACCACCCTGAAAATCACCGGGATGACCTGCGACTCGTGCGCGGCTCACGTCAAGGAAGCCTTGGAGAAAGTGCCCGGCGTGCAATCGGCGCTGGTGTCCTATCCGAAGGGCACAGCGCAACTCGCCATTGAGGCGGGCACGTCATCGGATGCGCTGACTACCGCCGTGGCCGGACTGGGCTACGAGGCAACGCTTGCCGATGCGCCACCGACGGACAACCGCGCCGGCCTGCTCGACAAGATGCGCGGCTGGATAGGGGCCGCTGATAAGCCCAGTGGCAACGAACGCCCGTTGCAGGTCGTCGTCATTGGTAGCGGTGGCGCGGCAATGGCGGCAGCACTGAAGGCCGTCGAGCAAGGCGCGCACGTCTCGCTGATCGAGCGCGGCACCATCGGCGGCACCTGCGTCAACGTCGGCTGCGTGCCGTCCAAGATCATGATTCGCGCCGCCCACATCGCCCATTTACGTCGGGAAAGTCCGTTCGACGGCGGTATCGCGGCGACTGTGCCTGCGATTGACCGCAGCAAACTACTGGCCCAGCAGCAGGCGCGCGTCGAAGAACTGCGCCATGCCAAGTACGAAGGCATTCTGGACGGCAACCCGGCCATCACCGTTGTACATGGTGAGGCGCGTTTCAAGGATGAGCAGAGCCTGGTCGTCCGTTTAAACGATGGTGGCGAGCGCGTGGTAGCTTTCGACCGCTGCTTAGTCGCCACGGGTGCCAGCCCGGCCGTGCCGCCGATTCCGGGCCTGAAAGAGTCACCCTACTGGACTTCGACCGAGGCCCTGGTCAGCGACACCCTTCCCGAACGCCTAGCCGTGATCGGCTCGTCGGTGGTCGCGCTGGAACTGGCGCAAGCCTTCGCCCGGCTGGGCAGCCAGGTCACGATCCTAGCTCGCAACACGCTGTTCTTCCGCGACGACCCGTCCATCGGCGAGGCCGTCACAGCGGCCTTCCGTGCCGAAGGGATCAAGGTACTGGAACACACGCAAGCCAGCCAGGTCGCGCATGTGAACGGCGAATTCGTGCTGACCACGGGACACGGTGAAGTACGTGCCGACAAGCTGCTGGTCGCTACCGGACGGACACCGAACACGCGCAGCCTGGCACTCGACGCGGCGGGAGTCACCGTCAATGCGCAGGGTGCCATCGTCATCGACAAGGGCATGCGCACCAGCACGCCACACATTTACGCGGCCGGCGACTGCACGGACCAGCCACAATTCGTCTATGTGGCGGCAGCGGCCGGCACCCGTGCCGCGATCAACATGACCGGAGGGGATGCTGCCATCAATCTAACCGCGATGCCGGCCGTGGTGTTCACCGATCCGCAAGTAGCAACCGTGGGCTACAGCGAAGCGGAAGCGCATCATGACGGGATCGAAACCGACAGTCGCACGCTCACGCTCGACAACGTGCCGCGTGCGCTTGCCAACTTCGACACACGCGGCTTTATCAAGCTGGTCATCGAGGAAGGTAGCGGACGGCTCATCGGCGTGCAGGTCGTCGCCCCGGAAGCCGGCGAATTGATCCAGACGGCTGTTCTCGCCATTCGCAACCGCATGACGGTGCAGGAACTGGCCGACCAGTTGTTCCCCTACCTGACGATGGTCGAGGGGTTGAAGCTCGCGGCGCAGACCTTCAGCAAGGACGTGAAGCAGCTTTCGTGTTGTGCCGGATGAGGAAAAGGAGGTGTTCGATGAACGCCTACACGGTGTCCCGGTTGGCCTTTGATGCCGGGGTGAGTGTGCATATCGTGCGCGATTACCTGCTGCGTGGATTGCTGCGGCCAGTCGCCTGCACCACGGGTGGCTACGGCCTGTTCGATGACGCCGCCTTGCAGCGACTGTGCTTCGTGCGGGCCGCCTTCGAGGCGGGCATCGGCCTCGGCGCATTGGCGCGGCTGTGCCGGGCGCTGGATGCGGCGAACTGCGATGAAACTGCCGCGCAGCTTGCTGTGCTGCGTCAGTTCGTCGAACGCCGGCGCGAAGCGTTGGCCAATCTGGAAGTGCAGTTGGCCGCCATGCCGACCGCGCCGGCACAGCATGCGGAGAGTTTGCCATGAACAGCCCCGAGCGCATGCCGGCCGAGACGCACAAACCGTTCACCGGCTACCTGTGGGGCACGCTGGCCGTGCTGACTTGCCCCTGCCACCTGTCCATCCTCGCTGCCGTGCTGGCCGGCACAACCGCCGGTGCATTCCTTGTCGAGTATTGGGTCATCACGGCGCTCGGTTTGACCGGCCTGTTTCTTCTGTCACTGGCGCGGGCGTTGCGGGCATTCAGGGAAAGATCATGAGCGCTTCCCGGCCGGATGGATGGACTACGGCGGAGGGCCCAAGCGTTCGAGCGCGGGCAAGGCTTTCTGTTCGCAAAGCCGATGCCGGCGGCGGCATTCGCCGTCTTCGTCAGTCAATGGAGGGGTGCCACCATGAATGCAAATGATCCGACCGCCACCAGTTGCTGCGTGTGCTGCAAGGAAATTCCGCTCGATGCCGCCTTCACACCGGAAGGCGCGGAGTACGTCGAGCACTTCTGCGGGCTGGAGTGTTATCAACGTTTCCAGGCGCGGGCCAGCACTGCGACCGAAACGAGCGGCGAACCGAACGCTTGCGGTTCGCCACCGTCAAATTGAGACAAACCACGCTTTCGCTACGTCGCCTCATGTCGGCATCAAATTCGGCTGAGTAGCTTCTCGCCATCTGGACGTAGCTCGCCCTTGGGTGAAATATGCCGATACAGGGTCTGCCGCGTGATGCCAAGTTCCTGGCACAGGTCGCCGACCTTGGTCTCTGACTGCCCCATTGCCGCCATCGCCAGCCGCAGCTTGGCGGCGGTCATCTTGAACGGCCGGCCGCCTTTCCGGCCGCGTGCCCGTGCTGAGGCCAGGCCCGCCACGGTGCGCTCGGCGATCAACTCGCGCTCGAACTCGGCCAGCGCGGCGAAGATACCGAAGACCAGCTTGCCGGCGGCGGTCGTGGTGTCAATGGCCGCGCCGTGCCCGGTCAGCACCTTGAGGCCGATGCCGCGTCCGGTCAGGTCATGGACGGTATTGATCAGATGGCGCAGGTCGCGCCCGAGCCGATCCAGTTTCCAAACGACCAACGTGTCGCCTGGCCGTAGTGCCTTCAGACAGCTCGCCAGACCGGGACGATCCTCGCGTTTTCCGGACGCTTGGTCTTCATAGAGATGCGCCGGATCAACACCGGCCGCGACCAGCGCATCGCGCTGCAAGTCCGTCGCCTGGGAGCCATCCGCCTTCGATACTCGCATGTAGCCAATCAGCATCTTGTACCTGTCACATATACGTTCGATTATGTGACAGTTTGCATCGGGAAGCTCTGCACGTCAAAATTTGTCACTTAACCCGTCATTCTGTCTAAGGCATGCAAAGGGTAGGCTAGGCTCATAATGTGACAGAAATTCCGGGGGGATGCCTTCCTTCGCGAAGGTGGCGCGCAACTGTTCCAAGGAAGCGGGGTCGCGCCGACCATAGGAAGCCAACGCGAACAGCGAGCGTGCCGTCTCGGGGTTGTGTCGTGCTTCAATGATGGCCTCATCAATGGCCTGGATTGCACGCTGCCAGTGATCGACGGGTTCGGGCTTCGGCGCTTTCGCCGGCAGGCCACTGGTGAACCCGGTTTGGGGCTCGGACCAGAATAGCTTTGCGTGCTCGCCTGGCGGGCTTATATCCCTCACCTCAATCAAGCTGATTGCCGTTGCCGCCGCCTCCAGCATCTGCAACCGTACTGCCGGGTTCAGGGTTTCATACGGTCGCCACAGACTTTGCCCAGCACGCAGCGGATGCCCGCAGCATTCCCAGATTTGGCGGAGATACCCCGCGTAGGTGCCGCACGTCGAAAGCGGGGTGTTCAGCTCATCGAGCAGCGTGCGTAGCAGCCTAAACCACAATCCGGCGTGGATGCGTCGGCGCGGCAACTCCACGTGGCCGGTCGTCAGTGCCTGCCAGGTACGCTGGTCCATCGCCGCAATCGCGTCGCTGGCAGTGCGCGGTTCGGCGTCGGCGTTCTCCCAGCCGAGAAACCGCCCTGGCACGCCCCAATAGGATTCCAGCCAGCAGCCATGCAGTGGGCAGCTCAGCATCAGGGGCAGCTTCCACGCGAGCAGTACGGCTTGGTTCTCCGGATCGTTCAGGCAGAGCGGACAGGCGCGGTGTATCGGTTGGGTGGGCAGCCAGGCACGCCAGCTCGTGATGGATCGCGTCTTACGGCGGAGTCTCGGCAGCAGTACCGAGAGCTGGAACGCATAGGTTTCCAATGCGGCTGGAATCTGATCATCAAGGCTGTCCAGTAGCCAAGGCACCCAGCCGGCGAAACTCATGCAGCGCAGCCGATCCAGCTCGATACCGCTCCGCTGGGAGAGCATCGCCAGCAGCGCCAGTGGTGGCGCGGTGTCCAGGTCATCAACCTGGCCGTGACCAAGATCGTGCTCCAGCAGCTCGGACACTTCCATGTGATAGCAAAGGGCCACGCGGTTGAGCCACGAAGACAGGGCTTCGGCTTCCCTGGGTGCCGGATGCAGTGGCCAGCGTGGCGCTGGCTTCACATCAGTTCCCGCTCGAATTGCCGCCGCCGCTCGCTGGGACCGGTGTAATCGGCCATGCTGAGCGTGCGGTGGTTGATCGCTTCCTCACCACTCTCCACGGCGGCCACGGCCGCCGCCATCAATAGGTGCGCCAGCTCGCCAATAGTGCCCTCGCTGCGCGTGAGCAGGTAGCGAGCCATGTCCAGCGTGGCAATCGACGAAGGTCGCCGCAGCGGGAGCGAAGCCGCGAAGCTGGCCAGCAGTGAACAGCAATCGTCGTTGGCCTCCCACACCGGCAGCATCATCGGCTCGAAGCGATTTTCCAACTGGTCATCCGAGCGGATGGCCAGGTAGGCGTCGCGTGTGCCCACACCGACCAGCGGGATGCGCAATTCGTTGCCGAGGAAGCGCAGCAGGTTGAGGAATTCCCGGCGGTTGACGCTGTTGCCGGCCAGGACGTTGTGCAGCTCGTCGATCACCAGCAAACGCACACCGAGCTTGCGCAGCAGTGTCAGCGCCAGTTGCTCTATTTCCGGCAGCCGTGGGCGCGGTCGCAATGGTGCTCCCATCGCCGCGAGCAGCGCGACGTAGAAGCGGATCACCGATGGCTCGGACGGCATCTGCACGACCAATACCGGGATGTGCTCCTGGTCGGCGTCGGAGCTGGCCGGGTGGGCGCGGCGGAACTTCTCGACGATCATCGACTTGCCGTTGTTGGTTGGACCGACCAACAGCAGGTTGGGCATGCGTTGTTTGTTTGGCCACGTATACAGGGCTTCCAGCCGGTTCAACGCCTCGACTGCTCGCGGATAGCCGATCCAGCGGTCGGCGCGAAGGCGATGGATGCGCTCGTCCGCCGGGAGACGGGCCAAGCCCTGGGCCGCCGGCAGCAGGTGGGACAGGTCGATGATGGGATATTCGTCCACGGCTACCACTCCTCAATCTGGTCGAACGGTTTGGCAGGTGGCTGGTTGTCCGCCTGCGGGTCTGCCATGTCCGTGTCCGCTGGTGGCGTGGTTTTGACAGGTTGTTCCGTTGACTTGAGATGCTGGCGTCGATCCGCGTCGCGCCGCGCCTTGCGCGTGGCTTTCTGCGCAGTGGTCACGATTTCGCGCATCTGCCCGATCATGCGGAACAGCGCCGACTCATCCACCTGTTCGCGCCCTTGCTGCCGCAATTTCGCCAGCGCCTGCCGTTGTTCCCAGAGGGTGACAGCCGGGTGCGACAAGGTACGGTATGGAATTTCCAGATAGTGCTGCCCCTCCGGCTCCAGCACCCAAATGCGGCTGATGTCGCGTGGGTCGCGCCGGATCAGGAACGCAGGCAGGCGGTCGCGCCGAGCTATCCACGGCTTGAGCGCATCGGCGTAGTAGTGGATGTGGTCGATGACGAAGCCAGTGCGGGTCAGGGTGCGGCGGAGGACGGGCAGGAAATCGACCAGAAAAGCCGTGGTGCGAGTGATGACGGTTGGAACGCCGGTACGCGCGACAGCTTCGGCCCAGCGTGCGGCCGGCGGTTGGAGCAGGCCGTTGTGCACGGAGCCGTGATAGGTGCCAACCGCCAATGCGAGCCAGCGTTCCAGCTCGCGCAGTGTCAGGGCGGCCATCTTCTCGGAGGCGTATTCCCCGCGCTGGTCAGGGTTGGAGAAGGTCGTCCCCGGCAATTCGTCGTGGATCATTTGCATCGCCGTGCCGATGATCCGTTCCACGATGCCGCCATAGTGCGGCTGCCCGAGAGGCCGATAGTCCAACCGGATGCCATGCTGCTCGCAGCCACGGCGTAGCGCCTCGCTCTTGAATTCGGCCGCGTTGTCCAGGTAGAGCAGCGCGGGCTTGCCGCTCATCGGCCAGTCCATTTCCACGTCCAACCTTTCCAACCAAGGGCGCTTGTCGCAACCGGCGTGTGCGAGGCACAGGCCGACCGAGACGGCAGATGGCGCTTCTAACGTGACCACCATGCCAACCACGCAGCGGGTGAACACGTCGATGGCGAGGGTCAGGTACGGACGGCCAATCGGTTGCCGGTCGCGCTCGTCCACCACGATCAGGTCGATGACTGTGTGGTCGATCTGTACCTGCTCCAGCGGTGCGGAGACTGGCGGAGGAACACCGCCAACACCTTGCAGGATGCGGGACGCATCCTGGCCTTCCCGAAGTCGAGTGGTCTTGAGTGGATCAAGGCTGGCGATCCGCAACGCGACCGTGTTGCGCGCCGGCATCCGCAGCTTTTGCAGCTTGCACACCCGCGCAACTTCACGGTGGAACGCCGCCAAGCTGCGCTTCTGCTTGGTCAGGAAGCGCTTTTGCAGTAGCTCGCGGATGATTCGTTCGACCGACTCCGGCAAGCGGCCTTTACCTTTGCCACCGCTCGACTGTCCAAGAGCCAAATCAGTGACCAGCCCCGAACCTTGCCGGGCACGGCGGATCAGGACGTAGACCTGCCGCCGGGACAGACCCAGCGCCTGGGCTGCTGCGTCGGCCGCTTCATGCCCGACCGTCTCCGACTGCGCCAACGGCCCAATGATCTCCGCGCGGCAGCGAGCACGCTCCCATGCCTGTTCTGACAGGGTGGCTACGCCGCGCTCGGCAATCGGTACGGTATCGGTCGCCATGCTCGCCTCGCTTTGGTGCACACGAGTATTGAGCATAGACGAGTTTCGTGCAGAGGAGTCCTGATATCGGGCTGTCAGGAGCCGTATGCACAGCAGGCTTCATGTCTCGTTGATTGGTGCAGTCGTCTTCTGAAAATGACACAAACGACAGGGGGCGGCGCTGTCTAGCATGGGTACAGGCTATATATATACACCGACACTCATTACATTGACGTATGCTTATGCTTGTTAGCTTTATGTCCGCCAATGATTGGCAACCAGAATCTGAGGTCACAAAGGAAACAAAATGCAAGTTAGCGAATTCAAAGACTTATTTATAACCGAAATTAAAGAGCTTTTGCACCCGATTCACTTGGGCCATTACATTCTCACAAGCAATGGAATTATTGAGGATGAAGAGGTTAATCTGCTAGATCAGTTTTCCTTAGAACTAGAAATGCTTGCTGCCAAATGTATTGCTCAAGACAAGTCAATATCAGAAAGTGAGATTGATAGATTTGTCGAGGTCGTAAAAATTATAAATATAGCTGGTGAGCGAAATATTCTTAGTCGAGATGGCTACAAATTACTACTTCATAGAATGCTTGATACTTGGACCAGTGACAACAGTCTCAGCATTTGTACTGCACCAATGTCTTTACGACTTATAAAAGTCTCCGACGATCACGAAGACACAAATTTTATGAGCCGAGCACGGCACATTTTTTTCAGCCTAGCTCTAATTTGTGTAAAAGCTGACGGCATCGTCAATCAAGAGGAAACTCAGTTTCTTCATAAATATAAGAAAGCACTATGGGATGACTTTGACGACACTTACGAAGATAGCTTATACGAATTAAACATAAGCAACAAATGCCCAACCCATCTATCAGAAGATGTAAGCCCAATTGATTGCGATGCGCTAATCAACAAACTGAACTCATTAACTGGTATATCTAGCGTTAAAGAAGAAGTCCAGCGGCTTGTTAATTCAATTAAGATTAACAAAGTGCGGCAGGAAAAAGGGTTGCCAACTGCCAACACCAATAACCACCTTGTATTTTACGGAAACCCGGGCACGGGCAAAACCACCGTCGCACGATTACTATCAAGTATATTCAAAGGTTTGGGCGTTCTCGAAAAAGGGCATCTTGTCGAGGTTGACCGCAGTGCATTGGTCGCTGGCTATGTTGGCCAGACGTCAATCAAAACACGTGAGTTAGCAGAATCAGCTTTCGGGGGCGTATTGTTTATTGATGAAGCCTATTCTTTGGTGAAAGATGGGAATGACTTCGGAGCAGAAGCGATAGACACTCTTCTAAAGATCATGGAAGACCACAGAGAAGACCTTATTGTTATTGTGGCTGGTTACACTGAAAAGATGGGCAATTTCTTAGCGTCAAATCCTGGCTTAAAGTCACGTTTTACGCGGTTTATGAATTTCCCTGACTACACCCCTGCTGAGCTTGTTGAAATCTTCGAGAAAATGGCATCTGATGCCGCCATGAAAATTACTCCAGACGCAAAAGTCAAGGCTTCAGAGCTTTTCAACGCAAGCTATAGGCATCGTAATGAAGCATTTGGGAATGCTAGGTTAGTTCGTAACTTGATAAATGATGCAATTTCGAATCAAGCAGATCGAATTGTATCTGTGCCGAATTTGACCGAAGAAATACTACAAACTCTGACGGCAGATGACATTCCCGACGTGATAGCTACGTTTTAACTTAAGAAACCACAACGAGGCTAAGCGCCATACCTCAACCTGAAGGATTTTAGATGTTAAAAGATATTCTGCTAGTAATTTTCTGGCTTTTCGTTTCCGCATGGGCTTTAGCCCTTTTAGTAATTTTGTTTGCCAAGCTAGCGCTGTGGCTTAAAAGTGACCGCCCAGAACCTCAAGCAACTAATAATGAAACATATGAGCAGCGGATGAAAAGAAAAGCCCTAGAAAATAGAGAATCTCTCAATAAACTGTCTTCACATAAAGCTTTGCTTGCGGTCTATGTAGGTGGAACCAATATTCGCGTAGTGGAAGGAACAACAGTTTATCTATGCACAATTGATGATGCTTTTGTTATAAGACATGCAATTGCTAACGAAGGCCCGGATATTTTATTAAAAGACATTACTACAGTTGAAATTTCTGGCCCCGGAACCCAAACAACAAACGCAGGCTTAATTGGCGGGGGCTTTGGGCTTGAAGGCGCAGTAAAGGGAATGCTAGCTGCGGCTCTAGTTAATGCAGCCACAACCAAAACAACTACTAATACATTTCTCCGAGTGGCAACGAGTAATTCAGAAGCTCTTTTTCATTTCAACGATCAAGAGCCTTCCGCGTTACGCCTCACTCTCTCCCGCCTGTTTGTGGCTGCTGATGCAAACAAAGCCCCTAAAGCAGTTGCAACAAATAGCATATCTGACGAGCTTGCTAAGTTGCAGTCACTGAAAGATGCAGGTGTTCTTAGCGAAGAAGAATTCGGTACTGCGAAACAAAAGTTGCTCGCATAAATATTTCCGTATCTCCTAACGTCTAACTTCAACTATTTCTGACTGCTCACCCTCAATAAAATCATATTCCCCGTCTGGATATTGCTCTACGTCCATTGGCCCCCATGTGTGATGCTCCACAAGGTAGCAGCCTAGTTTCTGGGAGCGTTTTAGGATTATCCATTCATCGCTAGGATCATCGGAATCTTTGCAGGTTAGCCGAACGCGCCCGTCTTTGGTTCGATCAACAACGATTCTATAGCCTGCATTTTTAAGGGCTAGCCTCATTAGAAAAGGGCTTGATTCAATTCTAGCTATTTGTTCCTCTACTGCTGTCTTCAAGCCCTCGTTCTGAGCTTCAGGAAAACCCCAACCAAACACAGCATCAACCATGTTTAAGCGCTTTCCTTTGCCTAACTGCTTTCGCATTTCCTGTATATGTTCCTTGTAGCTTTCAAACTGCTGTTGCTTATCTAGGCTTGAAGTAATCTCCTTGTCGCACTCGTCAAGTTGATCTTTCAATAATTGGAGCCTCCCCAAATCTTCTTCAGAATCATTCACACCCCCGACGAACAGCCTATGACGATTCTTGTATTCAGTCTCTAACCTTGTCCTTTTTTCAACCAGACCTGACAAATTCTCTCGGGTCTTTACGTCCATTGCTGCCACATAGGCCAAGTCGAACAACAATCTATCTACAGTCGCGTTATAGACAAGCATTGCAACCTCTTCCGGCACAGTTGCGCCGTTGCTGCAAGACTTCTCATGTAGATAGTTGCGACAGTTACCATACACAATCATTGGCTTGGCTGCGTAGGCTTCAGAGCCTTTAGGGGCGGCTATCGTTGCTGCTGGTTTCTGTATTCTAAAATTGAACGAACCACCGCATTTGCCGCACACAACAAGCCCAGACAGGGGACGAAAGTTCGGCTGTTTTGGAGTTCTGGTTCTAGCCTTGCGCTGCCTCTGTAGCTCAAAGAATTCTTTCTCTGACAACAAGGCATCAAAGCATTTGACCCCTCGCCAATGTCCTAGTAGTACCTCACTGTCCAGCCACCGCGTAAGAGTTCTGGCTGCTACTTCAAAGCCTAAACTTTCTCTGGAAAAGAAGCAGACTTCACGCACTCCTTCACCCTGAAGATATAAATCAATCAGTTGTTTGATAGTTGGCGCTAGATCGTTCAGCTTTAAAGTCTGACGATCAACCCAAGCAGGGATGTTATGCAGTTTCGTTACCTGCTGCCCCGCTCTGGCGTGTTCCTCCTTCACTTTCCACGCCGCTTTGACACGGGAACCTAGACGTTTACTGTATTCATGCGCTCCCTGCACCTTAGCTGCAAGCAAGAATAGTTGATGGCCGCTTAGGGATTCCTTCGTGTATATCTGACCATCTTCAAGCGTAACGATTGAAACACCCGCATTGACAATATCCCCTAGAAGCCTCAGGGCGTCCATTGCCTGCGCTCTGGAGAGCCTGTCTATGGCTTCCACAACGAGAGCATCGCCACTACTGACCGAGCCTCTTTGAATTGCCTCTAGGATGGCACCTAGCCCGCCGTCTTTGTTCTTCCCCTTGTAGGCTGACAACCCTTCATCTTTTTCGCTTAGATTGCTTTCATAATAGCTATCTTGATTCTTTGCTAGCCATTCGCTGAACATCTCACGTTGCCGCTCTATAGATGATCCCTTGCCTTGCTTTAGGCTTGAGAAGCGAGTGTAGCTAATTGCTTGATGCTTGATTTTTGTAGGATTTTCTAAAGACATGGCAACACCAACATGCAAATCGTATGATTAGTACATTCTGCCATACCTTCCAGCTGGTGGCGGCCATGAATCCCTGTCCCTGCGGCTATCGGGGCCATCCCCGGCGGCTCTGCCGCTGCACCCCGGACCAGGTGGCCCGCTACCGGGGACGCCTCTCCGGCCCCCTGCTGGACCGCATCGACCTGCTGCTGGAAGTGCCCGACCTGGGCGCCGAGGAACTGCAGGCCGCCCCGGACGGGGAAAGTTCGGCCCAGGTGCGGCAGCGGGTGGTCCTGGCCCGGGAGCGGCAGTTGCAGCGCCAGGGCGTCTGCAACGCCCGGCTCGAGGGCAGCGAACTGGAGTACCATTGCCGGCCGGACGCCGACGGGGCCGCCCTGCTGCAACAGGCGGTGCGCCGCCTCGACCTGTCGCCCCGGGCCTACCACCGGGTCCTGCGGGTGGCCCGCAGCATCGCCGACCTGGCCGCAGCGCCGCAGATCGGCGCCGCCCAGGTGGCCGAAGCCCTGCATTACCGCCGCAACGAAACTCCCGGCTGATTGCCTTGCCTGAAGGGCATGCCCCGGCGCCGGCCGGACCCGCCCCCTTGATTCCATTGAGCCGCCCTTGATTTCCTACCGCCTCCTCGCCGTCCTCCTGGCCACCCTGTCGGCCCTCGGCCCCTTTTCCA
Organism: Azospira sp. MPR-LB4; assembly: GCF_058809525.1. Classification (NCBI taxonomy): domain Bacteria; kingdom Pseudomonadati; phylum Pseudomonadota; class Betaproteobacteria; order Rhodocyclales; family Rhodocyclaceae; genus Azospira; species Azospira sp. MPR-LB4. Next base: position 2,283,249 of record NZ_CM179521.1, read on the forward strand.
TCGACACCTACCTGCCGGCCTTCCCGGAAATGGGCCAGAGCCTGGGGGCCACCCCGCTGCAGGTGCAGCAGACCCTCACCGCCTACCTGCTGCCCTTCGCCATCATGACCCTGTGGCACGGCGCCCTCTCCGACGCCCTCGGGCGCCGCCGGGTGATCCTGTGGGCCCTGGTGCTGTTCGGCCTGGCCTCCGTCGGCTGCACCCTGGCCACCAGCATCGAGCAGCTGTGGCTCTTCCGTGCCCTGCAGGGCATGACCGCCGGCGCCGGCATCGTGGTGGGCCGCGCCGTGGTGCGGGACGTCTTCCAGGGGGCCGAGGCCCAGCGCCTGATGGCCCACGTGGCCATCATGTTCGCCCTGGCGCCGGCCATCGCCCCCATCATCGGCGGCTGGCTGCACGTGGCCTTCGGCTGGCGCTCCATCTTCCTGTTCCTGGTCCTGGCCACGGCCCTGCTGCTGGCCGCCTGCTGGCGCTGGCTGCCCGAGACCCTGGCCCCGGAGAGCCGCCAGCCCCTGCATCCGGGCTACCTGATGGGCGCCTACCGGGCCGTGCTCACCTCCCCGGGCTTCCTCAGCGCCTCCCTGGCCATCTCCTTCAACTTCCTCGGCTTCTTCATCTACGTCATGTCGGCCCCGGTGTTCCTCATGCAGCATCTGGGCCGTTCGGAAACAGAGTTCTACTGGCTCTTCGGCCCGGCCATGGCCGGCCTCATGGGTGGTTCCTGGATCTCCGGCCACCTGGCCGGCCGCATCACGCCCCGGGTCACGGCCCTGGCCGGCTACGCCCTGATGGGCCTGGGCGCCGCCATCAACCTGGCGGTCAGCTTCGGCCTGCCGCCGGGCATTCCCTGGAGCGTGGTCCATCTGCTGGTGTACAACGTCGGCATGGCCATGGCCATGCCCTGCCTGACCCTGATGGCCCTGGACCTGTTCCCCCGGCAACGGGGCCTGGCCGCCTCCTGCCAGACCTTCCTGCAGGCCGGCATGAACACCGTGGCGGCGGCCCTGCTGGCGCCCCTGCTGTGGGACACCACCCGCCACCTGGCCCTGGGCTCGACCCTGCTGCTGGCCCTGGGCCTGGCCTGTACCCTGCTGCACCTGGGCCTGCCCCGCCGGACGCCAGCCACCTGACATTTTCCCGGGGGCCGCCGCTATACTGGAACTCCTTCACGGTCGGTTCCAATCATGGGTGCAGCCCCGTCCAGACAGAACGAATCCACCATCCGCCGCAGCCTGCTGATCCGGGTGGCGGCCCTGGTCTTCGTTTCCATCGCCCTTTTTTCCTTCGGCCTCTACGGCCTCATCATCCGGCCCACGGTGCACGACCTGGCCGCCCGGGAGATGCGGGGTGCCGTCGAAGCCATGCAGAGCCGCATCTCCCAGAAGGTGGGGCAGGTCGAGTACGTGGCCCGCATCGCCCGTACCTGGGGCGAAAACGGCGAGCTGGACCTGGACGACGTGCGCGCCTTCAACCAGCGCTTCATGCCCATGCTGCGCAATTCCCCGGTCATTTCCTCGGTCATCTTCGCCGACAACCAGGGCCGGGAAATCCTCCTGCTGCAACGCCCCGACGGCGCCTGGAACAACCGCATCACCGACGTGCAGCGGCACGGCAAGGAAGTGCGCTGGATGGCGTGGCAGGACGAACGCACCCTGCTTTCCGACGAGCGGGTCGTCAAGGACTACGATCCGCGCCAGCGCCCCTGGCATCGCGGCGCCCTGGCCCTGGAGCGGGACGATGACCTGCACTGGACCCAGCCCTACACCTTCTTCACCGCCCAGCAGCCCGGCATCACCCTGTCCACCCGCTGGCGCCGCGGCGGCGAGACCTATGTGATCGCCTTCGACGTGCTGCTGGCCGACCTTTCCCGCTTCACCGGCAGCCTCAGCGTCGGCGACCACGGCCACGCCGCCGTCCTCACCAACGACGGCCTGCTGCTGGCGCTGCCACGCCATCCCGGCTACAGCAGCGACGACCAGGTGCGCCAGGCCCTGCTGCAGCCGGCGGCCAAGTCCCCGGTGGAATCCCTGCGCCTGGCGGTGGAGCACTGGGAGCAGAACGGCCGCGGCGCCTTCTTCGCCACCCTGGGCAGGGAACAATGGATCACCAGCGTCCAGCCCCACCGGCTGCAGGACCAGCAACTCTGGCTGGTGGCCCAGGCGCCCCTGTGGGATTTCATTCCCGGCGCCCTGCGGGACGTGCTGCTGCTGGCGGTGCTGGCAGTGCTGGCCCTGGGCCTGGGCCTGGGGGTGGTGATGGCGGCCCGCCTGGCGCGCCGCGTCGCCGTGCCCCTGGACATCCTGGCCGGGGACAGCGAACGCATCGGCGCCCTGGATTTCTCGCCGCGCCAGTACCGGCGCACCGGCTGGCGCGAGATCGACCGTCTCGCCGCGGCCCAGGAGCACATGCGGGAAACCCTGCAGGACGCCACCCTGCGCCTGGAGGAACGGGTCGAGCAGCGCACCCGGGAACTGGCCGACGCCCGGGAGGAATCGTCGCGGCAGCTGGTGCTGCTGCAGGCCATCATGGACAGCATGCCCAACCCGGTCTTCTTCAAGGATGCGGAAGGCCGCTTCCTCGGCTGCAACCGGGCCTACGAGGACACCTTCGGCGTCGGCCGCGGCCAGATCGTCGGCAAGACGGTGCGGGAACTGCCCTTCCTTTCCGAGGAGGAAAAGCAGGAGCTGCAGGCCGTCTCCGAGGCCATCATCCGGGACGGCATCATGATGCACCGGGAACTGCAGCTGCCCTTCGCCGACGGCCTGCGCCACGACACCCTCTACTGGGCCAACGGCTTCAGCCGGGAAGACGGCACGCCCGGGGGCATGGTGGGCGTGGTGGTGGACATCTCCGAGCGCAAGCTGATGGAGGAGGAGCTGCGCCGGGCCCGGGCCACGGCCGAGGAGGCGACGGAGGCCAAGTCCCTGTTCCTGGCCAACATGAGCCACGAAATCCGCACCCCCATGAACGCCATCATCGGCATGGCCCACCTGGCCATGAAGACCGAGCTGACGCCGAAACAGCGGGACTACGTGGGCAAGATCCACAACGCCGCCATCTCCCTGCTGGGCATCATCAACGACATCCTGGACTTCTCCAAGATCGAGGCCGGCAAGCTGTCCCTGGAATACGTGCCCTTCAGCCTGGAGGACGTGCTCGACAACGTCTCCGGCCTGCTCGGGCTGAAGGCCAACGAAAAGGGCCTGGAGCTGCTTTTCAACGTCAATGCGGGCACCCCGGCCGGCCTGGTGGGGGACCCCCTGCGCCTGAACCAGATCCTCACCAACCTGGTCTCCAACGCCATCAAATTCACCGAGCGGGGCCAGATCACCCTCACCACCCGCCCGGTGGACCAGGCCGGCGACCGGGTCAAACTGCAGTTCTGGATCGAGGACATGGGCATCGGCATGAGCCGGGAGCAGCTGCTGCACCTGTTCCAGGCCTTCACCCAGGCCGACGGCTCCACCACCCGCAAGTACGGCGGCACCGGCCTCGGCCTTTCCATCTCCCGCCGCCTGGTGGAAATGATGGGCGGCACCATCTGGGCCGACTCGACCCTGGGGGAGGGCAGCACCTTCTGCTTCACCGCCTGGTTCGGCCGCGCCGAGGAACTGGCCCGGCCCCGCACCCTGCCCGCCTCCCTGGCCGGCCTGCGGGTGCTGGTGGCGGACGACAACGGCGCCGCCCGGGAAATCCTCGGCGAAGCCCTGCGCCACCTGGACCTGCGCCCCGACCTGGTGGCCTCCGGCGCCGAGGCCCTGGCTCAGCTGACCGAGATGCAGGGCGGCGCCGACCCCTACCGGGTGCTGTTCCTCGACTGGCAGATGCCCGACCTGGACGGTGTCAGCACCCTGCACAAGCTGCAGCAGGCCCTGCCCCAGGCCCAATGGCCCCGGGTGGTGATGGTGACGGCCTACGACCAGGAGGAACTGCGGCGCCAGACGGAAAACCTGGGCATCTGCGGCATCCTGGTGAAGCCGGTGAGCGCCTCCACCCTGTTCGACGTCCTGGTCAGCCTGGTGGACGCGGACAACGCCCCGGCCACGCCCCTGCACATCGCCGCCCCCCAGACCCGCATCGACGGCATGCGCATCCTGCTGGCCGAAGACAACGAGATCAACCAGCAGATCGCCGTGGAACTGCTGCAATCCATGGGCGCCCAGGTGACGGTGGCCGGCGACGGCCTGCAGGCGGTGGAACTGCTGGAACGCTCCCCGGACGACAGCTTCGACCTGGTCCTGATGGACCTGCAGATGCCCCACCTGGACGGCTACGACGCCACCGAGCGGCTGCGCTGCCAGCAGCGCTTCGCCCACCTGCCAATCCTGGCCATGACCGCCCACGCCATGCCGGAGGAGCGGGAGCGCTGCCTGGCCATCGGCATGAACGACCATCTGGCCAAACCCATCGACCCCACCGCCCTGGCCGCCACCCTGGCCCGCTGGTACGAGGAACGGCCGGGCGCCTCGGCGCCGGCGCCAACCCCCGCCAAGGATGGGACGGATGCGCTGCCCCCCATCCCCGGCGTGAACACGACCCAGGGCCTGGCCCGCATGGCCGGCAACCAGGCCCTCTACCGGCGTCTGCTGCTGCGCTTCGTGGACACCCAGACCGGCACGGGGGAGCACATCCGCCAGGCCCTGGCCGACGGCGACATCACGGCGGCCGAACACCTGGCCCACACCCTCAAGGGCGTCGCCGGCAACATCGGCGCCGAAGTGCTGCAGCAGAAGGCCACGGCCCTGGACCAGGCCCTGCGCCGCAACGACGGCCAGGGGCAGAAACTGGAGTCCCTGCGGCAACGCCTGGCGGAAGAGCTGGCGGCCGTCACCGGGGCCATCGCCGCCGCCCTGGCGGAAGAGGGCGGCCCGGCGCCGACCCAGGCTGCCCCCCTGGATGCAGATCAGCGCCACCGGGCCCGCCAGCTGCTGGCCGAACTGGCGGAACAGCTGGAAGCCAGCGAAATCCACGCCGGCCAGCTGTTCCGGGAAAGCCGCGCCCTCCTGGCCGGGCTGCTGCCGCCGGCGGACCTGACGGGTCTGGAAAAGGCCATTGCCGATTATGATTACGACCGGGCCCTCAACATCGCCCGGGCCCATCTCTAGGGAGAGATGCCATGAGCCTCAATCTGGACTTCACGACCCGGCCCGTGATCCTGGTGGTGGACGATACCCCGGACAACCTGACCCTGATGGCCGAGCTGCTGCAGGACCGCTACGCCATCAAGGTGGCCAACAACGGCGAGCGGGCCCTGCGGGTGGCCGCCGGCACGCCGCCGCCGGACCTGATCCTGCTCGACATCATGATGCCGGACATGGATGGCCTGGAAGTGGCCCGGCGCCTGCGGGCGGACCCGGCCACCCGGGACATTCCTTTCATCTTCCTCACCGCCCGCAGCCAGATCGAGGACGAGCGCCAGGGCTTCGAGCTGGGCGCGGTGGACTACATCACCAAGCCGGTAAGCCCGCCCATCCTCCTCGCCCGGGTGCACACCCACCTCACTCTGAAAGCCGCCAAGGATTTCCTCAAGGACCAGAACGCCTACCTGGAGAGCGAGGTGCAGCGCCGCACCCAGGAGGTCTCCATGATCCAGGACGTGACCATCATGGCCATGGCCTCCCTGGCGGAAACCCGGGACAACGAAACCGGCAACCACATCCGTCGCACCCAGAACTACGTGCGTATCCTGGCCCGGCAGCTGCAGGGCCATCCCCGCTTCGCCGCCTTCCTCAGCGACGCCAACATCGAGCTGCTGTACAAGTCCGCACCCCTGCACGACATCGGCAAGGTGGGCATTCCCGACCGCATCCTGCTCAAGCCGGGCAAGCTGACCCCGGAAGAGTTCGAGATCATGAAGACCCACACCACCCTGGGCCGGGACGCCATCCTCCACGCCGAAGTGCGGCTCAACTCGCCCAACACCTTCCTCCGCTTCGCCCGGGACATCGCCTATGCGCACCAGGAGAAATGGGACGGCAGCGGCTACCCCCTGGGCCTGCGGGGCGACGAGATTCCGGTGGCGGCCAGGCTCATGGCGGTGGCCGACGTCTACGACGCCCTCATCAGCCGCCGGGTGTACAAGCCCCCCTTCCCCCATGAGCAGGCGGTGCAGATCATCAGCGAAGGGCGCGGCAAGCACTTCGATCCGGACATGGTGGACGCCTTCCTCCAGGTGGCCGAGGATTTCCGCAGCATCGCCGCCACCTTCGCCGACACCGAAGGCGACGCCCAGCTGGAGGCGGAGCGGGTGCGCCTGCAATTCACCGAGGCCGCCCCGTGAAGGGCCGTCCCCTGGCCGTCCTGGCCCTGCTTTTGGGCCTCTCCCTGGCGGGCTGCGACTACCTGGCCCTGCAGGACCTGAAGCCCGGCACCTCCACCGACCTGGAAGTGCGGGACCGCTTCGGCACCCCCGCCATGGAATGGCACAACGCGGACGGCAGCCTGACCTGGGAATATCCCCGGGGCCCGGCCGGGGTGGACACCTACATGATCACCCTGGGCCCCGACCGCATCCTGCGCTCGGTGGAACAGGTGCTGACCGAGGCCAACTTCGCCCGCATCGAAAAGGGCATGAGCCAGGAGCAGGTGCGGCGCATCCTGGGCCGGCCGGGCAGCATCAACCACTTTCCCCTGAAGCCGGAAACCGTGTGGGACTGGCGCATCGCCGGCATCCCCGCCAGCGACGAAACCCACTTCCACGTGCACTTCGGTGCAGACGGCCGGGTCAGCGGCACCTCCCGGCGGGTGGAAGCGAAGGCCTGAAGTCGCCGATCGGCACGGAGCCCCCTGTTTTTTATCAAGTTTTGCTTGGCAGCGGGGGCCGCAAAAAGTAAACTTGCGACCCTGCCGAGGAGCGCTGCGACCCGACCGGTTTTTTCCGGACTCCGGGCCAGGCTCGGCAACGATCAACGGCGCTCGCAAACCCCCGAAATGGTTTGTGGCGCCGTTTGCTTTTCCAGCATGCAAAGTGGCGGCGCCCGGCCGGTGAATACTGAAACGCCGAGGTAATCCATGCAGCCCGACCGCAGCTCCGAACTCTCCGCCCTTCTCCAGCAGCGCCTCCTGATCCTGGACGGCGCCATGGGCACCATGATCCAGCGCCACGGGCTGACCGAGAAGGACTACCGCGGGACCCGCTTCGCCGACCACGCCCACGACCTGAAGGGCAACAACGACCTGCTGCTGCTGACCCGCCCCGAGGTCATCCGCGGCATCCACGCCGAATACCTGGCGGCCGGCGCCGATATCCTGGAAACCAACACCTTCAACGCCACCAAGGTGTCCCAGGCTGACTACAAGCTGGAAGCCATCGTCTACGAACTGAACGTGGCCGGCGCCAGGCTGGCCCGGGAAGTGTGCGACGAATTCACGGCAAAGAACCCGGCCAAGCCCCGCTTCGTCGCCGGGGTGCTCGGCCCCACCAGCCGCACCGCCTCCATCTCTCCGGACGTGAACGATCCCGGCTACCGCAACGTCACCTTCGACGAGCTGGTGGAAAACTACCTGGAAGCCATCCGCGGCCTCACCGACGGCGGCGCCGACATCCTGCTGGTGGAGACGGTGTTCGACACGCTGAATGCCAAGGCCGCCCTGTTCGCCATCGAGACCTTCTTCGACAAGGTGGGCCGCCGCTGGCCGGTGATGATCTCCGGCACCATCACCGACGCCTCCGGCCGCACCCTCTCGGGCCAGACCGCCGAGGCCTTCTGGAACTCGCTGAACCACATCAGGCCCCTCTCCTTCGGCCTCAACTGTGCCCTCGGCGCCAAGGAACTGCGCCAGTACGTGGAGGAGCTGTCCCGGGTGTGCGACTGCTTCGTCTCCGCCCACCCCAACGCCGGCCTGCCCAACGCCTTCGGCGGCTACGACGAGACCCCGGAGCAGCTGGCCGAGGAAATCGCCGACTGGGCCAGGCACGGCTTCGTGAACATCGTCGGCGGCTGCTGCGGCACCTCGCCGGACCACATCGCCGCCATCGCCAAGATGGTGGCCGGCATCGCCCCCCGGGCCATTCCGGCGATCGAGCCCCAGCTGCGCCTCTCCGGCCTGGAACCCTTCAACGTCGGCCCCGACAGCCTCTATGTGAACGTGGGCGAGCGCACCAACGTCACCGGCTCCAAGGCCTTCGCCCGCATGATCCTGGAAGGGCGCTACGACGACGCCCTGGCCGTGGCCCGACAGCAGGTGGAAAACGGTGCCCAGGTCATCGACATCAACATGGACGAGGCCATGCTGGATTCCGTGGCCGCCATGGAGAAGTTCCTCAAGCTGATCGCCTCGGAGCCGGATATTTCCCGGGTGCCCATCATGCTCGACTCCTCCAAGTGGGAGGTGATCGAGACCGGCCTCAAATGCATCCAGGGCAAGGGCATCGTGAACTCCATTTCCATGAAGGAAGGGGAGGCCAAGTTCCTGGAGCAGGCCAAGCTGGCCCGCCGCTACGGTGCCGCCGTCATCGTCATGGCCTTCGACGAGAAGGGCCAGGCCGACACCTACGCGCGCAAGACCGAGATCTGCAAGCGGGCCTACGACCTGCTGGTCGGTATCGGTTTCCCGGCCCAGGACATCATCTTCGACCCCAACATCTTCGCCATCGCCACGGGTATCGAGGAGCACGACAACTACGCGGTGGACTTCATCAACGCCACCCGCTGGATTCGTGAAAACCTGCCCCACGCCCAGATTTCCGGCGGCGTCTCCAACGTCTCCTTCTCCTTCCGCGGCAACGACCCGGTGCGGGAAGCCATCCACACCGTCTTCCTCTACCACGCCATCCAGGCCGGCATGACCATGGGCATCGTCAACGCCGGCATGCTCGGCGTGTACGACGACCTGGAACCGGAACTGCGGCAGAAGGTGGAAGACGTGGTGCTGAACCGCCACCCCGGCGCCGGCGAAGCATTGGTGGAGTTCGCCCAGACGGTGAAGGAAGGCAAGGCCAAGGACACGGGGCCGGACCTCACCTGGCGCACCCTGCCGGTGGAAAAGCGCCTGGAACACGCCCTGGTCAAGGGCATCACCGAATTCGTGGTGGCCGACACCGAGGAAGTGCGGGCCGCCCTGGCTGCCGCCGGCAAGCCGCCCCTGGCCGTCATCGAAGGCCCCCTGATGAACGGCATGAACACCGTGGGCGACCTCTTCGGCGCCGGCAAGATGTTCCTGCCCCAGGTGGTGAAGTCCGCCCGGGTGATGAAGCAGGCCGTGGCCCACCTCATTCCCTACATCGAGGAAGAGAAGGCCCGCACCGGCGCCTCCTCCAAGGGCAAGATCGTCATCGCCACGGTCAAGGGCGACGTGCACGACATCGGCAAGAACATCGTCGGCGTGGTGCTGGGCTGCAACGGCTACGACGTGGTGGACCTGGGGGTGATGGTGCCCACCGAGAAAATCCTGCACGCCGCCAAGGAACACGGCGCCCAGGCCATTGGCCTCTCCGGCCTGATCACGCCTTCCCTGGAGGAAATGAGCCACGTCGCTTCCGAAATGCAGCGCCAGGGCTTCAACGTGCCCCTGCTCATCGGCGGCGCCACCACCAGCCGGGCCCACACCGCCATCAAGATCGCCCCCAACTACCAGGCACCGGTGGTCTATGTGCCGGATGCCTCCCGGGCCGTGGGCGTGGTCACCAGCCTGCTCTCGGAAGGCCAGCGGGAGAGCTACGCCGCCGAGGTGGCCGCCGACTACGCCAACATCCGCCAGCAGCACGCCGGCAAGAAGGGCAGCGCCATGGTGACCCTGGCCGAAGCCCGGGCCAACCGCCTGCCCTGGGATGCCACCCTGGTGCCGACGGTGCCGCAGAAGCTGGGCCTGCAGGTGCTGCAGGACATCGACCTGGCCACCCTGGCCAAGTACATCGACTGGGGCCCCTTCTTCCAGACCTGGGACCTGGCCGGCCGCTTCCCCGCCATCCTCGACGATGCGGTGGTGGGCGAGACCGCCCGGGGCGTCTATGCCGACGCCCAGGCCATGCTCAAGCAGATCATCGAGGAGAAGTGGCTCCGGGCCGGTGCCGTCTTCGGCCTGTGGCCGGCCAATGCCGTCGGCGACGACATCGTCTTCTACGCCGACGAGCAGCGCAGCGCGCCGGTGCTGACCTGGCACGGCATCCGCCAGCAGCACAAGCGGCCCGAGGACAAGGCCAACCTGTGCCTCTCCGACTACGTGGCGCCCAAGGAAAGCGGCATCGCCGACTATGCCGGCGCCTTCGCCGTCACCGCCGGCCTGGGCATCGAGCAGAAGCTGGCGGAATTCGAGGCGGCCCACGACGACTACAAATCCATCATGCTCAAGTCCCTGGCCGACCGCCTGGCCGAAGCCTGCGCCGAGTGGCTGCACCAGAAGGTGCGCAAGGAGGACTGGGGTTATGCCGCCGACGAGCAGCTCTCCAACGAGCAGCTGATCAAGGAAGAGTACCGCGGTATCCGCCCGGCCCCCGGCTACCCGGCCTGTCCCGACCACACCGCCAAAGGCGGCCTGTTCCAGCTGCTGCAGCCGGAAGCCAACATCGGCATGGGCCTCACCGAGAGCTACGCCATGACGCCGGCTGCCGCCGTTTCCGGCTTCTTCCTGGCCCACCCCCAGGCCCAGTACTTCGCCATCCAGAAGATCGGCCAGGACCAGCTGGAAGACTGGGCCAGCCGGGCCGGCTTCACCCTGGAGCAGGCCAAGCGCTGGCTGGCGCCCAACCTGTAACGGCACCTGCCCCCAGGGGCAGGAGGGACGCCACTCTCCGGCATGGCATGGCCGGGAAGCCCGTCTTTTCTGCCTCCCGGACCACCCCCTTCCCAGCGCGGCCCGCCCTTCCCGGCGGGCCGTTCTGCTTTTGCTGCACCGCCAGACCACGGGCATTTTCTTGGTGCCATAATGAAATCGCCATGGCGTCTCCCCATGGGGTGCCGCCGGGCCAGATTGCCGGGGGCAGCGCACATTCCTTTAACAAGCCTCCCGGACTCCAACCAAAAATAACGAGGAGGTTCCAATGAATCAAAAACTGGCATACGTCACGGGGGGAATGGGCGGCATCGGCACCGCCATCTGCCAGCGCCTGCACAAGGACGGTTTCAAGGTCGTCGCCGGCTGCGGCCCCACCCGGGACTACAAGCAGTGGCTGGAGGAACAGAAAGCCCTGGGCTACACCTTCTACGCCAGCGCCGGCAATGTGGGCGACTGGGATTCCACGGTGGAGGCCTTCGCCAAGGTCAAGGCCGAACACGGCCCGGTGGCGGTGCTGGTGAACAACGCCGGCATCACCAAGGACGGCCAGTTCCGCAAGATGAGCAAGGCCGACTGGGATGCGGTGCTGTCCACCAACCTGGACAGCCTGTTCAACGTCACCAAGCAGGTCATCGAGGACATGATCGAGGCCAATTTCGGCCGCATCATCAACATCTCCTCGGTGAACGGCCAGAAGGGCCAGTTCGGCCAGGTTAACTACTCCACCGCCAAGGCCGGCATCCACGGTTTCACCATGGCCCTGGCCCAGGAGGTGGCGGGCAAGGGCGTCACGGTTAACACCGTCAGCCCCGGCTACATCGGCACCGACATGGTCCGCGCCATCCGCCCCGAGGTGCTGGAGAAGATCGTCGCCACGGTGCCGGTGAAGCGCCTGGGCGAACCGTCCGAGATCGCCTCCATGGTGGCCTGGCTGGCTTCCGACGAGGGCGGCTACGCCACCGGCGCCGACTTCTCGGTGAACGGCGGCCTGCACATGGGCTAAGGCCGGCATCGTTGCGGCCCAAGGCCGGTCCGTCCCTCCGGGGGCAGGCCGGTTTTTTTTTCGCCCGGCAATAAGTTGTTACCTGAATTTACCGGATACGGCATGGACGCCCCCGGCTCATGGTGGTTTCATATCAAGAAACAAAGCCGCTCGAGATCGTCATGAAAAACATCAAGCTCACCCTGTGGGGCCTGTTCCTGGGCCTGTCCGCCCTCTGGCTGCTGGCCGACAGCCTGCTGCCTTCCCCCTTCACCTACTTTTCCTTTCGCGGCGTCTTCGTCCAGTACACCGGCCTCCTGCTCATGGGCGCCATGAGCCTGGCCATGATCCTGGCGGCCCGGCCCAAATGGCTGGAGCCCCGCCTCAACGGCCTGGACAAGATGTACCGCCTGCACAAATGGCTGGGCATCAGCACCCTGGTGCTGGGCCTCATCCACTGGTGGTGGGCCCAGGGCACCAAGTGGATGGTGGGCTGGGGCTGGCTGGTCAAGCCGGCGCGCAAGGGCGCCGGCCCGGGTGGTCCCGGCGGCCCTGGCGGCCCCGGCATGGGCGCGGACACCCTGGCCGAATGGCTGCGCAGCCAGCGGGGCCTGGCGGAGAACATCGGCGAATGGGCCTTCTACGCCGCCGTGGTGCTGCTGGTGCTGGCCCTGGTCAAGCGCTTCCCCTACCACCGCTTCGTGCAGACCCACAAATGGCTGGCAGCCCTCTACCTGCTGCTGGTGTACCACGCCCTGATCCTGTTCAAGGCCGAATACTGGAGCCAGCCGGTGGGCTGGGCCCTGGCCCTGCTGCTGCTCGGCGGCACGGTGGCGGCCTGGCTGGTGCTGTCCCGCCGGGTCGGCGCCGGGCGCAAGGTTGCGGGACGCATCGAAAGCCTCACCTACTACCCGGAACTGCAGGTGCTGGAAACGGCGATCCAACTGGAGCCCGGCTGGGCCGGCCACACCGCCGGCCAGTTCGCCTTCGCCACCTCGGACCAGGGGGAGGGCGCCCATCCCTACACCATCGCCTCGGCCTGGGAGCCGGAAAACCGGCGCATCGTCTTCATCACCAAGGCCCTGGGCGACCACACCAGCCGCCTCCGGGAAAAGCTCAAGGTGGGCGCCGGCGTGGTCGTCGAAGGTCCCTACGGCTGCTTCGACTTCAACGACCGGCAGCCCCTGCAGATCTGGATCGGCGCCGGCATCGGCATCACTCCCTTCATCGCCCGCATGAAGCAGCTGGCCGCCCGGCCCGGGCAGCAGAGCATCCACCTGTTCCACCCCACGGCGGAATACTCGGAGGCTGCCATCGCCAAGCTGCGGGCCGATGCCGCCGCCGCGGGGGTGCATCTGCACCTGCTGGTGAGCCCCCGGGACGGCCTGCTGGATGGGGAACGCATCCGCCAGGCCGTGCCCGACTGGCGCCAGGCCAGCCTGTGGTTCTGCGGCCCGCCCGCCTTCGGCCAGGCCCTGCGGCAGGATTTCCAGGCCCAGGGCATGGCGACGGAACGCTTCCACCAGGAACTGTTCCAAATGCGCTGAGGCCCCGAAGGGCGGGCGGAAGGGAATTGGTCATCAAAAAGCCTTCCAGCCCGCCTACAATAGCGGTTTGATCCTCAGCACACTGCGCACGCACACGGAATTCGCCATGACTTTCAAGGTATTCATCGACGGCCGCCACGGCACCACCGGTCTCAAGATCGACGAGCGGCTCTCCATCCGCCCGGAAATCGAAATCCTCACCATCCCCGAGGACAAGCGCAAGGACCCGGCGGTCAAGGCCGAGTACATCAACAGCGCCGACGTGGTCTTCCTCTGCCTGCCCGATGCCGCCTCCCGGGAATCCGTGGCCCTGCTGGCCCCGGGCAACACCAGGACTCGCTTCCTCGACGCCTCCACCGCCCACCGCACCAACCCGGACTGGGTGTACGGCCTGCCCGAACTCAACGGCGGCCAGCGCGAGCGCGTCGCCAAGGCCCAGAAGGTGGCCGTGCCCGGCTGCCACGCCAGCGGCTTCATCATGCTCATGGCCCCCCTGGTGGCCGGCGGCATCGTGCCCAAGGACTACCCGGTCAGCACCTACTCCATCACCGGCTACAGCGGCGGCGGCAAGGAAATGATCGCCAGCTACGAAGAGCCCGCCAGCCTGCCGGACGCCATGAAGAGCCCGCGCTTCTACGCCCTCGGCCTCACCCACAAGCACCTGCCGGAAATGCAGATGCAGACCGGCCTGGCGCATCAGCCCCTGTTCACCCCCATCGTCGGCAACTTCGCCCAGGGCATGGTGGTGGCGGTGCCCCTGCTGCCCCGGATGCTCGGCAAGAAGGTCACCCCGGCCGACCTGCAGGCCTTCTACAGCGAGTACTACGCCGGCGAAGTGTTCGTGAAGGTGATGCCCCTGGATGCCGCCCCGGTGCTGGACAACGGCTTCCTGCCCGCCACCGCCTGCAACGACACCAACCGGGCCGAGATTTTCGTCTTCGGCCACGGCGAGCAGATCCTGGTGGCCTCCCGCTTCGACAACCTGGGTAAGGGCGCCTCCGGCGCCGCCATCCAGTGCATGAACCTGATGCTGGGGGTGGATGAGGCGACGGGACTGGCCGTATAACGTCGCCAATCCAATTGCACAAAAGGCCGAAGCGGAATTACCACTTCGGCCTTTTGTTTTCATGCTGCCCAGCCCTTGGGCTAAATTTCCGTCACCCTACTAGTCGGGACATCACCGCATTCTCCAGGGCCACACCCCGAACCACCGGGTACTGGACTTGCTCCACCACGAAACCAAAATGGCGAAAGAACGGCTGGGCCGTCAGGCTGACGTGGGAATGGAGATGCCGTAACCCCTGAGTCCGGGCTGTATTGAGCAGGTGGCGCATCAACCGCCCACCAACCCCTTGGCCGGCACAGTCCCCGTCGACAAAAAACTGGTCTATGTATCCCGAGGGCTGCAGGTCGGCAAAGCCCACCGGCGCCCCCTCAATCTCAGCAACGTAAGGCCGATTAGCCTGGATGCGTGCTATCCACTGAGCGTCGTAGTCAGCATCGGTCGTAAGCGGCGCCCATGCGTCAAGCTGGACCGCCGTGTAATCCCGGGCCGCCAGGTCATGTACTGACCTACGAAAGACAGCAAGTAATTCCAATTCTTCTCCGGGAATCACGGAGCGAATATGTACCATGTCAGTAGAGCAGGAAGGGGGCCCGTTCCGCCGCCCACGCCACCTCGTCCGGCCGCACCAGGGCGTCGAAATCGGCCGGGGTGGCGGCGGGGTCGTCCACCCATTCCCGCAGCAGGGGGCTGCCGTTGATGAGGTCGATGGCCAGGCGGTCCCGTTCGTATTCGTAGGGGAAGTCGCGCCAGATCGGGTAGTCGGGCTGCAGGCGGCGCAGGGCCTTGAAGGCCAGGGTCTGCAGGCGCCAGGGCTGGAAGGCGGCGTGGTCGTAGTGGGCCGGGTCTTCCACGTGGATCTGCACGCCGTGGCACAGCTTGCCGGCGTGCTTGTGGAAGGTGGGCTCGAACCAGCATTCCCGCAGCACGCAGCCCTTGAGCCACTGAGGGGCCAGGGCGCGCATCTCGGCGATGATCGCCCGGGCGTCGATGTCCGGGGCGCCGAAGAGTTCCAGGGGGCGGGTAGTGCCCCGGCCTTCGGACAGCGTCGTGCCTTCCAGCATCACCGTGCCGGCGTAGGCCCGGGCCATGGAGAGATTGGGGGCGTTGGGGCTGGGGTTAACCCAGCTGCGCTCGCCCAGGGCCCAGCCGTAGCCGGGGCCGGTTTCGGGCTGCCAGCCGGCCATGGTGATGACCTGGCAATCCACGTCCAGCTTGAGGCTGGCGACGAACCAGCGGGCCAGCTCACCCATGGTCAGGCCGTGGCGCATGGGCAGGGGGCCGGCGCCGACGAAGCTCTCCCAGCCCTGGCGCAGCAAGAAGCCTTCCACCGGGCGGCCGGCGGGGTTGGGACGGTCCAGCACCCAGACGCTCTTGCCGTGCTTGGCCGCCGCTTCCAGCACGTAGCGCAGGGTGGTGATGAAGGTGTAGATGCGACAGCCCAGGTCCTGCAGGTCCACCAGCAGCACGTCGAAGCTGTCCATCATGCCGTCCGTGGGCCGGCGCACTTCGCCGTAGAGGCTGAAGACGGGAATGCCGTGCAGGGGGTCCACGTAGTCCGGGGATTCCACCATGTTGTCCTGCTTGTCGCCGCGCAGGCCGTGCTGGGGGCCGAAGGCGGCGGAAAGCTCGAGGTCGGGCAGGGCGGCCAGGGCATCCAGGGAATGGGTCAGGTCCCGGGTGACGGAAGCCGGATGGGCGAGGAGGGCGACCCGCCTGCCCGCCAGGGGGCGGCGCAGGGCGGGGTCGGCGAGCAGGCGGTCGAGGCCAAACTGGATCATGGGATGTCCTACAGGTCGGGCAGGGCGAGGGGAACGGCAAGCGCGAATCCGTCCCGGTGGTGAAAGTCGGCTTTGCCGGCGGGGTGGGCCAGGGCCCAATAGGAGAGGGCGCCGTCGGCCTGCTCCACCACGGTGGTCAGGGCCAGATGCAGCTCGCCGTCGCCGGCAGGCAGGGCTTCGGCGGGCAAGGCAACGCGGAGGCTCAGGCTGCCCTCAGCCACCTGCCACTCCAGATGGGGGGCCGGCAGGGTGACATTTTCCAGGCGCTGGCGGTAGGCAGCGAAGGCGTAACCGGCCCACTGGCCGGAGGGGGAGAAGTTGTACTCCCGATACGCCTCGCCGCCCCGGCGGAGGAAGACCTCGAAACAGGTGTGGGCCCACAGCCGGTCGGGCGCCACCGGTGCGGCGGGGGAGGGCAGGCGCAGGGCGGCCAGATCGCCGCTCAGGTGGTAGTCCAGTTGCAGGCCGCCGCTGCCATGGGCGGCCACGGCCACCGCAATACCGGCCACGGCAGGAGCCGGATGCTCGGGATGGGGCGTCAGGGCGCGGTTGGCGGGCAAGGAGGTCATGGGCAAAAGAGGGAAGGCGCCGGGCATGGGGAAAATGGGCAAGCAGGGGCGAAGTTTAGCCCAGCCCGGGCCGCCCCGGATGCCGCGAGGCCGGCGAAGGGCCTTACAATTTGGCCCATGCTCCCGATCCGCTACGTCGAACCCGTGTTCCGCCCGCCCAGCGAGGCCGAATCCCTGATCCTGCCCATCACCGACGGCTGCTCCTGGAACCAGTGCACCTTCTGCGAGATGTACACCGCCCCCCAGAAGCGCTTCCGCGCCCGGGAGGAGGACGAGGTGCTGGAAAGCATCCGCCGCGTCGGCGCCCAGTACGGCAGCCAGGTGCGGCGGGTCTTCCTGGCCGACGGCGACGCCCTAGTGCTGCCCACCCGGCGCCTCCTGGCCTACCTGGAAGCCATCCGCAGCCACCTGCCGGCGGTGCGGCGGGTGTCCAGCTACTGCCTGCCGCGCAACCTGCGCAAGAAATCCGTGGACGAGATCAAAGCCCTCAAGGAGGCCGGCCTCTCCATGGCCTATGTCGGCGCCGAATCCGGTGACGACCTGGTGCTGGAGAAGGTGAAAAAAGGCGAGACCTTCGACAGCACCCGGGAGGCCCTGGAGAAACTGGGGGAGGCCGGCATCAGCCGCTCGGTGATGATCCTCAACGGCCTGGGGGGCCACGCCCACTGGCAGCAGCACGCGGAAAACTCCGCCCGCCTGGCCAACGCCACCGAGCCCGAATTCCTTTCCACCCTGGTGGTCAGCTTTCCCATGGGGGAAGAGCGCTTCCGCGCCGACTACCCGGAGTGGGAACCTCTCGACCAGTTGGGCCTGTTTCGCGAGATGGAGCGCTTCCTCTCCCTGCTGCAACTGAAGCGCACCGTCTTCCGCAGCGACCACGCCTCCAACTGGCTGGTGCTGAAGGGCAACCTGCCCACGGACCAGGACAAGCTGCTGGCCCAGGTGCGCGCCGCCTTGGCCGACCCGGCCCACGCCCCCCTGCGGCCCGCCTGGGCCCGGGGCCTGTGAGGCAGACGCCATGAGCCATGGCGTGCCCCTGCGCAGCTTCAAGGACCGGCTCCGCCAGGTGGCCCTCTTCGAACTGCTCGGCCTGCTGCTCATCACCCCGGGCTTTGCCTGGGTCTCGGGCCAGTCCATGGAAAGCGCCCTGGGCCTGCTGGCCGTGCTGTCCCTCATGGCTGCCCTGTGGAACGGCGGCTACAACACCGCGGTGGACTGGCTGCAGGCCCACCACTTCGGCACCCGGGCCGACCAGCGCGGCTGGCGCGGCCGCATCCTGCACGCCCTGTGCTTCGAGGGCGGCCTGCTGCTGCTCACCCTGCCGGTGATCGTGCTGTGGACCGGCCTTTCCTGGTGGGCCGCCCTGGTGGCGGACCTGGGCCTGGCCCTGGTGTATACCGCCTACGCCTTCGTCTTCAACCTGGCCTATGACCGGCTCTTTCCCATCGTCCCGCCGCCAGCGTAGACCGCCACCAGCCGCAGCCCCAGGGGCGAGGGCAGGGCCTGCAGGGCGAAGTCGAAGCGGTTGGCCTCGGCGCACAGGTCCAGGTCGGCGGGGGGCAGGTGGG
The DNA here is from genome assembly GCF_058809525.1 of Azospira sp. MPR-LB4. Taxonomy (NCBI): domain Bacteria; kingdom Pseudomonadati; phylum Pseudomonadota; class Betaproteobacteria; order Rhodocyclales; family Rhodocyclaceae; genus Azospira; species Azospira sp. MPR-LB4. Next base: position 2,301,472 of record NZ_CM179521.1, read on the forward strand.
GCTGGTCGCCGGCGGCGAAGCGGCGGCCGAAGTCCGACTGCCGCACCCGCTCGGAGAAGGGCTCCGGGGAAGGATCGCCGCCCTGCAGCAGGGCTTCCAGGTAATCGGCGCAGGCCACGTCCTCGTCGCCGTCCCGGTCCGTCCATTCGCCGGTGATGACCAGGGTCACCCGGGGCACGCCCGCGGCCAGGATCACCGCCGCCGTGGCCCGGGCATTGAGCAGGGCCGCGCCGAAGAGCAGGGGTGCCGTCCGGTAGCGGCTGAGGCCCCGCACCCCGGCGGCCGTGCAGTGGATCAGGGTGCGCCCCTGCAGCTCCGCCCCCTGCACCGCGCTGGGGGAATTGCCGTAGTGGTAGCCGGGAATGGGAGCGCCGCCGCCCACCGCCCCCACCAGCAGGGCCTGGGGCAGATGCTGCAACAGCAGCAGGCCGTCGCCGGGGGCGGCCACCGGGTACAGCTCCCGGGCGCCCCGATGGATGGCCCAGGCGGCGGTGGAAAAGGAGCGCAGCACGTCGATCACCACCACCGCCCCGGTGGGTTCGGGGGCGGCACTGAGTCGGTTCAGGTAGCGGCGTTCGACAAGGGGCGGGGGCATGGTGCCCCCATGCTAGCAAAGCCGGGCAGGGCGCGGAATCCGGGGCCTTTCCGGACGTCGCCGGGCTTCAGATGCGGCGCCCCATCGCTGCCCCGGGGAACGGCGGCCACGACACGGAAGAGGTCTATCCGCTGGCCCGCCGGTAGCCGACCAGCGGAGCGGAGTGGCCTGGGCCGGCAGCAGCGCTGCGGCGAGGGAAGTCAGCCGATGCCGCCCCTGCCGTTGCTCTACCGGGGAACACCGGCTAGCGCCCCACTCAGACGGCCGCCAGTTGCAGGCGGTTGCGCCCGGCTCTTTTTGCCCCGTAGAGGGCCTCGTCGGCCTGGTGCACCAGGGTTTCGGCATGCGCCTCCCGGCTCGGCACCACGCTGGCAATGCCAAGGCTGACGGTGACGATGCGGGGAGCGGTTGCCTCATGGGGCAGGGCCAGGGCCCAGATCGCCTGCTGGATGTTGCGGGCGATCTCCTGGGCCTCGGGGGCGGAGGTATTCGGCAGCAGCACGACAAACTCCTCCCCGCCATAACGCGCCACCAGATCGCTGGCCCGCCGCCCCGCCCGGGTGAGCACCCCGGCCAGGGCCTGCAGGCAGGCGTCCCCCTCCAGGTGACCGTAGTGGTCGTTGAAATGCTTGAAGAGGTCCACATCGAGCATGATCAGCGCCAGGGGAGCGGCGCTGCGCTGGGCCCGGCTCCACTCCTGCACCAGGGTCCGGTCGAAAGCCCGGCGGTTGGCGATGCCCGTCAGCCCGTCCGTATAGCTCAAGGCCTCCAGCTTGGAATTGGCCTCTTCCAGGGCCCGGGTGCGCTCCTCCACCAGGGCTTCGAGCTCCCGGTTGCGCTCGTGCAGGCCCTGGAGGGGATACACCTCCCCGTCCCGGACCAGGTGATAGGGAATGGAAATGCCGCTGTGGGCGATCATCCAGGCGCCGTTTTCCTGCTTGAACAGCAGCACCAGCCGGGCCGTCTCCCGGGACAGGATATGGTCGGGCAGCGGCAGGTGGATATGGAAGAAGGCCGTGACCAGGACCACGTCGGCACTGATGTCCTGCAGCGACAGATCCAGCATTTCGATGCGCAGGGGTTCGGCAACCTGGGCAAAGTCCTGGCGGGTGATCCGAACCCATTCGGCCTTGTCCTTCACCAGGAAATCACCGCCACCGGTATAGCCGCTGAAGTTTTCGCTGAAGCGGGAGGTCAGCCGGTCATCCCGGGTGGCGTACATCTCGATGTATTCATCAAACAGGGAGCGAATCAGGCGCTGTCGTTCTGGGTCCATGGGCAGTGTCATTGAGGAGATCGTCAGAGCCAATGATGCCTGAAAACGAAGGCGTAGAATGGCGCCTTGCGCCCTTCTCCCGGCACCCAACCCTCCGCCCGACCTGACGCCACGCCATGCTGCCCACCTTCCTGCAAGCCGACGCCGACCTGCAAGCCCTCAACACCCTGGCCCTGCCGGGACGCGCCGCCTTCCTCGGCACCATCACCGCAACGGCACAACTGGCGGCCCTCTCCGCCGTGCCTGCCCTGCAAGGCAAGCCCCGCTTTATTCTTGGCGGTGGCAGCAATCTGGTGCTCAACGGCGACTTCCCCGGCCTGGTGCTGCGCCTGGCCATCCCCGGCCGGGAGCTGGCGGCGGAAGACGACGAAGCCTGGTACATCCGCGCCGGTGCCGGCGAAAACTGGCACGACTTCGTGCGCTGGACCCTGACAGCCGGCTACCCAGGCCTGGAGAATCTCTCCCTCATCCCCGGCACCGTCGGCGCCGCGCCGATCCAGAACATCGGCGCCTACGGCCTGGAAGTGGGTGAACGCTTCCACCACCTGGAAGCGGTGGACCTGACCACCGGCGCAGCGGTGCGCTTCGACCGCCACCAGCTGCGCTTCGGCTACCGGGACAGCCTCTTCAAGCAGGAGGGCTGGCACCTAGACGGCCGCTACGCCATCACCCACGTCACCTTCCGCCTGGAGAAGCGCTGGCAGGCGGTGACCCGCTATGCGGACGTGGCCAAGGAACTGGCCGCAGCCGGCATCGCCGCCCCCACGGCGCTGCAGGTGTCGGACGCCATCATCGCCATCCGCCAGCGCAAGCTGCCGGACCCGGCCCAGATGCCCAACGCCGGCAGCTTCTTCCACAACCCGGTGGTGGACGCCGCCATCGCCGCCCGGCTGGCGGCCGAGTACCCGACCCTGCCCCAGTACCCCCAGCACGACGGCCGGGTGAAGCTGGCCGCCGGCTGGCTGATCGAGCAGGCGGGGTGGAAGGGGAGGAATCTGGGGCCGGCGGGGATGTATGAGAAGCAGGCGCTGGTGCTGGTGAATCGTGGCGGCGCCACGGGGGCGGATGTGGGGGCGGTAATGGGGGCCGTGCAGGCCAGTGTGCGGGAGAAGTTTGGCGTCGGGCTGACGCCGGAGCCGATTTTTCTCTGAGGTTGGTTTGGGGCCTTCGCTTCGGAAGGTAGGGCTTCGCTTCAAGCGTGATGGGGTGTTTTACGGCTGGGTTCCGCGCCTGACGCGCGGGTTACTTTTCTTGTCTTGCCAAGAAAATGTAACCAAAAGAAGGCGCGCCCGGTTTGGCGCCCCTTCGGGGTTCCCTGCGCTACTCGCTTCCGGCGGGGGCTGCGCAACTCGGGCCTAAAGGCCCTCAAACAGTGCTCGCCCTTTTCCCGCCAGAAGCTCCGTTGCTCGGCGCCGCACAGGGCGGACGGGGTGATGCCCCCAACGCTTAAAGTCACTGGCCTACAAACTCTCCGACCAAGTCATTTGATATGACACCCTAGGACACCGCGTAGTAACCATATATCGGAAGCGCACAACCATTTCGTACCTTCAGCTTATGGTAGTAAACGGTCTGCTGTACTGCTTAAAGATAGCTTCCGCATCATCACTGACTTGCGGCATACGGAAAATGGAACCCTCATCGCCTTTCAATGAGCACGGATATCTTCCACTCCATGTGGCCGCCTCTGAAAGTAGCGATAGAGACAATTCGTATTTTTCAAAAAGATCTTCATCAATTAGCTTTGCCAGTCTGACAAGATCATGTGTCTTTAGCTCTACAGGGAATGCAGCAACAGGACTCCACTCGTCTCGATACGGGGGGCCGAATTTTCTAAGAGTCCATATAGCCTTGAAGAGATTTTCTATACAAAACCCGTAAAGCATTGTGGCAACGTGCTCAAGGTCGATTTTTTCCCAAGGATCAATCAATACTGAGGCACGTTCTCGCGTAGACCTTGCTGCGGCCAGCAATGACCTCGAATGCTTAAACCAAGCCAAAGGGTTGCTAACCCTCTCAGCAAACATTCCAGAGATCACATCGAAATGTTCTTCGCTCATCTTATGTGCGTTCAAAAAGGGAAAGGTACATAGCCTGCTTGCAAGCGGAGTAAATACTTGACCGAACAATTAGCTATTTCTCAGGTTTCCTTTTCGCTTGGATTGCACAAGCTCATCAGCAGGCTATGCCTGGAAGGGAGGTGGGCCTCCCAAGACGTGACAACACGACCTTTGACGCATTTCGCATATGCCATAACCTCACTTACAACCTTCTTGAGCATAAGCAAACCCTCCTTTCTGACTGCAGACAACAAAGCAATGATTTCCGAAATTACAAACCCCAACCCAAAACTGGTCGGGCCAATAACAACATAAACCAGGCCTGCCATCATCAGTCTCAAGAGGCCACCCCTGAGAGACGTACCGAGTACGTTTCGGCTGTTAATCGAACAATTATTCAACTGGGCTGAATTATACGCAGGTCATTCACAGCACTAATTCACCCTAGGAGGAACGCTCCAATACATAAGCTACGTGGAAGGCATTGCCCTCTTCCCCTTCCACCCCCGCCGAGCAGCGCAAGGCGGGCGGGGGGACGTCGGCGAGGACTGTTTGAGCCCCCGCAGGGGGCGAGTTCCGCAGCCGCCCCGCTCGACTGAGCAGCGCAGGGGAGCCCGCAGGGCCGGGGGTGAGGGTTCCCCTTCTTTTGGTTCCTTTTCTTGGGGAAGCAAGAAAAGGAACACGCGCGGCGGCGCGGAACCCAGCGGTCAAACCTCATTCCACGCCCGAATCACCAGAGAGCCCGCCCCCTCTACCACCGCCAAACATCACCTTCGTCATATGTACATGACATCCAACAATCCCTACTATCCCGCCCGGCTCAACCGGCCTTGATGCGCCATCCCGGCGCGTCATCACATCATCACAGGGCGAGAAAATGAAAAACAAGCAAGTTGCATTGCTGGTCGCTGTCGCTGCAGTCAGCCTGACCACCGGCTGTTCCACCATTACCCAATCCGAAAACCAGCGCGTTTCCGTGACCGCTTCCTACGAAGGCAAGCCGGTCCCCGACGCGGACTGCTCCCTCAGCAACGACAAGGGCACCTGGACCGCCAAGGCCCCGGGCCAGGTGGACGTGCGCAAGAGCGGCGAAAACCTGAACGTGGTGTGCAAGAAGGAAGGCCTGGTGGACGGCCTGCTTACCGCCGTTTCCCGCGCCGCCGGCTCCATGTGGGGCAACATCGTCTTCGGCGGCGGCATCGGCGCCATCATCGACCACAACAAGGGCACCGGCTACGACTATCCCACCACCCTGCCGGTGGAAATGGGCAAGTCCGTCTCCGTGGACCGGGCCCAAGAAAAGCAGCAACAGCAGTTGCAGCAGCAGGCTGCCGCCGACTGCCGCAACAACGGCAGCACCTGCTAAAGCGGGCGGGCCTTCCCGCCGCTTAGTTCCGGGGGCCAGGCAACTGGCCCTCTGCTTTCAGGGGTTCCCCCAGGCACACCGCCAGCCCCTCCGCCAGGCCTTGCGCCATGGCCTGCTGGCGGCTCCGGTCCCGCAGGGCCAGTTCCTCATCCCGATGCTTCAACACCCCCGCCTCAAACAGCACCGACGGCATCGCTCCGTGGGAGATGACGAACAGCGTGTCATAGAAGCGAACCCCGTTCTCCTCGTCCGCCCAGGGCCGGGGCGTGCCGGCGGCGGTGGTGCCGTGGTGGGTGGCGGGGATGAAGCCCCGGGCCCGCAGCGCCCGCCCCATGGCGGAGGCGCAGGCCAGGCTTTCTTCCAGCCGGGGATTGCGGTGGGAGATGAAGAGGGCGAAACCCCGGTCCTCGTCGGCGAAGTCCAGGTCTTCGCCCATCCAGTTCCAGGCGGTGAGCTTGAAGGACGAGACCGAGTCGTGATGGATGGAGAGCAGGAAGTCGCTGCCGGCGGCGGCATCCACCCGGGCCTGCAGGCTTTCGATTTCGCCGTCGAAGTTCACCGGCTGCACCGTGAGACCCCGGGCTTCCAGCACCGGCCGCAGCACCCGGGCCAGGTTGAGGTTGAAGTCGAATTCGGTGGCGCCCCGGGCGCTGATGGCGCCGGAGTCCCACAGGCCGTGGCCCACGTCCACCGCCACGGTGCCGGCGGCCCGGGCCGGGAGGGGGGCGAGGGCGGTCAGCAGCAGGCAGGCTAGAATGGCGGCCATGCTCCAGGGCCGGCGCTGCCGCCCTTCACTCTGACTCTGCGTGATTGCCATGGCCAAGAAAACTCCTTCCGTCACACTGCCGTCCGTCGATTACCGCCTGGTGCCGCTCCGGCCCGAGGCCCATCTCTTCCAGGTGACGTGCACCGTAACCGACCCGGACCCGGCGGGGCAACGCTTTGCCCTGCCCACCTGGATTCCCGGCAGCTACATGATCCGGGAATTCGCCAAGAATATCGTGCGCATCGAGGCCAGTGCCGGCGGCAAGGCGGTGGGCCTGACCCAGATCGACAAGGCCACCTGGCAGGCGGAGAAGGTGCCCGCCGGCACCGCCTTGAGCGTGACCATGGAGGTCTACGCCTGGGACCTTTCGGTGCGGGGCGCCCATCTGGATGCCAGCCACGGCTTTTTCAACGGCACCAGCGTCTTTCTCTGCGCCCTGGGCCAGGAAGACCGGCCCTGCCGGGTGGAACTGGTGAAGCCCCAGGGCAAGGCCTACGCCGCCTGGCGGGTGGCCACCAGCCTACCCGTGGCCAAAGGGGAAAAGGGAGAAATGCGGGGCGCCGCCGCCCTCTACGGCTTCGGCCGCTACCGGGCCGCCGACTACGACGAACTGATCGACCATCCGGTGGAAATGGGCACTTTCGCCCTCATCGAATTCAAGGCCCGGGGCGTGCCCCATGCCATCGCCGTCACCGGCCGCACGGACGTGGACCTGAAGCGTCTGGCCGCCGACCTCAAGCCCATCTGCGAATGGCAGATCGATCTCTTTGGCGGCAAGGCCCCCATGGACCGCTACGTCTTCCTGGTGATGGCGGTGGGCGACGGCTACGGCGGCCTGGAGCATCGCGCCTCCACGGCCCTGCTCTGTTCCCGGGACGACCTGCCCAACAGCAATACACCCGCCAGCGGCCCCCTGCCCGAGGCCTACGTCACCTTCCTCGGCCTGTGCAGCCACGAGTATTTCCACACCTGGAACGTGAAGCGCATCAAGCCCGCCGCCTTCGTCCCCTACGACCTCACCCAGGAGGCCTACACCCGCCTGCTGTGGGCCTTCGAGGGTTTCACTTCCTATTACGACGATCTTTGCCTGGTGCGCAGCGGCGCTATCGACAGCGCCACCTATCTCAACCTGCTGGCCAAGACCGCCAGCGCCGTGAAGAAGGGCCCGGGGCGCCACCTGCAGAGCGTGGCCGAATCCTCCTTCACCGCCTGGACCAAGTATTACCGGCAGGACGAAAACGCCCCCAACGCCGTGGTCAGCTATTACGCCAAGGGCGCCCTCATCGCCCTGGCCCTGGATTTGAAGCTGCGGGCCGAGAGCGGCGGCAAGGCGAACCTGGACCAGGTGATGCAGCTGCTGTGGCAGCGCCACGGCCGCACTGGCGTCGGCGTGGCGGAGGAGGGGCCTAACAGCGTCTTCGCCGCCGTGGTCGAGGTGGGCGGTGCAGCCACCGCCCGCTGGCTGAAGCAGGCGGTGACGGGCACCGGCGACCTGCCCCTGGAGCGGCTGCTGAAGCCCTTCGGCGTCACCCTGGCCTGGGAAGCGGCTTCCAGCCTGCCTGTCCTCGGTGCCAAGACCGGCGGCGAGGGTAGCGAAGTGAAGCTGACCAGCGTGTACAACGGCGGTCCGGCGGAAGCGGCGGGCCTCTCGGCCGGCGATGTGCTGATCGCCTGGGACGGCCTCAAGCTCACCCCCGCCGCCCTGGAGAAGCGCCTCAAGCGCCACCGGGCGGGGGATCAGGTGAAGCTGCACGCCTTCCGCCGCGACGAACTGATCGAGGCCAGCCTGACCCTGGCCGCCCCGGCCGCCGATACGGCCAAGCTCAGCCTCACGGCCAAGGCCGACCGGGCCGCCCAGGCCCTGCGCCAGGGCTGGATCGGCGCCTGATCCCCATGGAGAAGCCCGCCATGACTGCCCCCCGCGCCATCCACTTCGCCGACCCGCTGCCGGCGCCCACCCTGGACCAGCCCGCCCCGGAGCGCTGTATCGGCACGCCGCCCCGGCGCACCACCTGGGAGCTGTATGAGCAGCAGGGCATTTCTATGGGTGTGTGGGCCTGCGAGCCAGGGGCCTGGAAGATCGCCTTCCACGCCCATCGCCACGAGTTCTTCCAGGTGCTGGAAGGGCGGCTGCAGCTCATTGCCGACAGCGGCGAGGTACGGGAATACGGGCCCGGCGATGCGGCCATCATTCCCGCCGGCTTCAGCGGCGTGTTCAAGGTGATCGAGGCGGTGAAAAAGCGCTACGTGATGGTGGACCAGCCCGCCGGCTGAGGCGGGGTAAATACCCATGGCGGCTGAGGCCGTCCCCTCTTATGATGGAGCCAATGGCAAACGGGGAGGGCGGAATTTGTCCGTACTCAAGGCACTGTGGGGCGACCTGATCCTGGGCGTGCGCTGGCTCTTCAGCAAGCACGCCTGGAAATTGCTGCTGGCCGTGCTGGTGCCGGCCGGCCTGGTCATGTTCATCGGCTACCTGTCCCTGGCCAAGCCCCAGTTCTACCCCAGCTACCTGTGCCGTCTCTCGGAAAACGGCGCCATCGTCACCCTTTTCTACCTCTCCGCCGGCCTGGCCCTGAGCGGCATGGTGCTCATCGGCGAGGTGGTGAACCTGGTGGAAGCACAACGCCAGCAGCGCTCCCCGGACAATCAGCGGCGCATCGCCGTGGCCGGCATCCTGGCCCTGGCCTTCGCCGCGGCCATCGTCTTCGTCATGCGCAGCTGCTGAAGGCTGCCTTCAGTCTTCGTAGAAATCCTTGGCCGCCGTCCAGGTCACCGGCTTGCCCGCCAGATGGGCCCGGTCGAACATGCGGATGAAGGGCTGCACCCGCTGGGAGAGGGCCACCAGTTCGTGGGCCTCGACGCCGACGCCGCTGTCCGGCGCCGCCTCGGCGCTTTCCCCTTCCTTGTGACAGAGGGCCGCCAGGCGGGCCAGGGCCTCGGTCATGTCTTCGGGCACGATGACGCCCCGGGCGGTGGGCTCCTTGCCGAGGATTTTCAGCAGGACCCGGGCCACGTCGGCGAAAGTGATGATGTCGGCAGTGGCGACGGACTGGAACTTGACGATCATGGTGTGCTCTCCTGTGGCGGCAGGGCCCGCCGGGCCTGGGCTTGGCGCCCTGGTGCAGGCCTCGATTCTACCCCTCTCCCGGCCCTTCGCCCCCGACCTTCGACCTACCCGGCGCCATGGGGTAAAATGCCGTTATTCATAATTATGTAATGGAAGGCCATGCATGGCATCCAGTCTTGACCACCTTTTCGAACAGAACCGGATATGGTCGGAACGCATTCGTTCCGAAGATCCGGAATTCTTCGACCGCCTCGCCACATTACAGAATCCCGAATACCTGTGGATCGGCTGTTCCGATTCCCGGGTCCCGGCCAACCAGATCACCGGCCTGCAACCGGGGGAAGTGTTCGTCCATCGCAACATCGGCAACGTGGTGGTGCATAGCGACCTGAACTGCCTCTCGGTGCTGCAGTACGCCGTCGATGTGCTGCACGTGAAGCACATCCTGGTGGTGGGCCACTACGGCTGCGGCGGCGTCAAGGCGGTGCTGGACAACCTGCGCGTCGGCCTGGTGGACAACTGGCTGCGCCACATCCAGGACGTGCGCCAGAAGCATCTGGCCATGCTCAATGCCATCGCCGACCCGGCTGTCCGCCTGGACCGCCTGTGCGAGCTCAACGTCATCGAACAGGTGCTCAACGTCTGCCATGCCACCGTGGTCCGCGATGCCTGGGACCGGGGCCAGGACCTGACGGTGCACGGCTGGGTCTACGGCCTGGCCGACGGCCTGGCCAACGACATGAACATTTCGGTGAATTCACACCAGGACACCCACGCGGCCTACGAGGCTGCGATCGCCCAGATCGGCTCGCCGGCCTGATCTGACTTGCGGAGAGGCCGCCCGCAACACGGGCGGTTTTTTCACGTTAACGGACGCCCATCCGCGTCCCGCCGGCGTGCATCACCTTTGAGACCAGCCAGCCGCTGGACCCGGGCCACCCAAGAAAGTCCGGGCCGTTGCTGACCCCCACAATCAACAGCAGGAGTTTCACCCATGTCCGGAACCCGGATTCTCAACGCTGCCATGCGCAGCAAGATCATGTCGGCCGAACAGGCCGCCGCCCTCATTCAGTCCGGCATGAACGTCGGCATGAGCGGCTTCACCGGCGCAGGCTACCCCAAGGTCGTGCCCGCCGCCCTCGCCAAGCACATCATGGACTCCAATCTGAACGGCAAGAAGTTCAAGATCGGCGTCTGGACCGGCGCTTCCACCGCCCCCGAACTGGACGGCGCCCTGGCCATGGTGGACGGCGTGGAAATGCGTCTGCCCTACCAGTCCGACCCCACCTGCCGCAAGCGCATCAACGCCGGCGAAATGGAATACATCGACATCCACCTGTCCCACGTTTCCCAGTTCGTCTGGGGCGGCTTCCTCGGCAAGCTGGATGTGGCCGTGGTGGAAGTGGCCGGCATCACCGAGGACGGCAAGCTGATTCCGTCCTCCTCCGTCGGCAACAACAAGACCTGGCTGGACCAGGCCGACAAGATCATCCTGGAAGTGAACTCCTGGCAGAGCCTGGACCTGGAAGGGATGCACGACATCTATTACGGCACCGCCCTGCCGCCCCACCGCAAGCCCATCCCCATCATCCGCACCGAAGACCGCATCGGCCAGCCTTACTTCAACGTCGATCCCAGCAAGATCATCGCCATCGTTGAAACCAACAAGCCGGACCGCAACTCCGCCTTCACCCCGCCGGACGCCAACTCCAAGCTGATCGCCGGCCACATCCTGGACTTCCTCCAGCATGAGGTGAAGATGGGCCGCCTGCCGACCAATCTGCTGCCCCTGCAGTCCGGCGTCGGCAACGTGGCCAACGCCGTGATGGCCGGCCTCAAGGACGGTCCCTTCGAGAACCTCACCGCCTACACCGAAGTGCTGCAGGACGGTATGCTGGAACTGCTGAAGTGCGGCAAGATGACCTGTGCTTCCGCCACCTCCTTCTCCCTCTCCCCCGAGGCCCTGGCCGATCTCACCGCCAACCTAAAGGACTTCAAGAACAAGATCATCCTGCGGCCCCAGGAGATCTCCAACCATCCGGAAGTGATCCGCCGCCTCGGCGTCATCGCCATGAACGGGCTGATCGAAGCCGACATCTACGGCAACGTGAACTCCACCCACATCATGGGCACTTCCATCATGAACGGCATCGGCGGCTCCGGCGACTTCGCCCGCAACGCCTTCATCTCCATGTTCATGACCCCCTCCAGCGCCAAAGGCGGCACCATCTCCTGCATCGTGCCCATGGTCTCCCACGTGGACCACACCGAGCACGACGTGCAGGTGATCGTCACCGAACAGGGCCTGGCCGATCTGCGCGGCCTTTCCCCCAAGGCCCGGGCCAAGGTGGTCATCGAGAAGTGTGCCCACCCCAACTTCAAGCCGGCCCTGCAGGAGTACTACGAGCGCTCCCTGCGCTACTCCCCCGGCCGCCACACCCCGCACCTGCTGGACGAAGCCTTCACCTTCATGCCCAACTGGATGGCCAACAAGGCCGCCCGGGAAGCCTGGCGCGACGACTCCCTGGTGCAGGCCGACGCCTGGAAGAAGTAAGCCGGGCGGTTCTTTCCGCCCAAACGAAAACCGGCCCCTCGGGGCCGGTTTTTTTTCGGGGTGGGGCCCGTCAGGGCTTGCTGCTGGCGGCCTGCATCTCGGTCACGAAATCCCTCTGGATTGCCTTCAGCTGGGCGCCCATTTCCGCCATGGAGCGCTGGGACTCCTGGGAGATCTGACGCAGCACCAGGGGCATCTTCTCGATGGTGGCGCGGCCCGCCGGCGTTTCATAGAAGGCGAGCATGCCGGCCACTTCGTCCTCGGAGAAGGTCTGGGTATAAAGGCGCATGTACATCGGCTCCTGGCGCTCCCAGGACAACTGCTCCTGGATCAGGGCCACCATGCGCGCCGTCATCCGGGTGATGGCCGCCTCCTGGGCCGGGGTCGGCGACTTGCCCCGCAGGCTCTGCTGCGCCAGGCCCTGCATCATGCCCTGGGCCTGCTGCTGCACTTGCTGCAACAGGGCGCGGGCCTGGGTCACCTCCAGCAGGCGCCGGACCGAGGCTTCGCTGGCCGGCTCGGCCAGGGCTGCAGAACCCCCGAGCAGAAGGACAAGGAGCAGCAGGTTGCGGATTGATGAGCGCATGGGGATTCCAAAAAAGGGATGGGGTAAAAGACAAGGCTACGAGCCCGGGGATTATGCCGTCCGACTTGGCAAACGCCAATGCGGGCTGCCCCGCGTCCCGGCCGACTTTTCCCGCTCCCGCCCCTGTGCCAGAATGGCCCGCCTGCCATTTGCCGACGCTGCAATGCCCATCCCCGCCACCATCCGCACCATAGCAACCACCCCGCCTCTGCGGCTGCCGAGGGCGTGACCGTGCGTCTCGGCATCGACCTGGGCGGCAGCAAGATCGAGATCATCGCCCTGGGCGACGACGGCCGGGAACTGCTGCGCCGCCGGGTACCGACGCCCCGGGGCGACTACGGCGCCACCCTGCAGGCGGTGGCAGGCCTGGTGCGGGAGGCTGAAGCGGCGCTGCAGATGACGGGCAGCGTCGGCGTCGGCATGCCCGGCAGCGAATCGATCCTCTCCGGCCACATCCGCAACGCCAATTCCACCTGCCTCATCGGCCAGCCCCTGGGCCGGGACCTGGAGGCCCTGCTGCAACGGCCGGTGCGCCTGGCCAACGACGCCAACTGCTTCGCCCTGTCCGAAGCCATGGACGGGGCAGGGCGGGGTGCCCGCTGCGTCTTCGGCGTCATCCTCGGCACCGGGGTCGGCGGCGGCCTGGTCATCGACGGCCAGGTGCTGCGGGGTGCCAACGGCATCGCCGGCGAGTGGGGCCACATCCCCCTGCCCGGCGCCGGAGCCGACGACCTGCCCCTGCCGCCCTGCTACTGCGGCCGCCACGGCTGCGTCGAAACCTATCTCTCGGGCCCGGCCCTGGCGGCCGACCATCAACGCCACGGCGGCGAAGCCATGGAGGCGGCCGCCATCGCCACCGCCGCGGCCACCGGCGACGCCCGCTGCGAGGCCGCCCTGCAGCGCTACGAAGCCCGTCTGGCGCGGGCCCTGGCCACGGTGATGAATATCGTGGACCCGGACGTGATCGTCCTCGGCGGCGGTCTGTCCAACCTGCAACGGCTCTATGCCAACGTGCCCCGCCTGTGGGCACCCCACGTCTTTTCCGACCACATCGCCACCCGCCTGCTGCCGCCCGTGCACGGCGACTCCTCCGGAGTGCGGGGCGCGGCCTGGCTGTGGTGATTGCCTGAAAGTGAAAGCATGGCCCTGATCGTCTCCCGCCTCGCCGTCGGTCCCGTTTCCGCCCTGCCGGAAGGCCGCCCCACGGCCATCTACAAGAATGCCGTGGACGGCCCGCTGGCCATCGGCCCCCTTGGCCTGGAAGGCGACGCCCAGGCCGACCGGCGCGTCCATGGCGGGCCGGAGAAGGCCGTCCATCTTTACCCCAGCGACCACTACGGCAAGCTGGCGGCGGCCTTTCCCGAGGCGGCAAGCACCCTGGTGCCCGGCAGCCTGGGGGAAAACCTGGCGGTGGCCGGCACCGACGAGGCCCAGGTCTGCGTCGGCGACATCTACGTCTTCGGCAGCGCCCGCCTGCAGGTTTCCCAGCCCCGCTCCCCCTGCTGGAAAATCGACTCCCGCCACGGCGCCGACGGCATCGCCGCCCACATCGCCGAGCACGGCCTCACCGGCTGGTATTTCCGCGTCCTCACCCCGGGCTCGGCCCGGGTGGGCGATGCCCTGCAACTGGAAGCGCGCAACCCGGACCCGGTGTCCCTGGCCGAACTGTGGCAGGGCTGGCAGATCCACCGGCCGCCCCTGGAACTGCTGGAGCGCCTGGCCGCCACCCCGGGCCTGACCCCGGACTGGAGCCGGCGCCTGCGGCAGCGGGCCGACTGGCTGCGGGCCAATCCCCAGGCGGCTGCCGCGGCCGCCACCACCTGGCATCCGCGCCGCGACTGAATGCCCATTGTTTGACGTACGTTAAACCTCGCCGGCATCGGCATACTAGGATGGGATTAAAGTCATATAGGCGGAATGCACCGCCAGGAGCGGCTCCCATGGCCACAGGACGTGCCGATGAAGACTGACGCGCCCATCAGACCCCAGGTCTCCCTGCGCCCCATCCGGCGTGGTGTCGAGGCCTTGCCCCTGTTGCTGGCCCTGCTCCTCAGCGCCCTGCTGTGGGCGGCGGTGGATATCATCCTCGCCCACGAGAAGGAACGGGAGCTGGAACACGGCTACCGCCAGCTGGACTATCTGCGCCGCACCTTCCAGGAACACAGCCACAACACCCTGACCACGGCGGACCAGATTCTCCGCCTGCTCAAGGCCGAGTTCGAGGAGCGGCCGGGCACCCGGGAGTTCAGCGAATTCCGCCGGGCCCTGGAGCACAGTTCCATCTTCGTCCAGCTGGGGGTGATCGGGGCCGACGGCGAACTGCAGTGGAGCAACGTCCCCTTCAAGCAGGTCAACCTGAAGGACCGGGAGCACTTCCAGGTCCATGTGGACCGGGACAGCGGCCAGGTCTTCATCAGCAAGCCGGTGCTGGGCCGGGCCTCGGGCAAGTGGTCGATCCAGCTCTCGCGCCGCCTCAACCACCAGGACGGCAGCTTCGCCGGCGTCGCCGTGGCCTCGGTGGACCCCCAGTACCTGGCCCGCTTCTATCAGGAAGTGGGGCTGCAGGCCGGCACCGTGCTGGGCCTCATTGGCTACGACCGGGTGCTGCGGGTGCGCGTCACCGACAAGGAAACCGCCATCGGCCAGACCCTGAGCGACGGCGCCCCCCTGCTGCGGGCCCTGCACCAGGGCAGCGACGGGCGCTTCCGCGCCCCCAGTTCCTTCGACGGCACCATGCGCCTCTACAGCTACGGCCAGATGCCGGGCCTGGCCCTATCCGTGGTGGCGGGTTTCGACGAGGCCCAGGTCCTGGCGCCCTACCAGGAGCGGGCCCGCAGTTATCGTCGCATCACCGCCGCCAGCACCGCCGCGCTGCTGCTCACCGGGCTGCTCCTGTGGTGGCTGCTGGCCCGCCTGCGCCAGGCGCGGCAGGAAGTGGAGGCGGCCCACGCGGTCTTCTCCGCCTCCCCCGATCCCATGGTGATGCTGCAGCGGGACCCCGGCGGCCACTTCCACTATCGCTATTTCAATCCCGCCGCCCTGACCCTGGCCGGCCGCCGCGCCGAGGAAATGCAGCACCATCCCCTGGACCAGGTGCTGACGCCGGAAGATGCCCTGCGCCGCCAGCTGATGCTGGAGCAGACGGTGCGCAGCGGCCAGGTGCAGGAGGCCGAACAGACCACCACCTACCCCAGCGGCGAGCGCACCGTGCGCTGGACCGCGGTGCCGGTACACGATGGCAGCGACCACATCAGCCACGTCGCCCTGATCGGCCACGACCTCACCCAGCTGCGGGAAGAGCAGCGCCAGCTGTGGCTCTCCGACGCCATCGTGGCCCAGACCCACGAGGCGGTCATGGTCACCGATGCCAGCGAGCGCATCTTCCGCGTCAATCCGGCCTTCTGCCTGATGACCGGCTACGCGCCGGAGGAGGTGGAAGACCATTCCCCCGGCCTGCTGGCCTCCGGCGTGCACGACGCCGAGTTCTACCACCACATGCACCAGGCCCTGCAGAGTCGTGGTTTCTGGCAGGGGGAGGTGTGGCAGCGGCACAAGGACGGCCATCTCTTCGCCTGCCTGCTGGATATCTCGACCCTGCGCGACGGCGAAGGCCGCCTCACCCACTACGTGCACGTCTTTTCCGACATCACCGAACAGAAGCATCTGGCCGAGCAGATGGAGCACCTGGCCCATTTCGACGGCCTAACCCAGCTGCCCAACCGCAACCTGTTCCAGGACCGGCTCTGCCAGGCCCTGGCCCGGGCCGAACGCAACGGCACCGGCCTGGCCCTGATGTTCATGGACCTGGACGGTTTCAAGGCGGTGAACGACAGCGCCGGCCACAATACCGGCGACCGCCTGCTGGTGGAGGTGGCGCGGCGCATCACCAGCGTGCTGCGCAAGGTGGACAGCGTCTCCCGCCAGGGCGGCGACGAATTCACCGTGCTCCTGGAGAGTCTCAACAACGGCCAGGGCATTGCAGAAACGGAAGAGGCGGCGCGACGCATCATCGCCGCCATCAACGAGCCGGTGCTGCTGGACGGCCGCAGCTTCCGCGTCGGCGCCAGCATCGGCATCGCCTTCTACCCGGCGGACGGAGACAACGTGGAACTGCTCATGGCCCGGGCCGATGCGGCCATGTACCAGGCCAAGGCCCGGGGCAAGAACCGGCATCTGTGCTGGACGCCGGAACTGGCCCCGGGAGAGGCCTGAGGCCAGCCCTTCAGGTAGTGGCCAGATCCACCTGCTGCAGGGAACCGGCCTCGCCGTTCTCGGCCAGCCAGACGCCGGTCTGGCGCACCTGGCCCTGCTGCTGGTTGTCCCCGTCCTTGAGGCTGAATTCGCTCTGCACCGAGCCCAGCCAGAGGGCGCCCACCCCCGCTTCCTGCAAGGTCTGCAGGCCGGTGCTCTGGCCCTCCTGACCCGCCTTTCCGGCTGCCGCCGTGTCGGCACCGGGCTGCCACAGCCGCAGTTGGGAATAGATGGCGTCGGCTTCGTCGATCCAGTTATTGCCGTCCGTGTCGTAGGCCTTGAGATCGGCGAAGCCGTTGCCGGAAAGGGCGCCGAACAGCTCCCGGCCGTCGTTGATGGCGCCGTCGCCGTTGCGGTCCAGGGCCAGGAAGGCGGAGCCCCGGCCGAGGCCGGCCACCGACTCCTCGTCGCCGTCCGCATCCAGGTCGAATTCGAAGCGGGTGTCGGCCAGCTCGGCCGCCTTGCCGGGGAAGTTGAGCACCAGGGGATCTTTCAGTTCCCAGGTACCGCTTTCCTTCCGTTGGTAGTCGGCCTCGTACTGGCGTTGCATGGCCACCTCCAGGTCGAAGTCGATGCAGCGGCCGTCGGCGGTGCGCACGCTGCCGCTGGCGCAGACCGTGGTGGATTCGCTTTCCCGCACCTTGAGGTTGGTCTCCGACTCCCAGGTCATCACCCACACCCGGGGTGTCTGCGGCTGAGTTGGAGCGCCCCCCGCCGCCGGTGCACCGGCTGACGTCCCTTTGCCCTGGCCCAGGTCGGGCAGGCCGGTGCTGTCCTCGTCCTTATGGCAGCAGCAGTCCTTGCCTCCGGCGGTGAGCATGGCAAACAGCCGGGTGATCATCTCCTGCAGCAGCTGGTCCACCCTGCGCCGACGGCTTTCGTCGCCACTGGCGATGGCGCCGCTGCTCCAGCTTTCCAGCACCAGGGCGATGGCCGAATCTCTCGGCTCTACCTCCTGAGCGACGATCTTGCCGTCCTTGGTATAGCTTTCCAGCATGTTCTTGAACTCCTCGTCACGCCCGAACCGAAAGACATAGCTGCTCTCCCGGGTTTCGCTGGCCGTGCGCTGACAGCTGATATCCATCTGGCAATCCTGGATTCTCATGATTTCTCTCCACAAAAGCCCGGCCCGGAATGGGCTCGGGCCAGAGCCTCTGCAAGAGTCTTGCCAAATGTAAAAAACCTTGTGTTTCAGCGGATTGACGCGAAATTGAGGTATTCCATCGGGCTTGCCGGCGGCAATGATGGACGGTCTTTGCGGCAGGATGTGGCTGGGGGTGGCCGGCAATGGCCGCCGCCCCGGCTTCAGAATTCCAGGGGGTCCACTTCCAGATGCCAGCGCAGGCGGGAGGGCGCCTTGATGCCTTCGAGCAGGGGCCGCCATTCGGCCAGGAAGGCCTGCAGGGCGGGGCGGGAGGTGGATTCGGCGAGCAGTTGGGCCCGCTCCAGGTTGGCCCGGCGGGCCATGCGCATGGGCACCGGGTCGTACAGCAGCACCGGGCCGTTGCCGTTGAGGTCGGCCCCCAGGGCCCGGGCCTGGGCCAGGTACTCCAGGGCCGGCCCCATCTCCGGCGCCTCGGCCCGCAGCATGACCTGGTAGGAGTAGGGCGGAAAGCCGGCACTGCGCCGCTCTTCCAGCTGGCTGGCGGCAAAGGCGGCGAAGTCGTGCTGCTGCAGGGCGCCGTAGAGGGGATGTTCCGGGTGTTCGGTCTGGATCAGCACCTCGCCGGGCAGTTCGGCGCGGCCGGCGCGACCGCCCACCTGCATCAGCTGGGCGAAGAGGCGCTCCGGGGCGCGCCAGTCGGCGGCGAAGAGGGCCGCATCGGCGCCGGTGACGCCCACCAGGGTGAGGCGGGGAAAGTCGTGGCCCTTGGCCAGCATCTGGGTACCCACCAGGATGTCGGCCTCGCCGGCGTGGATCTTTTCCGCCAGGGCTTCCCACTGCTTGCGGCTCTTCGCCGAATCCCGGTCCACCCGCAGGATGCGGGCCTCGGGAAAGCGTTCCTGCAGGGTCGTCTCCAGGCGCTGGGTGCCGCGGCCGAAGGGATGGATGTCCTGGTTGCCGCAGCTGGGGCAGGCCCGGGGAATGCCGTTCTCGAAGCCGCAGTGGTGGCAGCGCAGGCGCCGGTCGGCCAGGTGCAACACCAGGTTGGCGGCGCAGCGGCGGCAGCGGGAAATCCAGCCGCAGGAAGGGCAGGCCAGCACCGGGGCGTAACCGCGCCGGTTGAGGAACACCAGGCTCTGCTCGCCCCGTTCCAGGCGCACCTGCAGGGCCGCCAGGAGGGCCGCGGAAAGGCCGTCCTGGAGCTTCTCCCGGCGGGTGTCCAGCAGCCGCACCGGCGGCAGGGAGGCGGCGGCGTTGGCCCGGTCCGCCAGGGTCAGCAGGGTGTAGCGCCGCGGCAAACCCTCGCCGGTGGCATTGGCCCAGGTTTCCAGGGACGGCGTCGCCGAGCCCAGGACGATGGGCACGCCCCGCTGCCAGGCGCGGAACACGGCCACGTCCCGGGCCGAGTAGCGCATACCGTCCTGCTGCTTGAAGGAGGGATCATGCTCCTCGTCCACCACGATCAGGCCCAGGTCGGGCAGGGGCGTGAAAATGGAAAGGCGGGTGCCGAGGACGATGCGGGCCTCGCCTTTGAAGGCCGCCTTCCAGTGCCGGGTGCGGGCGGCCTCGGTGAGTTCGCTGTGCAGGCTGACCAGGCCGACGCCGGGGAAGCGGCGCCGCACCCGCTCCTCCAGCTGGGGCGTCAGGTTGATTTCCGGCACCAGCAGCAGGGCCTGATGGCCGCCGGCCAGGGCCGCCTCCACCAGGCGCAGGTACACCTCGGTCTTGCCCGAGCCGGTGATACCGTAGAGCAGGAAGGGGGCGAAACGGGGCGCCGTGCCCACCCCCGCCGCCAGTACGGCGGCGACGGCCTCGGCCTGGCCCGGGGTCAGCTCGGGCGCCACCTGGGGCGCCTCCACCTTGACCTTGGCCTTCACCGCCCGGGCCTTGGGCGGATCGGTACGGCGCAGGCCCACCGGCAAAGCCGCCAGCATCACCTCGCCGATGGGGGCCTGGTAATAGCTGCTGCAGAATTCGGTGAGGCGGAACCAGTCCGGCGGCAGGGGCGGCACGTCATCCCGCAGGATTTCCGCCGCCTTCAGCTTGTCCAGGGGCAGGTCCCCTTCCTCGTCGGCGCCGAGCACGGCGGTGATGACGCCGATGCGCGTGCCCCGGCCGAAGGGCGCCCGCACCCGCCGGCCCACGTCGTCGGGCTGGGCGTCGGGGGCCAGGTAGTCGAACTGGCGGTGCAGGGGAACGTCGAGGGCGACGCGGATGACAGGCATGGGGATGGGCAAAGGGGCCGGCGACACATCACCGGCAAGGCCGGAAGCTTAAGGGATCGGGGGCCTTTGGGAAAGGCCGGCGGACCGGTGGGGATCTTCCGGGCCGGGCCCCGCTTCCACGGGCGGGATCTCGGCCCAATGCACAGCCCAACTCTCAGCCCAAGTTAGGGGCACAAGTTCGCCGTCTTTCTCCTGAATAGGAGCCAAGCCCTTTGCCCGAAAGGACTTTTTCACTTACTCACAATTCCTGTGGATAACTTTGTGGATTGTGCCGGAATAATTTTGCTAAGCAGGCCCCCCGCAAGGGTTTTTGTCACTTTGCTGCAAAATAAGGCACTCCTATCGCCCTTATAAATCAACAACTTACAAATATGCCCAAAGTAATAGCCGGCCTTTTGTAACAAATCGTCACCGCGCCCTCTTTCTGTGCATAAGTCAAGGGGAAGGAGCGAAAAAACTTTGGGGAACGGTCCCGTCCCCGAGTTATCCCCGGAATGGGGCAGGGGAACTGGAGGATGGCGAGGGCTAGGAGGAAAAGCAGGCGGGGAGCCGCTGACGGCAGGGGCCTCGTGGGGAAGGCCGACCCCCGCCATGCGGCGGGGAGGGGGATTGCAGACCGGCGCCCCGGGCGGAGCGCCGGGCAGGGCTGGATCAGCCCTGCTGCCGCAGCTTGCGGCTGTGGCCGTGCACCGCTTCCACCAGCGCCGTGACGTGGTCCGGCGGGGTGAACTGGGAAATGCCGTGGCCCAGGTTGAAGACGTGGCCGGTCTTGCTGCCGCCGGCGGCGTGGTAGGAATCCAGCACCTTCTTGGCTTCGGCCTGCACCACTTCGGGGGAGGCGAACAGCACATTGGGGTCCAGGTTGCCCTGCAGCGCCACCTTGCCGTTGGTGCGGCGGCGGGCTTCGCCGATGTCAATGGTCCAGTCCAGGCCCACGGCGTCGCAGCCGATGGCAGCGATCTTCTCGATCCACAGGCCGCCGCCCTTGGTGAAGACGATGCAGGGAATCTTTTCCCCGTCCTTCTCCTTGGTCAGGCCGGCAACGATGCGGCGCATGTACTGCAGGGAGAATTCCTCGTAGGCCGCAGCGGAAAGGCCGCCGCCCCAGGAGTCGAAAATCATCACGGCCTGGGCGCCGGCTTCGATCTGGGCGTTGAGGTAGGAGGTCACGGCATCGGCGGTCACCGAGAGGATGCGGTGCATCAGGTCGGGACGGTTGTAGAGCATGGTCTTCACATGCCGGTAATCGTCGCTGGAGCCGCCTTCCACCATGTAGCAGGAGAGGGTGTAGGGGCTGCCGGAGAAGCCGATGAGGGGCACGGAGTTGTCCAGGGCGCGGCGGATCTCGCTCACCGCGTCGGTGACGTAGCGCAGGTGCTCGTAGGGGTCCGGGGCCTGCAGGTCGCGGATGGCCCATTCTTCGCGCAGGGGCCGCTCGAACTTGGGGCCTTCGCCTTCGGCGAAATAGAGGCCCAGGCCCATGGCGTCGGGCACGGTGAGGATGTCGGAGAAGAGGATGGCCGCATCCAGGTCGTAGCGGGCCAGGGGCTGCAGGGTCACTTCGCAGGCCAGGGCCGGGTTCTTGCACAGGTCGAGGAAGCTACCGGCGCGGGCCCGGGTCTCCCGGTATTCGGGCAAATAGCGGCCGGCCTGGCGCATCAGCCACAGGGGGGTGTAATCGGTGGGTTCCTGCAGCAGGGCGCGCAGGAAGGTGTCGTTGCGGGGTCGGGTCACAGGGGGCTCCGCCGGGTTAGCTAGAAAGACCCGGATTATCCTTCGGAACCCCCACCCCTGTCATTGGGATAGATCAAGCCGCCCCCAGATCGGCCGACCTCACTTGCGCCAGAAGGCCGGTGTCAGCACCACCAGCAGGGTGAAGATTTCCAGGCGGCCGAGGAGCATGGCGAAGGAGCAGACCCAGGTCTGGAAGTCGCTCAGCACCGAGTAATTGGCCGCCGGGCCCACCGCATCCAATCCCGGGCCCGCATTGTTGAGACAGGCCACCACAGCGGAGAAAGCGGTGACGATGGGCAGGTCGCTGGCCGAGAGCAGCAGGGTCAGGCTGACGATGGTCACCATGTAGATGAAGCTGAAGGCCAGCACCGCGTGCAACACCGGATCGGGCACGATGACGCCCTGGATACGCACCGGATGCACCGCCGTCGGATGCATGGCCCGCACCAGTTCCCGGAACACCTGCTTGTAAAGGATGACGGCCCGCATCATCTTGATGCCGCCGCCGGTGGAGCCGCCGCAGGCGACGAAGCTGCAAAGGAACAGCACCCACAACTGGGCGAACATGGGCCACATGGTGTAGTCCGTGGTGGCAAAACCCAGGGAGGTGGCCAGGGAAATGACGTGGAAGGCGGTGTAGCGCAGGGCCGTACCGAAGCTGTCGTAGAGACCGTAGGGCATCAGGTAGAGGGCCAGACCGACGGCGCTGACGGCCAGTACGCCGAGATAGAAGGGCAGTTCGAAATCCCGCTGGTAGGGCTTCAGGCTCCAACCCCGCAGGGCGAGGAAATGGGTAGCGTAGTTGATACCGGAGAGCAGGGCAAAGCCCATGGCCACCAGTTCGATGGTCAGACTGTTGTAGTAACCCAGGCTGGCGTCCCGGGTGGAAAAGCCGCCCAGGCCAAGGATGCTGAAAGCGTGCATGAGGGCATCCCACCCTTCCATGCCGGCCCACCACAGGGCCAGGGCGCAGAGCACGGTGAACAGCAGATAGACGCCCCACAGCCCCTTGGCGGTTTCGGCAATGCGCGGCGTCAGGCTGGAATCCTTCATCGGCCCCGGCAGTTCGGCCTTGAACAGGGCCCGGCCGCCGATGCCCAGCAGGGGCAAAATGGCCACCGCCAGCACGATCACCCCCATGCCCCCCAGCCAGTGCAGGAAGGTGCGCCAGAAGTTGATGGAAAGGGGCAGGGAGTCCAGCCCCGACATCACCGTCGCCCCGGTGGCCGAAAGGCCGGAGGCGGCCTCGAAATAGGCGTCGGTAAATGAGATGTCGGGCAGGAAAAGCAGCAGGGGCAGGCTGGCGAAGAGGGGCAGGATGGTCCAGGTCAGAGCCACCAGGAGAAAGCCGTCCCGCACCCGCAGGTCCTGGCGGTAACGGCGGGTACAAACCCACAGCAGCAGGCCCACGCCCATGGTCACCACGATGGCCTCGTCGTAGGCCGCCGTGGCGCCATCCTGGGCGTAGGCGGATACCGCCAGGGGCGCCAGCATGGTCAGGCCGAAAATGAGGACGATCAGGCCCAGGATATGGAAGACGGGATAGAAGCGGCGCATGGTGCCCCCGTCAGAGAAAGCCGAAGCCGACCTGGAACAGTTTTTCCACCTTGTGCACCAGCTTCTTGTTCACGCAGAAGACGATGACGTGGTCGCCGGACTGGATCACCGTGTCGCGGTGGGCGATGACCACGTGGCCGTAGGCCTGGATGCCCACCGGGCCCTGGTAGCCGATGATTTCCGGCGTCTCCAGGTCGCGCACGATGGCGGCGATGGTGACGCCCTTGGGCAGGGGAATCTCGCCCAGGCTGCGACCCACCACCCGGGAGGAATTGCGGTCGCCGTGGGCCACCAGTTCCAGGGCCTCGGCGGCGCCCCGGCGCAGGGAATGGACCTGGGAGACGTCGGCCCGGCGCACGTGGGCCAGCAGGGTGCCGATGGAGACCTGGGCCGGGGAAATGCCGATGTCGATGGGGCCGCCCTGCACCATGTCGGCGTAGGCGCGCCGGTTGATCAGGGCCAGCACCCGCTGGCAACCCAGGCGCTTGGCCAGGGAGGCGGCCATGATGTTGTCTTCGTCGTCGTTGGTGAGGGCGAGGAAGAGGTCCATCTCGGCGATGTTCTCCTGCTCCAGCAGGTCCTCGTCCGTGGCGTCGCCGCACAGCACCAGGGTGTCGCCCAGGCGTGGCGCGATCCATTCGGCCCGGCTGCGGTTGTGCTCCACCAGCTTCACCTCCAGGCGCTGCTGCAGGGCGGTGGCCACCCGGTAGCCGATGTTGCCGCCGCCGGCGATCATCACCCGCTTCACCGGCCGCATCATGCGCCGCAGCTCCCGCAGCACCGGGCGGATGTGCTCGCTGGCGGCGATGATGAAGACTTCGTCGCCGGCATGGATCACCGTCTCGCCCTCGGGGATGATGGGCTGGTCCTGGCGGAAGAGGGCGGCGATGCGGGCATCCACCTGGGACGGCAGGTGCTCCCGCAGCTTGCGCACCGGCTTGCCCACCAGGGCGCCGCCCTCGTAGGCCCGCACCGCCACCATGACCAGGCGGCCCTCGGCGAACTCCAGCACCTGCAGGGCCTCGGGGAAATCCACCAGGCGCACGATGTAGTCGGTGATGTTCTCCTCGGGGCAGATGGCGAAATCCACGGCGAAGTTCTCGTCGGAGAGAAGCTGCTCGTCCTCGAGGAAATCGGCGGCCCGCAGGCGGGCAATGCGGGTCGGCACGTTGAAGCGGCTCTTGGCGATCTTGCAGGCCACCAGGTTGGTCTGGTCGCTCTGGGTCACGGCGATGAGCAGGTCCGCATCGTCCAGGCCGGCGTCGCCGAGGATGGACGGCAGGGCCGCATTGCCGCACACGGTGCGCAGGTCGAGCCGGTCCTGCAGGGCGGCCAGGCGCTCCCGGTCGTTGTCCACGATGGTGATGTCGTTGGCCTCGTGCACCAGGGCCTCGGCCACGCTGGCGCCGACCTGGCCGGCACCGAGAATGACGATCTTCATGCTTCCCCCAATGTCCTGGGCCGGCCATGGGGCGGCCGGCGGGAACCTGTTCTATTGCGTCGAGTGTAGCGCCGGCGGGGAAGGGCGGGGCGTGGACTGCATCACGCCCAGGCGGATCAGCCCTCGCCGCCGCGCTTGCCGGTGCTGACGCCCAGTTGCTTGAGCTTGCGGTAGAGGTGGGTGCGCTCCACCCCGGAGCGTTCCGAAACCCGGGTCATGTTGCCCCCTTCCTGGCGCAGGACGTGTTCGAAATAGAGTTTCTCGAAGGCGTCCCGGGCTTCCCGCAGGGGCTGGGAGAAAAGGGGCTCCAGGGGCGTGCTGGCGGCCTCGCCGTCGGTGGTGTGGAGCAGGCCGGCCACGTCCTCGGCGCTGATTTCCTCCTCCAGGGCGGTGAGGGCCAGGTTTTTCACCGCGCCCTGCAGTTCGCCCCAGCCATCGGCGCTCCAACGGTGCATGCGCAAGGCGTTGAGGGCGGCGCTGGAGAAATGGCGGGCCGGCGCTTCGCCCCGCTCCATCAGGTGGGAAAGCAGCAGGCCGGCGATTTCCGGCACCTCGTCGGCATGGGCGGAAAGCTGGGGCAGGGCCACCCAGACCTCGCCGAGACGGGCTACCAGAGCCGCATCCCAGCCGGTTTCGAGCAAGGACTGGAGCGGCTTGTGGCAGGCTACCACCAGTTGCAGCTTGTACTTCTCCAGGCGCTCCAGGGCGAAGGCCAGGTTCATCTGCTGCAGCTTGCCCAGGACCGCCAGGTCCGGCACGAAGAGGATGCCGCCGGAGGCCTGTTGCAGACGTTCCTGGGTCAGGGGCCCGGATTCGGCGGCCAGGTCGAGCCAGGGCGCGTGGGGCGCCTGCAGGGTGCGGGCGCAGATGTCGGCGATGGCGCCGGCGCCGCCCTTGAGCAGCAGCACCGGGGCGCTCTTGGCCGCCTGCTCCAGGCGCTTCTTCAGGTCCTTGAGCAGGGGCAGCTTGGCCAGGGCATCCAGGGTCAGGGGCGGCTTGACGGTCTGGGCGTCGTGCTTCAAGGCCTTCTTCACCGTGGCCAGGAGCTTCTGCAGGGCAATGGGCTTTTCCAGGAATTCCACGGCGCCGTGGCGGGTGGCCTCCACCGCGGTGTCGATGGTGCCGTGGCCGGACATCATCACCACCGGCATGGTCAGCAGGCCCGAGGCGCCCCATTCCTTGAGCAGGGAAATACCGTCGGTGTCGGGCATCCAGATATCCAGCAGCACCAGGTCCGGGCGCTTCTCGGCCCGCAGGCGGCGGGCGGCCGTGGCGTTTTCCGCCAGCCAGATGTGATGTCCCTCGTCCTCCAGGATTTCCGACAGCAGTTCCCGGATGCCGATTTCGTCGTCCACAACCAGTATTTGAGCCATGTTGCTTGAGATCCTCGGTTTTCTTATGGGTTGGCCAGGGGCAGGCGGATGCTGATCTGGGCGCCGCCTCCGGTGCCGTTTTCATGCTTGTTGGTGATGTCGATGCGGCCTCCGTGCTCGTCCACGATCTTGCGCACGATGGCCAGGCCCAGGCCGGTGCCCTTGGGCTTGGTGGTGACGTAGGGTTCGAAGGCCCGGGCCAGGATTTCTGCCGGGAAACCGGGGCCGTTGTCCTCCACTACCAGGCGGGCAAAGCGCCCGGCCGGCTCGGTGGCGAGGCGGATGGCCGGCGCCGGCTGCTCCGCCAGGGCGTCCTCGGCGTTGCGCAGCAGGTTGTGGATGATCTGCCGCAGCTGGGTGGCGTCCCCCAGCACCGGCGGCAGGTCGCCGGCCAGATGCACGTCGATGCTGGCGTGGGAGGTCTCGTAGAGCCCCAGCACCTCGCCCACCAGGGCGTTGAGGTCGAGCACCGCCAACACCGGCGAGGGCATGCGGGCGTAGTCGCGGAAGTCGTCCACCATGCGCTTCATGGCCTGGACCTGGTTGATGATGGTCTGGGTGCCCTTGTTCAGGGTCTCGGCCGCGGCCGCATCCAGCTTGTCCTCCAGCTTCATCTGCAGGCGCTCGGCGGAAAGCTGGATGGGAGTGAGGGGATTCTTGATCTCGTGGGCCAGACGCCGGGCCACTTCGCCCCAGGCAGCGCTGCGCTGGGCGGCGATGAGCTGGGTCACCTCGTCGAACACCACCACGTAGCCGCCGCCGCTGCCGGCCGGCAGCTTGGAGCCCCGCAGCAGCAGGACCTGGGGCGCCAGGCCGGGGCGGTCCAGCTCGACCTGGGTCTGCCAGTCCTCCTCTGGATGGGCGGCAAAGCCGTCGCGGATGGCCCGGCCCAGCAGGTTCTGCCGGGGCCAGGCTTCCACCGGCTCGCCGGAAAGGCCGACGAAGTCGTCACCAAGGATGGTGCTGGCCCCCGCATTGATGGCCCGCAGGACGAAGCGGGCATCGAAGGCGAGAACGCCGGCGGAGAGGTTGGCCAGGATTTCCTCCAGATAGGCCCGGGCCGATTCCAGTTCGCTGCGGTGCCGCTCCGTCTCCTTGCGGGCATCGTCCAGCTGGCGGGTCATCTGGTTGAAGGACTGGGTCAGCACCCCCAGCTCGTCCCGGCTGTAGATGGCCTGGCGCGGCGTGAAGTCGCCGGCGGCCACGGCCTGGGTGCCCTCGGCCAGGATCGAAAGGGGCGCCGAAAGGCGCCGGGCCAGCACATAGGCCACGGCAATGGCGGTAAACAGGGACAGCAACAGGGCCAGGGTCAGGGTCAGGGCGTAGATGTGGGTGAGGCCGCTGCGGGCCAGGGACAGCTCCTGATAGTCCCGGTAGACGTCCTGCACCGCATCGGCATTCTCGGCGATGGCCGGCGGCACCCCCTGGGTCAGCTGCAGGATGCGCGGCTCCTCGGTCAGGCCGTAGCCGGGAATGCCCACCAGCACCCTGAGGGTCATGTCCTTGCCTTCACCCTCGATGGAACCGATACCCCGGGAAAGACGGGCCTGCTTCAGCTGGGCGGAAGAGGGCAGGGAGGGCAGCAGGGAAGAATAGTCGCCATTGGCGCTGGCGATGACCTGGCCGTTGGCGGCGAAGAGGGCCGCGCTTTCCACCCCGGCCTGGTCGCGCAGGCGGTTGAGCAGCAGGCGGCGGGTGCCGTCGGGGCGGTCGGCCAGCTCCTGGGCCATCTGCCGGCCCTTTTCGGTGAGGTCGGAAAGCATGGCGTCGAGGGCGCTGCGGCCCAGGTTGAGGCCCGACTCCAGGGCGGTTTCCACCCGCACGTCGAACCAGCTCTCGATGCTCTTGGTGACGAACTGCACCGACACGGCATAGATGGTGACACCGGGCACCACCCCCATGAGGGCAAAGAAGACCAGCAGGCGTAGCTTCAGGCGGGAGCCGAAGACCTTGGCCCGGTGCTCCTTCCACAGGGCCCGCAGCTGCCAGGCCACCAGGCCGGCCAGGGCCAGGGCCACCAGACCGTTGAGGGCCAGCAGCCAGGGATAGTTGCGGGCGAAGAGGGCCGTATTGGCCGAGGCCGAGGCCAGCAGGAAGAGCAGGATGCCGCCCAGGGCGGCGACGATGACCAGGAGGACTCTCACTTGGCGCCCTCCCGCGGCGGCTCTTCCCGGGGCACGGAGAAGGGCCAGTTGAGCCAGTCGGAAGCCAGGTTCCATTCCCGGTTGGCCAGGGCGGTCAGCTGGAAGGGCTTGGGCAGCTGGGAGGGATCGAGGCGCAGGCGCAGGGAAGCCTGGTAGGTTTCCCCGGGCCGGAGGGCCACGGACTTGTCCAGCACCGTCCAGTGGCGCAGGCGGGAGAGGATGCGCAGGGCCTCCTCCAGGGAGGAGAAGTTCTGGTGCAGGGCACCGGAGGAAAGGCGGTACTGGCGGGTGAGGGCGTTGTAGGAGAGACGCAGGGTCTGGCTGCGGCTGGCCACCTTGTCGTCCAGCCAGTACCAGCGGACGCGGGTCAGCTCGAATTCCACCAGGAAGTTGAGCACCACCCCCCGGGTCACCGCCTCTTCCAGGCGGGAATTGAATTCGAAGGCGAAGTCGGCGGAAAGGGTGTAGCCGTCGTCCCCCGGGGTGAGCTGGGGATTGCGTACCTCCACCTCGCTCGCCGCCCCCAGGGCAGCCCAGAGACAGAGCCAGCAGATGGCGAGGAGCTTAAGCGGTCTTTTCCAGCAGCGCATAATAGAAGCCGTCATGTTCACT
The DNA here is from genome assembly GCF_058809525.1 of Azospira sp. MPR-LB4. Lineage (NCBI taxonomy): Bacteria > Pseudomonadati > Pseudomonadota > Betaproteobacteria > Rhodocyclales > Rhodocyclaceae > Azospira > Azospira sp. MPR-LB4. The sequence goes on from NZ_CM179521.1 coordinate 2,330,187, forward strand.
TCCTGGCAACAACTGCAACTCGTCGGCACCGTCGATGCCGATGCGGCGGGCATCCCCGTGGCGCGCCAGGAAGGCGCTCACCTGCTGGCTGTTCTCCTCGGGGAAAACGGAGCAGGTGGCATAGAGCAGGCGCCCGCCCACCGCCAGGGTCGGCCACAGCACCTCCAGGATCTGCCGCTGCACCCGGGCGAACTGGGCGATGTCGGTCTCCCGCCGCAGCCATTTGCTGTCCGGATGGCGGCGCACCACGCCGCTGGCGGAACAGGGCACATCGGCCAGGATGCGGTCGAAGGGGCGGCCGTCCCACCAGTCGTCGGGGCAGCGGGCATCGGCAGCACGCACGACGGCCCGAAGGCCCAGGCGGCTCAGGTTTTCCTCCACCCGGCGGCAGCGCAGCCCGTCCATGTCCAGGGCCAGCAGGTCCACCCCGGCCTGTTCAAGAATATGGGCCGTCTTGCCGCCGGGGGCGGCGCAGGCATCCAGCACCCGCTGGCCGGCCCGGGCGTCCAGCAACTCGGCGGCGCGCTGGGCGCCCCAGTCCTGAACCGAGACAAAGCCATCGAAAAAGCCGGGCAGGGCATCCACCGGCACCGGCTTCTGCAGCAGCAGGGCGGCGCTGCCCAGGGGTACAGCGGCAATCCCGGCGGCGTCCAGGCGAGCCTGGTATTCCTCCCGGGAGCCCCGGGCCAGATTGACCCGCAGGGTCATGGGCGGCTGGCCGTTGCCGGCCGTGGCAATGGCTTCCCAATCCCGGGGATAGGCCCGGCGCAGGCGGGACAGCCACCAGTCGGGATGCCACCAGGCCCCCGACGGCTTGCCGGCGGCCCGGGCCAGCAGCTCGGGCCGCTGCCGCAGATAACTGCGCAGCACGCCGTTGATCACCCCCCGGAAATTGCCCTTGGCCAGGGTGGCGGCAGCGGCCACGGCCTGGTCCACCACCGTGTGGCTCTGCTCCGGCCGGCTCTCCAGGCGGTACAGAGCGCACAGCAGCAGGCTCTGCAGCTGGGGTTCGGGCAGGGGCTTCTGCAGCAGGGCCGCCAGCACCGCCTCGCCCCAGCCATAACGGCGCAGGGCGCCGTAGGCCAGATCCTGGGCCTGGGCCCGGGTCGGCCCCAGTTCGCCCTTGGCCTGCTGCGCCAGCACTTCGGTCAGGCTGCGTCCAGCCTGGACGGCAGCAACGGCTGCACTGGCCAGCAGCAGGGCGCGGGCCAGGGAATCGGGTGCCGGCTCCGGAGCGGAGCGGACAGGAGAAGGGCGGCGGGCGGCGGGCGGGGAGTTGCGGGAAGACAAGGATTGCGGGCTCAAAAAAATCGGTAAAAAAGGCTGCCGGAAGTACATCGGCGTAGTCGAAGCAGTTTAGCATGGCCTTTCTGTCGCTCCGGCAGCACCGGAGCGGTTTTCGCCACTTTTCCCGCCGTCGCGGGTCCCTCGGGCCCGGGGCACTTTTGGGCGATAATCCGGCCATGCACACCAACACCTCCCTGACCCGCTACGCCTGGCTGTCCATTGCCGCCGCCATCGCCACCATCTTGCTCAAGGGGGCGGCCTGGTGGTGGACCGGCTCCGTCGGCCTGCTTTCCGATGCGCTGGAATCCTTCGTCAATCTGGCCGGCGCCCTCATGGCCCTGTGGATGCTGACCCTGGCGGCCCAGCCGCCCGACGAAAAGCACGCCTACGGCCACAGCAAGGCCGAGTATTTCGCCAGCGGCTTCGAGGGCCTGCTCATCCTGGTGGCGGCCCTGGCCATCGCCCACACCGCCATCAACCGCCTGCTGAACCCCCAGGCGCTGGAGCAGGTAGGCGTGGGCCTGGCCATTTCGGTAGTGGCTTCCCTGGTCAATCTGGGCGTGGCCCGGGTTCTCCTGGCCGCCGGCAAGCAGTACGGCTCGGTCGCCCTCAAGGCGGACAGCGCCCACCTCATGACCGACGTGTGGACCTCCGTCGGCGTCATTGCCGGCGTGGCCGCCGTGGCCCTGACCGGCTGGCTGTGGCTGGACCCGATCCTGGCCCTGATCGTTGCCACCCACATTCTCTACACTGCCTGGCACCTGATCCGGGATGCGGCCGCCGGCCTCATGGACGCTGCCTTGCCGGAAGAATTCCTCGGCAGCCTGGAAAGCACCTTGTTGCCCCACCGGCAGCAGGGCATCGGCTTCCACGCCATCCGCACCCGCCAGGCCGGCACCCGGGCCTTCATTTCCCTGCACGTGCTGGTGCCGGGGGAATGGACGGTGCAACGGGCCCACGAACTGGCCGAGCAGGTGGAGGAGGACATCCGCCGGGCCATTCCCGGCGCCCACGTCACCACTCATCTGGAGCCTCTGGAAGACCCCCTGTCCCACCAGGACATCGACCTGGACCGCTGATGCGAGCCAAGGCGCTGCTCCTGATCCTGGGCATCGGCCTCGGCGCGCCTCCTGCCCTGGCCTGGAACGTAGCGGGGCACCGCATCAGCGCCAGCATTGCCTGGAACAGGCTGTCCGTCCCGGCACGCCAGCAGGTGAGCCGCCTGCTGCAGGCACACCCGGACCTCGCCCGCTGGCAACGGCAACAGAAGCACTACGGCAGCCTGGAGCAAAGCCGGGTGCTGTTCATCGAAGCCTCCACCTGGGCCGACGACATCCGTCACGACAGCCGCTACCACGACAACGACGCAGAGACGCTTTCCGACACGCCGGACATGATGGCCCGGCATCGGGACTGGCACTACGAGAACCTGCCCCTGACGCCTGGGCGGGGCGGGCCGGAGGAGCGGGCACCGCAGCGGGGACAGCTGACTACCCGCATCAAGCAGTTGTCGACCCAACTGGCCGACCGGCGCCTGGGCGACCCGGAGCGGGCCTACGCCCTGGTCTGGCTGATTCATCTGGTGGGCGACATCCACCAGCCCCTGCACGTGGTCAGCCGCTACGACGAGGAAGGCAATCCGGATGCCGGGGGCAACGACCAGTCGGTGATCGACCCGGCCAACAACCGCAGACCCGAAACCAGCCTGCACACCTATTGGGATGATCTGCCGGGACCCTCCCGGCTGCGGGGAAACCAACTGCTGGATGCCGCCCAGTTAATGGACTCCGACATTCAGCACACACCACAGAAAACGGTTGCCGCCTGGCGGCAGGAGTCATTGCAACTGGCACGCACCCGGGTTTATCCCGGCATCGACAGCAATCTGGTGCCGGTACTGGATGAACGTTACAGCAGGCAAGCCAAGGCAGTCGCAGATAGACGGCTGGTTGAAGCAGGGCGCCGGCTGGCCGGACTGCTCAACAGGATATGGGGTAAGTGACGTTTCACGTGGAACAAAGCCGGCGAACGCCGCCGGGTGTTTCACGTGAAACAGGGCGGTGAGGACCGCCCTGTTTCTTTTGGGAAATTGTCAGCGGGCCAGCTGACGCAGCCGCGCAATGCGTTCTTCGGTCGCCGGATGGGTGGAAAACAGTCCGGCCAGACCACCCCCCGACAGGGGATTCATGATCATCATCTGGGCCGTTTCCGGATGGGCCTCCGCCGCCGGCATGGGAATGCCCCGGGCGTAGGCATCGATCTTGGCCAGGGCATCGGCCAGGGCCAGGGGGTCGCCGCTGATCTGGGCGCCGCCCCGGTCGGCCTCGAATTCCCGGGCCCGGGAAATGGCCATCTGGATCAGGCTGGCCGCCAGGGGCGCCAACAGGGCCACCAGGATGCTGGCCAGGGGATTTGCCGGTCGACCTTCTTCGTCCCGGCCACCGAAGAACATGGTGATATTGGCAAGGGCCGAAATGGCGCCGGCCATGGTGGCGGAAATGGTGGAAATGAGGATGTCCCGATGCTGCACGTGGGCCAGTTCGTGGGCCATGACGCCCCGCAACTCCCGCTGGGAGAGCATCTGCAGAATGCCGGTGGTCGCCGCCACCGCGGCGTTCTCGGGATTGCGGCCGGTAGCGAAGGCGTTGGGCTGAGCCTCGTCGATGATGTACACCCGGGGCATGGGCAACCCGGCACGGCCGGCCAGCTCCTTCACCATATTGTAGAGATAGGGGGAGGAAGCCTCGTCCACCTGCTGCGCGTTGTACATGCGCAGCACCATCTTGTCCGAATTCCAGTAGGCGAACACATTCATGGCGCCGCCCAGAAGCAGGGCGATCACCATGCCCTGGGCACCGCCCACGGCGCCGCCGATGACACCGAAAAGGGCGACGATGGCCGCCATCAGCAGGGTGGTCTTGAACCAGTTCGCACTCATCTCAAACCTCCGGACAATCTTGTATGGGTGGTTAACTCGGGGCGCCTGTCGCCAAATTCAAGCCGCCGGCAGTTCGAACCGCGCCCCTGCGGACACGCCGTGGCCGGCGAGGAACTGGGCTACGGGCAGGCGTTTGCCGCCGGCTTTCTGCAATTCGGTCAGCAGCAGGGAGCCACTACCGCAAGCCACCAGGATGCCGTGCTTGTCCGCCGCCAGCACGGTACCGGGGACACCGCTTTCGCTGCGGGGCAGGGCGGCCCAGACTTTCAGGGGCGCACCGTCCAGCACCGCGGTGGTTCCGGGGAATGGAGTGAAGGCCCGGATCTGCCGATCCAGCTCGGCTGCCGGACGGCGCCAGTCCAGGGGCGCCTCGGACTTGTCCAGCTTGGCGGCGTAGGTGACACCGGCTTCGGGCTGGGCGACCGCCGGCAGCGGCAGGCGCTGCAAGGCACTGACAATGAGCTGGGCACCCTGCACCGCCAGCTTGTCGTGCAGGGTCTGGGACGTATCCTGGGCCGTGATGGCCGTACTGGCGGATAGGAGCACGGGGCCGGTATCCAGGCCCGCTTCCATCTGCATGATGCAGACGCCGCTTTCTGCATCGCCGGCCAGGATGGCCCGGTGGATGGGAGCCGCGCCGCGCCAGCGGGGCAGGAGGGAGGCATGGATGTTGAGGCAGCCATGGCGCGGAATGTCCAGCACGGCCTGGGGCAGGATCAGGCCATAGGCGGCCACCACCATCACGTCCGGTGCCAGCAGGCGCAGCTTCTCCTGGGCCGCCTCATCCTTCAGGGTCAGGGGCTGGAATACTTCGCTGCCCCGGGACAGAGCCAGTTGCTTCACCGGGGAGGCCTGCAGGGTCATGCCCCGGCCCGCCGGCCGGTCGGGCTGGGTCAGGACCAGGGGAATGTCGTGGCCTGCCTCGTAAAGGGCGGCCAGGGCCCGGGCGGCAAATTCGGGAGTGCCGGCAAAGACGATTTTCATGGGGGGAGAACCGGAAGGAAGGAGGGCAGGGGAGCAGAGCTGCTCCCCCGGAAAATCAGGCGGTGATGCGGGCCTGCTTGGCCAGCTTGGCCTTGATGCGGCCCTGTTTGAGCTGGGACAGGTGATCGACGAAAACCTTGCCCTGCAGGTGGTCCATCTCATGCTGGATGCAGACGGCCAGCAGGCCGTCCGTTTCCAGGGAACAGGCCTTGCCGTCCAGGTCCAGGTAACGCACGGCGATATGCTCGGCCCGCTCGACCTTGTCGTAAATGCCCGGCACCGAGAGACAGCCTTCTTCGCCCACCTGCAGCCCGTCGCGGTGGGTGATTTCCGGATTGATCAGCACCAGGAGTTCGTCCTTGGTTTCCGACACGTCGATGACAATCACCTGCTTGTGTACATCGACCTGGGTGGCAGCCAGACCGATACCCGGCGCCTCGTACATGGTTTCCGCCATGTCCCGGGCCAGGGCACGAATGCCGTCGTCAATTTTTTCGACCGGAACCGCCACTTTTTTCAAGCGGGGATCCGGGAAGCGCAAAATAGGGAGTAAAGCCATAAAAAGCTTGCCCGAATAATCTATTACATGCAGAATTTAAACCAAATCCCTAGATTCGGGACATGGGTGTGGACAACAAAAGGGCCGCCCTTGTTCCGGCAGCGCGAGGACGCCACGATGATTCGACACCTGTTCGGCCGCCCTGGCCTGAACCCCGCCCGCATTATAGCCACCCTTCTGTTGGCTGTCGCCGCCTCCAGCGCCAGTGCCCAGGAATCTCCCCGCCTCGCCGACAACGCGCCGGACCGCCATATCGTGGTGCCGGGCGACACCCTGTGGGGCATCGCCGGCAAGTTCATCCAGGAACCCTGGCGCTGGCCCGAAATCTGGCGCCTGAACAAGGACCAGATCAAGAATCCCCACCGCATCTACCCGGGCGACGTCATCGTCATGGTCACCGGCGAGGACGGCAAGCCACAGCTCAAACTGGCCAAGTCGCTCAAGCTGCAGCCGCGCGAGTACAGCGAAGCGGTCAAGAACGAAATTCCCACCATTCCGCAAAGCATCATCGAGCCCTTCCTGTCCCAGCCCCTGGTGGTGGACCCCAGCGCCATGGACAAGGAAGCCCGCATCATCGCCACCCAGGAAGGACGGGTCTATCTTGGCGGCGGCGACCAGGCCTACGTGGTCGGGGTACGGGAGCCTTCCGAATTGTGGCAGGTCTATCGTCCCGGCAAGGCCATGCTCGATCCCGACACCAAGGAAGTGCTGGGCCATGAGGCGTTCTACCTGGGCACGGCCAGGCTGATCCAACCGGGAGAGCCCTCCGTCATGGAAATGGTGGAGGTGAAGCAGGAGGTCGGCAAGTTTGACCGGCTGATGCCCGCATCCCGCCCCGAACTGATCACCTATGCGCCCCGTCGTCCGGAAGCCAAGGTTGAGGCCCGCATCATCGCGGTGTACGGCGGTGTCGGCACCGGTGGGCGCTACTCGGTGGTATCCCTGTCCAGGGGCAGCCGCGACGGACTCGAGGTCGGCCACGTCCTGGCCTTGCTGCGCAGTGAAAAGGTCTATGAACAGCGCAACGAACAGGGCGAGCGGGAACTGGTCAAGGTGCCGCCCCAGCGCTATGGCCTGGTCTTTGTCTTCCGGACGTTCGAGCGGGTTTCCTACGCCCTGGTCATGGATGCTGCCTTGCCCCTGTCTCTGGCCGATCTGGTACGCAATCCCTGAGCCCCCGCCGTGGCTGATCCGGCCCTCACCGCCTGGCTCCGGCTGACGCTGGTTCCGGGCGTCGGGCCGGAGACCCAGCGCCATCTGCTGGCCGCCTTCGGCCTGCCGGAACAGGTTTTCTCCGCCCCCCGCAGTGCCCTCAAGCAGGTCGTCGGCAAGAAGGCCGATCTGCTGCTCGACACGGACAATCAGGAAGCGGTGGACCGGGCCCTGGACTGGGCCGGCAAGCCGGGCAACCGCATCCTGACCCTGGCCGATCCGGACTATCCCCAGCTGCTGCTCGAATCCGCCGATCCGCCCAGCCTGCTCTATGTGAAGGGCCGGGTGGAACTGCTCAACCGGCCTGCCCTGGCCATTGTCGGCAGTCGTAATGCCACGCCCCAGGGCCTCAAGGATGCCGAGGCCCTCGCTGCCGATCTAGCGGCCCAGGGGCTGACCATCGTCAGCGGCCTGGCCCTGGGCATCGACGGCGCCGCCCATCGGGGCGGGCTGAAAGGGGAGGGCGGCAGCGTCGCCATCATCGGCACCGGGGCCGATCGCATCTATCCCTCGCGGCACAAGGAACTGGCGCTGCAACTGGCGACCGAAGGCGCCATCGTTTCCGAATTCCCCCTGGGTACGCCGGCGGTGGCCCACAATTTTCCCCGCCGCAACCGCATCATCGCCGGCATGGCCAAGGGCTGCCTGGTGGTGGAAGCCGCCCTGGAAAGCGGCTCCCTCATCACCGCCCGCCTGGCGGCCGAACTGGGCCGGGAAGTGTTTGCCATTCCCGGCTCCATCCATTCGCCGGTGGCCAAGGGCTGCCACCGGCTGATCCAGCAGGGGGCCAAGCTGGTGCAGGAAGCCCGGGACATCGTGGAAGAAATCGGTCCCTTCGACCCCCCGGGCTGCAAGCCAGCAAGGACGCCACTTTCCACCGGCAATACGCCAACAACCGCGCCAATCCTTGATCCTGGCCAGGCTGCCGTACTCGATGCCCTCGGCCACGACCCGGCCAATCTGGACCAATTGCTGCAGCGCACAGGCTTGACGACGGAAGCCCTATGCGCCATCCTCGTGACGCTGGAACTGGCGGACCGCGTTGCCAGTCTTCCTGGAGGCCGCTACCAGCGGCTTTCCCCCACCTGATACGTTGCCAATGTTCGACATCCTCGTCTATCTCTTCGAAAACTACGTCGATTTCGCCGACTTCAGCAAGTCCGGCAATCAACCCGATTCACCCGATTCCCAGGCCGACACGGCCCTCAGCCGCAAACTCACCGCGGCCGGCTTCTCCGAAGAAGAAATCAGCGAAGCCCTGGAATGGCTCCAGGGCCTCAAGGCCACCCTGCCGACCCGCCAGCTGCAGGCCGATTCCCGTTCCCTGCGGGCCTACACGCCGAACGAAAGCGCCCACCTGGGTGCCGACGCCCTGGGCTTCCTGCATTTCCTGGAACAGGCCAAGGTCCTTTCCGCCGACCTGCGGGAACTGGTCATCGAGCGGGCCATGGCCCTGCCGGACGACCGGTTGTCCCTGGGCCGCTTCAAGGTCATCGTGTTGATGGTCCTGTGGAGCCAGGAGCAGAACCTGGATACCCTCATCGTCGAAGAACTACTCTCCGACGCGGAACCCGAACACCTGCATTAAGTCCATCCGTCGGGCCTGCCAGCCGGGGCGACTGAGGGGTCGCACCAGATGGCGCAGGCAGCATGATGGGCGAAGCACGCAATATGCAGGCTTCGCGCGTCAAATTAGTGGCTGCTTGCTTGCCAAGGCCCGTAAGTCCCTCTTATCATCCCCCGCACCTCCCGACCGGGACTGCCAGAGGCCCCTGCCATGGGCAAACAGCTCATCATTGCCGAAAAACCTTCCGTCGCTGCCGACATCGCCAAAGCCCTTGGCGGTTTCACCAAGCATGACGACTATTTCGAGAGCGACAACTTCGTTCTCTCCTCTGCTATCGGCCATCTGCTGGAACTGGTGATCCCCGAGGAATACGAGGTCAAGCGCGGCAAGTGGTCCTTTGCCCACCTGCCCGTGATCCCGCCCCACTTCGAACTGAAGCCGGTGGAGAAAACCGAGTCCCGCCTGAAGCTGCTGACCAAGCTGATCAAGCGCAAGGATGTGGACGGCCTGGTGAACGCCTGTGACGCGGGCCGCGAGGGCGAGCTGATCTTCAATTACATCGCCCGCCATGCCAAGTCCGGCAAGGCCGTGCAGCGGCTGTGGCTGCAGTCCATGACGCCCCAGGCCATCCGCGACGGCTTCGCCCGTCTGCGCCGCGGCGAGGAAATGCAGGGGCTGGGCGATGCCGCCGTGTGCCGTTCCGAATCCGACTGGCTGGTCGGCATCAACGGCACCCGGGCCATGACCGCCTTCAACTCCAAGACCGGCGGCTTCCACCTCACCACCGTGGGCCGGGTGCAGACCCCGACCCTCTCCCTGGTGGTGGAGCGGGAACGCAAGATCCGCGAATTCAAGGCCCGTCCCTACTGGGAAGTGGAGGCCACCTTCGCCGCCGCTGCCGGCGAATACAAGGGCAAGTGGTTCGACGAAGCCTTCAAGGGCAAGGACGAGGACGAACACGCCCGGGCCGACCGCCTGTGGGACGAAGCCCGGGCCAAGGCCCTGCAGGCCAAGTGCGAAGGCCAGCCCGGCGAAGTAAGCGAGGAGGCCAAGCCCTCCACCCAGCTCTCGCCCCTGCTCTTCGACCTCACCAGCCTGCAGCGGGAAGCCAACAGCCGCTTCGGCTTCTCCGCCAAGAACACCCTGGGCCTGGCCCAGGCCCTGTACGAAAAGCATAAGGTCCTGACCTATCCCCGGACCGACTCCCGGGCCCTGCCTGAGGATTACCTGGGCACGGTGCAGGCCACCCTGCAGATGTTCAACGGCGAAAACCTGACCAAGGGTTCCGACACCTCCGTGGTGGACCGCTACGGCATCTTCGCCAACAAGATTCTCAAGTCCAAGTGGGTGGTGCCGAACAAGCGCATTTTCAACAATGCCAAGATTTCCGACCACTTCGCCATCATCCCCACCACCCAGGCGCCGAAGAATCTCTCCGAGCCGGAACAGAAGCTCTATGACCTGGTGGTCAAGCGCTTCCTCGCCGTCTTCTTCCCCGCCGCCGAATACCTGATCACCACCCGCATCACCCGGGTCGCCGGCGAACCCTTCAAGACCGAAGGCAAGGTCCTGGTGAATCCGGGCTGGCTGGCCATCTACGGCCGCGAAGGCCAGGAGGGCGACGAGGGCAACCTGGTGGCCGTCTCCCAGGGCGAGAAGGTGCAGACCGAGGAAGTGGCGGTCAATCAGAACGAGACCCGGCCCCCGGCCCGCTACTCGGAAGCCACCCTGCTCTCCGCCATGGAAGGCGCCGGCAAGATGGTGGACGACGAGGAACTGCGTGCCGCCATGGCCGGCCGTGGCCTCGGCACTCCGGCCACCCGGGCCCAGATCATCGAAGGCCTGATCACCGAACAGTATCTGCACCGCGAAGGCCGGGAACTGATCCCCACCGCCAAGGCCTTCTCCCTCATGACCCTGCTCAACGGCCTGGGCATTTCCGAACTGACCTCGCCGGAACTGACCGGCGAATGGGAATGGAAGCTGGCCCAGATCGAGCGCGGCGACCTTTCCCGCAGCGCCTTCATGCAGGAAATCGAGGAAATGACCCGGCACATCGTGGACCGGGCCAAGAGCTACGACAGCGACACGGTGCCCGGCGACTTCGGCCTGCTCAAGTCGCCCTGTCCCAAGTGCGGCGGTCTCATGCGCGAGACCTACAAGAAATTCCAGTGCGGCGATTGCGACTACGGCCTGTGGAAGATCGTCGCCGGCCGCCAGTTCGAGCCGGAGGAAATCGAGACCCTGCTCACCGAACGCCAGGTCGGCCCCCTGATGGGCTTCCGCAACAAGATGGGGCGGCCCTTCAATGCCCTGATCAAGCTCAACGACAAGAACGAACCGGAATTCGACTTCGGCCAGGACCGCTCCGGCGAGGACGGCGGCGAACCGGTGGACTTCTCCGGCCAGGAAAGCCTGGGACCCTGTCCCAAGTGCGGCAGCCCTGTCTATGAGCACGGTCTGGCCTACGTCTGCGAAAAGTCCGTGGGTCCGGCCAAGAGTTGCGACTTCCGTTCCGGCAAGATCATCCTGCAACAGGCGGTGGAACGGGAACAGATGCAAAAACTGCTGTCCACCGGCCGCACCGATCTGCTCAAGGACTTCATTTCCGCCCGCACCCGGCGCAAGTTCTCCGCCTTCCTGGTGAAGGGCAAAGACGGCAAGGTCAGCTTCGAGTTCGAGAAACGGGAGCCCAAGGCCCCTGCGGCGAAAAAAACCGCCGCCAAGGCCGAGCCCAAGGCAGCGGTGGAAAAGCCCACCAAAGCCCCGGCAAAGCGCAAGGCGAAGGAAGCCTGAGGTTAAGCAAGGCAAAAGAAAAGGGCTCGGTGTGAACCGAGCCCTTTTTGCATCCGGGCCGCCGCCAGGCGGCGAAGCGTTGAATTTACTTATTCTTCGAGCAGGACGCGCAGCATCCAGGCGTTCTTTTCATGCACTTCCATGCGCTGGGTCAGCAAATCGGCCGTCGGCTGGTCGTTGGCCTTGTCCACCACCGCGAAGACCTGGCGGGCGGTGCGGGCCACAGCTTCCTGGCCGGCCACCAGCTGGCGGATCATGTCCTTGGCCTTGGGCACGCCGTCTTCCTCGGTGATGGAAGCCAGTTCCACGAAGCGCTTGTAGGAGCCGGGAGCCGGGTAGCCGAGGGCGCGGATGCGCTCGGCGATCAGGTCCAGGGAGTTCCACAGTTCGGTGTACTGGGTCATGAACATGGTGTGCAGGGTCTGGAACATGGGGCCGGTGACGTTCCAGTGGAAATTGTGGGTCTTCAGATAGAGGATGTAGCTGTCTGCCAGCAGGTGGGAAAGGCCGTCGGCGATTTTCTTGCGGTCTTTCTCGGTGATGCCGATATCGATCTTGGTTGCCATGTGGATTCTCCTTTCAAGCTTCTCAATAACCATGCGCCCATTGTGGCCGATGGCGGCCGCCCGGGCCAATGACTTATCCCTATGGATTGAATAGGGACGGGCAATACAGGCGGACTACAGTACCTTAACCCCGGGTGGCGGACATTGCAAAATAGCGGCCCGCACCGCATCGATGGCCTGGGGCCGGGGGAAGGTGACGCGCCAGGCCAGCACGATGCGGCGGGAAGGCTCCGGCGCCTTGAAGGGAATGACCCGGGCCAGGGACGGATCCGGCGGCGCCACCTCGACGGCGGAAGCGGGCAGCACGGCGACGCCGGTGCCGCTGGCCACCATCAGGCGGATGGTCTCCAGGGAGCCGCCCTCATAGGAACGTTCCAACCCACCCGGCTCGGTCAGGCGCGGACAGGCGGCCACCACCTGGTCGCGGAAACAGTTGCCCTGGCCCAGCACCAGCAGTTCCTCCCCCTTCAGTTCCCCCGCATCCACCGACTTCCGCTCGGCCCAGGGATGGGCCGCCGGCACCAGCATGCGGAAGGGTTCGTCGTACACCGGCTGGGTGACGATGCCCGGCTCGTCGAACGGCTGGGCCACCACGATCACGTCCAGCTCGCCCCGCTTCAGGGATTCGGCCAGCACGTGGGTGAAATTCTCCTGCAGGTAAAGGTGCATGTGGGGCACGGCCTGGTGCAGGGCCGGCACCAGCCGGGGCAGCAGATAGGGGCCGATGGTGTAGATCACTCCCAGGCGCAGGGGCCCGCTGAAGGGATCCTTGCCCCGCTGGGCGATTTCCTCGACCCGCTGGGCCTCGTTCAAGACCTTCTCGGACTGCCGCGCCACCTCTTCGCCGATGGGCGTCAACCGCACTTCGGCGGCGCTGCGTTCGAACAGCAGCACCCCCAGGCGCTCTTCCACCTTTTTCAGGGCCACCGACAGGGTGGGCTGGCTCACGTGGCATTTCTCGGCGGCGCGGCCGAAGTGGCGCTCCCGGGCCAAGGACACGATGTAGCGCATTTCCGTCAGGGTCATGCTGTGTATAACTCAGGTAAAAGTGGTGGAACCAATTGTGCACAACCTGGGCAGGCAAGGGTAGGGGAAAAATCCCTGCACAATCTTCCCACACCACTGCACAGAGGTTTCTCACAGGGATTTTTCGGACCTAAGCCAATGAATGGGATTGGCTTTTCAAAGTTATCCACAGACTTGAGGCTGAGTTAACTGGTTTACGTCTTTGTATACATAAAAAACAGTGAACAACCCCTAGGGAAAAGCCGTGAAAACCGGAACGGCTGAAAAAAGCCAAAGCGGGCGGGGAAAAAACGACCCAGGCCGGAAGGCAGAAAGGGCGGGTCAAAGGAAAGATGATGGCTGGAGAAGCGCTATTTTTCTTGCTCACAGGCATGGCACCCTGAAAATTGCCGTCATTCCTTGATTCCCCGGCACCAAAGAAAAAGCCCCGCGTTGGCGAGGCTTTTGTACTCAGGCCGGCTTCAGCTTTTCCAGATCCTCGGCTTCCAGCCAGCGCCACTCGCCCGGTGCCAGATCCGCGGGCAGGTCCAAAGCGCCGATCCTCACCCGCTTCAAACCCTCCACCCGGTTGCCTACAGCGCCCAGCATGCGCTTTACCTGGTGGTACTTACCCTGGGTGATGGTCAACCGCAGTACGGTGTCGCTGACGAGCTCGCAGCTATCCGCAACCACCGGCTCGTACTCGCCATGAAGGAGAACCCCGGCCAGCAGCTGATCGATCTGGGCCTGGTCGATGGAATGCTTGGCCGTAATCTCATAAACCTTGGGCACCTTGCGCTTGGGCGAACTCATCTGGTGGATGAACTGGCCGTCGTCGGTCATCAGCAGCAGGCCCGTGGTGTCCTCATCAAGGCGGCCGACGCATTGCACGTCCCGGTTCACCAGCTCCTCCGGCAGCAGGGTGAAGATGCTGCGGTGGTGCTTGGGCTTGTGGGAGCACTCGTAGTCCCCCGGCTTGTGGATCATCAGGTAAGCCTTTTCCCGGTAACGCCAGGGCTGGTCGTCCACGGTGAATTCAAAACCCTCGGGATCCACTTCCAGGAAGGGGTCTTCCACCACCACCCCGCCGATTTCCAGCCAGCCGTTACGCACCAGGGCCCGGCATTCCTTGCGGGTGCCGAATCCCTGGCTGTGCAGCAGTTTTTCCAGTTGCATGGTGACGCTCTCTCCTAATCCGGCCGCCGCGGCGACCGCTTACACACTTTTACAACCCCTTGCCGGGGTGAAACACCTGGGACGCCCTGGCCTTCCTATACTGGGCCCGTCGATTCAATGAACCCCGAACCCAGGAGAAACATCATGTCAGGACGCCATGTTCTCGCCTTCCTCGCCCTTGCCGGCTTCGCTTTTGCGGTACAGGCCCAGGAAGCCCCCCAGCCGGCCCCCAAGGGCCCCGCCATGCAGGAACGCTGCGCCGCCAACCCCAAGGCTTGCGAACGGCTCAAGGAGCGCCACGACGCCTCCTGCAAGGATAACCCCCAACGCTGCGAAGAGTTCAAGGCAAAACGGGAGGAAATGCGGCAGAAGTGTAAACAAGACCCGGCCGCCTGTGACAAGGCGCGGGAAGAAATGCGTGCCAAAGCCCGGGAACAGTTCGAACAGCGCTGCAAGGAAGATCCCAAGCGCTGCGACGACATGAAGAAGCGCTTTGTCGAGAGCCGGGGCAAACGCCACGGCGACCGGCCCGCTCCCGCACCGGCTGCACCGGCATCCGCTCCTCCCCAGAACTGAAGCCTCTTTTCTTCTCTTTTACCGCCCCCTTCACCGGGGGCTTTTTTTATTCAGCTCCAGCTAAGGGTTGTTCACTGTTTTTTATGTATACAAAGACGTAAACCAGTTAACCTGGCCCCAAATCTGTGGATAACTAATTTTTCTCCCGATACAACAATTGCTTAAGCCAGAAAAATCCCTGTGCAAAACGTCTGTGTAGCGCTGTGAGGCAATTGTGCAGGGTTTTTGCCAAACCAGCGAAACAGGGAGTTGTGCACAACTGGTACCCGATCCATACCCAAGTTATGCACAGGCTGTTAACAGGTGTTGGGGAACCGCCGCCATCGTTGCTACTCTGACAACCTCAACCCCATCCATCAGCGAGGAAATTCCATGAGCCAGACCGTTACCCTGGGCGGCAACCCCATTCGAGTGGCCGGCCAACTGCCTGCCGCCGGCAGTACCGGCCCCGCCTTCACCCTGACCGGCAAAGACCTGGGCGAAGTGACCCTGGCCGGCCTGGGCCCGGTGCGCAAAGTGCTGAACATTTTCCCCAGCATCGATACGCCCACCTGCGCCACCTCCGTGCGCCGCTTCAACCAGGCGGCCGGTTCCCTGGCCAACACCGTGGTCCTGTGCATTTCCGCCGACCTGCCTTTTGCCCAGGCCCGCTTTTGCGGCGCCGAAGGTCTGGAAGCGGTGCGCACCGTGTCCACCTTCCGCAATCCCGAATTCCTGCAGAACTACGGCGTGGCGGTGGAAAACGGCCCCCTCAAGGGTCTCTGCGCTCGTGCCGTGGTGGTGCTGGATGCCGACAACAAGGTCCTGCACAGCGAACTGGTCGGCGAGATCAAGAACGAGCCGAATTACGACGCAGCCCTGGCGGTACTCAAGTAAGGCTGCCTGAAAAAAATAAAACGCCCGGCTATGCCGGGCGTTTTTCATTGCGGCTTTGCTGGCGGATCGGCAAGCAACCCGCCCAAGTCTGAAGCGCCTCCGATCAGGCCCCCTTCCACGCCGGCACATAGCCGGCCGGAGTAGTGGAGCCCTGGGTCAGGCGGCGCCCCAGGGCTGCCGCCGGCTGCTCGATCCAGCGGTGAAACAGCTGCGCCAGCAGCACACTGCAGACAAACGCCAGCAACAGGCCCAGGGCCGCCTGCTCCGGCGAGTAGAGTTCCAGCCGGGTCCACAGGGCGCCGACAAACACCAGCACCGGGAAATGCACCAGGAACAGGCTGTAGGAAATCCGCCCCAATTCCAGTACCGCCTTGTGCTGCGGCCAGCGGGCGCCCCAGCCGCGCCATTCCGCGTGCCATAGCAGCAGGCCCACCAGCAGGGCGCTGAGCAGGCGCCAGCGCCATTCAAAACCCATGGCTGCCAGCAGCAGCAGGGCGTAGAGCCAGAACTGCAGGGGGGAACGGGCTTGGCGCACGGCATGGTGAATGACGATGCCCATGAAGAAGTAGGGGAAGAAATACAGCCACCAGCCGTCCAGGGCCCCATCCAGATTGAAGTGGAAGAGGGCAAAGGCCGCCGCCGGCCAGCCCAGCAGCAGGGGCATGTTGATACGGCCCCGGCCCAGACTGTCGCGCAGCCACAGGCTGCCGGCATACACCAGGGCCAGCTGAAAGTTGATGCAGACGAACCAGAAGCCCGCCGACAGTTGCTCATAGCCCAGCAAGCCCTGGAGGAAGAAGAGGTGGGCCAGCACCTGGGGCAGGCTCACGGGGGACCCGGTGATCTCCTCCGGCAGCCATTCCCGCCCATAGGCGTAGGCCAGGCACACCAGGATCATGGCCGCCAGGTAAGGCAGCCCCAGGCGGCAATAACGCTGCACCACGTAGCGCCCCAGGGCCGGCAGGCGCCAGTCGCGCCCGCTCATGCTGAGGGCCATCACATAGCCCCCCACGACGAAGAACACCTGGGTGGCCCGGGCGTGGTCCGCCAGCCAGTCCAGCAAGTGGCCCAGCAGGGGGGCGGCCCATTCCTTCAGCGGTGGATACAGGGCGAAGTGGTGCCAGGCGATGATTACCGCCGCCACGGCCCGCAGGCCGGTAATGAAATAACGCTTGTCGGAAGCCGGGCTCGCCGTGCTTCCGCCCTTGATGACTGATTGCATGGGCATGATGGCCGGCCGTGCAGCGCCGCAGCGGCATTGTCGGCAGAAGTATTGAAAAAGCGGGGCGGGTTGAGCCGAAGCAGCGCTGACGCGCTAAAACGCCGGAAAAGACCACCAGGGCGGCAGCCTTTCGGGGTGGGAATATCGGTTCCCTTTTGTGACTTTCAAGCCCTCGACCTGGAAGAAGAGGAGAGGCCTAAAGATGGACAGAGTCTAGGGAAAGTAACAGCCTGGGGAAAGCCGGGATTGGCGTACGGGGATTGACGGGCAGGGCGGTCATTCACAGGCAGCTGGTATTGGGTGCTTTTGTGTGAGTTGCTTCGATTCAAATACTGGCACGTTGGTGCAGCTTGAAAGATTGCTTCTCAGCCAATGCTGCCCTTACAGATAAGGCCAGTCTCTGCCATCAGGCGGATGAACTGCTCGGCGAGTAGGCGACGATAGCCGGCCCTCTTCGGTTAAAGTCTACATTTTTCGCAGTATGACGAATGCGAAATGATGGCCGTCAAAAGCCAATAACTGGGAGGAATAGTCTCGTATGAGTGCTATAACGCCGCATTACCGAACCGTGCAGCAATTGCTGCAAAGTCAGTCGTTTTCCATTGATGAGTACCAGCGCGAGTACAAATGGGAAAAGGAGAATATCGACGAACTGCTATCGGATTTGCAGGCAAAGTTTTTTAGCCACTATAAGCACGGGGATGAGACGCCCGCGGTCAGTGCTTATGGCGAGTATTTTCTTGGTTCGATCATTGTCAGCAAGCGCAACGGCAAGAACTACCTAATTGATGGCCAGCAGCGAGTGACTTCGCTGACCTTATTGCTGATCTGTCTTTATCGTGCAGCACAAGAAAATGGTTTGCCGGTGGTTCAAACCGTCGCGCCCTTGATCTTTAGCGACAACCTCGGGCAGCCGAGATTTAACCTTGACATTCCTGAACGTCTGCCGGTCATCAAGGCGTTGTTTGAGGGGCATTCGTTTAATCCTGATGGCAAGGATGAATCCATTCAAACAATGTATGCGCGCTATCAAGACATCGAGGACAACGATCTTTTCGATGAGTTAAAGGAAGCGCTGCCGCATTTTGTCTATTGGCTACTAACGCGGGTTGGTTTGATCGAAATCGCTACTGATAACGATAGCTATGCCTACGCGATTTTCGAGACGATGAATGACCGGGGTAAGCCATTGAGCCCTGTAGATATGCTTAAAGCCTATCTGTTAGCGCCCATCGAGGAGGCGCAGCCTCGATCAAAGGCTAATCAAATCTGGAAGCAAAACGTGCTGGAGTTGATCTCCTGGGGAGGTGAGCACGAGCCAGAGCGCGACGCAAATTGCATCAAGGCATGGCTGCGTGCGCAATACGCCGAAAGTATTCGCGAACGGAAAGCAGGCTCTACCGATAAAGATTGGGAGCTGATTGGTACGGTTTTTCACCGCTGGGTACGGGATCACAGCGAGCAGTTGGGGTTAGGTAATGCAGCCGCCAATCTGACGATGATTGTTGAAAGCTTCCCGTTTTTTGCAAAGGCTTACCGCCGAATTTTGGATGCCAGTAAGCACTTCACTCCGGGGCTGGAGGCGATCTACTACAACGCGCACAACGATTTTACATGGCAGAGCACCGTGCTCTTGGCGTCGCTGTGTGAATCGGATGATGACGATACAGTAAGGCGAAAACTTGCAGTGACAGCCACTTATCTGGATATCTGGTTGATGCGCCGAGTAGTTAATTACATCCGTGTTGGATACTCCAGTGTCTCCTACGCTATGTGGCTACTTTGCCGCGATATTCGTCGTAAGCCTTTCCTCGAGTTACAGACTATCCTCGCAAAAAAACTGGCTGATGATGATGTGACCTTTTCGGGTAGCCCGAGCAAGAACCGAAGCGGGATCGACGGCCTGGGATTAAATCAGTTCAGCCGCCGCTACATCTATCACTTGCTGGCGCGCATCACTGCGGCGACAGAAGCGGGTTCCGGACGTACTCAATCATTCGATAAATTAGTGGTTCGTGACGTCAAGAATCCATTTGATATCGAGCATATTTGGGCCGACAACTACGACGATGTGAAATCGCTATTCGCGAGCGAAACTGAATTCCGAGAGTGGAGAGATCATGTGGCGTCGTTGTTGCTCCTGCCTGCCGATGTGAATCGCAGTCTGCAGGATAAGCCTTACGAACAGAAGCGGTGTCACTACGCCAAACAGAACTTTTATGCGGCAAGCCTGGACGTAGGTGCATACCAGCATCAACCTCAGTTCCTTCAGTTTGCGGATGCTAATCAGCTACCCTTCGAATCTTTTGGCAATTTCACCAAGAGTGAGCAGCTACAACGACGAAAGCTCGTTGCGGCGCTAGTTGAATTGGTATGGTCGCCATCACGTTTGAGTGAGATTTGATGTGCCTGAAATTCAAAAGTTAGGACGGTGAGCGTAGACCGAGAAATCTGTTGTGGGTGTGTCATGAACTTTGTGTAAAGCAGCCATTGCGATTGGCTTTGTGGAAAAACTGCTTCGGCCGATGAGCAGACAAAAAAATGCCACTCACTGGGAGTGGCATTTTCATTTTATGAAGTCCAAGAAAATTTAGACTTCAGCCGAATCCTGCACCATCACACGTCGATGTTCTGCGCCCGCAGGGCGTTGCTTTCGATGAAGTTGCGGCGGGGTTCCACCAGTTCGCCCATGAGGGTGGTGAAGACTTCGTCGGCGCCGATGGCGTCGTCGATGCCGACCCGCAGCAGGCGGCGGACGTTGGGGTCCATGGTGGTTTCCCACAGCTGCTCGGGGTTCATTTCGCCCAGACCTTTGTAGCGCTGCTTGCTGATGCCCTTTTCCACTTCGTTGAGCAGCCAGGTCATGGTGCTGGCGAAGTCGGCGACGGCCATCTTCTTTTCGCCGCGCTGGATCAGGCCGCCGGGGCCGAAGAGGCCGTTGAGCAGTTCGGCGGTCTTGCGCAGCTGCAGGTAGTCGCCGGAGCGCAGGAAGTCTTCGTCGATGCTGCTGACCTTGCGGTTGCCGTGGTGCATCTTTTCCATGCGCACCTGCCAGCTTTCCTGGGCTTCGTTGTAGTGGGCGAAGACGTCGATGCCGTCGCTGGACACCTTGGCCAGCAGGGCGGCGCTGGCCTTGGCGGCGGCTTCGTCGTCCAGCTTCAGCTCCAGGTTGTGGTGCACCAGGGCGTGCAGCACTTCCGGGTTGATGTGGTTGGAGAGGCGGTTGATGACGGCCTCGGCCAGAAGGTATTCCCGGGCCAGGGATTCGAGGGCTGCGCCGCTGATGGGCTCGGCGCCGGCCCGGGGCAGCAGCTCGGTGCCTTCCATGGCCATCTGCAGCAGGAACTGCTGGTACTCGTGGTCGTCCTTCAGGTAACGCTCGGTCTTGCCGTGCTTGACCTTGTAGAGGGGCGGCTGGGCGATGTAGATGTGGCCGCGCTCCACCAGCTCGGGCATCTGCCGGTAGAAGAAGGTGAGCAGCAGGGTGCGGATGTGGGCGCCGTCCACGTCGGCATCGGTCATGATGATGATGCGGTGGTAGCGCAGCTTCTCGGGCTTGTATTCGTCCTTGCCGATGCCGGTGCCGAGGGCGGTGATGAGGGTGGCGATTTCCTGGCTGGAGATGAGCTTGTCGAAGCGGGCCTTTTCCACGTTGAGGATCTTGCCCTTGAGGGGCAGGATCGCCTGGAACTTGCGGTCCCGGCCCTGCTTGGCGGAGCCGCCGGCGGAGTCACCCTCCACCAGGTACAGTTCGCACTGGGTGGGGTCCTTCTCCTGGCAGTCGGCCAGTTTGCCGGGCAGGCCGACGCCGTCCAGGATGCCCTTGCGGCGGGTCATTTCGCGGGCCTTGCGGGCCGCGTCCCGGGCGCGGGCGGCTTCGACGATCTTGCCGCAGATGGTCTTGGCATCCACCGGGCGTTCCAGCAGGAATTCGGTGAGCTTGGCCGCCACCACTTCTTCCACCGCCGGACGGGCTTCGGAAGAGACCAGCTTCATCTTGGTCTGGGAGGCGAACTTGGGATCGGGCATCTTCACCGAGAGAACGCAGGCCAGGCCTTCGCGCATGTCGTCGCCGGTGATTTCCACCTTGGCCTTCTTGGC
The DNA here is from genome assembly GCF_058809525.1 of Azospira sp. MPR-LB4. Classification (NCBI taxonomy): domain Bacteria; kingdom Pseudomonadati; phylum Pseudomonadota; class Betaproteobacteria; order Rhodocyclales; family Rhodocyclaceae; genus Azospira; species Azospira sp. MPR-LB4. The sequence goes on from NZ_CM179521.1 coordinate 2,351,052, forward strand.
GATCTCGTTCTCTTCGATGTACTTGTTGATGATGCGGGTCATGGCCGCCCGCAGGCCGGTGAGGTGGGTGCCGCCGTCAGACTGGGGAATGTTGTTGGTGAAGCACAGCACCTGCTCCTGGTAGGAGTCGTTCCACTGCATGGCCACTTCGACGCCGATGGTGACGCCGGTGTCGCCGACCTTGGCTTCGCCGGCGGAGTAGAAGATGCTGGGATGCAGGACGGACTTGGTGCGGTTGATGTATTCGACGAAGCTTTGCACGCCGCCGGCAAAGGCGAACAGCTCTTCCTTGCCGTTGCGCTGGTCCACCAGGCGGATGCTGACGCCGTTGTTGAGGAAGGACAGTTCGCGCAGGCGCTTGGCCAGGATTTCGTAGTGGAACTCCACGGTGCCGAAGATTTCGTCGTCGGCCAGGAAGTGCACTTCGGTGCCGCGCTTGTCGGTATCGCCCAGCACCTTGAGGGGGGAGACTTCGAAGCCGTCGCGCACTTCGATGACGCGTTCCACCGGGACGCCCCGGTTAAACTCGATGAAGTGGCGCTTGCCGTCGCGGCGGATGGTCAGGCGCAGCCACTTGGAGAGGGCGTTCACGCAGGAGACGCCAACGCCGTGCAGACCGCCGGAAACCTTGTAGGAGTTCTGGTTGAACTTGCCGCCGGCGTGCAGTTCGGTGAGGGCGATTTCGGCGGCGGAGCGCTTGGGCTCGTGCTTGTCGTCCATCTTCACGCCGGTGGGAATGCCGCGGCCGTTGTCGGTGACGGAGATGGAGTTGTCGGCGTGGATGGTGACGGTGATGTCGTCGCAATGGCCGGCCAGGGCTTCGTCGATGGAGTTGTCCACCACTTCGAAGACCAGATGGTGCAGGCCGGTGCCGTCGGAAGTGTCGCCAATGTACATCCCCGGGCGCTTGCGCACGGCCTCCAGGCCTTCAAGGATCTGGATGCTGGATTCGCCGTAGGCGGGGGCCCCTTCCTGCGGGGTGTTCATTTGCGGGTTTTCTTCGCTCATTGTTCCTGTTCCACTTAAAACTGCAAAAGGTCCGCCGGGCGGCGGACCTTAGATCACGGCGTTCGGCGGCGATCAGATGCGCATGGGCATGACGACGTACTTGAAGCGGTCGTTGCCCGGCACGGTGATGAGGGCGCTGGAATTGGCGTCGTTGAAATTGAGGGTGACGGTGTCGCTGCTGACGTTGTTCAGCACGTCGAGCACGTAGCCGACGTTGAAGCCCACATCCAGGGAGTCGCCGGCGTATTCCACTTCCAGCTCTTCCTGGGCTTCTTCCTGCTCGGCGTTGGCGGCCATGACCTTGAGGCTGTTGCCCTGGAGTACCAGGCGCACGCCGCGGAACTTTTCGTTGGTCAGGATGGCGGCGCGGACCATGGACTGCAGCAGGGCGGTGCGGCCCAGCTCCAGGCTGTTCTTCAGGGTGGCGGGGATGACCCGCTCGTAGTCGGGGAACTTGCCGTCGATCAGCTTGGACACCAGCACCACGTTGCCGAAGGCGAAACGCACCTGGTTGGCGGAGAGGGTGATTTCCAGGGCGTCGTCGGAATCGGCCAGCAGGCGGTTCAGCTCGAGCACGGTCTTGCGCGGCAGGATCAGTTCCTGGCGGGGCAGCTCGGCTTCGATCTCCATGCTGGCGAAGGCCAGGCGGTGGCCGTCGGTGGCCACGGCGCGCAGTTCCTTGCCTTCGGTCAGCAGCAGCAGGCCGTTCAGGTAGTAGCGCACGTCCTGGGCGGCCATGGCGTACTGGGTCTGGGCCAGGAGCTGGCGGAACTGCTTCTGGGTGACGGAGAAGCGCTTGGCGTCGTCGTTGCCGATGGCCATGCGGGGGAAGTCGTCGGCGGGCAGGGTCTGCAGGGTGAAGCGGCTCTTGCCGCCGCGCACCAGCAGGCGCTTTTCTTCCAGCACCAGGCTGACTTCCGTGCCTTCGGGCAGGGAGCGCAGGATGTCCTGCAGCTTGCGGGCGCCGACGGTGACGGCGCCGTCGCCTTCACCGCCTTCGGCGGCGGCGCTGGTGGTGATCTGGATTTCGATGTCGGTGGCCAGGAAGGTCAGGGCGTCGCCCTTCTTTTCCAGCAGCACGTTCGACAGGATGGGCAGGGTGTGCCGCTTCTCCACAATGCCGGAGACCGATTGCAGCGGCGAAAGCAGCGTGTCGCGTTGGGTCTTGATTAGAAGCATAGAGATCAATCCTTAAAAGATAGTAGCGGCGCCAACTCTGTGGATAACTCGCGTTGATCCGATTATTGCAGAAGCCTGTGTTGCGAAAACCTGTTGCCTCCGGCTGCCCGCGCAAAAGGGCGGGTCACCGGGTGAAGCCTGGGAAAATCGGGGCTGCCCACGGCGAAACCTCGATTATCCACATTTCATCCCGGGAAAAAACCCGGGGCACGACATAAGTGCAGGCTTTTCAGCCTTTCAGGACCTGCAGCAGCACGTGCAGGTCGTGGTTCAGTTCGTTGTCCTTGGCCCGCAGGGTGTCGATGGTGCGGACCGCATGCAATACCGTGGTGTGGTCCCGGCCGCCGAAGGCATCCCCGATCATGGGGTAGCTGTGGGGCGTCAGGTCCTTGGCCAGCCACATGGCCACCTGGCGCGGCCGGGCGATGGCCCGGGTGCGTTTCTTGGAATAGAGGTCGGCCACCTTGATCTTGTAGTACTCGGCCACGGTCTTCTGGATGTTCTCCACCGTGATCTGCCGGTTGAAGGCACCGATGACGTCCTTGAGGGCGTCCTTGGCCAGGTCCAGGGCGATCTCGCGGCCGTGGAAGAGGGAATAGGCCAGCACCTTCTTCAGGGCGCCTTCCAGCTCCCGCACATTGGAACGCAGGTGCTTGGCGATGAAGAAGGCTACCTCGTCGTCCAGGGCCACGCCCTCGGCTTCGGCCTTCTTCTTCAGGATGGCCACCCGCATTTCCGTCTCGGGCGGCTCGATCTGCACCGTCAGGCCCCAGTCGAAGCGTGTCACCAGGCGGTCGTCGAGGCCGTTGATGTCTTTCGGGTAGGTGTCGCAGGTGATGATGATCTGCTTCTTGGCTTCGGTGAGGGCGTTGAAGACGAAGAAGAACTCTTCCTGGGTGCGGTTCTTGCCGTTGAAGAACTGCACGTCGTCCACCAGCAGCACGTCCAGGGACTTGTAATAGCGCTTGAAGACGTCGAAGGATTTCTGCTGGTAGGCCCGCACCACATCCGAGTAATAGTCCTCGGCGTGCACGTAGCGCACCACCTTGTCCGGATCGGCCTGCAGGATGGCGTTGCCGATGGCGTGGATGACGTGGGTCTTGCCCAGGCCGACGCCGCCGTAGATGAACAGGGGGTTGTAGGAGACGCCCGGATTCTGGGCTACCTGCATGGCGGCAGCCCGGGCCAGGTCGTTGGCCTTGCCCACCACCAGGTTGTCGAAAGTGAAGCCGGGAATCAGGCGGGTCTTCTCGTAGCTGCTCTGGGGGCCGTTATTGCGGCGGGCGGCGGGAGCCGGTGCCGGGGCGGCGGCAGGTGCCGGGGCCATGGTTCGGGGGGCGGCGGCGGGAATCTCGGCGGGTGCGGCTGCCGGCGCCGTGGGCCGGGCCACAGCCACGGCGGTGCGGCCGCCGCCGATGCCCAGGCTGATGGCGACAGGGGCGGAGAAGTGGCTGTGGGCCAGCTCCTCGATGCGGGACAGGTAGCGCTCCTTCACCCACTTCAGGATGAAGCCGTTGGGCGCGAGCAGGCGCAGGCCTTCGGCGAGGTTGTCCTCGCCTTCCAGCCGCAGGGGCTTGATCCAGGTGTTGAATTGCTGGGGCGGCAGTTCTTGTTCGAACTGGCTCAGACAGATTGACCAGAAACCGCTCATTACCTCAACCACTCGGAAACCGGACGCCGGGGGCGCCCCGTCAGCCGGGGACAAGTCCGGTTCGGAGGCCGCAGCCCCCGGGCCGGCAGGATGGGGCCCCGCAGGGCCCGACCCGGAAAATAAAAAAGCCTACGCTTCAATAGGCTGGGAACGGGGCACAGGCCAGGGCCGCGCCGCCGGGAATCGCGTGCTCCGGAAAAGGCGGCAGCGGGCTTGTTGCATTTTTACAATGGCGCTGCCGGCCAGAGCGAAGGCGCATTTTAGCCTGTCTGGGAAAAGTTATCCACAGGCCGGGGCGAATTTTCCCGGGGCGGCCAATCGTTTTGTTCTTGACAGCCCGGGGGTTAACCCATTCTAATTGCGCGTTTATCTTTCCCCAAGCATCAAGGACTTAAGACATGAAGCGCACTTACCAACCCTCCGTCGTCCGTCGCAAGCGTACCCACGGCTTCCTGGTCCGCATGAAGACCAAGGGTGGCCGCGCCGTCATCCGCGCCCGCCGCGCCAAGGGCCGCAAGCGTCTGGCCGTTTGATCGGACCTGACCTGCCCGGTAGCTCCGGGGAGGTGACGCCGGTGTCTGACGAGTCTCGACTCCAGGCCCCCCAGCGCTTTCCCTTCCCCAAGCGCTACCGCTTGACCAAAACGGATGAGTTTTCATCCGTTTTTGGTTTTCGGAGGGCCATAAAAGGCCCTTACTTCCTCCTGCACTGGCGTCTTTGCAGTCCGGAGGAGGCCCGACAGGGCGCCCGCCTGGGCCTGGTGGTCGGCAAGAAGCTGTGCCGTGCCTCCGTCGGCCGCAACCGGGTGAAGCGCCTGGCCCGGGAAGCCTTCCGCCTGCAGCGGCAGGATTTCCCGGCGGTGGATTTGATCCTGCGTCTGGGGGTTTCCCTGGATAAGGCCAAGCCGCGGCCGAGCAAGGCGGAAATGGCGGCCGAGATCGCCGGCCTGTTGCGGCGCCTCAGCCGTCGCCTGGCGGAGCCCCGGGATGCCGGAAACCCGCCGCCCGCCGCAAACCCGGCAGCACCGGAGCCTCGGTAATGAAACGACTCAGAGCCCTCAGCATCATGCCGTTCCTGCTGCTGTTGCGCGTCTACAAATACGCCATCAGCCCCATGCTGGGTCGTAATTGTCGTTTCGAACCGAGCTGTTCCGACTATACTGCCGAGGCTCTGAAGAAGCACGGCGTGATCAAGGGGCTGTGGTTGGGCTCGCGGCGGCTGCTGCGCTGCCATCCCTTCCATCCCGGCGGTTACGATCCGGTGCCCTAAGTGGCTGCGCCACGCCGCGCCATGAATTCCAAAACCTGCAATCGATAGGCTGTGCATGGATAACCGTCGCCTGTTCCTGTTCCTGATCTTCGCCGTCTCCATCATCATGTTGTGGGACGCCTGGGTGAAACATAACCAGCCCAAGGATGTGCCGGCCACCGCCGCTGCCACCCAGGCCGGGGCCGCACCCGCTCCCTCCGCCACGCTGCAGTCCGGCGCTGCCGCCGTTGCCGCAGCCGTCGCCGCGCCGGCGCCGGTCAAGGCCGAGACCGTCACCATCACCACCGACCTGATGGTGGCCGACATCTCCACCCAGGGCGGCGATCTGGTGCGTCTCGAACTGCCCGGCTACAAGTCGGCCACCGACGAGAGCAAGCCCTTCCAGCTGTTCGGCGAGGACCACCGCTACAGCGCCCAGAGCGGCCTGATCGGTGACGGCCTGCCGACCCACAAGACCATGTTCAAGGTGCTGCCCGGCCCCCGCGAGATGGGCGACAGCAAGGAACTGCAGGTGCGCCTGGAAGCCGTGACCGACGGCGTTAAGGTGACCAAGGTCTATACCTTCCGCAAGGGCTCCTTCCTGGTGGACGTGGGTTATGAAATCCACAATGGCAGCGCCAAGGCCATCGCCCCCCATGCCTACTTCCAGCTGGCCCGGGACGACAAGGCGCCGGCCGGCGAGTCCTCCATGGTCAGCGTTTATACCGGCCCGGCCCTGTATACCGAGCAGGACAAGTTCCACAAGCTGGCCTTCTCCGACATCGAGAAGGGCAAGGCCAAGGTGCCCCAGAACGCCGACAACGGCTGGGTGGCCATGGTGCAGCACTACTTCGTTTCCGCCTTCGTGCCCCAGGGCAAGTCGCCCCGCGAATTCTTCGTGCGCAAGGTGGAAGCTCCGGCCGACGGCAAGCCCGGCGTCTATTCCGCCGGCGTCATCGTGCCCGTGGCCCAGGTGGAAGCCGGTGCCCAGGGCAGCGTCAGCGTGCCCCTCTTCGCCGGTCCCCAGATCCAGTCCCAGCTCAAGCAGGTCGCCGAAGGCCTGGACCTGGTGGTGGACTACGGCTGGCTGACCGTCATCGCCGCGCCCATCTTCTGGGCCCTGGAGTGGATTCACAAGCTGGTGGGCAACTGGGGCTGGGCCATCGTGGTCCTGACCATCGCCCTGAAGCTGATCTTCTTCCCCCTCTCCGCCGCCTCCTACAAGTCCATGGCCAAGATGCGCCAGGTGACGCCGCGCCTGCAGCACATCAAGGAGCACTTCGCCGACGACCGCCAGCGCATGAACCAGGAGATGATGGATCTGTACCGCAAGGAAAAGATCAATCCCCTCGGCGGCTGTCTGCCCATCCTGATCCAGATTCCCGTGTTCATCGCCCTCTACTGGGTGCTGCTGGGCGCCGTGGAAATGCGCAACGCGCCGTGGGTCGGCTGGATTCACGACCTCTCCGCCCAGGACCCGTTCTACATCCTGCCGGTGATCATGATCGCCACCATGGTGATCCAGACCCGTCTCAACCCGACCCCGCCGGACCCCATCCAGGCCAAGGTCATGATGATGATGCCCTTCGTCTTCGGCTTCATGTTCTTCTTCTTCCCGGCCGGCCTGGTGCTGTACTGGGTGGTGAACAACGTGCTGTCCATCGCCCAGCAGTGGCAGATCACCCGCATGATCGAGGCTGGCGGCAAGGCGGCCAACGACGCCAAGGCCTGATGTCCGCGAAAAGGCCGCCTGAGGGCGGCCTTTTTTTCGTTAACGCTCCGGAATCCTCCCCGCCATGATGCCCCGCACCGACACCATCGCCGCCATTGCCACCGCTCCCGGCCGGGGCGGCGTCGGGGTCGTGCGCATCTCCGGCAGCGGCCTGCTGCCCCTGGCCGAACAGCTCACGGGCAGGCTGCCCCGGCCGCGCCACGCCACCCTGGCCGATTTCCGCGCCGCCGACGGCAGCGTCATCGACAGCGGCCTGCTGCTCTTCTTCCCCAACCCGTCCTCCTTCACCGGCGAGGACGTCCTGGAACTGCAGGGCCACGGCGGCCCGGTGGTGCTGCAGATGCTGCTGGCCCGCTGCCTGGACCTGGGCGCCCGTCTCGCCGAGCCTGGCGAGTTCACCCGCCGCGCCTTCCTCAACGGCAAGCTGGACCTGGCCCAGGCCGAAGCCGTGGCCGACCTCATCGACGCCACCACCCAGGCCGCCGCCCGCAGCGCCGTGCGCTCCCTGCAGGGAGAGTTCTCCCGGGAGATCCGCGTCCTCACCGACGAGCTGATCGAACTGCGGGCCCTGACCGAGGCCACCCTGGACTTTCCCGAGGAGGAGATCGACTTCCTCAAGGCGGCCAACGCCTTCGGCCGCCTGGACAGCCTGGCGGCCAGGCTGGAGGCGGTGTTCGACCGGGCCCGCCAGGGCCGCCTGCTGCAGAACGGCCTGCACGTGGTGCTGGCCGGCCAGCCCAACGTGGGCAAGTCCAGCCTGCTCAACGGCCTGGCCGGCGACGAGCTGGCCATCGTCACCCCCATCGCCGGCACCACCCGGGACGTGGTGCGGGGCAACCTGCAGATCGAGGGCATCCCGCTCCACGTCATCGACACCGCCGGCCTGCGGGAGACGGAGGACGAGGTGGAGCGCCTGGGCATCGAGCGCACCTGGCGCGAGATCGAGAAGGCCGATGTGCTGGTGCTGCTGGCCGATGCCCGGGAAGGCATCGCCCATGGGGAGGAGGCCATCCTCAGGCGTCTGCCGCCGGACCTGCCGCGCATCACCGTCTACAACAAGATCGACCTCACCGACCGGGCGCCGGAGCGCCATGAGGAGCCGGAAGGAGGGGAGGGCTGCGTGGCCATTTCCCTTTCCGCCAAGAGCGGCGCCGGCCTCGACCTGCTGCGTCGGGAGCTGCTGCGCATCGCCGGCTGGCACGAGGCGGAAGACGTCTTCATCGCCCGGGAGCGCCACCTGCGGGCCCTGGCTGCCGCCCAGGAGCACCTGCAGCTGTCGCGCCAGCGCCTGCCGGCCCTGGAGCTTTTCGCCGAGGAACTGCGCCTGGCCCAGAACGCCCTCTGCCACATCACCGGCGAGTTCACCGCCGACGACCTGCTCGGCGAAATCTTCGGCCGCTTCTGCATCGGCAAGTAGGCCCCGCCGGGCTAACCCCGGTGGCATTTTTCCTGGTCTAGAATGGGTTTTTCCCATTCCCAGCCGGAGGTGCTGCCGTGGCCACGCGTCTTTCTTCCCTCTCCCCCGCCGTCCTGGTCCTTTCCCTGGGGGCGGCGCACCTGTCGGCGGTCGCGGCCCCGGTCAGCTACGAAATGAACCTGCGCACCCTGTCCGGCCTCGGGGCCGGCGGCATGGGCGGGGTCATGGGCATGATGTTCGGCAGCAAGCCCGGCACCAGTCGCAGCATGGACCTGCGCCTGACCAACCCGGCCGACCTGCCGCCCGACTACAGCGCCAGCCACCAGGTGCCCGAAACCATGGGCATCGGCCCCCTGCTGCCCCTCAAGGGCGAGCGGCGCAGCGGCGGCCAGGGCGGCGGCAGCGATGGCGAGGCCGATGGCCGGGTGCTCATCTACTGGGGCTGTGGTCCGGCCGTGGCCAAGGGCCAGCCCGAGATCCTGGATTTCCGCACCATGGCGGGCAAGGTCTCGCCCGAGGTCATGGCCATGGCCCGCCAGGGCCGCAGCATGGGCAAGGGCGGCCCGGGCGCCGGGGTGGACGGCCTGCCGCCCCGCTCCCTGCACTGGCCCGCCGGTGACCGGGACTTCAAGGGCCTGCCCGACGGCGCCTCGGCAGTGGGCGAGCACGTGGTCAAGGCCAGCTTCCTGACGCCGGACATCCGCTTCACCCTGGGGGCGGCCATGGATTTCCTTGAGCCCATCAACCTCAAGGCCGGCAATACCAACCTGCGTAGCGCCGTTTCCCTGAGCTGGGACGCTTCCACCCGGGTGCGGGGCTACGATCTCAACGCCGTGGCCGCCAACGGCGACAAGGAGGTGGTGCTGTGGCTGGCGGCCCGCAACAAGAGCCCCATGCTGCCGGGCAGCCAGCGCGAATGCACGGTGCCCGAAGGCATCTTCGCCAAGGCCGAGATGGCCATGGTCTCCGCCGTGGCCCACGGGCCGAGCCAGGGCTTTGCCTATCCGCCGCAGAAGCCGGCGGAGAAGAAGCCCCTGGTGTGGAGCGCGGTGGTGCGGGTGACCGGCTACGACAGCCTGGCCCTGGGCCTGGAGCAGGCCGCCGGTGACGCGGCGGTGGAGTCGGCGGCTCCGGCCGGTGTCGGGGGGCTGCTGAAGGGCATCTTCGGCCGCTGATCCCGGGCGGGGCCGCCGCGGGACGCCCTTTCCGGGCCCCCACCGGCGCCCCGGGCCGGCACCATCCTCCTCCGGCGCCCGCTCTTCCCCTGGGGGGAGGGGGCCGGGTATGATCCTCCGCTGGGTGTGAGCCCCCGCCGTCCCGGCGGCACTAATATAAAAAACGCAGTGGAGGAGTCATGAAACTGAACGCCCTGGTGGCGGCATTGCTGCCGCTCGCCTGTATTTCCCTATCCCGTCCCGCCCTGGCCGACCTCAATGTCGGCATTACCCTCTCCGCCACCGGTCCGGCGGCATCCCTGGGCATTCCCGAGAAAAATACCGTGGCCCTGCTGCCGGCCAGCATCGGCGGGCAGAAGGTCAATTACATCGTCCTCGACGACGCCTCGGACACCACGGCGGCGGTGAAAAACGCCAAGAAGCTGATCGGTGAGCACAAGGTGGATCTCATCATCGGCTCCACCACCACGCCCAACTCCCTGGCCATGATCGACACCGTGGCCGAAGCGGAGACGCCCATGATCGCCATGGCCGCCTCGGCCCGCATCGTCGAGCCCATGGACGAGAAGCGCAAGTGGGTGTTCAAGACGCCCCAGAACGACGCCCAGATGTCCACCGCCATCGTCGAGCACATGACCAGCAACAACGTGAAGACGGTGGCCTACATCGGCTTTGCCGACGCCTACGGCGAAGGCTGGTACGGCGAGTTCGCCAAGGTGGCGGAGGTGCGCAAGCTGGCCCTGGTGGGCAATGAGCGCTTCAACCGGGCCGACACCTCGGTCACCGGCCAGGTGCTGAAGCTGCTCGCCGCCAAGCCCGACGCCATCCTCATCGGCGCCGCCGGCACCCCGGCGGCCCTGCCCCAGAAGGCCCTGCGGGAGCGGGGCTACAAGGGGCCGATCTACCAGACCCACGGCGTCGCCAACAATGACTTCCTGCGGGTCGGCGGCAAGGAGGTGGAGGGCACCCTGCTGCCCAGCGGCCCGGTGCTGGTGGCGGCCCAGCTGCCCAACGACAACCCGGTGAAGAAGTCGGCGGTGGAGTACGTGGGCAAGTACGAGGCGGTGCACGGCAAGGGCAGCGTCACCGCCTTCGGCGGCTATGCCTGGGATGCGGGCCTGCTGCTGGCCCAGGCCGTGCCGGCGGCCCTGAAGAAGGCCCAGCCGGGCAGCCGGGAATTCCGCAAGGCCCTGCGCGACGCCCTGGAGGCGAGCCGCAACGTGGCCGGCGCCCACGGGGTGTACAACATGAGCGCCCAGGACCACCTGGGGCTGGACCAGCGGGCCCGGGTCATGGTCACCATTCAGGACGGAGCCTGGAAGCTGGTCAAGTAGTCGCAGGACAACATCACAGGGAGAACGCACCATGCAAGGAAGCTGGAGTATTCCCGGGGCCAGGTTGGGCGCATCGCTGCTCGGCCTGTCCCTGTTGTTCGCAGCACCCGCCCGGGCCGACCTCAACGTCGGCATCAGCGTCTCGGCCACCGGCCCGGCGGCGTCCCTGGGCATTCCCGAGAAGAACAGCGTGGCCCTGCTGCCGGCCAGCATCGGCGGGCACAAGGTCAATTACATCGTCCTCGACGATGCCTCGGACACCACGGCGGCGGTGAAGAATGCGCGCAAGCTGATCGCCGAGCACCGGGTGGACGTCATCGTCGGTTCCACCACCAGCCCCAATTCCCTGGCCATGATCGACGCGGTGGCGGAGGGCGAGACGCCCATGCTGGCCCTGGCCGCCTCCAGCCGCATCGTCGAGCCCATGGACGAGAAGCGGCGCTGGGTCTTCAAGCTGGCCCAGAACGATGCCCACATGGCCACCGCCCTGGTGGAAAGCATGACCAGCCAGCAGGTGCGCAGCGTCGCCTACATCGGCTTTGCCGACGCCTACGGCGAGGGCTGGTTCAACGAGTTCGCCAAGATCGCCGAGGCGCGCAAGCTGCGGCTGGTGGCCAACGAGCGTTTCAGCCGCAGCGACACCTCGGTCACCGGCCAGGTGCTGAAGGTGCTGGCGGCCAGGCCGGACGCGGTGCTCATCGGCGGCGCCGGCACGCCCGCGGCCCTGCCCCAGAAGACCCTGCGGGAGCGGGGTTACAAGGGCCTGATCTACCAGACCCACGGCGTCGCCAACAGCGACTTCCTGCGGGTCGGCGGCAAGGAGGTGGAAGGGACTTTGCTGCCGGCGGGGCCGGTGCTGGTGGCGGCCCAGTTGCCGGCGGACAACCCGATCCGCAAGGTGGCCCTGGACTATGTGGGGCGCTACGAGGCGGTGCACGGCAAGGGCAGCGTCTCCACTTTCGGCGCCCACGTCTGGGATGCGGGCCTGCTGCTGCAGCACGCCGTGCCCCTGGCCCTGAAGAAGGCCCAGCCGGGCAGTCCGGAATTCCGCAAGGCCCTGCGCGAGGCCCTGGAAAACACCCGGGACGTGGTGGGCTGCCATGGGGTGTACAACATGGGGCCGACGGACCATCTGGGCTTCGACCAGCGGGCCCGGGTCATGGTCAGGATCGACAACGGCGCCTGGAAGCTGCAGCCCTAGGTCCGCCCCCGGCAAGAGAAAAGGCCCGGGCCGCCGAGGGGCGGCACCGGGCCTTTTTCATGTACCCTCGCCAGGAGGCAGGCGGGATGCGGCTGGCGGGGTAGGGATGGCGGAAACGGCCGTCCCTATTGCCTTCCAGACCGATGCCTCAGGCGGTCTTGTTCCCGCCCAGGCCCAGGTAGGTTTCGATCACCCGGGGATCGTCGGCCAGTTCGTGGCTGGGGCCTTCCAGGGAGACCTCGCCGGTTTCCAGCACGTAACCGTAGTCGGCCACCTGCAGGGCGGCCCGGGCGTTCTGTTCCACCAGCAGGATGGAGACGCCGGTCTGCTTCAGCTCGGCGACGATGCGGAAGATTTCCTTGATGATGAGGGGGGCGAGGCCCAGGGAAGGCTCGTCCAGCATCAGCAGTTTCGGCTTGGCCATCAGGGCCCGGCCCATGGCCAGCATCTGGCGCTCGCCGCCGGACAGGGTGCCGGCGGCCTGGGTGCGCCGCTCCTTGAGGCGGGGGAAGAGGGCGAATACCTCCTCCATGGTCTGGGCGTGGTCCCGCAGGCCGCTGCGGTAGCGGTGGAAGGCGCCCAGCAGCAGGTTGTCCTCCACGCTCATCTCGGCGAACAGTTCCCGCTTTTCCGGCACCAGGGTCAGGCCCTGGCCGACCCGCTCTTCCACTTCCACATGGGCATCGAGATTGTGGCTGACGTAGGCCACCTCGCCCCGGTAGGGCAAGAGGCCCATCAGGGCGGAGAGCAGGGTGGTCTTGCCGGCGCCGTTGGGGCCGATGACGGTGACGATCTCGCCCTCGCGGATGCGCAGGCTGACCTTGTGCAGGGCTTCCACCTTGCCGTAGGCGACGCACAGGTCGCTCACTTCCAGCACGGGCTTGGGTTCGTGCGCGGCGTTCATCATTCCACTCCCCCAAGGTAGGCTTCCAGCACCGCCGGGTTTTTCTGGATTTCCTCCGGCAGGCCCTCGGCCAGCTTTTCGCCGAATTCCATGACCACCACCCGGTCGGCCAGGCCCATGACGAAGTCCATGTCGTGCTCCACCAGCAGGATGCCCATGCCTTCGCCGCGCAGCTTGCGCAGCAGCTCGGCCAGGGCCTGCTTTTCCAGGTAGCGCAGGCCGGCGGCGGGCTCGTCCAGCAGCAGCAGGCAGGGGTCGGCGGCCAGGGCCCGGGCGATTTCGATGATGCGCTGCTTGCCCAGGGCCAGGCTGCCGGCGGCGTCGAACATGTGTTCGGCCAGGCCCACGCGCTCGATCTGGCGGGCCGCCTCGGCCAGCAGGCGGGCCTCTTCGGCCCGCTCCAGGCGCAGGCCGGCGGCCAGGTAGTTGTGGCGGCCCCGCAGGTGGGCGCCGATGGCCACATTCTCCAGCACCGTCATGCCCGAGAGCAGGCGCACGTGCTGGAAGGTGCGGGAGAGGCCGAGGCGGGCGATGTCCCGGGCCTCCAGGCCGGCCACCGGCTGGCCGAGGAAGCTGATGCGGCCTTCGCTGGGCGGATTGACGCCGGAAATACAGTTGAACATGGTGCTCTTGCCGGCGCCGTTGGGTCCGATCAGGGCCATCACCTCGCCGGCCTGCACCGTCAGGGCCATGTCCTTGTTCGCCACCAGGCCGCCGAAGCGCTTGGTGACGCCTTCGGCCTGCAGCAGCACGGTGCCGGCGGCGGGCATCTGGCGCCGCGGCAGGGGCTCGGCCGCGGCCACGGCGTGGCGCTCCTGCTTCGGCGCCGGCACCAGGCGGGCGATGGCCGGCCACAGGCCGTTGCGGGCCCGGTGCAGGACGAAGATCATCATCAAGCCGAAGACGATCACCTCGAAGTTGCCGCTCTGGCCCAGCAGTTCCGGCAGCAGGTCCTGCAGCCACTGCTTGAGCACGGTGATGAGGCCGGCGCCGACCACGGCGCCCCAGACGTGGGCGACACCGCCGATCACCGCCATGAAGAGGAATTCCACCCCCTGGTTGATGGAGAACGGGGTGGGATTCACGAAGCGCTGCAGGTGGGCGTAGAGCCAGCCGGAGACGCAGGCATAGAGCGCCGCCACGGTGAAGATGACGATCTTGGAGCGGGCCGTGTTCACGCCCATGGCCTCGGCCATGACGGTGCCGCCCTTGAGGGCACGGATGGCCCGGCCTTCCCGGGAATCCAGCAGGTTGCGGGTGGCCAGCATGGCCCCCAGCAGCACCACCCAGATCAGGTAGAAGAAGCTGCGGCTGTCCTTCAGTTCCAGGCCGAACAGGGACACCGCCGGGATGCCAGTCATGCCGGTGTGGCCCCCCAGCCATTCCAGGTTGCCGAAGAGGAAGTAGAGGCTGATGCCCCAGGCGATGGTGCCCAGGGGCAGGAAGTGGCCCGACAGGCGCAGGGTGATGAAACCCAGGCAGAGGGCGAAGGCCAGGGTCAGGCCCAGGCCGGCCAGCAGGGTCAGCCAGGGAGAGACGCCGTAGGCCGTGGTCAGGTAGGCCGTGGTGTAGGCGCCGAGGCCGACGAAGGCGGCCTGGCCGAAGGAGGTGAGGCCGCCGACGCCGGTGAGCAGCACCAGGCCCAGGGCCACCAGGCCGTAGAGGCCGATGTAGTTGAGCAGGGTGACGTGGAACTCCGGCAGCCACAGGGGGCCGGTGGCGAGGAAGAGCAGGAAGGCGGCCAGGATGGCCCGGGCCGGGGAGAGCTTGGCGGACATCATTCCTCCTCCTCCTCGACATGGTGGGAGGTGAGGGAGCGCCACACCAGCACCGGGATGATGAGGGTGAACACGATCACTTCCTTGAAGGCGCTGGCGTAGAAGGAGGAGTAGGACTCCAGCAGGCCCACCAGCACGGCGCCGAGGGCGGCCACGGGGTAGGAGGCGAGGCCGCCGATGATGGCGCCGACAAAGCCCTTCAGGCCAATGAGGAAGCCCGAGTCGTAGTAGAGGGTGGTCATGGGCGAGACCAGCACGCCGGAGAGGGCGCCGATGAAGGCGGCCAGGCCCAGGGACAGCTTGCCGGCCATGGTGGTGGAGATGCCCATGAGGCGGGCGCCGGTGCGGTTGAGGGCGGTGGCGCGCAGGGCCTTGCCGTACACCGTGCGCTCGAACAGCACGTAGAGCACGGCGATGAGGGCGGCGGAGGCGAACAGGATCCACAGGGTCTGGTGCTGCAGCAGCAGGGGGCCGATTTCCAGGGCGCCGTCGGAGAAGGGCTGGGTGCGGAAGCCTTCGGCACCGAAGAAGACCAGGCCCAGGCCGATCAGGGTCATGTGCAGGGCCACGGCGACGATCAGCAGTACCAGGGAGGAGGCCTCGGCGATGGGCTGGAACACCAGGCGGTAGAGCAGGGGGCCCAGGGGCACGACGATGCCCAGGGTGAGCAGGATCTGCAGGGGCAGGGCGAGGGCCGCCAGGGCCTCCGCCTCCAGGCCGGAGATCAGGCCCAGCAGCACCAGGGGCAGGCCCAGGTTGCCGAGGACGATGCGGGGCAGGCGCTTCAGGTTGCCGCTCTTGAGGGCCAGGCCGCCGTCGATCAGGACCACGGCGATGCCGAGGATGACGGCCAGCCATACCGTGCCCGGCAGCTTGCCGGCCTGGATGGCGGCCAGGGTGAGGGCGCCGTAGGCGACGAATTCGCCCTGGGGCAGAAAGATCACCCGGGTGACGGCGAACACCAGTACCAGGGCCAGGGCCAGCAGGGCGTAGATGGCGCCGTTGGTGAGGCCGTCCTGGCCCAGGAGCAGAAGAATTTGCAGATCCATGAGTGCTTTCAACGCCGCGGCCCCGGGGGAAGCCCGGGGCCGGCGTTTGGCTGGGTAATACGGTTAGGCGTTCAGCGGTTTACTTGATCAGCTTCCAGGTGCCGTTCTCGACCTTCACCATGACCCGGGCGCGCTGGTCGAAGCCCTGGTGATCCTGGGGCGTCATGTTGAAGATGCCGTGGGCGGCGGGCAGGTTCTTGCTGCCTTCGATGGCGTCGCGCAGGGCCTTGCGGAACTCCTTGGTGCCGGGCTGGGCCTTCTTCAGGGCGGCGGGAATGGCGTTGCTCAGCAGCACGCCCGCATCCCAGGCATGGCCGCCGAAGGAGCTGATGCTGCCCTTGCCGTGCACGCCCTCGTACTTCTTCACGTATTCCAGGGCGGACTTCTTCACCGGGTTGTCGTTGGGCAGCTGCTCGGCCACCATCATGGGGCCCACGGGCAGCAGGGCGCCTTCCACGTCCTTGCCGCCGACCCGCAGGAAGTCCGCATTGGCGACGCCGTGGGTCTGGTAGATGGCGCCCTTGTAGCCCTTCTCCTTCAGGGTCTTCTGCGGCAGCACGGCCGGGGTGCCGGCGGCGCCCACCAGCACGGCATCGGGCTTGGCGGCGAGAATCTTCAGGGTCTGGCCGGTGACCGAGGTGTCGTTGCGCTGGTAGCTTTCGTTGGCCACGATCTTGATCTTGCGGGCCTCGGCGATCTTGGCGAATTCCTTGAACCAGCCCTGGCCGTAGGCGTCGGCGAAGCCGATGAAGGCGACGCTATGCACATTGTTGTTGGTCATGTGCTCGACGATGGCGGTGGCCATGTGGGCGTCGTTCTGGGCGGACTTGAAGACCCAGTGGCGCTTGGCGTCCATGGGCTCGACGACGATGGCGGAGCCGGCCATGGAGATCATGGGGGTCTCATTTTCCACGGCCACGTCCATCATGGCCAGGGAGCTGGGCGTGGTGGAGGAGCCGATGACCAGGTCCACCTTGCTTTCGCTGATCAGCTTCTTGATGTTCTTCACCGCGGTGGTGGAGTCGGTGGCGTCGTCGAGGACGATGTAGTTCACCTTCTGGCCGGCCACGGTGGTGGGCAGCAGGGCGATGGAGTTCTTTTCCGGAATGCCGAGGGAGGCGGCGGGGCCGGTGGCGGCCAGGGAGACGCCCACATTGATGTCGGCCCAGGCAGGAACGGCGGCCAAACCGGTGGCCAGGGGAAGCAGGGCGGCGATCAGGGTTTTGCGGGACATCGTGGGTCCTTCCGGGGTTGAGAAAAGCCGCAAATGATACCAAAAAGCCCCTGGGATCAGGGGCCTGAGCGGGTTTTCCCCAAGTCGTCCCGTACGGCGCCGGGCCGGGCCGGCGACGCCGGATCAGCTGTCCGTATCGACCTGAACCCCGTATTTGCGGGCCACCCGCTGGTACATGTCGCGCCCGGATATGATGCGGGGGTCGTCCGGGGAGCGGCTGCGGGCCTTTTCCAGATAGCGGTGGGCCCGCTCCGCCAGTTCCGGCTGCCAGCCCTTCTGGTCCATCAGGGTGTAGATGGACTTGGCCGCATTGACCAGGAACTGCAGGTTGGGCACCCGCTCCGCCGCCTCGATCAGCAGCTGCACCGAGCCGTCGAAATCGCCGCTGCGGGCGGCCAGCACGCCCTGGTTGTTGATCTGGATGATCTCCCGGGAGACGTCCTCGAGCAGGGCCTTGCCCGCCTCGGCGTTGCCGGTCTTCTCGAAGACGCCCTGGATGTGGGCCAGCACGCCCCGGTCCTCGTTGTTCTCCGCCGCCACCTGGCGCAGCAGGCTCTGGGCGTCCGCCTCCTTGCCGTTGGCCATGCAGGCGTGGGCCAGGTCCACCGCCACCTTCTGCGACAGGGGGCGCTTCTCCTCCATCTTGCCCTCGGCCACCAGGACCTTGTGCAGCTCCATGGCGGCGGCAATGCTGCGGGCCGCCTTGTCCGGCGCCCCTTCCTTGGTCTGCACCAGGCTGTCGATGACCAGGGAGGCCAGCTCTCCCTGCTTGTCGCCGCGCCAGTCCCGGCGCAGGTCCTGGGCCACCAGCTTGGCGCCGGCCACATTGCCCTTCTCCAGCATGACCCGGGACAGGTTGGCGTAGTCGTCGATGCTGCGCAGGGAGGAGCCCCGGGCCCGGCTGAGCACCGTGTTGTAGGCCCGCTCGGCCGCTTCCAGGTCGTTGTTGCGCACCGCCATGTCGCCCACCGCCCGCTGGCGCATGGTGTTGTTGGGGGAAATGGCGGCGGCGGCCTGCAGGGCCTGCTGGGCACCGGTGGAGTCGCCCTTTTCCTCCCGCAGCCTGGCCAGGAAGTCGAAGGCGGCCAGGTATTCGGGGAAATCCTGCACCAGGGCCTCGAGCTGGGTCACGGCCTCGTCCACCCGCCCCTGGCCGTGCACCGCCACGGCCACGCCCATGCGGGCCCAGGCCAGGTCCTTCTGTTCCAGCATCTGGCGGTAGGCTGCCTCCGCCTCGACATAACGGCCCAGGCTGTTGAGCAGGTCGGCCTGCAGGTGGCGGGCGTCGTGCTGGTACTGGGGGTATTGCTGGATGATGTCGTCACAGGCGGTGACGGCGTCCTCGTAGCGGCTGCGTTCCACGTTGCGGTAGGCCTGGTGGAAGACGAACTTCTTGTACAGGGCCCGGGCCAGGCGCTGCTGCAGCTGCTCGCCGGTGAAGGGCTTGATCAGGTAGTCGTCCGGCGCCAGTTCGGCCACCGACACCACGTTCTTGTAGGCCCGCTCCCCGGTCACCACCATGAACAGGGTGGACAGGGAAATGAGGCGCTTGTAGCGCAGCTCTTCCAGCAGCTGCTGGCCGTCGCGGCCGTCCTCCAGCTGGTAGTCGGAGAGGATGATGTCGTAGCTGCTGCTCTTCACCAGGCGCAGCACCTCGGTGGCCGAGCCGACCCCCTGGACGCTGGTGATGCCGATGGTGGACAGCATCATGCGCATGGCGTTGCGGGCGTCCGGGTGGCGGTCCACCACCAGCACCTTCTTGTTCTTCAGTTCGCCCTGGAGCTTGTAGAGTTGTTGGGCGGCGAGTTCGTTGGCGTCCATGGTTGCGCTTGGCATTGATTTTGGCGGAAGTTACGTCAATTCCCGACTCCGCGGCAAGGGAATTCCTGACAAGGCCCCGGGCCAGTCTGCCGGTGGCGCTCCGGGAGCCGTGCCGGCAGGCTGCCGAAGCAATGCCGGAAACGTGCCGGCGGGCTCCGCCGGTTCGGGCGAAAACTGTTAAGTTTCATGGAACTGGCGTATCATTCGAGCCCCTTTGCCCTACCCGAGTGCCCGTGGGATTTGCCTGCGGGCCTTTTGCGTAAACGAGTCCCCATGCTGTTTCCCACCCGGTTCGATGTCATTGTCGTCGGCGGCGGTCACGCCGGCACCGAGGCTGCCCTGGCGGCGGCCCGGGCCGGAGCGCGCACCCTGCTCCTGACCCACAACCTGGAAACCCTGGGGGCCATGAGCTGCAATCCCTCCATCGGCGGCATCGGCAAGGGCCACCTGGTGAAGGAGGTGGATGCCCTGGGCGGCGCCATGGCGGCGGCCACCGACGAGGGCGGCATCCAGTTCCGCATCCTCAACGCCTCCAAGGGCCCGGCGGTGCGCGCCACCCGCGCCCAGGCCGACCGGGTGCTGTACAAGCAGGCCATCCGCACCCGCCTGGAAAACCAGCCCAACCTGACCCTCTTCGCCCAGGCCTGCGACGACCTGATCGTCGAAGGCGACCGGGTAGTGGGGGCCGTGACCCAGCTGGGGGTGCGCTTCGAAGCCCGGGCGGTGGTGCTGACCGCCGGCACCTTCTTGAACGGCCTGATCCACGTCGGCCTGCAGAACTACACCGGGGGCCGCATGGGCGACCCTCCCAGCGTCTCCCTGGCGGCCCGCCTGAAGGAACTGGCCCTGCCCCAGGGGCGCCTGAAGACCGGCACGCCTCCGCGCCTGGACGGCAAGAGCATCGACTTCTCGGTGATGGAGCCCCAGTACTCGGATGATCCCCTGCCGGTGTTCTCCTTCCTCGGCAACGCGGCCCAGCACCCGAAGCAGCTGCCCTGCTGGATCACCGACACCAACAGCCGCACCCACGACATCATCCGCGCCAACCTGGACCGCTCCCCCATGTACACCGGGGTGATCGAGGGCGTCGGTCCCCGCTACTGTCCTTCCATCGAGGACAAGATCCACCGCTTTGCCGACAAGGACAGCCACCACGTCTTCCTTGAGCCGGAGGGTCTGGATACCCACGAGATCTACCCCAACGGCATTTCCACCAGCCTGCCCTTCGACGTGCAGCTGCAGATCGTGCGTTCCATCCGCGGCATGGAGAACTGCCACATCCTGCGCCCCGGCTACGCCATCGAGTACGACTACTACGATCCCCGGGGGCTGAAGTCCTCCCTGGAGAGCAAGGCCATCAACGGCCTTTTCTTCGCCGGCCAGATCAACGGCACCACCGGCTACGAGGAGGCGGCAGCCCAGGGCCTGCTGGCGGGCGTCAACGCCGCCCTGCAGGTGCAGGAGAAGGAAGCCTGGTGCCCGCGCCGGGACGAGGCCTACCTGGGCGTGCTGGTGGACGACCTGATCACCCGGGGCGTCTCCGAACCCTACCGCATGTTCACCAGCCGGGCCGAATACCGCCTGCAGCTGCGGGAAGACAACGCCGACCTGCGCCTCACCGAAAAGGGCCGGGAACTGGGCCTGGTGGACGATGCGCGCTGGGATGCCTTCTGCCGCAAGCGGGACGCCATCGCCGCCGAAGCCGAACGCCTCAAGGCCACCTGGGTGCGCCCCCAGACCCTGCCGGAAGCCGATGCGGTGCGCGTGCTGGGCAAGGCCATCGACCACGAATACAACCTCTTCGAGCTGCTGCGCCGGCCGGATGTGAGCTACGCCGACCTGCTGACCCTGCCAGGGGCCGGCGAGTCCCTGGCCGATGCCCAGGCGGTGGAGCAGCTGGAAATCCAGGCCAAGTACCAGGGCTACATCGACCGCCAGCGGGAAGAGGTGGCCAAGGCCGCCGACTACGAGAACCTGGCGATTCCCGCCGACCTGGATTACGCCCAGGTGCACGGCCTCTCCAACGAGGTGCGCCAGCGCCTGGCGCGGCAGCGGCCCGAGACCATCGGCCAGGCTTCCCGGCTGCAGGGCATCACCCCGGCGGCCATCTCCCTGCTGCTGATCCACTTGAAGCGGAGCGCCCGATGAGCGGCTTCAGTCAGGCCCAGCAACTGGCCCAGGGCCTGGATGCCCTCGGAATACCCCTGGACGGCGCCGCACAGGGTAAACTGCTCGCCTACCTGGCCCTGCTCGCCAAGTGGAACAAGGTCTATGCCCTGACCGCCCTGCGCGACCAGGACAAGGCGGTGAGCCACCACCTGCTGGATTCCCTGGCCATCCTGCCCTTTGTGGACGCCCTGGCGCCCGCCAATGTGCTGGACGTGGGCAGCGGCGGCGGCCAGCCCGGCATTCCCCTGGCCATCGCCCGGCCAAGCCTGGCGGTGACCCTGCTGGACAGCAATTCCAAGAAGGTGGCCTTCTTGAAGCAGGCCGCCATGGAACTGCCCCTGCCGGGGCTCTCCGCCCAGTGCCTGCGGGTGGAGGCCTGGCAACCGGAACAGAAGTTTGCGGCCATCACCTCCCGGGCCTTTGCCGAGGTGGCCGATTTCGTCAGTCTCACCCGTCACCTGCTGGCGCCCGGTGGGCGCTGGCTGGCGATGAAGGGGATCTATCCCCAGGAAGAGCTCTCCCGCCTGCCGGCGGGGATTGTCGTCGAGGCGGTACACCCGCTGGCCGTGCCCGGAGTCGAGGGGGCGCGCCATCTGGTGGTTCTGAGAGAGGAATGAAGGCGTGAAGATCCTGGCCATTACCAACCAGAAGGGGGGGGTCGGCAAGACCACCACCAGCGTCAACCTGGCCGCCTGCCTAGCGACCTTGGGGCAGCGCGTCCTGCTCATTGACCTGGACCCCCAGGGCAATGCCACTACCGGCTGCGGCATCTTCAAGAAGGAAGCCCTGCCTTCCGTCTATCAGATCCTGCTGGGGGCGGCGACCCTGGAGCAGGCCACCATCAAGACCGAATTCGGCTTCGACGTCATTCCCGCCAACCGGGAACTGGCCGGGGCCGAAGTGGAACTGATCGACGTGGGCCAGCGGGAGCGCCGCCTCAAGGAGGCCCTGGACGGCCAGGCCTACGACTTCGTCCTGATCGACTGCCCGCCCGCCCTCAACCTGCTGACGGTGAATGCCCTGGCGGCGGCCCAGGCGGTGATGATCCCCATGCAGTGCGAGTACTACGCCCTGGAAGGCCTCACCGATCTGGTCACCACCCTGCGCAAGGTGCGGGCCAATCTCAATCCCGCCCTGGAAATCGAAGGCCTGCTGCGCACCATGTACAACTCCCAGTCCACCCTCAATCAACAGGTTTCCGCCGAACTGGAGAGCCACTTCTCCGGCAAGGTGTACCGCACCGTCATCCCGCGCAACGTGCGTCTGGCCGAGGCCCCGTCCTACGGCAAGCCGGTGATCGCCTTCGACAAGACCTCCAAGGGCGCCCTGTCCTACCTGGCCCTGGCCGAGGAGATGCTGGAGCGCATCGGTGGCGCTCCGCGGCAGCAAGAGGTGGCGGCATGAAGATGAAGGGACTGGGCCGGGGCCTGGACGCCCTGCTGGCCGGCGACGCCGCTGACGCCAAGAAGGACCAGCAGCGGACGCTGCCCATCGATGCCCTGAAGCCGGGCAAGTACCAGCCGCGGACCCGCATGGACGAAGGTTCCCTCAAGGAGCTGGCGGCCTCCATCCAGGCCCAGGGCATCATGCAGCCCATCCTGGTGCGGCCGATCAACGGCGGCTACGAAATCATCGCCGGCGAACGCCGCTGGCGTGCCTGCCGCATGGCGGGCATGACCGAAGTGCCGACCCTGGTGCGGGAAATCCCCGATGAAGCCGCGGCCGCCATGTCCCTCATCGAGAACATCCAGCGGGAAAACCTCAATCCCCTGGAAGAAGCCATGGGCCTGCAGCGCCTGGTGGACGAGTTCGAGATGACCCACCAGCAGGCCGCCGATGCGGTTGGCCGCTCCCGTCCCGCCGCTTCCAACCTGCTGCGTCTGCTGCAGCTGGCGGCGCCGGTCCAGGAACTGCTGCTGGAAGGCAAGCTGGACATGGGCCACGCCCGGGCCCTGCTCTCCCTGGAAGGGGCGGAGCAGATACAGGTGGGCAACCGGGTGGCCCACAAGGGCCTTTCCGTGCGGGAAACGGAGCGCCTGGTGCAGGCCCTGCTGAATCCGCCGAAAAAGGTCGAGAAGGCCAAGGACCGGGATCTGCTGCGGCTGGAGGAAGAACTGTCGGACCTGCTGGGAGCCAAGGTGACGGTGGCGGCCAACAGGAAGGGCGCCGGCAAGATGGCCATCGAATTCTCCAGCCTGGACCAGCTCGACGAACTGCTGGCCCGTTTCCGCTGAGTCCGGCTGCAAACGGCGACTGTGGCGGACGAGGACTGCGGTAAACCCGTAGGAGTCAGGGCTGACAAGGCCTGAAACCATTTGTCCTGCCATGGCCATGTCATCCCAACGACGCGGATGGCGCCCTGAGACTGGCAAACCCCTTATTTTGTTCCGGCGTTTCCATTGACTAAATAAGGGATAACTCTTATATTATTTATCTTTGTGTGCGGCGGCTGGCGACGTTGGTTCGGGTTTTGAACCGCTCCCTCCAGTTTGGAAAAACCGCGGAAAATCAATCATGTTCCGGGCAATCATTTTCCAAATCTGGGCGGTAGTAATCACGGCTGGCCTGCTTGGCATGTTCGTCGGAGGGCACGGTGCGGCCTCTGCGGCGGTGGGTGGTGGCGCTTGCCTGCTCCCCAACGCCCTGTTCGCCCTGCGCCTGGCTGTAGCGGCGCGGCGCCCGGGTGGTCCCGGCGTAGCGGGCTTCTTCCTCGGCGAATTCGTCAAGGTTGCCGCCACCATCGGAATTCTGGCTGTTGCTGCCAAGGTTTATCCCGAGATGCATTGGCCCTCCATGCTGCTCGGCCTGGTAGTGACGCTGCAGGCGAGTTTTTTGGCTTTTTGGAAGAAATCCTGAAATGGAAAACGCTCACGAGGCAGTCGCGGAACACGCCGCCAACGCCCCCACCGCTGGCGAGTACATCGTCCACCACCTGACCCACTTCAATTCCACCGGTCACGCCCAGTCCGCCGTTATTGACTTCTCCGTCATCAACGTCGACACCGTGGTTTTCTCCATCCTTATGGGGATCCTCGGTCTGTTCGTCATGTGGCGTGTCGCCAAGAGCGTTACCTCCGGCGTTCCCGGTCGCATGCAGGCCGCCGTGGAAATCGTCCTGGAAATGGTGAACAACCAGGCCAAGGGCATCGTGCATAGCGAAGAGTCCCGCAAGTTCGTGGCTCCCCTGGCTCTGACCGTGTTCATCTGGATCTTCCTGATGAACTCCATGGACTTCCTGCCCGTCGATCTGCTGCCCAGCCTCTGGCAAGCCGCTTCCGGCGACCACCACGCCTTCCTGCGCGTGGTTCCCACCGCCGACCTGAACGGCACCCTGGGCATGTCCATCGGCGTGCTGCTGGTCTGCATCTGGTACAACATCAAGATCAAGGGTCTGGGTGGCTGGGTGCACGAGCTCTTCACTGCTCCCTTCGGCAGCCATCCCCTGCTCTACCCGATCAACTTCGCCATGCAGATGATCGAGTTCCTGGCCAAGACCGTGTCCCACGGCATGCGGTTGTTCGGCAACATGTACGCCGGCGAACTGGTGTTCATGCTGATCGCCCTGATGGGTGCTGCCTGGGCCGGTACCGCCACCGGTGCGTTCCTCTGGGTCGGCGGCGTCATCGCCGGTTCCGTGTGGGCCATCTTCCATATCCTGATCGTTGCCCTGCAGGCCTTCATCTTCATGATGCTGACCCTGGTGTACATCGGTCAGGCCCACGAGAGCCACTAATCTCGTAACGGTTTCCCGTTTTACCTTTTCAACTTACTACCTCTACTTTTGCAAGGAGCAAACATGGAACACATCCTCGGTTTCGTCGCACTGGCCGCCGGTCTGATCATCGGTCTGGGTGCTATTGGCGCCTGTATCGGTATCGGCATCATGGGCTCCAAGTACCTGGAAGCCTCCGCTCGCCAGCCCGAACTGATGAACGAACTGCAAACCAAGATGTTCCTGCTGGCTGGTCTGATCGACGCCGCCTTCCTGATTGGCGTTGGTATCGCCATGATGTTCGCCTTCGCCAACCCGTTCGTTCTCAAGTAATTCGCGCCTCGAACAACTTTTTTTAAAGGGTTAGAGCCGTGAATCTGAACGCAACTCTGGTCGCCCAGCTCGTTGTGTTCTTCATTTTGGCGTGGTTCACGATGAAATTCGTGTGGCCGCCCATCGTGAAGGCGCTCGACGAGCGAGCGAAAAAAATCTCTGACGGTCTTGCTGCCGCCGATCGTGGCAAGCACGACCTCGAGCTCGCGACCAAGCGCTCGGCGGAAGCCCTGCGCGAAGGCAAGGAAAAGGCCTCCGAACTGATCGCCGGCGCTGACAAGCGCGCCGCCCAGATCATCGACGAAGCCAAGTCCCAGGCGAAGGTTGAAGCTGACCGTATCGTCGCCGCTGCCAAGGCCGAGATCGAACAGGAAGTGGTGCGTGCCAAGGAAGGTTTGCGTGAGCGCGTGGCTGAGCTGGCCGTTGTCGGTGCAGAGAAGATCCTGCGCCGCGAAATCGACGCCAAGGCCCACGCTGACATCCTGAGCACGATCAAACAGGATCTGTAACGCTTATGGCTGAATCCGTCACCATCGCTCGTCCCTACGCGGAAGCAGTTTTCCGCCTGGCGCGCGACGGAAAGGCCCTGGCTCAGTGGTCGGACACCCTGAAGCTGCTGGCTGTCATTGCACAGGACCCCGAAATGGTCCAGTGCATTGGCAACCCGAAGCTTTCGGCCGATCAGCTGACCCAGCTTTTCGTCTCGCTCAGCGGCGAGGCTGCCAAGAATGCCGACGTGACCGGTTTTATCCGGGTTCTCGCGGCAAACGAGCGCCTCTCCCTGCTGCCGCAAGTCCAGGAAATCTACGAGCAGCTCAAGAGTGCCGAAGAGGGCATCAAGGAAGCCGTTGTTTACAGCGCCTTCCCCCTCGATGACGCGCAAGTGAAAAATCTGTTGGGCCAACTTGAAACCCATTTCAGCTCCAAGCTCCAGCCCCGCGTGGTGGTGGATGCAGCGCTGATCGGTGGTATCAAAGTGGCGGTGGGTGACCAGGTCCTCGACGCTTCCGTACGCGGCAAGCTCGAAGCGATGGCTACGGCGCTCAAGAACTAGGAGAAATTCATGCAGTTGAATCCGTCCGAGATCAGCGAACTGATCAAGAGCAAGATTCAAAACCTGCAGGTGGGCGCCGAGACCCGCACGCAGGGTACCGTTGTCTCGGTGACCGACGGCATCTGCCGCGTTCACGGCCTGCAGGATGTAATGCAAGGCGAAATGCTGGAATTCCCCGGCAACACCTTCGGTATGGCCCTGAACCTGGAGCGTGACTCCGTGGGCGCCGTGGTGCTGGGTGAATACGAGCACATTTCCGAAGGTGACACCGTCAAGTGCACCGGTCGCATTCTGGAAGTGCCCGTTGGTCCCGAACTGATCGGCCGCGTGGTTAACGCCCTGGGCCAGCCTATCGACGGCAAGGGCCCCCTGGGCAACAAGCTGACCGACAAGATCGAGAAGGTCGCCCCCGGCGTGATCTGGCGGAAGTCCGTGTCCCAGCCCGTGCAGTCCGGTATCAAGGCTATCGATTCCATGGTTCCCGTCGGCCGCGGCCAGCGCGAACTGATCATCGGTGACCGTCAGACCGGTAAGACCGCTGTGGCCGTTGATGCGATCATCGCCCAGAAGGGTCAGAACATGAAGTGTATCTACGTGGCGGTGGGCCAGAAGGCTTCCACCATCGCCAACGTGGTACGCAAGCTGGAAGAACACGGTGCCATGGAATACACCATCGTGGTGGCCGCTTCCGCTTCTGACTCCGCTGCGCTGCAGTTCATCGCTCCCTACGCCGGCTGCACCATGGGCGAATACTTCCGCGACCGCGGTGAAGACGCCCTGATCATTTATGACGATCTGACCAAGCAAGCCTGGGCCTATCGCCAGATCTCCCTGCTGCTGCGTCGTCCTCCCGGCCGTGAAGCTTACCCCGGTGACGTGTTCTACCTGCACTCCCGTCTGCTGGAACGCGCAGCCCGTGTTTCCGAAGAATGGGTGGAAAAGCTGACCAACGGCGAAGTCAAGGGCAAGACCGGTTCTCTGACCGCTCTCCCCGTGATCGAAACCCAGGCTGGTGACGTGTCCGCCTTCGTGCCGACCAACGTGATCTCCATTACCGACGGTCAGATCTTCCTGGAAACCGACCTGTTCAACGCCGGTGTCCGTCCCGCTATCAACGCCGGTATCTCCGTGTCCCGCGTCGGTGGTGCTGCCCAGACCAAGCTGATCAAGAAGCTGTCCGGCGGTATCCGTACCGACCTGGCCCAGTATCGCGAACTGGCCGCTTTCGCCCAGTTTGCTTCCGATCTGGACGAAGCTACCCGCAAGCAGCTGGAGCGTGGCCGCCGTACCGTGGAAGTGCTGAAGCAGGGCCAATACACCCCGCTGAGCATTGCCGACCAGGCCGTGACTCTGTACGCCATCACCAAGGGCTACGCTGATGACATCGACGTGAAGCGCGTTCTCGAATTCGAGAAGGGCCTGCACGGCTACGTTCGTCAAAAGTACGCCGATCTGGTGACCAAGATGGAAACGTCCAAGGACCTGGATGCTGACGGCGAAAAGCAACTCGTCGAAGCGATCAAGGAATTCAAGGCCGCTTGGGTTTAATCCGTCCAGGAGAGCGTAATGGCTAGCGGCAAGGAAATCCGCAACAAGATCAAGAGCGTGGAAAACACGCGCAAGATCACCAAGGCCATGGAGATGGTGGCCGCGTCGAAGATGCGCAAGGCGCAGGAACGTATGCGTCAGGCGCGTCCTTATGGCGAGAAGATCCGCCGCGTGGCCGCCCACCTCTCTCATGCGCTGACCGAGTACAAGCATCCGTTCCTGGTGAAGCGTGATCCGATCAAGAAGGCCGGCATCATCGTCGTGACCTCCGACAAGGGCCTGTGCGGCGCGTTGAACTCCAACGTGCTGCGCAACGTCCTGAACCAGATGAAGGACCTGGAAAGCCAGGGCATCGCCATCCAGGCGACCGCCATCGGCAACAAGGGTCTGGGCTTCCTGCAGCGTTCCGGCGCCAGCGTCGTTTCCCAGGTCACCGGCCTGGGCGATACGCCCCACCTGGAACGCCTGATCGGGCCCGTCAAGGTTCAGCTCGATGCCTACATCAACGGTGAGATCGACCAGTTGTTCATCGCCTACACCCGCTTCGTGAACACCATGAAGCAGGAGCCGGTTATCGAGCAGCTGCTGCCCCTGTCCGGTGAGGTCGTGGGCTCCGAGTCCGCCCGTTGGGACTACGTCTACGAGCCCGACGCCAAGTCCGTGATCGACGACCTGCTGGTCCGCTA
This sequence comes from Azospira sp. MPR-LB4, assembly GCF_058809525.1. Classification (NCBI taxonomy): domain Bacteria; kingdom Pseudomonadati; phylum Pseudomonadota; class Betaproteobacteria; order Rhodocyclales; family Rhodocyclaceae; genus Azospira; species Azospira sp. MPR-LB4. Next base: position 2,379,285 of record NZ_CM179521.1, read on the forward strand.
TGTCGAAGCGCTGATCTATCAGTCAGTGGCTGAAAGCATGGCTTCCGAGCAGAGCGCCCGGATGGTGGCCATGAAGTCGGCTTCCGACAACGCCAAGAATGTGATCGGCGAACTGAAACTGGTCTACAACAAGACCCGTCAGGCAGCGATTACCAAGGAATTGTCCGAAATCGTCAGCGGCGCAGCGGCGGTCTAACTGGTTTCTATAGTTTGAGGGATTCAAAATGAGTCAAGGTATGATCGTTCAGTGCATCGGCGCTGTGGTGGACATCCAGTTCCCCCGCGAAGCCATGCCCAAGGTCTATGACGCCCTGATGCTCGATGTGGCCGAAGAGCACGCCAACATCGAAAAGGGTCTGACCTTCGAAGTTCAGCAACAGCTGGGTGACGGCATTGTCCGTACCATCGCCCTGGGTTCTTCCGACGGCCTGCGCCGCGGTATGAAAGTGAACAACACCGGCAAGCCCATTTCCGTGCCCGTGGGCCACGGTACCCTGGGTCGCATCATGGACGTGCTGGGTCGCCCCATCGACGAAGCCGGCCCCATCGCTTCCGACGAAACGCGCGCCATTCACCAGAAGGCTCCCGCTTTCGACGAGCTGTCCCCCTCCGTGGAACTGCTCGAAACCGGCATCAAGGTGATCGACCTGATCTGCCCGTTCGCCAAGGGCGGCAAGGTGGGTCTGTTCGGTGGCGCCGGCGTGGGCAAGACCGTGAACATGATGGAGCTGATCAACAACATCGCCAAACAGCACTCCGGTCTGTCCGTGTTTGCTGGCGTGGGTGAGCGTACCCGTGAAGGTAACGACTTCTACCACGAGATGAAGGACTCCAACGTGCTGGACAAGGTGGCCATGGTGTTCGGTCAGATGAACGAGCCCCCCGGCAACCGTCTGCGCGTGGCGCTGACCGGCCTGACCATGGCCGAGCGTTTCCGTGACGAAGGCCGTGACATCCTGTTCTTCGTGGACAACATCTACCGCTACACCCTGGCCGGTACCGAAGTGTCCGCTCTGCTGGGCCGTATGCCGTCCGCCGTGGGCTACCAGCCCACCCTGGCCGACGAAATGGGCCGCCTGCAGGAACGGATCACCTCCACCAAGGTGGGTTCCATCACCTCCATCCAGGCCGTGTATGTGCCTGCCGATGACTTGACCGACCCGTCCCCCGCCACCACCTTCCTCCACCTGGACTCCACCGTCGTGCTGTCCCGGGACATCGCTGCGCTGGGTATCTACCCCGCCGTGGATCCCCTGGACTCCACCTCCCGCCAGCTGGATCCCCAGATCGTGGGCGAAGAGCACTACAACGTGGCCCGCGGCGTGCAGATGACCCTGCAGCGCTACAAGGAACTGCGCGACATCATCGCCATTCTGGGTATGGACGAACTGGCTCCCGAAGACAAGCTGGCCGTGGCCCGCGCTCGTAAGATCCAGCGCTTCCTGTCCCAGCCCTTCCACGTGGCCGAAGTGTTCACCGGCTCTCCCGGCAAGTACGTGCCGCTGAAGGAAACGATCAAGGGCTTCAAGATGATCGTGGCCGGCGAGTGCGACAACCTGCCGGAACAGGCCTTCTACATGGTCGGCTCCATCGAAGAGGCCTTCGAAAAGGCGAAGACCCTCCAGTAATCAACCGGTAAGCCGCATCCCGTCCGGGGTGCGGCCATCCTGAGGGGAACCCCTATCATGGCATTGAGAGTACATGTAGACGTGGTCAGCGCCGAAGAGTCCATCTTCTCCGGCGAAGCTGAATACGTGGTGCTCCCGGGCGAAGCCGGCGAACTCGGCATCTACCCGCGGCACACCCCGCTGCTGACCCGTATCAAGCCCGGTACCGTGCGTATCAAGGTGCCGGATGCCGAGTTCGAGATGATCTACGTCTCCGGCGGCATGCTGGAAGTTCAGCCCACCATCGTGACCGTGCTGGCCGATACCGCTATCCGCGGTGGCGACCTGGACGAGGCGAAGGCGCTGGAAGCCAAGAAGGCAGCGGAAGAAGCCCTGCAGAACCGCTCTGCCGAAATGGACTACGCCAAGGCCGAAGCCGAACTGGCTGAAGCCGTGGCCCAGCTGGCAACCATCGAGCAGCTGAAGAAGCGCAAGCACTAAGCAGCTGATCGTCGCAGCACAAAAAAGGCAGCCTCCGGGCTGCCTTTTCTTTTGTGTGTTTGGGAAGTTCTGGCTGGATTGAGTCAGCCCTGCAGACGCTCCAGGCGGGCGGCCAGGGCATCGGCCTCCGTTGCAGCGGCGGAAACGGCCTGCTGATGGCCCTGCCATTCGCGGCGCCGGATGGGGCCGCCGGCGCCCTGCTCGTGTCTGAAATATTCGGCAAAGTTGGCGTTGAGGCGGCTCCAGGCCTCCTTTTGCCAATTGAAGAGGCTGGCACCCAGGCCCGCCAGGCGCCGGGCCGGAATGTCGCCCAGCAGGCGCGCCAGGTCTTCTTCCGCATCCCAGCGCAGGTTGCGGAAGACAAAGCCCAGGGCTTCGGCGAAATCGGCCGTGCCTTCCAGACGGGCAGCTGCCAAGGCTTCCTGGGGGTGGCCGAAGAAGCGAAGTGGGGCGTGTTCCGGCAGGCTGATGAGGACGTCGGGAGCGGCCAGGGGGCCGCCATGCAGGGTGCCGTCCTCGGCCACGGTCAGGTCCAGGCTGAACCAGGGCGGCAGGGAAATCCTGGCGCCGCGGCCGGCGAAGGGCCGCAGGCGCTGGCGCGCCCACGGCTCCCGGCCCAGCAGGTGATTGAGCCCGGCGAGGAAGGGACGGTCCAGCATGGGGTTCAGGACAGTTGCTGAATGCCGGCGACCATCCAGCCCCGGCTGCCGTCGGTGGGCTTGACCAGGTGCCAGACTTCGTCGAAGGGCGCCGGTGCCGCGTCCTTCTCTTCCCGCAGCAGGCCGTTGAAACGGACACTGGCGATGTGGCGGCCGGTCTCGCTGACCACCTCCAGCAGGCTGGCGTTGAGCTGCACCACATCGGTCTGCTGGGCCTTGCCGCCCCGCTCGCTCAGTTGCAGCTGCACTTCGGCGAACATCTCGGGGGCCAGGAACTCCCGCATGTCGTCCAGGTTGCCCTGGTCGTTGGCGGCCTGGAGGCGGACGAAGTTGAGCTTGGCCACCCGCAGGAAACCTTCGCTGTCGAAATCGGCAGGAATGTTGACTGCGGCGGCCGGCGCAGCCTCAGCGGCCGGGACGGCAGCGTTGCCGCCACCCACGGGCGTCACTTCCGGCAGGGGAGCCATGGAGGGACCGCCGACCCCGGCATACTGCAGGGGTTCGGAGCGCGGCGCCGCTGCAGCCGGGCGGCGGAAAATGAGGCGGAAAACGAACACGGCAGCCATGGCCAGCAGGGCGATCATGAGGAAGTTGGCCATGCCTTCGCCGAAGCCGAAGTGGGAAGCCAGGGCGGCCAGGCCGATGCCGGCGGCCAGGCCGGCGATGGGACCGAGCCAGCTGCGCTTGGGCGCAGCCTGGGGTGCCGGCGCACCGGCGGTGGCAGGCTGGGCCTGCTGGGCCGGAGCGGCGTTCTGCTTGGGGGCCGTGGTGCCGCTGGGGGCGGTGTTGTGCTGGGGCGTGACGCTGCGCTGCATGCCGCTGCTGCGGCCGCCGCCGAGGCGGGCGGCATCGGCATCGGGGGCGACCAGGGCCAGGCCCAGAACCAGGGTGCACAGGGCGATCAAGGGCTTCTTCACTGATGTCTCTCCTCGTTGTTGGTATGGGTACGCTTAGTACTTGTAACCGCGGTGCAGGGCGACCACGCCCATGGTCAGGTTGAAGTATTCGACCTTTTCCAGGCCCACCTGTTCCATGATGCCCTTGAGGGTTTCCTGATCCGGATGCACGCGGATGGATTCGGACAGGTAGCGATAGCTGTCCGGGTCCTTGACGATCAGCTGGCCCAGGCGGGGGATGACCTGGAAGGAGTAGAAGTCGTAGAAGGGCGCCAGGGGCTTCCACACCTGGGAGAACTCCAGCACCAGCAGGCGGCCGCCCGGCTTCAGGACCCGGCGCATCTCGGCCAGGGCCTTGTCCTTGTGGGTCATGTTGCGCAGGCCGAAGGCCACCGTGACCACGTCGAAATAGTCGTCGGGGAAGGGCAGCTTCTCCGCATCGCACTGGGCCACGGGGACGACGAAGCCCTTGTCGCAGAGGCGGTCCCGGCCCCGGGTCAGCATGGCGTTGTTGATGTCGGTGAGCCACACCTGGCCGCTCTTGCCGGCCTTCTTGGCAAAGGCCAGGGACAGGTCGCCGGTGCCTCCGGCCACGTCCAGCACCCGGCTGCCTTCGCGCACGCCGCTCTGGGCGATGGTGAAGGCCTTCCACAGGCGGTGCAGGCCGCCGGACATGAGGTCGTTCATCAGGTCGTAGCGCTGGGCCACGGAAGAGAAGACGTCGGCCACCTTCTGGGCCTTTTCGGCCTCGTCGACCTGTTGATAGCCGAAATGAGTTTTGTCGCCCATGATGGGAATCCGTTTAGCTAAGCGTTGAAATGGGGAAAGGTCAGTGCTTGCCGCAACCGCCCTGGGGGCGGGGCGGCGGCGGGGGCAGGTCGGCCGGGTCCCGGGAGAGGCCGGCGGCGGCGAGCTTTGCCAGGTACTCCTGCCACAGGGCGTCCCGGTTGAGGCCCAGTTCGTAGAGGTAGTCCCAGGAGTAGAGGCCGCTGTCGTGGCCGTCGGAAAAGACCAGCTTGATGGCGTAGTTGCCGACCGGCTCCACGCGCTCGATCTCCACCGCCTGCTTGCCGGCCTGCAGCCGTTCCTGGCCGGGGCCGTGGCCCCGCACCTCGGCGGAGGGGGAGAGCACTCGCAGGAACTCGTAGGCGAGTTCAAAGCGCTGTCCGTCGGCGAAGCTGATTTCCAGCAGTTGGGATTTCTGGTGCAGCTTGATTTCGGTGGGAATGGGAGTTTCCCGATTGAGCCCGGCCATGGCCGCAAATCCTGCAAAAAAGACGCGCTATCATAGCGCAGATGGGGCCTGGCCGGGACGTCGGGCCCGTGCCGGACGATCCGTTCCGGCTGTCATCAATTTGTCACCTGGCTGCAATAGACTTTTCTGCAAAGCTTAACGGACAACCAACCCAATGCCAGCCAACATCCTTGTCGTCGAAGACGAACCCTCGATCCAGGAACTGATCGCCGCCAATCTGCAGCATGCCGGGCACCAGGTGCTGCGGGCCTACGATGCCGAAGAGGCGGAGCGCAAGGTGCGCGAGGTGCTGCCCGACGTGGTCCTGCTGGATTGGATGCTGCCCGGCATGTCCGGTGTGCAGTTCGCCCGCAAGCTGCGGGCCGACGAGCGGACCAAGGACGTGCCCATCATCATGCTCACCGCCCGGGGCGAGGAGCACGACAAGATCGCCGGCCTCGAAGCCGGGGCCGACGACTACGTCACCAAACCCTTCTCCCCCCGGGAGCTGCAGGCCCGCATCAAGGCAGTGCTGCGCCGGCGGGCGCCCCAGATGACCGAGGACCCGGTGGATATCGAAGGCCTGCGCCTGGATCCCATCACCCACCGGGTGCTGGGCAACGGCAGCCCGGTGGACCTGGGGCCGACGGAGTTCCGCCTGCTGCACTTCTTCATGACCCACCCGGAGCGGGTCCACAGCCGGGCCCAGCTGCTGGACCAGGTGTGGGGCGATCATGTGTTCGTCGAGGAGCGCACCGTGGATGTGCACATCCGCCGCCTGCGCTCCGCCCTGGAGCCCACCGGCCACGAACGCCTGATCCAGACCGTGCGCGGCAGCGGATACCGTTTCTCCACCCAGGCCGGTTAAACTGCCGCCCTGACCACTTCTTCCTGATCGGTCTGTCCTCATGGTCAAAGCCGTCTGGCTGCGCGCCTTCTTCTTCCTCTTCCTGCTTTGTGCCGTCACCGGTCCCGTCTGGATCTTCGTCGGCCGCCAGCAGGCCTGGGAAACCTTCTGCGGCGGCCTGCTGCTCTACCTGCTGTACCACCTGTGGTTCCTTTCCAAGCTCATGCGCTGGCTGCGCGGGCCCCTGGACGCCCGGGTGCCCGCCGGCTGGGGCATCTGGGAAGTGGCCTTCGCCGGCCTGCACCGCCGGGTGCGCATCCGCCTGGAGCAGCAGCACTCCCTGGCCCGGGCCCTGGAGCGCTTCCGCCTGGCCGGCGAGGCCCTGCCCGACGGGGTGGTGGTCTTCAACCGGCACCGCCAGATCGACGGCCTCAATGCCCAGGCCGCCGCCCACTTCAATCTCAACCCGGCCACCGACCGGGGCCAGCCGGTCACCAACCTGATCCGCCAGCCGGAGATGGTGAGCTACCTCAGCGCCGGCCAGTTCGACGAGCCCCTGCTGCTGCAGAACGACCTGCACAAGGGCCAGACCTTGCAGATCCAGGTGATCCCCTATGGCGACGACCAGAACCTGCTCATCAGCCGGGACATCAGCCAGCTGGAGCGCCTGGAAAACATGCGCCGGGATTTCGTCGCCAACGTCTCCCACGAACTGAAGACGCCCCTGACCGTGGTCAGCGGCTTCGTCGAGATGCTGGTGGATGATTTCGACGCCTATCCCCGGGAAGACGCCCTGCACTACCTGCGCCTGGTGCAGGAGCAGTCGGGACGCATGCAGCACCTGATCGACGACCTGCTGACCCTCTCCGCCCTGGAGACCGGCAGCCTGACCCCCCTGGACGAACGGGTGGAAGTGCCGGCCCTGCTGGCCTCCATTCAGCAGGAAGCCCAGGCTCTCTCCGCCGGGCGGCACCAGATCAGCCTGGTGTGCGACGGCCCTCCGGTGCTGCTGGGCTGTGCCAACGAACTGCGCAGCGCCTTCGGCAACCTGGCGTCCAACGCCGTGCGCTACACGCCGGATGGCGGCCGGGTGGAACTGATCTGGCAGCGCACCGCCGACGGCGCCGCCTTCACCGTGGCCGACAGCGGCATCGGCATCGCGCCCCAGCACATTCCCCGGCTCACCGAGCGCTTCTACCGGGTGGACCGCAGCCGCTCCCGGGAGACCGGCGGCACCGGCCTCGGTCTGGCCATCGTCAAGCACGTGCTGACACGGCACCAGGGCCGTCTCGAAGTGGAGAGCGAGGCCGGCAAGGGCAGCCGCTTCTCCGCCTGCTTCCCGGCCCTGCGCATTCCCGACTGAGGCGCCGGCAATCGCCCTAGCCGCAGACGCTGAAGCTGACCCGCTCGAAATCGGCGCCGCCTTGCAGCAGCTCTTCCAGCTGCACCAGCCAGGTGCCGTCACTGTGGATTTCCACCTGGCGCCGGGCTCCGTACCAGCCCAGGGGCAGGATCAGGGAAGCCCCTTGTTCCAGGCTTGGGACCGGCGGCAGCAGAAAGGCCCGCACATAGGGCTCCGAGGGCGAATGGTCGGCGCCATGGTGGCGCACCGCCACTGCCTGGGGCCGGCCCGCCACCAGGCTGATGCCGGCCACCAGTCCGCCGGCCTCGGCGCCGTCCCGCTCCTGCATGACCCAATTGGCCTGGCCGAGCATGAACTGCTCCGCCGCCTCACCGGCCACCCCCACCAACTGCCCCTGCTGTAGCCGCTGGCCGGCGCCGTCCCGGCGCAGGCGGTAGCCGGCGGCCGACTCGTTGGCCACGCTCCAGGTATCGGCAGCGAAAGCCAGGCGGGCCGAGGCGACCGCCAGGGGCTGGCTCGGGTCCACCTGGTGGCGGAAGATGAAGAGGCTGTCGAACTCCTGGCGGGAATAGACCCGCACATTGTCGGGCTGCACGAACTCCCGGCCGGCGACAAAGTAGTGCAGGGCTTCCCAGCCGACGCAAAGACGCAGCCGGCCCTTGCCCGGGTGGCGCCGGAAGCGGCGCAGGGCGGGGGTCTGGGACCATGGGCGAAAAAGCAGGGCGAGCAGGTGGACGCACTGGCTGGCGCTGCAGCCTTCGCCCAGGCCGGCGTCCACCGGTGAGAGCCGGGCCTTGAGGCCCTGGTGGGCCTGGCGCAGGCGCAGGGTCAGGCGCGAAGTGTCGAGGCGGCGCAGGGTCGGTGCGTCCGCCGTCGCGTCATGGGGCTGGAGGCCGCCGTCCCGAAGCAGATCAACGACGAAGCGGGGCGCGCCATCGCCCGCTGCCAGGGCGTCGATCCCCACCAGGGGCGCCCATAGCCGGGCCCAGCGCCAGGCCAGTTCCAGCTGGCGCTGGGAAAGGCTGTAGGGGCCGGCCAGTTCCAGCAGCAGGGCGGCGTTGTAGATGGCGGCGCAATGGCCCTGGCCGTGTTCCGGCATCTCGGGATCGGCTACTGGCAGGGTGGCCACGCCCCATTCCTCGGCGCTGCCGAAATAGCCATGGAGCTCGAGCCACAGGCCTGCGTCCAGTTCGCGCCGGGCCCGGTAGTGCTCGACCATGACCAGGGCGGTGTAGTGCAGGCAGCGGTGCAGGATCAGGGCCAGCCGCTCCGGCGTGTCCTGGCCTGGCTCCAGCCCCTGGGCGACCCGGGCGTAGGCCTGGGCCATGCGTCGCCAGGCGGCCGTGACCGCGACGAAGGTCGTTTCTTCCTGGTCCGCCAGGGGCAGGGGGCGGTTGAGGTAGCGTCTGGCCAGCTCCTCCTGGGCGAAGGCGAGGGGCGTGCGGGCCTGCTCCAGGAGCTGCAGGGCGGCCAGGGGCGCCGGCGGGGCAGTCAGCAGGCTGTGCTGGAAGCGGACCAGGCCGTCATGCAGGAGGGGCGGGTCTGCCAGGGGCAGCCGCGCCAGGAAGGCCGCCCCGCTTGGCAGATCGGGGAAGGCCAGGGCGACGCCGGCAGCGTTTGGGTTGCCCATGACCTAGCCCTCCCGCCCGGACCGGCCGACGATGCCGGCTGGGGGGCTCGTGAGACCCGGGGAGCGGGCGCTGCCGGCGGCGTTGTGGCAGGAGGGGACGGGACCCGGAGGTCGCAGCGTGGACCGGCGGGGACATGCGGGGGCGGTGCGTGATGCACTGGTGGGGGCTGGCATGGCGGCGCTCTTCCTGGCGATGGTCCCGGGTCCGGCAACTGCCCGGGAATGGCTTGATTCTTGGGCCCCGGCGGGGCGCCGCCCAAGGAACTAAGTCACGCCGCCTCGTTGCTGCCGCAGCTCACCAGGTCGAAGTCGTGGCCGCTGAAGACCACCTTGTCCAGACGGTAGCGGCGGGACTGGCCCTGTTCCAGCTCCACCGGGCGGTTCTTCAGGTACCAGCCCCGGGGCAGCACCAGGTCGGGCAGGGCGCCCGGATCGGCACCGACGGGCTGGATGATGAAGCCGCCGACGCTGGCCTGGAGCGGCAGGTTGGCGCCCAGGGCCGTCACCGCCACCCCCAGGGCCAGGCCCGGCAGGCGCTTGGCCTTGGCCACGACGCCGCCGCTGCCGGTCTGCATCAGGCTGCTGAGGCGGGTCAGCACCAGCTGCCCGTCCTCCCCGGCAATGGCCGCCAGCTGGCCCACTGCGACCCGGGCGCCGCCTTCGGGGCGGTACAGGCGGAAGGCGTGGGCGCTTTGCTCCAGCAGGGTCCAGGTTTCGCCGCTGTAGCGCTGGCTGGCTTCTTCCCTGACGCTGCTGGCGTCGTCCCGGGCGGTGCCGAACACGGCCAGCCGCTCCGCGTCCTGGCGGGAATACTGGTAGGCGGCGGCCGCCGCCTTGGGTCGGTGCATCTCGCGGCCGGTGAGGCGGTAGTGGATGGCCTCGTAGCCGAGCACCACCTCCGCCGTGCCGATGGGCTGGCGCAGGTCGAAGGCCCGGGCGATGGCTTCCTGGGACCAGGGGTACTTGAGGTGGGCCAGCAGGCGCTGGGCGTCGCCGGGGCTTACCTCGTCGCCCAGCTGCAGGTCCGCCGGCGACACCGCCTCGGCCAGGCGCCGCCGCAGCTTGCGCATGTGGCTGGCCAGGTCGGCGGTGACGAGTCGGCGCACCTGGGGGCCGAGGATGGCGGAGGGCAGGGGCTTGGCCACCGGCCGGTCGCTTTCCAGGTCGATGACGAAGGGGGCCGGCTCGCCGGCGTCGATGCTGGCGATCTGCACCAGCTGGGCCAGGGCCCGGGACCAGCGCCACACCACCGGAATGTCGCGGGAACGCAGGGAATAGGGCTTGGAGAGGTCGAACAGCAGCACCGCCGCGTAGCTGCGGGCGCAACTGAGGCTGCGCCCCTTGGGGTCCTGGAACACCAGGTCGGCCACCTGGCGCCGTTCGCTCTCGGCGTAGATGGCGTGGAAGGACTGCCAGAGGCCGTCGGGAATCTGGAAGCGGGCCTCCAGGTGTTCGGCCAGGGCCATGCCGCGGCAGAACAGGGCCCGTTCCAGGACCGCCGCCGTGTCGGCGTCGCTGCCGGCCGGGGGCTCGGCGGCCAGCCAGGCGTCGGCGGCGTCCTGCCACAGCTGCACGGTGCGCTGGAACAGGGCCAGTTCCTGGCCCGCGTAGGGCAGGGGGCGGGACAGGTAGCGGCGGGTGGCTTCGTCCTGGACGAAGGCCAGGGCCTTTTCCGCCTGGGCCAGGACGGGAGCCTGCTCCAGGGGCGGCAGGGGATGCCGGGCCAGGGTGGTGAAGAAGCGGGTCAGGGCTTCATGGGTGCGCACCGGATCGGCCATGGGCAGGCGGCCGAGGAAGGCGGCAGCATCGGCACCGCTGCGCAATTCCAGGGGCTGGGCGGCGGTGAGGGTAGCGGGTTTCATCATGACGCACCTCCGGAGGTGACGTAGCTTTTTTGTTCTTTAAGCTTAGATGAGAATTCAGCCGGAAACGGGGGCGAGGCCGGTCTTATGGGCAGCCATTGTGCCTGCCGGGCCCCGAAACGCCAAGGCGCCACCGTATAATCGGAATCCCTGCTCCCCATCCCCGGCTCACCCATTCCATGAATGACCGTCAACTGGCCAGCCTCTGGCAGCAACGTCTTTCCACCCGCCGCTTCAAGGTCAAGGCCGGCGAGATCATCGAGGCCCGGGCATCCACGGCGGCGGAAGGGGCGGCGGGGCTGCGCACCGAATATCACATCGACCACGACCGGGTGGTCTTCTCCACCGCCTTCCGGCGCCTGGGGCGCAAGACCCAGGTCCATCCCCTGGCCACCCACGACCACACCCACAACCGCCTCACCCACAGCGTCGAAGTGGCCTGCGTCGGCCGCAGCCTGGGCAACCGGGTGGGGGCCATGATGGCCGAGCAGGGCTATCTGCCGGAGGGCATCACCCCCTTCGACCTGGGCATGGTGGTGCAGGTGGCCTGCCTGGCCCACGACATCGGCAATCCCCCCTTCGGCCACACCGGCGAGGATGCCCTGCGGGCCTGGTTCCGCGATGCCCGCAACGCTTCCTTCCTGACCGGCCTGTCCGAGGCCGAGCGCCTCGATGTGCAGACCTTCGAGGGCAACGCCCACGGCTTTCGCATGGTCTCCCGCCTGGAGATGTACGCCAACGAAGGCGGCATGCGCCTCACCGCCGCCGCCCTGGGGGCCATGATCAAGTATCCGTGGACCGTGGCCGCCAGCCCCAAGCCGGGCAAGTTCAATTTCTACCAGTCCGAACTGGCCTATTTCGAGGCCGTGGCCGAGGCCCTGGGACTGCCCCGGAGCGGCGACCGCTGGGGGCGCCATCCCCTGTCCTACCTGATGGAGGCGGCGGACGACGTCTGCTACGCCATCCTGGACCTGGAGGATGCGGTGGAAATGGGCATCCTGGAGGTGGAGGAGTTCGAGCGCCTGATCAATCCCCTGGCCGCCGCCGAGAGCGGCCGGGTGTGGGAGAGCCCCGGCGCCCGCCAGCGCTGCGCCATGCTGCGCGGCGTCGCCGTGGGGCGTTGCGTCAATGCCATCAGCGAAGCCTTCATCAAGAACCTGCGCTCCCTCACCGACGGCACCTTCAGCGAAAGCACCGGCGCCAAGGACCTGCTGGCGGCCTGTCCGGAGGATGTGGACCGGGTCCTCTCCGAGGCCAAGGACCTGGCCCGGCGCCGGGTCTACCGCCACAAGAGCAAGGTCATGACCGAACTGGCGGCCTATCCCTGCCTGGCTTCCATCCTGGATGTGCTGGTGCCGGCGGTGCATGCCCAGGTGACGGGCAGCGGCGAGGTGGACAACCGGCAGAAGACGGCCCTCTCCCTGCTGGAGGTGCCGGTGCGGCGCGAGGCCGGGCTTTACGCCGCCTACATGGAAGTGCTGGATTACGTCGGCGCCATGACCGACAACGCGGCGGCGACCCTGGCCCGGGAAATTTCCGGCGTGGGGATTATCTGAGGGCGTTGCGGCGCAGCCGGCGGCGGTCCAGCCACCAGGCGTAGAAGGGCAGGATCAGGGCTGAGCCCGGCAGCAGCAGGAACAGCAGGTAGGGCGAGAGGCGGGAGAGGCGCCGCAGGTGGCGCAGCAGTTCGGCCTTTTCCTCGGTGGTCCAGTGGCCGCCATTGCGGGTCTTCATCAGCAGGGGCATCAGTCCCCGCATCTGCAGCACTTCCGTGATGACCTGGCGCGACTGCCGCTTCTGGGCGGCGAGAATCTGCCGCAGCAGCGTTTCTTCAGGGACAGGGGCAGGGTCGGCGGCGGCGGTGGCCGCCGTGTTCTCGGGCGGGGCCATGGCTCAGCCCCGGCTGCGTTGGCTGAGGTCGTTCAGGCGCTGCCGCAGGGCAACGTAGGTCTTCCAGCCGAAATAGCCGCGCCGCAGCCAGCGGAAGACCCGCTTCGGCCGCAGGATGAAGCTGAAGGCCAGGCCGGCGCCCACGGTTCCCGGATGTTCCCTGAGCCAGCGCAGTCCCTGGGCCCCCGTGTCGGCGGCTCCCAGGGTGGTGGCCAGGGGCCAGCTGTCCCGGGCCAGGGCTTCGCGCTGGGCCTGGATCTTGGCGGAGAGGCGGCCCCGCTTGTGGGCCAGCTCGAGCAGGCGCTCGTTCATGGCCGGGGCTGTTCCCCGTCGGCCTCGGCCTGGGCGGCGCGCAGGGCTTCCAGATCGGCCTGCAGCTCACTGATGCTGCTGGCGAAGAGGCCGGAGCGGCGGCGGGAGAGGCGCAGGGCCGTGGCGGTGAGGGCCAGGCCGCCACCGATGAAGATCAGGGAGAAAACGGCAAAGATGACGATGCGGCTTTCCCAGAAGGCGGCAGCCACCAGGGCCACCAGCAGCACCATGCCGATGCACAGGAAGACCAGGGCGGCGACGCTGAACACCAGCAGCTGGGTGAGACGGATCTTTTCCTCTTCCAGCTCGGCACCGAGCAGTTCCAGGCGCGTCTTGCCCGTCGCCACCAGGGTGGCGAGCAGACGTTTCAGGGAAGCAAAGAAGCCCGCGCTTTGATCGGCCATGGGTTTACCGGAGTGGAAGTGGAACGGGATGGAACGGAAAAACAAACCCGGAAGGCGCGCCACGCGTGCCGGAGCACGCGCCGTCCTTCCGGGAGGCGTTACGGCTGCGGCTTAGCGGCGGCCGATGATGACGCCGAGCAGCAGGCCCACGCCGGCGGCGATGCCGACGGCCTTCCAGGGGTTTTCATGGACGAAGTCGTCGGTGGCGCGGGCGGCGGCCTTGGTCTTGTCCACCAGGGCGGCTTCGGCGTCGGCCAGGCGGATCTTGGCGTCCCGCAGGCGGTCCTGGATTTTCTCGCGCAGTTCGGAAACCTTTTCGCCGGCGGAGCTGGCGGTGGCGCGCAGCAGTTCTTCGGCGTCGGCAACCACCACCTTCAGGTCGGTGACCAGCTTTTCCTTGGAGACGGCGGACAGATCGGTATTGGCATTCATGGCGATTCCTCTTCTCGGAGTATGTTGCGGAAATCTTGCAGCGGGGCTCACAGCAGGGCCGTCAGTGCGAGTTGACCAGAGTAACGGGAGTCCGCCCCAAAATCAACGCGCCCATGCAGGCGGCAAATGACAGGGGCCTAGGCGGGGGCGAAGTCGTAGTCCACGATCAGGGGAGCGTGGTCGGAGAAGCGCTGCTCCTTGTAGACAAAGGCCTCCCGGGCGGTGGCGGCGATGCCGGGGGTGGCAATATGGTAATCGATGCGCCAGCCCACGTTCTTGGCCCGGGCCTGGCCCCGGTTGGACCACCAGGTGTAGGCCTCGCCGGTGGCTTCCGGATGCAGGCGGCGGTACACGTCGACCCAGCCCTTGTGCTCGAACAGGTCGCCGATCCAGGCCCGCTCTTCGGGCAGGAAGCCGGAATTCTTCAGGTTGCCCTTCCAGTTCTTCAGGTCGATTTCCCGGTGGGCGATGTTCCAGTCGCCGCACAGCACCACTTCCCGGCCTTCGGCCTGGAGCGCGGCGAGCACGGGCGCGAATTCGTCCATGAACTGGAACTTCGCTTCCTGCCGCTCCGGCGAGCTGGAGCCGGAGGGCACATACACGGAAATGACCGAGAGATTGCCGAAATCGGCGCGGATGTAGCGGCCTTCGGCGTCGAAGCCGGCATGGCCGATGCCTTCGCTGACCCGGTCCGGCTGCTGCCGGCACCACAGGCCGACGCCGCTGTAACCCTTTTTTTCGGCATAGTGGAAATAGCCGGTGAAGCCGGGCGGATTGGACATTTCCGGGGTCAGGTCCGGGGCCTGGGCCTTCAGTTCCTGCAGGCAGACGATGTCGGCGTCCTGGGCGGCCAGCCATTCGGCCAGGCCCTTGTTGAAGGCGGAGCGGATGCCGTTGAGATTGAGGGAGATGATGCGTAACATTGCCTTGTTGCGCCGCGCCAGGCGGCGATCGGAATAATTAGGAAACAGGATCGTTATGGATTTTCGTCAGGAGTTCATCGAGTTCGCCGTGGCCCGCCAGGTGCTGCGTTTCGGCGAGTTCAAGACCAAGGCCGGGCGGCTTTCGCCCTATTTCTTCAACTCCGGCCTGTTCAACGACGGGGACTCTCTCCTGCGGCTGTCCCAATTCTACGCGAAAGCCATCGCCGCCTCCGGCCTTGAGTTCGACCTGCTCTTCGGCCCGGCCTACAAGGGCATTCCCCTGGTGGCCGCGGTGGCCGTGGCCCTCGCCGGCCAGGGCCGCAATCTGCCCTATTCCTTCAACCGCAAGGAAGCCAAGGACCACGGCGAAGGCGGCACCATCGTCGGCGCCCCCCTGCAGGGTCGGGTGCTGATCGTGGACGACGTGATTTCCGCCGGCACTTCCGTGCGCGAATCGGTGGAACTGATCCGTGCCGCCGGGGCCACCCCGGCGGGCGTCGTCATCGCCCTGGACCGCATGGAGCGGGGCACCGGCGAACTTTCCGCAGTGCAGGAAGTGGAGCGGGACTACGGCATTCCGGTGGTGGCCGTGGCCACGCTGGAAGATTTGATGACCTTCCTGGCCAGCCATGGTGAGCTGGCCGCGCATCAGGCGGCGGTTGCCGCCTACAGGAGCCAATATGGGGTATCCCGCGTCTAAGCTGCTTTCCCTGGTCCTGGCCGGGGGCGTGGCGCTGCCGGCTTGGGCGGCCCCCCCCAGGTCCGGCGAAGACCCGAATCGCCTGGTCAAGCTTTATTGCTGCGAGGTGGACGGCCAGAAGACCTGCGGCGACACCCTGCCGCCCCAGTGCCAGAAGCGCGCCTACAAGGAACTCAATTCCCTGGGCGTGGCCCGGGAAGTGGGGCCTCCCCTGACGCCGGAACAGCAGGCGCAGAAGGTCAGGGACGAGCAGCGGCGCAAGGAGGAAGAGGCCGCCCAGAAGGAACAGGCGCGCAAGGATACGGCCCTGCTCAACACCTATAGCAGCGAGAAGGACATCGACCTGATCCGGAGCCGCAATGAGCAGGAAATGCAGGGCCAGATCAAGCAGTCCGAAAACAAGGTGGCCGATGCCCAGAAACACCTGAAGCGGCTGCAGGACGAAATGGAGTTCTACAAGCACCGCCCGGCGCCCTCCGAACTGGGCAAGAACATCCGGGATGCGGAATACGACCTGCGTCTGCAAAAGGAGCTGCTGGAGCGCAAGAATCAGGAGTTGCAGCAGATCCGCAGCAAGTACGACCAGGACAAGCGCCGCTACATCGAACTGACCCGGGCCCGGGCCGCCAATCCTGCCGGCCTGCATCCCGCCCTGGTACACCCCGCACCGCCACCGGCTGTTGAACGCCCCCGCTGAGACTTCCGGCCCGACTGGGGCCGGGCTGACGCCCCGGGGGGCTTTCCTCCTGGGATTACGGGCGCTGCTGCCCCTGCTGGTGGGGGTGGCGCCCTTTGGCGTCATCTATGGCGTGGTGGCGCTGCAGTCGGGCATCCCGCCCCTGGCGGCGGTACTCATGTCTTCCGTGGTCTTCGCCGGTTCGGCCCAGTTCCTCCTGGCCCAGCTGATCGGCGTGGGCGCTCCCCTTCTGCTCATGGTCGGCGCCGCCGCGGTGCTCAACCTGCGCCATGCCCTGTACAGCGCCTCGGTGGCGCCCCTGCTGGGACATCTGCCCTGGCGCTGGAAGCTGGCCCTGGCCTATCTGCTGACCGACGAGGCCTACGCCGCCGCCATTCCCTACCTGCTCGACCCGGCCCACAAGGCGATGCGCCACTGGCTGCTGCTGGGCAGCGGCCTGGCCCTGTGGAGCAGCTGGCAGCTGGCCACCCTGGCCGGGGTGCTGCTGGGGCGGGGGCTGCCGGCGGATCTGCCCCTGGACTTCGCCCTGCCCCTGACCTTCATCGCCATCGTGGTGCCCCTCATCAACAGCCGCAGCCGGCTGGCGGCGGCCCTGGTGGCGGCGGCCGTGGCCGTGGTTGCCGCGGCGCTGCCCTACAAGCTGGGCCTGTTCTGCGCCGCCCTGGCCGGTCTGGTGGCCGGCGTCCTGCTCCTGCCCCGGCGGGGCATAGGGGAGCCGCGGCCATGAACGGCGAACTGTGGCTGTTGTTCGGGGCGGCGGGGCTGCTGACCTTCCTCATCCGCCTCTCCTTCATTGCCGCCGAGGGGCGTTACCGGGCGCCCGCCTGGTTCGTTGCCGCCCTGCCGTTCGTGCCCATCGCCGCCCTTAGCGCCCTGGTGGCGCCGGAACTGTTCCTGGCGGCCGGGGAATTGCGCCTGGGGCCCCGCTTCTGGGCCGGCCTGGTGGCCATCGCGGTGGCGGCCTGGCAGCGCAATACCCTGCTCACCATCGGCAGCGGCTTCCTGGCCCTGTGGCTGTTCTCCTGAGCCCTCAGGGCAGGACGAAGGTGCTGCGTTCCTCCCGCCGGGTACGCGGATCGTCCACGGCGACAATGTGGAAGCGGATGGGCTGGATGCCTTGCCGCTCCGCCGGCCCCGGGACGGCCACGGTGACATGGACCGGGGCCGTGGCGCCGGCGGGGGCAGCGAAGCGCTGCGCTCCCTGAATCCGGATGCCCGGCAGGCCTTCCGCCCGCACTTCGAATTCTCGCTCCTGCTCCGCCAGGTTCATCAGCTTCAGGGTGTAGGCGTTCTCGAAGTCGCCCTCCGCCGTTTCCCGCACCAGGGAGCCCCGGTCCCGCAGCACGTCCACCAGCAGCAGGGAGCGCTCGGACAGGGTCCAGGCGCCGAGCAGGGTGAAGCAGCCCAGCACCGTGGCGTAGACGGCCAGGCGGGGCCGCTTCCAGTGGCGGGAACTCTGCCGGCCGCTGGCCAGTTCGGTTTCCGAGGCGAAGCGGATCAGGCCCCGGGGGCTGCCCACCTTGTCCATGACCGTATCGCAGGCGTCGATGCACAGGCCGCAGTTGATGCACTGGTACTGCAGACCGTCCCGGATGTCGATGCCGGTGGGACAGACCTGGACGCAGATGCCGCAGTCGATGCAGTCGCCCAGGCCGCTCTGCCGCCTGGCGCCGCGGGGCTCGCCCCGGGCCGCGTCATAGGCCACGTTGCGGGTTTCCGGATCGAACATGACACCCTGGAAGCGGGAATAGGGGCACATGTGCTGGCACACCATCTCCCGGGTGAAGCCGGCCTGCACATAGGTGAACAGGGTGTAGAAGATCAGCCAGAAGGCTTCCCAGGGGCCCAGGGTGAAGGCGGCCAGGTGGGGCAGCAGCTGCCGGATGGGGGTGAAGTAGCCGACGAAGGTGATGCCGGTCCACAGGGCGATGGCCAGCCACAGGCCGTGCTTGGCGCCCTTGCGCAGCAGCTTGTCAGCGTCCAGGGGCCGCTCGGCCAGCTTCAGGCGGGCCAGGTGGTCCCCTTCCACCTTGGCCTCCACCCACATGAAGATGCTGGTGTACACCGTCTGGGGACAGGCGAAGCCGCAGAAGAGGCGGCCGGCCACGGCGGTGACGAGGAACAGGCCGGTGGCCGAGAGGATCAGCACCAGGGCCAGCAGCAGGGCATCCTGGGGCCACAGCACCAGGCCGAAGAGGTACAGCTTCTCGTGCACGATGTCGAACAGCAGGGCCTGGCGGCCGTCCCACTCCAGCCAGCAGGCGCCGTAGAAGACGATCTGGGTGGCCCACACCATGAGCCAGCGCAGACTGTTGAAGCGGCCGCTGACGGCCCGGGGGTGGATCTGGCGCTTGTTGCGGTACAGGGCGATGCGGGCGCTCTGTACCTTGTTGACGGTCTTGTGGCTCATGCTCGGTCTTTCGCTGGCAATGGGAATAGGGGGATTTCCGTTGCTGCGAGTAGAACACCGGCCAGGATTTGGACACAGATTCAGTAAGTCGTGTTTTCGATAGGAACAGATTGCCGGCCGACCTTCATCCAGGGCACTCCCAGACCTGTACATGGCCTTGATTCCCATCAAATTATTGCCCCGATCCGAAGTGCCAGACTGGGAGTCCCGGCTGTTCCCATGGAAAAGCTCACCGGCTGTACCCGCCGCCGGGCGGCGGGAGGGGGAACAATGGGGCCCATGTCCGGACAGTCCGGACCGTGGGGTCATGAGGAGAAGCAGGATGGAGGCGGTCATCAAGCCGGAAATCGACATCGGCGGCCTGGGGCAGTCCGGGCCGGGGCATAGCCTTGCCCAGGGCAGGGGCTGGATTCCCGGCAACAAGGGCATCTGGGTCGGCATCACCTGCGAATTCGTCGAGTTCGCCCTGATGTTCGCCGTCTATTTCATCGCCCGGGCCCATTACCCCGAGGCCTTTGCCAACGGTTCGGAACTGCTCAACAAGACGGCGGGCACCACCATCACCGTGCTCATGGTCACCAGCAGCTTCTTCGTCGCCTGCGCCGTGGCGGCCCTGCGCGCCGGCCGGCCCCGGCGGCAGGCGGTGCTGTGGCTGGTGGCGGCCCTGGTGGTGGCCCTCGGCTACCCGGTGGTGAAGGTCTACGAGATCACCGGCAACCTGGCCCAGGGCATCGACGGCAGCGCCGGCATTTTCTACACGGTCTATTACTACCTGACCTTCAACCATCTGGTGCACGCCTCCTGGGGCATCCTGGGCATGCTCTGGGTGCTGGTGCGGCTGGTCCTGGGCGGCTATTCCCGGGAGGACCACAGCGGCCTGGAGGCCCTGGCCAGTTACTGGCACGCCACGGACATCATCTGGCTGATCCTCTATCCCCTGTTCTACGTCCTGGCCTGAAGGAGACCGACGCCATGCATCCGTCCTCCCCATCTTCCCTGCTGCCCCCCGGCGCGCCGGTTCTGCCCTGGCTGGCCCTGGTGGTCCTGACCTTCCTCAGCCTGTTCCTGGGGGAATGGTTCCACGGGGCGGCCTGGCTGCCCCTGCTGGTGGCCGCCATCTTGTGGGGCAAGGGCACCCTGGTGGCCCGCCACTTCATCGAATCCCACCGGGCCCACCCCTTCATCGCCTGGCTGTTGCGGGCCTTCATCCTGCTGACGCCCCTGCTGCTGTTGCTCACCGCCTTTTTCGGCCGGCCGGTGGCCCGCTTTTTCTCCCTGTAATCGCGTACTCCCGCCAGCCCCGGTCCGCCTGTCCCAGGCACCGGGGCTTTTTTGTCGTCCGGGGCAACTGTTCCTAGCGAATTAGCGAAGTTCTGACGCTGTTATTGCCGACAGGGGAATGGTCTACTCGGCTCCCATACAGTTCTTGGAGCCGGTGATGAAAGTCGTTGCCCTGTTGGTTCAGCCCAGCGGTGTGGAGTGGGATATGGCGGACATGGCGGAAATGGCAGCCCGCCTGCCGGGCCTGATTCCCCTGCAGTCCGTTGCCCCGGGGCAAGTCCCGGATGCCCTGTCCCTCAGCTGGGCCCCATTGCCGGCCGCTGCTCCGGGGGGGCCGGGCAAGAGCCTGAGGGAGCTGGAGCGGGAGTTCCTGGAGCGGGTCCTGGCGGAATACAAGGGCAACAAGAGCGCGGCGGCCAAGTCCCTGAAGATGCACCGCCGCACCCTGCAGCGCAAACTGGCCCGCGGCTCCTAGTCACGAATTGGAGGCGAGCCGATGCGCAACCTGCTGCCAGGTCTGATTGCCAACACGGAGCAGGGACTGGCCGACCGTCATGTCTGCCTGCGGCGCTACGGTCCCGGCCGCCTGGTGCTGGAAGGCTACGACCGGCCGGGCCTGTTCTACATCCAGCATGGCCGCATGGAGCTGCTGATCACCACGGCGGACGGCAACGAGCGCTGCATGCGCATCCTCGCCGAATCCGACCTGTTCGGCCTGGAATGCCTCCATGCCGGGGCCACAGTGCCGGGCTACCAGGTGCGGGCCATCACCTATTCCTCCGTGGTCCACGTGGATGTGGAACTGCTGGACCTGTGGCTGGCCACCGTGCCCGAGTTCCGGCACCGGCTGGCGGCCCGCATCGCCGCCGACATCGCCCGCCTGGAACAGGAGCGGGAAAAGACCGTGGCCTTCTCCGTGGCCGAGCGGCTGGTCTGCTACCTGCGTTGCGGCGAGACCTGCGCCCATTTGTCGCCGGCACCGCCGGAGCCGGCGGGCCCCCTGCCCATGGCCATCCTGGCGCGACGCATCGGCTGCAGCCCGGCCTATCTTTCCCGGGCCGTGCGCAAGCTGGCCCAGCAGGGCGTGGTGCAGCGGGTCAATCACCTGCCCCGCATCGACCGCATGGAAAACTTCTCGCCCTGTCCCTGCAGCGTCGTGCCGGAAGGCGGCGAGCTGCGCCATGCCCTGCGTCGCTCGGCCTGAAGTGCCCCGCGGTCGGCTACGGTTTTGATATCGGTGCCGATCTGTAGCTATCGGAAATCCGGTGTTCTGCCCCCGTTCCCCGGAGAGTCCCGGTGGTTTACTGACGCGGCAGTCATGGCAGCCCGTTTGCTGCCGTGGCGTCCGCCTCCGTCAGGGAGGCGGGTCCATATTTCAAAAGGGGAGCGTTCAATGAAACCTCAAAAACCCATTGCGGCCTTTCTCGCCGCAGCCCTGGGCATCGGCGCCCTGTGGGCCGGCTCTGCCGCCGGGGCCGAGTCCTTGCAGGACGTGATGAAGCGCCGCAACCTGTCCCAGCAGGACCTGCTGGCGGCGGCCAAGACCTATGTGCCGACGGGCAAGCGCGACGAGTTCGTCGCCTTCTCCTCCGGCGGCCAGTCCGGCCAGGTGATCGTGTATGGCATTCCCTCCATGCGCATCCTCAAGTACATCGGCGTGTTCACCCCCGAGCCCTGGCAGGGCTACGGCTACGACGAGGAATCCAAGGCGGTGCTGGCCCAGGGCAGGATCGACGGTCGCGACATCACCTGGGGCGACACCCACCACCCGGCCATGTCCGAGACCCAGGGCAAGTACGACGGCCAGTTCCTCTTCATCAACGACAAGGCCAATCCGCGCCTGGCGGTGATCGACCTGCGGGACTTCGAGACCAAGCAGATCGTCGCCAACCCCATTTTCCGTTCCGAGCACGGCGGCGCCTTCGTCACCCCCAATACCGAGTACATCATCGAGGCGGCCCAGTACGCGGCCCCCCTGGACAACAAGAAGTTCGTGCCCCTGGAAGAGTTCAACGAGAAGTACCGGGGCGGCGTCACCTACTGGAAGTTCGACCGCAAGGAAGGCCGCATCCAGACCAAGGATTCCTTCTCCGTCGAACTGCCGCCCTACAGCCAGGATCTCTCCGACGCCGGCAAGGGGCCGTCCGACGGCTGGTCCTTCACCAACTCCTTCTGTTCCGAGCGCTACGTCGGCGGCATCGAGAAGGGCCGCCCGCCCTATGAAGCCGGCTGTTCCGCCAAGGACACCGACTACATGCACGTGGTGAACTGGAAGAAGGCCGCCGAACTGGTGGCCAAGGGCATGGCCAAGAAGATCAACGGCCACAACGTGCTCTCCATCGAGACGGCGGTGAAGGAAGGCATCCTCTTCCTCATTCCCGAACCCAAGTCGCCCCACGGCGTCATGGTTTCGCCGGATGGCAAATTCATCACCGTCTCCGGCAAGCTGGACACCCACGTCATCGTCTATTCCTGGGAGAAGATCCAGGCCGCCATCAAGGCCGGCAACTTCGAGGCCAAGGATGCCTACGGCATCCCGGTGCTGGGCATGAAAGAGACCTTGCACAAGACCGTGCAGGTGGGCCTGGGCCCGTTGCATACCCAGTACGACTCCAAGTCGTGCGTCGCCTATACCTCCCTCTATGTGGACAGCCAGATCGCCAAGTGGGACTACTGCGAGGGCCGGGTGCTGGACAAGATCGCGGTGCATTACAACGTGGGCCACCTGATGACCATGGAAGGCGATTCCATGGACCCCAAGGGCCGCTATCTGGTGGCCATGAACAAGCTCTCCATCGACCGCTTCACCCCGGTGGGCCCCCTGCATCCGCAGAATCACCAGCTGATCGACATCAGCAACGACAAGATGCAGCTCCTGTACGACATGCCCATCCCCCTGGGTGAGCCCCACTACGTCGTCGCCATCGATGCCGCCAAGCTGAAGCCCGGCGTGCGCTACAAGGTGGGCACCAACAGCCGCACCGATGCGCCCAGTGCCGGTGCCGTGCGGGCCGGTGAAGAGAAGACGGTGAGAAAGGGCAACAAGATCGAGGTCTTCGGCACCCTGATCCGCTCCCACATCACCCCGGAAACCATCGAGGCCGAGGTGGGCGACGAAATCACCATCCACCTGACCAACCTGGAACGGGCCCAGGACGAGACCCACGGCTTCACCGTCTCCACCTACAACGTCCACGCTTCCGTCGAGCCGGGCAAGACCGTCACGGTGAAACTGAAGGCCGACAAGGAAGGCGTCTATCCCTACTACTGCACCGAGTTCTGCTCCGCGCTGCACCTGGAAATGCAGGGCTACCTCCTGGTCAAGCCGAAGGGCTGGAAGGCGACCAAGACCGCTGGTGCCGAGAAGGCGATCTACAGCGAAGACGACTACAAGAAGCAGCTGAAGAAGGTGGCCGATACCCAGGCCGTCATCGATCAGGTGGTCGGCTACATCACCTCCGTGAATTACAAGGACTTCCCGGATGTGGTGAACATGATGGACGACGCCGTCGATCAACTGAACAAGATCAAGGACGCCAAGGCCAAGCATGAAGACGCCGCCAGGAAGAAGGACTGGAACCAGGCCACCCTGTGGGCCGAGCAAGTCTGGCAGTACCAGGTGAAGGCAGCTGACCTCGGCCTGCGCGCCAAGACCTATCTGGAACAGAACGGCGCCCGCAAAGGCAAGTAGGCGGCACCCGCCAAAGAGTTACACGGCAGCAGCACTGCGGGGAACGGCCTTCGGGTCGTTCCCCTTTTTTTTGAGGTGGGGCAGCGGCAGCTGCCCGTGCCGTCGCGACGAACGCCCCGTCTTGGACCCGGCAAGCGTCCTTTATGAGGATTCGGCGGGAGGGGAAAATCGGGAGGGGGAAAAGTGCGGCGGGGCCGCGCCCCGCTTCTGTGCCCTTAGCGAGGCAGCAGGCTGTCGATGATCTGGCCAAGGACGGCGATGGCCTTTTCCGTCGCCGGCGTCCACGGGTGGCCGTAGTTGAGGCGCAGGCAGTGGCCGTATTCCCGCTTGGCGGAGAAGATGGGGCCGGGGGCGATGCTGATGCCCTGGTCCAGGGCCAGCCGGTGCAGCGCCAGGGTGTCCACGCCCGGGGGCAACTCCACCCAGAGGAAGTAGCCGCCGCTGGGCCGGGCCAGCCGGGTGCCGGCGGGGAAGTGCCGCTCCACCGCGCCGACCATGGCGATCTCCTGCAGGGAGAAAGTGCGGCGCAGGCGGCGCAGGTGGTTGTCGTAGCCGCCGTGCTTGAGGTATTCGGCCAGGGCGATCTGTACCGGCACCGTGGTGGCCAGGCTGGTGGTCAGCTTGAGGCGCTGGATCTTCTGGGTGAAGCGTCCGCCGGCCACCCAGCCGATGCGGTAACCCGGCGCCAGGGACTTGGAGAAGGAGGAGACGTGCAGCACCAGGCCGTGCCGGTCCTCGGCCTTGGCGTGGGCCGGCGCCTGGTCGCCGAAGTACAGTTCGGCGTAGACGTCGTCCTCGATCAGGGGCACCTGGTAGCGGGCCAGCAGGGCCACCAGCTCGGCTTTGCGGGCGTCGCTGAGGCTGCCGGTGATGGGGTTGGAGAAGTTCAGCATGCACAGGCAGGCCTTGATCGGATGCTGCCGCAGGGCATCCTCCAGGGCTGCCAGGCTGATGCCTTCCCGGGGGTGGGTGGGGATTTCGATGACCTTCAGGCCGAGGCGCTCGATGGCCTGGAGATTGGCGTAGAAGGTGGGGGATTCGATGGCCACCAGGTCCCCGGGCCGGGTCACTGCCTGCAGGCAGAGGTTGAGGCCTTCCATGGCGCCGGAGGTGACGACGATTTCCTGGGGCGAGACGTTGGCGCCCCGGGAGAGGTAGCGCAGGGCGATCTGGCGGCGCAGTTCCTCGTTGCCCGGCGGCAGGTCGGTGACCGTGGCCCGCGGGTCCAGGTGGCGGGCCGCGGCGGCGAGGCAGCGGCCCAGCTTGTCCAGGGGGTACAGCTCCGGGCTGGCGAAGCTGGAGCCGAAGGGCACCACCGCCGGATTCTTGACGCTTTCCAGAATCTCGAAAATGAAGTCGCTGACATCGAGGGCGGTGGATTGGCCCTGGGGCCGGGTCATTTCCGGCTCGGGCAGGGCCTGGCCCAGCCGGGCCCGGACGAAGTAGCCGGACTTGGGCCGGGCCTCGATCAGCCCCCGGCCTTCGAGCAGATAGTAGGCCTGCAACACCGTCACCGGACTGACGTCGTGGATGCGGCAGGCCTGGCGCACCGAGGGCAGCCGGTCGCCAGCCCGCAGCAGGCCGTCGCTGATCAGCTTTTCCGTTTGCAGGGCGAGGGTCTGGTAGCGGCTCATGGCGGCCATGGTAATGAAGCGCCCCCCGTTCCGGAAAGAGGTGAATCAAATCCGGGAAAAAGCGGGGCCGGCAAAGAAAAAGGGCAGCTGCTGCTGCCCTTTTCAGGAGTCTGGCCAAGGTTTGGCAATCAGCCGCCCAGCTTGGCCTTGAGCAGGTCGTTCACCTGCTGGGGATTGGCCTTGCCCTTGGCCGCCTTCATCACCTGGCCCACCAGGGCGTTGAAGGCCTTTTCCTTGCCGGCCTTGTACTCGGCCACGTTGGCGGCGTTGGCAGCCAGCACCTCGTCCACCAGTTTCTCGATGGCGCCCGTGTCGGTGATCTGCTTCAGGCCCTGCTTCTCGATCACTTCGTCGGCGCTGGCGCCGTCGCCGTTCCACAGGGCCTCGAACACCTTCTTGGCGATGTTGTTGGAGATGGTGTTGTCGGCGATGCGGGCGATGAGGCCGGCCAGCTGGGCGGCGCTCACCGGGGAGGCGGCGATGTCCTTGTCCTCCTTGTTGAGGCGGGCGGACAGTTCGCCCATGACCCAGTTGGCGGCGCTCTTGGCGTTGGCCGCACCGGCGGCGGTCACCACGGCGTCGAAGTAGTCGGCCACTTCGAGGGAAGCGGTGAGGGCGGTGGCGTCGTAGGCGGAGAGGCCCAGCTGCTCCATGAAGCGCTGGCGCTTGGCCTCGGGCAGCTCCGGCAGGGTGGCCTTGGTGCGCTCCACCCACTCCCGGGAGATGACCAGGGGCAGCAGGTCGGGATCGGGGAAGTAGCGGTAGTCGTGGGCGTCTTCCTTGGTGCGCATGACCCGGGTCTCGCCGGAATCCGGGTCGAACAGCACGGTGGCCTGCTGGATCTTGCCGCCGTCTTCCAGGGTGTCGATCTGCCACTGGATTTCGTAGTCGATGGCCTGCTGCAGGAAGCGGAAGGAGTTGAGGTTCTTGATTTCGCGACGGGTGCCCAGGGGCTCGCCGGGGCGGCGCACGGAGACGTTGGCGTCGCAGCGGAAGGAGCCTTCCTGCATGTTGCCGTCGCAGATGCCGATCCAGCGCACCAGGGCGTGCAGGGCCTTGGCGTAGGCCACGGCCTCGGCGGAGGAGCACATGTCGGGCTCGGTGACGATCTCCAGCAGGGGGGTGCCGGCCCGGTTGAGGTCGATGCCGGACTTGCCGTGGAAGTCCTCGTGCAGGGACTTGCCGGCATCCTCTTCCAGGTGGGCCCGGGTCAGGCGCACCACCTTCTCGTAAGCCTTGTCACCCTGGCCGACCTGGATGCGCACACCGCCGCCCACCACCACCGGCAGCTCGAACTGGCTGATCTGGTAGCCCTTGGGCAGGTCCGGGTAGAAGTAGTTCTTGCGGGCGAAGACGGACTTTGCCGCCACCTCGGCGCCGATGGAGAGGCCGAACTTGATGGCGCATTCCACGGCGCCCCGGTTCAGCACCGGCAGCACGCCGGGCAGGGCCAGGTCCACGGCGCTGGCCTGGACGTTGGGCTGGGCGCCGAAGGCGGTGGAGGAGCCTGAGAAAATCTTGGATTGGGTGGAGAGCTGTGCGTGGGTCTCGATGCCGATGACCACTTCCCAGTTGCGTGCGCTCATGTCGTTCTCGAAAGCAAAAATTCAAGCGTTAAAAACAGCTGCGGCGTTCCAGCTGGATGGGCCACAGGTAATCCACGGCCTCACCGCTGCATTGGGCCTGGCAGCCGTTGAAGGCCACCGTCACTTTCTTGTCCTGCTCCCACATGCGCACCGAGCAGCCGTCGGCGGCGGCCAGGCGCACCTGGGGCAGGGTTTCCACCTGGCGGAAGTCCTTCAGGGCGAACTGGCAGGAGCCCTTCTTCGGCACATCCACCTTGGCGGTGAAGCGTTTCACTTCGGCTTCCTTCACCTGCAGCTGGATGTTGCCCCGGTAGCCGGTGGGATCGCGGAAGGCGCAGTTGCCGGCGACGTTGAGGGGCCGGGTGGGAATGGGCTTCAGGTTGCGGCCGTTGAGGTGCTTAAGGGGCCGGCTGAAATCGTACTTGTCCGCCGGCGGCGGTTCGCTGGCCACGTTGTCCGGCAGAGGCTCGGCAGGGGGGGGCGGCGTGGCGCATCCGGCAAGGATCGTGGCGATGATGCCGCCAAGAACCAGTACCCATGCGCCGCGGCGACCAGGCAGCCCCATCCGCCTTACTCCAGGCCGGCGGGCGCGCGCCCGTGCCAGTCGGTGACCTGCTGGTAGCGGTGGGCGACGTTGAGCAGGCGGGCTTCGTCGAAGTAGTTGCCGATCAGCTGCAGACCCACCGGCAGGCCCTCGGCAAAGCCGCAGGGCAGGGACATGCCGGGCAGGCCGGCCAGGTTCACGGCGATGGTGTAAATGTCGGAAAGGTACATCTGCACCGGGTCGCCGGCCTTGTCGCCGAGCTTGAAGGCGGTGGAGGGGCTGGTGGGCCCCAGGATCACATCGCACTGCTTGAAGGCGGCGACGAAATCCTCGGCAATGAGCCGGCGGATGCGCTGGGCCTGCAGGTAGTAGGCGTCGTAGTAGCCGTGGGAGAGCACGTAGGTGCCGATCAGGATGCGGCGTTTCACCTCGGCGCCGAAACCCTGGGCCCGGCTCTTGGCGTACATGTCGTCCAGGCTGTCGTACTCGGAGGCGCGATAGCCGTAGCGCACGCCGTCGAAGCGGGACAGGTTGGAGCTGGCTTCGGCCGGGGCGATGACGTAGTAGGCCGGCACCGACAGCTTCATGTTGGGCAGGCTCACTTCCACCATCTCGGCGCCGAGGGCCTTGTACTGCTCGATGGCGGCCTGGATGGCGGCCATCACGGCGGCGTCGCAGCCTTCGCCGAAGAATTCCTTGGGCAGGCCGACCTTGAGGCCGGCCAGGGGCTTGGCGGAGGCGGGGGCGTTCAGCTCCCGGGTGTAGTCCTCCACCGGACGTTCCAGGCTGGTGGAATCCTTGGGGTCGAAGCCTGCCATGGCGTTGAGCAGCAGGCCGCAGTCCTCGGCGGAGCGGGCCATGGGGCCGGCCTGGTCGAGGGAGGAGGCGAAAGCGATCATGCCCCAGCGGGAAACCACGCCGTAGGTGGGTTTCAGGCCGGTGAGGTTGCACAGGGCGGCGGGCTGGCGGATGGAGCCGCCGGTATCGGTGCCGGTGGCGGCGGGGGCCAGGCGGGCCGCCACGGCAGCGGCGGAACCGCCGGAGGAGCCGCCGGGAACGCGGCTCTGGTCCCAGGGGTTCTTCACCGGGCCGAAGAAGGAGGTTTCGTTGGAGGAGCCCATGGCGAACTCGTCCATATTGGTCTTGCCCAGATTCACGGCGCCGGCGGCGTCGAATTTCTGGATCACCGTGGCGTCGTAGGGGCTGACGAAGTTGGCCAGCATCTTGGAGCCGCAGGTGGTGAGCCAGCCCTCGGCGCAGAAGATGTCCTTCTGGGCCAGGGGGATGCCGGTCAGGGGGCCGGCGTCGCCGGCGGCGAGGCGGGCGTCGGCCGCCTTGGCCTGGGCCAGGGAGCGCTCCGGCTGGGTGGAGACGTAGGCGTTGATGGCCGGGTTGAGCCGGTTGATGCGGTCCAGATACAGCTGGGTCAGCTCGACGCTGGAGATCTTCTTGCCGGCCAGGGCCTGGGCGAGTTCTTTAAGGCTGGAATTGAGCATGGTCGGTAGGGAGCGAGTCGGGGGCAGGGGAGGGCGCGAAGCAAGGGCGCGGCAGCGCTCCCGCCTATTCGATGACCTTGGGCACCAGGTAGAGCCCGGCTTCGGTTTCCGGCGCCACGGCCTGGAAGGCGGCGCGACGGTCGCTTTCGCTGACCACATCGTCCCGCAGGCGCTGGGCCAGGTCCTGGGCGTGGGCCATGGGCTCGACCCCCTGGGTGTTCACGGCCTGCATTTCCTCGATCAGGGAGAAAATGCCGTTGAGGTGCTCGAGGGTGGTCTGGACTTCCGCTTCGGAGGTTTCGATGCGGGCAAGATGGGCGATGCGCCGGACCTGATCGGGAGTAAGGGACATGGGCTGGCTGGGGGTGAAAGCCGGCGAAGCGCCGGGTGATTAAATTCTAGGCAAAAACTTATGCTGCAAAGCGATATAAGGTATCATAAATCCCCTTCTCCCCGCTGTTTTACGGATTCAATACCCCATGTTCGGCTTTCTCCGCAGCTACTTCTCCAACGACCTGGCCATCGACCTGGGCACCGCCAACACGCTGATCTACGTGCGCGGTCAGGGCATCGTTCTCGACGAACCCTCTGTGGTCGCCATCCGCCTCGAAGGCGGACCCAACGCCAAGAAAACCATTCAGGCAGTCGGCAAGGAAGCCAAGCAGATGCTCGGCAAGACCCCCGGCTCCATCACCGCCATCCGCCCCATGAAGGACGGCGTGATCGCGGACTTTACCGTGACCGAGCAGATGCTCAAGCAGTTCATCAAGAAGGTCCACGATTCCCGCATGTTCTCCCCCTCGCCGCGCATCATCATCTGCGTGCCCTGCGGCTCCACCCAGGTGGAACGTCGCGCCATCCGCGAATCCGCCATCGGCGCCGGCGCCTCCCAGGTGTACCTGATCGAGGAGCCCATGGCCGCGGCCATCGGTGCCGGCCTGCCCGTGGCCGACGCCACCGGCTCCATGGTGGTGGACATCGGCGGCGGCACCACCGAAGTGGGCGTCATCTCCCTGGGCGGCATGGTCTATGCCGGTTCCGTGCGGGTGGGCGGCGACAAGTTCGACGAAGCCATCATCAACTACATCCGCCGCAACTACGGCATGCTGATCGGCGAGACCACCGCCGAGAACATCAAGAAGGAAATCGGCTCCGCCTTCCCCGGTTCCGAAGTGAAGGAAATGGAAGTGAAGGGCCGCAACCTGGCCGAGGGCATTCCCCGCAGCTTCACCATTTCCTCCAACGAAATCCTGGAAGCCCTGACCGATCCCCTGAACCAGATCGTCTCCGCCGTGAAGAGCGCCCTGGAACAGACCCCGCCCGAACTGGGCGCGGACATCGCCGAGAAGGGCATGGTCCTGACCGGCGGCGGCGCTCTGCTGCGGGACCTGGACCGTCTGCTGATGGAAGAGACCGGCCTGCCCGTGATCGTCGCCGAGGACCCGCTGACCTGCGTGGTGCGCGGCTCCGGCATGGCGCTGGAAAAGATGGACAAGCTCGGCAGCATCTTCGCCTCCGAGTAAGGCCGTACCGGGTGAGGATGAGCATGGAACGGGAACGCCAGCCGATCCCCGACACCCCGCTCTCCTCCCTTCCCACCACCGCCCCGGCCAGTGCCGGGGCTTGGTTTTTTCCGCAGCCTTCGCGGCGCGGTCATGTAACTCCCCGGAAAGTCTGACGTGGCCGGCATCGACCACTCTCCACCGCCATTCTTCAAGCGCGGCCCGGCTCCCCTGGCCCTGCTCTCCCTCTATCTGGGCCTCTCCATCTCCCTGATGGTGCTGGACCACAAGTTCCATTACCTGGAATGGGTGCGCCAGGGCGTGGCGGTGTTCACCACCCCCCTGCAGATGCTGGCCCATGCGCCCTCCAAGGGCTTCTCCCAGGTGGACGAATACTTCGCCAGCCTGATTTCCCTGCAGAAGGAAAACGACCAGCTCAAGCACACCCAGCTGGAGGCGGCCACCATCCTGCAGCGGCACCAGCACCTGGAGGCGGAAAACCGCCACCTGCGCGAACTGCTGGGGGTCAAGGAACGCCTGCCCACCGGCGGCCAGCTGGCCCAGATCCTCTATGCCGCCCGGGACCCCTTCTCCCGCCGCGTCATCGTGGACAAGGGCATGCAGGACAACGTGCTGGCCGGCCAGCCGGTGGTGGACCACCTGGGCGTCATCGGCCAGGTGACCCGGGTCTATCCCCTGCTTTCCGAAATCACCCTGATCACCGACAAGGACCAGGCCGTGCCCGTGCAGGTGGTGCGCAGCGGCCTGCGCTCCGTCGTCTTCGGCCTCGGCAACGGCCAGCTGGAGCTGCGCTACATGCCGGCCAACGCCGACGTGCAGAACGGCGACGTGCTGGTGACCTCGGGCCTGGACGGCATCTTCCCCGCCGGCTTCCCGGTGGCCAAGGTGGTGCACATGGAGCGGGACACCACCTACTCCTTCGCCCGCATCATCTGCGTCCCGGTGGCCGGGGTCGAGCATTTCGGCGAAGTGATGATCCTCAACCCGCGGGAGGCCCTGCCGCCCCGGCCGGCCGAGGCCTCCGCCACCCCGGCCGAAGGTGACAAGCCTGCCTCCTCCAAGGTGCGCCGCATCAAGCGCAGCGTCGGGAACTAAGCCATGCAGCCGACCTTTACCTCCTCCCGCATCCTGCTGCCGGTCCGTCCCTGGTTCATCACCCTGACCCTGGTGCTCGCCCTGCTGCTCAATCTGATGCCCACCGCCCACTGGCCCGGGGTGCCCGACTGGGTGGCCCTGGTGTTGTGCTTCTGGAGCGTGCGCGAATTCCGCAAGGTGAGCATGGGCTGGTCCTTCATCCTGGGCCTGGCCATGGACGTGGCGGACGGCAGCCTCATGGGCCAGCACGCCCTGGCCTACGTGCTGATGAGCTACATCGCCTCCAGCCTGTCCCGCCGCATCCTGTGGTTTCCCCTGCTGCAGCAGGCGCTGCAGGTCTTTCCCCTGTTGTTCATGGTGCAGGTCCTGCAGCTTGCCGCCCGCATGGCCACCGGCGCTG
Organism: Azospira sp. MPR-LB4; assembly: GCF_058809525.1. Classification (NCBI taxonomy): domain Bacteria; kingdom Pseudomonadati; phylum Pseudomonadota; class Betaproteobacteria; order Rhodocyclales; family Rhodocyclaceae; genus Azospira; species Azospira sp. MPR-LB4. The sequence continues at coordinate 2,410,902 of NZ_CM179521.1, forward strand.
CCTTCCCCGGCTTCGGCTACCTGATCGGCCCCCTGGTGGCGGCCCTGCTCTGGGTTCCCGCCACCTACGTCCTGCTCCTGCCCCAGTACCAGCCCGTGGAGCGGGACGAGAACCGCCCCATCTAAGCAGCAGGCCATGCGCTATACCGACCTCAGCAGTTCGGACCGGGAACAGGAGCAGTTCCGCTTCCGCCTCGGCTTCGCCGCCGGCATGGTGCTGCTGTGCTTCGTCATCCTCTTCGCCCGTTTCTTCTGGCTGCAGGTGGTGAAGCACGACTACTACTCCACCCGGGCCGAAGAGAACCGCATTTCCCTGGTGCCCATCATCCCCAACCGGGGCCTGATCGTGGACCGCAACGGGGTGGTGATGGCCCGCAACTATTCCGCCTTCACCCTGGAAATCACCCCCTCCCGCCTGCAGGAAGACCTGGAGACGGTGATCGAGCAGATCGGCACCCTGATCCCTATCACGCCCAAGGACAGGAAGCGCTTCAAGAAACTGATGGAGGAGTCGAAGAACTTCGAGTCCATCCCCATCCGCACCCGCCTTTCCGACGACGAGGTGGCCCGCTTTGCCGCCAACCGTTACCGTTTCCCCGGCGTCGAGGTGAAGGCCCGGCTGTTCCGCCAGTATCCCCTGGGGGACGTGGCTTCCCATGCTCTGGGCTACATGGGCCGGATCAACGACAAGGATCTGGAGACCATCGACAACGCCGAGCAGACGCCCAACTACAAGGGCACCGAGCACATCGGCAAGGCCGGCCTGGAGCAGAACTACGAGTTCCAGCTGCATGGCGAGACGGGCTACGAGGAAGTGGAAGTGGATGCGGGTGGCCGGGCGGTGCGGGTGCTGTCGCGCACGGCGCCGGTGTCCGGCAACAACCTGTCCTTGACCCTGGACTCCAAGCTGCAGGAGATCACCGAGCAGGCCTTCGGCAGCCGCCGCGGTGCCCTGGTGGCCATCGAACCGTCCACCGGCGGCATCCTGGCCCTGGTCTCCAAGCCCACCTACGACCCCAACCTGTTCGTGGACGGCATCCGCGGCGACGACTGGGACGGCCTCAACACCGACCCGGACAAGCCCCTGCTCAACCGGGCCATCTACTCGGCCTATCCGCCCGGCTCCACCTTCAAGCCCTTCATGGCCCTGGCGGCCCTGGTCCAGGGCAAGCGCACCCCCTCCCAGGCCATCGCCGATCCGGGCTATTTCAACTTCGGCGGCCACCAGTTCCGGGACGACAAGAAGGGCGGCCACGGCATGGTGGACATGTACAAGTCCATCGTCGAGTCCTGCGATACGTACTACTACATCCTGGCCAACGACATGGGCATCGACAACATCGCCGCCTTCATGGGCCAGCTGGGCCTGGGCCAGCGCACCGGGGTGGACATCCAGGGCGAGAGCGAGGGTGTGCTGCCCTCCCAGGCCTGGAAGAAGCGCCGCTTCAAGAAGCCGGAGCACCAGAAGTGGTATGCCGGCGAAACCATCTCCATCGGCATCGGCCAGGGCTACAACGCCTACACGCCGATCCAGCTGGCCCAGGCGGTGGCCACCATCGCCAACGACGGGGTCATGTACCGGCCCCATCTGGTGAAGTACATCACCAACAGCCGCAGCGGCGAGAAGACCATGGTGGAGCCCCAGCCCATCCGCGACCTCAAGCTCAAGCCGGAACACCTGGCGGTGATCAAGAACGCCATGGTCGGCGTGAACAAGGCCGGTACCGGGGCCCGGGCCTTCGCCGGCGCCGGCTACGAATCCGCCGGCAAGACCGGTACCGCCCAGGTGTTCAGCCTGAAGGGCGAGAAGTACGTGGAGGGCGCCACCAAGCACCACCTGCGCGACCACTCCCTGTTCATAGCCTACGCCCCGGCGGAGCAGCCCAAGATCGCCCTGGCGGTGATCGTGGAGAACGGCGGTTTCGGCGCCGCCGCTGCCGCCCCCATCGCGCGCATGGTGCTGGACTACTACATCCTCGGCAAGGTGCCCAAGGGCCCGGCCAACGAGGACGAGGAGGGCGACGATGGAGGCCATTAGGCGCTACTGGTACAAGGCCATCGAGCACCTGGACGGCCCCCTGCTGACCATTGCCCTGGTGATCCTGGGCATCGGCACCGCCACCGTCTATTCCGCCACCTACATCGGCCTGAGCCGCATGGGGCCCCAGGCGGTGAACCTGCTGATCGCCTTTTCCGTGATGTGGATGGTGGCCCAGGTGCCGCCCCAGAAGCTGCTGCGCTTCGCCGTGCCCCTCTACGTGCTGGGGGTGATCCTGCTGCTGGCGGTGTGGCTGTTCGGCATCAAGGTGAACGGGGCCCGACGCTGGCTGCATGTCGGCGTCACCCGCATCCAGCCCTCCGAGATCATGAAGATCGCCATGCCCCTGATGCTGGCCTGGTACTTCCACAAGCACGAGGCGGCCCTGCGCTGGCGCCACTACGCCACGGCCTCCATGCTGCTGCTGGTGCCGGTGGCCTTCATCATCAAGCAGCCGGACCTGGGCACTGCCATCCTGGTGCTGGCCGCCGGCTTCTACGTCATCTTCTTCGCCGGCCTGTCGTGGAAGGTCATCGTCGGCCTCATCGCCGCCGGCGCCGCCGCTGCGCCCTTCGCCTGGACCATGCTGCACGACTACCAGCGCAAGCGCATCCTGACCCTCATCGACCCCACCTCCGATCCTTTGGGCACGGGCTACCACATCATCCAGTCCACCATCGCCATCGGCTCCGGCGGCATCATCGGCAAGGGCTGGCTCAACGGCACCCAGACCCACCTGGAGTTCATCCCGGAAAAGCACACCGACTTCATTTTCGCGGTCTTCTCCGAGGAATGGGGCCTGATCGGCAACCTGGTACTGCTGCTCCTCTACCTGCTGCTCATCGGCCGCTGCATGATGATCGCCGCCAACGCCCCGACCCTGTCGTCGCGTCTCCTGGCCGGCGCCATCTCCCTCAATTTCTTCACCTACGCCTTCGTCAACATGGGCATGGTGAGCGGCATCCTGCCGGTGGTGGGGGTGCCCCTGCCCTTCGTCAGCTACGGCGGCACGGCCCTGGTGACCCTGTTCCTCGGCCTCGGTATCCTGATGAGCATCCACACCCATCGCATGCTGGTGAAGAAATGAAGCGTTCTCTCCTGCCGGGCCTGTGCGGCGCCTTCCTGCTGACCCTGCTGGCGGCCTGCGGCGGCCCAGCGCCGCGCCTCGAGCGGGCGCCGGAGGCCGGTGCCCGGCCGCCGGCCAAGAGCGGCATGAAGCCCAATCCCCTGGCCCGCCGGGGCGGCGGCTTCTACAAGGACGACGGCCTGCCCGAGGAAATTCCCGAGAACATCGACGACATTCCCGATGCCGAGCCCCGCTGGGAGCCCTTGCACCGCTTCGCCAACAGGCCCTACGTGGTGCTGGGCAAGGAATACGTGCCCATGACCCGGCTCCAGCCCTACAAGGTGCGCGGCATCGGCAGCTGGTATGGCAAGAAATTCCACGGCCAGAAGACCTCCATCGGCGAGCCCTACGACATGTTCGCCATGACGGCGGCCCACCCGACCCTGGCCATTCCCTCCTATGCCCGGGTCACCAACGTGGCCACCGGCAAGTCGGTCATCGTGCGCATCACCGACCGGGGCCCCTTCCATGCCGACCGGGTGATCGACCTCTCCTTCACCGCCGCCTACCGCCTCGGCTACGTGGCCAACGGCAGCACCGCGGTGGAAGTGGAATCCATCGTCCTCGAACCCGGCGCCACCTATGCCGCTGCGCCGGCCCTGGAAGTGGCCGCCATCAAGCGCCAGACGGCACGCCAGGAAGCCCGCCCGGCGCCGGCGCGGGAGGAGCGGGACCCCATCGCCGAAATGGCCATGGCGGCCCAGGCCCAGGACGAGCCGGCCGCCGTGCTGGCGGCGGCACCCGCCCCGGCTGCCGCCGCCGGCGTCGGCAATGTCTTCCTGCAGCTTGGCGCCTTCTCCAGCCAGGACAATGCGGAAAGCCTGAAGGCCAAGCTGGCCCGGGAACTGGACTGGCTCACCGACGCCATCCAGATACAGAGCAAGGGCGGCATGCACCGCATCCACGTCGGCCCCTACCGGGACCGCATGGAGGCGGACAAGGTGGCCGAGCGCATCCGACTGGCCCTGGGCTTCAAGCCCACTTTCGTCACTCGCTGATCAGGCGTTGCGCCTGGCCAGGTAGGCGGCGAACTCGTCCGCCGGCATGGGGCGGCCGAAGTGAAAGCCCTGGGCCTCGTCGCAGCCGTGGCGGTGCAGGATCTCCAGCTGCTCCGCGGTTTCCACTCCCTCGGCGATGACCCGCAGGCGCAGGCTGTGGCCCATGCTGATGATGGCCACGGCGATGGCCTGGTCGTCCGCATCGGCAACGATGTCGCGGACGAAACTCTGGTCGATCTTCAGCTTGTCAATGGGAAAACGCTTCAGGTAGGAGAGGCTGGAATAGCCGGTGCCGAAGTCGTCGATGGACAGCATCACCCCCATTTCGTCCAAGCGGCGCAGGCAGCGCACCGTGGCTTCCGCATCCTCCATCACCGTGCGTTCCGTCAGTTCCAGCTCCAGATAGCGCGATTCCAGGCCGGTGCGGCGCAGCAGCTCGGCCACGCTCTCGTGCAGCTCGCTCTGGCGCAGCTGCACCGCCGAGAGGTTCACCGCCACGGGGATGGCCGGCAGGCCGGCCTCCTGCCAGGCCCGGTTCTGACGGCAGGCCTCGTACAGCACCCAGTCGCCGATGGCGCCGATGAGGCCCGAATCCTCGGCCACGGGAATGAAACGGGCCGGCGGTACCATGCCCAGCTCCGGGTGCAGCCAGCGCACCAGGGCCTCGGCGCCGATGACCCGGCCGCTGCCCATGTCCACCTGGGGCTGGTAGTGCAGCACGAATTCCTGCCGCTCCACCGCCTGGCGCAGGGCGTTCTCCAGCACCAGGCGCTCGAAGGCCAGCACGTTCATTTCGGCGGTGAAGAACTGGTAGGCGTTGCGCCCCGATTCCTTGGCCTGGTACATGGCCGTGTCGGCGTTCTTCAGCAGGCTCTGGAAGTCCCGGGCGTCGTGGGGAAAGAGGCTGATGCCGATGGAGGGGGTGACGGTGAGCTGGTGGCCGTCGATGACGAAGGGCTGGCCCACCCGGTCGATGATTTTGCGCGCCACCTGGGAGGCCCCGTCCAGCTGGGCGTCGGCCAGCACCACCACGAATTCGTCGCCGCCCAGGCGCGATACCGTGTCCGAATCCCTCACGCAGCCCTTGAGGCGCTGGGCCACGGACTGCAGCAGGCGGTCGCCGGTGAAGTGGCCGAGGGAATCGTTCACCGTCTTGAAATTGTCCAGGTCGATGAAAAGCAGGGCCAGGGTCTCCTGTTCCCGCTCGGCGGCGGCCAGGCACTGGCTGACCCGGTCGTGCAGCAGGGTGCGGTTGGGCAGGCCGGTGAGTTCGTCGAAATAGGCCAGCTGGTGGATGCGGTCCTCCTGCCGGCGCTTTTCCGTGATGTCCTCCTTCACCGCGACGAAATGGGTGATGCGCTGGTTGTCGTCGGTGATGGGAGAGATGGTGGCGTGTTCCCAGTACAGCTCGCCGTTGCGCCGCCGGTTGTGGAACACCCCTTCCCACTGGCCGCCGCTGGCGATGGTGGACCACAGCTCCTGGTACACCTCCAGGGGCGTCTCGCCGGATTTGAGCACGCTGGGCTTGAGGCCCACCGCCTCCTCGGCGCTGTAGCCGGTGGTGCGGGTGAACTTGGGATTGACGTACTCGATGACGCCGTTGGTGTCGGTGATGACGATGGTGGCCGGGCTCTGCTCCACCGCCCGGGAGAGCTGGCGCAGTTGCAGTTCGGCGCGCTTGCGCTCGGTGGCGTCCTCGACGATGGCGATGCCCCCCAGCAGCTGGCCACCTTGGTCCAGCACCGGCGCCGCCACCAGGGAAACCCACAGCTGGCGCCCGCTGAGGCTGGCGCGGTATTCGCCCTCGAAGCGCCCGGTGCGGCCCTCCAGCACTGCCGCCAGGGCCGGCAGGGGGCGCTGGTCCTGCAGCTTGGCCATGTCCAGGTCCTGCAGCCGCTCCAGGGGGACGCCGATGATGTTGGCGAACTGCTGGTTGCTGTAGGTGATGTGCAGCTCGGTGTCGTAATGGATGATGCCCGTGGGACAGAACTCCAGCAGGCGCAGGTAGCGCTCCTCCAGGGAGTGCAACTGGGCCTGGCTCTGGCGCAGGGCCGCGTGCTCCAGGGCCAGGCTCACCAGGTTGGCCAGGGCCACGCCCAGCAGGCGCTGTTCCTCGTTCCAGGGCCGGGCCGGCCCCGCCTGCTCGTGGCAGAGAACGCCGGCCAGGCGCCCTTGCTGGCGCACCGGGTAGTCGAGCAGGGCGCCGATGCCATGGGGCGTCAGGTAGGCGTCGTTGAGGTCCCGGGTGGCCGGGTGGTGCAGGGCGTCGTCGGCGACGATGGGCTCGCCGCTTTCCAGGGCGGCGAAGTAGGCCGGGCAGTCGGCTTCCTGTAGGCGCTGGCCGCTGCTGTGGCTGCCGCCGGCCCGTTCAAAGAGATCGGCGCAGCGGATGGTGCACTGGCTGTCGTCGAACAGCCAGATGCCGACCCGGTCCACGCCGAGCAGCCGGGCGGCGGTTTCGGTGAGGTAGGGGTAAATCTCCTCCAGCCCGGCCTGGGCCAGAAACTCGGCCCGGCTCAGGCGCTCCAGCCAGGCAGCCCGGGACGGTGCACCGGGCCGGGGGCCGGCGGCGCACTGCTCTGTCTCGGGAAAAGCTGGCCAGGGGGGATGGGGGGGAAACGGCATCGGCGACTACCTCCATCGCCCCATGATGCCTGCCGCATCGTGAAATCTGCCTTGCGCTGGATCAAATCAACCCGGCGCCGGGTTCAGATGGAATCCTTGCCCGGCATGGTCTTGAAGATGAAGGCGGCCCGGTCCACCGGCGTCACCCACACCAGGCCGTCGCCGATCTGGCCGGTCTGGGAGACGGCGATGATGCGGTCCACGATCACCGTGGCCAGGTCGTCGTCGGCGATGATCTCGATGCGCACCTTGGGGGTGTAGTCGGTCAGCTCTTCCTTGATGTTGTGCGGCACGTGGCGGGAGGGCGCGCTGCAGCCCTCCGCCTTGCTCACCGTCATGCCGGGAAAGCCCGGGATGTCCCGCAGGGCCTCGCGCAGGGCGGGCAGCTTGTTGGGGCGCACTACGGCCTTGATTTCCTTCATCGGTGCGTCTCCTTACAGTTAGGCTTCCACCGGTTCTTCGTCGAACCAGCGGTAGAGGGTGGGCAACACCACCAGGGTCAGCAGGGTGCAGGTGATGAGGCCGCCGATGACCACGATGGCCAGGGGGCGCTGCACTTCGGAACCGGGGCCGGTGGCGAAGAGGAAGGGAATGAGGCCGAGCATGGCCACCGTCGCCGTCATCATCACCGGGCGGAAGCGCAGGATGGCGCCCTTGGTCACCGCTTCGTCAAGGCTGGCGCCTTCCTGGCGCAGGCTGCGGATATAGGATACCAGCACCACCCCGTTGAGCACGGCGATGCCCCACAGGGCGATGAAGCCCACCGAGGCCGGCACCGAGAGGTACTCGCCGGTCACCGCCAGGCCGATGATGCCGCCGATGGAGGCGAAGGGCAGCACCAGGATGATGAGGCTGGCCATGCGCAGCGAATTGAAGAGCAGGAACAGCAGGAAGAAGATGGCGCCGATGGTGATGGGGATGATGATGGTGAGGTGCCCCAGGGCCCGCTCCATGTTCTGGAACTGGCCGCCCCACTCCAGGTAGTAGCCTTCCGGCAGCTTGATCTTCTCTGCCACCTTCTGCTGCAGTTCGGCGACGAAGCTGCCCAGGTCCCGGTCCTTCACGTTCACGCCGACCACGATGCGGCGCTTGGCCGTCTCCCGGCTGATCTGGGCCGGACCGTCGGCCAGGCGGATCTCCGCCAGGGCTTCCAGGGGCACCTGGGCGCCGCCGGGGGCGCTGACCAGGATGTGGCGGATGGCCTCCACGTCGTTGCGGAATTCCTTGGGCAGGCGCACGGTGGCGGAGAAGCGGCGTTCGCCTTCATAGACGTCGGTGGCCACCTTGCCGCCGATGGCGGTCTCGATCACGTCGTGCACGTCGGCGGCGTTGAGGCCGAGACGGGCGATGGCCTGGCGGTCGATCTCGATGATCAGGTACTGCTGGCCGGAGATGCGCTCCACCCGCATGTCCTGGGCGCCCTGGATGGACTGGGCCACCTTGGCGATTTCCTCGGCCTTTTTCTTCAGGGTGTCCAGATCGTCGCCGAAAACCTTCACGGCGATATCGGAACGGACCCCGGTGACCATTTCGTCCACCCGGTCGGAGATGGGCTGGGCCATGACGATCTGCACCCCGGGCAGGGCCTTCAGCTTGTCGCGCATGGCCTCGGCGATGTCGTCCTGGTTCCAGCCGGAGGGCCACTCGCTGCGCGGCTTGAGGCTGACGATGGGGGTGGATTCGTTGGGGCCCTGGGGGTCGGCCGGGGATTCGCCGCGGCCGACGCCGGAGACGGCGGATTTGACCCCCGGCACTTCCATCACCAGCTTCATGGCCTGCATTTCCATCTTGATGGATTCATCCAGGGAAATGTTGGGCACCCGGTTGATGCCCGGCACCACGGAACCTTCCTTCATCTCCGGGATGAAGGCGGTGCCGAGGAAAGGCAGGATGGCCAGGGTGGCGACGAAGACGCCGACGCACAGGGTCACCGTCTTCCTGCCGTTGGCCAGGGACCAGTTGAGCATCTTCAGGTAGGGCTTCTTCATGGCGGCGATGGCCCGGGTGTCGTGGTCGCCCTGGCCCGGCGGCACCTTCAGCAGGTAAGAGCAGAGCACCGGCGACAGGGTCAGGGACAGCACCAGGGAGACAGCCAGGGCGATGGCGATGGTGTAGGCGAGGGGGGCGAACATCTTGCCCTCCATGCCCTGCAGGGTCATCAGGGGCAGGAACACCAGGATGATGATGCCGACGCCGAAGATCACCGGCGTCGCCACTTCCTTGACCGCGTTGAAGATGATGCGGATGCGCGATTCCCCCGTCTCCGCCTTGCGTCCCAGGTAGGCGAAGGCGTTCTCCACCACCACCACCGAGCCGTCCACCATGAGGCCGATGGCGATGGCCAGGCCCCCCAGGGACATCAGGTTGGCCGAGAGGTTGATCTGGTTCATGGCCATGAAGGTGAGCAGGGGCGTCAGCACCAGGGTGGCGACGACGATGATGGAGGAGCGCAGGTCGCCGAGGAACAGCAGTAGCACCACCACCACCAGGAAGACACCTTCGATCAGCACCTTGGTCACGGTCCACAGGGCCGCATCCACCAGCTCGGAGCGGTCGTAGTAGGGCACGATCTTGAGGCCGCCGGGCAGCATGTCCTTGTCGTTGATCTCCTTCACCCGCTCCTGGATGCGGCCGACGATCTGCTTGGCGTTGCCGCCGGCCAGCATCATCACCACGCCGCCCACGGATTCGGTGACGCCGTTCTTCACCAGGGCGCCCTCGCGCACCGCGTGGCCCAGGTCCACCGTGGCCACGTCGCGGATGTACACCGGCACCCCGTCCCGCTCCTTCAGCACGATGGAGCGGATGTCGTCCAGGTCCCGCACCAGGCCCACGCCGCGGATCAGGTACTGCTCGGCGTAGTGGGGCAGCACGCCGCCGCCGGAGTTGGCGTTGTTGCGGCCCACGGCCTGGTACACGTCGGCCACGGTGAGCTTGAAGTGGCGCAGCTTGTCCGGGTTCACCAGCACCTGGTACTGCTTGACGAAGCCACCCTGGGAGTTGATTTCGGCGACGCCGGAAATGGAGCGCAGCAGGGGGCGCACCACCCAGTCCTGGGCGACGCGGCGCTGGGTCAGCTCCTCCGGGGTCAGGGCCCGCTCGCCGTCGTCGGGCCGCTCCAAGGTGTACTGGTAGATCTCGCCGAGGCCGGTGGAAACGGGGCCGAGTACCGGGGTGATGCCCTCGGGCAGGCGCGAACCCACTTCCAGCAGGCGTTCCATGACCAGCTGGCGGGCGAAGTAGACGTTGGTGCTGTCGGTGAACACCAGGGTGATGAGGGAGAGGCCCGGCTTGTTCAGGGAACGCATCTCCGTCAGGCCGGGCAGGCCGGTCATGGCGATTTCCAGGGGCACCGTGGCGAAGCGCTCCACCTCCTCCGGCGAGCGGCCGGGGGCCTCGGTGGCGATCTGCACCTGGATGTTGGTGACGTCGGGGAAGGCATCCACCGACAGCTTGCGCGCGGCGTTGAGGCCGAACACCAGCAGGGCGACGGCGATGACGACGACGATCAGGCGTTGTTTGAGGGCGGCGCGAATCAGGGATTCGATCATGACATTCCTTCGATGCCCGGAAAGGCAATCAGCAAGCCACTCTCCAGCATATGTATGTGAAGAGTGGCGTCTTTACTGCGTTGTGGCGATGCTGCCTGTGAAAACCGGAGCCGGGGCTCAGCTGCCCTCCAGCTCCTTGCGCTTGCGTTCGTTGTTGAGGTGGAAGGCGCCTTCCACCACCACCACTTCGCCTTCCTTGAGGCCGGACTGCACCGGCCGCACGCCGCCGGCTTCGGCGCCGAGGATGACCGGGGTCAGGCGGTACTGGCCGGGAGCGACCTGGACGAAGACGTGCTCGTTGTTGTCCTCCCGCACCACGGCGGCGGCGGGCACGGCCAGCTTGGGCATGGCCTTGCCGGCGATGAGCATGGTGGCCAGCATGGCCGGCTTGAGGCGGCGGTCCGGGTTTTCCACTTCGGTGCGCACCAGAACGGTGCGGGTTTCCGGGTTGAGGGTGTCGCTGATGTAGATCAGCCGGCCGGTGAGCTTTTCGCCGGCCAGGGAGGGAATGTCCAGTTCCACCGACTGGCCGGTGCGCACCAGGGCGGCCTGCTGTTCCGGCACGTCGGCCACGGCCCACAGGCGGGAAAGGTCGGCCACGGTGAACAGGGCGTCGGCCGGTTCCACCACCTGGCCCTGGGTCACCTTGCGTTCCACCAGGGTGCCGGGAATGCTGGCCACCACCGGGGTGAGGGAGTTGATGGTGCCGCGGCTGGCGAGGGAGGCGATGTCCCGGGGCGCCATGCCCAGCACCCGCAGCTGGTCTTCCGCCGCCTGGCGTTCGGCCTGGGTCACGGCGGCTTCGCTTTCCCGGCGCTGCAGTTCGGCCTTGCCGATGACGTCGGCGGCGAAGAGGTGCTGGGCCCGCTCCACGTTGTTCCGTTCCAGGCTGGCCCGGGCGTTGGCCTTGAGGAAGGTCAGCTGGGCTTCGCCGAGGACGGTGGAGTTGATGATGGCCAGGGGTTCGCCGGCCTTCACCTCATGGCCGAGCTGGCCGCTGATCTGGGTGACGCGGCCGGTGACGGTGGCGCCGATGCGGGCGATGCGCTGCTCGTCGAAGTCCAGGCGGCCGGCCACGCGCAGAGTCTCGCTGACCGGCACGCTGCCCACCGGCGCCAGCTTCAGCTGGGCCTGCAGGGCTTCCGGCGCGGTCACCAGATTGGGGTCGGTGGGGGCGGCGGCGACCGGGGCCGGCTCCTTGCCGCAGGCCGTCAGCAGGCTGACGCCGGCGGCCAGGAGCAGGGCGGTGAAGGCGGGGGCGAGGCGGCGCGCGCTATGCGGGGATTGGGGGGCGGGGGCGGACATCAGTGCTTTTCCTCTTGGGCGGGAGCGGTCAGGGCGCCGGTGAGACGTTCGATGTCCACGGCGGCGGCCCGCAGTTCATAGCGGGCGGCGATCAGTTCGTTACGGGCGGCCCGGTACACCCGCTGGGCGTCCAGGTAGTCGAGAATGCCGCGCTCGCCGAAGCGGTAGGCCGATTCGGCCACCTTGAGGGCGGCTTCGGCCTGGCGCACGATGCCCTGCTCCAGGGCATTGACCTGGGCGGCGGCGATCTGGTGCTGCTGGTAGGCGTTTTCCAGGGCCTGGCCGAGACCGAATTCCATCTGCTCGAGCAGGTTGCGGGCCCGGGAAAGATTGGCGCTGGCCTCGCCCACGGGGCCGGAGCGGCGGTCCCACAGGGGAATGGTGACGGCGATGCCGACGCGGGAGGTTTTCAGGTCCGGCTCTTCGTCGCTGCTGGCCTTGAGCGCCACTTCCGGGGTGCGCATGCGGCGCTGCAGGTCCAGCTGGTGTTCGGCCTGGGTCAACTGGGCCCGGGCCTGGGCCAGGTCCGGGCTGCGCTGCAGCAGGGTCTGGCGCAGTTCGGGCAGGCTGCCCACGTTGAGGGGCAGCTGGGTGGTGGCCGGCACTTCGAAGTCCGCCGGCAGGCCGGTGCCCACGTTGCGGCGCAGGGCGGCCTTGGCCTGGGTCAGGCGCAGCAGGGTGCTCTGGGTCACTTTCTGGGCATTGAGCAGTTCCGCATCGGCCTTGATCAGTTCGTAGCGGGGCGCCTCGCCGACGCCGACTCGCACGCTGACCCGGGTGCGGATGGCTTCCATGAGGGCCTGGTCTTCCTGGGCCGCCTTCAGCTCGGCCTGGCGCCGCAGCACCTCGTAGTAGCCCAGCTTCACGCTGGCCAGCACCTCATGCTCGTAGCCCCGGCCGGCGGCGCTGGTGGCTTCCAGGTTGGCGCTGGCGGCGTCGATGCGGGCCGAACGCACCCAGGGCAGGTCCAGGCGCTGGGTGAAGGTCATGGTCTTGACGTTGCCGGGATTGGCACCCGCTACCCGGGCCTTGGCGTCGCCGCTCTGGTATTCGATCTCCGGGTTGGGGAAGGCGCCGGCGGTGGTGATGCCGGAGCGGGCCGCCTCCACCGCGTCGCGGGAGGCCTGCAGGCCCCGGTTGCCGGAGCGGGCCAGTTCCAGCAACTGGTCGAGGGAATAGACGTCGGCCAGGGCGCTGCCGCACAGCAGCAGTCCCAGCAGGGAGAGGAGAGCGATCTTGGTTTTCATGGGGTTGTCTCAGCAAAGGCCATGCCACAGGGCACAACCATGCCCCGGGCGCGCTCCGTAGGAGCGTAACCGATCCAGGACTTCTCAGGGAATGCCGTCAGGATGCGGCGATGGGGGGCGAATCCGCCGGGGTGTCACGCCAGGGTCAGAAACCTGACCGAAAACTGACACGGGCGAGTATAACGCACCGCCCAGGTGCATCGTGTCAGTGAGTTCACTTACTGCGGCAAGTCCCTAAGATCGGCAGGTTACGGCCGGTCCCGGCCGGAAGGGCCTGCCCGGCTGCGCTATAATCAAGCGCTTTTCTCCCGCTGGAGCCTGACCGGCATGTCTGACCGAATTTCCCGCCGCTTCTCTTCCGTTTTCCGTGCATCCGTCCTCGCCGGCTGCGCTTCCCTGCTGCTGGCCGGCCCCGCCGGCGCCCAGCAGATGCCCCCGGCTCCCGGCATCGCCGCCAAGGCCTGGCTGCTGGTGGAATTCGGCTCCGGCCAGACCCTGGTGGCCGAAAACGCCGACCAGCGCGTCGATCCCGCCTCCCTGACCAAGCTGATGACGGCCTACCTGACCTTCTCCGCCCTCAAGCAGGGCGTGCTGAAGCTGGACCAGGGCGTGCCCGTCACCGAGAAGGCCTGGCGCACCGGCGGCTCCAAGATGTTCATCAAGGTGGGCACCCAGGTGCCGGTGGAAGACCTGATCAAGGGCATGATCGTGCAGTCCGGCAACGACGCCTGCGTCGCCCTGGCCGAGGCCATCGCCGGCTCCGAGGAGCGCTTCGCCCAGATGATGAACCAGGAGGCGGCCCGCCTGGGGATGAAGAACACCCACTACATGAACGCCACCGGCCTGCCCGACCCGGAGCACTACGCCACCGCCCGGGACCTGGCCACCCTGACCACCGCCATCATCCGCGACTTCCCCACGGAGTACGCCAAGTACTACTCCATGAAGGAATTCCGCTACAACAACATCACCCAGCCCAACCGCAACCGCCTGCTGTGGGCCGATCCCACAGTGGACGGGGTGAAGACCGGCCACACCGAATCCGCCGGCTACTGCCTCATCTCCTCCTCCAAGCGCGGGCCCCGGCGCCTGCTCTCCGTCCTGCTCGGCGCCGAGAGCGACGGCATGCGCGCCCAGGAATCCCTCAAGCTGCTCAACCACGGATTCCAGTATTACGACGCCGTCTCCCTGTACACCAAGAACCAGACCGTGTCCGAGCTGAAGGTGTTCAAGGGCAAGGACAACACCGTCCGCGCCGGCTTCCAGAACGACTTCATCCTGGCCGTGCCCAAGGGCTACTCGAGCCGGATCCAGGCCCAGCTGGAATCGAAGCAGCCCCTGGTGGCTCCGGTGAGCCAGGGCCAGGTCATCGGCACCATGAAGGTCAGCCTGGACGGCAAGCCCTACGGCGAATACCCGGTGGTGGCCCTGGACGCCGTGCCCGTGGCCGGCATCCTGGGGCGCGGCATCGACAGCATCAAGCTGTGGTTCAAATAAACCGCTCCCCTAGCTGACGGAGGGAACATGCTGGCCTACCTCAACGGTAACTACCTGCCTCTGGACGAGGCCCGCATTTCCCCCATGGACCGGGGCTTCCTCTTCGGCGACGGCGCCTACGAGGTGATCCCGGTCTATTCCCGTCGCCCTTTCCGCCTGCAGCAGCACCTGGAGCGCCTGGAGCGCACCCTGGCCGCCCTGCAGCTGGCCAATCCCCTCTCCAAGGAGCAGTGGGCGGAGGTGGTGCAGCGTCTGGTCGATGACCACGGCAGCGAGGACCTGGGCGTCTACCTGCAGGTGACCCGGGGTGCCGCCCCGGTGCGGGACCAGGCCTTCCCCAGGCCGGCCGTGGCCCCCACCGTCTTCGCCTACGCCGACCGCCTGCCGACGCCATCCGCCGAACTGCTGGCCACGGGGGGCACCGCCCTCACCGCCGAGGACTTCCGCTGGCTGCGCTGCGACCTGAAGACCGTCTCCCTGGTGGCCAACGTGCTGCTGCGCCAGCTTTCCGCCGCCGCCGGCTGTACGGAGACCATCCTGCTGCGGGACGGCCTGGTCATGGAAGGCTCCGCCTCCAACGTGCTGGTGGTGCAGGACGGGGTGATCCTGGCGCCGCCCAAGAGCAATCTGATCCTGCCCGGCGTCACCTATGACGTGGTGCTGGAACTGGCGGCGGCCAACGGCATTCCAACCCAGGTACGTCCGGTGGCAGAAGCGGAACTCCGCAGCGCCGACGAGGTCTGGGTCACATCCTCCACCAAGGAAGTGCTGCCCATCACCCGCATCGACGACGCCCCCGTGGCCGACGGCAGGCCCGGCCCCCTGGCCGCCCGCATGAATGCGCTGTACCAGGACTTCAAGAATCAGGTGATGCGCCGCGCCGACGCCTGAGCCGAATCGAGCAAGAGAACACCATGAGCCAGACCCCAGCCAATCCCGACAATCCCCAAAGCCGGCAGGAAACCCTGCTCGAATTCCCCTGCGCCTTCCCCCTCAAGATCATGGGCAAGATGGAAGTGGATTTCGCCCAGACCATCCTCACCGTGGTGCAGAAGCACGATCCGGAATTCGACGGCGCCTCCATGGAAATGCGTCCCTCCAGCAAGGGCACCTACATCTCCCTGACCTGCACCGTCACCGCCACCTCCAAGGAGCAGCTGGACAACCTGTATCGGGAACTGTCCGGCCACCCCCTGGTGAAGGTGGTGCTGTAAGCGGCGGCGGACGGACCTAAGTGATTTCCCCGCTGGTCATCCGCGAACTGGGTCGGGCAGACTACGTGCCCACCTGGGAGGCGATGCAGGCCTTCACCGCCGCCCGCACCCCGGAAACCCCGGACGAGCTGTGGCAGGTGGAGCACCCGCCGGTCTACACCCTGGGCCAGGCGGGCAAGCCGGAACACGTGCTGCGGGACATCGGCATTCCCCTGGTGAAGATCGACCGGGGCGGCCAGGTCACCTACCACGGCCCCGGCCAGGCGGTGGTGTACCTGCTGCTGGACCTGCCCCGGCGCAACCTCAAGGTGCGGGAACTGGTGAACCGCATCGAGCAGGCGGTGATCGACCTGCTGGCCGAATACGGCGTCAATGCCGAGCGCCACGACGGCGCCCCCGGCGTGTACGTGGGCCCGGCCAAGGTGGCTGCCCTGGGCCTGCGCATCCGCAACGGCCGCAGCTACCACGGCGTCAGCCTCAATGTGGACATGGACCTGTCGCCCTTCCAGGCCATCAACCCTTGCGGGTATGCCGGCATGCCGGTGACCCAACTGAAGGACCTGGGCGTGGCCCGGACCCTGTCACAAGCAACGGCGGACCTTACCCGGCATCTCGTGGCACAACTGGAGAAGACTCAATGAGCAGCGAACGCGGCGTCAAGCAAAAAGGCGAACTGAAGACCGCCCGGATTCCCATCAAGATCGTGCCGGTCGAAGAGACGCTGAAAAAGCCCAGCTGGATTCGCGTCAAGGCCGGCAACGACGCCGGCCGCTTCGGCGAGATCAAGCAGCTGCTGCGGGAACAGAAGCTGCACACCGTGTGCGAAGAGGCCGCCTGCCCCAACATCGGCGAATGCTTCGGCCGGGGCACCGCCACCTTCATGATCCTGGGCGACATCTGCACCCGCCGCTGCCCCTTCTGCGACGTGGGCCACGGCAAGCCCCTGCCCCCCGATCCCCTGGAGCCGGCCCACTTGGCCGAATCCGTCTCCAAGCTCAAGCTCAAGTACGTGGTCATCACCAGCGTGGACCGGGACGACCTGCGGGACGGCGGCGCCCAGCACTTCGTGGATGTCATCAAGGCGGTGCGCGAATCCTCCCCCAAGACCACCATCGAGACCCTGGTGCCCGACTTCCGCGGCCGCCTGGAAGTGGCGGTGGACGTGCTCGGTCAGGGCCTGCCCGACGTGCTCAACCACAACCTGGAAACCGTGCCCCGCCTCTACAAGCAGGCCCGTCCCGGCGCCGATTACGAACACTCCCTGCAGTTCCTCAAGCAGTTCAAGGCCCGCTATCCCCAGGTGCCCACCAAGTCCGGCCTGATGGTGGGCCTGGGCGAGACCGATGAGGAAATCCTCGAAGTCATGCGCGACCTGCGGGCCCACGACGTGGAACTGCTGACCATCGGCCAGTATCTGGCCCCCTCCAACCACCACCTGCCGGTGCAGCGCTACGTCCATCCCGACGTGTTCAAGATGTACGAGGAAAAAGCCAAGGAAATGGGCTTTTCCGGGGCCGCCTGCGGCGCCATGGTGCGCAGCTCCTACTGGGCGGACCAGCAGGCCCATACTGCCGGTGTGGTGTAAATTCCATCAATATTTTGGACTGAACATTGATGATTTGGAACTTATAGCGGTATTTTGGACTACGCAGTTTAATACTACCGCTATAGAGGTTATTTCTAAGTTTAGCCACTCCGAAAGGAGTGGCTTTTTTATTGCCAATTATTAGGAGTTATAAATGACAGAAATTGCTTCTTTGAAGCTCTCAGACATATACGCTCAAAAACTGGTAGAGTCTGAAGAGCTATATTGTGTTGCCGACAGCGAAATCGATCCGGAACGCCGGCGACGCCTCCGTGAAAGCGCCGGGGCCCGTGAAGTTGAGGCCACTTGGATAGCTCACTGCATAGCTCTTTTCAGTGACCTTCCTCTATCGGTCGCAGTAGCCATGCTGACTGACCCCGCCAATTTCCAGATTAAAGATCGTCTGTGCTGTGGCGAGAATCCGTGGCTAAGGGGTCTTGAGATGCTTGCGGCGCTTTCTTCGACCTCAGCCGTTCCACATCTGCGTCAATCTCAATCTGTAGGCGCATAGCGGTAGTAATGTCTTTGCGTTCGGTACCGCCCTTCCATACGCTACCTTCGTAGATATAGTACAGGGGAATGATCTCCCCGGTTTTATCGTTCACTTTTAGAAAATAGCTATTAATGCCATTGCGCAGGACGTCAAAAAAAACTATCAACGGAGTTCGCTGACTGAGGTCCCTCATGGCGTTAAAGGAAGGTTCATCAGGGAAGTGTGTATTGATTACCTCAATTGCCACCCAAGGCCGAAATATTGACATTGCCAAGATTGGTGACTGGCTAAATAGGTCATGTCGAACAATAAGATCAGGCGAACAAATTCGATGAACCTCTTTACCCCAAAGATACTTCTCTAATATAAAGCGTGGCTCTCTTTCCAATACGCCATCTACAAATCTCCCAATCACAACAGTCCAAGTATTTTTCCCGGCCAGCATCTTAAGCAAATTGTCGACCCACGTATCATGCAAAGGGTTGGTCTCTCTAATAGAGACTCCACGCTTAGGGGCAGGATCAGGAGCATAAAAGTGTGAGCGCTTGTTGATATCCTTTGGAACACGCGGCCTTAATCTCTCTTGCTCTTCTTGGTCCGTAAGAAACACTGTTTTGGCGAGTTCAAGCGTATTCTTATCTCTCAAATCTTTTGCTTGGATGCAATGGCGTTGTCCATTGGCAAAATAGAACGCCTCCTCGTGCTCAAGTTTCCGTGGCATCGTTATTCCTTGGTAACTTCCTGCTTCACATTGAATGGTCAAGTGATTGACTAATCACTCACGCTTGCGTTTTGCCTTATCCCAAGTAGCTGGTCGATGCGTAATTGGCTCAAAAGCAGGTAACAGAGCAGAGTAGTCGTCCGGTGGGGCTATTCACGGGCAATATCTCAGCCAAAGTGGTCCGTAGGTGCGTGAATCGCTAACGGCTGCATTCCATCCAACGCCGACTGCCGGGCTCTTAGAAAGCGGCCTTTCAGAACACGGGGCGATGAGCCAGATTGCTGCAATACAAGCCTGACCCTGACCTCCTTATCCAATGCGCGAGTATGGGTAGGCGTTCTTGATCTGGTAATGCAAGAACTGTCCCTTCGAACTGGCCTGCATGAGCCCATCCACAAGCCCTTGCGGCACGTTGTAATACTGATAGATTCCCCCAGATTTGAACTCTACTTCGAGCGTCTGAGATGGTTCGTCGTAGCCAATTGTTACAATTGTGGAAGACGCAACAGGTTCTCTGTTCATTATTCACCCCCCTCTGTTTCTACCTCGTCAATCACTGGAATTCGGACGATTCCAACTTCCTTTGCTACCGCAAAAGTTCTCTGTGCTCGCCAAGATGCCACTACTCTGTCATAACCCTCAGCAACACGCTTATTTGCCCACGCCTCGGAAACCTTTGGATCGGAGCTCTTGGGACGGTGCTCAGGATTTGGAAGCGTGACCCGGCATCGAACCGGCAGTTTGGCTGCTTCACCCGCCACGATTGCTTCCCCCGTACGAAGTACAGGCAAAAGGTCGACAAGACCGCCAAGGTTGTCAGGCAGCGCTCCCCTAACACGGGCGCGGTCCTCCGGATTCGATAGTCGCAAAGCGAAGATCGTCCCGCACTGGGAAAGGATCGTTTCATCTACTTCGGCTGGACGTTGGGAGACGACCATCGCACCAACGCCGTACTTGCGACCTTCCTTAGCAATCCTTTTGACTACATCGGCGGCAGGGCCATCGTCCCTCGCACCAGAAAGATAACGATGGGCTTCTTCCATTACGACGAGAAGGGGCCGGTGTATCCCTCCCTCAGTCTTTTCGCGGCTCCAATAAAGCGCTTCATAGACAATTTTGAGGATTGAGCCAACGAGCGTTGTGAGAACCGAACTTGGAACGCCTGAAAGGTCGAGGATCGTTACGGGTTTTTCGTGCCCCAACCAGTCATCCAACAACTTATCAAGATCATGCTGAACAGTTCCATCCAGCGAGGGCTCCCACGAACCAGGATGCAGAATGAAATCGAAGCGATGATCCAGTAGGCGTGACCGCATCAGGTTTAACTGGCGTCGAATGCCTTTCGCTTGTTGGTTAAGGAACGGTCCAGCTGCCCCCATCGCAGCTGGTGTGTACTTTGGCGGGGTAAGCGTTTCAGCATTGCCGGCCTGCTCCAATGCAGGTTGATCTCGCTGAGGTCCGTTTAGTGTTCTAGTCTCGAAATCAATCAAGTCATACCAACATTGCTTGAGGCTGAATGGTACGGGACTATCCACTGTGAGCGATTGGGGATCCAAACCAGGCAAGGCTTTCGTGGCCAACACCTCCGCCTTCATTTCCTGAATCTTGTCGGAGAACGCAATCTCTTGGTTCTCAGTTAGACCGCCTGCCACAAAGTCCAAAAGATCTTTTGATTGGAGAGCCCAGTAAGGAACGAACAGAGGACGCTCACCTGGTTGAGGGGTAGCACTATAGACTCTCGCGAAATCCGCTAGTGCGTGTGTGTACTCGCCGTGAAGATCTAGCAGGAGAATGCGAGATGCAGGCGCTCCTCCAGCTTGGTTCGGGTGAACGATGGAGCGCAACAAGCTTGCCACAGTTGTCGACTTGCCTGAGCCTGTTGAACCCAGTACTGCAGAATGCCGCGTAACCAATGCGTCCAGAGACAGTTTGACGGCGATGCTTTCGGAGCTGGACAGCGTGCCAATAGAAATTTGATCTGGTCCTTCGCGGCCATAGATGCGTTTTAGGTCTGCCTCTGTGACGATATGCACCGCATCGTTGATTGACGGCAGTTGGCTCAGACCGCGCTCAAAGCTCAGACCGAGGGCCTCTCCAGCCAACTCCACTCTCATCCAACGCCCGCCATTAGCCGCCTTCGCGTCGGCCGATGCACCTACTTCGCTAACGATGCCGAAGAGATCCTGATAGCCCTGAGGAATGCGAACGAAACCACCAACCTGCGCAACACGGTACATGTGTCCTTCAATCAGAGCGATACCCGACGCAAGTGACTCAGCAAGGGAAACAGTGACGGTAGGCCCGGAAACAGAAGTAACTAGACCCAAAAATGTCGGATCCTGAGCGCTCACGCTTTTGCCTCTCCTGTATTCTCGGTTGCCGCCGCCGCATAGCTTTCTGGACTCAGGACTGTTGCGGTGGACTCCTGTGCATTTTGGGCGCTCATGTCTGTCGCTTGTGCAAGAGCGCAGAAGCGAGTGAAGAAGGCAAAGTCACCAAGCAGAAAGGCACTTTGTTGCCCAGGTGACCTAGATCCCCAGAACGTCGCGCGGATCTCTTCCCAATTCTTCGGTGGATCCCCTAGGCGCCAAGCTCCCTTTACTCCGCCAACAACCGCGCCATCCTCCGCATATACAGATAAATTTGGCCGATCATACGCGAGCTTGCAGGCTGGCTCCTCGGAGGCAAGAGTCGAGTATTGAAATGCAAGGACGGCGGCATTTGCGTTCATCGCAAGTGCCTCATCCAGAACGGCACAGATATGTGCGTCCCTAAATGAAAATCCTGTAGTAAGTAGCAGGCTATCGGGTGTCAGAAGAAACTGACGTAGACGTTCGAACAGCGCCGAGTACGGTTGTTTCTGTGTCAGCTCATATTTCAAGTGATCTGGATAAACGAGCTGCGCCGCATCACGTCCTCTGCCGCGTACCACGGAGTCTCCCTCGAGTGCCCAACCTAATGATCCGTGCAGTTTCCATAAGCGCGACCACCTAGGCGGTAGATCATCACTGGCAACACTAACGGGGTCAAAGAAGGGCATATGTCCGCCAGTGAAACCATCGAAGTACGAAGCACGAGATCGTTCAAACGCCTCTTCGAATAGCAAGTCGTAGTTTGTGGTGAAGATCTCAACCGGGTGGGTTCGCAAAGTACCGCTGACCCATGAGACCAGTTCTGTGTACGGATTCCGCTCGTTGGGCAACTTAGCCCCAACTACTTCACCGATCCTCTTGCATATCTCGGCCCCCAGCATTCGATAGCCGTCGGAGTCAAGGCCGTGAACCTGGGCTGGCCCTAATGCTTGCTGCAGGAGTCGGATGCGAGTAAGGATAGTTTCAATATTTGCCTCGACTCCGAGTTCTGATCGGATTGCCTCGGCGGCAACTTTCTGCTGACCTGTTAGAGCGTTGATGGCTTGACTTGTCAACGCTTCTACGCCGGGCATTAGGGAATGACCACCTTCGGCGACTAGCTCCCCGGCTCCATTTACCCGAAGAGCCATTGGTGCACCTGCCCCGACCAACAGGCCAATACGTTTGCGTCCTTGCGACAGTACCTGTCGGAGATCCGACATAAAACGGTCAGGATTGTGAAAAGTTTTCAAGCCAACTTCCTCCTCGAGTGCCCTCGGTATCCCTTTAGTGGCGGTCTGCACTGAGTGCGGACCGTTCGATTTTGTCGACTAAGGACGGCACCAAGCGCTCACTTGCACCCGCAGCAATACAAAAGGCGAGCATCATTGCGAGCCGACTGCCTGGAAATTGGACACCTCCCATAATGAGTCCGCCTTGAAAAGACAAGGCTACGAAGAGAGCTCCGATGAGACCCGCTCCGATTCTCGACAGACCTTCAAGCTGATGTATCTGTTGGCCCGCATTTGCATCCATTACGATACGGCTTGCTCTTGTGGTTACAGATAGTAGCGCACCTATAGCACCGCATAGGATGCCTAGAGAAACCTCAAAGGCTGCCCGACCTATAAAAGAAACAGCATAGGCACGCGCCAGCCATAGCAGAACTAAGCCAACAGCGCATGCTCCCGTGACCTTATATGCAGCAGTGAAGTACCACTTCCAGGCTGTTTCCTTGTTGCGAGCAGCAAGTAGGCGGTCTACTTCATCTAATAGCGCAAAACAATCTGATTTCCGATGGTTGCCAAGGCAGCGCGCTAAGCCTTCGGCGATCTGTCGGCGGATATTTCCCAGCGTATTCGGATCCTCAATAAATCCAGATCTCGCTTCAAGAATTGCTACCCTGCTTAGGATTTCGCCAAAATACTCTGGGGCTTGATGTTCGTCAGTGGTGCTCCATTGGATTGAGTGGTCGGAAGCAACGTAGACAAAATACGAGTCGGTGCTCAGGACCAAATCCTGAATGGTCTTGTTTAGCTCTGCGTGGTGGTCACCGTTCTTTAGATGAAAGTGATGCCCTTCAGGCAACTGCTTGCTGGGTACGGCTGCCTCGTTAGTATCTTCGCTCACGGGCGTATCGCAATGACGAGCTGCTGCGCGGTCAAGCATTTCGGAAGGTCTGCTTCGGGAGATTGCCTCTCCTTAGAGTCCCGAATAGTGGCGATACGGGCTTCGGAATGAGCACTTCCAACCGTCTTAAAAAGACTATATGAATCAATCGAGTGCGCTGCTTTAAGGAGGTTCCCCAAATACATGGCACCTTGGGGGGTGTCGTAGGACTTTTCGCCGATAGCACATGAATAAAGTCGTACTTGCTGATGGATCGCCTCCATGATGCGATCTTCATACCTGCGTCGAACCGATACAGATTCGGAAAATGATGCACTTAGTGAATCAAGCGCAATCGATTTGCGTACTGGTTCAACTATGGCCCGGCAACAATCAAAAATTGATAGCTGCCGAGAGCCGATATCGTGAAGTTGTGATTCAGAAATTGTTTCTCCACGACCATTCAGTTCAAGAATGGTCTGACGCGCTTGCCCGCCATGTCCGCTGAAAAGGACGAAGACATAGTCATTGGATTCTCGTCTGATACTGTCGAGCCTACGAAGAAGCTGATCTTTGCTTGGGTCTTCAAAAACCTCAATCTCGTTCGAATACCACCCCCCACCAACAGAACTACACAAAAAATTACCCGTACGTACTAGGTCAGTTTTTACACCCTGAAGGTTATGCGTGTTGCCAATTAGTATCGCTTTTCGCTTCATTTTTCTCCCCTGAAAGAAGTAAATACGCGGTATTCCGCAATAAGCAGCCGTTCGCTCACCGCCTTAAAACGTGACTTCGTCATATCCTATCAGAATCGGTCGCAGGTTTTTATGGATAGCGCCAGTGCTGACATGCGCTGGTTCTCGAGACTAAGGCTGGGGTATTAATCGTTCAACCGCATTCGCGGCCATGGACTGGGTTTTCCCCGTGTTTTCGCAAGTAACACAAGGCGTCAAATTAATGCTTACCATTGTTGCTAGCAGAGATATGTAAATGGCAATTTTGTAAAATTGACTTTACACTTTACATTTGAGAGTTGGGGTGTAAATCAAATACTAAGAAGTAGAGGCAAGTATGTTCTTGGCAAACCTGCAAAAACTTGTCGGATCCACCGAGAGAGGATGGAAGGGCTCTGCAGCTAAGTTTCTTGGGGTATCCCGTCCAACGCTCGACCGATATCTGCGATTAGCAGCTGAAGGGCAGCTGGATAAGATTCCCGGACTGATCCTGAAGGCCGTCGGGGTGGACGAGTCAAGTCCGACGGCCAGGATGCCAGGCATTCCCGAGTCTGAGGTCGGCAGCAGCGAATTCGACATGGTCAATTTGTTTGCGGCAGGCCTACGCAGGCTGCAGGAAGACATAGATCATCAAGGGCATATTCAAGCTCCCTACCCTGAACCTCTCTCTAGAGCGTTCAACCTAGCTGCCGCCTTCAATATTGAGCGCAGAACATCTTATCCAGTCGATCTTGCCTCACTGATTCGAGCCGCAGCCCGCCCAATATTCGAATGGTGTAGTGCATACGGTGAGTGCGAACATGGTGAAGCTTTCTTTGCGTCGCGCCTAATCGATGATGGGGAAATCACTCCGGATTGCATTTCGATGGCAGGCCTCACTGAAACAGATGCCGAACAAGCCTTTTATCAAATGCTGATGTCAGCATGCGCCGAACTCGACGAAGATCTCGGCCAGCGCTTCTACAGCGAGTGGCGACGTGCTGTCATCGAGAATCCCGTAGCGGAATCACATGCAATCTTTATTGCGAAATACGACGTATTGAGATCTAACACGATCCTGACGAAGAAGCTTGTCGACTTTTTCTATGAACGCATCCCTGAGGTTCACGCTGTAGACGGAAAGCTGGCCCTGTGTCCGCTCACCGGGACGCGCCTCAAGAAACATGCTAACCAGTGGGCCACGGAGATGCGTGATCCAGTCGCTGCACAGCACCTTCGAGACTACGGTCCCCGTTGGATCGAACACACGTCGGCGACCATAGAACTCAAGCGGCCCGTCAGGGTCTTTTGGACATTGCCGGGTTGGCATGAGCTACAGCTCCACAGGGAGGTGCAGGCCCGTGGCTGCACGTCCATCTTGTGGCCCGACTTTGACAGTGTGGATCTTCTGGTGTCGCAGCCCTCAGGAAGACGGTTTGCGGTAGATGTCAAAGATCATATTTCTCCCATCTCGCTATCGAGAACCAGTGGACAGCACAATCGTCGCCGACGCTACAAACGCGTCATCGTGATTCCCGACTATCTGGAGGATCGCCTCCCTCAATATAAGACACTGTTCTGCAAGGCGGCGCTCTCAGCACTGAAGGAGCCCGAGCAGATTATGACCGCATCTGAATTCCTTGAGCTGTTGGGGGATAAAGCGTGAGGGATATTTCAGGATTTCTAGACCGTTACAGGGATCTGGTGCTTCCTGGCGCCAGCGCTGTGAACAGATTCGACCTTAGGGACATCGCGCTTACGGACCTCTGCCTTCATTTTCTTTTTAGCTATGCGCCCTCCGAAAGGATCCATGTGATCCCCTCACTATTGCAGGGGCACCTGGCCGCGACACTGCCGGACGAGATGTCCCGCGCATTGTTTGTCCTACGGCAGTACGCCGGAAATCTTTGTAGTCGTTTAGCTTGGCGAAAGGCGCTCTCATCGCACGCCGAAGCAAGAAGCAGAACCGCCTACATCGTTTTCGCTGACGATGAGGTTCAGCAAAGAGAAGCAGTAGCCCCTGATTTGGTTACGCTCCTGAGAGATAGCCTTAAGAGTCCCCTTCCATATTCCCAACGGGAACTACGGTTTGCGGAGCCTGGTCACGCCAAAGTCGAATTGCGTCAGGGACAAGAGGTTCGGACATTCAAAATTCCCCATTTCCAAGTTCCGCCGCCAAACCGAAACTCTTTACCCAAGCGATCTGTTAATCCCCCAATTTCCATCAAATGGGAGCGTCTATTATCGATTGCACGGGAGGTCGACGCCCGGGAGGCTGCCCCCGGCTTTCCCGAATGGATGTCTCGACTCAACTTGCATTCTCGTCTCTCAAAAGTTCAGATCGAAAGCCTCTCATCTGACTTTTTCCAGAACGGCACAATTATCCTCGATGGAACTAGCCATGTTGTGGGGATGCTCTCCAGCGGTAAGAGCACCTTGCTGCAGGCATTGATTTTCGCGCTGGCTAGTCCAGATTATGGCAAGAGAGTGGTGGTGTTGTTTCCCGATACTGCCTCTGCCTCCCAACTAGTAGCCCGGCTGCACGCGCATGGCTATGAACAGGCTACAGTGATCAGCTCCCCACGAAATAGGGATGAACACCTAAGCATGGCGCACTGGAATGCTCAAGGCTACCCATCGGACGCCATGCTAGAGGCTACTGCAGCGATGACCCGAAGCCTTGGGGTAGCCTGTCCATTGGAGGGGTTCCAGGCTCCGCCCCAATTCTCCGATGGGACGTCATCGCGGACCGTTTTGAGGTTATCTGAGAAGCCGTGTCATCGGCTCAAGCAACTGGGAAAAAATCGAACTGAAGTCGACAGGTCATGCCCCCTTATAGGCGAATGCCCACTGCACGAACAACAAAGCAAGCTAGGCACTGCGAAGGTCATCGCCATGACGCCACAGGCATTGCTTCATATGACGGCAGACAAAGCATTCGTCGCCGAGGAAATGTCATTTCCGGAGCTATTTCAGTTCATTGCTGACGTCGTGCTGATCGATGAGGCAGACAGCGTTCAAGCTACTTTTGATAGCGAATGTACGCAAGAAAAGGACCTGCTTTCTCCCAACGAGTCAGCTTTCATGATTTCCAACATGCGAACCGTTGCAAAATCGCTAAGCGACAAGACAGGACGACAGTACCTTGCTGCGTCGAATGTTCGGTGGCATCGCGAACTCAATCGGCTACAGGACAGCATCTCGGCCATTTACCATCTGCTTTTAAAGCGAGGAGAGAATCTCAGTTGGTTTACCAACTGCAAAACCTTCACGGCTGCGAGCATCCTGGCCGATCTTGTTCCAAGCGGGGAATCAACGGGCAAAGATCGCGAATCCTCTGCGCGAGAGCGGAGCAAGACACTTGAGCAGATCGCAATCATCGCGGGCATGTTGTATGGCAAAGCGGCGGCAAGCGATGACAAAGAGGCGGGCGACGACTTAACAACTGGCACTCTGTCGGTAAACATGCAAGCAGCTCATGCGTTCCTCAATAGGCTGCTACCGGCCATCATCGACGCTGTCATCGAAGACGATCCGGAGGGAGTCATACACCAAATCGCCGAGGCCATCGATTCTGGTCCGCTAAGTGTGTTCGCATATCGAGGCCCCGCACTCAGCAAGCAACGTCGATCGGACAGTCCCTTCGCCCCCCCGATACTGCCCACCGACTCGCTATCTCGTGCATACGCGATAGCGCTCGCATTGCTCACAAACATCTGCCTTTCAAGCTTCGCTTACTTGGTAAGAAACCAAGCGGCTGTTGAAGACGACTTCGGAATCTCCGATGAAGATGCCTTCCGGGAGGCACGCCGACTACTGCGACACTACGGCAATCTAATTCCACGTCCGCTTTTTGGGACAGTGTTCGGCTTGATGTTCAGCCCAGCAGGGCAATCTGCACAGGGCGGAACGTTAAAGCTTGTGAATCATCTGGGAGTCGGACGGTACTTACTTACCCAATTCCATAGGCTCTTGGCCCATGAAGGGCAGGCCGGCCCCCACGTAATGTTGATGTCCGGAACTAGCTGGGCTGGAGGATGTTCTACGACTGCCTCTCCGACATTCGATGTGCAACAGCCAGTAAGTGCCATTCTCACTCAGCCACCTGGGGAGCTAGCTGCCCTCTCGCATAGTCGTTACGAGTTCGTATCGCTGGGCCCTGAATCAATCGTTGTATCGGGATCCGCACCCGATGAGCGAAGAGAAAATTTGAGGCGCGTGGCGCACTTACTTGGACGCTCGTCCGCGACGGGAACACGGTTAATGAACAAGTGGCACGACCTCGATACGCTTTGGCCGGAAGAGCGCGAGCGCACGATGCACCGTCGTCGTGCCCTTTTGGTTACTAACAACTATGGGGACGCTAAGATCGTTGCGAACGAGCTAGCACGCGTTGCTGGGCAAGCCCATAGCGTTTATTGCCTAGTAAGCGATCAATTAGCTAGAGCTGGTGAGTTAGAGCAAGATGCGACACGCAGTGGGGAGGAATTCCATCGGAACATTGTTCCGCTGCCTAGGTCACGAGTCGAAGACTTTGGGCAGTCGCCTCCCTTCTCAATCCTTGTGGCGCCGCTAAAGCCGATTTCGCGAGGACACAATATTGTTACGGATTCCGGTTATGCAGCCATCAGCACAATCTACTTTCTACATCGGCCACATCCGAGGCCGGACGACCATTCAAGCGTTATCGGGATGCTTAACCGCCTTGCAATGAGCGTGTTGCAAGAAGACGGTGTATTTCCTAAGTCCGGCAGGTCACTTGATTCTGTCAACAGGCGGTTCGTTTCCCTGGCGCATCGAGCGCTGAACGAGGGTTTTGCAATGCGTGTCGCGTATAGCGTCATGTCTGACGAAGCGAGAACTCAGTACTCCTGGGACCTAATGACCTCTCTCTGGCAAACAATAGGCCGAGGAATTCGTGGTGGTGTTCCGATATATGTTGGATTCATCGACAAGAAGTTTGCGCCAGGAATCTTTGGGAATCCACCAAAAAGAGACACCGCAAATTCAAGCTGCCTGAAGCAATGCCAGGAGACTCTTCAGTTGGCGATAAATGACGATGTTAATAAGGTGATAGCCGAACGGCTATATCGACCTTTTCTTGACGCGCTCGATCGACTATTTGGTGACGAACAGGGAGCAGAAATATGAGCGGAATAATCCACCCGTACCTTTACGAGATCGACGCATCTCTGCTCGAAAATCGCACCATTGTTCGGTACTCAATGCCTTCCGGCATCTACAACGCCATCAAGGAGGCACAAGGCATGTCGGCCGATCATGCAATGGCATTCTCAGGCCTACAGGCGGTCCTCGGCTGGGCTGCACCCAGTGTCGACTTAATCGGCATAGCAGCATCTTCGCCTGGCGCCCAGAAGACATTGACGATGACAGCGATCGATCCCGCACAATCAGCTGACGAGATGCGGCGGGAGATCGAGGTCGCGATATCCATATGGCTCGGTATCGTGCTCCCTGAAAAGGCTGCAGAAATCACGGCTATGCTGAATGATGGCAGAAGCGCGAGAGGCACCCCATGCAGCGTACAGCCAATACGTTCAGCCCTTTCATGGAATGGCGCGTGCGCATCTCCAGCCGATTTTGCATTGTTCGATTTAATCTCCCTCATCGCAGCTAGGGCACTTGAGGGCCGAGTATTGAATCGCGATACCCCTGACGAAGGAAAGTTGGTCTTGTCCGGAGCGCAGCAGAGTCTGTACTTCGGGAAAGCATTGCTGCGCCACGAGCCATCCCGTGTCGATAGAAAACGGAGTACAGGCTGGTGGACGGAGGTGTTCAATGTCGCCGCTGTTTCGACCCCAGAAAGCCGCAATCTCCGGGTCGCAATAAATGTTGGGATCAGGAATTTCGGTGAAATCCACGAAGCGCGGTTAGGTCGTAATCGTGCTAGGTATATGGATGTCTTTTTACCAGCTGATTCTGCATTAGCCCCGAGATCTGGACGAATTCGCTGTATTGAACTCGCCACGACTAGGCGCGATTGGTGGAATGCCGGACGCGGCCAAACAGAGAAAGAAAGTGCAGACCGGCGTGTCTTAAAGACGATTTTGGGTATGTCAGGACTTGAATTCGACGAAGCTACGTTGGGACTGACACCGTTACTTGGCGGGTCAGTTGGCTTATATCCACGGTTTGGTACAGTCCACGGCGACCAATGGGCCCCTGGCGGGACCGGGGTGCCCCACCCTGAACGCGAGGAATACCTCGCTTTTCTAGACAAACACCTAAGCACTGCCGGCTTCACGCGCGTGCGAATGGAGCGAATCGCAAAACGTGGGCCGAAAGAAAAGCTTGTCACGGTATTGGACAACAAGCCGTCAGATCTGAAAACTGCCTTGTCACGTCGCTTCGGCAGCAACGATGCAACGCTCGCATTGTTGCAGTCAAGGCCTACAGGTGCTGAGGTATTCGATGATGCGATACGCGCCGTCCTAGGAGAGCCTCACAGCATAATTGATGATGTATGGACATTCGGTGATGGACTATCACTCAAAGTCCAACACCGTCCGGCTGGACCATTCGCACAGATCCTCGATCCCATCGATGAGAGTAAGGTAACTGGTGTTCCGAAACACCTACAGTACAAAATACGAGACTCACTCCGTGGCGAAAGGGATAAGGTGGCACGAGAGGGCATGGCCGCTTATTTGGATCGTACCTTCCAATCGCTACCCCCAGGCTGGATGGGTTTGGTAGAAATGAATGAGGCATTGGCTGAAGATGCTGAGCGTGATCCTTATCTACTCACCTACCAGACCATTGCCAGAGGCAAGGGGGTAGCTCAGGTAAGACTTTACGATCCAGAAGGTGACCAGAATTTGGATTCTGCTAGTTTCGAGCATCCAACCTCCGACACAGATTCGTTTGCCTACCAAAACGCCATCCTCGATCTATTCCGGTCGGCTGGAGTAAGTCCTGTTAAGAATCAGGACTTGCGGCTTGCGGCATGGTGGGTAATCAATCTGAACGGCAAATCTGGGGAGCAGCAGGCCGGAGCCAAGGGAGGATTCTGCACACCCATATACATCGAATGCGACCAAGGAGCGATCTCAGTGTGCCTGATGGGACATAACGACGATCCAATCCGTTGCTCATATCCGGAAGCGGTTCGATTAATCGCAACGGGTGAAGTGGCCAATTTGAAGTTCAAGAAAGCAGACGAGCAATCGACCAGGATTGCGCAGTTTCTTGCGCAAGCGACGCCGCGCGATGGGAAGCGAACGGTGCTTTTCGTTGAGGCCACAAACATCAGGACGGCAGTTCCGGGGTTCAGGAACAGCGGTCATTTTGCATTCGATCGGCTGCAGCTAGGCAATGTTGGTGGTGCAGCTCCGGTGCGCGAAATTTTTCCGTCTGATGGCCTGTCCATCGTACGAATTACAGATGAACCAGTGAAGGCACCATGTTACTGGGTCGAGCAGAGCGTTCAGGGTACGACAGCAGGAATCTTCAAGGAACCAAACGCAACCCGAACCTATTGGGTTAGCCGCGGCTTGCCCACACCGCTGCAACTTAGCGCCGGGATGGCGAATAAGCAATCGAGACACGAACAAGGCGCAAGGCAATACAAACACCGCCGCTTTCCTTCGCTAAGCGAGGTAACGGTAGTTGTGAAGAGTGAGCATGACGACATGTTGGAGCTTGTTACTCTGACGCGAGCCATGATGCAGTGTCATATTGCGACCGACGAGAAAACAATCTTGCCATTCCCTCTACACGAAGGACTTCTGCTTTCAGGGGCTGCAAGATAGTGGTTGGTCTTATGCGGTAATGGCTATGCCAGAGAATAACGTTGAGATTTGAAATCTCATGATCCTATTTCTGGACACCGAATTCACTGACTTTAACGAACCTGACCTGATATCTCTTGGGTTGGTGAGTGAGTGCGGTCGCCAAGAGTTTTACGCAGAGCGAAATGACTTCGATTTGGCTCGGTGCAGTGATTTTGTCCAATCAAGGGTCCTGCCCAAGCTTGGACAGGGACCGAGTGGCGTGGATCGCGCTAACTTGGCCACCGCCTTGAGAGCCTGGCTTGAGAACGTGCATAGCCTCGACAGCCAAGGACCTGTTCTTGTTCTGTACGACTTCGACACAGACTTCGACTTATTTCGCCAGGCGCTGTTAGATCAGATGCCAGTCTGGATAGAAGGCACCAATGTGGCTGAAGAGGTCAATTCCATCAGTTGGGCCAGGGTAGGGCTGATGGAGTCTCCTGATGCGCACCATGCCCTTCATGATGCCCGGGAGCTTCGGGCAGATTGGTTAGCCGCCAGGGCCCATACACGATAGTCTCGATGTACCAGCCGCCACTCATTCCCCAACTGACGCCAGATGAAAGGCCGTGGCGGATTGACTGGTTCGGAGAGGTCGCCTATCCAGTCGTAGTTCAGCGCTTTCGCCAGCCAAGTATTAAGGTGGCGATATCCCCTTTGAAGGATCCTGGGCAGCCCATAAATCTGTTCTCCCGGATTGAAACTGATGTGGAGCAGCAGAGAGATGTTTGGATGCCAGTTGGTTCGCTTCCTCTATTGAGGATTGGGGATATTTGGAAAGGAGGGGCTGTCTCGGTAAAACCGCTGTATGAGAGTTACACCTTTGAAGAGCTCCATATTCATCCTCAGACCGTTACCTATCTCAAGGCCGGAGTGTCAGTGGATGAGCATTTCCTGCTCCCGTTCGGTGAGCATCCATGGCATCACCGCCATACCCACTCCTACTGTGTTCTGATTGATGCGGGTGATGTGAGCCTCGTCGTACCAGGTGCAGAGATGATCCGCTTCTACTATGGGTCAACTAGCCAGCTTGTTTTGCGCCTATTCACTGGAGCCATGTCGCCAGAGCGCCTATGGCAGGCCAAGCACTACAACCAGGAGACGGGCCATCTTCACCTGAAGCTTGCAGAGCGACTCTATGGTGTTTCGGCGCCGGATATTGGACGAATTGCTCTGTGTGATACGGCGTACAAGGCCGCAAGCTATGTCTATCACCATTGCGCATCTGCCTTGGCTCAACGACTGCCTGCCTTTCCGTACATGGGATTCCCATTCCATGGATCAACAACTCTGACTGCTTCAGGAATTTGGCTATCGTTCAAGGGCCAGGAGAAAGCCACCTTTCTAGCATTCCATATCGATAGCTGCTCCCACCCATTTCCATTTCGGTCCCTGACTTATGAGGCTGATGACAGGAAAGTCAGGTCGCCTCAGCGCGGTGCTGCAACCGGCGCTGACGGCGGTAGGAGAACTGTTGATCGGGGTAAGCAGGCGACCCTGTCAAATTCTGACGCCGGAAAAACGAAATCATCCAGGTCATCGGTTTTTGATGCCCCTACCCGGTTTCCGGACTTGAAAAGGAAGCAGGTATGGCGAGAACGGATTGTCTCCTGTAAATCCTCCGGAATTTTTGTCCGTCACAAGGACGGTGAGCTCGAACAAGTGGCCTTGGGAGAGGCTCAAGATTCGGTAGGTGCTAGGGGCGGGAATGTTGAGGCAAGGTCAAAGTCGAGCGAGGGTTTCAATACGCATAATCAACTTCCCCGATGGGTAAGAGCCGGGATTGATCTAGCTTATGCCAGAGCAAGCAAGGCAGATGAGAGCGTAATCCATAGGTTACTGAAACCCCCCGGGGAAAATAGCCTGATCGTCCAACTACCGATAGTGGTTGATGAAGATGGTGTGGTTGATGAAAATCAACTTCATGACATGCTAGATGGGCAAAAACGTACGCTTAAAATTTTTTTTATCGGGATCTACCGATGCGACCAACTTTTAGAGAAGTTCCTAGTTGTCGAGCCTGTTGGTAGCTTTGCGTACCCTGATATTTATCAGGTCGAAAAGATTGATATGGTTGTGGCACTTAATATCCTGAGTGCTACTAGCCAATCCCAAATCTTAAATGAGCAATGAAATGAAGTATGCCGAGAAGGCAGTGGAAAGCATGACTATGAAACAAAAAGCCCGCATTTAGCGGGCTTGAAGAGTATCAGGCAGCTGCACTCAGCTTGATGAGTGCTTTCCACGGCGAGGTCTTCGGCTTACGGTCTATATTCATATCGGCTCCTGTGTTGAGATTCAGCTTGATGTAGGCGCTAACCGCCTTCTGGTCTGTGCTCTGAATCTGTCGGACCGAATGGCTCGGAACGTGTTGCTGTTGGACGTAATGGTTGCCGGGATAGGTGTTTGCCACCCATACAAGATGCCTGATACCCCTCGTCCCATCATTATGCGATATGGATTTTAAAAGTCAAGAACTTAATGGCGCTCGGACAGAGTACCGATGGGCTGCAATGGGTCGAAACAAATTAATCCATCAGTTCATGGGATCAAGGTTTCGCCAGTTGGAAAACCTCGTCACTAGGTGCCGATAGTCAGCAGGTGCCTCTTCGAAGTCCTTAAGCAGGTAGTTGTACCGGACCGCCTTGCTGGTCCAAGCCTCACCTAGGCGGGCAGCGAGGCTTCCCATCAACCAGAGCCCATACTGGATAAGGTGATGACGGTCATCGAGGGCATATCCCTCAATTGGCAGTCGTACTCGCGGCCTAGGCTCGAACTGTGTCCCCAGGCGACGGCAGATGAATTGCTCAAGTCGCCCTCTATTACTCAGACTGACCAGGATTGAGCACAGCTGATGCAGTACTGAGAAAAAACCTATATCGAACTTCTCCGCCTGACCCATCGGACCTGACAGTGAGATCACCATGTCGTCAAAGAGTTGGTGAATCCCTTCCGAACAGAACTCTGCCTTTTCAGCCGCCATTCCCGCATAGTCATAGCCACACCTATGGCAGAGATGCATAGGCTTAGCCTCCTGAATCGTCCGCCCAAAATCTCCCCGGTAGTGCATCACTGAAGCTCCGCAATTCGGGCACGAATCCACCATCTTGACCTGGTGGTTAGGACAGTAGGTGAATAGGGCCAGTCTCCACTGTTTCCGGAAGTAGGGAATCTGGTCTGTCGCCAGGCATTGAGGGCATAGCAGCTGGCCATGTCCCCGTCGTTGCATCCCATACGTATGTATTGTTGAGATCCAAGGCAACTGGCCGGAGAGACGCCGTCTGGAATAAAGGCGCTGACGGTAGGTGACGAGCGTGGTGTGGAACACATCCCAGTAGTTGGTTCCGGTGTGGAGAGCCAGTTCTTTGAGAAGCCATGGTGGAGCGGAACGGTCTATGTCCCGATTCCAGGGAGAGCGCTCATTCCCAAAAAGCATCCAGGACAGTGTTTGCAGCTTGATCGCATTGGCCTGGGCAACACGGATAATCCAAGACGACAGCAACTCATCCGGAAGCGGCTTGGGATGGGCTGGCCACACCTTGCCGTAGGCCATCTCAACCCCTCGGTTCCTTGCGTCGCTCTGAGGGAGGCGTCCATCCCAGTCCGTCCAGAATCCGTTTGTCTATAAGCTCCCTCCCACTTGCGACGGCTTGAACAGCTGCTTTAACCAGGAGACGGGATAGCTCTCCCAGGTAGCCCTCGGTCATGGAGTAGATTTTGTCTGCCAGGGGGCCATTTACCAGGTCGGACGGATTCCGGAGAGGGATGGCTTGCTCAAATGACGCCAACAACCGCAGAAAGTCATCGTCGTTGTGCCATCGGGGAATGTTGATGTGATCGAATCGGTTGGATAACTGTAGGTCGGTCTGAATCGCCCGAAAGGCATCCTTGGTGCCGATTCCCACAATCGGTATCTCCAGCTCATTGCCGAGATACTTGATCACGTTGAGGAAAGCCTTCTGCTTGGTCATTGATCCCGCCAGGATGTGGTGGATTTCATCAATGAGCAGCATCTTGAGGCCCACCGCCTTCATTACCTTGATGGCCTGAAACTGCTTCCGGTCGGCCCGATCCCCAGGCTTATAGGGCGCGAAAAGGAGTTCCAGGATGGCGTTATAGAACCGGCCTTCATCGGGAACTGGCGGAGCCTGTACATAGAGGACAGGAACGATGGCAGCCTCACCCTCCGGGTTGTCCGCTGGCTTGTGCTGTTTGCAGAAGCGCTGGACCAACATGGTCTTGCCGTTATTGGTGTCGCCAATAATCAGCAGATTGGGCATCCGGTGGGATTGCGGGTAATTCAGTAGCTCTTCCAGCTTGCTCAGGGCCTCCTGGGCTCTGGGGTAGCCAATCCACCGTGGGGAACGAATGTAGGCAATGCGCTCTTCATCGGGGCGATCCAGATACGCAGCCGCCTTCTTCAGAAGATGGGAGCGAGGCTCAGTCATCATCATCCCCTTGCATGTCGTCCATGTCCTCGAAGGGCTTGATGACTCTGGCCGGCGGTGCCTTGCTTTGGGAAGGATGGGGTTTTGCCTTAGGAGAGATTGGCGGAATGTGAGCGCGGGCGTTGTTAATACCGACACGCGAACGCTCCCGGCTTCTACGGACCTTCTTGGTCATCGTTTTGGCGTTGTCCTCGATTTCTCGCAATTTGTCGTAGGCCTGGAAGATCAGGTCCTCTTCGATTGGAAAGTCAGGACGTTCCTGCTTTGCCCGACTTTCGGCTGCTCTTAACTCCCATAGGCTGATTGCTGGGCGCGAGGTATTGCGATATGGAATCGCAAAATAGTCTTCAAGTTCCGGGTCGTAGAACCAGATAACACTGATGTCTCGAGGATCCCGACGGCAAAGAAACTGCCGCTTGTTCTTGGGACTATTGGGGTCCGTTGCGTTCACCCAACGTCTGAGAACATCGTGTTGATATTGAATATGGTCCCAGACTATTCCGTAATGTTGTACGGTCCTCGTGTCGAACGGCATCAGATCAAGCTTGAGCCGAAGCTCATCGGTAATCCGCGGAGGAAGACCGGTTCCTGGTGAGGTTTTAGTCCCCAGGATTCCTTCTTGCCACTTGGCGATAGGTGGCATCCCGAGTTGGGAGTGAGGCCGTTGGTGGTACACCTCAACACATAGGATGGCGAACCACCGTTCAAACTCCGTCAGAGTCATTGCTGATTCTTTGTCGGAATCGTATTCGCCTCTCTCCTTGAGATTTGAAAAGGTGGTCCCAGGGGCGTTGTGAATCTCGCGGTTCAGCGTGCCTAGAAGGCGTTCGATATGAGCCCCGTAGTGGGGAGTGGCCACCGGACGCCATTCCAGGTCGATTCCATATTCCTTGCAGGCCTGTTGGAGCATGTTGCCGCGGAACTCCTTGGCATTGTCGGCATGGATCGTTCGAGGGGTACCCCAGCAAGGCCATGGTGTATCGATATTGTGTTTGGCCAGCCAGTTTTCCTTGGGAAGGAACGCGTGTGTGAGGCACAGGCCAAGGGAGAGGTTTCCAGGAGGGTCAAATGAGATATAGAAGCCGAGGATCATCCTGGAATAGACATCGATCAATAGCGTGAGCCACGGTCGGCCTATCGGCTGTCGGTGGGCATCATCGACCAAGATGATGTCGAGGGGAGTGTGATCGACTTGCACAACCGAAAGAGGGAAGTCGGCTCCCGGAAATTCACTTTTATGCGGCGCATAGGCATCGCGTGCTGCCTTGTTTCCCTCGCGGCTTTTCTTCTTCTCGTAGGCATTGATTTGCCGGATGCGGCTTCTGACCGTATTTGGATGAGGGGGATCAATCTCAAGCTTCTTGCAGATGCGCTCTATCTCAATAATGACGGCAGAAGGTTTCTTCTTCTGTTTGGTCAGGTATTGGGTCTTGATTGCGTCGGAGATGATCTCTTCGAGCTGCTTGGGAATTTTCTTCTTGCCGGCATCCTTCCGGGTTTTGCGCACAAAGACGGAGACCTTCCCAATCCGGTCAAATTCCTGGAGCCACTGGTAC
Organism: Azospira sp. MPR-LB4; assembly: GCF_058809525.1. Classification (NCBI taxonomy): domain Bacteria; kingdom Pseudomonadati; phylum Pseudomonadota; class Betaproteobacteria; order Rhodocyclales; family Rhodocyclaceae; genus Azospira; species Azospira sp. MPR-LB4. The sequence continues at coordinate 2,448,274 of NZ_CM179521.1, forward strand.
ACCGCTGATCGGCTTAGACCGTACTTGGTGGCTTGAGCAACAACGTCGGCAGAGGTGCGCTTGGCCATATTGAGTAGTGGCTTTATCACCTCGTACTTATAGTTGGCCTCAGCTGCTCGCTTTTCCGGGATTGTGGCTAAGTCCCCAGGGGATGCTTTGGACTTTTCGACATAGGGAGACAGCTCTGCTACTGCCGCCTGAAAGATAGCTCCTGACTCGGGGTCCTTGATCGATATGGCGCTGAAGTCAGAAGGTTGTTGGCAGATGACATATCGACGCCCCCGATATGCCACGTCGGATCCGTACTCCAAAATCAATCGAGGGGAGAGGTCTTTCATTCGAGACTCCAGATTCTGGATGTCATGGAAAGAGGCTCCTGCAAATTGATTCCGACTCGAAACTGAGCGACAAGGAGCCAAAGGGCCGGAATCCACTCCGCCTGGGTATATGGGTCTGACGAAATGTTGGCCAGAAGAGCGGCGGGGGTGGTGACTTTCAGTTCTTCAACTAGGTTGAGGACCTGATGGACTTGGCGAGGGGGAATGTTCTTGTGACGGAATGGGAGAAGAAACTTGGCCGCTTCTAGTTCTGGGCCACGAATCTCAACTTCCGTGATGAGGCGGAATCGCCAACCACGTTGCTTTGCATACCTAATCCCCCGAATGAATTTAGGGTGCAGATCAGGCCAGTACTTTTTCAAATCTGCTCTATATTTAACTTCACAGAGCCATGGCTTGGATATTTCTGGGTTACTGAAGGTAACCAGGACATCAGGGGTGTAGGTACGCTCAGCACCGGTTGCATCCACCCAGCTGATCTTGACGGGCTGAACTTCGAACTTCGCGATATCCGGCGAGAACTCTGCTAGCCGGATGAAGTCCCGCTCTAGGGTCGATTCGAACTGTGCGTCGCCGATGGCCTTGGTCGCTGAGGAAACCCCGGTGACGTTGCGATAGTTCTTCTTGATTTTCCGGACTGGCATTTGAGACTGTCCAAAATATCCATGTCATATGCTAATTCAATCCGGATGTTCAATGTGGGATTCTTTTGCAGTGATGGTAGAACAACGGTAGCCCCTGTATCCTGTCCAGGAGATCGACGTCACTTACATGTGGTCTGACGACCGTCGCCGCCCCCCGAACCCCGCCTGGAAACGCCGGTGCCTTGTGGCCCGGCGTTTTTGTTTGCTATGTTCGCCATGGCCCTGGCATTTTTTTTGCCGGCCTAGGCATCGCCCCGGGTTTCTTCCCGCCGTTTTGGCGGCATACTGGGCAGATGCTGCAGGCGTCACGAAAAAGACCAGAACAAGGATAGGGACATGGGGGAAAACGGCGCCGCCGGGCGCAGCGACAAGACCATCCTGGTGGTGGACGATACCGGGGAGAACCTGACGGTCATCGGCGGCCTGCTGCAGCCCTTTTTCCGCGTGCGGGTCGCCAATTCCGGCATGCGGGCCCTCAAGGTGGCGCGCAGCGATCCCCGTCCGGACCTGATCCTGCTGGATGTGATGATGCCGGAGATGGACGGCTACGCCGTGCTCGCCGAACTGCGCCAGGACCCTTATACCCGGGACATTCCGGTGATGTTCGTCACCGCCATGGACGGCGACCAGGACGAGGAATACCGCCTTTCCCTGGGGGCCGTGGATTACATCACCAAGCCGATCCGCCCCGCCATCCTCCTGGCCCGGGTGCGCACCCACCTGGAACTGAAGGACGCCCGGGACTGGCTGCGGGACCAGAACGGCTACCTGGAGGGCGAGGTCAGCCGCCGCATGCGGGAGAACGACCTGATCAAGGACGTCAGCCTGAATGCCCTGGCCCTGCTGGCGGAAAAGCGGGACAACGAGACCGGCAACCACCTCTACCGCACCCAGGCCTATGTGGAGGCCCTGATGCAGCAGCTGCAGGATCATCCCCGCTTCCGCCACGCCCTTTCCGCCGCCCAGCGCCAGCTCATCGCCAAGGCGGCCCCCCTGCACGATATCGGCAAGGTGGGCATTCCCGACCAGATCCTGCTCAAGCCGGCCCGGCTGACGCCGGAGGAATTCGAGATCATGAAGACCCACAGCCTGATCGGCGCCGAAGCCATCGAGGCGGCCATCGAACGGGTGGTGGGGGGCGACCGGGCGCGCCTGGACGAGCTGCAGGGCAATACGCCCCTGGACTTTCTCGTGGTGGCCCGCCACATCGCCCTGGGCCATCACGAGAAGTGGGACGGCTCCGGTTACCCCCAGGGTCTGCGGGGCGATGCCATCCCCATCCCGGCCCGCCTCATGGCCCTGGCCGATGTCTTCGACGCCCTCACCTGCAAGCGCCACTACAAGAAGGCCTTTCCCCTGGAACAGGCCGTGGCCCTGCTGGTGGAAGGGCGGGGCACCCATTTCGATCCGGATGTGGTCGATGCCTTCCTGGCCATCCAGGACCGCTTTGCCGACATCGCCCAGCGCTACGCGGACGGCGCCTCATGACGCGCCGTTCATCCCATTCCGCCCTGGCTGCCCGGCTGCGCCTGCTGCTCTGCCTGGCGGCTGCGCTCGTGCCCTGGGGCCGTGCCCTGGCCGAGCCCCTGCCGGCCTTTGTCGAGAAGCTGGCCACCCGGGAGCAGTTGCAGCAACTGCGCGAGGGCGGCTACGTCATCTACCTGCGCCATGGCATCACCGACAGCACCCGGCCCGACCGGGTGCCGGCCGTGGACCTCAACGACTGCGCCACCCAGCGGCCCCTGACCGAGGCCGGACGCCAGCTGATGACGGAGGTGGGGCAGGCCTTGCGGGAGGCCCGCATTCCGCTGGGCGACATTTTCGTCAGCCCCCTGTGCCGGGCCAAGGAGTCGGCCGAGGCGGCCTTCGGCAGGCACTACACGGTGGATCCCCTGCTCATGTACACCGCCAACCTGACGACGGAGGAAAAGCGGCCGATCCTGGAAAACACCCGCCGCCTGCTCTCCCTGCCGGTGCCGGCCGGCACCAACCGGGTGGTGCTGGCCCATGCGCCGAACCTGGCGGACCTCATGGGCTATTTCGTCAAGCCGGAAGGCACGGCAGTCATCATCCGGCCCCTGGGAGACAAGGGTTTCATCTACGTTGCCAGCATCCCCCCCCGGCGCTGGCCTGAACTGCTGCACAAGCCATGAAACGTCGTTTCACCTTCTTCCTCATCTTCTTCCTGCCAGTGATCCTGGTGGTGGTCATGGCGGCGGCCTACAGTTACTGGTCCCTTTCCTCCCTGCGGGACGAGCAGCAGCTGTCCAACCTGCAGCAGGTCAACGACCTGCAGATGGTGGCGGATGCCTCCCGCCTGGGGCACGACATGCTGGCGGTGCAGCAGCTGATCAACGCCACTCTGCGCCAGGCCAAGGCCGGCACCGTGGAGGAGGCTGCCGCCTACCAGGTGCACGTGCAGGTGGTGGACCGCCTGAAGGACATGGAATCCCTGCTGCAGCGGCTGTCCAACGTCCCCGGCCTGGGGCCGGAGGTGGATGGGGAACTGAAGCAGATCCTGGTGGATTTCAAGGACTACCAGCACTACAGCATCATGGCCACGGACATCATCGCCGTGGACCTGCGGGTGGCGGACAGCCACGTGGCCCAGGCCACGGCCCGCTACCTGGCCTTTGCCGAACATGCGCAGAACGTATCGGCCCTGCTGACCCAGCGCACCCACGCCCGCATCGACGCCGCCGAGCGCAATATGGACGACTACGTCCAGCGCACCCTGCTCATCGGCGTGCTCGGCATCACGGTGATGGGGCTGCTGTGGTTCTTCGTCACCTATTTCGTCACCCGTCAGTTGTCCCTGATCGTCGATTCCCTGCAACAGCTGAGCCTGAGCGAGGACGGGGGGCTCAGCCTGCGGGAGGTGGAGCACCTGAGCCGGATGCCCGGCGGCGGCCTGTTGACCGACATGGCCAAGGCCGTGCTGGCCTTCCGCGAGGCGGTGGTGGCCCGGGGCCACATGCAGGCCGCCCTGGAGGCCGAGCGCCAGCATCTCAAGTCCCTCATCCAGGGCATGCCCGACCTGGTCTGGCTGAAGGACCCCGCCGGCATCTATCTGGCCTGCAACTCCCGTTTCGAGAGCCTCTTCGGGCACCGGGAGGCGGAAATCGTCGGCCGCACCGACTATGACTTCGTCGGCCGGGAGCTGGCGGACTTCTTCCGCGACAACGACCGCCGCGCCATGGCCCTCGGCCATGCCAGCCGCAACGAGGAATGGCTGGTGTTCGCCGCCGACGGCCACCGGGAGCTGGTGGAAACCATCAAGACGCCCATCTATGACCGGGACGGGGTGGTGCTGGGGGTGCTCGGGGTGGCCCGGGACATCACTCCCCTGCACCAGTCCCAGGAAACCCTGCGGCAGAGCGAGGCGGCCCTGAAGCGGACCCAGACGGTGGCCCGCATCGGCAGCTGGAAAATCGACATTCCCGCCAACCTGCTGCACTGGTCCGAAGAGGCCCACCACCTGCTGGGCGTGCCCTGGGACCACGGCGTCGGCTTCGATGAATTCCTCGCCCAGGTGCATGGGGACGACCGGGCCTGGGTGCGCTCCGCCTGGCTGGCAGCCCTGGAGGGGGCCGAGTTCGACATCGAGCACCGCATGGTGGTGGACGGTACGGTTAAGTGGGTGCGGCAGCGGGCCGAACTGGAATTCGACGAGGCGGGCAAGCCCCTGCGCGGCATCGGCATGGTGCAGGACATCACCGCCATCAAGGACGCCTCGGAGACCCTCAAGCAGCGGGAGAAGATCTTCCGCTCCATCACCAACCAGGCCGCCATCGGCATCGTGCTGATCGACGCCGAAACCATGACCTTCGCCGAGTTCAACGATGCCGCATGCGAGTGTCTCGGCTACACCCGGGAGGAGTTCGCCAAGCTCAGCGTCTACGACATCCAGGGCGTGCACGACCGGGCCGGGGTGGATGCGCGCCGGGCCCAGATCCTGGCCCAGCGCGAGGCGGCCTTCGAGAACCAGCGCCGCCACAAGGACGGCAGCCTGCGGGATTTCTGGGTGACGGTGAAGGTGCTGCGCCTGAACGGGCGGGACTATCTCTCCTCGGTGTGGACCGACATCACCGAGGCCAAGGAAAACGAGCGGGCCCTGCTGCGCTACCAGAACCAGCTGGAGGAACTGGTGGCGGCCCGCACCGCCGAGCTGGCGGCGGCCAAGGAGGCGGCGGAGGCGGCCAACCGTTCCAAGAGTTCCTTCCTGGCCAACATGAGCCACGAGATCCGCACCCCGATGAACGCCATCATCGGCCTCACCCACCTGATCCGCCGCGACATCGCCACCGAGCGCCAGCGCCAGCAGCTGGACAAGGTCAGCAACGCCGCCCACCACCTGCTGGGCATCATCAACGACATCCTGGACTTCTCCAAGATCGAGGCCGGCAAGATGAGCCTGGAGCCGACGGATTTCGAGGTGGACCGGGTCATCCACAACGTGTGCACCCTGGTGGCCGAGAAGGCCGAGGCCAAGGGCCTGGAGGTGGTGGTGGACATCGCCCGCCTGCCTCCCGCCCTGCACGGCGACGGCCTGCGCCTGGGCCAGGTGCTGCTCAACTTCGTCGGCAATGCGGTGAAGTTCACCGAGCGGGGCAGCGTCGTCGTGCGCGGCTACGTCGCCCGCCAGGAGGCCGACAGCCTGTGGGTGCGACTGGAGGTGGCGGACACGGGCATCGGCCTCAGCCGGGAGCAGCAGCAATGCCTGTTCCAGGCCTTTACCCAGGCCGACGTCTCCACCACCCGGCAGTACGGCGGCACCGGCCTGGGCCTGGCCATTTCCCGGCGTCTGGCGGAGATGATGGGCGGCCGGGTCGGGGTGGACAGCGAATCGGGCAAGGGCAGCACCTTCTGGATCGAGGCCCCCTTCGGCAGCGTCGCCGCCCACGACCATCTGGAGCTGCCGCCCTGCCTGCCCCGCAATCTGCGGGCCCTGGCGGTGGACGACAGCGAGGACGCGCGGGAATCCCTGGCCCACACCCTGGCGGCCCTGGGCACCCGGGTGGATACGGCGGCTTCCGGCGAGGCGGCCCTGGATGCGGTCCTGGCCGCGGACCGGCTGGGGGACCCCTACCAGCTGGTGCTGCTGGACTGGCTGATGCCGCCGCCCGACGGGCTGGAGACAGGGCGGTGCATCCGGACCCTGCCCCTCAACGTGCAGCCCCAGCAGCTGCTGGTCAGCGCCGCCAAGGACATCCCCGCCACGGCCCTGAGTGAAGCAGGCTTTGCCGCCTTCATCGCCAAGCCGGTGACGCCGGCCAGCGTCCTGGTGGCCCTGGAAGGGGCCTTCGGCGACACCCCGCCCCTGTCCCGCAGCCCGGGGGACGAGATGGAGCGCAGCCTGGCCCGCTACCGCAACCAGCGCATCCTCCTGGCGGAGGACAATCCCCTCAACCAGGAGGTGGCCCTGGAACTGCTGCGCCACGTGGGCCTGGCGGTGGACCTGGCGGAGAACGGCAAGGAGGCCCTGGAACTGGCCCGGGGCAAGGCCTACGCCCTGATCCTGATGGACATCCAGATGCCGGTGATGGACGGCCTGGAGGCCTCCCGCCAGATCCGGGCCCTGCCGGGCTATGCCGGCACCCCGATCCTGGCCATGACCGCCAACGCCTTCAGCGAAGACCGGGACCTGTGCATCGCCGCCGGCATGAACGACCATGTGGCCAAGCCGGTGGACCCGGACCAGCTCTACGGCACCCTGCTGCGCTGGCTGCCCGAACCCGGCCGGGACGTGGTGGTGCGGCCGCCGCTGCCTGCCGCCGAGGCGCCGGCGGCGACGGCCGATGCCCTGGCAGCCGCCCTGGAGGCCGTTCCCGGCCTGGAGCTGGCCCAGGCCCTGCGGGTGGTGCGGGGCAACCGGACCCGGCTGGCCCAGTTCCTGCGCAAGTTTTCCGTCGACCACGGCGGCGACGGCCGCCGCATCGAAGCCTGTCTCGGTTTCGGCGAAACGGCCGAGGCCGCCCGGGTGGTGCATACCCTCAAGGGCCTGGCCGGCTCCCTCGGACTCGCTGCCATCCAGGCCCACACCCTGGCCCTGGAAGAGGCCCTGCGCGGCAGCCTGCCCCAGGCCGAGGTGGATGCGCGCCTGGCCCGGCTGGAAGGGGCCCTGGCCGAATTCAATGCGGCCCTCGCAGGTCTGGAGGGAGCGGTTGAGGCAGCGGCCCCGGGCATCGACTGGGCACAGCTGGGCCGGGAGGTGGAGGTCCTGCAGCGCCAGCTGGCGGTGGACGACCTGGACGCCTCCCGCACCTTCCAGAGTCTGCGCCCCACGCTGGAGGCCGCCCTGGGGGCGGAGGTGCGCACCCTGGCCGCCCAGATCGACGACTTCAACCTGGAAGAGGCCCTGCATACCCTGCAGGCCCTGATCGACGCCGAACCCCGTCTGCAGGAGGCGGGGCCGCCGGCAGCCTCAATGAAGGAGGCATAACCCCGTACAACACCGTACGGAAATGCGACTTTTTGTCGCAGGGCCAGGGCAGGGGCGGCTCCTATAATCGCCCCTCCTTTTTTGCCCCGGTGGCCCCATGCTGACCCAGATCGCCCGCGCCGTTTCCCTCTGCTGCCTCGGTTCCTTCACCCTGACCGCCCTGGCCCAATCCGGCGATGCTTCCCTGGTCCTGGGCGAGGTGACGGTGCGGGGCCAGGAAGAAGGTCCCCTGCCGACCCGCCGCATCCTCAGTTCGGTGGACGTGCTGGCGGGCGAGAACCTGGAATCGCGCAACGCCAAGTTCGCCTGGGAACTGTTCAATCTGGTGCCTGGGGCCCAGGTCACCAGCTTCGGCCAGGGCAACTGGGGCGGCAAGTTCTCCATCCGCGGCTTCAACGGCGAGGGCGAGATCAACGCGGTGAAGCTGCTCATCGACGGCATCCCCAGCAACAGCAACGACGGCAACATGCCCTACCTGGACATGGTCTTCGCCCAGGACATCGACGCCATCGAAGTGGTGCGCGGCACCAACGACTCGCGCAACGGCCTGCACAGCATTGCCGGCAACGCCAACGTGATCACCCGCATCGGCGGCAACGACACCCGCCTGCGCCTGGGGGCCGGCAGCTTCGGCAGCAACGAGCTGCAGCTGTCCAAGGCCATCGAGCAGGACGGCCTGTCCCAGAACTACTTCGTCGCCACCCAGCACAGCAACGGCCAGCGGGACCACAGCCAGGCCGACCGCTCCACCTTCGCCGGCAAGTGGTTCTACACCCCCGACAGCGGTTCCACCCGGGTCGGCCTGATTGCCCGCCACTACGAGAGCGAGGCCCAGGAGCCGGGCTATCTGACGGCGGGAGAGAACAGCAACAACCCGGACCAGTCCCTGGCCCGCAATGCCACTGACGGTGGCATTCGCCGCATGAACCAGGTCAGCGGCCACCTGGAGACGGCCATCAACGACCGCCTCTACTGGACCACCCGGGTCTATGCCAACGAATACACGGACAAGCGCTGGGTGCGCTTCTCCGCCGCGGCCTCCCAGCAGGAACGCCTGACCGAGGAAAACCACTACGGCTTCCTCTCCAACCTCACCTATCGTCCCGAGGTCAGCTGGGCCCATGCGGTGGCCATCGAAGGCGGCGTCGACGCCCAGTGGCAGGAGAACCACAGCGAACGCTACCTGACCGCCAACCGGGTACGCACCACCACCCGCTGGAACCAGGCCTTCGATTTCGACATCTATGGCGCCTATGTGCAGGCGGTGATTCAGCCGACGCCCCAGTGGAAGCTGATTCCCGGCTACCGGGTGGACGCCATCCGCGGCAGCTACACCAATAACCTGAACGGCCGCACCTACGACATCAACGACTACGGTCTCATCAACCAGCCCAAGTTCAGCGTCGTCTATACCCCGGACCCCCGCTACAGCCTCTACGGCAACGCCGGTCGCACCTTCCAGGTGGGTGTCGGCACCGGCTCCTACAAGGTGGGCCGCAGCGACAACATGGAACCCTCCCTCAACGACGGCTGGGAACTGGGGCTGAAGCTGGCACCCGTCGCTGGGGTCGAAGGGCGGGTGGCCCTGTGGCAGCAGAAGGCCAGCAACGAGGCCCGCCGGGTGCTCAACGGCGCTTCCAACGACTCCGAATACATCGGCGACACCCGCCGCCGCGGCCTGGACCTGCAACTGTCCGCCAAACTCGGCAGCCAGTGGCGCCTGTGGGGCGGCGTCGCCTTCCAGCGGGCCATCATCACCCAGGCCGAGGCCGCCAATCCGGCCTCCCAGGGCAAGGAAGTGGACCACGTGCCGCACCGCATCTACTCCCTGGGGGCGGATTACCAGGCGACGCCGGACCTGAAGCTGTCCCTGTGGGCCAACGGCCAGAGCAGCTACTACCTGGAGCGCACCAACAGCACCGCCAAGTTCGGCGGCTACAACCTGCTCAACGTTTCCGCCGCCTACCAGCTGCGGCGCGATACCACCCTGGAATTCCAGATCAAGAACCTGGCCGACCGCTACTACGAGTACGTCTGGTGGTACGACAACACGGTGCGCGACCTGCATTCCCGGGGCGACGGCCGGGCCGCCTACGCCACCGTCAACGTCAAGTTCTGAGGCCGGCCGGCGGACCCCCTGGAGGCGGCATGAGGTCCTGGCGACGGCGCTGCCGGGCCTGGCTGCTGGCTCTGCACCAGTGGCTGGGCCTGAGCCTGGGCCTGCTGTTCTGCCTGCTCGGCCTCACTGGCTCCCTGCTGGTCTTCTATGTGGAAGGGGACCGGCTGCTCAACCCGGAACTGGTGGTGGCGCCGCCGCCGTGCCAGTCTCCCGCCGGCACTCCCTGCCAGCCCCAATCCCTGGACCGGATTTACGCCCTGCTCGAAGCGGCCCATCCCGGGCGCAACGGCGGCTGGCGCCTGGAACTGCCCATGGACCCCGGGCAGCCGCTGACGGCCCGCTACTACCAGCCCGAGGAAAAGGCCGGCCTGGGCTTCGCCCCCCTGCTGGTGACGGTGGACCCCTACCGCCTGCAGATCACCAGCCAGCGCTTCTGGGGCGACTTCGCCGCCACCTGGCTCTACGACCTCCATTTCACCCTGCTGCTGGACCGCAGCGGGCGCACCCTGCTCGGCGCCGCTTCCCTCCTGCTGCTGCTCCTGCTGGGGCTCGGCGTCTATCTCTGGTGGCCGTCGCCCAGGCGCCTGGGGGCGGCCCTGCGGCCGGGGGCGGGGCGCAGCAGCCAGCGCCGCATCTACGACTGGCACGTCCTCGGCGGCATTTACGGCCTGCCCCTGTTGCTGCTGCTGACCCTGAGCGGCGCCATGCTGGAGCAGCCGGCCTGGTTCAAGCCCGTCCTCGCCCTGTTCTCGCCCGTGGATGCGCTGCCGGCCCCTGCGGCCGAATCCGGCGCCATCCTCATCGCTCCCCAGCAGGCCCTGGAGATCGCCCGCCAACACCTGCCCGGGGGCGAGGTGCGCTGGCTGGAGACGCCGCCGGCGGGCGGCGGCAACTACCGCCTGCGCATCTACCAGCCGGGGGACCCGAGCCGGCGCTTTCCCCACACCCTGATGTGGATCGACGCCGCCAGCGGTGAAGTCCTGGCCCTGCGCCGGCCGGAGCAGGGCAGCGTCGCCGACAGCCTTTTCAACTGGCTCCATCCCCTGCACAACGGCGAGGCCTTCGGCCTGCCCGGACGCCTGCTGACGGCCCTGGCCGGCCTGCTGCCCCTGCTGCTGTTCTACACCGGCCTGCGCCGCTGGCGGCAGAAGGTGGCAGCCCGGACCGCCCGCCCCTGAGTCGCTGCCGTCGCCGCTTACCTCGGCCCGCCGCGGGGCGTACCATTGGGGGGGTGAGTCTTGGCGGAGGATAGTCTTGGAAGACCTGCTGTCGCTGTTGCAAGCCCTGATCCGGGGCGGCCTGGGGAACCTGGCGGCCTACCTGGCGGCTCATGTGCTGCTCTGTCTGCTGCCGGCCTTCTGCATTGCCGGGGCCATGGCGGCCCTCATTCCCAAGGAAACCATCACCCGCTTTCTCGGGCGGCAGACACCCAAGACGGTCTCCTACCCGGCCGCCGCCGCCGCCGGTTCGGTGCTGGCGGTCTGCTCCTGCACCATCGTGCCCCTCTTTGCCGGCATCTACCGCAAGGGGGCTGGCCTCGGCCCGGCCACCACCTTCCTCTTCTTCGCGCCGGCGGCCAACATCCTGGCCCTGGTCTACACCGGCGGCATCATCGGCGTGGACCTGGCCGTGGCCCGGCTGCTGCTGTCCCTGACGTTCGCCATCGGCATCGGCCTGATCATGGCCCTGCTCTTCCGCGCCGACGACAGTGCCCGGGACCGGGCCACGGACGCCCTGTTCAGCGCCCAGGCCGCCGCCGGCCTGTCCCGGGGCGCCCTGGCCTTCCTCCTGGTGTGGATCGGCCTGCTCCTGGCCGGTACCCTGAAGGTCGGCCTGCTCACCGGCAGCCTGTGGCAGTTCGATCTGGCCTGGGCCGGCAGCGCCGACTGGCAGGCCCTGCTCGACCGCCTGGTGCCCTATGACGCCAGCCGCGGCGAGGAGGGCGTCTCCCTCCAGGGCGTGCTGCTCATCGGCCTGCTCGGCGGCATCGGCCTCAGCGCCCGCCTAGGCCTGGAGAACATCGAGGCCGGGGCCAACGGCTGGACCCGCCTGTGCCTCTCCCTGGTGGCCCTGACCCTGCTGGTGGCCGCCCTCTCGGTGCAGGCGGTGCCCGGCGGCCTGCGCCTGGGGCTGGGCGGCAAGTTCCTCGGCGTCGCCCTGGCTCTGGCCGTACTGACCTGGCTGGGCAGCCGCCACCTGACGGCGGAGGATCGCCGGGCCTGGCTGTGGGAGTCCTGGCGCTTCGTCAAACAGATATTCCCCCTGCTGGTGATCGGCGTCTTCGTCGTCGGCATGATCCGGGTGGTGTTGCGGCCGGAATGGATCGAGATGGTGGCCGGCAGCAACACCCTGCTGGGCAATCTGGCTGGCGTCGGCTTCGGCGTCTTCATGTACTTCCCCACCCTGGTGGAGGTGCCCATCGCCAAGATGTTCCTCGACCTGGGCATGCACCGGGGCCCCCTGCTGGCCTACCTGATGTCGGACCCGGAACTGTCCCTGCAGAGCATCCTCATCATCACCGCCATCATCGGCCGCACCAAGACCTGGACCTATGTGGGCCTGGTGGCCCTGTTCAGCGCTGCCGCCGGCCTCACCTACGGCGCCTGGGTGGATGGCGCCCCGCCCCTGCTGCTGGTCCTGGGCATCGGTGGCGCCATGGCCGGCCTGGGCCTGCTGCTGGCGGCGGCCAACCGTTTTTCCGCAAAAGGAGTGTGACCATGCTGACCATCAAAGTGCTTGGCCCCGGCTGTGCCAACTGCAAGAAACTGGAGGAGGTGGCGCGGCAGGCGGTGACCCTGGCCGGCGTCGAGGCGGAGGTGCTGAAGATCACCGACATGGGCGAGATCATCGCCCACGACGTGCTGCAGACGCCGGGCCTGGTGATCAACGGCAAGCTGGTGTCCTCCGGCCGCATTCCCACCGCCGGCACCGTGGCCGACTGGCTGCGGGCCGCCGGCTGAAGCTCCGCGCCGCAACCCTCCGGCCCGGCACCGGTCCAATCCGGCAGTGCAAGCGGAGCAAGGCCCATGTCCCAGCGTCTCGAACACGATACCTTCGGTCCCATCGCCGTGCCGGCGGAACGCCTGTGGGGCGCCCAGACCCAGCGTTCCCTGGAACACTTCGCCATTTCCAGCGAGACCATGCCGCCTGAACTGATCCGTGCCCTGGCCCTGGTCAAGCAGGCGGCGGCGCAAGTGAATGGTGAACTGGGTCTGTTGCCCCCGCCCGTGGCCGGGGCCATCGCGGCGGCGGCGGATGAGGTGCTGGCGGGTCGGCACCCGGCGGAATTTCCCCTTTCCGTGTGGCAGACCGGCTCCGGCACCCAGAGCAACATGAACATGAACGAGGTGCTGGCCAACCGGGCTTCGGAGCTGCTCGGCGGCCCCCGGGGCGAAGGGCGCCTGGTGCATCCCAATGACCAGGTGAACCTGGGCCAGTCCTCCAACGACATCTTTCCCACCGCCATCCACGTGGCGGCCACCCTGGCCGTGGACGGCCGCCTGCTGCCGGCCCTGGCGGAGTTGCGCCAGGCCCTGGCGGCCAAGGCGGAGGCATTCGCTGACCTGATCAAGATCGGCCGCACCCACCTGCAGGACGCCACCCCCATCACCCTGGGGCAGGAGTTCTCCGGTTACGTCGCCCAGCTGGAGCAGGCGGAGCGCGGCATCCAGGCCTCCCTGCCCGGATTGCGGCAACTGGCGGCGGGCGGCACGGCGGTGGGCACGGGACTCAATACCCATGCGGAGTTCGGGGCACGGGTGGCGGAGAAGCTCGCCCATGGCTGCTCCCAGCCCTTCGTGCCGGCAGCCAATCCCTTTGCCGCCCTGGCCGGCCACGAGGCCCTGCTCTTTGCCCACGGCGCCCTCAAGACCCTGGCCGGGGCCCTCATGAAAATCGCCAACGACCTGCGCTGGCTGGCTTCCGGTCCCCGCTCTGGCCTGGGGGAGATTGCCCTGCCGGAAAACGAGCCGGGCAGCTCCATCATGCCGGGCAAGGTGAACCCCACCCAGTGCGAAGCCCTCACCATGGTCTGCGCCCAGGTCTTCGGCAACGACGTGGCCATCAATATCGGCGGCGCCTCCGGCAATTTCGAGCTGAACGTGTTCAAGCCCCTGCTGGCCCACAACTTCCTGCAGAGCGCGCGCCTGTTGGGGGATGCCATGGAAAGCTTCAGCCGCCATTGCGTGGTGGGTATCGTGCCCAACCGGGAGCGCATGGATGAGCTGCTGGAACGCTCCCTCATGCTGGTCACGGCCCTGGCGCCCCACATCGGCTACGAACGGGCGGCGGCAGTGGCCAAGCAGGCCCACCGCGACGGCAGCACCCTGCGCCAGGCGGCCCTGGCCCTGGGCTACGTCACGGCCGAGGAGTTCGATGCCTGGGTGCGGCCCGAGGCCATGCTCGGGCCCCGGAGTTAGGGCTCAGGGATTGCTGCTGTAGCGCGCCGGCGGCTCGTCCAGGGAGAGGACCCATTCAGCCAGGGTCTGGGCTTCGGCCTCGCTCACCGGGTTGGCCGGCATGGAGAGTTCGCCCCAGTTGCCCTTGCCCCCGTCGCGGATCTTCTTCGCCAGCTGGGCCACCACGTCCGGCGTGTGGGGGTACTTCTTGGCGATCTCCTGGTAGGAAGGGCCGATGCGCTTGCTGTCCACCGTATGGCAGCCCAGGCAGCCGCGGAACACGGCGATTTCGGCACCCTTGGCCAGCTTGCCGCTGTCGCAGAAGGCGCGGGCGGCGGAAGCGCTGTTGTCGGCCGCCTGCACGGCACCCCAGGAAAGGACCAGACCCATCATCAGCAGCCGGTAAATCATGATGCAACCCCCTGTCTTGTTATTTGGCTCACACCGCTGCATTGCAGCATGGGGGCCAAGTTACGCCAAAAGGCAGAGGGGAAACCCTGAAATAGTTGGCATTTCTCGACAAATTGCGGGCAAAAAAAAGGCCGGGAAGGCTGATGCCGACCCGGCCGAATGGAAGCCTCGTCAGAGGCTCTCAGGGAAGCATGAAGACGGCTTTTTCCCGGATGCGGATGTTGGAGCCATCCATGGCCTCGATCTCGAACATGATGGGGTTCGAGCCCTTCTTGCCCGCGTCGGGCTGGACCTGCAGGGAGGTCATGAGGGAGGTGGTGGTGGCTGCCGGCACGTCCACTTCGGCGGCGCCGCCCACTTCCAGGCCATCCAGGCCGGTGGCCTTGATGCGGTAGCGGTGGGCCTGCTCGTCGGTGTTCATGAAACGCAGGGTGAAGGTGTTTTCGATCAGGCCCATGTCCGTTTCCCGGGCCAGGGCGCCGCGGTCGCGGATGACGTCCACCTTGAGCGGGATGCGGTGGGCGATGAACCAGGCGGTGGTCAGGGTGATGGCGGCCAGGATCACGGAGTAGAGGAGGATGCGCGGCCGCACCACGTGGCCCAGGATCTCTTTCTTGGTGAGATGGCGGGCCATGGCGTTTTCGGTGGAGTAGCGGATCAGGCCCCGGGGGTAATTGACCTTGTCCATCACCTCGTCGCAGGCGTCGATACAGGCGGCGCAGCCGATACACTCATATTGCAGGCCGTTGCGGATGTCGATGCCGGTGGGGCAGACCTGGACGCAGATGCCGCAATCGACGCACTCGCCCAGGCCCAGGGCCTTGGGATCGGCGCCCTTCTTGCGGGTGCCCCGGGGTTCGCCGCGCTCGGGATCGTAGGTGATGATCAGGGTGTCCGGGTCGAACATGACGCTCTGGAAGCGGGCGTAGGGGCACATGTACTTGCACACCTGCTCGCGCATGAAGCCGGCCATCATGTAGGTGAAGCCGCCGTAGAAGAAGGTCCAGAAGGTCTCCCAGGGGCCGAAGCTGAAGGTCTTCAGCTCCGTCAGCAGCTCGCTCATGGGAGTGAAGTAGCCCACCAGGGTGAAGCCGGTGAAGACGGAGAGGATCAGCCAGAGGGCGTGCTTGGTGGCCTTGATGCGGAGCTTGCGGGCGTCCATGGGCGCCTTCTCCAGCTTCATGCGGGCCGGGCGGTCGCCCTCGATCCAGTTCTCGATCCACATGAACACTTCCGTGTAGACCGTCTGGGGACAGGCGTAGCCGCAGAACAGGCGCCCGGCGACGGCGGTCACCAGGAACAGGCCGTAGGCCGAGATGATGAGCAGGATGGCCAGGTAGAAGACGTCCTGGGGCCACAGCACCAGGCCGAAGATGTAGAACTTGCGCTCCACCAGGTGGAACAGCACGGCCTGGCGGTCGTTCCACATCAGCCAGGGGGTGCCGTAGAACAGCAGCTGGGTGAACAGCACCAGGAAGATCCGCCAGTTGGCGAAGCGACCGTGGGCGGTGCGGGCGTGGATCGTCTTGTGCTTTTCGTAGAGGCTGCCGGTATCGCCGTTGTCGGGCTGCGGCTGCTCTGGGGCGTTAGCGCTCATGGATCATTTCCTCTCGGGCTTTAGTTATTTGGAGATACGGGCGACCGTTCACGCAGGACCGAACCGCCGCCCTGGCGATTGGCTGCAAGCATGGCCTCGGCCCGTTCGCCCATGGGCTGGGAACGGTCCTGGGCCATGAATTCGTCGCGGCTGATGCCGCAGAACAGGGGATTGCCCTGGCGCTCGTCGCCGATGCAGCTGACGCGGCGGCCGTCCCGGTCGTGGCCGGGGAAGACTAACAGTTCGTCGGGCAGGGGCAGCAGTTTTCGCGTGACGCTGTCGTAATGGGTGCCGGCATTGCCGCCCGGTTCGCCGGTGGCGCCGCAGCTGCCGATGAGCAGGGCGTCGCCGGTCAGCAGGCGGTCTTCCCAGAGCAGGGTGATGCAGCCGGGGGTGTGGCCCGGGGTGGCCAGCACTTCCAGGTGCAGGTCGGCCAGGTCCAGGCTGTCGCCGTCGGCCAGCTGCCGGTCGGTGCCGCCGATGCCGCTGCACAGGCCGGCGGCGTAGAGGCAGCCGGTATGCCGGATCAGGGTGGGGGCGGCGGAAAGGTGGTCGCTGTGCAGGTGGGTGTCCACCACGCAGGCCAGGTTCAGTTCCAGTTCGCCCAGCAGGCCCAGGTAGAGGGGCGACTGCTCGGCCACCGGGTCCACCAGCAGGGCTGCCCGACTGGCCCGGGAGCCGATCAGGTAGGTGTAGGTGGCGCTGCTGCTGTCCCGCAGCTGCCGGAAAATGAACACAAACGACTCCTGGTTGGAAAGTGGTGGAAACCGGAGTCTTGTCCCACGCCCGGGAGGGGAGGATGCCGTGTCGGAGAGGCTGCGGACGGGGCTTGAAACCGGTTTCCTGTCCATTCCATAACAAGAGCCGTGCCAGCCCCGGCGCCTGCCTGGAGTTTCCATTTAATCAATGGCTTGTGTTTTGTCCGGGGCTCGGGGCGGGCGCTTGCGGGCCATTGCTTGTCAAATATGGCGGCAAATAATTGCACAACTGACAGAATCGGCAGAAGATTCGCCCATGGATTATTCGGCCAGCCAGCTCAACGAGCTCATCTCCTTCCTCGACGGCCTGCCCGAGCCCCGCATCGTGATGGACGCGGATTACCGCATCGTCGCCGCCAACAAGGCCTACCGCCGGGAATACGCCGGCAGCGGCAGCGGCGGCGTCGCCTCCATCCTGGGGCGGCGCTGCTACGAGGTTTCCCACCACTTCACCGTGCCCTGCGACCAGGCCGGAGAATCCTGCCCCCTCAAGCTGTCCCAGGAGGAGGGCGCCTCCCGCCGCGTCCTGCACCTGCACCACACGCCCCGGGGCGAGGAGCACGTGGACGTGGAAACCACGCCGGTGCGGGACCAGGAAGGGCGCATCGTCTACTTCGTCGAAACCCTGCGCATGGTGCAGCAGGCCAGCAGCCGGCCGGCCGCCCAGGGCCTGGTGGGGCGCTCGCCGGCCTTCCAGCAGATGCTGGAAAAGGTGCTGCGGGTGGCGCCGGCCCAGGCCACGGTGCTGTTGCTGGGGGAAACCGGCACCGGCAAGGAACTGGTGGCCCAGGCGGTGCACGAGGCCAGCGGGCGGCGGGACAGTCCCTTCGTGGCGGTGGACTGCACCGGCCTCACCGAAAACCTGTTCGAGAGCGAACTGTTCGGCCACGAGAAGGGCGCCTTCACCGGCGCCGCCTTCCGCAAGCTGGGTCTGGTGGAGTCGGCCAGCGGCGGCACCCTGTTCCTGGACGAGATCGGCGAACTGCCGCCGGCCCTCCAGGTCAAGCTGCTGCGCCTGCTGGAGACCGGCACCTACCGTCGGGTCGGCGGCGTGGACACCCTGCGCGCCGACTTCCGCCTGGTGGCCGCCACCCACCGGGACCTGAAGGAAATGGTGCGCCAGGAGCGTTTCCGCCGCGACCTCTACTACCGGCTCAACACCTTTCCCATCCACACCCCGTCCCTGGCCGAACGGCGGGAGGACATTCCCCTGCTGGCCGCCTCCCTGCTGGAGCGGGTGGACCACCGGCCCGGCCGCCACTTCTCCGCCGAGGCCCTGGCCTGGCTGGCGGGCCGCAACTGGGAAGGCAACATCCGGGAGCTGCGCAACCTCATCGAACGGGCCACCCTGATGAGCGACGGCGAGGAAATCAGCGCCGCCAAGCTGGCCGAGGTGGCGGATGACGGCGGCGAGAGCAAGGCCCTGGCGGAGGGCGTGGGCGGCGGGGCGGACGACAGTTTCCGGGTGCCGGGCCCGCTGCCCCTGGCGCAACTGGAGCAGCGCTATCTGGCCTGGCTGATGGCCCGCCCGGGCGCCGACGTGCGCACCCTGGCCCCGGCCCTGGGAGTCAGCGAACGGACCCTCTACCGCAAGCTGCGGCGGTGAGGGCTTGCTTTTAGCCACAGAGGGCACAGAGATCACAGAGGAAAGACAATGCCACCATCACGCCTGGGGTGCATCAGGCCGTGCCGCCCAGGGTTTTTCCCCGCTGTGATTTCTGCGCCCTGAAGGAAGTCCCGTTGGGGGATGCCCTCTGTGGCCAGGGGGGTTTCCTCAAGGCCGTTCCGCCAGCAGCTTTTCCACCATGGCCCTCAGGCGGCCGGGATCGGGCTTGCCGGGCAGGCGCTGGGCGATGCGGCCGCTGCGGTCGAGGAGGAAGGTCAGGGGCGGATTGGCACTGCCCAGGGCGAAACCCCGGGCGGCGCTGCCATCGTCCTGGGCGACGCGGAAGGGCAGGCTGTTGGCGTAGGCGTAGCTGGCCACCTGGCGCGGCTGGTCGTAAACCATGGCCACCGCCAGGGTCTCCAGGCCCCGGGCCTGGTAGCGGCGGTGCAGCTGGGCCAGTTCGGCCAGGGTGTGGTCGCAGTCGCCGCAGGTGGTGGCCCAGAACTGCAGGATCACCACCTTGCCGCGCAGCTGGGCCAGGCTGACGCCGGGGGCGCCCAGCACCTTCAGTTCGACCGCCGGGGCGGCCTGCCGCTTGCCGAGAAAGGTCAGCATGGCGCCGCTCATTGCGAGCACGGCGAGCAGCAGGATAAGCTTGTGGCCCCGGGACATCATCATCAGGAGCAGGCTATGGAATTGAACACGGTCATCAATCGCTTCGGCGGACGCTGCATTGTGGGCATTTTGACGGCCCTTGTCATCAGCATGCCGGCCGCCGCCCAGGTGAGCAACGGCGAGGCCGTCTCCGGTCTCAAGGAAGCCCTGACCCGGGGCGCCGAGGTGGCGGTGAGCCAGCTGGGCAAGACCGACGGCTTCCTCGGCAACGACAAGGTGCGCATTCCCCTGCCCGGCGCCCTGGAGGATGCCGCCGAGATGATGAAGAAATTCGGCGCCGGCAAGCAGGCCGACCAGCTGGTGGAAACCATGAACCGGGCGGCGGAGGCGGCGGTGGTGGAAGCCAAGCCCCTGCTGGTGAAGGCGGTCAAGGAAATGAGCGTGAAGGACGCCCAGGGCATCCTCGGCGGCGGCGACGATGCGGCCACCCAGTATTTCAAGCGCAGCACCTCCGAGCCCCTGGCCAAAAAGTTCCTGCCCATCGTCAAGAAGGCCACGGCCAAGGTGCAGCTGGCGGACAAGTACAACCAGTTCGCCGGCAAGGCCGCCAAGTTCCACCTCATCGACGCCAAGGACGCCAACCTGGACGACTACGTCACGCGCAAGGCCCTGGACGGCCTCTACCTGATCATCGCCGAGCAGGAGAAGGCCATCCGCAAGGACCCCATCGGCACCGGCAGCAAGGTCATCGGCAAGGTCTTCGGCAGTCTGCTCAAGTAACCCGGCCCGGGAGTCAGGAGGGACGCGGCTTTCCGGCGGTGCATGCCGGAGAGTGGCGTCCCTCCTTCTTCCTGGCAATGCCTCCCGGCGCGGCACAGGCCGCTCCGAAATGGACTAAAATCTGCCCCACCGAATCACCCGCGCCCCGCTCTGCCGGGGCGCGGCGTTTCTGCCCTGCCGAAAGCCCCCTGATCCCGTGTCCAGCCCCGTTCCCCTGCACAGCCTGAATCCGCCCCAGCGCGAAGCCATCTACTACCTGGACGGCCCCCTGCTCGTCCTGGCCGGCGCCGGCTCGGGCAAGACCCGGGTGATCACCCAGAAGATCGCCTACCTGATCCAGGAATGCGGCATGAACCCGGCCAACATCGCCGCCATCACCTTCACCAACAAGGCGGCCCGGGAAATGCAGGAACGGGTCGGCCAGCTGCTCCAGGGCGGCTCCACCGCCGGCCTCACCATCTGCACCTTCCACTCCCTGGGCGTGCGCATCCTGCGGGAGGAGGCCAAGGCCCTGGGCTACAAGCCCAAGTTCTCCATCTTCGATTCCACCGACTGCTACAGCATCTTCGCCGACCTCTCGGCCAGCGTGGACAAGGCCACCATCCGCAGCATCCAGTGGCTCGTCTCCGGCTGGAAGAACGCCATGAAGTCGCCGGACCAGGCCGCCGCCGAGGCCAAGAGCGAGATCGAGGTCCTCGCCGCCAAGGCCTACCGGGATTACGCCGCCACCCTCAAGGCTTACCAGGCGGTGGATTTCGACGACCTGATCCTGCTGCCGATGCAGCTCTTCCAGGAACACCCGAAGATCCGCGACAAGTGGCAGAACCGCCTGCGCTACCTGCTGGTGGACGAATACCAGGACACCAACGCCTGCCAGTACCAGCTGCTGAAGCTGCTGACCGGGCCCCGGGCCATGTTCACCGCCGTGGGCGACGACGATCAGGCCATCTACGGCTGGCGCGGCGCCGATGTGGAAAACCTGCGGGGCCTGCCGCGGGACTATCCCAACCTGAAGCTGATCATGCTGGAGCAGAATTACCGCTCCACCGCCCGCATCCTGCAGGCCGCCAACAACGTCATCGGCAACAACGAAAAGCTGTTCGAGAAAAAGCTGTGGTCCGACCTGGGCCACGGCGAGGCCATCCGCGGCAGCGTCTGCCGCGACAACGAGCACGAGGCCGAGTCGGTGGTGATGAAGCTGCTAGCCGACAAGTTCGAGAAGCGCAGCAAGTTCTCCGACTACGCCATCCTCTACCGCTCCAACCACCAGGCCCGGCTGTTCGAAACCCACCTGCGCAACAACCGGGTGCCCTACGTCATGTCCGGCGGCACCAGCTTCTTCGAGAAGTCCGAGATCAAGGACGTCATCGCCTACCTGCGCTTGCTGGCCAACCAGGACGACGATCCGGCCTTCATCCGCGCCGTCACCACGCCCAAGCGGGGCGTCGGCGGCACCACCCTGGAGGCCCTCGGCACCTATGCCGGCGAACGCCACATCTCCCTCTTCGCCGCCGCCTTCGAGGAAGGCTTCGCCCAGCGCGTCAGCCACCGCCAGCTGGAGCCCCTGCTGCAGTTCTGCGAGTTCATCAACCGGGTCGAGCAGCGGGCACTGCGGGAGCCCGCCGGCGAAGTGCTGAACGACATGCTCACCGCCATCGGCTACGAGGCCTGGCTCTACGACCACGAGGAGACCCGGGCCGCCGACAGCAAATGGGGCAACGTGCGGGAGTTTTCCCAGTGGCTGGCGGGCAAGGGCGAGAAGGACGAAAAGACCCTCATCGACCTGACCCAGACCATCGCTCTCATCAACATGCTGGACAAGCAGAACGAGGACAGCGAGTTCGACGCGGTGCAGCTGTCCACCCTGCACGCCGCCAAGGGCCTGGAATACAAGAACGTCTTCCTGGTGGGGGTGGAGGAGGGCATCCTGCCCCACAGCAGCTCGGTCGAGTCGGGCACGGTGGAGGAGGAACGGCGCCTGATGTACGTCGGCATCACCCGGGCGCGGCAGCACCTGCACCTCTCCTGGTGCGAGAAGCGCAAGCAGGGCAAGGAAATGTATCCCTGCGAACCCTCCCGCTTCATCGCCGAAATGGGCAACGACCTGCGCATCAGCGGCGGCAAGGCGGCCGCCGAGCCGGACAAGGCCACCAGCAAGGCCCGCTTCGCCAACCTGCGCAACATGCTGGGCAGCGGCGAAAGCTGAGCCCGTCCCGTCTCTTTCCCTATTCCTGCTCCCGGCCGCGTTACACGGCGTTACGGGGAGTTACCGTTCACCTGCAAACCGGAAGTTGGTGGTTGGCGTTATTGCCCTCAAGGGAGCGAAATGGTTTCGCGACCGGAAGGACAAGCCAAATTTCAGGAGATAGAGAAATGACCAAGAACCTCATCGCTGTTGCCCTCTTCGCTGCTTTCGGTACCGCTTTCGCCCAGGCTCCCGCCACGCCGGCCACCCCCGCTACTCCTGCGGCGCCTGCTGCCGCACCGGCCAAGGCTGCGGTGGAAGCACCGAAGGCCGAAGTGAAGGCGGAAGCGAAGGCCGAGGCCAAGCCGGCCGTGAAGCACGGCCACAAGAAGGTGGAGAAGAAGGCCGAGCAGGCCGGCGAGAAGGCTGAAAAGGCCGAGGCCGCCAAGCCCGAAGTAAAGCCTGCCGAACCCGCCAAGAAGTAAGGTTTACGCGGCCAACCCGAAGGCCGCTGCAGCATGAAAAAAGGGCGCCGGATCTTGCGATCCGGCGCCCTTTTTTGCGGGACCGGAAAGCTCCGGTCCGTCGCGGCTTACTTGGACAGGCCGACCAGGTAATCCACCACCTTCTTGAAGTCGTCGTCGCTCAGGCTGGAACCGCCCTTGGGAGGCATGGCGCCCTTGCCGCCGATGGCGTTCTTGTACAGGGTGTCCTTGCCCGCGGCGATGCGGGGAGCCCAGGCAGCCTTGTCGCCGGCCTTGGGAGCGCCGGCAGCGCCGGAAGCGTGACAGGCGGCGCAGACGCCGTTGTAGGTGGCCTTGGGATCGACGGGGCCGGCGGGAGCGGCGGCGCTGGCCACCTGCAGGGCCACCTTGGCCACGGGAGCGATGCGGGCATCGGCGTCTTCGGCGCTGGCGCCGCCGGCGGTGCCCTTGCCCAGCTTGGACAGGGGAACGAGGGCCACCATGAGGACGATCGCAATCGCGATCGACCAGTACATGATGGACTTGCTGGAGTGGTTTTGTTGGTCAGCCATGGGGAAAATTCCTTTTATTTCATGCCGGGGGGAGGGTGCGAGGGGCGAATTATATCCGCAAAGTCAGAGTGATCCCAAGGGCGGGCATGGACGCCCGGGGAAAAACCGGGTATTCTTGCCGTCCCTTTTGCGCCCGTAGCTCAGCTGGATAGAGTACTGCCCTCCGAAGGCAGGGGTCGTGCGTTCGAATCGCGCCGGGCGCGCCAAGTTTCAGAAAATGGACACCTCCGGGTGTCCATTTTCATTTCCGCCGTCCCTTTTCCCTTCCGTCCTGTTTCCGCTCCCGGCATTTCCCGCGGCCGGCCCTATTGCCCGTCCTCCAGGCCGCTGGCGGCGAGGAAGCGCTGCCGGGCGGCTTCCAGCTGGCCCTGGGCCTGGGGCGGCACCAGCTGGCGGCATTCGGCGTAGAAGCGGGACCAGGCCTGGCCCAGGGCGGCCCGGTCCGCCGCCGGCGCCGCGGCGGCAGGGGTGCCGGCAACGGCGCCGTCGGCGGCCTGCAGCACCATGTAGCGGGGCACCACCCGGGTTTCGCCGCCTTCGCCGCGGGCCATCATGGGGCCGGTCTTGACGTAGGTCTGGCCTTCCAGGACGAAACGTCCGCCGAGGGGAATGTCGTTGATCTTCATGGTCGTTCTCCGGGTGCTGCCGGGCAGGTTGGGGAGCCGGCCGGGCGGCCGGGCAACGGGCCGCATTCTAGTCCGCCGGGCGGCCACCGCAAGGGCTGGTTTGGCCGCATCAAAGGCGTATGATGAACTAAGCCATAAGTAATAGGCCAAGCCATCATGACACTCTGCGAACCCCTCCCGTCCCTGGGGGAGCCCGTTGCCAGGCCGCCATTCGAGGAAGCCGGAGCCCGCTTCCGGCCCATCATGGACGCCATGACCGCCCATATCGCCCTGCTCGACGGAGCGGGCACCATCGTGGCGGTGAACGAGGCCTGGAAACGCTTCGCCGACAGCAACTGCGGCCGTTCCCCCGGCTACGGCCTGGGCCTCAACTACCTGCAACTGCTCGACGGCATGCAGGGCTGCCAGCCCTGTGCCCGGTGCAGTGCCGAAGAGATGGAACTGGCCCGCCGCATTGCCGGCGGCATCCGGGCCGTGCTCAAGGGGCGGTCGCCCAAGTTCCAGATCGAGTATCCCTGCCACTCGCCCACGGAGCGGCGCTGGTTCCTGCTCACCGTTTCCCCTTTCCCCGACGATGGCGGCCCGATCCGGGCCGTGGTGGCCCACGAGGATTTGACGCCCCTGCGCGCCGCCCAGGAAGCGGCCCTGCACCACAGCGCCCAGCTGGCGGCCTCCTTCAGCCGGACGGTGGATGCCATCGCCCTGGCCATCGAGAAGCGGGACGCCTACACCGCCGGCCACCAGAACCAGGTGGCGACCCTGTGCGAGGCCATCGCCCGCCGCCTGGAGCTTGATGAAGAGCAGCGCCAGGGGCTGCAGCTGGGCGCCCGTATCCACGACATCGGCAAGATATCCGTCCCCCTCGACATTCTCGGCAAGCCGGGGAAGCTGTCGCCGCCGGAACTGGAAATCATCCGCTACCACCCCCAGGTGGGTTACGAAATCCTGTGCGGCATCGATTTTCCCTGGCCAATCGCCGACATGGTGCACCAGCACCACGAACGGGTGGACGGCAGCGGCTATCCCCAGGGGCTGGCGGGCGAGGACATCTGCCTGGAAGCCCGCATCATCGCCGTGGCCGACGTCTTCGACGCCATCATTTCCCACCGCCCCTACCGGGCCGCCCGTTCCCGGGAAGAGGGGCTGCGGGAGCTGGCCCTGGGCCGCGGCAGCCGTTTCGATGCCCGGGTGGTGGATGCCCTGCTGGCCCACCTGGCGGAGGCGGAGGGCGCCTGACCACCGTGCTGCCATGACCCTCCCGCGCTGCGGCCGGCGTACAATGCCAAACGCCTAGAACCGGGAACAACCCGGCGGGATCAAGGGAGGTGGGATCGTGGTGGCAGGAGCGTACCCCGGCCGGGAGGTGCCCGGACATGTGCCCTGGTGGCAGCGCATTTCCGTGCGCATCGGCGTCGGCGCCATGCTGGTGCTGGTGGCGGCCCTGGTGGTGGTGGGTTGGCTGGTGACCCGGCAGGAGGAGCGCCTCTACGGCGAACAGCACACGGCCCACGCCCACAAGATTTCCAGCTTGGTGGCCGAGGGCCTGGTGCGGCGCATGCTGGCCGGCGGCGGTGCCGCGGCCTGGGACGGCGTCACCCGGGAAGCTTCCACCTACATCGAGACGGCCGGCGTCGGCCGCATTTCCGTGCTGGCCCGCAACGGCAGCGTCAAGGCCAGTACTGACCCGTCCCTGCGCGGCGGCAGCATCGAGGTGGCCGGCAACCCGGCCTGCCCCGGCTGCGACGGCATGGTGCCCGAACAGTTTCCCGTCACCCGGGCCGTGGTGGATGCGGCGGGCCAGCACTGGCTGCGGGTGGTCAGCGCTGTGCCGGCCCGGCCCGAATGCAAGGGCTGCCACCAGGACCCGGGGGAAAAGCTGCGGGGCCTGGTGCTGGTGGATTTCGACCTGACTCCCCTCAATCAGGCTGCCGCCGAGCGGCGCCGCGGCCTGCTGCTGATCGGCCTGGCCTGCGGCCTGGTGTCCCTGGTGCTGATCTACTGGTTATTCCGCCGCTCCGTGCTGGAGCCGGTGGAGGTGCTGGTGGATACGGCCGGGCGCCTGGCCGGCGGCGACCTGCAGGCCCGGGCGCCGGTGGCCGAACGGGGCGAACTGGGCCATCTGGCGGCCCATTTCAACCACATGGTGGACCGCATCGAGGACCAGGTGGCCCGTCTTGAATCCTCCAACCTGGAGTCGGGCCTGCTGTACACCCTGGTGGTGGAGGTCTCCCGCAACATGGAAATGTCGGCGGTGGCCTCCACCGTGGTGCGGGTCCTGGAACAGAAGCTGGCGCCGGCCTTCGTCGCCTTCTTCGCCGAATCGGCCGACGGCACCTGGGTCTGCGCCAGTGACCGCAGCGATGCCCTGTTCACCGGCGAAGGCGCCCTGGCGCCGGCCCTGCTGGGCCAGGAGCTCCTGGCCCGGGAGGCCCTGGACGGCTTTCCCCTGTCCATGGCCCAGGCGGCGGTGGCCAGCCTGGAACTGCAACTGGGCGTGGGCGGCGGCGCCCTGCATTTCGCCGTGCCCCTGGGCAGCGGCGGCCGCCTTTCCGGCCTCCTGGTGTGCAGTATGGAAGGGGCTTCCCGGGTCCAGGCCGACGAGGAACTGCTGGCCAACCTGGGCGGCCACCTGACCCTGGCGGTGGAAAACTCGCGCAACTACACCGGCGCCGTCACCGATCCCCTGACCCGCTGCCGCAACCGCCGCTACGGCCTGGCCCGGCTCGACGAGGCGGCCTACGCCTCGCGCCGCCACGAGATCGAACTGGCGGTGGCCATGCTCGACATCGACCACTTCAAGCGCATCAACGACAGCCACGGCCACCCGGCGGGGGACCAGGTGCTGCGGGAGACGGCGCGGCGCCTGATGGACACCATCCGCAAGGCCGACGTGCCGATCCGCTACGGCGGCGAGGAATTCCTGGTGATCCTGCCCCAGACCCGGGAGGAGGACCTGGCGG
This sequence comes from Azospira sp. MPR-LB4, assembly GCF_058809525.1. Lineage (NCBI taxonomy): Bacteria > Pseudomonadati > Pseudomonadota > Betaproteobacteria > Rhodocyclales > Rhodocyclaceae > Azospira > Azospira sp. MPR-LB4. The sequence continues at coordinate 2,474,788 of NZ_CM179521.1, forward strand.
CCGTGGGCGAGCGCCTGCGGGCGGCCGTCGGCGCGGCGCCGGTGCGGGTGGTGCTGCCCGGCAACGTGGTGCTGGAGATTGCGGTCAGCGTCAGCGTCGGCCTGGCCAGCTATCGGGGCGAGGGGGACGAGGCCGATGCCCTCATCGCCCGGGCCGACCAGGCCCTGTACCGGGCCAAGGCGGGCGGCCGCAACCGGGTGGAGGTGGTGGGCGGCGGCGACGGGGGCCAAGCGTGAATTAGGTCACGATCGTGGCATGGAACCTGCTCTGATTCAGGCACAAGAAAAAGAGTTCGCGGGGGAGGCAGAAGAACTCTTCAGGAGCTGGTTATGACGGCAACAAAACTGGATCGGGATGCTGACCTGGAACTGGTCACCATCTATGAGATCAGCAAGATTCTCACCTCCTCGCTGGACTTCCAGAAGTCGGTGCGGGAGGCGCTCAACGTCATGCTGACCCACCTCCACATGAGGCATGCCATGGTCAGCATGGTGCAGGGCGAAGGAAAACTGCACGTACTTGGTGCAGCCGGGGTGCCTTTTGCCGTCCAGGAAGACATCATCCTCGACGCCGAAAGCGGCATCGTCGGCCAGGTGCTCAAGCACGGCAGCCCCATGGTGGTGCCCGACATCACCGCCGACCCGGTCTTCATCAACCGTACCGGCCGGGACCTGTCCCAGTGCGCCGGGGTGGCCCTCATCGCCGTGCCGGTGAAGATCGGCCGCGAGGTGGTGGGCGTGCTCAGCGTGGACCGGCCTCCCGGCGCCTCCAAGCCCGCCAGCTTCGACCGGGACGTGCGCCTGCTGTCCCTGGTGGCCAGCCTGGTGGGCCAGACCTTCAAGCTGCACCAGGCCATTGCCGCCGAGCGGGCCCAGCTGATGCTGGAGACCCACCGCCTGCAGAAGCAGTTGCAGGGCAAGTACGACGTGGAAAACGTCATCGGCCGCTCCAAGCGCATGAAGGAGGTGTTCGCCGACGTGCACCAGGCGGCACCGGGCAACTCCACCATCCTCCTGCGGGGCGAGTCGGGCACCGGCAAGGAGGCCATCGCCCACGCCATCCATTATCTGTCGCCCCGTTCCAAGGGCCCCTTCGTCAAGGTGAACTGTGCCGCCCTGCCGGAGACCCTGCTCGAATCCGAACTCTTCGGCCACGAGAAGGGCGCTTTCACCGGCGCCACTGCCGAGCGCAAGGGCCGCTTCGAGATGGCCGACGGCGGCACCCTGTTCCTGGACGAGATCGGCGACATTTCCTCCTCCTTCCAGGCCAAGCTGCTGCGCGTCCTGCAGGAGCACGAGTTCGAGCGGGTCGGCGGCAACAAGACCCACAAGGCCAACTTCCGCCTGGTGGCCGCCACCAACCGCAACCTGGAGGAAATGGTGCAGAAGGGCGACTTCCGCGCCGACCTCTATTTCCGCCTCAATGTGGTGGCCATCCTGCTGCCGCCCCTGCGGGAGCGCAAGGAGGATATCCCCCTGCTGGTGGACTTCTTCCTTTCCCGCTTCAACCGGGAGAACAACCGCAAGCTGACCATCACGCCCGGTGCGGTGGAGATCCTGCAGCACTGCAACTGGCCGGGCAACGTGCGGGAGCTGGAGAACTGCATCGAGCGGGCCGCCACCATGACCCGGGGCGCCCTCATCCGGGAGTCGGACATGCGCTGCCAGAAGGGCCAGTGCTTCTCCTCCGTGCTGCTCGAATCCTCCGCCTCCCGGGCCTGCCATCCGGTGATGGACATGCCGGGCACCCATCCCGGCGGCCACACCACCTTCCCGGCCCGGGAGCCGATCCAGCCCCAATCCCAGCCGGTTCACTTCCGCGACCCCATTCCGGTGGTGGCGGCGCCGGCCCGGCCGGCCATGCCTGCGGCGGCACCGCCCGACTACGGCGACGACGACCTGGCCGAAGGCAGCGACGCCTTCGTCTCGGAACGGGAACGGCTGATCGAGGCCATGGAACGTTGCGGCTGGGTCCAGGCCAAGGCGGCCCGGCTGCTCAACCTGACGCCGCGGCAGATCGGCTACGCCCTGAAGAAATTCAATATCGAGGTGAAGCGCCTGTAGCTTCCGGCGTACCCCGTCCATAGCGATCGGTGCGCCAGGTCGGCCGGGTGGTTCGCCACCCCGGGCCGGGTCGTTGGCGGAATTCGGGCGGGGCGCGGGGTAGGGTGCGGCTCATCCGGGAGATGCCCGGAGGGTCTTATGGGACGGCGATTCTAGGCCGTGGGCGGCGGACAGGGCCGGTGCTCTTCGCCCTTGGGGCAGCCCTCGCCGACATCCTTATCCCCTGCGCCTTCCAGGCCGATCCATTGGGCGATGGCCGTCGTATCGAAACCCACCCTTCGTTCATCCCCCACCTGCAACAGGGGGCGGCGGATCAGCAGGGGCTCGGCCAGCAGCAGGGCCAGGGCAGCATCCCGGCCCAGGGTTTCGGGCTGCACTTCACCATTCTTGAGGCGGGGAGCGGCCCGGTTGAACCACTCGCTCACCGGCAGGGGCTCGAGGAAGGCCAGCAAGGTGGCTGCCGTCCATGGCTCGCCCAGCAGGTCGCGCACCGTCAGGGTGTGGCCGGCGGCCTGGAGCAGGGCCCGCTGCCGGGCATTGCCGCCGCAGCCGGGCTTTTCGTAGAAGATGACGTGGGCCATGGCCGTTGCCGTCGGGAAGCGTCAAAAAGGGATACGCCACTCCCGGCCGGAAGGCCGGCCCTGGCTTGCACCCGTGGCTGGGAACGGCCGCCGGCGGGAGCGACGTAAGCAAAAGGTCCGCGCCCCGGGGGCAGGGTGCGGACCGAGGAGAGATCAGACGGGGCGGTTCTCGGCCACCTTCACCGGACCCATTTCGGCCAGGGCCTGGGCGTAGGGGATCACCGGCAGCTTGCCGTTGTACTTGGCCGCCGCATCCACCACCGCATCCACCTTGGCTTCGGCGGAGGCCTTCTTCAGGTCGCTGCGTTCCAGGTAGAGCAGGTCCAGCAGCTCATTCCACACCGTGGCTTCGTCCAGGGGATACACGTTCCAGCTGACACCGCCCACTTCCACGGCGTACTTCTTGGAGAAGTCCACGTTGCCGGCGAAGAGGAAGTACTTCCCGGCGGGCACCAGGGAATCGCCCATCATGGCGACGATGTGGTCCAGGTGGGCGAGGGAGTCCACGTGGGCGGCGAAGAACACCAGCTGTTCGCCTTCGGCAGCCAGGATCACCTGGTCGGCCTTGGTGATGGGGGGACGGGCTTCGCCGGCGACGCTTTCCGGGAATTCCAGGCCCAGTTCGCCGCGGAAGCCGAAGCGCCCGGCCTTGCCCGTGGGGCCGCTGATGAGGGGGGAGAGCAGTTTGCCGGAGAGTTTGGAGAGTACGGCGTTTTGGGTCATGGCAGCCTCAAGGGATAAGTAGGTTGGATTGAATGACGCCACCACCAGTGCGAGAACTGTGCCAGTGCCGGTCATGCCTTGGAGATGCCCTATCCACGCGGGTTTCGGCGGCACGACGAGGGGCGCTCGGCGTCCCGGGCCATTGTCGGCTTCGATACAGGGGCGTCGTGTCCGCGACAAAGGGTACAAGCCGACACCGGTTGCCCAAGTGACTGTTTAATATCAATAAAAATGGAAATTCCGGACCTGGCACATGGGTTGCTCTAGGGGTGTTGCAGGGCCTGCAGTCAAGGGCCCCGAGACAACGAGCCCCAACCCCGACAGGAGCGGACCATGCAGAACCCGAGCGCCCAAACTGGCATGAGCGGCATGAGTGGAACGGCGGCAGGAGCCCCGGCTTCCCGCCGCATCATCCCCATCGCTTCCGCCCACAGCGGCGCCGCGTCCGCCGGCGGCTGCAGCTCCTCCAGCTGCGGCTCCGGCGAAGGTCCGGCCGACATGCCCGCCCATATCTGGGAGAAGGTGAAGGACCACCCCTGCTACAGCAGCGAGGCCCACCACCACTTCGCCCGCATGCACGTGGCGGTGGCCCCGGCCTGCAACATCCAGTGCAACTACTGCAACCGCAAGTACGACTGTGCCAACGAATCCCGCCCCGGCGTGGTAAGCGAGAAGCTGACCCCGGAAATGGCGGGCAAGAAGGTGCTGGCGGTGGCCGCCGAGATTCCCCAGCTTTCCGTGGTCGGCATCGCCGGCCCGGGCGACGCCCTGGCCAATCCGGCCAAGACCTTCAAGACCTTCGAGCTGATCCAGCAGAGCGCGCCGGACATCAAGCTCTGTCTCTCCACCAACGGCCTGGCCCTGCCGGACCACGTGGAGACCATCAAGAAGTTCAATGTGGACCACGTCACCATCACCATCAACATGGTGGACCCGGAAGTGGGCCAGCACATCTACCCCTGGATCTTCCACAACCACAAGCGCTACCACGGCCTGGAAGCGGCGCGGATCCTGCACGAGCGGCAGATGCTGGGCCTGGAGATGCTCACCGCCGCCGGCATCCTGGTGAAGGTGAACTCGGTGCTGATCCCCGGCATCAACGACCATCACCTGAAGGAAGTGAACAAGGTGGTGAAGGCCAAGGGCGCCTTCCTGCACAACATCATGCCGCTCATTTCCGACCCGGCCCACGGTACCCACTTCGGCCTCACCGGCCAGCGCGGCCCCACCGCCGCCGAACTGAAGGCCCTGCAGGACGAGTGCGAAGGCGACATGAAGCTGATGCGCCACTGCCGCCAGTGCCGCGCCGACGCCGTCGGCATGCTGGGGGAGGACCGCAGCCAGGAATTCACCAGCGACAAGCTGGACGCCATTGCCGCCACCTACGACCCCACCGCCCGCCAGGCCTACCGGGACTTCGTAGAGAAGGAGCGGGCCGATCAGCGTGCCGCCGAAGCTGAAAAGAAGGCCGGCCTGGCCGGCGCTTCGGAGAAGGCCCTGGTGGCCGTGGCCACCAAGGGCGGTGGCCGCATCAACCAGCACTTCGGCCACGCCAGCGAGTTCCAGGTGTACGAAGTCTCCGCCGCCGGCGCCAAGTTCGTCGGCCATCGCAAGGTGGAGCACTACTGTGCCGGCGGCTACGAGGAAGAGGAGGCCATGCCCTCCATCCTCGACGCCCTCCAGGACTGCGCCGCCGTTCTGGTGGCCAAGATCGGCCACTGCCCCATGAAGGAACTGCAGGCCGCGGGCATCGAGCCGGTGCAGGACTACGCCCACGAATACATCGAAGCCTCGGCCCTGGCCTGGTTCCAGCAGCGTCTGGAGCGGCGCCAGGGCGCCACCAGCCTGGTCGCCTGAGGCCATCCAACCCATCCGTCACCCCCTAAGACAAGGAGCCCATCATGGCCTACAAGATCAACGCCTCCGCCTGTACCGCCTGCGGTGCCTGCGAACAGGAATGTCCCAACGACGCCATCTACGAGAAGAACGGCCTGTTCGCCATCAAGGCTGACGGCTGCACCGAGTGCATCGGTCATTACGACGATCCCCAGTGCATCGCCGCCTGCCCGGCCGACTGCATCGTCGTGGACAAGAGCGTGCCGCGCTACCAGGCCTGAAGGCAGCCACAGAGGACACAGAGAACACAGAGGGAAAATCCCTGGGCGCTGTGCCCGAAGGTCAGGCCGGCAGCGCGGGAAGTTGTCGACGTTGCTCTGTGTTCTCTGTGCCCTCTGTGGCTAAACAAAAAAACCCCAACCCCCGGAGGTAAGGATATGTGCGTCAACATCACGCCCCGCGCCGCCAAGTACATGCGCCAGATGGTGCGTTTCGGCGAAGGCTCGGCGTCCGCCGGTTTCCGCCTCTCGGTCAAGCCCGGCGGCTGTTCCGGCTTCGATTCCAGCTTCACCGTGGCCGAGACGCCGACGCCCGGCGACACGGTGATCGAGCAGAACGGGGCCCTCCTGTTCCTCACCGCCGAGAGCTGCAGCCTGCTGCACGGCTACACCATCGACTTCAAGGAAAGCCCCTCGTCCTCCGGCCTCTCCTTCACCAACCCCAACGGCCCCCACGTCTGCGGCTGCGGGGCCGGTGACGGTGCCGCCGCGGGCGGCGTCGGCGTGGTCACCTTCATGAAGCGGGACCAGGCGCCCCAGGGTGCCATGGCTGGCTGCTCCAGCCACAAGGGCTGAGGCCGGGATCATGTCGGCCCGGGACAGCGATGTGGTGGAACTGGATGGCCCGCCCCAGTTCCATTTCGGCGAGAAAGTCGTCGCCCGGAAGTATGTGAAGAACGACGGCACCTATCCCCTCAGGGAAATCGGCGAGGTGCTGGTACACAAGGGGGACGTGGGCTACGTCACCAGTATCGGCACCTTTCTGCAGCAGTTTTACATCTACGGCGTGGACTTCGTGGACCGGGGCTGCCTGGTCGGCATGAAGGGACGCGAAATCGAATCTTTAGACCAAGTGGGAGAGGGCAACATGAAAATCACCTTGCGCAAGGACAAGAACGGCAACCTGTCGGTCTACGTCCCCAAGAAGGACCTGGAGCAGGACGTGGTGTTCACCGAGAAGGCCACCCTGTGGGGCGGCCAGATCACCCTGGGCAACGGCTGGAAGCTGCAGCTGCCGGAGATGGCGGTGGACACCCCCATGCCCATCACCATCGAAGCCGCCAAGCTGAGCGAGGAGTGAAGACCATGGGCGCCGACAGCACCGACGGTCTGCTCGCCACCGTTGCCGACGGTCTTGGCAGCGGCGCCCTGATTCCCTACCTGGGGGCCGAGGCGGTGCTGCTGGCACCGGCCAACGCCGCCCTGCCCCTGGCGCCGGAGGCTCTCGCCGCCTTCCTCTCCAAGCGGGCCACGGTGCCTTCGCGCATCCGCCGCAACCCCACGGCCACGGCCCAGTACATCGAGAACTTCCGCCATCGCAAGACCCTGCGCAAGCTGATGCTGGAGGCCTTCGCCACCCCGGCCGAAGTGCCCGCCTTCTACCGCCTGCTGGCCCGCCTGGCGCCGCCCATGGTGGTGGACACGGGCTATGACACGGCCCTCGCCGGCGCCTTCGCCGGCAACAGTGATTGGGCCCAGATCCAGGGTGTCAGCCGGGCCGAGGTGCGGGAAGGCTGGTATCTCTGCTACGACGCCGCCGGCGCCCCCCTCCCCGAGGCCGGGGCGGCGGCCTGCCGCACCCTGGTGTACAAGCCCCTGGGCGGGGTGCAGCCGGCGGGCAACTTCATCATCTCCGATTCCGACTTCGTCGAAGTGCTGACGGAGATCGACATCCAGACCCCCATCCCCGAGGCGGTGAAAAGCCGCCGCGCCAGCCGGGGCTTCGTCTTCTTCGGCTGCCGCTTCCGCGACCAGCTGACCCGCACCTACGCGCGCCAGGTGATGAAGCGCTCCGCCGGCCCCCACTTCGCCGTGCTGCCGGCGGCGGAGCTGACCCGCAACGAACTGCGCTTCATCGCCGAGCAGGGCATCACGGTCATCGACCGGCCCCTGGCCGAAGTGGCGGCGGCCCTGGAGGCCGCCCTGGACTGCGCGGTGGCCTGAGTCCCATGCTGCTGGTGCGCTACCGCCTCGGCGGCCGGCCCTCCCTGTGCGGCCTGACCCTGGCGGCGCCGCCGGAGGGGGAGGGCATCCTGGCCATCCTGCACGAACTGCCGGAGAACCCGGGCGTCTCCATTTCCGTCGCCATCGACCGGGTCATCGCCGCCGCCCTGACCCAGCATCCAGCCCTCCTGGCCGCCGCCCCCTTCCATCGCATCCGCTGGATCGAGCGCTACTACGGCATTGAGGACGGCATCCCGGAAATGCTGGCGGAGACCGTGGCCGACATCAGCCCCGGTCCCGACGGCTGGCAGGTGCGGCCGAAGGACTGCCTGCCCGTGGGCAGCCAGCTGCTGCGCCACATCCGGCGCGAACTGGCGCGCCTGGGCGACGACGCCGAGACGGCGGGCTGCTTCAACATCCATTGAAAAGAAAAGGGCCCCGCCGGGGCCCTGTGTTGTGGCGCCGCTAGCGCCCCTGGCGCAGGGGCTGGAGCAGATGGGAGAGGCCGTTGTGGTCGATCTCCTGCATCAGGGCCAGCAGCCGGCCGATCTCGCCGGGGGGAAAGCCCTCCCGTGCGAACCAGTTGAGGTAGTTGCCCGGCAGGTCGGCGATGAGCGTGCCCTTGTGCTTGCCGAAGGGCATCTCCCGGGTCACCAGCAGTTGCAGGTCCTCCGGCTTCACGCGCCGGCCCGCTTGAGCAGGTGCATGACGATGAAGCTCAGCACCGCCTCGCCGCGCTGATTGGCCGCCACGTACTTGAGGCGGGCGATGCCCCGGTCCGGCTTGGAGGAAGAGGGCTTTACCTCCAGCACCTCGATTTCCGTATGCAGGGTATCGCCGGGCCGCACCGGCGCCAGCCAGCGCAGCTCGTCGATGCCCGGGGAGCCGATGCTCGAGCGGCTGAAGATGCCGCTCTGGATGAACAGGCGGAAAGCCAGGGCCAGGCTCTGGAAACCGCTGGCGATGAGCCCGCCGTAGGGCGATTCCGCGGCGGCGTTCACATCCAGATGGAAGGGCTGGGGATCGTAGCGCCAGGCGAAGTCGATGATCTCCGCTTCGGTGAGAGTGATGCCTGGCGTGGTGAAGCGCTGGCCGGGGGCTAGGTCGTCGAGAAAGAGGGGCGACATGGACGGAGCGGACGGGATGGGGAAGGGCAAAGATACAAAAAAATCCTCCATTTGTCCTTCCTTCCGGCCATCGCCGGCCCAGTCGCCAGGGGACCGACGGGCCGCCCTCCGGCAGCTCTCCGGGCCGGCACGGGAGTGCCCGGGCGACCTCAGGGCGGCTCCGTCTTGTATGCTTGCGCCTGATCAGCATTTCGCCCCTCTTCTGGAAAGGACCCTTCCCTTGGAAGTTTGCATCACCGGCGGCTCCGGTTTCATCGGCAAACGCCTGACAGCAGCCCTGCTGGCCCGGGGTGACCAGGTTCGCTCCCTGACCCGCAAGAGCGTCGGGGTGACCGGCGCCCCCCAGGGCCTCAGCTTTCACGCCGGGGACCTGACCGATCCCCAGGTGGCGCTGGGTGGATTCCTGGCCGGGGCCCGGGTGCTGTTCCACTGCGCCGGCGAAATCAACGACACAGCCCGGATGCGGCCCCTCCATGTGGATGGCACGGCCCGTCTCCTGGCAGCCGCCAGGCAGCAGTTTGCCGCCGGCGGCCAGCCCCTGCACTGGGTGCAACTGAGCAGCGTCGGCGCCTACGGGCCCGACCGCCGGCCGGACCGGCATCAGCCCCGCATCGTGGACGAGGAAACGGCGCCGGCGCCGGTGGGCGAATACGAAGTCACCAAGACCGAGGCCGACCAGCTGGTGCTGGATGCCGCCCGGGAAGGCTACATCACCTGCACCCTGCTGCGTCCGGCCAACGTCTTCGGCGCCGACATGCCGAACCAGTCCCTCCGCTCCATGATCGCCTTCATCCGCAAGGGCCTGTTTTTCTACATCGGCCCGGACGACGTGGTGGCCACCTACATCCATGTGGATGACGTGGTGGAGACGCTGCTGGCCTGCGGCTGCGATCCCCGGGCCCGGGGCCATGTCTTCAATCTCTCCAACGATTGCGCCTACGGCGATCTGGTCAATGCCATCGCCGATGCCGCAGGGGTCCGCCGTCCCCGCCTGCGCCTCAATGAAACCCTGGTGCGGCGCATTGTCGCCCTGGCCAGCCCCTTCCTGCGCCTGCCCCTGACGCCGGAGCGCATCGACGCCATGCGGGTGCGCACCCGCTATCCCGTCACCAAGCTCCAGTCCGTCCTGGGCCTGGCACCCCGGCGGGAGGTGTGCGATGCCATCCGGGAACTGCTGTGAAAGCACCCATTTATCAGGAGTACTCGCCCCAGCGGTGGCGATATGAAAAAGGCTGCCCTCGGGCAGCCTTTTTTCTTGGGTCGGCCGGCGAATCATTCCCGGTCGGCATGGTGGAGCCTCCCCGTTCTAGAACCCCAGGCTCTCGAGGAAGTTGTCCACTTCCGACTGGGAGCCGAAGGCCTGTTTCTGGTTCTTGTCCGAATCCATGGCGGGGCCGTTGAGGAGGCCGTCCTTGGGCTGCTTGCCTTCGCCGGGGGCGGTGCGGGCGAGCAGGGTGAGGAGCTGGCTTTCCATGTCCTGGGCCAGGTCCACGATTTTCTTGATGACCTGGCCGGTGAGGTCCTGGAATTCCTGGGCCAGGATGATTTCGGTGAGCTGGGCCTTGTTGGCGGCGGCCTCGGCGTCGCTCTGCTGCAGGTAGGCCCGGGTGCGGGCCAGGGTTTCCTGGTAGTCCCGGGAATCCTTGCGCTTGTCGGCCACCCGCTCCCAGTCGGCGAGGAGCTGGCGGGCGCCTTCCTGGGCCCGGTCCTGGGTGGGACTGATGCTGTCCACGGCGTTGAGCACGCGGGAGACGGCCTGTTCGGTCATGGAGAGCACGTAGTTGAGCCGCTCCCGGGCGTCGGGAATGGCGTCCACGGTGCGTTCCAGGGCCTTGTCGTGGCCCAGGGCCTGCAGGGTTTCGTGCAGGTCCCGGGTCATCTTGCCGATTTGTTCGAAAACCTGGTGCTGATCGCTGGAGCCGGTGGTCATGGGAAATGCCCTTGGGGGTTGCGCCGTAAGAGACGTAACCATAGCGCATATGGCGCCGGCTGCCGACCCCCGGGAGGGGTGCCCGGGGAATGGCTCAGGGGGCGGCGCGGCGCTGGGACAGGGCCAGCAGGCCCGTTGCCTGGGCTTCCACGGCCATGCGGGCGTGCCGGTCCAGGCGCCGCAGCCAGCGGAAGGGAATGGCGGCTTTGCCGTAGTGGGCGCCGGCGAGCATGGCGGCCAGGGCGCCGTTGGTGTCCGCGTCGCCTCCCAGGTTCACCGTCTTCACCAGGCAGGCCTCGAAGCTGTCGGTGCTGAAGAAGGCGTGGCAGACGGTTTGCAGGGTATCCACTACATAGCCGGTGGCCCGCTTGGGGTAGGGATCGAAGCGGAAGTTGCGGTGGCCGGCCACCAGGGCGTCGGCCAGCTGCCGCGCCCGCTCCTTGCCTTCGCCCCGCAGCAGGGCCCGGGTCATGCAGCCCAGGGTCAGGGTGGCCACGTCGGAGAGGGGATGGTTGTGGGTCAGGTGGGCCTGTTCCAGGCTCCAGCGGGCGAAGGCGTCGTCGTCCCCCAGGGTGGCGATGACCACCGGCAGGTTGCGCATGACGGCGCCGTTGCCGGCGTCGCCGTCGCTGTAGGGGGATTCCAGGGTGCCCTTGTGCATGTAGCGGACGATGCCGCGGCGGCAGGTGTTGCCCACGTCGATGGGCTTGGTTTTCAGCCAGGCGAGGAAGTGTTCGGCGACGCAGGTGAGGTTCCATTCCGGGTGTTCCAGGATGGCGTCGCCCAGGGCCAGGCTCATCTGGGTGTCGTCGGTGATCTGGCCGGGTTTCAGGCGCAGCCAGCCGCCGCCGGTGATGTGTTCATGCACGCCGTACTGGGCGGCGATTTCGCCGGGGGTGAGGAATTCCACCGTGGCGCCGAGGGCGTCGCCGATGGCAAAGCCCAGGTAGGCGGCCCGCACCCGGTCGAGCAGGGAGCCGGGCGGGGCGGGGGGATGGCGGGGCTGGGTGAGGAACACGGCGCAGGCTCCTTCAGTAGTAGCTCATCTGCACCCGGTAATCGCCGCCGATCACCAGGTATTCGCCTTCGCCCTTGAGCACGGGGCCGGGCAGGAGGCCGTTGAAGAAGAGAATCTTCACCAGGGGCACCTGCACTTCCAGGATGGTGTCGCCGAACTGGTCGGCCACCTCCCGGTCGTCGGTGAAGGAGATCAGGTTGTTCTGCCGCACGATGGCCTCCCGCCGCGACAGGGTGCTGACCACGTGGTGTTCGGAGAGGTCGTTAACGCCCCGGTAGAGGGTCAGGTGGCGGCGGCTGGGAAAGATGTAGCGGGCCAGCATCCACTGGCAGTACTCGTAGAGCAGGTCCAGCTGCAGCTGGATGGAGTTGTTGTGGAAGCGGGCGCACATCTTCTCTTCCACATAGGTCATCCAGGCCCGGGAGGGATAGCGGCCAAGGGGCTCCTTGTGGAAGGTGGGCAACAGGCCGAAGCGGCTTTCCACCCAGCCCTTGAGCACCGCCCCTTCCGGGTTGTTGGCATCGAAACCCCAGCCCTGCAGCAGGCGCCGGTAGCTGGAGCGGAACAGGCGGGGGCCGGGCCGCGCTGTGCCGTCGTCCCGGGGCCGTCGCTCCGGCCCCTCGTTCACCCCGAACACGGCCGCCATGTATTTCTGGAAGGCGTCCATGGCCTCCTCGGCGCAGGTGGAATCCTCCAGCATGCGGAAGAGGGCCGGGCTGGTCTCCCGCACGCCGCTGATGTGCAGGCGCAGGGGGTGCTCGTTGAAGGCGGGGCTGGCGAGGAGGCCCGAGGGCACGCCCACCAGGTTGGTGCTGTGGCCGGGGGGCGGCGGGGCGAGGGGGACGGTGGGCAGGTCGGGCTTCATGCCCGGCACATAAGCAACATCTATTCCCCGTTCTGGCGCACCCGGCCGGCGAGGGCGGCGGCCTGGGCGATGCCCGGCCGGGGAGGCAGGAGGGACGGACCTCCCGGCCGTGGGGTGGCGGCGAGGTCCATCCGGCGCGCCTCCTGGCTCGGTCCGCTTTGGGGGCGTCGTCCGGGGCCGGGGAATGCGGTCTTTACGACAGGGGCGGGGGCCTTTGTCGTGTTCGCAACATGGCCGCGAGGGCCCGGTACAAAACACATTTTCCAGTCGTATCAAGGCATTGCGGCGCAAACGAGGACCTGGCACGGCCCTTGCCATAGTAGGTCAAGCCTGGCACCGCCGGGATTGATTTTGTGACTTCAACCATCGAGGGGAAATGAAATGAGTGCATTGCGTCAAATCGCCTTCTACGGCAAGGGTGGCATCGGCAAATCCACCACCTCCCAAAACACCCTGGCGGCCCTGGCTGAAATGGGCCAAAAGATCCTCATCGTCGGCTGCGACCCGAAGGCCGACTCCACCCGTCTGATCCTGCACGCCAAGGCCCAGGACACCGTGCTCTCCCTGGCTGCCGACGCCGGCTCCGTGGAAGACCTGGAACTGGAAGACGTGCTGAAGGTGGGTTACCGCGACATCCGCTGCGTTGAGTCCGGCGGTCCGGAACCCGGCGTCGGCTGCGCCGGCCGCGGCGTTATCACCGCCATCAACTTCCTCGAAGAGAACGGCGCCTACGACGGCGTGGACTACGTTTCCTACGACGTGCTGGGCGACGTGGTGTGTGGCGGCTTCGCCATGCCCATCCGCGAGAACAAGGCCCAGGAAATCTACATCGTCATGTCCGGCGAAATGATGGCCATGTACGCCGCCAACAACATCTCCAAGGGCATCCTGAAGTACGCCAATGCCGGCGGCGTGCGTCTGGGCGGTCTGATCTGCAACGAGCGTAAGACCGACAAGGAATACGAGCTGGCCGACGCCCTGGCCAAGAAGCTCGGCACCAAGCTGATCCACTTCGTCCCCCGCGACAACGTGGTGCAGCACGCCGAACTGCGCCGCATGACCGTGCTGGAGTACGACCCCGAGTCCAAGCAGGCCGGCGAATACCGCGCCCTGGCCCAGAAGGTCCATGCCAATGCCGGCAACGGCGTGATCCCCACCCCCATCTCCATGGACGAGCTGGAAGACCTGCTGCTCGAGTTCGGCATCATGAGCAAGGAAGACGAGTCCATCGTCGGCAAGTCCAAGTCCGCCGCTTGAAGACTACGAGCCACAGGGGGCGCAGAGGTCACGGAGCAACTGTGACGCCCGAAAAAACTCTGTGCTCTCTGTGATCTCTGTGGCTAACGCAATATTTAGGAGAATCACATGAGTGCGGTACTCGACGACAAAACGCGCAACCAGGCGCTGATCCAGGAGGTGCTCGAAGCCTACCCGGAGAAGGCCGCCAAGAAGCGCGCCAAGCACCTCAACGTGTACGAAGAGGGCAAGCCCGACTGCGGCGTGAAGTCCAACATCAAGTCCCTGCCCGGCGTCATGACCATCCGCGGTTGTGCCTATGCCGGCTCCAAGGGCGTGGTGTGGGGCCCGATCAAGGACATGGTGCACATCTCCCACGGTCCCGTGGGCTGCGGCCAGTACTCCTGGGGCACCCGTCGCAACTACGCCTCCGGCACCGTCGGCGTGGACAACTTCACCGTCCTGCAGGTCACCTCCGACTTCCAGGAGAAGGACATCGTCTTCGGCGGCGACAAGAAGCTGGACAAGGTGATCGACGAGATCACGGAAATCTTCCCCCTGGCCCGCGGCATCTCCATCCAGTCCGAATGTCCCATCGGCCTCATCGGTGACGACATCGAGGCCGTGGCCAAGAAGAAGACCAAGGAAATCTCCAAGACCATCGTGCCGGTGCGTTGCGAAGGCTTCCGCGGCGTCTCCCAGTCCCTGGGCCACCACATCGCCAACGACATGGTGCGCGACTGGGTCCTGGACAAGGCCGACAACAAGGGCTTCGAATCCACCCCCTACGACGTCACCATCATCGGCGACTACAACATCGGCGGCGACGCCTGGTCCTCCCGCATCCTGCTGGAAGAGATGGGCCTGCGCGTGATCGCCCAGTGGTCCGGCGACGGCACCCTGGCGGAAATGGAAAAGACCCCCAAGGCCAAGCTCAACCTGCTGCACTGCTACCGTTCCATGAACTACATCAGCCGGCACATGGAAGAGAAGTACGGCATTCCCTGGGTCGAGTACAACTTCTTCGGCCCCTCCAAGATCGCTGCCTCCCTGCGGGAAATCGCTTCCCACTTCGACGACACGATCAAGGAAAACGCCGAGAAGGTCATCGCCAAGTACCAGGCCATGGTGGACGGCATCATCGCCAAGTACAAGCCGCGCCTGACGGGCAAGAAGGTCATGCTGTACGTGGGCGGCCTGCGTCCCCGTCACGTGGTCGGCGCCTATGAGGACCTGGGCATGGAAGTGGTCGGTGCCGGTTACGAATTCGCCCACGGCGACGACTACCAGCGCACCACCCACTACGTCAAAGACGGCACCCTGATCTACGACGACGTGACCGGCTTCGAGTTCGAGAAGTTCGCCGAAAAGATCCGTCCCGACCTGGTGGGTTCCGGCGTCAAGGAAAAGTACATCTTCCAGAAGATGGGCATCCCCTTCCGCCAGATGCACTCCTGGGACTACTCCGGCCCGTATCACGGCTACGACGGCTTCGCCATCTTCGCCCGCGACATGGACATGGCCATCAACAGCCCGGTCTGGAGCATGACCAAGGCCCCCTGGAAGAAGTAAGCCCAGGCCGCCTGCAAGTACGAAGTCCGTCTCCCATGCCTGCTGCCGGTCGGCAGAGGGTTAGGGGAGCCGGAAACTTGAAGCGCTGTCGGTGCGGGGATGACCGCCCGGCGCGTAAAAAGGAGATTCAAAATGCCGCAATCCGCTGAGAAAGTGCTCGACCACAACGAGCTGTTCAAACAGCCCGAATACCAGGACCTGATGGCCCGCAAGAAGCAGTTCGAGGACTGCGCTTCCGCCGACAAGGTCAAGGAAGTCGAGGCCTTCACCAAGTCCTGGGAATACCGGGAAATCAACTTCAAGCGCGAAGCCCTGACCGTCAATCCGGCCAAGGCCTGCCAGCCCCTGGGCGCAGTCCTCTGCGCCTCCGGCTTCGAAGGCACCCTGCCCTATGTGCATGGTTCCCAAGGCTGCGTCGCCTACTTCCGTTCCCACCTGAACCGTCACTTCAAGGAGCCTTCCTCCTGCGTTTCCGACTCCATGACGGAAGACGCGGCCGTGTTCGGCGGCCTGAACAACATGATCGACGGCCTGGCAAACGCCCACGCGCTGTACAAGCCGAAGATGATCGCCGTCTCCACCACCTGCATGGCCGAGGTGATCGGCGACGACCTGGACGGCTTCATCAAGAACGCCAAGCAGAAGGGCTCCATTCCGGAAGACTTCCGCGTGCCCTTCGCCCACACCCCGTCCTTCGTCGGCAGCCACATCACCGGCTACGACAACATGCTCAAGGGCGTGCTGACCAACCTGTGGGCCGGCCAGGAACGCAAGGAAGGCGCCGCCATCAACGTGAACGGCGGCTTCGACGGCTACTGCGTCGGCAACAACCGGGAAATCAAGCGCCTGCTGGGCCTGATGGGTGTGGATTTCACCGTCCTCTCCGATCCCTCCGACGTCTTCGATACCCCGGCCGACGGCGAATTCCGTATGTACGACGGCGGCACCAAGATCGACGACGGCATTGCCGCCGTCAATGCCAAGGCCACCTTCCTGCTGCAGGGCTTCTCCACGGCCAAGACCGGCGAGTTCATCAAGGAAAAGGGCCAGGAAGTCGTCGCCTTCCACAACCCGGTGGGCGTCACCGCCACCGATGCCTTCCTCATGGAAGTCTCCCGCGTCACCGGCAAGGCCATCCCGGCCGAGCTGGAAAAGGAACGGGGCCGTCTGGTGGACGCCATCGCCGACTCCCAGGCCTATCTGCACGGCAAGAGCTTCTCCCTGTTCGGCGACCCCGACATGGTCTACGGCCTGGTCAGCTTCCTCCTGGAAGTCGGCGCCGAGCCCAAGCACATCGTGGTCACCAATTCCACCAAGGACTTCGAGACCAAGCTCGGCGCCCTGCTGGAAGCCAGCCCCTTCGGCAAGGAAGCCAAGATCTACGCCGGCAAGGACCTGTGGCACATGCGTTCCCTGCTCGCCACCGAGCCTTCCGACTTCCTCATCGGCTCCTCCTACGGCAAGTTCCTGGAGCGTGACACGGGCGTGCCCCTGATCCGGATCGGCTTCCCGATCTTCGACCGGCACCACCACCATCGCTTCCCCATCTGGGGTTACCAGGGCGGCCTCAACGTGCTCGTGAAGATCCTCGACAAGATCTTCGACGTGCTCGACAAGGATCCGAAGGGCACCAGTTTCGACGTCGTGCGGTGACGATCTGCCCGCCCGTCCATCAGGTCTTCGATGGCGGGCGGGATTTTTTTACAGGAGTGATTCAATGCCGAACGTGACGTTTTCCTCCCCCAAGCAGAAGAAGGACGTGACCGTGTATGCCGTGGCCGGCAACCGTTCCACCATCCTCGGCCTGGCCAAGGAACACAAGATCCCCGTGGATTTCGAGTGCCAGGACGGCAACTGCGGCTCCTGCGCCGTGGAAGTGCTGCACCTGGGCAACAAGCAGCCCATGGCCGCCCACCTGACGGAAAAGGAAAAGACCGCCCTGGTGCTGGCCGGCAAGGTCAAGCAGGCCGAGCTGGACGAACTGGTGGTGAAGGACCTGGCCCCGGGCTGGCGCCTGGCCTGCCAGTACATGCTGCTGGACGAGGACATCGCGGTCAAATTCTGAGCGCCGGTCTGCCGACTCTCCCGTGCGACGGGGAGCGAAGGCGGGTCGTGACAGCAAAGCTTGCACGGTTTCGTCGCACCGGTACGGGGGTGTAACTCTCCCAGCTTCCGTACCTCCCCAACAGAGAAACAATCAAAAGAGAAAACCGGCCCGGGGCGACCCGGAGCCGGTTTTTCATTGGCACGCCGCCGACACCTGGCGGACCGGAAATGTCAGGATTCCTGCAGCAGCCGGTCGATGGCACCAGCCTCCGGCAGGCTGCCGCTGTGGACCACCCGGCCCTCGATCACCAGGGCCGGCGTCGCCATGACGCCGTAGCCGATGATGCGGGCCATGTCCTCGACTTTTTCCAGGTCGATGGCGGTGCCGGTACGCATGGCCGCCTGTTCCACCATGGCCACCAGGGTCTTGCATTTAGCACAGCCCGTGCCCAGGACTTTCACTTCTTTCATCATGCTTCCTTATAGAACGGCGTTGAAGACGTAACCTACGAGGAGGATCCCCAGGGCCACCACGCCGGCGAAAGTGGCGATCAGGCGGGGCTTGAGGGCCTTGCGCAGAATGATCATCTCCGGCGCCGAAAGGGCGATGACGCTCATCATGAAGGCCAGGACTGTGCCCAGGGCCGCGCCCTTGCCGATGAGGGCCTCCACCACCGGGATGATGCCGGCCGCGTTGGTGTACATGGGCACGCCGAGCACGACTGCCGCCGGCACCGCCCACCACACGTCCTTGCCCATGAAGGAGGCCATGAAGTCCTCCGGCACGTAGCCATGGATGCCCGCGCCCAGGGCGATGCCGGCCACCACGTAGGGCCACACCTTGGCGACGATGTCCCGCACATGGTCCAGGCCGGCGCGGCCCCGCTGCACCCAGCTCATGCCGCCGCCGGTAAAGCTGGCGGGGGCGCCCGCCTGGATCGCCCGCACCCAGTCTTCCAGGTGGGCCTCCATCTTCAGGTGGCCGATCACCAGTCCGGCCAGGATGGCGACCAGCAGCCCCAGTCCCAGGTAGAGCAGGGCCACCTGCCAGCCGAACATGCCGAAGAGCAGGGCCAGGGCCACCTCGTTGATCATGGGGGCGGCGATGAGGAACGAAAAGGTCACTCCCAGGGGCACACCCGCCGAGAGGAAGCCGATGAAAAAGGGCACGGCGGAGCAGGAGCAGAAGGGCGTGACGATGCCCAGGCCGGCCGCCAGGACGTTGCCCACCCCGGTGCGCCTGCCGGAGAGCAGGGCGCGGGTGCGCTCCGGTGCGAAGAAGGTCTGGACCACGCCCATCAGGAAGACGATGCCGGTCAGCAGCAGCAGGACCTTGGGCGTGTCATAGACGAAGAAGTGCAGGGCTTCGCCCAGGGCCGTCTGACGGCTCTGTCCCAGGGCGGCAACGACGAAATCGGCTATGGCCGTCAGATTGCCGTAGAGCCAGAACCAAAGTCCGGCGGCTGCCGCCGTGCCGCATAGCCAGCGCCATCCCAGGCCCCTTGCCGGGGCCGCCGTGTTCATTTCCACATTCATCTTCACTCCTGTTCGCGAAAGGCGGTGTTGGCCCCGGCCGTGGCCGGCAACGGGGCATCTCGCACAGAAGACGAAGCAGGGGCAAAAAGGATGCAGCTAGTCCCGGGGAAGGAGGGGCGGCCGGGGCACGAAGCAGCAGACCTGGCCTTCGCCGTCGAAACGCACCTGGCAGGCCTGCACCAGGCGGGCCCGCAGCCGGCGGCGGGCCCTTTGCACGCGGGACTTGGCCGCGGCCAGGGAGAGTCCCTGGCGCTGGGCGAATTCCTGCTGGCTCAGGCCTTCGATGTCGCACAGGCGGATGGCCTCCCGGTCGGCCTCCGCCAGTTCGCCGAGAACCCGGGGCAGGCAGTCGGCCAGCCTGTCCACCGGGGGGACTTCGGGGATCTCGGCGGCGGGCCAGTCTTCGTCCAGGGGCAGTTGCTGCCGCTGCAGGCGGAAGCGGTCGATCAGCAGGTTGCGGGCCACCTGGAACAGCCAGGCCCGGGGATTTTCCACCCCGCACAGGGCATCGGGTTGCCGCAGCGCCCGTAGGAAAACCTCCTGGAGCAGGTCCCGGGCCTCCTCCCGGTCGGGCAGGCGGGCGGCGATGAACCGCATCAGTTCTGCCTCGTGGGCTTTCCAGGCTGCATCGACGCACTTCATGGGATTCATTCGGGGCATGGGGAGCGCATCAGCTTACACGTTTGTCCCGGCCCGGCTGCAGTCCGCCGGGCGCTCCCTGCCCCCTGTTTGACCGAAATCAAGGGGTTGCGCGGGGGCGGGGCTATACTCCCGGCTTCCCCGGATTCCCCATTTTTGCCATGTCGAACAATCCCTTGCCCGAACTGGTCTGCCCCGCCGGCAGCCTGCCGGCGCTCAAAGCTGCCGTCGATAACGGCGCCGACACCGTCTACCTGGGCTTCAAGAACGACACCAACGCCCGCAACTTCGCCGGCCTCAATTTCGACGAGAAGACCATGGCCGAAGGGCTGCATTACGCCCAGAGCCGCGGCAAGGAAGTGCTGCTGGCCCTCAACACCTATGCCCAGCCCGGCCGCGTGCAGGCCTGGCGGGAGGCGGTGGACGTGGCCGCTGGCCTCGGCGTGGACGCCCTGATCCTGGCCGACGTGGGCCTGCTGGCCTACGCCCGGGAGAAGTACCCGGACCTCAACCTGCACCTCTCCGTGCAGGGCTCCGCCACCAATTACGAGGCGGTCAATTTCTGCCACAAGGAATTCGGCATCCGCCGCGCCGTGCTGCCCCGGGTGCTGACCCTGGCCCAGGTAGAGCACGTCATCAAGAACACCCCGGTGGAGATCGAGGTGTTCGGCTTCGGCAGCCTCTGCGTCATGAACGAGGGCCGCTGCTGGCTCTCTTCCTATGCCTGCGGCGAATCCCCCAACACCGTCGGCGCCTGTTCCCCGGCCAAGTACGTGCGCTGGGAAAAGAATCCGGGCCGCATGGATGCCCGCCTCAACGGCATCCTCATCGACAGCTACGGCGACCAGGAAAACGCCGGCTACCCGACCCTGTGCAAGGGCCGCTTCGAGGTCCAGGGCGAGACCTACTACGCCCTGGAGGAACCCACCTCCCTCAACGTCCTCTCGGTGCTGCCGGAGATCGTCAAGATCGGCGTCCGCGCCATCAAGGTCGAAGGCCGCCAGCGCAGCCCGGCCTACGTCGCCCAGGTCACCCGCACCCTGCGCGCCGCCCTGGACAGCCTCAAGGACGGCAACGACCGCTACAGCGTCAAGCCTTCCTGGCAGGCCGAACTGACCAAGGTTTCCGAGGGCCACCAGGCCACCCTGGGCGCCTACAACCGGCCCTGGCGCTGAGAGAGGAAAGCACGAACATGACCATGAAACTCTCCCTCGGCCCCCTGCTGTGGTTCTGGCCCAAGCAGGAAGTGATGAATTTCTACGCCTCCATGCTGGAGACGCCCCTGGACCGCATCTACCTGGGCGAAGTGGTGTGCTCCCGCCGCCAGCAGCTGCGCACCAGCGACTGGATCGGCCTGGCCAGGGACCTGGCCGAATCGGGCAAGGAGGTGGTGATCTCGGCCCAGGCCCTGCTGGAATCGGAAAGCGACCTGAAGGCCCTGCGCCGTCTGGTGGAGGAGGGCAACTGCTCCCTCGAGGCCAACGACCTGGGCGCCGTCAGCCTGGCTCGGGAAAAGCAGCTGCCCTTCGTCTGCGGCCCCCACCTCAACATCTACAACGAATCGGCCCTGGCCTACTTCGCCGGCCTCGGCGCCAAGCGCTGGGTGCCGCCCCTGGAGGCGACCCGGGAACTGGTGCAGACCCTGCACCAGGCGCGTCCGGCAGGCATGGAGACGGAGGTCTTCGCCTTCGGCAAGATTCCCCTGGCCTTCTCCGCCCGCTGCTTCACCGCCCGGCACTACAACCTGAACAAGGACGACTGCCAGTTCAAGTGCCTGGACCACAGCGAGGGCCTGACCCTGCTGACCCGGGAAAAGCAGCCCTTCCTGGTCATCAACGGCATCCAGACCATGTCGGCCCAGACCTACAGCCTGCTGCACCTGATGCCCGAACTGTCGCAGATGGGCATCGACGCCGTGCGCATCAGCCCCCAACCGGCGCATACTGCCGCCATCGTCGCCGCCTTCGAGCGCGCCCGCCGCGGCGAAGAGGTGGCGGAACAGCCCCAGTGGGCCGAGCACGGCCTGTGCGACGGCTACTGGTTCGGCCGCGCCGGCATCGATCTGGCAGCGGCGGCCACCACCGAACTGCATGCAGGAGCCTGACATGAGCCACTTCACCATTCCCACCTTCAAGCTGCCCGAGTTCGTCGCCAAGATCGGTGCCCGCCTGCCCCAGTGGCCCCACGCCCTGGCCCTGGTCTCCGGCCTCAACACCGCGGCCAAGCTGAAGCTGTTGCCGGAAGACAGCCTGCAGAGCCTGGCGGGCAAGACCTTCCTGGTGGCGGTGAACGACACCGGCGGCGAAGCCCGCTTCACCTACGCCAACGGCTGGTTCCGTCCCGTCTTCGGCGCCGCCGGCGAGCCCGACCTGACCTTCCGCGCCGACCTCTCCGCCTACCTGCAGCTGGTCAGCCGCCAGGAGGACCCGGACACCCTGTTCTTCAATCGCCAGCTCTCCATCGAAGGCGACACCGAACTGGGCCTGGTGGTGAAGAACATGCTCGACGCCATCGAGTGGCCCCCCAGCGTCGGCCGCATTCCCGGCCTGGAGCGCCTCTCCGCCCTGGTTGCCGGCCTGCCCCGTCCCGGCCGCACGGCCTGAGTCCCCAGCACGCTCCGGGGTAAACCCGGGCTTGCCCCGCTTTCGGCGCGGTGGCATTTTTTCCCCTTGAGCCAGAGGGAGGAATGCCATGTCCAACGACTACCTGGAAATCATCCTGCACCTGGGCAGCGCCTGGGTCGCCGGCAGTCTGGTGGGACTGGAGCGCAGCTTCCACGGCCGGCCCGCCGGCTTCCGTACCCACGCCCTGGTGTGCCTGGCCTCGGCCCTGCTGATGGTGGTCACCACCTATCAGGGCCGCTGGATGACCGCCATGCCCCTGGAAGCCATCCGTACCGATCCCACCCGCATGGCCCAGGGCATCATGACCGGCATCGGCTTCCTCGGCGCCGGCGTCATCTTCAAGGAAGGCTTGACGGTGCGCGGCCTCACCACCGCCGCCTCCATCTGGATCACCGCCGCCCTGGGTATCCTCTACGGCATCGGCTTCTACTTTCCCGCCCTCATCTCCACCGCCGCCGTGCTGGGCACCCTGGCCCTGTTCCGCTGGATCGAGTACCGGGTGCCGAGCCAGGCCTATGCCCACTTGGTTCTGCGCTATCCGGGCAGCGGTGCCCCGGTGGAGGATACGGTGCGGCAGCTGCTACAGGGCTTCGGCTTCAGTATCGCCAACATGAGCTACCGCCTGTCCGAGTCCGGCGCCGTGTACGAGTACCGCATGATCATCAAGACCTACGGCAAGCACAATTTTGAGCGCCTGGCCGAACATCTGCGTCAGGGCAACGGCCTGCTGGAGTTCCGCATCTCCCCCACCGGCGACTGAGACGATGCCCGGCTGTCAGCCAATGGGGGCAAGGTTTTTCGGCTGCCATGCCCGCGGGCCCGCGTCCGTGCTGAACCATGGGGTAGGGGTCCTGAAGAGGCCCGTCCCTCTTTGCTGACAGACGGGCACTGCGCCCGTGATCATTACAAACGCATTTCATCGGCGTGACACATTGGGCCGTTAACCTGAAAAAAGTCACACTTTTTCGGACCGGACTCCATGAAAGCGCTATTCGCCCCCGCCGCCTGGCTGGTTGGCCGCCTCTCCTACCGCCAGAAGCTTCTGGCCACCGGCGCCCTGTTCGCCCTGCCCCTGATCCTCCTCGGCGGCCTGCTGCTGGCGGACCGCCAGAGCGCCCTGGCCGAGCTGGAGCAGGAACGGGCCGGGCTGGCCCTGCAGTTGCCGGCCCTGGAACTGATGCTGGCGCTGCATGACCTGCACGGCGCCTTCCAGGGCGCCGCCGC
Organism: Azospira sp. MPR-LB4; assembly: GCF_058809525.1. Lineage (NCBI taxonomy): Bacteria > Pseudomonadati > Pseudomonadota > Betaproteobacteria > Rhodocyclales > Rhodocyclaceae > Azospira > Azospira sp. MPR-LB4. Next base: position 2,498,030 of record NZ_CM179521.1, read on the forward strand.
CGGCGAGGCGGATTTCCAGCAGCGCCTGCCCCAGCGCCGGGCCGCCGTGGAACAGGCCCTGGCCCGGGTCGGCAAGCTGGCCCAGGAACAGGCCGGCGCCCTCGGTCCCGCCCCGGCCTGGGCCGAACTGCAGGGCCGCTGGCAGGCGGTGGCGGCCCTGCGCCCGGAAGACGAGGCGGATGGCGGTCTCGAGGCCTATCTGGAACTGTCCCAGCTGAGCCGCCAGTGGCTCGGCCAGATCTCCGACGGCAGCCGCCTGCGCCGGGACGGCGACGTGGCCGCTGCCGCCCTGGTGGACACCCTCTCGGTGAAGCTGCCGCTGCTGGTGGAAAGCCTGGGCCTGGCCCGGGATGCGGGCCTCGGCGCGGTGGCGCGCAAGCGCCTCAAGTCGGGCCTGCGCAACCGGCTGACGGTGGTGCGCGGCGGCCTGGAGCCCCTCATCGGCTGGACCCTGGAGAACGTGGACAAGGCCGCCCAGCTGCGGCCCGGGCTGAAGGCCGGCCTGGAAGGCCCGGCGGGCAATGTCGGCACCGCCTCCCTGGGCCTGCAGGAAGTGCTCACCACCAAGGTCATCGACACCACCGACTTCGACATCGGCGCCGCCGAATACGCCGCCCGGGGCGACGTGGCCATGGCCGCCGTGCTGGACCTGGCCCGGGCCCTGACCCCGGCCATCGACGGTCTCCTGGCGGAGCGCCAGGGCAGGCTGCTGCTGGTGCGCAACCTGGTGCTGGGGGGGCTCGCCCTGCTGCTGCTGGTGATCGTCTACGGCTTTACCGGCGCCTACATCTCCATCATGCGCGGCATCCACAGCCTGCGCGGCGCCGCCGCCGTGATGGCCGGCGGCGACCTGCGGGCCCGGGTGGAACTGGTCTCCGGCGACGAGGTGGCCGAGGCCGGGCACAGCTTCAACCACATGGCGGAAACCTTCGCCGGCCTCATCCGCGGCAACGGCCAGGCGGCCCGCGCCGTGGTGGAGGCCAGCGACAACCTGGCCCGGGCCAGCCAGCAGGTGGAACATGCCTCCGGCCGCCAGAGCGAGGCCGCCGCCCGCACCGCGGCGGCGGTGCAGCAGATGAGCGTCAGCGTCGCCGAAGTGGCGGAACACGCCCGGGAGACGGCGCGCATGACCGAGGAGGCGGACGCCGCTGCCGGCCGCGGCGCCGTCCAGGCCGAGGCCGCCGCCGCCGACATGGCCGGCGTGGTCAGCGGCGTGCGCGAGAGCGTGCAGCTGATCCAGAGCCTGGAGGAGCGCAGCCGGGAAATCGGCAAGGTGGTGCAGACCATCCAGGAGATCGCCGACCAGACCAACCTGCTGGCCCTCAACGCCGCCATCGAGGCGGCCCGGGCCGGCGAGCACGGCCGCGGCTTTTCCGTGGTGGCCGATGAGGTGCGCAAGCTGGCCGACCGCACCGGCGTCTCGACCCGGGAGATCGGCAGCACCATCAGCGCCATCCAGCAGGACATCCATCAAGCCGTGGCCGGCATGGACGACAACAGCGCCCGGGTGGACGGCAGCACCCGCCGGGTGGAGGAGCTGTCCCGCAGCCTGGCGGAAATCCGCCACGCCGTGGGCCGTTCCGCCGAGCACGTGCGCGACATCGTGGATGCCACCGCCGGCCAGCGCGACGCCAGCACCGAGATCGCCCGCAACATCCAGGAGATCGCCGACATGGCCGAGGAGAACCACGCCGCCATCCGCGCCTCCAGCCAGGCCGTGGCCGAGCTGGGCACCCTGGCCGTGGGCCTGACCGACTCGGTGGCCGGGCTGGTCACCGACTGAGGCTTGCGGCAACGGGTCGCGGGGAACCCCCGGCCCCTTTTGCTATTCTCAGGAACAGGTGCCGCCGGCCGGCGGCACCGTTTCTGCGGGAGGGCATCATGGGCATGTTGCATCGTCTGCCGGGCAGCCGGCGGGAAGCCTCGGGCTTCGAATGGACCCTGCTGCGCAAGCTGCCCCGCATCGCCCTCATCGGCACCCTGCTGCCGGCCCTGGCCGCCCTGGCCATGCGCCTGGTGCCCCTGGAAGGCTCCCTGGCCCAGGTGGGGAAGCAGTTGCAGACGGCCGACATCCTGGCCATCAGCGTCGTCGTCCTGCACTGGACCTTGGTGTTCACCCTGGCCATCGCCTGCATCATCGTGGTCCTGATGAAGGGCCACGGCTACGTGGCCGACGCCTACGAACTCAACGATGCCGAGCAGCCGGCCCGGGACTAGCCGCCCGGCGCCGTTTCCCTTTCACCTTCCCCTTGCAGCGGCACGGCGCCGGCCTCAGCCCGAGGCCAGGCGGTGGGCCTGACGCGTCGTTTCCGGCAGCCGGTAGCGGGGCGTGCAGGCCAGCACCAGCTCGATGGCGGTGGCCAGGCTGACCCGGTGGCCGATGGAGATGTACAGGGGCAGGCAGCCGCGGCGGCTGCGCAGCACGGCGCCGATCACTTCGCTGCCGCCCCGCCTGTCCCACAGGGGCACCCAGTCCCCCTTCTCCGGCCCCACGGCCTCGTGCCAGCCGGTGAGCCGGCTTTTGCCGACACCGATGCTGGGCACATCAAGCAGCACTCCCAGGTGGCTGGCGATGCCCAGCCGGCGCGGGTGGGCGATGCCCTGACCGTCGCACAGGAGGAGATCCGGCAGGGCCTCCAGCTGCTCCAGGGCCGCCAGCACCCCCGGCCCTTCGCGGAAGGAGAGCAGACCGGGCACATAGGGAAAGGTGGTGGGCACCCGGGCCACCGCCTGGGCCGCCGGCGTCAGGGCGGGGAAGTCGAGCACCGCCACGGCGGCCCGGGTGACGGCGCCGCCGTCCTCGAAGCCCACGTCCACCCCGGCCACCCGTCGCAGGGGGCCGAGCCGGTCCTGCCGTTCCACCCGGGTCGCCAGTTCCAGCTGCAGCGCCCGGGCCTGGGCCGGGCTCAGGTTCCACGCGTGCATGGGCGCAGCCTAGGGCCGGGCCACCAGCAGGGGCACCCGCATTTCCGCAGGGCTGAGGCCGCCATGGTGGCCGATCAGGGTGTAGGGCGCTTCCCCGGGCAGGGTGTCGTGGATGACCCAGTCGTCGGCCATGAGCAGGGCGTAGTCGCCGATGCGGGCCGCCAGTTCGGGGTGGCAGGGGCCGGGCCCGAACCAGCCTTCGGCCAGCAGCTGTTCCCGGGGCACGGCCCGGGCTGCATGGGCCAGGTGCTGGCGCACGTAGGCCTCGAACACGGGGGCCTTGCCCGGCTTCAGGTAGCACCAGGCGGCCCGCCGCTCGCCGCACAGGGGCAGGGCCAGGCATTCGGCCAGCAGGGGATGGTCGGCCAGGGCGATCTGCCGCTCCGGCGGGCAGTCGATGAAGCCGTGGTCGGCGGTGATCAGGACCAGGGTGTCGCTGCCCCGGATCTGCTCCAGCCAGGCGCAGAAGGCCGTGGCGAAGGCATCCATGGCGGCCAGGGCCTGGGGGCTGCGGCAGCCGTGTTCGTGGGCGGCGCTGTCGTAGTCGGGCCAGTAGCCGTAGACGAACTTGCGGCCGGCCTTGGCGGTGAGCTGCCCGAGGGCGGCGAAGAGGCCGTCGAGCCCGTGGTAGGGCTGCTTCACGGCGCCCCGGCTGTGGTAGCGGTTGAAGGGGCTGTCGGCGATGAAATGGGGTGACACCACGTAGCTGGTGCGGTCCATGGTCTGGTACAGGGTGTCGTGCCGGAACAGGCGTTGGGGCAGCTCGGCCCGGGGCGGCAGGGGCTCCGCCAGGGGCGCTCCGGGACGGGCGCTGAGGGGCAGGATGGCGAGCAGGGCGCCCACTTCCCGCAGCCACATGTGCCAGCCGGTGAGGCCGTGCCGGCTGGGAGGCAGGCCGGTCATGAAGGTGGGAATGGCGGCGGCGGTGGTGCTGGGAAAGACCGAGGTGAGATGGCCGCGCAGATAGGGCCGCAGTGGTCCGGGGCGTTCTGCCAGCAGATCGTAGCCGAGGCCGTCCACCACGATCAGCACCAGGTTGCTGACGGCGGCCAGGCGGGCCGGGGGCAGTTCGGCCAGGGGCGGGCAGGGGCTGGCCCAGCTGCCGCAGGCCCGGGCCAGGGAGGCCATGAGGTTGGCGATGCTGCCGCCATCGTAGTCGGGAAGGTACATGTGGGGTATTTCCATGCTGCCGTTTGCCTTCAGGCTAGCACGGTAGCGCCGGCCGTGCAGAAACCCGGCAGGAGGAATACCATGCTCCCAGGCTGTCGCTTTCTTTATAAAGGCAGCCGCAAAGAAGGGGCCCCCACGGATGAAGAAGCGCATCGCTGATGACACTTCGCTGCTGCAGGCGATTTACGACAGTTCCAGCGTCGGCATCTTCCTGCTCGACATGAGCGGCCGCATCGTCCATGCCAATCGCCGCATGGCCGACCTTTTCCACTACACCCTGGACGAGCTGGTGGGCAGCGAGTACGTGAGCCTGATCCATCCCCAGGAACGGGAGGCGGGGCGGCAGAACATGCTCAACACCATGGCCCGGGGTGTCGGCCATGTGGACGTGGAGCGCCTCTACCGGCGCCGGGACGGCAGCGAGTTCTGGGGCAACCTCACCGGCAAGGCCCTGGTGGACGCCAACGGCCGCACCACCGGCCTGGTCGGCAACATTGCCGACATCGACCAGCGCAAGCGCACCGAATGGGAGCTGGCCGCCAGCCAGGAGCGCTTCGAGCGCCTTGCCCGCACCGTCCCCTGCGTGCTCTACGACTACATCCTGCACGGCGACGGTGACAGCCGTTTCCTCTACCTCAATTCCCGCTGCGAGGAGATTTTCGAAGTGCCGGCCGAGGTGCTGATGGCCAACATGGAGTGCTTCTGGCAGCTGGTGCATCCGGAGGACCTGCCCCGCCTGCGCCAGGAGGAACAGGCCGCCAACCGCAGTGCCAGTCAGTTCAGCAGCGAGATCCGCATCCTCACTCCCTCGGGGCGGCAGAAGTGGCTGCGCCTCTCGTCTCGCCCCAACGTCATCGAACCGGGCCAGTCGGCGGTGTGGAGCGGCTTCATGCTGGACATCACCCAGGCCAAGCAGCTGGAGGACGAACTGCGCCAGCTGGCCACCACCGACGCCCTAACCGGGCTATGCAACCGGCAGAGCTTCCTGCGCCTGGCCGATCAGGAGATGGCGCGCTTCAACCGGGCCGGCAATCCGGCCTCGGTGCTGATGCTGGACCTGGACTACTTCAAGCACATCAACGACACCTACGGCCATGGTGTCGGCGATGCGGTGCTGCGGGACTTTTCCCGCCGCACCGGCATCCTGCTGCGCCAGGTGGACCTCTTCGGCCGCATCGGCGGCGAGGAATTCTGCATCCTTTCCCCCGATACCGACCAGGACGGCGGCCTCGCCCTGGGCCAGCGCCTGTGCCAGACCATCGCCGGCCAGCCGGCCCACTGCAACGGCCTCACCATCGCCTACACGGTCAGCATCGGTGTCACCGGCTTCCGGGCCGGCGATCCGAATTTCGATGCGGTGCTGGCCCGGGCCGACAGCGCCCTTTACCAGGCCAAGCGCCACGGCCGCAACCAGGTGGCCCAGATGTAGGCGGAGCCGGCCGGCACGCCGGCTGAAAAAAAAGGGCGCCGTCGGCGCCCTTTGCTTTTGCGGCCTGCCAGGATCAGGCCGATTCCTTCTTCTGGGTGTCGAGCCGGAACTTGACGTAGGAGCCGGGGGCCTCCTCGAGCACCTTGAGGCTGCCGGCGCCGGGCTTGCGCGCCGCCACCTTCTTGCCGCCGTCCAGGCCGGTGACCCATTCGTTCCAGTCGGTCCACCAGGAACCCGGATGCTGGGTGGAGCCGGCCAGGAAGTCGTCGGCGGTGGCGGGCAGCTTGGCGGCGTCGTTGATCCAGAAGCCGTACTTGTTGGCGGCCGGCGGATTGACGATGCCGGCGATGTGGCCGGAGCCGCCGAGAACGAAGCGCACCGGGCCGGAGAACAGCTTGGCCCCCAGGTAGGTGCTCTTCCACGGGGCGATGTGGTCTTCCACGGTGGAGATGAAGTAGGCGGGCACCTTGATCTTGGAAATGTCGATGGGCACCCCGGCGATGCTGATGCCGCCCGGCTCCTTCAGCTTGTTGGCCATGTACATATTGCGCAGGTAGAAGCTGTGCATGGCGTAGGGCATGCGGGTGGAGTCGCTGTTCCAGTAGAGCAGGTCGAAGGGGAAGGGGTCCTTGCCCAGCAGGTAGTTGTTCACCACGAAGGACCAGATCAGGTCGTTGGCCTTCAACAGGTTGAAGGTCATGGCCATCTCGCTGCCTTCCAGATAGCCCCGCTCGGCCATCTTGTGCTCCAGGCTGGAGACCTGCTGCTCGTCGATGAAGACGCCCAGCTCGCCCGGGTTGGAGAAGTCGATCATGGTGGTGAAGAAGGTGGCGGAGGCCACCCGGTTGTCCTTCTTCGCCGCCATGTAGGCCAGGGTGGTGGCCAGCAGGGTGCCGCCGATGCAGTAGGCTGCCACGTCGATCTGCTTCTCGCCGGTATCCTTTTCCACGGCGGCGATGGCCGCCAGGGTGCCCTCGGTGACGTAGTCCTCGAAGGTCTTCTGGGCCAGGTGGGCGTCCGGATTGACCCAGGAGATGATGTAGGTGGTGTGGCCCTGGTCGGTGGCCCATTTCACCAGGGAGTTTTTCTCGCGCAGGTCCAGGATGTAGAACTTGTTGATCCAGGGCGGCACGATCAGCAGGGGCTTCTTGTACTGCTCCTTGGTGGTGGGCTCGTACTGCACCAGCTGGAACAGGTCGTTCTGGAAGACGACCTTGCCCGGGGTGGTGGCCACGTTCTTGCCCAGCTCGAAGGCGCTGGTGTCGGTCATGCGGATGCGCAGCTGGCCGTCGCCGGCTTCGATGTCCTGCAGCAGGTTGTTGAGGCCCTTGACCAGGTTCTGGCCGTGGCTCTTCACCGTCTCGCGGAACACTTCCGGATTGGTGAAGGCGAAGTTGGAGGGGGACAGGGCGTCCACATACTGGCGGGTGTAGAAGGCCACCTTCTTCTGGGCTTCGTCCGGCAGGCCCTCGACGCAGCACACGGTGTCGTGGATGTGGCGGGAGGCGATCAGGTAGGACTGCTTGATGTAGTCAAAGAGGAAATGCTGTTCCCAGTCCTCGTCGTGGAAGCGCTTGTCGCCCTTGGCCGGTGCGGCGATGGGCTGGATCGGCATACCCATCATCTTGAGCATGGAGCCCTGCCACAGGGAGAAGTAGTCCCACATCATGTTCATCTGGGTCTGGGCCAGCTTGTAGGGATTGGCCAGGAGGCGCGAGGACAGGTCCATGAAGGCCTTGGCGATGCCCATCTCGTCACTGGGCGGATTGATGCCCTCGGCGGCCTTCTTTTCCATGAAATGGGTCAGCAGGCGGGAGGCGCGCTGGGCCACTTCGGCGTAGGACTTGGCCAGCTCGGCCGGGTTGGGGAGGTTGTGGTCTTCCTGTTGGGTCTGCTGCGACATCGTGAATCCCCTTCTTGGTCAATGCGTGGTTTGTTTCCGGACATACCGGAGAATGCCGTCCGCGCCCTGCTGGCAGGTGAGGCGGCCGGATTGCTCCAGGTAATTCAGGTGGGCGATGGCCTCGCCCATGGCGAACATGGTCTGGTGGGTGTCGAGGGCCCGCGGGAACAGGGCGGCGAGCAACTCGGCGGCGCTACGGGGTTCGCTGCAGTTCTCCTCCAGCACGGCCAGGCGTTCATCGTGATGCCCGTGCAGGTCGTCCACCCGTTGGCGGATGCCCTTGAAGGGCAGGCCGTGGGAGGGCAGCACCAGGGATTCGTCGGAGCATTCCCGGGCGAAGCGGGTCAGGGAATCCAGGTAATGCTCCAGGGCGTTGTCCCGGGGGGTGACCGCATAAACGCTGATGTTGGTGGAAATTTTCGGCAACAGCATGTCACCTGAAATTAACACGTTGGAATCAGCACAGTAAAGGGACATGTGCTCGGGCGAATGGCCGTGGCCGACGATGATCTGCCAGCGCCGGCTGCCGATCTCCAGGGTGTCGCCGTCGAACAGGCGATGGTAGGTCTGGGGCATGGCCGGCACCCCCTTGCGATAGCCGTTGCCCCGTTGCTCCAGGGCGCTGCAGCGTTCCGCGTCGAGGCCGTGCAGGCGGAACTGGGCCAGCATGGGGGCAGTGCCGTGGCCGCCGATTTCGTGCCAAACGGCGTGGCCGGTCAGGTATTCGCCGGCGGTCATGTACAGCGGGGCGCCGGAGCGCTCCTGCAGCCAGGTGGCCAGGCCCAGGTGGTCCGGGTGGAAATGGGTGACGACGATGCCGGCGATGGTGCCGTCGAGGCCGGCCAGGACCGTTTCCCAGATGGCCTGGATGTCGGGCAGGCCGAAGCCGGTGTCCACCACCACCCAGCCGTCGCCGTCCCGCAGCAGCCACAGGTTGATGTGGTTGAGGACGAAGGGCAGGGGCATGCGTAGCCAGAGGATGCCGGGCGCCACTTCCAGGGTGGTGCCGGGGGCCGGGGGCTCGGAAAAGGGCAGGTGCAGCGATGGTTTCATGGACAGGAGTGGGGTGGCAGGGGCGTTATTGGAGTTTTTAACTATACCCCGGGACAAGGGCCATTGAAGCCCAGTTCCCTTACGCCAACATGACAGACGGCTGGTCCCGGGGCGATCCCGGCCGGCCTTTGGCGGCGGCGGGTATCCGTCGTATCGATTGAAAAATGGCGGGGCATCTGTTTAACTCTCCCGTCACTTTTCCCAACCCGCCCCACTTTCTCCGGAGATGCGCCGACGTGAGCACCGTTAGCGAAGCGGCCGAGCCTGCTGCCGCCACCCCGACCTTCACCATTTCGGACCTGGCCCGGGAGTTCAATATCACGCCCCGCACCATCCGTTTCTGGGAGGACCAGGGCCTGCTCGCGCCCAACCGGGAAGGGCGCAACCGGGTCTACACCAAGCGCGACCGCACCCGCCTCAAGCTGGCCCTGCGGGGCAAGCGCCTGGGCCTGTCTCTGGCCGAGATCCGGGACCTGATCGACATGTACGACGTGGCCCGGGACGAGACCGACCAGCTGACCCGCCTGCTCGATGTGCTGTCGGAACGGCGGGCCGCCCTGGAGCAGCAGCGGGAGGACATCGAGGCCGTTCTGGCCGAGATCGAGACCATCGAAGCCGTCTGCCGCGAGCATCTGGTGGAGGCCGAAGCCCTGGAAAAGGCCGGCCGCAGCCAGGGAGCGGCCAGCGCCGGCAAGGCGGCCGGCTGAAGGTTTTCAGCGGTAGTTGACGTTTACGTCAACGTAACATTCAATAGCATCCCAGAGAGCGCAACAATGCGCCGGAGGAGACGACATGCACCACCCCAGCGATCCGGATTTCGCCGCCCGCGTGCGGGACAGCTTCCACCGCCAGCAGGCCATGGCCCTGATCGGGGCCACCATGCCGGTGGTGGAGGCGGGCTACACGGAGATCCACCTGCCCTACAAGCCGGAGGTGACCCAGCAGCACGGCTTCATCCACGGCGGCGTGGTCGGCATGATTGCCGATTCCGCCGCCGGCTATGCCGCCAACACCCTGACGCCCGCCGACGCCAGCGTGCTGACGGTGGAATACAAGATGAACCTGCTGGCCCCGGCCGACGGGGAACTGCTCATCGCCCAGGGTACGGTGCTGAAATACGGCCGCACCCTGACCGTGACCCGGGGCGAGGTGTTTGCGGTGAAAGACGGCAAGAAGACTCTGTGCGCGGTCATGCAGCAGACCATCATGACCATGCACGGTAAAAAAGAAAAACATGAGACAAGCCACAAGGAATAAGCCGTAACAAGCGGCATCACAAAACAATTCCTTTTCCAGGCCGCTCGTGGCGCGAAGCCAAGCCGAAGACAGTGCGAACAGCACGGCGAGGCGAAGGCGACAAAGCCACGGGTGGTCTGGGAAAGGAAAAAATCCAAAGGAGCGAGACAAATGCACATTCCCAGCCTGGACTTCGGTCACGGTGAAACCATCGAGATGCTGCGCGACACCGTGCGCGCCTTCGCAGCCAAGGAAATCGCCCCCCGGGCGGCCCAGATCGACAGGGACAACGAGTTCCCCGCCGACCTGTGGCAGAAATTCGGCGACCTGGGCCTGCTCGGCATGACCGCCGAGGAGGAATACGGCGGCACTGCCATGGGCTACCTGGCCCACATCGTGGCCATGGAGGAAATCTCCCGGGCCTCCGCCTCCGTGGGCCTCTCCTACGGCGCCCATTCCAACCTCTGCGTGAACCAGATCCGCCGCAACGGCACTGCGGCCCAGAAGGCCAAGTACCTGCCCGGCCTGATCTCCGGCACGCAGGTCGGGGCCCTCGCCATGTCCGAGCCCAATGCCGGTTCCGACGTGGTCTCCATGAAGCTCAAGGCGGAGAAGAAGGGCGACCGCTACGTCCTCAACGGTTCCAAGATGTGGATCACCAACGGCGGCGATGCCGACACCCTGGTGGTGTACGCCAAGACCGACCTCAACGCCGGCGCCAAGGGCATGACCGCCTTCATCGTGGAAAAGGGCTTCAAGGGCTTCAGCCACGGCACCCACCTGGACAAGCTGGGCATGCGCGGCTCCAACACCTTCCCCCTGTTCTTCGACGACTGCGAGGTGCCGGAGGAGAACGTTCTCGGCGGCGTCGGCAACGGCGCCAAGGTGCTGATGAGCGGCCTCGACTACGAGCGGGCCGTGCTCTGCGGCGGCCCCCTGGGCATCATGGCGGCCTGCATGGACGTGGTGCTGCCCTACTTGCACGAACGGGAACAGTTCGGCACTGCCATCGGCGAATTCCAGCTGATGCAGGGCAAGCTGGCCGACATGTATTCCACCTGGCAGGCCACCCGGGCCTACGTCTATGCCGTGGGCCAGGCCTGCGACCGGGCCGACCATGCCCGCAGCCTGCGCAAGGACGCCGCCGGCGCCATCCTCTATTCCGCCGAAAAGGCCACCTGGATGGCCGGCGACGCCATCCAGACCCTGGGCGGCGTCGGTTACACCAACGAATACCCCACCGGCCGCCTGTGGCGCGACGCCAAGCTCTACGAGATCGGCGCCGGCACCAGCGAAATCCGCCGTATGCTGATCGGCCGGGAGCTATTTGCCGAAACGGCATGAAACTGAATCCGGCCGTCGGCCTGGCGGTGCCAGGCGGGCGGTCGGAGATTCTTTAACCTAGGAGAGCACTATGTCTGACCCCATCGTCATCGTTTCCGTTGCCCGCACCCCCATGGGTGGCTTCCAGGGCGACTTCAACAGCCTGACCGCACCCCAGCTCGGCGCCACGGCCATCAAGGCCGCCGTCGAACGGGCCGGCATCAAGCCGGAACAGGTGGAAGAGGTGGTGTTCGGCAACGTGCTGCAAGCCGGCGTCGGCCAGGCCCCGGCCCGCCAGGCCGCCCTGGGCGCCGGTCTGCCCCTCTCCGCCGGCTGCACCACCATCCACAAGGTGTGCGGCTCCGCCCTCAAGTCCGTGATGATGGTGCACGACAGCCTGCTGGCCGGCTCCTACGAGATCGGCGTCGCCGGCGGCCAGGAATCCATGTCCAACGCCCCCTACCTGCTGCCCAAGGCCCGCGGCGGCTATCGCCTGGGCCACGGCCAGCTGCTGGACCACATGTTCTTCGACGGCCTCGAGGATGCCTACCAGAAGGGCCGCCTGATGGGCACCTTCGCCGAGGAATGCGCCGAGTCCTACGGCTTCACCCGCGAAGCCCAGGACGAGTGGGCCATCCAGTCCACCGTGCGCGCCCAGAAGGCCATCAAGGAAGGTCTGTTCAAGTGGGAAATCGCTCCCGTCACCATCGCCGGCAAGAAGGGCGATGTGGTGGTGGACCAGGACGAGCAGCCCCTGAAGGCCCAGATCGAAAAGATCCCCGCCCTGAAGCCCGCCTTCAAGAAGGATGGCACCGTCACCGCCGCCAACTCCTCCTCCATCTCCGACGGCGCCGCCGCCCTGGTGCTGATGAAGGAATCCAAGGCCAAGGTCCTGGGCCTTGCCCCCATCGCCAAGATCGTCGGTCACACCACCCACGCCCAGGAACCCAACCTGTTCACCACCGCCCCCGTCTTCGCCATGGAAAAGCTGATGCAGAAGACCGGCTGGAACGTGGCCGACGTGGACCTGTGGGAAATCAACGAAGCCTTCGCCGTGGTCACCATGGCCGCCATCAAGGACCTCAAGCTGGACCCGGCCAAGGTGAACGTGCACGGCGGCGCCTGCGCCCTGGGCCACCCCATCGGTGCTTCCGGCGCCCGCATCCTGGTGACCCTGATCGGCGCCCTGAAGCAGTACGGCAAGAAGAAGGGCGTCGCCTCCCTGTGCATCGGCGGCGGCGAAGCCGTGGCCGTTGGCGTGGAAATGTTCTGAGACGGGCCCAGCCTGTCCCATTGATGCAAACCGCGGCGCCCCGGACGGGCGCCGCGCCGAAAACGACAAGACGGAGTAGTAGCAAATGATTCTGACGCAGGAACAGGAAATGATCCGCGACTCCATGCGCGCCTTCGCGCAGGAGCGTCTGGCCCCCTTCGCCGCCGAATGGGACAAGAACCACACCTTCCCCGCCGAAGCCCTGAAGGAACTGGGCGAGCTGGGTGCCATGGGCATGTGCGTGCCCGAAGAGTGGGGCGGTGCCGGCATGGACTACATGAGCCTGGTGCTGACCCTGGAAGAAATCGCCGCCGGCGACGGCGCCACCTCCACCATCGTCTCGGTGCAGAACTCCCTGGCCTGCGGTATCACCCAGAAGTACGGCACCGACCAGCAGAAGGAAGAATGGCTCAAGCCCCTGGCCCGGGGCGAGAAGCTGGGCTGCTTCTGCCTGACCGAACCCCACACCGGCTCCGATGCGGCCGCCATCACCACCCGGGCCGACCGGGACGGCGACCATTTCGTGCTGAACGGCGTCAAGCAGTTCATCACCACCGGCAAGCACGCCCACATGGCCATCGTTTTCGCCGTCACCGACAAGGCCGCCGGCAAGAAGGGCATCTCCTGCTTCCTGGTGCCCACCGACACCAAGGGCTTCATCGTCGGCCGCACCGAGGAGAAGATGGGCCAGCATGCCTCCGACACCGTGCAGATCATTTTCGAGGATTGCCGTGTGCCCGCCTCCGCCCTGCTGGGCAAGGAAGGCGAGGGCTACAAGATCGCCCTCTCCAACCTGGAAGCCGGCCGCATCGGCATCGCCGCCCAGTCCATCGGCATGGCCCGGGCCGCCTTCGAGGCCGCCGTGCGCTACGCCAAGGAGCGGGTCACCTTCGGCCAGCCCATCATCGAGCACCAGGCCGTCAATTTCCGCCTGGCCGACATGAACACCCTGCTCGACGCCGCCCGCCTCATGGTGTGGCGCGCCGCCGCGTTGAAGGATGCGGGCAAGCCCTGCCTCAAGGAAGCCTCCATGGCCAAGATGTTCGCCTCCGAGGCTGCCGAGAAGATCGCTTCCGACGCCATCCAGATCCACGGCGGCGTCGGCTACACCAGCGACTTCCCGGTGGAGCGCATCTACCGCGACGTGCGCATCAGCCAGATCTACGAAGGCGCCAATGACATCCAGCGTCTGGTGATCGGCCGCAGCATCGCCCAGGAGTAAGCAGTACCGGCAACACCGGGGCGCCAGCCTACAATAACGACGGCGCCCCGCACCCCAACCCCGCGGAGCAACAACAGGAGCATGGCCATGGCCGAGCCTTTGGAGTTCTACTTCGACTTCTCCTCTCCCTACGCCTACCTGGCCAGCGAGCAGATCGACGCTCTCGCTGCCCGGTACGGGCGCCAGGTCAAATGGCGGCCCATTCTGCTCGGTGTGGTCTTCAGGGCCACCGGCAGCGCCCCCCTGACCGAGATTCCCCTCAAGGGCGACTATTCCCGGCGGGACTTCGACCGCTCGGCCCGCTACCTCGGCCTGCCTTTCCGCTTTCCCAGCAAGTTCCCCCTGCCTACCCAGGCTGCGGCGCGGGCCTACTACTGGTTGCACCAGCAGGACTGCGCCCAGGCCCGGGCCTTTGCCCATGCCGTCTTCCGCGCCCTCTTCGTGCACGACCGGGACATCTCCGATACGGCCGTGGTGACCGAGCTGGCCGTGCAGGCCGGCGCCGATCCGGCGGCCCTGGCTGCCGCCATCCAGAGCGAGGAAATGAAGGCCCGGCTGCGCCAGGAGTGCGATGCCGCCATCGCCCGCGGCGTCTTCGGCGCCCCCTTCATCTTCATCGACGGCGAGCCCTTCTGGGGCGCCGACCGTCTGCCCCAGATCGAACGCTGGCTGGCCCACGGCACCTTCTGAGTGTTTGTCGTGTCCGTCATGACTTTCCACCCCCGGGCAACTGCATCCGCCATGGCCCCTCCCTGCCGCCTCGCGCTATGCTTGTCCGCTTTGGCTTCATCCAAGGTGGAAAGTACATGAAACGAATTTGCGTCTTTTGCGGTTCCAGCTTCGGCAACCGTCCCGAATACCGCCAGGCCGCCGAAGGCCTTGGCACCCTGCTGGCCCGGGAGGGTATTGAACTGGTCTACGGCGGCGGCAACGTGGGTCTCATGGGGGCCGTGGCCGATGCCTGCATGGCTGCCGGCGGCAGCGTCACCGGCGTCATTCCCCAGTCCCTGATGGACAAGGAGGTCGGCCATCCGGGGCTGACGCGCCTGGAGGTGGTGGATTCCATGCACACCCGCAAGGCCCGCATGGCCGAGCTGGCCGATGGCTTCATCGCCCTGCCCGGCGGCTTCGGCACTTTCGAGGAGTTGTGGGAAATCCTCACCTGGGCCCAGCTCGGCTTCCACGGCAAGCCCGCCGCCATCCTCGACGTTGTGGGCTATTACGCGCCGCTGCTGGCCCTGTGCGACCGGGCCCGGGACGAGGGTTTCGTGCGGGAAGTGCATCGCAACCTGCTGCTGGCCGATATCGATCCCGCCGCCCTGCTCAAGCGCATGGCCGCCTATGAACCCCCCAGCGTCATCAAGTGGGTGGAAAAGGAAGGTCAGCTCTAGCCATGAGCCTGCCCCGCACCCTTTCCCTGCCGGCCGCCTTGTCGGGGCCGTGCCGAAATGGAGCGGAGGCTGTCTCCTGGCCGGGGCTGCAACTTGTCCGCATCCACCCCGAACTATAAGAAGCGAGGAGACATGACCATACTAAAAACCCAACTCAATCCCCGGTCCGAGGACTTCCAGCACAACGCCGATGCCATGGCGGGGCTGGTGGCGGATCTGCGCCAGCAGATGGCCCGCATCGCCCTGGGCGGGCCGGAGGCGGCGCGGCAGAAGCACATCGCCCGGGGCAAGCTGCTGCCCCGGGAGCGGGTCAGCGCCCTGCTGGACCCGGGCACTCCCTTCCTGGAGATCGGCCAGCTGGCGGCCCACGGCATGTACGGCGGCGACGTGCCGGCTGCCTCGGTGATCGCCGGCATCGGCCGGGTCAATGGCGTGGAGTGCATGATCGTCGCCAACGACGCCACGGTGAAGGGCGGCACCTACTACCCCATGACCGTGAAGAAGCACCTGCGGGCCCAGGAGATCGCCCTGGAGAACCGCCTGCCCTGCATCTACCTGGTGGATTCGGGCGGCGCCTTCCTGCCCATGCAGGACGAGGTCTTCCCGGACAAGGAGCACTTCGGCCGCATCTTCTTCAACCAGGCCAATCTCTCGGCCCAGGGCATTCCCCAGATCGCCGCCGTGATGGGCTCCTGCACCGCCGGCGGCGCCTACGTGCCGGCCATGTCCGACGAGTCCATCATCGTCAAGGAGCAGGGCACCATCTTCCTCGGCGGTCCGCCCCTGGTGAAGGCCGCCACCGGCGAGGTGGTGACGGCGGAGGACCTGGGCGGGGCCGACGTGCATACCCGCGTCTCCGGCGTCGCCGACCATTACGCCGAGAACGACCAGCACGCCCTGGCCATCGCCCGGCGCATCGTCAAGAACCTCAACTGGCAGAAGCAGCCCTCGGTCAGCCTCAGCGAGCCGGTGGAGCCCCTCTACGCCGCCGAGGAGCTGTACGGCGTCATCCCCACCGACACCAAGAAGCCCTTCGATGTGCGCGAGATCATCGCCCGCATCGTGGACGGTTCCGACTTCGACGAATTCAAGGCCCGCTACGGCACCACCATCGTCTGCGGCTTCGCCCGCATCTGGGGCTACCCGGTGGGCATCGTCGCCAACAACGGCATCCTCTTTTCCGAATCGGCCCTCAAGGCCGCCCACTTCATCGAGCTGTGCGCCCAGCGCAACATCCCCCTGGTGTTCCTGCAGAACATCACCGGCTTCATGGTGGGGCGCAAGTACGAAAACGGCGGCATCGCCCGGGACGGGGCCAAGATGGTGACCGCCGTGGCCACTGCCAAGGTGCCCAAGTTCACCGTGGTCATCGGCGGCTCCTTCGGTGCCGGCAACTACGGCATGTGCGGCCGGGCCTACTCGCCCCGCTTCCTCTGGATGTGGCCCAACGCCCGCATCTCGGTGATGGGCGGCGAGCAGGCTTCCAGCGTGCTGGCCACGGTGAAGCGGGACGGTCTGGAAGCGGCGGGCAAGCAGTGGAGCGCGGAGGAGGAGGAGGAATTCCGCCGCCCCATCCGGGAGCAGTACGAAACCCAGGGCCACCCCTACTACGCCAGCGCCCGCCTGTGGGATGATGGAATCATCGATCCGGCGGACACCCGTCGGGTGCTGGGCCTGGGGCTCTCGGCGGCCATGAATGCGCCGGCGGAAGAGACCCGGTTCGGCGTATTCCGCATGTAACGCACAGGGAGAACAAGACCATGACCTTCAGCTCCATCCTCATCGAAGTGGACGGCCCCGTCGGCATCCTCACCCTCAACAAGCCGGACCGCCACAACGCCTTCGACGAGACCCTGATGGCGGAAATCACCGCCGGCTTGAAGCAGCTGGAAGCCGACCCGGCGGTGCGGGTGGTGGTGCTCTCCGCCACCGGCAAGAGCTTCTGCGCTGGGGCCGACCTCAACTGGATGAAGCGGGCCGCCGGCTACACCCCGGAGCAGAACCTGGCCGACGCCGGCAACCTGGCGGAATTGCTGCGCACCCTCAACACCCTGGCCAAGCCCACCGTGGCCCGGGTCCAGGGCCCCGCCTACGGCGGCGGGGTCGGCCTGGTGGCCGCCTGCGACGTGGCGGTGGCCAGCTACGACGCCATGTTCGCCCTGACGGAAGTGAAGCTGGGCCTCATTCCCGCCGTCATCAGCCCCTACGTCATCGCCGCCCTGGGCGAGCGCCAGTGCCGCCGCTACTTCCTCACCGCCGAGCGTTTTTCCGCCGCCGAAGGCTACCGCCTGGGGCTGCTGCACGAGATCGTGCCGAGCGAGGAGCAGCTGGACGAGGCCGTGGGCGAGATCGTGGACAAGCTGCTGAAGAACGGCCCCGCTGCCCAGGCCGCGAGCAAGGAGCTGATCCGGGCCGTGGCCAACCAGCCCATCGACGATGCCGTGATCGCCGACACCGCCCGGCGCATCACCGCCATGCGGGCCTCGGCGGAAGGCCGGGAAGGCATCGCCGCCTTCCTGGAGAAGCGCAAGCCCCACTGGATCACCGACTGAAGCCGCACCCCACCCCAACATGCCCAAGCCCCCGCGCCTAGACGGGGGCCCGGAGGAGACAAGATGTTCAGCAAGATCCTGATTGCCAACCGCGGCGAGATCGCTTGCCGCGTCATCAAGACCGCCCGCCGTCTGGGC
The DNA here is from genome assembly GCF_058809525.1 of Azospira sp. MPR-LB4. Classification (NCBI taxonomy): domain Bacteria; kingdom Pseudomonadati; phylum Pseudomonadota; class Betaproteobacteria; order Rhodocyclales; family Rhodocyclaceae; genus Azospira; species Azospira sp. MPR-LB4. Next base: position 2,515,645 of record NZ_CM179521.1, read on the forward strand.
ATCCGCACCGTGGCCGTCTACTCCGAGGCCGATGCCAACGCCCGCCATGTGCGCCTGGCCGACGAGGCGGTGCTGCTGGGCCCGGCCGCGGCGCGGGAATCCTACCTGGTGGCCGAGAAGATTCTCGACGCCGCCCGGCGCACCGGCGCCCAGGCCATCCACCCGGGCTACGGCTTCCTCTCCGAGAACGCCGATTTTGCCGAGGCCTGCGCCGCCGCCGGCGTCGTCTTCATCGGCCCGCCCGCCTCCGCCATCCGCGCCATGGGCTCCAAGAGCGCCGCCAAGGCCCTCATGGAAAAAGCCGCCGTGCCCCTCACCCCGGGCTACCACGGCGACAACCAGGAGCCGGAATTCCTCAAGCAGCAGGCCGACGCCATCGGCTACCCGGTGCTGATCAAGGCCGCTGCCGGCGGTGGCGGCAAGGGCATGCGCCTGGTGGACAAGGGCGAGGACTTCATCGCCGCCCTGGCCTCCTGCCAGCGGGAGGCCCGTTCCTCCTTCGGCAACGACCAGGTGCTGGTGGAGAAGTACATCACCCGGCCGCGCCACATCGAAATCCAGGTCTTCGGCGACAGCCAGGGCAACTGCGTCTATCTCTTCGAGCGGGACTGCTCGGTGCAGCGCCGCCACCAGAAGGTGCTGGAAGAGGCCCCGGCGCCGGGCATGACGCCGGAGCGCCGTCGCCAGATGGGCGAGGCCGCCGTGGCCGCTGCCAAGGCCGTCGGCTACGTCGGTGCCGGCACCGTGGAATTCATCGCCAACCAGGACGGCTCCTTCTACTTCATGGAGATGAACACCCGCCTGCAGGTGGAGCACCCCGTCACCGAAATGATCACCGGCCAGGACCTGGTGGAATGGCAGCTGCGGGTCGCTGCCGGCGAAGCCCTGCCGCTGCGCCAGGAGCAGCTGCAGATCCGCGGCCATGCCCTGGAGGCCCGCATCTACGCCGAGGACGCGGGCAAGGGCTTCCTTCCCTCCACCGGTCGCCTGCTGCACCTGGTGCCGCCGGCCGAGGGCCTCAATGTGCGGGTGGACACCGGCGTCGAGGAGGGCGACGAGATCACGCCCCACTACGACCCCATGATCGCCAAGCTGATCGTCTGGGACGAGGACCGGGAGGCCGCCCTGGCCCGCATGCGCCAGGCCCTGGCCGACTACCGGGTGGTGGGCGTCACCACCAACATCGACTTCCTCTCCCGTCTGGTGTCCTGCCCCGCCTTCGCCGGCGCCGACCTGGACACGGGCCTGATCGAGCGGCAGCAGGACTTCCTCTTTCCCGAGAGCCCGGAAGTGCCGCGGGACGTCATCCTCACCGCCACCGTGGCCGAGCTGCTGCGGGAGCGGGATCTGGCGGCCCAGCAGGGCCGGCGCAGCGGCGATCCCTGGTCGCCGTGGAACCGGCGCGACGGCTGGCGCATGAACATTGCCGCCCGCCGCACCGTCAGCTTCCGGGTCGGCGAGACCCAGGTGGACGTGGGCGTGGCCTATGCCGGCGAGGACTGGCAGCTGACCCTGCGCAACGACACCCTGCTGGTCCGGGGCCGCCTGCTGGCCCACGACCGGCTGGCGGTGGAGCTGGAAGACCGGCGCTTGATGGCCAGCGTGGTGGCCGTGGCTGAGAAACGCCACGTCTTCCTCAACAGCGGCACCTACGTCATCGAGCGCCACGATCCCCTGCACCTGGTGGAAGCCGGCGGCGCCCAGGGCGGCGGCCTCACCGCCCCCATGCCGGGCAAGGTGGTGGCCCTGCTGGCCCAGCCGGGGCCGGTGGCAAAGGGAACGCCCCTGCTGATCCTGGAGGCCATGAAAATGGAGCACACCATCACGGCGCCGAAGCAGGGCAATCTCAAGGGCTTCCGCTATGCCGTTGGCGAGCAGGTTGCCGACGGGGCCGAGCTGGTGGATTTCGCGCCGGAAGCGGCGGCCTGAACGGAGCATACCCCGGAGATCGGCGACAGTAGCCATTCTCCGGGGATAGTGCCGCAACAATAAGGCTTGGCGCGCGTCCCGGGGCTGCTATGATGGCGGATAGTCTTCGCCGGTTTTGCACCCCAGGAACGGGGCCCTGGTCCGCCCGCCCCTTGAGCCGTTCAGGTTTCCTCAGGTATGCCGCCACCATGCTGAAAAAACTTGCCAGACTGTTCCTCCTCCACGAGCCGGAAGCGCCCGAACTGGGCGAGCCGGTGTGGCGACAGAGCGCGCTGCGCATCATCCTCATCTCCGGCATCTGCCTCGAGTTCCTGGTGGCGGCCCACAGTTCCTGGCAGGCCATCGGCCTCGGGCTGTACCACATCCCCGTCATCGTCACCGGCTTCTACCTGCTGCTGGCCGCGGCCATCTATGCCGCCCTGCGCAACGTGCGCCTGGGTGCCGGCTTCCTGCTGCTCACCATCTACGCCGCCAGCCTGCACATCCTCTTCTTCGTCGACGTCTTCGAGATAGCCAAGCTCGGCATCATCTTCGCCTACAGCGCGCCCCTGGTGGCCCGCCTGTTCTTCGGCATGCGCTCGGCCGTGCTCATGATGCTGCTCAACACCCTGCTCTTCGCGGTGCTGCTGCGCAACCAGCCCCTGCTCAATCCCCTGGGACCCCAGTACTCCATCACCCTGCCCGAGAGCCACGCCTACATCCAGACCCTGGTCTTCCTCTTCTTTAACCTGTGCGTGCCCCTGGCCGTCTTCCGCGCCCTCCAGGCCCTGGAATTCCGCGGCGTGCAGCTGGCGGTGAGCAATCAGCGGCTGTCCCGCAGCAACAGCGTCTTCCGCGACATGTTCGACCACTCCGGCATGGCCCTGCTCATCTGCGGCCGCGGCGGCCACATCATCAAGGCCAACACCCAGGCGGCCCAGCTCCTGGGGGTGAGCAGCGAGCAGCTGGAAGAGGGGCAGAACATGCAGCGCTACCTGGGCATCTGGGGCCGCAAGCCGGAGGAGCTGGGGGGCGAGCGCCAGGTGCGGCGCCCCGACGGCCAGCTGCGCTGGGTCACGGTGCAGCCCCGGCGTCTGGAGCACGACGGCAATTTCCTGGTCATCCTGCGGGACGACACCCCCCTGCGGGAAGCCAAGCTGGCCCTGGCCCGCAGCGCCGCCAACGCCTCCTACCTGGAACTGCACGACACCCTCACCGGCCTGCCCAACCGGCAATACCTGCGCCAGCGTTTCGAGGAACTGGGCCAGGCGGGGGAGGAGCGGGCCTGGGCCCTGCTCAACCTGCGCCTGACCAATCTGCGGGCGGTGAACGACCGCCTCGGTCCGGCCATCGGCGACGCCCTGCTGCGGGCCTACGGCCAGGCCCTGGCGGAGCACCTGCCGGCCGACGCCTTCCTGGCCCGCACCGCCGGGGTGACCTTCGCCCTGCTGCTGCCCCTGGAGCCGGGGGAGGCGCCCGAAGCCCGGGCCCGGGGCCTGCTGCAGCAACTGCCCCGGGAGCTGGCCCTGCCCGACAGCGGCCTGGCGGTGCCGGTGCCGGTGGCCGTGGGCGTCACCGCGGCGCGGCTGGATGAGGGCGCGGACGAGGCCCTGCAGCGGGTGCAGACGGCCCTGGAGCTGGCGCGCAACCTGCCCGAAGGCAGCGTCGCGGTGCTGGATCAGGAAATGGAGCAGCGCCACCACCGCCAGCTGGATCTGGAACTGGCCCTGCGGGAACTGGACGACAGCGGCCTGGAGCTGGTGTACCAGCCCAAGTGCCTGGCCGACGGCAAGGTGCTGGGCTTCGAGGCCCTGCTGCGCTGGCAGCACCCGCGCCTGGGGGCGGTGAGCCCGGCGGAGTTCATTCCCCTGGCGGAGCGCACCGGCCTCATGCACCGCCTCACCGATTTCGTCCTGGAGCAGGTGTGCCGCCAGCTCCAGCGCTGGCAGGGCGAAGGCTGCCGCCTGCTGCCGGTGGCCATCAACCTGTCGGCCCTGGACATCGTCCGTCCCGACATCGTGCACCGCCTGGGGGAGACCCTGGCCCGGCACCACATTCCGCCGGCCCTGGTGGAGATCGAGATCACCGAGACCGGCCTCATCCGCGACGAACGGCTGGCGGTGGAGAATGCCCAGGCCCTGCGGGAGCGGGGCTTCGCCCTGCTCATCGACGACTTCGGTACCGGCTATTCCTCCCTCTCCAAGCTCAACGAATTCCCCGTCTCCGCCATCAAGATCGACCGCTCCTTCATCGCCGACCTGCCCGGCCAGGAGAAGAAGGCCCTGATCGTCAAATCCATCCTGTCCCTGTCCCGGGTGCTGGGCTGCGCCACCGTGGCCGAAGGGGTGGAGACCCGGGAGCAGCTCGACTTCCTCACCGCCCTGGGCTGTACCGCCTACCAGGGCTATTACTTCCACCGTCCCCTGCCGGCCACCACCGCCGGCGGCCTGCTGGAGCGGCAGCCGGGGCCCGCCCCCGGCGAGGCCCTCATGTCGCCCCTGCCGGCCTGACCCTAGCGGAGACTGACCATGCCCCTACCCACCCACGTCAAGATCGTCGAGGTCGGCCCCCGGGACGGCCTGCAGAATGAAAAGCAGGTGGTGCCCACGGCGGTGAAGATCGAACTGATCGAACGCCTGGCCGCCGCCGGCCTGCCGGCGGTGGAGGCCACCTCCTTCGTCTCCCCCAAGTGGGTGCCCCAGATGGGGGACAACAGCGAGGTGCTGCGCGGCATCCGCCAGCAGCCCGGGGTCGCCTACCCGGTGCTGACGCCCAACCTGAAGGGCTTCGACTCGGCGGTGGAGGCCGGAGCCACCGAGGTGGCCATCTTCGGTGCCGCCTCCGAGGCCTTTTCCCAGAAGAACATCAACTGCTCCATCGCCGAAAGCCTGAAGCGCTTCGAGCCCATCGTGTCCGCCGCCTCGGCCCTGGAGATCAAGGTGCGGGGCTACGTCTCCTGCGTTGTCGGCTGTCCCTACGAGGGCGCCGTGGCGCCGGAGAAGGCCGCCGAAGTGGCGAAGATCCTCTACGACATGGGCTGCTACGAAGTCTCCCTGGGCGACACCATCGGCGTCGGCAATCCGGCCAGCGTTTCCCGCCTGCTGGAGGCCTGCGCCCGCCACGTGCCCATGGCCAAGCTCGCCGGCCACTACCACGACACCTACGGCATGGCCGTGGCCAATATCTACGCTTCCCTGCAGCTGGGCCTGGCGGTGTTCGACGCCTCCGTCGCCGGCCTGGGCGGCTGCCCCTACGCCAAGGGCGCCTCGGGGAACGTGGCCACGGAAGACGTGGTCTATCTGCTTGAGGGCCTGGGCATCAGCACCGGCATCGACCTGCAGCGGCTGGTGGAAGCCGGCGCCTTCATTTCCGCCCACCTGGGGCGGGAGTCCGCCTCCAAGGCCGCCCGGGCCCTGCTGGCCAAGTGCGCCGGCTGAAACGGAACCCCCCGTAGCGGGCCGGGTCTACCCCGGCCCCTTTTTTGTCGGACGAGACTGTCATGGCCGTTGCCTCACCCTGCATCAACATCTGCCAGATGGATGCCGCCTCCGGCCTGTGCCGGGGCTGCCTGCGCACCCTGGAGGAAATCGCCGCCTGGGCCGGCGCTGCGGACGAAGCGCGCCTGGCCGTGCTGGCCGCGGTGGAAGAGCGCCGGCAGGCTCAGGAATCCCCCTGCTGCTGCCGTCGGCAGCGGCCATCAGTGAGTCTGCCATGAGCGAACAGGACAACCCCTGCATCGGTATCTGCACCATGGAGGACGGCTACTGCATCGGCTGCGGCCGCAGCGAGGCCGAGATTTTCGGCGACGGGGAGCCGCTGCCGGTCCCCCAGCCGTTGCCGTCGGCTGAGCCGGAGGCGCCCCTGCCGGCCAATGTGCAGGCCGAACTCGGCCCAGGCAGCGACTGATGGCATCCTCCCGATCCGTGGCGCCGCCGCCCCGGCTGCCCGCTTCCCTGCTGGTGCTGGAGCGGGGCTGGCTCTCCTCCAACAACGTTCTCTGTATCGAGGATGAAGAAGCGGCCCTGGTGGACAGCGGCTACGTCACCCACGCCGCCCAGACCCTGGCCCTGGTGGAAAAGGCCCTGGACGGCCGCCGCCTGACCCGCCTCATCAACACCCACTCCCACTCCGACCACATCGGCGGCAATGCCGCCTTGAAGCACGCCACCGGCTGCCGGGTGCTGGTGCCTGCCGGCATGGCGGCGACCATTGCCGAGTGGGACGAGGAGGCCCTGCTGCTCTCGCCCCTGGGGCAGCAGGCGGCCCGCTTCCAGCACGACGCCACCCTGGCCGCCGGCGACCGGCTGACCCTGGGCGGCCTGGAATGGCAGGCCCTGGCCGTGCCCGGCCACGACATGGACGCCCTGGCCTATTTCAATGCCGACCAGGGCATCCTCATCTCCGGCGACGCACTGTGGCAGGACGGCTTCGGCGTCATCTTCGCCGAACTGCTGGGAGGCGATGGTCTGCGCACCACCCGCCAGACCCTGGACATGCTGGCCGCCCTGCCCATCCGGGCGGTCATTCCCGGCCACGGTGCCCCCTTTGCCGACATCGGCGAAAGCTTCGAGCGGGCCTATTCCCGCCTGGCCGGCTTCGAGAGTTCCATCGAACGCCTGGCCCGCCACGCCCTCAAGGTGATGCTGGTCTTCTACCTGCTGGAAAAGCGCCGGGTGCAGCGCCGCGAACTGCCGGGCCTCATCGCCAGCCTCAGCTTCCCCCGCTCCGTGGCCGCCCGCTACCTGGCCATGGACGAGGAGGAAACGGCGGAATGGCTCACCGCCGACCTGCTGCGGGCCGGCGTGCTGCAGGAAGAAGAGGGCTGGCTGGTGGCGCGTTAACCTGGCTTTACGTTTCTGGCATGACTTCTGCGTGGAAGTCGGGCATAAGCCACCCCGCGGTAGACTTTGCCGCGCCGCCAGGAGACGATTGATGAGCACCACCTCTGCCCTTGCCGCAGTCAGCGGCTATGCCGGCATTAGCCGCATTTCCGCCGCAGCCCTGGGCCGCCAGCGGGATACCGCAGAGGCCGCCTCCACCCCGGCGGCAGCGGCGCCCAGTGCCAGCGTCACCATTTCCAGCGCCGCCCGGGAGGCGGCAAGAAATGACACCGGCCAGGGCCTGAAGCTGCCGGATGCGGAGTACTGGATGAGCCGGGACTTTCCCGAGGACATCATGGCCGAAGCCCGGGGCCGGCTGGAGCAGCGCCAGCCGGCCCCCGGCGGTGGTTATCTGCCGGACAGCGTCGCCAACCTGCCCCTGCTGCCGGAGAACGAGGCCCTGTTGCAGCAGTTCCGCCAGGAGATGAAGGAAATCGGGCACAACAATCCGGACCCGGAAAAGCAGGCCCGCTTCAACCGCCTGCTCAATCTGTCGATGAAGGTCCAGATCGATGGTTGGAAGGCGCCCATGACCGAAGCCGACGCCCAGCGCGAACTGGATATTTCCCGGGCCATGGGTGTCTTGATGGCGGATCAGCCGCAAGCGGAGCCGGCGGCCGGGGACGACACGCCCCGGGTCTGGGACCCCATGGCTGGCTGGAAGACCCGCTGGCAGCAGGAAGGACTGGAAATGCCCGAAGTGACGGAGGCGGTGACGCCACAGCGTTCCCTGTGGCTGCAACTGGCCGAGGGGGCCGGCGTCGCTCAGGATGAGTTTGTCGCCCGGGCCCGGGAACTGGCATCCGGCCTGTCCGGCAATGATCTGACCCGGGCCCTCGAGCAGTTCATCAGCGAACGTTACGTGGCCCTCCGGGCCGGCCAGGCAGGGACAGCGGCCTAGACCGGCTTGAGGGCGGTCTCGGCCAGGCTGACCCAGTAGGAAATACCCACCGCCAGGGCCTCGTCGTTGAAGTCGTAGTGGGGGTTGTGCAGGGTGCAGCCGCCGGTGCCAGGGCCGTTGCCCAGCCAGACGTAGCAGCCGGGCTTTTCCCGCAGCATGTAGGCGAAGTCTTCGGCGCCCATGGAGGGCAGGGCGTCGGTGATGACCCGCTCGTGGCCCAGCACGGCCCGGGCGGCGTGGCGGCAGACTTCGGTTTCGGGGCCAGAATTGACCGTGGGCGGATAGCGGTGGTCGAAGGTGACGCCGATCTGGGCCCCGGTGGCGGCGGCGACGCCGCTGACCAGACGCTCGATGGCCCGCTCCACCGTTTCCTGCACTTCCGGCTTGAAGGTGCGGATGGTGCCGCGCAGGATAGCGTCGTCGGGAATGATGTTCCAGGCCGAGCCGGCGTGGAACTGGGTGACCGAGACCACCGCCGATTCGCAGGGATGCAGGGTGCGGCTGACCACGGTCTGCAGGGCCTGCACCAGCTGGCTGCCGGCGACGATGGGGTCCACCCCCTGGTGGGGCATGGCGGCGTGGCAGCCGTGGCCGCGGATGGCGATCTCGAAGGCGCAGGTGCCGGCCATCACCGGGCCGGGCATGATGGCCATCTCCCCCAGGGGAATGCCGGGCCAGTTGTGCAGGCCGTACACCGCGTCCACCGGGAATTTCTCGAACAGGCCGTCCTCGATCATGACGGCGGCGCCGCCTTCCGACTCCTCGGCGGGCTGGAAGATGAAGACCACGGTGCCGTCGAAGTTGCGCTGCTCCGCCAGCCAGCGGGCCGCCCCCAGCAGCAGGGCGGTGTGGCCGTCGTGGCCGCAGGCGTGCATCTTCCCTTCATGGCGGGAGCGGTGGGGGAATTCGTTTTTCTCCTCCAGGGGCAGGGCGTCCATGTCGGCGCGCAGGCCGATGGCGCGCTTGGAGCTGCCATTCCTGAGGACGCCGACCACACCGGTTCTGGCGATGCCCCGGTGCACCTCGATACCGTAGCGTTCCAGCTCCCGGGCCACGATGTCGGCGGTGCGGCTCTCGTCGAAAGCCAGTTCCGGATGGGCGTGAATGTCCCGGCGCAGGGCGGTCAGTTCGGGCAGGAAGGGAATGCTGAGCAGGTGCATGGCGATGAACTTGCGTGACGGTCGGTGATCGAACCGGGGCCCGACAGTGTATGCCGCCCCGGCTTGATCGCGAAAGCCCCCGCCGCTATGCTCCGGGGACCGGGCCCACACCGGCCCGCCCTTTATACCTCCGCCTTCCGATTGCTCTCCGCCCCCATGCATCTGGTCCTCATCTCCGGCCTCTCCGGCTCCGGCAAGTCCATCGCCCTCAACGTCCTCGAAGACGGCGGCTACTACTGCGTGGACAACCTGCCATCGGAGCTGCTGCCCCAGCTCATCGACTCCCTTTCCGCCCAGGGCTACAGCAAGGTCGGGGTGGCCATGGACGTGCGCGGCGGCGCCGGCATCCGGGAGCTGCCGCGGCTGCTGGATAGCCTCAAGGCCAAGGTGGAGCTGCGCTTCCTCTTCCTCGACGCCAAGGACGAGACCCTGCTCAAGCGCTTCTCCGAGACCCGCCGCCGCCATCCCCTGGCCACCGAGTCCCGCACCCTGGTGGAGGCCATCCGGGAGGAGCGGGAGCTGCTGGAAGAGATCGCCCTGCTCGGCCACCACATCGACACCAGCGACCTCAAGGCCGCCACCCTGCGCGACTGGGTGCGCCAGTTCATCGCCGCCGACGCCAGCCACGGCCTGACCCTGCTGTTCCAGTCCTTCGGCTTCAAGCACGGCATTCCCCTGGACGCGGACCTGGTCTTCGACGTGCGCTGCCTGCCCAATCCCCATTACGACCCGGACCTGCGCCCCCTCACCGGCCGCGACCAGCCGGTGATCGACTACCTGGAAGCCCAGGAGGACGTGGGCCGCATGGCGGCGGACATTTTCCATTTCGTTTCCCAGTGGCTGCCCAGCTATGTGCGCGACAGCCGCAGCTATCTGACGGTGGCCGTGGGCTGCACCGGTGGCCAGCACCGCTCCGTGTACCTGGCCGAGTGGCTGGCCCGCCAGTTCCGCGACGGCGAAGACGAAGGCGGCAACGATGGCCTGCGGGTGTTGCTGCGTCACCGGCAGTTGTCCGATGCCGCCAAGTGAGCCGGCGGCGGCGGCCGCTCCCTCCCTGGGCCAGCGCTGGCAGGAATGGCGCCACCTGCTGCGTCCCGGCGACTGGCTGACCCTGGGCCTGGGGGCCGTGCTCTGCGCCGGCCTCTTTCCCCTGGCCTGGCAGGGCGGGGTGGCGGAAAAGGCGGTGGTGCGCAGCGGCGGCCAGGTCTTTGCCGAAGTGGATTTGAAACAGCGCCGCACCCTGGAAGTGCCCGGCCCCCTGGGCCGCACCGTCATTGCCGTGGAGCCCGGCCGGGCCCGCGTCGCCGCCGACCCCGGGCCGCGCCAGTACTGCGTGCGCCAGGGCTGGCTGGCCCGTCCCGGCGAGATCGCCATCTGCGCCCCCAACCACGTCAGCCTGCAGATCGCCGGCCGCACCTCCGCCTATGACTCCCTCAGCTACTGACGCGGACTGCCGCCGGGTGCTGCGCATTCCCCTCAGCGCCGAGGACCACCGCATCGCCCGCCTGGCGGCGGCGGCCATCGGCCTCTCCCTCATCGACGCCGCCATTCCCACGCCCCTGCCCGGGGTCAAGCCGGGGCTGGCCAACATCGTCACCCTCATCGTCCTGGCCCGCTGCGGCTGGCGGGCTGCTGCCTGGGTGACGGGCCTGCGGGTGCTGGCCGGCAGCCTGCTGCTGGGCCAGTTCCTGGCTCCCGGCTTCTTCCTTTCCGCCACCGGCGCCCTGTTCAGCCTGCTGGCCCTGGGGGCAGCGCGGCACCTGCCGGGGCGCTGGTTCGGCCCGGTCAGCCTGTCGGTGATTGCCGCCTTCGCCCACATGGCCGGGCAGATCCTCCTGGCCCGGGCCTGGCTCATCCCCCATGACGGGGTCTTTCTCCTGGCGCCCCTGTTCGCCTGCGCCGCGCTTTTCTTCGGCACGGTGAACGGCCTCATCGCCGCCCGTTTCCTCTCCACCCCCCTGGCGGCCGAAGCGGCCGCCGCGGAGTCCGCCCATGTCTAAGACCGTCTGCCTCGCCTTCACCGGCGCCTCCGGCCTGCCCTACGGGGTGCGCCTGCTGGAATGCCTGCTTGCCGCCGGCTGCCGCGTCCAGCTGCTTTACTCCCAGGCTGCCCAGATAGTCGCCAAACAGGAGATGGACCTGGAGCTGCCCTCCCGGCCCCAGGAGGTGGCGGCCTATTTCCGCCAGCGCCATGCCGACCTGCCGGGGCGCCTGGAGGTGTACGGGCGGGAGGAATGGTTTGCCCCGGTGGCCTCCGGCTCCAATCCGCCGGATGCCATGGTGGTCTGCCCCTGTTCCATGGGCACCCTGGCGGCCATCGCCCAGGGCCTCTCGGACAACCTCATCGAGCGGGCCGCCGACGTGGTGCTGAAGGAGCGCCGCCTCCTGGTGCTGGTACCCCGGGAGACGCCCTTTTCCTCCATCCACCTGGAGAACATGCTGCGCCTGTCCCAGGCCGGGGCGGTGATCCTGCCGCCCAATCCGGGCTTCTACCATCACCCGCAGAGCGTGCAGGAGATCGTGGATTTCGTCGTCGCCCGCATCCTCGACCAGCTGGCGGTGCCGCACCGGCTCATGGCCCGCTGGGGCGAAGCCGGGGAGGAGGGCTGATGGGCTGGCTGGAACGACTGCTGGGCAAGGAACCCGCCGGCCAGGCGACGCCCGAGGTGCTGGAAATCCCCCTCTTTCCCCTGCACACGGTGCTGTTTCCCGGCGGCGTGCTACCCCTCAAGGTGTTCGAGCAGCGCTACCTGGACATGGCCAGCGACTGCATGAAGAACAAGCGGCCCTTCGGCGTCTGCCTCATCGCCGAGGGCAAGGAAGTGGGGGCCCCGGCGGCGCCCCACGGGGTCGGCACCCTGGCCTTCATCCGCCAGTGGGACATGCCCCAGCTGGGCATCCTGCATCTCACCGTGGCCGGCGACCACCGCTTCCGCATCCTGGAACGCGAAACCCAGGCCGACGGCCTGCTGCGGGCCCGGGTGGAAGTGCTGGAGGAGGCGCCCTTCACTCCGGTGCCGGAAGGGCTGGCGCCCCTGGTGCCCCTGCTGGAACAGATCGCCGCCGACCTGGGGCCGGAGCGCCTGCCGCCGCCCCACGCCTTCGACGACGCCAGCTGGGTCGGCTACCGCCTGTCCGAGGTCATGCCGGTGCAGCCCCTGGCCCAGCAGAAGCTGCTGGAACTGGAAGACCCGCTGTCCCGCCTGGAAATCCTCTACAAGTATCTGGCGCCCAAGGGCCTGGTGTCCTAGGGCGCCCCCGTCGTCGCCGTGACCGTTCCTGCCGCTTTCCCCTGGCGTCTGGTGCTGCTCTGCTGCGGTGCCGAGATACTCACCATGCTGGGTTTCGCCCTGGTGCCGACCCTGCTGCCCACCTTCACCGCCGAATGGGGGCTCTCCGCCACCGAGGGCGGCTGGCTCGGCGGCGTCTTCTTCCTCGGCTACATCACCGCCGTGCCCCTGCTGGTGAGCCTCACCGACCGCTACGACGCCCGCCGCATCTACCTCCTGGCGGCCAGCCTCTCCGCCCTGGCCCTGGCCGCCTTCGCCCTTTTCGCCCGGGGCTTCGTGCCCGGCCTGCTGTGCTGGCTGGTGGCCGGCTTCGGCCTGGCCGGCACCTACATGCCGGGCCTGCGGGCCCTTACCGACCGCCTGCCGGTGGCTTTCCAGTCCCGGGGCACGGCCTTCTACACCGCTTCCTTCGGTACCGGCGCCGGCCTTTCCTACCTGCTGCTGGAAGGCCTGGGCCGCCTGCTGCCCTGGCCCCTGCTGTTTGCCCTGGCGGCGGCTGCGGTGGCTGCCGCCGTGGCCCTGATCGCCTTCGCCCTGCCGCCCAAGCTGCCTGCCACTGCCGCCGGCAGCGGCGACGGCGGCTGGCGCAGCGTGCTGCGGGACCGGCGCATCCTGGCCTTCTGCGGCGCCTACTGCGGCCACAACTGGGAGCTGTTCGGCTTCCGCTCCTGGCTGGTGGCCTACCTCACCTGGTCCCACCTGCAGACGCCCTCGGCTTTGACGGCGGCTCCGGGCATCGTCGCCGCCCTGGCCACCTTCCTCGCCGTGCCGGCCAGCATCCTGGGCAACGAGGGCGCCCATCGCTGGGGCCGCACCGTCTGGTTGCGCCGGGTGATGAACCTGTCCGCCGCCATGGCCCTGCTGGTGGCGCTGATGGGCAATGTGGGCGGCCACGGCTGGTGGGCCATGGTGCTGCTGCTGGCCTACGCCGCCACCATGAACCTGGATTCGGCCGCCATGACCGCCGGCCTGCTCACCGAAACGCCGCCGGACCGGCGCGGCAAGGCCCTGGCCCTCTACGCCTGCATCGGCTTCGCCGGCGGCTTCGTCGGCCCGGTGGCCTTCGGCATGGCCCTGGACGCCTTCGGCCGGCACGGGGTCGGCGGCTGGAGCGCCGGCTTCGTCACCCTGGCCCTGGGCATCGGCCTGGCCCGGCTCAGCATCGGCCTGGTGGATAAAAAGGGGCCGGCGGCGACCTGAGCCTGAAGAAAGGCACGCCCCAATGCAAAAGGCCTGACGCAAGGTCAGGCCCGATGGGGTGGGGACGGCGTGGCCTCAGCCGCGGCCGAGGCGGCGGTTGGCCGCATCCTCAAGGCGCTGCTTCTCGGAGAGGACCTTGGTGGCGTAGGTCTGGTCCTCGTCCCGGGTGGCGCCGGCAAACTGCTGCAGGCCTTCCATGAGGCCGCCGTTGCGGCGGATGGCCTCTTCCAGGGCCAGGGAACCGACCCGCACATTGGTCACCGGGTCCAGCAGGGGCGCCTTGCCGGCGTTGGCCGGCAGCTTGTCCTTGTGGAAGCGGGGGATCACCTGCATCAGGCCCTGGGCACCCATGACACTCTGGGAGAAGGGATTGAAACGGGATTCGACGCCGATGACGGCGACGATCAGCAGGGGGTCCAGGCTCAGTTCCTGGCTGGTGCTCTGCACGGCGTGGAAAATGGGACGCAGGGCATCGGCGGAAACCCGGTAGCGCTGGGCCACATAGCCCAGGGCCGCCCGCATGCGGGGGCTGAGGGGCTCGTCGGCAGCGGGGTCGGGAGCGACGGCGGCCAGGGCCGGGGCCTGAATCACTTCGGCGGCGGCAACGCCGGCCTCGGTTTCGGCTTCGGCCGTGTTTTCGGCGCCGTTCAGTGCGTTTTCGGCGAACAAGGGGCTGGCCGTCACCAGCAGGGCCAGGACGGCCACCACCAGACAGACCTGCAGCAGGTTGAAGGCGCAACTGACGCGCCGGGACATGTACTTGAGCGAGAAGGTGGAAGACATGCGCTCTCTCTCCTTTCCTGTGGCCACCGCGTCGACAACCTCGGGACGCGAATACGGTGACAGTGGGGTTCAAGAAATCGGGAGGCGGCAGAAGCGCCTCCGCAGTCGGCCCGGTTGGAGGGAAGGGCAGTCGCCTCAGCAGAGGGGAGGCGGGTAAGGGACCGACTGAAAAAAATAACGCCGCGAAGCGGCGATGTGCGCACTATATTGATTCTATTGGGATTTGTCAAGAATGGCCGGCATCCCGCACCAATGCAGGCCTTGCCGGGCGGGGCCGTTGCAGGCGCCGCCGGTTGGCCGCCGTTCCCGGGACCGGTACAAAAAAGCCCGGCCGGAGCCGGGCTTGGTCGGGAGCCCAGACATGCCTCAGAGGCTGAAGCGCTGGGTGTCCCGTTGCAGATTGTCGGCGGCCGCCACCAGCTTGGCGGCCCGCTCCAGATTGGCCTGGGCGGCATAGCCGGTCTCTTCGGCCATGCTGGCCACCTGCTCGATTTCCCGGGCGATGCTTTGGGCGGCACCGGACTGTTCGCGGGTGGCGCCGGCAATGTCCTGGATGGCGTTGCTGACCTGGGCCGAGCGCTGGGAAACCCGGGTCAGGGCCTCCTCCAGCTGGCGGGAGGCCTGGACCGAGTCGGCAGCCCGGGTCACGGCCTGGGCGATGGTGTCCTGCACCGTGTTCACGCCCACGCCCACCTGGGAGAGGATGCTGGAGATTTCCTGGGCGGTATGGCCGGACTGCTCCGCCAGTTTGCGCACCTCGTCGGCCACCACGGCGAAGCCGCGGCCCGCCTCGCCGGCCCGGGCCGCCTCGATGGCGGCGTTGAGGGCCAGCAGGTTGGTCTGTTCGGCGATGCCCTTGATGGCGGAGAGGGCGTGCTCGATTTCCTGGGAGCGGCGCCCCAACTCGCCTACCTGCTCTGCCGAATGCCGCACGGCATCGGCGGTCTGGCCCATGGCGCTGATCGCCTGGCTGACCGTGCCCAGGCTGGAGTCGGCCACCTGGCGTGCCTCTTCGGTGAGGGCCAGGGCCGCCTGGGCGCTCTCGGCCACCAGGTGGATGCTGGCGGAAAGCTCCTCGGCGGAAGCCGACATGGAGGCGGCCGCTTCGCTCTGGCTGGCGGTGGCGCCGTTGAGTTCGCCCGAGGCGTCGGAGATTTCGGCGGCGGTGCCGTTCAGGGTCTGGCTGGTGCTCTGCAGATTGGCGATCAGGCCACGGATGGCGGTGATCGCCTGGCCTAGGGCGCGGGACAGCACATCCACCTCGTTGCGGCTGGCCTCGGCGCCCCGGAGCTGCACCGACAGGTCGCCGTCGCCCAGGCGGTTGGCGGCTTCCACCACGGCGGTCACCGGCTTCAGGCGCTGCTGGGCGAGGAGGGCGATGGCCAGCATGAGGGCGATGCCGAGTACCAGGGCCAGGACCAGCACCTGGTTGCGCAGGGCCAGGGTGTCTTCGGTGAATTCGTCGGTCCAGGAGCCGATGGCGGCGATCCAGTGCAGCTCGGGCAGTTCCTTGACCACCACGATCTTGTCCCGCTCCCGGCCCTCCTTGTCCTTCCACTTGTATTCCACCACCCCGTTGCGCTTGGCGTTCAGCAGGTCGGTGACGTGCTTGGCCATGGGGCCGGCCTCGCCGGTCTTCTTGCCTTCCAGGGTGGGGTGGATGATGTAGACGCTCTCCGTCTGGTCGCCGTAGGGCTGGGAAATGATGTAGGGGTAGCCGCTCTTGCCCACAGTCAGGCCCAAGAGCTTCTTCTTCAGCAGGGCAATGTTGTCCTCCGCGTCCAGGCGCAGGGTGATGCCCCCCAGGACCTTGCCGCTGTCGTCCTTGATCGGCATGGCGGCCAGGGCGTACATCTTGCCGTTGCGCTGGATGGTGCCGGCGTAGGGCTCGCCCCGGTTGAGATAGGCCACGTACTCCTCCTTGTCGGAGAGGGCCTCGCCGTTGCGGGATTCGCCGGCCGCGTTCTTGAGCAGGGTGGCACCCCGGTAGTAGCGCTCGCCGCTGCGGATGACGAAGGACGGCTCCCGGCCCGGGTTGGCCTTGCGGTAGGCCTCCAGCAGGGGGGTATTGCCGTTGATGGGCGTATTGCCCAGCAGCAGTTCCGGCAGCTGTTCCTTGCCGGTGGCGATGCTGCGGCCGCTGGCCCGGATGTGTCCGTCCAGGGAGCGCTCGAATACCCGCAGGTTGTCCAGGGCCCGCAGTTTCAGGGTCTCCTGGGCGAACTCCAGGGTGGTGACGATGAGGGCAGTCTGCTCCTGCAGGGACTGCTCGGTCTGCTTGATGGCGGCCTCGCGGGCCAGGTAGGTGACGACGCTGCTCAATACGGCAACCATCACGGCCACGGCAATGGCGGCTGCCACCAGGATCTGCCTGGATAACGGGAAATTTTTCATGAAAGGCTCGGCGATGCTTCTTGTTTGTTATTGGAAAGCCTCGCGGATGAACACCTCCCTGCACCGCGAAGCCGGGCGCTTTTTAACACGCCCCCAGGCCCCGCCGTTATGTACTAGTTAATAGATTGAACTGACGAAAGCTGACCGGGAACTGGCCGGGAAGCGGCGCCCAGACTAGAACAGCGGTGCTTGCAGCAGCTTGCGCAGGGGCGTCGGCAGGGCCGCCGTGGCCATGTCCTGCCAGGGCAGCCATTCCCAGCCCGGCTCCCCAGCCGTGGCTACCGGTGCCACCTGGCACAGCAGGGGCGTCAGTTCCAGGCGGAAGTGGGTGAAGGTGTGGCGGATCGGCGGCAGGGCCTGCTCCGCCTGCAGTTGCAGGCCCAGGCCGAGGGCCAGGCTGGCGGCGCTTTCCCCCGGTGCCAGCTCGGGCAGGGCCAGCAGGCCGCCCCAGATGCCGCTGGGGGGGCGGCGCTGCAGCAGCAGGCGCGGGCCGTCGCTGAAGATCACCGCCGTCACCCGGCGCTCCGGGATGACCTTGCCCGGCCGGGCCTCCGGCAGTTCCTCCTGGCGCCCCTCGCGGCGGGCGACGCAGATTTCCTGCATGGGGCAGATGGCGCAGGTGGGCTTGCCCCGGCTGCACAGGCTGGCCCCAAGGTCCATGATGCCCTGGGTGTAGATCTCGATCTCGCCCGTGCCGTGGGGCAGCAGGGATTCGGCCAGCTGCCACAGGCCCTTCTCCACCTTGGGGCTGCCGGGAAAGCCGCTGACGCCGAAACAGCGGCACAGCACCCGCTTGACGTTGCCGTCCAGGATGGCGGCCCGTACCCCGTAGGCGAAGGCGGCGATGGCCGCCGCCGTGGAGCGGCCGATGCCCGGCAGTTCGGCGATGCGCTCCGGCTCCCGGGGGAAGCGGCCGCCGTGTTCCGCCATCACCCGCACGGCGCAGGCGTGCAGGTTGCGCGCCCGGGCGTAGTAGCCCAGGCCGGCCCACAGCTCCAGCACCCGTTCCACGGGCGCCGCCGCCAGGTCCGCCAGGGTCGGGAACTCGGCCAGGAAGCGGGCGTAGTAGGGCATCACCGTGGTCACCTGGGTCTGCTGCAGCATGATTTCCGAGAGCCAGATGGGATAGGCGTCCCGGGTCTGCTGCCAGGGCAGGTCGTGACGGCCGTGGCGCTTCTGCCAGGCGATCAGACGGGGGGCGAATTCGGCGACGGGATCGGGGGCGGTCTTGGGCACGGGCTGCTCGGGACTGATGGGAAAGCGTTCAAGGGCGCCATTCTACCGCCCGCCGCCGGATTGCCCGGGGCCATGCCGGCGGGCTACACTGCGGCCCATTCCAACGACATGAACGCTGCCGCCTCATGCAGACCATCCAGACCCTCATCGACAACGTGGAACAAGTGATCATCGGCAAGCGCCCGGTGATCGAACTGGCCGTGGTCGCCCTGCTCTGCCGCGGCCACCTGCTGCTGGAGGACGTGCCGGGCACCGGCAAGACCATGCTGGCCCGGGCCCTGGCCAAGTCCGTGGCCCTCGACTGCAAGCGCTTGCAATGCACGCCGGACCTGCTGCCCTCCGATGTCACCGGGGTGCCGGTGTTCAACCAGAAGACCACGGAATTCGAGTTCCGCCCCGGCCCGGTGTTCACCAACATCCTCCTGGCCGACGAAATCAACCGGGCCACGCCCCGGGCCCAGTCGGCCCTGCTGGAGTGCATGGAGGAATTCCACGTCAGCGTGGACGGCCACACCTACCCCCTGCCGCCGGTTTTCATGGTCCTGGCCACCCAGAATCCCATCGAGATGGCCGGCACCTACGTGCTGCCCGAGGCCCAGCTGGACCGTTTTTTCATGCGCCTGTCCACCGGCTATCCCAGTGCGGCGGAGGAAGCCCGCATCCTGCGCGCCCAGGCCCATGGCCATCCCATCGAGCGGCTGCAGGCCGTGCTCGGCGAGGCGGAACTGCTGGCGGCGCGCCAGGCGGTGAGCGAGGTGCATGTGGAGGATTCCCTGGCCGACTACGTGGCCCGCCTGGTGGCGGCCACCCGGGCCCATCCGGACCTGCGCCTGGGCGCCAGCCCCCGGGGCTCCCTGGCCCTGTGCCGGGCGGCCCAGGGTCTGGCCCTGTTGCAGGGCCGCGACTATGTCAGCCCGGAGCTGGTGAAGACGGTGGCCCGGCCGGTGCTGGCCCACCGCCTCATCCTGCGGCCCCAGGCCGCCGCCCAGGGACGCCATGCGGAAACGGTGCTGGCGGACATCCTGAACCAGGTGCCGGCCCCCGTATGAGCGACTCCCGGGCGCCGGAGACGCCCCTGCCCCTGGCGTTCGACGGCCGGCCCCTGGCCGGCTGGCTGGGGCGGCACCGGCGCGCCCTGATCCTGGCCGGTCTCACCCTGGTGGCCTACACGGCCGCCCTCAACCGGGTGCAGGCCCTGCTGTGGGCGGTGGCCGCCCTGTTCCTCGCCACCCTGGCGGCCGGCGTGGTCTGGCCCCACTGGCTGGTGCGCCGTCTGGCGGCGGAGCGCAGCGGCCCGGTGCGGGCCGCCGAGGGCGAGCCGTTGCAACTGACGGTGACGGTGCACAACCGGGGCCTGCTGCCCCGCTTCATGGTGGAGCTGGTGGACTGCCTGCCCTTCGTCGGCGCGGCGGCTGGCGCGCCCCTGGCCGAGGTGGTGCTGGGCCAGGTGGCCTGGGTGCCGGGGGGCGGCACGCGCCAGTTCAGCGTCACCCTGCAGGCGGAAAAGCGGGGCCTCTACCAGCTCGGCCCGGTGGGCCTGGCCTCCAGCTTTCCCCTGGGGCTGGCCGAGGCCCGCCAGGGGCGCAACGCCGGGCTCACCTCCCTGGTCATCTATCCCCGGATCTTCCCCATCGTCGCCCTGCCCCTGCGCGGCACGCCCACCCTGATCCACCGGGGCGCCCTGCAGTTGCCGGAGGGGGCCGGCAGCAGCGAGTTCTGCGGCCTGCGGGAATACCGCCGGGGCGACAACCCGCGCCACATCCACTGGCCCAGCAGCGCCCGCAATGCCGAACTGATGGTGCGGGAGTTCGAGCCCCTGGCCTCCGCCAGCCTGTGCCTGGTGCTGGATTGCCAGGCCGGCGCGGAACTGGGCCGGGGCCGGGATTCCAGCTTCGAGGTGGCGGTGCGCATCGCCGCCTCCCTGGCCCGCTACGCCACCGGCAACGGCCTGCCGGTGCGGCTCCTGGGCGCCGGCCGGCAGCCCCTGGAGATCGGCGCCGGCTGCGGCGAACTGCACTTCCAGGAAATGCTGGATGCCCTCGCCGTGGTTGCGGCGGACGGCGACACGCCCTACGCCCAGATGCTGGAGCAGGCCGCCGCAGCCCTGACGCCGGGGGAGACCGTGATCAGCTTCCACAACGAGCCGGCCGTGCCCGGGGGCGGCCAGGCGACGTTGGGGGCCCTGGCCCAGCTGCGGCAGCGGGGCGCCCATCTGCTGGCCCTGCGCTTCGTCCCCGAAAGCTTCACCGGCGCCACCGCCTGGGGCAGCGACGGCCTGACCGGCGGCCTCATGGAACTGGGCGCCCGGGTGCTGCCGGTGCGCCGGGGCGATGATCTGCTGGCCCTGTTCAATCCATGACCCGTCCTGCCGCCGCCCCCGCGCCCCTCACCTACGGCCCCGCCTACCTGGGGCTGTACGCCTGTCTGACCCTGGGGGTCATGTGCAACTGCTTCCTCGACATCCAGTACGGCCATTTCGGCTTTGAGGTGACGCTGTGGGCCCTGCTGTTCGGCCTGACCCTGTTCCTCGGCTGGCGCCAGCAGGGCGTGGCAAGCGAATTGGGCCGGGGCTGGCAGAAGGCGGTGCTGGTCATGGCCGGGGTGCTCTTCTTCCTCATTCTCCTGCCCGTCTGGGGCATGCCCCGGGGCGGCCTCTACCTGCTGTGCGGCATGCAGGCGGCGCAGAACTGCATCAGTGTCAGCCGCCGCCATTTCTACATGGGCCTGCTGGTGTCTGCGGTGCTGGTGCTGTTTGCCGCCGCCCACTACCGGGCCGACTGGACCATGCTCTTCTATCTGCTGCCCTATGTGCTGGCGGTGGTGCTGAGTCTGGTGGCGGAGCAGGTGGATCGCCGCTCCCGCCAGGTCCAGGCCCAGGCCCTGGGCGACGGCCGCGTTGCCGGCCAGGGCCTGGCGGCGGTGACCGCCGCCCTGGTGATCCTGGGGCTGGCGGGCCTGTTCTATGCCATCACGCCCCAGGTCTCCTGGGCCGATCTCTCCTGGAAGCACGGCCTGCCCGGCGGGGTGCAGTTGGGCGAGAGTCCGGCCGGCGGCGGCGCCGGTGGCGGCAGCGGTGGCCATGGGGCAGCCGGCGGCAGTGGCGGGGGCGGCGCCGGGGAGGCCGGTCCGCTCCGTTCCGCCTGGCCCGGTCCCGGGGAAATACGCCTGGCCGCCCGCCGGCCCGGCATGCCCGAGTGGCAGGCCAGCGCCATCAACCATCTGGCGGATTGGCTGGAGCAGCTGACGCAGGCCACGGCCCCGGCCCGCGAGGCGGTGGAAGACTGGTGGGAGCGCTTCAAGCAATGGATGCAGGAGCACCTGCAGGAAGTGGTCCAGACCCTGCTGGCGTTGCTGTTGTTGGCCCTGGTGCTGGCCTATTGGCTGCTGGCGCGGGAGACGGGGCCGCTGGCCTGGCTGCGCACCCGCCTCGATTATCTGCGCCTGGGCCTGGGCGGGCACCACGGGGCAGGGGGGCGCGGCATCCGCCAGTACTTCCATGCCGCCGAACGGCTCTTCGCCTACTACGGCGAACCCCGGGCCGCCGCCCAGGGCCCCCGTGAATACGGGCGCCAGCTGCACCGCCGCTACCCGGATCTGGCCGAGGAGCTGCATGTGCTGACGGGCTATTTCGACATCGTCAGCTACAGCGGCCGGGAGCCCCGGCCCCAGGCCCTGGCAGCCATGCGCCAGGCCTACCGGCGCATCTTCCGGACGCTGATGGACTAACTGGCGCCGGGCGTCGCCGGCCCCGCTTCGCCCGGATGGAGATGGGCGGCCAGGAATTCCAGCAGCCGGGGCATCTGCTCCTCCACCTCGCCGTAGCTGTCGTGGCTGCCGGGCACCACCAGCAGCTCGGCCGCGGTGTCGCCCCGGGCAGCGAGGATGGCCCGGGCTTCGGCCAGGGGCACGGTGTCGTCGGCGTCGCCATGGACCAGCAGCACCGGGCAGCGGGCCCGGGCGATGCTGCGCATGGGGGCAATGGCGTCGAAGCGGTGGCCGATGGTCCGCTCCACATAACGCAGGATGTACCAGCCCAGGGGCAGGTAGGGGATGTGCAGGGCCCGCAGCCAGCGCCGCATCATGGCCGCCGGGTGGGCGAAGGCGGCGACGCTGACGGCGGCGGCCAGGCCGTCGCGGCGGGAGGCTACCAGCAGGGCGGCACCGGCACCGACGGAATGGCCGAGCACCGCCAGGCGCCGGCCGTCCGCCTCCGGCTGGCCGGGCAGCCAGTCCAGGGCCGCTTCCAGGTCTTCGGCGAAGCGGGGCAGGGAGGCGAAAGTGTCGGCCTCGCTGCGGCCATGGCTGCGGGCGTCGAGCAGCAGCACGGCGTAGCCGGCCCGGTGCAGGGGCGCCGCCAGGGGCAGCATCATTTCCGCGTTGCCGCCCCAGCCGTGCAGCACCGCCACCGTGGGGGCGGCGGCAGTGGCGGCGGGAATCATCCAGGCGAAGAGGCGCTTGCCCCGGGGCCCGGCGATGGCGCACTCACGAAAGGGCAGGCCCAGATCGCCCGGGCTGCCTTGTTCCGGAACCATGGGTACCTGCAGGCCGCGCCGGATGGCCCAGTGCAGGCCGGCACGGCCAAGAAGAAGGGCCAGTGCGGCCCCCAGGGAAGGGAGCAGCCACTGGCCCGTATCCATTGGGTTGCGGCCCGCTTATTTCTTGGTGGCGGGCTTGCCGGAAACCGGCGTCACCCGGCTGGCGGCCAGGCTGGCCCGCTGCCGGGCCTGTTCGATGCTGCCGCCGGTGGCCAGGGCCACGCCCATGCGGCGCTTCTTGAAGCTCTCGGGCTTGCCGAACAGGCGCAGGTCGGCGGTGGGCACCTGCAGGGCCTCGGCCACGCCTTCGTAGGCCACGCCCTGTTCCTCCAGGCCGCCGTAGATGACGGCGGAGGCGCCGGGAGTGCGCAGGCTGGCATCCACCGGCAGGCCCAGGATGGCCCGGGCGTGCAGTTCGAATTCGGAGAGGCGCTGGCTGGTCAGGGTCACCAGGCCCGTGTCGTGGGGGCGCGGGCTGACTTCGGAGAACCACACCTGGTCGCCCTTGATGAACAGCTCGACGCCGAAGATGCCGCGGCCGCCCAGGTTGCTGGTGACCTTTTCGGCGATCTCCCGGGACTTCTCCCGGGCCGCCTCGCTCATGGGCTGGGGCTGCCAGGATTCCACATAGTCGCCATCCACCTGGATGTGGCCGATGGGTTCGCAGAAGAAGGTTTCCACCTGGCCCGAGCTGCCCACGGCGCGCACGGTGAGCTGGGTGATCTCGTAGTCGAACTTGACGAAGCCCTCGACAATGACCCGGGACTGCTGCACCCGGCCGCCGGCCTGGGCATGGTTCCAGGCCTTCTCCACGTCGGCGGGGCCCTTCAGCAGGGACTGGCCCTTGCCGGAGGAGGACATCACCGGCTTGACCACGCAGGGGTAGCCGATGCCCTTCTCTTCCCCCGTGCCGTCGATGGCGGCCTGCAGCTCGGCCAGGGAATCGGCGAAGCGGTAGGGCGAGGTGGGCAGGCCCAGTTCCTCTGCGGCCAGGCGGCGGATGCCTTCCCGGTTCATGGTCAGCTTGGCGGCCAGGGCCGTGGGAATGACCTGGGCCAGGCCCTCGGCCTCGATCTCCACCAGGGTGTCGGTGGCGATGGCCTCGATCTCCGGCACCACCAGATGGGGCTTCTCCAGCTCGATGAGGCGGCGCAGGGCGGCCCCGTCGGTCATGGAAATGACGTGGGAACGGTGGGCCACCTGCATGCCCGGCGCATCGGCGTAGCGGTCCACGGCGATGACCTCGACACCCAGGCGCTGCAAGGCGATAATCACCTCCTTGCCCAGTTCTCCCGCCCCCAGCAGCATCACCTTGGTGGCCGAAGGGGAGAGGGGCGTTCCGATTCTCATAGCATCACTTCCTTGAAAATAAGGGCATTGCAGGGGCAGACCGCCACAGCGGCGCCACCCCGGACGGCAAAAAGTCCGCGCATGTTAGCACGCAGCCCGCCTCCGACGACTTCATGACTTCCAGCCAAAACTCCGCCCTCGACCTGCCCTGCAACACCTGCGACAGCGACGCTGCCGCCACCCCGGCCCCCTTCGACTGCCGCGCCTTCCGCAATGCCCTGGGCGGCTTCGCCACCGGCGTCACCGTGGTCACCGCCATGGCCGCCGACGGCACCCCGGTGGGCCTCACCGTCAGCTCCTTCAATTCCGTCTCCCTGGAGCCGCCCCTGGTGCTGTGGAGCCTCTCCGCCAACTCCCCCAGCCTGGGCATTTTCGAGAGCGCCTCCCACTTTG
Organism: Azospira sp. MPR-LB4; assembly: GCF_058809525.1. Lineage (NCBI taxonomy): Bacteria > Pseudomonadati > Pseudomonadota > Betaproteobacteria > Rhodocyclales > Rhodocyclaceae > Azospira > Azospira sp. MPR-LB4. The sequence continues at coordinate 2,539,675 of NZ_CM179521.1, forward strand.
CCGTGAACGTGCTGGCAGCGAACCAGGAAGAAGTCTCCAACCGCTTCGCCTCCCGCCTCGAAGACAAGTTCGACGGCGTGGCCTGGCAGCCCGGCCTGGGCGGCGCCCCGGTGCTGGCCGGCACCTGCGCCAGCTTCGAATGCGCCAACGTCGCCCGCCATGCCGGCGGCGACCACCTCATCTTCATCGGCCAGGTCGAGCGCTTCGCCCAGGACCCGGCCCGGCCCCCCCTCGTCTTCCAGGGCGGCCGCTACCGCCGCCTGGCCGACTGAGTTTCGTACCCCGCCGGTTGCCCCTGCGGCAGGCGGCGGCGTAGAATGCCACCTCGGTTCTGCCTCTGGAGCCGCCAAATCAGCCCGAGCGGGCGTCGTATAATGGTAATACCCTAGCTTCCCAAGCTAGAGCCGTGGGTTCGATTCCCATCGCCCGCTCCACCGGATACCCAAAAGGCCAGTCCTCCGCGACTGGCCTTTTTCATTTCCACCCCTGCCGCCACGGCGGCACTGGCGTCAGGGCCGCTTCCAGTTCTGCCAGGAAGACCTTGACCTTGGGTAGGCGGATGCGGCTGGGGGTGTAGCAGGCGTAGAGGTGGCGGCCGAAGCGGACCTGGGGTTCGTGGTCGGGCAGGACCCGGATCAGGCGGCCGTCGGCCAGGGCCGGGGCGCACAGGAAGTCGGGCAGGATGCCGATGCCCTGGCCGGCGAGGATGGCGTCTTCCAGACATTCCAGATTGTTGTAGCGCAGGGGGCTGTGGATGGGCACCCGGATCTCGGCTCCTTCCCGGTCGGTCAGGCGCCAGTGGCCGTCGTCGGTGAACAGGTAGCTGAAGCAGCGGTGCAGGGGCAGATCCTGGGGCGTCTGGGGCGTGCCGTGGGCGGCCAGGTAGGCGGGGGCGGCGCAGAGGTGGCGTTCCAGTTGCAGCAGGGGGCGGGCCACGGCGTCTTCGGGCGGGGCCTTGGTCAGGCGCAGGGCCAGGTCGATGCGGTCGGCCACCAGGTCCACTAGCTGGTCGGTGAGTACCAGCTCACATTCCAGGCCCGGGTATTTCTCGACCATGGACGGCAGCAGGGGGGCGATGTAGCGGCGGCCGAAGGCCAGGGTGGCGCTGATGCGCAGCACGCCCTGGGGCGTTTCGCCCAGGTGGCGCAGGGCCAATTCGGCGCTGTCCACCGCTTCCAGGGCGCGGCGGGCGTGCTGCAGGAAGACTTCGCCGGCGGGGGTCAGGCTGAGGCGGCGGGTGGCCCGCTCGAACAGGCGCTGGCCGAGGGATCGTTCCAGGTCGCCGATCTGCTTGCTCACCTGGGCCCGGGTGCAGTCCAACTGCCGGGCGGCGGCGGCCATGCTGCCGCTTTCGACGACCTTGAGGAAACTGTGCCAACTGGGAAGCCAGGCCATGGTGTCAATGATCCGTTGACGTTGATGCGGGGATTATGGGCTGTTTCGTCGCCGATTTGCTGACTAGAGTGGAATCCGATTGATTTGGTCCGTACGGGCCGGGAAGGATTGCCATGTTTCGTACCCTGAGCCGGCCGGAAGTGCTGGTGACCACCCTGGCGGCGGCCGGCATTCTCATGGTGACCATGGGTGCCCGGCAGTCCCTCGGCCTCTTCGTCGCGCCCCTCAATACCCACACCGGCCTGGGCATCGCCAGCATCAGCCTGGCCATGGCCGTGGGCCAGTTCACCTGGGGCGCCATCCAGCCCGTGGCGGGGGCCGTGGCCGACCGCTACGGCGCCCGGGCGGTGCTCATCGGCGGCCTGCTGGTGCTCGCGGTCGGCAGCGCCCTGACGCCCTTCATGGATTCGGGCCTGGGCCTGATCTTTTCCATCGGCCTGCTGTCGGCCATGGGGGCCGGTGCCGGCAGCTTTTCCGTGCTCATCGGCGCCGCCGCCCAGCGCCTGCCGGTGGAGGCCCGGGGCGCCGCCTCCGGGGTCATTAACGCCGGCGGCTCCTTCGGCCAGTTCGTCTTCGCCCCCATCCTGCAGCGCCTGATCCAGAGCATCGGCTGGATGGGCGCCCTGTGGGCCATGGCCATTGCCACCCTGGCGGCCCTGCCCCTGGTGGGCCGTCTGGCGGGGGCTCCGCCGGCCCATGCCCCGACAGCGGCTACTGGCGGCGGTCTTGGCCAGGCGGTGAAGGAGGCCATGGGCGACCGCAGCTACCTGCTGCTGCATGCCGGCTTTTTCACCTGCGGCTTCCACATCGCCTTCCTCGTCACCCACCTGCCCGGCGAGGTGAACCTGTGCGGACTGCCGCCCTCGGTGGCCAGCTGGTCCCTGGCCATCATCGGCCTGGCCAACATCTTCGGCAGTCTCTATGCCGGCTCCTGTGTGGCCCGCTACCGCAGCAAGTACATCCTGGCGGCCATGTACGCCTCCCGCGCCCTGCTCATCATCTGGTACCTGATGATGCCGCGCACGGAATGGACCTACTACCTGTTCGCCGCCGGCCTCGGCTTCACCTGGCTGGCCACGGTGCCGCCGACGGCGGCCATCGTCGGCAAGCTTTTCGGCGTGCGCTACCTGGGCACCCTGTTCGGCCTGACCCTGCTCTCGCACCAGATCGGCGGCTTTCTCGGCGCCTACCTGGGGGGCCTGACCCTGACCCGCTTCGGCGACTACGGCTGGATGTGGTACGCCGACATCGCCCTGGCTGCGGCCGCTGCCCTGGTGAACCTGCCGATCCGGGAAAAGCCGGTGCAGCCCGTGGCCCAGCCGGCCTGAGGCGCCGCCGCAAAGCAAAAAGGCCAGCCCGGGAGGCTGGCCTTTGCTTTTGGCGCGGCGCGTTCAGTTGTTGTTGCTGCCGCCGTCCAGGCTGTCGATGAGGGCGAAGAGGCGTTTGTAGAAGTCCGGGTCGGCGATGGTTTCCTCGCCCACCTTGACCAGGGAATCCTTGTCCGCCACCCAGGGCAGGGAGATGGAGCCGATGCCGGTGACGCTGAGGCCGGCGCTGCTGCTGCCGGCCTTGAGGGCGAAGCGGGTTTGGCGGGCGTTGGCGTAGATGACGGTGCCGACGTTGCTCGGCAGGCATACCAGGCTGATGGAAAGGCGCATGCCGTAATCGGCCTCGGGCTGGAACAGCTTCTCGCCGCGGATGCTTTCGGGCTTGGTTTCCTCCACCTGGTAGCCCTGGCTGAGCAGGGCCCGGCGCCCCAGTTCGCAGGCGTTGGCGGGAACCCGGGTGCTCCAGTATTCGAAGGGGGAATTGCTGTCGAAGGACTCGTGCTTGTAGGCCGGCGTGGGGCGGGAGGCGCAGCCCGCCAGCAGCAATCCGCTCAGGGTGAGTAAGACAAGGGGGCGGAAAGAAAAACGCATGGGGTTCTGGTGCCGGGAAAGACGGTTGCTGAAACGGTTGCCGAAGGCAGAATCTTAGATCATCCGGGCCGTTTCGGGGCGTTGCGACAACTTCCTTTACATGTTTTGGCGCCGGGCCCGCCTAGCCTGCGCCGGCCGGCTGGACCGCCTCCGGGGTGGCCGCCTCGAGCAGGCTCAGGGCCCGGTCGAAATCGAAGTACTCGATGGCCTGGTCGATCTGGGGGCCCCAGGCGCCGAGCAGGGGCAGCAGCAGGTGTGCGGACTGCTGCCAGAGCAGGCTGGCCTGCATGTCGTCCCCGGCCAGCAGCGTGTGCAGCCGGTTGAGCAGCTGGGTCTGCTCCCCGTTGGCGCCGTTGCCGGGCGTCGGCTCCGCCGCCGGGGTGCGGGCCGGCAGCCAGCGCAGCAGGGCCTGGTAGAGCACCTCGGGGACCACCGGCTTGGCCACGAAGTCGTTCATGCCGGCTTCCAGGCAACGCGCCCGGTCTTCGGCAAAGGCGCCGGCAGTCATGGCCAAGATGGGCAGATCGGCGCAGCCGGGCAGCTCCCGGATGGCCCGGGTGGCCTGCAGGCCGTCCAGGTGGGGCATGTTCACATCCATCAGCACCAGGTCGAAGCCGCCGGACTGGGCCAGGCTCACCGCCTGGTGCCCGTCCTCGGCCACGCTGACGGCCAGGCCGGCATCGTGCAGCAGGTCCTGGGCCACCTCCTGGTTGAGGGCGTTGTCTTCCGCCAGGAGGATGCGGCAGCCGCCGTGGCGGGCGCGCAGGCGGGCCGGCAGTTCCTGCTCCGCAGTTGCGGCGGTGGTGCCGGCCGCGGTGTCCGCCACCTCCAGGCGCAGGCTGATCCAGAAGACGCTGCCCTGGCCCGGCTTGCTGTCCACCCCGATGTCGCCGCCCATGAGCCGGATGAGGCGCTTGCTGATGGCCAGGCCCAGGCCCGTGCCGCCGTACTTGCGGGTGGTGGAGTTGTCGGCCTGCTCGAAGGCCTGGAACAGGGCGGCCTGCTGCTCCGGGGCGATGCCGATGCCCTGGTCCGCCACCTCCAGGCGCAGCTCCACCTGGCTCTGGCTGCGGCTGAGCAGGCGGGCGCCCAGGGTGATGTGGCCCTGGTCGGAGAACTTCACCGCATTGCTGAGGAAGTTCACCAGGATCTGCTGCAGGTGCATGGCGTCGCCCCGCAGGACGGGGGGCAGGGCCGGGTCGAGGTGCCGCTCCAGGCGCAGGCCCTTGGCTTCCAGCTGGGGCCGCAGCAGGTTTTCCGCATTGTCGAAGAGGCGCGCCAGGAGGAAGTCCTGCATGTCCAGATGCAGCTTCTCGGCCTCGATCTTGGACAGGTCCAGGATGTCGTTGATGATGTTGAGCAGATGGGTGGCGGCACCGTGGATCTTGTCCACCCGCTCCCGGGCCCGGGCATCGCCCACCTCCCGCCCCAGCAGGTGGGAGAGGCCGAGGATGGCGTTCATGGGGGTGCGGATCTCGTGGCTCATGTTGGCCAGAAAGGCGCTCTTGGCCCGGCTGGCGCTCTCCGCCTCGTCCCGGGCTTCGGCCAGCTCCATGGTGCGGGCGTGCACCAGCTCCTCCAGGTGGTGGCGGTGCTGTTCCAGCTCCTGTTCCAGGCGCAGGCGGAAGGTGATGTCCCGGTGCAGACACAGCACATAGGCCTGGCCCTCCCACTCGACACGGCTGGCGCTCACTTCCACGTTGAAGGTGCGGCCGTCCTTGTGGCGGTGCACGGTCTGGAAGAACTCGCCGCCCTTGCTCAGGGCCCGCAACATGGCGGTGATCTGTTCCCGGGGAATTGCCGCGTCCCAGTCCCACACGTGGAGCCGTTCCATTTCCTCCGGCGTGTAGCCGAGCATGGCCGCCATGGCCGGATTGGCTTCGGCCACGGCGCCGTCCTCGGTGAGCAGCACCAGGCCGTCCCGGCTGTGCTCGAACAGGGCCCGGCGCATGGAAACCTCGCTGGCCATGGCCCGGGCCTGCTCCTTGCGCTCGGTGATGTCGCGCCAGACGGAGGCACAGCCGAGGCGCCCGTCCATTTCCACCCGCCGGTTGCTGACCCAGAAGTCCCGCACCTGGCCGTCCTTGCGCCGCAGGCGGGTTTCCGTGCTGTGCTGACCGTCCCGGATGACGGCGGCCAGGGCCTGGCGGACCTGCTGCGGGTCCATCTCCGCCTCCAGGTCGGCGATGGAGAGGCCGGCCAGTTCCTCCCGGGTGTAGCCCAGGCTGGCGCAGGTCATGTCGTTGAATTCGATGAAGCGGCCGCTCTCGGCGTCGATCAGGCAGATGCTCTCCGGCGCCTGGGCAGCGATGGCGCTGAAAATGTCCTCCCGCTCGCGCAGGGCGCTGCGGGTCTGCAGGCGGCTGATGGCGTCGCCGAGGCGCTGGGCGATGCTTTCCTGCAGGGTCCGCTCCTCCGGCAGCAGGGCCGTGTCGTGCTCGCCGTCGGGCTGGCACAGCACCGTCAGGGTGCCCTGGTCGCCCCCCGGGGTGCGGAAGGTGACCCGGTGGCCGCCGGTTGCGGCCGGGTGACCCGGTGTGGCGTAACGGGCACCGCCGAACTCGATGCAGGCGAAGGTCTGCCGAGGCCAGCGCCAGCCCGGCGGAATGAGGCCCACCACCCGTTCCAGGATTTCCCCCAGGCCCAGGGCCGGGTCTTCCGTGACCCGGGATATTTCGTAGAGGCAGGCCAGTTCCTGCATGCGTTTGCGCAGCACCCATTCGGTATGGGCCCGGGCTTTCTCCTTGGCGTCCAGGGCATCGAGCAGGGCGTCGAAATGGCCGGCCAGCTGGCCGATCTCGTCCTCTTCCTCCATGCGCCCGACCCGGGCCAGGGTGCGGCCCTGGCCGAAGTCGGTCATGGCGTCGCGGATGCGCTGCAGGCGGTCGGTGAGGCGGCGGGATTTCTTCAGGAAGACATAGGTGAGCAGCAGCATGCTCAGGCCCAGCACCAGCGAAATGCCGCCCAGGAGCAGGTGCTTCTCGTTCTGGTAGTAGGTTTCCGGAAAGCCGGAGTAGATCATGCCGATGCGCCGCCCCTCGCCGTCGAGCAGGGCCTGGTAGCCGGCGATCTGCCAGCTGTCCACCACCCGGGCCCGCCGCACCCAGGTGCCGCCTTCTTCCAGCACCGCCTGATTGACCTCGGCACTGGCCCGGGTGCCCAGGGCCCGCTGGCCGTTGGCCAGCTGCACGTTGGTGGCGACGCGGATGTCGTCGAGGAACAGGGTGGCGGTGCCGCTGTCGCCGCCCGGCAGGGTGCCCACCGGGAAAACCACCTCCCGGATGTTGTCGATCAGGGCCAGGTTGTTGTTGAGCAGGATGCCGCCGAAGAGGATGGCATCTCCGTAATCGCCGCTGAGGGGCAGGTGGGCGGCGGCGTTGATGAGCAGGCCCCGGGTCTCCGCCTCGCCCTTCGGCGCCCCCGCCACCTCTACCCGGGCCCGGGCGGGAAAGCGGGAGCCGAGGCGGGCCAGCTGTTCCGCATCGAAGCGCTCGTAGGCCGATACCGGCAGTCCGGTCAGCACCTGGCGCACGACAAAGGAGCGGGGCAGGCGGGTGCCGGGCACGGCGTCGGTGCTGGCGGCGATGATCTGGCCGTCCTCGGTGGCGACGATGAGATAGTCCAGGCCCGCCGATTCGGCCCACACGTCGAGCACCTTGCCCAGGGTCGGGTCGTTGCCGCGGTGGGCCTTGAGCAACTGGGGCAGGCGTTCGGAGAGGGCCTGCTGCAGCACCTGCTGGCCGGAGCGGTTGCGGATCTGCTCCAGATAGTTGCGGGTGCTGATCAGATGGGCGTGGGCATTGGCCTCCAGCAGTTCGTCGAAACGCTGGCCGCCCACCACCAGCACGGCCATGATCACCGGCAGGGTGACGAGCATGGGCACCAGGCCCAGCACCACCAGGCGGATGTGCAGGGAGCGGCGCCAGGCCCGCTGCCAGCGGGAAAGGAAGTGTGGGTGCAAGGCCATGATGGGCACCGGGGCGACGGCCGGGCGGCCGCCGGGGTTAGGTGAATGATCTGCCGTCTATTATCTTAGTATTATCAGAATCTTTCGGCGACCATGCGTGGAATTAGTGCATGGTCCCAACCACCAAAGCGGAGCTTTCCCATGCGCAAGCCCCTGGCTGCCCTGATCCTCCTCGGTACCCTGCTGCTGGCTGCTTGCGGCGAACCGGAGCCGGTGCGCATCGGCTTTCTCGGTGGTCTTTCCGACCGCAACACGGATGTGGGGGATGCCGGGCGCAACGGCGTCATCCTGGCGGTCGAGCAGTGGAACCGGGAAGGCGGCATCCAGGGCCGCCCCATCGAGCTGATTGCCCGGGACGATGCCCAGAAGGCCGAGACCGCTGCCCGGGCGGCGGCGGAGCTGGGCCAGGCGCGGGTGGAGGCGGTGATCGGCCCCTTCACCTCGGCCATGGCGGCGGCGGCCGTGCCGGTGCTGGCCCGCAGCGACACCCTGCTGATCAGTCCGACCCTCAGCGCCATGGCCTTTTACGCCAAGGACGACAACCTGGTGCGCATCAACCGCAGCACCCGGGACAATGCCGGCGACTACGCTCGCATGCTTTACCAGCGGGGCCAGCGCCGCGTCGCCGTGGCCTACGACACCCGCAACCGGGTCTTTTCCGAATCCTGGCTGGAGGAGTTCCGCCGCGCCTTCACTAGCGGTGGCGGCGCCATCGTTGCCGAAGCGGCCTACGACTCCCAGCCCGACACGGATTTCGCCCAGGTGGTGCGGCGCCTGCTCAGGAACGACCCGGACGGCCTGCTCTACATCGCCGGCGCCATCGATGTGGCCCGCCTGGCCCAGCAGTCGCGCCGGCAGGCGCCCCGGCTGCCCATTGCCGCCTCGGAATGGGCGGCGTCGGAGCAGCTGACCGAACTGGGGGGCTCCCTGGTGGAAGGGCTGCTGATCCTGCAGAACTACAACCGCTATGACGAATCCCCCCGCTACGTGGCCTTCCGCGACGCCTTTGCCCAGCGCTTCCAGCGCCTGCCGGGCTACAGCGCGGTGGCGGCCTACGATGCGGCGACGGTGCTGTTCACCGCCCTCAGCCGGCGCCAGCGGGGCGACAGCGTCAAGGCGGCGGTGCTCAAGTACGGCCCCTACCAGGGCCTGCAGCAGCAGATCAGTTTCGACGCCTTCGGCGATACCACGCGGCAGGCCTTTTTCACCGAGATCCAGCAGGGGCGCTTCGTCCTGGTGCGCTGATCCCCTTCAGGCGCGGCGTTGCTGCATCCAGGCGGTGAAGTCCGCCGCCGGCATGGGCCGGCCGAACAGATAGCCCTGGCCCTGGTCGCAGCCGGCGCCGCGCAGGAATTCCAGCTGCTCCTGGGTCTCGATGCCTTCGGCGGTGATATGGAATCCCAGGGAGTGGCCGAGGGCGATGATGGCGCGGGCGATGGCCACGTCGTTGGCGTTGTGGGGCAGGTCGGCGACGAAGGCCCGGTCGATCTTCAGGTGGTTGATGGGCAGCACCTTGAGATAGGCCAGGGAGGAATAGCCGGTGCCGAAGTCGTCCACCGCCGTGGTCACCCCCAGGGTCTGGATGTCGCACAGCACCTGCCGGGCATGGTTGGGGCTTTCCATGATCAGGCTTTCGGTCACTTCCACCTCCAGGGCAGTGGCCGGCAGACCGTGCTTTTCCAGGGCCTGGCGCAGGGTCGCCGCATAGTCGCTGCGCTCGATCTGCAGGGCCGCCACATTGACGGCGATGCGCCCGGCCAGCAGGCCCCGGTCCGCCCACTGGCGGGCCTGGCGGCAGACCTGGTCGAGCACCAGTTCGCCGATGGGCACGATCAGACCGGTGCGCTCGGCCAGGGGGATGAACTCGGCCGGCGACACCAGACCCCGGGCCGGGTCGCGCCAGCGCAGCAGGGCCTCGGCGCCGCACAGGCTGCCGTCGGCCAGTTCCAGCTTGGGCTGGTACCAGACCTCGAATTCCCCTTCTTCCAGGGCCCGGCGCAGGGAGCGTTCCTGAGTCAGCCGTTCCTGGGCGCGGCGGGTCATGTCGGCCTGGTAGAAGCGGTAGCTGTTGCGGCCCCCTTCCTTGGCCCCGTACATGGCGGTGTCGGCATTGCGCACCAGGGCTTCCGGCGTGTCGCCGTCGAGAGGGGCGATGGCGATGCCGATGCTGGTGGTGACCAGGGCGGCGGTACCGTCCAGGTCGAAGGGTTCCTGCAGGGCCTGCAGCAGCTTCTTCACCACACTGATGGCGTCGGTGCCCTGGGCCAGGTTGTTGAGGATGATGGCGAACTCGTCGCCTCCCAGGCGGGACACCGTGTCCTCCACCCGCACGCATTCCTTGAAGCGGTGGGCCGCCTGCTGCAGCAGCAGGTCGCCGGTGGGGTGGCCCAGGCTGTCGTTCACCGTCTTGAAGCCGTCCAGGTCCAGCAGCAGCACCGCCAGCTCCTGGCCGTAGCGCTGGGCCCGCTCCAGGGCGTGCTGCAGGCGGTCGTGGAAGAGGGTGCGGTTGGGCAGGCCGGTGAGGGGGTCGAAATGGGCCAGCCGCTCCAGTTCGTCCTGGGAATGCTTGATGGCGGAAATGTCGGAGAAGACGCCGACGTAATTGACCGGCTTGCCCTCCTGGTCGAGCACGGCATTGATGGTCAGCCACTCGGGGAAGAGGGCGCCGTTCTTGCGCCGGTTCCAGATCTCGCCGCGCCAGATGCCTGTGCTGGCCAGGGTCTCCCACATCAGGCGGTAGAACTCCGGTTCCTGGCGGTCCGAACGCAGCAGGCTGGGCAGCTGGCCCAGGGCTTCGGCGGCGGTGTAGCCGGTGATGTCGGTGAAGGCCTTGTTCACCGAGAGGATGACGCCCCGGGCGTCGGTGATCATGACCCCGTCGGCGGTGTTCTCCATGACCACTCCGGCCAGGCGCAGCTGTTCCGTGGTCTGCTTGATTTCCGTGATATCGGTGGAAATGCCGAGGACGCCCCGCAGGCTGCCGTCCGGCCCCGGTAGGGGGCATTTGGTGGTGAGGTAGGTGCGTTGCACGCCGCCGTCGAAGGCCTGCTCTTCGAAGCGCATGGGTTGGCCGGACTGCATCACCAGTTCGTCGTTGTGCCGGTGCTGCACGGCCAGGGCGGGGGAGATGAAGCTCTCCCGCAGCAGTCCTTCCACGGCGGCGCGGGGGCGGCCGATGACCTTCTCGAAGAGGCGGTTGCCCAGGCGCAGGCGGCCCTCCGTGTCGAACATGTAGATCAGGGAGGGGGCATGGTCCACGATGGCACCGAGCAGGCTGCGCTGCCGCTCCAGTTCTGCCTCGGCCTGCTTGCGCTCGGAGATGTCGCGCACCACGGCATGGAGCACCGGCAACTCGTTGAGCTGCATGGCGCTGAGGGTCACTTCCGCCGGGAACAGGCTGCCGTCGCAGCGCTGGTGGGTCCATTCGAAGCGGTGCAGGCCCCGGGCCACGGCGATTTCCATCATGGCCTTGGCCTTCTCCGCCGAGGTCTGGCCGTCGGGCTGCCGGGCCGGCGACAGGTCGATGGGGGAAATGCCCCGGAACTGGGAAAAGTCCTTGAAGCCGAACATCTCCAGGGCCGCCGCATTGGCCTCGGAGAAGCAGCCCTGGCGGACGATCCAGGTGGGGTCGGGGGAATGTTCGAAGAGGGTGCGGAAGCGCCCCTCGCTCTGGGCCAGGGAGGCCTGGATTTCCTTGCGCTCGGCAATTTCCCGGGACAGTTCCGCATTGCGCTCGCGGATGAAGCTGTTGCGCCCCATCAGCTGGGCGACGAAATAGAGCAGCAGCAGGGTGTTGCTCAGGGCCACCAGGAACAGGGGCGAGTGCAGCAGATTGGTGCTGGGCCAGCCCGCCTTGGGCAGGCCCGCCAGCTGCCAGGTGCCGCCCGGCACGCTGACGTTCATCAGCACCGGCTGCTGGCCGAATACCGTACTGTCGCCCCAGATCATGCCGCCGTCGGCGCCGTCCCCGTCCCGGCCGCGCAGGGCCAGGTTGAGGGGGCCTTCCCGCCCGATGCCGCCGACGTTGAGCAGGCGATCCACGTCGGCCACTATGGAGGCCACGCCCCAATAGCGGCTGCCGCCGGCCTTGTCGGTGATGAACACCGGCCGCCGGTGGATCAAGGCGCGGCCGCCCTGGACCAGATCCACCGGGCCGGCCAGGAGGGGGCCGCCCAGTTCCCGGGCACGGCGCACCGTGGCGAACTGCTCCGGCCGGGTGCTGTAGGCGAAGCCCAGGGCCCGCTCGTTGCCGGCCAGGGGATAGACCTGGCGGATGACGTCATCCGGTGCCAGGGCGATGTTGCGGATGTGGGGTACGGCGGCGATGGCCTGGGAGGCCATGCCGGCGAAGCGCTCGGGAGAGATGCTGCCGTCGTGGCGCAGCAGGTGCACGATGCCTTCAGTGATGCTGAAGGTGGCCATGATCTGGCCTTCCAGCCGGGCTCGCACGGCGGCCAGTTCGGCGGTGGCCTGGGTGCGGGCCTCGCTGGTGCGGCGATCCACCTCCAGTTGGCCGAGGAGCAGGGCCAGGATGCTGCCCACCAGCAGCACTGCCGCCAGCAGGGCATAGCTGCCCGCTCCCAGCAGGCGAAAGGAGGCGCCGAACGCCGCGCCCGTCTTCACTTTCGCCATTGACTATCCCTTCCACCCTGGTTGATGCCCGACTGGGCCCGATGCTGGGTTTATAGCGCTGATTACACAGGCAATATATGACTTTCGTCACATATAAGCCCATTTACCCCGGCCCCCCGGGAATACCCCAGGTCTCTAGTGCAGGGGTACCCAGCGGCCGTTCTGTACCGTCATCATCAGCCGTGCCCGCTGGTCCATGCCGTTATGGTTGGCCGGGGTCATGTTGAAGACGCCCTGGGCGCCCACCACTTCCTTCGATTGTTCCAGGGCGTCGCGCAGGGCGGTGCGGAACTCCGCCGTGCCCGGATGGCCCTTCTTCAGGGCCAGGGGAATGGCCTTCTGCAACAGCAGGCCCGCATCGTAGGTATTGGCGCCGAAGGTGGACATGGTGCCGGCGCCGTAGCGGCCCTCGTAGGCCCGGATGTAGCCCTGGGCCACGGCCTTGATCGGGTTGCCGTCCTTGAGGCCGTCGGCCACCAGCAGGGGACCGCCGGCCATCAGGGTGCCTTCCACGGCCTTGCCGCCCAGCTTGATGAAGTCGTTGGTGGCGACGCCGTGGGTCTGGTAGAGCCGGCCCTTGTAGCCCTTCTCCAGCAGGGTGGCCTGGGGCAGCACGGCGGGGCCGCCGGTGGCGGCGATGAAAATGGCATCCGGTTTGGCGCTGATGAGTTTCAAGGCCTGGCCGATCACCGACTGGTCGGTGCGCACGAAGCGCTCGCTGGCCACCAGGCGGATGCCCGCCTTCTCCGCCAGGGCGGCAAAGACCTTGTGCCAGTTCTCGCCGTAGGGGTCGTTGAAGCCGATGAAGCCCACGCTCCTGACGCCGCTGGCCTGCATGTGGGCGATCACCGCCTCGGCGATGAGGTCGTCGTTCTGGGTGGTCTTGAACACCCACATCTTCTTCTCGTCCATGGGCTGGACGATGGCCGAGGAACCCACGGTGGTGACCAGGGGCGTCTTGGCCTCGGCGACGAAATCGAGCATGGCCAGGGCCGCGGGGCTGGTGGTGGGGCCGATCAGGGCATCCACCTTGTGCTCGCCGATCAGCTTCTTCACCGCGGTGACCGCATTGGTGGGGTCGGAGGCGTCGTCGAGGACGAAGTATTCCACCTTCTGCCCGCCGATTTCCGCCGGCAGCAGGGCCACGCTGTTCTTCTGGGGAATGCCCACCTGGGCGGTGACGCCGGTGGAGGAGGCGATGACGCCGATCCTCACCTGGGCCAGGGCCGGGCCGGCGATCAGGGAGAGGGCGGCCAGGAGGGCGGCCGGCAAGCGGCGGCAGGGGGCGGGGCGGCGGGCTTTCATGGCGGGCAGGTCCGGGAAAATGGGGTGGCAGGACCGATTATAGCGGTGCCGGAGGCGGCCGCCGGCCATGGTAAAATCCGCCCCCTTATGGAACTGCACATCAACGGCGAAACCCGCCAATTTCCCGATCGCGACGCCGCCTTCACCGTGGCCGCCCTGGTGGCGGAACTGGGCCTGGCCGGCAAGCGTATCGCCGTGGAGCGCAACGGCGACATCGTGCCCCGCAGCCAGCACGGCGAGACCGCCCTGGCCGGCGGCGACCGCATCGAGATCGTCGTCGCCGTCGGCGGCGGCTAAGCCCGCCGCGCCGCCGGCGCTGCCCGCCGTCATCCTTCGCCCAACCCCTTCCCGCCTGGAACCGAGCCCATGGAACAACTGACCATCGCTGGCAAGACCTACCGCTCCCGCCTCATCGTCGGCACCGGCAAGTACAAGGATTTCGCCGAGACCCGCCAGGCCATCGATGCCTCCGGCGCCGAAATGGTGACCGTGGCCATCCGCCGCACCAACATCGGCCAGGACCCGAACCAGCCCAACCTGCTGGATGCCCTGCCCCCCAGCCAGTTCACCATCCTGCCCAACACCGCCGGCTGCTACACCGCCGACGAAGCCGTGCGCACCCTGCGCCTGGCCCGGGAGCTGCTGGACGGCCACGCCCTGGTCAAGCTGGAAGTGCTGGGCGATCCCACCACTCTGTTCCCCAACATGCCGGAAACCCTCAAGGCCGCCGAAGTGCTGGTCAAGGAAGGCTTCCAGGTCATGGTGTACTGCGCCGACGACCCCATCCAGGCCAAGATGCTGGAAGAGATCGGCTGTGCCGCGGTGATGCCCCTGGCCTCTCTCATCGGCTCCGGCATGGGCATCCTCAATCCCTGGAACCTGCGCCTCATCATCGACAACGCCAAGGTGCCGGTGATCGTGGACGCCGGCGTGGGCACCGCCTCCGACGCCGCCATCGCCATGGAGCTGGGCTGCGACGGGGTGCTGATGAACACCGCCATCGCCCACGCCGGCAATCCGGTGCTCATGGCCAGCGCCATGAACAAGGCGGTGCAGGCCGGGCGCGAGGCCTTCCTCGCCGGCCGCATGCCGCGCAAGCTCTACTCGGCCGACCCCAGCTCCCCCACCACCGGGCTCATCGGCAAGAACTGAGCATGGCCGCCCCTGCCTTCCGTCCCCGCCTCGCGGTGCTCTCCCTGGCCCTGCTGCTGGCTCTGCCGGCCGCCCGGGCCGAGGAAGGCAGCAGCATTCTCATGCCGCCGCCGGACCCCAACCAGCCTTCCCTGCTGGAGCTGCTGCAGCGGGTGTTCACCCCGAGCGAGGACGGCGGCCTGGATGCGGCCAACCCCTGGACCACGCCCCGGGGCGTGGTGATCCAGCCACGCCCGGTGCAAAAGGTGACACCGGCGGAGGAAGAGGCTGCCGCCGCGCCGCCGCCCGCCCTGCCGGAAGCCGCTGCCGGCGAGGAAACCGTGGCCCAGCCCCTGGGCGAGCCGGACTTCAGGGAACAGCCCCTGGCCCCGCTGCCGGCTCCGGCCGCCAGCGCGCCGTCGGCCGTTCCCACGGCGCCCGCCGCGGCGCCGGAAGACACAGCCAAGGCCGCTGCCCCGGCGACTCCGGCCGCCCCCGTCGCAGCTGCCCCGGCGGTGCCCCGCTTCCGCCCGGAGCGCCAGGGCTATGCCTTCGGCCATCCCCGCATCCTGGCCCAGCAAACCCTGTTCGGCCTCTCCCACGGCATTTCCCTGCTGGCCCGGGCCTGTTCCCTGTTGCCGGAAGAGGGCGAACTGGCCCGGGAAGCCTACGGCGCCTGGGAAGCCAGGAACCGGGTGCGCATCGAGCAGGCCGAATACGAGCTGGCCCGCTACTACTTCACGCCGCCGGCCGAGGAAGTGCGGCGCCTGGACCTGATCCAGGCCCTGCAGCTGAAGAGCGACCTGGGCCTGTCCACCGATGGTCCCGAACTGAAGGCCGCCTGCGCCACCCTGCCCGAAGCCCTGGCCAAGCCCCGCTACGACCTGGAAGCCCAATGGCTGCTCAAGGGCGATGTGGAGCGCCTGCGCCGGGCCACGGAAACCCGGGAACTGGTGAGCCAGTGCCGCCAGCAGACCGCTCCCGAGGCCGTGGAACGGCTCGACGCCGCCCTCGCCGCCTGGGAACAGGCCAACGCCGCCAGCGAAGCCGAGGCCCGGCAGCGCCTGGTGGCCGACATGGCCAGCCTGCCGGACCCCAAGCAGCCGGACCAGCCCGCCGACGGCGAAGCCCTGATGAAGACCTGGCAGGACGAGCTGCGCCGCGGTGTCGGCCGCCGTCTCGCCTACGGCGCCGCCGAGGCCTGTCCCGGCCTGGCCGATGCCCTGCCGGGCAAGGTCCACGCCCTGAACCACGCATTTGACGCTGAATGATCCACTGAAGGATGACCATGCAAGACCCGCAACGTGACGCCATCGACGGCGCTGACCTCCCGGCCGACTCCGCCGCGGACCAGGACAATCCCCTGGCCCAGCGCCACATCCGCAGCTTCGTCCTGCGCCAGGGCCGGGTCTCCAGCGCCCAGCTGCGCTACCTGGACGACATGATGCCGAAGATCGGCATCGAGCACCGTCCCCAGCTTCTCGACTTCGCCGCCACCTTCGGCCGCGAGGCCCCCACCGTGTTCGAGATCGGCTTCGGCATGGGCGAGACCTCGGCCAAGATCGCCGCCGTGCGCCCCGACACCAATTTCATCGAAGTGGAAGTGCACACCCCCGGCGTCGGCAGCCTGTGCAAGCTGGTGGCCGAAGGCAACCTCGGCAATATCCGCATCATCCAGCACGACGCCGTGGAAGTGCTGCGGGACATGATCTCCGAGAACTCCCTGGCCGGCGCCCACATCTACTTCCCCGACCCCTGGCCGAAGAAGCGCCACCACAAGCGCCGCCTGGTGCAGCCGCCCCTGATCGCCCTGCTCGCCTCCCGCCTGGCCCCCGGCGGTTACCTGCACTGCGCCACCGACTGGGAGGAATACGCCGTGCAGATGCTGGAAGTCCTCTCCGCCGAACCCCTTCTCGAAAATACCGTGGACAACAGCCACGGCGGCTTCGCCCCCCGCCCCGACTACCGCCCCCTGACCAAGTTCGAACAGCGCGGCATCCGTCTCGGTCATGGCGTGTGGGATGTGATCTTCCGCAGGAAGTAAGCCCGTTCTTCTCCGCCTGCCGGTCCTCGGCAGGCGGGAGCTGCACCACGTGACGACGTGCCTGGGCAAACCCCGTTTTGGCAGTGTCGCCGTCTCCTTCTCGCTCCCCTAGTCCTCCTCTCAGCATTTCTCCTCGTGCTCGTCTATTAGACGCAGCCGCCTGTCAGGCGGCGAAACGGGGCAGTCACGCCCCGATTTTCCACATGGTCTCTTCTGTATCTGTTCCAGGAGTGAGATCACCGATCTGGTGCTGCCTATCTGCGGTACTAATGGGGAGCATGGGCGGCTTGGGGAAAGACCGGAGCATGACGTATGATTTTGTTGTCAGGAATGTCCGGTTTGTACGTGAGGAGAATTATGCGAATAAGTAATAAGGGAATGGAGCGCCGCATGGTTATTGGCTTTCCGCCTGTCCGGTATCCCAGCTTATTGGATACCCCGACGTTTTATTGGACGTACTTGTCGTCTACTACTAGTTAGAACGCTTATGGACACCTTTTCGGCGAGATATCGTGAGTTATTGGATGAGCTAGAGGAGATTGCCGCAGCTCACGACGAGTTGACAGACACAGAAGTTCGAGAGCGAATCGCTTCCGTTCTTGATTACTACTTCATCTGGGACCATCCAGTGCAATCAGGAATTCCTAAACGCTATGCAATGTCATCCTCGCTAGGGGATCGGAAGGTGCACGCGGCAGTGTCCAGTTTTTTGACAGCTGCGCTTTCTATTGCCAAGGTCGAAATACTTAATCCCGGTTCTGCAAGGCATGCAGCTCTGCATAACGAATTATTACGTACCAAACGCGGACACACCTTTGACTGGTACATCGGCTCGTGGGAGATGTCTGGTCATTGCCCGTCGAAGCCCCGGTCCGACCGAAATTTCCGATATTCATCGAGAACTCCAGACTTGTACGGCAGTTTCATCGGAGAAGGAGTTGTGAAGATAGAAGTGGATGGACAAATTGCCCGTGTGGCATTTGATTCAGACGTACAGCAATATTTGTGTTGGATACCCGGGGTGGTCGAACCACAGTACTTCAATGCTCCGAGTAGAAAACAGGTGATGGCGAAAGCCACTCAAGTCCTTCAAACCTTTTTAGCAGCTAAGGCGTTCTAACATGGCGCTCAACCTCGCTCCCTTTGGTCGCTGGACGCTGCGCGATAAAGCCGCGCAGCGCCCCTTACCTTCGACGTTAGAGCGCAACATGTCCCGGAACCAGCTCATCGTTCAATTACCCGTTACGGAGTCGTCGGACTTCGACTCTCTCATTCAAGTCGAAGAGACACTGATTCAGGCTTTTTCCCAAAACAGATTCGCCGAGGTCGATGGACACGATATTGGAGAAGGAAAATTCAACATCTTCATTTTCCCCACCGGTTCCTGGGGCCCAGTGATTGAGCGAGTTCAGGCGTTCCTAAAGTTGCGTGGCGTATTAGACAAAGCGCTGATCGTCAAACGCCTAAAGGCCAGCGAAAAATTCGTGGTTGTTTGGCCGATCGGCTTTGCTGGCGAGTTTCAACTTTGAGACCCCGTGCCCTATGAGCCTAGAGCGGAATCTTGTCTCGCCGTGCGCCCTGCGCTCTAACCCGCCGCTCCAGAGGACGTCCTGCCGGCTACGCCGGCAGGTTCCCTCCGGCCTGCGGCCTCCGGTCGCCCCTGAGCTAGCACGTTAGAGCGCAAACCCATGCCGTCCGCTGATAGCACCTGCGCTGCCCCGAAAGAACTCGACGAACTCAAGGAGCTTGCTCGTGTCGCCACACGTCAAGCGCTTGAAGAATACGAACCGATCCCTAAGGAATGGGAAGTGAATCTCACGCTCGGAACGTTCTTCGATGGTGATGACAGAATCTTTGAGCTATACATAGCTGCCGACAAACCCAAAGACGCGATCGTTATCAGTTCGGCGCGAGTGAATCGCAAGAGTCGTTCGGTCCAGGTTGTCATCACCAACCTAAAGAAACGGGTTGCGCTTTGACCTCTTCATCCCAATCGACCGCATCGCTTACTCCAGTGTCTGTGCCGCGTGTTGCAAGGCCAATGCGCTCTAACCCTGCAGTCGAGCGGAGCTGCGCGAAAAGCCGCGCAGGCCGCTCACTTCCACGTTAGAGGTCACATGCAAACGGTCATTGCTCAGTTGCTGGAGAGAAACGAGCTGGTCCCGAAGCCACTGCCGAAGCCTACTTTGGAGGACATCGTACGAGTGGAGCATGAACTGTGTATCAAGCTCCCCGCGGAGTTCGTAGCGTTGCAGCTAAGTGCAGGCCATGTGGTGTGCGGCACCCAAGAGCCAGTGACGGTCACGTTAGCAACTGTGTTGAAGGTCAAGCCCTGAAGCGCACCAGGGGGTGTTGTTTTTGACTACGGCATTGATCACAGTCAGCAGTTTGCGCATGCAGGCGGTCAGCGCCACCTTCTTCGGTTTGCCTTGAGCACAGAGGCGCTGATAAAACTCCCGGATTGGCGGGTTGCTGCGCGTAGCTGACAAAGCCGCCATGTAGAGCATCTGACGTACCTGCGCCCTGCCACCCCAGATCACACGCTCGCCACGATGTTTGGCGCTGTCACGATTGAACGGTGCGAGCCCCGCCAGTGCTGCAATTTCCTTACGGTTCAGCTTTCCGAGTTCGGACAATTCCGCCAGCAAAGTCATGCGCGTCACTTTGCCTACCCCTGGAATGGCTTGCAGCAGATCGTCTTTCTCGCGCCAGACCTCGCTCGTCCGCAGGCGATGCGTCAGATCAATATCCAGTGCAGCAATGCGTTCATCGAGCCAGGCAATGTGTTCCTTCAAACTCGTCCGCTGCACTACCTCCGCCCGATCCAGCCGCAGCTTTTCCTGCACACGCATGTCGATGAGCTGGCGCCGCCGTGCCAGCAGCGCAGCCAGGGCTTGTGTCTCTTCATCCTTCAGAATTCGCACCTGCGGCCGGATCGCTTGCGCAAAAGCAGCCAGAATCAGGGCATCAATCCGGTCGGTCTTGGCCAGTCGCCCACACGCCTTGGCGTAGTCCCGTACTTGCCGAGGATTGACCACGGCTACCGGCACACCGGCCGCCGCCAGTGCGCTGGCCAGGGCTGTCTCAAGCCCACCCGTCGCTTCCATCACCACTAAGGTGGGAGGCTGTTCGCACAGGCGTTGGCACAAGCCCGCTATCCCCACCTCGTCATGCGCCAGCCGTTCAGCACTGCCGGTAGCAAGGAAGCCCACATCGAGTCAGGCTTTCGATACGTCGATTCCTACAAATGATTCATTTATCATGTCAGCCACCCTACCTTGCAAATCCGGGCTCATGGCCCCAGCAACTGTTCGGGTTAAAAGACAAGCAGGCGTGGCGCTCAACGCTAACGTACGGGTTCACGACCCCAGGCTTCAACGAGCTGCCACGCCCCAAAACCCGCCGGGGCATAAACCCCGGCGATTACTCCGATTCTTTTATGGAATCGGTGGAATGAACATACAAGGCAACACTATGCGCAGAGTCCCTTTTGACGTAGCCAACGGTTGGTCTCAACACCCTGAATTATGTATGGAGGCTGGCTGGAAAACCGCTACCGGCGAAGAGAACGTCGTATTCGAGGCAGCGGTCAGTGGTCAAACGTGGCAAGTTCGCATCAACGACTTCCCGGTCGAGCCGTGTTACACGCTTCTCATTGATGGCAACGAAGTCATGCACTTCGACGACTGGCCTTACTTCTGGCAGCGGCCAGTATTTCCCAACGATCACAGTCAGAGTGTCCACGATGCCCAACATTCCAATCCACCGGACCTACGGCAAGCTGCGCTTGCCTGCGTCCGGTGATTTACAACGTTAGAGTGCTCAACTGGAACACGCCCAAAGTCTCCAACAAAAAAGGCGCGGATATCCGCGCCTTTTTTGTTGCTGCGAACAGGCTGAGCGTCAGCCCCGGTCCAGGAAATCCTCCGCCATGCCTTCGAACCAGACGAAGTCTTCCTTGGCCAGGTTGACGTCGTGCTCGTGGTATTCCTTCACCGTCTGCACGATCTTGCCCTCGGCGTTGAACTTGTACTGGAAGTCCACCAGGATGGCCTCGATGGGGTTGCCGTTGACGAACATGTAGCACAGGTTGTCCGGCAGCAGCTTGTCGAAGTCCTTGCCCTGCATGCGGTTCACGATCTGGCGGGCGGCGATGCGGCCGAGGCGGTTGGCCACGTGGCCGCTCTTGGGGTACCAGCCGAACAGTTCCGAGGCCTTGCCCACGGCATCGCCGATGATCCACACATTGGGGTCCTTCTGGCTGTGCAGGCCCACGTTGTGCTGGTCGGCCCAGCCGGTGGCCTGGCCCTTGTCGTCCTGGCCGATGAGGTCGGCCATCCATACCAGGTCGCCGGCCCGGTGGGGCGCCATGAGGATGGCGTCCTCGAACTTGAAGTCGCCGGCGGCGGTCTTCACCTGCTTGTTGTAGGGGTCCACCTCCTTCACCGTGGCGTTGGGCACGTACAGCACCTGGTCCTTGTACAGTTCGTCGAAGGCCTGCTTGAAGCCGATGCCGATGGGGGTGGGGGCCGGCTTGGGGTCGAGCAGGACGATGCGGCCGGGAATCTTGTGCTGCTTCAGGTGCCAGGCCATCATGCACACCCGCTCGTAGGGGGAGGGCGGGCAGCGGTGGGGCGGGGGCGGCAGCACGGTGACGAAGTCGCCGCCCTTGAAGCTGTGCAGCTTCTTCTTCAGGGTGATGTGCTCGGCGCTGGGGATGTAGGCCGCCGGGTAGTTGGCCTTGGTGTAGTTGATGGTCTTGCGGTCGTCGCCGAACCAGGCTTCGTACTGGTAGCGGATGCCGGGGGCCAGCACCAGGTAGTCGTAGCCGATGGCGCCCTGGCCGGTGATGACCTTCTTCCTGTCCCGCTCGATGCCGACGATCTCGGACTGCAGGAACTGGTAGCCGAATTTCTTCGCCACGGTCAGGTAGTCGTGCACCAGCAGGTCGGTGCCGACGATGTCCACCAGCCACTTGTTGCTCATGGGACAGGACCAGAACACCGGGTTGCGTTCGATCAGCACCACTTCGACGGACGGGTCCAGCTTGCGCAGGTAGCGGGCCACGGTGAGGCCACCCCAGCCGCCGCCGCAGACGACGACGCGCTTGCCCTTGGGCGGCGGCAGCAGTTCGGCGCCGAGGGAGGGCAACACCAGGTTGCCGGCATGGGCCCGGGAGACGACACCTGCGCCCAGGGCACCGGCAGTCGCCAGGAAGTTACGACGGGAAAAGGACATGACAGACTCCCCAAAACAAAGCCGCCGCGATGGGGATGGCACCGCAGCTTGAAAGCGGCCTGGCCGCTGAAAAATGGTGGCGGTACACCGACCGCCGGGGCGGAGGATAGCCTCGGGGAGGCGGCGTCGCAATGGGGAGGGGAAAACGGGCTGGCCCGACGGCGGTCGAAGCGGGGAGGGCGGCCGGTGGCCGGTGCCCTCCCGCCTCTTACTTCGGTTCGATCTGCCGCAGGTAGAGGCCTACCGAGAGCTGGGCGCCGAGCCAGCCGAGGAGGGCGCCGACGCCGAGCAGCAGCAGGGAGTGGTCGAGGCCCAGGCCGTGCAGGCGGAAGGCGGTGGCGTAGAGGCTGGCCAGCTGGCTGACCGGCCCGGAGAGGACGGCCACGGCGGCGCTGACCAGGAGCATGGCGATGAGACCGCCGAGGATGCCCTGGAGGGCACCGAAGTAGTAGTAGGGGCGGCGGATGAAACCGTCGGTGGCGCCGATCAGCTTGGCCACTTCGATTTCGTCGGCCTGGGCCAGGATCTGCAGGCGGATGGTGTTGAAGGTGACGGCCACCAGGGCAGCGGCGAAGGCGGCGGCCAGCAGCAGCACGGCCAGCCGGCCGAGGCGCAGGAAGGCGTCGAAACGCTTGATCCAGGCCGAATCCAGCTGCACATGGGCCACCTTGGGCCAGGCCGAGAGGGTCTTGGCCAGGGCTTCCAGCTGTTCCGGTGCGGCGTTGCGCGGTTCCACGATGAAGGCGTCGGGCAGGGGGTTGCGCGGCAGGCTGGCCACCAGTTCGGCCATGCCGGCGGTGCCCTGGAGGCGCTTCAGGGCGTCTTCCCGGGGCACGAAGACGATGCTGCCGGAGACCTCCTGGCGCAGGCGGGATTCCATCTCCGTGGCCTCCTTGCGGCTGGCCTCGGGGCTGAGGAAGACGCTGATCTGCTGGGTGCTGGCGACGCCGGCGGCGGCCTGGCGCAGGTTGTCCAGGACCACCACGCCGGCGGCGGGCAGGGTCAGGGCGATGCCGATCACCAGCAGGGACAGCACGGTGTTGAGGGGCGAGGCGGCAAGCCGCTGCCAGGCGCCCTGGAGGGCCGACAGGTGTTGGGTGAGCCAGGCGTTCATGCTTGTCCTTCCGGGCGTTCGCCGGGGGCCCGCACCTGGCCGTGTTCGACCCACAGGACCCGGGGATTCAGGTGGCGCACCCACTGGGTGTCGTGGGTGGCGAGGATGACGGTGACGCCGACCTGGTGGAAGGCCTTGAACAGCTCCATCACTTCGCCGGCGGAATCCGTGTCCAGGTTGGCCGTGGGCTCGTCGGCGAGGAGGATGGCGGGCCGGTTCACCACTGCCCGGGCGATGGCCAGGCGTTGCTGTTCGCCGCCGGAGAGGGCGATGGGGTTGGCCTTCTCCCGTTCCAGCAGACCCACCTTGTCCAGGGCCGCCCGGGCCCGCTTGCCGGCTTCCTTGGGGGAGAGGCCGACGATGGCCAGGGGCAGCAGCACGTTGTCGAGCACGGTGCGGTCGAAGAGCAGCTTCTGGTCCTGGAAGACCAGGCCGAAATTGCGCCGCACGTAGGGAATGGCGCTCTTGCGCAGGGCTGCCAGGTTCTGCCCGTTCACCACCACGCTGCCCGAGGTGGGGCGCTCGATGGCGGCGGCCAGCTTGCACAGGGTGGTCTTGCCGGCGCCGGAGTGGCCGGTGATGAACACCAGCTCCCCCGCCTCGATGTCGAAACTCACGCCCCGCAGGGCTTCGTAGCCGGTGGGGTAGCGCTTGTGTACCGCGGAGAAGGAGATCATGACGGTCCTGAGCTTACTCGCCGAAGAGGGCGTCCACGAAGTCCCGGGCGACGAAGGGGCGCAGGTCGTCGATGCCTTCGCCGACGCCGATGAAGCGCACCGGCTTGGGACACTGGCGGGCGATGGCGGCGATGACGCCGCCCTTGGCGGTGCCGTCCAGTTTGGTCAGCACCAGGCCGGTGACGTTGATGGACTTGTCGAAGGCCTTCACCTGGGCCAGGGCGTTCTGGCCGATGTTGGCATCCAGCACCAGCATCACCTCGTGGGGGCCGGTGGGGTCGGCCTTCTGGATCACCCGGCGCACCTTGGCGATCTCTTCCATGAGGTGCAGCTGGGTGGGCAGGCGGCCGGCGGTGTCGGCCAGCACCACGTCGATGCCCCGGGCCTTGGCGGCGGCGATGGCATCGAAGACCACGGCCGCCGGGTCGCCGGATTCCTGGGCGATGACCGTGACGTTGTTGCGCTCGCCCCAGGTCATCAGCTGTTCCCGGGCAGCGGCGCGGAAGGTGTCGCCGGCGGCCAGCAGCACGCTCTTGCCCTGGCTCTGGAAGTACTTGGCCAGCTTGCCGATGGAGGTGGTCTTGCCGGCGCCGTTGACCCCGGCAATCATGATCACGAAGGGCTTGTGGCTATCCACCTGCAGGGGCGCTTCCAGGGGGGCCAGCATCTGGGCCAGGGTGTCGGCCAGGGCCTGCTGGATGGCGGCGGCGCCTTCCAGCTTGTCCTGCTTGGCGCGGCGCTTCAGTTCGTCGAGCAGGTGCATGGTGGCGTCCATGCCCACGTCGCTGGTCAGCAACAGGGTCTCCAGTTCTTCCAGCAGTTCGTCGTCCACCTTGCCTCGGGCAAAGACGGACTTGAGCTTGCCGCCAAGCTGGGAGCGGGTGCGGGAGAGGCCGGCGAAAAGGCGCTCGCGCCAGGAGAGCGGCTTGTCCAGGGGCTCCGGCACCGGCGCCACGGCGGCTGCGGTGGCGGGCGTGGCGTCCTGGTCTTTGTCGGATTTTTTCAAGAAACCAAACATGCGGGGTTCCGTTCTAAGTTCGTTCCCGGGCTGTCAGGGCTGACAGGGGGAGGGCGGCTCGGTAAGATGCGCCGCAGGAAAATCCGAATTTTAGCCCAAGCGTCCCCCGAGGACGTTGCCGAATTCGCCCGTTCATGGCCCTGCGGGGCATTTCATTTCGGAAGCGAACCATGATCCCCAGAAAATCGAGACTCCTGGCCCTGCTGCTGGGCCTGCTCCCCATTGGCGCCGTCCTGGCCAATCCCTATGAAACCACCCTGAAGAACGGCCTCAAGGTCATCGTCAAGGAAGACCGGCGTGCCCCCACGGCGGTGCACATGGTCTGGTACAAG
This sequence comes from Azospira sp. MPR-LB4, assembly GCF_058809525.1. Taxonomy (NCBI): domain Bacteria; kingdom Pseudomonadati; phylum Pseudomonadota; class Betaproteobacteria; order Rhodocyclales; family Rhodocyclaceae; genus Azospira; species Azospira sp. MPR-LB4. The sequence goes on from NZ_CM179521.1 coordinate 2,564,447, forward strand.
GTGGGCAGCATGGACGAGGTGGACGGCACCTCCGGCGTCGCCCATGCCCTGGAGCACATGATGTTCAAGGGCACGCCCAAGGTCGGCCCGGGCGAGTTCAACAAGCGGGTGGCGGCCGCCGGCGGCCGCGACAACGCCTTCACCAACTACGACTACACCGCCTACTTCCAGCAGATTCCCAAGCAGAAGCTGCCCGAGATGATGGCCCTGGAGGCGGACCGAATGGGCCACCTGACCCTGGACCCGAAGGAATTCGCCAAGGAAATCCAGGTGATCATGGAAGAGCGGCGCATGCGCACCGACGACAATCCCCAGTCCCTGCTGTTCGAGGCCCTCAATGCCGTGGCCTACTCGGCCCATCCCTACCGCCGGCCGGTGATCGGCTGGATGGCGGACCTGGAGCAGATGACCGCCGCCGACCTGCGCCACTGGTACCAGCAGTGGTACGTGCCCAACAACGCCACCCTGGTGGTGGTGGGCGATGTGGACCACGAGGCCGTCTTCCGCCAGGCGGAAAAGACCTACGGCCAGCTCAAGCCCCGCGCCCTGCCGGCGCGCAAGCCCATTGCCGAGGCGCCCCAGAAGGGCATCCGCCGCGTCACCGTGAAGGGCCCGGCGGAACTGCCCCAGGTGCTGCTGGCCTGGAAGGTGCCGACCCTGCGCGACGTGAACAAGGACAGCGACCCCTACGCCCTGGAAATGCTCGGTGCGGTGCTGGACGGCCACGACGGCGCCCGCCTCACCCAGCACCTGGTGAAGGACCAGCGTCTGGCCCAGTCCGTGGGCTCGGGTTACGACAACAGCAGCCGCGGCCCCTCCCTCTTCCTCATGCTGGGCACGCCCGCCGAGGGCCATACCCCGGCCGAACTGGAGGCCGCCCTCAAGGCTGAAGTGGCGCGCATTGCCGCCGACGGCGTCAGCGAGGAAGAACTGAAGCGGGCCCGCGCCCAGCTGGTGGCGAGCCAGGTGTACAAGCGGGACTCCATGTTCGCCCAGGCCATGGAGATCGGTCAGATGGAAATCGTCGGCCTCTCCTACAAGTCCGTGGAGCGCATGATCGAAAAGCTCCAGGCCGTCACCGCTGCCGACGTGCAGCGGGTGGCAAAGCAGTATTTCAACGACGACAGCCTCACCGTGGGCCTGCTGGAACCCCAGCCCCTGGCCGATGCTCCCCGCCGCCGCGCTCCCGCCGGCGTGCGCCACTGATCGAGGAGACCATGATGCGACTGCCTAATTTCCTGCTTTTTGCCGCCGCCCTGCTGGGCTCTGCCGCCCAGGCCGGGGTCACCATCGAGCACTGGGTCGCCCCCTCCGGCGCTCGGGTCTATTTCGTCGAAAACCATGCCCTGCCCATCGTGGACGTGCAGGTGGACTTTGCCGCCGGCAGCTCCCGGGACCCGGCCGGCAAGTCGGGCCTGGCCGGCTTCACCCACGGCCTGCTCGACGGCGGTGCCGGCGACCTGGACGAGACCGCCATTTCCAACCGCCTGGCCGACCTGGGCGCCAACCTGGGCGGCGGTGCCGACCAGGACCGGGCCAGCCTGAGCCTGCGCACCCTGGCGGCCCGGGAAACCCGGGATGGCGCCCTGGAGATCATGCGCCTGGTGCTGCAGCAGCCCCGCTTCCCCGAGGCGGTGCTGCAGCGGGAGCAGGTGCGCGCCGTGGCCGGTCTGCGGGACGCCCTGACCAAGCCTGAAGTGCTGGCCAGCCGGGCCTTCTGGCAGGCCCTCTACCCGGACCATCCCTATGGCCGGGTATCCACCCCTGAGTCCCTGGAAAACCTGACCCGGGCCGATGTGGAGGCCTTCTGGCGCGCCAACTACAACGCCGCCAAGGCCAGCGTCACCCTGGTGGGCGACCTCTCCCGCAGCGAGGCCGAAGCCATTGCCGAGAAGCTGACGGCCGGTCTGCCCGCCGGTGGCCCGGCTGCCCCCATCCCGGCGGCCAGCCTGCCCCAGGGGCGGGTGGTGTCGGTGTCCCATCCGGCCACCCAGTCCCATCTCCTGCTCGGCCTGCCCGCCATTCCCCGGGGCGATCCGGACTTCTACGCCCTGCAGGTGGGCAACTACGTCCTTGGCGGCGGCGGCTTCGTTTCCCGCCTGCTCAAGGAGGTACGCGATGCCCGGGGCTACGCCTACAGCACCTACAGCTATTTCGCCCCCATGGTGGCCCGGGGTCCCTTCCAGATCGGCCTGCAGACCAAGCGGGCCCAGGCCGGCGATGCCCTCAAGGTGGTCAATGAGGTGCTGCAGGAGTTCCTCGCCAAGGGCGTCACCGAGAAGGAGCTGAAGGCGGCCAAGGACAACATGGTCGGCAGCTTCCCCCTGCGCCTGGACAGCAACCGCAAGCTGCTCGACAACGTGGCGGTGATCGGCTTCTACGGCCTGCCCCTGGACTACCTGGATACCTACGCCGCCAAGGTGGAGAAGGTCAGCGCCGCCGACATCAAGGCCGCCTTCCAGCGCCACGTGCTGCCCCAGCACCTGGTGACGGTCAAGGTGGCTGCTGACTGATGGCCCGCCCCGGACCGCAGCCGGCCGGCCGGGCCGGCGCCGCCCGGGCCCGGGCGGGCAACAACGTGGTGCGCATCATCGGCGGTGAGTGGCGCCGCCGGGTGCTTTCCTTCCCTGACGGCGAAGGCCTGCGGCCGACGCCGGACCGGGTGCGGGAAACTCTCTTCAACTGGCTGGGCCAGGACCTGACGGGCTGGAACTGCCTGGATCTCTTTGCCGGCAGCGGCGCCCTGGGTTTCGAGGCGGCCTCCCGCGGAGCCGCCCGCTCCGTCCTGGTGGAGCGCTCGCCCAAGGCCTTTGCCGCCCTGAAAGACAACGCTGCCCTGCTGCAAGGGGAAAATTTGCAGATAATCCGGGAAGATGCGCTAAAATTCGTCGCCTCTACGGAGCTGCGTTTCGATCTGGTGTTCCTCGATCCGCCCTACCATCTCGGTTGGCTGGAAAAACTGGAACCCCTCCTGTCCCGGGTGCTGAAGGAAGACGGCGTGATTTACGCCGAAGCGGAAAAGCCCCTGGAAAGCCTGGGCGACTGGGCCACAGTGAAGCGCGGCAAGGCCGGGCAGGTCTTCTACCACCTTATGGCGCGGAACAATGCCGATGCTGAATAACCGACTGGCGATCTACCCGGGAACCTTCGACCCCCTGACCAAGGGGCACGAGGATCTGGTCCGGCGTGCCTCCAGCCTGTTCGACCGGGTCATCGTGGCCGTGGCCGACAGCCCGAACAAACGCCCGTTCTTCGGCCTGGAAGACCGGGTCGCCATGGCCCAGGAAATCCTGGCGCCCTATGGCAACGTGGAAGTGAAAGGTTTTTCCTGCCTGCTGATGGATTTCCTCCACCAGCAAGGCGCCAAGGTCATCATCCGCGGTTTGCGGGCGGTGTCCGACTTTGAATACGAATTCCAGATGGCGGGGATGAACCGTAATCTGTATCCCGAGGTCGAAACAGTATTCCTGACGCCTGGGGAGCAGTACATGTTCATTTCCGCCACCATGGTGCGCGAGATCGCCCGGTTGGGGGGGGATGTCAGCAAGTTCGTCCAGCCGGTCGTGGAGAAGCGGCTGGCGGCGAAAAAAGTCTCCGAACTATCTTGAATGAAGGAAAGCAGCTATGGCTTTGATGATTACCGACGAATGCATCAACTGTGACGTGTGCGAGCCGGAGTGCCCCAACGAGGCCATCTCCCAGGGCGAAGAGATCTATCAGATCGACCCCAGCAAGTGCACCGAGTGCGTCGGCCACTACGACACCCCCCAGTGCGTTGAAGTGTGCCCGGTGGATTGCATCCCCAAGAACCCGGACGTGGTCGAAAGCGAAGACCAGCTGTGGAGCAAGTACGAGAAGCTGACCGGCAACAAGCGCGCCTGAGTCTTCTCCGGGCCGGTGACGGCCCCAATAAAAAAGCCACGGCATGCCGTGGCTTTTTTATTGGCCGCGAGGCGTGCGTCAGGCGGCGGCCTGGAGGCCTTCCCCCTGGGGGTGCAGCAGGGCCTGGAGATCGTTGCCGAGGGTCTGCAGGGTGTCGATCTGGGCCAGCAGGGCGGCTTCCATGTGGTTCAGTTCGCCGATGCGGTCTTCCAGGGTGTCGGTGGCCTGGTGGATGCGCTTGATGCTTTCCAGGCGGCGCTTCAGCTGGATCTGGTGTTCCCGCACCTGGGTCTCCATGGGGGCCATGACTGCCTTCAGCCAGATTTCCACGTCCCGGTTGGCGTGCTCGAAGGCGCGGCGCACCTGCACCGCCACTTCCTCGAAGAACTTCTGGGTGACGTTGCCCTTCTCGTGGGTCAGCAGCTGGAACATGGTGTTGAGGTGGGTGTTGCACCACTGCTCCAGACGCTCCAGCTCCTTCTCGTAGCGCAGCAGGTTGAACTGGGTCGGCGAACCCAGCTTGAGCCCGTGCTCGACGCTGAACTTTTTGTAAATGGCCTCCATCATGGAGAGGATTTCACCGATCTCCTTGCCGGACTTCTGCACGTTCTCCTTGGAGGTGCGGAAGAAGCGGTCCATGGCCGCGGACAGGCCCCGGGAGAAGGTGGCCGCCTGCATGGCGTCCCGGGTCTCGTGGGTGAGGCTGCGCAGGGCGTCCAGGCCCAGATGGGCGAAGAGGTTGTTGGTCAGGGTGGAGAAGACACTGCGCACGGCGTAGTAGCGCTGCAGGCCCGATTCGAACTCTTCCTTCTCGGTCTTGATCTTGGCCATCATGTATTCCACGACGCCCTTGTTCTTGCCCTTCAGCTCGGTCAGTTCGGTCAGCTGTTCCTTCAGGCCCCGCATGCGGGAGTCCAGCAGGGCGCGCATGCGGGCGTGCAGTTCGCCGAACTCGGCCTCGGTGTTGTCACGCACGATGTCCTGCTTGGCCGGGATCAGCTCCTCGGAGAGGGCCCGTTCCAGTTCCGGCAGGCGGGAGCGCTGCAGCAGGGCGTCGTCGCCGTTGATCTTGGCCACCAGGGCCTTCTGGGCGGAGACGGGGAACACCTGCTCCTGGGGCAGGCCCAGGATGGAGGCGCAGCTGTCGGCCTGGCGGGCGATTTCGGCCTGGATCTCGGCCTCGCTCTTGAGCTCGTCCCAGAGGCCGTCGATCTTGTTGAGCACCGCCAGGCGGCCCCGCTTGCGGTTGCCGCCGGCGCCGATGTTGTCCTTCCAGATGGCCAGGTCGGACTGGGTGACGCCGGTGTCGGCGGCCAGGATGAAGAGCACGGCGTGGGCGTTGGGCAGCAGGGACAGGGTCAGTTCCGGCTCGGCGCCGATGGCGTTGAGGCCCGGGGTGTCCAGGATCACCAGGCCCTGTTGCAGCAGGGGATGGGGGAAGTTGATGACGGCATGGCGCCAGCGGGGGATTTCCACCAGGCCGTCCTCGCCGATGCGGTAGGTGGCGGCCTCGTCGTCGCCGACGGGAAAGCCCAGCTTCTCCGCCGTGTCCCGGTCCACCCGCACCACTTCGCTGACGTGGCGCAGGGTGTCCTGCATGGCTTCAGGGGAGTCCACGTTGAGGGGCACGGTCTCCCACTCGTTGGGGAAGCGCTTGTATTCGGAAATACCGGCATTGGTGGCCCGGGTGTGGATGGGCAGCAGCTCGATGCAGGAGGGCTTGTCGGCATCGAACAGCAGTTCCGTCGGGCACATGGTGGTGCGGCCGGCGGAAGAGGGCAGCATGCGGTTGCCGTAGTCGGCGAAGAAGATGGCGTTGATCAGTTCCGACTTGCCCCGGGAGAACTCGGCGACGAAGGCCACGTTGAGACGGTCTTCCTTGAGGCGCTCGAGCAGCTGGGTCAGGCGCAGGTCGCTCTGGGCATCGCCCAGTTCATTGTCCGCCAGCCAGGCGCGGAAGTGCTCGATGCACTCCGACAGCTGCGTCCGCCATTGGCTGTAGGCGGCGAAGTTCTGGGCAAGGGTATTCGGCATGGCGACACCGGCGACAAAAAGGGAGAGGCTACTCTACCCCACAATGCCAAATGGAATCAACGCGCTGGCGCCGCTTGTGCCAGCACTGGTTGAAATGGGGCGACGGACGGTCGCCGGGGTCGTCAGCGCTGGCAGCGGGGGCAGTAGAAAGTGCTGCGTCCGCCCTGGGTGATGCGGCGGATGGGGCCGCCGCAGACCTGGCAGGGTTCTCCTTCCCGGTCGTAGACGGCGACGATGAGCTGGAAGCTGCCGGCGCCGCCGTCGCTATGCACGTAGTCGCGCACGCTGCTGCCGCCGGCGGCGATGGATTCCGCCAGCACCTCCCGCACCGTGGCTGCCAGCCTGTCGCAGCGCTGGCGGCTGAGGCGGCAGGCCGGCGTCAGGGGTGAAATGCGGGACCGGAAGAGGCTTTCCGCCGCATAGATGTTGCCGACGCCGACGATGCAGTGGGCGTCCATCAGCACCTGTTTGATGGGGGCCTGGCGCCGCCGCAGGGCCTGGTGCAGCCAGGCGCCGTCGAAGGCGTCGCTAAGCGGCTCGACGCCCAGGGGCGCCAGCAGGGGGTGGTCGAGCACAACGGGGCCGTCCACCCACAGCAGGGTGCCGAAGCGGCGCGGGTCCCGGTAGCGCAGGGTGCGGCCGGGAAAATGCAGGTCCACGTGATCGTGCTTGCTCGGCGGCGTGCCGGGCGGGACCAGGCGCAGGCTGCCGGACATGCCTAGGTGCAGGATGATCCAGCCGCCGCCCCCATCGCTCTCGAAGTCGAAGAGTAGATATTTGCCGCGCCGCTCCACCCGCTTCAGGCGGCGGCCCACGGGGCGTTCGGCCAGGGCCGGCGACAGTTCGTGACGCAGGCGCGGAGCCCGCAGGCTGACGCCCTGCAGCACCTGGCCGGGCAGGTAGGGCAGGAGGCCGAGGCGGCTGACTTCGACTTCGGGGAGTTCGGGCATGGCGAAAAGTGGATGAATGAGCGGATGTATGGATTGGTAAAGTGTTGCGAGCGGATGTAAGCGGCACGGCCGCCCGCTTGTGGCGCCCTGGAAAACTGCCTAACATGCGGCACTAATCTTAAGCGAAAGCTTCTAACGCGGTCTCCTCCCCGGTGACTGACACTGCCATGAAAATGATCCCCCTCGCTGTCCTGGTCGCCGCCCTGGCCGCCAATGGTGCCCTTGCCGCCGATGCCGCCCCCGCCCCCGTGGCCAAATCCCGGGCGGCCAAGGCCGAGCGGGCGCCCCGGGCTCCGGCGGCCGTGCCCACCTCTGCCGCCGAGCTTCCGGCCGGCCAGGTGGCGTACCAGGTGCTGCTGGCGGAAATCGCCCTGCGCCGGGGCTACGGCGACCTGGCCCTGTCCGTGTACGCGGAACTGGCCCTGCGCAGCCGGGACCCCCAGGTGCTGGCTCGGGCCATCGAGGTGGCGGGCTTTGCCCGGCGCATGGACCTGGCACATGAACTGGCCCAGCTGTGGGTGGAAACGGAACCCGAGTCGGTGACGGCCCGCCAGACCCTGGTGGGGGTGCTGATCGTCCTCAACCGCCTGGACGACCTGGTGCCCCACCTGAGCAAGCTGCTGGAGCAGGACAAGGACAACCTGGGCGACAACCTCAGCCGCCTCAACCGCATGCTGGTCCGCCAGCCGGACAAGAGCGCCGTGCTGCGTCTGGTGCAGCGTGTCACCCAGCCCTACCAGGGCGTGGCCGAGGCCCACTTTGCCGTGGCCCAGGCCGCCCTGGCCGCAGGCGACCGCCCTCTGGCCCAGGAGTCGGTGCGCCGGGCCCAGGAGCTGCGTCCCGAATGGGAAATGCCGGTGCTGCTGGAGGCCCAGATCGTCTCCGCCGAAGCGCCGGCCAAGGTGGTGCCCCTGCTGGAGCGTTATCTGAGCCGCCATCCCAACGCCAAGGACGTGCGCCTGCACCTGGCCCGCGCCTATGTGGGCGACAAGCGCTTCAGCGATGCCAGCGCCGAGTTCCGCCGCCTGCTGCGGGACTTCCCCAACAGCGTCGAAGTGGTCTATCCGGTGGCCATCCTGGCCCTGCAGCAGAACGACCTGGACACCGCCGAGACCCAGCTCAAGCACCTGCTGGAGCTGGAGTTCGGCGACCGCAACCTGGTCAATTACTACCTGGGCCAGGTCATGGAGGCGCGCAAGAACGAGGCGGCTGCCATCGACTACTACGGCCAGGTCGGCCTCAGCGAGCCCTTCCTCAATGCCCGCAACCGCCAGGCCATGCTGCTGGCCCGGGCCGGCAAGCTGGACGAGGCGCGGCAGGTGCTGCAGCAGACCGCCACCATGCATCCCACCGAGCGGGTTGCCCTGGGCCAGTCCGAAGCCCAGCTGCTGCGCGACGCCAAGCGTTACGCCGAGGCCCTGGAGGTGCTGGAACGCCTGCTCAAGAGCAATCCGGGCAATGCGGAGCTGCTCTACGACTCGGCCCTGGTGGCCGACCGTCTCGACAAGGTGGCCCTGGTGGAAGAGCGCCTGCGCCAGGTGATCGCCCTGCAACCTGAAAACGCCCATGCCTACAACGCCCTGGGCTACACCTTCGCCGAGCGCAACATGCGCCTGGACGAAGCCCGGGAACTGGTGGCCCGGGCCCTGGCCCTGCTGCCGGACGACGCCTTCATCATCGACAGCATGGGCTGGGTGCTCTATCGCCAGGGCGACCTGGCCGGCGCCCTGATCCAGCTGCAGAAGGCCTACGGCCTGCGCCAGGACCCGGAGATCGCCGCCCACATGGGCGAGGTGCTGTGGGGTCTGGGGCGCCAGGACGAGGCCCGCCGCGTGCTGCGCGAAGCCGCCAGGAAGGACCCGGACAACGAAGCCCTGGCTGCCGCCGTCAAGAAATTCCAGCCCTGATCCGTGGTCGCCGCACTTCTCCGTTTAGGCGCCGGAGCGCTCCTGGCCCTGCTCGCCGCCTGCAGCACCGTGCCGGAGCGCTATGCCGTGCCCGCCGTGGCGCGGGAAACCTTGCAGTCCTTCCAGATCGAGGGGCGTTTTTCCCTGCGCTACGAACAGGCCAGCTACTCCGGCAAGATCGCCTGGCGCCATGCCCCTGAAGGCGACGACATCTTCCTCATGAATCCCTTCGGCCAGGGCGCGGCGGAGATCAGCCGCCGTCCCGGCGTTGCCCGTCTGGTGACGGCCGACCAGAAGGAATTCCAGGCTGCCGATGCGGACCAGCTGGTGGCCGACGTGCTGGGCTATCCCCTGCCGGTGGCCGGCATGGGCGAGTGGCTGCTGGCCCGTGCCACCCCGGCAGGGGCGGCGGAGCGCGACGGCGCCGGCCGCCTGCTGCGCCTGCAGGAAGCCGGCTGGAGCATCGACTACGACTATGGCGACAACCCCAGTCCCCAGGCCCTGCCGGTGCGGCTGACGGCCCGCCGGGGCGAAGCCCTGGAGCTGAAGTTGCGCATCGACGACTGGAGCGCCCAATGAACCCGGCCTGGACCTGGGACAGCGCCTACCCGGCGCCAGCCAAGCTCAATCTCTTCCTGCACGTGGTGGGCTGCCGCGCCGACGGCTATCACCTGCTGCAGACCCTGTTCCGTTTCGTCGATTACGGCGACACCCTGCACTTCGCGCCCCGGGAGGACGGCCAGGTGCGCCTGCTCAATCCCCTGCCCGGGGTGCCGGAGGAGAGCGACCTGACCGTGCGGGCCGCCCGTCTCCTGCAGCAGGCGGCTAACTGCACCCGGGGGGCGGATATCCGCCTGGAGAAGCGGCTGCCCATGGGCGGCGGCCTGGGCGGCGGCAGTTCCGACGCCGCCACCGTGCTGCTGGCCCTCAACCACCTGTGGCAACTGGGCCTGTCCCGGGAACGGTTGCAGGCCCTGGGCCTGACCCTGGGGGCCGATGTGCCGGTCTTCATCTTCGGCCGCACCGCCTTCGCCGAGGGCGTGGGCGAGGCGCTGCAGGCCGTGCCGGCGGCGCCGGCCTGGTATCTGGTGCTGCAGCCGCCGGTGGCGGTGCCCACCGTGGACATCTTCCGGGCTCCCGAGCTGAAGCGGGACACGCCGGTCATGGCGGCGGCCGATTGGCGGCCCGGCCTGGGCGGCAACGACCTGGAGCCGGTGGCCTGCGCCCGCTTTCCCGAGGTGGCGCGGCACCTGGCATGGCTGCAGCATTTCGGCCGGGCCCGCATGAGCGGCTCCGGGGCCTGCGTCTTTGCCGAATTCCCGGAGCAGGCCGGGGCCGAGGCGGCCCTGGCCCAGCTGCCGCCCGACATGCGGGGCTGGGTGGCGCCAGGGCTGGACAGCCACCCCCTGTACGGACTGTTGCCCTAGGGTGGCCGGGTGGGTGGCGAAGTTTTTTGGCAAAAGATTTGCCCGCCCGAAATTTTTTGTGTAATATCCGCGCCTCGCTAGTCACGCAGCGCAACGCAGGTTGCGGGACAGGCACAGATTTCCAGTCGCTGGCGGCAGCAGTTCTGATGTCCGGCAGCGCCAAACCGGTTACTGGGGAGTCGCCAAGTTGGTTAAGGCACCGGATTTTGATTCCGGCATGCGAAGGTTCGAATCCTTCCTCCCCAGCCAATAATTCCGAGACAACGGGCAGGTACATACCTGCCCGTATTGCATTTCTGGGGGCGCCCCTATGGCTTTCAATAGCCTGATGGTCTTTACCGGCAACGCTAATCCCAAGTTGGCTGCCGACGTGGTTTCCCGCCTGGGCCGCCGTCCCCTGGGACGTGCCAGCGTAGGCCGCTTCTCCGACGGGGAAGTGAGCGTGGAAATCGAAGAGCACGTGCGTGGTCACGACGTCTTCATCCTGCAGTCCACCTGCGCCCCCTCCAACGATACCCTGATGGAACTGCTGGTGATGGTGGATGCGCTGAAGCGCGCCTCCGCCGGTCGCATCACCGCCGCCATCCCCTATTTCGGCTACGCCCGCCAGGATCGCCGCTCCCGTTCTTCCCGGGTGCCCATCGCCGCCAAGCTGGTGGCCGACCTGCTGACCGCCGCCGGCGTGGACCGGGTCCTCACCATGGACCTGCATGCCGAGCAGATCCAGGGCTTCTTCGATATCCCGGTGGATAACGTCTACGCCCTGCCGATCCTGCTGGAAGACATCCAGAAGCAGAACCACGAAAACCTGCTGGTGGTCTCCCCCGACCACGGCGGCGTGGTCCGCGCCCGTTCCCTGGCCAAGCGCCTGGAGTGCGACCTGGCCATCATCGACAAGCGTCGCCCCAAGGCCAACGTCTCCGAGGTGATGAACATCATCGGCGAAGTGGACGGCCGCACCTGCATCATCATGGACGACATCGTCGACACCGCCGGCACCCTGTGCAAGGCCGCCTCCGCCCTCAAGGCCAACGGCGCCCAGAAGGTGGTGGCCTACTGCACCCACCCGGTGCTGTCCGGCGCCGCCGTGGAGCGGGTCAATTCCTCCGACCTGGACGAACTGGTGGTGACCGACACCATTCCGCTGCGCGACGATGCCATGGCCTGTTCCCGCATCCGCCAGCTGTCCGTGGCCGAACTGCTGGCCGAGACCATCCGGCGCATCAGCAACGAGGACTCCGTGTCCTCCCTGTTCATCGAATAAGTTTTCTCAACCCCCCGGCTGGTCGCGGTCGGGGTCTTTACTTTGGAGTCATCATGATCTTTGAATTCAACGCCGATAAGCGCAACGACCAGGGCACCGGAGCGAGCCGCCGCCTGCGTCGTGCCGGCAAGGTCCCGGGCATCGTCTACGGTGGTACCGCTGCCCCCATCTCCATCGAGGTGGACCACAACGCAATCTACCTGGCTCTGCGCAAGGAAGCCTTCCACTCTTCCCTGATCAACCTGAACATCGACGGCAAGAAGGAATCCGTTCTGCTGCGCGACTACCAGGCTCACCCCTACAAGGCCATCGTGCTGCACGTGGACTTCCAGCGCGTCGATCCCAACCAGAAGCTGCACACCAAGGTGCCCCTGCACTTCGTGAACGCTGACATCGCTCCCGGCGTCAAGCTGGGCGGCGGCATCGTCTCCCACGTGCTGAACGAAGTGGAAGTGACCTGCCTGGCTGCCGACCTGCCCGAGTTCATCGAAGTGGACCTGAAGGACCTGGCTGCCGGCCACTCCATCCACATCGCCGACGTCAAGCTGCCCAAGGGCGTGGCTCTGGTGCAGCACGGCCAGGACAACCCCGTGGTCGCCACCATCATGACCGTGCGCGGCGCTGCCGCAGCCGAAGAAGCGGCTCCTGCTGCTTAATCTTCCGGTCTGACCGTGCAAGAAGCCGCCGCCGGGCTCAGCCCTCGCGGCGGCTTTATTTTTTGAGTCTTTCCAGTGAACGCTCCCCGTCTCATCGTTGGCCTGGGCAACCCCGGCGCGGAATACGAAGATACCCGGCACAATGCGGGCTTCTGGCTGGTGGACCGCCTGGCCCGGGACCTCAAGGTCAGCCTGGCGCCCCAGAGCAAGTTCCTCGGCCTGGCCGCCCGGGCCGGTGATACCTGGCTGCTGCAGCCAACCACCTTCATGAACCGTTCCGGCCATGCGGTGGCGGCCCTGGCCCGCTTCTACAAGATCGAACCGGAAGAGGTGCTGGTGGTGCATGACGAACTGGACCTGATGCCCGGTGCCATCCGCCTCAAGCAGGGCGGCGGCAACGGCGGCCACAACGGCCTCAAGGACATCCAGGCCCAGCTCGGCAGTCCCAACTTCTGGCGCCTGCGCCTGGGGATCGGCCACCCCCGCAGCCTCAACCTGAAGCAGGAAGTCGTCGATTTCGTCCTGCATCGCCCCCGGGCCGAGGAGCAGACGGAAATCGACAAGGCCATCGACCGCTGCCTGCTGGCCTGGCCCCGCATCGCCGCCGGCGATTTCGCCGCCGCCCAACAACAGTTACACGGCAAAACCGTTTAGCAAGGAAAACACCATGAGCTTGAAATGCGGCATCGTTGGTCTGCCCAACGTCGGCAAATCCACCCTCTTCAATGCCCTGACCAAGGCGGGCATCGAAGCGGCCAACTACCCCTTCTGCACCATCGAGCCCAATGTGGGCATCGTTGAAGTGCCCGATCCCCGCATGGCGGCCCTGGCCGAGATCGTCAAACCCCAGCGCATGCAGCCGGCCATCGTCGAGTTCGTGGACATTGCCGGCCTGGTGGCCGGCGCCTCCAAGGGCGAAGGCCTGGGCAACCAGTTCCTGGCCAACATCCGGGAAACCGATGCCATCGTGAACGTGGTGCGCTGTTTCGACGACCCCAATGTGGTGCACGTCTCCGGCAAGGTGGATCCCATCGCCGACATCGAGACCATCATCACCGAGCTGGCCCTGGCCGACCTGGCCGTGGTGGAGCGCACCATCGCCCGGGACGGCAAGAAGGCCAAGTCCGGCGACAAGGAAGCCCAGAAGCTGGTGGCCGTGCTGGAAAAGCTGCTGCCCCACCTCAACGAAGGCAAGCCCGCCCGCACCGCCGGCCTGTCCGACGACGACAAGCTCATCGTCAAGCCCCTCTGTCTGCTCACCGTGAAGCCCGCCATGTACGTGGGCAACGTCATGGAAGACGGTTTCGAGAACAATCCCCACCTGGACCGCCTGCGCGAACATGCCGCCAAGGAAGGCGCTCCCGTGGTGGCCGTGTGCGCCAAGATCGAGGAAGAACTGGCGGATCTGGAAGACGAGGACAAGCAGGCCTTCCTGGCCGACCTGGGTCTGGAGGAGCCGGGCCTCAACCGTCTCATCCGCGCCGGCTACGACCTGCTCGGCCTGCAGACCTACTTCACCGCCGGGGTCAAGGAAGTACGCGCCTGGACCATCCACAAGGGCGACACTGCCCCCCAGGCCGCCGGCGTCATCCACACCGACTTCGAGAAGGGCTTCATCCGGGCCCAGACCATCGCCTACGCCGACTTCATCGCCTTCAAGGGCGAGCAGGGCGCCAAGGAAGCCGGCAAGATGCGCTCCGAAGGCAAGGAATACGTGGTGCAGGACGGCGACGTGATGAACTTCCTGTTCAACGTCTGATTTCCTTCCGCCCCATGCCGGCCGGCCCCCTCGTCAGAGCGGGCCGGCTTTTTCTTGGTGCCGATCCGGTAAACTCCGACCCATGACCCGCTCCCCTTCCGCCTATCGCGGCCGCTTTGCCCCCTCGCCCTCCGGCCCCCTGCATTTCGGTTCCCTGGTGGCTGCCCTCGGCAGTTGCCTGGAGGCCCGTTGCCGCCAGGGCGAGTGGCTGGTGCGCATGGAGGATGTGGATGGGCCGCGCACGGTGCCGGGCGCGGCGGATGCCATCCTGCGCAGCCTGGAAGCCTACGGCTTCGTCTGGGATGGCCCGGTGCTGTGGCAGAGCCAGCGCCACGAGGCCTATGCTGCCGCCCTGGCCCGCCTGCAGGCGGCGGGGCTGGCCTATCCCTGCGCCTGTTCGCGCAAGGAGATCGCCGAGGGCCACGGCGGCCGCTCCATTGACGGCGCCCCCCGCTATGCCGGCACCTGCCGCAGCGGTTTGCAACCCGGGCAGTCGCCCCGGGCCTGGCGCCTGCGTCTGCCGGACCGGGAGGTTAGCTTCGAGGACGGCCTGCTGGGCCGGGTGGGGCACAACCTGGAGCGGGACGTGGGGGACATCGTCCTGCTGCGGGCCGACGGCCAGTACGCCTACCAGCTGGCGGTGGTGGTGGACGATGCCTTCCAGGGCGTCACCCATGTGGTGCGCGGGGCCGACCTGCTGGATTCGACGCCGCGGCAGATCTGGCTGCAGCAGTGCCTGGGCGTGCCGACGCCGGCCTACGTGCATCTGCCCCTGGCCACCAATGCCCGGGGCGAAAAGCTGTCCAAACAGACCCGGGCGCTGGCCCTGGACGATGACCGGCCGGTGCCGGCCCTGGTGGATGCCCTGGAGTTCCTTGGCCAGCGGCCGCCTCCGGCCCTGCGTGCCGCCAGCCGGGACGAGGTATGGGCCTGGGCAGTGGCCCACTGGAACCTGGCGCTGGTTCCCCGTTGCCGGGCCGTCAGCCTGGAATAGGGCTTGCCTGCTGGCTCCCAGGCCCTCAGTGCCTGGCGCCGTAGCCCGCCAGTCCGATCATCAGCCGCACCAGGGAATAGGCCAGGCGCCGCAGCCAGCGGGAATGCCAGGGAATGCGGCGCCAGCGTCCCGGCAGCAGCTCCCGTCCGCCCTCGGCCATGGCCTGCTGCAGGCTGCTCCGCAGCTGGGCGGTGAAGGTGGCGTCCCGCACCACCACATTGGCCTCCCGGGCCAGCAGCAGGGAGAAGGGATCGATGTTGCTGGAGCCCACGGTGGCCCAGTCCCGGTCCACCACCGCCACCTTGGCGTGGAGGAAGCTGCGGTGGTATTCGACGATGCGGATGCCGGCCTCCAGCAGGCTGCCGTAGAGGGCCTGGCTGGCGTAGTGCAGCAGCCGGTATTCCACCCGCCCCTGCAGCAGGATGGTGACGCGCACGCCCCGGGCGGCGGCTTCCCGCAGGGCTTCCTTGAAACGGCGCCCCGGCAGGAAATAGGCGTTGGCCAGGATCACTTCCTCCCGGGCTGAGGCGATGGCCTGCAGGTAGGCATCCTCGATGTCGCGCCGGTGGCGGATGTTGTCCCGCACCACGAAGGCGGCCGTCTGGTTGCCCACCGGCTGGCAACAGGCCGGGGCCGGCGGCGGCAGGCGGAAGCGGTGGCGGAAACTGGCCCAGACGACGATTTCCCAGACATGCCGCACCGAGCGCTGGATCGGTTCCAGCAACGGGCCCTCGACGCAGACGGCGTAATCGAAGCGGGGCGGAATCTGGTGCGGCGTGTTGCGGTCGTCGATGATGTTGATGCCGCCGACGAAGGCCAGGCGGCCGTCCACCACGGTGATCTTGCGGTGCAGGCGGCGCAGGCGATGCCGTCGCAGGCCCAGGTCGGGCAGTTCCGGGCGGTAGATGAGGACCTGCACGCCATCGGCCACCAGGGCCGGCATCAGGGTCCGGGGAAAGTCCCGGGCGCCGAAGCCGTCGGCCAGGACCCGCACCTTGAGGCCGCGCCGGGCGGCCCGGCAGAGGGCGGAGGCGACAGCCTGGCCGGTCTCGTCGGCCTCGAAGATGTAGGTCTCCAGATGCACCTCCCGCTCCGCCCCGTCGATGGCGGCCAGCAGGGCGGGGAAGAACTCGTCGCCGCTGTTGAGCAGGGTGACCCGGTTGCCTGGCAGGTAGGCCGCGTCCATGGTGCCTAGACGGGGGTGAGGTGGGCGGAGAGGGCCGCGTGGTCCGAGATGCGCGACCAGGGACGGCCGAAATGGACCTGGGTGGCGCTGACGGCAAAGCCCCGGGCGTAGATGCGGTCCAGGCGGAACAAAGGCAGGCCGGCCGGATAGCTGCGCACCGGACGGCCCCGGGCGCCGTGGAAGACCTCGGTCAGGCCCAGGCGCTCGGCCAGCAGGCCGTCGGCCCGGTTGCGCCAGTCGTTGAAATCGCCGGCGATGATGAGGGGCGCATCCTCGGGCACCAGACCCTCCAGGCGCTGGGCCAGGGCGTCCATCTGCCGCCGCCGGCTGCGGCCGATCAGGGACAGGTGCACGCAGACGCAATGCAGGTGGCGCTCCCAGCCCGGCACCTGGACTTCGCAATGGAGCAGGCCGCGGCGCTCGAAGCGCAGATGGGTGACGTCCTGGTTGTGGCTGGAGAGGATGGGAAAGCGGGAGAGGATGGCGTTGCCGTGGTGGCCGTGGTCATAGACCATGTTGCGGCCGTAGGCGGCGTCGGGCCACACGTCCTCGGCGAGGAATTCGTGCTGGGGTTCCTCCGGCCAGTGCTCGTGCTGTTCCGCATGGCCCAGGTGCAGCCCCTGCACCTCCTGCAGGAAGACCAGGTCCGGACCCAGGGCCCGCAGGCGTTCCCGCAGCTCATGCACCATCATGCGGCGGTTGAACTGGGAAAAGCCCTTGTGGATGTTGTAGGTGGTGATATGCAGGGTCGGGCGGCTCATGCTTGAAGCGTATCACAGCGGAAAGGGGCTCCGCCGGGGCGAAAAAAAGGGGCCATGACGGCCCCTTTCTTCTCTGTTGCGCCGTGTTCAAGAAATGGCCAGCATCCGGTCCAGGGCCAGCTTGGCCATGGGGGCTTCGTGGGCTGGTACGCTGATGCGGTTCACCACGTTGCCCTCGGCCAGGTTTTCCAGGGTCCAGGCCAGGTGCTGGGGGTCGATGCGCTGCATGGTGGAACACATGCACACCGTGGGGGCCATGAACTGGACGATCTTGCCTTCCGCCTTCACTTCCTCGGCCAGGCGGTTCACCAGGTTGAGCTCGGTGCCCACCAGCCAGCGGGTGTTGGGGGCGGCTTCCTTGATGGTCTTGACGATGTGTTCGGTGGAGCCCACGTAGTCGGACGCCTTGCAGACGTC
Source organism: Azospira sp. MPR-LB4 (assembly GCF_058809525.1). Lineage (NCBI taxonomy): Bacteria > Pseudomonadati > Pseudomonadota > Betaproteobacteria > Rhodocyclales > Rhodocyclaceae > Azospira > Azospira sp. MPR-LB4. The sequence goes on from NZ_CM179521.1 coordinate 2,581,684, forward strand.
GAAGCAGCATTCCGGGTGGGAGATCACCAGGCCGTCCGGATGCTCCTGGCGGAAGCGCTGGATGTGGGCCGGCTGGAACATCTGGTGCACCGAACAGTGGCCCTTCCACAGCAGGATCTTGGCCTCCTTGATCTGCTGGGGGGTGAGGCCGCCGTATTCCTGGTCCGGGTCCCACACCACCATCTGCTCCATGGGGATGTCCATGTTGTGGCCGGTCCAGCGACCCAGGTGCTGGTCGGGGAAGAACAGCACCTTTTCCCGCTGGGCGAAGGCCCACTTGGCGATGGTGCCGGCATTGGAGGAGGTGCACACGATGCCGCCCCGTTCGCCGCAGAAGGCTTTCAGGTCGGCGGCGGAGTTGATGTAGGTGACCGGGGTCACCAGGCTTTCCGCATTGCCCAGCACTTCGTTCAGTTCGCGCCAGCAGCGCTCCACCTTGGCCAGGTTGGCCATGTCGGCCATGGAACAGCCGGCCGCCAGGTCCGGCAGGATGGCGATCTGCTCCGGCTTGGACATGATGTCCGCCACCTCGGCCATGAAATGCACGCCGCAGAAGACGATGTATTCGGCGTCGGTCTGGGAGGCCAGGCGGGACAGCTTGAGGGAGTCGCCGGTGAGGTCGGCGTGCTGGTACACGTCGGCCCGCTGGTAGTGGTGGCAGAGCAGGACGGCCTTCTTGCCCAGCTTGGCCCGGGCGGCGCGGATGCGCTCCTGGCAGTCGGCGTCGGCCATCTGGTTGAAACGGTCGAATTGAATGGTGGCTTGCATTTGCTAGTATGTTCCCGTACGGAATGGGAGCCCGGGGGCGAGGAGCAATGTTGGGAAAGCGGAAATTCTATCATCGCTGGGGCCGGCCCCTTTCGCTGCTTTGCCTGCTGCTGGCGGGGGGGGCTGCACCGGTGTTCGGCGAGGAAGCGTTGCCGGAGCCGGAGGAGCTGCTGCTGGCGCCGCCGCCCCGCACCATCCAGGACGTAACCCGCCTGCTGGCCCAGTACAAGCCGGACCCCAAGGCGGCGGCCGAAGCCGTCGCCGCAGCCGAAAAGCCGGTACCCGATACCTCGGACCGCAATGTGCTGTTCGAGTTTTATCTGGAACGGGCCCGGGCTGCCGGCCGCATCGGTCGGGTCCGGCAGCAGATCGCCGACCTGGGCCAGGCCCGGCTCCTGGGCGAAGCCGGTTCGGCCCGCTATTCCCGCGCCCTGCGGGAACTGGCCTCCGCCGAAACCTCCGGCGGCAACCTGCTGGCGGCCGTGCGTTATGCCGAGGAGGCCATCCGCGCCACTCCGGCCAATTCCCAGGGCCAGCTGACGGGGACCAACCAGCTGGCCGCCTACCAGTACACCCTGATCGGCGATTTCGACAGCGCCCGGGCCCGGCTGCGGGACCTGGAGGCCATCCTGACCCGCATGAAGCAGAGCCGCAACTGGGACAACTTTGGCCATTCCTGGGTGGCCAACTACGAGCGGGCCCGGGGTGAGCTGTTCCGTGTCGAGGGCCGCTTCATCGAAGCTGAAGCGGCCTACCGCCGCGCCCTGCGGGAGAACGACGCCTACCTGGCGCTGCTGCCCCGGCTGCAGGAGCGGAACATCGACGGCGGCAGCGTGGATGGCAGCCGCCGTTTCACCGAGGTGCTGGAACGGAGCCTGGCGGCCACCCTGCTGGCCCAGGGCAAGACGGCGGAGGCCGAGATCTATGCCCGCCAGGCCATCCGCCACTCCCTGGAGCGGGGCGGCCGGGATTCGATCGATGTGGGCCAGGGCCTGCGCATCCTGGCCTCCATCCTGGCCGAGGAGGGGCGCCTGGAGGAGTCCTCCCTGCTGGCCCGGGCGGCCCTGGACACTTTCCTCGAGGCCGGCGCCGTGCCCGAATCCCGCCTGCTTTCGGATGCCCGCCGCGCCCTGGCGGCGGCGCTGGTGGCCCAGCGCCGTTACGGCGAGGCCCTCCAGGTATTCGAGGAGCTGCGGGCCGGCATCGCCGCTTCCCCCGAGCTGCTGGCCAAGACCGGTGCCGCCGACCTGGATTGGGTGCTGGCCCTGCTGCGTACCGGCAATGTGACGCGGGCCGAGCAGATGGCCCGGGCCATGTACGACTGGGCCCGCCAGCGCTACGGAGACGGCAGCGCCCGCAGTGCCGAAGTACGGGGCTTCCTGGCCATGACCCTGGGCGCCGCCGGCCGCCCCGAGGAGGCCTTCCAGGCCTTTGCCCAGGCGGTGCCGATCCTGCTGGACCAGGCCCGCAACGATGCCGAGGCGGAAACCGGCAGCCGCAAACGCCAGCAGCGCCTGCTGCTGATCCTGGAAAGCTACCTGCAGCTGCTGGGTCGCCTGGACGCCTCCAGCCCGGTCCTGCCCAAGGGCTTCGATGTGGTGGCCGAGTCCTTCCGCCTGGCCGACATCGCCCGTTCCAGCAGCGTACAGCGGGCCCTTACCGCCAGTGCCGCCCGGGCCCGCATCGACGATCCGGCCCTGGCCGAGCTGGCGCGCAAGGAACAGGATGCCCAGCGCCGCATCAATTCCCTCAACACCCTGCTGACCCAGCTGCTGTCGGCTGCCGCGGACCAGCAGCTGCCCCAGGTGCAGCAGAAGATCCGCAGCGATGTGGATGCCCTGCGCCAGCAACGGGAAAGCTATCGTAAGGACATCGCCCGCCGTTTCCCCGATTACGCCCAGCTGGTGGATCCCCGGCCGGTGACCCTGGAGGAGGCGCGGCGTCGGCTGCACCCGGGGGAGGTGCTGGTGGCCTGGTACTTCGGTGAGGAGGGCGGCCAGGTATGGGCGGTACCGGCCCAGGGCCAGGCCCGCTCGGCGCCCGTCGCCCTGTCCCGGGCCCGGCTGGCGGCGGCCGTGGCCGGCCTGCGCCGCGCCCTGGACCCGGGGGTGACCAGCATCGAGGAAATCCCCCCCTTCGACGTGGCCGCCGCCCACGATCTCTACGTGCAACTGCTGCAGCCCGTGCTGCCGGCCTGGCAGGGCGCCCGGGTCCTGCTGGCGGTGCCCCACGCCGAGCTGGGCCAGCTGCCCCTGTCCGTCCTGGTGACGGAAGCGGTGCCGGCGCCGGGGCGCAGCCCGCTGCCTTTCGCCGCCTACAAGGAGGTGCCCTGGCTGGCCCGCAGCGTCGCCATCGCCCAGCTGCCCTCGGTGACGGCCCTGGGCAGCCTGCGGGCCCTCAAGCCGGGGGATTTCGGGCGTCGCCCCTTCATCGGTTTCGGCGATCCCCTGTTCAGCGAGGAGCAGGCCCGGCTGGCGGCGCTGCCGCCCAAGGGCATGGCCACCCGGGGGGCGCCCCTGCACCTGCGCAGCGTGCCCCGCACCGGCGGCGTCGATTCGGCCGAGCTGGCCCTGCTGCCGCGCCTGCCCGACACGGGCAGCGAAATCCGGGAAATCGCCCGGGTCCTGGGGGCCGAGCGGGATGACGACATCTACCTGCAGACCCGGGCCAGCGAACGCTCCGTCCTGGAGACGGACCTGAGCAACCGGCGGGTGGTGATGTTCGCCACCCACGGCCTGGTGCCCGGGGACCTGGACGGCCTGATCCAGCCTGCCCTGGCCCTCACGGCTCCCCAGCTCAGCGGCGGCAAGGGCGACGGCCTGCTGACCCTGGACGAGATTCTCGGCCTGAAGCTGAATGCGGATTGGGTGGTACTCTCCGCCTGCAATACGGCAGCGGGGGAGGGCAGCGGCGCCGAGGCTGTGTCAGGCCTGGGGCGGGCCTTTTTCTACGCCGGCGCCCGGGCCCTGCTGGTCTCCAACTGGCCGGTGGAAACCGTGGCGGCCCGTCTCATCATGACGGACCTGTTCCGCCGCCAGGTGCAGACGCCGGGGCTGGCCAAGGCCGAGGCCCTGCGCCAGTCCATGCTGGCCCTGCTGTCCGGGCCGGGCAGCGTGGATGTGAAAACGGGCAAGGCTGCGTTCAGCTATGCCCATCCCCTGTTTTGGGCCCCCTTCGTGGTGGTGGGCGATTGAGAGGAGAGCGACGATGCAGCGAGTGACGAGTGTTTTTGCGACGATGGCCCTGCTCGGCCTGCTCAGCGGCCCGGCCGCGGCAGTGACCCTGATCAAGGATGAGGAAGCCCGCCTGCCGGCAGCGGCGGGGGGGCTGGTCACCCGCGGCATCACCCGGGGCCCGGGGGTGAAGATGCTTTCCCCCGACCCGGCCGCTGGTGCGGTCAAATCCCCCTTCAACCTGAAGGTCAGTTTCGAACCCCGTGGTGGTGCCCGGATCGATCCGGCCAGCGTCTCCGTCACCTACCTGAAGGCGACCCCGGTGGACCTGCTGCCCCGGGTCAAGGCCGGTCTGAGTGCGGGCGGTATCGAGCTGGCGGGCGCCGAAGTGCCGCCGGGGGAGCACCAGATCCGCGTCACCGTGCAGGACAGCGAGGGGCGTCAGTCCTCCACCGTGCTGCAGCTCAATGTGGTGAAGTGATCCCATGAAGTGCCCCTACTGCACCTCCGACATTTCCCGGGAGGCCCTGGTGTGTCCCGTCTGCCGCCGCGACCTCTACCTGTTCAAGCCGCTCCTGGCCCGCATTGCGGACCTGGAGGCCCAGTTGCAGGAGAGCCGCGAGGCGGTACCGGAACTGTCGGCCCTGCAGGAGCGGATTCGCCTGCTGGAAGCCGGCAGCCCGCCCGGGACCATGCCCGGCGCGGCGACCGGCGGTTCCGGCTGCGGGCGGGGCAGCTGGCTGCTGTACTGGGGGCTGCCCCTGCTATTGTTGCTGCTGGCCCACGGCCTCATCGTGCTGGCCTTCGATCTCGACACGCTATATCTGCGCGTCGTTTCCCTGCTCATTCCCCTGCCCTTCGGTTTTCTGCTGCTGCAACGGGGGCCGCGGTCCCTCTGGCATGCCGGTGCTGCCGCCTTTGCCATGGCGGCCCTGGCGGTGCTCGGCATGAGTGGTCTGGTGGCCTACGTGGATGGGGTGCCCTGGCTGCCCCAGGGGCGGGTGGAGTGGCGTGAATTCGCCGAGTACGCCGCCAGCATCGGTTTCAGCTACCTCACCGGCATGCTGCTGGGGCGCCTGCTGGCCCGCCGTGTCTCCGCGCTGCCGGCGGACTTGGCGGCGGAGTCGGCGGCAGGGCAGGGCGGCTGGAAGATGGCCCTGGCGCGGCGCCTGGTGAGCGGCCCGCCCAGCATGGAAAAGCTGCAGAAGGCGGTGTCCCGCATCAACGAGGTTTCCAGCTCCCTGGTGGCCATCGGCACCACGGTGCTGTCCATCTACACCGGGCTGAAGGACCTGCTCGGCTGATCCTCAGCCCTGCTGCCAGGGCAGGCCGGCATGGCGCCAGCCGCCCACCTTGTTGCGCTGGCCGTTGGCATCCTTGTCGCCCTCGAAGCCTTCGAGGACGTTGTACACCTCGGTGTAACCGGCCTGCACCGCCGTTTCGGCGGCCTTGTGGGAGCGGGCGCCGCTGCGGCAGATGAACATTACCAGGGCCTCTTTATCCACCTGATGCACCAGTTGGGCGGCGAAGTGGGGATTGGGCTGGTTGCCGGGATACTGCATCCATTCGATTTCCACGGCACCGGGAATGCGGCCGACCCAGTCCCACTCGGCGTGGGTGCGCACATCCACCAGCTTGGCTCCCGGCGCGGACTGCAGCAGTTCGTAGGCCTCCCGGGGCGTCAGGGCGCCGCCATAGGGCAGGCCCAGTTGCCGGGCCCGTTCCTGGGCCAGGGTCAGAATGTCGGAAATCTTGCCCATGGCGCTTGTCCTTCTGCTGGTTGATGGGAAAAGTATAAGTCAGATGCCGCTGCCGGCGGAGCCGTCCAGGTTTCCTGGCGCCGGAGTTGTCGCGAGGGGGACGAGCAGCTTTGGGGCGCCGACATACACTAACGCACCAGAATGGTGCGTTAGCCTGTAAAATGCACCGTTTGCGTGCGTCAAAAAAGTCCCGGTCGGGAAGTTTGCTTATGGCACAATGGCCTACTCGGCGCGAAGTGCTGGCATGGAACCTGCTATGAAAGTCGCGCACCGAATTATTTGATTTTGCCGGTCCGGCCGGTACCTGTTCAGTTAGGAGACTTAGCGTATGGCTACCCCCCAAGACATCATGAAGATGGTCAAGGAAAACGACGTCAAGTTCGTCGATTTCCGTTTCACCGACACCCGCGGTAAAGAGCAACACGTGGGCGTGCCCGTCAGCGCCTTCGACGAAGACAAGTTCGAATCCGGCCACGCTTTCGACGGTTCCTCCATCGCTGGCTGGAAGGGTATCCAGGCCTCCGACATGCTGCTGATGCCGGACCCCAACACCGCCTACATCGACCCCTTCTTCGACGAAACCACCCTGATCCTGACCTGTGACGTGGTGGAACCGGCCGACGGCAAAGGCTACGACCGCGACCCCCGCTCCATTGCCAAGCGCGCTGAAGCCTACCTGAAGTCCTCCGGCATCGGCGACACCGCCTTCTTCGGTCCGGAACCCGAATTCTTCATCTTCGACTCCGTGGAGTGGAAGACCGACATGTCCGGCACCTACGTGAAGATCTTCTCCGAAGAGGCTGCCTGGTCCACCGCCGAGAAGTTCGATGGCGGCAACGCCGGCCACCGTCCCATGGTCAAGGGCGGCTACTTCCCCGTGCCCCCCGTTGATTCCTTCAACGACATGCGCGCCCAGATGTGCCTGCTGCTGGAAGCCTGCGGCGTGCCCGTCGAAGTGCACCACCACGAAGTCGCCACCGCCGGCCAGAACGAAATCGGCACCGTCTTCAACACCCTGGTGCGTCGCGCCGACCAGACCCAGATTCTGAAGTACATCGTGCACAACGTGGCTCACCAGTACGGCAAGACCGCCACCTTCATGCCCAAGCCCATCGTTGGCGACAACGGTTCCGGCATGCACGTGCACCAGTCCATCTGGAAGGATGGCCAGAACCTGTTCGCCGGCAACGGCTACGCCGGCCTGTCCGAAACCGCCCTGTACTACATCGGCGGTATCATCAAGCACGCCAAGGCCCTGAACGCCATCACCAACCCCGGTACCAATTCCTACAAGCGTCTGGTGCCCCACTACGAAGCTCCGGTGAAGCTGGCCTACTCCGCCAAGAACCGTTCCGCTTCCATCCGCGTGCCCTTCGTGCAATCCACCAAGGCCCGCCGTATCGAAACCCGCTTCCCCGATCCCATCGCCAACCCCTACCTGTGCTTCGCTGCACTGCTGATGGCTGGCCTGGACGGCATCCAGAACAAGATTCACCCCGGCGACGCTGCCGACAAGAATCTGTACGACCTGCCGCCCGAAGAAGATGCCAAGATCCCGACCGTTTGCGCCAGCCTGGACGAAGCCCTGGCCAACCTGGACAAGGACCGCGAGTTCCTGACCCGCGGCGGCGTCTTCTCCAACGACTGGATCGATTCCTTCATCGACCTGAAGATGGAAGAAGTGAACAAGCTGCGCATGACCACCCACCCGGTGGAATTCGACCTGTACTACAGCTGCTAAGCGGCTGCAGTACCGAGAAAGGGGACGGCCGCGGCCGTCCCTTTTTTTTGCTCCCGAGGCCGCCGAGCGTGGCCTCCGACGCCGTGTCCGGGCTTGCCCGGAGCAATGGCAAAGGCATTTGTAAAAGCCCTATCGATCCAATACACTTGCCCCGAACTCAAGGAGCGGCAATGAATACCAAGCTTTCCCGTGCCTCCCTGCTGGCCAGCCTGCTGGCCCTGGGGTTTGTCGGCCCGGTCCGGGCCGACATCTTCAAATGTACCGACGACGCCGGTCACATCACCTATGCCAATGCCCCCGGCAAGGGCTGCAAGCGCATCATCACCGATCCCACCAACTCGGCTCCCAGCGGCGGCAGCCGGGCCCCGGCCAAGGTCAGCACGCCTTCGCCTTCGGATTTCCCCAAGGTGGGCAGCGAAACCCAGCGCAGCCGGGACAACGACCGCCGCACCATCCTGGAACAGGAACTGGCGGCCGAGCAGAAGAACCTGGAGGCCGCCAAGAAGGAGCTGGCCAATCAGGAGGCCAACATCCAGCCGACCGACCGCAACGTCGGCGGCGGCATCAACGGCGCCAAGGTGGCCGAGCGGGTGCAGCCCTACAAGGACAAGGTGCAACTGCATGAGCGCAACATCGAAGCCATCCGCAAGGAAATCGGCAATCTGCGTTGAGCGCCGCGGCTGGTACGCTTCCTGCTATCCAACCAGCCATGCCTAATCTGAATCCCGGCCCCTTCAGCGGCCTCGACCTGCTTTCGTCTGCCGTCATCCTTCTGGGTGACGGCCTTGTCATCCGCCACATGAACCCGGCGGCGGAGAACCTGCTGGCCACCAGCGGCCGGGTGGTGGTGGGACGCTCCCTGCTGGACATCATCCAGGCCTCGGCCGGCCTGCAGAAGGCCCTGGACAGCGCTCTGGACAACGACTGGAGCTATACCGGCCACAACATCGAGATTCGCCGCGAAGACGACGAGGTGCTGCAGATCAACTGCACCGTGACGCCGGTGGATGCCCCGGAGGCCCGTCTGCTGCTGGAGCTGCGCCCCATCGACCAGCAGATCCGCGCCTCCCGGGAAGAGCGCCTGCTGCAGCAGCAACAGGCCAGCCGGGAACTGATCCGCAACCTGGCCCACGAGATCAAGAATCCCCTCGGCGGCATCCGGGGCGCCGCCCAGTTGCTGGAATTCGAACTGAACAACCCCAGCCTGCGGGAATACACCCAGGTCATCATCAAGGAAGCGGACCGCCTGCAGGACCTGATGCAGCGCCTGCTTTCGCCCCATCGGCCGATGCAGCCCGGGCCGGTGAACATCCACGAAATCCTGGAACGGGTGCGCAGCCTGCTGTTGGCCGAATTCCCCGGCCAGCTGAAGATCCGCCGCGACTACGACACCAGCCTGCCGGACCTCATCGGCGACCGGGAGCAGCTGATCCAGGCCATCCTCAACATCGCCCGAAACGCCGCCCAGGCCATGGACGGCAAGGGTGAGATCGTCCTGCGCACCCGGGCCGTGCGCCAGGTGACCCTGGCCAAGAAGCGCTTCCGCCTGGCCCTGGAGCTGCAGGTGATCGACAACGGCCCCGGTATTCCCGAAGACATCCGGGAGCGCATGTTCTACCCCCTGGTCTCCGGCCGGGACGGTGGTTCCGGCCTGGGTCTGACCCTGGCCCAGAGCTTCGTGCAGCAGCACCAGGGCACGGTGGAATGCGAGAGCCGCCCGGGCCGCACCTGCTTCATCGTGCGCCTGCCCCTGGAACACGCCTGAGGCCGGCGCCAAGCTGGCAAAGTAATTGCTCGGTGCTGTGGACCATTTCGCCACAGCGCAAAACGAATAAGGGATCACAATGAAACCCGTCTGGATTGTCGACGATGACCGCTCCATCCGCTGGGTCCTGGAAAAGGCCCTGGCCCGGGAACAGATCGCCCACAAGAGCTTCGCCTCCGCCGTGGATGCCCTGGCCGCCCTGGATGCCGGAGAGGTGCCCCAGGTCCTGCTTTCGGACATCCGCATGCCCGGCCAGTCAGGTCTGGAGCTGCTGCAGCACGTGAAGTCCCACATCCCCTCCCTGCCGGTCATCATCATGACCGCCTACTCGGACCTGGAGAGCGCCGTCGCCGCCTTCCAGGGCGGGGCCTTCGAATACCTGCCCAAACCCTTCGACGTGGACCAGGCCCTGGAACTGATCCGCCGGGCCCTGGATGAATCGATGCACCAGGATGGTGCGGTCGAGGAAACCAGCATCAGTCCGGAGATTCTCGGTCAGGCTCCGGCCATGCAGGAAGTCTTCCGCGCCATCGGCCGTCTGGCCATGAGCCACGCCACCGTGCTCATCACCGGCGAATCCGGTTCCGGCAAGGAGCTGGTGGCTCGGGCCCTGCATCGCCACAGCCCCCGGGCGGACAAGCCCTTCATCGCCATCAACACCGCGGCCATTCCCAAGGACCTGCTCGAATCCGAACTGTTCGGCCACGAGCGGGGCGCCTTCACCGGCGCCGCCACCCAGCGCCGGGGCCGCTTTGAGCAGGCCGAGGGCGGCACCCTGTTCCTCGACGAAATCGGCGACATGCCTTCGGAACTGCAGACCCGCCTGCTGCGGGTGCTCTCCGACGGCCACTACTACCGGGTCGGCGGCCATCAGCCGCTGAAGGCCAATGTGCGGGTCATCGCCGCCACCCACCAGAACCTGGAAACCCGGGTCAAGGACGGCCTCTTCCGGGAGGATCTGTTCCACCGCCTCAACGTCATCCGTATCCGCCTGCCGGCCCTGCGCGAGCGGCGTGAGGACATTCCCCTGCTGGCCCGCCACTTCCTGGCCAAGAGCGCCCAGGAGCTGGGGGTGGAGCCCAAGCGCCTGTCCGACGGGGCGGTGAAGTTCCTCGTTTCCCTCGACTTCCAGGGCAACGTGCGGCAGCTGGAAAACCTCTGCCATTGGCTCACCGTCATGGCTCCCGGCCAGCTGGTGGAAGTGGGGGACCTGCCGCCGGAACTGCGGGAAACCTCCCCCGCCAGCGGCGCCGGCGTCATCGGCGGCTGGGAGGAAGCCCTGGCGGCCGAGGCTGACCGGCTCCTGGCCCGGGGCGTGCCGGACATCCACGGCAAGCTCTCCGACACCTTCGAGCGCATTCTCATCTCCCGTGCTCTGGCCCACACCGGCGGCCGCCGCATCGAGGCGGCCCAGGCCCTGGGCATCGGCCGCAACACCATCACCCGCAAGATCCAGGAGCTGGGCCTGGAGGGCGGCAAGGCCGCCGCTGCGGCCGAGGAACCGGCGGCGGAATAGGCGGCTTCGGCCCCGCCGGGGGATTCGATTCCCGGCGGCGGCTACCTCTGAGGCCAGAGCATGGGGCCAGAGAAGTTTTTCCTTCCCGGCCTTATCCCCGATAATGGCGCCTTCATTCCTTCTGGCGCTGTCATGGCTGCATCCCTGATCGACCCGGCCCTCCTCGTTTCCCGCCTCGGCGCCATCGTCGGCCGGGTGGATGTGGACAGCCTGGAAAGCTGCGATTCCACCAGTTCCGAACTGTCGCGCCGGGCCGCCCGGGGGGCGCCGGCCGGCAGTGTGGTGGTGGCCGACCGGCAGAGCGCCGGCCGCGGGCGGCGGGGCCGGGACTGGGTTTCCAGCCCCGAGGACAGTCTCACCTTTTCCCTGCTGTGGCGTTTTGCCGGCGGCTTCGACAAGGTGGCCGGCCTGTCCCTGGCCGTTGGCGTCGCCGTCGCCCGGGCCTGCGAATCCCTCGGCGCTGCCGGTGTGGTCCTGAAATGGCCCAACGACGTGCTGGCCCCGGTGCCGGACGGCCTCGGCAAGCTGGCCGGCATCCTGGTGGAACTGTCGTCCAGCCGCAGGGGTACCGAGGCCATCATCGGCATCGGTATTAATTTGCGGGCACCGGCGGTGAGTGCGCCCGGCGGCCTGGCCCCGGCCGGTCTGGCCACCCTGCTGGGCGCGGTGCCGGAGCGCCACGACCTGCTGGCGGCCCTGCTGCGGGAGCTGGTGGCGGTGCTGGACCGCTTCAGCCGCGGCGGCTTTGCCGCCCTCGCCGACGACTGGCAGCGGCGCCATGCCTGGCAGGACTGTCCGGTGCATTTGCTGGAGGAAGGCAAGGTGGTGGCCTCCGGCCTGTGCCGCGGCGCCGACGGCGACGGCGCCCTGCTGCTGGAGGGCCCGGACGGCGTGCTGCGCCACCTGGCCGGCGACCTTTCCCTGAGGCCCCTATGATCCTGCTGCTCGATGCCGGCAACACCCGTCTCAAGTGGGGCCTGCGCCAGGCCGGCGCCTGGCGTGCCCGGGGCGCCCTGGAACGGGAGCGCATCGGCGATCTGCCCCACGCCCTGCGCCAGGCCCTGCCGGCGGGGCAGGGGCTGCAGCGCATCCTCTTTTGCAACGTGGCCGGACCGGAAGTGGCGGCGGCCGTGGCCCAGGCCCTGGTGCCCCTGTCCCCCGGACTGGAGAATTTTCTGGCGACGCCGGAAGCTGCCGGGGTGCGCAACGGCTACGCCCGCCCGGCCCAGCTGGGAGCGGATCGCTGGGCCGCCCTGGTGGGTGCCTGGAACCAGGAGCGACGGCCTTGCCTGGTGGTCAATGCGGGAACCGCCCTGACCATCGATGTGCTGCTGGAAGACCCGGAGCGGCCCGGTCACGGCTATTTCGCCGGCGGCTGCATCCTGCCCGGCTTCGACCTGATGCGGGGCGCCCTCAACCGCCACACGGCCCAGCTGCCCCTGGCCGAGGGGGATTTCGCCGAGCTGCCGCGCAGCACCGATGCGGCCATCGTCAGCGGCTGCCTGCATGCCCAGGCCGGCGCCGTGGAGCGGCTCTACCGGCAGCTGCCGCCCGGCTCCCCCTGCCTGCTTTCCGGCGGCGGCGCCGCCCAGCTGGACGAATGCCTGGACCCGGCCCTGCCGGTGCGCCGGGTGGATTACCTGGTGCTGGAAGGACTGGCCCGGGTCGCCGATCTAACGGCCGTCGCCTGACGGCCGCTGCGGCGGCCCCGCCCGGCCGGAAAGCCGGGGCGGGGCCGCGTTATACTTCGCCTGCCGGCCTTGCTGCCGGCCAGAACCGTTAAAAGACAAAGGGAGATCATGGAGAACACCCGCATCCTGCTCGAGCAGAACGAGATTCCGACCCACTGGTACAACATCGTGGCCGACCTGAAGACCCCGCCGGTCCCGCCCCTGGGTCCGGACGGCCAGCCGGCGACGCCGGAGCAGATGGGCGTCATCTTCCCCGGCGCCATCCTCGAACAGGAAATGTCGGACCAGCGCTGGATTCCCATTCCCCAGGAAGTGCGCGAAATCTACCGCCTGTGGCGCCCCGCGCCCCTGGTCCGGGCCGTGCGCCTGGAGCAGGCCCTGGGCACCACCGCCAAGATTTACTACAAGTACGAAGGCGTCTCCCCGGCCGGCTCCCACAAGCCCAACTCCGCCGTGCCCCAGGCCTTCTACAACAAGCAGGCCGGCATCAAGCGCCTGACCACTGAAACCGGCGCCGGCCAGTGGGGCTCCTCCATCTCCTTCGCCGGCCAGATGTTCGGCTTGCCGGTGCGGGTGTACATGGTCAAGGTCAGCTACGACCAGAAGCCCTACCGCCGCCTGATGATGCAGACCTGGGGTGCCGAAGTCTTCGCCAGCCCCTCCGAGCTGACCCAGACCGGCCGTGCCGCCCTGGCGGAGAATCCTGACAACCAGGGCTCCCTGGGCCTGGCCATCTCCGAAGCGGTGGAAGAGGCCGCCTCCCGCCCCGACACCAACTACACCCTGGGCTCCGTGCTCAACCACGTACTGCTGCACCAGACCATCGTCGGCCTGGAAGCGAAGAAGCAGTTCGACAAGATCGGCGAATACCCGGATGTGGTCATCGGGCCCTGTGGCGGCGGCTCCTCCTTCGGTGGCATCGCCTTCCCCTTCCTGGCCGACAAGGCCGCCGGCGACAAGCGGGCGGAAAACCTGCGCTGCCTGGCGGTGGAACCCACCTCCTGCCCGACCCTGACCAAGGGCGCCTACGCCTACGACTTCGGCGACGCCTCCGGCTTCACCCCCTTGATGAAGATGTACACCCTGGGTCACGACTTCATGCCCCCCGGTATCCACGCCGGCGGCCTGCGTTACCACGGCGCCTCGCCCCTGGTTTCCCAGGTGGTGCATGAGGGCCTGGTGGAGCCGGTGGCCGTCTCCCAGCTGGCCACCTTCGAGGCCGGCGTGCAGTTCGCCCGGGCCGAGGGCATCATTCCCGCCCCCGAATCCTGCCACGCCATCCGCGCCGCCATCGACGAGGCCCTGAAGGCCAAGGTGACCGGCGAGCCCAAGGTGATCCTGTTCAACCTCACCGGCCACGGCCACTTCGACATGTCTTCCTACGAGCGCTTCTTCAGCGGCAAGCTGGAGGACTACGACTACCCGGCCGAGGCGGTCGCCCGTTCCCTGGAACATCTGCCCAAGGTGGGCTGAGGCCAGCCGGCCTTTTCCGGAGATTTCCGTCATGCGCGTCCTGGTCTTCCTGCTGGTTCTGGCCAATCTGCTGTTCTTCGTCTTCGCCCGGGGCTATCTGGGCGGCGGCGACAACCCGGATGGGGAGCGGCTGCACCAGCAGCTGCAGCCGGAGCGCATCGTCATCGTCAGCAAGGGCGAGCCGGCGGCGGAGGCAGGTGAGAAGCCGACCGCCGAGGCCCCTGCCCCCGTAGCCAAGGAGGACGCGCCTGCCAGCCATGGGGTGGCGGAGACGCCCGTCCCTGCTGCCTCCCAGGCGACCGATAAGAAGGCGGACGAAAAGAAGGGCGACGAGAAAAAGCCGGAGGAAAAGAAGCCGGAAGAGAAAAAGGCCGAGGACAAGAAAGCCGAGGAGAAGAAGGCCCAGGCCTGCCTGGCCTGGCCCGACCTGCCGGCGGCCGAGGCCGACGCCCTGGTGGCCCTGGCCAAGAAGCGCTACCCGAGCCTGACCCTCTCCCGCAGCGTGGTCTCCGCCGAAGGCGGCAGCCACTGGGTGTATATCCCGCCCCTGGCAAGCAAGGCCGACGCCGAGCGCAAGGCCGGCGAGCTGAAGAAGCTGGGGGTCACAGAGTTCTTCATCGTCACCGAAGCCGGCGCCAACCAGTACGCCATTTCCCTCGGCATCTTCTCCAGCGAGCAGGGCGCCAAGGACCAGCTGGACAGCCTCAAGGCCAAGGGCGTGCGTTCGGCCAAGGTGGGGCTGCGGGGCGGCAAGACCACCGCCGTGCATGTGGAAGCCCGGGGCGATCCGACCCAGATCCAGGGCCTCAAGGATTCGGGCACCGCCATCACCGCCACGCCCTCCGCCTGCGAGGCCAAGGCGGCGAAGAAGCCCTGAAATGCCCTACGTCGTCGGGCTGACCGGCGGAATCGGCAGCGGCAAGAGCACCGTGGCCGACCTTTTCGTCGCCCGGGGCGCCGCCCTGGTGGATACGGATGCCATCGCCCACGAACTGACCGGGCCCCATGGCGCCGCCATGGCGGCCATCGCAGAGGCCTTCGGGCCGGCGGTGGTGGACGCCCGGGGCGCCCTGGACCGGGCCGCCATGCGCCGCCAGGTCTTTGCCGACGCCACGGCGCGCCAGCGCCTGGAAGCCATTCTCCATCCCCTGATCCGCGCCGAGAGCGATCGCCGCTGCCAGGCGGCCCGGGCGCCCTACGTCATCCTGGCGGTGCCCCTGCTGGTGGAATCGGGCAGCTACCGGGAACGGGTGCAGCGGGTGCTGGTGGTGGATTGCCCCGAGGCGGTCCAGGTGGCCCGGGTGATGGCCCGCAACGGCCTGGGCGAGGCCGAGGTGCAGGCCATCCTGGCGGCCCAGGCCAGCCGCCAGCAGCGCCTGGCGGTGGCCGACGACGTGGTGGACAACGGCGGCGATGCGGCCGCCCTGGTCCCCCAGGTGGAGCGCCTGCACCACCAGTATCTGGCGGCCGCTTCCGGAATTCATGCACCAACTTGATGCATATTATTCAAATTTATGCCCAAAGGCTTATTAGTGTTGAGGTTTATGGCTGAATGGTTCAGAATCCTCGCACTTTGACGACATAATGCCCGCCGTAAGCGCACTTACCGGACCCTGACTGGCAAACCCTGGCGAAACCTGGCGTGATCACCTACGAATATCCCTTCAATGAGCGCATCCGCACCCTGCTGCGGCTGGAGGATTTGTTCGACAAGGCCGCCTACTATCTCCAGGCCGAAGGCCACTTGGAACACCATGTCGTCCTGCTGACCCTGTTCGAAATCCTGGAAGTTTCCCGGGCCGACCTGAAAATGGACCTGATCCAGGAACTGGAGCGCCAGCGCCAGACCCTGCTGGCCTTCCGCAACAACCCCGACATTTCCGAAGAGGCCCTTTCCGGCGCCCTCTACGAGATCGAGCAGGCCTCCGCCGCCCTGCTGGCCATGACCGGCAAGATCGGTCAGCACCTGCGCGACAATGAGTGGCTGATGAGCATCAAGAGCCGGGCCGCCATTCCCGGCGGCGTCTGCGAATTCGATCTGCCCTCCTACCATTTCTGGCAGCACCACCCGGCCGAGCAGCGCCGGGCCGCCCTCATGGGCTGGCTCAAGCCCCTGCTGCCCCTGCGCGACGGCCTCACCATCGTGCTGCGCCTACTGCGCTCCTCCGGCCGGCCCAAGGCCCAGGTGGCGCCCTCCGGCGGTTTCCAACTCATGCTCGGCGGCAGCAATGCCCAGATGGTGCGGGTCACCCTGCGGGACGGCGACCCCGCCATTCCCGAAATCAGCGCCAACAAATACGCCCTGAACATCCGCTTCACCTGCCCGGACGGCGACCTCAAGCCCCGGGCCTGCGACCGCGAGGTCGCCTTCGACATGACCTTCTGCAACCTCTGAGCGTCATTGGGGCGGCCGCTCGCGCTGCTTCGCCTTCCATCCCGCTGCTGAATGTCCTTTTCCCGTTCCGGACTCGGGTTTCCACGTCTGCGCCTAGGAAGACTGCGGCGGCCTGGAAATTCTGCTTTAATGCGGCCCGTGGCGCTGCGGGATTGCTCCTGCCGCCGCCGTACCTTTTCCCTTTCGCCCATTCCGTCCCTGGCTGCCATCGCCCATGAACGCTCCCCGTAAAGTCCGTTGCCCCCAGTGCGGCGGCGACTCCCTCTGGTCCCCCGACAATCCCTATCGTCCCTTCTGCTCCAAGCGCTGCAAGCTGATCGACCTGGGCGCCTGGGCTTCCGAGTCCTACCGGGTGCCGGTGCAGGAAGAGGCCGGCCCGGGGGAAGACGGGGCCGTTGCCGACAGCCCCTTCCCCAAGGCCTGAGGCCTACCAGCCGCGCATCAGGGCGATGCCCTGGGCGCCGTGGCGGCGGGCCGTTTCCAGCTCCGCCGTGGTCATGCCTCCCAGGGCGTAGACCGGCTGGGCGCAATCGAACACCCACTCGCCGAAAACGTCCCAGCCCAGCCCGGCCTGCTCCGGATGGCTGGGGGTGGGCCGGACCGGGCCGAGGACGCTGAAATCCAGCTCCAGCCGGTCGGCCAGGGCCAGTTCCTCCGGCGAATGGCAGGAGGCGGCCACCAGGGGGAAGTCGGGGCGGGCCGTGAGGGTCTGCAGGCGGGCGGCGGGCAGGTGGATGCCGTCGGCGCCGAGGCGGCGGGCGAGGGTATCGCTGGCCTCGTCCGGCGCGTTGAGCAGGGCCCGGGCGCCGTGGGCGTGGGCCAGGGCCACCACCCGGGCGGCGAAATCGGCCCGGACGGCAGGGGGCAGCTGCTTGTCTCGGACCTGCACCAGCTTCAGCCCCCCGGCCAGGGCCCGCTCCAGACGTGCCATTTCAGCCTCCACTCCCCGCTCCTCGGCCTGGGTCAAGGCGTACAGGGGGGGCAGGGCCAGGGCCCGCAGAATGGGGCCGTTGGCCGGCAGGATGGGCTCAACGCCAGCATCCATGCCGATCCTGGCCCAGGCAAAGGCGGAGTGCTCGATCGGGGCGATCTCCCCCTCCCAGGCGGTGACGCGGAAGAACTTGAGGCGCACCGTGGCGTGGGGATAGACGAAGCGGCGGGAAATCCAGGGCGTGGCGGCGGTGACGGTGATGCCCAGCTCCTCCTGCAGTTCCCGGTCCAGGGCCTGGCGGTGGCTCTCGCCGGCTTCCACCTTGCCGCCGGGAAACTCCCAGTAGCCGGCGTAGACCTTGCCCTCTGGGCGGCAGGCGAGGAGAAACTCCTGGCCGCCATTGCGTTCAATGACGGCTGCCGATACTTCCACCACCTTGCTCATTTGCCACCCTTCGGCGCGTGGCTGCCGGCGTAGTCCCGGGCGAACTGCCAGGCTACCCGGCCGCTGCGGGAGCCGCGCTGCAGGGCCCAGTTGAGGGCATCCCGCTCCCAGCTCTCGCGCGCCGCTGCGGCGCAGCCGAAGTGGGCCAGCCAGTGGGCGGTGATGTTGAGGTAGTCGTCCTGGCTGAAGGGGTAGAAGGAAATCCACAGGCCGAAGCGTTCGGAGAGGGAGATCTTTTCCTCGATGGCCTCCCCCGGGTGGATTTCGTCGCCCACCTTGCTCGTCTCCAGGTTCTCCGCGTGGTACTCGGGCATCAGGTGGCGACGGTTGGAGGTGGCGTAGATCAGCACGTTGTCCGGGACGCTGGTGACGGAACCGTCCAGCACCGACTTCAGGGCCTTGTAGCCGTCCTCGCCGGCCTCGAAGGAGAGGTCGTCGCTGAAGATGATGAAATGCTCGGGGCGGCCCGCCACCATATCCACGATGTCCGGCAGGTCCACCAGGTCCGACTTGTCCACCTCGATCAGGCGCAGGCCCTTCTTGGCGTATTCGTTGAGCAGGGCCTTCACCAGGGAGGACTTGCCGCAGCCCCGGGTGCCGGTCAGCAGCACGTTGTTGGCCGGGCGGCCGGCGAGGAACTGACGGGTGTTGGCGACGATGCGCTGCTTCTGGTCGTCGATGTCCTGCAGGTCCTTGAGACGGATCGGGTGGGGCTGGGCCACGGCCTGCAGGAAGCCGCGGCCGTTCTTGCGCCGCCAGCGGTAGGCCGGGGCTTTCCAGTCGGGCTGGGGCAGGGCTTCGGGCAGCAGGGGCTCGAGGCGGGCGAGCAGGGCTTCGGCCGTGTCGAGGAAGCGCACCAGGCGTTCCAGGGGATCGGCCACGGCGGCTGCCGTACGGGGCGTCTTGGCAGGTGAGGGCATGGGGCTACCGGTATACTGGGGAAAAGTCCGGACCTTAGCCCAATCATGCCCATAAGCCAAATGCCCCGCCGCCTGCTCCTGCTTGCCGCCAGCCTGGCCCTCCTGGCCGGCTGCGCCACGGCGCCCCGGCCGGCGGCCACCGCCGCCGGCGCCTGCCCGGCCTGTCCCGTCTGCCCGGCGCCCGGCGCCGCCCCGGTGTGTCCGCCCGCCGGCGCCCAGCTGCCGCCGCCCCCCGCCGCCAAGCCCCTGCAGCCGGCCCGCTGGGAAGACCTGCCCGGCTGGGGCGAGGACGATCTGGGCGCAGCCTGGCCGGCCTTCCTGCAATCCTGCAAGGGCCTGGTGGGCAAGAAGGAATGGCCCCTGTGGCGTCCCGCCTGCGATGAAGCCCAGACCCTGGGGAGCAAGCCGGACAACGGCAGCCTGCGGCGCTTCTTCGAATCCCGCTTCCAGCCCTATCTGCTGACCAATCCGGAAGGCACCGTCGAGGGCATGATCACCGGCTATTACGAGCCCCTGCTCAAAGGCAGCCGCAAGCCCACCGGTCCCGGCCGCTATGCCGTGCTGGGGGTGCCGGACGATCTGCTCACCATCGACCTCTCCGAGCTGTATCCGGACCTCAAGAACTACCGCCTGCGGGGCCGCCTGCTGGGCAACAAGGTGGTGCCCTACTGGTCCCGGGCCGAACTGATGGCCAGGGAGGATAGCCTCAAGGCCCGCACCCTGCTGTGGGTGGACGATCCCATCGAGCTGTTCTTCCTGCAGATCCAGGGCTCCGGTCGGGTCCGGCTGCCCGACGGCAGCATCGTTCGCCTCGGTTACGCCGACCAGAACGGCCACCCCTACCAGTCCATCGGCCGGGTGCTGATCGAGCGGGGCGAGCTGAAACCGGAGCAGGCTTCCATGCAGGGTATCCAGGCCTGGGCCCGGGCCAATCCGGCCAAGGTCAACGACCTGCTCAACGCCAATCCCAGCTACGTCTTTTTCCGGGAGCTGGACCTGCCCGCCAGCGAAGGCCCCATCGGCGCCCTGGGCGTGCCCCTGACTCCGGAGCGCAGCATCGCCATCGATCCCCGCAGCACGCCCCTGGGGGCACCGGTGTTCCTGGCGGCGAGCCATCCCAACAGCAGCAAACCCCTGCGCCGCCTGGTGCTGGCCCAAGACACGGGCGGCGCCATCAAGGGCGTGGTGCGGGCCGACTACTTCTGGGGCTACGGCGCCGAGGCCGGCGCCCTGGCCGGGCGGATGAAGCAGACGGGGCAGATGTGGGTGCTGCTGCCACCCGGTCTGGGACCCCGCTAAGGGGCCGGACGGCGGGCGCCCCGGTACGGTGCAAAATGCACCAATAGGCAGCATGTCCGGTGCAATACGCACAATGCCGGTGCGTACCTGCCGGGCGCCTATGGCTAAGGTAATGATTTAACAGTGCTAAGCCCCTGGAACGGGGCTTGCTTTTGTGGTGCCAACTTTTTGCTGGAGGCACCATGGAAGCTTACAAGTCCGCCTCGGACACCCTTTTCGTTCTCTTGGGCGCCATTATGGTGCTCGCCATGCACGCCGGTTTTGCCTTCCTCGAACTGGGCACCGTGCGCCGCAAGAACCAGGTCAATGCCCTGGTTAAGATCCTTTCCGACTTCGCCGTGTCCACCCTGGCCTACTTCTTCGTCGGCTACGGCATCGCCTACGGCGTGCATTTCTTCCAGGACGCCCAGGCGCTGATGCAGAACAGCGGCCACGACCTGACCAAGTTCTTCTTCCTGCTCACTTTCGCCGCCGCCATCCCGGCCATCATCTCCGGCGGCATCGCCGAGCGGGCCCGCTTCAATCCCCAGCTGGCCGCCACCTTCTGCCTGGTGGGCTTCGTCTATCCCTTCTTCGAAGGCATCGCCTGGAACCACGCCTTCGGCATCCAGGAATGGCTGCTGGCCAGCTTCGGCGCCGAGTTCCACGATTTCGCCGGCTCCGTGGTGGTGCATGCCATGGGCGGCTGGATCGCCCTGCCCGCCGTACTCCTGCTCGGCGCCCGCCGCGGCCGCTACCACAAGGATGGCGGCATAGCCGGCGCCCATCCGCCGTCCTCCATTCCCTTCCTGGCCCTGGGCGCCTGGATCCTCATCGTCGGCTGGTTCGGCTTCAACGTTATGAGCGCCCAGAGCCTGGACAAGATTTCCGGCCTGGTGGCCCTCAACTCCCTCATGGCCATGGTGGGCGGCACCCTGGCGGCCCTGGTGCTGGGCAAGAATGACCCGGGCTTCGTGCATAACGGCCCCCTGGCCGGCCTGGTGGCCGTCTGCGCCGGCTCCGACCTGATGCACCCCCTTGGTGCCCTGGTCACCGGCGGCGTTGCCGGTGCCCTTTTCGTTGTCATGTTCACCCTGACCCAGAACCGCTGGAAGATCGACGACGTGCTCGGCGTTTGGCCCCTGCACGGCCTGTGCGGCGCCTGGGGCGGCATCGCCGCCGGCATCTTCGGGCTGGAGGCCCTGGGTGGCGCCGGCGGCGTTTCCTTCCTGTCCCAGCTGCTCATGACCGGCCTGGCCATCGTCATCGCCCTGGTGGGCGGCGGCCTGGTCTATGGCGTCATCAAGCAGCTGGTGGGCATCCGCCTGGACCAGGAGGATGAATACAACGGCGCCGACCTTTCCATCCACAAGATCACCGCCTCCGCCGAGCGGGAAACCCTCTGGTAATTCACGCTTTCTGTTTCCGGACAATAGTTTCTTGAAATGAAATGGAGAATCTTGAAACTAAATAAAAACAAGGAGATAGCCGTTTTGCTGCAAAAATGAGCTGATGGTAGTAAATAAAGTCGGCCGGACAACAATGGAAAAGAGGCCCCGCAATTGCGTGGCCTCTTTTTCATTTGGTTGCCATAGCTCAATCGATATCGCCCCGAGTGAAAGGCTTCAATGTGGCTACTATGGTTGCGTTACTTCACTAGCTCCGGCTGCTTTATGTGTGATGAGTGCATTATTGCTTCGATGATGTGGCTACAAAGCCGGAAGGGGTCATGTGGCAGTTATGTCGAGAGATCGTTCGCTTACTGGCACGTATGCCCGATGACCACGATGTGGAATGTTGGGGGCTAGACTGCACTTGGTCAGGCGTATCCGGATTCCCCACTGGACGGCTCAAACGCAACAGCGGCAGGCCAACTTGTCTAGGATATGATGGTTATCGCCAAGTTTGCAGAGGGACTCAAAATGCCGATCGAGCTCTTCAAAAAGGATGTATCCCAAGGAAAACTCATCAGGTCGCTGGAACATCGGGCGTTTCAGTTGATCAACAATCTCCCGCTCGCGGGCCGCTGGCGCCACTAGATAAAGATGTTCCTCCTTTCCCGGAATGGAAAGGGCCATATCGGTGAGGCGCAATATTCCGGAATAGATGGAGGTACTTTTTTCAACCTCAAAGGCGGCGGCAATCTGCGCCTTCCCCTTGTACAGCCAAAGGACATCGATCAGTTCCGCCGTAGCGTGCACCTCCGGAGACAATCCCAAGTCTGGAAGGTGCTCTAGGCAGTGGAATCCCAGCGGGCGGCCTTGGTATTGCGCACTACGGTCATTGCGTGCGACCAAGACGTCATATCCCAGGGTACGCCCTAGTTCAGAAAGTTGGTGCTGAACCTTGGTGTGCAGCCGTTCCTCCACAACATCCTGTTCAACCTGTGCGTGCCGTTTGCGGCGACTTTTCTCCAGTTTTTCCTGCTCCGCAGCCAAAGTCTGCTGGCCATTAGAATCGGGGGCCAAGCGTCCTACCCCGATCTCAAACAACATGCCACTGAACGCGCCAAGATCCTTGGAAAGTGTTCCAAGCGTCGAATTGGCTTCGATGATCGTCTCGCGCATTTCCAGGTAGCTGTCCCAAGACCCTAACTTCTTCTTGGCCTGAAAGAGGGCATTGAAACCGTTGAGCATCGCCGTATTAAATGGCGGAAACAGTGTGGGATGAAGAAAGTAGAGGATATTGGCGACCGCTGGCCCCAGGCCCTTGATGCTGCGGCCGGCAAGCTTCAAAACTTCCCTTTCCAGAATCCGGATGTCGGCGGTTTCCAGGCAGGCGAAGAGAAATTCCCCGAACGCCCCCTTATTTTCATCGTTCTCGTAGATATCCGGGATGCGAAGCTTAGGCTTCCAATAGAAGGGATGGGCCGCCCCTTCAAACACCTGCTTTTGCTCAGCAATACAGCTCAGCACAAATTCCAGCGATGATCCTTTGAAGTCGTTGGGGAAACGCTTCTGCTTGATGTCTTCGACAACCGTACCAACACCGCGCCGGATGCTTCGAAACGCTTTGAGGCGATCTTCACTACTAACAAACCAAGTGTTGTAAACAGACTCGGGGTCAGCCTTATAGGCTTGCGCTATGGGCAGGAGAAGTTGCTTCATGACGAAGCATTATGAAAGGGCGGAATTACTTTTGCTAGTACAAAAGGCAATCAGAACGCCTCATTCCCCTAATTACCTAGGCGTAGTTCCATGCATTTGACCAATTCCTTGGCTCAGCGCATTTCCCTCAATCGTTCTGAAGCTACGGCGATAGACTAAGACCCGTCATGGAAAGATGGTTACTATCGCCAGCCAGTTCTTCCAGGATGGGGCAATCGGGCCGGTGATTTCCTTGGCAACAACTGACTAGATGCTGGAGCGCCTTTTTCATTGCAAGAAGCTCTTGGAGCTTATTTTCGAGCTCGTCTAGATGCTCCTTGGCCAGGGCTTTTACCTCGCGGCTGGTACGGTCTCGGTTCTGCCAAAGACTTAGCAAATTCCGAATTTCATCAATGGAGAATCCGAGATCTCGAGATCGACGAATAAACTGCAGGGTCCGGATGTCAGCTAATCCGTATTGGCGGTAGCCCGCCGCAGTCCTACTGGCCGGTGGCAACAACCCTACACTCTCATAATGACGAATCATCTTGGTCGAGATGCCGGCGGCCTTTGCTACCTCTCCAATATTCATTTTAGCTCCCTGGCTAGATTCAATCAGGATGTCTGATATCACTGGCGCTACGCCAGCGGCGAAGTAATAGCGCATTCATTACTACGCTAACACTACTGAATGCCATCGCTGCCCCTGCAACAACAGGACTTAGCATTCCGGCAGCTGCGAGGGGAATACCGAGGATGTTGTAAGCAAAAGCCCAAAAAAGACCCTGTTTGATTTTTCCGTAAGTGCGGCGAGAAACATCGAGAGAATCGGCAACCAGGCGGGGGTCTCCTCGCATTAAGGTGATTCCGGCTGCCTGCATCGCCACATCGGTCCCAGTGGACATGCTGAGCCCAACATCAGCGGCGACCAAACTGGGAGCATCGTTCAGTCCATCTCCAACCATTGCCACAACGTATCCACGGTCACGGAGGTCCTGAATGATTGAGGCCTTATCCTCTGGCAACAATCCAGCCCAGACTTCATCAATACCCAGATTCTCGGCAACGGCGTTGGCGCTTCCCTGATTATCCCCAGTCAACATCACTGTTTTGATGCCTAGCTTATGCAAGTTGGCCACCGCTTGGTAAGAAGCACCTTTCACAGCATCACCAAAAGCTAGAAGGCCCAATGTCTCTGTTTCATTTCCGCGGCTACGAAGTAGCCAGGAGATAGTTCGCCCTTGCTTTTCAAGGGCAGCCGCACGTTCCAGTAGTCGAGCGGGGGCTGTTCCAGACTCCAACATTAGTCGGGTGCTACCCAGCATCAGGATTTCCCCACCAACTACTCCTTGCACTCCACGTCCAGGAAGGGCTTTGGCATTCACCGTGTCGGGTACTGCTAGTTGTTGTGATTTGGCCATTTCCAGGACAGCATGGGCCAAGGGGTGGTCACTGGTCTTTTGCAGCGCAGCCGACAACTGAAGGATGTTGTTCTTGTCCATGCCTTCAACAGCCTCGACAGCGACCAGCATTGGCTTTCCCTCCGTCAATGTTCCCGTCTTATCAAAAGCAACGGCTGTCACCGAGTGGGCAATTTCGAGTGCTTCAGCGTCTTTGATCAGGATGCCATGTCGGGCCGCCACACCGGTACCCGCCATTATTGAGGTAGGGGTGGCAAGGCCAAGGGCGCATGGACAGGCAATCACTAAGACTGTTACCGCATTGATCAATGCGACCTCCCAGTCCGCCAGGAGTAGCACCCAAACGATAAATGTCAGTATGGCGATGGAAAGGACTACTGGTACGAAGACAGCGCTGATTCGATCAACGATACGCTGAATCGGAGCTTTGGCTGCTTGCGCAGATTCCACCATCCGGATGATGCGGGCTAGAGTGGTTTCTGTACCGATGGCGATGGTTCGCAGAACCATTAATCCTTCACCATTCACCGATCCGCCTGTCACCTGATCACCAGGAGCCTTCGCGATAGGGAGGCTTTCTCCGGTAATCAGAGCTTCATCGACGTGGCTTTGTCCATTGATGACAGTCCCATCCACTGGGATCCGCTCTCCTGGCCGTACCACCACCTTGTCTCCGATTGCAACTTGCTGGACAGGAATAGAGACTTCCTGCCCTTCTATCAGGACGCGAGCCACCGTTGGGCGAAGTGCGTTAAGGGACCTTATAGCGTCGGTAGTTTGTCGCTTGGCTCGTGCTTCCAGCCATTTCCCCAGAAGCACCAAAGTGATGACAGCCGCAGATGCCTCAAAATAAAGATGGGGCATTCTGGTATCTGCATTTCTCCAAAGCAGATACACCGATAAGCCATAGGCAGCAGAAGTTCCCAGGGCCACCAATAGGTCCATATTGCCGGCACGGGCCCGAACTGCCTTCCACCCGGCCCGGTAAAACCGTAAGCCCAGCCAGAACTGAACGGGGGTTGCCAAGGCAAGTTGCCACCAGCCATCCAACATCCATTCCTTCCCCAGGAGCTCAAGCAGCATCGGTGCAAGTAGCGGAAGTGTAAGGACGATACTAACTGCGACCGGCCACCATTCCGGAAAACGTCGCTTCACAGCGGGAACTTCTCCAGCTGTCTCGGGGCTGGCGGCATACCCGGCTTTCCCAATGGCTGCGGCAAGCGTGGCAAACGATACGTCGGGCAACGTGATCACCGTCGCCTTTTCAGAGGCCAAATTTATTGAAGCCTCTTGCACTCCAGGCACCTTTAAAAGGGCTTTCTCCACCCGGGCGACACAGGAGGCACAACTCATCCCGTCGACTAAAAGGGTGTGGTTCGTAGTGCGAATAGTTGAAGTAAAGGCAGACATGGAACTCTCCAGAAGCGTTATAGCGCCTATGCTGAAGATTCCCATGGTGGGAAGGTCAACGGTTCAAACTAAAAAAATCGACTTCATCCAAATAGCGACATCACGGAGTTGACCTTCCCCCTGTAGGAAGGAAGAAAGTGGTCAGGGTAACTTCCCAAAAAATGAAAGGAGAAAACCGTGATTACCTTCAAAGTTGATGACATGACCTGTGGCCATTGCGTCAGCAAGCTCACCCAGGCGCTTCGGGATCTGGACAAACATGCCAAGATCACAATCACTCTGGAACAGCATCTGATATCTATTGAATCAGTAAGCGTTAGTGTTGAAGAGGTGGAAGGTGCAATTTCTGAAGCTGGCTATATGCCCCTCAGGGTCGAGAATGCTTAAGTAGTGGCAGGCTGCTTACTGCTGAATAGATGGCAGCCGTAGTTCAAAGGTTGTCAATCCATCCTCAGAGCGCACCGTCGCATTGCCTCCGTGGGCGCGCAGGATAGATCGCGTAATAGCGAGGCCTAAGCCCGCTCCTTCGGAGTCCCGTTGCCTTGACGGATCGGCCCGATAAAAGCGGTCAAATAATCGAGGAAGATGCTCCGGAGAGATAGTTTGGCCTGTATTGCTAATGCTGATAGTTGCCATTCCATCGACGTTTGTTAGCAACACGGCAATGACGCCACTCCTAGGGGTGTGTCGGAAAGCATTGGATAGCAAGTTGCCAATAGCTCGCCGGAGCATCAACCTATCACCTGCTACGGAAGCCTCTCCTTTGATGGATAGGGTTACGCCCCTTTCATCCGCCAGAGCTTCATAAAACTCCAGTAAGTCATCGGTTTCCTCACGCAAGTTCAGCGGCCCAAGTTCCGGCACAACTAGATCGTTTTCAGCTTTAGCCAGAAACAACATATCTGCGATGGTTCGGGAAAGCCGCTCGAATTCTTCGGAGTTCGATACCAATACCTCTCGATATTCCTCGGCAGTGCGAGTTTTCGATAGTGTGACTTGTGTCTGGGTAAGGAGGTTACTAACTGGTGTGCGCAACTCGTGTGCAAGGTCAGAGGAAAATTCGGAGAGTCGACGGAAGGACGCCTCAAGGCGACCGAGCATTTCATTTAGCGTCCTAGCTACTTCCGCAAGTTCGATGGGGAAGTCTTCTGCAGTCAGCCGGCGGTCTAAGTGGTCGGCCGTAATCCCCGCAGTATCGCGGCATATTTCCCGTAAGGGGGAAAGCCCCCCTCTGGCAGCCAGCCAGCCGAATAGACCACTAGCTATCGCGGCCAAGGCGACTAAACCCCAGAACGTCTTATTGAAAGAGTGCATGAAATGTTCATGGACTTGCAATTCAGTGGAGACTGCAACGATGGCACCTCCAGTAACAGTGCCGGATATGCCTCGAAAAAGCTGCCCATCTTCATTTCGCCAGAGCTTAGGGTGAGTTCTAAGGTCAGTGCCTGGCACCTTCATGATCGATGGAAAATCAACACTGCCATGGGAATAAATCGGCTTGCCGGAAGCATCCCAAATAGCTACTGCCAGTCCGTGATGCCCAACCAGTGCTGCGTCCAGTCGGTCACTCAAGGCACTCTGACTGTGCTCCCATAGAGCATGGCCGACGAGCTCGAACTTCCCCACCAACAGTTCTGTGTCCATTTCTTCAAAGTGGCGCTCAACCAGAGCACCAACCGCTAGCCCAAGTGTTGTCAGCACCAGGGCGGAAACAACAGTAAAAAGTAGTGTTAGCCGAAGCGTTATAGACTTCTTGCCTAAGGGCTTCATTCCCCATCCTCCAGCACATACCCCATGCCTCGTGCTGTCCGGATCAGCTTTAGCTCGAATCCGTCGTCCACTTTGGACCGCAAGCGACGAATGGCGACCTCAATAATATTGGTGTCGCTGTCGAAATTCATATCCCAGACCTGGGATGCGATGAGGGATCGGGGCAGCACCTCGCCACGTCGGCGTAGCAAAAGTTCCAGTAAGGAAAATTCCTTGGATGTCAGGTCGATCTTTCTCCCTCCACGAGTGACCCGACGCCGGCGAAGATCCAGTTCCAGATCTGCAATTCGCAAAACATCATCCTCGCGGGCCTTTGTACCACGGCGCAAAAGCGTTCTAACTCTTGCGAGCAGTTCTGCAAAAGCGAAGGGTTTTACGAGGTAATCATCCGCCCCCAGTTCTAGGCCTTTGACCCGGTCATCCACCGAGTCGCGAGCAGTAAGGAAAAGTACGGGGATTTCCTTGCCGGCCTTACGGATTCCTTGCAATACCTGCCATCCATCAATACCGGGAAGCATTACGTCGAGAATGGCCAAGTCATAGGCTTCAGTTAGGGCCAGATGTAGTCCATCGAACCCATCCCGAGCTAGGTCCACTACAAACCCGGCTTCTGAGAGCCCCTTATGCAGATAGTCACCTGTTTTGGGTTCGTCTTCTACGACCAGTATCTTCACATCACTCTCCTGAAGGTCGAATAGGTGCATTGTGAGGCTGAAATCACCCAGAAAGCATCCGCATTACATAAATGTAATGTTGATGTCAGTCCCTCGTTATGCGGCATCTACCAGAATCCTGGTTACTCCTAAATAACCGCATTCCAATGCAAAAGCCCTTTCTTACCGTCGTAGGCGTAGCTGCAGTATTTGTAAGCGTGGTCGGAGCATCCATCAGCATGGGGTTTCCCTCCTTTGCCGCGGATGAGCCCCATTCTGAGTTAGTGACATCTCTCATCACTTATGCAAGAGAGCGTTCCATAAGCCGAGAGGTTAAAGGAGTAGATGTTCCTGCGGATCTAGGCTCTCCTGAACGAGTCCGCCGTGGTGCGGGGAATTACGAGGCCATGTGCGTCGACTGCCATCTATCCCCCAGTGCTGGAAATAGCGAAATCCGCCAAGGGCTATATCCCACTCCGCCCAATCTATCGGTAGTGCGAGAAAACGCCCATGACCCGAGTTCTGACGCCCGGGACTTCTGGATCATCAAACATGGCATCAAGGCCTCCGGCATGCCTGCCTGGGCAAAAGGAGGGATGGATGATGCAGCTATTTGGGATTTGGTTGCTTTCCTGAATGTCCTCCCCACGCAATCTACCGATAGTTACCAGCAACTGGTGAGTGCCAGCAACGGCCATTCTCATTCTGGAATTCCGGATGCCCATGGTGCCAGTGGTGGTCCCAGCCACCATTCGGTAGATGAACACAGTCCAGGCCACGTACATAGCCATTGATTACAAAAATGTAATCCGCGAGTCAGCCAACTGTAGGGGACGAGTCCTCAAACTGGGGACTTACAACGCAGGAGCTAGACAGTTATGACCCTACAAATGACATTTCGGCAGTTGCTAATGGTCGCCGCTGTGGCGGCTTCCGGTGCTGCTTACGCGCAAACCTCTACTCATGTCGAAGTCTTCAAGAGTCCTTACTGCGGTTGCTGCAAGGAGTGGGTTGAACACATGCGTAAGGCAGGATTCGATGTAACAACCCAGAATGTGACCGACGTTCCTGCTGCACGCAAGGCAACCGGAATGCCCGAAAAGTTTGGGTCCTGTCATACCGCCAAAGTTGGCGGCTATGCCATTGAGGGCCATGTTCCTGCTGCAGATGTTCAGCGCCTTCTTAAAGAAAAGCCCAAAGCCATCGGCCTTGCTGTCCCCGGGATGCCCCAAGGCTCTCCGGGTATGGAGACTAATCACCCGCAGCCGTATGACACCCTACTCGTCATGCCTGACGGTAGCTACAAGGTTTTTGCCAAGCACTGAGTTCATAATTAGGAGATTGACATGAAAAAGATGATTGTTCCGTTTGTTGCCGTTGCTCTGCTGGGGCCCGCTATTGGTATGGCAGCATCTGGCCATGATGATCATGGCAGCCACGGTGGAATGCACATGGAAGCCACTCAATCTGCCCTGATTGATGGCATCGTCAAAAAGGTGGATAAGGCAGGTGGAAAACTGACGGTATCGCATGGTGCTTTGCCGAATGGAATGCCTCCTATGACTATGGCGTTCCTGGTCAAAGATGCATCTTGGCTTGGCAAGGTGAAGGAAGGGCAGAAAATCCGCTTTGCCTCAGAAAACATTGATGGTGCGATGACCATCGTTCGCCTGGAGCCTCAAAACTAGGTGACTCTAGTTTGAGCGCGGTGTAATCGGAAACTTCCACGAGGGTCCAAACATGAAATCAATAAAAACCTCGCGCAACATCCTGTGCGCCGCGCTTATTGCAGCCTGGAGCATAAGTGCCGGAGCCCAGGTTCAACCGGGCAGCACGGTGGAGAGCCTTCTCTCGATTGCTCGGGAGAACAATCCTGAATTTGCCAGCATGCGCTACGAAGCCGATGCCGCAGCAGAGCGGATAGTTCCGGCAGGCGCCTTGCCCGACCCCCGGCTGCGTACCGAGTTGATGGATATCACAAAGGGGGGGGCTCAGAGCCCAACGCTTGCCCCCAACCGTGTTGGTACGGCTCGTTATACCCTGATGCAGGATGTTCCGTGGTTCGGCAAACGCGATCTCAAACGTGAAATTGCAGAACTAGAGGCTGCTGGGGCCAAAGGGCGTGCTTACGGGGTCTGGAGCGAGGTTTCTGCCAAAATCAAGACGACCTATGCCCAACTGTACTATCTAGCTCGCAATGAAACCCTGACCCAAGAAATATTGGATCTTATGGTTCGCTTGGAGCGCATAGCTCGAGTTCGCTACGCAAACGGATTGGCTGCCCAGCAGGATGTTATTCGTGCTCAGGTTGAGCAAACTGCAATGCGCAATGAACTCATTGCCCTGGAAACTGAGCATCACCACCTTACTACCCGGATGAATGCTCTGCTCGGACGGCCGGCATCGGCGTCCCTGGCATCTCCCGAAATCCTGCGCCCTTTGCCTCCGCCGGCCAAATTGGATTACGCCAGTCTAGTAGAGCGGGCCGAGGCCAAGAACCCGATGCTCTCGGCTGAAGGGCATCGCATCAAAGCCGCCGAGAAGAGCCGAGATCTGGCTTACAAAAATCGATATCCCGATTTCACCCTGGGTCTTGTTCCCAACCAGATGGGAAATGATGTGAAGCAATGGGATTTGATGTTCGAAATCAATATCCCATTACAACAAGCCAGCCGCCGTGCCCAGGAGCGTGAGGCAGAAGCAATGGTTTCGGCTAGTCGTGCCCGACGCGAAGCAACTGCTAACCAACTGCTCTCGGATCTTTCTGAGAGTTTGGCAGCGCTGGAGGCTGCGGTACGGACGGAGCGTTTGTCGACAGACAACCTACTGCCACAGGCTGAATTGACATTTAAGGCCGCCCTCGCTGGTTATGAGACTGGCAAGGTGGATTTCACCACGTTGCTGGATGCCCAGCGCCAAATCAGACAGGCCAAACTCAACCAGATTAAGTCCCGTGCCGAGGCTCAAGTACGTCTGGCTGAGGTAGAACGTATTCTCGGAGAAGAACTATGAACAAGGGAGTCATTTCAGTTGCCGTAGTTGCTGTTCTGGCTGCAGGTGGTGGGTATTGGGCAGGACAGAATAGTGGAAATGCTCCCCATGCCCACGACACCGTGGCTAGCCCCACTGACTCTGGGAAGGCAGAGCGGAAGATTCTCTATTACCGCAATCCGATGGGTTTGCCGGATACCTCCCAGGTACCAAAAAAGGATCCCATGGGGATGGACTACATCCCGGTATATGAGGGGGAGCAGGACGACGAGCCGGCCTCAGCAAACCAGATCAAGATCAGCACGGAAAAGATTCAGAAGCTGGGTGTTCGAACCGAAGCGGCGACCCTTGAGAGTCTTGATAAGGTGGTTCGGGCTGCTGGCAGAATCGAACCCGATGAACGCCGCACTTACGCTATTTCTCCAAAATATGAAGGCTATGTCGAACGCCTCTATGTGAATGCGACCGGACAGGCGGTTGGCAAGGGACAACCACTGTTTGAGGTCTATAGCCCTGAACTGGTCTCGGCACAGCGGGAGTACGCAATTGCTTCCCAAGGGCTAGAGAGCATGAAATCTGCTGATGACGCTGCCCAGTCTGGCATGCGTCAGTTAGCCGACTCCAGTCTGACTCGCTTGCGAAATTGGGATATTTCTGAGGAACAAGTCAAATCCTTGACCAAATCTGGCGATGCCAAACGTACGCTGATTTTTCGTTCTCCTGTTAATGGCATTGTGGCTGAAAAGAAGGCGGTTCAGGGAATGCGCTTTGCTCCAGGGGATGTGCTCTACCAAATTACTGATTTGGGCACCGTCTGGGTGATTGCTGATGTCTTTGAGCAAGATATTGGATGGGTGAAGTCCGGTGCCAAAGCGAAAGTAAAAATCAACGCTTACCCTGAAAAGACCTTCGAAGGGACCGTTTCCTATGTGTATCCGACCTTGAAGGCAGATACACGGACCATTCCGGTTCGGCTCGAACTCCCCAACCCTGGCAATCTGCTGAAGCCCGGCATGTTTGCCCAGGTAGAACTCCCCACTATTGCCAAGGGTGCTGTAGTCACTATCCCGAACTCGGCCGTAATTGATAGTGGTACCCGGCAAATTGTTCTGATCCAGGCGAAGGAAGGTCGATTTGAGCCGCGTGACGTAAAGCTTGGTGCCCGGAGTGAGAACCGGGTGGAGGTAATCGAAGGAGTTCGGGAGGGTGAGCAGGTTGTTGTTGCAGCCAACTTCCTCATTGATGCGGAAAGTAACCTCAAGGCTGTAGTCGGTGGATTCGGTCATTCCGGCCATGGCAGCTCCTCTCCTGGTGCAGGCCAAGATAAGCCTGTAGGCGTTGGCTACAAGGCAGAGGGCAAGGTTGAAGACCTTGATGCTAAAGCAGGGACCGTGATGCTTGCCCACGGGGCAATCCCGAGCCTGAAGTGGCCTGCCATGACGATGGAGTTCAAGGTGGCCAATCAATCTCTGCTCAAAGACCTCAAACCTGGGACCCCCATCAAATTTGAGTTTGTGGAGCGCAGTCCGGGAGAATGGGTTGTAACCACCATTAGCCCCGTTGCCGCTGTCCCAGTCCAGGCCAATCCTCACGCTGGTCACTGAGAAAAATAAAAGGAGCCCAGCGCGATGTTGGCAAAAATCATTGAATGGTCAGGGCGGAATCGCTTCCTGGTCTTGTTAGCCACGCTATTCATCATTGTTGCCGGTGTCGTTGCTGTCGTACGGACACCGCTTGATGCCCTGCCTGACCTGTCGGATGTACAGGTTATTGTCTATACCGAGTATCCCGGGCAGGCTCCCCAGGTGGTGGAGGATCAGGTTACCTATCCGCTAACTTCGGCAATGCTCTCTGTACCGAAGTCCAAGGTGGTTAGAGGCTTCTCGTTCTTTGGCGCCTCCTTTGTTTACATCATCTTTGAGGACGGAACGGATATCTACTGGGCCCGGTCCAGGGTCCTGGAATATCTCAACTTTGCCGCCGGCCGGATGCCCAAGGGTGTTACGCCCCAAATTGGTCCGGATGCCACCGGTGTTGGTTGGGTTTATCAGTATGCCGTCTTGGCAAAGAACAAGACCCTGGCAGAACTCCGTACCCTGCAGGACTGGTACCTGCGCTACCAGCTGACCAAAGCGCATGGTGTGGCTGAGGTTGCCTCCATCGGAGGCTTTGTCCAGACCTACCAAGTTACCGTAGATCCGGTAAAGCTACGGTCTTACGGCATCCCCCTGTCCAAAGTCTCCCAGGTTATTCGGGATTCCAATCGCGATGTGGGGGGGCGTGTCGTTGAGATGGCTGAAACCGAATACATGGTCCGCGGCAAAGGATATCTCCGTGGCACCGCAGACATTGAGAATCTGGTTGTTAAGGCCCAAGGCGGAACCCCCGTCATGATTCGGGACATTGCCCGAGTCGAATTGGCGCCCGATGAGCGTCGCGGGTTGACCGAGCTGAATGGAGAGGGAGAGGTTGTCTCCGGCATTGCAATGGCTCGTTATGGCCAGAATGCCCTAGAGGTCATCCATAACCTCAAGGAGAAGATCGGCGAGATTTCCTCCGGTCTTCCTGAGGGGGTAACCATTGAGACGGTCTATGACCGCTCCGAACTCATTCATCGGGCGATTGACACGCTAAAGCATACCCTGGCGGAAGAAAGCGTCATCGTGGCTCTGGTGTGTGTTGTGTTTCTACTGCACCTACGTAGCGCCCTGGTGGCAATTCTGATGCTGCCTGTAGGCGTCCTGATTTCCTTCATCTCCATGCGTTTGTTAGGGATGAACTCCAACCTCATGAGTCTTGGGGGGATTGCCATCGCCATTGGGGCGATGATTGATGCCGCCATCGTCATGATTGAGAACGCTCATAAGCACATTGAGCGGCTGCCCGAAAATCACAGCCATTCTGAGCGGGTGGAAGCAATGATTGCCGCTTGCAAGGAGGTGGGGCCGGCGTTGTTCTTCTCGCTGTTGATCATCACTGTCTCCTTCCTCCCTGTATTCACGCTGGAGGCCCAGGAAGGACGGCTGTTTTCCCCGCTTGCCTATACCAAAACCTTCTCCATGGCCGGTGCTGCTCTCCTGTCGGTCACGTTAGTTCCGGTCCTGATGATGCTGTTTATCCGCGGCAAGATCATGCCGGAAGCTAAAAACCCGGTGAATCGATTCCTCATCTGGGGATACCGGCCGATTATTGCGTGGGTGATGCGTCGGAAGACTGCCACCATCATCGCTGCGATTGTGGCGATGCTGATCTCAATCTATCCCGCTTCCAAATTGGGCTCAGAGTTCATGCCCACACTGAACGAAGGGACCTTGCTCTACATGCCGGCTTCCCTGCCAGGGATGTCCATTACTAAGGCGGCAGAGCTTCTCCAAACCCAGAACAAAATCATTAAGAGTTTCCCGGAAGTTGCCTCGGTCTACGGCAAGGCTGGTCGCGCCAATACCGCGACTGATCCGGCGCCGACAGAGATGTTTGAGACCGTAATCAACCTTAAGCCGGAGTCTGAATGGCGCCAGGGCATGACAACTGACAAGCTCATAGCCGAAATGGACAAGGCTCTGCAGTTCCCTGGTGTATCTAATGCCTGGACGATGCCGATCAAGGCTCGGATCGACATGCTCTCTACGGGGATCCGTACGCCCATCGGCATCAAGGTCTTTGGTAAAGATTTGAGTGAGATGGAGAGCCTTGCCCGAGAAATCGAAACTGTTGTGAAAGAAGTTCCCGGGACAACCTCGGCCTTTGCGGAACGAATCACTGGCGGCTATTACCTAAACATCGAGCCCGACCGTACCCAGCTTGCCCGGTATGGGCTGGCTGTTGGGGAATTGCAGGATGTGATTGGCCAAGCCTTGGGCGGTGAAATGGTCACCACTACCGTTGAAGGACGGGAGCGCTTCGGTGTGACTGTTCGCTATCCCCGGGAGTTGCGTTCCGATCCGCAGCAAATTGCCCAGCAGGTACTCGTGCCAACTGCGGATGGAGCCATGATTCCGCTTGGGCAACTGGCCAAGGTCCAAGTAGCCAAGGGAACGCCAGGTATCCGAACAGAAAACGCACTGCTTTCCGCTTACATATTTGTGGATATCCGTGATCGGGACATCGGTGGTTATGTTGCAGATGCCAAGAAGGCCGTTGCTGAAAAGGTGAAGTTCCCTCCCGGCTATTACGCCACCTGGAGCGGCCAATTTGAATCCATGGAACGGGCTATCGAGAAGATGAAGGTTGTGGTGCCTGTCACCCTGCTCATCATCTTCCTGTTGCTCTACCTCAATTTCAAACGTCTGACCGAAACGCTCATTGTGATGCTGTCAGTCCCGTTTGCCCTGGTGGGAGGGGTCTGGCTCATGTGGCTGCTGGGCTACAACCTGTCGGTTGCAGTGGCGGTTGGCTTTATCGCACTGGCCGGCGTGGCTGCGGAGACCGGGGTAGTCATGTTGATCTACCTCGACCATGCCTGGGAAGAACTCAAGACCAAGCGTCGGGCATCTGGCCAGGAGCCCAGCCTGGGCGACTTGTACGAAGCGATTATGGAGGGTGCAGTAGAGCGAGTCCGTCCGAAGATGATGACCGTGGTGGCCATCATGGCGGGCCTCCTGCCCATCATGTGGGGTACCGGTACCGGCTCGGAAGTCATGAGCCGTATTGCAGCCCCCATGGTTGGTGGAATGATTTCCTCGACAATCCTCACTCTGGCAGTGATTCCCGCGATCTACGCCCTGATTAAGCAGTGGCGGTTGAAGAATGGGAAAGAGAGTTAAGCGCATTAGGAGAAATATCATGAGAACCAGGATATCCCTTCCGATCCTCTGTCTGTGTCTGGGATTGTCGTCTGCAGCCTTTGCCAATGACGAACATCATCCGGAAAAGCCTCAAACCCCAGCTTCAGCTCCGGCGCCCCTCCAGCAAAGTGGGGGAATCAATACGCTTAAGTCTGATGTCATCAGACTCCGCTTGCAGGTCCAGAAAATCGCAAAGGCCAAAGACGACCAGGAGCGTAAGCGACTGCTGACTGAATACATGCATACCCTCCACGAGAGCATGCAGACGGCAGAAGGTATGGTTGGAGGAATGGAGGGCTGCCCGATGATGGACGAAATGTCGGGAGGCCTGCCTGCGGGCGGTAACCATGAGCATCATATGGAAATGATGAAGCGCATGATGGCGCCAGATAAGCACTGATCTTTATCTGCAGAGGAACTGTTTAGGTTGCGCATACCCGACTAGCAGCCGTGGGGAGGAGCTGAAATGAGTGACATTGATCCCGTATGTGGAATGACCGTAAAGCCGGATTCCCCCCATGCGTCTGATTTTGGGGGGACGCACTACCGGTTCTGTAGCGGCAAGTGCAAGGCAAAATTCGATGCTGATCCGCGGCAGTATCTGCATCCCCGCCAGGAGGAAAAGGCGCCCACCGGTGCTGAGTACACCTGCCCAATGCATCCGGAGGTTCGTCAGCTGGGGCCTGGAACCTGTCCCAAGTGCGGTATGGCTTTGGAGCCGATCATTCCGGAACTGGAGGCAGAGGAAGGCAATTCGGAGTATCGGGATTTCCGGTTTCGCTTCTGGGGCAGCCTACCGCTAACGCTCTTGGTAGTAATGCTGGCGATGGCGGGGCATCAACTCGAATTCCTGGCACCACAGCTACGGACCTGGGCGGAAATGGTGTTGTCCGTTCCCATCGTTTTCTGGGCGGGAGCCCCTTTCTTCATCCGTTGCTGGCAGTCCCTGGTCCACCGGACCCCCAACATGTGGACGCTTATCGGAATCGGTACCGGCGCCGCCTTTTCCTACAGCGTGGTGGCAGCCTTGGCCCCGGGACTGTTCCCGGCCTCGTTTGAAGCTCACGGCCGGATCGGGGTGTATTTCGAGGCGGCGGCGGTGATTATTTCCCTGACGCTGTTGGGGCAAATGCTGGAATTACGGGCCCGCTCCCAAACCTCTGCAGCGATCAAGTCCTTGCTGGGGCTGGCGCCCAAAACGGCGCGTCGGATCAATGCTGACGGGACTGAAGAGGACATCCCCCTTAATTATGTCCACGTGGGGGATACTCTGCGAGTTCGCCCGGGAGAAAAAGTCCCGGTGGATGGTGAGGTTACCGAGGGCTCCAGTGCGGTGGATGAATCCATGCTGACGGGTGAGCCGATCCCGGTGACCAAGCGGCCTGGGGACAAGGTGATTGGTGCCACAATGAATACCTCTGGCAGCCTCATTATTCGCTCCGAAAAGATCGGCTCCGAAACAATGCTGGCCCAGATTGTCCAGATGGTTGCCCAGGCCCAGCGTTCCAAGGCCCCAATGCAGCGCATGGCCGATGTGGTGGCTGGCTATTTCGTAATTGTTGTTGTCGCTATTGCCCTTCTGAGCTTCTTTGGGTGGGGCTTCTTCGGCGGAGAGAAGGGTTGGCTCTTTGGGCTAATCAATGGTGTCTCCGTGCTGATTATTGCCTGCCCCTGTGCCCTGGGGCTGGCGACACCCATGTCCATCATGGTGGCAACGGGTAAGGCCGCTACCCAGGGGGTATTGTTTCGAGATGCCGCGGCTATTGAGCGGCTCCGGGAGATCGATACGCTGATCGTGGACAAGACCGGCACTCTCACAGAAGGCAAGCCTACGTTTGAGTGTGCCATTGGTGCCCCCGGTGTCGATCAACAGGAGGTATTACGTTTAGCTGCCAGTCTTGACCAGGGGAGCGAACATCCCTTGGCTGTTGCGATTGTTCAAGCAGCCCGGGATCAGAGTCTCAACCTGGAAAAGGTTGAGGGTTTCGAGTCCGCCAGCGGCATTGGCGTGAGAGGTATGCTCGCCGGCAAGCAGCTGGCTTTGGGCAATACGGTCCTGATGTCCCAGGATGGTGTGGAGGTAGCCCCCATGGCAGGGCAAGCAGAGACGCTACGCCAAGGAGGGGCCAGTGTCATGTACCTGGCGGTCAATGGCCGTCTACAAGGAGTTCTGGCGGTATCTGACCCGGTCAAGGCCAGCACCCCGGAAGCACTCGCGGTCCTACGGGCAGCGGGCCTCCGGGTGGTAATGGCTACCGGTGACGGTGAAACCACCGCCCGGGCGGTTGGGCAACGGTTGGGGATCAGTGAAGTCCATGGAGAAGTGAAGCCAGCAGACAAGTTGGCCTTGGTTGAACGCCTGCAGAGGGAAGGAAGGGTAGTCGCCATGGCTGGAGACGGCATAAACGATGCGCCTGCCCTGGCCAAGGCTGATGTTGGGATTGCCATGGGAACCGGTACGGACGTGGCAATGAACAGCGCCCAGGTGACTCTTGTAAAAGGTGATTTGCGTGGTATCGCCCGTGCCCGCCTGCTATCGGCTGCTACGGTGGGTAATATGCGGCAAAACCTTGCCTTTGCCTTCTTGTACAACGCTTTGGGGGTGCCGGTAGCGGCAGGGA
Source organism: Azospira sp. MPR-LB4 (assembly GCF_058809525.1). Lineage (NCBI taxonomy): Bacteria > Pseudomonadati > Pseudomonadota > Betaproteobacteria > Rhodocyclales > Rhodocyclaceae > Azospira > Azospira sp. MPR-LB4. The sequence continues at coordinate 2,620,275 of NZ_CM179521.1, forward strand.
TTCTCTATCCAGCATTCGGCTTGGTCTTGTCCCCGATTATCGCTGCGGCGGCCATGAGCCTTTCATCTCTCAGCGTGGTGAGTAATGCCTTACGACTACGTGGCATTAAGGCGGCAAACCTTACATAAAAGTAATGATGCGTTAATGGTTTTGACGGTTTTTCCGGTGCAAGATGGAAATCATCCGGGGGCAACCGGACGTGATCCCAACTCAACTGTTCAAGGAGATTGTCATGAAAACCAAAATTACTCTTGCTGCGACCCTGGTTGCTGCTGTTGCTCTGTTTTCTAATGGCGCTTTTGCTGCTGCGGACTCCGACAAGGTAACGGCTCCCGAAGCAACGGCTACCAAGACCAAGCCCCATTCCCACATGGAGGAGAAGACTGGCGTTACCGCTCCTGCAAAGGATCAAAAGGAAGCCACTCCTGCTGAAGGTCAGAAGAAGGTTGCCAAGAAGCAGCACTTTCATCCGCGTGACGGCAAGTAAGTCACTAAGGTATGGGCCGGGTATCCCGGCTCGTCTTCCCTATGTCGCCATATGAAAATCCGGGGCACGGTAATCTCTGTTCATGCCGTCTTTTGGCTGATGCAGTTGGTAGTGATCCCAAGGAAATACGCTTTGGCTTCTGTCGGAATGTCTTGATGCGACGCTGGCAGATCCAATGCAACCACGGCTGTACGAGGGTGCAACCGCCGGCAGATCCTAAGAGTTCCCATTGGAAGAATTTTGGAGAAATGGATTCCATCAAGGCCATCCTCATTCACAACGACTAACTGATTGGTTGGGGAACGCCATAAGGAGTACCACGATGAGAACTGCATCCCAGTCTTCCTCTGACGGGGCGTATGGCGAATGTATTGTCAAAAGCCGCCTTGGCTTGGCACCTGTCTTCAAGAAGCGCCGACTGCATTTCATATCTCCTGTTCCGGAGGCAATCCGTATGGTTTGCGGCTTTCTTCTTGGGATGGAAGGGGTCAGGTCAGCCATTCCGGATGGAGATGCTCTGTTGGTCGAATATGACCTGTTCCAGGTCACCTTGGCCCAGCTGGAGAAAACCTGCGCTGGCACTGGGCTCGTTCTGTGCAGCGGATTTCATGGTTGGATGCGAGCAATATGGCGCTTTACTGAAGACAATGAAATTCAGAATGCGGCCCATCCAATTAGTAGAGGATGTTGTAATCGTCCTCCGGCCCATACCAGCTAAGACGCCAGGATAAGGAGCCGCGAAATGCGAAATGAAAGCAAGACGAAGGAGGACTCTGCTCATGCACGACATGGGCGGAAAATATGGTGGGGATGGTGGTTCTTTGCTGCAGCCGGTTTGTTCTATCTGCTGTCCGAACACCAGGCCCATTTATTTGGCGTTCTACCCTACTTGCTGTTGCTGGCTTGCCCCTTTATGCATCTGTTTATGCACCATGGTCATCACGAACACCATGGGCAGAGGGGCGAACATCACAACGAGCAAGGTGAAAAGAAGGAGACTGGGCTATGAACCATGGTCAATCCGGTTACGGACTTTGGACTCTCGTATTCCTGAACTCCGCCTTCTTCATTTTTTTTGCTGTCAGCTTTTTTAAGCCCCAAACGAAACAGGATTGGCGGACGCTCGGGATGTTTTCAGCCTTTCTGGTTGCGCTCTTTACCGAGATGTATGGATTTCCGCTGACCATTTATCTGCTGTCTGGATGGTTGACGAAGTATTTCCCTGGGATCGACTGGCTATCTCATGATGCAGGTCATTTACCGGAAATGCTGTTCGGTTGGAAAAGTAACCCGCACTTTGGCCCCTTCCATTTGCTATCGACCGTATTCATTCTTGGGGGCTTCCTACTGCTAGCGAATGCCTGGCCAGTTCTCTACAAAGCACAAAGGAGCAGTACGCTGGCGACGGAGGGACCATATCGGCGGATTCGGCACCCACAATACCTAGCCTTTATTCTGATCATGTTTGGGTTTCTGTTGCAGTGGCCAACAATTATTACCCTTCTATTGTTCCCTCTTCTCGTGACGACCTACGTCAAACTAGCTCATCGGGAAGAGCAAGTTGGCCAAGCTATGTTTGGTGAGGCATGGCGCGATTATGCTGAGCACACTCCAAGGTGGATTCCCATAATCCGGGTTGAAGAGACTGGTGACTCCGCATAGAGGGGGGGCTTCTCCCGTCTAGGCAACTGCTATGGAATCTGACCGAAACGTGACCGGTTTGTAATTTCCCCGTTATGGGGGAGACAGGTTACCCCAGGCAAACTCTCCCTATGAGGCAATGAGCCTTTATGTTAGAGGGAGAAATCATGTCTGAGGTGACCCCATTCAGTAGCGCTAGAGCCCAGGTTGAGTCTCATCTGGATTTTGCCGGTCAACTGGCTATTTTAAATCTAGAGTACGCAGCCAAAGCACTCTCAAATCATCTCTCTACGGCCAAAGAATTTCTGCGCCAGCCAGCAGAGCTGGCTATTCTTGACTATGACCGGCCTGGGAAATGGCTAGTGGGTTTTAGTTGTTCTGCGATTGATTATTGGAAGACACATTCCATCGATTGCTTTGAATATCAGTATCGGATTTCCCAGGTTCTAACCGCATATTCGGCGAAAGAAGATTCTGGAAAATAGATAACCCCCTGATACCGACAAACTATCACTCTCATGGCTGGGGCATCGTCAATTCCTTCTGTAGCCAATGCCTCTATGTCTCCGACTCAAGGCGGGCATGAGGGGCATGGGAATGGGGGGGGGAATGCTGAAGGCGGAACCTTTTCTGGGGCTTTTAGCCAGGCGATTGCGCAACAAGCAGGTAGTCCCATGAGCACCCATGCTGCTCATGGTGGAGTTGGGTCCAGTGGTAATAGCCAAGGAATTGGGCACTCATCTGGAATGCTATCCAATAATGCTGCGGGGCACTCCGCGCATTTCCCGATCGGACAAGGGGGGCATGGCAGTCACGATTTTCAGCAAAAAATGCTAGGGGTGCGTGCTTACCGGCAGCAACTCATTGCGTCGAACATCGCGAATGCTGACACCCCTGGCTATAAGGCCGTTGATATTGATATTGAGCAGGCTGCTGAGATCGTCCGAGGAGCTTCAGCATCTCTCCCGTTGGCAAATACTGTGCAAGGTCACTTATCTGGAAGCAAGCAGCCCCCTCCTTTTCCCCTCAAATATCATGTTCCCTATCAACCAGCAGCTGATGGGAATACAGTAGAGATGGATGTTGAGCGAGCAAAGTTTGCAGAGAATTCGACGATGTATGAATTCTCCTTGGATCGGGTCAGCGGCCATTTCAAGCACATGATGGAGATGCTGCAAAATTTGAAATGAAGCGTTCGGCTTTTTATCCCTAAATACGCCGGGATATATCCGATAAAGACCTAAGTTGCCGAGCAACTATGTTAGGCAGAATTTATAGGAATGTATGAAGCGAAAACGGCTCCCAAAGGGAGCCGTTCAGATGGACATCAAAATTGATTAACCGCGATGCCCGCTGTGCAACAGATTATCAAGGCGCATGACCTCGTCACCATGCATCATGATCTTCTGGCCGTCTTTGGTTTCCATTACGGTGTCCTTCTTCATGCGCGTGGCACGACCGAACTTGTCTTCCATGCTCATTTTCCCATCTTTGAAGATGTAGAGAGTAGAGCCATCTTTCAACTCGATCGATTTCTCAACTTGAGAGGCGTCGACGGCGAAGGCGGATACACATGCGGTACTCAGGGCGGCAATGATTAGTGCTTTCTTCAGCATTTTTATCTCCTTATTTAGGTGTACTGCAGTTCCGATACTAGGGGTTTCATCCTGACAAAATGCCGTCACCAAGGTGACAATTGTGTCATCCCGGTGTCAGTGCATTAGCCCCCCTGATAGCTCGGATTTTCAGCTACATAGACCGTAATGCCATCTGCGCCAGGCATGATTTTCGAAAGAGGAAACGCGGCAGTTCCCAACGTATCAAAGGTCCAGACAACAGTCTTGCCTCCGACATTGATCTTGACGGTTTCCAGGCGAGTGACATTTACGTGCTTGGTACCGCTATCCACAGTGATTTCTCGATCGGCACTTTTGGTGGCGGCGTATCCAAATGCTGCTTGCTGATTTGCCGTCGGGCTTCCCGTGCTTTCTGCAACATGGCTAAGCCAATGAATGGCACCTGCCTCGGAGTAGTCTTCGTGGGCATAAGTCGTACCGACAGCCGCTAGACTCATAGCAGCGATTGCCATCAGTTGGGAAATCTTCGTCTTCATGGTTTTCTCCTTGTGACATCTAGTTAATTGAGGCGGACTATCGCGTCCAACCGTGATGCCATCTTAGGAGTCGTAAACCAACAGAACGCTGACCCAGGCGTTACGTTTATGAAAGCATTTTGATAAGAATTGTCAGGAATGCTTCCATAAACATTAAAGGCTATAGAAGTAGTAGCCAGGCCTTCTTATATGCGTGTAAGTTTTATTCATGGTCTATTGCCCTATTAAAGTCATTGGCGCTATCGTTTCCAATAATGATATTTGGATGAATTGAGGCGCGCCTTATGGGGCTGATTGTTGGGGATGATGGACTCCCTGCTGACGAAGTGGGGATCTGGGCCAAAGACAAGCACAAGTACCTTACTCGATACTTGGATATTTCCCGAGCCACTCGTCGGAAGTACATAGGCGAACGAAAGGGAGGTGCTGTTTATTTCGACCTTTTCTGCGGGACGGGCCGCTCGAAAGTTCGAGATACCGGTGAATGGATTGATGGCGGTGTCGTGGCTGCCTGGAAGACCAGTGTCGAGGGAGGCGCCCCCTTCACTGCCCTCCATATCTCGGATTTAGACGAAGAACGGCTGAAGGCCTGCACCAGTCGCCTAAAAGCACTCGGAGCTCCAGTGCATCCGATACACGCTAGTGCTGCACAAGCAGCAGACCTAATGGTCAAGGCGGTTAGCGGATATGCACTCCACTTTGCATTTATCGACCCCTACAATCTGGAGGCATTAGATTTTCGGGTAATCCAGGCCCTGTCGAGGCTCAAACGGATTGATCTTCTGATCCACTTAAGTGCGATGGATCTTCAACGCAACCTGGCGATCAATCTATCTGCAGAACACTCTGCCTTTGATGCATTCGCACCCGGCTGGCGCCAAGGAGTGTGTACTACCACCACCCAACTTGAGGTTCGCCGACAAGTGGTGGATTACTGGAGAGAATTGGTGGCCAATCTTGGTGTATGGCCTTCAACGGAGATGAAACTGATTACCGGAACGAAAAACCAGCCGCTTTACTGGCTCCTCATGGCCGCCAAGCACGAACTGCCGCACAAATTCTGGGAGACGGCAGCAAATGTGGAGGGCCAAGGACGACTTTTCTAGTAGGCCACTTGCTGGGCCGAAGGGTAAGCATCCCAGGTACGGCCCTTGAAGACTCGTCCATTTGCTTTCTTGTGGCGCTTAACGCCATCTGCGCCCCATCCTCCCCACTGTTTAAAGAAGAAGGCAGAACCGGCGGCATCTGCCTGTTCCTGGACGTTGGTTACCCAGTCCTCTTGCATGGGCCGGGCATGATGCCCCGATTCACCGCCAACAATGACCCAGTGAATCCCTGTCAGGTCGATCTCGCCGATATCTTCCAGCAAAGGCTCCACCGACAAAAAGCGGATACTTGCCTCTACCTGCCGCAGGTAATCGATACGGGGAACACCATATTTCCGGTCTTCCACCGAAACCCCAAGCCACACATTACTCGGGCATCCCCGCTCCCTGAAGTACTGAGGTAGGCGCTCAGCCCGCTTGGTCAGAATCTGGTAAGTGTGCTGAGGGGTATTGCGGATGACGTCAAAGACTTGGTCTAGGAACGTATCCGGAATGTCCTCGTGGAAGAGGTCGCTCATGGAATTGACGAAGTAGACGGTCGGCTTTTTCCGTTGCAGCGGTTGCTTCAGCCGTTCCGGCAGGATGGCCAACTTGAAGCCATTTTCATAGCCTGGCGCCCCCATGGCATGCAACCGACGAGCCATAACTTCAGCGTAGCAATGCTTGCATCCGGGAGATATTTTGGTGCACCCGGTTGTGGGATTCCAGGTTTGTTCAGTCCACTCGATACTGGTTTGAGTTGTCATAGCAGCTCCTTCCTACAAGCAGTAGTCCTTAATCTCACTAGGCCAGTTAATCAGACTGCAAGGCCGTCGATCAGTTTGGAGAGGGCCGTCCGTAAAGGCGCCTGATCCGCTCGCCCTAACCGTCCCCGGACCTTGGCCACGAGTTCTTCAATGGAGGATCCCTGGTCATCGTCGTTTCCATGCACCAGGTGCATACATTGCTCAATGACTTCGGCTCTGGGATTGACCTCTCCGCTTTCGTAGCGACAGAGCGTCGATTGAGAAACGCCAAGAAACTTGGCGAATTCAGCCTGACTCCTGCGATCACGGGCTTTTCGGATTAACTCGGGAATGTTGGTGATCATTGAGGCGTGTGACGAATAATGTATGTTTTGCATTATATATGCATTTGGCGCATATTAATGCCCTAAGTGGAGTTGCCTGCATGTGCTTGCTAAGACCTCGGGGGGAATGTGTGATGCCCCATGAGGGGGCGGTGCCGAAGTCGGAGCGCTATTTCGTTCTCAGACTCGTTTGACGCTAGTTGTTTGGCTAAGTAAAGACCTAGTTACGCCCGAACTTAGACGTTGAACAAAGTCTGGGCAGACGAACCGGATGTTCGGAGGTGTGCGAATGGAACTTGCTGAGCAGATCCAGCGGGATATCGGTGAGTTGGTCGATAAGCATCGGCATGTTGAACTCGACAGTCCTGCGAGGAATGAAAAGCTACAGCGGTGGCTGGCCAGCATCAATTCGCCAACCGGGACGCAAAAAAAGCGTCGCCGCGTAATGACATGGGACAAGCTCAATGAGCGCGTCCAGCAGGGATACGGGATGGGACACGGCGCTGACTATCAGCCATGGCTTACCCTCCGGCGGAAGAACTCATCTCGTGAGTCCAATCAAGTCGCAGCACACTTACATCCGCTGCATCGAGTTGGGTATTTCTTTTCCCGCGGCGAGTACCAGATCGCACTTTTGCTTCTATGGCTGCAGATTCATGATCTGCGGGAGCAGTACCCCCTTTGGCCAATTGCGCATCCTCATCCCCTGTATGGAACTCCGGGAACTGATGGGCTGCAGCTAGGCTACTGTACTGGCCTCTTTGACATTGCAGCGGAAGCTGGGATCGACCACGGCTACTTTCCTGGTACTGATATTCCCTATGTTGCCACCATCGACTTTCTCGTCACCGTACGGAACGGTAACGAGTTCGAACTGGTAGCAATCTCCTGTAAGCCGATTGAGGATCCGGATCAGGAGGTGAAGTGGCGAACGCTAGAACGCCTGGAACTTGAGCGACGCTACGCAGAACGCATGGGAATCCGGTATCTCATCATGAGTTCGCGGTTCGTCCCAATTTTGATGGCCGGTCAGCTGGAATGGTGTATGGAGCGTGCCAGTCTGAGCGATGTGCCGCACCTCGCCGAATGCGTTGATGAGTTCTCATACGAATTTGCAGCGCTGCCACATCTGTCCGTCTCCGATGCGGTGGCCCGTGCGTCCGAGAGCCAGAAGATGTCTCTCGAGGAAGGCTGGATGGTCTTTCGTCACTGTGCCTGGACTCAGGCGATTGACATCGATCTTTCTGTCCCGCTTCTAACCTCCTATCCTGCGCGTAGGAATGGTCGCGTCCTTAGGGAGAAATTACGGGGCTCCCTATTTGAAGGGAGTGCGAAATGACGAACGTCGGGGTTGGCTTCATTTTCAGAGTGCAGGAGGACAACTGTACCGTCTGCCGCGGTCTCTATCGTGTCGTGGATGAATTGGGGGCGAATGATGGACTAGACAATCCTCTCGTCGTAATACAAATTCCGGAGCCCCCGCCACCTAGGGAGACTGGTAAGAGGCAGCCAAGCTACTACGCTAAGGGGTTCAGATACGTACGCCTTGATACGCTGCATGAGTTGCTAGATGAACGGAAAGCCCTCCAGTCCGAGACATTGCCCATTCCTCCCTGGTGGGGAAAGTCAGATGCGGAACTACTCGCTGCATGTCCACGAAAGCGGTGGGTGCAAATTGGTGAAGAATGGGCCACTCCCGAGGTAGTTGCGCGGGAGGCGAAATGGCGGTTGATCGAACCGTTGATCGTTATGGCAGAAGCCAAGTTGGTGTCCAGTATCGCGGAATTAGATGCGTTGGTTCCTGCTCGAGCAAAGGCAGCCAAGATTGGCGCCAACCAGATTTATGACGCACTGCATCGCTACTATGCCTTCGGTCAGAACAAGGATGCATTGCTGCCAAATACGCCCAATAGAGGGGGGAAGGGGAGCGTTCGCTTTGGACGGAACGGCATTCGATTAGGCGCTCCCAATCAGGCGAAAAAAGTGGGCAATAAGGAGCTGGAAGGGAAGATCTGTGATGAGCAGGATCGTCAAAACATACGTGACGGCTTTTTCATGTTCGCCCGGCCTGGAGTGTCACAAAAGGAACAGTTCATTGCCTTCAGTTCGACCTTCTACAGCGATGGTTACAAGAACGAGAATGGCCGCCAGCTTCCGCTACTCCTGCCGGCGAATCAGCGTCCCACCGAGCGTGAGTTCTTCTTCCATGGACCGAACAGTTCAGACCGTGAGACGGCTTTGGTTCGGATTATGGGGGAGGGAGAGTGGGCAAAGAACTACCGCCCGCTTGTTGGATCGGCCCGGGACGGAATTCATGCAATCGGGCAGGTCGGATCGATCGATGCCTCGCCGATCGATGTGAACCTGGTGGCATGCTTCGACAGTACCAGTCCAATCGGTGTGCCGCGTGGTCTCTTCGTCAGAGAAGCCCTTCTGGGGCTTTGGTGTGGAGCACATAACGTGATTGGTGGACCTAGTACTGCAGATGCCAATCTCACGATCCTACGGGCAGCCCTTGGCAAGGAGAAGGTACTGGCTCGTCTTGGTCTGTCTGACATTTCCCCCGATGATTTTTCGAGTTTTCTATTTACTCGCCTGTTATCTGACAACGGTGAGCTTCGCGCCATCGCTGGTATGGAAGCATGCGCGAAGAAGGTCCGAGTCTCAATCGAGTTTGTCGAAAGCGGGCGAGCCGACAGAAACTCACCGTCAGAAGGCGGGCATCACGCACGGCACGCGGGAATCGATCATAAACTTCCCGGAACAACCTACGGGAGGAAGCCGAAGCGCGGAGAGGTGTTGCCAATCCGCAATGCGCTCTTATCTTTGTTTGGGTACGAACGCTTGTTGTGGCAATGGATGCATTGGGCAAACACCAAACAACGAGTACCGCATCTAGTACCTACCGAGATGAAGCGTGCGATGGCCGGGCGGTCTTACAACCCCACCCGGATTGAAATCTATCGATGGGCAGAGAGAGAGGGGTACGTCAGCAAGCGACCGGTGGACGAACTATATCTGCGTTCGAATCTACTACCCACCTACACGGCGAGTGTGCAGAGGAACGGGCTGGTACTTCACCGGCCTGACACCGGGAACCGCGTTGAACTGCTCAAAGATGCGCTTTTCAATAGTGAGTACATTGAGCAGTCATGTCTGTATCACAACTTTGCGCACAACGAGCTACGGCATGTAGAGGTGAAGGTCGATCCAGATGATCTTTCCGAGATTCTTCTGGTTGATGCTCAGGGGATTCATCCCATTTCGAATATCTCCCGAGACGTGATCGTCGTACGTGAGTATTACGTCGCCGACTTGATCGCGAGCAACGAAGCGAATCGTTTGAATCGGGTTGAAACCCAGTCTGAGGACCATCAAGCAGTATCTGATCAACGGATGTCCAGGCTTGCCGAGGTCGATGACGCCCGCGAAAACCGAAAAAGCGCCGAAGCTGAAGGCCGTCGCACTGAGGCCAAGGTTAAGCGGGAACGTGTGCGGGAAAACCAGCGGCAGGAAAAGGCTGCTCAGCTCGATCAAGCAACAAGGCGGGTTGCTAACCAGAATACTTCCCCAGCCACGGAATGGCGCAAGGGTCATTCCGATCCCGTTGGGCCGGCAGCCAGTAACGTTGTTTCAATCAGTTCATCATCGAAACTAAAAAGTGCGCTCACCGAGCGACTGACTAAGTTTCAGGATACGGGGCGCTGACCTATGTCGATAGAACTCGGACAACTTACTGATGAGAGCCATCCGTTCTTGTCTCCCTTGGCTACTGCTTTACAGGTCGACGATATCTTGCCCCGCATCCGGTATTCGCCGCTAGATGGAGTTGATGTAGCAAGCCTGAGCAATAGTGAGCGTCACGTCTTGCTTGATCTGATGCAGGAGCGGCTGTTTGAGCCGACGACGACTACCTTGGAGCTGGCGACGCGGCTATTCCGCATGATTCGTCGGGGGTACCTATCGAGAGATCCAAGGCAGTTAAGCATACGAAAGGAAACGATGGCGTTGGCAGCATGTAGCGGCAAGAAGCTTTCTGAGCTCCCATCATCTTCAGCCTACGCCCAATGTATCCGTGTATCCGGAGAAACCGGAACAGGAAAAAGCTACGAGATTAAGAATGCATTACGACTGCTGCCCCAGTGCATCGTGCACTCAGAAAACAAGGCGGCTGGCTGGTCACACCAGGTCCAACTAGTGTGGCTATATGTACCCATGTCGCATGATGGAACCCTCGGTGGGCTCTTACTAAATATCCTTTGCGCTATCGACGAAGCAGTCGGGACAAGCTATTCGACGCAACCGTCTCTCATCCGTTTGAGCAACGAGAAGCTCGCTGTCCATGTCGGCATTATTCTTAGAATCCATGCAGTCGGTGTCCTGGTAATTGATGAAATTCAGCAGCGCAATTTTTCTGGAAAGGCGCATGGCGGTCTGGCTGCGCTGTTCTTTCTCCGTCTGCTGAACTTCGGGATACCGATGGTCCTCATGGGCAATCCGTTCGGTCTAGGAGCGTTGGATCGCTATTCTCAAGATGTTAGACGCACGAGTTCGGCTGGATCGTTCGATTTTGAGCCCATCAGTTTAGATGACTTCGACTGGCACAAATGCATTGCGCCAGGCGTTTGGCGCTACTACGTGCTTCCTGAACCTATGACATTCAGCGATCCGGGAGGAAAAATCCTATTCCAATATAGCGGCGGATTTCGCGACTACGCATGCCGGATATGTCATTCAGCCCAACGACTGGCGCTTGATTTGAATGAACGAGCACTCACTGTGGAGCATCTTCAGCAGGCTTATGAGGGGGTCGATTTCTCGCAGAAGGATCGGGACCTCATCGAAGGATTCGTCCATCGCGACCCTATTCGCCTCCTGGATTTTGAAGACGTTCGCTGCGAGCACTATGCCAACAAATGGGGCTTGCTGAGCCAGACGAAAGACAATTCCAAAGAGCCAATGGCCGAGCAATACGGGAGCAAATCGCCTCTGACCACCGAGTCGGAGATGGCACCACCGGAATCCGCTGGCCGGAAGAAGAGTCCCCATGAGCGAGAGATGACCGCCGCAAAGCAGACAGCTGCTAAACGAGCTAACGCCGAGAAGAAGCGAGCTGAGGGAAAAGCCCAGTGTGACGGCGATGACCTCCGCAATGAGGGGTTGAAAAAATTTCTCATCAAGGGCTTTGATGCATTCCGAGACGTCGCCTGAGTCACCCACATAGAAGGGACTTTGTATGCAGTCAGCCTGCAGTGCTAATCAATCAGCGTCTGCTGCCACGGTAATTCTGGAGAGGAGTCAGATTCTGCCGTTTTTCCCTGCATCACTACCTGATGAGTCGTTGGCATCTCGTGTCAGTCGCTTTCACATTGAGCGCGGAAATACCAAAACTCTTGAGACGTATCGGGAGCTATTCGGCTCATCACCATTTGCTATGTCCAACTTGTTCATGCCGCGAATTGAAGCCCTGGCAAAAAGAATGCCCGGTGACCTCAATGTGAACGTGGAGAAGCTAATTCATGAAGGCACCTTACTCCCGATAACTCGGCTCTTTACCACCAGCACAGCGACTTGGGCATCGGCTGATTATGTCCGCAGAAGCGTTGGCGAATCTGGCGCAACGCGAATTTGCCTCGAATGCATTAAGGAAGACGTGGCTCAGTTCGATACTGCGTATCTTCACAGGTCACATCAAATCCCGACTGTCACAGCCTGTTGGAGGCACGGGTGGAGGTTGCTGGACAATTGCCCAGAATGCGGCTGCCCTATCGAATCACCAAAAGACCTGACTCTCGCCCCCTGGCAGGGGTGTTGTTGCGGATATCAGTTTGAGCTGGCGGAGGTAGAGTCGTCCGCCTACGTGGCATCCAGTATAGAGAAGGACATTGCAAGGTTTGCAAACCTTGTATTGGCCCATGTGCCGAAAAGAATGCTGGCCGAGAACCTGCCCAGGGTTCTCCGCGAAAGGGCGCTCGAGCGAGGATTTCGCTGGGGCGCTGAGAAAGTCGACCGGTTGAGTCTTCAAGCTGCGATGGAATCCTACTACTCGCCGGAGCTCCTTGCCCGACTGGATCGAGCGTATGCGAAGGGGAAGACGGAGAATTGGTTTCACTTTCTCGGCTTAACGAAGGGGGCAATTGAAGGGCCATTAAATAGGAACCTATTGCTCGCAAACTATCTGTTTCAGGACGCTGAGACATTTCTGGAGAGGCTGGCCGATATTGAGGCTCAAGGCCCCTATGTAGTCGCACATGAGGTACCTCCCGATAACGCATACGCTCCCACTCCGGTTAATCGTACCGCCGATGGAGTGAGTCTTCTCGTTGATCGACTGGCAAAAATTGCAATAGACCAAAATCTCGATATTAGCGATTTATGGCGTGATCACTATGGAGCCATGAAGCGAATCGCTATCGCCGGGTCGAAAGCGGGAATTGAAGCCTTGAAGAAGGTGATAGAGAGGCGAAGTTCTAAGCTGGCTAAGAAGCTGGTGCGATCATCGGCCAAGGTGCATCCGAGAGATGCTGATTGGGCTGAGGAAATCAAAAAAACTGCCGTTCGCCTTCTTAATGATTCTGACCGGCCGATGCGAGTTTCAATGGGGTCGTTAGTTAGAAACACCGAGTTCAAGCCAGCTGCCTGGCCGGATGCGATCTGCTTCCCCCTAACTCGTGCAGCGTGTATTGAATTCCAGGAGTCTCAATGGCATTTCTATGCGCGGCGCGTACTGTGGGCGATGGCTCGCCACCATGGAAAGGTCGTCGCTCGAAGTCTCATCACCGAAGATGCCGGGCTTGAACATCACCGCGCTAGCGATGTTTATCATTACCTTGTTTCGTTGGCAGTCATTCCCGTTGCTCCGTTTAAGAAACAGCTTGAGGCTAAAGGAATCCATCTTGATTGGTCAGGTCCCTGCCCGGGAAAAGAGTATCGAAAGGCGGGGCGCGGCTATCAAAAGACCGGCGCAATAACCGCTTATGTACCACCGGAATTCGCTGGGCAGACATGAGCGGAAGCCTTGGTGGAAAAGTCCATGAGTACCGATATCGGTCTATTCGACGGATATCCAATCAACCTGCCATCGCTGGTCGACGGTGAGACCTTGTACTCCTGGTGCGCGCGGTATCACCGATTAAGTGGCAATGTAAATGCTAGCTATTCCTGTGTTCAGCTATTCGGGACCTCTCGTCTCTTGCTAAAGCATGATTTCCCGAAGAATCTGTCGGAGTTTAGCAAGAGAACGGGCAACTGCTTAGGCACCTCGGAAACCTTGGCGTTGGAAAGGACACTGCTGGGGTACTACGCTAATTTCATCTCACCACCACGCTACCAACAGGCATTGGCAGCGGTTTGTAATCAGCGAGCGGCAGAGCCAAAACACCTGCTTGGGTTGATGGCCAGTCGGGTGGGCGCTTCGCATCCTTTGAAGGCTTGCCCTGAGTGCATACAGCACGACCTAGGTGAATTAGGGTTTTCGCGCTGGATTCTTGAGCATCAGTGGCCGTCCGTCTGGGTATGTCGCCATCACGGTATTCTGCTTCGTCGCTTGAAAAGCAGCGCTCAGCGACGGGGACTTCGGGATTGGACTTTGCCAGAGGATCACTCCTGCAACGATTGGGAAAGTCTGCCGCACCTTAATGGAGCGTCAATCACCAAGTTGGTGCGCATTGCTGACATAAGCGCAAGTATTGCCCAAATGTCGGTGATATTTGATGACGACCGCCTGAGAATTGTGTATCGGCAGGGAGCGCGAGACCGCGGATGGGTCTCATTTGATGGGTCGCTTCGTACATTGCTGATCAGACAGCACTTAAAGGTCGAGTTCGGTGATCTCGAAAACGTGCCTGGATTCGGCTTTCTTGCCGATACCGACCTCGATCCGAGTGGCACAGGAGTCGTCGGCTTGTTGACCAGGCGCTTCCCCGGACTGCACCACCCTTTAAAGCATGCTGTGTTGATTGCATTCCTATTTGACTCAGGGGAACACTTTTTCGACGCGTATCGAAGCGCTATGTCAGCCGAGATATCTAATGAGCTTGACGCCATGGTGGGCGACTGGCGTGAAGGATTGCGGCAGCTGGTCGAGTTTGACAAGTGGTCAGTGACCCGTGCTGCAAAAGCAATGAGGATACCATTGTGCCAGGCATGTCGGTGGCTGGATTCGGTTGGTGTGCCGTTCGAACATCGGCCTCGTGTGCTAAACGACCAGATGAAGGTGCAACTTAGAAGTCTGCTGGAAGCAGGTAACGATTACGGGCAGATTGCTGAAATAACTGGGTTGAAAAAGAGTCTTGTCCGGGCATTCGCAGGCTCAGAACCTTCTTTACGGAACTCCTGGAGAGCGCAGCGATTTGAGCGCCTTCGTGCTAGCCATCGAGCTCGTGCCATGGAGTTGTTTAATTCCCAGCACGGGGTTTCCATCAAGGCATTGAAGTCGATAGAGGGAAATGGATTGGCGTGGTTGGAGCGTCATGATCGGGAATGGCTCGCAGAAGTCGCTCCTTCTCTTTGGTAACTTGAAACGAGATTGTCGCGCGGGCCTCCGCAGCCATCCTCAAAACAATAGTTGTTTGAAAGGCTAACAAATTAGGCACTTACATCTTTTTGTCGAGCCGAGTAATCTAGGGGCTGTGAGTCAATTGCTTGAAACCATGACTCAACCATATGAATTTTCGCGATTTCAAGAAAATATTGTGCGGTGACACTTTCGGTGCAGCAGGGGAGCCTCGGGCTCCCCTTTTCATTTGGGGCCTTTTCCCCTGCGGGGTCCGGCGGACGCGGCTGCAGGAATTTTCCCGTTTCGCCGTACGGGGTTGGCATCGCCCTTGCTAAAGAATGTGAACTAATACACAAAAATACGGAGAGAACAGATGCTGCAGAGTCCTTCCATGTCCCTGTCCAGCCGCGAGAAAGGCTGGCTGCCTCTGGGTGGCAAGACCGGCAAGATCGCCATGGGCTGGGCCACCTACCTCAACCGGGACCGCTACCCCGTGCTGGAACAGGCCTTCGAGGGCTTCGCCTCGACCCGGGTGCGCATCCTGCAAAGCTGGGCCGAGCAGTGCTGGCACCACCTGGAAACCCTGGCCGGGGACCTCCAGGCCCTGCATCCCCAGCGGCCCCGCAGCCTGTTCCAGGAGAAGAAGAGCTTCGCCCGGGACTTCTCCGAGCTGTTCCTCATCGACAGCAACGGGGTGGTGCTGGAATCCACCCAGGGCAGCCGGGTCGGCGCCCGGGACCTGCCCGCCCGGGCCGTCGCCGCCGGCCTCCAGGGACGCTTCCTGCACGGCCCCTATGTGGACCCGGTGACCAAGGTTCTGGGGCCGTCCTCTTCCCGTTTCCACGATGCAGTGACCCTGATGTTCTACCTGCCCATCAACGTGGCCGGGGAATTCGCCGGGGCGGTCTGCGGCCGGGTACCCAACGACGTGGTGGGAGACCTGATCCAGCGGGAGGCGGGGCACATCTTCCGGGATTCGGGGGACAACTACCTGTTCATGGTCAAGGCCGAGTTCGACCCGTCCATCCAGCCGGGCACGGCCCTCTCCCGTTCCCGTTTCGAGGACGCCACCTTCTCCCTGGGAGACAACCTGAAGCAGGGGGTGCGCACCGACTACGGCACCGTGCGGGTGCGGGAGCACACGGAACTGGAACTGGTGTTCAACGACCCGGCCACGGGCCAGCTGCACCCCGGCGTGCGGGAAACCATCCGCAAGGGGCAGAACCTGTTCGTCACCTATCCGGGCTATTCCGACTACCGCCATGTGCCGGTGATCGGCAAGGGCGTCACCTTCAGCCTGCCCGGCTCGCCGGACCGCTGGGGCATGATGTGCGAGGCCGACCTGGAGGAGGTCTATCGCTACCGCAGCATCGCCTACAAGCTGCAGAAGCTGTACTGGCTGGTGGTGATCCTGGCCTGGGGCCTGGGCGTCGGGGTGCAGGAGCTGTTGGGCCTGTCCGGCCTGCCGGCCCGCCTGCTGGAGCTGGGCCTGGTCATCGGCGGCGGCTTCTTCTTCAACCTGTTCGGCATGAAGCCCCTGAGCCAGCGCCTGCGCAAGAGCAGCAGCGTGCTGCGCTCCATCGCCGAGGGCGGCGGCGACCTCAGCCAGCGTCTGCCCACCAGTGAGGGAGGCAGCGACGAAACCACGGTCATGTCCCAGTGGATCAACAGCTTCATCGACAACCTGGAACAGATCATCCGCCGGGTGATCCAGACCTCCGGCGAGATCGACGGCACCAACGGCACCCTGCAGGAAAAGAGCCGGGCCACGGCCCTGGCGTCGGCCCAGATGGCGGCGGAGATGCGGGAAACCGAGGAATCCATCCGGGGCCAGGTGGAGGACATCAACGCCGCCAGCCAGAAGGTGGAGGCTATGCGCGAGGCGGTCGCCCAGGTGACGGCCGAGGCCCGGCGCCAGATGGAACTGGTGCAGTCCCGCAGCGCCGGCATCCTGGAGTCCGTGGGCGGCGCCACCCGCACCATCCGGGACCTGGAAAGCAGCACGGCGGAGATCGGTCGCATCGGCACGGTGATCCACGAGATCGCCAGCCAGACCAACCTGCTGGCCCTCAATGCCGCCATCGAGGCGGCCCGGGCCGGCGAGGCAGGCCGGGGCTTTGCCGTGGTGGCCGACGAGGTGCGCAAGCTGGCCGAGCGCACTGCCGATGCTACCAAGGAGATCGCCGCCATGATCGGCGGGGTCCAGTCCCGGGCCGAGGATGCGGTGGTGAGCATGGACACCGGCATGAGCGAACTGGAAGAGGGACTGCGCCTGGCGGCGGATGCGGCTTCGGAAAAGCAGGAAGTGCAGGACATCCTGGAGCACCTGTTCGCCACCATCGACGAGCTGGAGGCGGCTACCCGCGCCACCGGCGGCCGCATCGAGACCATCGCCGTGGCAGCCGAGGCGGTGCGCCAGTCGGTGGATGAATCCAGCCGCAGCACCGCCCTCACCAGCGGTGCAGTACGTACCCTGGATCAGCTGGTGGGTCAGTTCAAGGTCTCGGCCGCCTGAAGGCGGCGGCTGCAAACGACAAGGGCCGCATCAGCGGCCCTTGTGCTTTCCGGCGTTGGCCGGAGGGCTCAGTGGCCCAGGCTGTTCAGCTTTTTCTCGATGACGTCCAGGGGCACGGCGCCGGGGATGCGTTCGCCGTCGGCGAAGAACAGGGTCGGGGTGCCAGTGATGTTGAGGCGGCGACCCAGTTCAAAGGACTTCTGCACCGGGCCGGTGTCGCAGTCGGTGCGGCCGGTGAAGGGCTTGGCGGAAGTCATCATGGTGCTCCAGGCGGCAGCCCGGTCGCTGGCGCACCACACCTGCTTGGACTTCTCCAGGGAGTCGGCCGAGAGGATGGGATAGAGGAAGGTGTAGATGGTGATGTTGTCCAGCTTCTGCAGATCCTTGATGAGGCGCTTGCAGTAGCCGCAGTTGGGGTCCTCGAAGGTCACCAGGACGCGCTTGCCGTTGCCCTTGACCTGCTTCACCGCCAGCTCCAGGGGCAGTTCGGAGAACTTCACGGCGGTCAGTTTCTTCAGGCGTTCGGCGGTGACGTTCTGCATGGTCTTGCCGTCCACCAGGGTGCCGATCAGCAGCACGCTGACCTTCTCGTCGGTGTACAGCACCTGGCCGTCGGCGAAGACCTCGTAGAGGCCCAGATAGCCGGACTTGGTGACGCTCTGCACCTTGCCGTTGATCTTGTCTTCCACGGCCTTTTTCACCGAGGCTTCGTCGGCGGCGGCCGGCAGGGAGAGGAGGGCGCCGGCGCAGAACAGGGCGGCCAGGAATTTGAGTTGTCGCATGGAGGACTCCGGTGGGGAAACTTCAGGATTCGAGGGCGTAACGCACCAGGGCGCTTTTCACGGGGCCGAGGCGGTTCACCAGGTTGAGGCCCAGATTGCGCAGGGGCTTCAAGCCGGGCAGGTCTTCGCGGAAGAGGCGGCGCAGGCCGTCGGTGGTGGTCTGCAGCAGCATCACCTCCTCCTTGCGGGCGCGGCGGTAGCGGGCCAGCAGGCGGGCGTCGCCGATGTCCTGCCAGGGCGCGGCAGCGGCAATGATCTCGGCCAGGGTCTTGGCGTCCCGGTAGCCCAGGTTGATGCCGTGGCCGGAAAGGGGATGGATGCCGTGGGCAGCGTCGCCGATCAGGGCCAGGCGCGGTGCCGTCGGCTCGGGCACCCGCATCAGCTTGAGGGCGAAGGCGGCGGCCGGCGTCAGCAGTTCCAGCTGGCCCAGGGTGTGGTTGCCGGCGGCGGCCACCCGGGCGCACAGCTCTTCGGCAGGCAGGGCGGCGAGGGCGTCGGCGTGGGCGTCCGGGGTGGACCAGACGATGGAGATGCGGTTGCCCGGCAGGGGCAGGTAGGCCAGCACGCCGTCGTCGCGGAACCACTGATAGGCGATGTCGCCGTGGGGCTTTTCGGTGCTGAAGTTGGCCACCAGGCCCTTTTCGCCGTAGGGGCTGTAGTGGGCGGCGAGGCCGGCCCGGTTGCGCACCCAGGATTCGCGGCCGTCGGCCCCCACCAGCAGACGGGCGGAGAGGCTGCTGCCGTCTTCCAGGTGCAGCAGGGTGGCGTCGGCGCGGAATTCCAGTTCCCGGGGCGTGGCCGGGCAGAGGATGTCCACATTGCCCTGGCGCTTGACGTTCTCCCACAGCTCCTGGGCCATCAGGCAGGACTCGAGAATCCAGGCCAGTTCTGGCACGCCGCTCTGGTAGGCGGAGAAGTCGAGGCGGCTGTCGCCGTCGCCATACACTTCCATGGCCCGCACCGGCGCCATGCGGCCGGCGTCCAGGTGCTTCCACACGCCGATGTCGGCGAGGAAACGGGCATTGGCCGGGCTGATGGCGTAGATGCGCGCATCCCAGCCTTCGGGCCGGCTCGGGGCGCGGCCTTCCACCAGGGCGATCTTCAGGCGGGATTCCTTGAGGGCGCAGGCGAAGGCCAGGCCGGCTAGGCCGCCGCCGACGATAACGATGTCGTATTTCATGGGACGAGACTCCAGAAGCCCCGGATTGTGCCTGCCCCACCGGGGCAGCACAAGAACGGGTGCCCTTACGGTCCTCTCGTTGCCACGGGCGGCGGGCCCATGTTAGAAGCGGCCCATGGATAGCGAACTGCAGTATTTCCCCGCCGTGCTCCGTTCCGAGCACGATTCCCCCATCGATGCCCTGGTGGCCCTGGGCCTGCCCCGGGAGGAGTGCATGGAACTGGTGGCCGCCTCCTGGGACCGTCCGGAACTCAGTCTCCTGGCCTGGGTGGACGGCGGCCGGGCGGTGGCGGTGCTGCCCCTGGCGGAGGGGCGCTGGGCTGCCTGCAATGCCTTTGTCGAGCAATCCTGCCGGGAGCCGAAGGAAGCCCTGCGCCGGGCCGGCAAGTTGGCCAAGCGCGGCCGGCGGGCCCTGGTGGGCATTTGGGCCGGGGCGCCTGCTGGTACAATGGCCGGGTGAAAACCAAGCAAGACAACATAATTCTGGTGGGCCTCATGGGGGCCGGCAAGACCACCATCGGACGTCTCCTGGCCAAGCGCCTGGGGAAGCGTTTTGTCGACTCCGACCATGAGGTGGAAAGCCGTACCGGCGTTTCCATTCCGGTGATTTTCGAGATCGAGGGCGAGGCCGGCTTCCGCAAGCGGGAGTCCATGGTGATCGAGGACCTGTCCCGGGAAAGCGGCCTGGTCATGGCCACCGGCGGCGGCGTCGTGCTCAGCCCCGAGAACCGGGAGGCCATCAAGGCCGGCGGCTTCGTCGTCTATCTCTGCGCCCCGCCCGAGCTGCTCTATGCCCGCACCCGCAACGACCGTAACCGTCCCCTGCTGCAGGTGGCCGATCCCCTGGGGCGGCTGCGCCAGCTCTATGTGCAACGGGACCCCCTCTACCGGGAGGTGGCGGACATGGTCATCGACGCCTCTTCCCACTCCGCCAACGCCTCGGTGCAGCTCCTGCTGCGCGTCACCCAGTCGGCGCCCCTGGTGGGCGTCGAGCCGGCTCCCGCACCGCCAACGCCTTCCACGCCATGACTCAGCAAACCCTGCAGGTCGCCCTGGGCGACCGCTCCTATCCCATCCACATCGGCAGCGGCCTGCTGCAGCGCGCCGACCTGATCCTGCCCCACCTGGGGCGCAAGAAGGCGGTCATCGTCAGCAACGAGACCGTGGCGCCCCTTTATCTGGAGCCCCTGGCGGCCCTGCTGCGGGCCAATGGCGTGGCCGTTTCCCAGGTGGTGCTGCCCGATGGGGAGGAGTTCAAGGACTGGCCGACCCTCAACCGGATTTTCGACGCCCTGCTGGAAAGCCGGGCCGAACGTTCCACCACCCTGATCGCCCTGGGCGGCGGGGTCATCGGCGACACCACCGGTTTTGCCGCCGCCTGCTACCAGCGCGGCATGCCCTTCATCCAGGTGCCCACCACCCTGCTGTCCCAGGTGGACTCTTCGGTGGGCGGCAAGACGGCCATCAATCACCCCTTGGGCAAGAACATGATCGGCGCCTTCTACCAGCCCAAGCTGGTGCTGGCCGACATCGATACCCTGGACACCCTGCCGGAACGGGAACTGAAGGCCGGCCTGGCCGAGGTGATCAAGTACGGCCTGATCCGGGATCCCCAGTTCCTGGGCTGGATCGAGTCCAGCCTGCCCGGCCTGCTGGCACGGGACAAGGCCCTGCTGGCCGAGGCCGTGTATCGCTCCTGCGCCCACAAGGCCGAGGTGGTGGCCCGGGACGAGCGGGAAACGGGTGAGCGGGCCCTGCTCAACCTGGGGCATACCTTCGGCCATGCCATCGAGACCGGCCTGGGTTACGGCGTCTGGCTCCATGGCGAGGCCGTGGCGGCCGGAACGGTGATGGCGGCGGAACTGTCGGCCCGTCTCGGCTGGATCGGTCCGGCCGAGGTGGCCCGGGTGGAGTCCGTCTTCCGTCTGGCCGGCTTGCCCGTCAGCGGTCCGGACCTGGGGGTGGAGCGTTACCTGGAATTGATGCGCCACGACAAGAAGGTGGAAGCGGGCAAGCTGCGCCTGGTGCTGTTCCGCGGCATCGGCGATGCGGTGGTGAGCGATGCGGCCAGCGACGAGCAGATAGCCGCCGCCATTGCCGCCCGGGTGTCTGCCGCCTGAAATCCGGTGCACCAAATGGGGTATGGTGCGTTGGTCAAAAGCTGGCTATCACTTTAGTGTGACTTCCCAGGAGTGCAGGTCGGGTTTGAGTACTGGCGGGCGATCGGGGCATTGTTGGGCAAAGCCTTGATGGCTCACGGTTTTCGGGCTACACTATAGTGTTGCTTTTTGCACAGAAAAGGCCGGTGCCGTCCGCACCGGCTTTTTTGACGCCGTTCGGTTTATCCAGGCGGCAGTCTTAATTCATAAAAAGGACTCTAGCGTGATGGATAGTGTTGTCCCTGGTGGGGCCGTTCCCGGGCGGCAGGGCCTGTACGACCCGGCCAACGAAAAGGATGCCTGCGGCGTCGGTTTCGTTGCCCATATCAAGAACAAGAAGAGCCACGGTATCGTTGAACAGGGTCTGTTGATCCTGAAAAACCTCGACCACCGCGGCGCTACCGGTTATGACCCGCTGCTGGGTGATGGCGCCGGCATCCTGATTCAGATGCCCGATGCCTTCCTGCGTGCCGAAGCCGCCAAACTGGGCATCAACCTGCCCAAGGAAGGCGAGTACGCCTGCGGTATCGTGTTCCTGCCCCAGTCCTCCAACGGTCGTGCCGCCGCCGAATCCGCCGTGGCCCGCATCGTGCACGAAGAAGGCCAGACCTTCCTCGGCTGGCGCGACGTGCCCCGGGACAATGCCGGCCTGGCTGCCGCTGCCCGCGAGATCGAGCCGGTCATGCGCCAGGTGTTCATCGCCAAGGGCGAGAACGTCGGCGACCAGGACGCCTTCGAACGCAAGCTGTTCGTCATCCGCAAGCGGGTCGAGCATGCCGTGCGCAAGCTGAAGCTGGACGACGGCAAGCAGTTCTACATCCCGTCCCTGTCCTCCCGCACCATCAACTACAAGGGCATGCTGCTGGCCCATCAGGTGGGCGAGTACTACCTGGACCTGCAGGACGAGCGCCTCGTCTCCGCCCTGGCCCTGGTGCACCAGCGCTTCTCCACCAACACCTTCCCCACCTGGGATCTGGCCCACCCCTTCCGCATGATTGCCCACAACGGTGAAATCAACACCGTGCGCGGCAACGTGAACTGGATGAAGGCCCGCCAGAAGGCCATGTCCTCCAAGTGGCTGAAGGAAGACCTGGACAAGCTGTGGCCCCTGATCGTGGACGGCCAGTCCGACTCCGCCTGTTTCGACAACGCGCTGGAACTGCTGGTCATGGGTGGTTACTCCATGGCCCAGGCCATGATGATGCTGATCCCCGAAGCCTGGGCCGGCAATCCCCTCATGGATGAAGAGCGTCGCGCCTTCTACGAGTACCACGCCGCCCTGATGGAACCGTGGGACGGCCCCGCCGCCGTGGCTTTCACCGACGGCCGCCAGATCGGCGCCACCCTGGACCGCAACGGTCTGCGTCCCGCCCGCTATTTGGTGACCGAGGACGACCTGGTGCTGATGGCCTCCGAAATGGGCGTGCTGACCTTCCCGCAGGAGAAGATCGTCAAGAAGTGGCGCCTGCAGCCCGGCAAGATGTTCCTGATCGACATGGAACAGGGCCGCATCATCGACGACTCCGAGCTGAAGAAGTCCCTTTCCGGCGCCAAGCCCTACCGCAAGTGGATTGAAGAATCCCGCTACTTCCTCGGCGACCTGCCGGAAGCCGGCAGCGAGGCGCCCAAGGCCGACGTGCCCCTGCTCGACCAGCAGCAGGCCTTCGGCTTTACCCAGGAAGACGTGAAGTTCATCCTGCAGCCCATGGCTGCCCAGGGTGAGGAAGCCACCGGCTCCATGGGTAACGACAGCCCCCTGACCGTGCTTTCCAACAAGGAAAAGCCGCTCTACAACTACTTCAAGCAGCTGTTCGCCCAGGTGACCAACCCGCCGATCGACCCCATCCGGGAAGAGATCGTCATGTCCCTGACCAGCTTCATCGGTCCCAAGCCGAACCTGCTGGGCGTGGATGAAACCAATCCGCCCCTGCGTCTGGAAGTGCACCAGCCGGTGCTGACCAACGCCGACCTGGCCAAGCTGCGCGCCATCGACCGTTCCACCTCGGGCCGTTACAAGTCCCTGGTGCTGGACATCACCTGGCCTGCCGCCGAAGGCGCCGCCGGTTGCGAGAAGGCCCTGGAGGCCGTCTGCGCCGCCGCCGAGAAGAGCGTGGCCGACGGCTACAACGTGCTGATCCTGTCCGACCGCGGCGTCTGTGCCGAGAAGGCGCCGATCCCCGCCCTGCTTGCCACTTCCGCTGTGCATCACCACCTGGTGAAGAAGGGTCTGCGTACTTCCACCGGCCTGGTGGTGGATACCGGTTCCGCCCGGGAAACCCACCACTTCGCCCTGCTCGCCGGTTATGGCGCCGAAGCCGTCTGTCCCTGGCTGACTATGGACACCCTGGCCGAGATCGCCGGCAACCTGCCGGGCAACGTCACCGCCTACGACGCCCAGAAGCGCTTCATCAAGGCCGTCAACAAGGGGCTGAACAAGGTCATGTCCAAGATGGGCATTTCCACCTACCAGTCCTACTGTGGCGCCCAGATCTTCGAAGCCATCGGCCTTTCCTCCGAACTGGTGAAGAAGTACTTCGCCGGCACCGCCACCCAGGTGGAAGGGATCGGCATCCTGCAGGTGGCCGAAGAGGCCCTGCGTGTGCACCGTGCCGCTTTCAGCAGCGACCCCGTGCTGGCCGAGAGCCTGGAGACCGGCGGCGAATACGCCTTCCGTGTCCGCGGCGAAGACCACATGTGGACCCCGGATGCCATCGCCAAGCTGCAGCACTCCACCCGCTCCGGCAAGATGGACACCTACAAGGAGTACGCCAAGATCATCAACGACCAGTCCAAGCGTCACCTGACGCTGCGCGGTCTGTTCGAGATCAAGTCGGCCGGCGCTCCGGTGCCCCTGGAAGAAGTGGAACCCGCCAAGGAAATCGTCAAGCGCTTCGCCACTGGCGCCATGTCCCTGGGCTCCATCTCCACCGAGGCCCACACCACCCTTTCCGTGGCCATGAACCGCATCGGCGGCAAGTCCAACACCGGTGAAGGTGGCGAGGATGCCAACCGCTTCAAGCCGGTGAAGGCTGGCCAGAAGCTGTCCGAGATCATCGGTGCCGGCCGTATCGCCCGCGATCTGGAACTGAAGGAAGGCGACTCCCTGCGTTCCGCCATCAAGCAGGTGGCTTCCGGCCGCTTCGGCGTTACCGCCGAGTACCTGGCCAATGCGGACCAGATCCAGATCAAGATGGCCCAGGGCGCCAAGCCCGGTGAAGGCGGCCAGCTGCCCGGCCACAAGGTTTCCGAGTACATCGGTGCCCTGCGTCACTCCGTGCCCGGCGTCGGCCTGATTTCCCCCCCGCCGCACCACGACATCTACTCCATCGAAGACTTGGCCCAGCTGATCCACGATCTGAAGAACGTGAATCCGGTGTCCTCCATCTCCGTCAAGCTGGTGTCCGAAGTGGGCGTGGGTACCGTGGCTGCCGGCGTCTCCAAGGCCAAGGCCGATCACCTGGTGATCGCCGGCCATGACGGCGGTACCGGTGCATCCCCCCTGTCCTCCATCAAGCACGCCGGCACTCCCTGGGAACTCGGCCTGGCCGAAACCCAGCAGACCCTGGTGCTGAACCGTCTGCGTGGCCGCATCCGCGTCCAGGTGGACGGCCAGATGAAGACCGGCCGCGACGTGGTCATCGGCGCCCTGCTGGGTGCCGACGAGTTCGGCTTCGCTACCGCTCCCCTGGTGGTGGAAGGCTGCATCATGATGCGCAAGTGCCACCTCAACACCTGCCCGGTTGGCGTGGCCACCCAGGACCCGACCCTGCGTGCCAAGTTCTCCGGCCAGCCGGAGCACGTGGTGAACTACTTCTTCTTCGTTGCCGAAGAAGTGCGCGAGATCATGGCCTCCATGGGCATCCGCAAGCTGGACGACCTGATCGGCCGTGCCGACCTGCTCGACATGCGCGCCGGTGTGGAGCACTGGAAGGCCCGTGGCCTGGATTACTCCAAGATCTTCTACATGCCGCCCGTGGGTGCCGACGTAGCTCGTCTGCACTGCGAGACCCAGGACCACAACCTGGGCAAGGCCCTCGACCACAAGCTGATCGAGCAGGCCAAGCCCGCCCTGGAAAAGGGCGAGAAGGTGGTGATCAACACCGAGATCATCAACGTGAACCGCACCGCCGGCGCCATGCTGGCCGGTGAGGTGGCCAAGCGTTACGGCCACGCCGGTCTGCCGGATGACACCATCCACGTGAATCTGACCGGTACCGCCGGCCAGAGCTTTGGCGCCTTCCTGGCCAAGGGCGTGACTTTCGAGCTGACTGGCGAAGGCAACGACTACGTGGGCAAGGGCCTCTCCGGTGGCCGCATCGTCATCAAGGCCCCCAAGGCCTTCCGCGGCAACACCGCCGAGAACATCATCGTCGGCAACACCGTTCTGTACGGTGCCATCGAAGGTGAAGTGTTCTTCAACGGTGTCGGCGGCGAACGCTTCTGCGTGCGCAACTCCGGTGCCACCGCGGTGGTGGAAGGCGTGGGCGACCACGGTTGCGAATACATGACCGGCGGCACCGTCGTCGTGCTGGGCCAGACCGGCCGCAACTTCGCTGCCGGCATGTCCGGTGGCGTGGCCTACGTCCTGGACGAGGACGGCACTTTCGAATCCCGCTGCAACCTGGCCCAGGTCGCCTTGGAGCCGGTGCCGGAAGAAGAAGCTGCCTCCGAGAAACTGGGCGAGTTTGGCGACGTCACCAGCCACGGCAAGGTGGACATCCGCCATCTGGCCATGGCCGACGAAGCCCTGCTCAAGGGTCTGGTCGAACGCCACCTGGAAATGACCGGTTCCACCCGGGCCAAGCAGATCCTGGACGGCTGGAGCACCTACCGCGCCAAGTTCGTCAAGGTCATGCCGAACGAGTACCGCCGCGCTCTGGCGGAACTCGCCGCCAAGAACAGCAAGCAGAAGGAGGCCGCATAAATGGGCAAGCCTACTGGTTTCATGGAGTTCCAGCGTCTGTCCGAGGCTTACGAGCCTGTCGAGGCGCGGCTCAAGCACTACAAGGAATTCGTCGGTCACCTGTCCGACGCCGATGCCAAGACCCAGGGGGCGCGCTGCATGGATTGCGGCATTCCCTTCTGCAACAACGGCTGCCCGGTGAACAACATCATTCCCGACTGGAATGACCTGGTTTACCGCGGCAACTGGGAAGAGGCCATCGCCGTCCTGCACTCGACCAACAACTTCCCCGAGTTCACCGGCCGCATCTGCCCGGCGCCCTGCGAAGCTGCCTGCACCCTGGGCATCAACGAGGCGCCCGTGGGCATCAAGTCCATCGAGCACGCCATCATCGACAAGGCCTGGGAAAACGGTTGGGTCAAGCCCCAGCCCGCCAAGGTCAAGACCGGCAAGAAGGTTGCCATCGTCGGCGGCGGTCCCGCCGGCCTGGCTGCTGCCCAGCAGTTGGCCCGTGCCGGTCACGACGTGACCGTGTTCGAGAAGAACGACCGGGTCGGCGGCCTGCTGCGTTACGGCATCCCCGACTTCAAGCTGGAGAAGGGCCTGATCGACCGCCGCATGGAACAGATGCAGGCAGAGGGCGTGACCTTCCGCACCAAGACCATCGTCGGTACCAAGACCCTGCCGGCCGGCATCGTCAATGACGCCACCACCGTGGTTTCTGCCGAGCAGCTGAGCAAGGAATTCGACGCCGTGGTGCTGACCGGCGGTTCCGAAGTCCCGCGCGACCTGCCCGTGCCGGGCCGGGAACTGAAGGGCGTGCATTACGCCCTGGAGTTCCTCATCCCGCAGAACAAGGAAGTGGCCGGCGACGGCAAGAACCCCATCCGCGCCGACGGCAAGCACGTCGTCGTCATCGGTGGCGGCGACACCGGCTCCGACTGCGTCGGTACCTCCAACCGCCACGGTGCGGCTTCCATCACCCAGTTCGAAGTGATGCCCAAGCCCCCGGTGGAAGAGAACAAGGCCCTGACCTGGCCCTACTGGCCGCTCAAGCTGCGTACCTCTTCCTCCCACGACGAAGGCTGCACCCGGGACTTCGCCGTGTCCACCAAGGAGCTGATTGGTGACGGCAACGGCAACGTCAAGGCCCTGAAGGCAGTGCGCGTGGAGTGGAAGGACGGCAAGATGGTGGAAGTGGCCGGTTCCGAGTTCGAGATTCCCGCCGACCTGGTGCTGCTGGCCATGGGCTTCACCAATCCGGTGGCCGGCCTGCTGGAAGCCTTCGGTGTGGACAAGGATGCCCGCGGCAACGCCAAGGCGACCACCGACGGTGCCGGCTGCTACGCCACCAACGTGCCCAAGGTCTTCGCTGCCGGCGACGTGCGCCGCGGCCAGTCCCTGGTGGTGTGGGCCATCCGCGAAGGCCGTCAGGCCGCGCGGGAGGTCGATGCCTTCCTGACCGGCGCTTCCGAACTGCCCCGCTGAGGCATCCGGAAAACGGCACGACAGAAAACCCCGCCCCCGTGGCGGGGTTTTGTTTTGCAGGGGTCTTCCCCTGTGGCATATTACGGTCTGCGCGGGACGGGAGGCCCCATGGACATGGAACTGCAAAAAGCGATGCAAGTAAGCCAAACTTTCGGTGCCCTCGACGGGCATCTCCTGATCATCCTCGGCATCCTCGTCGTCGCCGGCATTCTCGGTGGCATCGCCAACTTTTTCCTGCGCGACCGCCAGGTGGAACCCGAGGTGCGCGAGTGGCTGAAGTATCCGCTGCTGGGCATGGTGGCGGCCCTGACCGTGCCTCTTTTCCTCAACATGATCTCCAGCAATCTGCTCGAAGGGGCCCGCACCCGTCCGGTGGATTTCTTCGTCCTGGCCGGCTTCTGCCTGCTCTATGTGGTGGTTTCCCGCCGCCTGTTCGAAAACATGGCCAACAAGCTGCTGTCCCAGCTCGACCTGGTCAAGGACGACGTGCGCCAGTTGCAGGAGCGCAAGCCGGAGGCGGTCCCGGAAGCCCAAGAAGCCGTGGTCAAGGAACTGCCGAAGGAAGCCCTGTCCTACAACGACGTCGAACTGGTGCGCGCCATTGCCGAAGAGAACTACGTGTACGGCAATCTGGCCGGCCTGGCCGAAAAGACCGGTCTGGGCCGGGAGCTGATCAGCCAGCGTCTGACCGTGCTGAAGAACCTCGGCATCATCGAAACCCGCATCAACGAAAAGAACGTGCTGCACTGGTTTGTTTCCAACAAGGGCAAACAGCTCCTCGGCGACATCCTCTCCGGCCAGGAAGAGAAGAAAAGCGCCTGATCCCCTCCCCATGGCCGCCCCGGCGGCCGTGTCGCTTCTGTATCGCGGAAAAGTCCCATGAATATCGTCATCCTCGCCGCCGGCCAGGGAAAGCGCATGCATTCCCATCTGCCCAAGGTGCTTCATCCCATTGCCGGCAAGGCCCTGGCTGCCCACGTCCTGGATACCGCCCGCCATCTGGGCCAGTCCCGTATCTGCCTGGTAGTGGGCCACGGCGGCGAAGTGGTGCGCAGCGCCCTGGCTGCAGCCGATGTGGCCTGTGCCGTGCAGGAACCCCAGCTGGGCACCGGCCACGCGGTGATGCAGGCTCTGCCCCTGCTGGATGGCGAGGGCATGACCCTGGTGCTTTACGGCGATGTGCCCCTGATCCAGGCCACCACCCTGCAGCGGCTGGTGCAGGCCGCCGGCGACGGCCTGGCGGTACTGACGGTGGATCTGGAAAATCCCAAGGGCTACGGGCGCATCATCCGCGACAGCGCCGGCCGGGTGCAGCGCATCGTCGAGGAAAAGGATGCCACCCCGGCCGAGCGCCTGGTACGGGAAACCAACACGGGCATCATGGCTTTGCCCACGGCCCGCCTTAAGGACTGGCTGTCCCGCCTCTCCAACGACAATGCCCAGGGCGAGTACTACCTGACCGACGTGGTGGCCCTGGCGGTGGCGGACGGGGTGCCGGTGCATACGGCCCAGCCGGAAGGCGAATGGGAGGTGGCCGGAGTCAATAGCAAGGTGCAGCTGGCCGAGCTGGAGCGGGTCTATCAGTTGCGCCTGGCCCACGGCCTGCTGGAGCAGGGCGTGCGCCTGGCCGACCCGGCCCGGCTCGACGTGCGCGGCCAGCTCCGCTGCGGCCGCGACGTGGCCATCGACGTGGGCTGCGTCTTCGAAGGCGAGGTGGTGCTGGAGGAAGCCGTGGACATCGGTCCCTACTGCGTCCTGAAGAACGTCACGGTCAAGGCCGGCGCCCGCATTGCTGCCTTCAGCCACCTGGAAGGGGCCGTCGTCGGACCCGATGCCATCGTCGGTCCCTACGCCCGCCTGCGGCCGGGTACCGAGCTGGGGGCCGAGGCCCATGTGGGCAATTTCGTCGAACTGAAGAACAGCATTCTTGGCCCCGGTTCCAAGGCCAACCACCTGGCCTACGTGGGCGATGCCACCGTGGGCCAGCGGGTCAACATCGGTGCCGGCACCATCACCTGCAACTACGACGGCGCCAACAAGCACCGCACCGTCATCGAGGACGATGCCTTCATCGGTTCCGACTCCCAGCTGGTGGCCCCGGTCACCGTGGGCCGCGGTGCCACCCTGGGGGCCGGCACCACCCTGACCAAGGACGCCCCCGCCGATTCCCTCACCGTTTCCCGCGCCCGCCAGGTCAGCCTGGCCGGCTGGAAGCGCCCCGAAAAAGTCAAAAAGTAAGGAAGTTCCATGGACGCCTATTTCACCCTTTACGTACTGACCGTTGCCCTGGCCGTGGCCGGCGGCGGCATGCTGCTCCTGGTGGGCTACATCGACACCATTCCCGCCTCCTTCGCCCACGGCTGGCGCTGGGGCGCCTGTGCCCTGCTGGTGCCGGTGCTGGGGCCCCTCTATTTCTGCTGGAAGCACTGGGCCGATTGCGCCAAGGCCGGCAAGCAGCTGGTGGCCGGCACCGTGCTGATGGCCCTGGCCATGGGCGGCCTCTACGGCCTGGGTCCCTGGTTCGCCAAGCGGGCCCTGGAAATGGCGGGGAGCTGAGCCATGTGCGGCATCGTCGCGGCGGCAGCCCGCAACAATATCGTTCCTGTCCTCCTGGAAGGCCTGCGCAAGCTGGAGTACCGGGGTTACGACTCCGCCGGCCTGGCCATCCTCAACGGTGGCCTGCAACGCCTGCGCAGCGTCGGCCGGGTGGCCGAACTGGCGGCCCAGGCCGACAGCACCGGCGCCACCAGCGAGACCGGCATCGCCCACACCCGCTGGGCCACCCATGGCGTGCCTTCCGAGCGCAACGCCCATCCCCACATCTCCGAAGGTCTGGCGGTGGTGCACAACGGCATCATCGAGAACTACGAGTCCCTGCGCGCCGAACTGTCGGCCCTGGGTTATAGCTTCTCCTCCGAGACCGATACGGAAACCATCGCCCACCTGATCCACCATACCCTGAAGAGCGAGCCTGATTTGTTCCGCGCCGTCTGCCGCACGGTGCAGCGCCTCCAGGGGGCCTACGCCATCGCCGTGGTCAAGGAAGACGAACCGGGCCGGGTCATCGTTGCCCGGGAAGGTTCGCCCCTGCTGCTGGGTGTTGGCGAGCAGGGCAACTATGCGGCCTCGGATGCCTCCGCCCTGCTGCAAGTGACCCGTCGCATTGTCTATCTGGAAAACGGCGACGTGGCCGAACTGCGTCCCGAAAGCTGGCGCGTTGCCCGGGCCGACGGCGCGCCGGTGGAGCGGCCGGTGGCCCTCTCCAGCCTGTCGGCGGACGCGGTGGAACTGGGCCGCTTCCGTCACTACATGCAGAAGGAAATCTTCGAGCAGCCCGACGCCCTGGCCAACACCCTGGAAATGGTGGGCGGCGCCAAGAGCCTGCAGGCCGGCCTCTTCGGGGCCGAAGCGGAAACCCTGCTGGGCGGTGCCACCTCGGTGCTGATCCTGGCCTGCGGCACTTCCAGCCACGCCGGCATGGCGGCCCGCTACTGGCTCGAAGCCGTGGCCGGCATTCCCTGCACCGTGGAAACGGCCAGCGAATACCGCTACCGGGAATCCGTGCCCCAGGCGGACCAGCTGGTCATCGCCATTTCCCAGTCCGGCGAGACCGCGGACACCCTGGCTGCCCTGCGCCATGCCAAGGCCCTGGGCCACCACCGTACCCTGGCCCTGTGCAACGTGCCCGAGTCGGCCATCGTGCGCGAATGCGCCCTGCGTTTCATCACCCGTGCCGGTCCGGAAATCGGCGTGGCTTCCACCAAGGCCTTCACCACCCAGCTGGCAGCCCTGTTCCTGCTGACCCTGGTGCTGGCCAAGCTCAAGGGTCGTCTCTCCGATACCGAGGAGGCTATCCAGCTGCAGGCCCTGCGCCACCTGCCCGCCGCCATCGGCAGGGCCCTGGAACTGGAACCCCAGATCAAGGCCTGGGCCGAGCGCTTCGCCATGAAGCAGCATGCCCTTTTCCTCGGTCGCGGCATCCATTACCCCATCGCCCTGGAAGGGGCCCTCAAGCTCAAGGAAATTTCCTACATCCACGCCGAGGCCTATCCGGCTGGCGAACTGAAGCACGGGCCCCTGGCCCTGGTGGACAAGGACATGCCGGTCATCGCCGTGGCGCCCAATGACGTGCTGCTGGAGAAGCTCAAGTCCAACCTGCAGGAAGTGAAGGCCCGGGGCGGCGAGCTTTACGTCTTCGCCGATGCGGATTCGGAAATCGCCGAGTCGGAAGGGGTGCATATCCTGCGCCTGCCGGAACACTACGGCCGCCTCTCCCCCATCCTCCACGTCATTCCCCTGCAACTGCTGTCCTACCACGCAGCCCTGGTCAAGGGCACCGATGTGGACAAGCCGCGCAACCTGGCCAAGTCGGTGACGGTGGAGTAATTCCCACCGCCGGCCGGCTTGGGTCAAGTCGGCCGGCATATTGCCGTTAACAAGCCATGTGTTCTTCGCCGGCGATATCCCATGAAAATCACTTCCCTTAGCTGGACGACCGCGTCTGCCGCTTCCGCCAAGCGCAGCGAACGACAGGGAGGGGCGGACGAGGCGAGGGAAAGTGCCAAAGCCCTGGCCCAGTCCATCCTCTCGCCCAAGGAAGACGAGCAGGCCAAGCGACAATCAGAGCGGGCGCGGCAGATGAGCAGTTTACTGCAACAGCTGCGCTCCATGCCGTCGGCCCAGGAGACCCGCAAGCAGGCGGCGGCCGACAAGGCCGAAATGCTGAAAAGGCGGCTGCAGATGCTCAAGTCCATGCTGGCCGGGGCGACGCCGGAGCAGGCCAAGGCGCTGGCCCGGCAGGTCCGCAGCATCGCCAAGGAACTTGCTTCCCTGGCCGGCAATCTGGGCGGCAACAGCGGCGGTTCGGGCGCGTCGGCCAATCTGTCCGTGAGCAGTTCGGACAGTTCAGCCAGTCAAACCACCAGTGTCGGCAGCGATGCGGCCCAGGGGAAGGCAGATGGACCGGCCCAGAGCGCCGTGGCCCAGGCGACTGCGGCAGAGGCCCAGGCCGATACGGGCGGTGACGAGGCCGACAGCGCAGAGGCAGGGGCGGCCGATGAGTCGGCCGCGGCAGCCAGCGGAGCCGGTGCAGAAGCCGAAGCGGAAGCTGCGGCCGCGGTAGCTGCCGATCCGGAGCAAAAGGCCGAAGACAAGAGGGCCGGCGAAAGCCGGGGCGCCACGGAGGGGGTCAGGAGCGGCGGCCAGTCCGATGCGGACAAGGCTTTGCGCAAGGCCCTGGAAGAGGCGCGCAAGGTGCTCAAGGCTGTTGTCGCCCTGCTCAAGCAGAAACTCGGACAGCAGGACAAGGATGTGCGCAGCATCCAGGAAAGCATGGCCAAGCTGGACCAGTTGATGGGGCAGGGGGGCGACGGCGTCGCCAGTGTGCCCCAGGTCTATATCGACGTGGGTGGCATGGGCGATGCCGGTGCCGCAGTTGCCGCCGTGGCCGGCGCCACGGTGAACACTCAGGCCTGAGACGGTTCCTGGCCGTTGCCGGGGCGCTCCTTCTGGGCCCGCAGGCGCTTGCGGTACTGGCTGGGCGAGGTGCCGGTCCAGGAGACGAAGGCGCGGAAGAAGGCCGAGGGGTCGGCAAAGCCCAGGTCGGCGGCAATCTGGCCCAGGGGCTGGCTGGTCTTGGTCAGGCGCGACAGGGCCAGGTCCCGGCGCAGGGCATCCTTGATGGCGCGGAAGCTGGAGCCTTCCTCCTCCAGGCGCCGGTGCAGGGTGCGGGGCGACAGGTTGAGCTGGCGGGCGACGCCGTCCAGATCGGGCAGTTCCGGCAGGGCCGCGCGCAGGATGTCGCGCACCCGCAGCACCATTTCCCGGTCCCGCCGGTAGAGGGTGGTGATCTTGCCCGGGGAGCCTTCAAGAAAGCTGGCCAGGGCCGCCTCATCGCGGCGGATGGGCAGGTCCAGCAGGGTGGCGGAGAAGCTGGCGGCCAGGGAATCGGCGGCAAAGTCCGACTGGGCGGTGTAGATCAGGGCATAGTCGTCCGCATGGGCCGGGCGCGGGTAGGGGAACTGGACCCGCTCCAGGACGATGCTGCGCCCCGCCAGCCAGGAGGCCAGGCCGTGCAGCAGGCGCAGCAGCCATTCAAAGGCAAAGACCCGGCCGACGGCCAGGGGGCGCTCCTCCCGGATGCGCAGCAGGGCCTGACCGGCGCTCCCGCTTTCCAGATGCACCGACAGATCATGCAGCACCAGCCCCAGGAAGCGGGTGCTGCGTTGCAGGGCCTCGCCCAGGGTCGGTGCGCTGATGACGCTGCGGCAGAGAAATTCGAAGGTGCCCGGCGGCAAGGGCGTGGAAAAAAGGGCAAAACCCTCGTCGCCGAGTTCGGCGATGAGCAGGTTGTAGAGGGCGGCGTAACGCTCCACCGGCACCCGCACATCCGGCCGGTGCAGCACCTCCCGGCCGATGCCGGCCCGCTCCAGCAGGGGGCCGGCATCGCCGCCGCGGGCCGTGACCCCGGCCAGCATGCCCTGGACGAAGCCCATGGCCACGGTGGCCCGGGGGCGGGGCAGGGAGCTGGCGATTTTGTCAGGGTTGCTCATTGCTGCCCTGCAACACCGTGAATTGGTTGAAATTCCATATTGGCGGATTTTGCACGATTTGCGGCATGGCGGGCAATGGCCCTGGGCCGGCGGACTTTTTAAGATGTCGCCATTCTTAGAAAAACGTCGAGAAAGCCGGTCTGCCCATGAAAGCCTTTCAGGATTACTACCCGGAGAGCGTGGCCCACTGCTACGGCTGTGGCAGCCGCAACGACCACGGCCACCGCATCAAGACTTTCTGGGAAGGGGAGGAGAGCGTCACCCGCTACACCCCCGAGCCTTACCACACCGCCGTGCCCGGCTTCGTCTATGGCGGCCTGCTGGCTTCCCTGATCGACTGCCACAGCACCGGCACCGCCGCGGCCGCCATGTACCGGGCCGAAGGCCGGGAAATGGACAGCCTGCCCCCGTTCCGCTTCGTCACCGGCTCCCTGCTGGTCAAGTACCTGAAACCCACCCCCCTGGGCGTGACCCTGGAGATCCGCGGCCGCGTCAAGGAAATCAAGGGCCGCAAGGTGGTGATCGAATCCACCGTCTATGCTGAAGGCGTGGCCACGGCCAGCGGCGAAGTGGTGGCCCTGCAGATGCCCGACGACTTCGGCGCCTGATACTTCCGAACCCTGCGCCGGCCGCCGCGCCGGCTCCATCCCATCCGCCTATTGGAGCGACATCATGACCGACCTCTCCATCGCCAAGAAAATCGTCCCCTACAAGCCGAAGAACAAGGTGCGCTTCATCACCGCCGCCTCCCTCTTCGACGGCCATGACGCCTCCATCAACATCATGCGGCGCATCCTGCAGTCCACCGGCTCCGAGGTGATCCACCTGGGCCACAACCGTTCCGTCGGCGACATCGTCAATGCGGCCCTGCAGGAAGACGTGCAGGGCATCGCCATCACCTCCTACCAGGGCGGCCACGTCGAGTTCTTCAAGTACATGATCGACCTGCTGAAGGAAAACGGCGGCGAGAACATCAAGGTCTTCGGCGGCGGCGGCGGCGTCATCGTGCCCTCCGAGATCAAGGAACTGCACGAATACGGCGTGACCCGCATCTATTCGCCGGAAGACGGCCAGCACCTGGGCCTGCAGGGCATGATCAACGACGTGGTGGAGCAGTCCGACTACAACCTCACCACCCTGGCGCCCCAGAAGCCCGAGGAAGTCATGGCGGCCCTGCAGTCCGGCAACCGCCGCGCCCTGGCCCGCATCGTCTCCGCCCTGGAAAACGGCGCCTACCCCGAAGGCCTGCGCAAGCAGATCGTCGAAGCCGCCGCTCTGGTGGCCACCACCCCGACCCTGGGCATCACCGGTACCGGCGGTGCCGGCAAGTCCTCCCTCACCGACGAACTGGTGCGCCGCTTCCGCCTGGACCAGGAAGACGGGCTCAAGCTGGCCATCATCTCCATCGACCCCTCGCGCAAGCGCACCGGCGGCGCCCTGCTGGGCGACCGCATCCGCATGAATGCCATCGAGCATCCCAACATCTTCATGCGCTCCCTGGCCACCCGGGAGACCGGTTCCGAGATTTCCGCCGCCCTGCCCGAGGTCATCGCCGCCTGCAAGCTTTCCGGTTTCGACCTCATCATCGTCGAGACCTCCGGCATCGGCCAGGGCGACGCCGCCATCGTGCCCCTGGTGGATGCCTCCCTCTACGTCATGACCCCCGAGTTCGGTGCTGCTTCCCAGCTCGAGAAGATCGACATGCTGGACTTTGCCGATTTCGTCGCCATCAACAAGTTCGACCGCAAGGGCGCCGAAGATGCCCTGCGCGACGTGCGCAAGCAGTACCAGCGCAATCGGGAGCTGTTCACCCAGTCCCCCGACGAAATGCCCGTGTTCGGCACCATGGCCGCCCGCTTCAACGACGACGGCGTTACCGCCTTGTACCAGGCCATCCTGCCCAAGCTGGTGGAGTTCGGCCTCAAGGCCAAGGCCGGCAAGCTGCCCGTGGTGACGGTCAAGGAATCCTCCCGCGGCCGCGCCATCGTGCCGGTGGAGCGCACCCGTTACCTGGCCGAGATCGCCGACACCCTGCGCGCCTACCACAAGCATACCGAAGAGCAGGTGAAGATCGCCCGGGAGCGCCAGTCCCTGCGCATTTCCAAGGACCTCTTCAACAGCTACGACGAGGCTGCCAAGGCCGCCCTGCCCAAGTTCGACGAGCTCATCGCCTGCAAGGAAAGCGAGCTGGACGCCAAGGCCAAGAAACTGCTCGACATGTGGCCCGACACGGTCAAGGCCTACTCCGGCGACGAGTACGTGGTGAAAATCCGCGACAAGGAAATCCGCACCAAGCTGGTCTCCGAGTCCCTCTCCGGCACCAAGATCAAGAAGGTGGTGCTGCCCCGCTTCACCGACGATGGCGAGACCCTGCGTTTCCTGATGAAGGAAAACGTCCCCGGCTCCTTCCCCTACACCGCCGGCGTCTTTGCCTTCAAGCGCGAGGGTGAGGACCCCACCCGCATGTTTGCCGGCGAGGGCGATGCCTTCCGCACCAACCGCCGCTTCAAGAAGGTGTCTGAAGGCATGCCGGCCCACCGCCTGTCCACCGCCTTCGACTCCGTCACCCTGTACGGCTGCGACCCGGATGTGCGTCCCGACATCTACGGCAAGATCGGCAACTCCGGCGTTTCCATTGCCACCCTGGACGACATGAAGGTGCTGTACTCGGGCTTCGACCTGGTCTGCCCCACCACCTCCGTCTCCATGACCATCAACGGTCCGGCACCCATCATCCTGGCCTGCTTCTTCAACACCGCCATCGACCAGCAGCTGGACAAGTTCCGCGCCGACAACGGCCGCGAGCCCACGGAAGACGAAGCCGAGAAGATCCGCGAGTGGGTGCTGGCCTCCGTGCGCGGCACGGTGCAGGCCGACATCCTCAAGGAAGACCAGGGCCAGAACACCTGCATCTTCTCAACCGAGTTCGCCCTGAAGATGATGGGCGACATCCAGGAGTTTTTCGTGCACAACCAGGTGCAGAACTTCTACTCGGTCTCCATCTCCGGTTACCACATCGCCGAAGCGGGTGCGAACCCTATCTCCCAGCTGGCCTTCACCCTGGCCAACGGCTTCACCTACGTGGAGTCCTACCTGGCCCGGGGCATGCACATCGACGACTTCGCGCCCAACCTGTCCTTCTTCTTCTCCAACGGCATGGACCCGGAATACTCCGTCATCGGCCGGGTGGCGCGCCGCATCTGGGCCGTGGCCATGAAGAACAAGTACGGCGCCAACGAGCGCAGCCAGAAGCTGAAGTACCACATCCAGACTTCCGGCCGTTCCCTGCATGCCCAGGAGATGGACTTCAACGACATCCGCACCACGCTGCAGGCCCTCATCGCCATCTACGACAACTGCAACTCCTTGCACACCAACGCCTACGACGAGGCCATCACCACCCCGACCGAAGAGTCGGTGCGCCGCGCCATGGCCATCCAGCTCATCATCAACCGGGAATGGGGTGTCGCCAAGAACGAGAACCCCAACCAGGGCGCCTTCATCATCGATGAGCTGACCGACCTGGTGGAAGAGGCCGTGCTCAAGGAGTTCGAGGCCATCGCCTCCCGCGGCGGCGTCCTCGGTGCCATGGAAACCGGCTACCAGCGCGGCAAGATCCAGGAAGAGTCGCTCTACTACGAGCACAAGAAGCACGACGGCTCCTACCCCATCATCGGCGTAAACACCTTCTTGAATCCCAAGGGCAGCGCCCAGGTGGAGATCGAGCTGGCCCGTTCCACCGAAGAGGAGAAGCAGTCCCAGATCGCCCGCCTCAAGGACTTCCACCAGCGCAATGCCGACAAGGCACCGGCCATGCTGGCCAAGCTGAAGCAGACGGTGATCGAGAACGGCAACGTCTTCGCCGTGCTGGTGGAGGCGGTGCGGGTCTGCTCCCTAGGCCAGATCACCGGTGCCCTCTACGAGGTGGGCGGCCAGTACCGGCGCAGCATGTAAGGCCCCGGCCGGGGCAGCCGCGGCCCGGGCGGGCCGCCTGTACCGGCCTCGTCCAAGGAATAAACCAAAGGAGAAAAAGGAGACAGCGTCGGCATTGCCCCAGGGCAGGCCGGCTCCAAGAAGAACCTCTGCTGTGTTTGCGAACCGGGCCTGGTGCCCGGTTTTTTTTCGCCCCTGCCGGGAGGCAGAAGGGACGGCATTTCTGAGCCTGTCTGGCCTGAGAGTCAGGCGGATACTGGGCTATGGCGGTGCCATTGCCAGGTGGCAACAAAAACGCCGGCCCCGGGCCATGGGCCCTGCAGGTCGGCGTCCTTTCCTTCTTGTGGCGGGGATGTCAGTCCGCCGCCGCGCTCTGCCTTAGTCGCAGAAACGCACCCACTCTTCCAGGGGCGCGCGCTCGGTGCGCAGTTTGTTCTCCGGCTTGCTTTCGTCCGCATAGCCCAGGGCCATGCCGCACACCACCATCTCGTTTTCCGGCAGGTTCAGCTGTTCGCCGATGATGCGGTGGAACTGGGTGAAGGCGGCCTGGGGGCAGGTGTCCAGGCCCCGGGCCCGGGCGGCCAGCATGATGGTCTGCACGAACATGCCGTAATCGAACCAGCTGCCCTGCTGCATGATGCGGTCGATGGTG
The DNA here is from genome assembly GCF_058809525.1 of Azospira sp. MPR-LB4. Lineage (NCBI taxonomy): Bacteria > Pseudomonadati > Pseudomonadota > Betaproteobacteria > Rhodocyclales > Rhodocyclaceae > Azospira > Azospira sp. MPR-LB4. The sequence goes on from NZ_CM179521.1 coordinate 2,659,351, forward strand.
AAGATGAGGCCCACCGGCGCATCGAAGAAGGTGTAGTTGCGACCGTGCTGAGCATGCATGCGGGCGGCGTCGCCCTTCTTGATGTCGAGCAGACCGTAGAGATCCAGGCCCACCTTGCGCCGGCGGTCGATGTAGGGGGAGACCCATTTGGCCGGGTAGTAGGGATATTCCTCGGTATGGGTCTGGGCCTCTTCCGGATCGTTGTAGGCGGCGAGTATTTTCTGGGACAGCTGGTCCTTGGCGTTGCCGGTCAGCACGTACACCTTCCACGGCTGCACATTGGTGCCGGAAGGAGCGCGGGAGGAGATGCGCAGGATCTCCTCCAGGGTTTCCCGGGGCACCGGCGTGGGCAGGAAGGCCCGCACGGAACGACGGGAATCGATGGTTTCATCGACGAGGCGTTGGCGATCGGTGGTCATGAATTTTCCTTGTCTCTCTCAGTGTGGGGTGAAGCGAATCAGGCGCCGAAGCGGCGCAGTCCTTCCAGGTCGATGACGGTAACGCCGCCATACTCGACCCGCAGCAGGCCGTGCTCCTCCAGCAGCTTGAGGGCCTGGTTGGCCCGCTGCCGGGAGACTCCGGCCAGGTAGCCGATTTCCTCCTGGGAAATCTGCAACTGGGGCCCGATGCCCGGGTAGAGCACGGGATTGAAAAGGGAGGCGACGCAGCGGGCGATGCGGGCGTCGGTTTCCAGCAGCCGGTCCATTTCCACCCGGCCGATGAACTGGCCGAGACGCTCGTTGAGCTGGTTGAGCAGGAAGCGGTTGAAGGGAATGCTGTGGTCCAGCAGCCACTGGAAAGTGGTGCGGCTCATACAGGCCACCTGGGAGTCGCGCAGGGCCACCACGTCGTAGCGGCGGGGTTCGTTCTTGAGCATGGAGCCCTCGCCGAACCAGCCGCCGGCGGGCACCCCGGTGAAGGTGGCGGTTTTGCCGGTGACGCCGTGACTGGCGATTTTCACCAGGCCGTCGATGACCCCGAGCCAGTAATCCACGGGCTCACCCTTGTAACAGACGAATCCTCCCGCCGGAATGCGGCGCACAAAAGTGCCGGCCTCGATTCGGGCGAATTCCTCGCCAGTCAGTTCCCTGCCCCAGGTGGTGCTGTGCAACAACTCGGAGAGCGTCAGCATTTATTTAGCCAATTGTCAGGTCGACGACAATTATAGCCATGACGCGTCGCTAAATTGAGACCAAATGCCAGCCGGCGACCCTCCTCGATGAGGTGTTCGACCAGGGTGGAGGAGACAAGCCGGAGCAGGGTTACCGGGAAGACCGGAGCCCCGTTCCAACACCGAAGCAGAACCCGGAATTTCCCATCAGGGAAGGGCCGGACAAAACCGCAAGCCGGCATCGGTTATGCGGGGATAACAATGGAGGAGATGTTATGCCGGAAGTGGCTTCTTCCCAGGCGGCGCACACCCGTAATCTGACGGGTGAGACCTTCCCGCGCCTGCTCTTTCACCATGCCCAGGTGCGGGGCCAGCACCCCGCCATGCGCGAGAAACATCTCGGCATCTGGCAGACCTGGACCTGGGCCGAGGTGGCCGAGAACGTCCGGGCCCTGGCTTGCGGCCTGGCCGAGCTGGGCTTCAAGCGCGGCGACAACCTGGCCATCATCGGCGACAACCGTCCGCGCCTGTACATGACCATGGCGGCGGTGCAGAGCCTCGGCGGCGTGCCGGTGCCCCTGTATCAGGACGCGGTGGCCAACGAGATGCTGTTCGTGCTCCAGGATGCGGGCATCCGCTTCGCCATCGTCGAGGACCAGGAACAGGTGGACAAGCTGCTCGAAGTGCGGGAGCAGCTGCCCCAGCTGGACCACATCATCTACGACGATCCCCGGGGCATGCGTCACTACAACCAGCCCTTCATCCATGACATCGAAGCCGTCATGGCCATGGGCCGCATCCACCACCAGAACCATCCCGATTTCCTCGAACGGGAAATCGAGCAGGGCGTCGCCACCGACACCGGTGTCATGCTCTACACCTCGGGTACCACCGGCAAGCCCAAGGGCGTCTGCTTGGCCCACCAAGCCTTCATCGCCGCCGCCAAAGGCGGATGCCAGTTCGACCAGCTGACGCAGGACGAGGATATCCTCTCCTACCTGCCCATGGCCTGGGTCGGCGACCACCTGTTCTCCTTTGCCCAGGCTCTGGTGGCCGGCTTCACCATCAACTGTCCCGAGTCCGGCGACACGGTGATGACCGACCTGCGGGAGATCGGCCCCACCTACTACTTCGCTCCGCCCCGGGTGTTCGAGAACCTGCTGACCCAGGTGATGATCCGCATGGAGGACGCCGGCGCCATCAAGCACAAGCTGTTCGCCTGGGCCATGGACGTGGCCAAGCGCTGCGGCGCCGAGATCCTGGACGGCAAGCCCGTTTCCGGCAGCGACCGGCTGGCCTACGCCGTGGCCAACCTGCTGGTGATCGGGCCCCTCAAGAACGTCCTGGGCATGAGCCGCATCCGCGTCGCCTACACCGCCGGCGCTGCCATCGGTCCGGACCTGTTCCGTTTCTACCGCTCCATTGGCGTGAACCTGAAGCAGCTCTACGGCCAGACCGAGACCTGCGCCTACGTCTGCCTGCAGCCCGACGGCCAGATCAAGCTGGATTCCGTTGGCAAGCCGGCTCCCGGGGTGGAGGTGAAGATCGCCGACAACGGCGAGATCCTGGTCAAGGGGCCCATGCTGCTCAAGGAGTACTACCAGCGTCCCGATGCCACCGCCGAGGCCATCAACGGCGAGGGCTACTTCATGACCGGCGATGCGGGCTTCTTCGACGAGGATGGTCACCTGAAGATCATCGACCGGGCCAAGGACGTGGGCAAGATGGCCAACGGCGCCATGTTTGCCCCCAACTACATCGAGAACAAGCTCAAGTTCTTCCAGTACGTGAAGGAGGCGGTGGCCTTTGGCAACGGCCGCGAGCAGGTGTGCGCCTTCATCAACATCGACATGGGCGCCGTCGGCAACTGGGCCGAGCGCCGCGGCATCTCCTACTCCGGCTACACCGACCTGGCCGCCAAGCCCGACGTGTACAACCTGATCCAGGAGTGCGTCGAGGAGGTCAATGCCCAGCTGGTGCACGACGGCATGCTGGCCGACTCCCAGATCCACCGCTTCCTCATCCTGCACAAGGAACTGGACCCGGACGACGACGAACTGACCCGGACCCGCAAGGTGCGGCGCAACTTCGTCTCGGAAAAGTACGCGGTGCTGATCGACGCCTTCTACGCAGGCAAGACATCCCAGTTCATCGAGACCCAGGTGAAATTCGAAGACGGCCGCGTCGGCAAGGTGGCGGCGGATCTGGTGATCCGTGATGCCAAGACCTTCCCCGTGGTGCGCCAGGCCGCCTAATCCCGAACGGAGCGTTTCATGAGCGAACAAAACCAGAATGGGCGCCGGGTCGGCGAGGTGATCCTCGACCTGCAGAACATCTCCCTGCGCTTCGGCGGGGTGAAGGCCCTCACCGACATTTCCTTCAACGTGAAGGAACACGAGATCCGCGCCATCATCGGCCCCAACGGCGCCGGCAAGAGCTCCATGCTCAACGTCATCAACGGGGTGTACCACCCCCAGGAAGGCCGCATCGTCTTCCACGGCGAAGAGCGCAAGAAGATGGAGCCCCACATGGCGGCCACCCAGGGCATCGCCCGCACCTTCCAGAACATCGCCCTGTTCAAGGGCATGAGCGTGCTCGACAACATCATGACCGGGCGCATCACCAAGATGAAGTGCGGCTTCCTGGAGCAGGCCCTGTACCTGGGCCGGGCTCAGAAGGAAGAGCTGGCCCACCGGGAGAAGGTGGAGGAGGTCATCGACTTCCTGGAAATCCAGCACATCCGCAAGACCCCGGTGGGGCGCCTGCCCTACGGCCTGCAGAAGCGGGTAGAGCTGGGCCGGGCCCTGGCCGCCGAGCCTTCCCTGCTGCTGCTGGACGAGCCCATGGCCGGCATGAACGTGGAAGAGAAACAGGACATGTGCCGCTTCATCCTGGATGTGAACGACCAGTTCGGCACCACCATCGTCCTCATCGAGCACGACATGGGCGTGGTGATGGACATCTCCGACCGGATGGTGGTCCTGGATTACGGCAAGAAGATCGGCGACGGCACGCCTGACGATGTGCGCAACAACCAGGAGGTGATTTCCGCCTACCTGGGCGTGGCCCACTAAAAGGAGGAACGGAATATGCAATTCTTTTTCGAAGTGCTGATCGGCGGCCTGCTCTCGGGGGTGATGTACTCCTTCGTGGCCCTGGGCTTCGTCATGATCTACAAGGCATCCGGCGTCTTCAATTTCGCCCAGGGCGCCATGGTCTTCTTCGCCGCCCTGACTTTCGTCGGCTTCCAGGAAATGGGGGCGCCCTTCTGGCTGGCCCTGATCCTGGCCTTCGGCGCCATGGTGCTGCTGGGCATCGCCACCGAGCGCATCGTCCTGCGGCCCCTGGTGAACCAGCCCCACATCACCCTGTTCATGGCCACCATCGGCCTCACCTTCTTCGTCGAAGGCCTGGCCCAGGGCATCTGGGGCTCCACCGTGCGCGGCCTGGACCTGGGCATCCAGGACGAGCCCATCGAGTGGATCATGGACAAGGCGGGCATCCTGGTTTCCAGCTTCGACCTCTTCGCCGCCGGCGTTGCCGCGGCCCTGGTCACCCTGCTGGCCCTGTTCTTCCAATACACCCGGGTGGGCCGCGCCCTGCGGGCCGTGGCGGACGACCACCAGGCGGCCCTCTCCATCGGCATCCCGCTGCAGAACATCTGGCGCATCGTCTGGGCCGTGGCCGGCTTCGTCGCCCTGGTGGCGGGCCTGCTCTGGGGCGCCCGCAACGGGGTCCAGTTCGCGCTCACCTTCACCGCCCTGAAAGCCTTGCCGGTATTGATTCTCGGCGGCTTCACCTCGGTCCCCGGCGCCATCGTCGGCGGCCTCATCATCGGTTCCACCGAGAAGCTGGCGGAAGTGTATCTGGGGGGCTATGTGGGCGGCGGCATCGACTCCTGGTTCCCCTATGTGATGGCCCTCGCCTTCCTGCTGATCCGGCCCGAAGGCCTGTTCGGCGAGAAGCACATCGACCGGGTTTAAGGAGAGGACAAAACCATGCTTTACCGTGAAGCCGGACAATTCAAGACCAGCTACGCTGCCGACCAGCAGATCTTTCCCATCCGCCAGGACCGTATCGCCATCGGCCTGATCCTGGTGGTGGCGGCCCTGGTGGTGCCCATGGTGGCGAGCGAATACTGGATCAAGGCCATCCTGATCCCCTTCCTCATCTTTTCCCTGGCGGCCCTGGGCCTCAACATCCTCACCGGCTACGCCGGCCAGCTGTCCCTGGGCTCCGCCGCCTTCATGGCGGTGGGGGCCTTCGCCGCCTACAACTTCATGGGCCGCATCGAGGGCATGCCGGTGCTGCTGGCCTTCGTTGGCGGCGGCCTCTCGGCGGCGGCCGTGGGCATTCTCTTCGGCCTGCCGTCCCTGCGCATCAAGGGCTTCTACCTGGCGGTGGCGACCCTGGCGGCCCAGTTCTTCATCGTCTGGGCCCTGACCAAGTTTGGCTGGTTCTCCATGGATTCCTCCTCCGGCGTCATCACCGCCCAGGAGATCCAGATTCTCGGCTACCGCTTCGACACGCCCATTTCCCTCTACCTGCTGGTGCTGACCATCGTGGCGGTGATGGCACTGGCGGCCAAGAACATGGTGCGCAGCTCCGTCGGCCGGGCCTGGATGGCGGTGCGGGATATGGACGTGGCGGCCGAGGTGATCGGCATCCGCATCATGCACACCAAGCTCCTGGCCTTCGCCATCAGCTCCTTCTACTGCGGTGTCGCCGGCGCCCTCTACGCCTATGCCTACCTGGGCACGGTGGAGCCGGAAGGTTTCAACCTGGACCTGTCCTTCAAGATCCTGTTCATGATCATCATCGGCGGGGTGGGCTCCATCATGGGCTCCTTCCTCGGCGCGGCCTTCATCGTGCTGCTGCCGATTTTCCTGGACGTGCTGATCCAGGATTTCCTCACCGGCCTCCTGCCCCCCAGCATCAGCTCCAACCTGCAGCTGATGGTCTTCGGCGGGCTCATCATCTTCTTCCTCATCGTCGAGCCCCACGGCCTGGCGAGACTGTGGCAGATCGGCAAGGAAAAGCTGCGTCTGTGGCCTTTCCCCCACTAACCCAGGCATTGGAAGTCAAAGCAGCACCCACATAATCAGTAGAGGAGACAAGACAATGAAAGTGAAAACCATCGCCCTGTTCGCTGCCGCGGTAGCCTCCGCAGCGGTTTCCGGTTCCGTCCTGGCCCAGGCCAAGGAACAGTTCATCGGCCTGCCTTCCTACCGGGTCGGTCCCTATGCGGCCGGCGGCTCCGGCATCTACGGCGGCTGGATCGACTACATGACCCTGGTCAACGAGCGGGACGGCGGCATCAACGGCGTCAAGCTGACCTGGGAAGAATGCGAGACCGAGTACAACAACGCCCGCGGCGTGGAGTGCTATGAGCGGCTGAAGAAGAAGGGCGCCACCGGCAACACCACCTTCCAGCCCCTGTCCACCGGCATCACCTATTCGGTGCTGGACAAGGTGGCCCAGGACAAGATCCCCATGGTGACCATCGGCTACGGCCGTACCGACGCGGCTGACGGCCGGGTCTTCCCCTGGGTCTTCCCCATGATCACCACCTACTGGTCCCAGGCCACCGGCATGGTCAAGTACATCGGCCAGAAGGAAGGCGGCCTGGACAAGCTCAAGGGCAAGAAGATCGTCTATCTCTACCACGACTCCGCCTTCGGCAAGGAAGGCATCCCGGTGCTGGAAAAGCAGGCCGCCAAGCACGGCTTCAACCTGAAGACCATCCCCGTGGCCCACCCGGGCAACGAGCAGCAGTCCCAGTGGCTGACCATCCGCCAGGAGCGTCCCGACTGGGTGATCCTGTGGGGCTGGGGCGTGATGAACCCGACAGCCCTCAAGGCCGCCGCCAAGACCGGCTTCCCGCGGGAGAAGATGGTGGGCGTGTGGTGGTCCGGTGCCGAGGAAGACACCGTGCCCGCCGGCGATGCCGCCAAGGGCTTCACCGCCGCCGGCTTCAACGTGGCCGGCACCAACTACCCGGTGGTGAAGGCGATCCAGGACAACGTCTACAAGAAGAACAAGGGCAACATGGAAGACAAGTCCCGGGTCGGCTCCGTCTATTACAACCGGGGCGTGGTGCACGGCATCATCACCGTGGAAGCCATCCGTGTCGCCCAGGAGAAGTTCGGCAAGGGCAAGCCCCTTACCGCCGAGCAGGCCCGCTGGGGCTTCGAGCATCTGCAGATCGATGCCAAGCGCCTCAAGGAACTGGGAGCCGAAGGCTTCATGCCCGACCTGACCATCACCTGCGCCGACCACGAAGGTTCCGGCAAGGTGAAGTTCCAGCAGTGGGACGGCAAGGCCTGGAAGGTGGTTTCCGACTGGGTCGATGCGGACAAGGACATGGTCCGTCCCATGATCGAGGAATCCGCCGGCAAGTACGCCAAGGAAAAGGGCATCACCCCGCGTGACTGCAGCAAGGAAGGCTGAGGCGCCCTAGCGACCTGAGCCCGGGACGGGGCCGGCAGGCCCCGTCCCCCCGCCCCAAGAGAAGGGAATCTAAGCCTATGAACACGACCACTCAAGCCACCCCGGCCGCCCCGGAGAACTACCTCAGCATCAACAACATCGAGGTCATCTACGACCACGTGATCCTGGTGCTGAAGGGCGTCTCCCTGACGGTGCCCAAGGGCAAGATCGTGGCCCTGCTGGGCGCCAACGGCGCCGGCAAGAGCACCACCCTGAAAGCCATCTCCAACCTGCTGCACGCCGAACGGGGCGACGTCACCAAGGGCAGCGTGGAGTTCAAGGGCACCCGGGTGGATCAGCTGACCCCCAACGAACTCGTCAAGCGGGGCGTCATCCAGGTCATGGAAGGACGCCACTGCTTCGCCCACCTCTCCATCGAGGAAAACCTGCTCACCGGCGCCTACACCCGGGGCAACTCCCGGGCCGAGCTGAAGCAGAACCTGGAGATGGTGTACCACTACTTCCCGCGCCTGAAGACCCGGCGCACTTCCCAGGCCGGCTACACCTCCGGCGGCGAACAGCAGATGTGCGCCATCGGCCGCGCCCTCATGGCCAAGCCGGAAATGATCCTGCTGGACGAGCCCTCCATGGGCCTGGCGCCCCAGATCGTCGAGGAAATCTTCGAGATCGTGAAGGACCTCAACTCCCGGGAGAACGTCAGTTTCCTCCTGGCCGAGCAGAACACCATGGTGGCCCTGCGCTACGCCGACCTGGGCTACATCCTGGAAAACGGCCGGGTGGTGATGGAAGGGGACGCCAAGGAACTGGCCTCCAACGAGGACGTGAAGGAGTTCTACCTGGGGCTGTCGTCGGCGGGGCGCAAGAGCTTCAAGGACGTCAAGCACTACCGCCGCCGCAAACGCTGGCTCTCGTGAGAAGGCCGTGCGCGCTGCAATACGTCGTTGCTTATCCGCTTATGTGCCCGGTGCACACGGCGCGGATGCGCGCCTAGTCTTGCAGCGCTACTTGGCCGTCTCAGGACCTGTCTCGCGTCGGAACAAAAACAGAATTGATGAGCGTCGATTAAGGAACGCCAGATGAAATACTACGACTCCCTGGAAACCCGCGATCCTGAGGAACGGGAGCGCTCACTGATGGAGCGGCTGCCGCGGCAGGTGGCCCACGCCAAGCTGCATTCGCCGTACTTCGCGCGGCTGCTGGCGGAGGTCAATCCCAATGACATCCACAACCGTGCCGCCCTGGCCCGCCTGCCGGTGACGCGCAAGAGCGACCTGGTGCATCTGCAGCGGGAGCAGGCGCCCTTCGGCGGCATCAATGCGACGCCTCTCTCCGGGCTCTCCCGGGTCTATGCCTCCCCCGGGCCCATCTACGATCCGGAAGGGCGGGGCCAGGACTGGTGGCGTTTCGCCCGGGCCCTGCACGGCGCCGGCTTCCGCGCCGGAGAGCTGATCCACAACACCTTTTCCTACCACTTCACCCCGGCCGGCTTCATGCTGGAAGGGGCTGCCCACAAGCTGGGCTGCCCGGTATTTCCCGCCGGCATCGGCCAGACCGAGATGCAGGTGCAGGCCATCAACGACCTGAAGCCGGCGGCCTACGTCGGCACGCCCTCCTTCCTCAAGATCATCCTGGAGAAGGCGGACGAGCTGAAGGCCGACGCCACGTCCCTGACCAAGGCCCTGGTCTCCGGCGAGGCCCTGCCGCCTTCCCTGCGCCAGGCTCTCAACGCCCGCGGCATCACGGTGCGCCAGTGCTACGCCACGGCAGACCTGGGCATGATCGCCTACGAATCCGAGGCCCAGCAGGGGCTGACCCTGGACGAGGACGTGCTGATGGAAATCGTCCGTCCCGGCACCGGCGATCCGGTGGCCGACGGCGAGGTGGGGGAGGTGCTCATCACCACCTTCAACCTGGACTACCCCCTGCTTCGTTTCGCCACCGGCGACCTGTCCGCCGTGCTGCCCGGCATCTCCCCTTGCGGCCGCACCAACGTGCGCATCAAGGGCTGGCTGGGACGTGCCGACCAGACCACCAAGGTCAAAGGCATGTTCGTCCATCCGCACCAGGTGGCGGCGGTGGTCAAGCGCCATCCGGAAATCGGCAAGGCCCGCCTGGTGGTGGACAATGCCCTCGGCCAGGACCGCATGGTCCTGCACTGCGAGAGCGGGCGGGGCGACGACGTGCTCGGCGACGCGGTGGTCGCCAGCATTCGGGACGTCACCAAGCTGCGCGGCGAAGTCAGATTCGTCAGCCCCGGCGACCTGCCCAACGACGGCAAGGTCATCGAGGACATCCGCACCTACGAATAAATACAAACCCACCCCGACCCCACGGGAAAGCGACGGGGTGGCGTCCGACCGGCGCCACCCCGTTTTATTGTCTTCAATCCCAGCGAGCAAACATGGCCAGCAAGCCCCTGCAAGGTGTCCGCATCCTCGACCTGACCCGCCTCCTGCCCGGCCCGGTGGCCACCCTGCATCTGGCCGACCTGGGGGCCGACGTGATCAAGATCGAAGACCACGGCGCCGGCGATTACGCCCGCACCATGGGCGACGGCCCCGAGGGGGTCAGCGTCTTCTACCGGGCCGTGAACCGCAACAAGCGGGGCCTGCGCCTGGACCTGAAAAATCCCGAAGGGGCGGCCCTGTTCCGGCGCCTGGCGGCGGAGGCCGACGTGGTCATCGAGAGCTTCCGCCCCGGCGTCATGGACAAGCTGGGCGTGGGCTACGAGGCTCTGTGCAGCCTCAATCCCCGCCTGGTGTTCTGTGCCATCACCGGCTACGGCCAGAGCGGTCCCCTGGCCCTGGCGGCGGGCCACGACCTCAACTACATCGGCTACGCCGGCATCCTCGACCAGATCGGCGTGGACGGTGGCCAGCCGGCCATTCCCAACCTGCAGATCGGCGATCTGCTGGGCGGTGCCATGAGCGCCGTGATGGGCATCCTGGCGGCCCTCTTCGATGCCCGGCGCAGCGGCCAGGGGCGTTTCGTGGACGTCTCCATGAGCGATGCGGCCCTGGCCCACAACCTCTTCCCCCTGTTCGCCCTGCAAGGCGGGGCGGGCGTTGCGGAGCGGGGCCGGGACATGCTCAGCGGCGGCGATGCGGGCTACGGCGTCTACGCCACGGCGGATGGCCGCTACATGGCGGTGGCGCCCCTGGAGCGCAAGTTCTGGGACCTCTTCTGCGACACCCTCGGCCAGCCCCGGTGGAAGGCCCGCCATGGCGCCACCGGGGCCGAGGCCAGGGCCATGCGGGCAGAGCTGGAGACCCTTTTCGCCAGCCAGCCCCAGTCCTACTGGACGGAAAAGTTCGCCCGGGTCGATTGCTGCGTCACGCCGGTGCTGACCGTGGCCGAGGCCCTGGCCCATCCCCACTTCCAGGCCCGGGGCATGGGCTTCCAGGCTGACGGCATTACCCAGTACGGGCCGCCGGTGCGCCTCTCCGACATGCCGGTCGAGCCGGTGCGGCCGGCGCCGGCGCCCGGGGAGCATGGCCAGGCCATCCTGGCCGAGTTCGGGGTGACGGCGGAGGAATTGCAGCGCCTGCAGAATCTGGGGGTGGTTTGAGGAGATGGCGGCATGACAGGAAATGTCAGGGTGCGGTCAGGCAAAAAGCGGACATAATCCCTATCCTCATCGCAGGTAATATGCGATAAGTTATAGCCATATTGCATGGTTTGATTGGAAAAGGGATAAAAATGACGATCGCCAAACGCCTCGCCCTCCTCATCCTGCTGGCGGTGGCCGGCCTCATCGTGGTCGGCGGTTTCGGCCTGAAAGAGATGGGGGCCATCAATGCCAACCTGGAGTATGCCCACGAGAACTCCATCCCCAGCATCCGCAAGGTGGCCAGCATGGAATCCAATTTCCTGCGCCTGCGCACCCAGATGCTGGTGTTTCTCCTCAGTACGGAAGAGCAGCGGCCGGCGGTGGAACAGCGCATCGAAGGCGCCAAGAAGGATCTGCTCCAGGCCCTGCAGGATTACGAGAAGCTGATCAGCGACGACAAGGATCGCCAGTACCTGGAAACCAGCAAAGCCCTGGTGAAGGAGTACTACGCCCTGATCGACCCGGCCATCGCCGATACCAAGGCCGGGCATGGGGAAAAAGCCAAGAACGGTATGGGCCAGGCCGGCGAGGTGTCCAAGCGCCTGGCAGAGAACGTCGAAGCCCACAGCAAGTACAACGAGCATCTGGCCGAAGAGGAAGTGCGCAAGGCCGGCGAGGCTTATCAAACCGGCAAGGTGATCTCCATCGTGGTGATCCTGCTGTGTACCGCCGGCGTCGCCGGGCTCGGTTTCATGGTCTACCGCCATGTGGACAGCTCCCTCGGCAACATGGTCTCCATGTTCTCCCGCATCGAGAAGGAGCTGGATTTCACCGGTCGCCTGGAGGTCCGCGGCACCGATGAAGTGGCCCAGGCCTCTTCCGCCTTCAACCGCCTGCTGGACCGTTTGCAGGCCAGCTTCCGGGAAATCAGCAACCATACCGATGCGGTGAACAATGCCGCCAACCGGGTGGCCACCGCTTCCCACCAGATGTCCATCGCCTCCGGCCACCAGAGCGAAGCTGCTTCCAGCATGGCCGCCACGGTGGAGGAGATGACCGTCAGCATCACCCATGTGGCCGACCGGGCCGGCGAGGCCAATCAGCTTTCCTCCGCTTCCGGCGCACTGGCGCACAAGGGCGAGGGCATCATCGGCGACACGGTGCAGGGCATCAACGGCATTGCCGAAACGGTGCGCAACGCCTCCGAGCAGATCGCCCGCCTGGAACAGCAGAGCGAGCGCATCAACAACGTGGTGGCAGTGATCAAGGAAGTGGCCGACCAGACCAACCTGCTGGCCCTCAACGCCGCCATCGAGGCAGCCCGGGCCGGCGAGCAGGGCCGCGGCTTCGCCGTGGTGGCCGACGAAGTGCGCAAGCTGGCCGAGCGCACCACCCAGTCCACCCAGGAAATCGCCAGTACCATCCTGGAGATGCAGGCAGGCGCCCAGGCTGCCGTCCATGGCATCCACGCCGTGGTGGAAAAGGTGGACGAGGGCGTCTCCCGGGCCGAGCAGGCCAACGAGGCGATCCAGGAAATCGGCGAGGGTTCGCGCAAGACGGTGGACATGGTGGGCGACATTTCCGATGCCATCCGGGAGCAGAGCATGGCCAGCACCGCCATTGCCCAGCAGGTGGAGAAGATTGCCCAGATGTCCGAGGAGAACAGCGCCGCCGCCCAATCCACCTCCGACACCGCCGGCGAACTGGCCCACCTGGCCCAGGAGATGCAGCAGGTGGTGGCCCAGTACCGCCTCTAAGCCGGAACTGCTGCGACAAAAAAGGCGCCCGCGGGCGCCTTTTTTCCTGGGTGGCCGCCACGGCGGCCAGGCTGGGGCCTAGCTGCGTTCTGCGACAAAGGCGCCAAAGCGCTGGTCGGCCACCTGGATATGGTTGATCAGCCACTTGGCCAGGAAGCGGGAAAGATCCAGGCTGGCCGAAGGCTCGCCCACTTCCACCCGCAGTTCCATTTCCCCCACCTGCAGCAGCAGTTCCCGGTGCAGTTCCCGGTGGGCCGGCAGGGCAGGGTAGGCGGCCGCCTCCATCAGGGCCTCCTCGCTGGCGAAGTGGGTGCGGGTGTATTCCAGCAGCTCGGCCACCGCTCGGCGGGCCTCGTTCTGGGCCGTGTCGCCGTCCTGCTCCAGGGCCTGCTGGATGCGGGCGACGATGGCGAACAGCTGCTGGTGCTCCTGGTCCACCTGGGGGATGCCCACATGGTACTGGGGGCCAAACTGGACAATGGCGTTGTCGCGCATGATCGATTCCCTGAATGTTGTTTGGCGCCATTCTCCCACGGCGGCACCAGCCTTCGGCGTGACCGAATTCACTATGCGGCAAAGGCCAAGGGGTGCTTTCTCCGGCCTCGGTAGAATGTCGCCATGACCACCGCCCTCCTGCTCCTGCCCGATTTCTGCCTGATCCTCCTGGGATTGCTGCTGCGCCGCTACATGCATCTGGGGGATCATTTCTGGGCCGGCATCGAGAAGCTGGTCTATTTCATCCTCTTCCCCGCCCTGCTGGTCAATGCGGTGCTGAAGACCCGCCTGGACCTGGCGGCGGCGGCGCCCCTGCTGGCCACCGCCCTGCTCTCCATGGGCGCGGGCATGGTGCTGAGCTGGGCCGGCCTCAAGTGTTTCCGCCTCAAGCCCCTGGTGCTGGCCTCCCTCTTCCAGTGCGGCTATCGCTTCAATTCCTACATCGCCCTGGCGGCGGCGGGGCTGCTCTTCGGCACCCCGGGCATCGCCACCATGGGCCTCATCATCGGCGCCGCCGTGCCCCTGGCCAACCTGTCGGCGGTGTGGATGCTGGCCCGCCACGGCGAGGCCGGTGCCCTGCGGGAGGTGGCCCGCAATCCCCTGATCTGGGCCACCGCCTCCGGCTTCCTGCTCAACCTGACCGGCTTCGTGCCGCCGGCGCCCCTGCAGATGTTCCTCTCCCGCCTGGGGGACGCCTCCATCGCCCTGGGCCTCCTGGCCGTGGGGGCGGCCCTGCGCCTGCGGGGCCAGGCCGAGGTGCGTTCCGCCTCCTTCTACATCCTGGGGGTCAAGCTCCTGCTGCTGCCCCTGGTGGCCATCTTCGCCGGCCCCCTGCTGGGGCTGTCCGGCCTCTACTACCACGTGGCCATCCTCTTCGCCGCCCTGCCCACGGCCTCCTCGGCCTACATCCTGGCCATGCGCATGGGGGGCGACGGGCAGAGCGTGGCCTGGCTCATCTCCGCCTCCACCCTGGCCTCCATGCTGACCATGCCCCTCTGGATGAGCCGCTTCCTGGGCTGAGGGGCGGGCTGGGGTAAAGTGGCGGCTTCTCCACCGGGGTTTGCGCCATGACGACCGTCTTCGATTTTTCCGTCCGCCGTGCCGACGGCAGCCAGCAGTCCCTGGCCGATTACCGGGGGCAGGTGCTGCTCATCGTCAATACGGCCAGCCGTTGCGGCTTCACGCCCCAGTATGCGGGTCTGGAGGCCCTTTACCGGCGCTACCGGGAGCAGGGCCTGACGGTGCTGGCCTTTCCCTGCAACCAGTTCGGCGCCCAGGAGCCGGGCAGCGCCGAGGAGATCGCCAGTTTCTGCTCCCTCAACTACGACGTCAGCTTTCCCGTCTTCGCCCGTATCGAGGTCAACGGTCCCCAGGCCGATCCGCTCTTCCGCTGGCTCAAGCAGGAGCAGCCCGGCTGGCTCGGCACGGCCGCGATCAAGTGGAATTTCACCAAGTTCCTGGTGGACCGGCAGGGCCGGGCGGTGGGGCGCTATGGGCCCATGACCAAGCCGGAAGCCCTGGCCCGGGCCATTGAGGCCCGCCTGGCGCTGCCGTGAAGCACCTCCTCCTCTGGGTGGCGCTGTGCTGGGGCCTGACGGCCTGCTCGCCGCCCCAGCCTTTTCACCATACCGATCTCAGCGGTGCCACCTTCGCCGCCGAGTTCCCGCGCGCCCTGGCGGACCAGGGCGGCCAGCCCCGGCGTCTGGCGGACTTCCGCGGCCGGGTGGTGATCCTCTTCTTCGGCTACACCTCCTGCCCCGATATCTGCCCCACCGCCCTGGCCCGCTTCGCCGCGGTGCGGGAGGCCCTGGGGGAGGAGCGGCAGCGGCTGCAGGTGTTGTTCGTCACCCTGGACCCGGAGCGGGACAGCCCGGCCCGCCTGGGCGAGTACGTCACCTGGTTCGACCCGTCCTTCCTCGGCCTGTGGGGCGACCGGGAAACCCTGGCCCGGACCGTGGCCGAGTTCCGCATCACCGCCGTGCGCCAGGAGGTGGGCGGCGGCCTGGGCTACACCCTGGATCACACGGCCGGCGCCTACGTCTACGATCCCCGGGGACGGCTGCGGCTCCTCATTCCGGATAACGCCCAGATGCCCGCCGTGGTGGCGGACCTGCGCCGGTTGCTGCGTGAGGACTGAGCCGGGGCCGCGGTCGGGCAAAGGATCGGGCAAAGGATCGGGCAAAGAAAAAGGCCGGCCCCTGACGGGAGCCGGCCTTCTTGCCGCGGGATGCCGGGCGTTCAGGCTGCCAGCAGGCCCTTCATCTTCTGCAGGGCCTTGACCTCGATCTGGCGGATGCGCTCGGCGGAAACGCCGAATTCGGCTGCCAGGTCGTGCAGGGTGGCCGGGTTTTCCTCGTCCAGCCAGCGGGCTTCGACGATGCGCCGGCTGCGCTCGTCCAGGCCGGCCAGGGCCTGTTGCAGGCCGTCGCTCTGCAGCCGGTCGTATTCCCGGGCTTCCAGCACCTGGGTCGGCTCGGCGGCACTGTCGGCCAGGTAGGCGATGGGTGCCACCCGGTTGTCGTCCTCGTCATCCGGCGAGCCGTCCAGGGCCAGGTCGCGGCCACCCATGCGGGTTTCCATTTCCACCACTTCCTCGGCCTTGACCCCCAGCTTGTAGGCGATCTCGTCCACTTCGGCCGGGGTCAGGGTGTCGCTGCTGGCCTTGAGGCTGCGCAGGTTGAAGAACAGCTTGCGCTGGGCCTTGGTGGTGGCCACTTTGACCAGGCGCCAGTTCTTCAGGATGTATTCGTGGATTTCAGCCTTGATCCAGTGCATGGCGAAAGACACCAGACGCACGCCGCGGCTGGGGTCGAAGCGCTTCACCGCCTTCATCAGGCCGATGTTGCCTTCCTGGATCAGGTCCGCATGGGGCAGGCCGTAACCCAGGTAACCCCGGGCGATGGCGATGACCAGACGCAGATGGGAGAGCACCAATTGACGTGCAGCATCCACGTCGTCTTCCTCGCGGAGACGGCGGGCCAGGGCGAATTCCTCAGCCTCGCTCAGCATCGGGAAGCGCCGAGCCGCCTGGATGTAGGCATCCAGGTTGCCTACCGCAGAGGGCAGGCCATGAGACAGGGTCAAAGCTTGGGTCATAGGGTGGGTCCTCCTTGAACTTCTTGTGCACAGTTTAGCACTCACGTCAGTAGAGTGCTAACGGGGCGAAAAGTTCAGCCAACCATTATAAGAATCAAGGTGTTGAGCGTCTTGCCGGCCTGGGGCCGGCAAAGAAAAACCCGGCCCCGGGCATGTGCCTGGGGCCGGGTTCCGGTGGCCTCGCTGCGGGCGGGCTTACTTGGACTTGGTCAGCTGGCCCAGGTCGCGCACGGCGCCCTTGTCGGCGGAGGTGGCCATCAGGGCGTAGGCCTGCAGGGCCTTGGAAACGACGCGGCCCCGTTCTTCCGTGGGCTTCCAGGCCTTGTCACCCTTGGCGTTTTCCTCGGCGCGGCGCTTTTCCAGCTCGGCATCGGAGACCGCCAGATGGATGCGGCGGCCGGGGATGTCGATCTCGATGGTGTCGCCGGTGCGCACCAGGCCGATGGCGCCGCCCTCGGCCGCTTCCGGGGAAGCGTGGCCGATGGAGAGGCCGGAGGTGCCGCCGGAGAAGCGGCCGTCGGTGAGCAGGGCGCATTCCTTGCCCAGGCCGCGGCTCTTCAGATAGCTGGTGGGGTAGAGCATTTCCTGCATGCCGGGGCCGCCCTTGGGGCCTTCGTAGCGGATCACCACCACGTCGCCGGCCACCACTTCGCCGCCCAGGATGGCGGTGACGGCGGAATCCTGGCTCTCATAGACCTTGGCCTTGCCGGTGAATTTCCAGATGGATTCATCGACGCCGGCGGTCTTCACGATGCAGCCGTCGAGGGCGATGTTGCCATGCAGGACGGCCAGGCCGCCTTCCTTGCTGTAGGCGTGGGCCACGTTGCGGATGCAGCCGTTGCTGCGGTCCTGGTCCAGCTCGGTGTAGCGGCGGTCCTGGCTGAAGGCGGTCTGGGTGGGAATGCCGCCGGGGGCGGCGCGGAAGAATTCCAGGGTGCGCTGGGAGCCGGCGCGCTGCACGTCGTAGGTGTCGATGGCTTCGCCCAGGGTGTGGCAGTGCACGGTGGGGGTGTCGCGGTGGATCAGACCGCCGCGGGACAGTTCGCCCAGAATGGCCATGATGCCGCCGGCCCGGTGCACGTCCTCGATGTGGTAGTCCTGGGTGGCCGGGGCCACCTTGCACAGGCAGGGCACCTTGCGGGAGATGGCGTCGATGTCGGCCATGGTGAAGGTGACGCCGGCTTCCTGGGCGGTGGCCAGCAGGTGCAGCACGGTGTTGGTGGAGCCGCCCATGGCCACGTCCAGGGCGAAGGCATTCTCGAAGGCCTTCTGGTTGGCGATGGAGCGGGGCAGCACGGAGGCGTCGTTCTCTTCGTACCAGCGCTGGGCCAGACGCACGATGCGGCGGCCGGCTTCGAGGAAGAGGCCCTTGCGGTCGGCGTGGGTGGCCACCAGGGTGCCGTTGCCGGGCAGGGACAGACCCAGGGCTTCGGTCAGGCAGTTCATGGAGTTGGCGGTGAACATGCCGGAACAGGAGCCGCAGGTGGGGCAGGCGGAGCGCTCGAATTCCTCGACTTCCGCGTCGGAGCAGTTGCTGTCGCCGGCCTTGATCATGGCGTCGATCAGATCGACAGCGATGGTCTTGCCTTCCCACTTCACCTTGCCCGCTTCCATGGGGCCGCCGGAGACGAAGATGGTGGGGATGTTGACCCGCATAGCGGCCATCAGCATGCCCGGGGTGATCTTGTCGCAGTTGGAGATGCACACCATGGCGTCGGCACAGTGGGCGTTCACCATGTATTCCACGGAGTCGGCGATCAGGTCCCGGGAGGGCAGGCTGTAGAGCATGCCGTCGTGGCCCATGGCGATGCCGTCGTCGATGGCGATGGTGTTGAATTCCTTGGCGATGCCGCCGGCCGCCTCGATCTCCCGGGCCACCAGCTGGCCCAGGTCCTTCAGGTGTACGTGGCCGGGCACGAACTGGGTGAAGGAGTTCACCACGGCAATGATGGGCTTGCCGAAATCGCCGTCCTTCATGCCGGTGGCGCGCCACAGGGCGCGGGCGCCGGCCATGTTGCGGCCGTGGGTGGAGGTGCGGGAACGATAGGCGGGCATAGTCGGGTCTCCAGACAACGTAGGCTGCCCGGAACCGGTCCGGGCGGCTGAAAATCAGGGCCTAAATACTAGCATGTTATGATCAGCCGACCGCTCGTCGAAAAAGGCGGATTTCAATGGTTTCTGCTGCAAAAGATGGAGTTAAAGACCATGCGCATTTCCCGCAAGCTGGTGTTTTCCCTGGTTGCCATGCAGGTCCTGATCACCCTGGTCGGGGTGGTCGGCCTGAATCGTTTTGACCGGCTGGAGCAGTCCCTGGCCGAGATTTCCGATGTCTGGCAGCCCAGCATCCGGGCCGCTTCCGGCATCAATGCCGAGTCCCTGGACTTCCGCAACCGGGAGACCCAGCTGCTGATCGCCCGCAACAGCGCGGAAATCGACGATGCGGTAAAGCGCGGCAACCAGAATCTCGAGGCCTTGCGCAAGTTTGACCAGGCATTCCAGTCCCTGATCCATGGCGACGAAGAAAAAGCCCTCTATGCCGCCTACCGGGAGAAGCTGGAGGCCTACCTGGCGACCCACGAGCGGATGGTGGCCCTGGCCCGGGAAGGGCGGCGGGACGAGAGCATCGCCTATTTCGAGGGCGATTCGCGCAAGGCCATCCGCGCCCTGCGGCCCACCATCGACGCCATCGTGGACTACACCGTGAAGGGCGCCGAAAAGGCCCAGCAGGAGGCCCGCACCATTTCCCGGGTCGGCCAGATGTGGATCATCGGCATCAATCTGGTGGCCCTGGCCCTCGGTGCGGTGCTGGCTTTCTGGCTCTACGGTTCCATCGTCCGGCCCCTGCAGAAAATCCGCGAGGAAGTGCTGGGCATCGAACAAAGCGCCGACTTTACCCGCCAGCTCGACGCCCATGGCCACGATGAAATCGGCGAAACGGCCCAGTCGGTGAACCACCTTACCGCCTCCGTGCGCGCCGCCCTGCAATCCATGCTGGCCGGCATTGCCCAGGTGGCCTCTGCCGCCGACAGCCTGGCCGAGGCCTCGCGCCAGGTTTCCGCCGGCTCCGGCGCCCAGTCCGAGGCCGCATCCTCCATGGCGGCCACGGTGGAACAGCTGACGGTGAGCATCAACCAGGTGGCGGACAACGCCAGCCGGGCCTTCGAGCTGGCCCAGGCCTCCGGTCAGGCCTCCCGGGAAGGAGGCGGCGTCATCGCCAATGCGGTGGACTCCATGGGCGGCATCGCCCGCCGCATCGAGGAGACGGCTGCTGCCATCCGGGAACTGGGCGTGGCCTCCCAGGAAATTTCCGGCATCGTCCAGGTGATCAAGGAGGTGGCGGACCAGACCAATCTGCTGGCCCTCAACGCCGCCATCGAAGCCGCCCGGGCCGGGGAGCAGGGCCGGGGCTTCGCCGTGGTGGCCGACGAAGTGCGCAAGCTGGCCGAGCGCACCGCCCTGGCGACCCAGGACATCGCCGCCAAGATCGCCGCCATCCAGTCCGGCGTGGACCATGCCTCCTCCGGCATGGAGCAGGCCGTGGGCCTGGTGGAACAGGGCGTGACCCTGGCCGACACCGCCGGGGGCGCCGTGACCCGCATCACCGCCGGGGCGGCGGAGGTGGAGCAGGAGGTGAATGCCATCTCCGGCGCCCTGCGGGAGCAGGGGGAAGCCAGCAACCAGATCGCCGGCCACGTGGAGCAGATCGCCCAGATGAGCGAGGAAAACAACCGGGGCGCGGAGAATACCGCCCAGCTGTCCGGCAATCTGGCAGCCCTGGCCCAGGAGATGCGGCAGACGGCGGAACGCTTCAAGGTTTGAGCCGATACTGCTAGGCTTGCGGCCTTACGCCTCGCCTCCCGGTCTTTCCATGCTCATCCATCCCCAGTTCGATCCCATTGCCGTATCCCTCGGCCCCCTGGCCGTGCGCTGGTACGGCCTCATGTACCTGGTGGCCTTCGCCGCCTTCTATTTCCTCGGGCGCCAGCGCATCCGGCGCCGGCCCGACGGCGGCTGGAGTCTGGAACAGCTCGACGACCTGCTTTTCTGGGGCGTCCTCGGCGTGGTCCTGGGCGGGCGCCTGGGCCAGGTGCTGTTCTACGAGCCGGGCTACTACTTCGCCAATCCGGCGGAAATCCTGGCGGTGTGGAAGGGCGGCATGTCCTTCCACGGCGGCTTCCTCGGCGTGCTGGTGGCCATGGCCTGGTGGGGGCGCAAGCACGGCAAGTCCTTCTTCACCGTCACCGACTTCATCGCCCCCCTGGTGCCCTTGGGTCTTGCTGCCGGGCGCATCGGCAATTTCATCAACGGCGAACTGTGGGGCCGGGTGGCCGACGCCAGCCTGCCCTGGGCCATGATTTTCCCCCAGGTGGACAGCCAGCCGCGCCATCCCTCCCAGCTCTACCAGGCCGGGCTGGAAGGGCTGTGCCTGTTCGTCCTGTTGTGGCTCTACTCCGCCAGGCCGCGGCCCACGGGCGCCGTCTCCGGCGTCTTCCTCATCGGCTACGGCGCCTTCCGCTTCATCGCCGAATACTTCCGCGAGCCCGATGCTGGCATCTTCGGCCACAGCTACGCCATCAGCATGGGCCAGTGGCTGTCCCTGCCCATGGTCGCCATCGGCGTCTTCATCCTGCTGCGGGCCCGGCGCCAGCCTTGACTTGCCGCGGGGCTTCTCTACCATCGGGGACACCCCCGCCGGAAGAAAAAGGAGAAGCCCCATGGCCACCACCCCCAGCAAAACCGCTGCCGCCCTGCCAGCCAAACAGCTGGCCCGCATCCGCGAACAACTGAAGGAATGTGCCGCCAGCCTGGGCGGCGAAGTCTCCGCCCGGGCCCGGGCCGCCCAATTGGCGGAAACCTACCTCGGTCTGGACGATGGGGGGCGCCATGAATTCCTGCGCCTCATCGCCTTGGAGTTCGGCCCCGATCCCAAGCGCGTCGCCACCGCCCACAGCGCCTACCAGCAGGCCGTCGGCAGCCCCGCCCAGTGGGATGCGGAAGCCGCCCTGCGGGCCGCCATGCGTTCTTCCCGCATCCGCATCCTGACCCAGTTCAATGCCATTCCCCAGGGCGTGAAATTCCTGGTGGACCTGCGGGCCGACCTGCTGCGCTTCCTCGACAAGGACCCGGAACTGAAGGCCCTGGACCGGGAGCTGGAGAACCGCCTCACCTCCTGGTTCGACGTCGGCTTCCTGGAAATTTCCCGCCTCACCTGGCAGGCCCCGGCGGCCCTGCTGGAAAAGCTGATCCAGTACGAAGCGGTGCACGAGATCCGCTCTTGGAAGGACCTGAAGAACCGTCTCGACTCGGACCGGCGCTGCTACGCCTTTTTCCACCCGCGCATGCCGGTGGAGCCCCTCATCTTCGTCGAAGTGGCCCTGGTCAATAAGCTCTCCGACTCGGTGCAACACCTGCTGGACGAGGACGCTCCCACCGCCGACCCGCACCGGGCCGACACCGCCATTTTCTATTCCATCTCCAACACCCAGGTGGGCCTGCGCGGCGTCTCCTTCGGCAACTTCCTGCTGAAGCGGGTGATCGACGACCTCAAGCGGGACTTCCCCCGCCTCAAGACCTTCGCCACCCTTTCACCCCTGCCCACCCTGCGCCTGTGGGCCGACCGCAACCCGGAAGTGTTCGCCGCCTGCTTCGCGCCCGATCTGGCCAAGATCGCCAAGCATGCCGGCATCGAACCCGACGCCGATGCCCTGCGGGCCCTGCTGCCCAAGGGCGAATGGGCTGCAGATGCCCGTCTGGCGAGGCTCATCGAGCCGGGCCTGGTGCGTCTGGCCGCCCGCTACCTGCTCACCGGCAAGTCCGGCGACAAGCCCTTCGACCCGGTGGCCCGCTTCCACCTGGGCAACGGCGCCCGGGTGGAGCGCCTCAACTTCCTCGCCGACACCGCCGCCAAGGGCTTCAAACAGTCCTACGGCATGATGGTGAACTACCTGTACGAACCGGACGACCTGGAAGCCAACGTGGACGCCTTCGTCCGCGAAGGCCGTCTGGCGGCGGTGGCGGCGGTTAGACATGCGGCGAAGGGGTAGGTGAGAAACCCGCTTCCAATGAAGTGCTTGGTTTGTTCAGGTGGCGACAGTCTCGTATGGATTCGACGGGACACCATACTGACGAGGTTTGATTTGAATGACCTGGGATTTAGAGAATCTCAGGTCATTCAGGATTGCTATTTGTCGAACTGGTTTTCCGCAGATGCTCAGGGCAGGAAGTGCTTTCTCCCGCCGGTGCTCAATGTTGTAAACGGTAGTACCCAGTTCATTTCCGGGCGACACCGCACTGCAGTTTTGCTCAAGCATTTAGAGCGACTGCCTATGGCTTTTCCTGCAGTTTCTTTCGCTTCATTGGCAGAGCGGAATTGGTTGCTATCACTGTCTGAGCGATCTATTGAGGCAGAGGAATTAATTGAGCTGCCTGATCTTCCTGTTCTTGATGTGATACCAGCGTAACTTGGCTTACCACCGTCGGCTGCCGCTGCCGCCGAGGATGGAGCCCAGCGCCCCGCGATGATTTGCCGGCCATCTGGGAGCCGATGGCGGGGGCAGCGCTATTGGCCATCTCCTGCACGCCGCACTCAAGGCTGACGCTGCTCGTTTGAGGGCTGGGGCTGTGTAGGCCCCGGGGCCCTTACTGCTTCCTGTCAGAATCCCTGGGTATAGGTCAGGCGCCAGATGCGGGGTTCTGCCGGGTGGCTGTGCACGTCGGCAACGGTCGCCGCTTCGCCTCGCAGTCGGGACTCGTAGTAGTAGTCGATGTCGCTGGCCTTGCGGTTGAACAGGTTGAGCACTTCCAGGGTCAATTGGCTCTTGGCGGCCAGCTTGTAGCCCACGTTGAGATTGACCATCACCGAGCTGCCGGAACGCACCGAGTTGTCTTCGATCAGGGCCCGGGGGCCCAGGTAGCGCAGGCGCAGGCCGCCGCGCCAGGGGCCCAGGTCGTGCACGGCGACGCCGACGGAGGCGGTGCGTTCGACGGCGCCGGGGATGTACTTGCCGGCGGCATCGTCGTCGCGGAAGCGGGCCTTGGAGAGGGCGATGTCCGCATCCAGGGTCAGCCAGTCTCGGGGCGTCCAGTAGTTGGACCATTCGACGCCCTGGCGGTGGCTGGGGCGGCCGGCTTCGGTGGTGCCGGCGTCGCCGACGAAGAGCAGTTCCGAATCCAGGTCCAGGCGCCACAGGGCGACGCTGGTGTTCCAGCCGGGGGCCGGGGCGCTGCGCCAGCCCACTTCCTGGCCCCGGGATTTGACCAGGGCCGGCACCCGGGACATGGGGTCGCCCGGGTTGGAGGGATCGACGCGGATGGTGGTGCCGCGGGCGTCGTTGCTGTGGAAGCCCTGACCCCAGTTGTAATAGAACTCCTGGTTGGCGAAGGGGCCGAAAATGAGGGACAGCTTGGGGCTGGTGATGCCGTCGTTTTCCTTGCCGGAATTGGCGGCCAGGCTGGAATCCACCTTGAAGCGGTAGCGGTCGTGGCGCAGGCCGGCGACGCTGCGCAGCCAGTCGCTCCACTGGGCGCCCCACTGGCCGTAGAGGCCCAGGCTGCCCTGGTTCACGCTGTCGCTGCGCACGGTGGACAGGCGCTGGCGGGCGGCGGTGCGGTACAGGCCCACGTTGTCGATGTCGTCCTGGCGGCCCTGCACGCCCCAGGTGAAGTCCCCTTCCTTGCCCAGCCACTGCACCGGCTGGCTGCGACTCCAGCCGAAGCCGCCGTAACGGCGCCGGTCGGCCTGTTCGAACTGGTCGCCGTTGACCGGATCGTCCATGGCGTAGGTGAAGTTGGAGAAGAGGTTGAGCCGGTAGTCCACCAGATAGGCGTTGGCCCGGGTCTGCACCGCCCCGTCCTGCCGTGCCCACTGGCCGGAGAGGGAGAGGCGCCGGGTGTTGCCGCCGGCGGTGGGGTCCAGGCTGCCGTAGCGGTTCACCAGGCCCTGGTCCACGGCCCGTCGCGCCAGCTGGTCGGTGGAGGTCCAGTCGCCGTCGTAGGCCATGAATGCCACCGAGTGGCCGTTGTTGCGCGTGCCTTCCGAATAGCGCAGCACGCCGTTGAGGCGCTTGTAGTGCTCCGGCACTTCCCAGGGACCGTCGTTGTGGAACACCTCCACGGCGCCCAGCCAGCGGCCGCCGCCGGCGGTCTCCTTGTCGGCGGCGGTGAGCAGGCGGCGGTAACCGTTGCTGCCGAGGCCGATGCTGACGTAGTCCTCCGGCAGGGCGCGGCGGTAGTCGATGCGGGCGCTGCCGGCGGAGGAGAAGTCGCCATCCTCGGCGGCGTAGGGGCCCTTCTTGTACTGGATGCGCTCCACCAGCTCGGGGATGAGGAAGTTGAGGTCCAGGTAGCCGTGGCCGTGGGCGTGGGTCGGCAGGTTGATGGGCATGCCGTCGATGGCGACGGAGAAGTCGGTGCCGTGGTCCAGATTGAAGCCGCGCAGGAAGTACTGGTTGGCTTTGCCGTCGCCGGCGTGCTGGGTGACGATGAGGCCGGGCACGGTTTCCAGCACTTCCGCCGGGCGCAGCAGGGGGCGGTTCTCCAGCTGCTTCGCCGTCACCGTGCCGACGCTGGCGGCGTCGGCGACGCCGATCAGGTCCTGGGCGCCGGCCTTTACTTCGATCATTTCTTATGTAATCCAATTCAGTGTTGCGTATAGCCAAGTTGCTTCTGCTGAGCGGGATTACATCAGGGGATACGGTTTTCTAGTAGCCTAAAGAGAAAAACGAACAAACCGAAAAATTCTGACTATTGTCAGCTGACACTATCGGAATGATGTGGTTATGTGGCGCCCTTCTAATAAGGCCCTGCATAGCCAATGGCACATGATACCAATCCTACGTTGCGTGAAGCCCTTTTCATGTACTGCGAGCGCATCAGTATCCATAAGAAGGGCCACGCACAAGAGAAATATCGAATTAACCTATATTGTCGTTATTCCATTGCTGATCTTCCGATTCGCAATATAACGTCAGTCGATGTGGCGACATTTAGGGATGAGCGATTAGCGGAGATTAACGCACGAACGGGTAGGGCACTTTCCCCTGCTACGGTTCGGCTGGATCTGGCGCTGCTTTCCGACCTGTTTCGCATTGCGAAGAACGAATGGGGTATATGCAACGATAACCCTGTCGCCAACGTCCGTAAGCCAAAACTTCCGCCTGGCCGTGATCGACGCTTGGCTCCTCGTGAAGAACGGATGATCATGAGGCATTGTTCCCAGCGGGGCGCGCATGAGATGAAGGCCATTGTCCAATTGGCATTAGAAACTGCTATGCGTCAGGGGGAGATTCTGGGGGTGTGCTGGGAGCACATCAATCTGAAATCCAGAATTGTTCATCTGCCCGACACCAAGAATGGTTCCAAACGTGATATCCCGTTAAGCATGGAGGCTAGGGATATCCTGGCGGCCCAGAGGGTGAAGCTGTCGGGGCGAGTCTTTAGCTATACGAACAACGGATTGAAGAGCAGTTGGCGAAGCATGATCAAGAGGCTGAATATTCCTGATCTGCATTTCCACGATCTTCGGCACGAAGCAATCTCTCGCTTGATGGAACGAGGTGTCTTCAACCTGATGGAAGTTGCTGCCATCAGCGGACACAAGAGCCTGTCCATGCTGAAGCGATATACGCATCTTCGTGCTCAGCGTTTGGTGCGTAAGCTCGACGCTGGCGCAAACAAGGGGAAGGCTGCGGTCTTGAGCTACCTGGTTCCTTATCCAGCCTTCATCGAGCCCTATGAGAGCCAGGTAAAAGTAACCTTCCCGGACTTTGACGATCTGCATGTGGCAGGGCCATGTCTAAACAGTGCAGTACAGCAAGCTCAGGATGCCCTATTACGGGAAATTTTGGTCTTGATGCGTCAAGGTCGGCCGATCCCGCCGCCAAACAACTACCTAGAACTCCTCGATGAATCCAGGCTCTTTCACCTGGACCCGTTGGCAACCTATGATTCCCTCGCGGATCTTGCCGAGGGCGCGCTGGTTTGAGTTCTGATGACCTTGCGAGGGAGGAGGAGTCCCTACTGGTGTGGATGAGCGGGTTGAAAGCAGGACCTTATCTAACTACCGCTTGAATTGGGGTGACAGTCATCTAGTGGCAAATCCACAAAAAAGTTGCGCTTGAAGTGAACAACTAAGTTCGTGCATACTGAGAATATGTATCAATCTCTTCGCCACCGTTTTCGTGCATATGTGCAGCACCCTATCGGGCGCTGCGCGGTGGTATTGATGCTGTTTGCCTTGGTGGCAGCCAGTGTTCCGTTTGGTGAGATTCATGCCCATGCGGATGGTGATCACGATCATGATCACGGTTACGTCACTGCTGAATTGACGAAGGCATCGCTCTCCGATCCTTCAGACTCTATGGACTCCGATTCTGATTCGACCGGAGCCAAAGTGCTGCATGCACACGGTTCCGTTGTCACTCCTCCGCCCTTGCCGGTGGATGGACTGGGAATCGAGCCATTCATCTTTCCCGCCCGGGACAAGATTACCCTCGCCTACTTGTCGCGGCCTTCTGCGACACCACTTCCCCCCTATCGCCCTCCAATCGCCTGACGCCTAGCGCCGCTTTTTAGCGGCTTGCTTTGTGTCGTCTGTCGATATTGGAGGTTTTCCGTGAACTTGCGTTGTTTGCTGGTTCTGGCTGTAGCCGGAACCTGCGGTATCCCCTTGTCGGGGTATGCCGCTGAATCCTTGCGCCTGGAGGAAGCAGTCTCCCGCGCCTTGGCATCCCACCCCTCACTTGCGGCCGAGGCCGCGCAATTGAAAGCCGTTCAGGCACGCGCTCAGCGTGAAGGCCTGGCAACGCCCTTTATGATCGGCGCCGATGTGGAAAACGTCGGCGGTACTGGAGCCTTTCGGGGGGGGCAATCAGCTGAAACCACGCTACGTATTGGCCGCGTCATTGAACTGGGCGGTAAACGTGAAGCGCGCCAGGCATTGGGTAGCGCTGAAATCAATCAGCAACAGAACCTGTCCGAGGCAACCCGCCTGGATGTCATCAGCCGCACCTCACTCCGCTTCATTTCAGTGCTGGCTGACCAGCAACGGCTGAAATACGCTCAAGAGCAGGTAGGACAAGCCGAGCGCACACGCCGCGAGGTCGCCAATTGGGTAGCCGCTGCCCGCAACCCGGAGTCAGATTTGCGTGCGGCTGAAATCGCCGTTGCTGACGCCGAGCTGGAGCGCACCCGGGCCGAGCACAAGCTGACCTCTGCCAGGTTAACCCTGGCCTCCAGCTGGGGGGTCTTAACACCCGATTTTGAGACGGCTGCAGGCAATCTGCTCGTGCTGCCCAAAGCGGAGTCGCTGGATACCTTGGTGGCTCGTCTGCCGATGACACCAGAGCAACGTGCCGCATTGCTCGAGGCGGATAGTATCGCTGCTCGCAAGCGCTTAGCCGAGGCCGGCGCCAAGCCGGACGTTACCGTCAATCTGGGTGTGCGTCGCCTTGAGGCAACCAGCGATCAGGCATTGATGATGTCGGTATCGATTCCACTCGGCAACCAGGTTCGCTCGGGACTGTCCGTCGCCGAAGCCAATGCGCAACTGATGGCACTGGAAGCTCGCCGCGATGCTCAGCGTTTCGAGCACTACCAGTCGCTGTTTGGAAAGTATCAAGAACTCAATCAGGCCCGTACTGAAGCTGAAACGCTGCAAAAGCACATGCTTCCCAAGGCCGAGGAGGCACTGGCCTTCACCCGGCGCGGCTTCGAAGCCGGCCGCTTCTCCTTTCTTGCCCTGGCACAAGCGCAAAAAACCCTATTCGAACTGCGCCAACGCGCTGTCGATGCTGCTGCTCGCTGCCAGATCCTGATGACCGAGGTGGAACGCCTCACCGCCATTGCCCCGGAACCCACGCCATGAACCGACTATTACCCCTGATTCTCGTGCCTCTGCTGCTGACAGCTTGCGGCAACGATACCCCTCCCTCCGCTGTGGTTGCTGCGGAAAAAGCCAGTGCTGCCGAAGAGTACGAGCGTGGCCCCCATCGCGGCCGGATGCTGCGCCAGGGTGACTTCGCTCTCGAAGTGACCATCTATGAAACCAATGTGCCGCCGCAGTATCGGCTGTATGCCTACCAGAACGGCAAGCCTTTGCCGCCGGCCAGCGTGCAAGCCGCAATCCAGCTCAAGCGCCTGGATGGCGAATTCAACAATTTCACCTTCACGCCGGAAAAAGACTACCTGAACGGCAGCAGTGAAGTCATTGAGCCCCATTCATTCGATGTCGAGGTCAAGGCCCAGCATGCCGGCCAATCCTACAGCTGGGCGTTCCCCTCGTATGAGGGGCGCACCACGATTCCGGCGGCTGCCGCAAACGACGCAGGGGTTAAGGTCGAGAAGGCCGGTCCGACAACAATCCGCAATACAGTGCGGCTGATGGGTGCTGTGATGGTCGATGCGAATCGGCGTGCCGAGATCAAGGCCCGCTTCCCGGGCATCGTACGCGCGGTCAATGTCCAGGAAGGGCAGCGTGTCAGTCGTGGCCAGACGCTGGTGGCGATTGAAGGTAACGACAGCATGCGGACCTATTCCGTTGTCGCACCGTTTGACGGCATCGTCTTGGCGCGCAATACCAACGTCGGCGACGTTGCCGGCAGCAACACCCTGGTTGAACTGGCGGATTTGTCCAGCGTCTGGGTGGAATTACGGGCTCTCGGTGGAGATGCGGAGAAGCTGTCCGTGGGCCAGGAGGTCGAGATTTCCTCGGCCACCGGTGGCAGCCGGGTCACCGGGAAAATCCAGACGCTGCTGCCCCTGGCCTCCGGGCAAAGCGTGGTGGCCCGTGCCAGCATTGCCAACCCTGAAGGGCGGTGGCGGCCGGGTATGGCGGTCTCTGCGGATGTCACCGTGGCGGCACGCCAAGTCCCGCTGGCGGTGAAGGAATCCGGCCTGCAACGCTTCCGTGATTTCACCGTCGTCTTTACCCAGGTAGGGGACACCTACGAGGTCCGCATGCTCGAGCTGGGTGAGCGTGATGGCCGCTACGCCGAAGTGCTGGGCGGGCTGAAGCAAGGTGCTACTTATGTAGCTGAGCAGAGCTTCCTCATCAAAGCCGACATAGAGAAGTCCGGCGCCAGCCACGATCACTAAGGGATTTGCCATGCTAGAACGAATGATTCGTGCGGCAATCGCACATCGCTGGCTGGTCCTGATACTGGTTCTGGGCACCTCCGCACTTGGTGTCTGGAGCTATGGTCGCCTGCCGATCGATGCCGTCCCCGACATTACCAATGTCCAGGTCCAGGTCAATTCCGAGGCCCCCGGCTATTCGCCGTTGGAGGCAGAGCAACGTGTCACCTTCCCGGTAGAAACCGCCCTGGCAGGTATGGCTCGCCTGAAGTACACCCGCTCGATTTCGCGCTATGGACTGTCCCAGGTCACCGTGGTGTTCGAGGACGGTACGGACATCTACTTTGCCCGACAGCAGGTGAGCGAACGTCTGCAACAGGCGTCTTCCCAATTGCCGGCTGGCGTCAAACCGACCTTGGGACCGGTGGCGACAGGGCTGGGTGAAATCTTCATGTATACGGTCGAGGCCACACCAGGGGCTACCAAGGCGGATGGCAAACCCTGGATGCCTACGGATTTGCGAACACTGCAGGATTGGGTGATTCGCCCTCAGCTGCGTAACCTGAAAGGTGTCACCGAGGTCAATACCATCGGCGGCAACGTGCAGCAGTTTCATGTCACCCCCGACCCGGCCAAGATGGTGGCCTACAAGTTAACCATTGATGACCTGCTGCAGGCCATTGAACGTAACAACGCCAATACGGGCGCCGGTTACATCGAACGGGGTGGTGAGCAGAACCTGATCCGCATTCCTGGGCAGGTGGGTGATGAGGCTGGTTTGCGAGAGATCGTGGTGGCAATGCGTGACGGGCTGCCCTTGCGAATTAGCGACATAGCTACGGTCCAGATCGGCTCGGAACTGCGCACCGGTGCCGCAACCAGGGATGGCCGGGAAGTGGTGCTGGGCACGGTATTCATGCTGATTGGTGAGAACAG
The DNA here is from genome assembly GCF_058809525.1 of Azospira sp. MPR-LB4. NCBI lineage: Bacteria > Pseudomonadati > Pseudomonadota > Betaproteobacteria > Rhodocyclales > Rhodocyclaceae > Azospira > Azospira sp. MPR-LB4. Next base: position 2,689,817 of record NZ_CM179521.1, read on the forward strand.
CCGGGAAGTCGCCATGCGTGCAGCGACCCGCCTCAAGGAAATCGATGCTTCGCTACCGGAAGGGGTCAGTGCGCGTGCGGTTTATGACCGCACCCAACTGGTGGACCGCAGTATTGCCACGGTCCAGAAGAACCTCCTCGAGGGAGCCTTGCTGGTAATCGTGGTTCTTTTCCTGCTGCTGGGCAATATCCGTGCGGCACTGATCACGGCGGCCGTGATCCCGGTTGCCATGCTGATGACCATCACCGGCATGGTGCAGAACCGGGTATCGGCCAACCTGATGAGCCTTGGGGCCTTGGACTTCGGCCTGATCGTCGATGGCGCCGTGATCATCGTCGAGAATTGCCTGCGCCGCTTCGGTGAGCGGCAGCACGCCCTGGGCCGCTTACTGTCCATCGAGGAGCGCTTCCAACTAGCTGCGAAAGCAAGTGCCGAGGTAATCAAGCCTAGCCTGTTCGGTCTGTTCATCATTGCCGCTGTTTATCTGCCGATCTTTGCCCTCAGCGGGGTCGAGGGCAAGACTTTCCATCCCATGGCTATCACTGTGGTCATGGCGCTGGTTGCCGCAATGGTGTTATCCCTGACTTTCGTGCCGGCGGCCATCGCACAGTTCGTCACCGGCAAGGTCGAGGAAAAAGAAACCCGCCTGATGCAGCGGCTGCATGGGATTTACGCTCCTCTGCTGGAGAAGTCCCTATCGCTGCAAAAGCCGGTGATTGGCGCCGCTGCAGTGCTGGTGGTGCTGTGTGGATTGTTGGCGACTCGCCTGGGTACGGAGTTCATCCCCAACCTGGATGAGGGGGATATTGCCCTGCACGCCCTACGCATCCCGGGTACCAGCCTGACCCAGGCTATCGGTATGCAGGCCCAGCTCGAAGCACGGATCAAGCAGTTCCCGGAAGTAGACAAGGTGGTGGGCAAGCTCGGCACGGCAGAAGTGGCCACCGACCCGATGCCGCCTTCTGTGGCCGATACTTTCATTCTGCTCAAGGAACGCAAGGACTGGCCGGACCCGCGCAAGTCCAAGGCTACCCTGGTGGCGGAGCTGGAGGAAGCTGTTCGTGCCATCCCCGGCAACAACTACGAGTTTACCCAGCCGGTACAGATGCGGATGAACGAGTTGATTGCCGGTGTACGTGCGGAAGTGGCGATCAAGGTATTCGGCGATGACCTGCAAGCGCTGACCGCGGTTGGCAAACAGATCGAGAAAGTCGCAGGCAGCATTTCCGGAAGTGCCGACGTGAAACTTGAGCAGGTGACCGGCCTGCCGCTGCTGGTCATCAAGCCGGATCGTGCCGCCCTGGCCCGCTACGGCCTGGCCGTGGCCGACATCCAGGACACCGTATCCGCGGCGATGGGTGGGGCAACGGCTGGCCAGCTTTTCGAGGGGGATCGCCGTTTCGATATCGTGGTGCGTCTCCCCGATGCCCAGCGCCAGGACCCGAAGGCACTGGCAGCGCTGCCCATTGCCCTGCCGGCGACAAGCAGAGCCGATGGAGCTTCGTTGTCGCGGATGCCCGGCGTGGTGCCCTTGAGTGCCGTGGCCACTATTGCGGTAGAGCTAGGGCCCAACCAGGTCAGTCGGGAAAACGGTAAGCGGCGCGTGGTCATCACGTCGAACGTGCGCGGCCGGGACCTCGGCTCCTTCGTGGAGGAACTCCGGGGGAAAGTTGCGGCGGAAGTCGTGCTGCCTGTCGGAAGCTGGGTCGAATACGGCGGCACCTTCGAACAGCTGATCTCGGCCGGCCAGCGTCTGAGCGTCGTGGTTCCCGTGGTCCTGGTCATGATTTTTGGCTTGCTGTTCATGGCCTTCGGATCGGCCAAGGATGCCGCAATCGTGTTCAGCGGCGTACCCCTGGCGCTGACCGGTGGCGTACTGGCCCTGTGGCTGCGCGGTATTCCCTTCTCCATCTCAGCCGGGGTCGGATTCATTGCGTTGTCTGGCGTTGCGGTACTCAACGGCTTGGTGATGATCACCTTCATACGGAAGCTGCGTGAGCTTGGGCAACCGCTACATACCGCTGTGACCGAGGGGGCGCTGACCCGTCTGCGCCCCGTGCTGATGACCGCACTGGTTGCCAGTCTTGGCTTCGTCCCCATGGCCCTCAATGTCGGTACAGGTGCTGAAGTGCAGCGCCCACTGGCAACCGTGGTGATCGGCGGCATCATCTCTTCGACCCTGCTGACCCTCTTGGTGCTCCCGGTGCTGTACCGGCTGATACACCGGAATGAGAACGAGGAGACAGCCGCGTGACCCCTTCCCCCATTCTATTCAACAAGGAGTTTCCTTTGCCATTTCGCCAGTTCAGCGCCACCGGCATTTGCCGGTGGACCGTGGCGCTCCTCGCGTCACTGCTGCCCCTGTGGGCTTTCGCCCACGGGGTCACGGGAGAGGATCAGTCCTTTCTCGAGCAGAACACCGGCCGCAACCTGCTGTTGTTCGCCTACCTGGGAGCCAAGCACATGGTCACCGGGTATGACCATCTGTTGTTCCTGTTTGGTGTGGTGTTCTTTCTGTACCGCATGCGCGACGTCAGCATTTACGTGACCCTGTTCGCCGTCGGACACAGCGTGACCCTGCTGCTGGGGGTGCTGGGCGGTTTCCACGTCAATCCCTATGTCGTCGACGCAATCATCGGCGTCTCCGTGGTTTACAAGGCGCTGGACAACCTGGGGGCATTCAAGCACTGGTTGGGATTCCAGCCCAATACCAAGGCGGCCGTACTGGTCTTCGGCTTTTTCCACGGTTTCGGCCTGGCCACCAAGCTGCAGGACTTCTCGTTGTCCCGCGATGGTCTGGTGCCGAACATGCTGGCCTTCAACGTTGGCGTAGAACTTGGCCAATTGCTGGCACTGGCTGGAATTCTGATCGTCATGGGGTTCTGGCGCCGCAGCACAGCCTTCTCCCGGCAAGCATTCACCGCCAATACCGCACTCATGGCTGCTGGCTTTGTCTTGGTCGGCTACCAACTTACCGGCTATTTCGTTTCCTGATCGAGGTCTTCCTATGTCCAATACTCAAACCCACTCCCTGCCCAGTAGTGCCAGTCTGTTCAAGGCAACCGCGGTAGCCGCAGGTGTTGCCGCCACCTTGCTGGTGACCATGGTGCTTCCTGCGGAATATGGGATGGACCCTACCGGCATTGGCCGTTTCCTCGGCCTCGATGCCCTTAAACAGTCTGCCGGTGCTGAAACAACATCTGTTCTGGCAACCCCGGATGCTATTGCTGGCCCCAATGCAATGCTTGCCGCCAAAGCAGATGCTGCTTTCGGAAAGCAAGCCGGCAGGTCCTTGGATGCCTCCGCCGTTTCATTGGCAGGTGATGGCCCCATGCGTCGCAACACATTCACGGTAACGCTGGCTCCCGGCAAAGGCGCAGAGGTCAAAGCGCACCTCCGGGCTGGTGAAGGCCTGACCTTCCACTGGCAAGCAACCGCCGCGGTGGCCGTGGATATGCACGGCGAAGCACCGAATGCCAAAAATGCCTGGACCAGCTATTCGGTCGAAAGTGCTCAAAAGAGTGCATCCGGCACTTTTGTTGCCCCCTTCGAAGGAAGTCACGGTTGGTATTGGCAAAACCGCGGCACCGAGCCGGTGACGGTATCCATCGAAGCCTCCGGTTTCCAATCCGAGTTGTATCGGCCGTAACGAAGCTTTCTTACACGGCCCCGTTGTATTAACCCCGCGGCTTGCCGCTTTCACATTGGAGATGTACCCCGTGAAAAACAAAACCTTCCTGTCCCTCTCTTTGCTGGTCGGGTCCTTCATGTCGCTTTCCAGCGTTGCCTATGCCCACGGTGTCCACGAAGACAGTGCCGAACCAAAGGCCACGCCCACTGCTTGCCGGCACCTCACCGACACCGAGCATTACGTGGTGGATCTAAAGGACCCCGCAACCCGGGCGCTCAAGACCCGTTGCGATGCCACCAAGAAGCCTGTAACCCCGGTGGCCGAGAAGAAGGACGAAACACCGGATAAGAAGTAACCCCTCCTGATAGTTCATTGTCGCCCGTAGAGACATAGGAAATAGCCATGCTTGAAATCCTCCGACATCGCAGTTTTAGGCATTTGTTTCTCGCCCAAGTCGTTGCATTGGTGGGGACGGGGCTTTTGACCGTGGCCCTGGCATTGCTGGCCTATGATCTGGCAGGCGCCAATGCCGGTGCGGTACTGGGTACCGCACTGGCCATCAAAATGATCGTCTACGTCACGCTTTCGCCTGTAGCGGGGGCTGTTGTCCCTGCGGCATGGCGAAAGCGTGTCTTGGTCGGCCTAGATTTGATTCGAGCGGCGGTGGCATTGCTGCTGCCGTTCGTCACCGAAATCTGGCAGGTCTATGTGCTGATTGCGCTGCTGCAATCAGCCTCAGCCTGCTTTACCCCGCTTTTTCAGTCGCTTATTCCCCAGATTCTGCCGGAGGAAAGCGACTACACCCGCGCGCTCTCCCTGTCGCGGCTGGCCTATGACCTGGAAAGCCTGCTTAGTCCGGCCCTGGCAGCGGCATTGTTGGTGGTCATCAGTTTTCACGGGCTGTTTGCCGGCACCTCCGTCGGCTTTGTTCTATCTGCACTGTTGGTCATGAGCACGGCATTTCCCGTCGTGCCAGAAACCCGTTTGGGAGATGGCCCCTACAGTCGAGCCCTCCGAGGCATGCGGATTTATCTACACACACCGCGACTACGCGGACTTCTGGCGTTGAACCTATGTGCCGCAAGTGGGGCCAGCATGGTTTTCGTGAATACCGTAGTCCTTGTCCGCGAGGTGCTGGGAGGCGGTGAACGGGAGGTGGCATGGGCTCTGGCAGCTTTCGGTGCCGGGTCCATGGCCGTGGCCTTTTCCTTGCCAACATTGCTCGACCGTATGGCGGATCGTCGAATCATGCTGAGCGCGGCATCAGCAATGGTCGTTGTGCTACTGGCGGTAACGGGGGTTTGGTGGAGTACCGGGGGTTTGGGCTGGGCAAGTCTCATTCCCGCATGGGTGGTTCTGGGTATGTCCTACGCAGGCCTGGTAACACCCGGGGGACGACTATTGCGGCGCTCGGCCCAATCGGACGATCTACCCTTTTTGTTTGCCGCCCAGTTTTCACTCTCACACCTGTGTTGGCTTCTGGCTTATCCACTGGCGGGATGGCTTGGAGCGCGGCTGGGATTCGGTGTTGCCCTCTCCGCCCTTAGCGCCATGGCAGCAGTGGGAGGGGCGCTTGCCTGGCGCACTTGGCCAAGGCAGGACCCTGATGTGATTGCCCACCATCATGACGATCTCTCTACCGACCACCCTCATTGGAACGAGTACGCGCTTGGTGGCGGAGGTCGGACTCATGAGCACCGTTTTGTCATCGATGAACTGCATCAGCGATGGCCCCACTAAGCCGGCCACTACGCGATGGTACTGAGTGATTTTCTTCGAGTAGCAGATAGCCACCTGATTGTTGGTCGGGGACTCTTTCACATGCTCAGCCACATGTGGCTCCACATCGAGTTCCGGCTATTTGCCGTCGGAATTGGCGTGCTACTGGTGTTGCTGTTGGTACTGATTTTTATGAGCTGGGAAGAGGAGCGGTGGATTCGTGCTGTAAGGATTTTTGATTTTTTATTTCGAAAACGGAAATAAAAAAGCTCATTAATGGGGTGGTATTCGCATGCCAAAGATGGAGCTTCCACAGCAGGTGGCAAAACTAGATACAACGCCGACATCCGTAGTTGGTCAGTCCCGTATGCAGACGGCCGACTTCTCGAAAATCCTCAATCAGGCGCTTTCCAGGAGCAACACGCCAGCTGACGTAGGCGTAACCGTGCATAGAGACGGAAACAAGAAACCGGGGGACTTCCAGCAAAAAATGCTGGGAATACGGGCCTATAGGCAACAGCTCATTGCTTCAAATATCGCGAATTCCGATACGCCAGGATATAGGGCTATGGATATCGATGTCGAAGATGCTGCCAAGCAGAACCAAATGGGGCTGTTGCCATTAGCAAAATCATCTCCCAGCCATATCAACGGGAGTGCTCATTGGTCCTCTCCGCCGTTCAACCTGAAATACCGCACACCATTTCAGGCCAGTGCAGACGCAAATACCGTAGAAATGGACATTGAGCGCCAGCATTTTGCTGAGAATGCTGTGATGTACCAATTCACCCTGGATCAGGTTGGTGGCGATTTCAAAGAGCTGACTGAGTTGTTTCGAAACCTAAAATAGTTCGTTCAAGCTAGCCTCATGCCAGCCAGGCTGCAAATCCAATGTAGCAACAAATTTTATTTGTAGAGTTATCAACAGCATTGTAGAGTACACTCATGACTACATGGATCGCACTCATTACCAGCCTTCCCACCGAGAATGCCACGGCCCGCATGCGTGCCTGGCGTAGCCTCAAGGCATCGGGTGCCGCCGTCCTCCGGGATGGGGTCTATCTGATGCCGGAGCGGGAGGATTGCCGGAACACACTTGATGCCGTAGCCGCAGATGTTCGTGCTGCAGAAGGTACAGCCCTGGTCGTCCGCCTCGAGGAGCCCAGCGATGGCAACTTTGTGGTCTTCTTCGACCGCAGCGCCGACTTTGCTACTCTGCTGGGGGAGATTGCCACGGCCCGAGACACGCTCGGTCCGGACACGGTAAACGAAGCTCTGAAGCAAGCCCGCAAGCTGCGCAAGGCGTTCTCCAACCTGGTAGCCATCGATTTTTTCCCTGGAGAAGCGCAAAAGCAGGCCGATGAGGCCTTACGTGACCTTGAGCAACGAGCAGCCTGGGCTCTTTCCCCCGATGAGCCGCACCCGGTCAACGACGCTATCTCCCGCTTAAGCATTCAGGACTATCAAAAACGTCGTTGGGCAACGCGACGGCGCCCCTGGGTGGACCGGCTGGCCAGTGCCTGGCTGATTCGCCGCTACATCGATCCCCAGGCCGAACTGCTCTGGCTGGCAACGCCGGCAGATTGTCCGGCCGAGGCTCTTGGTTTTGATTTCGATGGGGCGACGTTCACCCATGTCGGCGCCCGGGTGACCTTCGAAGTGCTGCTTGCCAGCTTCGGCCTGGAAACTCCGGCTCTGCAGCGCATCGGTACCTTGGTCCATTTCCTGGATGTGGGTGGCGTACAACCGCTAGAGGCGGTGGGCATCGAAAGCACCCTGGCCGGCCTACGCGACACCATTCTCGATGATGACCAACTCCTGGCATTGGCCGGCAGTATCTTTGACGGACTACTGGCCTCCTTTGAGAAAGGATCGAAATCATGAGTACGATCCTGACAGCCGCCGATTCCACCTCGCCAGAGTCCAAACCTGCCGAAGTCAGCTTCTGGCAGGCCTTCCTGTTCTGGCTGAAGCTCGGCTTCATCAGTTTTGGCGGGCCTGCCGGGCAGATCGCCATCATGCATCAGGAGCTGGTCGAGCGCCGGCGCTGGATTTCTGAACGCCGCTTTCTGCACGCCCTCAATTACTGCATGGTGCTCCCCGGTCCGGAGGCCCAGCAGTTGGCTACCTATATCGGTTGGTTGATGCACCGCACCTGGGGTGGCATCGTCGCCGGTGGGCTATTCGTGCTGCCGTCGCTGTTCATCCTGATTGGGCTGTCGTGGATCTATATCGCGTTCGGCAATGTGCCCCTGGTGGCCGGCCTGTTCTACGGCATCAAACCGGCGGTTACCGCCATTGTCGTCCAGGCGGCCCACCGCATCGGCTCCAGGGCCCTGAAGAACAATGCCCTCTGGGCCATCGCTGCAGCATCCTTTGTGGCCATATTTGCACTCAACGTGCCGTTCCCAGCCATCGTCGCGGCGGCTGCAGCCATCGGCTACTTTGGCGGCCGTGTCGCGCCGGACAAATTCAAGGCTGGTGGCGGCCACGGCAAAGCGGATAAGTCCTTCGGCCGAGCCCTGATCGACGACGATACGCCGACGCCGGTACATGCCCGGTTCTCCTGGGGCCAGTTGGCGAAAGTCGCGCTTATCGGTGGCTTGCTGTGGCTGGTCCCGATGGGGCTGCTGACCGCCAGCTACGGATGGAGTCATACCCTGACCCAGATGGGCTGGTTCTTCACCAAGGCCGCATTGCTGACCTTTGGTGGTGCTTACGCCGTACTGCCCTATGTTTACCAGGGGGCCGTCGGGAGCTATGGCTGGCTCACCGGTCCCCAGATGATTGATGGTCTGGCCCTTGGCGAAACAACACCGGGACCGCTCATCATGGTGGTGACCTTCGTCGGCTTCGTTGGCGGCTACGTGAAGGCCGTGTTCGGCCCGGATAGCCTCTTCCTGGCCGGTGCGGTGGCGGCCATGCTGGTCACCTGGTTCACCTTCCTGCCGTCCTTCGTCTTCATCCTGATGGGCGGTCCCTTCATCGAAACGACCCACAATGACCTGAAGTTCACGGCGCCGCTCACCGCCATCACGGCCGCCGTGGTCGGCGTTATCCTGAACCTGGCCCTGTTCTTCGGTTACCACGTGCTGTGGCCGAAGGGCTTCGACGGGGCGTTCGAGTGGGTATCGGCACTGATTGCCCTAGGGGCAGCCATTGCCTTGTTCCGCTTCAAGGCGAACGTCATCCATGTCATTGGTGGCTGCGCGGTCATCGGCTTCCTGGTGAAGATGTTCCTGTGAGCCTCGGCATGGGAACGGCACGGTGGGTAGGGGTCGCTGTGCTGGTGACGGCTATCAACGCTGCTGCTGCCGACAGAGGCTGGGTATTGCTCCAGGGCAAGGTGCTGGCCCAAGCCCTGTCCAACCAGGATTTCGGTGATGGCGTCCACTTTGCCTACCAATTTCTCAGTGGTGGGGAGTTGCGCGGCATGAATATGGGCAAGCCTGCCAGGGGAAATTGGCGGGTCATTGGCAATGAGCTTTGCTGGCACTGGACGAGGCCCAAAGAACCAGAGGAGTGTTACCAGGTACGCCAGCGAGGACAGGCTGTCCGTCTCTATTTGGATGGTCAGGAAGTGCTTTCCGGCAACCTGACCCCGTTACCCGCCAATCTGAAGGAGATGCCCCAATGAAATGGATCACGCGAGAAAGACCCAAGATTGATCGTATCGCCTGTCCCTGGCTGATAAGCCGGTTTGTCGACGAGAGTCCGGAATTCCTCTACGTCCCCGCAGGTGAAGTGATGCGCATTGCGGCCGAGACCGGTGCCACCCCCTACGACGTGCCCAACACCGAATTGGGCCACCATGGCGACCAGTGCAGCTTCGATGCCTTCATCGGAAAGTACAAGCTTGAGGATGCCGCACTCAACAAGCTGGCCCTCATCGTGCGCGGCGCCGACTGCGGTCAGCCACAACTGGCCAAGGAAGCGGCTGGTCTATTGGCCATTTCAAAGGGTCTGTCTCTGAATTTCAGCGACGATCACGAGATGCTGGCCCACGGCATGGTCATCTACGATGCGCTCTACGCCTGGTGCGCCGATACCCCGCTGAAGAAAATAGGCCGGTTTCTGGGGTTGAAGTGACTGGCCGCTGGTTGCTGCCTGAAGGTGTAGACCGGGTAGTGCTGCCGCTCCTGGTGGGCAAGGCCCTGCGGGCATTTGCCGATGGCTATGTGGCAGTTCTCCTTCCAGCCTATCTGCTGGCGCTCGGTTTCGGCACCCTGGATGTCGGCATCCTGAGTACAACGACCTTGCTGGGTTCGGCATTCGCCACCCTGGCGGTGGGGGCCTGGGGCCATCGCTTCCATCACCGGAACCTGCTGCTGGGCGCCGCGCTGCTGATGCTGGGGACCGGGCTCTCCTTTGCCTCTTTGTCAGCATTCCTGCCCCTGCTCCTGGTCGCTTTCGTCGGCACCCTCAATCCGAGTTCTGGGGATGTCAGCGTGTTTCTGCCCCTCGAACATGCCCGGTTGGCCGAATCGGGCCAGGGTACTGCCCGCACCACCTTGTTCGCCCGCTACTCCCTGCTTGGAGCCCTGTTTGCTGCGTTGGGGGCGCTGGCCTCAGGCATTCCCCAGCTACTGGTATCGGTGCTGGGGATCGAGCTGCTATCAGGGTTCCGGGTGATGTTCGTGCTCTACGGGCTGGTGGGTGGCACGGTATGGCTGCTGTATCGACGGATGCCGGCACCCCGGCGGGAGTGCGCGGTGGCCGCTCCGCAGGCGCTCGGCGAGTCGAAGGGCGTTGTTGTCCGGCTGGCGCTGCTGTTCTCCCTGGACTCCTTTGCGGGAGGGCTGGCCATCAATGCCTTGATGGCCCTTTGGTTCTTTCAGCGTTTTGAGTTGTCGCTGGCTGCCGCGGGGAGCTTCTTCTTCTGGGCTGGGCTGTTGTCCGCTGTGTCCCAGCTAATCGCACCGAAGGTCGCCGAGCGCATTGGCCTGGTGAATACAATGGTATTCACCCACATTCCCGCCAGCATCTGTCTCATCGCCGCGGCATTTGCCCCGGGTCTCGAGCTGGCATTCGCATTGTTGTTTATCCGGGCGTTGCTGTCTCAGATGGACGTACCGGTTCGAAGCGCTTTCGTAATGGCGGTGGTGACACCGGCCGAGCGTGCAGCTGCGGCAAGTTTTACTGCGGTCCCACGCAGTTTGGCTTCTGCCATCAGCCCAACGATTGGTGGGGCAATGTTTGCAGCGGGATGGCTTGCAGCGCCTCTGGTTGCCTGTGGAGCGTTGAAAATTTGCTATGACTTAATGCTTTGGAAAGCATTTCGACAACGAGACCCATAACGAAGTGGATTTGTCTCTCGGGCCTCAGAAGGAGCCGAAGTCGGCAATCAAAATTGGGCAGATGCAAGGGCCCTTATCGGAATTTCAACAATAGGCTTCATTGGACGGGCAACAGAATAACAAGGCTTTCTAGCTCCAAAGACTCTCGGTTGAACCATGTCACCTTTAGGTCACCGTTGTCTTGCAGTTCCAAGAAGAGGCCGGTTGCGACACGCGGACCATCAAGTTTTTCGTTCCGGATTGCTTCAATCAACCTTGGCATATGGGAAACGAAGAGCGCAATTTGATAAGCAAGTAGGTCGGCGTCGTCAACGGAAAGCGTAAGTCGAACACCGAAATAGTCGTTCGGAATGGGGAGAGCGACCACGATGTCGGTTCGCTCTGGAAGTTTCTTCTTTAGGCGAACAACCTTCTCCGCGAACAACTTCACCTTGTTTGCCGCGCCTACCACGAGCGCCGTCGCCTTTGCGCGGTTCTTCCACGATTCCTTTGCCGCTTCCTTCACGATCTCCGCCATATACAAAGCCGCGGCAGCCGAGAAAAGGCTAATCCACCAACTTGAATCGGCAATCAGGTGAATCCACGACGGTGGCTCAGCAGATAGGAGAGCAACGCGTCCATCTTCGATCTCAAATTCGAATTCTGGACCAACGTCTTCGCCAAATTCCTTGAGAGGTTGAATCGGTACATCTGCAGTGGAGAGCGCTCTCATAGCCTATGAAACCTCGCGTCGAAATTGAGCGGCCTGCGCATCTTTTCGCGCAGGTCCGCTCGAATGTAGTGGTAGGGGGCGTATTGGTATTGATGACACGAAGCGCCCTCAACGACTGAAGTGCCGAAGCATGAGATCGCCGTACCCCCAGACAAATGCACCCCAGATAGCAACGAACGTAATGATCCAGCTAACGGTACCGTGCTGTTTGTTGAACAGGCGGAAGAGTGCCCACGACTCGGAGAATGTTCCACCACGGATGGATTCGAAGAAGTTGTTGATTCTGAGTTGGGCAAAGACGCAGAAGACCGAAGTGATTGCACCGCTGCGCTGAAACCACGAAGCAAGAGGTTCAGATTCCGGCTTTAGCACCGCGGCAGCCGCCAACACCTCCGCCAAAACCGCGACAAAACACAACGACAGGATGAACAGCAATTCCAGTCTAAGGCGGGTCTCAACGGCGATGGTCACTTGTGCCCCTAACGTTGAAGGCAAGGGGCGGCCCACTTGCGGGACGTCCCAGCAGCCGAAGGCTGCGCCTTGAACGTGGTGTTAGGCTCCACCACTCAGCACCTCTGCGATATCTTGACGTGCGACAGCGATGAATGCCTCTTTCAGTTTGAAGAAGTCAGCAACTTCCTTCGCAGGCTGCGCACTATGACTGGTAATGACGTAGTCGGCCAATTTCTTCGCCGCCTCCACGACCATACCGGATGCGACAAGTGAAACCTCCGCGAACTTTCCGTTCAGCATGTTTAGATCGGCAAGGGATGAAATTTTCTCTTCTCTCGCCTGAACTACGAGTCGTTGCGTTTCAACTAGAAACTCCGCGTAAAGTTTGTGGCGAATAGTGCTTTGTTCTTTCGCAAGCGCAAGTTTCCATTCGTGGTTCTTTACACTGCGGCTCGCCAAGTAGTTTATGAACCCACCAATCAACACCCCCGAGAGGGTACCGAGTACGGCGATAGTTTCAGACGGCATAGTGGAGCCTAACAGTTAATAGACGGACCCATGGGTCCGTCTATGCGTAATCGTACGGACATGAGAAAAATGCCGGGAACCTTGAACTAGCGACGATTCTCGCGCCTTGTGGCCGAAATATGATTTACGAAAAAGGAGATGGAGTCGCAAGTATCTATCCATCTTGCATTTGGCTCAAGGCGAGCGTCTGCTCGATGTGAAATTCACAGTATTCATGCGAATACTCACCTAACCTTCCCTTGGACTTTCGCTGATTAAAGAGACTTTTCTATTTTCTGCCCGGAGGTTGGCGATCAAGGAATCCTTCTCTTTCAACAAATCCTCCAGCTCTTGAATACGTTGCTGGAGCGCGTAATTCTCCCGGGCAATCTTCAACAGATTGGACTGCTCCAGTTCCAGAAGCTCCCGGTATTCCTTCTTTCGTTCCTCTGCCTTTGCAAGCGCGGATGTCTTGATCTTCAACTTCGACTGGGCATCAGTGTCGTTGATGCGCTGAATCTCGGACAATATCTCCCGGTGGTACCGATACAGTGTGGAACGCTCCACTCCAGCCTCTTGAGCAACGCTGGCGGCGGTCAGGCGAGACCCAACCCTTACCTGATCGGGATGTCCGCCAACAATGCGCTGTATTGCCAAGTTCAGGGCTTGTCGCGTCAGCTTGATCGAATTTTCCTTATGGGCCTGTAGCGCTTGCGGGTTCCCAGCATTATTGCTCATTGAGGTATTTCCAATTTGGCGATGACATCAAGGGCCTTATTCAGGATTCGCTGGGACCGGGTTTTACCAGGCAGCCCCAGATCCGACATGTCTAAAGCCGTTTGCTGCTGAAGAGCAATTTCCTTCCAGACCGGAAGGTGCTCAGGGCCGATCATCCCGTAGGCGCAATCGACGCACATGTCTGCCTCAAAAACACACAGGCCACCACAACTTGTCCCCTTGGCATTGCCGATGCACCAACTGTGGCCGGTCCCATTTAGGGTGATGCTTGACGAAATCTGTTGCAACAAGGACTGCTTATTCTTGGCAGTTTTGATGGTCTGGCGTAGATCGGCAAGCATGATGTCGCCGTTGGCCAGGGGAGCGTCTGTCATCAGGTAATTGTGTAGAACGCTCTCCTGCTTTTCTGTCTTGCTCCGCAATATTTCCGTGAGTAGGTCTGTATCCGTCTGGTAGGCATCGGAGGCTCCGCTGGTATATAGCAGCGTCATGTCAATGGACCAGTGACCAAAATGCTCTCGGAGATAGTGGAGATCGCCCAGCTCGGCTGAGGCGACGAAATAGGCATAGGTTCTGCGGAATTGATGGGATGAAAGCCGCCAATATTTGCCGTCGTCTCCCAGAATATTGAAATGTGGACAGAAGTTCTGGAGGCGTCGATGAATGGTGCTTTTGCTGAGCACTCCTACTAAATGACCCACACAGGGGGCGCATCCCAGGAAGAGCCCATCCCGGTCCTTTCTGGCGGTGTGCAGGCGTTTGAGTTGGCGTTTGTGGAAGGTCGAGCCCGGAATGGACATGTCGAGTTGCTGTTCAAATTGGGAAATCTGCTCCTCGATCTGAATTGCATACGGTTGTCGATACCACTCCATTACACGAACTGCGGTCTCAACAATTGGCGGGACGAGCCATTTGTGCGGCTTTATTCCAGTCTTGAAGATTGTGCCGTGAAGCCAGATGAGATCAATGCCATCGTCCGCTTTGTCATGAGCGATGCACCCCCTTTTTAGGGATAGCGTTTCGGAATCCCGGATTCCGGAGAACATGGCAATCACGATATAGCAGGAATCCCGGAGATAACTCAGTTCTGCACTGAGGTCACGAGAGCCCTCAAAACCCAATTCCCGGGCTAGTGGTATTCGGATATTGGTGGCTTGGAATCCCTCTTTGTTAGCCACCGCCTGCTCCAGGGCATCCCGAGTGCTTAAGATATGGGGAGCTAGGTTGGTGACGTAATTTATTGCGACTTCGGCTAGCTGGCGAACCGTGCGCTCTGGGATTCGTAGTGTCTTGATGGTTCGACCTTTGGCTCGTTCTCCTGACAGAGTGAAACCGGATTCATCAGGCCATGGATGTGTAGGTAAGGCATCGGCCAGCTTTTCACGTTGAAGATATAGCTCCTCCAAAACTATCAACCGCCTTGCATGCCAGCCCTTGGCTGTCGGTTTGCCTGTTCTCTGATTAATCTTGGCAATGGGGACATATTCCAGGGCTCTTCCCTCTATATCCCTGAACTGTCGCATGCCTCGGGACGCCATCCAGCGCAATAGGGGCGTTAGCGCTACCACATGGGCAATCACGGTTGCCATTCGCGGTCGTTGGCGCCCATCGATAGGGTCTATAAACAAGGACCAGGTAAAGTCCTTGGTACTTTCCAGCAGGGGGGCATGCTGGTGGTCAGTGAGAAATTCACCAGGTGCGATCTCAATGCGCCAGTTGATCCGCTTTTCACTATCCCTAGCGTTGTTTTGCGGGATGTAAGGCCAGAAGTCCCAGATTTCGTCCTCATACCGGGACACCACGACGGACTCACCCAGATCCGTCTTCGCCATAGAGACCGGAGTTCTGGCCTTTTCTGCGGATGAAAGCGCTCGAATGGGCTTCGCAGGATTAGCTAGTGTGCTCATATCAGGGGGGCGTCATTGCGCCAGGCAGGATGCGGTGTGGATTGGGCTCGCTGGCGGGCTTCCGCCACTACGGCAGAATCAAACTGCACCGCAATTTGTTCGTCGATAGTTCTTATGACTGGTCCGAATGTTTTCATCCACTGGTGGGGAGGAATCTTGGGGCGCTCAGCCAGGAGACGGAAATAGAAGCTGTATAGGCGGTAAAGGTCGTCCTCAAACACCACCATGCTGGGGCAGCGAAAGCAGGCCAGGAATTTTCCGCAGACCTGGTCCGCTTCGCGAAATGGATTCCGACAGCGGGCAATCGATGTGTTGTAGCCACCGGTGAGCAGCTCAGTTGCGTTCCGAAGAGGAATCTCTCCATCTGCTGCTAAGCGGATAGCTAAGGTTTCATCTCTGCTGGTGGCCCAGCCCACCATGGCCTGGCCAATGAAGGCATGGTTGCGAACAGCCTCGGGAGTGACTGGTGGAATGTAGCGTTGGATGGTCAGGAGAATGGAACTATGGCCAAGGGCTTGTTGTAGCTTACGTAGGTCGCGATGACGTAGGTAGTAATTCAGCGCAAATGTCGGTCTGAGGCGTGCGATGCTCAGGTTCAAGGGGGCGCCTCGGTCGTCAAATAGCTCATGTCGATTGACAAAGCTTTTGAGTGCATTGCGCACCTGAACTTCGTCGAAACGAACAACATTTCCGCGACGTCGTGAGTACGTGACGTCGGCCAAACGGCAGAGAAAAACGAATGGGCGATCTGCTTCGTCAGCGTCTGACACAAAGCGCTCTGTGTATTGCTGTAGCTGCCGGAGATAATCTCCCACCATTTTGGTAATGGGTGTTGCAGTTTCCTCCGGTGTATTTTTGGGAAGGGATATGGTGCGCGTGGTATACCCACGGCGCTTCTCCAAGACCAGTAAGTCTCGATCCGGAAGAAAGCTGCGCAGGCTATCCCGGCGCATTTCCAGGAGGGGGGTCATATTCACGCCGCAGGTCAAAACGGTGATGACGGCATGAACTGCCAAGACTTGATGAGATGAGAGGGCTTCCGGATTTGCGTTGAATAGGGCCAGATCTTCTGCGCAGGCAGCAATGATCCGCTCTTGCTCCCCTGCAGAGTAACCTTCTCGTCGCGGTATCCGCTTATTGGAGTTGGGATAGGGATTCTTGGGGAAATTCAGGTTAGGGTTGATGGACTCTGGCACATGTTGCCGGCGATTTTTGAGTATTGATTTGATACCGGCATAGGTCGCATTACAGGCGGATACAGACCACGGTAACCCCTTGTTCTTTCCGTGTTGAACGGTCTGTAGGGCCAACCATGCTACAAATTGCATGATGATTAGCCGGTCGACCTGTTCCAGAGTAGTCACTACTTGGCCGGATTGCTCCAGGTCATCCAGGAAGTGCCAGAAGCAACGAATACCGCTATTGAAATAGGTCATCAGTGATTTGCCGGCAGAGACAAAACGCAGAGACCAAATGGCATCTCGCATTTGCTCGGCCAACGGCTCACGGCCTCGGGCCCGGTGGCTTGTGAAGTCGAAGTGATACTCCGCGCCACTGTGTACACAGCGAATGGTGAACGCCCATCCTGGAGGGAGGTCGATGATCTGCTTTTCTGGGGTCAGATCGATGTGGGTATTGCGATCAACCCGCTTACGCCGGATCGCCATCAGACACAATCCTCTTGGAGCAGTTTGCAGATGTCAGCTTGGTAGCCATCCAAGGCTGTGTGATCTACCAGACTGGCTGTGTGTATATAGATTTGTGTCGTTGCCAAACTGCTGTGTCCCATGCGTTCCATGACCCAAAACAGAGCGCTTTCCTTACTCTTGAATTGACTCATCCGGATAAATTCGTAGGTGCCATACGTGTGACGCAGCATGTGTGGTGTGCATTTGATTCCTGATTTCTCTGAGGCCTTCTTGAAGGCGTTGTTTATTCCGCCCAGGCTGATTGGCTCTCCATATGCTGTCAGGAAGACCCGGTTGCTCTCAGGACCAACGTGCCGTTTACGGTAGCGCTTAGCCAGCGAAGATCTCTCATAAATTACGTAGTTCCATAACTGGACAGCTAGGTCATAAGGGACAGATACCCATCGGGGTTTTCTGCCCTTTGTTGTACGTAGCGTCATCGCGAGAGGCTTACCTGGTGGATGGCCAGATGGATTGGGAATGTCCTCCAACTCCAAGGTTGCAACCTCTTCCCTACGAAGTCCCGAAAACCACATCAAGTAGGCCATTAGGCGGTTACGTCGCGGGGTTAGCGCGGTGACGAACAGCCTGGCCTTGTCGGCTGTTAGAAATTTTGGTTGTGGCTTAAATGAACGTAACTTCAGTTCATTGGCTTGGACTTGATTTCCCTTGGCATCAATGTGCGCCAGAAATCCCTTCGGCCGGGATACCCGAACGTCCTCCATATAGAAGGGGAGGGAAGAGATTTTCTGTGAGCGCAAGGCCCATTTGTAGAAGTTGGATACAGCCCCCACACGGTGGTTGACCGTAGAGCGGCGACATCCTCGTGAAAGCATGGAGTCCCGCCAGGCTGCTAGATGAGTGCTTCTTATCCTGTCCCAGGAAATCTCTATGGTTTCCAGGAAGCTGAAGAATTCATAGAGGTGATTTCCATAGGTCTGCCAAGTCTTCGGGGACGATGTTCTTCCCCTAACTACGGCGACGTGGAAGAGATATTCATTTGGCGCTGTGACAAGCGCCATTTGGTCGTCAATGAGAAATGGGATGCCTGGGTATGGCTGTCCGTGTACCGTGAAGGTTGGGTCGGTGAGGAATAAGTGCATATCGATCCAGGCAGTAGTAATCCAGTTGTCCAGAATGGCAACTTGGAGAACCGTAACTGTAAGGACCTTTTTTTTCTACAGAGGCAACACTCTGCAGGTCTCTTAACACGTCCAGGGTCGGCATGCCTGCGGCCCCTGCCTGGAGGGGCAATAGCAGCGCGGCTCCCGGCAGGGCGCCGGCCAGCAGGGCCGTCCTTATTGCCGCCTGGAGGCGATGGTTTTTGCCAGGTGTGACGATATTATTATTTTTCATATCCGGGGACGAGAGCATTGGCAGGTGGTTGGATGACAGCGCAGGATCGGGCGGGCGGTTCAGGCCGGCAGGGGCCGGCGGGCGAGGCGCAGGGCGAGCAGGAAGCTGGCGGCGATGATGCACACCAGGGAGAAGCCGAAGGCCAGTTCCTTGCCGTCGCTCCAGGCTTCCACCGCGGGGGAGAGCATCTTGGCGGCGCCGAAGGCGGCCACCAGCAGGCTGACGGCGGAGACCACCAGGCCCATGACCCGGGAGGCCACCAGGGCCACCGTGTCGGCCCGGGCGATGAGGCGGGAGATCCACAGGCCGTTGATGCCGTCGGTGATGAGCATGCCCAGCATGAACAGCAGGGAAAGGCCCAGGGCGTGTTCCCAGCCGCCGTGGCGGGTGGCGGTGAAGGCGAAGAGGGCGGCCTGGGACAGGGTGTCGAAGGAGAGGGCGAAGAGGGCGCCGACGGCAGCCACCAGCAGGGGGTGGCCGGCTTCGGTGAGGCGGCCGAGGAAACGGCCCTTGATGCCGGCGGGGCGCACCATCTCGCCCGGAGCGGCGGCCAGCACGGCCCGCAGGTTCACGGCGCCGAGCAGGGTGAGGAAGGCGATGGAGATGAGGCCGCCCACCCATTCGAACCATTCGGGCACCTGCCACACGTCTGCCAGGGTGCCGACCGCCAGGGCGATGGCGACCACGATGGCGCCGTGGCCGAGGGAAAAGAGGGTGCCGCAGTAGCGCGCCAGGCCCGGGTTGCGCCGGCTGTTGAAGCGGGTGAGGCCGTCGATGGTGGCCAGGTGGTCGGCGTCGAAGCCGTGCTTCATGCCCAGGATCAACACCAGGGAAGCGAGGGCGAGCCAGTTGTCGGGCAGGGTATCCACGGGCCGTGAGGGGGCCGCCGGCGGGCGGCAGAAGGTTAGAAAGTGTGAAGAATAAACTTTCCGTCACACGATTGGGGTTGACCTGGATCAGAAAGCGGCAGGGAAATCCGGGGCGACGGACTCAATCCGCTCCATGGCCGGCCGGGCTGAGGTCGAGGGCAGGTGTACCGGCGGCAGGGCGCCGCCGGGGGGGGTCAGGCGGCGGGGAGGTCCCGGGGCAGGGTCAGGCGGAATACGGCGCCGCCTTCGGGATGGTTGCTGGCGACGATGCGGCCGCCGTGGCGTTCGACGATGCCGTAGGAGATGGAGAGACCCAGGCCCGTGCCTTCCCCCACCGGCTTGGTGGTGAAGAAGGGGTCGAAGAGATGGCCCAGGGCTTCGTCGGGAATGCCGGGGCCGTTGTCGTGGAAGATCAGGCGCAGTTCCCGGTCCCCCAGTTCGCCGCTGATCAGCAGCTCTCCCCCGGGCTGGGCGGCGGTGGCCTGCAGGGCGTTCTGCACCAGGTTCATCACCACCTGCTGCAGCTGCCCCGGGGAGCCCCGCAGGGGCAGCTCTGCCGGCAGCTCGGTGCGCACGGTAAAGCTGGGCGGGGCACTCTTGGCCACCCAGCGCACCGCCCGCTGCACCACCTCGGCCAGGTTGAAACGTTCCGCCGCCTCCCGGTCCAAGGCGGAGAAGCGCTTCAGGCCGTCCACGATGTCCCGGGTGCGCTCGGCCCCTTCGATCATGCCGTCGATAAGGGGCGACATGTCTTCCAGGATGCGGTCGATGCGTAGTTCGCTGCGCAGTTCCTCCAGTTCCGGGATGCAGTCGCAGCCCCGGTTGTGTACCGCTTCCAGATAGGTTTCCAGGCGTCCGGCGTAGCGCTTCAGGGCCAGCACATTGCCCAGCACGAAGCTGATGGGGTTGTTCAGCTCGTGGGCCACCCCGGCCACCAGGCGGCCGAGGGAGGCCATCTTCTCCGAGTGCAGCAGCTGCTGCTGGGTGCGCTTCAAGTCCTCGTGGGTCTGCCGCAGTTCCCGGTAGGCCCGGCGCAGTTCCCCCACCGGGCGGCCGGTGACCACCATGCCGATCAGCTTGCCGGTGCCGGAGAGGCGGGGCGTCCAGTTGAAGGAAACGGGCACGGCGCCGCCATCCTCGGCCTGCAGGGGCAGCTCCACGTCCTGGGCGCCGTCGTGGCTGTGGCTGGCGAAGAAGCTGCGGGCCTTGTCCCGGGCCTTGTCGTCGGCGAAGAGGTCGAAGATGGAAGTGCCCTTGAGGGTCGGCTCGTCTCGTCCGGTGTAGCGCTGGAAGGCCGGGTTCACCTCCTCGATGGCACCGTGGCGGTCGCACACCACCAGGATGTCGGACATGGAGGCGAGGATGCTGGCGATGAAGCGGTGGGACTCCTCCAGGGCGGCGTTGTTCTGCTCCAGGGCCACTTCGTACTGCAGCAGGTCGTTGTAGACCTCGTCCATTTTCTGGATCACCTCGATCCACACCTTCTCGTTCACCCCCTCCAGCAGCTGGGCCGGCTCGGGCAGCAGGCTGCCGTCGAGCAGGGGGCGGGCGGGACGCTTGGCGGTCATGGTGGCGGGACTAGCGGCTGGGCTTCAGGTGCAGGTGGCGATAGCCGTGGCCGTGGGCATGGCTGTGCTTGTGGCTGTGCTGCTTCTGGCTCTCGTCCAGTTCCACGGTGACCAGGTTGAGCTGGCCGTGGCGCACGCCGCGCTCCGCCATGAGGGCCTGGGCGAAGGCCCGCACGTCCTCCGTCGGGCCCTTGAGGATGGTGCTCTCGATGCAGTGCTCGTGGTCCAGGTGGGCGTGCAGGGTGGACACGGTGAGGTCGTGGTGGTCGTGCTGGATGGAAGTGAGGCGCTCAGCCAATTCCCGCTCGTGGTGGTTGTAGACGTAGGAGAGGTTGGCGACGCAGTGATCCGATTCCTTGCGCGCCTGGCGCCAGGTTTCCAGCTGGGAGCGGAGGATGTCGCGCACTGCCTCGGAGCGGTTGCTGTAGCCCCGGGCGGCGATGAGGGCGTCGAATTCCCGGGCCAGGTCCTCGTCCAGGGAAATGGTGATGCGTTCCATGCGTTCTCCCTCGCCGGCGGGCGGAAGGCCGCGGAATGCGGCAGGCCGGCGCAATGCCCGCCAGTCTACCAAAAGGCACCGGGCTTCACGGCGGCGCCGGGGTCTTTGCTGCAAAAGAAAAGGCCCGCCGGAGCGGGCCTGGGGATGCGGTGCGCCGCCATGGGCAGCGCCTCGATGCTCAGCCGCGTTGCTGCAGGGCGGCGATGCGCTCCTCGATGGGCGGGTGGCTGGAGAAGAGGCTCATCCAGCCCTTGCCGCCGGCGATGCCGGAGGCCGCCATATTGGCCGGCAGGGGCTCGGGGGACAAGCCGCCGAGACGCTGCAGGGCCGCCATCATGGGGCGCGGGTTGTTGCCCATGAGCCGGGCGGCGCCGGCATCGGCCCGGAATTCCCGCTGGCGGGAGAAGTACATGACGATCATGGAAGCGAGGATGCCGAAAACGATGTCGCACACCACCACCGTCACCATGTAGCCGAGCCCGGGGCCGGAGGATTCCTCGTTGTCCTTGCGCAGGAAGCTGTCCACCAGATAGCCGACCACCCGGGCCAGGAAGAAGACGAAGGTGTTCACCACGCCCTGGATCAGGGTCAGGGTCACCATGTCGCCGTTGGCCACGTGGGCCACCTCGTGGGCCAGCACCGCCTCCACTTCCTCCCTGCTCATGGACTGAAGCAGGCCGGTGGACACGGCCACCAGGGAGTTGTTGCGGCTGGGGCCGGTGGCGAAGGCGTTGGCCTCGCCCTCGTAGATGGCCACTTCCGGCATGGGCAGGCCGGCGTTCTTGGCCAGGCGGGCGACGGTGTCCACCAGCCAGGCTTCGGTGGGGTTACGCGGCTGCTCGATGACCTGGGCGCCGGTGCTCCACTTGGCCATGGGCTTGGACAGCCACAGGGAAATGAAGGAGCCGCCGAAGCCCATCACCGCGGCGAACCCCAGCAGCATGGGCAGGTTGAGGCCGTTGGCGGTGAGGAAACGGTTGAGGCCCAGCAGGTTGATGACCAGGCCCAGGACCACCATGATGGCCAGGTTGGTGGCAAGGAAGATCAGAACGCGTTTCATGGCATTGCTCCGGTAAAGACTGGATCAGAAGGCAGGTTGCAGATTGAGCTCCGCCTCTTCCGCGGCGGGCAGGCGGCGGGCCAGACGGCCCTGGCGGCGCAGGGGGGCGACGCTACGCCGCAGGGTCCGGGCCAGGGCCTGGGCAGCCCGGTGGGCGGCGCCGTCGATGGCGGCCCGCAGGTCGCCGGCCACGTCGCTGACCACCAGCGGGGCCTGGCCGTCCACTTCCACCTGGATGCGGCACAGCTTGTCCACGCCGCCGCGGTGGCCGTTGCGGTCCATCAGGCGCACGGTGACGGCGCGGATGCGATGGCGGCTGCGGTCCAGGGCGAAGCCGAGGCGATGGGCGACGTAGCTGCGGATCTCGGCACCGATGTCGATGCGACGGGCGATGATGGTGGGTTGCATGGCGTCCTCCTGTGGCAGAAAGCGAATCGAGAACGCAGCTTAGGGTCTTTCGTTGTCAGGAAAAAGCAGAGAGAATCGAATCGTTACTTCGTAAAATACTGAACATGAGCGCCCCCAACACCTCCCCGGCCAGCCTCAACCACCGCCATCTCCATTATTTCTGGGTGGTGGCCAAGGAGGGCGGCATCAGTCGCGCCGCCGAGCGCCTGGGGGTGGCGGTGCAGACCATCAGCGCCCAGCTGAAGGAACTGGAACAGTCCCTCGGCACCGCTCTGTTCACCCAGGAAGGGCGGCGCCTGGTGCTGACCGAGGCGGGCCGCACCGCCCTGCATTACGCCGACCAGATTTTTCTCCTCGGCGAGCAGCTGCAGGAGGCCCTGCAGCTCCAGTCCGCCGCCGCCAGCCTGAAGCTGACCGTGGGCATTTCCGACGCCCTGCCCAAGCTCATCGCCTACCGCCTGCTGCAGGCCGCCATCGACCTGCCCCAGCCGGTGCGCCTGGTCTGCCATGAAGGGGAATTCGACGAACTGCTGGCCGACCTGGCCCTGCACAAGCTGGACGTGGTGCTCACCGACCGTCCCGCCGGCAGCCGCCCCAATCTGCGGGTGTACAGCCATCCCCTGGGGGAGTGCCGCATGGGGGTTTTCGCCACGGCGGAGCTGGCGGCGCGCTACGGCCCCGGCTTTCCCGATTCCCTCAACGGCGCCCCCCTCTTGCTGCCGACCCGGGACACGGCCCTGCGCGGCCGCATCGACGCCTGGCTCTCGGCCCGTAACCTGCGGCCCGACGTGGTGGGGGAATTCGAGGACAGCGCCCTGATGATGACCTTCGGCCGCTCCGGCCTGGGCCTCTTCCCGGCCCCGACCCTGCTGGCCGACGCCCTGGAGGAGCAGTTCCGCGCCCGCCCGGTGGGCGGCATGGAGGACGTGCGGGAGCAGTTCTACGCCATTTCCAACGAGCGCAAGATCCGCCACCCGGCGGTGGAGGCCATTCGCCTGGGGGCGGAGAAGCTGCCTTTGGGATAGGGCTGGAAGGCAGGTGGGACGGGGCTGCTAGCCAGCTCATGCCTGAAATGCCCGTCTTTTCTGGATCGCCGGCCGGTGCCTAATGCACCGTGCACACCATGCACGGATCGAAGGAGCGCACCACGTGCTGCACCAGCACCGGCGCCGCTTCATCCTTGGGGATGGGCAGGCCCACCAGGGCCTGTTCCAGGGGGCCGGGGGTGCCGGCGGCATCCCGGGGAGAGAAGTTCCAGGTGGTGGGGGCGATGATCTGGTAGCCGGCGATGGCGCCGTGCTTCACCGTCAGCCAGTGGCCCAGGCTGCCCCGGGCGGCTTCGGTGAGGCCGACGCCGACGGCGGTATCCGGCAGTTCGCCGTGGGCGCAGAAAGGTTCGCCGGGGGCCAGCTGCTGCACCCAGTTTTCCATGGCCGGGATGAGGGCGGCGATTTCCAGCATGCGGGCGACGATGCGGGCGGTGACATTGCCGCCGGCGGATTTTCCTTGCCCGTTACGCACCAGGTCCTGGGCCAGGGGCTGGCCGGCCACCAGCTGCCGTGCCAGGGCGCCCACCTCGGCCACCTGACCGCCGTAGCGGGGGGCCTTGCACCAGGTGTAGGCGTCCTCCTTCTCCAGCAGGGGCCGGGTCTGGCCCTGGGCGGGAGCCTGGGGGGCGTCGCCGGCCAGCCAGGCGTGGCTCAGGTCCTCGACGATGCGGGCGGTGTCCAGCTCGGCGCGGCGGCCCTTGGCGCCGTCCCAGACGCCGGCGGGGAAGAGGCTGCCGACGGAGCCCGGGTAGGCGCCGACGCTCAGGAAGAGATTGCCGGCCCGGCCCACCTGCTGCAGGCCCAGGTCGTCGGCCAGGGCCAGGAAGCGGGGAAAGTCGGCCTGGCGTCCGGCGGCCCAGGCCCGCAGGGCGTCGGCCGAATCCAGGGCGGCCACGGTTTCCAGGGCGTCGCCGAAGAGGGTGCTTTCCAGCCAGGCGCGGAATTCCCGCAGCACGGCGTAGAGGCGGATCTTCTCCGCCGCCAGCACCGCCCGGGTGGTGCCGCCGGGCTGCAGGGCCATGGTGTGGGGCCATTTGCCGGCCAGGTAGCCCTGCAGGCGCATGAAACCGGCCCGGGCGGGCAGCATCTCCGCCGTGGCCCGTCCCGTCTGGGCCTTGAAGCGGCCTTCGGTCTCGGCGAACCAGGGCTTGGCGGCGTAGGAACCCCGGGCGAAGTCCGGCATGAAAAAGAGGTAGAAGTGGGTCAGGTGGTCCGCCAGGTTTTCCCCGGCCTGGATCAGGTTGCGGGCGAGGCGGCCGTTGGGCGGCGGGGTCAGGCCCATGGCCTCGGCCAGGGCGCTGGCGGCAGCGGCCGACTGGGCGACGGAGCAGATGCCGCAGATGCGTGGCACGATGGCCAGGGCATCCAGCGGTGCCTTGCCCAGCAGCATGGGCTCGAAGCCGCGGTAGAGGGGGGCGTTCACCCGGGCCGAGTGCACGGCGCCGTCGCTCACCTCCAGGCTCACTTCCAGGTCGCCTTCGACCCGGTTGAAGGGACCCAACACCAGCTTGCTCATTTCAACCCCGTCTTGCGGATGGCCGGCATCACCACCGGATGGTCGGCGGCGGCGTTTTCCCGCACCCGTTTCGGGGTGGCCGATTTCGACAGGGCGGCGAGGGCGACGAACCAGGCCTTGGGCATGTCCGAGGGCAGGCCGATGGGAATGCCCGCCACCTTGGGCGTTTCCATGAAGGGGTGGCCCGGCTCCTCGAAGCCTGGCTCGGTGCAGGAGATGCAGGGGTAGCCGCCGCGCAGGCAGGAGCCGACGCCGTTCCACACCCGGGTGTTGCAGTCGGCGTGGGCCTGGGTGCCCTTGCAGCCCAGGTTTTCCATGAGGCAGCCCAGCTCCGAGGGCTTGTGGGCGCTGGCCTTGAATTCGTAGAACTCGTTGCGCGGGCAGCCGTGGTGCACCAGCTGGTCCGAATAGAAGCGGGGGCGCTGCAGGGCGTCCAGGTCCCTGGCCTGCAACTGGCCCAGGGCCAGGGCCATCAGGCTGTCCACCACCCAGCCCGGGTGGGTCGGGCAGCCGGCCACGTTCACCACCGGCAGGCCGGCGGCGCTCTGCCACTCGGCGCCGAGGATGCCGCCCTTCTCGTCGCCCTCGAACTGCAGGCCGCAGGCGTCGGTGCTGTTCTCCCCCGCCGCCGGCACGCCGCCGAAGGCGGTACAGGAGCCGATGGCGAAGACGTGGCGGGCCTGGCCGGCCAGACGCTGGACCCAGTCCAGCATGGGAATGCCGGTGCCGGCGAGGATGTGAAAGCGTCCGCTACCGTTGGGCCCCCGCAGCACGGCGCCCTCGACGCAGAGGATGTCCACCGGCACCTTGCCGCTGGCGGCGTCTTCGAGGATGGCCAGGGCCTCGGGGCCGGAGGCTTCGGAGAGGGCCGGGTGGAAGAGCACGCGGATG
Source organism: Azospira sp. MPR-LB4 (assembly GCF_058809525.1). Classification (NCBI taxonomy): domain Bacteria; kingdom Pseudomonadati; phylum Pseudomonadota; class Betaproteobacteria; order Rhodocyclales; family Rhodocyclaceae; genus Azospira; species Azospira sp. MPR-LB4. Next base: position 2,715,685 of record NZ_CM179521.1, read on the forward strand.
CCCACGTCCTCCAGCTGCCGCAGCAAATCCCGGGCGTCGGCGCCGAGCAGGGAGAGGGTGCAGCCGCCGCAGCCGCCGGCCTGGAGCCAGAGGAGGTTCACGGGAAAACCTTTGCCACAGAGGGCACAGAGAGCACAGAGGGTGTCCTCTGGAATTTGCCGTTCCTCACGCTTGAAGCAAGCGCCGACCGTTGCACAGCCCGGAAAAACTCTGTGCCCTCTGTGGCAACGATCTTAAGCATCATCCCTTCTCCAGCCCGTAGCGCACCAGCTTGTTGCGCAGGCCGACGCGGGAGAGGCCCAGGTCGGCGGCGGCCTTGGACTTGTTCCAGCGGTGGCGGATCAAGGCCTCCTTCACCACCTTGGCCTCCAGCTGTTCCATGCGCTCCTTGAGGCCGCCGGAGAGGTCGGCGAGAAAGGACAGTTCCGCATCCTCATGGACCCCCACCGGGGCCCGCAACACCCGGGGCGAAAGCAGCTCGGCGCCCAGTTGCTTGCCTTCGCACAGGGCCAGCATGCGCAGGATCTCGTTCTGCAGCTCCCGTACGTTGCCGGGCCAGCGGTAGGCGGCGATGCAGGCCAGGGTCTCGGTGGTGAAGCCCTGCACGGTCTTGCCCAGGGCTTTCTGGGAGGCTTCCAGCAGGCGCTGGGCCAAGAGGGGAATGTCCATGGGCCGTTCCCGTAAAGGCGGCACGTGCAGGGTGACGGTGGCCAGGCGGTAGTAGAGGTCCTCGCGGAAGCGGCCTTCCCGCACCTCGGCCTCCAGGTCCCGGTTGGTGGCGGCGATGACCCGCACATTGACGCTCACCGGCCGGGGGCTGCCCAGGGGGCGGAACTCGCCCTCCTGCAGTACCCGCAAGAGCTTCACCTGGAAGGCCGGGGAGGTCTCGCCGATTTCGTCGAGGAAGATGGTGCCGCCGTCAGCCTGCTGGAAGAGGCCGATGCGGTCCTCGTAGGCGCCGGTGAAGGCGCCCCGCTTGTAGCCGAAGAGTTCCGCCTCCAGCAGCTGGTCCGGCAGGGCGCCGCAGTTTTCCACGACGAAGGCCTGGCGGTCGCGACGGCTCTGGTAGTGGATGGCCCGGGCCAGCATTTCCTTGCCGGTGCCCGATTCGCCCATGAGCAGCACCGAGAGGTCATAGGGGGCGATGCGCTGCACCATGTCGCAGACCGGATTCATGGGGCTGCCGGCGCTGCGGGTGAGGCCGTCCAGGCCCAGCTCCCGCTTCACCCGCTCGTACTTCATCTCCACCTTGCTCGCCAGCACCGGCTCGGCGGCGCGTAGTTCCAGGGAGAGGCGCTGGTTGTCCTGCTGCAGGCGCCACACGTTGGCGGCGCTCTTCAGTGTCAGCAGCAGCTGTTCCGGCTGCCAGGGTTTGAGCAGGTACTGGTAGATGCCCGCCTCGTTGATGCCGGCGATGATGTCGCCGGCCTCGGTGTAGCCGGAGAGGACGATGCGCACCACATCGGGCCAGCGCTGGCGCACCTCGGTGAGGAAGGCGACGCCGGAGGTGCCGGGCATGCGCTGGTCGCACAGCACCACCTGCACGCCCTTGCCGCCGCTGGCGCCCTGCTCCCGCTCCATGATGGCCATGGCTTCGTCGGCGCCGGAGGCGGTGAAGACGGTGAAGTCTTCTTCCAGGGTGCGGCGCAGGGCCTCCTGGGAGCGGACTTCATCGTCCACCACGAGGACGGCGGGCAGGGCGGGGACGTTTTTCATGGCGCTTCAGTTCGTCTCGGGGACGCTCCAGCCCAGGTCCCGGTGCTTCGCCAGATGGCGCGGCGTCCAGGACTGGGGCGACTTGTGCACGAAGTGGTAACGGGCCACATGATAGCTGGGGTCGAAGCCGTAGAAGTTGCGCTGCATGTGGGCCAGCTCCTCGGCGCGCCAGGCAGAGAGGGGCTTCTCGGCCTCGTCGGAGGCCCGCCGGGCGGCCTTCTCGGCCAGGCGCTGGGCCAGGTCCGGCGCTGCGGCCAGCTCGGCGGCGCGGCGGGCCACGTCCACACGGAAGGCCTGCGGCGTGCCGGCCAGGGCAGCGTCGAGGAAGCCCAGGGCCACGCCCTCGTCGGCGGTCATGGGCAGGCGGTGCTGCATGATGGCCCGGGCCCCATCGGCGCCGACCCGGGGCGGCAGCAGGTAGGTCCAGAATTCGGAACCGTAGAGGTTGCCCATGTTCTTGTAGTGGGGGTTGAGGATGACGCCCTGGCGGGCCCACAGCAGATCGGCGGCCCGGGCCAGGAAGCAGCCGCCGGCGCCGGCGTTGCCGCCCAGGGCGGCGATGGTGAGCTTGCCGGTGGCGCGGATGAGGGCCTCGGCCAGGTCGTCCATGGCGTTGATGTTGCGCCAGGATTCGTCGGCCGGGGAATCGGCGGCCTCGATCAGGTTGAGGTGGATGCCGTTGGACCAGAAGTCCCGCCCGCCCATCAGCACCAGCACGGACGTCGGGCGTTCCAGGGCGAAGTGGAGGGCGGCCAGCAGGCGCTGGCAGTGGCCGGTGCCCATGGCGCCGTTGTAGAAGTCGAAATGGAGGAAGCCGACGGCGCCGGCCTCCTCATAGCGGATGTCCTGCCAGGTGGCGTGGTCGGCGGCGAACCAGCCGTCCAGGGGCGCTTCCGGGATCTCGGCCAGCCGCTCGGCGAAGGCCTTGGTGGCCGGCAGCTTGAAGGCGTGGGGGTAGGTGCCGCCCCGCTTCACATGGCCCAGCCACAGGGCGCCGTCCGCCGTGGCCCGGCACAGGGCGGTTTCGCGACGGGCGATGATGGCGCCGGGCGTGCCCCGCAGCTTGGCTTCCGGCCAGGCGTCGTAGAGATGGCAGGGCTCGCCGAAGAGTTCGTCGAGCACGCCGGGAAAGCCGTCGGCCGCGTTGAGCTTGCGCAGCACGGTGGCGGTGTCGTCCCGGGTCCAGTCGATGGCCCGGTCCGTCTGCCTCATCAGGGGGCGCTCCCGGCCTCGGACCGCAGGATTGGCCGGGTCGGGGCGGCGGGGCGTGAAGCCACCGGCCTGGAAACGCGCGATGGCTTCCAGGGAGGCGCGGCAGGCAGCCTCGGTCACTTCCTGGCGGTACACGCTGGCCTTCTTGCCGCCGCCCAGGGGGAATTCGGCGCTGGCCCAGACCGGGCCGGCATCCATCTCCGCCTCGGCCTGCAGCACGGTGACGCCCCAGGTCTCCTCCCCGTTCTGGATGGCCCAGTCCAGGGCCGAGGGGCCCCGGTCGCCGACGATGCCCGGATGCACGATCAGGCACAGGTGCTTGGACCACAGTTCCTCGGCGATGGCCCGCTTCAGGAAGGGGGCCAGGATCAGGTCGGGGCGGAAGAGGGCGACGGCCTCGGCGGTGACCGAATCGGCAATGTCGAACTCCACCGACACCTCATGGCCCCGGGCCGTCAGTTCGGCGTGGAGGCGCTGGGTCAGGCTGTTGAAGGTGTGGGTGAGGAGGAGGATGCGCAGGGAAGCCATAGGGCCGCAATTCTAGCGGCCCCGGGGCTTTTTTGACTTGATGTAACGCAATCAGCCGAGGAAGAGGTCCACCCCCAGCATCAGGGCGATGCCGCCGGCCAGGGCGCCGGAGACCTGGGGCAGGCCGCCCCGGCTCTTCAGTTCCGGCAGCATTTCGTGGAAGACTACGAAACCCATGGCGCCGGCGGCGAAGGCCAGGCCCACCGGGTAGAGGGCCGGGTTGTCGCCCAGGACCGTGGCGGCGATCCAGGCCCCCACGGGCTCGGCCAGGCCGGTGGCGGCGCCCAGCAGCACGGCCCGTTGCAGGTTCATGCCGGCAGCGCCCAGGGCCAGGGCTACCAGCAGGCCCTCGGGCACATCCTGCACGGCGATGGCCAGGGCCACCGGCACTACGGCCCCTGCACCGCCGCTGGCGGCGATGCCCACCGCCATGCCTTCGGGGAAGTTGTGCAGGAACAGGGCCAGGGCCAGCAGCAGGCCCCGGGAGGCATGGGTGGCCGGGCCATGGACACCGCTGACGGCGTGGGCGTGGGGCAGGGCCTTGTCCAGGCCCAGCATCAGGCCGACACCGGCCCCCAGGGCCAGCAGCACGGCCAGGGGCGAGGCATTGCCGAAGACCGGCGCGGCGGCTTCGATGGCGGGAATGAAGAGGGAGACGATGGCGGCGGCCAGCATCACCCCGGCGGCGAAGGCCATCAGCTGGTCTTCCCGGCGGCCGTTGAGCTTGCCGAGGAAAAGCATGGCCACGGCGCCGGCGGCGGTGGCGGCCGCACCGGCCATGCCCCCCAGGAGGGCGCCGGTCATGCCGCTGCTTTCCAGGGCATCGAGCAGGGCGGCGACACCGTGGGCCGCCAGGATCACCGTGCCGGCCACGGCGATGGCCAGGCCGGCGCCGCGGCGCCAGGGATGGCGGCTGTGCAGGACATGATCGTCAAGCTGATGGATGAAAGCGGACATGGTGGACTCCCGGTGTTGTTGCTGCCATTTAAGCAAAGCGGGAAAGATTGATCCAATGAATTGATTGAAAGATCGCGATAGTCATTGGCAATTACGATTTGGTAAATCGTCATCCTCCCCCCTTAGTCCATGAGGATTTTTTCGTCGTTCCCGAAAAAGTAATTTCCAGCATTTTTAGGGGCTTAGCGGCGGAATTCAGGCGATAAGCATGTCGGTATCACCTTCGTATTATTTTTCAATGAGTTAGCTTTGGTTAGCATGGCTCCAGATTCCCGCCGCCCCGGCCGGGAACGAGCGGTTACTGTCAAAAAATTGACCGCCACCTGGGAGGTTCGCTGTATGCAACGCCACAGTCGTTCTGCTTCATCCGGCTCGCCCGCCGCCCCTGCTGCCCCTGCGTCACCGCGTCGCCCCAGGCGCCGTGCCGCGCCGTTTCTCGCCTCCGTGCGTTTTCTCGACGGCAGCCGCAATGTTTACGAGGTTTCCAACGCCAAGGATGTGGCCGACGCCCGTCGCATGATTCTCGAGGAATTGAGCAACGTGGCCGCCGCCATGATCGTCGTGCGGGACTGACCCCTTCCCGCCTGGTAAAGAAAAAGCCGGCCGGGCCCACAAGGCTCGGCCGGCTTTTTTGCGTCCGTCTTACTGTCGTTCCGCCGTCAGCAGATGCGCGGCAGCTGTTCCCCGGTGAGCCAGTCCACGATGCGCTTGCCGCCGAAGCCGGTGGTCATCTGCACGAAGTGGTGGGGGTCCTCATGCACGCTGCCGACGATGGCGGCGCCGGTGCCCTGGGGATGGGCCTGCAGGGCGGCCAGGGCCTTGTCCTTGTCTTCACCGGCGACGATGGCGATGAGGCGGCCCTCGCAGGCGCAGTAGAGGGGATCGAGGCCGAGGAATTCGCAGGCGGCGGCCACCGCCGGCTGCACCGGGATGCGGGCTTCCTGCAGCATCATGCCGACGCCCGACTGGCGGGCGATTTCATTGAGGGTGGTGCCCAGGCCGCCCCGGGTGGGGTCCCGCAGCACCTTGACCTGGACGCCGCTGGCCAGCAGGTCGGCCACCAGGCCGTGCAGGGCGGCGGTGTCGGAAACGATGGGGGATTCGAAGGCCAGGCTTTCCCGCTGGCTCATGATGGCCATGCCGTGGTCGCCGATGGGGCCGGAGACCAGGATGGCGTCGCCCGCCGCTGCCCGGTTGCCGGAAAGCTCGATGCCGGCGGGCAGCCAGCCGACGCCGGTGGTGCTGATGAAAACCCCGTCGCCCTTGCCCTGCTCCACCACCTTGGTGTCGCCGGTGACCACCGGCACGCCGGCCTCCCTGGCCGCCGCCGCCATGGATTCGACGATGCGCTTGAGGTCCGCCAGGGCGAAGCCCTCTTCCAGGATGAAGCTGGCCGAGAGATAGAGGGGCTTGGCGCCCATCACCGCCACGTCGTTGATGGTGCCGTGCACCGAGAGACAGCCGATGTCGCCGCCGGGGAAGAAGAGGGGCGACACCACGTGGGCGTCGGTGGCCATCACCAGCCGGCCCGGGCCGTCCGGCAGGGGCATGACCGAGCCGTCGTTGCCCTGGGCCAGGTAGTCGTTGCCCAGCAGGGGGGCGAACAGTTCGTCGATGAGCTGGGCCATGGCCCGGCCGCCGCTGCCGTGGCTCATGTCCACGCGGCCGTGCTTGAGGTCCAGGGGGCGGATGTAGTTCTGTTTCATGGCGGGACTTTCGCTCAGGCCGGCAGTTCGCGGAAACGGCCGTAGGTGTAATGGGCGGCGCAGGCGCCTTCGGAACTGACCATGCAGGAGCCGACCGGGTTTTCCGGGGTGCATACGGTGCCGAACAGCTTGCAGTCCTGGGGACGTTTGGCGCCGCGCAGGATGGCGCCGCACTCGCAGGCCTTGTGGTCGGGCACGCTGACGTAGTCCTCGCCGAAGCGCTGTTCCGCATCGAACTCGGCAAAGCCGCCGCGGATGCGCAGGGCGGAATAGGGCACGGTGTGCAGGCCGCGCCACTCGAAGGCCCGGCGCAACTCGAAGACCTCGGCCACCAGATTCTGGGCCTTGAGGTTGCCCTCCCGGCTGACGGCCCGGGAAAACTCGTTTTCCACCTCGGCCCGGCCTTCATTGACCTGGCGCACCAGCATGCGGATGGCCTGCATCACGTCCAGAGGCTCGAAGCCGGCGATGACCACGGGCTTGCGGTATTCCTCGGCGAAAAACTCGTAGGGCCGGCTGCCGATGATGGTGGAGACGTGGGCCGGGCCGATGAAGCCGTCCAGGGGCACGGTGCCCAGCTTCCTCACCTCCGGCGATTCCAGGATGTTGCTGATGGCCGAAGGGGTCAGCACGTGGCAGCACAGCACGGAGAAATTCTTCAGGCCCATCACCTTGGCCTGCTTGATGGCCACGGCGGTGGGCGGGGTGGTGGTCTCGAAGCCGATGGCGAAGAACACCACCTGCTTTTCGGGGTTCTCCTGAGCCAGCTTGAGGGCGTCGGCGCTGGAATAGACCATGCGGATGTCCGCCCCCCGGGCCTTGGCCTTGAGCAGGGAGAGCCCGTCGGAGGCCGGCACCCGCAGGCAGTCGCCGTAGGTGCACAGGATCACGTTGTGCTTGAGGGCCAGGCGGATGGCCTGGTCCACCCGGCCGATGGGCAGCACGCAGACCGGGCAGCCGGGGCCGTGGATCATGCGCACATTGGCCGGCAGCAGGTCGGTGACGCCGTAGCGGGAAATGGCGTGGGTATGGCCGCCGCAGAATTCCATGAAGTGATAGCGGCGCTCCGGCCGGGCCTCCTTGGCGATGGCGGCGGCCAGGCCCTGGGCCAGTTCGCCGTCCCGGTATTCGTCGACGTACTTCATGGGTAAAACCTTTTGCCACAGCGGGCACAGAGATCACAGAGAGAGGGGCGCATCGGCCCAATCCGGCGGAGCGTGGGGGTCATGCCTGGGCCATGGCAGCGGCGCGGGCTTCGTCGTCCAGCTCGGCAAAGAGGGCCAGGGTCTTGGCCGCCTCTTCCGGGTCCAGCTTGGTCAGGGCGTAGCCCACGTGGATGATGACGTAGTCGCCCACGGCCACGTCTTCCACCAGGGCCAGGGAGACTTCCTTGCGCACGCCCCCCAGGTCGATGCGGGCCTGGTCGTCGGGCAGGAGTTCAACGATTTTCGCGGGGATGGCGAGACACATGGTCAGCGCTCCTTCAAGGGCAGATTCAGGGGGGCGGGAGGCAGGGCGGTGGCGTCGGGCAGCTGGTCCATGGCTTCCTGGACGCTGGCGCAGCGTTGCAGCAGGTCCTGAATGGCCGCCACCGGCTCCGGGTAGAGGCCGGGGAAATCCAGTTCGCCCGGGTAGTCCAGGGCGAAGGCCAATTGCTCGTTGGGCGGAGTGAAGCGGGCCTCCACACCGGGCTTGTTGCCCCGGGGGTCGAGGCGGTACCAGCCGTGCCCGGGCAGGTACACGGCGTTGAGGCCGTGCAGGCAGTAACGCTCGCCGCCGGGTTCCAGGGTCAGGCGCTGGTAGCAGAGGGCGGCGGGAATGCCGTTGGCCCGCAGCAGGGCCGCCAGCAGGTGGCTCTTGGCGTAGCAGTAGCCGGTGCGTTCGGCCAGCACCTGGGGGGCGGCACAGGTGAGGGGGTTGTGGGCGTCGGCCCGGTAGTCCCAGCTATGGCGGATCTGGTCCCGCACGTACTCGAAGCAGAGGCGGGCGGTATCGGTGGGGCTGCCGTCGCCGGTGGCCTGCAGTTCGGCGGCCAGGCGGCGAATCTCGGGATGGGCGGCAGCGACGATGGGGCTGGCGGCCAGGTAGGGGGCGAACTCGGGCGGATAGGTGGTCACGTCGCGCTCCTAACGGCCCAGGGACTGCCGCGCCACCCAGGCCTGGCCCAGGGCGATGCCGCCGTCGTTGGGCGGGGCCTGGCGGGCTTCCAGCACGGCCAGCCCTCTGGCCTGCAATCCCATGCGCAGGTCCCGGGAAAGCAGGTGGTTGAGCAGGCAGCCGCCGCCCAGGGCGACGGTGGACAGGTTGGCCCGTTCGGCCGCCGCGGCCGCCCAATGCACCAGGCCGGCGGCCAGGGTGGCGTGGAAGCGGGCGGCGCCCAGGTCGGCGTCATCGCATTCGCCCAGCCAGGCGAGCAGGGGCAGCAGGTCGAGATGGCCGTCATTGTTGATGTTCCAGCCATCGGTCAGGGACGCGGCGGGGCCGTGGCGCTCTTCCCAGGCGTGGGCCCGGCCTTCCAATTCCATGGCGGCCTGGGCCTCGAAGCGCTGGCTGGCGCGCAGGCCCAGCAGGCCGGCGGCGGCGTCGAACAGCCGGCCCAGGCTGGAGGTGGGCGGGCAGTTGAGCTGCTTGCGCAGCATCTCGGCGATCATGGCCGCGCCCTGCTGATCCGGGTAGCGATGGGCGACGAAAGCTTCGATGTCGCCGTTGCGGCCCAAGGCGTGGAGGGCGGCGGCGGCCAGGCGCCAGGGCTCCCGGGCGGCCCTGTCGCCGCCGGGCAATTGCAGAGACAAGAGGCCGCCGAGGCGCTGGCAGTCGGCCCCGTCCACCCGCAGCAGTTCGCCGCCCCACAGGCCGCCGTCTTCACCCAGACCGATGCCGTCCAGGGCCAGGCCGATGACCGGCTTGGGGTAGCGGGTTTCCGCCAGCACGGCGGCGATGTGGGCGTGGTGGTGGGCCACGGCGATGGCCGGAATGCCCCGCTCGGCGGCGAAGGCGGCGGCCAGCCGGGTGGAGGGGAAATCCGGGTGCAGATCGTGGGCGATGACCTGGGGTTCCACGTCCAGGATGTGCAGCAGGTGGGCCGCCGTCTCTTCCAGGAAATTCACCGTGGGCACGTTGTCCAGGTCGCCGATGTGCTGGGAGAGATAGGCCTCCCGGCCCTTGACCACGCACAGGGTGTTCTTCAGGTAGGGGCCGAAGGCCAGGACGGCCGGGCCCTCGTCCTTGAGCTTGATGGGGCGCGGCGTCTGGCCCCGGCCCCGGCGCAGGAACTGGACCCCGCCTTCGTCGCAACGGATCACCGAGTCGTCGCTGCGGATGACGATGTCCCGGTCGTGGCAGAGGAAGGCGTCGGCCATGCCGGCCAGGCGTCCCACCGCCTCGGCGTTGTCGGTGACCAGGGGCTCGCCCCCCGGGTTGGCGCTGGTCATTACCAGTACCAGATCCTGGGCTTGGGCCAGCCAGGCCAGGCCCGCCGGTTCGCCGGCGGCGGCATGGAAGAGCAGGTAGTGCAGGGGCGCGTAGGGCAGCATCAGGCCCAGCCATTGCAGGCCGGGGGCGACGCCGGGCAATTGGGTGTCGGTGTTGTCCTGCTTGCGCAGCAGGACGATGCTGCGCTCGGGCAGTTCCAGCAGGCCCGCCTCGTCGCCGCCCAGGGCGCAGAGGGCATTGGCTGAGGCCACGTTGGCGGCCATCACGGCGAAGGGCTTTTCCTCCCGGTGCTTGCGTTTTCTCAGTTCGGCCACGGCGGCCCCATTGCGGGCGTCGCAGGCCAGGTGGAAGCCGCCGTAGCCCTTGAGGGCGACGATCTTGCCTGCCTGCAGCAGGCCCACCGCCTTCCGCACCGGGTCACCGGCAATGGGCTGGCCGGCGGCGTCGAGCAGGCGCAATCGGGGCCCGCAGTCAGGGCAGCAGTTGGCCTCGGCGTGGAAGCGCCGGTTGTGGGGATCGGCGTATTCCGCGGTGCAGGCCGGGCACTGGGGGAAGGGGGCCAGGCTGGTGCGGGCCCGGTCGTAGGGCAGCTCCCGGGTGATGGAATAGCGGGGGCCGCAGTGGGTGCAGTGGGTGAAGGCGTAGCGGTGGCGCCGGTCCTGGGGCGCGAACAGTTCTTCCAGGCAGTCGTGGCAGAGGGCGCTGTCGGGGCCGATGGAGGTGCTGGCGTGGCCGCCCCGGCTCTCGACGATGAGAAAGCCGGGCAGGCTGCGCTCGGGCTCGGCCTCCCGCACTTCCACCGCTTCCACCCGGGCCAGTTCCGGCGCCTCGGCCCGCAGCCGGGCGATGAAGCGCTCCACCAGCGGGGCCGGGCCCCGGGCTTCGATATCCACCCCTTCGGCGTCGTTGCGCACCCAGCCGCCAAGGCCCAGCTCAAAGGCCAGGCGATAGACGAAGGGACGATAGCCGACGCCCTGCACCAGGCCGCGGACGCGGACCCGGCGGCAGAGCAGGGGAAGGGTGAGGTCGTTCATGGCAGTGGTGCAACCGGGGCGGCAGAGCCGCCCAGGGGATCAGCGGCGGGCCAGCAGGCCTTCCAGTTCGGCGATGCGGGCTTTCAGGGCGGCGACGTTTTCCTGGCGGGCCGCCTTGGCAGCGGCCAGGCCCTTTTCCACCCAGGCCAGCCACTCGGCGAAGCCTTCGCCGCTGGTGGTGGAAACCCGGATCACTTCCAGGGCCGGATTGACCCGGCGCGCGTATTCCACCGCCTTATCCGCATCGAAAGTCAGGTGGGGCAGCAGGTCCACCTTGGAGAGCAGCATCAGGCGGGCGGCGCGGAACATGTCCGGGTACTTCAGGGGCTTGTCCTCGCCTTCGGTGACGGAGAGGATCACCACCTTGCCGGCCTCGCCCAGGTCAAAGGCGGCGGGGCACACCAGATTCCCGACGTTCTCGATCAGCAGCAGGGAGTCGTCCTGCACCTCCAGCTTTTCCAGGGCGTGGCCCACCATGTGGGCGTCCAGGTGGCAGCCCTTGCCGGTGTTGATCTGCAGGGCGGGGGCGCCGGTGGCGCGGATGCGCTCGGCGTCGAAGCTGGTTTGCTGGTCGCCCTCGATCACGGCCACCCGATACTTGGCCTTCAGTTCCTCGATGCTGCGGCAGAGCAGGGTGGTCTTGCCGGAGCCGGGGCTGGAAACGAGATTGAGGGCGAACACGCCCTTCTCGGCCAGGGCCTGGCGGTTCTTGGCGGCGTAGGCGTCGTTCTTGGAGAGGATGTCCCGCTCGATCTGCACCATGCGCTTCTGGCTCATGCCCGGGGCGTGGGCGCCGGCGGGACCGCTGCCGTAGTCGATGCTGCCATCGCCGTGATGGTGGTGATGGCCGTGCCCGTGGTCGCCTTGGTCCCCCTCGGCGTGGGCGTGGTGGTGCTCGCCCTCGTGGGTATGGGGATGGCTGTGGCTGGTGCCGTCGGCGTGGGTATGCACGTGGCCGTGGGCCGGGGCGGCTGGCTGGGGCGTGACGCCCTGGTGATCGTGATGATGTTCGCCGTCGTGATGGTGCGGGTGGCTGTGACGGGTGCCGTCGGCGTGCACATGTTCGTGCTGGTGCTCGTCGTGGGCATGGCTGTGGCCGTGACCGTGCTCGTGGCCATGGCTGTGGGCGGTGCCGTCCTCATGCACATGCCAGTGTTCGTGTCCATGCTCGTGATCGTGGAGGGCGTCGCCCTCGATGCGGGTTTCGCCGGCGCCGCAGCCGCAGGTGGTACACATTTGCTCGATGCTCCTTCGATTTCCTGAATTCTGTGGTGAGGGCTGGCCCTCAATCGACTTCCAGTTCCCGCACCCGCATTTCCGTGCCGGCCGTGGGCTGTACCGGGTAGCCGCCGCATTCCGGGCAGGGGTCGTACACCTGGGCCAGGGGCACGGTCTTCTGGCAGGAGAGGCACAGCCCCTCGCCGGGGACGCTGACAATTTCCAGCTTGGCGCCGTCGGCCACCGTGCCCTTGCTCACCGCCTCGAAACAGAAGGCCATGGCCTCCGGTTCCACCGAGGAGAGCTGGCCGATTTCGAGGAAGACGGTCTTTACCCGGGCAAAGCCCTGGGGGCCTTGGGCGGCGTCTTCGACGATTTGCAGCACGCCCTCTGCCAGGGACATCTCATGCATGGTGATGCGTATCCAGGGTGATGCCCACGGCGACGCAGGGGTCCAGGGACAGGGCGATGCAGCGGGCCATGTGCCGGGCGGCTTCCGGGGTCGGGGCGGGCAGGCCGGTGGTGTCTTGGACGAAGGCGCCGGCCGGGTGAAAGTTCCATTCCGTGGGGGCAACAATAACATAGCGCTGCACCGTGCCGGCAGCCAGCGCCACCAGATGCAGCAAGGGCCCCCGGGCCGTTTCCACCCGCGCCAGGCCGATGCCGGGGGCCGGGCTGCAGGCGTCCACCCAGGCCGGGTCCCAGTGGCCGTCGAGCAGGGCTTCCAGCTCCAGGCAGCGGGCCTGGAGGCGGGCGGCGGCACGGCGACCGGCCTGCCACAGGGCGGTCACCTCGGGCTGACGGCGGCAGCGGGCGGCGGCGCCGGTTTCCCGGGGCCGGCCGGCCAGGGTCGGGGCCAGGGCATGGGCGGCGAGGCAGTCCCAGTCCCGCTCTCCGGGGAGGGATTGCCACCAGGCGGATGCATCCAGGTGTTCCAGCAGGTCCGTGCCGGGAGCCGCGCACAGCGGCAGTTCCAGGGCATGGGCGGCGAAGCTGCGCCATTGGGGCCGATCGGCGGCGGGCAGGCCCTTGCGCCAGGCCACCAGAGCCTCCTTGCGCGGCGGCAGGCCCAGCAGGGGCGGCCAGTCCAGGCCCAGGCGCCACAGGTGTTCGCCGATCATCTCCCGGCTCAGGCGCTGCCGTTCGGCCCCATCCGGCTCGGCCATCGGGGTGCCGGCGGCAGCGGCCAGGGCCCGGCGGGCGGCGCTGCCCTGGGCGGCGGCACAGAGGGTGAACAGGCGCGGCGCCAGTTCGCCGGCCTCGGCGGCGGGACGGCCCTGCAGCAGGCGGGCGGCCAGGGGGCGGGGGCTGGCGACGCGGGCCGCGGCAATGCCCTGGCCGTCCCATTCCAGGGCCAGTTGCAGCGCGCCGTCGTTTCCCTCGTGCTGGCCCATGCCGGCCTGCCTCCCGCAAAAAAGCCGCTACCCTAGGGGATCGGGGCCGCCGTCGCCTTGATTACCGTCAAGGGGGCGGGAGATAGGGGCGGGCGAGGGCCGTACGGTCCGTCCGGTGTGGCGATGAGGGCCTGCTTCCCGGGGGGACGGCGGCGGGGCCGCCGATTGCTCCGGAATCCCCGGCCAATACAGGCGTTGAAGGCCGGCGGCGGATGTTGTCCGGGGACTGCCGCCGTAAGGGTGTATAGGCGAAAGCTATAGGATGTATAGCCAAAAACCATTGAAAAACATTGACTTACGTCAACAAGACCCTACTCGTGGGATGGACAATGGCGGCACAATATTTCCATAACCCGAAGGGAGTGACACATGTTCCAACTCAAGATCACGCCGACCGCCATCGTCCTGGCGGCCACCCTGGGCCTTGCCGGCCTGGCGCAAGCCGCCGGCAACGAGCCCATCCAGCCGATCAAGCCCGCCAAGGTGGCCAACCCCGCCCTGGTGGAACTGGGCAAGAAGCTGTATTTCGACCCCCGGCTGTCCATGTCCGGCTTCATTTCCTGCAATTCCTGCCACAACCTGTCCATGGGCGGCACGGACAACATCAAGACCTCCATCGGCCACAACTGGAACGAAGGTCCCATCAACGCGCCCACCGTGCTTAATTCCAGCCTCAACGTGGCCCAGTTCTGGGACGGCCGTGCGGCCGACCTCAAGGCCCAGGCCGGCGGCCCCATCGCCAACCCGGGTGAAATGGCCTCCAACCACACCCTGGCGGTGGACGTGGTGAAGTCCATTCCCGGCTACGTGGCCGAGTTCAAGAAGGCCTTCGGCTCCGACAAGGTGGATATCGACGGCATCACCAAGGCCATCGCTGCCTTCGAGGAAACCCTGGTGACCCCCAATTCCCGCTTCGACAAGTGGCTGAAGGGCGACCAGAAGGCCCTGAGCAAGAACGAACTGGAAGGCTACAAGCTGTTCAAGGACAGCGGCTGCGTCGCCTGCCACAACGGCCCGGCCGTGGGCGGCAACTCCTTCCAGAAGATGGGCGTGGTGGAACCGTACAAGGCTTCCAGCGCCGCCGAAGGCCGGGTCGCCGTGACCGGCAAAGATGCGGACCGCTTCAACTTCAAGGTGCCGACCCTGCGCAACGTGGAAATGACCTACCCCTACTTCCACGACGGCGCCGCCAACACCCTGAAGGAAGCGGTGGACACCATGGGCCGCATCCAGCTGGGCAAGAAGTTCACGGACGAGGAAAACGCCAAGATCGTGGCCTTCCTGAAGACCCTGACCGGCGACCAGCCCAGCTTCAAGCTGCCGATCCTGCCGCCGTCTGCCGACGCCACCCCGCGTCCCCAGCCGTTCGGCAAGAAGTAAGCAGCGCCTCTCGACTTGGAACGGGGGCCGTGGCCCCCGTTTTTTTCTGCACCTAAATGCTTCCGGCTATTGGGAACAGGTGCCGGATAGCCCATAATCCGGGCTGCCGTGAATAATTTGCACCGGTTTTGTTTCCCATCAAAGAGCCGCTACACTCTCGCCTCCATAATCCCGCCCAGATTGCCTGGACGCCCTCATCAATGCTGGAAGCCTCCCAACTGGAATGCGTACGCGGTGACCGTCGCCTGTTCGCCGGGGTGAGCTTTCGCCTGGAAGGCGGCGAGCTGCTCAACCTGCAGGGCAAGAACGGCGCCGGCAAGACCAGCCTGCTGCGCATGCTGGTGGGCCTAGCCCAGCCCGTGGCGGGCGAGATCACCTGGCGCGGCGAACCGATTCGCAAGCTGGCCGAGGATTACCGGGCCGAGCTGTGCTACATGGGCCACCACAACGCCATCAAGGAAGAACTGACGCCCCTGGAGAACCTGCTGGCCTCGGCCCGTCTGTCCGGCGAGCCCCTCTCCGAGGAGCAGGCCCTGGAGGCCCTTTACGCCGTCGGCCTGGCCGGGCGGGAAGACCTGCAGGCCAAATACCTGTCCCAGGGCCAGAAGCGCCGCGTCGCCCTGGCCCGCCTGATCCACGAGCGCCGCGCCCTGTGGGTGCTGGACGAGCCCTTCGTGGCCCTCGACGTGGCCGCCGTGGACATGGTGGCCGGCCTCATCGGCGCCCACCTGCAGCGGGGCGGCTTGGCGGTGATGACGACGCACCAGGCGGTGACCATTCCCGCCGGCGCCGTCCGCGAATACCGGCTGGGGGCCTGATGCTCGACCTGCTCTTCGCCGTCATCGCCCGGGACCTGAAGCTGGCCCTGCGCCGCCAGGCCGATCTGGTTTCCGCCCTGTTTTTCTTCATCATCGTCGTCAGCCTCTTTCCCCTGGGGGTCGGCCCCGAGATGGACATGCTGCGCAAGATGGCCCCCGGCGTGCTGTGGGTGGCGGCCCTGCTGGCCACCATGCTGACCCTGCCGCGCCTCTTCGGCGACGACTACCGGGACGGCACCCTGGAACAGCTGGTGCTGGCGCCCCAGCCCCTGCCGGTCACCGTGCTCGGCAAGATGGCCGCCCACTGGCTCACCTCCGGGCTGCCCCTGACTTTGCTGGCGCCGGTTCTCGGCCTACAGTTCGACCTGTCCGCCGACGGCCTCCTGGTGCTGACCCTGGCCCTGCTGGTGGGCACCCCCTCCCTCTCGGCCATCGGCGCCATCGGCGCCGCCCTGACCCTGGGCCTGCGGGGCGGCGGCGTGCTGGTTTCCCTGCTGGTGCTGCCCCTGTATATTCCGGTGCTGATTTTCGGTGCCGGCGCCGTCGATGCGGCCGTTTCCGGCCTGGGCTTCGAAGCCCATCTGTCCCTGCTCGGCGCCTTGCTGGCCGGCAGCCTGTTTTTCGCGCCGTGGGCGACCGCGGCGGCCTTGAAGATATCTCTCGAATGAACAATCGACTGATCAACTGGTTCAAGTTCGCCTCCCCGGCGACCTTCTACCCCCTGGCGGGCAAGATGATCCCCTGGTTCGTCGCCCTCTCCGTCGTCTTCGGCGTGGCCGGCCTCTACCTGGGCATGTTCGTGGCCCCCACGGACTTCCAGCAGGGCGAGGGCTACCGCATCATCTTCATCCACGTGCCCGCCTCCTGGATGAGCATGTTCATCTACCTGGTGATGGCCTTCTGGGCCGCCCTGGGCCTGGCCTTCAACACCCGCCTGTCGGGCATGATGGCCACCGCCCTGGCTCCCACCGGGGCGCTGATGGCCTTCCTCTCCCTGTGGACCGGCGCCCTCTGGGGCAAGCCCATGTGGGGCACCTGGTGGGTGTGGGATGCGCGGCTGACCTCCGAGCTGATCCTGCTCTTCCTCTACATCGGCTTCATCGCCCTGCAGTCCGCCATCGACGACCCGCGCCGGGCCGACAAGGCCGGCGCCGTGCTGGCCCTGGTGGGCGTGGTGAACATTCCCATCATCTATTTCTCCGTGAAGTGGTGGAATACCCTGCACCAGGGCGCTTCCGTCTCCCTCACCAAGTCCCCCTCCATGGCCGCCACCATGCTCTGGGCCATGCTGCTGGTGGCCCTGTGCTTCTGGATGTATTCCATCGCCGTGGCCCTGGGGCGGGCCCGCAACATCATGCTGGAGCGGGAGCGGCACACCGAATGGGTGCGCCAGCTGCTGGCCGGCAAGGAGTCCTGAGATGCACTGGAACAGCGCCTCCGAGTTTTTCGCCATGGGCGGTTACGCCTTTTACGTCTGGGGTTCCTTCGGCGTCACCGCCCTCATCATGGCGGTGGAACCGATCATCGTCGCCCGGCGTCGTAAGAACCTGTTGTCCCGCCTGAAGCGGCAGATCACTGCCGAGAATCTGGCCCAAAGGAGTGAAGAAAGTTGAAAGCCCGTCACAAGCGCATCGCCCTCATCGTCGCCGGTCTGGCGGTTCTTGGCATCGGCACGGCCCTGGTGCTGAACGCCTTCAACAGCAACCTGGTGTTCTTCTTCTCCCCCACCCAGGTCCTGGCCGGTGAGGCGCCCAAGGGCAAGACCTTCCGCATCGGTGGCCTGGTCAAGGAAGGCAGCGTCGAGCGCCTGGCCGACGGCGTCAGCGTCCGCTTTGCCGTGACCGACACCGACCAGACCCTGCCGGTGCAGTACAAGGGCATCCTGCCGGACCTGTTCAAGGAAGGTAAGGGCGTCGTGGCCCAGGGCAAGCTGGATGATGCCGGCCTCTTCGTCGCCACCGAGGTGCTGGCCAAGCACGACGAGAACTACATGCCGCCGGAAGCCCAGAAGGCCGTTGCCGATGCCCATGCCAAGGCCGGCGAGAACAAGGCCGCGGCGGAAGCCGGCGAGAAGAAGGCGGCCGTTGAGGCAGCCGAAAAGGCTGCGGCCAAAACCCTGAAGTATTGAGAGCGACCCCATGATCCCCGAACTCGGGCACTTCGCCCTCATCCTGGCCTTCTGCGTCGCCCTGGTGCAGGGCGTGCTGCCCCTGGTGGGCGCCCATCAGGGCCGTACCCCCTGGGTCCTCGTCGCCCGCCCGGCGGCCATGGCCCAGGCCCTGCTGGTGGCCTTCGCCTTCGGCTGCCTGACCTGGGCCTTCGTGCAGAGCGACTTCTCCGTCGTCTATGTGGCCCAGCATTCCAACACCCTGCTGCCCACCCTGTACAAGTTCTCCGCCGTATGGGGCGGCCACGAAGGCTCCCTGCTGCTGTGGGCCCTGATGCTGTCCCTGTGGACCTTCGCCGTGGCGGCCCTGTCGCGCCAGCTGCCGGAGCCCATGGTGGCCCGGGTGCTGGGCGTCCTAGGTCTGGTGGCAGCCGGCTTCCTGCTCTTCATCCTGGTCACCTCCAACCCCTTCGAGCGCCTGCTGCCGGCAGCCCAGGAAGGCCGCGACCTGAATCCCCTGCTGCAGGACCCGGGCCTGGTCTTCCACCCGCCCATGCTCTACATGGGCTACGTCGGCTTCTCCGTGGCCTACGCCTTCGCCGTCGCCGCCCTCCTTTCCGGCCAGCTGGACGCCGCCTGGGCACGCTGGTCCCGGCCGTGGACCACCTCCGCCTGGATCTTCCTCACCCTGGGCATCGCCCTCGGCTCCTGGTGGGCCTATTACGAGCTGGGCTGGGGCGGCTGGTGGTTCTGGGACCCGGTGGAAAACGCCTCCTTCATGCCCTGGCTGGTGGGTACCGCCCTGATCCACTCCCTGGCGGTGACCGAAAAGCGCGGCAGCTTCAAGAACTGGACGGTGATGCTGGCCATCGGCGCCTTCTCCCTGTCCCTGCTCGGCACCTTCCTGGTCCGTTCCGGCGTGCTGACCTCGGTGCACGCCTTCGCCACCGACCCGACCCGGGGCATCTTCATCCTCGCCTTCCTGGTGGTGGTGATCGGCTCCAGCCTGGTGCTGTTCGCCTGGCGCGCTCCCAAGGTGGGCCTGGGCGGGCGCTTCAGCCTGGTGTCCCGGGAATCCTTCCTGCTCACCAACAATGTCCTGCTGGTGGTGGGCTGCGGCACCGTCTTCCTCGGCACCCTGTACCCGCTGCTGATCGACGCCCTCAACGCCGGCAAGATTTCAGTCGGCCCGCCCTACTTCAACACCGTCTTCGCGCCCCTGATGGTGCCGGTGCTGTTCCTCATGGGCGTGGCCCCCTTCGCCCGCTGGAAGGAAGCTAGCCTGGCCGAGATCGCCCGCCTGCTGCGCTGGGCCTTCGCCGCCGCCGTGCTGGTGGGCGTGGCCGTGCCCTTCATCTACGGCACCTGGCATACCGCCGTGGCCGTCGGCATCCTGGTGGCCGCCTGGATCACCCTCACCGCGGTGCTCAACTTTCTGCAGCGGGTGCGCGCCACCCGGGGCGACCTCTCCTTCGCTGCCGCCGTGTTCAAGCAGCCTCGCAGCTTCTGGGGCATGCACCTGGCCCACATCGGCGTCGCCGTGTTCGTCGTCGGCGTCACCCTGGTGAAGAACTACGAGGTGGAGAAGGACGTGAAGATGGAGCCGGGCGACAGCGTCCATCTGGTGGGCTACGAATTCCGCTTCATCGGCGTGCATCAGGTGGAAGGTCCCAACTACCTGGCCCTGCGCGGCGAGGTGGAGCTGCTCAAGGACGGCAAGCTGGACAAGGTGCTGCATCCGGAAAAGCGCAACTACGCCTCCTCCGCCATGCCCATGACCGAGGCCGCCATCGATGCCGGCCTGACCCGGGACGTGTACGTCTCCCTGGGTGAGCCCATCAACAAGAGCCAGCCGGAAGGCGCCTGGGCCGTGCGGGTCTACTACAAGCCCTTCGTGGACTGGATCTGGGGCGGCTGCCTGCTGATGTCCCTGGGCGGCCTCATCGCCATCGCCGACCGCCGCTACCGGGTCAAGGCCCGGGCGGCCACGCCAACCGCCGCCGCCTCTTCCTCCGCGGCCTGAACGAGCCTGACACGACCATGAACAAGTTCCTCTGGCCCCTCATCGGTTTCATCGTCCTGGTGGTGCTGCTGGCCATCGGCCTCAACCTCAATCCCCGGGAAGTGCCCTCGCCCCTGGTGGGCAAGCCGGCCCCAGCCTTCGCCCTGCCGCGCCTGGACAACCCGGCCAAGACCTTCTCCCCCGAGGAGATGAAGGGCCAGGTGTGGCTGCTCAACGTCTGGGCCACCTGGTGCCCGTCCTGCGTGCAGGAGCATCCGGTGCTGGTGGAAATGTCCAGGCGCAACTACCTGCCCATCGTCGGCTTCAACTGGAAGGAAGTGCGCGGCGACGGCGCCCTGGACAGCAAGCCCGACACCCCGGAGAAGGAAATGGCCCTGGCCATCCAGCGTTCCAGCAAGCTGCTGGCGGCCAAGGGCAATCCCTACCAGACGGTGATCATGGACCTGGACGGCCGCGTCGCCATCGACTACGGCGTCTATGGCGCTCCCGAGACCTACCTGATCGACAAGGCCGGCGTCATTCGCTTCAAGCACATCGGCCCCATCACCCCCGAGGTGCTGGAAAAGAAAATCCTGCCCCTGGTGGCGGAGCTGAACAAATGAGCCCCTTCAAGCGACTGTGCCTGGCCGCCTGCCTGGCCCTGGCGGCCCTGGTCCCCTTCGCCTCCCTGCAGGCCAAGGAAGCGGCCGACCTGGCCGCCGACCCGGTGGCGGAAAAGCGCCTCATGGAAATTTCCGCCGAGCTGCGCTGCCTGGTCTGCCAGAACCAGACCATTGCCGATTCCAACGCCGACCTGGCCCTGGACCTGCGCCGGGAAATCCGCGGCATGATCCAGCAGGGCAAGAGCGACCGGGAAATCCTCGACTTCATGGTGGCCCGCTACGGCGACTTCGTCCTCTACCGGCCGCCGGTGCAGAACAACACCGCCCTGCTGTGGTTTGGCCCCCTGCTGATTCTGGTGGTCGGCCTGGTGGCCCTGGTGCGCTACCTGCGCCGGCGTAACGTGGCCGCCACGGCCGCTGCCGGCGGCGGCCTTTCCGAGGCCGAGCGCCGCCGCGCCGAAACCCTGCTGCAGGAAGCCGCCGCCTCCGACAAGAAAGATTCCGCCCAATGACCGCCTTTGCCATCGCCGCCGCCGTCCTGGTGGCCCTCGTCGTCCTGTTGTTGCTGCCGCCTCTGCTCAGGGGCCGGGCGGTGAGCCGGGCTGACCGCCGTCAGGCCAACCTGGCCGTGTTCCGCGACCAGGAAGCCGAGCTGGAAAAGGAAAAGGCCGCCGGCACCCTGGGCGAAGCCGACTACCAGCAGGCCCGGGAAGAACTGCAGCGCCGCCTGCTGGAAGAGGTGGACGTGGCCGCCGAGGCGGTCGCGCCGCGCCAGGGGCCGAGCCGCCCCACCGCCATCGTCCTGGCCCTGCTGCTGCCTGCCGCCGCCCTGCTGGGCTACACCCTGCTGGGCAACCCCAAGGCCCTGGACCCGCGCAACCTGCAGGCCCAGCCCCAGGTGACGGCGGAGCAGATCAACGACATGGTGGGCAAGCTGGCCGCCCGCATGAAGGACAATCCGGACGACGAAAAGGGCTGGATCATGCTGGCCCGCTCCTACAAGACCCTGGGCCGCCTGCAGGAGGCCGCCGACGCCTACGCCAAGGGCGGCAAGCTGCTGCAGGAGAACGCCGCCCTGCTCACCGACTACGCCGAAACCCTGGCCAGCCTCAGTGAAGGCCGTTTCGCCGGCAAGCCGACCCAGCTCATCAACCAGGCCCTCAAGCTCAATCCGGAAGAGCCCCAGGCCCTGATCCTGGCCGGCGTCGCCGCCGGCGAACGGGAGGACTACAAGGCCGCCATCGGCTACTGGGAACGGCTGCTGCCCATGGTGGAACCGGGATCGGAAGAGGAGACCTCCCTCAAGGAAGCCCTGGCCCGCCTGCGGGAAAAGGCCGAGGCCCAGCCGGGGAAAAAGGCCGCCCGCAAGTAGGCGGCAGGCCTGCAAGGCAGGCGGGGCGCCCCTTTCCGGCGCCCCATGCCGGAGAGGCGCGTCCATCCTGCCTGGGGTGGCAGGTCCTTGTGAAATCCTTGATTTTCCAGTGTTTAGGCAGCGTCACGGACGGCCCGCACGGGCCGTTCCGCGTTTTTGCGCGGAATTAACCCGCATCAAATATCCGGGCTTTTCGCCTCGGCTAGACTGCTTCCCACGATAGAGAGAAGTCCGGTTCGGGCATTTCAGCCCTGCTGCCGGCCTCAGGGAGAGAAAGCGCATCATGTCCGAGAATCAGAAAACCGGCCTTTGGGCCACCCTCAAGAAGCCCAGCGCCAAGTATTCCTTGTTTGCGCTGATCACCGTCGGCTTCGTCAGCGGCATCATTTTCTGGGGCGGCTTCAACACCGCCATGGAAGCCACCAACACCCTGGAGTTCTGCATCTCCTGCCACGAGATGCGGGACAACGTGTACCAGGAATACAAGCAGACCATCCACTACTCCAACCGCACCGGCGTGCGTGCCGTCTGCTCCGACTGCCACGTGCCGAAGGACTGGGTGCACAAGATGAAGCGGAAGATCCAGGCCAGCCAGGAAGTCTGGGGCAAGCTCACCGGCACCATCGACACCAAGGAAAAGTTCGAGGCCAAGCGCCTGGAACTGGCCACCCACGAGTGGGAGCGGATGAAGAAGAGCGATTCCCGCGAGTGCCGCAACTGCCACAGCTTCGACGGCATGAACACGGACAAGCAGAAGCCCCGCGCCAAGAAGATGCATGAGCTGGCCCAGAAGGACAACAAGACCTGCATCGACTGCCACAAGGGCATTGCCCACCACAAACCCCAGAACATGCCCGAGGACGACGACGAGTAATCTGCGTCGAATCCCACGGCAGGCCGTAACCGGCGGGGCGCAGCAAGGCCCCGCCCCTGAACCAAGCAGCCGGCTCCCCGAGCCCAAATCAAGAATGGAGAGTTACACCATGTTCAAGCAAACCGCCATCGCCTCCGCCGTCGGCCTCATGCTGGCCCTGGGCAGCCAGGCCGCTTTCGCCGCTCCCGACTGGTCCAAGGTCCCCGCCAAGAAGATCACCGTGTTCTACCCGGGCACCTCCGGCATCGAGTGGATCACCAAGGGCACCGACCACAGCGGCGCCAAGGGCATCCGCAAGGGCGAGGCCTGCACCGGCTGCCACGAAGAGGAAATCGCCGACATCGGCAAGAAGGTGGTCTCCGGCGAGAAGCTGGAACCGAACCCGCCCAAGGGCAAGGCCGGCTCCATCCCGGTCAACGTCCAGGCCGCCTACGACAAGGACAACGTGTACTTCCGCTTCTCCTGGAAGCAGCCCGCCAGCGGCGGCGAGAAGCTGGACAAGGACAACGAGGTCAAGCTGACCGTGCTGCTGGCCGGCGACAAGGTGCCTCTGGCCGACCAGGTCGGCTGCTGGCAGAGCTGCCACACCGACGCCCGCACCATGCCCGGCGCCGACGACAAGAAGACCAAGTACGTCAAGGACGGCAATGTGGCCGGCGGCGTCTACTACGATCTGATCCAGTGGAAGAGCGGCAAGGGCGCCAAGCCGGTGGACGGCTACATCGCCGACAAGCGCGTCATGGAAGGCGGCAAGGCCCTGGTGGATGCCAAGGGCGAGAAGAAGGGCGACACCTGGACCGTCACCTTCACCCGCAAGCTCACCGGCGGCGAAGGCGACGTGGCCCTGGCCGAAGGCAAGACCGTGCCCTTCGGCTTCGCCATTCACGACGACCACGCCGGCGGCCGCTTCCACCACGTTTCCTTCGGCTACAGCCTGGGCGTCGGCGCCAAGGCCGACGTGACCGCCGCCAAGCAGTAACGATCTCTCGGGCCGCAAATCTTCGCGAGTTGGCTTTGCGGCCAATTGGGGCGGGGCAGTTGCCCCGCCTTTTTCTTTGCTACTGCCGCGGAGCACGCCGTCTTGAGCCATCCCCCTGCCAACCTGTCCCGGCGCGGCTTTTTCCGCGGCCGCAGCGCCCCGGCGGCGCCCCTGCGGCCGCCCTGGGCCGTGGACGAGGCGGCCTTCCTGCAGCAATGCACCGGCTGCGGCGACTGCATCCGGGTCTGTCCCACCGGCATCCTGACGGCGCTGGCCCCAGGCCAGCCGCCGGTGGTGGATTTCCGCCAGGGGGAATGCACCTTCTGCGGCCAGTGCGCCAGCGCCTGCCGGCCCCGGGCCCTGCGCCGGGAGGATGACCGGCAACCCTGGCCCTACAAGGCCACCGCTGGCGAGGCCTGTCTTGCGCGGCAGCAGGTGGAGTGCCGCAGCTGCGGCGATTTTTGTCCCGAGGGCGCCCTGCGCTTTCCCGCCCGGGCCGGCGGCCCGGCCCTGCCGGTATTGCTGGAAGACCGCTGCACCGGCTGTGGCGCTTGCCTGGCGCCCTGCCCGACGGCGGCCATCAGCATCGGCCGTCCGGATTAGCCGGCGAAGCGGTCCAGGCGGCGCCGGTCCCGCTTGGTCGGGCGGCCCCGGCTGTCCTGGCCGGGGGAGGGGGCCAGAGCCCGTTGTTCCTGTTCGGTGGCCCGGCGCGCCACGGATTCCGCACTTTCCTCATACAGCAGCCGGGCTTCCGGCGCCGGCCGCCGCTGGCCGTTGATCGCCAGCACCGTCACTTCCCAGCGTTCCTGACCCGTCCCGATGTCGAGGCGGTCGCCGGCCTTGACCTCCCGGGAGGCCTTCACCGTCTGGCCGTTGAGCTTGACCTTGTTGCCCTCCACCGCGTCCTGGGCCAGGGCCCGGGTCTTGAAGAAGCGGGCGGCCCACAGCCATTTGTCCAGCCGCAGGCGGCCGTCGCGGCTGAGTCCGGGAATGTAGGGCAGGGGGGTGTCGTCGACCATGGGGGGAGATAAGGCGGGTTGGGTTGCGGCTTGGTTCGGGGTTGGTTGCCGGAATGTGGCGCCGGCCGCAGTCTAGCGCGCTCCCGGGTCTATGCCCATCCTGCCGTGGTGTCCGCCGTCCCACCGGCTGCGGGGGCTAGTGTCCCGTCGGGAATGGACGGCTGTGGATGCCTGGCCTGGAATGCCCGTGCTGCTTGCATCTCCGGGATGGCATTCCGAAGAGTGGCGTCCCTTCTGCCTCTCGGAGGGGCGGGGTGTACCCCTGGTGATGGCCTGGGGGCGGCCCCTATTCCCTTACCGGACGCTTGCCCAGTTTGCGCTGCAGGGTGCGGCGGTGCATTTTCAGGGCCCGGGCGGTGGCGGAGACGTTGCCGCCGTGTTCCGCCAGCACCTTCTGGATGTGCTCCCATTCGAGCCGGTCCACCGACAGGGGTGAGTCGGCCACCGGGGTGGTGGCGTCGCCGGCGGTGCGCTGCAGGGCGGCGACGATCTCGTCGGCGTCCGCCGGCTTGGCCAGGTAGTGGGTGGCGCCCAGCTTGATGGCCTCCACCGCCGTGGCGATGCTGGCGTAGCCGGTGAGCATGACGATGCGGGTGCCGGCTTCCAGGGCGGCCAGTTTTTCGATCAGCACCAGGCCGGAGTCGCCGGGCATCTTCAGGTCCACCACCGCGTACTCGGGTGGATTGGCGCTGGCCAGGGCGTAGGCGCTCTCGGCGCTGTCCGCCGGCGTCACCAGGTAGCCGCGGCGTTCCAGGGCCCGGGTGAGGACCCGGCGGAAGACTTCGTCGTCGTCCACCAGGAGCAGGGTGGGGCAGTCGTTGTCCGGGCCGTCGAGGGCGTCGGTGCTGGCGGGAAGGGTGTCGTTCATGGCCTGTGGCGGTTCAGTGCGGCGAGGGGAAGGGTGATGCGGCAGCAGGCGCCGGAGCCTTCCGGGGCCGGCCGGTTGCACAGTTCGAGGCGGCCCCCGAAGCGCTCCAGGGTGGCCCGGGTGAGGAATAGGCCGATGCCGCTGCCGCCGGCCTGGGTCGGGTCGTCCTTGGTGCTGACGAAGGCCTGGCCCAGGCGCGGGGCCAGGGCCGGGTCCAGGCCCGGGCCCCGGTCGAGGAATTCGATGATGCAGTCCTCGCCCTGGCAGCGGCTGCGCACTTCGACCCCTTCGGGGGAGGCGTCGGCGGCGTTGTCCAGGATGTTGATGAGGGCCTGCTCCAGGCTCGGCTCCGCCTGCACCAGAGGCTCGGCGTCGCCATCTGCCGACTGGTAGTCCACCCGCACCCGGGGCCGCAGCACGCGCCAGCCATCGAGCAGCTCGTTGAGCCACTGGCCGAGGGGCCGGGCGGGGGCGGCTTCCTGCCCTTCCCGGGCGGCGCCGGCGGAGGCCAGGACCTGGGTCAGGGTGCGCTTGCACAGGTCCACCTGTTGCCGCAGCAGGGCCAGGTCTTCTCCCAGGGCCGGGGTCTGGCCATGTTCAAGCTCCAGTTCCCGCAGCACCACGGCCATGGTGGACAGGGGCGTGCCCAGCTTGTGGGCGGCGCCGGCGGCCAGGGTGCCCAGGGCCAGGATCTGCTCGTGGCGCAGGGCCCGCTCCTGTTCACGCTGGCGGGCCTCGCCCAGCTCCCGTTCCCGCTCCCGCAGGGTGGCGGCCAGGCGGGAAAGGAAGAAGGCGACGATGAGGGCACTCACCAGAAAGTTGAACCACATGCCCAGCACGTGCAGGGCAAAGCCGCCGCCGTGGCCGGCGTGTTCCGGGGCGACGCCGCTGGCCCGGGCCAGGATTTCGTCCAGCCGGGCCAGGTCGCCCTGGGGCGGCGGTAGCGGCAGGTTGAAGAACATGAGGAAGGTGTAGGCCCCCAGGGTGATGCCGGCCATGGCCCAGATGTAGCGCCCGGGCAGGGTGGCGGCGGCGATGGTGAGGGGCAGCAGGAACAGGGAGACGAAGGGATTGGCCGAGCCGCCGGCGTAATAGAGCAGCAGGGTCAGCACTAGCACGTCGGGCAGGAGCTGGCAGAAATATTCCCGGTCGCCCACGGGCCGGGGGCGGCCCAGGCGCCACTGGGTGTACAGATTGAAGAGTCCCAGGCCGATGCTGGCGGCCGCCATGGGCAGGACTTCCAGGGGAATGCGCAGCCAGCCGGCGGCCAGCACCAGGACCAGGCCCTGGGCCAGCACTTCGATCCGGCGCAGCATGACCAGCCGGGCCAGGGGCTGGCCGGAGGCAATGGACGGGGTGGCGGGCAGGGAGGGCGTGGCGGCAGGCATCGCCGCCATTCTAGCGCCCGCGGGGCGGGGCGAGGGGATGTGGGGTGCCGCTGCGACATTTTGCCGCGGCACCCGCGGGGGTCAGGGCAGGGGGCTTTCCAGGGCGAACAGCTCGGCCACGGTCTCGCGGCGGCGCACCAGGTGTACCTGGTCCCCGTCCACCATGACCTCGGCCGCCCGGGGGCGGGTGTTGTAGTTGGAGCTCATGGAGAAACCGTAGGCGCCGGCGGACATCACCGCCAGCAGGTCGCCCGGCACCACCGCCAGTTCCCGCCCGTGGCCGAGGAAGTCGCCGGATTCGCAGATGGGGCCGACGATGGAGTAGCTGGCCTTGGCAGCATTGCCGGGGGCCACTTCGACGATGTCGTGGTAGGCATCGTAAAGGGCGGGGCGCATCAGGTCGTTCATGGCCGCATCCACGATGGCGAAGTTCTTTTCCTCGCCCGGCTTCAGGTATTCGATCTTGGTCAGCAGCAGGCCGGCATTGCCCACCAGACGGCGGCCCGGCTCCAGGATGACCTGCAGGCCGCGTCCTTCCAGCTTCTGCAGCAGGGGGGTGAGGTAATCGGCCACCCGGGGCGGCGCTTCGTCCAGGTAACGGATGCCGAGGCCGCCGCCCAGGTCGATGTGGTGCAGGCGGATGCCAGCTGCGGCCAGCTGGTCCACCAGGGCCAGCACTTTGTCCAGGGCTTCGGCAAAGGGGGCGGCGTCGAGCAGCTGGGAGCCGATGTGGCAGTCGATGCCGGTGACCTCGATGCCGGGCAGGCTGGCGGCGCGGCGGTAGAGGGCCAGGGCATCCTCGTAGGCGACGCCGAACTTGTTCTGCTTGAGGCCGGTGGAAATGTAGGGATGGGTCTTGGCATCCACATTGGGATTGACCCGCAGGCTCAGGGGCGCCTTCTTGCCCAGGCGCACGGCAACGGCGTTGAGGCGATCCAGCTCGGGCACGGACTCGACGTTGAAGCAGCGGATGCCCACTTCCAGGGCCCGGGCCATTTCTGCTTCGGTCTTGCCGACGCCGGAGAAGACCACCTTGCCGGCTTCGGCACCGGCCGCCAGGACCCGTTCCAGCTCGCCGCCGGAGACGATGTCGAAACCGGCGCCGAGGCGGGCGAAGAGACTGAGGATGCCCAGGTTGGAATTGGCCTTGACGGCGTAGCAGACCAGGCCGCCGGCACCGGCAGGATGGGCGGCCAGGGCATCGCGGAACTCGCCGTAGGCGGCTTCCAGGGCAGCCCGGGAATAGACGTAGGTGGGCGTGCCGAACTGGGCGGCGATGCTGCTCAGGGCAACGGCTTCGGCGTGCAGGACGCCGTTTTTGCGGGAGAAGAAGGTCATTGCGGCTGTATCTGGGAAGGGGAGGGGGACTGCATGTTAGGATTGGCGCCGGTGTTCGGTGCCGGCCGGGCCTGCCCGTCGGCAGGCGGCGGCAGGACCAGGGAGCCCCTGCTGCCGCAGGCGGTCAGCGTCAGGGCCAGCAGGCCGGCAATCAGATAACGTGGGTGCATGGCTTACGGCTCACTTGGAATTCGGGCGCAAGGAGAGGGCCCCAAGAGGCCGCCCTTGTCGTGACCGGTCATGGTAGCACAGGGCCCAAACCCTTGCCTTCACAGCAGAATGGATCGGATATGGAAGAAAGCGCATTCAACGCCCTGGCGGAAAAAACCCTGGCGGCCATCGAGGCCGGCCTGGAAAACAGCGGGGCCGATGTGGATTTCGAACTGGGTGCCGGCGGCGTGCTCGAAGTGGAGTTTGCCGACGGTTCCAAGATGATCATCAACCGTCACGGCGCCGCCCGGGAAATCTGGGTGGCGGCCCGCTCCGGCGGCTTCCACTTCCGCCCCGACAACGGCAACTGGATCGACACCCGGGATGGGAGCGAACTCTTTGCCAAGCTGGAGCGCCTGCTTGCCGAGCAGGCCGGGGAGCCGGTACCCCTGCGCTGAGCGCCAGGCGGCGTGGCCGCCTGAGAGGGGGGCGTCCCGTCAGAAGGTCAGGACCTTGTCCGCCTCCAGGGTCCATTGGGCCAGTTCCGGCAGGGTGCCGATGGCGGTACCGGCGATCAGGGGCAGTTCATGCACGCCCCGGGCCTGGGCGCAGGTCCGGCACAGCTTCACCGGCACGCCCTGGGCCACCAGGGCCTCGATCATCTCCCGCAGGCCGCCACCGGCGGCCGCATCCACCTGATTGGCCAGACCGGCCACCACCGCATCGGACATGAGAAAGAGGCGCACCGCCGGCCGGGCATCGTTGCCGGCCAGGGCCGTGGCCAGGCGCAGGGCGGAGAGCACCCGCTCGCTGCCGTAGGGCGGTGCGTGCACGATGATGAGTACGTTCTGCATGGCGGCTCCCGCTCAATCCACCGGCTTGCTGCCGTCGTCCTTGGGTTCGGGCGGCACTTCGGCGGGCACGTTTTCGCTGTAGAAGAATTCCTTGGCGGTACCAGTCTTGGAGCGTTCGCTCGGCACATCCACGGATACCAGGCCTTCCGGCGCCGGCTGGAAGCTCTCCGGCACGTCCTTGAGGGCCGTGTGCATGTAGTTGATCCAGATGGGCAGGGACACCAGTCCACCGGTCTCGCCGCTGCCCAGCTTCTTCGGCTGGTCGAAACCGACCCAGGCGCAGCCCACCACGGTGGCCTGGTAGCCGCAGAACCAGGCGTCGATGTAGTCGTTGGTGGTGCCGGTCTTGCCGGCCAGGTCGCGGCGCTTGAGCTGCACCGAGGCCTTGGCGGCGGTGCCGAAGATGGCCACGTCGCGCAGCATGGAATCCATCAGGTAGGCATTGCGCGGGTCGATGGCCCGGTTGCCCTCGTCGCCCACCGGCACCGGCTGGGCCTGGGCCAGGATGTTGCCCTTGTCGTCCCGGATGTCCCGCACCACGTAGGGCTGGATGCGGTAGCCGCCATTGGCGAAGACGGCGTAGGCGCTGACCATCTGCCAGGGGGTGACGGAGCCGGCGCCCAGGGCCATGGTCAGGTAGGGCGGGTGCTTCTCGGCGTCGAAACCGAAGCGGGTGGCGTAGTCCTGGGCGTACTGGGTGCCGATGGCCTGCAGCACGCGGATGGAGACCATGTTCTTGGACTTGGCCAGGGCCGTGCGCAGCTTCATCGGGCCTTCATACTTGCCGTCGTAGTTATGCGGCTCCCACGGGGTGCTGCCGGTGGCGCTGGCGGGAATGACGATGGGCGAATCCTGGACGATGGTGGCCGGGGTGTAGCCTTTCTCCAGGGCCGCCGAGTAGATGAAGGGCTTGAAGCTGGAGCCGGGCTGGCGCCAGGCCTGGGTGACGTGGTTGTACTTGTTGCGGCTGAAGTCGAAGCCGCCCACCAGGGCGCGGATGGCGCCGTCCCGGGGGTCGGTGGCGACGAAGGCTGATTCCACTTCCGGCAGCTGGCTGATCTGCCAGTTGCCCTTGTCGTCCTTCTGTAGGCGGATGATGGCGCCCCGCTTCAGGCGCTTGTTGGGGGGCGCCTTGTCATCCAGCATGCGGGCGGCGAACTTGAGGGAGTCGCCGGAGAGCACCACCAGCTCGCCTCCCCGTTTGTAGGCTTTGACGGTCTTGGTGTCGGCCTGCAGCACGATGGCGGCCTGCAGGTCGCCCACGTCGTTATGGTCGGAGAGCAGGTCTTCCAGGTCTTCGTCCTGGTCGGTCTGCACTTCCTTCATGTCGGCGTAGGCTTCCGCCCCCCGGTAGCCGTGGCGCCGGTCGTAGTCCATGACCCCCTTGCGCAGGGACTGGTAGGCGGCTTCCTGGTCGGCTTTGAGGATGGTGGTGTACACCCGCAGGCCGCGGGTATAGACGTCGTCGGGGAAGCGCTCGGCGGCGATCTGGCGGGCCATTTCGGCCACGTAGTCGGCGTGCACCGAGAACTCGTTGGCATCCCGCTTCACCACCAGGGTCTGCTTCAGGGCTTCCTCGTGCTGCTTGTCGTCGATGAAATGCAGTTCGTGCATGCGCCGCAATACATATTGCTGGCGCAGGCGGGCCCGCTTGGGATTGACCACCGGGTTGAAGGAAGAGGGAGCCTTGGGCAGGCCGGCCAGCATGGCCGCCTCGGCCACGGTGATGTCGTTGAGGGACTTGCCGAAATAGATCTGGGCGGCAGCGGCGAAGCCGTAGGCCCGTTGGCCCAGGTAAATCTGGTTGATGTAGAGCTGGAGAATCTCGTCCTTACTGAGGTTGTGCTCGATCTTGAAGGAGAGCAGGGCCTCATAGAACTTGCGGGACAGGGTCTTCTCGCTGGAGAGGAAGAAGTTGCGTGCCACCTGCATGGTGATGGTGGAAGCTCCCTGGCGCTTGCCGCCGCCGGAAAGGTTGGCCACTGCTGCTCGCAACACCCCCAGGGTGTCCACGCCACCGTGCTGGTAGAAGCGCTCGTCCTCGGCCGCCAGGATGGCGTGCTTCATCACCGGGGGCACGTCCTGGATGCGCACCAGGGCCCGGCGCTCCTCGCCGAATTCGCCGATCAGGGCGCCGTCACTCGAGTAAACACGTAAGGGAATCTTCGGCCGGT
This sequence comes from Azospira sp. MPR-LB4, assembly GCF_058809525.1. Taxonomy (NCBI): domain Bacteria; kingdom Pseudomonadati; phylum Pseudomonadota; class Betaproteobacteria; order Rhodocyclales; family Rhodocyclaceae; genus Azospira; species Azospira sp. MPR-LB4. The sequence continues at coordinate 2,746,828 of NZ_CM179521.1, forward strand.
AATCGGTGAGGACTTCCAGGGAAGGCAGGTTGGGATAGGCCAGGATCAGCACCATACCCGCCAGGGCGGCACCGATGACGGCGAGTCCGGCGGCGATGAAGACGGGATAGAGAATCCAGCGCAGGGCCGGGGGGAGGGAGGGCAGGGCAGGCAAAGGGGCAGACCTGTAACGACGGGAAACGCGGATTATACGCCGGCCCTTTTGCTGGGGTTAATTCGCTTTACATGCTCTATAGTTGCTGCTAGCATCTAAAGTAAATTATCTGTATTGTCCCTAACTATATATATTTAAAGGGACTTTTTTGGGGAGTCCGGTTTGCAGCTCGACCTCTCGATATTCAATCCGAAGGCCAAGCCCTTGATCGGTCTGGACATAAGTTCGTCCGCCGTCAAGATGGTCGAGCTTTCCGGTAATGCCAAGGATGGTTTCCGCGTCGAGCGATATACCATCGAAGTGCTGTCCCGGGACGTCATTGCGGATGGCAATATCGTCAATCTGGAAGCCGCGGCGGAATCCGTCAAGCGGGCGTGGAAACGCATGGGTACTTCCACCCGTCAGGTAGCCATGGCCTTGCCGGCCGCGGCCGTCATCACCAAGAAGATCATCGTTCCGGCCGGGCAGCGGGAAGAAGAGCTGGAAGTACTCGTCGAATCCGAGGCCAACCAGTACATTCCCTTCGCCCTGGAGGAAGTGAACCTGGACTTCCAGGTCATCGGCCCCGCCCCGTCCTCGCCGGATGAGGTGGAAGTGCTGATTGCCGCCTCCCGCAAGGAAAAGGTGGAAGACCGGGTGGCCGTGGCCGAGGCGGCCGGGCTCAAGGCAGCGGTCATGGACGTGGAGTCCTATGCCGCCCTCGCCGCCTTCGAGCTGATCGAGCGCCAGTTGCCGGACCAGGGGAAGAACCAGGTGGTGGCGATTGTGGATATCGGCGCCAACGTCACCAACCTGACGGTGATGCGTAATGGTCAGCAGGTCTATGCCCGGGAACAGGCCTTCGGCGGCGCCCAACTGACCCAGGACATCGTCCGCCAGTACGGCATGAGCTTCGAAGAGGCCGATGCAGCCAAACGCAACGGCGGCCTGCCGGAGAACTACGAAGCCGAACTGTTGCGTCCCTTCATGGAAAGCCTGGCACTGGAAGTCTCCCGGGCCCTGCAGTTCTTCTTCACTTCCACCCAGTACAACCAGGTCAATCATCTGGTCCTGGCTGGTGGATGTGCGGCCATTCCCGGGCTGGACGAAGTGGTGGCCACTCGGACCCAGGTCAACTGCCTGGTCGCCAATCCCTTCGCCGGCATGTCCGTCTCGGACCGCGTCCGGCCGCGCAACCTGGTTAATGATGCCTCTTCGCTAATGGTGGCTTGTGGCTTGGCCTTGCGGAGGTTTGAAGAATGATTCGAATAAATCTTCTTCCTCACCGCGAGGAAAAGCGCAAGGCGCGGCGGCAGCAGTTTTATGCTTTGGCGGGGCTAATCTCCGTTTTGGCATGTCTCATTATTTTCCTTGGTTATACCGTGATTGGTGGTTATATCAGCGTTCAGGAAGAAAAAAATGCCTTCCTGAAAAAGGAAATTGCCAGCCTGGACAAGGATATTGATCTGATCAAGGGGTTGCGTGAGAAAACCCAGGCTTTGCTGGCTCGCAAGCAGGTTATCGAATCCCTGCAGCGCGATCGTGCCGAGGCAGTTCGGCTTCTTTCCGAGTTGGCGATTCAGGTACCTGAGGGGGTTTATCTGAAGTCGATCAAGCAGGAGGGGGGGCAGGTAACCCTCACCGGCTTGGCCCAGTCCAATGCTCGAGTCTCGACGTTGATGCGTAACGTGGAGGCTTCCCAATGGATGGAGAAGCCCAATCTGATTGAAATCAAGTCAGTAGATGTGGCGCGTCGGCGTTTGAGCGAGTTCAGCATGACCTTGACGTTGACGCGAGAGTCTTCGGATACGGCCAAGGAGAAAAAATGAATAAGCCAAAAATCTCTTTGCCAGCGCTGAACTTTGAAAAAATCGCACAGGATTTTCGTAACCTTAACCCCAATGATATTGGAGCCTGGCCGGCTGTACCAAGGTTTGCCGTGCTGATTGGACTTTTTGTTGGCCTGTTGGTTGCAGGTTACGTGGTCGTCTGGAGTGAGCAGTATGGTGTGCTCGATGGCCGGCGAGAGGAAGAGCTGAAACTCAAGGACGAATATGTCAGCAAAAAGCGCCAGACAATCAACTTGAGCCTTTATGAGCAGCAGCTCAATGAAATTGACCGCTCGTTCGGCGCATTGCTGAAACAACTGCCAAACAAGGCGGAAGTTGAATCCCTTCTTGTGGAAATCAATCAGTCCGGTTTGGGGCGGGGGCTTTCCTTTGAGTTATTCAAGCCTGGTCAGGAGGCGCTTAAGGAATTTTATGCGGAGCTTCCTGTTTCCGTAAAATTGACCGGGAATTACCACGATTTGGGTGCTTTTGCCGAGGATATTGGCAGGTTGCCTCGTATCGTTACGCTCAACAACATCGCAATCGCCCCTCAAAAAGATGGCAGCCTCAGCATGGAGGCTATTGCCAAAACCTTCCGTTATCTGGATGAAGAAGAGGTCGCCAAGCAGAAGAAGGCGGCACAAGAAGCTGCGAAGAAAGCTGCGGGAGGCAAAAAATGAGTAACCGTCGTCTGGCGATCGGTGCAAGTGTGCTCGTTTTGGCTCTTGGCGGATGCGGGGATGGTGAGCACGAGGACTTGAAGCAGTGGATGCAAGAATCCACCAAGGGTTTGAAAGGGCGAGTGGCCCCTCTTCCTGAGATGAAGCCTTATGAAGCCGTTGCTTACGATGCCGCCGGCAATATTGATCCATTTAAGGCAGCCAAGCTGAACCCGGCCAACAAAGCGGGCGGAGGCGGGCTGCTGCCGGACTTCAATCGCCCGAAGGAGGCCTTGGAAGCTTATCCGCTTGAATCGCTGAAGTATGTGGGCTTCCTCTATCGGGGAAAGCTGGCAAATGGGATTGTTCTGGCTGACAGTTCTCTGCACCAGGTAAAGATCGGGAATTACATGGGCCAGAACTTTGGGATCATTACCAATATTGATGAAACGCAGATTGTTTTGCGTGAGTTGGTTCAGGAAAGTTCTGGTGATTGGGTGGAGCGTGTCAGCTCGCTACAACTCCAGGAAACGGGGGACGGAAAATGAAGTTTTATAAACAGATCCTGAAGGTTGCATCCCTGCTGGGATTGCTATCCTTCTCCGCCTATGGGGTGGCTCAATCCAACGCGATTGAAGCGATTAATGTAGCAACCCAGGGCGACTCCGTAACGCTCAAGGTGTCTTTAAAAAATCCGCTGGCTGCTATCCCTGCCAGTTTCAGTGTTGCCAGCCCGGCGCGCGTGGCTTTGGATTTCCCGGATACGGAAAACAGCCTCGGTAAAAATGCCGAGCAGTTGTCCAGCGGTGGTATTCGTGGCTATAACGTTGTTCAGTCCGATAAGCGGACCCGGTTGGTTCTGAACCTGAATCAGCCCATGGCCTACGAAACGCGCCTAGAAGGCAATCAGGTTTACGTCACGCTGACGAAAGTGACCGGGGCGATTGTGGCTGACAACAAGGTCAGTCAGTTTGCCGAGTCAAAATACGCGGCGACTACCCACGCGATCCGCTCGATTAATTTTAGGAGAGGGGCGGGCGGGGAAGGGCGGGTGGTCATTGATCTCAGTGATGCCAATGTTGGCGTGGATGTGCGCCAGCAAGGGGAGCAGGTAATTGTCGAGTTCCAGAAGGCAACTCTGCCGCCACACATGGCCCAGAAGATCGATGTGACCGATTTTTCCACGCCTGTAACCAGTGTCACGGCAATGCCGCAGGCCGGCAATGCTCGGGTTGCAATTTCGGCGAAGGGGCTCTGGGAACATCAGGCCTACCAGGCTGAAAATCAGTTTGTCATTGAGGTTAAGGCCGTTTCTGAAGATCCGAACAAACTGGCCCGTTCCGGCGGCCCGCATGAGTATGGTGGTGACAAGATATCCCTCAATATCCAGAACACCCCGGTAAAACAGTTGCTGCAGACGCTGGGTGAGGAATTTGGCTACAACGTCGTGATGTCGGATACCGTGTCCGGCTCGATCAGCCTGCGCCTGCAAAATGTTCCGTGGGATCAGGCGTTTGACCTGATTCTGGAACGAGGTGGATTGGATAAGCGTCGGCGGGGAACTGTTCTGCTCATTGCCCCGAAAGATGAGTTGTTGAAGAAGGAAGAGCTGGAACTTCAGGCCAAGCAGCAGATCAGTGATGTTGAGCCGTTGAAGACAGAAACCTTTCAATTGAACTATCAACGGGCAGAGGCTTTCCATAAGGTCCTGACCGATGAAAAGCAACGGATTCTATCCAAGCGCGGTAGCGCGGTGATGGACCCAAGAACCAATACTTTGTTCATTCAGGACACTCCCACCCGGCTTGAGGAACTGCGCAAAATCATTGCGAAAACCGACGTGCCGGTACGGCAGGTTTTGATCGAGGCCCGAATCGTCGAGGCGACAGACAACTTCAGTAAGAACCTCGGCGTTCGACTTGGTTTTAATGACATCAGCAATCCGGTCAACGGAACGGGGCGTCTGCAAAGTCGGATTGGCGGCAGCATGCTGGATCAGGCGCGGGAGACCTATCAGAACGTAATTAGCCGTACCATTGATGCGACAACGGGTATTGAAACGATCACGCGGCCAGCGAAGGTCATGCTGGATAATTCGGCCACCTACAATAATTCTGCGACTAGCGTTAATTTGCCTGCCAGTGCGATCAAGGGTTCCCAAGCCGGAGCTTTCTCGCTGGTCCTTTTTAATCCCAGTGCCACCCGCTTCCTCAACTTGGAGCTGTCGGCCTTGGAAGTGGATGGCAAAGGGAAGGTGGTTTCCAGCCCTCGTGTCATGACCTCGGATCAGGCAGAGGCCATCATTGAGCAGGGTATTGAAATTCCCTACCAGCAGGCTACCAGTTCCGGGGCCACCGCCGTGATGTTCAAGAAGGCGAATCTGTCCCTGAAGGTGAAGCCCCAGATTACGCCTGATGGCCGGGTCATCATGTCTCTGGATATCAACAAGGATGTTCCCGATACCACCATTGCTAGCAATGTGATCGCCATCAAGACCAAGCACATCAAGACCGACATCCTGGTGGAGAACGGCGGGACGGTTGTGATCGGTGGTATTTACGAAGAAACCGAGAATCAGGCTACCAGTCGTATCCCATTCCTGGGTGACCTGCCTTATGTCGGCTTCCTGTTCCGCAATACCCGGACGGATCGAGACAAGGTGGAGCTGCTCATTTTCATTACGCCGAAAATTGTCTCTGGCGACCTGGCTTTGCGTTAAAGCTTGTCGGCGGCCGTCTGGTGATGGCCGCCGCTTCGGGGTGCGCTGAAATGGCAACCTGCTGGGCAGGGGAGTGCTGAGTGGACGAGCAAAAGAAAATGGCCCGCAATGCGGGCCATTTTCTTTGGTGTTTGGTGGTGATGGGCAGAATCGAACTGCCGACCTATGGGTTATGAATCCATCGCTCTAACCGTCTGAGCTACATCACCATATTGTTTGGCGGCCGCGTGCGACCCCAATCCAAGGTGCGCGATTCTATCTTTCAGGGCGCTCCAGGTCAACTATCCAGCGTCGTGCCGCTTGGGGGGGCGTTTGGATTCCGGCCTGACAAGGCGGGTGGTTTTCGTGCTGTATAATAATCCGATGAATTTACGAAGATTTCTGTTGCTCTTGTCGTTGCTGTCCGCCATGGCGGTGCAGGCGCAGGGTGAAATCATGCGAGCCATTCCTGATGGGGCGTCGTTTGGCGAACTCAAGGGAGTTAGCAATGGTCAGATTGCCATTGGCGCTTATCTGTATCGGCTGGCGCCAGGGGCGCAGATTCGCGGAACAGACAATCTGATCCGGATGCCCGATGTACTGGCATCCGTTAGCGGTGGGGTGCCCGTGCGGTATCAGGTGGATGTAAATGGCGATGTGATCCGCGTTTGGATCCTGTCTGCGGCTGAATATGCGAACCTGAATCCCCGGAAAATTCCGGCCCAACCGCTGCCATTGCCCACTTTGCCTACCATGGGCACTGCCGGCGCTGCGGCAGCCTCCTCCAACTGATGCAGCTTCCGGCCATTCCGGCCTTCATCACCTATACGTAGCGATCCCGTGTCCAAAAAGCTTTACATCAAAACCTTCGGCTGCCAGATGAACGAGTACGACTCGGATAAGATGGCCGATGTGCTGAACCAGTCCGAACCCCTGGAAAAGACCGACAACCCCGAAGAGGCTGACATCATTCTCTTCAACACCTGTTCCGTGCGGGAAAAGGCCCAGGAGAAGGTTTTCCACGACCTGGGCCGGGTCAAGCACCTGAAGAAGCTCAATCCCAATCTGGTGATCGGCGTTGGTGGCTGTGTCGCCAGCCAGGAAGGTGCCGCCATTGTGGCACGGGCGCCTTATGTGGACGTGGTTTTCGGTCCCCAGACCCTGCACCGCCTGCCCCAGCTGATTGCCGAGCGGAAGAGCCAGGGCAAGGCGGCGGTGGATGTGTCCTTTCCGGAAATCGAGAAATTCGATGCGCTGCCCCCGGCCAAGGTGGAGGGGGCCACCGCCTTCGTTTCCATCATGGAGGGCTGTTCCAAGTTCTGCACCTTCTGCATCGTCCCCTATACCCGGGGCGCCGAGGTGTCCCGCCCCTTTGAGGACATCCTCACCGAAGTGGCCGGCCTGGCCCAGCAAGGGGTGAAGGAAGTGACCCTGCTGGGACAGAACGTCAATGCCTACCGGGGCGAGTTTGGCGGCGAGGTCGCCGACCTGGCCATGCTCATCGAGTACATCGCCGAGATGCCCGGCATCGAACGCATCCGCTACACCACCTCACACCCGCGGGAAATGACCCAGCGCCTGATCGACACCTACGCCAAGGTGCCCAAGCTGGTCTCCCATCTGCACCTGCCGGTGCAGGCCGGTGCCGACCGGGTGCTGGCGGTGATGAAGCGCGGTTATACCGCCATCGAATACAAGAGCATCATCCGCAAGCTGCGGGTGGCGCGGCCCGACATTTCCCTCAGTTCCGACTTCATCGTCGGCTTCCCCGGCGAGACCGAGGAGGATTTCGAGAAGACCATGAAACTGATCGAGGACGTGGGCTTCGACACTTCCTTCAGCTTCGTCTACAGCCCCCGCCCCGGGACCCCGGCGGTGGAACTGGAAGATGACACGCCCCAGGACGTGAAGCTGGCCCGCCTCGCCCGTCTGCAAAAGCGCATCGAGGAGCAGGCCATGGCCATTTCCCAGGCCATGGTCGGCACGGTACAGCGGGTGCTGGTGGAAGGCACCTCGAAGAAGGATGCCAACGAGCTGGCCGGCCGCACGGACAACAACCGGGTGGTCAATTTCGTCGGCAATCCCCGTCTCATCAACCACTTCGTGGACGTCACCATCACTTCGGCCCTGCCCCATTCCCTGCGGGGTGAGATCGTCACCCGGGAAGGCGTGGCCGCCTGATGGGTGCGAGCAAAACCCGGCCCCTGGAGCTGTTCCTGTCCCCGGTGGACAACCAGTACCTGGCCAACCTGTGCGGCGCCCTGGACGAGAACCTGCGGCAGATCGAGACGGCCCTGGATGTGACCATCACCCGCCGCGGCGAGCGTTTCACCTTTCACGGTTCCGTCGCCCAGGCCCGCCGTGCCTCCGACGCCATCAGCCGCTTCTACGCCAAGGCCAGGGAGCCCTTGTCGGTGGACGACATCCAGCTGGGGCTTATCGAACTGCTGAACCAGCCGGCCCGGGCCGGTTCCGCCGGCATCGACCCCACCTCGCCGGCCCTGATCACGCGCAAGAGCGAACTGCACGGCCGCACGCCGCGCCAGATCGAATACCTGAAGCACATCCAGGATCACGACATTACCTTCGGCATCGGCCCCGCCGGCACCGGTAAGACCTATCTGGCCGTGGCCAGCGCCGTGGATGCCTTCGAGCGGGACCAGGTGGAGCGCATCGTCCTCACCCGGCCGGCAGTGGAAGCCGGTGAGCGCCTCGGCTTCCTGCCCGGCGACCTGGCCCAGAAGGTGGATCCCTACCTGCGTCCCCTCTACGATGCCCTCTACGACCTGATGGGCTTCGACAAGGTGACCAAGCTCTACGAAAAGGGCGCCATCGAGATCGCCCCCTTGGCCTTCATGCGCGGGCGCACCCTCAACCACGCCTTCATCATTCTCGATGAGGCCCAGAACACCACGCCGGAACAGATGAAGATGTTCCTCACCCGCATCGGCATCGGCGCCAAGGCCGTGGTCACTGGCGACCTGACCCAGGTGGATCTGCCCCGGGGCCACCAGAGCGGTCTCCGTGAAGCGGCCCAGATTCTGCGCGAAGTGCGGGGCATCGCCTTCACCGAATTCCTCAAGGAAGATGTGGTGCGCCACCCCCTGGTGGCCCGCATCGTCTCCGCCTACGAAGAACACGGACGCAAGCCATGAATCAGCCCAGCCGCCGCCTCAACCTGTCGGTGCAATACGCCTGTAACCGGGAAGGCCTACCCTGCCGCGACGATTTCCGCGCCTGGGCCCGCGCCGCCCTCAACGTGGACGGCATGAAGGGCGGCCAGGTCACCATCCGCCTGGTGGAAGCCGACGAAGGCCAGGAGTTGAACCGGGACTACCGGGGCAAGGACTACGCCACCAACGTCCTCTCCTTCCCCTACGAATACGAGCCCGTCGTCATGGGCGACCTGGTCATCTGCCATGCCGTGGTGGCCCGGGAAGCGGCCGAGCAGGGCAAGCCCCTGGCAGCTCACTACGCCCACCTGGTGGTGCATGGTATGCTGCACCTGCAAGGTTACGACCACGAAGAAGAAGCGGCGGCCGAGCACATGGAGGCCCTGGAACGCGACATCCTGGCCGGCCTCGGCTACCCCGATCCCTACGCCGCCTGAGCGGCACCGGTGGGGCGCCCAGGTTCCCCATCCCCAATTTCCGTTGCCCAACCCCCGCCCATGGACCCTTCCCCTAGTTCGCCCAAACCGACCCTGCTCGAACGTCTTTCCTCCCTCCTCCTGCGCGAGCCCGAGGATCGGGAGCAACTCCTCGCCCTGCTGCATTCCGCCTTCGAGCGCGACCTGCTCGACGCCGACGCCCTGACCATCATCGAAGGGGCCATGGCCGCCTCCGAAACCTCCGTCCGCGACGTCATGGTGCCCCGGGCCCAGATGGACGTGATCGACATCGACTCCTCCCTGGACCAGCTCATCCCCACGGTGATCGAGACCGCCCACTCCCGCTTCCCGGTGGTTGGCGAGAGCAAGGACGACGTGCTGGGCATCCTCCTGGCCAAGGACCTGCTGCGCTCCATCATCGAGCGGGACTTCAGCCTGCGCAACTGGCTGCGCCCCGCCGTCTTCATCCCCGAATCCAAGCGTCTCAACGTGCTGCTGCGGGAGTTCCGCGTCAGCCGCAACCACATGGCCATCGTGGTGGACGAATTCGGCGGCGTCGCCGGCCTGGTGACCATCGAGGATGTGCTGGAGCAGATCGTCGGCGAGATCGAGGACGAGTACGACTTCGACGAGACCGTGGACAACATCCAGCTGGACCAGTCCGGCCGCTACCGGGTCAAGGCCCAGACCGAGATCGCCAGCTTCAACCACGCCTTCGGCACCACTTTCCCCGACGACGATTTCGACACCGTCGGCGGCATGCTGCTGCACCACCTGGGCCGGGTGCCCAAGCGCAACGAAGTGGTGGAGGTGGGCCACGTCCGCTTCCAGGTCCTGCGGGCCGACAGCCGGCGTCTGTATACCCTGCTGGTGGATACGCCCCGCACCATCGGCGATACCGAATAAGGTGGGAATCGCCGCTTTTCTCTCCCCTCTGCGCAGCGACGGGCGGGCCCGTCTGCTGGCGGCCGGCGCCGGCCTGCTGGGGGTGGGCGCCTTTGCTCCCTTCGCTGTCTTCTGGCTGGCCTGGCTCAGCTGGGGCGCCCTGTTCCTCCTGGTGAGCCGGGCGCCGTCGCCCCGGGCGGCGGCCTGGCGCGGCTTCGCCTTCGGCCTGGCCCAATTCCTCGGCGGCGTCTCCTGGGTTTATGTCAGCCTCCACGACGTCGGCGGCATGCCCCTGCCGGTGGCCGCCCTGGCCACCCTGGCCCTGTGCGCCTACATGGCCCTCTATCCCATGGCGGCGGCCTGGAGCGCCCGCCGGCTGGACTTCTCCGACAAGGCATCCTGGAGAAGCGCATGCCTGTTCGCTGCCAGCTGGGTGCTGGCCGAATGGGCCCGCGGCTGGGTGCTCACCGGTTTTCCCTGGCTGGCCCTGGGCTACTCCCAGTCGCCGCCGTCGCCCCTGGCCGGCCTGGCGCCGCTGCTCGGCGTGTATGGCGTGTCCCTGGCTTCCGCCCTGCTGGGCGCCTGGGGCGCCCTGGCGGTGGTGGGGCGCCAGCGTCTGCCTGGGCTGCTGGTCTTGCTGCTGCTCGGCCTCGGCGCCGGGCTGGGGCTGGTGCAATGGACTGTGCCGGCGGGCGAGCCGCTGCGGGTGGCCCTGCTCCAGGGCAACATTCCCCAGGATCTGAAATGGCAGCCGGAGCGTTTTCTCGATTCCCTCACCACCTACGTCGGCCTGGCCCGGGACAATCCGGCGGACCTGACGGTGCTGCCGGAAACCGCCGTGCCGGCCCTCTACGACCAGTTGCCCCCCGAGTTCATCGCCGACCTCAAGGCCCTGGCCGCCCGCCGCGGCGGCGACCTGCTGCTGGGAGTGCCGGTGGCCGACGAGAGCAGCGGCGAGCGGCGTTACTACAACAGCGCCATCGGCTTCGGCGCCAGTCCCCAGCAGTCCTACAGCAAGGCCCATCTGGTGCCCTTCGGTGAATTCGTGCCGCCGGGCTTCCGCTGGTTCCTCGATCTCATGCACATGCCCATGTCGGACTTTTCCTCCGGTGGCGCGCGGCAGCCGACCCTGGCCCTGGCCGGCCAGCAGATCGCTCCCAACATCTGCTACGAAGACGTCTTCGGCGGCGAGATCATCCATGCCCTGCCCCGGGCCACCCTGCTGGTCAATCTCTCCAACACCGCCTGGTTCGGCCGTTCCCTGGCCCAGCCCCAGCATCTGCAGATCGCCCAGCTGCGGGCCCTGGAGACCGGTCGCCCCATGCTGCGCGCCACCAACACCGGCATGACCGCCGTGGTGGCCCCGGACGGACGGGTCCAGGCCGTGCTGCCGCCCTTCACCCGGGGCGCCCTGGTGGCCGAGGTGCGGGGTTACCAGGGGCTGACGCCCTTTGCCCGCACCGGCAATACGGTGGCCCTGTTTCTGGCGACCCTTCTCCTGGCTGCAGGTGCTTTGGCACGGCGGCGGGAAACCCAGTAAAATCCAACGTTTCCGACAAATTTCCAACGCTTTTTGGCGAACCCCATACCCATGCCTACCTTTCAGGAAGTGATCCTGCGTCTGCAGGACTACTGGAGCAAACAGGGCTGTGCCCTCCTGCAACCCTACGACATGGAAGTCGGCGCCGGCACCAGCCACACCGCCACCTTCCTGCGGGCCATCGGCCCCGAGCCCTGGAAGGCCGCCTACGTGCAGCCCTCCCGCCGGCCCAAGGACGGCCGCTACGGCGAAAACCCCAACCGCATGCAGCACTACTATCAGTTCCAGGTGGTGCTCAAGCCCGCTCCCGACAACATCCTGGAGCTGTACCTGGGCTCCCTGGAAGCCCTCGGCTTCGACCTGAAGAAGAACGACGTGCGCTTCGTCGAGGACGACTGGGAAAACCCCACCCTGGGCGCCTGGGGCCTGGGCTGGGAAGTGTGGATGAACGGCATGGAAGTGACCCAGTTCACCTATTTCCAGCAGGTCGGCGGCATCGACTGCAAGCCCATCACCGGCGAAATCACCTACGGCCTGGAACGCCTGGCCATGTACCTGCAGGGCGTGGAAAACGTCTATGACCTGCAGTGGACCGAAGGCCTCACCTACGGCGACGTGTACCACCAGAACGAGGTGGAGCAATCCACCTACAACTTCGAGCACAGCGACGCCGAGTTCCTGTTCCAAGCCTTCGGTGCCCACGAGAAGCAGGCCCAGCACCTGATGCAGGCCCAGCTGGCCCTGCCGGCCTACGAGCAGGTGCTCAAGGCCGCCCACACCTTCAATCTGCTGGATGCCCGGGGCGCCATTTCCGTCACCGAGCGGGCCGCCTACATCGGCCGCATCCGCAACCTGGCCCGCAGCGTCGCCCAGTCCTACCTGGATTCCCGCGCCCGCCTGGGCTTCCCCATGGCGCCCAAGGAATGGTCCGCCGAAGTGCTGGCCAAGCTTGAAGAACAGAACGCCAAGAAAGTCGCCTGATCATGTCCGCCAAGAATCTGCTCGTTGAACTGTTCGTCGAGGAACTGCCGCCCAAGGCCCTGAAGAAGCTGGGCGAAGTCTTCGCCCAGACCCTGGCCCAGTCCCTCAAGACCCAGGGCCTGGCGCCCGAAGCCGCCGCCGTCACCGCCTACGCCTCGCCCCGCCGTCTGGCTGCCCATGTGACCGACGTGCTGGCCGTGGCCGCCGACAAGCCTGTGGTGCAAAAGCTGATGCCCGTGGCCGTGGGTCTGGACGCTGCCGGCAACGCCACCCCGGCCCTGCTGAAGAAGCTTGCCGCCCTGGGTGCTGACGCCTCCGTCGTCCCCAGCCTGCGCCGCGAGAACGACGGCAAGGCCGAGGTGCTGTTCTACGACAGCCTGGCCAAGGGTGCCGCCCTGGCCGAAGGCCTGCAGAAGGCCCTGGAAGCGGCCCTGGCCGCCCTGCCCATTCCCAAGGTGATGAGCTACCAGCTGCAGGACGGCTGGACCAGCGTCAATTTCGTGCGTCCCGCCCACCGCCTGGTGGCCCTGCACGGCAGCGAGGTGGTGCCCCTCGCCATCCTCGGCCTGACCTCCGGCAACACCACCCTGGGCCACCGTTTTGAAGCCGCCAAGGAAGTGGTGACCTTCGCCGACGCCGACAGCTACGCCGACACCCTGAAGCGGGACGGCGCCGTCATCGCGAATTATGAAGAGCGCAGCGAAGAGATCATTCGGCAGCTGCTAGCTAAGGCCCGAGAGCTGGGTTGTTGGCTTGAGGTCGAACCAGCCTTTGCTGATGGCAGGCGGATTGATCTGACCCCCGAAGAAACCAAGCAACAGCTGCTTGATGACAAGCTGGTGCAAGAAGTCACCGCCCTGGTGGAGCGCCCCAATGTCCTGATCGGCAAGTTCGAAGCCGAATTCCTGGCCGTGCCCCAGGAATGCCTGATCCTCACCATGAAGGCCAACCAGAAGTACTTCCCCCTTCTGGACGCCAGCGGCAAGCTGACCAACCAGTTCCTGGTGGTGAGCAACATCGCCCCGGCCGACCCTTCCGCCGTCATCGGCGGCAACGAGCGGGTGGTGCGCCCCCGTCTGGCCGACGCCAAATTCTTCTTCGACCAGGACCGCAAGAAGTCTCTCGCCGATCGCATTCCCGCCCTCACCAAGGTGGTTTATCACAACAAGCTCGGCACCCAGGGCGAGCGCACCCAGCGCGTCTGTGCAATCGCCAGCGCCATCGGCCGCCAGTTGGGTGGTGAAGATTTGGCTCGTCAAGCCGACCAGGCCGCCCTGCTGGCCAAGGCCGACCTGCTCACCGACATGGTGGGCGAATTCCCCGAACTGCAGGGCATCATGGGCCGCTACTATGCGCTGCATGACGGCCTCTCCGCCGACATCGCCGACGCCATCGAGGACCACTACAAGCCCCGCTTCGCCGGCGACAGCCTGCCCCGGGGCAATGTGGGCACCGTGGTGGCCCTGGCCGACAAGCTGGAAACCCTGGTGGGCCTCTTCGGTATCGGCCAGATTCCCACCGGCGACAAGGATCCCTTCGCCCTGCGTCGCCACGCCCTGGGCGTGATTCGCATGCTGGCCGAGGGCGACCTTGCCTTGGAGTTGAACGAAGTCTTGGAAGTTGCTCGTGCCGCCTTTGGCTCTTTGGTTCTGACTTCCGGGATTGAACCCAGCCAAGCACCTAAAGGTAGTCATGGGAAAGGCAGCATTGGCACCCCCTTCGACGGCAATGTAAGCTCTTTGGTAGCAGATTTCATCTACGACCGCCTCGCCGGCAGTCTGCGGGAGCAGGGCTACAGCGCCCAGGAAGTGGATGCCGTGGTGTCCCAGCGGCCCCAGCGCCTGGGCGACATCCCCAAGCGCTTGGCCGCCGTGCGCGCCTTTGCCGCCCTGCCGGAAGCCGAAGCCCTGGCCGCTGCCAACAAGCGGGTCGGCAACATCCTGAAAAAGGTGGAAGGCGGCGTCGCTGCCAAGATCGACAGCGCCCTGCTCCAGGAAGCCGCCGAAGTGGCCCTGGCCCAGGCCCTGGCCGAGGTGAAGCCGGCTGCCGATGCGGCCTTCGCCAAGGGCGACTACGCCGCCTCCTTGCAGTCCCTGGCGGCCCTCAAGGCGCCGGTGGATACCTTCTTCAACGACGTCATGGTCAATGCGGAAGACCCCGCCCTGCGGGCCAACCGCCTCGGCCTGCTGGCCACCCTGCACCTGGCCATGAACCAGGTGGCGGACATTTCCAAGCTGTCGGCCTGAGTTTCGCGGAGCGCACGCAACCATGAAGAAACTTGTCATCCTCGACCGGGACGGCGTCATCAACTTCGACTCGGCCCAGTTCATCAAGAGCCCGGCCGAGTGGAAGCCCATTCCCGGCAGCCCGGAAGCCATCGCCAAGCTGAACCAGGCGGGCTACCGGGTGGTGGTGGCGACCAACCAGTCCGGCGTCGGGCGCGGCCTGTTCGACATGGATACCCTCAACGCCATCCACGAAAAGATGCACAAGACCGTGGCGGCGGCGGGCGGGCGCATCGACGCCATCTTCTACTGCCCCCACGCCGCCGATGCGGGCTGCGACTGCCGCAAGCCCAAGCCCGGCATGTTCCAGCGCATCGCCGCGGTGTACAACGCCGAACTGAAGGGCGTGCCGGCCATCGGCGATTCCCTGCGCGACCTGCAGGCTGCCGCCCGGGCCGGCGCTTCCCCCATCCTGGTGCTCACCGGCAAGGGCGAGAAAACCCAGGAAGAGGGCGACCTGCCCTACGCCACCGAAGTGTTCCCCGATCTCTCCGCCGCCGTCGATCATCTGCTCGGCAACGGCAAGAACTGACCCTATGGCCCTGATCCGCTCCCTGTTGTTCACCCTGTTGTCGGTCCCCCTGATTGCCTTCTTCGGCGCTCTGGTCTGTGTCGTCGCGCCGTTCCATGTGAACACCGCCTACGTCCTGATCGACATCTGGCGTTCCATCTTCCTCGGCCTTCTGGTGCGCGGGGTGCTCGGCATCCGTACCCGGGTCGTCGGCATCGAGAACATTCCCGACGAAGCCGTGGTGGTGCTTTCCAAACACCAGTCCGCCTGGGAAACCGTGGCCCTGCAGCAGTGGTTCCCGCGCATGGTCTTCGTGCTGAAGAAGGAACTGCTGCTGCTGCCCTTCCTCGGCTGGGCCTTCAAGGCCATCGGCATGATCGCCATCGACCGCAAGGCCGGCATGGATGCCCTGGCCCAGGTTTCCGAACAGGGCACGGCCCTGCTGCAGCGTGGCATCAGCGTCATCATCTTCCCCGAGGGCACCCGCGTCGCTCCGGGCCAGAAGAAGCGCTACAAGCCCGGCGGTGCCCACCTGGCGGTGCAGGCCAAGGCCAAGGTGGTGCCGGTGGCCCACAACGCGGGCGAGGTGTGGCGGCGCAATGCCTTCATCAAGCAGCCGGGCACCGTCACCATCAGCTTCGGTCCGGCCATCGACGCCAGCGGCCTGACGGTGGAAGAAGTGAACCGCCAGGTGGAAGCCTGGATCGAAGGCGAGATGCACCGCATCTCCCCGCACCGTTATTGCGATGGGTCGTCCCAGCAGGCCTGATTCCCCCCAGCTCGAACTGGCCCTCTTTCGCGATCCGGCAGAGCGGCCGCCGGCGGACGCCCGGGGCGCCGCCGTGCTGCTCGGCGAACGACTGATTCCCTACGAGTTGCGGCGCAGCCGCCGGCGCACCATCGGCCTCACCATCGACCACCGGGGCCTGCGGGTCGGTGCGCCCCTGCGCGCTTCCGTGCGGGAGGTGGAGAAGCTGATCCACCAGCATCAGGACTGGGTCCTGGGCAAGCTGGAGGAATGGCGCCAGCGCCAGATCCAGACGGCGGTCAGCGTGAGCGACGGCATGTCCCTGCCCCTGCTCGGAGAGGTAATATCGGTGCGCATCACGGCCGGCCCTGCCCGCATCTCCTGGATCGACGGGCATCTCCAACTATGCCTGCCTGAGGCCAAGGATCTGCGCCCCTTGCTGGAGAAGGCCCTGAAAGCGCGGGCCCGTACCCTGTTCGCCGAGCGCCTGGACCATTACGCACCCCTGCTCGGTGTCGCCGCTCCGCCCCTGGCCCTCAGTTCGGCCCGCACCCGCTGGGGCAGCTGCAGCCGCGTCAGCGGCATCCGTCTCAACTGGCGCCTCATCCACTTTCCCCTGGCGGTGGTCGATTACGTGGTGGCCCACGAGCTGGCCCACCTGCGGGAAATGAACCACTCGCCCCGTTTCTGGTCCGTGGTGGAGCGACTCTATCCCGATTACCAGCAGGCCCGGGCCGAGCTCAAGCGTCTGGCCCAGACCCTGCCGCGCTGGTGATCCTTAAACAGCAGGAGTTTTTCATGCGTCTATTGCACACCATGCTCCGGGTCGGCGACCTGGACCGTTCCATGGCTTTCTACACCGAGGTCCTCGGCATGCAGCAGCTGCGCCGCCAGGATTACCCCGATGGCCGCTTCACCCTGGCCTTTGTCGGCTACGGCCCGGAAAGCGAGGGCGCCGTGATCGAGCTGACCCACAACTGGGACACCCCCGCCTACGAGCTGGGCAACGGCTTCGGCCACATCGCCCTGGAAGTGGACGATGCCTACGCCGCCTGCGCCGCCATCAAGGCCCGGGGCGGCAAGGTGGTGCGGGAAGCCGGCCCGATGAAGCACGGAACCACCGTCATCGCCTTCGTCGAAGATCCGGACGGCTACAAGATCGAACTGATCCAGAAGCACAGCTAACCCTGGGCGGCAGGGAGGGTGTGATTTTCCTCCTTGGCGACGGCGGGGGTTATGGGCGATCCTCAAAGCCGATTTGGATCAAGGCGGCAGGGCCAGGTGCCCCGCTAGACTGCCCCTGACAGTGGAGACAATGGAAATGAGCAAGCGCGTTCTGGTGGTGGACGACAGCCGGGTGAGCCGGATGATGATCCGGGCCATCATGCTGGACAAGCATCCGGACTGGACGGTGGAAGAGGCCGGCACCGGCGACGAGGCCCTGGCCAAGTGCGACGGGCAGGCTTTCGACCTGATGACCATCGACTACAACATGCCCGGCATGGACGGCCTGGAGTTCGCCGCCCGGGTCCGGGCCCAGGGCAGCACGGCCCAGCTGGCCCTGCTGACCGCCAATATCCAGGATGCCATCCGCGACAAGGCGGCCGCCCTTGCGGTGCAGTTCGTGCGCAAGCCGGTGACGCCGGTTTCTGTCGCCGAAGCCATGGCCCTCGTCGGCGGCTGAGCGGAGCATGACCTTCCCCGCCTTCTTCGCCCAGGTGCCGCCGATCCTGCTGCGGGATCCCCTGGCCGAATTCCTGGGGGCGGCGGAAGGTGGCCTCATCGAATACCGCTACGCCGATGCCGTGCGCCTGGCCGGCCATTCCTGCCCCACGGTGGCCGGCGCCTACCTGCTCGCCAGCCGCGCCCTGGGCTGCTTGTACGGGAGCGAAGTACCCCGGCGGGGCAATTTTCACGTCAGTTGCGGTGACTCCCTGGACGAGGGTGTCACCGGCGTCATCGCCAGCGTTCTCACCCTGCTTACCGGCGCCGCCGGCAGCGGCGGTTTCAAGGGCCTGGCCGGCCAGCACTCGCGCCGCAACCTGCTGGCCTTCGGCCAGGGCGGTGGCGGCACGTTCACCTTCCGGCGCCTGGACGACGGCAGCGCCGTCACCCTGAGTCTCGACCTCTCCTCCGTCCCTCCTGATCCCCGTATGGGCGGCCTGCTCCAGGCCCTGCTCAGCGGCGAAGCCAGCGAGGCGGACGGCCGTGATTTCCGCCTCCTCTGGCAGGACCGGGTGCGCCGCATCCTGCTGGAACACTGGGACGATCCGGCGCTGGTGCACATCCGCTCCGCCTGAATACAAAGGGGGCGCAACCGCAAGGCTGCGCCCCCTTTTTTTGTCCAGGCCTCAGATGATCTGGATGTCGCTGGCCTTCAGGTTGGTGACGCCGGTCAGTTGGGCAATGAGGATTGCATCGGCAGCACCGGAACCGTCCACATCGTAGTAGAGACTGCCGTCGCTGGAGTCGAAGACAAAGCGGTCGCTTGCGTCCAGTCCTCCGGCCAGATTGTCGCCGCTGGCGAACATGGTTGCCGCCAGCGTGCCGGTCGCCGTGCCCAGGGCGGTGAATACGCTGTTCTCGAAAACCAGCTTGTCCGTGCCGGAGACGAAGTCCGTAATGGTGTCGATGACGCCCATGACCGGATTGTCCTCGAACACGAACTTGTCTGCACCCAGGCCGCCAGTGAGAACGTTGGCCGTTTCGTTGCCGATGATGGTGTCGGCGTTGGAGCTGCCGATGGCGTTCTCGATGGTGACGCCGTAGGCGATGTTGAAGTTGTCATCGCCGGTATAAAGGTAGTTCCACCAGCCGACAGGGATGTCGGACTTGATGAAGCCGTCTGGCAAGGCGGACGCACCCGTCGCATCGTAGTTGATGTCGGAGAAACTGCCTGCATGCAGGTCCAGCACGCTGCCGTGGCTCAGGCCGGCCAGGCTGATGGTGTCGTTGCCTCCGCCATCCCACAACGTCTTGATGAACGGGTCGTTGCTGAAGGTGTACGTCGTATTGCTGTTGTTGGTTGCCGTGTTGGCGCCGTACATGTCCTGCAGGGCAGCAACGTCGAATACCTGGGGCGTGCTCGGCGACAGGGGATTCAGATAGATGTAGGTGCCATCGTAGGAGACGGTATAGCTGTCCGCGTTGTAGGACATGATGCTGTAAAGGTAATTGTCCTCCGCCGTCGGCAGGAAGGGGCCCGGTTCGCCGGCACCGTAGTCGCCCGGATGCTTGAGGCCCAGGGCATGGCCGATTTCATGAATGATGGTGGCCAGACCGTATTCCCCATCGGCAAGCTGGTTGAAGGTGCTTTGGTCATTGGCCAGCCAGACGTCGCCACCGATGTCGGTGCCGTTGTTGGTACCGGTTCCCCAGGGCAGGTAGGCGTAGCCGGCCGAATTGTAGAAGCCTTGATAATTGGAGCCGAACTGCAGGGTGCCGCCGCTGGCCACCTCCTGGAATGTGACGTTGAGCAGGCTGGCGTAGATACCCAGTGCCTTTTCGATGGCGGCCTGGTGGGCGGCATCCAGCGCCTGGAATGAATAGATGGGATCGGCACCGCTGCCGGAGTAATAAGCCGGGATGGAGGTCATGAAGCTGTAGCTGATGACCAGGGGCTGGCCGATGGTGGTCGGTTGCCAGGTGTAACCTGAATCGAGGGCATCGATGGCGTGCTGGGGAGGTGTGCTGTCGATCTCCGTGGCAACGGAACCCAGCATGGTCTGGATCGGGATGACGTCGATACTGTCGTCAAACTTGAGGAATTCAACTCCTTGCAGGGTATCGGTGCCATCGGCACCGGCAACCGTAAATATCCCGTTGTTGTAGCTGACGGTGTAGTCGCCATGATTGCCGCTGAACACGGCAATATCTCCGGCACCGGCGCCACCGTTGAGGGTGTCGTTGCCGATGCCGCCGTTGAGGGTGTCGTTGCCGGCACCACCGTTGAGGGTGTCGGCGCCGGCACCGCCGGTCAGCAGATTGGCCTTGTCGTTGCCGGTCAGAACGTTGTCCAGTGCGTTGCCGGCGAGGTCAAAGGCAACGCTGTTACCCAGGGTGCCGTTCTCCACATTTTCGCTGAGGGTGTAGGAACCGCCGGCAGTGGAAATGTTGATCTGTACGGTGTCGATGCCTTGTCCGGCAGATTCGCTGACGCTATCACCCGCGCTGTCAACGACGTAGGTGTCGTTCCCGGCGCCGCCACTCATCTGGTCGTTGCCGGCGCCCCCATTAATGATGTTGTCACCGCTATTGCCGGTAAGGATGTTGTCGCTCACGTTACCGGTCAGGTTGAGCTTCGTGATTCCTGTAGCGCTGACATCCAGATTCTCGATATTCACATCCAGGTTGATCGTGGTCGCATTGCTGAGATCGCCTACCACACCCCGTAGCACAAGGCTGTCGTTACCCTGTCCGGCAACTTCGGTGACGCTGTCCTGGAACGCGGCGGTGGCAGTGCTGCCGGTGCCGACCTTGACGATGTCCACGGTGTAGGTGTCGTCACCCTTGCCGCCTTTGAGGATATCAACACCAGCCCCGCCGTCGATGGCATTGTTGCCGTCGTTGCCGATAATGGTGTTGTTAAGTGCGTTACCGGTGCCATTGATGTTGGCGGAGCCGGAGAGGGTGAGGTTCTCCAGGTTGGCACCGAGGCTATAGGAGGCCGTGGCGATGACGGAATCGATGTCGGTTGCCGGTCCCTGTTCGTCGATCACATCCAGGGATTCATCGACATAGTAGGTGTCGTTGCCGTTGCCGCCGACGAGGGTGTCCACACCGGCCCCGCCGTCGAGGATGTCGTTGCCGGCGCCGCCGGTCAGGGTGTTGGCCCCGCTGTTGCCGATGAGGGTATTGGCCAGTTCATTGCCAGTACCGTTGATGCCGGCAGCGCCGGTAAGGGTGAGATTCTCCAGATGGTTGCCGAGCGAGAAGGTGATGCTGGACTCCACCGTATCGATGCCGCCATTGAGGATTTCCGTGACGGTATCCCCGAGATCATCCACCACATAGATATCGTTGCCGGCACCGCCGGCCATGGCATCGCTGCCGGCGCCGCCGTCGATGCGGTTGGCGGCGGCATTGCCGGTGAGGGTGTTGTCGAGATCGTTGCCGGTGAGGTTGAAGGCAATGGTGTTGGTGAGGGTGGCGTTCTCGACGTTGTCGTCGAGGGTATAGGTATTGCCGCCGGCGACGGAGGTGACGGCGACGCGGACGGTGTCGGTGCCCTCGCTGGCTGCTTCGGTGACGGTATCGGCGAGGGAATCGATGACGTAGGTGTCATTGCCCTTGCCGCCGACGAGGGTGTCGTTGCCGGCACCGCCATCGATGAGGTTGTCGGCATCGTTGCCGGTGAGGGTGTTGGCGACGGCGGAGCCGGAGAGGTTGAGCTTGGTGGAGCCGGTATTGCTGGCGTCCAGGTTCTCGATATTGGCGCCGACGATGAGGGTGGTGGGGTTGGTGAGGTCGGCGATGGTGCCGCGCAGGACGACGGTGTCGTTGCCTTCGCTGGCCAGTTCGGTGACGGTGTCCTGGAGAGCGGCGGTGGCGGTGGCGCCGGTGCCGACCTTGACGATGTCCACGGTGTAGGTGTCGTCGCCCTTGCCGCCCTTGAGGATATCGACGCCGTCGCCGCCATCGATGGCGTTGTTGCCGATGTTGCCGGTGATGGTGTTCTTGAGGGCGTTGCCGGTGCCGTCGATGTTGGCGGAGCCGGAGAGGGTGAGGTTCTCCAGGTTGGCGCCGAGGCTATAGGAGAAGTCGGCGCTGACGGAATCGATGTCGGAGGCCAGGCCGTTCTCGACGACGGTATCGCCGGCGGTGACGACATAGGTGTCGTTGCCGTTGCCGCCGATGAGAGTGTCGTTGCCGCCGACGCCGGTAAGGGTGTTGGCAGCGGCGTTGCCGGTCAAGGTATTGGCCAGGGCGTTGCCGGTGAGGTTGTAGGCGACGGCGTTGGTGAGGGTGGCGTTGTCGAGGTTGGCGCCGAGGGTATAGGTGCCGCCGGCGGTGGCGATGGCGACCTGGACGGTGTCGGTGCCTTCGCCGGAGAGCTCGGTGATGGCATCGGCGGCATTGTCGATGACGTAGGTGTCGTCGCCGAGACCACCGATCAGGGTGTCGGCCCCGGCGCCACCGTTGAGGGTGTCGTTGCCGATGCCGCCGTTCAGGGTGTTGGCGGCGGCATTACCGGTGAGGGTGTTGTCGAGATCGTTGCCGGTGAGGTTGAAGGCGATGGCGTTGGTGAGGGTGGCGTTCTCGACGTTGTCGTCGAGGTTGTAGGTGTTGCCGCCGGCGACGGAGGTGACGGCGACGCGGACGGTATCGGTGCCTTCGCTGGCTGCTTCGGTGACGGTGTCGGCGAGGGAATCGATGACGTAGGTGTCATTGCCCTTGCCGCCGACGAGGGTGTCGTTGCCGGCACCGCCATCGATGAGGTTGTCGGCATCGTTGCCGGTGAGGGTGTTGGCGACGGCGGAGCCGGAGAGGTTGAGCTTGGTGGAGCCGGTATTGCTGGCGTCCAGGTTCTCGATATTGGCGCCGACGATGAGGGTGGTGGGGTTGGTGAGGTCGGCGATGGTGCCGCGCAGGACGACGGTGTCGTTGCCTTCGCTGGCCAGTTCGGTGACGGTGTCCTGGAGAGCGGCGGTGGCGGTGGCGCCGGTGCCGACCTTGACGATGTCCACGGTGTAGGTGTCGTCGCCCTTGCCGCCCTTGAGGATATCGACGCCGTCGCCGCCATCGATGGCGTTGTTGCCGATGTTGCCGGTGATGGTGTTCTTGAGGGCGTTGCCGGTGCCGTCGATGTTGGCGGAGCCGGAGAGGGTGAGGTTCTCCAGGTTGGCGCCGAGGCTATAGGAGAAGTCGGCGCTGACGGAATCGATGTCGGAGGCCAGGCCGTTCTCGACGACGGTATCGCCGGCGGTGACGACATAGGTGTCGTTGCCGTTGCCGCCGATGAGAGTGTCGTTGCCGCCGACGCCGGTAAGGGTGTTGGCAGCGGCGTTGCCGGTCAAGGTATTGGCCAGGGCGTTGCCGGTGAGGTTGTAGGCGACGGCGTTGGTGAGGGTGGCGTTGTCGAGGTTGGCGCCGAGGGTATAGGTGCCGCCGGCGGTGGCGATGGCGACCTGGACGGTGTCGGTGCCTTCGCCGGAGAGCTCGGTGATGGCATCGGCGGCATTGTCGATGACGTAGGTGTCGTCGCCGAGACCACCGATCAGGGTGTCGGCCCCGGCGCCACCGTTGAGGGTGTCGTTGCCGATGCCGCCGTTCAGGGTGTTGGCGGCGGCATTACCGGTGAGGGTGTTGTCGAGATCGTTGCCGGTGAGGTTGAAGGCGATGGCGTTGGTGAGGGTGGCGTTCTCGACGTTGTCGTCGAGGTTGTAGGTGTTGCCGCCGGCGACGGAGGTGACGGCGACGCGGACGGTATCGGTGCCTTCGCTGGCTGCTTCGGTGACGGTGTCGGCGAGGGAATCGATGACGTAGGTGTCATTGCCCTTGCCGCCGACGAGGGTGTCGTTGCCGGCACCGCCATCGATGAGGTTGTCGGCATCGTTGCCGGTGAGGGTGTTGGCGACGGCGGAGCCGGAGAGGTTGAGCTTGGTGGAGCCGGTATTGCTGGCGTCCAGGTTCTCGATATTGGCGCCGACGATGAGGGTGGTGGGGTTGGTGAGGTCGGCGATGGTGCCGCGCAGGACGACGGTGTCGTTGCCTTCGCTGGCCAGTTCGGTGACGGTGTCCTGGAGAGCGGCGGTGGCGGTGGCGCCGGTGCCGACCTTGACGATGTCCACGGTGTAGGTGTCGTCGCCCTTGCCGCCCTTGAGGATATCGACGCCGTCGCCGCCATCGATGGCGTTGTTGCCGATGTTGCCGGTGATGGTGTTCTTGAGGGCGTTGCCGGTGCCGTCGATGTTGGCGGAGCCGGAGAGGGTGAGGTTCTCCAGGTTGGCGCCGAGGCTATAGGAGAAGTCGGCGCTGACGGAATCGATGTCGGAGGCCAGGCCGTTCTCGACGACGGTATCGCCGGCGGTGACGACATAGGTGTCGTTGCCGTTGCCGCCGATGAGAGTGTCGTTGCCGCCGACGCCGGTAAGGGTGTTGGCAGCGGCGTTGCCGGTCAAGGTATTGGCCAGGGCGTTGCCGGTGAGGTTGTAGGCGACGGCGTTGGTGAGGGTGGCGTTGTCGAGGTTGGCGCCGAGGGTATAGGTGCCGCCGGCGGTGGCGATGGCGACCTGGACGGTGTCGGTGCCTTCGCCGGAGAGCTCGGTGATGGCATCGGCGGCATTGTCGATGACGTAGGTGTCGTCGCCGAGACCACCGATCAGGGTGTCGGCCCCGGCGCCACCGTTGAGGGTGTCGTTGCCGATGCCGCCGTTCAGGGTGTTGGCGGCGGCATTACCGGTGAGGGTGTTGTCGAGGTCGTTGCCGGTGAGGTTGAAGGCGATGGTATTGGTGAGGGTGGCGTTCTCGACGTTGTCGTCGAGGTTGTAGGTGTTGCCGCCGGCGACGGAGGTGACGGCGACGCGGACGGTGTCGGTGCCCTCGCTGGCTGCTTCGGTGACGGTATCGGCGAGGGAATCGATGACGTAGGTGTCATTGCCCTTGCCGCCGACGAGGGTGTCGTTGCCGGCACCGCCATCGATGAGGTTGTCGGCATCGTTGCCGGTGAGGGTGTTGGCGACGGCGGAGCCGGAGAGGTTGAGCTTGGTGGAGCCGGTATTGCTGGCGTCCAGGTTCTCGATATTGGCGCCGACGATGAGGGTGGTGGGGTTGGTGAGGTCGGCGATGGTGCCGCGCAGGACGACGGTGTCGTTGCCTTCGCTGGCCAGTTCGGTGACGGTGTCCTGGAGAGCGGCGGTGGCGGTGGCGCCGGTGCCGACCTTGACGATGTCCACGGTGTAGGTGTCGTCGCCCTTGCCGCCCTTGAGGATATCGACGCCGTCGCCGCCATCGATGGCGTTGTTGCCGATGTTGCCGGTGATGGTGTTCTTGAGGGCGTTGCCGGTGCCGTCGATGTTGGCGGAGCCGGAGAGGGTGAGGTTCTCCAGGTTGGCGCCGAGGCTATAGGAGAAGTCGGCGCTGACGGAATCGATGTCGGAGGCCAGGCCGTTCTCGACGACGGTATCGCCGGCGGTGACGACATAGGTGTCGTTGCCGTTGCCGCCGATGAGAGTGTCGTTGCCGCCGACGCCGGTAAGGGTGTTGGCAGCGGCGTTGCCGGTCAAGGTATTGGCCAGGGCGTTGCCGGTGAGGTTGTAGGCGACGGCGTTGGTGAGGGTGGCGTTGTCGAGGTTGGCGCCGAGGGTATAGGTGCCGCCGGCGGTGGCGATGGCGACCTGGACGGTGTCGGTGCCTTCGCCGGAGAGCTCGGTGATGGCATCGGCGGCATTGTCGATGACGTAGGTGTCGTCGCCGAGACCACCGATCAGGGTGTCGGCCCCGGCGCCACCGTTGAGGGTGTCGTTGCCGATGCCGCCGTTCAGGGTGTTGGCGGCGGCATTACCGGTGAGGGTGTTGTCGAGATCGTTGCCGGTGAGGTTGAAGGCGATGGCGTTGGTGAGGGTGGCGTTCTCGACGTTGTCGTCGAGGTTGTAGGTGTTGCCGCCGGCGACGGAGGTGACGGCGACGCGGACGGTATCGGTGCCTTCGCTGGCTGCTTCGGTGACGGTGTCGGCGAGGGAATCGATGACGTAGGTGTCATTGCCCTTGCCGCCGACGAGGGTGTCGTTGCCGGCACCGCCATCGATGAGGTTGTCGGCATCGTTGCCGGTGAGGGTGTTGGCGACGGCGGAGCCGGAGAGGTTGAGCTTGGTGGAGCCGGTATTGCTGGCGTCCAGGTTCTCGATATTGGCGCCGACGATGAGGGTGGTGGGGTTGGTGAGGTCGGCGATGGTGCCGCGCAGGACGACGGTGTCGTTGCCTTCGCTGGCCAGTTCGGTGACGGTGTCCTGGAGAGCGGCGGTGGCGGTGGCGCCGGTGCCGACCTTGACGATGTCCACGGTGTAGGTGTCGTCGCCCTTGCCGCCCTTGAGGATATCGACGCCGTCGCCGCCATCGATGGCGTTGTTGCCGATGTTGCCGGTGATGGTGTTCTTGAGGGCGTTGCCGGTGCCGTCGATGTTGGCGGAGCCGGAGAGGGTGAGGTTCTCCAGGTTGGCGCCGAGGCTATAGGAGAAGTCGGCGCTGACGGAATCGATGTCGGAGGCCAGGCCGTTCTCGACGACGGTATCGCCGGCGGTGACGACATAGGTGTCGTTGCCGTTGCCGCCGATGAGAGTGTCGTTGCCGCCGACGCCGGTAAGGGTGTTGGCAGCGGCGTTGCCGGTCAAGGTATTGGCCAGGGCGTTGCCGGTGAGGTTGTAGGCGACGGCGTTGGTGAGGGTGGCGTTGTCGAGGTTGGCGCCGAGGGTATAGGTGCCGCCGGCGGTGGCGATGGCGACCTGGACGGTGTCGGTGCCTTCGCCGGAGAGCTCGGTGATGGCATCGGCGGCATTGTCGATGACGTAGGTGTCGTCGCCGAGACCACCGATCAGGGTGTCGGCCCCGGCGCCACCGTTGAGGGTGTCGTTGCCGATGCCGCCGTTCAGGGTGTTGGCGGCGGCATTACCGGTGAGGGTGTTGTCGAGATCGTTGCCGGTGAGGTTGAAGGCGATGGCGTTGGTGAGGGTGGCGTTCTCGACGTTGTCGTCGAGGTTGTAGGTGTTGCCGCCGGCGACGGAGGTGACGGCGACGCGGACGGTATCGGTGCCTTCGCTGGCTGCTTCGGTGACGGTGTCGGCGAGGGAATCGATGACGTAGGTGTCATTGCCCTTGCCGCCGACGAGGGTGTCGTTGCCGGCACCGCCATCGATGAGGTTGTCGGCATCGTTGCCGGTGAGGGTGTTGGCGACGGCGGAGCCGGAGAGGTTGAGCTTGGTGGAGCCGGTATTGCTGGCGTCCAGGTTCTCGATATTGGCGCCGACGATGAGGGTGGTGGGGTTGGTGAGGTCGTTGACGGTGCCGCGCAGGACGACGGTGTCGTTGCCTTCGCTGGCCAGTTCGGTGACGGTGTCCTGGAGAGCGGCGGTGGCGGTGGCGCCGGTGCCGACCTTGACGATGTCCACGGTGTAGGTGTCGTCGCCCTTGCCGCCCTTGAGGATATCGACGCCGTCGCCGCCATCGATGGCGTTGTTGCCGATGTTGCCGGTGATGGTGTTCTTGAGGGCGTTGCCGGTGCCGTCGATGTTGGCGGAGCCGGAAAGGGTGAGGTTCTCCAGGTTGGCGCCGAGGCTATAGGAGAAGTCGGCGCTGACGGTATCGATGTCGGAGGCCAGGCCGTTCTCGACGACGGTATCGCCGGCGGTGACGACATAGGTGTCGTTGCCGTTGCCGCCGATGAGGGTGTCGTTGCCGCCGACGCCGGTAAGGGTGTTGGCAGCGGCGTTGCCGGTCAAGGTATTGGCCAGGGCGTTGCCGGTGAGGTTGTAGGCGACGGCGTTGGTGAGGGTGGCGTTGTCGAGGTTGGCGCCGAGGGTGTAGGTGCCGCCGGCGGTGGCGATGGCGACCTGGACGGTGTCGGTGCCTTCGCCGGAGAGCTCGGTGATGGCATCGGCGGCATTGTCGATGACGTAGGTGTCGTCGCCGAGACCACCGATCAGGGTGTCGGCCCCGGCGCCACCGTTGAGGACATTGTTGCCATCGTTGCCGGTGAGGGTGTTGTTGAGGGCATTGCCCGTAATGTTCAGCTTGGTGGAGCCGGTGGCACTGGCGTCCAGGTTCTCGATATTGGCGCCGACGAGCAGGGTGGTCGCGTTGGTCAGGCCGGAAATCGTACCGCGGAGGACGATGGTGTCGGTTCCTTCTCCGAGCAGTTCGGTGACGGTGTCCTGCATGATTGCGGTTGCCGTGTCGCCGCTGCCGCTTTGGACGATATCCACAGTATAGGTGTCGTTGCCCTTGCCGCCCTTGAGAATATCAATGTCGCCACCGCCATCGATGGCGTTGTTGCCGCTGTTGCCGATAATGGTGTTTTTTAGTTCGTTGCCAGTGCCTGCCAGATGGGCCGTCCCTGTCAGGGTCAGGTTTTCCACATTGGCGCCCAGCGTGTAGCTGATTGAGGAGAGGACGGTATCGATTCCTTCGTTTTCCGCTTCCGTTACCACATCGCTAACGTCGTCCACCGTATAGGTATCGTTACCAGTTCCACCGCTCATAGTCGTTGCCACTCCGCCTGAAATTAGTGAGTCGTTACCGGCATAGCCGTACAAGAATTGGTTGGCTACCGTTCCCGTGATGGTGTCGTTGCCCGCCAAGACGGTATTGAAGAGGTAGTCGGCTGAGATATTTGTATCGAAAAAGGAAAAGCTAAGGTTCAAGCCGGAAAGCTTGACGTATTGACCGTCAATGGAGAAGAAGGCCGATTTGACGGTGCCCGAAATGGAGTCGTTGTTGAAGGTAAGACTGCCTTCGAAGGTCTCTGTGACCGTATGCCCGCCGCTGGTGTAGGTATAACTGATCTTGCTGGCGGTAAAGCTGTTGGCGGTGCCATAGGAATTGATTGGGATGGTGCCGATCAATTCGAAGGAGAGGTTGCTGGTGCTGTAGGTGATCTTGGTCAGTGTCCCGTTGGTCCAACTGTCTGTGCTAGTTACCGAACCGAACAACTGGAGGGTGGCAGCGGGGTAGTTGTCCGTGTAGGACAGGTAATTGATGGTCGCCACCGAACCGAGCAGATTGCTGCCGGTAATGACGAAATTCCCGCCAGTGCTGATCGAGCCATCGATCCTGGTGTTGCTGGCGCTCCAGACATAAGGGGTGCCGTAATCGAACTCCTGAAAATTGGAGTCGATCTGGTTCAGAGTGTCCGAGAAAGAAACGGACATGCTGTCTGCGGTATTCAGTCCCGCATCCAGGGTGTTGGAGTTTTGGAAACTCAGTTCAAGCGTTGCCATTTGTATTGCGCCTTCCTGCTCGATTCAGGAGTGTTGGCCGATTGGAGCAATATTATGACATGGGTTTATCCTGGAGGGCAGGGCGGTAGGGACAAAAAAAGGGCTGCCGGTCGGCAGCCCTTTGGGGAGTGGATTGGTGGGCCCGCAGGGACTTGAACCCTGGACCAAAGGATTATGAGTCCTCTGCTCTGACCAACTGAGCTACAGGCCCGTGATGCTTGTCGTGGCTCAGCTGCCGTTGTTGTCCAGGAAGCTGCGCAGCTTGTCGGAACGCGAGGGATGGCGCAGCTTGCGCAGGGCCTTGGCTTCAATCTGGCGGATACGTTCCCGGGTGACGTCGAACTGCTTGCCGACTTCTTCCAGGGTGTGGTCCGTATTCATCTCGATGCCGAAGCGCATGCGCAGCACCTTGGCTTCCCGGGGGGTCAGGGTGTCCAGAATTTCCTTGGTCACTTCCCGCAGGCCGGAGTAGAGCGCCGCATCCACCGGGGCAGTGGTGGCGGTGTCTTCGATGAAGTCGCCCAGGTGGGAGTCGTCATCGTCACCGATGGGCGTTTCCATGGAGATGGGTTCCTTGGAGATCTTCAGGATCTTGCGGATCTTCTCCTCGGGCATTTCCATCTTGATCGCGAGGGTGGCGGGATCGGGCTCGGCACCGGTTTCCTGCAGGATCTGGCGGGAAATCCGGTTCATCTTGTTGATGGTCTCGATCATGTGCACCGGAATGCGGATGGTGCGGGCCTGGTCGGCGATGGAACGGGTGATGGCCTGACGGATCCACCAGGTGGCATAGGTGGAGAACTTGTAGCCGCGGCGGTATTCGAACTTGTCCACTGCCTTCATCAGGCCGATGTTGCCTTCCTGGATCAGGTCGAGGAACTGCAGGCCCCGGTTGGTGTACTTCTTGGCGATGGAAATCACCAGGCGCAGGTTGGCCTCGGTCATCTCGCGCTTGGCGCGGCGGGCCTTGGCTTCACCGGTGGACATCTGCTTGTTGATGTCCTTCAGGTCCTTCAGCGGGATGCCGATGTGGTCCTGCAGAGCCAGCAGCTTGCGCTGTTCTTCCTGGATGTTAGGAGCGGTGCGGGTGAGGATGGGGCCGTAGCCCTTGGCCACGGCAATTTCCTTCTCGACCCATTCCAGGTTGATTTCATTGCCCGGGAAGGACTTGATGAAGTGGGGGCGGGGCATGCCGACCTTGCGCACGCACAGCTCCTGGATCTTGCGTTCCCGCTCGCGCACGGAGTCCACCATGCTGCGCACGCTGTCGCACAAGCGCTCGATCACCTTGGAGGTGAAGCGGATGTTCATCAGCTCGGCGGAAATCTGCTGTTGCAGCTTGAGGTAGGTCTTGTCCTGGGAGCCCTTGGACACCAGGGCCTTGTGGGCCTTGCCGTAGAGGGTCTTGATGGTGGCGAAACGCTCCAGGGCATCGGTCTTGAGCTGCAGCAGGGAGGCGGAAACAGCGGCGCCTTCACCGCCTTCTTCCTCGTCGTCGCCGTCCTCGACCTCGTCGTCGCCTTCAACCACGGCTTCCTCGGCGGCCAGTTCCTCCTCGGCTGCATTGGGATCGATCAGGCCGTCGATGACTTCATCGATGCGCATCTCTTCCTTTTCCACCTTTTCCGCCATGGCCAGAATTTCGGCAATGGTGGTGGGGCAGGCGGAAATGGCCTGGATCATGTGCTTGAGACCGTCTTCGATGCGCTTGGCGATTTCGATTTCGCCTTCCCGGGTCAGGAGTTCCACGGTACCCATTTCGCGCATGTACATGCGCACCGGGTCCGTGGTGCGGCCGAATTCGGAGTCCACGGTAGACAGGGCGGCTTCCGCCTCTTCTTCCACTTCCTCGTCGTCGGCGACAGCCGGGGCGTTGTCGGACATGAGCAGATCTTCGGCGGCCGGAGCCTCGTCGAAGACCTGGATGCCCATGTCATTGAAGGTGGTGATGATGGACTCGATCTGCTCGGCGTCTACGACGTCGTCCGGCAGGTGGTCATTGATTTCGGCATAGGTCAGGAAACCCCGTTCCTTGCCGAGTTTGATCAGTGTCTTGAGGCGCGTCTTACGCGTCTCCACGTCCACCGGAGTCGCGGCCTGGGTTGCCCCGGCGGATTCCAGCAGCGCCTTCTCCTTGGCCTTGGATGATTTAGCCTTGAGAATTTCCTTGGCGACTTCTTTTGCCTTTTCCTTTGCCATGACCGTGTCCCGATAATCCTGGAAAAACCGCTTATTCTACCACAACTTGGCTCATTTCCCCCTGGTCTCGAACCAGGGTTCTAGTCACCGCTCCCGGCCAGAATGCCGGCCTTGCGCAGGCGTTCCCGCTCCTGCAGCAAATGTACAAATTCCCGCTTTTCTTCACTGTCGAGTCCGCCGCCGGCAGCCTTGTGCTGCAAGCGGCGGAATTCCTGCTCGACCCAGTTCATTTCCAGCCGGGCCAGGGCGCCGGCGAATTCCTGTTCGCTTTCCTCTTCGCTCTGGGGGCTCTGCAACAGGCTGGCGGCGGCGCTCTGCAGGATGGCTTCGTCATCGCCGCCGCGCAAACGTTCCAACAACATGGCGCTGCTGGGCAGGTCCGCATCCCGCTTGATCTGTTCGCACAGGCGCCGCAGGGCCCGGGTTTCGGTGCTGTCGGCGGGCAGCCAGTGCAGGGGCAGGCGTGCGGCGAAGTCCGGCCGGTGCAGCACCAGGCGCAGCAAGGTGCGGGGCAGGGAGAGGGCCTGCCGCGGCGCCCGTGCCGGTGCCGCCCGGGCGACGGGCTTGAGGTCGCACAGGCGCTCCACTTCCTGCTGGGAAAAGCTGCTGGCCTCGGCCAGGCGCTTCACCAGCTGCAGGCGCAGCAGGGGAGTGGCCAGGCGCTGGATCAGGGGCTTGGCTTCGTAAACCAGCTTGGACTTGCCTTCCGAGGTAGTCAGGTCGCAATGGCTGGCCAGCTCCTTCAGCAGGAAGTCGGAGAGGGGCATGGCCTGGTCGATCATGCGCTCGAAGGCTTCCTTGCCCAGTTCCCGCACATAGCTGTCCGGGTCGTGCTCGGGGGGGAGGAAAACAAAGCCGATGCTCTTGTTGTCGGCCAGGGATTCCAGGCTGTTCTCCAGGCCGCGCCAGGCGGCTTTGCGCCCGGCGGCATCGCCGTCGAAGCAATAGACGATGCGGTCCACCTGGCGCAGCAGCTTCTGCACGTGGGTGGCGGTGGTGGCGGTGCCCAGGGTGGCGACCGCGTTGCCGACACCATGCTGGGCCAGGGCCACCACGTCCATGTAGCCTTCCACCACGATCACCGTATTCTTCTCCCGCAGGGCCTGGCGGGCCTGGGGCAGGCCGAACAGTTCCCGGCCCTTCTCGAAGAGGGGGGTCTCGGGAGAGTTCAGGTACTTGGGCTCGCCCTGGTCGATGACCCGGCCGCCAAAGGCGATGACCTCGTTCTTCTGGTTGATGATGGGAAACATCACCCGGTCGCGGAAACGGTCGTAGCGGCGGCCGTCTTCTGTCTGTTTTACTAGGCCGGCCTTTTCCAGTTCCGGTGCGTCGTAGTTGGGAAAGGCGCCTTTCAGGCCGTATTTCCCCTCCGGGGCGTAGCCGATGCGGAACTTGAGGGCGATCTCGCCGGTGAGGCCGCGCCGCTTCAGGTACTCCTTGGCCTTGTCCGAATGCTTGAGCTGCTCGAAATAGTATTGGGCGGCCTTGCCCATGACCTCGGTCAGCTCGGCGGTACGGGGGCCTTCGTGCCGGACCCGCCCGGCCTCCTCCGGCACCACCATGCCCATGCGCCCGGCCAGTTCCTTCACCGCATCGATGAAGCCCAGGCCCGAATACTCCATGAGGAAGCGGATGGCCGTGCCGTGGGCGCCGCAGCCGAAGCAGTGATAGAACTGCTTGGTCGGGCTGACGGTGAACGAAGGCGACTTTTCGTTGTGGAAGGGACAGCAGGCGGCGTAGTTGGCCCCCGCCTTTTTCAGCGGTACGTAGCCGTCAATGAGGTCGACGATGTCGACCCGGTGCAGCAGTTCCTGGAGGAAGGATTCGGGGATCACGGGCGCCAAACGGGGCCGGCGACAGCCGGCCCGGGAGATTTCAGGCGGAGAGCCGGGCCTTGACCAGCTTGGAGACCTCGGCCATATCGGCCTTGCCGGCCAGCAGGGGCTTGAGGATGGCCATCACCTTGCCCATGTCGGCGGCGCCGGCAGCGCCGCTGTCGGCCACGGCCTTGGCCACGGCGGCGGCGACTTCGGCTTCGGACAGGCCGGCGGGCTTGTAGGCGGAAAGCACTTCCACCTCGGCCTTCTCGGCGTCCACCAGGTCTTGGCGACCGGCGGCTTCATACTGGGTGATGGAGTCCTTGCGCTGCTTGAGCATCTTGTCGATGACGGCGGCGATGGCGGCATCGTCCAGGGTGACCTGCTCGTCCACTTCCTTCTGCTTGATGGCGGCCAGCAGCAGGCGGATGGCGGCGAGGCGGGCCGTTTCCTTGGCCTTCATGGCGGCCTTCATGTCCTCGGAAATGCGTTCCTTGAGCGTCATGGGAGTCCTTTTGTTTTTCAGCAGCCTATAAACACCAAAAGCCGCCCACCTGTTGATGGACGGCTCTTGCAGCGTCAGGAAAGCCTGGGAGGCTTAGAACATCTTGGGGGGCAGGGTCTGGCTGCGGATCCGCTTGTGGTGACGCTTGACCGCGGCGGCCAGCTTGCGCTTGCGCTCGGCGGTGGGCTTTTCGTAGAACTCACGGGCACGGAGTTCGGTCAGCAGACCGGTTTTTTCGACAGTGCGCTTGAAGCGGCGGATGGCCACTTCGAAGGGCTCGTTTTCCTTGACGCGAATAGCAGGCATTGAATTCAGTCCCAAACAACGGTGAGAGAAAGCCGGCAATTCTAACGAAACGTCAACGGTTTACCAAGGGGTTTACAAGAATTTTCTCGTCGGCATGGGTTAGAATGGCGCCCATGCTTGTTCTCGGCATCGAATCCTCCTGCGACGAAACCGGGGTTGCCCTCTATGAAATGGGCTCCGACGGTACCGGTACGCTCCTTGGCCACGCCCTCCATTCCCAAATTGCCATGCACCGGGAGTACGGCGGCGTGGTGCCGGAACTGGCCTCCCGGGACCACATCCGGCGCACCGTGCCCCTGCTGCGCCAGGCCCTGGCCGACTGCGGCCGCACCCTGGAGCAGGTGGATGCCATCGCCTACACCCAGGGGCCCGGCCTGGCTGGCGCCCTGCTGGTCGGGGCGGCCTTCGCCGAAGGTCTGGCCACGGCCCTGGGCAAGCCCACCGTGCCCCTGCACCACCTGGAAGGGCATCTGCTGTCGCCCCTGCTCTCCGCCAGTCCGCCCC
Organism: Azospira sp. MPR-LB4; assembly: GCF_058809525.1. Classification (NCBI taxonomy): domain Bacteria; kingdom Pseudomonadati; phylum Pseudomonadota; class Betaproteobacteria; order Rhodocyclales; family Rhodocyclaceae; genus Azospira; species Azospira sp. MPR-LB4. The sequence goes on from NZ_CM179521.1 coordinate 2,780,967, forward strand.
GCTTCCCCTTCGTCGCCCTGCTGGTTTCCGGCGGCCATACCCAGATCATGCGGGTGAGTGGCGTCGGCCAGTACGAACTGCTGGGGGAAACCCTGGACGATGCGGCCGGCGAGGCCTTCGACAAGACGGCCAAGCTGCTCGGCCTGGGCTACCCGGGCGGGCCCGCCCTGGCCCGCCTGGCCGATGGCGGCAAGCCCGGCGCCGTGGTCTTCCCCCGGCCCATGCTGCATTCGGGCGACCTGGATTTCTCCTTTTCCGGCCTGAAGACAGCGGTGCTGACCTATGTGCGGGGCAAGGAACTGGACGAGCAGGCCCGGGCCGACGTCTGCCGCGGCATTCAGGATGCCATCGTGGATGTGCTGGTGGCCAAGGCCCTGGCGGCGGTGAAGAAGACCGGCATGCAGCAGCTGGTGGTGGCCGGCGGCGTCGGCGCCAACCGGGAGCTGCGCCAGCGTCTTAATGCCAAGGCGGTGAAGGCGCGCATCCAGGTCTATTACCCGGAACTGGAGTTCTGCACCGACAACGGCGCCATGATCGCCCTGGCCGGCGCCCTGCGCCTGGCGGCGGGCGCCCAGGCCAAGGCGGCGGGGCCCATCGCCATCCGGCCCCGCTGGCCCCTCTCCGAGCTGACCCTGTAGGCCGCACCCGAAAAAAAGGCACCTTGCGGTGCCTTTTTCATTACTTCTTCTTGCTGCCGATTTTTGATTCCTGTCCGGCCAGGAGGCGCTGGATATTGACCCAGTGCTTGCCCACCAGGGCCATGGCCATGACGGCCACGGCCGCCACCAGCAGGTTGAAGCCCCACATCATGCCGGCCAGCAGGGGCGAGGCGGCGGCAGCGCAGAGGGCGGCCAGGGAGGAATAGCGGGAGAGGGCGGCGACCACAAGCCAGACGCCCAGCACCGACAGGCCCAGCAGCGGGTCCAGGGCCAGCAGGACGCCGGCGGCGGTGGCGACGCCCTTGCCGCCCTTGAACTTGAGGAAGACGGGGAAGAGGTGGCCGAAGAACACGGCCAGGGCCACGCCGCCGAGGAAGATGCGTTCCATGGCCGGTTCCAGGGCCTGGCCGGCAAGGAAGTGATGGGCCAGGAGCACCGCCACGGCGCCCTTGGCGCCGTCGCCGAGGAGAGTCAGCAGGGCGGCCAGCTTGTTGCCGCTGCGCAGGACGTTGGTGGCTCCCGGGTTGCCGGAGCCGTAGGAGCGGGGATCCTTCAGGCCGAAGCCGCGGCTGACGATGACGGCGAAGGGCACGGAGCCCAGCAGATAGGCGGCCAGCAGGGCCAGGGGCAGGGATTGGGCGGCAGTCATGGGCGATGGGTGGTGAAGTGACGATAGAGGTACAATGCGGGCCTGCATTTTACCTGCAAGCCCCGCTGGCGGCTGAAAAACCCCATGGACATCATTTTCATCGACGACTTCCGGGTCCAGACCCGCATCGGCATCTACCCCCGGGAGCAGGCCGTGTCCCAGACCGTCGAAATGTCCCTGCAGATGGGCGTTTCCTCCACCGCCAGCGCCGGCGCTAGCGACGACATCCGGGACACCATCGACTACGCCAAGGTGGTGGAGCGTCTGCGGGAGGACCTGGGCAGCACCCAGTTCGGCCTGCTGGAAAAGCTGGCCGAACACGTTTCCACCCTGGTGCTGGAAGAATTCCGCTGCGCCTGGGTTCGCGTTTCCGTGGCCAAGCTGGGCATGATGCCCGGGGTGCGCCGGGTCGGCGTCATCATCGAGCGCAGTACCTGACCCGGCTGCTGGGGCTCAATCCTTGAGGGCGGCCTCGACCATCTTGGGCTGCAGCACCTTGACCACGTCGTGGGGATGGACCCCCACCAGGTAGCCGCGACGGCCGCCGTTGAGATAGATCAGGGGCAGGTCCAGGATGCTCTTCTCCATGTAGATGGGCATGGCCTTCTTGGTACCGAAGGGGCTGGTGCCGCCCACCAGGAAACCGGTGTGGCGGTTGGCCACTTCCGGCTTGCACGGTTCCACCTTCTTGCAGCCCACCTGCCGCGCCAGTTCCTTGGTGGATACCTTGCAGTCGCCGTGCATCAGCACGATCAGGGGCTTGGCGTGCTCGTCTTCCATGATCAGGGTCTTGATCACGGCGTGCTCGTCCACATTCAGTTCCCGGGCCGACACCTTGGTGCCGCCATGCTCCTCGTATTCGTAGAGATGGTTGGAGTGGGCGATGCGGTGCTGGCGCAGGAAGCGGGTGGCGGGGGTTTCCGGCGCGTGGCCGGGGTCGAGATCGTGATTGCGGCTCATGGTGCACCTCGAGGGTGTCTTGTTGCGGATGGTTTCATTCTACGCCCGCCGACCGGCGCCGTGCCTAGCCCCGGGGGTGGTGCACGGCGTGCAGGTCCTTCAGCCGTTCCCGCGCCACGTGGGTGTAGATCTGGGTGGTGGAAATGTCGGCGTGGCCCAGCAGCAGCTGCACCACCCGCAGGTCGGCGCCGTGGTTGAGCAGATGGGTGGCGAAGGCGTGGCGCAGCACGTGGGGCGAGAGGCGGGCCGGGTCCATGCCGGCCACCAGGGCGTACTTCTTCACCAGGGTCCAGAACATCTGCCGGGTCATGGCCGTGCCCCGGGCGGTGACGAAGAGGAAGTCGCTGAGACGGTTGTCCAGCAAGGCGTTGCGGCCATCGTTCAGGTAGCTCTTGAGCCAGTCCAGGGCCACCTCGCCGAGAGGCACCAGGCGTTCCTTGGAACCCTTGCCGAAGACCCGAGCCACGCCCATGTCGAAGCTCACTTCATGCAGCTTGAGATTGACCAGTTCCGAGACCCGCAGGCCGGTGGCGTAGAGGGTTTCCAGCATGGCCCGGTCCCGCTGGCCCAGGGGGGTTTCTATTTCCGGTGCCGCCAGCAGGGCTTCCACCTGGGCTTCGCTCATCACCTTGGGCAGGCGCGAGGCCTTGACCGGCATGGCGGTCTGCAGGGTGGGGTCGGCGCTGATGCGGTTCTGGGCCAGCAGGCGCCGGTAGAAGCGGCGCAGGGAGGAAAGGTAGCGGGCCTGGGAGCTGGATTTCATGCGGGCCGCCACATCGGCCAGGAAGGCCGCCAGGTCGGCGGCGCCGGCCTGGGCCAGGGGCGGGCGGCCCTGCTGCTGCAACCACAGGGCGTAGCGTTGCAGGTCGCTGCGGTAGGCGGCGAGGGAATTGGGGGAGAGGCCGTCTTCCAGCCACAGGGCGTCGCAGAAGGCGTCGATCTCGCTCTGGGTGGAAAAGGCCAGGGTCGGCGGGGCGGCATCCGTCATGGGCACGGAGTTTACGCCGGCAGGCAGCCCTCGTGTTGCAGCAGCCAGCGCTTGATGTCCAGCAGGAAGTTGCCGCCGTTGCGGCCGAAACCGCCCAAGCCGGCAGTGGCGACGACCCGGTGGCAGGGCACCGCCAGGGGGAAGGGATTGGCGCCGCAGGCGCCGCCCACGGCCCGGGGGCCGCTGTGCAGCAGCTTGGCCACCTCGCCGTAGCTTTGCGTCTGGCCCCGGGGAATGGCGGCGATGGCGTCCCACACCCGGCGCTGGAAGCGGGTGCCGGAGGGTTGCAGGGGCAGGCTGAAAACGAAGGCCGGGTCGGCCAGGTAGGCCTGGATCTGGCGCACCGCCTCGGCGGCCAGGGGCGTGCCGGCCGCCTGCTGCAGGCGGCCGGGCAGGTAGAGGATTTCGGTCAGCTCGTCCCCGTTGCAGCGGATGCCCAGGGAAAAGAACGGGCCACTGGTGATGGCCTGGAAGTCAGCAGGGACGGCATTCTTGGTCATGGCTGCCTGTACAACGAGAAAGGGGGCGGCTTGCAGCCGACCCCCTGTGGAAATGCTTACTGCGCCTTGCCGAGCAGGGCGTCCTTGAGATCGCCCTGGGCCGGCTTGTTACCCAGCCAGATGCGCAGCAGGGCCTGGTAGAAATCCTCCCCCGGGATGACCTTGCCCTGGGGCTGGCCGGCCACAGTGAGGCGGGTGCCCTGTTCGGGAATCCAGTCCAGGGTGATGGGAGTGCCCTTGGTTGCCTTGCCCAGGGCCAGCAGGTTGCCTTCGAAGGTCTGCACCCGTTCCTTCAGGGCGGCGGCCTCGGCCTCGCTGCTGTTCTTGGCGATGCCACCGGAAAGGGCGTCCACGAACTGCTGGGCGGAGAGCTCCATGAGGGGCACGATGGCCAGGCGCTTGGCGCCCTTGGCCGCCAGCACGCCGTCCACCTCGGCGGCCTTGGCCGGCAGGTAGAGGCCCACGGCGTAGACCTTGAAAAACACCTTGGACCGCAGGCCGGCGCCGTTGAGGCTGAGGTCCTGCTGCTCCAGCTTGAGCCGTTCCTCGAACTTGACCCCGGCCACTTCCATGGCCTGGGCGCTGCCGGCCGTGAGGCTGAGGATGGCGAGGGCCGCCATGAAATGCTTGATCTTCATACTGTCTGTCTCCTTTGGTTTTTGCGGACTTTATTGAAGCCCCGGCGCCGTCCGCACGTCGCCGGGGCAATTCTTTTATGGGTGCTGCGGTGTTGCGGTGAAACTTGGACGGATCAGGGAGCGGTGCGGCCGGCTTTCAGCCGCGCACCTGGCCATTGCCCAGGACCACCCATTTCTGGCTGGTCAGGCCTTCCAGGCCCACCGGGCCCCGGGCGTGGATCTTGTCCGTGGAAATGCCGATCTCGGCGCCGAGGCCGTACTCGAAGCCGTCGGCGAAGCGGGTGGAGGCGTTCACCATGACCGAGGCCGAATCCACTTCCCGCAGGAAGCGCATGGCGTGGGTGTGGTTCTCGGTGACGATGGCCTCGGTGTGGCTGGAGGAGTACTTGTTGATGTGCTCGATGGCCTCGTCCAGCCCGGCCACCACCTTCACGGCGATGATGGGCGCCAGGTACTCCTCGCCCCAGTCGGCCTCGGTGGCCTCCTTGGCGTTGGGCACCAGGGCCCGGGTTTCGGCACAACCGCGGATTTCCACGCCCTTGGCGGTGAGCATGGCGGCGATGGGCGGCAGCAGGGTGGCGGCGACGGAGCGTGCCACCAGCAGGGATTCGGCGGTGTTGCAGGTGCCGTAGCGCTGGGTCTTGGAGTTTTCCACCACTGCCATGGCCTTGGCCGCATCGGCGCTGTCGTCCAGGTATACGTGGCAGTTGCCGTCCAGGTGCTGGATCATGGGCACCCGGGATTCGGCCAGCAGGCGGGCGATGAGGCCCTTGCCGCCGCGGGGCACGATGACGTCCACGAATTCGCGCATGGTGATGAGCTCGCCCACGGCGGCCCGGTCGGTGGTTTCCACCACCTGCACCGCGTCAGCCGGCAGACCGGCGGACTGCAACCCTTCCTTCACCAGAGTCGCCAGGGCCTGGTTGCAGCGGATGGCCTCGGAACCGCCGCGCAGGATGGAGGCGTTGCCGGACTTGATGCACAGGCCGGCCGCATCCACCGTCACGTTGGGGCGGGCTTCGTAAATGATGCCGATGACGCCCAGGGGCACCCGCATGTGGCCCACCTGGATGCCGGAGGGGCGGAAGCGCAGGTCGGTCATTTCACCGATGGGGTCCGGCAGGGAGGCGATCTGTTCCAGGCCCTCGGCCATGGTGGCGACGGTCTTGGGGGAAAGGGTCAGGCGATCCACCATGGCCGGCTCCAGGCCGGCGGCCCGGGCGGCGGCCAGGTCTTCGCCGTTGGCGGCCAGGAGCTTGGCTTCGTCGCGGCGGATGGCGGCGGCGATGGCCAGCAGGGCCCGATTCTTGGCATTGGTGTCGGCCTTGGCCATCTGGCGTGAGGCTGCCCGGGCACGGCGGCCCAGGTTCTGCATGTAATCCTTGATATCCATGGTGTTCTTCAGCAGGTCAGGCAGGAGATAATCGGACCATTATAGCGGCCTCAAATGCCCCGAAACGCCATTCCCTTACTGAAAATAAGGGATTGGGCTAAACTTTCTCGCCGTTGCGGTGTCACAAACCGTTACATGGCCGTTTGACGTCGCAGGAGACCCTATGAGTCGCAAGCTGATTGTTCCCACCGAAGTGCAAGTGTGTGCCACCTGCAGCTATTGGGACGGGGAACGCAAGGTAGATGCCGAGGTGGGTGTGGTGGTGGTGGAAGAGTGTTGCCAGGGCGAGTGCCTGGTGCGCGAATCGTCCCTGCCCGCATTGCGCCACAAGTCCGGAGATACGGATTGCGAGTGGGAGCATCTGGTGCCCGATGAACCGGAAGAGGTGCCGGCCATCCTGCCGGACGTGCCGCCTTCCGATGAAAAGGCCGCTTAAGGCCGTCGCACCCCCGATCGACCGGTGCCCGTCCGGGCATCCGGCCTAGCGCAGGCTGAGGCCCAGGCGCAGGAATTCATCCCACACATCGCCGCCGCCCAGGCCCTTGATGCAGCGGTCGATATGGGCCGTCTGGGCCAGGGCCGCCCGCAGACGCGGCGCGTCAAGCCGCCCCAGGGCGCGCTTGACCAGGGCCTGGCGCGGCCCCCAGATGCGCTGTTCCTTGAGCAGCTGGTCCGCCGGCCGGCCGGCGTTGAGTCCTTCCTTCAGGGCCGCCAGGGCCCGCACTTCCTCCGTCACCGCCCACAACACCAGGGGCGGCGCTTCGCCCTCCTGGCGCAGGCCATCCAGGGTCCGCGTCAGGCGGGCCAGGTCGCCCTGCAGCAGGGCTTCCCGCAGACCGTCGATATCGTAGCGGGCCACATTGAGCACCGCCTCCCGCACCTGTTCCAGGCTCAGCTTGCCTTTGGGGAACAGCAGTCCCAGTTTCTGGATTTCCTGGTGGGCCGCCAGCAGATTGCCTTCCACCCGCTCGGCGATGAAGCGCAGGGCTTCCGTCTCGGCGCTCTGTTCCTGGCGCTGCAGGCGGCCGGCGATCCACTGGGGCAGTTCGCCGAGGTTGGGGGCCTGCAGCTTGAGCACGGTGCCGGCTTCGGCCAGGGTCTGGAACCAGGAGGCCTTTTCGTCCTGCCAGGTCAGCTCGGGCAGGGTGACCAGGGTCATGGCGTCGCTGGAAAGGCGCTGGCAATGTTCCTGCAGGGCCTGGCCGCCGTCCCGCCCGGGCTTGCCGGTGGGGATGCGCAGGTCGATCAGCTTGCGGTCGCCGAAGAGGGAGAGGTTGCCGCCGGCCATGGCCAGCTGGGTCCAGTTGAAGCCCTGGCCGGCCACCAGCACTTCCCGCTCGCTGTAGCCCTGGCGCCGGGCGGCGGCGCGGATGGCGTCGCCGGCCTCGATCACCAGCAGGGGCTCGTCCCCATACACGACGTAGAGCGGCCCCAGGGGGCGTTCCAGGTGGGCCGCCAGCTGTTCTCCCCGGAGCTGGGCCACGGCGTCAGTCCTCGTTTTCGTCCACCGGCGGCTTGGCCTTGGCCATGCGCCGGATCAGCTGCTGCACCAGGTCCCGCTGCATGTCCTGCCACAGCAGTTCCTCTTCCTGGGCCTTGGACAGCACCTGGGCATCGTCGTAGGTGATGTCCCGGGTCAGGTAGATTTCCATGGGTGCGGAGAGGGCCTTGCCCTTGGCGTCTTCCAGGCGGAAGTTGGCCCGGTACTGCAGCTGCAGTTCCCGCACCCGGCCGGCGGAGTTGTAGGACAGGGCGATCCGCTCCCGGCGTTCCGGGAACTGGACCAGGGTGGCCGCCGCATCTTCCCGGTTGTCCACCAGTTCGGTGGACTTGTTGGCCCGGATGTATCGTTTCAGGTTGGCGGTGATTTCCGAATTCTCCGCCATGGACACGTACAGGGTCGGAAAGGGCATGGTCTGGGCGCCCCGCAGCTGGAAGCCGCAGCCGGCCAGCGTTACGAGCAGGACAAGGGAAACGAGCAGACGGGCGCGCACAGACGACTCCTTAAACCACGATATTGACCAGACGGCCGGGCACCACCACCACCTTCTTCGGGGCCTGGCCGTCCAGGTGCTTCTGCACCGTCTCGGAGGCCAGGGCGGCCGCTTCGATGGCATCCTTGGCCGCATCGGCCGGCACCTTGATGCTGCCGCGCAGCTTGCCGTTCACCTGCAGCATCAGCTCGATCTCGCTCTGCACCAGGGCGGCGGCATCGGCCTTGGGGAAGGCGGCCTGGCCGGCATCGGCACCGGGCTTGAGTTCGGCATAGAGGGCCTGGCAGGCATGGGGCACGATGGGGAAGAGCATCAGCACGGCCGCTTCCAGGGCTTCCTGCTTGACGCTGCTGGCGGCCGGGCTGTCCGGCAGCTTGGCGAAGGCGTTGAGCAGCTCCATGACGGCGGCGATGGCGGTGTTGAACTGCTTGCGCCGGCCGTAGTCGTCGGTGACCTTGCCGATGGTCTGGTGCAGCTGGCGGCGGAAGTCCTTGAGACTGCCCTCCAGCTCGCCGCCGCTGTAGGCGGGAACGATGCCGGCGGCCACATGGTCGTGGGTCAGCTTCCACAGGCGCTTCAGGAAGCGGAAGGCGCCCTCGACACCGGCGTCGGACCATTCCAGGGACTGGTCGGGCGGGGCGGCGAACATCATGAACAGGCGGGCCGTGTCCGCGCCGTACTCGTCCATCAGGGATTGGGGGTCCACGCCGTTGTTCTTGGACTTGGACATCTTCTCGGTGCCGCCGATGACCACCGGCTGGCCGTCGGCCTTGAGGGTGGCGCCGGTGGGGCGGCCGCGCTCGTCGGTGGTCACATCCACGTCGGCCGGGTTGATCCACTCCTTCTTGCCGCCTTCGGCGTCGCGATAGAAGGTGGGGGCCACCACCATGCCCTGGGTCAGCAGGTTGGCGAAGGGCTCGTCCAGCTTCTGCTCACCGAAGAGGCCCACGTCGCGCATCAGCTTGGTGAAGAAGCGGGAGTAGAGCAGGTGCAGGATGGCGTGCTCGATGCCGCCGATGTACTGGTCGATGCCGCCCTTGCACCAGTAGGCCACACGCTCGTCCACCATGGCCTGGGTGTTGTCCGGGCAGGCGTAGCGCAGGAAGTACCAGGAGGACTCGACGAAGGTATCCATGGTGTCGGTTTCACGACGGGCCGGCTTACCGCACTTGGGGCAGGTGCACTCGTAGAACTCGGGCATCTTGGCCAGGGGGGAACCGGCACCGGTGATTTCCACGTTCTCCGGCAGCACCACGGGCAGCTGGTCGTCAGGCACCGGCACGTCGCCGCAGGACTCGCAGTGGATCACGGGAATCGGGCAGCCCCAGTAGCGCTGGCGGGAAATGCCCCAGTCGCGCAGACGGAACTGCACCTTCTTCTCGCCCAGGCCCTTGGCCGCCAGGTCGGCGGCGATGGCATCCACGGCGGCCTCGTAGGCCAGGCCGTCGTACTTGCCGGAATTGACGCAGGTGCCGCGGCTCTTGTCGCCATACCATTCCTGCCAGCCGTCCAGGCTGAAGGTCTCGCCTGCAGCGGCGATGACCTGCTTGATGGCCAGGTTGTACTTCTTGGCAAAGGCAAAGTCCCGCTCGTCGTGGGCGGGCACGGCCATCACGGCGCCTTCGCCGTAGCCCATCAGCACGTAGTTGCCGACCCACACTTCCACCTGCTCGCCGGTGAGGGGGTGCTGAACGAAGATGCCCGTGGGCATGCCCTTCTTTTCCATGGTGGCGATGTCGGCCTCGGCCACGCCGCCCTTCTTGCATTCCTCGATGAAGGCCGCCAGTGCCGGGTTATTCGCGGCGGCGCGGGTGGCCAGGGGATGCTCGGCGGCCACGGCGACGAAGGTGACGCCCATGATGGTGTCGGCCCGGGTGGTGAATACCCACAGTTTTTCGTCACTGTTGTCGGCCAGGGGGAAGGCGAAACGCACGCCGGTGCTCTTGCCGATCCAGTTCTTCTGCATCAGGCGCACCTGCTCGGGCCAGCCCGGCAGCTGATCCAGGTCGGCCAGCAGTTCCTCGGCGTAGGCGGTGATCTTCATGTAGTACATGGGGATCTCGCGCTTTTCCACCAGGGCGCCGGAGCGCCAGCCGCGGCCGTCGATGACCTGCTCGTTGGCCAGCACGGTGTGGTCCACCGGGTCCCAGTTCACGGTGCCCAGCTTCTTGTAGATCAGGCCCTTTTCATACAGGCGGGTGAACAGCCACTGTTCCCAGCGGTAGTACTCGGGGGTGCAGGTGGCGAATTCCCGCTCCCAGTCGATGGCGAAACCCAGGCGCTGCAGCTGGCTGCGCATGTAGTCGATGTTGGCGTAGGTCCACTTGGCGGGGGGCACCTTGTTCTGGATGGCGGCATTTTCCGCCGGCATGCCGAAGGCGTCCCAACCCATGGGCTGCAGCACGTTGTAGCCCTGCATCTTGTGGAAGCGGGTCAGCACATCGCCGATGGTATAGTTGCGCACGTGCCCCATATGCAGCTTCCCCGACGGATAGGGGAACATGGAAAGACAGTAGTACTTGGGCTTGGTGGTGTCTTCGACGGCACGGGCGGCCTGGGTCTTGACCCAGTGTTGCTGGGCGGCGAGTTCGACTTCCGCGGGTTGGTATTTTTCCTGCATTTGGGCGGCCAGAAATTCGTTGCAAAGCGTGAAATTATAACCGGTCCGCTCCTGCTCCATTGGGCAAAATCGGCTCTTTGCCGCCGCCCGGGCGGTTTCCTGATCATGAACGGGCCGCTCCAGGCCACTGCGGAGAGATGAACATGGGATTGTTGCGCCCCCTGCTGCTTTCAACCCTGACGCTGTGGGCCGCCGCCCCTGCCGTGGCCGGACCGGCCTCCCGGCAGGCGGTGGTGGAGGCCGTGCAGGCGCCGGCCTGGCTGGAGCGCAGCGGCGAGCGCCGGCCCCTGGTGCCGGGCCAGTCCCTCGCCAACCGGGACAGGATCGTCACCGGCAGCGGCTCCCGGGTGCTGATCCAGCTGCCCGAAGGCAGCGGCGTCAAGCTGGGGGAAAACGCCCAGCTCCATCTCAACGCCATCGGCCAGCGCCCGGGGGGCGTCTATACGGCGGCCCTGGACGTGCTGCGGGGCGCCTTCCGCTTCACCACCGGCCTCTTTCCCCAGCGCCTGACGGGGCGGGCCATCAACGTCCGCGCCGCCACCCTGACCGCCGGCATCCGCGGCACCGACCTGTGGGGCAAGTCCGCCGAGGACAAGGACCTGATCTGCCTGCTCGAAGGCCATATCGTGGTCACCCATCCCCTGGGCGAACCCATGGCCTTGAGCGAGCCTCTGGCCTTCGCCAGCGCCCTGCGGGACCAGGCGCCCGGTGCGGTGGCCAGCGTCGAGGCGGCGCAGGTGGAGAAGTGGGCGGCGGAAACGGAAATCCAGGCCGGGGCCGGCGTCCTGCGCCGTGGCGGCGCCTGGGGCGTCAACCTGCCGCCGGTGGCGACCCAGGCCGAGGCCCTGGCGTTGTACGACCAGCTGCGGGAGGCCGGCTATCCGGCGCGGATTCGTCCGCGTCACGATGGGGCCGGGGAGGAGGGCTACGTCTATGTGCTGCGGGTGGGGGGCTTCGCCGGCCGGGAAGAGGCGCGGCAGATGGCGGGTCGTCTGGCGGCGGAGCTGGGCGTGGCGCCCGGGGCCGTCTCCCGCTGAAGGCGGGAATCGAGCAGGCGAGGGGAAATCCAGGGGGTAAGGAGCCGCCGGGGCGGCTTGGCCCCGGGTGGTCCGATCAGGCGGCCTGGGCGGCCGCCTGGGCTCAACAGCCGACCTTGCGCTTGTGCAGGTCGGGGGTGAACACGTTCTTCCAGGTGTCCTGCCAGAACTTGGCGGCGTTTTCCGCAGCCATCAGGCCGAACATGGCCATGCGGCCCTGGTGGCGCCAGATCCAGCTGACCTGGGCGGTGCTGTTGCTGTAGGGCTGGCGCACGGTGCCGCCGGCGCGGGCTTCCACCAGATCGAGAAAGCGCTCGATGCTGTGGCGGTGAAACTCGGAACCCTCGGTGCAGCCACAGGCGGTCTTCGCTTCCTCGACGGCGCGTTGCCACAGCTTGGTGGCCATGGTTTCGGTGATGCCGGCTTTGCGGGCGATCCAGGGCAGAATCTTCGGGTTGTTCATGCTGTTTCCTTTCAAACTTGGCGGTAACCAATGCAGTCCGTCCGCGGCCTTGTGGGCTTGGTGACTGTTTTATGTTGCATTGCAATATCGATTATATCTCAGATGTTCCGGCGATCATTTGTGGTTTACCCGTAGCATCCGGAAGATTGGATGGTGCGGCGCACCAAAAAGTTCCCCGGCCCCGGCGGGGCTATAATCCCGGCCTGACCTTAACCTGCGTCCGCGCCCCTGCCCGCGGCTTCCCGTCCCCATGTCCGACCTGCTTGCCAATCTCAATCCAGAACAACTCCAGGCCGTGACCCTGCCGCCCCAGCATGCCCTGATCCTGGCCGGCGCCGGTTCGGGCAAGACCCGGGTGCTCACCACCCGCATCGCCTGGCTCATTTCCACCGGCCAGATGGGGCCCCACGCGGTGCTGGCGGTGACCTTCACCAACAAGGCGGCCAAGGAGATGCTGGCCCGCCTCTCGGCCATGCTGCCCATCAACACCCGGGGCATGTGGATCGGCACCTTCCACGGCCTGTGCAACCGCTTGCTGCGGGCCCACCACAAGGAGGCCGGGCTGCCCTCCCTGTTCCAGATCCTCGATTCCGCCGACCAGCTCTCCGCCATCAAGCGTCTCCTGAAGAACCTCAACGTGGACGACGAGAAGTTCCCGCCCCGGGAGCTGATGCACTTCATCAACGCCCACAAGGACCAGGGCCTGCGCCCGGCCCAGGCCGAGGTGTGGGACGACTACACCCGCCGCCGGGTGGAGTTGTGGGCCGAGTACGAGGGCCAGTGCCAGCGTGAAGGGGTGGTGGATTTTGCCGAACTGCTGCTGCGCACCTACGAGCTGCTGTCGCGCAACGAGCCCCTGCGTCGCCATTACCAGGAGCGCTTCCGCCACATCCTGGTGGACGAGTTCCAGGACACCAACCGTCTGCAGTACGCCTGGTTGAAGCTCCTGGCCGGTCACGACGGCAGCGCCGGCGCGCCCCAGGGCGCGGCGGTGTTCGCCGTGGGCGACGACGACCAGTCCATCTATGCCTTCCGCGGCGCCGAGGTGGGCAATATGCGGGACTTCGAGCGGGAATTCGGGGTGCAGAACGTCATCCGCCTGGAGCAGAACTACCGTTCCCACGGCAACATCCTGGATGCGGCCAACGCCCTCATCAAGAACAACCAGGGCCGCCTGGGCAAGAACCTGTGGACCGACCAGGGTGCCGGCGAGCCGATCCGGGTGTTCGAGGGCTTCTCCGACCTGGACGAGGCCCGCTGGATCGTGGACGAGGCCCGGGAACTGATCCGGGAGGGCATCTCCCGGGACCAGATCGCCTTCCTCTACCGCTCCAACGCCCAGTCCCGGGTGCTGGAGCACGAGCTGTTCACCAAGGGCGTGGCCTACAAGGTGTACGGCGGCCTGCGCTTCTTCGAGCGCCAGGAAATCAAGCACGCCCTGGCCTACCTGCGCCTCCTGGCCAATCCGGACGACGACACCGCCTTCCTGCGGGTGGTGAATTTCCCCACCCGGGGCATCGGCGCCCGCAGCCTGGAAAACCTCCAGGAAGCGGCCCACCGTTCCAACTCGCCCCTCTACAACGCCGCCGCCAGCCTCACCGGCAAGGCCGGGGCCGCCGTCGGCGCCTTCATCCGCCTCATCGAGGAGCTGCGGCGGGAGACGGAAAACCTGCCCCTGCCCGAAGTGGTGGAACACATCATCGAACGTAGCGGCCTGCGCCAGCACTACCTGGGCGAGAAGGAAGGCCAGGAGCGGCTGGAGAACCTGGACGAACTGATCAACGCCGCCGCCAGCTTCATCGCCGAAGAGGGGGCCATGCCGGTGCCCGATCCGGCCACCCCCGATGCGCCCCTGCCGTCGCCCCTGGCCTCCTTCCTCGCCCACGCCAGCCTGGAGGCCGGCGACCACCAGGCCGGCGACGGCCAGGAGGCGGTGCAGCTGATGACGGTGCACGCGGCCAAGGGCCTGGAGTTCGACGTGGTCTTCATCTCCGGCCTGGAGCAGGGTCTCTTTCCCCACGAAAACTCCGTCATGGAAAAGTCCGGCGAGGAGGAAGAGCGGCGCCTCATGTACGTGGCCATCACCCGGGCCCGCCAGCGGCTCTACATGTCCCACGCCCAGACCCGCATGCTGCACGGCCAGACCCGCTACTGCGTGCCCTCCGCCTTCCTCGACGAACTGCCCCAGGAACTGCTGCTGCGGGTCAATGCCCGCAGCACCCCGGCCTACGACAACAGCTACAGCCGCAGCCCCCGGGCGGCGGCACCGGTGACGGCCTACGAAAGCGCCGCTCCCGCCGGGCTGCGGGTGGGGCAGAACGTCAGCCACGCCAAGTTCGGCCAGGGGGTCATCGTCGCCACCGAGGGCCGGGGCGCCGATGCCCGGGTCCAGGTCAATTTCGGTTCTGCCGGCATGAAGTGGCTGGCCCTGGAATTCGCCAAGCTGACGCCGCTCTAGGATGGGTTTGAGGCCCGGCTTGCCGGGCAGATGGGACGCCGCTGTTGCGGCGGTGTGCCCTGAGGGGTAATAGGGACGGGTGTTGCAGGCATGGCCATGCCGGGAGGCTGGTCCCGCCTGCCTCCCGGGCAAGGGCTGCGGCGGGACTTATTCCCGGGCGAGGAAGGCGGCGAAGAAGTAGCGGCTGATGCGCTCTTCCAGCAGGGCCTGGATGGCCCCTTCGTCGAGGCGCGACAGTTCGGCGTGGAGGGGCGCCGCCACCGGGGCGAAAGCGGCCACCAGCCGGGGATCGAAGTGGCTGCCCGCATCCTTGTGCAGGATGGCCAGGGCCGCTTCGCAAGTCATGGGTTCCTTGTAGGGGCGGCGGGAGGTGAGGGCGTCGAAGACGTCCACCACCGCGAAAATGCGGGCGTTGAGGGGGATCTCCTCGCCCTTCAATCCCTGCAGGTAGCCGCTGCCGTCGTACTTCTCGTGATGGAACTGCACCACCTCCCGGGCCGCCTGCAGCCAGGGGGAGGGGGCGATGATGTGTACGCCGAGGGAGACGTGGGTCTGCATGATGCGGAATTCCTCCGCATCCAGCTTGCCCGGCTTGAGCAGGATGTTGTCGCTGATGCCGATTTTGCCCACGTCGTGCAGGAAGGCGCCGATGATGAGGGCCCGCATGGCGTCGCCCTCCACCCCCGTGACCTCGCCCAGGCGGCAGGCGTAGAGCGCCACCCGGTAGTTGTGGATGCTGGTGTCCGAATCCCGCTGGGCGATGGCGGCGCCCAGGACCGAGGCCATTTCCAGGTTGCCCCGCAGCACCTCCCGGGAGAAGCGCAGCACGTTGCGGTTGAGGGAAAGGATCACCGGGTACAGCACCACCGTGGTGATGAGGGCGGCGGCCAGCACCAGGCCCAGGATCAGGTTGAGGTCCCGGCGCAGGCGGGCCTCCTCTTCCGGCGAGACCAGGAAGACGCCTTCGAAGTAGCCGGCGATGTTGCGCTCCCGGTCCAGGATCGGCACCAGCACCTGCACCACCGTGTTGTTGAGGATGGTGTGTTTCTCGTAATGGTGTTTGCCGTCCATGGGGAAGGCGTGGGCGCTGCCCTTGAGCCCGGCCTCGATGTCCTGGTGGGCCGGATTGACCGCCTCCACCACCTTGCGCCGTTCCCGGTCATACAGCTCGATCACCACGAAATGGTCGCGGACGAAGCCCAGGGCCCGCTGCCGCAGGAAATCCAGCTGCTGGGCCGACATTTCCGCCGCCTCCAGCTCGGCCGCCTGGAAGCGGGCCGATTCGGCCTGGGCCAGGGCCACCACCGCATCGTCGATGCGCTCCGTCGCCACATACCAGGCGCTGCCGCCCAGGAGCAGGGAAACCAGGGCCCAGGCGAGCAGCAGGCGGCCGAGAACGGTGTGGTGGATATTGGTCATGGCGCCAATATTAAGGCCAATCGGGGCCATTCGCACCGCCGGGGAGCGGCGGTATAGTGACGCACCCCCAGCAGAATACAAAAGGAGACAAAAAATGACCCATGCCATCCGCTTTCACCGCACCGGCGGCCCCGAAGTGCTGCAGTGGGAAGAGGTCGGCGTCGGCGAGCCCGGCCCCGGCGAAGTCCGGGTGCGCCATGCCGCCGTCGGTCTCAATTTCATCGACACCTACCATCGCAGCGGCCTCTATCCCGTGCCCCTGCCCTCCGGCATCGGCCTCGAAGGCGCCGGCACGGTGGAAGCCCTGGGCCCCGGCGTCACCCACCTGCAGGTGGGCGACCGGGTGGCCTATGCCGGCGGTCCCCTGGGGGCCTACAGCGAGGCCCGCCTGATTCCCGCCGACCGCCTCATCCGCCTGCCGGACAGCCTCTCCTTCGAGACCGGCGCCGCCATGATGCTGCAGGGCCTCACCGCCGCCTACCTGCTGCGTCGCACCTACCGGGTGCAGAAAGGCGACACCGTGCTGATCCACGCCGCCGCCGGCGGCGTCGGCCTCATCGCCTGCCAGTGGGCCAAGGCCCTGGGGGCCACCGTCATCGGCACCGTTTCCACCGAGGCCAAGGCCGAGCTGGCCCGGGCCCACGGCTGCGACCACCCCATCCTCTACACCCGGGAGGACTTCGCCCGGCGGGTGCGGGACATCACCGGTGGTGAAGGCGTGCCGGTGGTCTACGACGGCATCGGCAAGGACACCTTCACCGGCTCCCTGGACAGCCTGCGGCCCCTGGGCACCATGGTCAGCTTCGGCAACGCCTCCGGCCCGGTGGGTCTGATCGATCCCCTGCTGCTGTCCCAGAAGGGCTCCCTCTTCTTCACCCGCCCCACCCTGATGCACTACACCGCCCGCCGCGCCGACCTGGAGGCCCTGGCGACGGAGCTGCTGGGCGTGGTCACCAGCGGCCAGGTGAAGATCGAGGTGCACCAGCGCTTCCCCCTGCAGCAGGCCGCTGCCGCCCACATCGCCCTGGAAGGCCGGCAGACCACCGGCTCCACGGTGCTGCTGCCTTAAACGGAAAGGTCGTCCATGGGCGCCAAAGTTCGCAACAGCCTGCTCTCCCTGCGGGACCTCCTGGCTACGGCCTGGCCCATCGTGCTGGTGGTGGCCCTGGGTTTCGTCGTCGCCGTCCAGTTCATCCAGCCGGCGCCGCCACGGCACGTGGTCATGTCCGCCGGGGCCGACAGCGGCGCCTACTACGCCTTCGGCAAGAAGTATGCGGAAATCCTGGCGCGTAACGGCATCACCCTGGAGGTGCGCACCTCCAACGGTTCCGCCGAGAACCTGCAGCGCCTGCTGGACAAGGACAGCGACGTGGAGATCGCCCTGGTCCAGGGCGGCGTCGAGGCGCCCCGGCCGGACTACCTGGAGGAGGACGAGGCCCTGCCCCTGTCCTCCCTGGGCAGCATGTACTACGAGCCGGTGTGGGTCTTCTACCGCAGCGAGCGGGAACTGGAGCGCCTGCACCAGCTGGCCGGCAAGCGCATCGCCGTCGGCGCCGAGGGCAGCGGCATCCGGGGCCTGGCCCTGCAACTGCTGGCGGCCAACGAGGTGCCGGTGGACGGCAAGCACCTGCTGTCCCTGGGCGGCCTCAAGGCGGCCGAAGAACTGCAGCAGGGCCGCCTCGATGCCGCCTTCGTCATCGCCGCGCCGGAGGCGCCGGTGGTGCAGGTGCTGCTGCGCTCCCCCGGCATCAAGGTGATGAACTTCGCCCAGGCCGAGGCCTACACCCGGCGCTTCCCCTACCTGTCGAAGATCGTCCTGCCGGAAGGAGCGGTGGACCTGGTGCGCAACTTCCCGCCCCACGACACCACCCTGCTGGCGGCCACCGCCAATCTGGTGGTGCATGACAGCCTGCATCCGGCCATCCAGTCCCTGCTGTTGCAGGCGGCCAGCGAAGTGCACGGCAAGGCCGGCTTCTTCCAGCGCCGCGGCGATTTCCCGGCGGTACGGGACCAGAGCCTGCCGGTGGCCGACACGGCGGAGCGCTACTACAAGTCCGGCCCGCCCCTGCTGCAGCGCTATCTGCCCTTCTGGGCGGCGATCCTGGTGGACCGGCTGGTGGTGCTGCTGTTGCCCATCTTCGCCCTGCTGCTGCCCCTGCTCAAGGTGGCGCCCTCCATCTACAGCTGGCGCATCCGCTCCAAGATTTTCCGCTGCTACGGCGACCTCAAGTTCCTCGAGAACGAGCTGAAGGAAAGCTATGATCCGGGCCGCAAGCTGGAATACCTGGACCGCCTCGACCGTATCGAGGACGAGGCCTATCGGCGTAATATCCCCCTGGCCTATTCGGACCTGCTCTATACCCTGCGGGAACACATCGAACTGGTGCGCCACACCCTGGAGCGGCTGGCGCGACATGCAAACGTGGAGGAAACCCCCTAGATGAAGGCTTACCTGATCGCCAACCCCAAGGGCGGCGCCGGCAAGAGCACCCTGGCCACCAACCTGGCCGGCTATCTGGCCCAGTCCGGCAAGCCCGTGATGCTGGGCGACCTGGACCGGCAGCAGTCCTCCCGGGAGTGGCTGGCTCTGCGCCCCGGCTTTTTGCCCGCCATCCGCAGCTGGGAACTGAAGCACGACGAGCCGGCCCGGCCGCCCAAGGGCACTACCCATGCGGTACTGGATACGCCCGCCGGCTTCCACGGCAAGGCCCTGGACCGCACCCTGAAACAGGTCACCCACGTGCTGGTGCCGGTGCAGCCCTCCCTCTTCGACATCCTGGCGGCGCGCCACTTCCTCGACACCCTGCTGGCCGAGAAGGCCGTGCGCAAGGGGGAGCTGCAGGTGGCGGTGGTGGGCATGCGGGTGGATGCCCGGACCCGGGCGGCGGGGGAACTGGAGCGCTTCTTCGCCGCCTACGACCTGCCCATCCTCGCCTATCTGCGGGACACCCAGCTCTACGTCCAGGCGGCGGCCCAGGGGGCCACCCTGTTCGACCTGACCCCGGCCCGGGCCGAGAAGGACCTGGAGCAGTGGCGCAGCATCATCGACTGGGTGGATGCCTGAGGCTCCCGTCCGTCTAGCTAGGACATAAAAAAAGCCGCCGGATCACCGGCGGCTTTTTTGCGGGCGATGCCCGGGCTTACTTGTGGCTCTGCAGGAAGCGGTCCATGGTGGTGTCGGCCACGCTGAACCAGGCGTTCTGGGTACGGCGGTATTTGTCGTACTCGGTCCACACCTTCTTGAAGGCCGGGTTCTTCGCCGATTCCTCGGTGTACAGGTCCATGGCGGCCTTGTAGGCGGCTTCCAGCACCGCATCCGGATACTTCTGCAGCTTCACGCCCTGGGACAGCAGGCGGGAGAGGGCGGTGGGGTTCTTGTGGTCATACTCGGCCAGCATGGTGACGTTGGCCTCGTAGGCGGCGGCCTGGAAGGCCTCCTGGTATTCCTTGGGCAGCTTGTCCCATTCCTTCTTGTTCACGAAGAAGTGGATGGTGGGGCCCGGTTCCCACCAGCCCGGGTAGTAGTAGTTTTTGGCGACCTTGAAGAAGCCCAGCTTTTCGTCGTCGTAGGGGCCGACCCATTCGGCGGCGTCGATGGTGCCCTTTTCCAGGGCGGGATAGATGTCGCTGCCGGCGATTTGCTGGGGCACGGCGCCGAGGCGTTCGAAGACGGCGCCGCCGAGGCCGGCGATGCGCATCTTGAGGCCCTTGACGTCATCCAGAGTCTTGATTTCCTTGCGGAACCAGCCGCCCATCTGGGTTCCGGTGTTGCCGCCGGCGAAGGACACCACGTTGTAGTTGGCGTAGAACTCGTCCAGCAGCTTCTGGCCGCCGCCGTAGTAGATCCAGGCATTCATCTGGCGCGGGTTCATGCCGAAGGGCACGGAGGTGCCGAAGCCGAAGGTCTTGTCCTTGCCCACGTAGTAGTAGGAACAGGTGTGGCACATCTCGACGGTGCCCTGCTGCACGGCGTCCAGGGCCTGCAGGCCGGGGACGATCTCGCCGCCGGCAAAGACGCGGATGTCGAACTTGCCGCCGGTCATGGCGCGCAGGCGGTTGGCCAGCACGTCGGCGCCGCCGTAGATGGTGTCGAGACTCTTGGGGAAGCTGGAGGTCAGGCGCCACTTGATGGTGGGCTGGGATTGGGCGATGGCGGGAGCCGCGACGGTGGTGGCCACGCCGGCACCGGCAGCGACGCCGGCATTTTTCAGGAATTTGCGACGATCCATGGTTTGTCTCCTTATTTTTGTTGCCTAACTGATGTTGCGAAAGCCGGGCGGCTGAACCTCACCGCTGCCAGCGATGAAAACAGCAAAGGGGATACATGTGCAAATGCCCCAGCCGTCGTGTCGATGGCTGGGGCACTCCTGTTACTGCGTCGAGCTTACCTTACTTGTGGGTCTGCAGGAACCGGTCCATGGTGGTGTCGGCCACGCTGAACCAGGCGTTCTGGGTCTTCCGGTACTTGTCGTACTCGGTGTAGATCTTCTTGAAGGCCGGGTTCTTGGCAGATTCTTCGGCGTAGATTTCCATGGCGGCCTTGTAGGCGGCGTTCATGATCTCGTCGGAGTACTTCTGCAGCTTCACGCCCTGGGACAGCAGGCGGGAGAGGGCCGGCGGGTTCTTGTGGTCGTACTCGGCCAGCATGGTGACGTTGGCCTCGTAGGCGGCGGCCTGGAAGGCCTCCTGGTATTCCTTGGGCAGCTTGTCCCATTCCTTCTTGTTCACATAGAAGGAGAAGGCGGGACCCGGCTCCCACCAGCCCGGGTAGTAGTAGTTCTTGGCGACCTTGAAGAAGCCCAGCTTCTCGTCATCGTAGGGGCCGACCCATTCGGCGGCGTCGATGGTGCCCTTTTCCAGGGCGGGATAGATGTCGCCGCCGGCGATCTGCTGGGGCACGGCGCCGAGGCGCTCGAAGACGGTGCCGCCGAGGCCGGCGACGCGCATCTTGAGGCCCTTGATGTCGCCCAGATTCTTGATTTCCTTGCGGAACCAGCCGCCCATCTGGGTCCCGCTGTTGCCGCCCATGAAGGAGACGATGTTGTAGTTGGCGTAGAACTCGTCCAGCAGCTTCTGGCCACCGCCGTAGTACACCCAGGCGTTCATCTGGCGGGCGTTCATGCCGAAGGGGATGGAGCAGCCCAGGGCGAAGGTCTTGTCCTTGCCCACGTAGTAGTAGGGGGCGGTGTGACAGCACTCGACGGTGCCCTGCTGCACGGCGTCCAGGGCCTGCAGGCCGGGGACGATTTCACCGCCGGCGAAGACGCGGATGTCGAACTTGCCGTTGGTCATGGCGCGCAGGCGGTTGGCCAGAACTTCGGCGCCACCGTAGAGGGTGTCCAGGCTCTTGGGGAAGCTGGAGGTCAGACGCCACTTGATGGTGGGCTGGGTTTGGGCGATTGCGGGTGCAGATACGGTAGTGGCAGCAGCGCCGGCAGCAATGCCGACACCAGCTTTTTTGAGAAAGGAACGACGTTCCATTTTGTCTCCTCCAGGGATTGTTCGGTGTGTTGCAGCCGACGCATTATAGCGACGGCCCGAAGCGGTCCGGCAATAGGGATTACCCTAATCCGGACCGGCTGGAAGAGCTTGCTGGAAGCGGCTTTCGCCCGGGGTCAGGCGCCCGCGACAGTCATCCGCTGGATGAGAATGGAACCCGTCTGCTTGGAGCCGCGCACCACCACGTCGTTGCCGACCCCGGCGATGTTCATGAACATCTCCTTGAGGTTGCCGGCGATGGTGATTTCCTCCACCGGATAGGCGATTTCGCCATTCTCGATCCAGTAGCCGGCGGCACCCCGGGAGTAGTCCCCATTGACGTAGTTCACCCCCTGCCCCAGCAGTTCGGTGACCAGCAGGCCGCGCTTGACCTGGCGGATGAGGCCGGCCAGGTCTTCCCGGCCCGGCTCCAGCACCAGGTTGTGGCAGCCGCCGGCGTTGCCGGTGGTGGTCATGCCCAGCTTGCGGGCGGTATAGACGCTGAGGAAATAGCCGTTGAGCACACCGTCGCTCACCACCTGGCGCGAGCGGGTGGCGACGCCGTCGTTGTCGAAGGGGCCGGAGGCCAGGCCCTTGGGCAGGTCGGGGCGCTCGCTGAT
The DNA here is from genome assembly GCF_058809525.1 of Azospira sp. MPR-LB4. Classification (NCBI taxonomy): domain Bacteria; kingdom Pseudomonadati; phylum Pseudomonadota; class Betaproteobacteria; order Rhodocyclales; family Rhodocyclaceae; genus Azospira; species Azospira sp. MPR-LB4. The sequence goes on from NZ_CM179521.1 coordinate 2,802,843, forward strand.
GTTGATGCCGGGGGCGAAGATGCGCTTGCCCAGGCTGTCCACCAGGAAGCTGGCCTTGCGGTAGAGGCTGCCGCCGCTGGCGGCATAGACGAAGTTGCCGAGCAGGCCGCTGGCGATGGGGGCCTCGAAGATCACCGGCACCTCGCAGGTCTTCACCTTGCGCCCGCCCAGGCGGGACAGGGCGCGGCGGGCGGCGTAGTCGCCGATGCTCTCGGGGGCGGGGAAGTCCGCCGGGTCCCGGTGGGTGGAATACCAGTCGTCCCGCTGCATTTCCGCATTGCGCCCCTTCTTGCCGGCGATGACGGAGCAGGCAATGTAGTGGCGGGAGCTGGGGTAGCCGCCGGCAAAGCCCAGGCTGTTGGCGGTGGCGAACTGGCCTTCCTGCAGGGAGACGGTGGCGCCCTCGGAGTTTTTCACCAGGGGACTGACGGCGAAGGCCGCATCCTCGCAGCGGCGGGCCAGGTCGATGGCGCCCTCCACGCTCAGCTGCCAGGGATAGTAAAGCTGGGGATCCTGCCACTGCTTGGCCAGCAGGGCCTTTTCCGGCAGGCCGGCGCAGGGGTCCTCGGCGGTGTAGCGGGCGATGGCCAGGGCCGCATCCACGGTCTGGGCCAGGGCCTGGCGGGAAAAGTCGCTGGTGGAGGCGTAGCCCTTGCGCTGGCCCAGGTACACCGTGACGCCGATGCCTTTGTCCCGGTTGTATTCGATGGTTTCCACCTCGCCCTGGCGGACGCTGACCGACTGGCCGAAGCCCTCGGAGACATCCACCTCGGCTGCGGAGGCGCCGCCCCGGGTGGCCAGGGCCACGGTGTCCCGGGCCAGTTGCAGCAGGTCGGCCTGGGGCAGGGAGAAGCGGCCGGAAGTGGCTGCAGCGGTGGTACGGGAGGGCTTGGGGAGAGCTTTCTTGGCCATGAACAGCGAGACAGAGGGGTAAAATCGCTATCATAGCAGCCCCCACCGCCCACCCCTGCCGAGAAGTACAAGGAATCATGGAAGAACTGGACCCCCTGGACGGCGAGCCCGTCAGCAAGACAAAACGCAAACAAGCCATGCAGGACAAGCAGGACCTGGGACGCGCCCTGGTGGAACTGCCGCCGGACCGTCTCAAGCGCCTGCTGGGCAAGGTCGAACTGTCCGAGACCCTCAGCGGCGCCCTGCTCGAATACCAGCGCCTGCCCAAGCGGGAGGCCCAGCGCCGGCAGCTGCAGTACATCGGCAAGCTGATGCGGGATGTGGACCCGGAGCCGATCCAGGCCGCCCTGGACGTGGTCAATGGCGCCTCCGCCGCGGAGAACGCCAAGCTGCACCGGCGCGAGCGTCTGCGCACCCTGCTCCTGGAAAACGAGGCCGTGGCCCTGGCCGACATCGCCGCCCACTGGCCCCAGGCCGATCTCACCCACCTGCGCCAGCTGCGCCGCAGCGCCCTCAAGGAGCAGGAACAGAACAAGCCGCCGAAGAGCTACCGCGCCATCTTCCAGGTGCTGAAGGAACTGGAGGAGGGCGGCGCTGCCGCAGCCACCGGGGATGATGCCGGGGAGGAAGCATGAGCCAGAGGCCCCTGCGCGTCGGCCTGGTCTCCATCAGCGACCGGGCATCCAGCGGCGTCTATGAGGACAAGGGCCTGCCGGCCCTGCGCCAGTGGCTGGACGGGGTGTTGCTGACCCCCTGGGAGGAAGAGTCGCGTCTCATCGCCGACGACCAGCCGGGCATCGAGGCCACCCTCATGGAACTGGTGGACGACGAAGGCTGCCATCTGGTGCTGACCACCGGCGGCACCGGTCCGGCGCCCCGGGATGTGACGCCGGAAGCCACCCTGGCGGTGGCGGACAAGGTCATGCCCGGTTTCGGCGAGCAGATGCGGCAGATCGGCCTGCAGTTCGTGCCGACCGCCATTCTCTCGCGCCAGGTGGGGGTGATCCGCAAGCAGGCCCTGATCCTCAATCTGCCGGGCCAGCCCAAGTCCATCCAGGAAACCCTGGAAGGGGTGAAGGACGGGGAGGGCAAGGTACTGGTGCCCGGCATTTTCGCTGCCGTGCCCTACTGCCTGGACCTCATCGGCGGGCCCTATGTGGAAACCCGGGAATCCGTGGTGGCGGCCTTCCGTCCCAAGTCGGCGCGGCGCCCGCCGGCCGCCTGAGTCGGCCTTCAGTTGTCGCTGCGCAGTTCCCGGTAGCGGGCGATTTCGTAATCGCTGCCGCTTTCCTGGATGTCCATGGGGGTCAGCAGCAGGTGCCGGCCTTCGGCTTCGCACTCCAGGTTTTCCCGCACGTCGAAGCTGGCTGGCGGCATTACCACCCGCACTTCCCCTTCTTCCATGCCGTCCCGCAGCAGCATCCCCGGAATGCCCGCCGCCAGGGCGTAGGCCGAGGTGCTGCGGGGCCGCAGCTCCACCGCCAGGGCCTGGCGCGCCAGGGTCTGGATGCCGACCGCGGCCTGGGTATCCGATTCCCGGCCGTAGCGCCGCACCACGCCGAGCAGCCAGTTGCTGCCGCCTTCCGGCTGCATGGCCAGGAGGGCGCCGATGCGCAGCCAGTCGCCGCGCAGGTTCGGCACCAGGGCGCCGAAGCCGCCCAGACTGACGTTGTCGGCGATCCAGCTTTCCGCCGCTCCGTCCCCGTCCGGCTTGCCGGAAAAGACCTGGAAGGCCGCCTCGAAACCGTTGACCACGGTGAGCAGAGATTTCACCTGGTGCCGCCGGTGTTCCCGCAAGGGCGGGGTCGGCGCCCAGTGCATGGCCAGATGGTGCAGCACCGGCAGGATCATGCGGGCCGGATACTGGCCCCCCAGATTCACCTCTTCCGGCACGGTGCCCAGTTCGACGCTGCGGATCAGTTCGGCCAGGGTCTGGGGCGCGTTGCCCGGGGCGAAGAAGCGCAGGGTCGGCGCCGCCTGGGGCTCCCGGGTGAGGCGTACGGGCGGCAGGGGCTGGGCCGGGTCGATCCAGTACACGCTTTCGGGACCGGAGCGGCTGCCGAACACGAACAGGGGCAGGCAATGGCCGATCAGCCTTTCCGCCAGTTCGATCTCCGCGGGCAGCAGGCTGTCCATGGAGGAGGCGTGGAACATGAGCACCTTCAGGTATTCCAGGGTGGCGGAGGAGGAACTGCTCTGCCCCGGATAGAGCAGCAGCAGGCGCCCGGCGACGCCTTCGCTTTCCGCCGCCAGATAGGCCTGGCCCAGGCGCAGCCAGATGTCGCCTTCCACCGGGCCGTAGTGGTACTGGCGCCACTTCAGCTGGTTGCCGTAGGCCAGGATGAGGCGGGCGTGGATCAGGGGCAGGTGGGGCTTGAGGGCGTCAGCCCCCTTCTCCTTGCCGCGGTAGCGCGCCAGGGATTGTTCGTAGAGCCGTGCCAGCAGGTCCCAGAAGGCGGTGCTGGCGGTCCACAGGCGCCGCTCCTCGGTCTTGGAGAGGCGGGGGGAGTGCAGGTAGTCCCGGGTCAGGCGGCGCAGGTGGGGCTGGGCCGCTTCGTCCAGCTGGCGCACGGTGTCGAACAGCTGCTCGGGTTTGAAGCCTTCGGCGCTGAGCAGGGACTCGAACCAGGCCAGCACCTCGTCCACCGCCTTGAAGGCATTGTCCAGGGGCAGTTCGGCGATGGCGCGGCGCAGTTCCTTGGCGTCGGCCAGGGGGTGCTCCGGCTTGGCGGAAAAGAGGCTCAGAATCACGATGTTCCCCGTTGAAGTCGTTCCAGCGATATTGGCGGTCCTGTCGCCGCCTCCATGGACGGGTCCGCCTGTGCCGGCAGCTCCGGAGCCAAGCTTACGTCATTTTTCCCATGCTGCGAACTGTCCCCCAGGCGTTGGCGGCGGCGGGGTCTCCGTCAACGGCCCCGCCCGTCGCCGCCATGGGCGGGACGGGGGCAAACGGCTACAATGCCAGCGATAAAAAAGTAGCGGAGCCCCTCTCCATGCAGCAGTACCACGACCTCATGCGCCACGTGCTCGAGCACGGCCACGTCAAGACCGACCGCACCGGCACGGGCACCCGTTCCGTCTTCGGCTGGCAGATGCGTTTCAACCTGGCGGACGGCTTCCCCGTCATGACCACCAAGAAGCTGCACCTGCGTTCTATCATCCACGAACTGCTGTGGTTCCTGCAGGGCGACACCAACATCCGCTACCTCAAGGACAACGGCGTCTCCATCTGGGACGAGTGGGCCGATGCCAACGGCGACCTGGGGCCGGTGTACGGCAAGCAGTGGCGCCGCTGGGAGACGCCGGACGGGCGTCTCATCGACCAGGTGGGCCAGCTGGTGGAAAACCTGAAGAAGAACCCGGATTCCCGCCGCCACGTGGTTTCCGCCTGGAACCCGGGGGACGTGGATTCCATGGCTCTGCCGCCCTGCCACTGCCTGTTCCAGTTCTACGTGGCCGACGGCAAGCTGTCCTGCCAGCTGTACCAGCGCAGTGCCGACATCTTCCTCGGCGTGCCCTTCAACATTGCCTCCTACGCCCTGCTGACCCACATGATCGCCCAGGTCTGCGGCTACCAGGTCGGCGATTTCGTGCACACCCTGGGCGATGCCCACCTCTACAGCAACCACCTGGACCAGGCGCGCCTGCAGCTGTCCCGGGATTTCCGTCCCCTGCCCAAGCTGGTGCTCAATCCCGAGGTGAAGGACCTGTTCGCCTTCCGCTTCGAGGACATCGCCCTGGAAGGCTACGATCCCCATCCCTCCATCGCTGCGCCCATCGCCGTCTGACCGGGAATACCGCCCATGCCCATGGACATCACCCGCACCGCGCCCTGGCAGGCCCTCCTGGCCCACCGGGAGCAGCTTCGTTCGCACCACCTGCGGGAATTGTTCGCCCGGGAACCGGCCCGCTTCGAGAAGCTTTCCTTCCGCCTCGGCGATTTTCTCGCCGATTTTTCCAAGCAGCGCATCACTCCCGAGACCCTGGGGCTGCTCACCGACCTGGCCCGGGCGGCGGATGTGGAAGGCTGGCGCGATCGCATGTTCGCCGGCGAGCGCATCAACGTCAGCGAACAGCGGGCGGTGCTGCATCCGGCCCTGCGTTTCCTCGGCACCGGCCCCTTCCCCAGCGCGGCCAAGGACGTCATGCCCGAGGTGCGGGCGGTGCGGGCCCAGATGCGGCAGTTTTCCGAGCGGGTGCGCAGCGGCCTGTGGCGCGGTTACTCCGGCGAGGCCATCCGCCATGTGGTGAACCTGGGCATCGGCGGTTCCGACCTGGGGCCCAAGATGGCGGCCCGGGCCCTGTCGGCCTACGACCATCCGGCCCTGCACGTGCATTTCGTCTCCAACCTGGACGGGGCCCAACTGGCGCCCCTGCTGGAGACCCTGGACCCCCGCACCACCCTTTTCATCGTCGCCAGCAAGACCTTCACCACCCAGGAAACCCTGCGCAACGCCGAGACGGCCCGGGACTGGCTGCTGGCGGCGGCCGGTCCGGAGAACGAGGCGGCGGCCCTGGCCCGGCACTTCGTGGCGGTGACGGCGGCACCGGCCGAGGCGGGTCTGTTCGGCATCGGCCACGACAACATCTTCACCATGTGGGACTGGGTCGGCGGCCGCTATTCCCTGTGGTCCGCGGTGGGCCTGGCCCTGGCCCTGGCCATCGGCATGACCCAGTTCGAGCGGCTCCTGGCCGGCGCCCAGGCCCTGGACCAGCATTTCCTCAAGGCGCCCCTGGAGCAGAACCTGCCGGTGCTGATGGGCCTGCTGGGCATCTGGAACACCAACTTCCTCGGCGCCGAAACCCTGGCCATCCTGCCCTACAACGAGTCTTTGCGTACCCTGCCCGGCTACCTGCAGCAGCTGGAGATGGAGAGCAACGGCAAGATGGTGACCCGCAGCGGCAAGCCCCTGTCCTGCCATCCCAATCCCATCGTCTGGGGCGAGATTGGCATCAACGGCCAGCATGCCTTCTTCCAGCTGCTGCACCAGGGCGGCTGGCTCATTCCCAGCGACTTCATCGTCGCCGCCACCAGCGACTATCCCCTGCCGGGCCACAACGGCCCCCTGCTGGCCAACTGCCTGGCCCAGAGCTCGGCCCTGGCTTTCGGCCGCAGCGAGCAGGAGGCCCGGGCCGAGCTGGAGCTGGAGGGCTGGGCCGAGGCGGAGATCGCCGCGGTCCTGCCCTACAAGGTGTTTGCCGGCAACCAGCCGTCCACCACCCTGATGCTGCCCCGCCTGGACCCCTACCACCTGGGGTTGCTGATCGCCCTCTACGAGCACAAGGTGTTCGTCCAGGGGGTGGTGTGGGGCATCAATTCCTTCGACCAATGGGGGGTGGAGCTGGGCAAGAAGCTCGCCGGCCGCCTCCTGCCTGCCCTGGAAGGCACGCCCGACGAGGGGCTGGACGCCTCCACCCGGGGCCTCATTGCCTACTGCCGTCGCCATGGCCAACTCTGAACCGACCACTTCCTCCGAGGCTCCCCAGCTCGTCGCCCTGATCGTGGCGGTGGGGGCCAACCGGGCCATCGGCCTGGACAACCAGCTGCTCTGGCGCCTGCCGGAGGACATGGCCTATTTCAAGGCCACCACCCAGGGGCGCCCGGTGATCATGGGGCGCAAGACCTGGGAATCCCTGCCGGAGAAGTTCCGTCCCCTGCCGGGGCGGCGCAATGTGGTGGTCAGCCGCAACCGGGACTACCTGGCGCCCGGCGCCATCCTCGCCCATTCCCTGGAAGAGGCCCTGGCCGCCGCCGGCGGCGGCGAGGTCTTCGTCATGGGCGGCGCCGATCTCTACGCCCAGGCCCTGCCCCTGGCCCGGCGCCTCTATCTCACCGAGGTCCGGGATGAACCCCGGGCCGACGCCTTCTTTCCCGCCCTGGAGGCGGATGCCTGGGAGGAGCGTTCGCGTCGTCCCGGCAGCCCCCCCGCCGGTGCCCCGGCCTACGATTTCGTGGTCTGGGAACGCCGTCCCCGCTGATCCAGCCTGTACCTCAGTAGCGGCCGCCCGTCGGGGCGGTGGACGGACCGCCGTTGACCGGGGGCTGCTGGCCGCCGGGGATGCCGCTGCCGCGCCGTTCGCCGCTGGCGGCAAAACCGCTGTCACCACTGCCACTGCCTCCGGCCGGCCCGCTGCCGGGCAAGGGCGGCGGCGTGCCGTTGCGGACGGGCCGGCTGTGGCCGTCGTTGACCCGGGCGCTCTCCCCTGCGTCCAGCAGCAGGCAGCCGCCCTCGTTGCACACTTCAATCTGGCCGCTGTAGGTGGTGGCCCCCAGGCCCCCATCCGTCGCGTATTCCAGGCCGTAGTCGGTGCCCCGGATACCGATGGTGGCCACCGTGGTCTGCATGCGGTAATCCTCCCGCCGGGCCTTGCCGATGAGGCCGGTGATGGTGCGCAGACCGCCCTGCAGCAGACTGAAGAAGCCCCGGGCCGGCTGGGGTGTGGTGGCTGCAAACTGGTAGTCGTCGATGCGGAACAGGCTGCCGGGATTGAGGGAGAGCTGGCTGCCATCGGAAAAGCGCAACTGCAGCCGGCCGCCGGGGCCGGTGCGGATGCTGTCGCCAGGCCCCACTTCGCTGCCGCGGACGAGTTGGCGCGGCGGCTGGTCCGGCAGGCTGGCCGTGGCCTCGCCGACGACAAAGGCGACCCGGGCGGCGGCTTCTGCCCCCAGCACTGCCGCTGGACTGCCCGCCAGCAGCAGGCCCAGCAGCCAGACGGCAAACAGGTTTCTGCTCATGCTGTCTTTTCCTCATCTTCAGTTGCGGTCCCTCCTTCCACTGCGCAGGAGGCCGGGGCCAGACCGGCCCGGTGATGTTGCCAGATTCTGGCGTAGGCCTGTTCCAGCTGGCGCACCCGGCGCCGGGTACCGAGGGGCCCATCCGTGGCGCAGCCCCGACGGATGTCGGCGGCCAGGGCCTGCCGCCAGGCCTCGTCCCGGCCCAGGCGGATGGCGGTGGCCACATAGGCCTCGGCACTTTCCGCCGCCAGCTGGGGCAGGCCCAGGGCCCGTACCAGGCTGCCGCCCACCCGGGCCTGGAAGCCTTCCCCCTGCAGGGACAGCACGGGCGTGCCCATCCCCAGGGCGTCGGCGCCGGTGCCGTGGCCGTGGTAGAGGGGCGTGTCGAGCACGGCATGGACGTGGCGGTAGCGGGCCAGATAACGGGGCCGGGTGGTGCCCGGGGAAAAGTGCAGCCGGGTCGCCCCGATGCCGGCCTCGGCGGCCCGCCGGGTGAGCGCCGCGGCCACGGCCGGCGTCTCGGCATGCAGCCACAGCACGGCTTCGGGCACCGCCGCCAGGACGGCCTGCCACAGGGCCATGGCCTGGGCATCCACCTTCCAGGTCTGGTTGAAACAGGCGAATACCACCGGGGCGGCGGGAGCGCCCAGCTCGGCCGCCTCCAGCAAGGGAACGGCGGGCGCCTCGCTGTCCAGCAGGAAGAAACTGTCCGGCAGCCGGATCAGGGCCTCGGCCCAGTGGGCCTCGCTGCCCGGCGGGCAGACGTGCCGGTCCACCAGGGCGTAGTCGGCCAGGCCCCTGCCGAGGGTGCCCGGGTAGCCCTGGTACAGCACCTTGAGCGGGCTGCCGGGGCGCCGCGCCAGGCGGGGGCGGCCGCCCCGGGTGTAGCCGGCCAGGTCCACCAGGATCTGGATGCCGTCCCGGGCCATCCGCTGCTCTAGGTCTCCGTCGCTGAGTCCATAAACTTCGGTGAAGGCATCCGCCTCCCGGCGCAATTGGCGGCGCACTTCGCTGCCGTCGTCCCGGGAGTCGGCATAGAGGGTGATGTGGCAGCGACGGCGGTCATGGTGCCGGCAGAAGGAGCGCAGGCAATGGCCCATGGCGTGGTCGCCGAAGTCCGGCGACAGGTAGGCGATGCGCAGGGTGCCGTCATGGCGGGCCCGGGGCTGGGGCAGGGTGGTGGCCGGAGGCATTGCCGCCAGCAGGGCGTCGGCCCAGCGGTCGGCCAGACGGCGCCGGACAGCCGGTGCCAGGGGGGCGGAGAAGAGGGCGAAGGCGCTGTGCCAGTCCGTCGCTGTGGGCGCCAGGGGATAGGCGGCGCTTTCCCGGGCGAAGGTTTGCCGTTGTGCCCACTCTCCCCGGCCCACCTGCTGGCGGTGGTAACCGGTAAAACACTGCAGCGGGCTGGGCAGGGGGGCGGGGCCGAAGGCCTGGCCGGTGAGCGGGTTGGTCCAGTGGCGGCGCTCCCCGGGAGCCCGCTCCCAGGCTTCGCCCAGGGCTGTCCGGGCCGGCTCCCAGCGGGCCTGGGCGGCCAGGGCCATGCCCCACAGCAATTGCTGGCGGGCATCCGTGGCGCCGGCCAGCAGGGCCTCGGCCTCCGGGGCTCGGCCGGCTGCCAGCAGTATTTCCCCTTGCAGTTGCCGCAGGGTCCGGAGCTCATCCGCCGGCTCGGGTGTCAGGGTTCGCAGGAGCGCCAGGGCGTCTTCCGTCTGCCCCATGCGGGAGAGCAGGGTGGCGTGGCGCAGGCCGGCGGGGAAGGACAGGGCTGGCGTTGCCGCCGGAACCCGCCCATAGGCGGCCATGGCGCCGGCGTGGTCGCCGTCCATTTCCAGCAGGCGGCCCAGGTTGAGCAGGCATTCGCCGGCTGCCGGCCGGTACTCGAGGCACAGGCGCAGGACCTGGCAGGCCCGGGCATTGTTCCCCTGGAGGTGGAGGGCCGTGGCCAGGGCGTTGGCGGCGTTGATGTGGGAGGGATCCAGGGCCAGGCAGTGTTCCAGCGGCGCCACGGCCAGGCGGGGCTGGCCGGCTTGCAGCTGGCACACTCCCAGCAGGAAGGCGTGTTCGGCGGCATCCCCGGGCCGGGGCGGATTGGCCTGCAGCCACTCCCGGGCCGCCTGGGGCGCCCCCCGGGCCAGCAGGTCCCGGGCGGGAGCCAGGGCGCTGTCGCTCATGGGCCGGGGCCTGACGGCGTCCGCCCGACTACTTCTTGAAGACGGCGGCGCCGCTGATCTTGCCCAGGTCCGTACCGGGCAGGTTGTCCAGGAACTGGTAGGTCAGACCGGCGTGGGAGGCGCCGCTGCCGGCAAAGAAGCCGCTGAGCTGGCCGTTGGTGCAGGCGCCGCCACAAATGAAACCGCCGGAACTGAAAACCCCGTAGGACCAGGAGGCGGTATCGGTGATGACGTAGGTCTTGCCGCCGATGGGTACCGTCATGTTGACCCCCACCTGGTAGGTGCTGAAATTCACCGAGAGCTGGCCGGTGACGGCCTGGGTGCCGACCACGCCGGTGGTGGAGGTGGGCATGGTGAAGCCCAGCATGTTGTAGGTGCTGGTGCCGGAGGAGGAAAACACCGGATCGTTGGTGGGTGTGGGTTTGCCCACCACGTAGTGGATGTCCTTCAGGGCCTGGTCACTCGGGCCGTCGCCGGTCAGGACGCCGCTGCTCCAGCGGCCCCAGCCGATGGTGCCGTCGGTGAAATAGAAGGCATTGCCCTGGGCGCTGTAGTTGAGGACGCCGACCGCAACGGTGCTGAGACTGCCGTCGCTGCTGAAGCCCGCATTGGTGCCGCTGAAATAGGTGATGTAGGGGTTGCCGGATTTGACGCCGGCCCAATGGAAGTCGTAGCCCTCGCCGCTGGGCAGGAGGGGGGAGTTGAGGGTGGGGGTACCGTTGCCGGAACGCTGCTCGCCGCTGGCGAAAAACACCTGGGGCGAGACGCTGGGCGGTGCCGGCGGAAGGTTGGTACGGGCTTCGGTACGGCTGGGCTGGGAGGTGGGGGTGGTGACCAGGGCCGATTCGCCGCTGGACAGCAGCAGGCAGCCGCCACCGTTGCACACCATGACCTGGCCTTCGCCGGTGGAGACGGTGATGCCGTCGCCGTAGGTGATGGAGTACTCGGTGCCCCGGATGCCGATGGTGGCCACGTTGGTGGTGACCCGGTAGTTATCCTTGTTGGTGCGCCCGATGAGGCCGGTGATGGTGCGCATGCCGCCCTTGAGCAGGCTGAAGAAGCCCTGCTCGCTGCCGTCCGCCTGGCCGGCGTAGCGGTAGCTGTCCACCCGGAAGTCGCTCTGGGGCTGCAGGGAAACCAGGGAACCGTCGGAGAAGCGCAGCTGGGCGCGGCCATCCCTGGTGCTGACCGTTTCCCCGGGCTGGACTTCGGCGCCCTTGCTCAGGGGGCGGGTGCCGCCGGTGGCGCCGAGGGCCACCACGTTGCCGACGGCGAAATCGACCCGGGCGGCGGCAGCAGCCGTGGCCAGGCCCGGGTAGGCAGCGGCCAGGGCCAGCAGCAGGGGGGAGGGGCGGGAGGTGAGGGCGATGTGCATGGCGGGACCTGCTTCAGAAATCGCGACGGACGGTAACGGAGACCACCTGGCGGTGGTAATCGTTGAGGGTCAGGTTGGAGTCGTTGCGGGTATAGCTGAACTGGGGCGTGATGTGCCATTCCCGGCTGGGACTGAAATTGGCCCCCACGTTGATATTGGCCTGCAGGTCCTGGCGGATGCTGAGGAAGAAGGGGTCGCTGCCGTGGTAGCGGCGCTGTTCCAGATTGGCGTTGGCAAAGCCGACCCAGCGCGGGGCCAAGTCCATCTGGCCGCCGATGCGCACGCCCACCAGGTCGTGGCCCATGAAGGTGGCCAGCTCGTTCTTCTCCATCTCGGTGCCCACGTAGGCGCCGCCGTAGATGACCTGCCCCTCGCGGAAGGCGTGGGCGTAGGCGCCGCCGACGACGAAACGGTCCGTGTTGCGGATCGCCTGGCCCGGGTAGGTGAGGCTGGCGTACTGGAGGTAGAGGCTGGCCTGGTTGCGGGAGTCGTAGTTGTGCTGCCATTGGCCGGTGAAGCCCATGGCGTCCCGGTAGCGCTCGCCGTTGAGGCGGAAGGTGCTGGCCTGGAGGGCAAGGGAATACTGGTTCTTGTCCACCGCCTTGGTCAGGCCCAGATTGGCGTCCCAGCTGCCGTTGTCGAAATCGGTATCGTTGCTGTTGAGGCGCTGGGAGAAGGCGGCACCACCGGTGACGGCCAGGCCGGCCTGCAGGGGAGTGCGGAAATTGATGCCGCCGGCCACGTTGGTGAAGGTGTCACCGTTTTCCTTGGCGCCGCTGCCGACCGGGAACATCCAGCCGCCGAAGAAGGGAATGGCGTACTCGCCGCGGCTGGTGCCGCTGTTGACGTTGCTGTCGATGCCCAGACCCAGCTCCAGATAGCCGCGGACCTGGGTGCGGGCTTCGTCCTCCAGGCGCTCCACTGCTGCCAGGAAACGCTCGATGGTGCTGCCCACTTCGGCCGGCACGCCCATGCTGCGCACATTCTCGAACTCGCGGCGGGCATTCTTGGTCTCGCCCAGGGCCAGATAGGCCCGGGCAATCTCGGCCCGGGCCCGGGCGTTGTTCGGTTCCTGGGCCAGCACCCGTTCCAGGGCGAAGACCGCCCGGGTGTTCTGGCCCGCCTCCAGGGCGGCCAGCCCCAGCAGCAGGTCGTATTCGATTTCCCCGGCCCGTTCGGGCTCCAGGCTTTCCAGCAGGACATAGGCTTCGCTGCCCTTGCCGCTTTCCAGCAGGCGTCCGGCCTGGCCCAGGGTGGCATCGGCCCCCCAGGCGGCGCCGCAGCCCAGCAACGACAGGACGGCGCAGACATTCAATACGGATTTTTTGACTTTCACCCCAGACCCCAATTCAACAATTTCTTATCGCGGCTAATGTGGCAAAGCAGCATGGCAATGTCAATGCAGTTATTCCCATTTTTCATGGGCTTGGCGCGATATTTGAGAAAATTCTGGCGAAAAAAAGCGGCGGGAAATCCCGCCGCTTTCTGTGCCGCACCGCCGGGTCAGCGTACGCAGTCCACGTAGTAGCCCACCTTGCCGTCCCGCTCTTCCTTGACCAGACCGTGGATGTCGGTCTCGAAGCCGGGGAATTTCTCGTTGAAATCCCGGGCGAACTGCAGGTACTGCATGATGGTGCGGTTGAAGCGCTCGCCCGGGATGAGCAGGGGAATGCCCGGGGGATAGGGGGTGAGCAGCACCGAGGTGACCCGGCCTTCCAGTTCGTCGATGGGCACCCGGTCAATCTCGCGGTGGGCCATTTTGGCGAAGGCGTCGGCAGGCTTCATGGCCGGCACCATGTCGGAGAGGTACATCTCGGTGGTCAGGCGGGCCACGTCGTTGGAGCGGTAGACGGCGTGGATTTCCCGGCACAGGTCGCGCAGGCCGACCCGCTCGTAGCGCGGGTGCTTGGCGACGAAGGCGGGCAGCACCTTCCACAGGGGCTGGTTCTTGTCGTAGTCGTCCTTGAACTGCTGCAGTTCGGTCACCATGCTGTTCCAGCGGCCCTTGGTGATGCCGATGGTGAACATGATGAAGAAGGAGTAGAGGCCGCACTTCTCCACGATCACGCCGTGTTCGGCCAGGTACTTGGTGACGATGGCGGCGGGAATGCCCCGTTCGGCGAACTCGCCGTCCACGTCCAGGCCCGGGGTGATGATGGTGGCCTTGATCGGGTCCAGCATGTTGAAGCCGTCGGCCAGGTTGCCGAAGCCGTGCCAGCGGTCGCCGGGCTTGAGCATCCAGGCGTCCCGCTCCTCGATGCCTTCCTCGGAGAGGTCGTCCGGGCCCCATACCTTGAACCACCAGCCGGAGCCCCACTCCTCGTCCACCTTGCGCATGGCGCGGCGGAAGTCCAGGGCCTCTGCGATGGATTCCTCCACCAGGGCGGTGCCGCCCGGCTCTTCCATCATGGCCGCGGCCACGTCGCAGGAGGCGATGATGGCGTACTGGGGGCTGGTGGAGGTGTGCATGAGGTAGGCCTCATTGAACACGTCCCGGTCCAGGTGGCTGTTCTCCGCGTCCTGCACCAGGATCTGGGAGGCCTGGGAAAGGCCGGCCAGGAGCTTGTGGGTGGACTGGGTGGAGAACACCATGGACTCCTTGCAGCGGGGCCGGTCGGCGCCGATGGCGTGGTAATCGCCGTAGAAGTCGTGGAAGGCGGCGTGGGGCAGCCAGGCTTCGTCGAAGTGCAGGGTGTCGATCTTGCCGTCCAGCTCTTCCTTGATGGCTTCCACGTTGTAGAGGATGCCGTCGTAGGTGGACTGGGTGATGGTCAGCACCCGGGGCTTGGCGTTCTTGTCCGTGGCGAAGGGATTGGCGGCGATCTTCTTCTGGATGTTCTCCCAGGCGAATTCGCTCTTGGGGATGGGGCCGATGATGCCGAAGTTGTTGCGGGTCGGCATGAGGAAGACCGGGATGGCGCCGGTCATCATGATGGCGTGCAGGATGGACTTGTGGCAGTTGCGGTCCACCACCACGATGTCGCCGGGGGCCACGGTGGAGTGCCAGACGATCTTGTTGGAGGTGGAGGTGCCGTTGGTGACGAAGTACAGGTGGTCGCAGTTGAAGATGCGTGCCGCATTGCGCTCGGAAGCCGCCACCGGGCCGGTGTGGTCCAGCAGCTGGCCCAGTTCCTCCACGGCGTTGCAGACGTCGGCGCGCAGCATGTTCTCGCCGAAGAACTGGTGGAACATCTGGCCCACCGGGCTCTTCAGGAAGGCGACGCCGCCGGAGTGGCCGGGACAGTGCCAGGAATAGGAGCCGTCCGAGGCGTAGTGGGTGAGGGCCCGGAAGAAGGGCGGCGGCAGGGATTCCAGGTAGGCCTTGGCTTCCCGCACCACGTTGCGGGCGATGAATTCCGGCGTGTCTTCATACATGTGGATGAAGCCGTGCAGTTCCCGCAGCACGTCGTTGGGGATGTGGCGGGAGGTGCGGGTCTCGCCGTGCAGGAAGATGGGAATCTCGCTGTTGCGCAGGCGGATTTCGCTGACGAAGGCGCGCAGGCCGGCAATGGCCTTGGCGGACGCCTCGGGCGAGGAGAACTCCTCGTCGTCGATGGACAGGATGAAGGTGGAGGCCCGGCTCTGCTGCTGGGCGAAGGAGGTCAGGTCGCCGTAGCTGGTGACGCCCAGCACTTCCAGACCTTCGGCCTGGATGGCTTCCGCCAGGGCCCGGATGCCCAGGCCCGAGGCATTCTCGGAGCGGAAGTCTTCGTCGATGATGATGACCGGGAAGTGGAAGCGCATGGCTGTTCCTCAAAAGACGGCGACCCGCCGGAGCGGGTCACAGGATAAGTCGAAAATGTTGCGCGAAGGCGTCAGATCTTGGGCAGGGTGACGCCCACCTGGCCCTGGTACTTGCCGCCCCGGTCCTTGTAGGAGGTCTCGCAGACCTCGTCGGACTCGAAGAAGAGCACCTGAGCGCAGCCCTCGCCGGCGTAGATCTTGGCCGGCAGGGGGGTGGTGTTGGAGAACTCCAGGGTGACGTAGCCTTCCCATTCGGGTTCGAAGGGGGTGACGTTCACGATGATGCCGCAACGGGCGTAGGTGCTTTTGCCCAGGCAGACGGTGAGCACGCTGCGGGGGATGCGGAAGTATTCGACGGTGCGGGCCAGGGCGAAGGAGTTGGGCGGGATGATGCAATAGTCCGCCTCGATCTCGACGAAGGACTGGGGATCGAACTTCTTCGGGTCCACGATGGTGGAGTTGATGTTGGTGAAGACCTTGAATTCCCGGGCGCAGCGGATGTCGTAGCCGTAGCTGGAGGTGCCGTAGGAAACGATCTTCTCCCCATTGACCTCGCGCACCAGCCCCGGCTCGAACGGTTCGATCATGCCGTGCTGCTCCGCCATGCGGCGGATCCACTTATCGGATTTGATGGCCATGCCAGCTACCCCAACACCTTGGAAAAAAGCGGATTCTACTTGGTGTTGGGGTGCACAAAAAGGGTTTTTACAGGAGGGGAAGCCCGTGGTGGGCGGGGCGGGGGGCGGCGGTGCCGCTGCCGGGGGAAAAATGCAGGCAGATCAAGTGGATGGCGGGGGCTCGGGTAGTCCTTTGCCCCCGCCGGCGGCTCAGGTGTTCTGCACCACGATGTTGGGGAACTTTGCGGTCAGGTCCTTGGCCTTGTCGGCGATCTTCACCGCCACCCGGCGGGCGATGGCCCGGTAGATTTCTGCCGGGCGGGAATCGGGGGCGCCGACCACAGTGGGCTTGCCGGTGTCGGCCATTTCCCGGATGGCCAGTTCCAGGGGCAGGGCGCCGAGGAATTCCACGTCGTAGTCCTTGCACATCTGCTCGCCGCCGCCGTGGCCGAAGATGTGTTCTTCGTGGCCGCACTTGGAACAGATGTGGATGGACATGTTCTCGACGATGCCGAGGATGGGAATGCCCACCTTCTCGAACATCTTCAGGCCCTTGCGGGCGTCGATGAGGGCGATGTCCTGGGGCGTGGTGACCACCACGGCGCCGGTCACCGGCACCTTCTGGGAGAGGGTCAGCTGGGTGTCGCCGGTGCCCGGGGGCATGTCGATCACCAGGTAATCCACGTCGCGCCAGTTGGTATCCCGCAGCAGCTGTTCCAGGGCCTGGGTGACCATGGGGCCGCGCCAGACCATGGGGGTTTCCACGTCCTCCAGGAGGAAACCGATGGACATGGCCTGGATGCCGTGGGCTTCCAGGGGCTCCAGGCTCTGGCCGTCCTTGGATTCGGGCTGTTTGCCGGCCAGTCCCAGCATCTGGGGCTGGGAGGGGCCGTAGATGTCGGCGTCCAGCAGGCCGACCGTGGCGCCTTCCTGGGCCAGGGCCAGGGCCAGGTTCACGGCGGTGGTGCTCTTGCCGACGCCGCCCTTGCCGGAGGCCACGGCGATGATGTTCTTGACGCCCGGCAGCAGCTTCACGCCCCGCTGCACGGTGTGGGAGACGATTTTCACATAGACGTTGGCGGAGACGTTGCCGACGCCGGGCAGGGCCTTGATGGCGGCGATGACCCGGGCGCGGATGGCGTCGATCTGGGTCTTGGCCGGGTAGCCCAGCTCGATGTCCAGGGAGACGTCGTTGCCGTCCACCTTGATGTTGCGGGCGGCCTTGGAGGAAACGTAGTCCTTCTGGGTATTGGGGTCGATCAGGGACTGCAGGGCAGTGTGGACGTCGGCGACGCTGATGGTCATGGCAGGGAACTCCTGTGGGAAGCTTGATACTTGAGTGATTTTGTCGAGTATACCCCAAGGCAGGGGCCGGCCAAAAGCGCTCCTTGGCCGTCGGGCCGGCTTCTTTTCGTTCTTTTCCGGGGCCGGGCCGGGTCCTGGGCCCGGCGTTTGGTAAACTCCCGCCTTTGCTCCGACTTTTTCAGGCTCCCCCATGAAGCGCAAGATCCTCGTCACCTCCGCACTGCCCTACGCCAACGGCTCCATCCACCTGGGCCATCTGGTGGAGTACATCCAGACCGACATCTGGGTGCGCTTCCAGAAAATGCGGGGCCACGACTGCTGGTACGTCTGCGCCGACGACACCCACGGCACGCCCATCATGCTGCGGGCCCAAAACGAAGGCATCACCCCGGAAGCCCTGATCGAGCGGGTCTACGGCGAGCATACGCGGGACTTCGCCGGCTTCCTGGTGGGCTTCGACAACTACTATTCCACCAACACCCCGGAAACCCGCCGCTGCGCCGAAGACATCTACGGCAAGCTGCAGGCCGCCGGCCTGATCGAAGTGCGCTCCATCGAGCAGTTCTACGATCCGGTGAAGGAGATGTTCCTGCCGGACCGCTTCATCAAGGGCGAGTGCCCCAAGTGCGGCGCCAAGGACCAGTACGGCGACAACTGCGAGGTCTGCGGTGCCGCCTACACCCCCAACGACCTGAAGGACCCGTACTCCGCCGTGTCCGGTGCCAAGCCGGAAATGCGTTCGTCCGACCACTATTTCTTCAAGCTCTCCGATCCCCGCTGCCAGGACTTCCTGCGCCGCTGGACCCGGGAAGAGGGGCGCCTGCAACCCGAGGCCGCCAACAAGATGCAGGAGTGGTTGGGGGCCGAGGGCGAGAACCGGCTGACCGACTGGGACATCTCCCGGGACGCCCCCTATTTCGGTTTCGAGATCCCTGGCGCCCCCGGCAAGTACTTCTACGTCTGGCTCGACGCTCCCATCGGCTACATGGGCTCCTTCGCCAATCTGTGCGAGAAGAAGGGCCTGGATTTCAACGAATACTGGGCCAAGGATTCCCAGGCCGAGCTGTACCACTTCATCGGCAAGGACATCCTCTATTTCCACGCCCTGTTCTGGCCCGCCGAGCTGGAGCAGGCCGGCTTCCGCACCCCGACCAAGGTTTTCGCCCACGGCTTCCTCACCGTGGATGGGCAGAAGATGTCCAAGTCCCGCGGCACCTTCATCACTGCCGAGAGCTACCTCAGGCAGGGCCTCAACCCGGAATGGCTGCGCTACTACTTCGCCGCCAAGCTGACCAATACCCTGGAAGACATCGACCTGTCCCTGCCCGACTTCACCGCCCGGGTGAATTCCGACCTGGTGGGCAAGTACGTGAATATCGCCAGCCGCGCCGCCGGCTTTATCGCCAAGCGCTTCAACGGCCAGCTGGCCGTGGCCGACCAGTCCCTGGCCCCCTACGCCGCCATCCGGGAAGCGGCCCCGCGCATCGCCGAGTACTACGAGAACCGGGAATTCGGCCGCGCCCTGCGGGAAATCATGGCCCTGGCCGATGGCGTTAACCAGTACGTGGACACGGTGAAGCCCTGGGAACTGGCCAAGCAGGAGGGTCAGGACGCGGCCCTGCACGCCGCCTGCACCAATGCGCTGAACCTGTTCCGCCTGCTCACCGTGCTGCTGAAGCCGGTGCTGCCGGTGCTGGCCGACAAGGTGGCAGCCTTCCTCAACGTCGCCCCCTTCGCCTGGGACGACGTCAATGCCGTGCTGGCCGCCGGCCATGCCATCCAGCCCTACGAGCACCTCATGACCCGCATCGACCCCAAGCTGGTGGAAGCCCTGGTTGAGGCCAACAAGGCTTCCCTGGCGCCTGCCGTTACTGCTGCCCCGGCCAAGGCTGCGGAGAAGGGCGCCGAGCATTCCCAGCAGCGCCACGCCGAAAAGCAGCAGAAGGAAGCCCAGGTGGCCCAGGCCGCCGCCGAGACTGGTCCCCACATTTCCATCGACGACTTCATGAAGGTGGACCTGCGCATCGCCAAGATCGTGGACGCCAGCCATGTGGAAGGCGCCGACAAGCTGATCCGCCTGCAGCTGGATATCGGCGAGGAGAAACCACGCCAGGTCTTCGCCGGCATCAAGTCCGCCTACGATCCGGCCGCCCTGGTGGGCCGTCTGACGGTGATGGTGGCCAATCTGGCGCCGCGCAAGATGAAGTTCGGCATGTCCGAAGGCATGGTGCTGGCGGCCTCCGATCCGGAAGGCAAGACCGGCGGCCTGTACATCCTTTCCCCCGATGCCGGCGCCCAGCCCGGGATGCGGGTGAAATAACCAGGGGGTCTAAGTTTGCTAAAAATTCAGCCTGTAAGTTCTGTGTCAGGCCCAGGCCCTAGGCTGACGCCATGATCCTGCCCCAAGGTAAAAGGCGCTTTTCCCTGACCCTGCCCATCGTCGGCTTCGCCCTCCTGGACGTGGCCGGCATGGTGGCGTTCGCCGTCGGCCTGGCCTACCTGACGGGCAAGGAGCCCCTGTTTTTCCGCAACTTCCCGTCCTCCATGGGCGAGGCCATCCTCAGCACCCTCGCCGGTTTGGGTCTCATGCTCTGGGCCGCCGCCCAGATCCTGCGCGAGACCCTGAAACAGGTTCCCCCACAAGACAGCACAGCACAACAATGAGCGCTTTCCGACCGAAGCTCCTGGACTGCCTGCCTGACTATGACCGGGCCCAGTTCGGGCGCGACGTGTCGGCCGGCCTCACTGTCGGCGTCCTGGCCCTGCCCCTGGCCATGGCCTTCGCCATCGCCTCCGGTGTCGATCCGGCGGCCGGTATCTGGACCGCCATCGTCGCCGGTTTCATCATCGCCGCCCTGGGCGGCTCCCGGGTGCAGATCGGCGGCCCCACCGGTGCCTTCATCGTCATCGTCTACGGCATCGTCGCCCAGTACGGCCTGGCCAACCTGCTCATCGCCACCATGCTGGCCGGGCTGATCCTCATCGGCATGGGTCTGGCCCGCCTCGGCGCCCTGATCCGCTTCATCCCGGTGACGGTGGTGATCGGCTTCACCAACGGTATCGCCGTGCTCATCTTCATCAGCCAGATCAAGGAATTCCTCGGCCTGGACATGGAGGCCCTGCCGGCCGAGTTCTTCGCCAAGATGAAGGTGCTGGCGGCCAACCTGCCCAACACCGATCTGCCCACCCTGGCCCTGGCTTCCGCCTCCCTGGTGCTGCTGGTGCTGTGGAACAAGAAGGTGGCCGGCAAGCTGCCCCTGCTGGGCAAGTTGCCCGGCCCCCTGGCGGTGCTGATCGCCGGCACGGTGGCCCAGTCCCTGCTCGAATTCCCGGTGGAGACCATCGGCAGCCGCTTTGGCGGCATTCCCCAGTCCCTGCCGGCCTTCGCCTTTCCCGAGCTGACCCTGTCCACCCTGCGCAACCTCATTTCCCCGGCCATCACCATTGCCCTGCTGGGGGCCATCGAGTCCCTGCTCTCCGCCCGGGTGGCCGACAGCCAGATCGACGACCGCCACGATCCCAACCAGGAACTGCTGGCCCAGGGCGTCGCCAACGTGGTGGCCCCCCTGGTGGGCGGTTTTGCCGCCACCGGCGCCATCGCCCGCACCAGCACCAATGTGCGGGCCGGCGGCCGCACTCCGGTGGCCGGCATGGTGCACGCCCTGACCCTGCTGGCGGTGGTGCTGGTGGCGGCCCCCCTGGCCAGCGACGTGCCCCTGGCCACCCTCTCCGCCATCCTGATGGTGGTGGCCTGGAACATGGGCGAGTGGCACGAGTTCAAGGAACTGCCCCGTTACTCCATGAACTACCGGGCCATCCTCCTTTCCACCTTCTTCATCACCGTGGTCTTCGACCTGACCCTGGCGGTGGAGATCGGCATGGTGCTGGCTTCCCTCTTCTTCATCTACCGCATGTCCGAGCTGACCAAGGTGGCGCCCCTGAGCCTGCCCGATTGGGCGGCGGGCCAGCCGGTGGCGGCCTACAGCCTCTACGGCTCCCTTTTCTTCGGTGCCGTGGGCAAGCTGCAGACCCTGCTGGACCAGCATGCCCAGGGCACCCAGGTGCTGATCCTGGACCTGCATCAGGTGATCAATCTGGACACCACCGGCCTGGACACCCTGGAGGCCCTGCAGCGCATGCTGGCCAAGCGGGGCGGCTGCCTGATCCTGGCCGGGCTCAATGCCCAGCCCGGTTCCCTGGTGTCCCGCTCCGGCTTTGCCGACGACGTGGGGACGGACAACCTGGTGGCCAGCCTGGCCGAGGCCTGGCAGCGGGCCGCCATCCTGCTGCCCCGGGACGAGGCAGCAGGCTCCCCGTCCCATGCCTGAACGGGCGGTGCGGCTGCGGGTGCGCGGCCTGGTGCAGGGTGTCGGCTTTCGCTGGTCCCTCTGCCGCGAGGCCCAAGGCTTGGGGCTGAGGGGCTGGGTGCGCAACCGCAGCGACGGTTCGGTGGAGGCCCTGGCCTGGGGCGAAGCCGAGGCGGTGGCCGGGCTGCTGGCCTGGGCCGCCCAGGGACCGCCGGCCGCCCGGGTGAGCGGGGTGGAGATCCTGGAAGCCGCGCCGGAAGCCGATCCGACAGAAGGTTTTGAACAGCGCCCCAGCCTCTGACACAATGCCGTCATGGATAATCTCCTGCGCGGCGCCGCCCCCCTCGAACTCTATGTCTGGCTAGAGCCGGAGGAGTCCTTGCCGGGATGGGATTTCCAGAGCGGCGGCCCCCATGCCGAGCCGCGCACCGTCTTTCCCTCCGGCATAAATCCCCAGCTGGTGCACAACTACTTCGCCGAATACAACCTGGAGTTTTTCCGCCAGCGCAGTTTCGAGCGTTATCCCTCCCGCCTGCACGCCCAGTTCCTCTTTGCCACCCGCACCGACGCGGAGAACTACCGCAACAAGCATCCCGGCCGGGTCTTCGGCAAGTTGCTGACCCGGGTCACCACCCGGGGGGCCTATACCTGCTCCTACCACGACGCCAACTGGATCGATTACCTGCACCTGCCCCACAACCTGGATCTGGATACCCTAGGCGAGATTTCCCGGGCCTACTGGGCGGGCACCCTGGTGGAAGAGGCCGGACTGACCTTCATGGACCAGCCCTGGCGGGAGCCGCCGGTGATCGAGGCGGTATTCCAGGGCAGCCTGGTGCCCGAACCCCTGCCGGCCCGGGCCATCGGCCTGCTGCCGGGCTTCGAGCCTTACCTGGCGCGAAATTGACAGCGTCCTGACCCTCGGTTAGATTCGAAAAGCGCTGGCACGGGCGCCAACCATGGCGTCCGGCCTGGGGCTCAGACCCCGATCCCGATCCCCCCATCCCCGTCATTCAGGAGAAAAACAATGGCCGTTC
Organism: Azospira sp. MPR-LB4; assembly: GCF_058809525.1. Lineage (NCBI taxonomy): Bacteria > Pseudomonadati > Pseudomonadota > Betaproteobacteria > Rhodocyclales > Rhodocyclaceae > Azospira > Azospira sp. MPR-LB4. The sequence continues at coordinate 2,825,047 of NZ_CM179521.1, forward strand.
TCGTCGGTAAACAAGCCCCCGATTTCAAAGCCCTGGCCGTCCTCGGCAACAACGAAATCAAGGAAGTGACCTTTTCCGAGCACATCAAGGGCAAGTACGCCGTCCTCTTTTTCTACCCCCTGGACTTCACCTTCGTCTGCCCCTCCGAACTGATCGCCTTCGACCATCGCCTGGCCGAATTCAAGCAGCGCGGCGTCGAAGTAGTGGGCTGCTCCATCGACTCCCAGTTCACCCACCTGGCCTGGAAGAACACTCCCGTCGAGAAGGGCGGCATCGGCCAGGTCGGCTATCCCCTGGTGGCCGACATCAAGCATGAAATCTGTCAGGCCTACGACGTGGAAGCTGCGCCCGGCGTCGCTTTCCGCGGCTCCTTCCTGATCGACAAGGCCGGCGTGGTGCGCCACCAGGTGGTGAACGACCTGCCCCTGGGTCGCAATATCGACGAGATGCTGCGCATGGTGGATGCCCTGCAATTTACCGAAGAGCATGGCGAAGTCTGTCCCGCCGGCTGGAACAAGGGCAAGAAGGGCATGACCGCCAGCCCCGAGGGCGTCGCCAAGTACCTGGCCGAGAACGCCGAGGCTCTCTGAGTCCTGCGTCCGCCCTCCGGGGCGTCGCCCGAAAAGCCACCGGCAACGGTGGCTTTTTTTATGGTGCAGGGCGTGCAGATGGCCTGGCGCCACTTCGGTGCGACACCGTGTCACATTCCCGCCCGGCGCCGCCGCCGCCAGAATCCCACCCCTGAAAAGCAGTCAATAACATCTCAGGGGAGCATCATGCAGTTCATGCCTAGCCGGCTCAGTCTGGCCATTTTTCTCGCATTTCCACTGGTGGCCGTCGCTGAAGACGGCACCACCCTCGACACCGTGGTCGTCACCGCCCCGCGCATGGAAGAGCCGCTCAAGGTCGTCACCGACCCCAAGGCCCCGCGCCAGCCGCTGCCGGCCCACGACGGTGCCGACTTCCTCAAGACCATCCCGGGCTTTTCCGTCATCCGCAAGGGCGGCACCGACGGTGACCCGGTGCTGCGGGGCTTTTCCGGCTCCCGCCTGGGCATCCTCCTGGACGGCCAGGAAATCTACGGCGGCTGCGGCGGCCGCATGGACCCGCCGACGGCCTATGTCTATCCCGAATCCTACGACCGCGTGACGGTGCTCAAGGGCCCCCAGAGCGTGCTCTACGGCGCCGGCCAGTCGGCCGGGGTGGTGCTGTTCGAGAAGGACATCAAGCGCTTCCGCGAAGCCGGCTGGAAGGCCAATGGCAGCCTCACCTTCGGCAGCTTCGGCCGCAACGACCAGATGGCCGACATCCGGGCCGGCAACGGCAACTTCTACGTCCAGGCCGGGGCGACCCGGGCCGATTCGGACGACTACAAGGATGGCAACGGCAATACCGTGCACTCCCGCTACACCCGCTGGAGCAACAATGCAGCCGTCGGCCTGACGCCGGACGACAACACCCGCATGGAACTGTCCCTGGCCCGCAGCGACGGCGAGGCTGCCTACGCCGACCGCTCTATGGACGGCTCCAAGTTCGCCCGGGAGAACGTGGCCCTGAAGTTCGAGAAGCGCAAGCTTTCCGCCCTGGTGGACAAGGTGGAGGCTCTGGCCTACTACAACTATGTAGACCACGTGATGGATAACTACAGCCTGCGCACCAAGCCGCCGGCATCCAGCTACATGGTCAGCAATCCGGACCGCAAGACCCTGGGCAGCCGCTTCTCCATCACCCTGGCTCCCGGTGATAGCACCAAGGTCACCATCGGCGTGGACCAGAAGGAAGATACCCACCGCTTCCGTTCCGGCATGTCCATGATGAGCGCCGCGGCGGCTGAAACGAGCTACCAGTCCAAGGCCTGGGCCGAGGACATGATCTTCAAGCAGCATGGCCTGTTCAGCGAAGCCACCCACCTGCTGGCCGAGGATCGCCGTGTCATCGGCGGCCTGCGTGTGGACTGGCATGAGGTGCAGGACAAACGCGCCACCAGCATCACCCGGGGTAAGACCGACAAGGAGACCCTGGGCAGCGGCTTCCTGCGTTACGAGAACGACTTCGCCAAGGGTGCCGGCACCTGGTACGCCGGCCTGGGCCATGCCGGCCGGACCGCCGATTTCTGGGAGCGGGGCAAGGGCAATCCCCTGGCGCCGGCCACCAGCGTCTTCCTCGACGTCAAGCCGGAAAAGACCACCCAGCTGGACGTGGGCGCCAACTATCGCAACGGTCCCTGGAGCGGTGCGGTCTCCGGCTTCTACAGCAAGGTGCAGGACTACCTGCTGATCCGCTGGGTCGGCACGGCGGTGACGCGCAATGTGGATGCCACCATCTACGGCGGCGAAGCCGACCTGGCCTACCAGTTCAATTCCGCCTGGAAGGGCTACGGCACCCTGGCCTACGTGCGCGGCAGCAACGACACGGACGACAAGCCCCTGGCCCAGCAGCCGCCCCTGGAGCTGCGGGTCGGCCTGTCCTATGACGACAAGACCTATTCCGTCGGTGCCCTGGCCCGGCTCGTTTCGGCCCAGGACCGCTACGACGTGGGTTCCGGCAACATCGTTTCCAATGGCAAGGACCTGGGACGCAGCGGCGGCTTCGGCGTCTTCTCCCTCAACGCCGGCTATCGCCCCAACAAGAAGGCCCTGCTCAGTGCCGGCGTGGATAACCTGTTCGACAAGGTCTATGCCGAGCATCTGTCCAAGGGCGGCTCCGACATTGCCGGCTACCTTGGTGCGTCGACGCTACGCATCAACGAACCCGGGCGCACCTTCTGGCTGAAGGCCCAGATCGCCCTCGACTGAGTTCCTGTACCACCTCTCGAAAGTTCAGGCCCGCTCCCCAGCGGGCCTTTTTTTTAGCTCGCCGGGGCGGCGAAGAGGCGGGCCAGGGTGGCCTGGTAGGCAGCCGCTTCCACCTGGCCTTCCGCCGGGGCCCAGGGGGCCAGTTCGTCGCCGGTGAGGGGCAGGTAGGGGCCGGACTTGGCTTCGAGGAAGACAGTGCCCGGGCACAGGGCCAGGACGGAGTGCCAGGTGCCGTGAGGGATGTCCACGCCCAGGGTGTGGCTGCCCGGGGCCAGCACGGCGGTGCCGGTGATGTTGCCCTGCCCGTCGAAGGTCACCAGGCCCAGGCGGCCGCTGAGGACCACCATGGTTTCATCCTTGTTGGGGTCCAGGTGGCGGTGGGGCGGCACGTAGGAGCCCGGTTCCAGGGCGTTGAGCAGGCGGTGGCCCGGGTAGTCGTCCCGGGGATGGAAGTTGCGGTTCTTGCGCAGCCGGGGCGAGGCCTGGGCTTCGGCTGTCACCTCCGCCAGCAGGGCGCCGTCGATGAGGCGGACGGACATGGGCCTACTTCAGGTTGCGGGCGGAGAGCAGGACCACCTGGCCGCCAAAGAAATTGACGGTGATGCCCTGCTGTTCGCTGCCCCAGGTGCAGGAACGCACCCCCAGGGTTTCGTCGCAGTGGCTGGGCTCGCCGATGATGGCCGTCACTTCCTCGTACTTCTGGCCCATTTTCAGCTTGCCGTAGTTTTCCAGGGTGACCTTGGAACAGGCGGCCAGGGCCAGTGCTAGGGCAACGGCGAGAAGGGGTTTGCAGTTCATGGCGGGCTCCTCAGGAGTGGGGGAAGCATGGCCCGGGGGCCGGGGTTAGTTGTACTGCAGCTCGACGCCGGCGGGGCTGAGCCAGTCCTGCAGGGTTTGCAGCAGGTCGTCGTCCGGTCGCACCCGGGTGCCTTCGCCCAGGATCAGCTCGCACTGGGCTTCGCCGTTGCGGTAGGCGATGCGTACCGGGCAGCCGCCTTCCATGCGGAAGGGGGTGAGCAGCTCCTGCAGCTTGCGCGCATCGGCCTGGCCGTTCATCGACAGGCGCAACTGGCGGGCGAAGCGGGTGCGGGCTTCGGGCAGGGTGTAGAGATTCTCGGCGACGATGCGCAGGCCGTCGCGGAAGTCGTCCTTGCTCACCTTGCCTTCGATGATCAGGGGTTCGTCCACCTTCAGCTTGTTGCGGTGGGCATCGAAGACCTCGCTGTAGACCGTCACCTCCAGCGACGGGCAGGAGCCGTCGTCCAGGATGATGATGCCCATGCGGCCCCGGCTGGTCATCTTCACCCGCAGGTCCATGACCACGCCGGCCAGGGTCTGGGGCTCCCGTGCCGGAGCCAGGGCGCTCAGGGGGCGGCCGGCGAAGCGCTTGGCTTCGCTGCGGATGCTGTCGAAAGGATGGCCGGAATAGAAGAAGCCGAGGGCGGTCTTTTCTTCCAGCAGGCGCTGCTTGTCGCTCCAGGGGCGGACGCTGACGTACTGGGGCGCTTCGGCCACGGCGTCGTCGCCGCTGCCGAACATCTCGAAGAGGCCGCCCTGGTGGGCGTTGCGCTCGGCCTGGTCGGCCGCTTCCATGGCGATGCTGACGGAGGCGATGAGCTGGGCCCGGTCCCGGCTCGGGTCCAGGGTGTCGAAGGCGCCGGCGCGGATCAGGGCTTCGATGGTGCGGCGGTTCACCAGGCGCTTGTCCACCCGCAGGCAGAAGTCGAAGAGGTCCTTGAAGGGGCCGCCTTCGGCGCGGGCGGCGAGGATGCACTCCACCGCCTGCTGGCCGGTGCCCTTCACCGCCCCCAGGCCGTAGCGGATGGTCTTGCCGTCCACCGGCACGAAGCGGTAGTCGGAGTGGTTCACGTCCGGCGGCAGCACCTTGATGCCGTTTTTCACCGTGTCTTCGTAGAAGATTTTCACGGTGTCCGTGTTGTCCATGTCCGAGGACATGGTGGCCGCCATGAAGGCCGAGCAGTGGTGGGCCTTGAGCCAGGCGGTGTGGTAGGTGACCATGGCGTAGGCGGCGGTGTGGGACTTGTTGAAGCCGTACTCCGCGAACTTGGTCATGAGGTCGAACAGCTGTTCGGCCAGGGCCGGGTCGTAGCCCTTCTTCTTCGCCCCTTCGGCAATGGTCTCCCGGTGCTTGGCCATTTCCTCGGCCTTTTTCTTGCCCATGGCCCGGCGCAGCATGTCGGCGCCGCCCAGGGTGTAGCCGCCGATGATCTGGGAGATCTGCATCACCTGTTCCTGGTACACGATCACCCCGTAGGTGGGGTCCAGGCAGCCCTTCAGGTCCGGGTGGAAATAGTCGATCTTCTGCTGGCCCTTTTTGCGCAGGATGAAGTCGTCCACCATGCCCGAGCCCAGGGGGCCGGGACGGTACAGGGCCAGTACGGCGATGATGTCTTCGAAGCGGTCGGGGGCCAGCTTCTTCAGCAGCTTCTTCATGCCCTCCGATTCCACCTGGAAGATCGCCGTGGTGTTGGCGTCCTTGAGAATCTGGTAGGCGGCGGGGTCGGTGAAGGGCAGGGAGAGCAGGTCCAGCTTTTCGCCGGTGAGCCGTTCCACGTACTCCACGGCCAGCTCGATAATGGTCAGGTTGCGCAGGCCGAGGAAGTCGAACTTCACCAGGCCGACCTTTTCCACGTCGTCCTTGTCGTACTGGCTGACCACCGAGTCGGAGCCGGGCTGGGCGTAGAGGGGGCAGAAGTCGGTGAGCTTGCCCGGGGCGATCAGCACGCCGCCGGCGTGCATGCCCACGTTGCGGGTCAAGTCCTCCAGCTTCATGGCCAGCTCGAACAGCTCGGCCACTTCCTCTTCCTCCTCCATCTTCTCCTTCAGCTGGGGCTCCATTTCCAGGGCCTGGGCCAGGGAGACGGGCTTGTTGGCCTCAACGGGAATGAGTTTGGAGAGGGAGTCGCAGAAGTTGTAGGGCAGGTCCAGCACCCGGCCCACGTCCCGGATCACCGCCTTGGAGGACATGGTGCCGAAGGTGGCGATCTGGGACACCGCATCGACGCCGTACTTGTGGCGCACGTACTCGATCACGCGCCAGCGGTTGTCCTGGCAGAAGTCGATGTCGAAGTCGGGCATGGAGACCCGCTCGGGGTTGAGGAAGCGCTCGAACAGCAGGGCGTACTGCAGCGGGTCCAGGTCGGTGATGCCCAGGCTGTAGGCCACCAGGGAGCCTGCGCCGGAACCCCGGCCCGGGCCCACGGGCACGCCGTTGTGCTTCCCCCAGTTGATGAAGTCGGCCACGATCAGGAAGTAGCCGGGGAAGCCCATCTGCACGATGGTCTTGGTCTCGATTTCCAGGCGCTCGTCGTACTCCGGGCGCCGTCGCTGCCGCTCCTCCGGGTCCGGGAACAGCAGTTCCAGGCGCTTCTCCAGGCCGGCCTTGGCCTCGTTGATGAGGTGCTGGTCCAGGGAGATGCCGTCGGGGGTGGGGAACTGGGGCAGGAAGTTCTTGCCCAGGGTCAGGGTCAGGTTGCAGCGCTTGGCGATTTCCAGCGTGTTTTCCAGGGCCTCGGGTAGGTCGGCGAAAAGCTCCGCCATTTCCGCCTGGGTCTTGAAATACTGCTGTTCGGTGAAGGTCTTGGGGCGGCGCCGGTCGCCCAGGACGTAGCCCTCGGCGATGCAGACCCGGGCCTCGTGGGCCTTGAAGTCGTCGGCGTCGAGGAACTGGATCGGGTGGGTGGCCACCAGGGGCAGTTCCAGGTCGGCGCCGAGGTCGGCGGTGGCCGACACCAGCTGCTCCTGCTGGGGATGGCCGGCCCGCTGCACTTCCAGGTAGAAGGCCTGGGGGAACTGGGCACTCCAGGCCTTGGCCCGGGCCGCCGCCAGGTCCCGGTTGCCGGCCAGGAGGGCGTCGCCCACGTCGCCGTCCTTGGCGCCGGAGAGGGCGATGAGGCCGTCGCAGCCCACTTCGTCGAACCAGGCCCGCTTGATCTCGGCCCGGTCCCGCCGGCCTTCGGCCAGGTAGGCCCGGGACAGCAGTTCGCACAGCTGCAGGTAGCCCCGGTGGCTGCGCACCAGCAGCAGCAGGCGGAAGGGGCGGTCGGTCTCGGTTTCGTTGGCGATCCACACGTCGGCGCCGGCGACGGGCTTGACGCCCTTGCCGCGGCAGGCGTTGTAGAACTTCACTAGGCCGAAGGCGTTGGCCAGGTCGGTGAGGGCCATGGCCGGCTGGCCGTCGGCGATGGCGCGGGCCACGGCGTCGTCGAGGCGGACGATGCCGTCGGTGATGGAGTATTCGCTGTGGAGGCGGAGATGGACGAAGCGGGGATCGGTCATCCGGGAATTTTACCCCAGCCGGGGGCCGGCTTCCCCCTTTACGCCAGACCCTCGGTCAGGGCCTGGCACAGCTCCCGGTCCTCCAGGGCCGCCAGGAACCAGGCCAGGGCACGGCCCTCGTGGGAGGGGCGCCAGGCAATGTGGAGCGGGGTGCTGCCCTTGGGTTCGGCCAGGGTCCTGGTGACCAGGCGGCCTGCCGCCACTTCCCGCGCCGCCAGCCAGGGCGGCAGGTGGCCGACGCCAAGACCGGCGGCCTGGGCCGCCGCCTTGCTCTGCATGTCCGGCACCCGCAGGGCGTCCTGGCCTTCCAGCAGGCCGCTGGTGCGGGCGGCCAGTTCCCGGGAAGTGTCGGCCAGCACCACGGCCCGGTACCGGGCCAGTTCGTGGGCCGGAATGGGCTCGGGCACCGTGCTCAGGGGATGACCGGGGGCCATGGTGAATACCAGTTCCATGGTGCCCAGGGGCCGGGTGGCGATGCCGCCCCGGGCCGGCATGTCGCCGGGGGCGCCGATCACCAGGTCGGCCCGGCCCGTGGTCAGGGCGTCCCAGCAGCCCCCCAGGACTTCGTAGGAGAGGCGCAGGCGGGTGCCGTGGCCTTCGTCGTAGAAGCGCTGCAGCAGGGGGTAGAGGCGCTCGCCGGGGATGACCGAGTCCACCGCGATGGACAGCTCCGTTTCCCAGCCGGTGGCCACCCGCTTCACCCGTGATTCCAGCTCCAGGGCGGCGCGCAGCAGATGGCGGCCGTCCTCCAGCAGGGTGCGGCCGGCGGCGGTGAGGATGGCGCGGCGGCCGCTCTTCTCGAACAGTTCCACCCCCAGCTCCCCCTCCAGCTTCTGCATGGCGTGGGAGAGGGCCGAGGGCACCCGGTGCAGGCGGCTGGCGGCGGCAGCGTAGGAGCCTTGGGTGTCGATGGCGTCGAGGATCTGCAGGGCGTCGAGGGAGATGCGCATAGGTGAAGGAAATTGAATGAATCGGTGAGTTCATTTCGCTGGAATCACTCTAATCCATTGCTTAGTATGGCTTCAACCCATGAATGCAAATGAACAATACTTCTTGCCAAGGAGCCCGACATGATCCAGCTACGTCCGTCCGACGCCCGGGGCCAGGCCGATCACGGCTGGCTCCAGGCCAAACACAGCTTTTCCTTCGCCGACTACTACGATTCCCGGGAAATGGGCTGGGGCGCGCTGCGGGTGATCAACGAGGACCGGGTGGCGCCGGGCACCGGCTTTCCCATGCACGGCCACCGGGACATGGAAATCGTCACCTACATCCTCTCCGGCGCCCTGGAACACAAGGACAGCCTGGGCAACGGCGGCGGCATCCGCCGCGGCGAGGTGCAGCGCATGAGCGCCGGCAAAGGCGTGCTGCACAGCGAGTTCAACCCTGCCGCCGATGAGGAAACCCATCTGCTGCAGATCTGGATCGAGCCGGCCCTCAGGGGCGGCAGGGCCAGCTACGACCAGCACCGGCTGTTCACGCCGGACAACGCCAGCCAGTGGGTGCTGGTGGCTTCGCCGGACGGCCGCGACGGCAGCGCCGTGATCCAGCAGGACGCCCTGCTGCTGGCGGCCCACCTGGGGCCGGCCGAGGCGGTGCGCCACACCCTGGCGCCCGGCCGCCTGGCCTACGTCCATGTCATCCGCGGCCAGGTCAGCCTCAATGGCGTGGCCCTGGCCGCCGGCGACGGCGCCAAGATTGCCGACGAATCCGAACTGGCCTTCCAGGGCGGCGCCGAGCCGGGGGAGTTCCTTCTCTTCGATCTGCCGCCTGCGGCCTGAGCCTTGCCTGCCGTTGATCCTGATTTCCCATTCCCAACTTCCCAACCCCCGACAGACTGAAGGAGCGTTTCATGGCAAAGATCGCCATCGTGTATCACAGCGGCTACGGCCACACCGCCAAGCAGGCCGCCGCCGTCGCCGCCGGCGTCAATGAGGTGGCCGGCGCCAGCGCCCAACTGGTGGCCCTGGACGACATCGCCGCCGTGCCCTGGGCCGACCTGGATGGGGCCGATGGCATCATCTTCGGCGCCCCCACCTACATGGGCGGCCCCTCCGCCAAGTTCAAGGAATTCGCCGACGCTTCCTCCAAGGCCTGGTTCACCCGGGCCTGGCAGGACAAGGTGGCCGGCGGCTTCACCAACTCCGCCTCCCTCAACGGCGACAAGCAGGGCACCCTGGGCGCCCTCGCCACCCTGGCCCTGCAGCACGGCATGATCTGGGTCAGCCTGGGGCTGCTGCCGGCCAACAGCTCCAAGGCCCAGCGCAACGACGTGAACCGCATGGGCGCTTCCTACGGCGCCATGGCCCAGTCCGACTCCGACATCGGTCCCGACGTGGCGCCTCCTGCCGGCGACCTGGAAACGGCCCGCCTCTACGGCGCCCGGGTGGCCGCCACCACCCTGCGCTTCGTCCGCGGCAAGCAGTAAGCCGCCTCCGCCCCACTCCGACCCCGGCTTCGTGCCGGGGTTTTTGCTATAGTGGCCGGCACAATAGAAGGAGGGGAGCCCCATGCACATGATTTCTTCCGTCGCCGACCTCTCGGTCGTGCTGGTGGAACCGTCCCACACCCAGGCCCATATCGTCGGCCAGTTCCTGCGCAACCTGGGCGTCGCCAACATGCAGACCGCCGCCAGCGGCGCCGATGCCCTGGCCCTGCTGCGCCGGTCCAAGCCTTCCGTGGTCATCAGCGCCATGTATCTGCCGGACATGACCGGCACCGAGCTGGTCTACGCCATGCGCGCCGACGATGACCTGGAAATGCTGCCCTTCGTGCTCATCTCCAGCGAAACCCGGCCCAAGGTGCTGGATCCCATCCGCCAGTCCGGCGCCTGCAGCATCCTGCCCAAGCCCTTCAGCGAAAAGCAGCTGCTCACCGCCCTGCGCGCGGTGATCGACTACCTGGAGCCGGAAGGCCAGCTGGAAGTGCCGGTGGACCTGGAAAGCCTGAAGGTACTGATCGTGGACGACAGCCCGGTGTCCCGCAAATTCCTGCGCCACATCCTGGAGAACCTGGGCATCGAGAACTTCCTCGAAGCCAGCAATGGCAAGGAGGCGGTGTCCGTGCTCGGGGAAACCATGGTGGATCTGGTGCTGACCGACTACAACATGCCGGAAATGGACGGCAAGGCCCTGGTGGAATACATCCGCCAGCAGAGCTGGCAGGCCACCGTGCCGGTGCTGATGGTCACCAGCGAATCCAATATGAGCCGCCTGGCCGCGGTGGAGCAGGCCGGCGTTTCCGCCATCTGCGACAAGCCCTTCGACCCCAAGACGGTCAAGGGTCTGATCGAGCGGGCCATGTGGGGCTGAGCCGGGGTTCTCCGGCCTGAAGCGAAAAGGGAGCTGCGGCTCCCTTTTTTATTGCCGCTCGTTCGGCGGAGTGGCCGGCGGTGGGCGAAAAAAAGCCCGCCGGGGTTGCCGGCGGGCACAAGCTAGGGATGAACCTGGGCTCAGTTGCTGTTCTGCTGCAGCTGCTTGAGCAGTTCGTTCTGACCCTCTTCGCCGGAGCCTCCACCTTCTCCCTCCTGCTGCTGCATCAGGGAGTTGAGGTCCATGGCTTCGGATTCCTGCTGGGTCGGGGCCCGGTGGGCCGGATCGCCGTAGCTGACGATGCCCGGGAAGATGATGATGAGGGCCACCATGATGATCTGGATGCACACGAACGGCACGGCGCCCCAGTAGATATCGGTGGTCTTGATCGAGGCCGGGGCCACGGAGCGCAGGTAGAACAGGGCGAAGCCGAAGGGCGGGTGCATGAAGGAGGTCTGCATGTTCACCCCCAGCAGCACGCCGAACCAGATCAGGTCGATGCCCAGCTTTTCCGCCACCGGTCCCAGCAGGGGCACGATGATGAAGGACAGTTCGAAGAAGTCCAGGAAGAAGGCCAGGACGAAGACCAGGATGTTCACCACGATGAGGAAGCCCAGCTGGCCGCCCGGCAGGGAGGTCAGCAGGTGTTCCACCCACAGGTCGCCGTTCACCGCCCGGAAGACCAGGCCGAACACCGTGGAACCCACCAGGATGAAGACCACGAAGGAGGACAGTTTGGCGGTGGTGTCCATGGCCTGCTTGAGCAGGGAGACGGACAGCCGCTTGCGCATCAGGGCCAGGATCAGGGCGCCGCTGGCACCCATGGCGCCGCCCTCGGTGGGGGTGGCGATGCCCATGAAGATGGTGCCCAGCACCAGGAAGATCAGCACCAGGGGCGGCACCAGGGAGGTCAGCACCCGCATCAGCAGCTTGGCGCCGCGCAGGGAGCGGGCTTCCAGGGGCAGGGCCGGGGCGGCGTTGGGCTTGATGAGGGTGAGGATGACGACGTAGCCCACGTACAGGCTGGTCAGGATCAGGCCGGGGACCATGGCGCCTTCGTACATGTCGCCCACGGACTTGCCCAGCTGGTCGGCCATGATGATCAGCACCAGGGAGGGCGGGATGATCTGGGCCAGGGTGCCGGAGGCGGCGATGACGCCCGAGGCCAGGCGCTTGTCGTAGCCGTAGCGCAGCATGATGGGCAGGGAGATCAGGCCCATGGAGATCACCGAAGCCGCCACCACGCCGGTGGTGGCCGCCAGCAGGGCGCCGACGAAGATCACCGCGTAGGCCAGGCCGCCGCGCATGGGGCCGAAGAGCTGGCCGATGGTGTCGAGCAGATCCTCCGCCATGCCCGAGCGCTCCAGCACCAGGCCCATGAAGGTGAAGAAGGGAATGGCCAGCAGGGTGTCGTTGGCCATGATGCCGAAGACCCGTTCCGGCAGGGCCTGGAACAGGGCCGGGTGGAGCAGGCCCAGTTCCATGCCGATGAAGCCGAAGACCATGCCGTTGGCGGCCAGGGCGAAGGCCACCGGGTAGCCGAAGAGGAGGAACAGGACGAGGGCGCCGAACATTACCGGCGCCATGTTGTTGATCAGGAATTCCATGGTTATGCCTCGCCTTTCTTGGCCTTGATTGCGGCCGCCAGTTCTTCTTCGGCGGAGGGGCCTTTGTGCTTTTCAGCGGGGTTGGCGATCAGGCCGCGCAGGAAGGCGATGCGCTTGATCAGTTCGGAGAGGCCCTGCAGCACCAGCAGCAGGAAGCCGACGGGAATCATCAGGCGGGCCGGCCAGCGGATCAGGCCGCCGGGGTTGGAGGACATTTCACCGGAGTCCCAGGCATTCATGAAGATGGGCCAGGACAGGTACATGATCAGGACGGCCATGGGCATCAGGAACAGCAGGGTGCCGATGATGTCGATCCAGGCCTGGCCGCGGGGGGAGAACTTGCCCGCCACCACGTCGATGCGCACGTGCTCGTTGCGCAGCAGTGTGTAGCCGGCGCTGAAGAGGAAGATCACGGCGAAGAGGTACCACTGGATTTCCAGCAGACCGTTGGAACTGTAATTGATGGTGTAGCGCATCACGGCGTTGCCGGCGCTGAGAATGGTCATGAGCAGCACCAGCCAGATCACGGCTTTGCCGACGCGCTCGTTGAGGGCGTCGATCCCGCGGGAGACGCTGAGCAGAAAGGTCACGGTTGGTTCCTCCAGAGATGTCGAAAATGCCGGGCTTCTTGGGCCCATCGCTTGTATTTCGGCTTGTGGCCAGGGCAGGCGTGCAGCGCGTCTGCCCGAGTCTTGCGGGAGGTGTCCTGGCCTCGTTGGTGGCGGCCGGGTGCCCAATCCCACAAATTGCGCGGCGATTGTGGCACAGGGGCCGGGGGCGGGCCATTGGTGGAAACCCTAGCCGGCAGCGGCTTTCCGGCCGGTGACGCTGGCATTTTGACGGCCTGTTTCCCTTCTGCCGCCGGGTCTGCTAAAACCCTGGTTTTTGCCCTGTGTTGCCGGAGCCGTCGATGGTCAAAGCCCCCACCCGCATCTGCGTCATTCGCCACGGCGAGACTTTCTGGAATGCCGACCGGCGCATCCAGGGCCATCTCGACATCGGCCTCAATCCCACCGGGCTGCGCCAGGCCCGGGCCGCGGCGCGGCGCCTGGCGGCCGAGGCCGGCACGGTGACGGCGGTGTACAGCAGCGATCTAGCCCGGGCCCGGGTCACGGCGGAGGCCATCGCCGCCCATCTGGGGCGCCCCGTGTGCCTGCGGCCGGCCCTGCGGGAGCGCAGCTACGGTATTTTCGAGGGGCTCACCTACGACGAGGCGCGGCAGCAGCACCCGGGCGCCTATGCGGCCTTCGAGGCGCGCCAGCCGGAACTGCCCATTCCCCAGGGGGAAAGCCTGGAGGACTTTTCCGCCCGGGTCAGCCGCTGCCTGGAGGCCCTGGCGGCGGAACACCGGGGCGAAACGGTGGTGCTGGTGTGTCACGGCGGGGTGCTGGACGTCATCAACCGCCACGTGCGCGGACGCCCCCTGGCGGCGCCCCGGGATTTCACCATCCCCAATGCCGGCATCACCTGGCTGGAAAGGGACGGGGCCGGCTGGCGCATCGTCCAGTGGAGCTGCACCCGGCACCTGGAAGACGGCGCCCTGGACGAGCTGCCGGGCTGACTCTGCCGGGCGGTGCCCCAAATTGGGGCAGGGTTTTCCCCGGGAGGGGTGGCGGCGGGGGTTGGCATGATACAATTTCCGCCTTTTTCAACGGCTTGAGAGGCAGCACCGATGTTCTCCGCAAACGACACCCTGGCGAAAGTGGACCCCGAACTCTGGAAGGCGATCGAAGATGAAAATCGTCGCCAAGAAGAGCACATCGAACTGATCGCCTCCGAAAACTACGTCTCCAACGCGGTCATGGAGGCCCAAGGCTCCCAGCTGACCAACAAGTACGCCGAAGGCTACCCCGGCAAGCGCTACTACGGCGGCTGCGAATACGTGGACGTGGCCGAGCAGCTGGCCATCGAGCGCCTGAAGAAGCTGTTCGGCGCCGAAGCTGCCAACGTGCAGCCCAACTCCGGTTCCCAGGCCAACCAGGCCGTACTGATGGCCTTTGCCAAGCCCGGCGACACCATCATGGGCATGAGCCTGGCCGAAGGCGGCCACCTCACCCACGGCATGGCCCTGAACATGTCCGGCAAGTGGTTCAACGTCGTCTCCTACGGTCTCAACGAGAAGGAAGAGATCGACTACGACAAGATGGAAGCCCTGGCCCGCGAGCACAAGCCGAAGATCATCGTCGCCGGCGCCTCCGCCTACGCCCTGCGCATCGACTTCGAGCGCTTCGCCAAGATCGCCAAGGAAGTCGGCGCCATCTTCTGGGTGGACATGGCCCACTACGCCGGCCTCATCGCCGCCGGCTACTACCCCAACCCGGTGCCCTTCGCCGACGTGGTCACCTCCACCACCCACAAGACCCTGCGCGGTCCCCGCGGCGGCGTCATCCTGATGAAGGCCGAGCACGAGAAGGCCCTCAACTCCGCCATCTTCCCCGGCCTCCAGGGCGGCCCCCTGATGCACGTCATCGCCGCCAAGGCCGTGGCCTTCAAGGAAGCCGCTTCCCCCGAGTTCAAGAAGTACCAGGAGCAGGTGATCAACAACGCCCGCGTCATGGCCAAGGTCCTGGGCGAGGAGCGCGGCCTGCGCATCGTTTCCGGCCGTACCGAGTCCCACGTCTTCCTGATCGACCTGCGCGCCAAGAAGATCACCGGCAAGGAAGCCGAAGCCGCCCTGGGCAAGGCTCACATCACCGTGAACAAGAACGGCATTCCCAACGACCCGGAAAAGCCCTTCGTCACCTCCGGCATCCGTATCGGTTCCCCGGCCATGACCAGCCGCGGTTTCACCGAGATCGAAGCCGAGCAGATCGCCCACCTGGTGGCCGACGTGCTCGACGCGCCGAACGACGAAGCCAAGCTGGCCGAAGTGCGCGCCAAGGTGGCCGCGCTCTGCGCCAAGTTCCCGGTCTACGGCAAGTAAGACGGCCAGGGCGGCGCAGCGATGAAATGCCCCTTCTGCGGAGCGATGGACACCACGGTGGTGGACACCCGCATCAACGAAGACGGCGACATCGTGCGCCGCCGCCGCCGCTGCCTCAACTGCGACAAGCGTTTCACCACCTATGAGCGGGCGGAAATCCGCCTGCCCCAGGTGGTCAAGAAAAACGGCTCCCGGGTGGACTACAACCGGGACAAGCTCTCCGCCAGCCTGTGGCTGGCCCTGCGCAAGCGGCCCGTGACCACCGAGGCGGTGGACGGCGCCATTACCCGCATCGAAGAAAAACTGCTGGCCCTGGGCGAGCGGGAAATCCCCTCCGAAAAGGTGGGCGAGATGGTGATGCGGGAACTGAAGAAGCTGGACAAGATCGCCTACGTCCGCTTTGCCTCGGTCTATCGCAACTTCGAGGACGTGGACGAGTTCTCCCACGCCGTGCGCGAAGTGACCCCGGGCAAGCCTGTGCGTCGCCCCCGCGACGAGTAATTCTCCCCTCATCTCATGCCCGCCGCCCCCGGCACCGCTGCCGACCACGCCCACATGGCCCGGGCCCTGGCCCTGGCCGAACAGGGGCTGTTCTCCACCTCCCCCAATCCCCGGGTCGGCTGTGTCCTGGTCAGGGACGGCGTCGTCGTCGGCGAAGGCTGGCATGTGCGGGCCGGCGAGCCCCATGCCGAAGTCCATGCCCTGCGCGCCGCCGGCGAAGCCGCCCGGGGCGCCACCGCCTACGTCACTTTGGAGCCCTGCAGCCACCACGGCCGCACCCCGCCCTGCGCCGAAGCCCTGGTGGCCGCCGGTGTCGCCCGGGTGGTGGCGGCCATGGAAGACCCCAATCCCCTGGTGGCCGGCCGCGGCCTGGCCATCCTGCGTCAGGCCGGTATCGAAGTCTGTGCCGGCGTGCTGGCCAATGAGGCCCGGGAACTCAACATCGGTTTCGTCTCCCGCATGACCAGAGGGCGCCCCTGGGTGCGCCTGAAAGCCGCCTCCAGCCTGGACGGCAGGACGGCCCTGGCCAACGGCCAGAGCCAGTGGATCACCGGGGCCGAGGCGCGCCAGGACGGCCATCGCTGGCGGGCCCGGGCCTGTGCCATCCTCAGCGGCAGCGGCACCGTGCTGGCCGACGATCCCCAACTCAACGTGCGCGGCGTCGACACGGAGCGCCAGCCCCGCCCGGTGGTGGTGGACAGCCGCCTGCAAACCCCGCCCACGGCCCGTCTGCTGGACGGCCGCCCGGTCCTCATCGCCACTGCCAACCCGGACCTGGCCAAGGCCGCGGCCCTGGCTGCCCAAGGTGCCGAGGTGCTGCTGCTGCCCGACGCCGCTGGCCGGGTGGATCTGGCTGCCCTGCTCTTGGAGCTGGGGCGGCGGGGCATCAATGAACTGCACGTGGAAGGCGGTGCCGGCCTCAACGGCGCCCTGCTAGCCGCCGGGCTGGTGGACGAGCTGCTGCTCTACCTGGCGCCGACCCTGCTGGGCAACCCAGCCCTGGGCCTCTTCGGCCTGCCCGAGCTGACCTCCCTGGAGCAGCAGCAACGCCTGCGGTGGCACGACCTGCGCCAGGTGGGCGGCGACCTGCGCATCCTGGCCCGCCTGGCCTGAGCCGGCGGCGGATATTCCCCAAATACGGCGTCACTGAAAGGCAATAGGGACGCCATTCTTCGCCTATGCACGGCGGAAAGTGGCGTCCCTATTGTCTTTCAGGCCTGGTGCTTGCAGCCGCCCTTCATCGGCTCCCGCATACCGGGCAGCCCGGGTCCTTCTGCAGGCGCACCGTGCGCCATTCCATGGTCAGGGCGTCGAGCAGCAGCAGCCGCCCGCCCAGGGTCTGGCCGCAGCCGGCCAGCAGCTTGAGGGCCTCGGCCGCCTGCAGGGTGCCGATGATGCCGGTGAGGGGGGCGAAGACGCCCATGGTGGCGCAGCGTACCTCCTCCACGTCCTCGCCTTCGGGAAAGAGGCAGTGGTAGCAGGGCGCCCCGGGCTGGCGCGTGTCGAAGACGCTGATCTGGCCGTCGAAGCGCACCGCGGCGCCGGAGACCAGGGGCTTGCCCAGCTTGACGCAGGCCCGGTTTACCGCGTGGCGGGTGGCGAAGTTGTCGCAGCAGTCCAGCACCACGTCGGCCTTGGCCACTTCCGCCTCCAGGTCCGCCCCTTCCAGGCGGCGGGCGATCACTTCCACCCGGGTTTCCGGATTGAGGCGCTGCAGGGCGTCCCGCCCCGATTCGGCCTTGGGCCGGCCGACGGAGGCTTCCGTGTGCAGGATCTGGCGCTGCAGGTTGGTCAGGTCCACCGTGTCGCCGTCGGCCAGGGCCAGGGTGCCGACGCCGGCAGCGGCCAGGTACAGCGCCGCCGGCGAGCCCAGGCCGCCGGCGCCGATGACCAGGGCCCGGGCGGTGAGAAAGCGTTCCTGGCCCTCGATACCGATGGGGTCGAGGAGGATGTGGCGGCTGTAGCGGAGCAGTTGCTGGTCGTTCATGGCGAGGGGCTGGGCGTGGCTAGAAGGGCCGTCGGGGCGGCGGGCAAAACAAAGGGGCCGTTGTGCGCGGCGAGGCAAAATAAAGGGGCCGCTGTTGCGGCCCCTGGGGCGTGGCCGGTGCGGCCTATTTGTATTCCCGCCATTCGGGCGGGGTTTCGTCGTGGTCCCCGTGGGGGTGGCGTTCCCAGGCCTGGGCGTAGGCCTTGGAGGAGGACTTGAGGGGCCGTTCGGGCGCTTCCAGATTGTGCAGCTGGGTTTCCTCGACATAGTAGATGAGGGCCCGCATCAGCTTGCTCATGAGGGTGTTGTCGAGGTGGAAGCCCTGGTCCACCAGGCCTTCTTCCAGGCCCCGGTAGGTGTAGTCGGTGAGGTCGTAGGCGACGGCCACGGCCCGCTTTTCCGTCTCGGGCACGGCGTCCAGGTTTTCCAGGCCGGTCAGCAGATCGGCGGCTTCAGGCACTTGCCCCGGGGGGAAGCGGGAAAACAGGATTTCCCGCTTCTTTTGAGTATCCAGACGGCGCGACAACTTGGCGGCGACTCGTTTCATGGCCCTCTCCCCGAGATTCTGCTGTTAGGCTCGTTACGGCTTATTCTGCATGATCTGCAGACCCTTGAGAAGGTTGAGGGCCTGGTTCAGCTGGTAGTCACTCTTGGAGGCGAATTCGGCCGGCGCCGGCAGTTCGGACTTCTCATCCTCTTCCTTGCCCTTGTTCTTGCCGTTGGCCTTGCCATCCTTGGATTTGGGCGCCGCGGCGGCTTCCTTTTCCTTGTCATTGATCAGATGGCGTTCCAGGTCGGCTTCCCGCAGGCGCTCCGGGGAGGCGCCGTTGGCGGACTCTTCCACGTTGATGTCCGGCACGATGCCCTTGGCCTGGATGGAGCGGCCGTTGGGCGTGTAGTAGCGGGCGGTGGTGAGCTTGATGGCGGTGTTGCCGGGCAGGGGCAGCACGGTCTGCACCGAGCCCTTGCCGAAGGTCTGGGTGCCCAGCACCACGGCGCGCTTGTGGTCCTGCAGGGCGCCGGCGACGATTTCGGAGGCGGAGGCGGAGCCGCCGTTCACCAGCACTACCAGGGGCACCTTCTTCACTTCGGCGGGCAGGTTCTTCAGGTAGTCGTCGCGGCTGCCGCGCAGGTAGTCCTCGGCGCTGGCGAAGTACTGGTGCTTGGCGTCCGGGGTGCGGCCGTCGGTGGATACCACCAGGGCCTTGGCCGGCAGGAAGGCGGCGGAGACGCCGACGGCACCGTTGAGCAGGCCGCCCGGGTCGTTGCGCAGGTCCAGCACCAGACCCTTGAGGGCGCCGTCCTTGTACAGGTCGGAGAGGTGCTTGACCAGGGAGGGGCCGGTGTTTTCCTGGAACTGGGTGACGCGCACGTAGCCGTAGCCCGGTTCCACCAGCTTGGACTTGACGCTCTGCACCTTGATCACTTCCCGGTTCAGGGTGACGACGATGGGCTTCTGCTCGCCCTTGCGCACGATGGTCAGGGTGATGGGGGTCTTGGGCTTGCCGCGCATGCGCTTGACGGCGTCGGAGAGGGTCATGCCCTTGACCGGGGTGTCGTCCAGCTTGACGATCAGGTCGCCGGCCTTGAGCCCGGCGCGGAAGGCGGGGGTGTCCTCGATGGGGGAAACCACCTTGACGAAGCCGTCTTCCATGCCGACTTCGATGCCGAGGCCGCCGAATTCGCCCTGTGTGCCGACCTGCAGTTCCTTGAAGGAATCCGCATCCAGGTAGGAGGAGTGGGGGTCCAGATTGGAGAGCATGCCGGAGATGGCATTGGTGATCAGCTTCTTGTCTTCCACCGGCTCCACATAGCCCTGCTTGATGGCGTTGAAGACTTCGGCGAAGGTGCGCAGCTCCTCGACGGGCAGCCCGGCCCGGGTTTCCTTGTCGGCGATGGCGGAAATCTGGACCGACAGCAGGATGCCGGCCACCATGCCGACCCCGATCAGTCCCACCTGTTTCAACGGCTTGCCCATCTTCACAAAAAGTCTCCTACTTCAAGCTCGCCCATTTGAGCGGGTCGAGCGGCTGGCCTTGATGGCGAAGTTCAAAGTATAAACCGGATTCCGGGTTGCCACCGCTGTTGCCGATGACGGCGACAACCTCGCCCGGCTTCACCGTTTCCCCCACGTGTTTGTAGAGGGATTCGTTGTTGCCGTAGATGGTCAGGTAGCCGTCGCCGTGGTCCAGGATCAGCAGGTTGCCGAAGCCCCTCATCCAGTCGGCGAAGACCACCCGGCCAGCGGCCACGGCATGGACGTCACCCCCGGCTGCGGCCCGGATGAAGAGGCCCTTCCAGGTGCTGCCTTCCTGGCGGGCAGTGCCGAAGCGGTTGCTGACGGTGCCCCGCACCGGCAGGCGCAGGGAGCCCTTGAGGCGGGCGAAGTCGCCGGAGAAGCGCGCCAGGCCTGCGTCTGGGGTCTTGTCGTTGTCGATGCCGGGCGTTTGACCGCCGCTTCCGGCGGGCCGTTCCGCCGGCGCCCGGGGCTTGGCTTCGGGCTTGGGCGGCCGGGCCTTCTGCTGGGCGATGATGCGGGAGAGGCCGTCGATGAGGCGGGTCAGGCGCTTTTCGTCCTGCTGCAGGGCGCCGATTTCCTTGCGGCGGGATTCGATCTGCTGGGAAATCTTGGCCAGGGTGGCCTGGCGCTGGTTCTTCTGGGCCAGCAGCTGCTGGTGCTGCTCCTTCTGCTTGGCTTCCACCTCGGCCAGCTCGGTTTCCCGGTTGCGGGTGTCTTCGGCCAGGGCCTTCTTCTGCTTCAGGGTGCTGCCGATCTGTTGCAGCAGGGCCGTGCGCGCCTTGGCCACGGCCGACAGGTAGTAGAGGTCCCGTGCCATCTGGTTGGGGTTGTCGCCGTTGAGCAGCAGGCGCAGTGAGTCGGAGCCCTCGCCCCCTTCCAT
Source organism: Azospira sp. MPR-LB4 (assembly GCF_058809525.1). Lineage (NCBI taxonomy): Bacteria > Pseudomonadati > Pseudomonadota > Betaproteobacteria > Rhodocyclales > Rhodocyclaceae > Azospira > Azospira sp. MPR-LB4. The sequence continues at coordinate 2,845,370 of NZ_CM179521.1, forward strand.
GTACTGACGGATCAGGAGTTGCTCCAGCTGGGTGCGCTGGCCCGCCAGGGTGTCTTCCAGTTCCCGAGCCTGGCTGGCCAGCTGCTGCAGGGTGTTCTGCAGGTTGCCCCGCTGGCCGGACAGCTGGCGCAGGTCCCGGGATAGGTTGGAGATGCCCTTTTCCGCATCCTTCAGCTGGTCGGCCACGTCGGCCCGAGATTCCTCGGCGGTGGCCACTTCCTTGCGCAGGCTGTCGATGCGGCCCTGCAGCTCCTTCAGGTCGGCCTTGCTGCTTTCCGCCTGATGCTCCGGATTGGCAACGGCGCCGGCCGTCACGCCGGCGGCAACCGCCGCCGCTTTGCGCGGCGTGACGGCGGCTTTGGTCGGGGCTTTGCCCGGCGCGGCCTTGGTCGCAAGCTTGGCCGTGGTTTTGGCAGGTGCCTTGGTCGGCGGTGCCGACTTTTTCAGCGGCGCCTTCTGTACCACCACCTTGGCCGGCGTTTTGCTGGAAGCGGCGGGTTTGGTCGCCGGCGTGGCGGCCAGAGTGGCGGACTGGTACAGGGCCAGGCCGCCCAACAGGGCCAGCAGAAAGGTTCGCCCGAGGCCGCTTGGCCGTGGCGAGGTGGATGTGCTGGAATGCCGCGTGCCGCTCACCCTGGCATTACCCGCGAAAAGTGGAGAGTGGGGCAGGTCAGGGGGCGCTGCGGCGGTGCGGTCCTGTACATGGGGCTGTGGCCAGATTGGGGGTGGGGAGAGGGGTTTTTGACCGCACTACTGCAAAGACGGTTGATGTGGATTAAATCGAGCCGGCACTCGGTAGGCTAGATTAATGGATTATTTTATAATGATTTCGCCCCAGCCACGAGCCTGTCCGGAGCTTCCGCGCCCGACGCAGCCGTTCGCCAGCCCGGGTTTTACTGGAGAAGTGCCGCGGTGGAAGCTTCCTTTAACTTGATTGAAAAGCAGGAACATATCGAACTGGCCGCCCGGGCGCTGAAGGCGATCGCCCATCCCTTGCGCCTGAAGATACTCTGCGTGGTCGGCGATCAGGAAGCCTGCGTGCAGGAAATCGTCGATGCCGTCGGTACCTCCCAAAGCAATATTTCCCAGCACCTGGCCATCCTGCGGGAGAAGGGCGTGCTGCTGACGCGCAAGGACGCCAACCGGGTCTATTACCGGGTGGGCGACGCCCGTACCCTGCAACTGATCGGCATGATGCGCGAGGTCTTCTGCGGCGTGCCCCAGGGCAGCGGCCACTAGAATCACCCCTGGGGGGCTTGGTTGCGGTAATCTCCCCGAGTCGTTTTCCCCTCATCACCCCTTACGGAGTCTGGTTTGGATTTTATTAAGCAGAACGCTTTTCTGGTCGGTCTGGTCCTGGCGAGTGGCCTGGCCCTGGTGGTTTCCCTGCTGCGCGGCAATGGCGGCAAGGCCGTTTCCGCCACCGACGCCACCCTGCTGATCAACCGGGAAGATGCCCTGGTGATCGACGTGCGCGATCCGGCCGAGTTCGCCACCGGCCACCTGCCCAATGCCCGCAACACGCCCCTGAACAAGCTGGACGAACACCTGGCTTCCCTGGACCAGTACAAAGACCGGGCCATCGTGGTCTGCTGCGCTTCCGGCATCCGTTCCGCCAAGGCCTGCGAGCAGATGCGCAAGGTCGGCTTTGCCAAGGTGGTGAATCTCTCCGGCGGTGTCGGCACCTGGACCCAGGCCGGCCTGCCCCTGTCCCGCGGCAAGGCCTGAGGAGTCCGTCATGAAACGTGTTCTGATGTATTCCACCGCCGTCTGTCCCTACTGCATCCGCGCCGAGCAACTGCTCAAGAGCAAGGGCGTGGCCGAAATCGAGAAGGTCCGGGTGGACCTGGAGCCGGCCCGCCGCGAGGAAATGATGGAAAAGACCGGCGGCAAGCGTACCGTGCCCCAGATTTTCATCGGCGACACCCACGTCGGCGGCTGCGACGACCTCTATGCCCTAGACCGTGCCGGGGGGCTGGTGCCCCTGCTGGCCGACGAGTCCTGAGTCTCCCTTTCAACCGAATCACTGGAAATCCAAACCATGAGCCAAGCCGAATCCCCCGTTTTCGCCATCGAAAAGCTGTACGTCAAGGATCTGTCCGTCGAAGTGCCGAATGCGCCCCAGATTTTCCTGGAGCAGACCTCCCCCCAGGTGGACATCCAGCTGCGTAGCGAAGGCTCCGGTCTGGGCGACGGCATGTTTGAAGTGGTGTTGACCGTCACCGTCACCGCCAAGCTGGAAGACGGCAAGACCGTGTTCCTGGTGGAAGCCGGCCAGGCCGGCGTGTTCCAGATCCGCAACGTGCCGGAAGAAAACCTGGAGCCCCTGCTGGCCATCGCCTGCCCCAATGTGCTCTTCCCCTATGCCCGGGAAGTGGTTTCCAGCGCCATCGCTCGCGCCGGCTTTGCCCCCGTGGTGCTGCAGCCGGTCAATTTCGAGGCCCTCTACATGGCCCGTCAGGCCGAAGCCCAGCAGGCTGGTGCCAACGAAGTTCCCATCCAGTAATTCAACCGGCAGCCGGAGGTAGGACATGTGCCAGCGCGTATCTTCTTGGATGACGGTTTTGTCGCGTGCCCTGCTTCTTTGCCTGCCGGCCCTGGCCGTCCAGGCGGCTGACTACCGTTCGGTGGAGCCGGGCGAAGGCTCGGCTGCCGCCATCCTCTACGATTCGCCCTCGAAGAAGGGGGTGCCCCAGTTCATCATCCGCCGCTATACCCCGGTGGAAGTGGTGGTCAATCTGGAAGGCTGGGCCAAGGTCCGGGATGCGGCCGGCGGGCTGGCCTGGATTGAGCGGGCGGCCCTGGCCGATCGCCGTACCCTGCAGGTGACGGCGGACCGGGCCGAGGTGCACCAAGCCGCCGATACCGCCTCGCCCCTGGCGTTCCAGGCGGAAAAGGGGGTTGCCCTCGAGCTTCTCGAAGCAGGTCCGGCCGGCTGGGCCAAAGTCCGGCATCGGGACGGCCAGACCGGCTATCTCCGGGCCAACCAGGTCTGGGGCCTTTAAGTATTGATCCATCCATGAATATTGCCGTTCTAGGTGCCGGCGCCTGGGGAACCGCGCTGGCCATCGCCTTTGCTCCGGCCCACCGGGTCCGTCTGTGGTCCTGGGAGCAGCCCCAGGCCGAGATCATGGCCCGGGAGCGGGCCAACAGCCGTTACCTGCCGGGTGTTTCGTTCCCCGAGGGGCTGGAGGTCGGCTCCGACCTGGCCTGGGCCGCCGCCGATGCCGACCTGTTGTTGGTGGCGACGCCCCTGGTCGGTCTGCGTCCCACCCTGCGCAGCCTCAAGGCTGCCGGCCTGGCCGGTAGGGTACCCGTGCTGTGGGCCTGCAAGGGCCTGGAGGCTGGTTCCGCCAAGCTGCCGCACCAGGTGGTGGCGGAAGAGTTGGGCGCCGATCATCCCTGCGGCGCCCTTTCCGGCCCCAGCTTTGCCGATGAAGTGGCGCGGCAGCAGCCGACGGCCATCACCCTGGCTTCCGCCGATGGGGAACTGGCGGCCCGCCTGGCTCGGCAGCTGCATACGCAGCGCCTGCGCATCTACGCCCACGATGATGTGGTGGGGGTGGAGGTGGGTGGTGCGGTGAAGAATGTGCTGGCCATTGCCACCGGCATCGCCGACGGCCTGGACCTGGGACTCAATGCCCGGGCGGCCCTGGTGACCCGGGGACTGGCCGAAATCGCCCGTCTCGGTGAGGCCCTGGGCGGGCGGCGGGAAACCTTCATGGGCCTGGCGGGGATGGGTGACCTGATCCTCACCTGTACCGGCGACCTGTCCCGCAACCGCCGGGTCGGCCTGGCCCTGGGGCAGGGCAAGACCCTGGCCCAGACCCTGGTGGATCTGGGGCATGTGGCGGAGGGTGTCAGCACGGCCGCCGAGGTGGCCGGACTGGCCCGTCGCCTGGGCATCGACATGCCTATCACTGCCGCCGTGGATGCGGTGCTGCACCACGACCTGCCGGCCGCCGAGGCGGCGAGCCAGCTGCTTTCCCGGGACCCCAAGCCCGAGCAGGGCTGATTTGCCGATGACCTAACGGCCGCCGGCAAAGTCCAGTTGCCGCCAAACTTCAAACGCCATCACGGCGGCGGCATTGGAAAGATTGAGACTGCGCTGGTCCGGCAGCATCGGCAGGCGCAGTCGTTGCTCCGGGGCAAACTGGCACAGGATTTCCTCAGGCAAACCTGCCGTTTCCCGACCAAAAACGAAGGCATCGTCTTGCCGATATCGCACCGTGTCGTAACGTTGTCCGCCGCGGGTGGATAGGGCGAAGATGCGCCGTCCCGCCATGGCTACCAGGCAGCTCTGCCAGTCTCCATGGTGTGTGACTTTGGCATATTCGTGGTAGTCCAGCCCCGCCCGCCGCAATTGTTTGTCCGAAAGATCGAATCCCAAAGGTTCGATGAGATGTAATTCACAGCCAGTATTGGCGCAAAGGCGAATAATGTTGCCGGTGTTGGGCGGGATTTCGGGCTGGTAAAGAATGATGGCGGTCACGAAGGCACGATGCGGCTTGGGTTGGTTGGTAAAAAAGCGCTATAGTTCAAAAAATTAAGCGTCAATCTTAAAGCAGATTGGAGATTTTATGGCGCGGCCGGAGAAAATCCGACTCGGTGACCTGTTGATTCAGCAAGGGCTGCTGACCGAAGCACAGCTCAAGCTGGCCCTGGAAGAGCAAAAGCTGACCGGCCGCAAGCTGGGCCGCATTTTCGTGGATGGGGGGTACGTCAGCGAGGAGCAGATTTCCCAGGCGCTGGCCCGCCAGTTGCGCATCCCATTCTTCGACCTGAAGACCTTCAACGTCAAGCCGGACCTCACCAAGCTGCTGCCCGAGGCCCAGGCTCGCCGTTTCCGCGCCATTCCCCTGGAAGACCGGGGCAGCGCCCTGCTGGTGGGTCTGGTGGATCCCACCGACCTGCTGGCCTACGACGAAATCGTCCGCCTCGTCCGGCGGGATATCGAGCTGGCGGTGGTGACCGAGAGCCAGCTGCTGGTCACCATCGACCGCCTGTACCGGCGTACCGAGGAAATCTCCGGCCTGGCCAAGGAACTGCAGGCGGAGCTGGGCGACATGCCCATCGAATTCGGCGAACTGCTGGGGCTGACCCCGGGCGCCGAAGATGCGCCGGTGGTGAAACTGCTGCAGACCGTGTTCGAGGAAGCGCTGCGCACCCGCGCGTCGGACATCCACATCGAGCCCCAGGAGGCGCGCCTGCGCATCCGCTTCCGCATCGACGGCGTGCTGCACATCCAGACCGAGGCCGACCCGAAAATCGCCACTGCCGTGGCCCTGCGCCTGAAACTGATGTCCGGCCTGGACATCTCCGAAAAGCGCCTGCCCCAGGACGGACGCTTCAACATCAAGGTGCGCAACAATCCGGTGGACGTGCGGATTTCCACCATGCCCACCCAGTACGGCGAGTCGGTGGTGATGCGGATCCTGGCCCAGTCCAACGGTATCCTCGGCCTCGACAACATCCACATGCCGGCCCATATCCTGGACCGTCTGCGGCATGCCATCCACCGTCCCAGCGGCATCGTCCTGGTCACCGGACCCACCGGCTCCGGCAAGACCACCACCCTGTATGCGGCCCTGTCCGAACTGAATACCACGGAAAAGAAGGTCATCACCGTGGAAGACCCGGTGGAATACCGGCTGCCGGGCATCAACCAGGTGCAGGTGCACGAAAAAATCGATCTTTCCTTCGACCGGGTGCTGCGTACGGCCTTGCGCCAGGATCCGGACATCATCCTGGTGGGCGAAATGCGCGACCAGATGACGGCCGAAATCGGCATGCGGGCCGCCATGACCGGCCACCTGGTGCTGTCCACCCTGCACACCAACGATGCCATCTCCACGCCCATTCGCCTGCTCGACATGGGGGTGCCGCGCTACATGGTGGCCCTGTCCCTGCAACTGGTCCTGGCCCAGCGTCTGGTGCGCGTGATCTGCGATTCCTGTGCCGCGCCCCATGTGCCGGAGCCCCACGAGCGCGAGTGGCTGCGCTATGAGCTGGGCGAGCAGCTCGACGGTCACCACTTCAAGAAGGGTGCCGGGTGCCCCCATTGCGGCGGAACTGGCTACCAGGGGCGTACCGGTGTATGGGAAATGCTTGAAATGACCAGCGAGGTGGTGGAAGCCACCAATCAGGACGATCCCTCCATCTTCATGCAGGCAGCCCGCAAGCAGATGGGCGGCAACACCCTGCGCCGGGATGCGGTACGCCTGGCCCGTCAGGGCCGTACCACCATTGACGAGGCCATGCGCGTGGCCAGCCAGACGGAAGACTGAGCGTGGCCAATTTCAGCTATCGGGGCCGCAGCAGCGGCGGTGGCCTGGTCAATGGCTCCCTGGAGGCCATGTCTGCCTCGGCCGTGGCCGATCAACTGTTGTTGCAGGGGATTACGCCGCTGGAAATCAAGCCGGCGCCCAAGCAGGAGGACGGGGCCGGCCTCAAGTTCAACCTGACCCTGTTTGCGGAAAAAGTCCGTCACGTGGACGTGCTGCTTTTCAGCCGCCAGATCTATACCTTGCTCAAGGCCGGCGTGCCGATCATGCGCGCCTTGGCCGGCTTGCAGGAATCCAGCAGCAACGGCGCCATGAAGCGGTTGCTGCAGGAAGTGCGGGAGAGCCTGGATTCCGGCCGTGAATTGTCCGCGTCTCTGGCGCGTCACCCGACTGTTTTCCCCCCGTTCTATCTCTCCATGGTGCGGGTGGGGGAAATGACCGGTCGGCTGGAGGAGATATTCCTCCGTCTCTTCTACCACCTGGATTTCGAGCAGTTCATGCGCAACCAGGTGAAGTCGGCCCTGCGTTATCCAAGCTTTGTCGTGGCAGCCATGGCGATTGCCATCGTGGTTGTGAATATCTGGGTGATTCCTGCTTTTGCCCAGGTGTTCAAGGGCTTCAACGCAGAGTTGCCCTTCATGACCCGCTTGCTCATCAATTTCTCCGATTTCATGGTGGCCGACTGGCCCTATCTGCTGGCGGGATTGGTCGGGATCATATTCGCCTTCCGCGCCTGGGTGGCGACACCCATGGGGCGCTACCTGTGGGACCGGACCAAGCTACGGGTTCCCATTGCCGGGAAGATCGTGGAAAAGGCCACGCTGGCGCGCTTTTCCCGCAGCTTCGCCCTGGCGGTGCGTAGTGGTGTGCCAGTGGTGCAGGCCATGAGCGTGGTGGCCCAGACAGTGGACAATGTCTTCATCGCGGACAAGATCGAGAAAATGCGCGAAGGTGTGGAGCGGGGCGAGTCCGTCCTGCGTACTGCCATCAGCGCCCGGGTATTCACCCCTATTGTGTTGCAGATGGTGGCTGTCGGCGAGGAATCCGGCGCCCTGGACGACATGATGGAAGAAGTGGCGGACATGTATCAGCGTGAGGTCGAGTACGAACTGAAAAACCTCTCCCAGCAGATCGAGCCGATTCTTATCGTGGCCCTTGGCATCTTGGTGCTGGTTCTGGCGTTGGGCATCTTCCTGCCGATCTGGGACTTGGGCAAGGTTGCCTTCAAGCGCTGATGGCGATGGACCGTCGGATCAGGGGGGCATCCCGTTTCGAGTTGTTGGTCGTTTTGGTGATTGCTTTAGTTTTGTTGGCAGGGCTGCTGCACCGGTTGAGGGAAGTGCAGATGGCGGTGGAGCGCACCGCCGTGATTTCTGTGCTGGATACAATACGGGCAGGCGTGTGGCTGGAAGCGGCCGCCCGTATCGGAACGGAAGGAGATGGAGCCCTGGCTCGTCTGGAAACCGAGAATCCCTTTCCTGCCTTGCATGGCGCTGTTCCGGCCTATGCCGGGGTAATTGCCGGGGATTACGGAAATTTACAAATCGGGGGCTGGTACTTTGATGCGGAGCGAAAGAAAATCCTTTATCGCCCAAGGTATTCCGAGAACTTTTTCACAAACGAAATTACGTCTGAAAGCGTAGAGTTCACAATCGACGCCGTGTACCGGGAATCCCCGTCGCATGGGCGAGTATTTGAGGGCATGCGTATCACCGGCCAATGTGCGTGCGGGTGGTTGCCAAAACATTACGCGGCTTCACCCGCAGGGAGAGAGTAATGAAGTTGATCCGGGCCCAGCAGAAGGGCTTTACCCTTATCGAACTGATCGTTGTGATCATCATCCTGGGCATCCTGGCGGCTACGGCTTTGCCCCGTTTTGTCAATCTGCAGGTCCAGGCGCGCCAGGCTAAGTTGCAGGGGGCGGTAGCCTCCGTGCGTGCCGCCTCCGCTCTGTTCCACGCCACTTGCCTGGCTCGTGCCGGTACCGGCGGAAGCTGTCCTGCCGATGGCACTACCGTAATCAATATTCCGATGGAAGGCGTGAATATTACCGGGGTCGCTCAGTATCCGACCGCTGATGCCAATGGTATTGTCGCCGCTGCCGGGTTGTTGGCGGGGGCTGCTGCCGGCGCCGGGGTGGATTATGTGACCAGCGGTGGCGGCTCCGGTGCTGCCAACACCCTGACCATTGTGGTCCCCGGCGGCACCGGCACCAACTGCCAGTTTACCTACCAGTCTGCCCAGATGTCCGGTACCACTACGGTCATCGCGCCGGTCATCGGCACTGCAACCGCCAATTCCGAATGTCTGTGATTTTTTTCTAAAGGAGTCTTTACTGTGAAAAGCCAACAAAAAGGTTTTACCCTGATCGAACTGATCGTGGTGATCGTCATTCTGGGTATCCTGGCTGCGACCGCCCTGCCCAAGTTCATCGACCTGAGCGGTGATGCCCGTGCCGGCGTGATCCGTGGTGTGGAAGCTTCCATGCGTTCCGCCAACGTCATGATTTACGGCAAGGCTGCCGCCCGCAATGCTCTGGGTGCCGGTCCCACCACCATCTCCGCCACCAACTCCGTCAATGTCAGCGTGGTTTACGGCTATGCTGCCAATGCCGCCGCCCTGAGTTCCGTGATGGACCTGAGCCCGGCGTCCGATTTTTCGATGGATGGTACCTCCGGCATCCAGCATGCCAAGGCCACTACTCCGGCCAATTGCAAGGTGACCTATACTCCTGCTGGCGCCAACACCCAGCCTACCTACACGGTCGTCACTAGCGGCTGCTGATGCATGATGGAGAGGAGGGCCTGATGGTCCGCTACGGCCGGCGCCCCCTCTCTTCCTCCCGGGGCTTTACCCTGCCCGAACTCGTTGTGGTCATGATCGTGCTCGGTATCCTGGCGGCCTATGCGGCGCCCAGGTTCGCCGGGCGTCATGGCTTTGAAGGGCGGGGGTTTTCCGACCAGTTGCAGGTGTTGTTGCAGGATGCCCGCCGCACCGCCGTCGCCCAGCGTCGGCAGGTGTGTGTGGTTGTGGCGGGGGCAACGGTCAGTGTTAGCAAGTCAGCCTTCTCCGGCGATGCCTGCAATACTTCCCTGGCCCATCCCAATGCCTCGGGCGATTACATTCTGGCGATTCCCGATGGTGTGGCGCTGGCGCCGATGCAATTGAATTTCGATCCTCTGGGGCGTCTGTCGCCAACAACCAGCGTGACCGTTAACGTCAGTGGGCAGGAGGGTGGTTTCACGCTGACGGTGGAAGGCGAAAGCGGCTATGTCCATCGTTGAGCTCCCGATTCCTTCTGGTTGTACCGTGAGCCGCCGCCTGGGCGGCTTTACGCTTATTGAAACCATCGTTTTCCTGCTGGTGGTCGGCATCGGCGTGGCCGGATTGCTGTCGGCCATGAGCACAGCCATCCGTTTCAGCGCGGACCCCCTGCCACAAAAGCAGGCCCTGGCCCTGGCCGAATCCCTGATGGAAGAAATCACCTCCGCCGGATTCACCTTTTGCCAACCCCAGGATCCCAATTTTCTTTCGGCCACCAACACGGCCCAGTGCACTCCCGCACTGATCGAGAGTGTGGGGCCGGATACTTTCTCCGGAGTGACCGAGGCGCGTCCGTTCGACAACGTCAATGATTATGTTGATGCCTTTGGTACGCCGAAGAACATTGCCGCAACCGATCTTTCTTCCGGTATTGCCGCACCCGCAGGCTATCAGGCCTCGGTGACCATTTCTGAACTCGGTATCGCCGGCATCTCGGCGACGGAGTCTCTGCTGGTCAATGTCACGGTGACGGGGCCCAACAACACGCGGATCAGCCTCGATGGTTTCCGTACCCGTCATGCGCCGCGGGTGTCGCCATGAGTCAGGCGCGTCATCGTCAGCGGGGCTTCACCCTGATCGAAGCCATTGTCGCCATGGTACTGCTGGGGATTGCCGGCTCGCTGGTGGGCATGTTCATCCGGATTCCCATCGAAGGCTATTTCGATACGGAGCGCCGGGCCCGTCTGACGGACACTGCGGACACCGCCCTGCGCCGCATGGCGCGGGATTTGCGCCTGGCTCTGCCCAACAGCATCCGCATAACTGCCGTCGGCAACGTGCGTTACCTGGAGTTTCTGCAGACCCGAGTTGGTGGGCGCTACCGTACTGATCCGACGGCAGCCGGTGGTGGCAATCCGTTGGAATTTGGCATAGCGGACACCAACGGCTTCGACGTACTGGGTACTCCACCGGTTTTTCAGGCGGGGGACCATGTCGCCATTGCCAATCTGGGGACGGATTCGGGGGCGGATGCCTATACCGGCAACAACATGGTGCCCATCACGGGCATTACCCCTGCCGGTGTGGTTCAGTTTGCAGCCTTCCGTTTTCCGGTTCCTTCTCCCGGCGCCCGCTTCTTCATCGTGAACCAGCGCGTGACCTATGAATGTAATCCGGATGCCGGGTTGCTGCGCCGTTATTCGGGCTACGCCCTGGTGGGGGCGGTCCAGCCCACCCCTCCCGGCGTGGCGCCGGTACTGCTTGCCGATCGGGTAGCCAATCGCGCCAATGCCTGCACCATGACTTACGATGCCAATGTGGCCAATACCCGTATGGGCGTCGTTTCCATGTCCCTGACGCTGGAGGAAGCCGGCGAGTCAGTGACCCTGTTGCATCAGGTGCATGTGAGCAACGTGCCATGAAGCCCGTTCTGCCTGGTCGTCAGCGGCAACGCGGGGTGTCGATCATCACCGCGGTGTTTCTGCTGATTCTCTTTGCCGCCCTGGCAACCTACATGCTGTGGCTGACCTCGGCCCAGAACCGGGGCAGCGCCCAGGATGTGCAAGGGGCGCGGGCATACCAGGCGGCCCGGGCCGGCGCTGAGTGGGGGCTGTTTCAGCTGTTGCGGGCTGGGCAGTGCAGTGCCGGGACCGACATTGCTTTTGCCGGGACGGAGCTTGTCGGGTTTGTGGCCAGTGTGGACTGCACACGTGTAGCCAGTTCTGACGAAAGCGGTTCCGCCGTTAGGGTCTATGAGATCACGTCAACGGCTTGTAACGTTCCCGACTCTGGTTCTTGCGAAGATGTTGAAGCCGTCGGGAACGACTATGTGGAGCGGCAGGTTCGCGTGACAACCGGCTGCGTCGTTGATGGAGTGACACCGGCATGCCCATGATCAACCATTGCACGCGGGGTTCCTGCGTGAAAAACCTAATCATTAAATCACTGTTCTTGCTGGTGATGATGATGGCCGGCTCCAGTGTTTTTGCTGTGACCCTGACTGCCAGCCCCACGGCCTGCGAGAACCTGGCTGGCATCGGCACCCAGGTTTGGTCAAATCCCGGGCGGGCGGTGAGTTCCAACACCTCCTACGCGACGGTTTCCCTGGACGGGACTATCTCCCAGTACCTTTATTGTCATGACTTCGGCTTTGCCGTTCCGGCGGGGGCCACGATCAACGGCATCACCGTCAATGTCGAACGACGCTCATCGTTGACTGGTAATGGTGGCAGCAGGGACTCATCCGTAAGCCTGGTTTCGGGTGGTGTCGTGGTGGGTTCTAATTTGGCAACGGCGACGGCATATACCACTTCAGATGTGGTGGAAAGTCATGGTGGAGCCACGAACCTTTGGGGAGCCGCTTGGACTCCGGCGACCGTGAATGCGGGTGCTTTTGGTGTCGCATTTGCCGCCACCAAAGCGAGTAGTTCGGGCGCGGCACACATCGTTTACGTGGACCACATCCAGATACTTGTTGATTACACACCGGCTCCTCGGGCCTGTGTGTCTGCCGCCTCCGGCAACTGGAGTGCCGCAGCTACCTGGAACTGCGGCTCTGGTCCGGGAGACGGGCCTCCCATCAGTATCGACAGCGCCACCATCAACAACCATGCTATTTCCTTCAATACCAGCAGTTCGGTTGCGTCCCTGACCATCAACTCCGGCTCCCTGACCCAGACAGGAACTGGGACGCAGACGTTGACGGTGAGTGGCAATATCACCAATTCCGGCTCCATCCTGGATAATGGCAGTAATGGCAGTTTCGACATTACTGTCGGCGGTAGCGTTTCCAATACGGGGTCAACCTTTACCGTCGACAATCTGACGGTGACGGGGAATGTGACCAGCAGTAGTCCGATGACTGTGCGTACTGCGCTTTCCGTCAGTGGCAATCTCAATAACAGCGGTGCCACCGGCCTGACGGCCGGCACCATGACGGTGAGCGGGACTGCCACTTCCAATGCGCCATTAACGGCTACGACTTTCAACGTCGGTGGCGACCTGACCAGTTCAAATGCGCTGACCGTCGCCAATCTGATTTTCCAGAAAGCGGGTACCCAGGCCGCCACGTTCTACAACAGCCAGAATGTGGTGACCAACTTTACCGTCAATAGCGGCAGCACGGTTTCTTCATCCAACTACTCGACGTTGAACATCAAGGGGGCGCTGACCAATAACGGCAGTATCGCCCTGCCCAATACCAGCTGGATCTTCAATGGCACCTCGGCCCAGACCATTGGCGGCAGCTCGGATTCCAGCCTGGGCAACATGACCATGAACAACAGCGCCGGTGTGACCTTGAGCCGCAATGTCACGGTGCCCGGCACGTTGACCCTGACTTCGGGAAACATCACTGCCGGCAGCTATGTGCTGGCAGTTACCGGAACCTATTGCCCGGCCAGCATCAGCGGCGGCAGCGCCGCCAGCTACGTCATCGGCAATCTTCGCCTGAGCTTCCCGCCCTATAACGCCACCTGCACCTATCCCATTGGCGATACCAGCGCTTATGCCCCCATGACCATTGCCTTCCCCTGGTTTGCCGGCATCAGCGGGGGCACCCTGACCGGGAGCACGACCAAGGGGCAGCATCCCCAGATCAACACCTCCGGTATCAATCCCCTGATGGATGTGAATCGCTACTGGACTCTTGGCGTTACCGGAGACACCCTTACCTCCCTACCCAGCGGCGGGTCCTACAATGCAACTTTCCAGTTTGTTGCTGCCGATATTCTGGGTGGGGCCCAGGTGTCCACTTTCGCCGGAAGCAGGTACACCAGCGGTGCGTGGACATCTCCGGTGCTGGCCTTGAGTTCCTATACGGCGAACAGCGTCAACCTGTCCGGGCTTACGCTGTTCGGCAGTTTCGTGACCGGCCAGCCCGGCTCTCCCAATCCGGGGCAGTGCTCTGTTCCCCCGTTTGTCCCGTCCGGCGTCACCTGCTATTGCGACAGTTTCACCGGTTCCAATCTGACCTCCGGTATCTTCAATTCAAAGTGGACGGTCAGTACGCTGGGGCCGCGCAGTTATACGCCGTCATTTGTCAGTGGCCGTTTGCGTCTGACGGACAACAATACCAACGAGGCTACCTCCGCAACCCTGGGGGCCATTTTCCCTGCGGCCGGTAACTACATATCCGTGGAATTCCGGCAGTTTGCCTATAACGGTAGCGGTGCGGATGGTCTGGCCGTCACTCTGTCCGATTACAGTGTGGCGCCGAATCCGGGAGCGTTTGGTGGTTCTCTGGGGTATGCACAGAAGTCTGGGATCGTTGGCTTTGCCGGGGGGTGGATCGGCGTCGGCTTCGACGAGTTTGGCAACTACACCAATCCCACTGAGGGGCGTATAGATGGACCGGGCTACTTCAGCCAAGTGGTTGCCGTGCGCGGTTCATACGCTGCGACTACGCCGGCCAATCTCTACAGCCTGGGCTACCCCTATCTGGCCCGCTCTGCAGTGCAGAGCGGAAGCAATACCATTGACAACCGCACATCCTCGGTGGCGTCCCGCGGGTACTACTATCAAGTGGTCATTGACGCCAGAAACTACACGACAGCCAACAAGACGGCCCAGATTCAGGTGAATCGGGATACCAGTTGCAGTACCGATTTTTGTCCGACCACTGGTTATGTAAATCTTCTGGCCCCCTTTGATGCCTATGCCCCAGGTTTTACCCCGACCACTGCCCAGGTCCCGGTGCCGGACAACTGGCAGATATCCTTTACCGGCTCCACCGGGTCCTCAACCAATATCCATGAAATATCCGGTCTGCGGGTCTGCGCTCAAAGCATCATCCCGCCCAATGGCACTACGGCAAGCGGATTTAATGCCATCGATAGCGCCATGGCCCGAACGGATATCAATGTGCAGCAGGCCGGCGCCCACATCTATACCAAGCTTGTCGGTGTTGATTTCGCATTGAATATCGCCGTCTTGAATAGTGCTGGGACCGGTATCGACTCCAACTACGCGCTGACCTCCAACAAGACTGTCACCGTGGAGTTGATCGACAACAGTACGACGGCCAACCAGGCGGCAACTTGTTCGGCCAAGTCCAGTTTTGCCTCGACGACGATGTCGTTTACTTCGACCGACAAGGGCTTCAAGTTGTCGCCGACTTTCAAGATCAATTCGGCTTACAGCAACGTCCTGGTCCGGATGAAGGACAGCACGACCACTGCCTGCTCCTCCGATACCTTTGCCATCCGCCCCCTTTCGCTGACCAACGTTACAGCCAAGGTTGGCAGCACGGATCTGGTGGCTTCAAGCAATGGGGCCGGTGCAGCCATGACCGTGAAGGCCGGCTCAGATTTTTCCCTTTCGGCGACGGCCAGTCCGAGTAGCAATTACAGCGGAACCCCCAGTATCGTCACCGCCAATGTCATCGATGTGGCCAGTAGTGGTGCCATTTCCCCTGCACCCCTGTCGTGCGCGTTTTCAGCGGCAGACACTTCTTCGGGAACTGTCAGTGGTACCTGTCAGTATCGGGAAGTTGGCTATTTCTCCTTGCCGGTGGATGCGCTAATCGATAATACCTTCACGACCGTTGACCAAAACGGGCGGGATGACTGCATCGTCAATAGCACCTCCAATACGCTGAGTAACGGCAAGTACGGCTGCAACATCGGGACGCCGTCCGCCACCAGTTGGGGGCGTTTCATCCCCGATCATTTCGAGTTGTCGGCCGTTGCTCTTGATAACCGCAGCGAACTGACGACCTGCAGCAACCGGAACCTGGATGGTTTCACCTATATGGGGGAACCCATCGGACTTGGCTTCTCCATAGCGGCCAAGGCTGTTGGCGGTTCTACTACGGAGAACTACGACTTTGGCCGCGGCTATTCCCGCTTGACCATGGGTAATTGGCTGGCGGCAGCCGGCGCCACCCCCCTGGATAGCAACAACTTCAATCTCTGGGCCTTGGATAACCCTGCCACCGGGAGTGCCACGGTCTTTCCCGGGGGGGGCGGAACCCGCCTCGGTTTTACGCCCGGCACAGTCTCTACTGCCTGCAGCGGGTCTCCGACCAATCGGTGGTGTGCCGGGGTTGCAACGATTACCGGCAACCTCGTATTGAATCGCGCGGCAACCGCTGACGGGCCCTACGCGAGCTTCACCATTGGCGCAGTTCCCCGGGACCAGGATGGTGTTTCGCTGGCAGCGACGGCGCTGAATCTGGATGCCGACCAGTCCGGCAGCAATGAGCGGGCCAAGTTGGCGACGACGGCGGTCCGTTTCGGCTTGCTGCAACTGACGACGGCCTATGGATCCGAATTGCTGCCCCTGTCTGTCGGCATGGAAGCCCGGTTCTGGAACGGCCTGGCCTTTGTGCTCAATGCCCAGGACAACTGCACCGCGATTCAGCCAACCAACGTAGCCTCGGCCAGGGTGGCTGGTGAGACCGCAGCAACCCTGGGGGCGCCAACCGTGACGCAGATTGCCGCGGGCAAGGGGCGCTTGCGCTTTGCCTCTCCCGGTTTGCGCTCCACTTTCCGTGTCTGTGTGGATTTGGGTGGCGATGCCAACTGTGCGGCAACTAGCTCTGCTGCCATGAGTTATATGACAGGGCGTTGGGATGGCAGTGCCTTGTTTGACCGGGATCCGTCAGCCAGAGCGGCGTTTGGCCTGAATCGTGGGGCCTACCTGTATTACCGGGAGAACTACTGATGTGGGTAAAAATTCATAGTAATTAGGCCCATATATTGTTATCTTTTAGTGAAATATCAAGACGTCTATGTCCATCTCCCTGTCCGCCCCCTCTATCTCTAGCGCATCCGCCAAACGGTCGGATGGTTGGCTGGCCATAAATTGCCTGAAGGATCGGGTGGATTTGGCCCATGTGCAGCAGGCTCCCGGACAGATGCCCGAGGTCGTTCTGCTTGAGTCCTACGCCACGGGAGGCGATTTGCAGGGGGCCTTGCAGCGTTTGCGCAAGGAAAAGCGCCTGCATTCCCATCGTTGCGTGGTCATGCTCAATTCTGGTGACTTCCAGGTGTTGCAGGTCGAGGCGCCCAGTGTGCCTCTCGACGAGCGGCGGCAAGCCTTGCGTTGGCAGATCAAGGACATGCTGGACTATCCCGTAGAGGCGGCAACCCTGGATGTGCTGGATGTTCCCGGTCAGCAGGGCAGTGGGCGGGCGCAACAGGTGCTGGTGGTAGTTGCAGCCAATGCTGTGCTGTCGCCGCTGGCTGCGGCAGTGGTCGGCGCCGGACTCAAACTGGAAGCCATTGATGTTCCCGATATGGGGCAGCGCAATATCGCCGCCTTGCTGGAAAAGGACAACAGGGCCGTCGCTCTCCTGACTTTCGACGACGATGGCGGCCTGCTGACGGTCAGTGCTCAGGGCGAGTTGTATGTCAGCCGCCGCATCGATGTCAGTCGCCAGGCGTTGGAAGGGGCTGCGGACGAACGTCGTGAGCAGCTATTCGACCGCATCGTGCTTGAGGTCCAGCGGACCCTGGACACGTTTGATCGCCAGTATAGTTTCGTCCCCATGGGGCAGCTTTGGTTGGCCCAGGTGCCCGGTGGTGATGGGCTGAAGGCCACCCTGGCCCCCAATGTTTATGTGCCGGTCGAAACCCTGGACTTGCAGAACGTTCTGCATTTCCCGGGTATTCCCGAGTTGCGCCATCCCGAGCGTCAGGCCCAGTGCCTGAAGTTGCTCGGTTGTGCGATGCGTTAAGGGGGTGGTGTGAGTCAGCAAATCAATTTGTTCCATCCTTCCCTGCTTCCCGAGAAAGAGTGGATTACCGGGCGCAATCTGGCCCTCGCTGTTACCGGTCTTTTGGTATTTTTCCTCGTTGCTGCCGGCGTGACCCATTACCGTCTGGCGTCTTCCACTGAACGGGCCAGGGCTGCTGAGCAATCTGTCTCCCAGTTGAAGGCAAAACTGCAGGAGGCCAGCCAGCAACTGGCGGCCGCCAAGGTCCCGGTGGACAAGGATGCCGAACTATCCCGCCTGCAGCGCGCCGTGACCGAGCGCGAACAGGTGCTGGCCTTGCTGGAGCAGGGTTCGCCCAAGGAGGGCCAGGGTTTTGCCGATTATTTCCGCGGCTTGGCCCGTCAATCCTTGCCTGGTCTGTGGCTTACCGGCTTTTCCCTGGGGGCAGGGGGTAAAGGGCTGGAAATTCGCGGGCGCATGACGGACCAGTCCCTGCTGCCCGAATACATTCGTCGCCTCAACCGGGAGCCGGTTTTTGTCGGACGGGAGTTTGCCGCTCTGGATGTCCGCCTGCCGGATGCGCCCGATGTGCCGCAGGCTGGTGCCGCCAAACCGTCCGAGCCGGCCGCAAGGCCTTCCCAGAATTACGTGAATTTTGTCTTGAAACCTTTGCGCTCTTCCTCTGCCGGGGAGCGGGACGCAACCGAGAGCAAGGGGAGTGGGCAATGAAGGGGCAGTTTTTGGCCTGGCTGGCATGGTTTGATGCTCGCAACAAGCGGGAGAGGACCATCGGAGCGGTGGCTGCTGTTGTTCTGGTGCTGTTTGTTGGCGATGCCTTGCTGCTTTCATCTCCTCTGATTCGGGTCCGGGCTCAGACTGCCCTGGCGGAGCAGCGTGAAAGCGAGGCGGCCAGCCTTTCCCTGCAGCTCAAGGATGTGCAGTCGGAACTGGCGAACAGTGCGGCGAATCGCGCCCAGGTTCTGCAGACCCTGAAGAGCCGGGTTACCAACCTGGATGGACAACTGAAATCGTTTGATGGCACCCTCGTTTCCCCCCAGGCTGCTCCGGCCCTGCTGGAACGCCTGATGGGGCGTCGCAAGAGCCTGCAGATGCTGGGTCTGCGTACCGTGGCGCCGGTGCCGGCCATCGATGGTCCGAGTGCTGCCAGCACTCCCGAGTTGAATCTTTACCGCCACGGTATCGAGATACGCCTGGCCGGCAGCTATGGCGACCTCCTTGGCTATTTGGCCGATCTGGAGTCGGCACCAGAGCGGCTGCTATGGGAGGGGGCGGAACTGAAGGTTGATGTGTATCCCCGTTCCATTCTGACCCTGCGGGTCTATACCCTCAGCCTGGATAAGGCGTGGTTGGTCCTATGACACGAATCAAATGCCTGGTGTTTTGGGGTGGCTGTTTGGCGATGATGCCTGCCATCGCTGACGATAGTGCTCTGCCTGATCCTACCCGGCCACCGGAGGCCTGGGTTCATGTCTCTCCGGAAGGCGGTGCGGCGGTGTCCGGCCCCGTCCTGCAGTCAGTCGTGCTGCGCCGGCAGGGAACTCCGGTGGCAGTCATCAGCGGTGCGATGGTCCCCCTGGGCGGCAAAGTGGGCGATAGCATTCTGGTCAAGATAAAAGAAAATGAAGTGGTCCTGAAAGGGCCTTTGGGGAGCGAGGTTCTACGCATGACTCCCGATGTGAACAAGAAGACGGTAGTTGAAGTTCCCAAGCCCGTCGGGCGCAGGAACCAAAGGGGTAATTTATGAAGCGAGCCTTGATCGGCATTCTGGCCTCCCTGTTTCTCGGCGGTTGCGTTACCTCGGGAGGGAAGCCCGGTGCCACCTATGAGCGTATCCAGAGCGAGATGAAAGGTGCGGTGGATGCCAATCGCTCCGCCAGTGCCGATGCTGTGAATCAGGCATTGCTGCCGCCGCTGCAACTGGATGTGCCCAAGGCGCCGCCGGCTGAGCCTCGCTTTGACCTGGCGGTGACCAATGCTCCTGCGTCCCAGGTCTTCATGGCGCTGGTTTCCGGTACCCGCTACAGCATGCTGGTGCCGCCGGAAGTGGCGGGCTCGATCACGGTCAATCTGAAAAATGTCACCCTGCGGGAGGCGCTGGAAAGCCTGCGGGACCTGTATGGTTACGACTTCCGGGTGCAGGGCAATCGCATCACCGTCATGTCCAATGCGATGCAGACCCGGGTCTTCCAGGTTAATTACTTGGCCGGCCGGCGTCAGGGTTCCAGCGATGTGCGGGTGACTTCCAGTTCCATCAGTGTGGTTTCCCCTGGTGCCAGTTCCTCTGGCAGTTCGACCTCTTCCGCCCAGGCTCAGGCTGCCACTGCCTCCGGCACCACCGGTGCTGGTGCCGGCGCAACTCGTGCTCAGGACAGTAGCCGTGTCTACACCTCGCAGGATGCTGACTTCTGGACGGAACTGAAGACGGCTCTGGGAGCCATCGTCGGGACGGAGGACGGGCGTAGCGTCATTATTAACTCCCACTCCGGCGTCATTCTGGTGCGTGCCATGCCCGGTGAGTTGCGCAATGTGGAGCAGTATCTGCGGGCCACCCAGGCCATTATCGAGCGCCAGGTCATGCTCGAGGCCAAGATCATCGATGTGGCCCTGAGCGATGCCTATCAGTCGGGCATCAACTGGGCGTCCTTCAGTGGCCACACGACCATTGGCGTGGCTGCCAATGGCACATCCCTGTCTCCGTCAGGAGCGCTGACCTCTGACAATGCTTCCATTCGTCCGGGGACCGATGGAAATCTGGGGTCGGTTGGTACCAACGGTTTCTTCGGCCTGGCATTCCGCACCAAGAGCTTCGCCGCGCTGCTGAATTTCCTGGAGACCCAGGGCAATACCCAGGTGCTGTCCAGCCCCCGCATCGCCACCCTGAATAACCAGAAGGCCGTGCTGAAGGTCGGTACCGACGAATACTATGTGACCAACGTCAGTTCCACCACCATTGCTTCCACCACCACCACCACCACCCCGACGGTAACGCTGCAGCCGTTCTTCTCCGGCATTGCCCTGGATGTGACGCCCCAGATCAACGAGAGTGGCCTGATCACCTTGCACATCCACCCCTCCATCAGCGTGGTGACGGAGAAGAACAAGAGTCTGAGCCTGGGTACGGATCTGGCCATGACCCTGCCCCTGGCCACCAGCCGGATCAACGAGTCCGATACCATCGTGCGGGTTCGCGACGGGGAGATCGTGGCCATCGGTGGCTTGATGACCCAGGACCAGTCCGATACCAGTAACGGTCTGCCAGGTATCCATCAGGTCCCGGTTCTCGGCAACCTGTTCGGTCAGAAATCCAAGGCCCTGAACAAGCGGGAGCTGGTGATCCTGCTCAAGCCAACGGTTATCCAGAACGAATCCGACTGGCAGTCCGATCTGCAGAACACCCAGTCCCGCATCGACGATTTCGATCCCCGGAGAACCCTGCCCCAATGACATCTGCCGGAGCCGGGGGGGCGCTGTGTATCTGAAGCATTTCGGATTGGTGGAGTATCCGTTCGGGATTACGCCCGACACCAGTTTTGTCTACGCCACCACCGGCCACCAGGAGGCCTTGAATACCCTTCTGGTGGCGCTTCGCGCGGGAGAAGGATTCGTCAAGATCACCGGGGAGGTCGGCACCGGCAAGACGCTGCTCTGCCGCCGTCTCCTGCAGAATCTGGGCGACAAGTTCGTTACCGCCTATCTGCCCAACCCCAACCTTGAGCCCCGTACCCTCTACCTGGCCCTGGCTGAGGAATTGCGGTTGAAGGTGGCGCCGGATATCGATCAGTACCACCTGCTCAAGTCCCTCAACAAGCGTTTGCTGGATATCGCCCGGGAGGGCAAGTCCACCGTGGTCTGCATCGACGAGGCCCAGGCCATGCCGCTGGAGAGTCTGGAGGCCCTGCGCCTGCTTTCCAATCTGGAAACAGAAAAACGCAAACTGCTGCAGTGGGTCATTCTGGGACAGCCGGAGCTGGACAAAAAACTGGGCATGCCGGAAATCCGGCAACTGCGACAGCGGATCGCCTTCCATTACCGCCTGCCCGGACTGGGGCGTCGCGAGGTGGCGGCCTACGTGGCCCACCGCCTGCGGGTGGCCGGTTATCGGGGCGAAGAGCTGTTTTCCTCCGGCGCCATCAAGGGGTTGCACCGCGCCAGCCGCGGTACGCCCCGCCTGATCAACATCCTAGCCCACAAGGCCCTGCTGGCCGTATTCGGCGAGGGACACTTCCAGGTAAGGGGTAAGCACATCAAGGCTGCCGCCCGGGATACGGAAGGCACCCGCTCGCTCCGTCTCTGGTGGTAGAAAGGTTGCCATGAGCCTGATCAATCAGATGCTGCAGGATCTGGACCAGCGCCAGGCAGGAGAAGTGCAGCGGGCCCTGCCCAACGAGGTACGTTCCCTTCCTCCGAGCCGTCGTTCTTCCATTCTGCCTTGGGTTATCGCCGGCGGCAGTATCGCCCTGACGACGGCAGCCGTTTATTTTTACCTGCCTTTGGCAACGCAAAGTGGGGCTGCGCCTGTAGCCGCGGCCGTGGTGTCTCCCCCTGGAATCCCGACGGATGAGCCCCCGGCTGCCCCAGCCGCGGGGGGCAGCGTGCCGATAGAGGCACCGGTGCCGGTCCCCGCTGCCGCGGAGCCCATGCCCTTGCGGCTGTCGGATGTACTTTCGATGCCCCAGCCGCGGCAATCATCCGTTCCCCAGGAAAACCGGAGTGCCCCGCTGGCGAAGGAGAGCCCTGCGGTTGCACCAGTTCCTGTGACCGTGCCACAAGCCGTCCCTGCCAAAGCTGCGAGCGGGGTTGCTGCCAGTGTTGCGAGCAAAGGTGAAACGCGGGATGGACCTGTTCACATCGAAAAAACGCCCCTGCAGGCCACTCCCCAGGAGCGTGCCGAGTCCGAGTACCGGCGGGGTGCTGCCCTGCTGGCCCAGGGGCAGCTCAAGTCCGGCATGGATGCACTGCGCTCCTGTCTGAAGGTCGATGGCACTCACGCAGCCGCCCGGCAGCTGCTACTGAAGGCATTGCTGGAGCAGCGTTCCTATGATGAGGCCCGGGAGTTGCTGGCCGAGGCGGTACAACTTCAGCCCGGGCGCTATCAGTGGGCCATGACCCTGGCGCGGCTGCAGATCGAAAAGGGGGATGCGGCAGGCGCCTGGCAGAGCCTGCAGGCCTCCATGGGGGCGGGCGCCAACAACGCCGATTACCAGGGGCTGGCCGGCAATGTCCTGCAGCGGCTGGGCAATGGCAAGGATGCCGCCGAGCACTACCGGGCGGCCTTGCGCCTCAGTCCCAATGACGGTCGCTGGTGGATCGGCCTTGGCCTCGCCCTGGAGTCCCAGGGTAACGGGGCAGAAGCCCGTACGGCCTTCCAGACGGCCCGGGCTAGCGGTTCCCTGACACCGGAGATGGCTGCGTTTGTGGAGCAGCGCCTGCGCTGAATCCGGAGGGCTGCCTGGCGGCCGCCTCGGCCTTTTCCAGGGATGCTGCCAGCGCCCTGATTTCCGGATACTTGTCGGCCAGAACCCGCACCTGACGCAGGGCCGCTGGCACCCGGGCAGGATAGGCGAGGATGGCCAGCTGCAGCATCTGTTGGGCCTCATCCTGGCGCCCGGCCAGGGCCAGCAGGGCCGGATACTTGAAGACCAGTCGATCCACCGGCGAGAACAACAGGCTGTCGGCGGTGATTGCCAGTTTTTCCTCCAGATTGTCCGGGCTGATGGGGGCGGCCAGCGCGTAGTAGAGCTGGACGTAGTGGGGGAACAGGGACTCGCCGTAGAGTTTGCTCAAGCGGGTATGCACTTCCGGCCAGGAGGCCTGCTGGGTCGTATCGATATCCCGCCAGTGCATGGTGTCCTCCAGCAGGGAATAGTCCCGATACAGGTTGCCCATGACCCAGATGCCGGCCAGCAGCAGCAGCGCCATTGCCCGGGGGCCGAGCTTGCCCAGGTCGATGGAAATGGGCCTGGGGGCCAGCGCTCCCAGGAGGATGGCCATGGGGCCAAGGAAGAAGGCGTACCACAGGGGGTATTCCAGTTGGCTGTGCAGTCCGACGATGGCGATGGCGGCCAGTCCCCACCAATGCCCATGCCCCCATGCCTGCTTCCGGAATTCGCGCCACAGCGCCACGCCGACGAGCATCAGGGTCAGCAAACTGGCGATGCCGAATTCGGCCAGCAGCTGGGCGAAAAGGTTGTGTGCGTGTTCCGCCGCACCCGGCAGGCTGCCCGGAGGGACGGAGCCGGCCAGGGCGAAGGTCTGCCAGGAGAAACCGCCCAGGCCGACGCCCAGCAGGGGAGCCTGGAGGAAACTGTTCCAGGCGATCAGCCACAAGGCAAAACGGGTGGAAATGCCGCCGGGGTCGCTGTACAGGCGCTCACCGGCCGTGACCATGGCAACGTCGCTCACGTTGCCGAAGTGCTTGGCAAGCTCCACCAGCAATGCGGCGGCGATGACCCACCCGGTACCTCTGCGAATCGAAGCAAAGTCGGACTGCCGATAGCCCACGGCAAAACTCAGGATGGCCGTGGCTGCGATGTACAGATAGACGGAGCGGGAGGCCGTGAAGACGGCGCACAGGGCCAGGGGTATGGAGGCCAGCAGGAACTGCCACAGACGCAGGCGCTGCCGGGCCTGGAGATAGATGGCGGAGAGGACTCCCAGCCAAAGATAGTCGGCGAACTGGTTGCGTTGCCCCAGGTTGGCAAAGACCTGGCCATTGCGGGTGGGGAAAATGAATTCCAGGCCCAGCCAGTCGGGACGATACAACTGCAGGCCGACGATGAGGAGGCTCATCAAGCCGCCGCAGAGAAAGCCGAAGGATAGCGTCTGCGCCAAGCGTTCCAGGCCGGCTTCCCTGACCAGCACCCGGCCCAGCAGCAGCATGAGGCAGGCCCAGATGAGGTAGAGGCAAAAGAGCAGGCCCTGGTGCAGAAAATGGACCTTGCCGGCAACCAGCTGAAACAGGAACAGGGCAATGAGGGCAAAGGGAATCAGGGCGCCCAGGGGCAGGCGCAGATCCTGGCGTGCCGGCTCCCGCAGGAACAGGCTGCTGGCCAACAGGCCAAGCAGGCCGGCCCACCACTCCGCATAAAAGGAGGGTATGGGGTTGTAGTGGTGCGGATTGAGGAAGGGCAGGCAGGCCATGGCCCCGACCAGGAACAGGCTGCACTGCAGATGGCGCTGATAGGAAAAGGACATCGGGGCGGTGGCGAAAAAAGGCTAATGATGACAGGTGCGGGCAATGACGCCTACATCCACCTGTCGTGCGCCATGCAGTTTCAGGGTTCTGGCACATTCCGAGAGGGTGGCGCCGGTGGTGAGGACGTCGTCAAGCAAGAGCAGCCGTTGGCCGTCGAGGGCGGTGGTGCAATGAAAGGCGCCGCGGACGTTGGCGTGGCGCTTGTCGATGGGCAGTTCTGCCTGGGCCGTTGTCGCTCGCGTCCGTTGGCAGACCTGGGACAGGATCGGCAGGTTCAGCAGCCGGCCCAGGTGCTTGCCTAGTTCCAGACTCTGGTTGAAGCCCCGCTCGCCCATCCGCTCCCCATGCAGGGGCAGGGGCACGATGGCGTCCCACTGGTCGGCCAGGGGTGCCAGCTGTCGCGCCAGCCCTTCGGCGAAGAGCGGTGCCAGTCCCAGCTGGCCCTGATATTTGAAGGCCTGGATCAGCCGGTCCACGGGATGCTCGTAACGCCATGAGGCCCAGGCGCGGTCGAAGTGGGGAGGCTGCTTCTGGCAGTGGCCACAGGTCAGGCCGCCGGTGCCGGGTTCGGCGCAGCGGGGACAGGCATTGGCGCCGAGCAGCGGCAGGTCGTCACGGCAGGCGGCGCACAGCATGCCTTCCTCACAGCGGTCGTGGCACAGCAGGCAACTGGCCGGAAGCACTGAATTCAAAGCGAATTTCCAGGCCCGCCCGAGGACTTTCCGGCTTTGGGCTACAATTGACATTTCACCCGTGCTCCGGGATTATTCATAATTATGAGCCATACTTAATAGTATGGATGCCAGTAGGGTTTTTCGCAAAGGTTTTGCCATGAATGCAGTCGCAGCCGCCGTTTCCGCCACTTCTCCCGCCGCCAATAGTGCTTCCGCCCATGCTGCCACCGACAAGCCGGTGTGGAGCCTGGAGCAGGTGCAGGCCCTGTTCGATCTGCCTTTCATGGACCTGGTCTTCCGCGCCCAGCAGGTGCACCGGGAAAACTTCGACCCCAATGCGATCCAGCGTTCCACCCTGCTCTCCGTGAAGACCGGCGGCTGTTCCGAGGACTGCGGCTACTGTTCCCAGTCCGCCCGCTACAGCACCGACGTGGAGCGGGAAGCCCTGCTGCCCCTGGATGACGTGCTCAAGGCCGCCCAGGCCGCCAAGGACCGGGGTGCATCCCGCTTCTGCATGGGCGCCGCCTGGCGCGGTCCGAAGGACAAGGACCTGGACAAGGTCACCGAAATGATTTCCGCCGTCAAGGCCCTGGGTCTGCAGACCTGCGTCACCCTGGGCATGCTCAAGGACGGCCAGGCCGAAAAGCTGAAGGATGCCGGCCTCGACTACTACAACCACAACCTGGACACGGACAAGGAATTCTACGGCCAGGTGATCAAGAGCCATTGCCAGGAAGATCGTATCGACACCCTGGAGCAGGTGCGGGATGCCGGCATCAACGTCTGTTCCGGCGGCATCATCGGCATGGGCGAGACCCGCAAGAACCGGGCGGCCCTCATCGCCCAGCTGGCCAACCTGCCCAAGGCGCCGGAATCCGTGCCCATCAACAACCTGGTGCCGATTCCCGGCACGCCCCTGGCCAACGTCAATCCGGTGGACGGTATCGAGTTCGTGCGCACCATCGCCGCCGCCCGCATCACCATGCCCACCTCCTATGTGCGCCTCTCCGCCGGTCGCCACGAGATGAGCGAGGAACTGCAGACCCTGTGCTTCCTGGCCGGTGCCAATTCCATCTTCTACGGCGAAGCGCTCCTGACTACCGGCAACTCCCAGGCCGACCAGGACGACGCCATGTTCGCCAAGCTCGGCCTCAAGCCCGTCTAAGCCCCATGGAACAGGCCGCGGCTCCCCTGGTGGACGACCGCCAGGTGCGGCGCGCCTTTGCGCGTGCCGCCGCCGGCTACGACGGCGCCGCCTTTGTCGCCCGGGAAGTGGGCGGCCGTATGGCCGAACGTCTCGACTACGTGCGCCTGGAACCGGCGCGCATCCTCGATCTGGGCTGCGCCACCGGCGCCGACCTGGCGCCTCTCCAGGCCCGCTATCCCCAGGCCCTCACCGTTGGTGTGGACGCCGTGCCGGCCATGCTGGACCAGGCCCGGCGCCAGCATCCGGCCAGTGGCCCGTTGCTTTCCCGGCTTCCCGCCTGGCTCGGCGGTGGCTCCCGGGGGCCGGCCCTGGCGGGCGGCGAGGCGGCCCGGCTGCCCTTTGCCGGAGGCAGTTTCTCCCTGCTCTGGTCCAACCTCATGCTGCACTGGGTGAATGACCCGGAACCGGTGCTCAAGGAATTGCATCGCACCCTGGAAGTCGGGGGGCTGCTGATGTTTTCCACCTTCGGCCCGGATACGCTGAAGGAATTGCGGGCCGCCTTCGGTGATGGCTACGCCCACACCCAGCGCTTCATCGACATGCACGACTGGGGCGATCTGCTGGTCCATTGCGGTTTCGCCGATCCGGTGATGGACATGGAAATCCTCACCCTGACCTATCCGGACTTTGACGCCCTGGCTGCCGAACTGAAGGCCGCCGGCGACACCGTCGCCATGACGGCGCGCCGCCACGGCCTGATGACGCCCCGTCTGTGGCGCCAGGCAGCCGCCGCCTTCGCCGCCAAGGCCAGGGACGGCCGGGTGCCGGTGACGCTGGAGGTGGTCTACGGCCACGCCTGGAAAACGGCGCCGAAGAAGACTGCCGACGGGCGCAGCATCGTCCGCTTCGATCGAAACCGCCCCTAGCGGTCAAGCCTTCCCCATCTTCCCGATACTGGCGGGCCCTGGGCGCACGAGTGCCCAGGGCCCTTTGTTTTAGCGCTTCTTCGGCTCCCCCAGGGCCGCCACCGCGTCCCGCTTCATGAAGACGACAGGCTGCACTGCCGGCGGCGTGCTGCGGGTCGGCCAGGGGCCGTTCAGCCGGATGCGTTCCACCACGCGCCATCCCAGCAGGATGGCCAGGACCAGGGCGTAGATGATGGGGTCCAGCAGGGCCACCCGTTTCACCAGCCACAGGTAATGCACCACCCCCAGGATCGCCACCGCATAGACGGCCCGGTGCAGGCTCTGCCAGCGCTTGCCGCCGAGGCTGCGGATGGCGGCGTGGCTGGAGGTCAGGGCCAGGGGCAGCATCAGCAGGAAGGCGGTGGCGCCGACGGTGATGAAGGGGCGCTTCCAGATGTCCCGGGCGATGGCGTCCACGTCCCAGAACTGGTCCAGCCAGAGGTAGGTGAGCAGGTGCAGGCAGCCGTAGGCGAAGGCCGTCAGCCCCAGCATGCGGCGCAGGCGCAGCAGCCAGTGCCAGCCGGAGAGCTTGCGCAGGGGCGAGACGCACAGGGTGAGAAAGAGGAAGTTGAGGGTCCAGATGCCCATGCCCCGGGTCAGGGCTTCGATGGGATTGGCCCCAAGGCTGTCCGACCACAGGCCGTGGGCGTAGTGCAGGGCCGGCAGCAGGGTGAGCAGGAACAGGGCGGCCTTGATGGCGGAGAGTTGGCGCGGGGTGGGCTGGAAGGTCATGGGCGGAAGATGTCAGAAGAAGCGGCGCAGGTCCATGCCGCTGTAGAGGCCGGCCACCTGGTCGGCGTAACCGTTGAAGGGAAGGGTCTTGCGCTTGATGAATTCGCCGATGCGGCGCTCCGTCGCCTGGCTCCAGCGGGGATGGTCCACCGCCGGATTGACGTTGGAGTAGAAGCCGTATTCGCTGGGGCCGGCCTTCATCCAGGTGCTGCGGGGCTGTTCGCGGACGAAGCGGATGCGCACGATGGACTTGGCGCTCTTGAAACCGTACTTCCACGGCACCACCAGACGGATCGGCGCCCCGTTCTGGGCCGGCAGCACCTCGCCATAGAGGCCGACGGCGAGCAGGGTCAGGGGGTGCTGGGCCTCGTCCAGGCGCAGTCCTTCCACATAGGGCCAGTCCAGCAACGGAGAGCGGACGCCGGGCATCTGCTGGGGGTCCGCCAGCGTGACGAATTCGACGAAGCGGGCCTGGCCGTTGGGTTCCACCTGCCGGATCAGCTCCGCCAGGGGAAAGCCGACCCAGGGAATCACCATGCTCCAGCCTTCGACACAGCGCATGCGGTAGATGCGCTCCTCCAGGGGCGCCAGCTTC
Source organism: Azospira sp. MPR-LB4 (assembly GCF_058809525.1). Taxonomy (NCBI): domain Bacteria; kingdom Pseudomonadati; phylum Pseudomonadota; class Betaproteobacteria; order Rhodocyclales; family Rhodocyclaceae; genus Azospira; species Azospira sp. MPR-LB4. Next base: position 2,873,904 of record NZ_CM179521.1, read on the forward strand.
AGCAGGTCGTCGATGGAAAAGGTGCGGGGGCGCTTGATTTCCCCTTCCACGGTGACGGTCCACGGCCGGGTCTTGAGGCGGCCGGGCGCGTGGCGGGCCGGGTCCTCCTTGTCCGTGCCGAACTCGTAGAAGTTGTTGTAGCCGGTGACCGACTTGAGGGGCGTCAGCTTTTCGTCGCTGCTCAAGGGGCTGGGGCGCAGGGTGCCGAGGCTGCCGGCCTGGCTGATCTGGGGCAGCCCCAGGCCGGCCAGGGCGGCGCCGGCGCCGAGGCCTTTGAGCAGGGCACGGCGACCCCGGGCCAGGGGCTCCGGCGTAATCTCGGATGGCAGCAGGTCGGGGGGGCGGCGGATCAGCATGGGCGGCTCCGGAGGTGAGGATTGGGCAGGCTCGGGGCGGGCCGGCCTAGCGGGCTTCCAGTTGTTGATAGACCTGGGTGGCGATGGTGCCCAGGCTTGCCTTGTCCAGCGTGCCGGACAAAGCATAGCCGAAGCGACCGTCCACCCAGTAGAAAACGCTGACGTCCCCTTCCCGGCTGAAACGGAAGGAGGTGTCGCCACTGCCGGTGCCTTCGCCGCTGACATAGAGGGTCAGGCGCTGGCCGCCCCCGTCCTGGTACATGAACAGGGCCACGGGGCCCTGGCCGCCCGGCAGCAGGCGCCCGCCCACCAGTTCGAAGCCCTGGGCGCCGAGGCGGGGCGGGTGCAGGGGAGCGCCGAGCCGTTTCGACAGCCAGGCGGCCAGATGGGTTTCCTGGTCGGCGCCGACTTCCACCGGGTGGCGCACCTCCGGTGCATACACCGCGTGGGCGATGGCCGCCTGGCGGGGCAGGGCTGCAGCCAGGCTGGGCGACGGCAGGTAGGTATGGGCCTGCCAGCCGGCCAGGGCGCCCGACAGCACCAGCAGTACCGCGGCGGCGCTCTGCCAGGGCCAGGTGAGGAAGCGCTGCCGGAGGAGGGGCGCCGGCCGGGGCAGTTCCTGCAGGTGCGGTGGAATGTCCTCCTCCAGCACCGGCTGGAAGAGGGATTGCAGGCCCCGGTTCTGGGCCTGGTAGGCCTGCAGTCGGTCGTGGGTGTCGGGATGCTGTTCCAGGTACGACTCCACCTGCGCTTGCCGCTCGGCGGGCAGGCGCCGGTCCGCCCAGGCCTGGAGCTCGTCTTCGTGAATGGGTTGGGGCGTCATGGTACGACCCTCAAATGGGTGACGCCGGACTCCGGCGCCATGAGGCGGCGCAGATGCTCGCGGCCGCGAAAGAGGCGCGACATGACGGTGCCCCGGGGGATGGCCAGGGTTTGGGCTATGGCGTCGTAGCTCATGTCTTCCAGTGCCACCAGCAGGATCACCGCCCGTTGCTCCTCCGGCAGGCGGTAGAGGGCTGCCGCCAGGTCGGCCAGTTCCAGGGCGTCGCTCTGGGTGGGCCGGGTACCCGGTTCCGGGATTCGCTCGTCCAGTGGCTGGGGGGCGATGCCGGGGCGGCGCAGCTGATCCAGGCGCAGGTTGTGCATGATGGAGAACAGCCAGGGACGCAGGGGGCGGTCATCCTGCCAGCTGCGGCGCCGGCTCCAGGCCCGTTCCAGGGTGTCCTGCACCAGGTCGTCCGCCGCCGCCCGGTCGCCCACCAGGGCCCGGGCGTAGCGGCGTAGCCGGGGTATCTCGGCCAGGAGCGGCGCTTCCTCCATGGTTCAGGGCTTGGCCACGTGCCAGACGTTGTTTACGCCGTCGCCGCTGCGGTCTCCCGGCTTCTGGTCCTTGACCCAGTAGTAGAGGGGCTTGCCCCGGTAGGCCCACTGCTTCTTGCCGTCGTCCCGGGTGAGGATGCTGAAGTGGCCGTTGGCCCGGTCCATCTCGTTGGCGAACAGGGGCGGCCAGTTGCTGGCACAGGGGCCGTTGCAGACGCTCTTGCTGCCGTCCGCCGGGTCCTTGTCGAAGACGTAGAGGGTCATGCCGTTGCTGCCGGTGAGGGCGTCCTGGGCGACCGTGGCTGGAGCGGGGCCGCCGTAACTGGCGCAGGCGGCCAGTCCGGTGGCGAGAACGATGCCGGCGATGTAGGTGTGGATTTTCATGGTGATCTCCGTAGGGTGATGTTGCATACGGATATACGGAAATCCCCGGCTGCCAATTCCCTCCGGCGGCAAATAATTTCCGTGGCTGGCGGTAGGACCGCCGGCGCCGGAAAAAATGCCGCAGAAAAAGAAAAAGGGTGGCAAACGCCACCCTTTTCGGTGCTGCTGGGAGTGCGGCTTAGCGCAGGCCGGCAGCGTACTCGGCCACGGCCTTGATTTCCTGGTCGCTCATCTTGGCAGCGATGGTGCGCATCATCTTTTCCGGATCGTTGCCGCGCTCGCCGGAGCGGAAGGTCTTCAGCTGGTTCTCGGTGTATTCAGCCCACTGGCCGGCCAGACGGGGGAACTGGGCGGGCAGGCCGGCACCGGCAGCGCCGTGACAGCCGGCACAGGCGGGGATGCCCTTCTTCACGTCGCCGGCGCGCCACAGCTTCTGGCCCTGGGCCACCAGCTTTTCGTCCTTGGCCACCTGGGGCTTCAGGGTCTGGGCGGCGAAGTAGGCGGCCACGTTCTTCATGTCGTCTTCGGTGGCCAGGGTGGCGGCCATGCCGGCCATGATGGCGTTGTTGCGCAGGGGCGCCTTGCCGTCGGCACCGGGCTTGAAGTTGGACAGCTGTTTGACGATGTATTCGGGGATCTGGCCGGCCAGGTTGGGGTTGGCGGCAGCCAGGCTGTTGCCGTCGGTGCCGTGACAGGCGCCGCAGACGGCTTCAGCAATGGGCTTGCCCTTGGCGGGGTCCGGTTTGGCAGCAGCTTCCGGGTTGGCGTGGGCGGTGAAGCTGGCGGCGAGCAGAAGCGCCAGAGCCGTGGTGCGAATCATGTCCAAACTCCTTCTATCGATCCAAAAAATTCGGTATAGACGCTAGGCCGCCGGAGCGGGATCGCGCGGCCCCTCCCGGGAGGCCAGGGTTATTCTTTGAGCATTGCTGCGGCCGGAGTTTGCCTCGCCTGGGGGCTGAACCCCGTGAAAGCAAAAGCCGAAACCCTGCTATTCTATATCACTTCGGTGCTCCGAAGCGAGGAGCGGAAAAAGGAGAAGGCCCACCATGGCCCTGTTTCAAAAGGCGGTTTTTTTAACCACCGTCGCCCATTTGCGGGATCTGCCCGAGGACGCCCTGGCGGAGGTGGCTTTTGCCGGCCGTTCCAATGCCGGCAAGTCGTCCGCCATCAATACCCTGGCCAACCATACCCGGCTGGCTTTCGTTTCCAAAACCCCCGGCCGCACCCAGCACCTGAACTTCTTCAAGCTGGAAGAGGGCAAGTTCCTGGTCGATCTGCCCGGCTACGGCTATGCCAAGGCGCCGGAGGAAATCCGTTCCCAGTGGGAGGGCCTGCTCGGCCCCTACCTGCAGCACCGCGGGCCGTTGTCCGGCCTGGTGCTGATCATGGACAGCCGCCATCCCCTGACGGAGCTGGACCAGAACCTGATCGACTGGTTTGCCGCCACGGGCAAGCCCCTGCACATCATGCTGTCCAAGGCGGACAAGCTGACGCGGCAGGAACAGTCCCTGGTTTTGCGTCAGGTCAAGGCCGCCATGGCCGATCTGGGGGAACGTTGCACCGTCCAGCTGTTCTCCAGCCTGAAGAAGACCGGCGTCGAGGAGGCGGAGAAGGTGATTGCCGGCTGGATGGGCATGGAAGTGCCGCTGCCGCGCCCGGCGCCGCCGCCCCGGCCGATCCGTTCGGCCAAGAGCGCCGCCGGTGCCAAGCAGAACCGGACCCACGCCCCGGGCAACAAGAAAGCCGTGCTGGCGGGGGGCAAACCGGCCAAACCGAAGCCGGCCAAGGCTCCGGCACAGAAATAAAAAAGCCCCCGGTAAAGGGGTAACCGGGGGCCGAAATGCCTTAATTAACTTGATTAAGGCACCCGCTCAGGGAGGTAAAGCGGGAGACGGTGTGAGCCATCTGCGTTCTAAGAGAGGCCTTGGGGGAGAGAAGTTCCCAAACTGTGCAATTTTTTTGAAAATTTTTTACTGGGTTCAGAACCGCCTGCCATGACTAGCCAAACCATCCCCGGAAAGTTCTCCGCCACCCGCATGCGGCGCATGCGCCGCGATGATTTCTCCCGTCGTCTGATGCGTGAGTCCGTGCTCACTGCGGACGACCTGATCTATCCCGTTTTCGTCCTCGAAGGCAGCCAGCGCAGCGAAGCCGTCGCCTCCATGCCCGGCGTCTGCCGCCAGAGCCTGGACCTGCTGCTGCATACCGCCGAGCGCGCCCTCAAGCTGGGCGTGCCCGCCCTGGCCCTGTTCCCGGTGGTGGACGGCAGCCGCAAGAGCCTGGATGCGGCCGAGGCCTACAATCCGGAAGGCCTGGTGCCCACCGTGGTGCAGGCCCTGAAGAAGGAATTCCCGGAGCTGGGCGTCATCACCGACGTGGCCCTCGACCCCTACACCATCCATGGCCAGGACGGGCTGATCGACGCCAGCGGCTACGTGCTCAACGACGAGACCGTGGAAGTGCTGATCAAGCAGGCTGTCTGCCACGCCCAGGCCGGCGCCGACGTGGTGGCGCCCTCCGACATGATGGATGGCCGCATCGGCAGCATCCGCCAGGCCCTGGAAGCGGAAAAGCTGATCTACACCCGCATCCTGGCCTATTCCGCCAAGTACGCCTCCGCCTTCTACGGCCCCTTCCGCGACGCCGTCGGTTCCGCCGCCAACCTGGGCAAGGGCAACAAGTACACCTACCAGATGGACCCGGCCAATACGGACGAGGCCCTGCGGGAAGTGGCCCAGGACCTGGAAGAGGGTGCCGACATGGTGATGGTGAAGCCGGGCATGCCCTATCTGGACATCGTGCGCCGGGTCAAGGAGCAGTTCGGCGTGCCGACCTACGCCTACCAGGTGAGCGGCGAGTACGCCATGCTCAAGGCCGCCATCCAGAACGGCTGGCTGGCCGAGGAGGCCTGCGTCCTGGAAGCCCTGCTGTCCTTCAAGCGGGCCGGCGCCGACGGCATCCTCACCTACTTTGCCCTGGATGCGGCGGAGTGGCTGCGCAAGTAAGCGGTCGCTTACTCCAATGAAAAAGGGCGCCGCGGCGCCCTTTTTCATTGTCCATGGCGATTGGAAGTCAGGCTGCCTGGCTGAGGCAGGCCCCGTACAGCATGGGCCATTGCTGGGGCCATTGGGCCAGGGGCTCCCGGCTGAAGCCGCTCTTGGTGTATTGCTGCCAGCGGCCGCTGACGTGGCACAGCAGCAGGTTGGCCAGGGCGGCGAAGTCGGTGGCGGGGCTCAGGTCCTCCTGGGTGGCCGCCACCTTGAGGGACTGCCGCAGGGCCGCCTCCAGCTTCTCCAGCAACAGGTTGATGCGGGCCTGCAGGCGCTCGTTTTCGTGCACCAGGGCATCGCCGGTGAGGACCCGGGTCATGCCCCGGTTGCGCTGGGCAAAGCCCAGCAGCAGGTGCAGGATCAGTTCCACCTGCTTCAGGCCCATTTCCTCTTCCGCCGTGATCTGGTTGATGAGGCCCAGCAGGCTGGTCTCGATGAATTCGATGAGGCCCTCGAACATCTGGGCCTTGCTGGCGAAGTGACGGTAAAGGGCGGCCTCGGAGCATTCGAGGCGGGCGGCCAGGGCGGCCGTGGTGATCTTCTCGCCCTGGGGCTGTTCCAGCATGGCCGCCAGGGTTTGCAGTATCTGCAGCTTGCGTTCGCCGGGCTTGCTGGCCATGGTGCTTCTCCCCCTTGTTGTTGGTGGGGAAATTATAGCTGGCGCAGGGCCCGGGGCAGGTCCAGGATGTTGCGCAGGGTGACGTCCACATAGGCCGGCTGGCGCAGCCTGGCGGCGGAGTCAGTGCTCACCCAGACGGTCTTCAGGCCGAGCCGTTTGGCCGTGGCCAGGTTCGGCAGGCTGTCCTCCACCATGATGCAGCGGTGCGGATTCAGGCCCTCGGCCCGGAACAGGTGGCGAAAGCCGTGGCTCTCGGGCTTGGGCCGGAAACGCACCCGCTCCACCGAATAGGCGGCGGCGAAGCAGTCGGCGATGCCGGTGGCCTCGAGCACGGCCTCGGTGTAGTGCTGGGGACCGTTGGAGAAGACGATCTTGCGTCCCGGCAGGCGCTGCAGCATGGCTTTGACCCCCCGCTGGAAGACGATGCCGGGCAGCAATACCTCCAGGTCGTGGGTTTCCCGCAGGAAATGGTGGGGGTCGATGTCGTGGTGCCGCATCAGGCCCAGCAGGGTGGCGCCGTAGCGGTGCCAGTAGTCCTGGCGCAGGGCCTGGGCGGCCGCCTCGTCCAGGGCCAGGTGGCGCTGGATGTAGGCGGTCATGGCCCGGTTGATGTGGGGGAAGATGTGGGGGCTGGCGTTGTGCAGGGTGTTGTCCAGATCGAAGATCCAGACCGGCTGGCCACCCTGCCGCCAGCCCCGGGGCATGGCCATCAGTGGCTCTTGATCATGGTGCCGACGCCGTGGTCGGTGAGGATTTCCAGCAGCAGGGCATGTTCCACCCGGCCGTCGATGATGTGCACGCTCTTCACGCCGTTGCGGGCGGCATCCAGGGCGGAGCTGATCTTGGGCAGCATGCCGCCGGAGAGAGTGCCGTCCTCCACCATGTCGTCGATCTGCTTGGGGGTGATGCCGGTGATGAGCTGGCCGGCCTTGTCCAGCACCCCGGGGGTGTTGGTCAGCAGCACCAGCTTCTCGGCCTTGAGCACCTCGGCCACCTTGCCTGCCACCACGTCGGCATTGATGTTGTAGGTTTCGCCATCCTTGCCGACACCGATGGGGGCGATCACCGGGATGAAGCCGGCGCCTTCCAGGTTGCCGATGAGGGAGGGGTCGATCTGCACGATGTCGCCCACCTGGCCCACGTCGATCAGGTCGTCGGGGTTTTCCTTGTTCGGCAGCAGCAGCTTCTTGGCCCGGATCATGCCGCCATCCTTGCCGGTGAGGCCCACGGCCTTGCCGCCGGCGCGGTTGATGAGATTGACCACGTCCTTGTTCACCTGGCCGCCCAGGACCATTTCCACCACTTCCATGGTTTCGGCGTCGGTGACGCGCATGCCCTGGATGAATTCGCCCTTCTTGCCGACCCGGCCGAGCATGTTCTCGATCTGGGGGCCGCCGCCATGGACCACCACCACGTTCATGCCCACCAGCTTCAGCAGCACCACGTCCCGGGCGAAGCATTGCTTGAGGTGCTCGTCGGTCATGGCGTTGCCGCCGTATTTGACGACGATGGTGCGGCCGTGGAAGCGCTTGATGTAGGGCAGGGCTTCGGCCAGGATGGCGGCCTGCTGGGCGGGGGTGGGGGTGGTCATGGTGTTTCCCGAATGAAAGACCCGGGAATTCTACCCGCCGGGGGGCGGAAAGAAAAAGCCGGCAGTGGCTGCCGGCTGTCTGGGGAGCGGCGCAGGCTCAGTCGATGGTGAGGCGCTTGCTGCTGGCGGCGGCCCGTTTGGGCAGGGTCAGTTCCAGCACGCCGTCGTTGAACCTGGCGGACGCCTGGGCGTCATCGATGTCCTGGGCCACCTGGAAGGAGCGGGAAACCTTGCCGAAGTAGCGTTCGGAGCGCAGCAGGCGCTGGCCTTCCTTCACTTCCTTCTCCTGCTTGACCTCGGCGCTGATGGCCACGGTGTTGCCTTCCACATGGACGTGGATGTCCTCCTTCTTCACGCCCGGCAGTTCGGCGTGTACCAGATAGGCCTTTTCATCTTCCTTGACGTCCATCTTGATGCTGGGCGCCTGGGTCTGGTTGGAAAACTCCACCGGGCGCACGAAGAAACCCCGGAACAGGTCGTCGAGCGGGTCCAGTCCGGCTTGGCTGAGGCGGGTCAGGTGATTGCTCATGATGATCTCTCCTTCAAGGACTCAGGGCGGATGCCATATCCATACGGCACCTTCTGTTTCCTATATAGGGCATGGCAAAAACTTTTCAAGGGCGTGCGTTCAGCCCCTCCCCGCGGGCTTCCCAGTACTCGTTGCAGCGGCCCCGGGCCAGGCTCTGGGCGAACTTGGGGCTGCGGATCTGGGGCTCCTCATAGACCCGGCGCGCCAGGGCCTGGAGAAAGGCGGCATGGGCCTCTTCGGCCGGCAGGGGGCGCAGGGGGCGCCCCTTGTCCCGGTCACCGAGGGCCTGCAGGGCCACGTCCTCGGCCCGGTTGCACAGCCTCAGGCGGGGCGCGTCCGGGTGGTCGTCGGCCACCGCCACCGGATGGCCGTGGGCCAGGACCAGGGAGGAACAGAGGAGCAGCAGGCTGAACAGGGCGGGACGGCGCATGGCGGAGATGGGACGGGAATGACGATGGCCAATGGAAGCACGAAGGCCGCCAGCAGCGCCAGGGCTGGCATCAAAAAGGGACGGGCATGACGAGCCGGGGTGCCGGCAGGGCAAGGCGTGGTGGGGCGCTGTGGCAGTAGCGGCCTGGGATGGCCGTCCCTTGGGCCTCTAGGGCTGGGCCAGCTGGAGAATGGCGTCCCGGTTGGTCCAGGAGAAGACCTTGTCAGCAGCTTCCGGCCAGGGCAGCCAGCAGTAGTCCAGGTGTTCGCCCGGTGCCAGGGTCACCGGGCGGGGCGCCGGCAGCTCCAGGGAATAGACGTGCTCGGTGTTGTGGGTGACGCCGGGGGCGTAGCGGTGGCGCCATTCGAGAAAGATCTCGAAGACGTGGCTCTGCTGCCAGTTGCGCAGGGGCAGACCTTCGCCGGCGATGTCGATGCCGGTCTCCTCCAGCACCTCGCGCCGGGCCGTGGTGTCGAGGGGCTCGTCGCCCTCCTGGCTGCCGGTGACGGACTGCCAGTAGCCCGGGTGGGAGGCGCGCTCGAGCAGGAGAATCTGCCGCTCCGGGGTGTGGATCAGCACCAGGACGGAAACGGGCCGCTTGTAGGGCTTGGGCGTTTCGCCCGGGGTGGCGCTCACGCCGGCAGGGAATCCAGGGCCAGGCCGGGGACGGCGAACAGGGCCCACAGGGGGCGGCCCTGCTCCCGCCATTCGTCGCCGGCGGCCTGCAGCACGGCGATGAGGGTATCCACTGGGCTGTCCTCGTCATCTTCATCCGCGCCCGCGGCAGGGGCGCCGGTGAACAGCAGCAGGCAGCCCTGGCCCGGGCTGGCCGCCAGGTCGGTGAGGCAGTCGTAGAGGGCGTCGAAATTGGCGCCGTAGTGTTCGGGGAATTGCAACTGCCGTCCCAGCTCGGCGAGGAAGTCGCCGTCCAGGCCGATCTCGGCCACGCTCAGGCCCAGTTGCCGGGCGGCGGCCAGGGCGGTCGGCGCCTGGTCCGGGCGCAGGCGGTAGGGGCCGGCCAGGTCGGCCTTGGCCAGCAGGGCGGGAAAGTCGGGCGTGCGGGATGGTTTGCCGGTCATGGTTCAGTCCCGCAGACGACGGAAGCTGCGGTAGTGGTCGTCGGTGTAGTAGAAGACCACCGGCGGCTGGCCGCCGGCGATGAGGCGGCGGGCGCCCCGGTTACGGGCGCCGGGGGTGTCCACCGTGTACTCGCGGTAGTAGCCCCGGGGCTGCAGGGGCAGGCGCCGTTCGAAGTTGCCGAAGGTGCTGCCGTCCTTGGGGTAGGGGAAGGGGCCGCCGCGATGGATCAGGTTGAGGGTGGTGCGGGCCTCGGCCGGCAGCTCCTGGACGGAGACGCTGGCATCGCCGAAAGCCGGGCCGGGATTGGGTTCCCGGGCCGCGGCCGGCCCCGCCAGCAGCCCGCCCAGCAGGGCCAGGCCGGCCAGCAGGGAGGGCAGGAGGCGGGAGCGGCGCATGGCGGCGGGCTTGCTTTAGCCCTTGCTGACTTCGACCTGGGCTTCCACCTTCTGGCGCAGGCGGATGTGCAGCTCCTTCAGCTGCTTCTCGTCCACGTCGGAGGGAGCGTCGGTGAGCAGGCACTGGGCGCGCTGGGTCTTGGGGAAGGCGATGACGTCGCGGATGGATTCGGCGCCGGCCATCATGGTGACGATGCGATCCAGACCGAAGGCCAGGCCGCCGTGGGGCGGGGCGCCGTACTTGAGGGCGTCGAGCAGGAAGCCGAACTTGAGCTGCTGCTCTTCCGCACCGATGTTGAGGGCTTCGAAAACCTTGGCCTGCACGTCGGCCTTGTGGATACGCACGGAGCCGCCGCCGATTTCCCAGCCGTTGAGGGCCAGGTCATAGGCCTTGGCCAGGCACTTGCCCGGATCGGTGAAGAGGAACTCCTCGTGGCCGTCCTTGGGGCTGGTGAAGGGGTGGTGGCAGGCGGTCCAGCGCTTGTCTTCCTCGTCGTACTCGAACATGGGGAAATCCACCACCCACAGGGGTTCCCAGGCCTTGCCGTTGAGGTAGCCCTTCTCGTGGCCGAGCTTGACGCGCAGGGCGCCGAGGGCGTCGTTCACCACCTTGGTCTTGTCGGCGCCGAAGAAGATCAGGTCGCCGGACTGGGCGCCGGTGCGCTCCAGGATGCCCTTGAGGGCGGCTTCGTGCAGGTTCTTGACGATGGGGGACTGCAGGCCGGTCTCGTTGGGCTGGGAGGCGTCATTGACCTTGATGTAGGCCAGGCCCTTGGCGCCGTAGATGCCGACGAACTTGGTGTATTCGTCGATCTCGCCCCGGGTCAGGCTGGCACCGCCGGGCACGCGCAGGGCGGCGACACGGCCGCCGCTGGTGGCCGGGCCGGAGAAGACCTTGAAGGCCACGTCGGCCACCAGGTCGGTGACTTCGGTCAGTTCCAGGGTGACGCGCAGGTCCGGCTTGTCGGAGCCGAAACGGTTCATGGCTTCGGCGTAAGTCATGCGCGGGAAGGGGGCGGGCAGCTCGACGGCCAGGGCTTCCTTGAAGACGTAGCGCACCATCTCTTCCATGATGGCGGTGATCTGGTCTTCGGTGAGGAAGGAGGTCTCGATATCGACCTGGGTGAATTCGGGCTGGCGGTCGGCGCGCAGGTCCTCGTCGCGGAAGCACTTGGTGATCTGGTAGTAGCGGTCGAAGCCGGCCACCATCAGCATCTGCTTGAACAGCTGGGGGGACTGGGGCAGGGCGAAGAACTGGCCCGGATGCACGCGGGAGGGCACCAGGTAGTCGCGGGCGCCTTCCGGGGTGCTCTTGGTGAGCATGGGGGTTTCGATGTCGATGAAGCCCTGGCCGTCGAGGAAGCGGCGGAAGGCCATGGCCGTCTTGTAGCGCAGCATCATGTTCTTCTGCATCTGGGGCCGGCGCAGGTCAATGACCCGGTTGGTCAGGCGCACGTTCTCGGACAGGTTGTCGTCGTCCAGCTGGAACGGGGGCGTCACCGCAGCATTGAGCACTTCGATTTCATGGCAGAGGATTTCGATCTCGCCGCTGGCCATGTTGGGGTTCACGGTGCCTTCGGGGCGGGGGCGGACCTTGCCGGTGATCTTCAGCACGAACTCGTTGCGCACGGACTCGGCCACCTTGAACATGTCGGCCCGGTCCGGGTCGCACACCACCTGGGCCAGGCCTTCCCGGTCCCGCAGGTCGATGAAGATGACGCCGCCGTGGTCGCGCCGCCGGTGAGCCCAGCCGCAAAGGGTGACTTCCTGGCCGTTCAGGCCGGAATTGAGTTGTCCGCAATAATGAGTACGCATGGTGATTCCAGAAGGGTTGATTCTTGTGGTTCAGTGATGGGGCTGGGGCGGCGGCAGGTGCCGGGCCGGCGGTGCGACGACGCCCATGGAAATGATGTACTTGAGGGCCTCGTCCACGCTCATTTCCAGTTCGATCGTGTCGCTGCGCGGCAGCATCAGGAAAAAGCCGGAAGTGGGGTTGGGCGTGGTCGGCACATAGACGCTGACGTAGTCGCCCACCAGGTGATTGACCACGTCGCCGCCGGGCTGGCCGGTGAGGAAGGCGATGGTCCAGGAGCCCTGGCGCGGGTATTGCACCAGCAGGGCCTTGCGGAAAGCCTGGCCGCTCTGGGAGAAGAGGGTGTCGGAAACCTGCTTGACGCTGTTATAGACCGAATTGACCACCGGGATGCGGGCCAGCAGCTTTTCCCACCAGCGCACCAGCTTTTCGCCGATGAAGTTGGCAGCCGCCACCCCGGTGACGAGGATGATCAGCAGGGTGAGGATGGCGCCGGCCCCCGGAATGTCGAAGCCGAACAGGTTGCGCGGATGGATCGCCTCCGGCAGCAGCCGCAGCGACTGATCCATGGTGCCGATGATCAGGTTCAGCACCCAGGCCGTGATGGCCAGGGGCACCCAGATCAGCAGCCCGGTGATGAAATAGCGTTTGATCAGCTGCCCGCGCACGCGCATGCTCCGTCGCCGCCCTGGCAGGGCGGCGGGTTGTCGGACTTCTTGCTGCTGGCCGGGGAGGCGCCGCTACCGCCCTTGAAGTCGGTGGCGTACCAGCCGGAACCCTTGAGCTGGAAGCCGGCGGCAGAAATCTGCTTGGCGTAGCCGTCCTTGCCGCACTGGGGACAGGCGGTCAGGGGGGCGTCGCTCATCTTCTGCATGTGGTCCTGCTGATGGCCGCAGGCGGGGCAACGGTATTCGTAAATCGGCATGAGGAACTCCGGAAAAGCGAAATTATACCCGAACCGGGGCCGGCCTTATGCAGGCCCCGGCTGGGAAAATGGGGGTGAAACCCGGAGAATTCAAGCGGCTAGAGCAGCCGCAGGTAGGACTGGGTCAGTTCCTGGCCCCAGTACAGGGCCAGCAGGCCCGCAGCAGCCAGATAGGGACCGAAGGGAATGGGCACGTTGCGGCCCCTGCGGGCCAGCACGATCAGGGCCACGCCGACGACGGCGCCGACCAGGGAGGAGAGCAGGATGGTCAGGGGCAGCATCTGCCAGCCGAGCCAGGCGCCGATGGCGGCCAGCAGCTTGAAGTCGCCGTAGCCCATGCCTTCCTTGCCGGTGGCCAGCTTGAACAGCCAGTAGACGCTCCACAGGGACAGGTAGCCGACCATGGCGCCGATGACGGCGGAGCTGATGTCGGTGAAGGTGCCGGAGATGTTGAACAGCAGGCCGAGCCAGAGCAGGGGCAGGGTGATGGAGTCCGGCAGCAGCTGGGTGTCGAAGTCGATGCCGGTCAGGGCCACCATGGCCCACAGCAGCAACAGGGCGGCAGCTGCTGCCAGGGTCGGGCCGAAGTGCCACACCGTGAAGGCGGAGAGCAGGCCCGTGAAGGCTTCCACCAACGGGTAGCGCAGGGAAATCGGGGCCTGGCAACCGGAACAGCGGCCTTTGAGGAGCAGGAAGCTGAGGACCGGGATGTTCTCCCAGGCCCGGATGGCGTGGCCGCAATGGGGGCAACGGGAGGCCGGGGCGGCGAGGCTCAGCCGTTCCTTTTCCGGAGCCGTTTCCCCCCGCAGTTCGGCGCACTGCAGGTGCCAGTCCCGCTCCATCATCCGTGGCAGGCGGTGGATGACGACGTTGAGGAAGCTGCCGACCAGGAGGCCCAGGATTCCGGCCACAGCAGAGGCAAGGGCGGGACTTTCCAGTAGTAAAAATTCCATACTTAGACCACGGAGCCCATTTTGAAGATCGGCAGGTACATCGCCACCACCATGCCGCCGATGAGAACCCCCAATATGACCATGATGATTGGCTCCATCAGGCTGGAGAGGGCCGCAACAGAATCGTCCACTTCGGCTTCAAAGAAGTCCGCAACCTTGGACAGCATTGAGTCGAGGGCTCCAGATTCCTCACCGATGGCAACCATCTGGATCACCATGTTGGGGAACAGGTTCACATTCTGCATTGAGTTGGTCAGGCTGGTGCCGGTACTGACTTCGCTTTGGATCTGACGCGTTGCCATTTTGTAAACGTGGTTGCCTGAGGCTCCGCCCACTGAGTCCAATGCCTCAACCAGAGGAACGCCGGCGGCAAACATGGTTGCCAGGGTTCTCGTCCATCTGGCGATAACCGATTTCCGTATGAGGGGGCCGAAAATCGGCATCCTCAGCAATGCCTTGTCCATGGCAATCTGAACGGCCTCGGAGCGCTTCCACGACTCCAGGAAGGAATAGATACCTCCTCCCAATATGCCGAAGATCAAATACCAATAGGCAACGAAGAAGTCAGAAATCGCTATTACGACCAGTGTCGGGGCAGGAAGGTCCGCGCCAAACGATTTGAAAACCTCTTTGAACGCAGGAATTACAAAAATCATGATCACAGCCGTAATGCAAAAAGCTACGACAATCACGGCAATTGGATAGAACAGGGCTGACTTGATCTTGCTTTTGACGGCTAGGATTTTTTCCTTGTAGATGGCGAGTCGATCAAGGAGTGTATCGAGGATGCCGGCCTGCTCGCCGGCGCCGATCAAGTTGCAGAACAGGCTGTCGAAGTAAAGTGGGTACTTGCGGAAAGCTTGGTTCAGAGCGCTACCCGTTTCGACATCAGCCTTGATATCCAGCAGCAGTTTCCCGACAGCGGGGTTTGAGTGGCCTTTGCCAACGATGTCGAAGGCCTGGAGAAGCGGCACCCCAGATTTCATCATGGTGGCCAGCTGCCGGGTGAACAGGGTGATGTCCTTGTCGGTGATCTTGCCGCCACTCTTGAAACGCTGCTTGGATACCTTGGTAACCAGCACGCCTTGGCGCCGCAGGGTTGCCTGGACCACCGTTTCGCTGGTGGCACGCAATTCCCCCCGGATGATTTTCCCGGTCTTGTCCTTGCCTTCCCAAACAAAGACGAACTCCTTGATGCTTGGGTCGGCACGCTTGGTGTTTTGTGTGTTTTTGCCGGCAGTGGCCATGGGGGGCCTCTTTCTGAATGGTTATCAGGCGTTTGTCGTAGACAGCACTTCGTCCAGGGAGGTGACTCCCTGCTTTACTTTCAACAGGCCGGACTGACGCAAGTCCTTGACCCCTTCCTTTTTGGCCTGGGCAGCAATATCCATGGAGTTGCCATTGGCCATGATGATGCGCTGAATTTCCTCGGAAACCGGCATCACCTGGTAGATGCCTACCCGGCCCTTGAAACCGCCTCCCTTGCAGCGCTCGCATCCTTCCGGGTTGGGGCCATAGAGTGTCCAACTGCCATCCAGTTCTGCTTCGGTAAAGCCTGCATTCAGAAGGGTTTCGGTGGGGACGTGGAGCGGGACCTTGCAGTTGCACAGGCGGCGGGCCAGGCGCTGGGCGGTGATCAGGATGACGGACGAGGCAATGTTGAAGGTGGGGACGCCCATGTTCTTCAGGCGCTCCAGTGTCGTCGGGGCATCGTTGGTGTGCAGGGTGGATAGCACCATGTGGCCGGTCTGGGCCGCCTTGATTGCGATTTCGGCCGTGTCCAGATCGCGGATTTCACCCACCATGATGATGTCCGGATCCTGCCGCAGGAAGGACTTGAGGGCGGCGGAAAAGGTCAGACCTGCCTTGTCGTTGACGTTTACCTGGTTGATGCCGGCCAGGTTGATTTCTGCCGGGTCTTCCGCGGTGGAGATGTTGATGCCAGGCTTGTTCAGGATGTTGAGGCAGGTGTACAAGGATACGGTTTTACCGGAGCCGGTCGGGCCGGTTACCAGAACCATGCCATAAGGACGGTGGATGGCGTTGAGCAGGGCTTCCTTCTGTTCCGGCTCGTAGCCCAGCGCTTCGATGCCCAGCGTGGCGGAGGACGGATCCAGAATACGCATGACGATCTTTTCGCCATGCAGCGTTGGTAGCGTGCTGACCCGGAAGTCGATGGCTCTGGTTTTGGAAAGGACCAGCTTCATCCGGCCGTCTTGCGGGACCCGCTTCTCGGAAATGTCCATCCGGGAAATGACCTTGATGCGGGAAGCCACCTTTTCCTTGATTGCCAGGGGCGGATTGGCAACCTCTCGCAACTCGCCGTCGATGCGATAGCGGATGCGGTAAAACTTTTCATACGGCTCGAAGTGGATGTCGGAAGCGCCATCGTTGATCGCATCCAGCAGTATTTTCTGAATGAACTTGACGACCGGTGCGTCATCCACATCCAGGGAAACGGCTTCATCGGCCTTGGCCTGATCTTCTTCTTCCGCAAATTCGAGGTTCAAGTCCTCATTGGTGAGATTCTTGAGGTTTTCTTCTGCCGATTCCGAATATTTGACGACCAGCGGTGCCAGTTTGGGCTCTTCGACAACGACGGAGTCCACTGCCAAGCCTGTCTGGAAGCGAATTTCGTCCAAGGCCCGCAAATTTGTTGGGTCAGCTATCGCTACCGAGAGCCGGTTGCCGCGCTTGTTCAGCGGTATGACGCGGTGGGTGGCGATGAGCTTCCGGTCAATGGCGCTGGCCGGAATGTTGGCTTCATCGAAAGCGCTCAGATCAAGGACCGGGTAGCCGAACGTTTCTCCTGCGAATACGGCTATTTCCTTGGCGCTGGCCCGCTTGCCGGCGATCACCTGCTCAATGAATGTCGTGCCCTTTTCGCTGGCTTGGGCCATGAAGGCTTCGGCTTCGGCCTCTTTGAGGCGTCCAGCCTGGACCATGGCGCGCGCAAGACCACTTAGGGGAACCTGAAAAGTAGCTGCCATGACTCCTGCATCTGCGTGGGTTGGACTGAAGTGGGGCGGTAGCTATGCCGTCGTTATCGGGCTGATGATGCCCGCCGCGGGTCTTTTTGTAAAGTTGTGACGGATCAGTTGCTTGGGTGGCAAAGTCGAAGTGTTTTCACACTTTTACACTCGGCAACGCAATTGCTTGGTTGCCGGTATGCGCCCATCGCCTGCCAGTACTCCCAAGGGGGCGCCTAGCTGAGGAGAGTGCGATGCCTCGCCGGCCGAGGCAGTGCCCGGCCATTGCAGCTACGTCAGAGGCGGTTCAGCAGCACTTCCACCACGAAGCGGCTGCCGACGTAGGCCATCAGGAGCACCAGGAAGCCGGCCATGGTCCAGCGCAGGGCAGTGCGGCCGCGCCAGCCGTAGGCATGGCGGCCGGCAAGGAGGGCGGCGAATATGCCCCAGGAGATGAAGGCGAAGACCGTCTTGTGGTCCAGCGCCATGGCCTTGCCGAAGAGGGCTTCGGAGAACAGTACGCCGGAACCGAGGGCGGCGGTCAGCAGGATGAAGCCGACAATGATCATGCGGAACAGCAGGGCTTCCATGGTCATCAAAGGCGGCAGGCTGGTCAGGCTCTTGGTGAGGGAGCGCTGATGCAGCTTGCGTTCGGCGAACCCCATGAAGACTGCGTGCAGGGCCGACAGGGTGAACAGGCTGTAAGCCAGCATGGCTGCCATGAAATGCAGCTTGAAGCCGACCGAATCGGCATGGGGCAGGACGTGAGCCGAGGGGAAGAGGGGCGGCAGGATGGCGCAGGCGGCGGCCAGCGGCAACACCATGGGCTGCAGGCCTTCCATGCGGGCCTTGAAGCTTTCCATCCAGTAGATGAAGACGGCCAGCCACAACATCAGGGAGAGGGCGAAGCTGAAGGAGAAGCGCATTTCTCCCGTGCCGAAGAGGCCGTCGTAAAGGCCGATGCCCTGGATCAGCATGGTGCCGAGAATGGCCCAGCGCTCCCAGGGTTGCATCGGTGCCGTGACCATGGGCTTGTCAGTTTCCGCCCAGCGGGTGCGCCAGAAATGGAAGCCCAGCAGGGCATAAAGGGCGCTGGCCAGGTAGTGGGGCAGGAAGTGCAGTAAAATGGACGGCATTCCCGCAGTTTACACCAAGCAACCTCTTAAGCTCACCTCCTGCCCATGCTCGATAATCTGACTCAACGCCTCGCCGGTGTCATGAAGACCCTCCGGGGTGAAGCCCGTCTGACGGAATCCAATATTTCCGACGCCCTGCGCGAGGTCCGCCTCGCCTTGCTGGAGGCGGACGTGGCGCTGCCGGTGATCAAGGACTTCATTGCCGCCGTGAAGGAGAAGGCCCTTGGCGAGGAGGTCATTGGCTCCCTGACCCCGGGCCAGGCCCTGATCGGTGTGGTGCACAAGGAAATGACCCAGTTGATGGGCGGTGCCAATGCCGCCCTCAATCTGGCGACCCAGCCGCCCGCCGTCATCCTCATGGCCGGTTTGCAAGGTGCCGGCAAGACCACGACGGTGGGCAAGCTGGCCAAGCTGCTCAAGGAAACCCAGAAGAAAAAGGTGCTGGTGGTTTCCTGCGACGTCTACCGCCCTGCCGCCATCGAGCAGTTGAAAACGGTGGCGGCCCAGGCCTGCGTCGATTTCTTCCCCTCCAGCACCGAGGAAAAGCCGGAAGCCATCGCTCTGGCAGCCATCGACTGGGCCCGCAAGCATTACCACGACGTGCTGCTGGTCGATACGGCCGGCCGCCTGGCCATCGACGAAGCTATGATGGCCGAGATCAAGCAGCTGCATGCGGCGATCAAGCCGGTGGAAACCCTGTTCGTGGTCGACGCCATGCTGGGCCAGGATGCGGTCAATACTGCCCGCTCCTTCAATGAGGCCCTGCCCCTGACCGGTGTGGTGCTGACCAAGCTGGACGGTGACGCCCGGGGCGGTGCCGCCCTCTCTGTGCGCCATGTGACCGGCAAACCGGTCAAGTTCGTCGGCGTCGGCGAGAAGCTGAGCGGCCTGGAGGCCTTCCACCCCGAGCGCATGGCGTCCCGGGTGCTGGGCATGGGCGACATCCTTTCCCTGGTGGAAGAGGCGCGCAAGGGGGTCGATGAGGAAAAGGCCCTGGCCATGGCCAAGAAGCTCAAGTCGGGCAAGGGCTTCGATCTCAACGATTTCAAGGACCAGATCGCCCAGATGCGCAACATGGGGGGCATGGCGGCCCTGATGGACAAGTTGCCGGCCCAGTTCGCCCAGGCCGCCGGCCAGCTGCAGGGCGGTGCGGAAGACAAGGCGGTGCGTCGCATTGAGGGCATCATCAATTCCATGACACCGGCGGAGCGGGCTAAGCCGGAGCTGATCAAGGCCAGCCGTAAGCGCCGCATCGCGACCGGTGCCGGGGTGCAGGTGCAGGAAGTCAATCGCCTCCTCAATCAGTTCGAGCAGACCCAGAAGATGATGAAGTCCTTCGCCAAGGGCGGCCTGTCCAAGCTGATGCGGGGCATGAAGGGCATGATGCCGGGCATGCGCTGATCTTTCGCATCCCTTGTGGCAATAAAAAAGCCCCGTGTGCCGGGGCTTTTTTTATCGGAATTGCCTGCTTGACCGGCCCTGGGTATTTGCCGCCAATCCACTCCTGTTACGGGGTGAAAGTTACCATGGCTGAGAGGCAGTAAGGCCGGCCTTCTCCGGCATGGAACAGCTGGCATGCCCGTCCCTGCTGCCTCCTGGGTTAATGCTATTTATGGCCGCCAGCAGCGCGAACCCATTCCCTTCGGCGAGGGCGGTTAGCTCTCTCGGAGGCGGCAAATCAGATACGT
Source organism: Azospira sp. MPR-LB4 (assembly GCF_058809525.1). Taxonomy (NCBI): domain Bacteria; kingdom Pseudomonadati; phylum Pseudomonadota; class Betaproteobacteria; order Rhodocyclales; family Rhodocyclaceae; genus Azospira; species Azospira sp. MPR-LB4. The sequence continues at coordinate 2,893,142 of NZ_CM179521.1, forward strand.
GGTTCTCTTCTCAATTGCCGTTGGTGCGCCCTAATGCAGGGCCACCTGCTCGTTGTAGAGCCAGCGCCCATGCCAGGCGCCCTTCACCAAGTTGGGGTACTCGGGCTGGCCCAGGCTGCCGTTGTAGCGGCCCAGGGCCCGGTACAGGTCGCCCCGCTCGATGTCCAGGTAATGGCGCAGGATGGTGCAGCCATAACGAAGATTGGTGCGGAGGTTGAAGAGGTTGTGGCTGGGATCGCCGATCAGCTTGACCCAGAAGGGCATCACCTGCATCAGCCCCCGGGCGCCGGCTGAAGAGACGGCGTATTTCTTGAAGCCGCTCTCCACCTGGATCAGGCCCAGCACCAACTGGGGGTCGAGCCCGGCCCGGGTGGCTTCGTAGTGCACCGAGCGCAGGAGCTCGAGGCGGCTTTCCTGGTTGGGGATGCGCTTTTCCAGCCGGAGGGACATTTCCGTCAGCCAGTTGGCCGCCGCAATCGGGTCCTTGAACGAGCTCTGGGGTGGCTTCTGGTCGGCGACCGACTTGGACAAGGCTGCCTGGACGCTGGCCGACAGGGGCTCATACTTCTGAGCCCCTGCCTGCGCCGCCAGGGGCAGGCACAGACAGCCGGACAGCAGCAGTGCCTTTAGGCGGCGCACAGCTTCCCTTGCAGCAGGGCAACGATGCCGGCGGCGTCCACCATCTGGGCTTCCGCATCGCGGCGGCCCTTGTACTCCAGCTTGCCTTCGGCCAGGCCCCGCTCACCCACGACGATGCGGTGGGGGATGCCGATCAGTTCCATGTCGGCGAACATGGAGCCGGGGCGCTCGTTGCGGTCGTCCAGCAGCACGTCAATGCCGGCCGCCTTGAGGTCGGCCAGGAGCTGGTCGGCAGCCGCCTTGACGGCCTCGCTCTTGTGGTAGCCCATGGGCACGATGGCCACTTCGAAGGGGGCGATGGCGGCGGGGAAGACGATGCCCTTGTCGTCGTTGCCCTGCTCGATGGCGGCGCCGACGATGCGGGAGACGCCGATGCCGTAGCAGCCCATCTCCATGATCTGTTCCTTGCCGTTTTCGTCCAGGTACTTGCAGTTGAGGGCTTCGGAGTAACGGGTGCGCAACTGGAAGATGTGGCCCACTTCGATGCCGCGGCACAGGCCCAGCTGGCCCTTGCCATCCGGGGAGGGGTCGCCTTCGACGACGTTGCGAATGTCCGCCACCTGGCCAGGTTCGGGCAGGTCGCGGCCGAAATTGACGCCGGTGAGGTGATGCTCGGCCTCGTTGGCGCCGCAGATGAAATCCGCCATGGCCGCCACCGTGCGGTCGGCAATCACGGGGATGTCCGCCTTGATGCCCACCGGGCCGATGTAGCCGGGCTTGCAGCCGAGGGCGGCGACGATTTCGTCGTCCTTGGCGAAGCGGAATTCGCCGATGATCTTTTCGGCCTTGATCTCGTTCAATTCATGGTCGCCGCGCAGCAGCAGCAGGGCAAAGCCACCTTCGGTGCGCATCACTGCCACGGCCTTGACGGTCTGCTCAGCGCTGGCGCCGAGGAAGGCGGCCACATCGGCGCACTGGGTCTTGCCCGGGGTGGCGACCTTGGTCATGGCTTGGCTGGCCGCAGCACGGGCAGCGGCAGGGGCCAGGGCTTCGGCCAGTTCCACGTTGGCGGCGTAGTCGGAGTCCGGGCAGAAGGCGATGGCGTCTTCGCCGGAGTCGGCCAGCACATGGAATTCATGGGAGCCGGTGCCGCCGATGGAGCCGGTGTCCGCGGCCACGGCGCGGAACTGCAGGCCCAGGCGGGTGAAGATACGACAGTAGGTGTCGTACATGTGCTTGTATTCCCGCTCCAGGTCGGCGAAGGAGGTGTGGAAGGAGTAGCCGTCCTTCATCAGGAATTCGCGGCCGCGCATGACGCCGAAACGGGGGCGGATCTCGTCGCGGAACTTGCTCTGCACCTGATAGAAATGGACGGGCAGCTGACGGTAGCTCTTGATTTCCTTGCGCACCACGTCGGTGATCACTTCCTCGTGGGTAGGGCCGATGACGAAGTCCCGCTGGTGACGATCCTTGAAGCGCAGCAGTTCCGGTCCATACTTTTCCCAGCGGCCGGTTTCCTGCCACAACTCGGCGGGCACCACGGCCGGCATCAGCAGTTCAATGGCGCCGGCGCGATCCATTTCTTCACGCACCACCTTTTCCACTTTGCGCAGTACCTTCAGGCCCAGGGGCATCCAGGTATAAATGCCGCCTGCCAGGCGCTTGATGAGGCCGGCACGAAGCATCAGCTTGTGGCTGATCACTTCCGCGTCGGAGGGGGCTTCCTTGAGGGTGGAAATGAAAAATTGGGAGGTACGCATGGGATTGAATCTTTTGACGGGCTAAAAATCTAATTCTACAAGACGACGGACCGTCATGGGATGCCGGGTACTGGCTTGTTTCCGGCCGATGGCCTTCCTTTCCAAGTATGTGGAATTGTGAAAGAATGCTTTCAACCCAATATTTGATGCAGGTTTTCCATGCTCGACCGTGAAGGCTATCGCCCGAACGTCGGCATCATTCTTTGTAACGCAAAAAACGAGGTTTTCTGGGGCAAGCGTATTCGTGAGCATTCCTGGCAGTTCCCCCAAGGTGGCATCAAGCGCGGCGAAACGCCGGAGCAGGCCATGTTCAGGGAGTTGCACGAGGAGGTCGGGTTAAAGCCCGAACACGTGCGCATCCTGGGTCGAACCAAGGATTGGCTGCGTTATGACGTGCCGACGCAATGGATCAAGCGCGAATGGCGTGGCAGCTACAAGGGGCAGAAACAGATCTGGTTTCTGTTGCGCCTTGTGGGCCGCGACAGCGATGTGTGCCTCCGGGCAACCAGTCACCCTGAATTTGATGCGTGGCGCTGGAACGATTACTGGATTCCGTTGGATGCAGTGATCGAGTTCAAGCGTGGCGTTTATCAGCAGGCGCTGAACGAACTGGTCCGTTATATTGACGCCGATCGTGGGCGGGCTCCCGGCCGCATTCGGCGCCCGCTGGAGATTGGGAATTAGGTTTTCTTTGGTTTCGCAGGTGTGGTCCGTCGTCCTCTAGTCAAGGAGATAGCAATGGTCGCGAAAACCGAGTACAAGCCGCTTCCAATAACCCGTCTGGCCGATGGGGCCGGTTATCATCAACCCACCTATTTTTCCCCCCAGCCGGTCCGGGTCGATTCCCCGGCGCTTGAAGTCATGACTGATCTCAAGCTGGTGGCTGCAGCCACTATTGAGGCATCCACCCACATTGATGTGGCCAACCAGGCCATGATTGTGCGGGGGGTTCGTTCCTTGCTGGTTGTCGACGCCCGAGGGGATGTCGTCGGCCTGGTGACCGCCCGGGATATCCTGGGGGAGCGACCGCTCCAGGTCGTGCGCAATCGGGGCGTGCGGCATGAGGATGTCCGAGTGGCAGATATCATGACGCCTCGGGATGAAATCGAGGTGCTGCATATCGGGGACGTCCTGCGCGCAGATGTTGGGAATGTCGTCGAAACGCTCAAATACTCAGGGCGTCAGCATGCGCTGGTGGTGGATTTCGATCCCCTGGGCGGGCGGCAGATGGTTCGGGGGGTGTTCTCGGCCTCCCAAGTCGCGCGCCAGTTGGGCATTCCTTTGCACACCACCGAGGTGGCGCGTACCTTTGCGGAAATCGAGGCTGTGATTTCCCAGCCGGAGGTATAGCGGCTTTCTGGTTAAGTGACGGTTCCCCGTCCTTGTTAACGTGACAGGCAGTGTTCGTGAAATATTCCAAACTGTGCAGTTTGCTGGCTGCCCTCGGGTTGTGTCTCAGTCAGCAGGTCTTGGCGGATTTGCCGGCCATTCTGTTCCCTCCTCAGGGGACGGTCTATGACTTTGACGACGAGTTCGACAAGAAGCCTTGGCAGGAGGTTGAGACTCAGTTGCCGCCCGCGCCCCGGGAAGAGACTCTGATTCCCTTTTATGTCAGTCCCACTGCCCAGGGAGTGTTCAGCGTTGATGGAGCCACCATTTCAGTGGGGTCTGATGGGGTGGTGCGCTATGTGCTCGTTGTCGTGGCCCAAGGGGGGGCTCGGAACGTCAGTTATGAGGGTTTGAGATGTGATACCCGGGAGCGTCGTCTCTACGCTTTTGGCCGCCCGGATGGGAGTTGGTCAAAGGCTCGCTCTAACCAATGGGGGCTTGTGGAGAACAAGATGGTGAACCGGCACCATGCCGCGCTTTCCCGGGAGTATTTTTGTCCTGGGGGTGTGGCGATCCGAACGGCCCAGGAGGGTGTGGCTGCATTGAAGGCAGGTGGGCATCCGGATGTGCCCCGCTAGCTTTCGGCTAAGGACTGCTGAATGAGCATTGATCGCCTGATTGTCGAGTTTGATAAAGCGCTTCGAGCCGTATTCGCCCCTGCGCCGACTCGCCGCTCTGTTCCAGGGTCTGATGTGCCGATGCCTGAATTGTCTCCGGAGGAGAAGCGTCACGCCGCGGCGCTGATGCGGGTCAATCACTGTGGTGAGATATGCGCCCAGGCCTTGTATCAGGGGCAGGCACTGACGTCGAAGGATGTGGTGATCAAGCAGGCGCTGGAGCATGCGGCCTGGGAAGAAACGGAGCACCTTGCGTGGACCGAAAGGCGAATTCAGGAGTTGGGCGGACGTAAAAGCTTTTTGAATCCGCTGTGGTATGCGGGGTCGCTGGCGCTGGGGGTCGTGGTGGGAAAGGCTGGTGATTCGTGGAATCTTGGATTTCTGGCTGAGACAGAACGCCAGGTCGAACGCCATCTCGATAGCCATTTACGGCGCTTGCCCCTGGCTGATCAGCGTTCAAGAAGCATTGTGAGCCAGATGAAATTTGATGAGATGAGCCATGCGCAGACGGCTGTTAGTCTCGGAGGAGTGGACTTGCCCGGTCCAGTCAGGCTCGCGATGAAGTTGTCGTCAAAAGTCATGACGGGGGTTGCCTACTATCTATGAGGTTTGCCCCGGGCCCGGTAGGCCTGGGGCAAGCATTCTATGCTTCGACCACTTCCAGTTCGTACGTGATGGTGGCTGTTTTGCCCAGCATGATTGAGGCGGAGCAGTACTTCTCCTTGGATAGTTCGATAGCCCGCTCCACTGCGGCTTGCTTGAGATTTTTCCCGGTGACCTTGAAGGCGAAATGAATTTTCGTGAAGACTTTGGGGTCTGTGGCGGCACGCTCGGCATGGAGCGTTACTTCGCAGTCACTAACTTCATGACGTCCTTTTTTCAGGATCAGGACAACATCAAAGGCAGTACATCCTCCTGTGCCTGCCAGCAATAGCTCCATCGGGCGGGGAGCCAGGTTGCGACCTCCAGCTTCCGGGGCGCCGTCCATCATCACAGTATGGTTGCTGCCTGTTTCCGCCAGAAAAGCCATTCCATCAACCCATTTAACTTTGCATTCCACGATGAGACCCCTCCATTTATTGGAAGGGCGCATTCTAAGGGCTCTATCAGATGGCCGGGAGTGGTGAGCATTGCTGCGTCGCACAAATGCAAGGGGTGTTGGCCTGCTTCTGAGATGGTTGTGAGATTATGAATTGGTAAATCAATTTCCTATAATTGTTGTTTATTTATTTAAAACATGTGGTTGTGTTTTATACATAAACATTATCGACAAATTAAAAAAATTCTGGTGCATCGCACAAAAAAATACTTGATTTCGACCTTGCCTTTAGTGATAATCAGCTCAACTTAAGTGTGAGTTGTGCGTAGGTTTTGGTGCAGCTCATGCTTGCAGTTTGTCTCCTCCACCCTCCTCCTTTGGTGTGGATTTAGCGCGACTCCTTGGAGTCGCGCTTTTTTTGTTGGCGCTGGATTGTGTTGTCTGCCAAGAAGGCATTGACACGGGGTGTTCTGCCCCCATATAATCCGCGGCTTTCTGTGATTAGGCTAAGGACGGCCCAGATGAAAACTTTTTCCGCTAAACCCCATGAGGTGAAGCGCGAGTGGTATGTGGTGGACGCCACAGACAAGGTGCTCGGCCGCCTCGCCACTGAAATCGCTCGCCGGCTGCGTGGTAAGCACAAGGCAATTTATACCCCTCACGTTGATACCGGCGACTTCATCGTCGTGACCAACGTTGAGAAGCTTCGTGTCACCGGTAACAAGGCCGAGGACAAGAAGTATTACCGGCATAGCGGTTACCCCGGTGGTATCTATGAAACTAACTTCACCAAGCTGCAGCAGCGTTTCCCTGCTCGTGTGCTGGAAAAGGCTGTTAAGGGCATGCTGCCCAAGGGCCCGCTCGGCTACGCCATGCTGAAGAAGATGAAGTGCTACGCTGGTGCTGAACACCCCCATAGCGCTCAGCAGCCCAAAACCCTGGATATCTAAGGTACTGTCATGGCTGAAAACTATTTTTATGGCACCGGTCGCCGCAAGAGCGCTGTTGCTCGCGTCTTCATGAAGCGCGGTTCCGGCAACATCGTTGTTAATGGCAAGCCGGTTGACCAATTCTTCTCCCGTGAAACCGGCCGCATGATCGTGCGTCAGCCCCTGGAGTTGGTTGAGCAGGTCGCTGGCTTCGATATCAAGGTCAATGTTACTGGCGGTGGTGAATCTGGTCAGGCCGGTGCCGTGCGTCATGGCATCACCCGTGCGTTGATTGCTTATGATGCTGCCCTGAAATCTGCTCTGTCTAAGGCTGGGTTCGTGACTCGTGATGCCCGCGAAGTTGAGCGTAAGAAAGTCGGTTTCCACAAGGCTCGTCGCCGCAAGCAGTTCTCCAAGCGTTAATCAACGCTGTGAAAAAGAGCCGCCTCTTGGGCGGCTTTTTTTTTGCTTGATCCGGACTTGTTGGTAAAGGTTGGGGCGTTTAAGATGGCTCGACGCTGTCCAGCGTGTTGGTTCAAAGGGTTGTCGCTGGATTTGTCTTCATCCACCGCGGTGCGCGGTGATAATCCGTTGGTTGGGAACCCATGGCCGTGTTGGCGACATCATTGATTCGTAAGCGTCTGCGGCAGCGGTTTGGGATAAGTGCGCCCAAAGTGGCTGTTCGTACTCATGTTTCCTGGTACTGGCGGCTTTTGTTGGTTGTTGCGGTGCTATCCTTGTCTTTGGCTGCTGCGGCCTGGGTGTATGACGTGGGGCGGCGCTTCGCGGGATTTCATAGCCGGGAGTCCGATCGGGAGATATCGTCTCTGCGGACCCGAACTGAGGCTCTGGAGACTGAGTTGGCTGTGCTGCGTCAGTCCTCGGCGGCGGGGGAAAGCAGTGTTCAGATTGAGCGTTCCGCAAAAGAGCGCCTTCTGCGCCAGGTTGCTCAGCTTGAGCAGGAAAATGCCAGTCTGAAAGAGGATTTGGCTTTCTTCGAAAGCATCGTGCCTGGGGTTGGGGCATCAGAGGATGGTTTGAAGATTAGCCGGTTGAGGGTGGAGCCAGAAGGCGAAGAGGGGCGCTATCGATACCGGCTATTGATTGCGATGGAGTCGGGGGCTCGTTCCAAAGAGTTCCGAGGGCTTCTCCAGTTCCACCTCAAAGTGCAGCAGGCGGGCAAAGATGTTATGATGATTCTTCCCGCCGAGGGGGACTCGGCGGCGGGGAAGTTCCGTTTGGAAATCAAGCGGTTCCTTCGGACTGAAGGTTATTTTTCTATCCCCAAAGGTGCTGTTCTTAAGGGGGTAGAGGCGCGTCTGGTGCAGGACGGTTCCGTGCGTGCCAAGCAGTCCCTGTCGCTTTGATACCTAAGTGAGGAGGCTCCATGTTTGGTGGCAAGAAGAATGGTGCTAGCAAGCCCCAGAACCGTATTGATAGTCTTATTGGTGCTGGTACTCGCTTGGAAGGTAATGTTCAGTTCAGTGGTGGCCTGCGCATTGATGGTGAAATAAAGGGAAATGTCGAGGCCGCCCAAGATCAGCCGTCGACCCTAGTTGTTAGTGAGCATGCGCGTATTGAAGGGGTGATAAATGTTGCGCACGTGGTGATCAATGGGACAGTGATTGGTCCGGTGCATGCAACCGAAACCCTTGAACTTCAGCCGTGTGCCAAGGTCACAGGTGACGTGGAGTACAACAGCCTGGAGATGCAGCAAGGTGCTGTGGTTCAGGGAAGGCTGATTCATCAGTCTAATGCGAAGACTGTCGAGCTTAAATTGGCAGCTTCAAGTAACTGACGGCGGTACTAATAGGATTCAAGTTTTTAGTTTAGGAGTGTGTTATGAATGCAGTTGCTGATGGTCTGCCCTTAGTTTTTACTGATAGTGCTGCCAGCAAAGTTCGGGAGTTGATTGAAGAAGAGGGTAATGCTGAGCTCAAGCTGCGGGTTTTTGTGACCGGTGGCGGCTGCTCTGGTTTTCAGTACGGCTTCACGTTTGACGAAGTGGCAAACGAGGACGATACCGTGCTGGACAAGAATGGCGTGACCCTTCTGATCGATCCGATGAGCTTTCAGTATCTGGTCGGTGCCGAGATCGACTACTCTGAGGGGCTGGAAGGTTCCCAGTTTGTGATCAAGAATCCGAATGCCTCCTCTACCTGCGGCTGCGGTTCCTCGTTTTCTGTATAGTGTGCTCAGTCTGTGCTCTAAAAAAAGCCTCGCATCTGCGGGGCTTTTTTGTTGGGGTTGTGAGGGGTCTTACTCCTGAAAGGCAACCATGTCGCTTTGTTTCAGCATTTCCAGCTGGGCCAGAAGATCCTGGGTCTTCTGACGAAACTGCAACAGTTGCGCAGTTTCAAGTGACGGGGCGCCAGGCAACTGGACTGCTAAGGGATTAACTTGTTCGCCGCCAATGCGAAATTCATAGTGTAGGTGGGGGCCGGTTGCCCAGCCGGTGGCGCCGACGTTGCCGATATGCTCGCCCTGGCTAACCCGAGAGCCTTTACGCAGTTGGGGAGTGAAGCTGCTCAGGTGTCCATATGCGGTGGAGTAGCGACCTTGATGGCGGAGGATGATCAGATTCCCATATCCGCCTTGGCGTCCGATAAACTCCACGATACCGTCCCCGGTGGCGCGTACTTTGGTTCCCGTTGGCGCGCCGTAGTCGACACCCTTGTGCGCTCGCCATTGTTGGAGAATTGGGTGGAGTCTGGCATTGGTGAATCCAGACGTGATCCGTGAGAACTCAAGTGGGGAGCGGAGGAAGGCCTTGCGTAAACTCTTGCCTTCCGGTGTGTAGTAGCTTCCCTTGATGCTGGTCTTCGGGTCTTCAAAATAAACGGCACGGAAGACTTTTCCTGCATTTACAAGTTCTGCAGCAAGAATTCGTCCGCTACGAATGCTTTGACCTTGGTGGCGGTACATTTCGTAGATCAGGGTGAAGCGGTCTCCCTTGCGCAAGTCTCTGTGGAAGTCGATATCTGCACCAAAAATCTCCGCCAACTGGTTGGCTACGGCGTCAGGAATCCCTGCATCATCCGTCGCTCCATACAGCGAGCTACGAATTTCGCCTGATTTCATTTCCAGTCGAGATTGAAGAACCAGGGGCGCTTCTCTTGTTCTGAAGGTATTGCCGTGTCTTTCGATCAGCAAGTTCTCTGCACGATTGTTCAGTGGGAAACTGAGGAGTAGCAGTTCTCCGGTGTCACTGGTGCTGGCCGTGACTAACTTGCCGGGGGCTAGTTGGCGAAAGATGGGGTGTGCGGCAGGGGTTTGCTTGATGTAATCCAGGGCTGATGCATCGTTGACGCCGAGTCTATTGAGCAGGTTGGCTAGGCTGTCGCCCTTGTGTACCTTTTCTTCTCTTAGATAGGCTTGGTTGCCCAAATCCAAAGGGTGGGGGAGTGCAAGCGCAAGGTCTTCTACAACGGGACGGGGGATAAGCTCGGTGGTGCTTAGCGAGGGGGGTTGTAGGCCAAATGCAGCCACCATACTGAATAGGGCCAAGGCTCCAAATACGGCGGCGGCTCCCGGATGTTTTTTTAGGTGGTAGAGCGGACTGTGGCGAGGCAATAAGGATGAGGTGTGTTGGCTGCCGGGGTGCTGGTGCATGATGCGTGTCCTGCCCTGCTATTTTAACTGCGGCAGTCTAGCATGGTGCGCATTGCTATCCCAGTGGCTGGGTCGTTGCGTAATACGGGGTTTTCTGGAGCGGCAGCGTGTATCGACCTGTTTTCCCCAACGCATGGATTTACTAGGGAAATTTTTGTTTTGTGAATAATTCTGGGTAAAAGTTTCTATTTTTGTGTTGACTGGTGTTTCTTGGTCTGTATAATTCGCCTCTCTCGCTGCTTTGCGGCGGAGGAAAGTCGATAAAAAACAATAAGTTATTATCGACTCCGGAGTAAGGATGGCTTCGTTTTCAAGGTTAATTATTTTTGAAAATTGTTTGACGGCTTGTTTTTCTCTGTGTAGAATGCGCGTCTTTCGTTGCTACGGCGGCGCGGCAGATTGAGATAAGATCTTGATTTGCAAGCTCTTTAAAAAATAGGACAACCGATAGGTGTAGGTGCTTGGTTGGGTGTTCCGGCTTAGGTCGGACAAATGAATCAAGCGCTTGCACAAAGATGTAGTCAAGGAAACTTGAATATATCCGTCAAGCGAGTTTTAAGCAGAGATTAAACTGAAGAGTTTGATCCTGGCTCAGATTGAACGCTGGCGGCATGCCTTACACATGCAAGTCGAACGGCAGCACGGGAGCTTGCTCCTGGTGGCGAGTGGCGAACGGGTGAGTAATACATCGGAACGTACCCAGGAGTGGGGGATAACGTAGCGAAAGTTACGCTAATACCGCATATTCTGTGAGCAGGAAAGCGGGGGATCGCAAGACCTCGCGCTCTTGGAGCGGCCGATGTCGGATTAGCTAGTTGGTGAGGTAAAAGCTCACCAAGGCGACGATCCGTAGCAGGTCTGAGAGGATGATCTGCCACACTGGGACTGAGACACGGCCCAGACTCCTACGGGAGGCAGCAGTGGGGAATTTTGGACAATGGGGGCAACCCTGATCCAGCCATGCCGCGTGAGTGAAGAAGGCCTTCGGGTTGTAAAGCTCTTTCGGCGGGGAAGAAATGGCAACGGCTAATATCCGTTGTTGATGACGGTACCCGCATAAGAAGCACCGGCTAACTACGTGCCAGCAGCCGCGGTAATACGTAGGGTGCGAGCGTTAATCGGAATTACTGGGCGTAAAGCGTGCGCAGGCGGTTTCGTAAGACAGACGTGAAATCCCCGGGCTCAACCTGGGAACTGCGTTTGTGACTGCGAGGCTAGAGTACGGCAGAGGGGGGTAGAATTCCACGTGTAGCAGTGAAATGCGTAGAGATGTGGAGGAATACCGATGGCGAAGGCAGCCCCCTGGGTTAGTACTGACGCTCATGCACGAAAGCGTGGGGAGCAAACAGGATTAGATACCCTGGTAGTCCACGCCCTAAACGATGTCAACTAGGTGTTGGAAGGGTTAAACCTTTTAGTACCGCAGCTAACGCGTGAAGTTGACCGCCTGGGGAGTACGGCCGCAAGGTTAAAACTCAAAGGAATTGACGGGGACCCGCACAAGCGGTGGATGATGTGGATTAATTCGATGCAACGCGAAAAACCTTACCTACCCTTGACATGCCAGGAACTTTCCAGAGATGGATTGGTGCCCGAAAGGGAGCCTGGACACAGGTGCTGCATGGCTGTCGTCAGCTCGTGTCGTGAGATGTTGGGTTAAGTCCCGCAACGAGCGCAACCCTTGTCATTAATTGCCATCATTCAGTTGGGCACTTTAATGAGACTGCCGGTGACAAACCGGAGGAAGGTGGGGATGACGTCAAGTCCTCATGGCCCTTATGGGTAGGGCTTCACACGTCATACAATGGTCGGTACAGAGGGTTGCCAAGCCGCGAGGTGGAGCCAATCCCAGAAAGCCGATCGTAGTCCGGATCGCAGTCTGCAACTCGACTGCGTGAAGTCGGAATCGCTAGTAATCGCGGATCAGCATGTCGCGGTGAATACGTTCCCGGGTCTTGTACACACCGCCCGTCACACCATGGGAGTGGGTTCTACCAGAAGTAGTTAGCCTAACCGTAAGGAGGGCGATTACCACGGTAGGATTCATGACTGGGGTGAAGTCGTAACAAGGTAGCCGTATCGGAAGGTGCGGCTGGATCACCTCCTTTCTAGAGAAAAGCATCCTCCAAGCATCTACAACCTATCGGTTGTTCAAGTAACAGCATGAGGGAAAGGCCAGGAGCAGGAGTAGCGCGCAGGCGTACTGACTCCGGGTCCTCTACTGACCCTTCGATAAGAGAAGTTTGGGTCAGTAGCTCAGTCGGTTAGAGCACCGTCTTGATAAGGCGGGGGTCGTAGGTTCGATTCCTACCTGACCCACCAACGCTTCATCAGGCGGGGGCATAGCTCAGTTGGGAGAGCGCCAGCTTTGCAAGCTGGATGTCGTCGGTTCGATCCCGTCTGCCTCCACCAACCCCTTGGGTTGTCTGCAAGAGCTCATACGTAAGCACAGATGCTTAGGTCTGACCTCTTGGTCAATGCTGTTTGCTCTTTAACAAAATGGAGAAGGTTGTATATCTGGAGCCGAAACCAAGCCAGATATACATTGTGATTGCATCGTATCGCGTTACAGCTAGCGCGATACAAACACAAACTGAGTTGCTTATAACTGCCTCGGAAGAGGCCTCAAAGTTATAGGATCAAGCGACTAAGTGCATGTGGTGGATGCCTTGGCGATTACAGGCGATGAAGGACGTGCAAGCCTGCGAAAAGCTCTGGGGAGCTGGCAACGAAGCTTTGATCCAGAGATGTCCGAATGGGGAAACCCACTCCGCAAGGAGTATCCCTGACTGAATACATAGGTCAGTGGAGGCGAACCCGGTGAACTGAAACATCTAAGTAGCCGGAGGAAAAGAAATCAACCGAGATTCCCAAAGTAGTGGCGAGCGAAATGGGAATAGCCTGCAAGTGATAGCGAATCTGTTAGCGGAAGACTCTGGAAAGTGTCGCCGTAGTGGGTGATAGCCCCGTACGCGAAAACAGGATCGTGGTACTAAGTTTGCGACAAGTAGGGCGGGGCACGTGAAACCCTGTCTGAATATGGGGGGACCATCCTCCAAGGCTAAATACTCGTAATCGACCGATAGTGAACCAGTACCGTGAGGGAAAGGCGAAAAGAACCCCGGGAGGGGAGTGAAATAGATCCTGAAACCGCATGCATACAAACAGTGGGAGCCCCTTCGTGGGGTGACTGCGTACCTTTTGTATAATGGGTCAGCGACTTACGTTATGTTGCGAGCTTAACCGAGTAGGGAAGGCGTAGGGAAACCGAGTCTGATAAGGGCGTTAAGTAGCATGGCGTAGACCCGAAACCGGATGATCTATCCATGGCCAGGATGAAGGTGCGGTAACACGCACTGGAGGTCCGAACCCACTAACGTTGAAAAGTTAGGGGATGAGCTGTGGATAGGGGTGAAAGGCTAAACAAATCCGGAAATAGCTGGTTCTCTCCGAAAACTATTTAGGTAGTGCCTCAAGTATCACCTACGGGGGTAAAGCACTGTAATGGTTGAAGGGGTCATCGCGACTTACTTCGCCATAGCAAACTCTGAATACCGTAGAGTGCGAGCTTGGGAGACAGACATCGGGTGCTAACGTCCGGTGTCAAGAGGGAAACAACCCAGACCGCCGATTAAGGTCCCAAAGACATAGTTAAGTGGGAAACGAGGTGGGAAGGCTCAGACAGCCAGGAGGTTGGCTTAGAAGCAGCCATCCTTTAAAGAAAGCGTAATAGCTCACTGGTCGAGTCGTCCTGCGCGGAAGATGTAACGGGGCTCAAACTATGCACCGAAATCGCGGATATCCTTTGGATATGGTAGGAGAGCGTTCTGTAGGCCGTTGAAGGTGTCTCGTGAGGGATGCTGGAGGTATCAGAAGTGCGAATGCTGACATGAGTAGCGATAAAGGGAGTGAAAAGCTCCCTCGCCGAAAGCCCAAGGTTTCCTGCGCAACGTTCATCGGCGCAGGGTGAGTCGGCCCCTAAGGCGAGGCTGAAAAGCGTAGTCGATGGGAAACAGGTTAATATTCCTGTACCTCAATGTAATGCGATGGGGGGACGGAGAAGGTTAGGTCAGCCGGGTGTTGGACGTCCCGGTTTAAGCGTGTAGGCGTGCCCCTTAGGCAAATCCGGGGGGCTAAGCTGAGGCGTGATGACGAGCGCTCTTTGAGCGCGAAGTGATTGATACCAAGCTTCCAAGAAAAGCCTCTAAGCTTCAGTTACATTGGGACCGTACCGCAAACCGACACAGGTGGGCAGGATGAGAATTCTAAGGCGCTTGAGAGAACTCAGGAGAAGGAACTCGGCAAATTGGCACCGTAACTTCGGGATAAGGTGCGCCCCGGTAGGGTGTAGAGACTTGCTCTCGAAGCTCGATGGGGTTGCAGTGAAATGGTGGCTGCGACTGTTTAATAAAAACACAGCACTCTGCAAACACGAAAGTGGACGTATAGGGTGTGACGCCTGCCCGGTGCCGGAAGGTTAAGTGATGGGGTGCAAGCTCTTGATCGAAGCCCCGGTAAACGGCGGCCGTAACTATAACGGTCCTAAGGTAGCGAAATTCCTTGTCGGGTAAGTTCCGACCTGCACGAATGGCGTAACGATGGCCACACTGTCTCCTCCTGAGACTCAGCGAAATTGAAATGTTTGTGAAGATGCAATCTCCCCGCGGCTAGACGGAAAGACCCCATGAACCTTTACTGTAGCTTTGCATTGGACTTTGAACCGATCTGTGTAGGATAGGTGGGAGACTGTGAGACCAGGACGCTAGTTCTGGTGGAGTCGTCCTTGAAATACCACCCTGGTTTGTTTGAGGTTCTAACCATGGCCTGTGAATCCAGGTCTGGGACCGTGCATGGTAGGCAGTTTGACTGGGGCGGTCTCCTCCCAAAAGGTAACGGAGGAGTACGAAGGTACGCTAGGTACGGTCGGACATCGTGCTAATAGTGCAATGGCATAAGCGTGCTTGACTGCGAGACCCACAAGTCGAGCAGGTGCGAAAGCAGGTCATAGTGATCCGGTGGTTCTGTATGGAAGGGCCATCGCTCAACGGATAAAAGGTACTCTGGGGATAACAGGCTGATACCGCCCAAGAGTTCATATCGACGGCGGTGTTTGGCACCTCGATGTCGGCTCATCTCATCCTGGGGCTGTAGCCGGTCCCAAGGGTATGGCTGTTCGCCATTTAAAGAGGTACGTGAGCTGGGTTTAAAACGTCGTGAGACAGTTTGGTCCCTATCTGCCGTGGGCGCTGGAAGTTTGAGGGGGGCTGCTCCTAGTACGAGAGGACCGGAGTGGACGTACCCCTGGTGTACCGGTTGTGACGCCAGTCGCATCGCCGGGTAGCTAAGTACGGAAGAGATAACCGCTGAAAGCATCTAAGCGGGAAACTCGCCTCAAGATTAGACTTCCCCGGGGCTTCGAGCCCCCTAAAGGGTCGTGGAAGACCACCACGTTGATAGGTCGGGTGTGGAAGCGCAGTAATGCGTTAAGCTAACCGATACTAATTGCCCGTGCGGCTTGATCCTATAACTCTGAGATCAAAGCGCTTCAGTTTGAAACGCAATCACATTTAACCTTCTCCCATTTTGCGCTCGACGTCACTCGACGGCGAGCGAACAAGTTACGCTTGGCGGCCATAGCGCTCTGGACCCACCCCTTCCCATCCCGAACAGGACCGTGAAACAGAGTTGCGCCGATGATAGTGCATACTTCATGTGCGAAAGTAGGTCACCGCCAGGCTCCCCTTACAACACCCCAGCTACTATGTGGCTGGGGTGTTTGCTTCTTCAAGGGTGAGCCGCATGCGTAATTAAGCAAAAAGCTAAAAAGATTTCAGCCAAGTGCAAATAGTGCTTGGCAGCAGTAAAAGAAGTCTGTAGAATGCGCGTCTTTCGTTGCTACGGCGGCGCGGCAGATTGAGATAAGATCTTGATTTGCAAGCTCTTTAAAAAATAGGACAACCGATAGGTGTAGGTGCTTGGTTGGGTGTTCCGGCTTAGGTCGGACAAATGAATCAAGCGCTTGCACAAAGATGTAGTCAAGGAAACTTGAATATATCCGTCAAGCGAGTTTTAAGCAGAGATTAAACTGAAGAGTTTGATCCTGGCTCAGATTGAACGCTGGCGGCATGCCTTACACATGCAAGTCGAACGGCAGCACGGGAGCTTGCTCCTGGTGGCGAGTGGCGAACGGGTGAGTAATACATCGGAACGTACCCAGGAGTGGGGGATAACGTAGCGAAAGTTACGCTAATACCGCATATTCTGTGAGCAGGAAAGCGGGGGATCGCAAGACCTCGCGCTCTTGGAGCGGCCGATGTCGGATTAGCTAGTTGGTGAGGTAAAAGCTCACCAAGGCGACGATCCGTAGCAGGTCTGAGAGGATGATCTGCCACACTGGGACTGAGACACGGCCCAGACTCCTACGGGAGGCAGCAGTGGGGAATTTTGGACAATGGGGGCAACCCTGATCCAGCCATGCCGCGTGAGTGAAGAAGGCCTTCGGGTTGTAAAGCTCTTTCGGCGGGGAAGAAATGGCAACGGCTAATATCCGTTGTTGATGACGGTACCCGCATAAGAAGCACCGGCTAACTACGTGCCAGCAGCCGCGGTAATACGTAGGGTGCGAGCGTTAATCGGAATTACTGGGCGTAAAGCGTGCGCAGGCGGTTTCGTAAGACAGACGTGAAATCCCCGGGCTCAACCTGGGAACTGCGTTTGTGACTGCGAGGCTAGAGTACGGCAGAGGGGGGTAGAATTCCACGTGTAGCAGTGAAATGCGTAGAGATGTGGAGGAATACCGATGGCGAAGGCAGCCCCCTGGGTTAGTACTGACGCTCATGCACGAAAGCGTGGGGAGCAAACAGGATTAGATACCCTGGTAGTCCACGCCCTAAACGATGTCAACTAGGTGTTGGAAGGGTTAAACCTTTTAGTACCGCAGCTAACGCGTGAAGTTGACCGCCTGGGGAGTACGGCCGCAAGGTTAAAACTCAAAGGAATTGACGGGGACCCGCACAAGCGGTGGATGATGTGGATTAATTCGATGCAACGCGAAAAACCTTACCTACCCTTGACATGCCAGGAACTTTCCAGAGATGGATTGGTGCCCGAAAGGGAGCCTGGACACAGGTGCTGCATGGCTGTCGTCAGCTCGTGTCGTGAGATGTTGGGTTAAGTCCCGCAACGAGCGCAACCCTTGTCATTAATTGCCATCATTCAGTTGGGCACTTTAATGAGACTGCCGGTGACAAACCGGAGGAAGGTGGGGATGACGTCAAGTCCTCATGGCCCTTATGGGTAGGGCTTCACACGTCATACAATGGTCGGTACAGAGGGTTGCCAAGCCGCGAGGTGGAGCCAATCCCAGAAAGCCGATCGTAGTCCGGATCGCAGTCTGCAACTCGACTGCGTGAAGTCGGAATCGCTAGTAATCGCGGATCAGCATGTCGCGGTGAATACGTTCCCGGGTCTTGTACACACCGCCCGTCACACCATGGGAGTGGGTTCTACCAGAAGTAGTTAGCCTAACCGTAAGGAGGGCGATTACCACGGTAGGATTCATGACTGGGGTGAAGTCGTAACAAGGTAGCCGTATCGGAAGGTGCGGCTGGATCACCTCCTTTCTAGAGAAAAGCATCCTCCAAGCATCTACAACCTATCGGTTGTTCAAGTAACAGCATGAGGGAAAGGCCAGGAGCAGGAGTAGCGCGCAGGCGTACTGACTCCGGGTCCTCTACTGACCCTTCGATAAGAGAAGTTTGGGTCAGTAGCTCAGTCGGTTAGAGCACCGTCTTGATAAGGCGGGGGTCGTAGGTTCGATTCCTACCTGACCCACCAACGCTTCATCAGGCGGGGGCATAGCTCAGTTGGGAGAGCGCCAGCTTTGCAAGCTGGATGTCGTCGGTTCGATCCCGTCTGCCTCCACCAACCCCTTGGGTTGTCTGCAAGAGCTCATACGTAAGCACAGATGCTTAGGTCTGACCTCTTGGTCAATGCTGTTTGCTCTTTAACAAAATGGAGAAGGTTGTATATCTGGAGCCGAAACCAAGCCAGATATACATTGTGATTGCATCGTATCGCGTTACAGCTAGCGCGATACAAACACAAACTGAGTTGCTTATAACTGCCTCGGAAGAGGCCTCAAAGTTATAGGATCAAGCGACTAAGTGCATGTGGTGGATGCCTTGGCGATTACAGGCGATGAAGGACGTGCAAGCCTGCGAAAAGCTCTGGGGAGCTGGCAACGAAGCTTTGATCCAGAGATGTCCGAATGGGGAAACCCACTCCGCAAGGAGTATCCCTGACTGAATACATAGGTCAGTGGAGGCGAACCCGGTGAACTGAAACATCTAAGTAGCCGGAGGAAAAGAAATCAACCGAGATTCCCAAAGTAGTGGCGAGCGAAATGGGAATAGCCTGCAAGTGATAGCGAATCTGTTAGCGGAAGACTCTGGAAAGTGTCGCCGTAGTGGGTGATAGCCCCGTACGCGAAAACAGGATCGTGGTACTAAGTTTGCGACAAGTAGGGCGGGGCACGTGAAACCCTGTCTGAATATGGGGGGACCATCCTCCAAGGCTAAATACTCGTAATCGACCGATAGTGAACCAGTACCGTGAGGGAAAGGCGAAAAGAACCCCGGGAGGGGAGTGAAATAGATCCTGAAACCGCATGCATACAAACAGTGGGAGCCCCTTCGTGGGGTGACTGCGTACCTTTTGTATAATGGGTCAGCGACTTACGTTATGTTGCGAGCTTAACCGAGTAGGGAAGGCGTAGGGAAACCGAGTCTGATAAGGGCGTTAAGTAGCATGGCGTAGACCCGAAACCGGATGATCTATCCATGGCCAGGATGAAGGTGCGGTAACACGCACTGGAGGTCCGAACCCACTAACGTTGAAAAGTTAGGGGATGAGCTGTGGATAGGGGTGAAAGGCTAAACAAATCCGGAAATAGCTGGTTCTCTCCGAAAACTATTTAGGTAGTGCCTCAAGTATCACCTACGGGGGTAAAGCACTGTAATGGTTGAAGGGGTCATCGCGACTTACTTCGCCATAGCAAACTCTGAATACCGTAGAGTGCGAGCTTGGGAGACAGACATCGGGTGCTAACGTCCGGTGTCAAGAGGGAAACAACCCAGACCGCCGATTAAGGTCCCAAAGACATAGTTAAGTGGGAAACGAGGTGGGAAGGCTCAGACAGCCAGGAGGTTGGCTTAGAAGCAGCCATCCTTTAAAGAAAGCGTAATAGCTCACTGGTCGAGTCGTCCTGCGCGGAAGATGTAACGGGGCTCAAACTATGCACCGAAATCGCGGATATCCTTTGGATATGGTAGGAGAGCGTTCTGTAGGCCGTTGAAGGTGTCTCGTGAGGGATGCTGGAGGTATCAGAAGTGCGAATGCTGACATGAGTAGCGATAAAGGGAGTGAAAAGCTCCCTCGCCGAAAGCCCAAGGTTTCCTGCGCAACGTTCATCGGCGCAGGGTGAGTCGGCCCCTAAGGCGAGGCTGAAAAGCGTAGTCGATGGGAAACAGGTTAATATTCCTGTACCTCAATGTAATGCGATGGGGGGACGGAGAAGGTTAGGTCAGCCGGGTGTTGGACGTCCCGGTTTAAGCGTGTAGGCGTGCCCCTTAGGCAAATCCGGGGGGCTAAGCTGAGGCGTGATGACGAGCGCTCTTTGAGCGCGAAGTGATTGATACCAAGCTTCCAAGAAAAGCCTCTAAGCTTCAGTTACATTGGGACCGTACCGCAAACCGACACAGGTGGGCAGGATGAGAATTCTAAGGCGCTTGAGAGAACTCAGGAGAAGGAACTCGGCAAATTGGCACCGTAACTTCGGGATAAGGTGCGCCCCGGTAGGGTGTAGAGACTTGCTCTCGAAGCTCGATGGGGTTGCAGTGAAATGGTGGCTGCGACTGTTTAATAAAAACACAGCACTCTGCAAACACGAAAGTGGACGTATAGGGTGTGACGCCTGCCCGGTGCCGGAAGGTTAAGTGATGGGGTGCAAGCTCTTGATCGAAGCCCCGGTAAACGGCGGCCGTAACTATAACGGTCCTAAGGTAGCGAAATTCCTTGTCGGGTAAGTTCCGACCTGCACGAATGGCGTAACGATGGCCACACTGTCTCCTCCTGAGACTCAGCGAAATTGAAATGTTTGTGAAGATGCAATCTCCCCGCGGCTAGACGGAAAGACCCCATGAACCTTTACTGTAGCTTTGCATTGGACTTTGAACCGATCTGTGTAGGATAGGTGGGAGACTGTGAGACCAGGACGCTAGTTCTGGTGGAGTCGTCCTTGAAATACCACCCTGGTTTGTTTGAGGTTCTAACCATGGCCTGTGAATCCAGGTCTGGGACCGTGCATGGTAGGCAGTTTGACTGGGGCGGTCTCCTCCCAAAAGGTAACGGAGGAGTACGAAGGTACGCTAGGTACGGTCGGACATCGTGCTAATAGTGCAATGGCATAAGCGTGCTTGACTGCGAGACCCACAAGTCGAGCAGGTGCGAAAGCAGGTCATAGTGATCCGGTGGTTCTGTATGGAAGGGCCATCGCTCAACGGATAAAAGGTACTCTGGGGATAACAGGCTGATACCGCCCAAGAGTTCATATCGACGGCGGTGTTTGGCACCTCGATGTCGGCTCATCTCATCCTGGGGCTGTAGCCGGTCCCAAGGGTATGGCTGTTCGCCATTTAAAGAGGTACGTGAGCTGGGTTTAAAACGTCGTGAGACAGTTTGGTCCCTATCTGCCGTGGGCGCTGGAAGTTTGAGGGGGGCTGCTCCTAGTACGAGAGGACCGGAGTGGACGTACCCCTGGTGTACCGGTTGTGACGCCAGTCGCATCGCCGGGTAGCTAAGTACGGAAGAGATAACCGCTGAAAGCATCTAAGCGGGAAACTCGCCTCAAGATTAGACTTCCCCGGGGCTTCGAGCCCCCTAAAGGGTCGTGGAAGACCACCACGTTGATAGGTCGGGTGTGGAAGCGCAGTAATGCGTTAAGCTAACCGATACTAATTGCCCGTGCGGCTTGATCCTATAACTCTGAGATCAAAGCGCTTCAGTTTGAAACGCAATCACATTTAACCTTCTCCCATTTTGCGCTCGACGTCACTCGACGGCGAGCGAACAAGTTACGCTTGGCGGCCATAGCGCTCTGGACCCACCCCTTCCCATCCCGAACAGGACCGTGAAACAGAGTTGCGCCGATGATAGTGCATACTTCATGTGCGAAAGTAGGTCACCGCCAGGCTCCCCTTACAACACCCCAGCTACTATGTGGCTGGGGTGTTTGCTTCTTCAAGGGTGAGCCGCATGCGTAATTAAGCAAAAAGCTAAAAAGATTTCAGCCAAGTGCAAATAGTGCTTGGCAGCAGTAAAAGAAGTCTGTAGAATGCGCGTCTTTCGTTGCTACGGCGGCGCGGCAGATTGAGATAAGATCTTGATTTGCAAGCTCTTTAAAAAATAGGACAACCGATAGGTGTAGGTGCTTGGTTGGGTGTTCCGGCTTAGGTCGGACAAATGAATCAAGCGCTTGCACAAAGATGTAGTCAAGGAAACTTGAATATATCCGTCAAGCGAGTTTTAAGCAGAGATTAAACTGAAGAGTTTGATCCTGGCTCAGATTGAACGCTGGCGGCATGCCTTACACATGCAAGTCGAACGGCAGCACGGGAGCTTGCTCCTGGTGGCGAGTGGCGAACGGGTGAGTAATACATCGGAACGTACCCAGGAGTGGGGGATAACGTAGCGAAAGTTACGCTAATACCGCATATTCTGTGAGCAGGAAAGCGGGGGATCGCAAGACCTCGCGCTCTTGGAGCGGCCGATGTCGGATTAGCTAGTTGGTGAGGTAAAAGCTCACCAAGGCGACGATCCGTAGCAGGTCTGAGAGGATGATCTGCCACACTGGGACTGAGACACGGCCCAGACTCCTACGGGAGGCAGCAGTGGGGAATTTTGGACAATGGGGGCAACCCTGATCCAGCCATGCCGCGTGAGTGAAGAAGGCCTTCGGGTTGTAAAGCTCTTTCGGCGGGGAAGAAATGGCAACGGCTAATATCCGTTGTTGATGACGGTACCCGCATAAGAAGCACCGGCTAACTACGTGCCAGCAGCCGCGGTAATACGTAGGGTGCGAGCGTTAATCGGAATTACTGGGCGTAAAGCGTGCGCAGGCGGTTTCGTAAGACAGACGTGAAATCCCCGGGCTCAACCTGGGAACTGCGTTTGTGACTGCGAGGCTAGAGTACGGCAGAGGGGGGTAGAATTCCACGTGTAGCAGTGAAATGCGTAGAGATGTGGAGGAATACCGATGGCGAAGGCAGCCCCCTGGGTTAGTACTGACGCTCATGCACGAAAGCGTGGGGAGCAAACAGGATTAGATACCCTGGTAGTCCACGCCCTAAACGATGTCAACTAGGTGTTGGAAGGGTTAAACCTTTTAGTACCGCAGCTAACGCGTGAAGTTGACCGCCTGGGGAGTACGGCCGCAAGGTTAAAACTCAAAGGAATTGACGGGGACCCGCACAAGCGGTGGATGATGTGGATTAATTCGATGCAACGCGAAAAACCTTACCTACCCTTGACATGCCAGGAACTTTCCAGAGATGGATTGGTGCCCGAAAGGGAGCCTGGACACAGGTGCTGCATGGCTGTCGTCAGCTCGTGTCGTGAGATGTTGGGTTAAGTCCCGCAACGAGCGCAACCCTTGTCATTAATTGCCATCATTCAGTTGGGCACTTTAATGAGACTGCCGGTGACAAACCGGAGGAAGGTGGGGATGACGTCAAGTCCTCATGGCCCTTATGGGTAGGGCTTCACACGTCATACAATGGTCGGTACAGAGGGTTGCCAAGCCGCGAGGTGGAGCCAATCCCAGAAAGCCGATCGTAGTCCGGATCGCAGTCTGCAACTCGACTGCGTGAAGTCGGAATCGCTAGTAATCGCGGATCAGCATGTCGCGGTGAATACGTTCCCGGGTCTTGTACACACCGCCCGTCACACCATGGGAGTGGGTTCTACCAGAAGTAGTTAGCCTAACCGTAAGGAGGGCGATTACCACGGTAGGATTCATGACTGGGGTGAAGTCGTAACAAGGTAGCCGTATCGGAAGGTGCGGCTGGATCACCTCCTTTCTAGAGAAAAGCATCCTCCAAGCATCTACAACCTATCGGTTGTTCAAGTAACAGCATGAGGGAAAGGCCAGGAGCAGGAGTAGCGCGCAGGCGTACTGACTCCGGGTCCTCTACTGACCCTTCGATAAGAGAAGTTTGGGTCAGTAGCTCAGTCGGTTAGAGCACCGTCTTGATAAGGCGGGGGTCGTAGGTTCGATTCCTACCTGACCCACCAACGCTTCATCAGGCGGGGGCATAGCTCAGTTGGGAGAGCGCCAGCTTTGCAAGCTGGATGTCGTCGGTTCGATCCCGTCTGCCTCCACCAACCCCTTGGGTTGTCTGCAAGAGCTCATACGTAAGCACAGATGCTTAGGTCTGACCTCTTGGTCAATGCTGTTTGCTCTTTAACAAAATGGAGAAGGTTGTATATCTGGAGCCGAAACCAAGCCAGATATACATTGTGATTGCATCGTATCGCGTTACAGCTAGCGCGATACAAACACAAACTGAGTTGCTTATAACTGCCTCGGAAGAGGCCTCAAAGTTATAGGATCAAGCGACTAAGTGCATGTGGTGGATGCCTTGGCGATTACAGGCGATGAAGGACGTGCAAGCCTGCGAAAAGCTCTGGGGAGCTGGCAACGAAGCTTTGATCCAGAGATGTCCGAATGGGGAAACCCACTCCGCAAGGAGTATCCCTGACTGAATACATAGGTCAGTGGAGGCGAACCCGGTGAACTGAAACATCTAAGTAGCCGGAGGAAAAGAAATCAACCGAGATTCCCAAAGTAGTGGCGAGCGAAATGGGAATAGCCTGCAAGTGATAGCGAATCTGTTAGCGGAAGACTCTGGAAAGTGTCGCCGTAGTGGGTGATAGCCCCGTACGCGAAAACAGGATCGTGGTACTAAGTTTGCGACAAGTAGGGCGGGGCACGTGAAACCCTGTCTGAATATGGGGGGACCATCCTCCAAGGCTAAATACTCGTAATCGACCGATAGTGAACCAGTACCGTGAGGGAAAGGCGAAAAGAACCCCGGGAGGGGAGTGAAATAGATCCTGAAACCGCATGCATACAAACAGTGGGAGCCCCTTCGTGGGGTGACTGCGTACCTTTTGTATAATGGGTCAGCGACTTACGTTATGTTGCGAGCTTAACCGAGTAGGGAAGGCGTAGGGAAACCGAGTCTGATAAGGGCGTTAAGTAGCATGGCGTAGACCCGAAACCGGATGATCTATCCATGGCCAGGATGAAGGTGCGGTAACACGCACTGGAGGTCCGAACCCACTAACGTTGAAAAGTTAGGGGATGAGCTGTGGATAGGGGTGAAAGGCTAAACAAATCCGGAAATAGCTGGTTCTCTCCGAAAACTATTTAGGTAGTGCCTCAAGTATCACCTACGGGGGTAAAGCACTGTAATGGTTGAAGGGGTCATCGCGACTTACTTCGCCATAGCAAACTCTGAATACCGTAGAGTGCGAGCTTGGGAGACAGACATCGGGTGCTAACGTCCGGTGTCAAGAGGGAAACAACCCAGACCGCCGATTAAGGTCCCAAAGACATAGTTAAGTGGGAAACGAGGTGGGAAGGCTCAGACAGCCAGGAGGTTGGCTTAGAAGCAGCCATCCTTTAAAGAAAGCGTAATAGCTCACTGGTCGAGTCGTCCTGCGCGGAAGATGTAACGGGGCTCAAACTATGCACCGAAATCGCGGATATCCTTTGGATATGGTAGGAGAGCGTTCTGTAGGCCGTTGAAGGTGTCTCGTGAGGGATGCTGGAGGTATCAGAAGTGCGAATGCTGACATGAGTAGCGATAAAGGGAGTGAAAAGCTCCCTCGCCGAAAGCCCAAGGTTTCCTGCGCAACGTTCATCGGCGCAGGGTGAGTCGGCCCCTAAGGCGAGGCTGAAAAGCGTAGTCGATGGGAAACAGGTTAATATTCCTGTACCTCAATGTAATGCGATGGGGGGACGGAGAAGGTTAGGTCAGCCGGGTGTTGGACGTCCCGGTTTAAGCGTGTAGGCGTGCCCCTTAGGCAAATCCGGGGGGCTAAGCTGAGGCGTGATGACGAGCGCTCTTTGAGCGCGAAGTGATTGATACCAAGCTTCCAAGAAAAGCCTCTAAGCTTCAGTTACATTGGGACCGTACCGCAAACCGACACAGGTGGGCAGGATGAGAATTCTAAGGCGCTTGAGAGAACTCAGGAGAAGGAACTCGGCAAATTGGCACCGTAACTTCGGGATAAGGTGCGCCCCGGTAGGGTGTAGAGACTTGCTCTCGAAGCTCGATGGGGTTGCAGTGAAATGGTGGCTGCGACTGTTTAATAAAAACACAGCACTCTGCAAACACGAAAGTGGACGTATAGGGTGTGACGCCTGCCCGGTGCCGGAAGGTTAAGTGATGGGGTGCAAGCTCTTGATCGAAGCCCCGGTAAACGGCGGCCGTAACTATAACGGTCCTAAGGTAGCGAAATTCCTTGTCGGGTAAGTTCCGACCTGCACGAATGGCGTAACGATGGCCACACTGTCTCCTCCTGAGACTCAGCGAAATTGAAATGTTTGTGAAGATGCAATCTCCCCGCGGCTAGACGGAAAGACCCCATGAACCTTTACTGTAGCTTTGCATTGGACTTTGAACCGATCTGTGTAGGATAGGTGGGAGACTGTGAGACCAGGACGCTAGTTCTGGTGGAGTCGTCCTTGAAATACCACCCTGGTTTGTTTGAGGTTCTAACCATGGCCTGTGAATCCAGGTCTGGGACCGTGCATGGTAGGCAGTTTGACTGGGGCGGTCTCCTCCCAAAAGGTAACGGAGGAGTACGAAGGTACGCTAGGTACGGTCGGACATCGTGCTAATAGTGCAATGGCATAAGCGTGCTTGACTGCGAGACCCACAAGTCGAGCAGGTGCGAAAGCAGGTCATAGTGATCCGGTGGTTCTGTATGGAAGGGCCATCGCTCAACGGATAAAAGGTACTCTGGGGATAACAGGCTGATACCGCCCAAGAGTTCATATCGACGGCGGTGTTTGGCACCTCGATGTCGGCTCATCTCATCCTGGGGCTGTAGCCGGTCCCAAGGGTATGGCTGTTCGCCATTTAAAGAGGTACGTGAGCTGGGTTTAAAACGTCGTGAGACAGTTTGGTCCCTATCTGCCGTGGGCGCTGGAAGTTTGAGGGGGGCTGCTCCTAGTACGAGAGGACCGGAGTGGACGTACCCCTGGTGTACCGGTTGTGACGCCAGTCGCATCGCCGGGTAGCTAAGTACGGAAGAGATAACCGCTGAAAGCATCTAAGCGGGAAACTCGCCTCAAGATTAGACTTCCCCGGGGCTTCGAGCCCCCTAAAGGGTCGTGGAAGACCACCACGTTGATAGGTCGGGTGTGGAAGCGCAGTAATGCGTTAAGCTAACCGATACTAATTGCCCGTGCGGCTTGATCCTATAACTCTGAGATCAAAGCGCTTCAGTTTGAAACGCAATCACATTTAACCTTCTCCCATTTTGCGCTCGACGTCACTCGACGGCGAGCGAACAAGTTACGCTTGGCGGCCATAGCGCTCTGGACCCACCCCTTCCCATCCCGAACAGGACCGTGAAACAGAGTTGCGCCGATGATAGTGCATACTTCATGTGCGAAAGTAGGTCACCGCCAGGCTCCCCTTACAACACCCCAGCTACTATGTGGCTGGGGTGTTTCCATTTGTACCTCACTAAATTCCCCCCAACTCAAAAACGGCCTCCTGGTGACTTGAACTGTCGCAAGGGGAGCATTCGCAGTGAATTTATTTACCTCCTGATGGTCCATTTCCATCCACTAGCAATGGAAACCAACATGACATTAGGCAATGTTGAGGTAGATCATCTGACCCTGGGGGGAGGCTGTTTCTGGTGTCTGGAAGCGGTATTCCGTCGTTTGGATGGCGTACTGTCCGTGGAACCGGGCTATAGCGGTGGGCGCACCGAGGCCCCGGATTATGAGGCCGTATGCACCGGAACGACGGGTCACGCAGAGGTTGTACGGATTACCTTCGATCCAGTTCGAATTGGCTTTCAAGCCTTGCTACAGGTGTTTTTCAGTAGCCATGACCCCACCACTGTCAATCGACAAGGGCATGACATAGGCTCCCAGTACCGCTCGGTCATATTCTTCGCCAGTCCCCTGCAGGAAGCACTGGCAAAGCAGTTCATCGCTGACCTTCAGGCCCAGTGGCCCAGCCCCATCGTCACGGAATTGCTGCCTCTGGGGCCTTTCCATCAGGCGGAAGCGTATCATCGCGACTATTACGCGCGAAATTCCGATCACCCCTATTGCCAGCTGGTGATTGCGCCGAAGCTGCAGCAACTCAAGCGGGATTTTCCGGATCGCCTGAGCGCTGTCTGAGCAATAATTGCAGCCCGTTTTTCCCCTAACTTTCAGGAGACTTCATGAGTACTACCACCACTGCTTCCGGCCTGATCATTGAAGAACTGGTCCTGGGCGACGGCGTCGAAGCCAAGGCCGGCGACATCGTTACCGTGCATTACACCGGTTGGCTGACGGATGGCCAGAAGTTTGACTCATCCAAGGATCGCAATGATCCTTTCGAGTTCATGCTGGGGGCCCGCCACGTCATTGCCGGCTGGGATGAGGGGGTGCAGGGAATGAAGATCGGCGGGAGCCGCAAGCTCACCATTCCGCCGGAACTGGGCTATGGTGCCCGTGGTGCCGGCGGTGTAATCCCCCCCAATGCAACCCTGGTATTCGAAGTGGAGATGCTGGCCTGTCGTTAAGCTCGGTTAACCACCGATAAACGTCAGCAGGTCCCGGACGAAACGCTCCCTCTGCCACTGGTGGGGGGAGTGGTCCGTGCCTTCGTAGATGTGCAGAAGGGCCTGGGGTATACGGGCTGCGACATAGTATGCGGTGCTGCTGTGATAGAAGTTGCTCTCGCCGCCGTAAATCAGCAGAGCCGGAATGTGGATCTGCTGCAGCACATCCCGGTAATCCGCTTCCGTCAAACTCTGCCAGCAGGCAATCAAGGGTTTGGGCGGCAACTGACTTAACCATTCCCGAGCCTTGGCCCAGCCCTTGGCATTCTCTTCGTACTTTTCCCTGGCGCGCCGATTCAGGCCCAGGGCACCCAGGCGTAGCACGGCTTCAGGAAAGTCCTGTTCCAGTTCGTTGATGAAGGCGCTGGAGCGGTGCTCGTCAAAATCCCCATAAACACCGTGGGGCCAGTCTGCGGCCGTCACCAGCTTAGGTGACTGGTCGATCAGGCAAATTTTCCCCAGGCGCTCGCAGCCGTAATCGCGGATGTACTGCCACAGGGTCAGGGCACCCATGGAGTGGCCGACAGCCACCACCTCTTCCAAATCGTAGGTCTCCAGCAGATTACGCAAATCCCTGGCCATGCGCTGTACGGTCGGCGGGGCCGGCTGGCTCAGGGCGTGGCCGCCATGACCACGGGCGTCCCAACGCCACACCCGGTGGTGGGCGTTGAGGTCCTGCAGGAAGGGGAACCACTCCTGATGGCTGGACGTCCACCCGTGCAGCATCACAATCGGTGGCGTGCCGTCGCCGGAAACGTGCAGGTGGATCTTCTCGCCGTCGTCTGCAAAAAAATGGCTCATGGCTGACCGGTGCGTAGCGTTGAAAAAGGAATAAGGCGAGGCTCCCACAGAGTGGCTCGGGTGGCAATACGCCTCAGTACGGTGCTCCGCTACAATAACCCCACACTCAACAAGAATGATGGAGACCATGAACAACACCGAACTGGGATTGATCCCCTATGAGCAGGGTGTATATGCCCTGGAATCCGGCTATGGCCGCCCCCATCTGGCGGCCATTCATCTCATCGTGGATGAGGGGCGGGTGGCAGTCGTGGATACGGCCAACAATGCCTCCCTGCCCCGCGTCCAGTCGGCCTTGGCGGCATTGGGGCTGACGGCGGATTGCGTGGACTACGTGGTTCTCACCCACATCCATCTGGACCATGCGGGCGGTGCCGGGGCGTATATGCAGGCCTTCGACAATGCCCGTCTGGTGGTCCACCCCCGGGGCGCACGGCACATGGCCGAGCCGTCCAAGCTTTGGGCCGGCGTGGTGGCCGTCTATGGAGAGTCCCGGGCCCGGGACTTCTACGGGGAACTGATTCCGGTGCCCGCCGAGCGGATCATCGAGGCCGGCCACGGAACCTGCCTGCAGTTGGGTAATCGGGAACTGTTGTGCCTGGATTTGCCCGGCCATGCAAAGCATCATTTGGGGCTGGTGGATCGCAAGGGAGGCGGCATCTTTACCGGCGATACCTTCGGCTTGTCCTATCGAGAACTGGACCTCCAGGTTGGGGACGAACTGAAACAGTTCATCTTCCCCACCACGACACCGGTCCAGTTCGATCCGGCGGCCATGCATGCCTCCATCGACCTGCTGCTTTCCTTTGACCTGCCCTACATGTTCCTCACCCATTTCAGCCGGGTGCATGACGTCAAGCGCCTGGGGGCCGACCTGCATCGCCTGCTGGACGCCCACGTGGCGCTGGTCGAAGCCTTGGAAGGGAGCGGTCAGGTGCGCCAGGAAAAGCTGGTGGCCGGTCTCAACGACCTGCTGCTGGCAGAGGCGAAGCGCTACGGCTGGACCGTGCCGGAAGCGCAACTGCTGGAGATATTTGCCCTGGATATCGAGCTTAATGCCCAGGGCCTGGCCTTCTGGCTAGACAACCGCTAGGAGTCGGTTGGTCAGCCGATCAGGCGCCGTCGCCAGAAGGCCGCCAGCATGATGGTGGCGATGGCGCCCATCAGTCCCATGGCGAACCAGAATCCATCGGGGTGTTCCAGCCAGGGCATGACATGGAAGTTCATGCCGAAGACGCCGGCAATCAGGGTGGCCGGCATGAAAATGGTGGCCACCACGGTCAGTGCCCGAACCTCCATGTTCACCCGGTTGCTGACTGCGGAGAGGTAGACGTCCAGCAGGCCGGTCAGCAGGTCCCGCAGGTCCTCCAGGGACTCGATCAGATGGACGGTGTGATCGTAGACGTCGCGCAGGTAGAGCACCGTTTCCGCCCGGAAGAAACCGTCATGGCTGCGCAGCAGGACGTTGAGCACCTCCCGCAGGGGCCAGATGGCACGGCGCAGGGTGGTGATCTGCCGCTTGTGCCGGTGGATGGACTGCAACACCCCTGGCCGGGGGCGCCGGTTGATGAGGGAAGTCTCCAGAATTTCGGCATGGTCGCCCACCTGCTCGACCAGGGCGAAATAGCGATCCACCAGGGAGTCCAGCAGGGAATAGGCCAGATAGTCGGCGCCGAGGCGGCGAACCTGGTTGCGATTGGCCCGCAGCCGCTCCCGCAGGGCGCCAAAGGTGCCGGAGGGCCGCTCCTGGAAGGTGAGGACAAAATCCTTGCCCAGGATGATGCTGACCTGGTCGCTGGCCAGTTGGCGGCTGTGGGGCACGTAATCGAAGAGGCGTGCCACCAGGTAGAGATAGTCCTCGTAGTCGTCGACCTTGGGCCGCTGGTCGGTGTTGAGGATGTCTTCCAGCACCAGGGGGTGCAGGCCGAAACGTTTGCCGATGGCGGCCATCAGGTCCGGGTCCTGCAGGCCATAAACATTGAGCCAGAGAGTGCAGCCAGGGCGCCGGACTAGTCCGTCGATCTGCTCCCGGCTGCTCAACTCCTGCTCGTACAGACCGTTGCTGTCGTACTCGAGCAGCATCAGCGTGGGCGTGCTGGTCTTCACCTCGCCGAGATGGACCAGGCTGCCGGGCTCCAGCCCTGCCTTCTGGGAACGCAGTTTCTTGTCATGGCTCATGATGCAACCATGGTAGCAGCCCGGGCCCCGGGCAGCCAGGGAGCTGCGGCCTGGGGTATCATCGCCCGCCATGAACCAAATCGACTCCTCCCCCGATTACGAGCGCCGCTTCGGCGGCGTTGCCCGGCTCTACGGAACCCAGGCCCTGGCCCGCTTCCGGGCGGCCCATGTGTGCGTGGTCGGTATCGGCGGCGTTGGCTCCTGGAGCGTGGAAGCCCTGGCGCGCAGCGGGGTGGGGGGGCTGACCCTGATCGATCTGGACCATGTGGCCGAATCCAACGTGAACCGGCAGATCCATGCTCTGGAGGTCACCCTGGGCCAGGCGAAGATCGAGGCCATGGCCGAGCGGGTACGGCAGATCAATCCCGATTGCCGGCTGACCCTGGTGGACGACTTCGTCGAGCCCGACAACCTGGATGCCCTGTTCGGGGCCTTGCCGCCGGTGGATTATCTGGTGGATGCCATCGACGGGGTGCGGGCGAAAACCGCCATGCTGGCCTGGTGCCGGCGCCATGACTGGCCGGTGGTGACGGCCGGGGCGGCCGGCGGACAGATGGACCCGACCATGATCCGGGTTGCCGATCTCTCCCGTACCGTTCAGGACCCCCTGCTGGCCAAGGTGCGGGGCCAGTTGCGCAAGAGCCATGGCTTTCCCAAGGACCCGAAAAAGAAATTCGGCATTGACGCCGTTTATTCGGAAGAGCCCCTGCGTTACCCCGATACGGCCTGTTCGGCACCGGTCGGTGGCGGCGCAGCCGGCCTCAATTGCGCCGGCTTCGGTTCCGCCGTCACCGTGACCGCCAGCTTTGGTCTGGTGGCCGCCTCCGTCGTTCTGCGCCGGCTGGCCGCCTCCGTCTAGTCGGCCGCTTCCACCTGGCGCCGGATGACGGCGTTGAAGGGGGCGATCCATTCCGGGGCGAACTGCTTGTCGCAGGCGTTGACCTCGGCAATGGCCCGCAGCACGGAGCGGGTATGGCCCCTTTGGCCATGTTTCAGGGTGACCGCCTCGAAGGCATCCACAATGGCCAGGATCTTGGCCCCGTCGCAGATGTCCCTTTGCCCCAGGCCCCTGGGGTAACCGGCGCCGTCGGGCATTTCGTGGTGCTCCGCCACCATGCGGGCCGCTTCCTCCCAGCCTTCCATGCGCTGCAGCAGGCCGGCTCCCTGCAGCGGATGCTGACGCAGTTGCTGCTTTTCCTCGTCCGTCATGCGCCCCACCTTGAGCCAGACCGATTCGGGGACGAACATCATGCCAAGGTCGTGCATGTAGACCGCGGCTGCCAGCTGCACCGGGTCCACCGGCTTGCCTGCTTCCGCATTGGTGTCCAGGGCCAGTTTCAGCAGCCTGGCGCTGCGGCCCTTGAAGAGGGGGGAGCGGTTCTCGAACTGTTGGGCCAGGCTGCGGAAGAAGCGCAGGTCGTTGGCCAGATGTTCGTTGCTGCGCAGAACCGGCCGGGCCTGCCGCGGCGCAGTGCCGATGCTGGCGATGGGCTGGAAGCCGGTGACCGCCTCGATCAGTTCGGCACTGTACTGGTCCACTTCGGCCGGCTGGCAGCCGCCCAGGGCGTCGAGGCCTTGGATCAGCTTGTCCAGGCGCAGGTTTTCCACCGAGCGGCCGGCGCCAATGGCGTCGATGGCCAGCTCCAGGCGGTCCAGGGCCAGCAGCACGGCTTCGCCGATGAGCTCGGAGAACTGCAGCTGTCCTTCCCGCAGGCGGGAGAGGATGGATTCGATGGGATGGGCGATGCGCACCGCCAGGTCCAGCTTGCACAGGGCGGCATCGCCCTTGATGGTGTGTACGGCGCGGAAGAGATCGGCCAGTACGGCCCGGTCCTCCGGGGCATTCTTCAACCGGCCGATGTCTCGCTCGATGGCTGGGATGTGGTCCCCCAGGGCATCCACGAAGTCCTGGAAAATTTCCGGGTCCGGGATCAGCGGGTTCAGCGTCTTGACGTTGCTCATGCGTAGTCTCCCCCTCTTGTTTGTTGGTATCAGTTTAATCCAGGCAGCAGCGCCCACCAGGGAAAAGTGCGGCTTATGGCATATCCGCAATTTTTAATGTGCATCAAAATGGCGGTGCACTTCAAAATGGATAATAACCGTACGTTTTATATGGATTAAGTGATGCCTCTGATGCCCTGGCTGCCCCAGTACGACCTGGGCTGCGCTCCCATGGATCACACCCACAAGGAGTTCGTGGAGTGGATCAACCGCCTGGCCGAAATTGCCGATGACCAGTTCCTGGACGGCTTCGACCAGTTCCTGGCCCACACCGTGGATCATTTCGAGCAGGAAGACCGCTGGATGGAGGCCTCCAACTTTCTTCCCATCCACTGCCATATGGATGAGCATCGGCGAGTCCTGCAGACCCTGCAGAGCATCCGCCGCTTCGTCAGCCGGGGCGACATTTCCATCGGGCGCAAGGCCGTGGCGGAACTGGTGGACTGGTTCACCACCCATGCCGCCACCATGGATACGGCCCTGGCCGTGCATATGCGCAACGTGGGTTACGCTCCCGTTCCGCTGGCGGCCTGAAGCGCCGCCTATCCTTTCTCTTCCCCGCCCTGCGGACGGGGCTGCCAGCATCAGTGGCGAAAGCGTTTGGCCGTTTTTTCGCCGGTCACGGGCATGTCGCTTTCTGCCAGACCGGAAACCTGGGCAAAGCAGCCATCCAGCGGACACTCCCTCCCCGGCGGGCAGCCGTGCTCCAAGGCGCACTGCCGTTGAGTCTGATCGGTCAGGACCATTTCGTGGACCGCTTCGCAGCGGCCGATGGAGCCATCGAAGAAGCTCATGACGTTCTCCTTAGCGTTCATGCCGGGGGGAAATCCCTACTTCGAGTATAGGCATCCGGCACCGCGTTTGCCGGGAAAAAGCTCGTAATCTCCGATATTTAGGAGTACAGTACGCCCTTCCCGTTGGAAGCCCCCATGTTGCGTATCGTCTGCATCGCGCTTCTTCTTTCCCTGACTGCCTGTGGCTTGGCCGACACCGCCACCACGGCTGCAGCAGGCGGAGCCGCCAAGGCTCAGGAAGTTCAGCAGGCCAAAGAGACCCAGGAAAAGCTGCAGGGACAGCTGGAACAGGCGGGTCGGCAGGGGCAGGAACGGGTTGATGCCGCAGAGCGGGAAGCGCGTTAAGGCGCTTTGATCCTCGCGGTTGTGGCCGTCGGGCCGGAGACATCCGTCTTCGGGGTTCGGCGGAAGTGGGCGCCTCGGCTTTTCCGGGGCTTGGTCGGGTCAATGATGACCCCAAATTGGCTGGCGATTCCCTGCGCTTGACCTGAGCTGCCTCGAGCGGCTCCACCTCATTACTGGAAGCTCCATGACATCCTCTGTCGACACCTTTGCCCAATTGGGCCTCTCCGAACCCATTCTGCAGGCATTGACCGATGTGGGTTATGAAACCCCGTCCTCCATCCAGGCCGAATGCATTCCCCTGCTGATGGAAGGCAAGGACCTGCTGGGCATGGCCCAGACCGGCACCGGCAAGACCGCCGCCTTCGCCCTGCCCCTGCTGCAGAAGCTGGACGTGACCCAGCGTTTCCCCCAGGCCCTGGTCCTGGCCCCCACCCGCGAGCTGGCCATTCAGGTGGCCGAGGCCTGTCAGAAATACGCCAAGCACCTGCCCGGCTTCCACGTGCTGCCCATTTACGGCGGCCAGAGCCTGGGTATCCAGCTGAAGCAGCTGCAGCGCGGCGCCCACGTCATCATCGGCACCCCGGGCCGGGTCATGGACCACCTGGAGCGCAAGAGCCTGGACCTGTCCCGCCTGAAGACCCTGGTGCTGGACGAGGCCGACGAAATGCTGCGCATGGGCTTCATCGACGACGTCGAGTGGATCCTCGAGCACATTCCCGCCGAGCGCCAGACCGCCCTGTTCTCCGCCACCATGCCGGAGCAGATCCGCCGTGTCGCCCAGAAGTACCTGCGCGATCCCCAGGAAGTGAAGATCAAGTCCGCCACCAGCACCGTCTCCGCCATCCAGCAGCGCTACTGGCAGGTTTCCGGCCTGCACAAGCTGGATGCCCTGACCCGCATCATGGAAGTGGAAGACAGCCTGGACGCCGCCATCATCTTCGTGCGCACCAAGACCGCCACCGAAGAGCTGGCCCAGAAGCTGGAAGCCCGGGGCTACGCCGCTGCCGCCCTCAACGGCGACATGAACCAGGCCAGCCGCGAGCGTGTCATCGAGCAGCTGAAGAGCGGCGGCCTGGACATCGTCATCGCCACCGACGTGGCCGCCCGCGGCATCGACGTGCCCCGTGTCAGCCACGTCATCAACTACGACATTCCCTACGACGTCGAAGCCTATGTGCACCGTATCGGTCGCACCGGCCGCGCCGGCCGTACCGGCACCGCCATCCTCTTCGTTTCCCCCCGGGAAATGCGCATGCTGCGCACCATCGAAAAGGTGACGCGCCAGAACATCTCCCCCCTGCGTCTGCCCACCAAGCAGGACGTAGCCGACCGCCGCGTCGCCCAGTTCAAGCAGCAGGTCATCAAGACCCTGGAAGCCGGCGAGCTGTCCTTCTTTGAAGAGGTGGTGACCCAGATCGAGGAAGAGGCCAATGTGGGCGCCCACGAAGTGGCCGCCGCCCTGGCTTTCCTGGTGCAGAAGTCCCGCCCCCTGCTGATGCCGGAAAAGGAAGTGCGCAGCTTCGAGGCCGACTCGGCCGAGGGCCGCCCCGAGCGCAAGGAACGTTTCGAGCGTCCCGAACGGGGCGAGCGTTTCGAACGCAAGGAGCGTCCGGAGCGGGGTGAGCGCCTCGAGCGGACCGATGCCAAGAAGGGCAAGGGCCGGGATCTGGGCAACGTCGGCAACATGGTGCGCTACCGCATCGAGGTGGGCCGCAACCAGGGCGCCACGCCCAAGGACATCGTCGGCTGCATCGCCAACGAAGCCGACATCCAGAGCCGCTACATCGGCCACATTGCCCTGTTCGACGAGTACTCCACTGTGGAGCTGCCGGACAGCCTGCCCAAGGATGCCCTGATGCTGCTCAAGGAAGTGGAGATCAAGCAGTGTCCCCTGCTCATCCATCGTCTCGACGGCGAATCCGAGGTGATCGCTCCGCCCCGTCGCAAGTGGGGCGGCGATGTGGACGGCAACCGCGCTCCCCGCGGTGCGGCTCCCGGCGGCAAGGGCGGCTTCAGCAAGCCCGGTTTCGGCAACAAGAAGCCCGGCGGCACCGGCGGCTTCGGCGGCAACAAGCCGCCGGCCAAGCGCCGCGCGCCGCGGGAAGGCTGAGGCCTGAACCGTACCCGGCCCAGCCGGGAGCAAAACAGAAGGGGCGCCGCGGCGCCCCTTTTTTCATGGCAGAAAAACTGCCGTCAGCCCTTGCTGGAAGTGCACATCAGGGTGGCTTCGCCCTCGATCACCGGCTTGCCGCCGACGGTGCAGACGGTGTCCAGCACCACCCGCTTCTTCTCCACCAGGACTTCCTTGACCGTGACCGTGGCGGTGACGGTGTCGCCGGGGCGCACCGGCGCCTTGAACTTCAGGGTCTGGCCCAGGTAGATGCTGCCGGGGCCGGGCAGGCGGGTGCCGAGCACGGCGGAGATGAAACCGACGGACAGCATGCCGTGGGCAATGCGTCCGCCGAACATGGTGGTCTTGGCGAATTCCTCGTTCATGTGCACCGCATTGGTGTCCATGGTGATGCCGGCGAAGAGGACGATGTCCGCTTCGGTCACGGTCTTGGCGGTGCTGGCACTCATGCCGGGTTGCAGGTCTTCGATGTTGTAGCCGTTCAGTGCATTCATCCAGTTTCTCCGGTTATTGTCATGGTGATTCGCGGGGCTCGCCCGATGGTGCCTCCCGAGCCCATGCAGCCATGATAACGCTGGCATGTGACAAAAAGTTTTGCTGTGCAGCATGGCGACCGGCCCCATCGGCTGCCTTGCCGGGCGGCGGCACTTCTTGCCGCACGCTGGTGCCCAGGAAATACCGGGTTTCCCCGGCACCGTGCCGGAGATGGCGTCCCTATTGGCTCTCCGGGTAATGCCGGGAACCGGCCGGAAAACGGGCCTGTTTTTTGCAATACTGGGATCAGGATCAACGGGGGCCTTTTCCCCGAAGGAGGTCATATGTCGATCGACGGAACATCGGATGCGGGCCGGGATCTGGCCCTGCGCATCGCCACTTTCAAGGCCCAGACCCTGTCTGAACTGACCGGCGGCGGCAAGACCGGCAGCAGCGAGGGCTTCGGCGCCCTGCTTTCCAGCCTTAAAGGCGGCGCTGCCGCGGTCGAGTCTGCCGCCGGCAGCAGCGGCGTCCAGGGGCTCTCGCCCACCGGACGCAACGAGGCCCTGTTCGACCCGGAGTCGGCCTATCGCATGATGAGCGAGATCAACTACCGGAACGTGCTCTACAAGGGCCAGTTCGCTGAGCTGAGCCAGATGCAGACATCCCTGGAGACGGTGGCCGCAGCCGGCACTGCCCTGGGAAGCGTCGATGCCGGCAGCAGCGATGAAGCCATCCGCCAGAAGCTGGCGCAGTTCGTCAGCGACTACAACGCCTGGCGCACCGGCTTCGACGAAGACATGCAGCAGGGTGGCATCCTGGCCGACACCCAGGCGGCCCAGGTGGCCGGCTACGAGCTGGAGCAGAGCGTGGAGAATCCCTTCAATGGCGCCGACCTGGGACTGCGGGGTATGCCTGATCTGGGCTTGAGCATCGATCCGGTGACCAAGCAGGCGGTGCTGGACGAGGCCGCCCTGAGCCGTGCCCTGCAGCAGAACCGGGAAGGGGTGGTGGCGACGGTGCAGCAGTTCAGCGGCAACTTCGTCAAATCGGCCGAGCTGCTGACCTCCTCCAACAACTTCTTCGATCGCCAGCTGGACAACCTGAGCCGGGCTATCACCTATATCGCCGACAACCAGTCCTCCCTGCAGCAGGAATTCGGCCTGGGCGACACCTATCAGCCGAAGGGCAAGCTGGCGGCGGCCCTGGCGGCCTACGAGCGGATGCTGGCCTAGGCCAGCTCGCCGACGATGGCACCGAGGCGGCGCAGGGCGGCGTCGATGGCCGGGGTATAGGGGGCGCCGCAGTTGAGGCGGAGATAGCCGTCGAAGCGGTTGGAGTTGGAGAACATCAGCCCCGGCGCAATGAAAATGCCTTCGCCCAGGGCCCGTTCAAAAACCTCCCGGGACGAGACGCCCGGCGGCAGCTGCACCCACAGGGCCAGCCCGCCCTGGGGCCGGGCGGCCAGGGTGCCGGCAGGAAAATACTCGAGCACCGCCTCCGTGGTGCGCCGGCGCTGGCTGCCGAGGGCCGCCCGCAGGCGCCGCAGGTGGCGGTCATAGGCGCTGGAGCCCATGAAGTCGGCGGCCACCAGCTGCCCCAGGGCCTCGTTCTGGCGGCTCTGGGCGTACTTCAGCATTTCCACCCGGGCCTGCCAGCGGCCGGCGCTGATCCAGCCCAGGCGCAGCCCCGGCGCCAGCACCTTGTGCAGTGAGGCGCAGTGGATGACGCCGCCTTGCCGGTCCCAGTGCTTGAGGGCCGGCAGCACCGTATCGTCCTCCCCCAGGGGGCTGTAGGTGTCGTCCTCGATCAGGGCAATGCCCCGCTCGGCGCAGAGGCCCACCAGCCGCGCCTTGTGGGCCTCGGGCATGGTGCAGCCGAGGGGATTCTGCAGGTGGGGCACCACCACCAGGGCGGCGATGGGGCCGTAATGGTCGCAGGCCAGTTCCAGGGCCTCCAGGGACAGGCCGGTCTGGGGGCTGGTGGGAATTTCCAGAGCCTTCAGGCCTAGGGTTTCCAGCACCTGCAGCAGCCCGTAGAAGGTGGGCGATTCCACCGCCACCGTGTCGCCGGGCTGGGTCACGGCCCGCAGGGCCAGATTGAGGGCCTCCATGCAGCCCTGGGTGACGACGATCTCCTCCGCCCCCAGGTTCATGCCCGCGTCCAGGGCGCGCCGGGCCAGCACCTGCAGGAAGTCGGGGCAGCCGTTGGGCGGCGGGGCGCTGACCAGCAGGTCGGGATGGCGCCGCAGGGCCCG
Organism: Azospira sp. MPR-LB4; assembly: GCF_058809525.1. Taxonomy (NCBI): domain Bacteria; kingdom Pseudomonadati; phylum Pseudomonadota; class Betaproteobacteria; order Rhodocyclales; family Rhodocyclaceae; genus Azospira; species Azospira sp. MPR-LB4. The sequence continues at coordinate 2,931,967 of NZ_CM179521.1, forward strand.
GGCCGCCGCCAGGCGCAGGGCCTCGCCCGGATACAGTTCGGGGGCGCTGCGGGCGCTGGAAAAATTTACCCTGACCGGCTGCTGGCGGCCCCGGGCGATGATTTCCGAGACCCGGCCGTGGATGCCGACGAACTGGGCCGGGTCCGGCAACTGGCCGGCCCGGGGCTCGCTCGGCAGGGGCCCGGCGGGGCGGGCGGGGCGGCGGACGAAATTGCCGGAACGGGGCCGCGCCTCCAGCCAGCCTTCCTGTTCCAGCTGGCGGCACACCTGCACCGCCGTGCTCAGGCTGACGCCGTGGCGGCCCATGAGGGCGCGCACCGAGGGAAAGCGGTCGCCCACCAGCAGGGAGCCGTGGGCGATGGCCTCCCGGTAATGGGCGGCGAGACGCTGGTAGAGGGGGAGGGCGGTGTCCATGGCCCATGTTCTCCTGTGGCGGGGGCGGCGGCCAGATATAGATGGCCGGGATTCGCACCATAACAGATGGCGAAAGCCGGTGTCTGTAGCGGTTCTCCCGGGCAGCGCCTGTGCCTGCCGCGCCGATGGGGCTCTCTCTAGCATGGAGGCCGTCCCATCAACTCGCGGAGAACGGTCATGGAATCGAGACAGGTAAGCCAGCAACAGGTGCAACGGGAGCCGCAAGGGCAGGAGCAGGCCCAGTCCATCGACCTGGCCGCCGGCATGGTGATGCAACTGGCGGTGCAGCCCGGCTGCCGCCTGTGGGTGGCGGCCGGGCGGGTGACGGTGCAGGGGCCGCCCCGCTGGCTGGGGGCCCGGGTGTGGTGGCCGCAGCGGCGCCTGGGGGCGGAAGAATGGTGCGACTGGTCGGAACACGGCGTTCTCGAGCTGCGGGGCGAGGATGGCGGCGCCACGCTGCTGTGGTGGCAGCCCGAGACCTACTCCCTATCTCTGCCTTGGCGGCGCGCCTACGGGGCGATCTGCGCCTGGCTGTCGCAGGCGCTGCCGGCGGCGATCCAGCGCCGGGTCAGGCGCCGTACCATGCCTTCGGCCCAGGCCGGCAGCCCCGGCCAGTAATGGCGGGGGCGGCGCAGCAGGCCGCAGCGGTAGCAGGCTTCCTCCGCCAGCCATTCCAGGGCCGGGCAGGGGCCCTGCCGTCGGCGGAAGCGCAGCCTGGCCAGGGGGCAGGTCTCGGCCGCGCAGCAGACGCCGCAACCGTTGCAGGGCTGGCCGGCGTCGGGCTTGGGCGGTGCCTTGAGGTGCAGGTGGATGGTCTGGGTGTCCATGGTCGGGGCGGCTTGCTGGAGGAACTGCCTGCAGCGGGCGGCGTCCAACGGCTTCCTCAACGTGGGAAGGAGTGGTCCATGCAAAAGTGGTGCGCGAGTGTGTTGGCCGTGCTGCTGGCGGCTGTCAGTGTATCGGCCCTGGCCTGTCCTGGCGACAAGGCCAAGGATGAGGGCAAGCAGATGAGCACGCCGGCCAAGCCCAAGGGCTGAGGTCCGCCTCGGCCAGGAGAAGGCGCCTGCGGGCGCCTTTTTTTATCGGCCCTTGGCGGGGGCCAGGAACAGTTCCGGATCCACCGCCGTGCCGTTGAGGAACACGGCCCAGTGCAGGTGGGGACCGGTGACCCGGCCGGTGGCGCCGACGGCGCCCAGCTGTTCGCCCTGGGCCACCCGCTGGCCTTCCTTCACGTCCACGCGGGAGAGGTGCATGTGGGCGCTGATCAGGCCCTGGCCATGGTCCACGAACACGGTGTTGCCGTTGAAGAAGAAGTCGTCCGTGTTGACCACGGTGCCGGGGGCGGCGGCCCGCACCGGGGCGCCGCTGCCCGCGGCCACGTCGAGGCCGGCATGGGGGCGGCGCGGCTCGCCGTTGAAAAAGCGGCGCAGGCCGAAGCGGGAGGAGAGGCGCCCGTCGGCGGGCAGGCGGAAGGCGGTGACCGGCGCCGTGGCGGCGAAGTGGCGCTTGAGGCGGTCCTGGATTTCCTGCTCCCGGGCGATGCGCAGCTCGTCTTCCGGCGTCGGATTGACGTGGCGCGGGTTGCGCACGGTCAGGCGCTGCACCGGATAGTCCTTGGCCCGCACCTCCACCTCGGCCGTGGCTGCGTCGCTGCCTTCCAGACGCAGGCTGAGGCGCCCCGGCGGCATTTCCAGGGGAATGCCGAGCAGGGCCAGCCAGCGGCCCTCTTCCCGCACCACGGCCAGGGGCGTGTCACCGAAGAAGGCCCTGGGCGCCTTGCCGGCAGGGGCCTGCAGTGGCACCACCGCCACCCCGCCGGGAACCGGCAGATGGCGCGGCGCCGCCAGGGCGGGCCAGGCGGCGAGGGCCAGGAGGGGCAGCAGGAGGCGTTTCATGGGAGGTCCGGAAGGAGAGGAAAAAGGCCGGGAGTGGTGCGGTGGCGAGGGGACGGTGGAGGATTGCAGGGCTGTGGCTGGAAAGGCAATAAGGACGGCGGTCTCCGGCAATGGTGTCCGGTAAAGGCCGTGTTTCCTGCCTGACGGCCATGCCATTGCCGGCATGGCCGTCCCGCCTGCTTCTCAGCGATAGCGGTTGATGGCGTCCCGGGTTTCCAGGGCCACCCGGCGGGCGGCAGCGGCGAAGTCCTCGCCCTTGCCGGCGTAGAGAATGGCGCGGGAGGAATTGATCATCAGGCCGGTGCCATCGGCGGTTTTGCCGGCCTTGACCGTGGCTTCGATGTCGCCGCCCTGGGCGCCGATGCCGGGCACCAGCAGGGGCAGGTCGCCGGTCAGTTCCCGTACCCGGGCGATTTCGGCGGGGAAGGTGGCGCCCACCACCAGGGCGCACTGGCCGGTGGTGTTCCATTCCGTGGCCACCAGGCGGGCGACGCGCTCGAACAGCTTTTCGCCGCCGCTGTTGCCAATTTCGAGGAACTGCAGGTCGCTGCCGCCGGGGTTGGAAGTGCGGCAGAGCAGGATCACGCCCTTGTCCGGGTAGGCCAGGTAGGGCTCCACGGAATCCTTGCCCATGTAGGGGTTGATGGTGACGGCGTCGGCGCCGAAGCGCTCGAAGGCCTCCACCGCGTACTGCTCGGCGGTGCTGCCGATGTCGCCCCGCTTGGAATCCAGGACCACCGGGATACCAGGGTGCCGCTCATGGATGTGGGCGATCAGGGCTTCCAGCTGGTCTTCGGCGCGGCGGGCGGCGAAGTAGGCGATCTGGGGCTTGAAGCTGCATACCAGGTCGGCGGTGGCGTCCACGATGCTCTTGCAGAACTCGAAGATGGCGTCGTCGCGGCCCTGCAGGTGGGCGGGGAACTTGGCCGGGTCCGGGTCCAGGCCGACGCAGAGGAGGGAGTTGTTTTTCTGCCAGGCGGCAGCGAGGGATTGGCGGAAGTTCATGGTCATCGGCTCGATCGGTGCGGGCGGCCGCCCAGGGCGGTGAAGGCCGCCATTGTACCGCCGGCGGCACCTCGCCCCAAGGAAAAGGCCGCGGAGGCCGGCGCCGAAGGGCCTACAGCCGGGCCAGTTGCCGCAGCCAGGCGATGGGGGCGGAACCGTCCTCGGAACTACTGTTGCAGCGGCTGTCCCAGGGGATGTGCTGGCGCGGCAGGGTGGTGGTGCAGCGCCAGACGATGCGGGCGGCCGTGTCCAGGTAGGGGTAATAGACGATGTTGCTGCCTTCCGTCAGGCCCAGGGTGATGCGGCCGTTTTCCTCGTCCATGTGCACCCGGGCGATGCCCAGGGGCAGGCGGCCGAAGCCCAGCTCGGCAGGGGTGGCGGTCAGGGTGTGCTCCGCCTCGTAGCGGATCTTGGCAGCCTGGGCCAGGTTGTGGGCATAGGAGAAGAGGGGGTGGTACACCGTGCTGTGGCGGTAGTCCTCGTAGGCCGGCAGGGCCACCAGCATGAGGCTCAGCCCGAGCACGCCGAGGGTGGCCAGGTTGGCGAGGAAGCCGCCGCCCCCCACCGCCGGCAGCACCGCCGCCACGGGCCAGGCCAGCAGGTGACGGCGCGGCACCGCCATGGGCGGGGACGGCAGGCGGGCCATGCGTTTGCACAGCCAAGGGGCGGTGGCGGTCAGTTCCTGCAGGGACATCCAGAAACCGCCGCTGTGGGCGGCCTGTTCGACGAAGGCGTGGGCATCCAGGTTCTGCCAGCGGCGGGGGCCCGCCGCCAGCAGGGCCAGGGCCCGGATGGACGAGTGCAGGCTGCGGCAGCACAGGGTGCCGCAGCGGTCCGCCGTATATTCCTTGGCCCGCCGGTAGGCGCTGCCGAGCAGGGGCAGGGGCAGGGCGGGCAGGATCCACCAGCCGTAGCCGGCATGGGGCCGGGCCAGGTGGCTCAGTTCCCGCCCCAGATAGAAGTCCACCGCGTCCACATCGCTGTCCAGGGCGTCCACCAGTTCGGCCCGCAACATCACCAGGCGGTGCCGCAGCAGGCGCCAGGTGAGGCTGTGCAGCCGGCTCCAGCCGTGGATCAGGTAGGTCCGGGGCACCCGGGCCAGGCCCAGCTTGCGGCAGCAGCGCTCGAGGCGCACGTGCAGGTCCGGGTACTGGCGGGTGGTGATGCGGACGCCGTTGCCCTCCAGGTGGGAGGTCAGGGCCTGGCGCAGGCAGTGGAGCAATAGTGCGGCAGGCGGCAGGGCGGCCCATATCCAGCCGTCGCTCCAGTAGGTGGCGAAAAACCAGGCGACGGAGGCGGGCAGGGCCAGGGCGGCAAAGAGGTATTCCTCCCGCCGGAAGAGCCTGGCCGGCGGCTGGAGCGGGCGCTGGGAGCGGATGACGGACATGGCGGCTCGACGGGGCGAATCGGAATGCCTGCATGATAGTCGGCCGGGAGCCGTCTGTAAGCCGGAGAACCGCGCCAGTTAAGGCTTTCGGGATATGCGGAAGGTCTGCTTTCATGGCTTTTGGCATAGCACCAAAAGCCGGTGGCGCCGGAATGGGGCCGGCCGATATGCTGCCGGCGCTGGCTCAGGCCAGGACGGCCCGGTTGCGTCCGGCTGCCTTGGCGGCGTAAAGAGCGTCGTCGGCCCGTTTCAGGGTGGCGTCCAGGTTCTCGCCGGGGCGGAACTGGGTCAGGCCCATGCTGACGGTGATGGGGGGCAGGTCCGGCCGGCGGCTGGCGTCGGCCTCGATGGCATTACGGATGCGCTCGCCCAGCACCAGGGCGGCTTCGCCGCCGCAGCCGGGAAAGAGCATGAGGAATTCCTCGCCGCCCCAGCGGGCGCAGACGTCGTATTCCCGCAGGTTGCCGGCCAGGGCCTCGGCTACCTGGGCCAGGGCGGTGTCGCCGGCGGCGTGGCCGCAGCTGTCGTTGATGGCCTTGAAACGGTCGATGTCGGCCAGGGCGATACAGAAGTCGCTGCCGTTGCGCTCGGCCTGGGCGATTTCCTGGGTCAGCCGGGCCTGCATGAAGCGGCGGTTGGGCAGGCCGGTGAGTTCGTCCTGGGTGGAGATGGTGTGCAGACGGTCGTTCAGGTCCCGCAGCATGGACTGGTACTGATCGCTGATGCGCACGATCTTTTCGATCTGGCGCACCTTGCGCTGGTAGTTCTCGGCGTAGGACTGGCCCCGGTCCCGCTCGGCCCGCTGGAAGCGGTCGGAGATGTGGGTCAGCCGGTCCAGCAGCCGTTCCTGGGTGCGGTAGCGGTCGTACAGCTCCTGCAGCAGCGCCAGCACGGCCGGATCGGCGGCGTTGTCGCGCAGCAGGGCTTCGATGCGGGCTTCCAGGTCCGGGATCTCGGACATGTCAGACCTTGGCCGCGATGTCGAAGGGGAAGGTGCAGTCTTCCTTGAACTCGGCGGCCAGTTCGCCCACCCGTTCGTTGGCGCCGTCGTAGGACCAGCGCACGCTGACCTGGCGGCCCTTGCGGTGGGCTTCTTCGAGCAGGTCCAGGATGTCCATGAGGGCGCGGATGCTGCTGGTGTTGAGGTACAGCAGTTCCAATTCCAGGCGCAGGGGGCGCTCGGGCTGGGCCAGGTAGGCCTCGACCCAGTCGATCAGGGGCTGGAACAGTTCGAAGGAGTTTTCCGGATAGGAGTCGCCCTGCATGGCGATCAGGCCGGCTTCCCAATCGGCCCGGATGGCCGGGCTGGCGTTGGTCTGGGGGATGTCGAGATTGTCCATGTTGTTTTTTTCCTAGAGCACGACCCGCAGGCTGAAGAAGGCGCGCCCGCCGTCCAGGGGGCGCAGGCTGCATTGCAGGGGGGCCGAGGCCTTGCGGGCCATGTCGATCAGGCCCAGGCCGGCGCTGCCGTCCAGGGCTTCCCGGGGCTGGCGCAGCTGGGTCTTGAAGGCGGCCTTGAGACCATCCTTGTCGAGCCGGGCCAGGGGTTCGACCCGCTGCAACAGGGCTTCGCCGTCGGCCGCCTCGAGCACGTTGCCGGCGCTCACCACGTAGCGGCCGTCCTCGTCCCGGGAGACGAAGACGCTGGCCGTCTCCATGGCCAGGGCGGGGCGCGACTGGGTGTAGCGGCGGATGTTCTGGGTCATCTCGATATACACCGAGAAGACGTCGGAAACGGCGGAGGGGGATTCCTGCAGGCCTTCCATATGCTTGCGCAGGGCCGTGCCGATTTCCTCGATGAGGGTGGCGGTGATGGGGCCGTTGAAGCAGAGCATGATGCGCTCGCGGTTGAAGGTTTCCCGCAGGGCGAAAATGTCGAGGGAAGGTGCCGTCTGGGTCATGGAATCTCCTTGGGTGGCCTATCTTACCGCTGATCGTCGAAACGGAAAGCCAGGAGGGTGATGTCGTCCCGCTGGGCCAGGGGGCCCTGGTAGGCCTGGATTTCCTCCAGCAGGGCGCTCTTCTGCTCGGCCAGGGGCAGGTGGGCATGGGTCCGGATCCAGGCTGCCAGGCGGCGGGCGCCGAAGCCGTAGCCCTGGTCGCCGCCGGCCTGGTCCAGCAGACCGTCGCTGACCAGGTAGAAGGTGCGGCCCGCTGCCAGAGGCACCTGGGCGTTGTCGTAGCTGCCGCTGCGGCGGTCGTTGACGCCGCGGCGGTGGCCCGGGATTTCCTCGCAGTTGTCGCCGTCGCTCCAGAACAGGCCCAGGCGGGCGCCGGCGAAGGTCACCAGGCGCCGCTCCAGGTCCACGTGGCACAGGCCCATGTCCATGCTGGTGGCGATCTGGCGGCTGCGGTCGTCCCCGGGCAGCATGCCCCGGGCCACCTGGTCGGTGCGCTGCAGCAGGGCCGCCGGGTCCTGCCAGGGTGTGTCGCCCAGGGCCACTTCCAGGGCGGCGTGGGCGATCATGGTCATGCAGGCGCCGGGAACGCCGTGGCCGGCGCAGTCCACCACGCCGAACAGGCACTGCCCGGCGGCGCCGCGGTACAGGTAGAAGTCGCCGCCCACCACGTCCCGGGGGCGCCACAGGACGAAGTACTGGCCCTGCAGATCGGCCTTGAGGGCCTTGTCCGGCAGGATGGCGTGCTGGATCAGGCTGGCGTAGCGGATGCTGTCGGTGACCTTGCGATGGGCTTCGGCCAGTTCCCGGGTGCGTTCGTCCACCAGTCGCTCCAGGTTCTCCGAGTGGGCCCGCACCTGCTGGGCCATGGTGTCGAAGGCCCGGGTCAGTGCGCCGATCTCGTCGCCCCGGTTGGAGCGCAGGCGTTCCCCGTAATGGCCGGCGCCGATGCGCTGCACGGCGGCGGTGAGGGCGGCCAGGGGGGCCAGCACCAGGCGGTTGAGGCCGGCGGTATACAAGCCCACCAGGAGGGCCAGCAGCAGGAGCGAACCCAGGGCCAGGGCGGTGATCAGGGGCGCGTCGAAAACCCGGCTGGTGTTGAGGTCTACCGCCGTCAGCACGGTCCAGCGCAGGGATGGAATGTAGGTGGCGGCAGCCAGGCTGGGGGCGCCTTCCAGCTTCAGGCGCAGGGTCGGCGTGCCTTCCCCTTCGTCGGAGGCGGCCGCCACCAGGGTGCGGCGCAGGGCCTCCTTGTCCGCCGGCCGCTCCAGCAGGCGGTAGATGGTCTTTTCGATGTTCTGGTTGCCGGCGGTGGCGTAGGCGATCTGGCGCGGGTCCGGGTGGGCGATGATGGCGCCGTTCTGGTCCAGCACCATGGTGACCACGCCGGTTTCCCGGTTGGCCAGGACGTTGCTGAGGAAGCGGCTGAGGTTGAGGCCGGTGCCGGCGATGCCGATGGGGCGCTCCCCTTCGTCCCGTACCACGATGTTGATCCAGACGTTGGTGACCTGCAGCTTCTTGTCGTAATCCACATTGAGGCTGTAGCCCTGGCTGCTCTTCAGGGTGGCGAAGAACCAGGCGTCATCCGGGTTGGCCGGGTCGGCCGTGTAGCGCATGGCGGCCCGGGGAGCGGCCTGCGGATCGGCGAAGTAGAAATGGCGGCTGCTGGCCAGGGCGGCGAAATAGGCCTGGTCGGCGAAGGCGCGGCGGAAACCTTCGCCTTCGCGGAAGAAACGCTCGGTCTTGGCTGGGTCCTGCTCGCCGGTCATCCATTCCCGGAGCACGGTGGATTCGGCGAAGCGCTGGGCCAGGGCCATTTCCCTCCCGACGGCGGAGAGAATGCGCTGCTTGGTCAGCTGGGCGTGGTTGCGGGCCAGGGCGGTGCCCAGGTTTTCGCGGATGTCTTCCGCCACCCGGATGCCGATGAGCAGGGCCGCCAGCAGCAGGCCCACGGTCTTGCTGCGCAGGCTCCAGCCGGCGCGGCCCGCCTGGGGCGGCGGCACGGGTGCGGGAAGTGGGGGCATGGCGCCTTTCCTGGCTTACTGTTGCTCGTCCGGGGACGCATCCGCGGCGGGTGGTGTCACTTCCCGCCGCTGCTCGGCCTTCTGGCGCAGGCGCTCGTTCTTGTCGTCGTTGGCGAAGCGGTAGCGGCCGGCGAGGACGCAGCCCTTCATGCCCGGATCGCAGGGCAGGTCATTCACCTTGCCGCAGCGATCGTTGGATTCGTGGGGGCAACCCCAGCCGCCGCCTGCCATGGTCTGCTCCTTGTTCCTGGTTTTGCGCCCGGAGCCTCAGCCCGCCTTGCCCCAGGAGTCCTTGAGGGTGACGGCCCGGTTGAAGACCGGGGCGCCGGGTTGGGAGTCCACCCGGTCGGCGACGAAATAGCCGTGGCGCTCGAACTGGAAGCGCTGTTCCGGCAGGGCATCCTTCAGGGCCGGTTCCAGTTGTACCGTGATGGCCACCTTGGACGCAGGATTGAGGTCATCGAGGAAATCCCGGTCGCCGGCACCCGGGGCGGCGGCCTGGAACAGGCGGTCGTAGAGGCGCACTTCGGCGGTGTAGGCGTGGGCCACGGAGACCCAGTGCAGGTTGCCCTTGACCTTGTAGTTGTCGGCGCCGGGGGTGCCGGACTTGGAATCTTCCATGTACTCGCACAGAACGGCGGTGACATTGCCGGCGGCATCCTTCTCGCAGCCGGTGCACTTCACCACGAAGCCGTAGCGCAGGCGGGCCATATTGCCGGGGTAGAGGCGGTGGTAGCCCTTGCTGGGCTCTTCCATGAAGTCTTCCCGCTCGATCCACAGCTCCCGGGAGAAGGGCACCATGCGCTTGCCCAGTTCGGGCTTGAGCGGGTGGTTGGGGGCGAAGCATTCCTCGCTCTGGCCTTCCGGGTAGTTGGTGATGACGAGCTTGAGCGGGTCGAGCACGGCGATGCGGCGCTCGTCCAGCTCGTTCATGGTTTCCCGCATGCAGTCTTCGAGCAGGCTGTAGTCGATGAGGGAATCGTGCTTGGAGACGCCGACCCGCTCCATCAGCAGGCGGAAGCCTTCGGCGGTGTAGCCGCGGCGGCGGGCGCCCACCAGGGTGGGCATGCGCGGGTCGTCCCAGCCGTCCACGTGCTTCTCTTCCACCAGCTGGATCAGCTTGCGCTTGGAGAGCACGACGTAGGTCAGGTTGAGGCGGGAGAACTCGTACTGATGGGGCAGGGGGCGCTGCAGCAGGCCGCCCTCGGCCAGGCGCTCCAGGAGCCAGTCGTAGAAGGGGCGCTGGTCCTCGAATTCCAGGGTGCAGATGGAGTGGGTGATGTTCTCCAGGGCATCCTCGATGGGGTGGGCGAAGGTGTACATGGGGTACACGCAGTACTTGTCGCCCGTGTTGTGGTGGGTCGCATGGCGGATGCGGTAGATGGCCGGGTCCCGCAGGTTGATGTTGGGGGCGGCCATGTCGATCTTGGCCCGCAGGATGTGGGCGCCGTCCGGGAATTCGCCGGCCTGCATGCGCTTGAACAGGTCCTGGTTCTCCGCCACGCTGCGGTTGCGGAAGGGGCTGTCCTTGCCTGCCTCGGTCAGGGTGCCCCGGTTGGCGCGCATTTCCTCGGCGCTCTGGCTGTCCACGTAGGCGTTGCCGGTGGCGATCAGGTACTCGGCGGCCTGGATCATCCAGGGGAAATAGTTGGAGGCGTAGTAGAGGTTGTTCTCCTGGGCATCCTCCCAGTTGAAGCCCAGCCACTTCACCGCGTCCACGATGGAATCCACGTATTCCTGGTCTTCTTTCTCCGGATTGGTATCGTCGAAGCGCAGGTGGCAGCGGCCGCCGTAGTCCCGGGCCAGACCGAAATTGAGGCAGATGGACTTGGCGTGGCCGAAGTGCAGGTAGCCGTTGGGCTCCGGCGGAAAGCGGGTGCGGATCTTGGCCGGGTCCAGGGCGCCGGCGGCGTGGTCGCTGGCCAGGCCGGGCTGGCCGGCCCAGCGGCGCTGGGCGTGCTTGCCGGCGGCCAGGTCGGCCTCGACGATGTTGCGGATGAAATTGGCGGCGGGGGCGATCGGCGCGGCGTTCTTGTTGGGGTTGCTCACAGCGGGGTCCTTGAAGGTCTTTGTCCGCCATTTTAACCGGGGCCAGGGGCAAAACCGAAAAGACCCGGGTTAAAAGCCGCTAAAATTCACCCTTTATCCCTTGGGGTGCGAGGTCCGGCCGTGAACTGGAATGCCTTTCTTGCCATCGGCGTCGGTGCCGCCCTCGGCGCCTGGGCCCGCTGGGGCCTGGGACTGCTGCTCAATCCCCTGTTCCTGGCCATTCCCCTGGGCACCCTGGCGGCCAACCTGCTCGGCGGCTACCTCATCGGCGTGGCCCTGGGCGTGTTCCACAGCTACGCCCACCTGTCCCCGCTGCTCAAGCTGTTCCTCATCACCGGTTTCCTCGGCGGCCTCACCACCTTCTCCAGCTTCTCCGGCGAAGTCATGGAGCGCCTGCTGGCCCAGCAATACGCCTGGGCCTTCGGTGCCATCGCCCTGCACCTGCTCGGCTCCCTGGCCATGACCTTCCTCGGCTTGTGGAGCGTCGGCGTGCACCGGGTCTGGCCCTGAGGAGCCGCTTAGCGCACCTTGTCGGTCGGGCCGGTGGCGGCGTTCAGGGACATTCTTGCCTGTTGCCAGGCTTCGCCCAGGGTGTGGGCTCCTGGGGAAAAGTGATGCAGGGTAGCGCCGCAACCGGTCACCAGCAGGCCGGTCAGGAGGAAGGGCAAGAAGGTCTGGTGCAGGGCGGTTTGTAGCCAGTGACGCCTTTCCAGCCGGTGCAGGCGCCGGTACAGGGTGGCTGCCAGAGTGCCATCCAGCAGTAGTTCAGCAAACAGGCTCGGCGCCGAATACACAATGAAGGCGGACGACAGTAACAAGGCCGCAGCCAGCACCAGGACAATCAGGGGAATGGCCAGCTCCTCCCCCTCCGCTGCAGCGCCCAAGGCTTGGCCGATGGCTTCGCTGCCGTCCGGTAGGGTTTCGGCGGCTACTGCCGGTTCGCTCGGGACTCCGGCTACTGGCGGGGCATCGAAATGACTGCTGGCGCCACCGCCCCCGAAATTTCCCCCCAGATCTTCAGCCGTGGGCGAACAGCTGTCGGCCGATGGTCCCGACGGCACCAGGTTGCCCAGGTCCATCAGGTCCGGAATGTCGGCGTAGTCCTCCGCCCGGGTGCGCAGCCACAGCCAGAGCAGACCGAGGAACACCCCGTAGGCGAGGAGAAAGGCCGCTCCGTAGCGCCAACCCATGTGGGTCAGGCCGGCGTGGAGCAATGCAAAGGATGCCAGCAGCCCAGAACCGGCGGTGAGCAGTACCAGCAGCATCATCTGCAGGCGGGGAAAGCTGTCCCGCTCCAGGTGTCCGCGCAGGCGTTGGAGATGGTGTTGGCGAGACAAGGGGGGAAGTCGGCTCATGGGAGCGGCGTTATCGCAGGAACGGGCCCCTGGTCGCAGAAGGGGCAGGGCTAGTCGGCGAGGACCAGCACCAAGCGGAAGGCTCCCAGGCGGCTGGCCAGCAACCAGCGGACATAAAGGTAGAAAAAGAACAGGCCCGTCAGCAGGCCCAGCAGGCCGCCTATCATTGGAATGGCGGAGCGAGCGATGCCGCTAATGCCTAGGACGAAGCCGACGATACCACCGAGGAGTGCGCCGCACAGGGCGGAGCCCAGGGCGGTGGCGATGCAGCGCCAGAAAAAGCCCCAGACAATCCCGGCTTGGCTGAGGGTGGTGAGTTCCTTGAAATCGATGGGGGTCATAGGTCCAGTGTTCCATGAGAGCGAAGGGATGAGGGTGCCGGAGAGGCTTTTTTATCCCTTGTGGGTATGTTGGTGGAATTTAATGCCCGGCTCCCGATATGGCAAGCCGGGGGCGGAGGGCCGGGTCCTTCCGAGCCGATGTCAGCGCTTCCACGCCACCAGGGCAATGCCTAGTGCAATGGGCAGCACCCCCAGCAGGTCGTCGGCGTACATGGTTTCTCCCAGCAGGGTGACGGCGAACAGGGTGCCGAAGAAGGGATTGAGGAAGTGGAAGCTGCTGGCCGAACTGGCCTGGCCGTGGCGCAGCAGCCACAGCATGAGCAGGGTGCTGGCCAGGGAGACGGCGACGCTGTAGGCCAGACTGCCCCACAGGGCCGGGTGGGCCTCCAGGCGGAAACCTTCCAGGCCCCAGGCCAGGGGCAGCAGCACCAGGCCGCTGGCCATGAACTGCAGGGTGACGGCCGCGATCAGGTCCTGCCCCGCCGCCACCTTCTTGCTCAGCACCGTGCCCAGGGCCAGGGCCAGCGTGCCGGCGCCGATGGCCGCCAGATACAGGGGCTCCAGCTGTTCCACCGTCAGCCGGTGGCGGGTGATCCACAGCACGCCGCCCATGCCCAGGAGGATGCCGGCAAGCCGCAGGGGCGTCAGCCGTTCTCCTTCCAGGGCGGCGGCCAGCAGCAGGGTGAGCAGGGGACAGGCGCTGACCAGGACGGCGGTGAGGGCGGTGGGCACACCCTGCAGGCCCCAGTAGGCCAGGCCCAGATAGGCCGCATTGCACACTAGTCCGGCCAGCAGGGCGCGGCCGGCCATGGTCGGCAGGCGCAGGCTGCGGCCGCTGCTCCGGGCCAGGAAGGCGAAGAGCAGGCCGGCGGCCAGGAAGCGGATGGCCAGCAGGGTCAGGGGGGCGGCGTGGTCGAGGCCGATGCGGCCGGCGACGAAGGCCGAACTCCAGATGACGCTGAAGGCGATGCCGGCGATCAGGACCCGGGTACGGGAGGGGGCGGCGGCAATGCCGGCGGGCAGCGGCGGGGCGATGGCGTTCATGGCGGGCTCCTGGGGCGTGGTGAAGACGACGGGCCCAACCCTACCGGGGTGTGGAATATTTGATAAATTAATAAATATCGAATCAATATTTCCAGGAGAAATGATGGCCCGGCATCTCGACATGGACCTGCTGCGCGCCCTGGTGGCGACGGCGGAGGCAGCGAGCTTTTCCCTGGCGGCGACCCGCCTGGGCCGTACCCAATCGGCCATCAGCCTGCAGATCAAGCGACTCGAGGAGCAGGTGGGCAAGCCCCTGCTGGTGCGCTCCCAGGGGCGGCTGGAGGGGGTGACGGAGGAGGGGCTGCTACTGCTCGACTACGCCCGCCGCATCCTGCGCCTCAACGACGAGGCCATCGGCTGCTTTTCCGAGGCGGACCTGGCGGGCAGCCTGCGGGTGGGGCTGGCGGAGGAAGTGATGGAGCGGGACCTGGGCAGCGTGGTGGCGGAATTCCACAGCGCCTATCCCCGGGTCAAGCTGGCTCTGGAGTGTGATCTTTCGGCCCGCCTGGCGGCCCGGGTCGAGGCCGGCGAACTGGACATGGCCCTCATCAAGCGCATCGGCGAGCGGCCGACAGCGGTGGGCCGCACCCTGTGGCGGGAGCCCATGGTCTGGGCCGGCGGTGCCCACGGCAGCGCCGTGGCGGAGCGGCCTTTGCCCCTGGCCCTGTTTCACGAAGGCTGCATTTTCCGCGTCGTCGCCCAGGCGGCCTTGACCCAGGCCGGCATCCCCTGGCGTCTGGCCTTTGCCGGTCACAGCCACACCGGCATCCGCCACGTGTTGCGGGCCGGCCTGGCGGTTTCTCCCTTGCCCCTGAGCCTGCTCGGCGACGGTCTGCAACGTCAAACCGAGGGGCTGCCGCCCCTGCCGGAGGTGGAGTGGGTGGCGCTGACCGGCGCCAGCGGTGAATGGCCCGCGGTGCAGCGCCTCATCGCCATGTTCGAGGCGCGCCTGTGGCAGCCCCTGCCCTGGCCGGGCGGCGGGCTGCCCCGGGTGGCGGCCTGAAATGGCGGGTTAGATGCGGAAGCGGGCCGTGGCCTGATTGAGGGCCTGGGCCGTCGCTTCCAGGGCGCTGGCGGCGGCGGTGTGCTGCATGCTCTCGCTGGTTTCTTCCACCTGGTGGGCGATGCGCTCCACCTGCTGGGCCAGGGCGGTGCTGGCCTCGCTCTGTTCCCGGGTGGAGTCGGCCACTTCCCGCACCAGGGAGCGGGCGGATTCGGAACCGGCGGCGATGCGGTGCAGCAGCTCCGAGGTTTCGGCGGCGGCTTCCTTGGCCTTTTCCGCTTCCGGCAGGGCCGCGTCCATGACCTGGGCGGCGGTCAGGGTTTCGTCCTGGATGCGGCTGACGATGGAGGAGATTTCCACCGTGGCCTTTTCCGTCCGCTCCGCCAGCACCCGCACCTCGTCGGCCACCACGGCGAAGCCCCGGCCCTGTTCGCCGGCCCGGGCCGCCTCGATGGCGGCGTTGAGGGCCAGCAGGTTGGTCTGGCCGGCGATCTCCTTGATCACCTGGGCCACCCGGGCCACTTCCTGGGCGTTGTCGGTGAGGGCCCGCACCTGCTCCGCCGCCTTGCCCATGGTGTCCGCCATGGTGGCGATATTGGCGGCGGTGGTGTCCACGCTCTTCTCGCCGACGCCGGCCAGTTCAGCCGCGTTGCTGGCGTGCTGTTCCGTGTCCCGGGCGTTGTCGGAAACGTGGGTGATGGAAACCGTCAGTTCCTCCATGGCGGCGGCCATGTTCTGGGTCGCTTCCGTCTCGGTTGCCGCCGAGTCCGCCACCCGGGTGGCGGTGCTGTTGATCTCCTGGGCGGAACTGGCCACCTGGCCGGCGCCCTGGGCGATTTCGCCGATCATCTGGCGCAGCACCTGCACCAGGCGGTTCAGTTCGCCCAGCATGCTGTCGTCCCGGGCGTTGCCGAGGGAAACGGTGAGATCGCCGCCGGCCACAGCCCGGATGGCGGTGACCGCCTCGGCCGGCTCGCCGCCGATCTGACCCAGGGTGGCCCGGGCCAGGGCCCAGGAGAGGGCGCCCACGGCCAGCACCACCAGCACGATGATCAGGGCCACCAGGCGCAGCTGCTGGTAGAAGAGGGTGTCCAGGTCGTCGATGTAGAGGCCGGTCCCCACCACCCAGTCCCAGGCGGGGAAATGCTGCAGGTACTGCAGCTTGGGCACCTGCACGTCGCTGCCCGGCTTGGCGGTCATGGTTTCGGTGTAGCCGCTCTTGTCCAGGGCCACCTTGATCAGGTTGCGCACCGTGTAGGCGCCGGACTTGTCCTGCCGGTCCCAGTGGCTCTTGCCTTCATATTCGGGACGGACCGGGTGCATCACTCCCATGCCCTTGCTGTCGTAGATGTAGAAGTATTCCTTGCCCTGGTAGCGCATGCTGCGGATCACCGCCTTGGCCAGGGTCTGGGCCTCTTCCCGGCCCATGGCTCCCTTGGCTTCCTGGGCCTGGATATCCACGATGGCGGTCATGGCAATGTCGATGGCCGTTTCCAGGGTGGCCTTGCGGTCGGCCAGCAACTGCTGTTTGAGGTGCAGGGCCTGGAAGGTGCCGAGAACGATGAGGCCGATCAGCGTGACAAGCAGGGAGACGGTTAGCCGCCCCTTGAGACTCATGGTCTTGAACATGTTTTTCCCCGTGGTGATTCCGCCGACCGTGGCCGGCAGGTTTTTATTGGCATGCAACTTTGTTGCTGCCGACAAGATTCCACTTTTGTCCGGGCAAAGCAAGTGTGTAATTCCGCGAGACTCTGCCAAGGGAAACAGGTCCTTGTGCCAAAATACCGCCTTGCAATTTTTTCACCCCCCGATTGTGTCCCTCCCCCGTTCCGCTCCGCCTGCCTTTGCCGACTGCCTGACCCAGGATCGTCCCCGTCTGCGCGCCCTTTCCCGCAGCGCCGGCCAGCCCGGTCCCCATGCCGAGAAGGCCAAGGCCGACTACGAGGCCCTGCTGGCCCGCTCCCGCGCCGCCTGTGCCGAGTGGGCCGGGCGCCTGCCCAAGCCGGAATATGCGGAGGACCTGCCGGTCAACGGGCGGCGGGAGGAGATCAAGGCCCTCATCGAGCACAACCAGGTGGTCATCGTCTGCGGCGAGACCGGCTCCGGCAAGACCACCCAGCTGCCCAAGATCTGCCTGGAACTGGGCCGGGGGGCGGCGGGACTGATCGGCCATACCCAGCCCCGGCGCCTGGCGGCCCGCTCCGTGGCGGCCCGGGTGGCCCAGGAGCTGCAGACCCAGATCGGTGCCGGCGTGGGGGTGAAAATCCGCTTCCAGGACCGTAGCGGGCCCCAGTCCTATTTGAAGCTGATGACCGACGGCATCCTGCTGGCGGAAACCCAGACCGACCCCTACCTCAACGCCTACGACACCATCATCATCGACGAGGCCCACGAGCGCAGCCTCAACATCGACTTTCTGCTGGGCTATCTGAAGCAGCTGCTGGCCAAGCGCAAGGACCTCAAGGTCATCATCACCTCCGCCACCATCGACGCAGAGCGCTTTGCCCAGCACTTCGCCCAGCACGGCAAGCCGGCGCCGGTGATCGAAGTCTCCGGCCGCCTCTACCCGGTGGAGGTGCGCTACCGCCCGGTGACGCCCCTGGAGGAAGACCAGGAGGAGCGGGATCTCTACGACGCCATCGTGGACGCGGTCCACGAACTGGGCCGGGAAGGCCCGGGAGACGTGCTGGTGTTCCTCCCCGGCGAGCGGGAAATCCGGGAGGCGGCGGAAGCCCTGCGCAAGCACCACTTCCCCGGCCCCCAGCCGGAAATCCTGCCGCTGTTCTCCCGCCTCTCGGCGGCGGAGCAGGACCGGGTCTTCAAGACCGGCGGCGGCCGCCGGGTGGTGCTGGCCACCAACGTGGCGGAAACCTCCCTCACCGTGCCGGGCATCCGCTACGTGGTGGATACGGGCCTGGCCCGGGTGAAGCGCTACTCCTACCGCAACAAGGTGGAAATGCTCCAGGTGGAGCGGGTCTCCCAGGCCGCGGCGCGGCAGCGGGCGGGCCGTTGCGGCCGGGTGGCGGCGGGGGTCTGCATCCGCCTCTACGACGAGGCTGACTTCAACGCCCGGGGCGAATTCACCGATCCGGAAATCCTGCGTTCCTCCCTGGCCGGGGTGATCCTGCGCATGAAGGCCTTGAAGCTCACCGACGTGGAGAGCTTCCCCTTCATCGAGGCGCCGCCGCCCAAGGCCATCAACGACGGCTATTCCCTGCTGCAGGAACTGGGCGGCCTGGACGAGGACAACCGCCTCACCGACGTGGGCCGGGGCCTGGCCAAGCTGCCCCTGGACCCGCGCATCGCCCGCATGATCGTGGCCGCCCGGGACCGGGGCTGCCTCAAGGAAGTGCTGGTCATCGCCGCCGCCCTCTCGGTGCAGGACCCCAGGGAACGGCCCCAGGAGCGCTTGCAGGCGGCGGATGAAAAGCACCGCCAGTTCGCCGACGAGAAGTCCGAATTCCTCTCCTGGTTGAAGCTGTGGAACTGGTTTGAGGAACAGGCCCGGCACCTCTCCGGGCGCAAGTTGGCCGAGGCCTGCAAGGAGCGTTTCCTCTCCTACCTGCGCATGCGGGAATGGCGGGAGGTTTACAACCAGATCCACGCCATGGTCACCGAGCTGGGCTGGCGCGAGAACGAGATTCCCGCGACCTACGAGCCCATCCACAAGGCCCTGCTGACGGGCCTCCTGGGCAATATCGGCTGCAAGTCCGACGACAGCAGCCACTACCTGGGGGCCCGGGGCATCCGCTTCCTCATCCACCCGGGCTCGCCCCTGCAGAAGAAGGCGGGCAAGTGGGTGGTCTGCGCCGAGCTGACGGAAACCACCAAGCTCTACGCCCGCTGCCTCGCCCGCATCGAGCCGGAATGGCTGGAGGAGGTGGGCGCCCACCTGATCCGCAAGAGCTACTTCGACCCCCACTGGGAGAAAAAGGCCATGCAGGCCGTGGCCTACGAGCGCTCCACCCTGCACGGCATCGTCGTCAATCCCAAGAAGCGGGTGAACTTCGGCCCCATGAACCCGGAAGAGGCGCGCCTGCTCTTCATCCGCCAGGGCCTGGTGGGCGGCGAGATCAACGAGGACTTCGTGCGCCGCTGGCCTTTCTACCAGCACAACCAGAAGGCCATCCGGGACATCGAGAACCTGGAACACAAGCAGCGCCGCCAGGACGTGCTGGTGGACGACGAACTGATCTTTGCCTTCTACGACCACCTGATTCCCTCGGGCATCTACAACGGTGCCGACTTCGACAAGTGGCGCAAGGAGGCGGAGCGGGAGAACCAGAAACTGCTCTTCCTGCAGAAGGAAGACCTGATGCGCCACGAGGCGGCCGGGGTCACCACCGACGCCTTCCCTCCCCAGATGCGCCTTTCCGGCGTGGACTACGCCCTCACCTACCACTTCGAGCCCGGCAGCCCCCGGGACGGCGTCACCCTGGTGCTGCCCCTGGCCCAGCTCAATCAGGTGCCCGCCAACCGCAGCGAGTGGCTGGTGCCCGGCCTCTTGAAGGAGAAGGTGGTGCAGCTGGTGAAGACCCTGCCCCAGCGCATCCGCGCCAAGCTGGTGCCGGTGCCCGAGTTCGCCGAGGAGTTCATCGCCTGGGTGGGCAACGACGAGAAGCGTATGGCGCCGGGCATCATCGCCCCCCTCATCGACTTCATCTTCGAATCCCGGGGCCTCAATGCCCGGGGCTGGGCGGTGACGCCCGATGCCTTCCGCCCCGGCGAGCTGCCGGCCCACTTCTCCATGAACTTCAAGCTGGTGGATGAACACGGTCGCCAGCTCGACATGAGCCGCAGCCTGGCCCAGCTCCGCGGCGAATGGGGCCGGGAGGCGCGCCAGGAATTCCAGGAGCTGCACGAGACCCCCAGCGAATTCACCGGCCTCACCGATTGGACCTTCGGCAAGCTGCCGGAGCTGATGGAAGTGGCCGTGGGCGGCCAGATGGTGATCGGCTACCCGGGCCTGACGGAAGACGGCGAGACCGTTTCCCTGCGCGTGTACGACTCCCAGGAGGAAGCCCTGGCGGCCCACCGCCTGGGCCTCTCCCGCCTCTTCCAGTTGCAGCTGAAGGAGCAGGTGAAGTACTTCGAGAAGAACCTGCCGGGCCTGACCCAGATGGCCATGCAGTTCATGAGCCTGGGTTCTTCCGACGACCTGCGCCAGCAGCTGGTGTCGGTGATTTTCGAGCGGGCCTGCCTGGTGGAACCGTGGCCGGAAGATGCGGAATCCTTCAAGGCCCGCTGCGCCGAAGGCAAGAACCGCCTGGGCCTCTTGGCCCAGGAAATCTGTCGCCTGGTGGGCCTGGTGCTGACCGAGTGGCAGGCCCTGGTGAAAAAGCTGCCTGCCTTCAAACCTTTCCCCGGTGCGGTGCAGGATATCGAGAAGCAGATCGGCCGCCTCATTCACAAACGCTTCGTGCTGGAAACGCCCTTCGAGCGCCTGCAGCACTTCCCCCGCTACCTCAAGGCGGCGGCCATGCGCCTGGACAAGCTCAAGGCCAACCCGGCCCGGGACGTTCAGCTGCTGGCGGACTACAGCACCCTGTGGACCCAGTACGAACGCCGCGCCCTGCAGCTGGCCAAACAGGGCGTCAGCGATCCCCAACTGGAGCAGTTCCGCTGGCTGCTGGAGGAACTGCGGGTCAATCTCTTCGCCCAGGAACTGAAGACGCCGGTGCCCGTGTCGGTGAAGCGCCTGCAGAAGCTGTGGGAAGGGATACAGTACGGTTGAAAGACGATTAGCCACAGAGGGTACAGAGAACACAGAGAGAAAATGCCTCTGCCCTGGGAGGTAATAGGGGCGCCACTCTTCCGCCATGCATGGTGGAGATTGGCTTCAGTATTGGCTTGCAGGGTAGGTGCGGTTTGCAACCGCTCCGGCAGCTAAGGCGGAGTGCGACCCCTCGGTGATCTCTGTGCCCTCTGTGGCAAAAAAAATAGGATGCCCGAATGCCCGAAATGATCCTCGCCCTGGTCCGCAGCCTCGGCACCCTGTCCCGCCGCCGCGTCTGGTGGCTGGTGTTGTCCCCCGCCGTGGCCGCCCTGGCGGTATGGCTGACGCTGACCTTCCTGGTGCTGGACCACCTTTCCGCCTGGTTCCTCGAGCAGCCGCCCATGAGCTGGCTCTCCGGCTGGGGCGCCGTGTGGCTGGCCAAGCTGCTGGCCGCCGCCGGGGGCTGGCTGGTGATCCTGGCCCTCTCCTATCTCACCGCCATGGTGCTGGCGGCGGTGTTCATCATGCCCATCCTGCTGCAGGTGGTGGCCGCCCGGGATTACCCGGAGGTGGCGGCCATGGGCAAGGACAGCTTCTTTGCCGGTGCCTGGAACAGCGTCTGGGCCGCCCTGCTGTTCATCGCCGGCTGGCTGTTGACCCTGCCCCTGTGGCTGGTGCCCGGCCTGGGCCTGGTGCTGCCCCTGTTCTGGATGGCCTGGCTCAACCGCAAGACCTTTGCCTACGATGCCCTGGCCATGCACGCCACCGACGACGAGTGGCGCCTGATCCGGGAGCGCCGGGCCACGCCCCTGCTGGGCCTGGGCATTCTCCTGGCCCTGCTGGCCCATGTGCCGGTACTGGGCCTGCTGACCCCGGCCCTGGGCGCCCTGCTGTACATCCACTTCGGCCTGGAAAGCCTGCGCCAGCTGCGCGGCGGGGCCGTGGTGACCGTCGATGCGGTGGTGGTGGAAGAGCCCGTGCCCACCGACCGCTTCCTGCGCTGATTTTCACCCTTTACGACCTCAACGACGCGAGGACCCATGACTGCTTCCGTTTC
Organism: Azospira sp. MPR-LB4; assembly: GCF_058809525.1. Lineage (NCBI taxonomy): Bacteria > Pseudomonadati > Pseudomonadota > Betaproteobacteria > Rhodocyclales > Rhodocyclaceae > Azospira > Azospira sp. MPR-LB4. The sequence goes on from NZ_CM179521.1 coordinate 2,953,155, forward strand.
CCAGACTGCCCAAGCCACGCGCTTCGGCGCCCTCATCATCGGCGACGAAATCCTCTCCGGCAAACGCCAGGACAAACACTTCGCCAAGGTGGCCGAACTGCTCGGCGCCCGGGGTCTGCAGTTGTCCTGGGTGCAATATCTGGGGGACGACCGGGCCCGCCTGACGGAAACCCTGAAGCGCAGCTTCGCCAGCGGCGAGGCGGTGTTCTCCTTCGGCGGCATCGGCAACACGCCGGACGACCACACCCGCCAGGCCGCCGCCGCGGCCCTGGGGGAGGAGCTGGTGCTGAGCCCGGAGGCGGAGGCGGAGATCCGTGTCCGCTTCGGCGACGACATCACGCCCCAGCGCCTGCTGCTGGGCACCTTCCCTGCCAGCAGCCGCATCATTCCCAATCCCTTCAACCGCATTCCCGGCTTCATGGTGAAGGAGCATTACTTCGTGCCGGGCTTTCCCCAGATGGCCCATCCCATGGTGGAGTGGGTGCTGGACACCTTCTATGCCCATCTCTTCAACCGGGCGCCCAAGGTGGAGAAGGCCTTCCTCCTCACCGGCGACAGGGCCTACGAAAGCGCCCTGCTGGACCTGATGGAGCGCATCGTCGCCGAGTACCCGGAGCTGCGCCTGTTTTCCCTGCCGTCCCTGACCCAGGACGGTGTGCGCCGCCACCTGGAACTGGGAGTGGAAGGACAGCCGGAACAGGTGGAGCGGGCCATGGCGGAAATCCAAGGCGAGGTGGAGCGCCGCGGCATCACCTGGGTGTGGCGCGACTGAGTCCGGACTGAGCGGGTTGCGCGGCTTTGCGGGGGATTCCGGCCCCCGGTTTCCGCTCCGCGTGCGGCAATAAAAAACCCCGGCCATGGCCGGGGTTGTGCTCGCCAAGCGGGGAACGCCCGCGGCAGACCTTACTTCTTGGCAGCTGCCTTGCTGGCAGCGCCTACGGCCTTGGCGGTGGCGTTGGAAGCCACGGCCACGTTGGCATCGGCGATGTCGGCCATCTGCTTGGCCATCTTGGTGAAGTGGTCGAAGGCCTGGGTGGAGGCGGACAGCATGGACTTCATGGCCGCTGCCACCACGTCGCCGCCCACGGGAGCGGAGGCGGAGGTCTTCTCGATGGCGGAGGTGGCCTTCTGGGACAGCTGGTTGTAGTGCTGTTCCATCAGGTCGGTCACTTCCTTCTGGGTCGCGGTGATCAGCTCGTACAGGTTGCGGTAGTAGGCCGTGACCTTTTCCAGATTGGGCTGGGCCAGGGTGCTCTGCAGCTTGGCGGCTTCCTGCACGTCCTTGGCGCCCAGCAGGGTCTGGGTGCCGTTGACGGAAGAGTTGAGGAAGTCACGGGCAGCAGCCAGATTCAGCTCGGCGATTTTTTCCACGCCGTTGAAGGCGGTGTGCACCAGGGCCACCATCACTTCAGCGTTGGCTTTCTGGGCGGCGGTAAGCTGTTCGATATTCGGGTTGGTCATTGGGAAATCCTCCGCTTAGCGTTGAGATATAAGGGAATAATCCTGCTGGTTGAATATCGGCCCGGTATTGTTGTTAGTACGGCCTTGGGTCGAATTCCACTGCCTCGGCAGCGGCGCCGGATGAAGCCAGTATAGCAAATACTATATGACCATCACATGTCGCCGGCGACAACGAAAAAAAACCCCGGCGCAAGGCCGGGGTTTCGGTGCTGTTCGCCTTAGGCGGTCTTTTTCTTGGCAGCGGAGGCGGCGGCGGAAGTGGCGCCGACGGCCTTCACGGTAGCGTTGGTGGCGGCAGCCACGTTGGCTTCAGCGATTTCGGCAACCTGCTTGGCAGCCTTGTTCATGCTGTCGTAGGCGGAGTTGGCAGCGGCGATGGCGGACTTGACGGCGGCCACGGCCACATCGGAACCGGCGGGGGCGGTCTTGGAAACCTTGTCCAGCAGGCCGGCCACGTTCTTGTTGAATTCGTTGAACTGGGCTTCCACGACCTTGGTCAGTTCTTCCTGGGTCTGGGCGGCGATTTCGTAGACGCTGCGGGAGTAGGCCACGGCCTTCTCGACGTTGGGTTGGGCGATGGAGGCCTGCAGGGAGATGGCTTCCTGGGCATCCTTGGCACCCAGCAGGGCCTTGGTGTTGGCGACGCTGTCTTCGATGACGGCGCGGGCGGTGTGCAGGTTCAGGGCGGCGATGCGCTCGGCGCTGGCGAAAGCGGTGTTGGCCAGGGCCAGCAGGGAATCAACGGTGGCCTTGTTGGCGGCGGCGAACTGCTCGGGGGTAGCGAAAGTGGTCATGGTCATCTCCTAGAAAGTCAGTGTGGGAACACTCGCAGAGCAAGGCGGGACTGGCTTTTCTGACTGCGGCCGGTTGTTGCGCTGCAACATGTAGAGCCAATTATAGGGAGCGACAGATTTCTGTCAAGCATTTTTTGTGCGTCGCACAAAAAATTTTCTTCGCTTTGAAAACAGTGGCTTAACAGTCGTTGGGAGAGCCTGGGGATGGAGGCTTTGCGGCGGGGCGGGAGCCTGCCGCGGAGGGGGCGCCCCGGGGCGGCGGCGCGCCCCGGGAGGTGGGATCAGCGATGCTTGAAGGCGGGCTTGCGCTTCTCGACGAAGGCAGCCATGCCTTCCTTCTGGTCTTCCAGGGCGAAGGCGGCATGGAACTGGCGACGCTCGAAGAGCAGGCCTTCATTGAGGCTGCTTTCGAAGGCCCGGTTCACGTTCTCCTTGATCATCATCACCACCGGCAGGGAGTAGGAGGCGATCTTCTCGGCGGCGCCGAGGGCTTCCTCCAGCAGCTTGTCGGCGGGCACGATGCGGGAGACCAGGCCGGCGCGCTCGGCTTCGGTGGCATCCATCATGCGGGCGGACAGGCACAGGTCCATGGCCTTGGCCTTGCCCACGGCACGGGGCAGACGCTGGGTGCCGCCGGCGCCGGGCAGGATGCCCAGCTTCACTTCGGGCTGGCCGAACTGGGCGCTGTCGGCGGCGATGATGAAGTCGCAGCTCATGGCCAGTTCGCAGCCGCCGCCCAGGGCGTAGCCGGCAACGGCGGCGATGACGGGCTTGCGGCAGGTCTTCACCTTCTCCCAGTTACGGGTGATGTAGTCGCCCTTGTAGGCGTCCATATAGGAGAAGTCTTTCATCATGCTGATGTCGGCGCCGGCGGCGAAGGCCTTGTCGGAGCCGGTGATGACGATGCAGCCGATGTTCTCGTCGGCTTCGAATTCGGTGAGGGCGTCGCCCAGTTCATCCACCAGGGGGTCGCACAGGGCGTTGAGGGCCTTGGGGCGGTTGAGGGTGATGAGGCCGACGCGGCCCTTGGCTTCAGCGATGATGTACTCGTAAGTCACGAGGCTTTACTCCTTGCGCGATGGTAGGGAAATGGCGGGCTTCAGGGTGAGCGATTCCCGGCTCCCCGTAGCTCCTTGTTGTGCTTCGGTGTCCTTGTTCTTCGGCTGGATGATGGCCCGCACCCGGCCCGGCGGCACGCCGGGGCTGGCCTCGCCGGGCATCTTGGAGGCGGTGACCAGGTACTGCTCGGTGAGGGAGTCGTACTGGATGTAGTGACCCTTGACCTCGTCCTGGCCGCTCTTGACCCAGGCCTTGTCGTAAAGCTCGGTCTTTTCCGTCTTGGCGTTGTGCTCGATGCGCAGGGCGATGCCCTCCACGTAATCGTCCCGGCCTTCCCGCTTCTGCTTGAACTTGGCCGGGTTGCCGGTGGCTACGCCCTTCTGGAAGCCGGCATCGTCCTGGGTGACGACGATACGGTCGCCGCGGATGACCAGGGTGCCCTGGGTCAGGGTGACATTGCCGTCAAAGACGTGGACCTTCTTGGCGTCGTCCACCGTGACCCGGTCGGCTTCCAGGTTCACCGGTTTTTCCCGGTCCGCTTTTTCGGCGTGGACCGGCATGGTGGCGGCAAGACTGAGGGCGCCCAGGAGGGCGGCGAGGCGGCGATTGATCATGTCAGCGCTTTTCATGTTTGCTGGCGAATTGGCCGGTGACCCGGGATTCCAGGATGGTATTCATGGTGGCGTTGTCCACCTGCAGGCCGCTGCCCTTGAGCCAGGATTTTCCCTGGACCACGTGCACCGGGCTCTTGGTGTTGGCGGTTTCCGCATCCGGATAGATGGTCAGGTCCGGTGCCGTTGCCACCATGGCTTCCCGGTCCTTGGCTGCATCGCGGACGACGCGGACGTTGTCCTTCAAGAGCACTTCGCTGGCGTCGCTGTTGATGTGCCCGTAGTCGCTGCTCATGGTCACCACGGGGCGTCCGGGTTTGATGAACTTGGCTACCGGGGCGGTGACGTCAGATTCGTCCGTGTCCGGATAATGGTCCAGGCGCTTGGCCGTCATCACATGGCGCAGATGGCCCTGCTTGTCGATCCGGCTCATGGTGAAGTCGTCGATGAAGTAGTCCACGTCGTGACGGAACTTGCCGCTGTGGTCCGGCTCCGGCAGCTGGGTGGCCTTGGCCAGCCAGAAGGTGGCCGCAGTCAGGCTGCCCAGCAGGACGATGGGGAAGAGGGCGCTGGCGAAGCGTTCCAGACGTTTCATTGCAGGTAGGCGTCGAGCAGGGCCTGCAGCTGGCCGCGTTCCTGCAGGAGATGTTCGCAGGCTTCACGCACGGCGCCATGGCCGCCCTGCTGGCGGCAGACGTAGCCGGCATGGCGCTTGACGAAGTCGTGGGCGTTGCCCGGGGCGGCGGAGAAGCCGCAGGCGCGCATGATGGGCAGGTCCACCACATCGTCGCCCATGTAGCCGGCTTCGGCGAAGGTCAGGCCTTCCCGCTGCAGCAGCTCGGTCATGACCTGGCGCTTGTCCTCCACGCCCTGGAACAGCAGGTCGATGCCCAAGTTGGCGGCGCGGGCGGCGACGCAGCCGGACTTGCGCCCGGTGATGATGGCCAGGCGCACGCCGGATTTCTGCAACATCTTCAGGCCGTGGCCGTCCAGGGTGTTGAAGACCTTGAGTTCCTTGCCGTCTTCCGTGTAGTAGAGGCCGCCGTCGGTGAGGACGCCGTCCACATCGAAGGCCATCAGCTTGAGATTCGTGGCGGCGCTCATCAGATCACCTTGGCCTGGAACAGGTCGTGCATGTTGAGGGCGCCCTGCAGGCGGCCTTCGCTGTCGGCCACCAGGAGCTGGTTGATCTTGTGCCGCTCCATCATTTCCACGGCTTCCACCGCCAGCTTGTCCACCCCGATACAGCGCGGATTGGCGGTCATGACGGCAGTGACGGGCACCGACTTGAGGTCCACGTCCCGTTCGAAGGCGCGGCGCAGGTCGCCATCGGTGAAGATGCCCTGGATGCGCTGCTGGGCATCCACCACCGCAGTCATGCCGAGGCCGCCCTTGGAAATGGCCAGCACGGCTTCGGCCAGGCTGGCCTGGGGGGAGACCTGGGGCACTGCCGCGCCGGCGCGCATGACATCCCGTACATGGGTCAGCAGGCGCCGGCCCAGGGAACCGCCGGGATGGGAGCGGGCGAAGTCTTCCGGGCCAAAACCGCGGGCGTCGAGCAGAGCCACTGCCAGGGCGTCGCCCAGGGCCAGGGCCGCGGTGGTGCTGGCCGTCGGCGCCAGGTTGAGGGGGCAGGCCTCCTGGGCCACCGCTGCGTCCAGATGGGCGTCGGCCTCCTTGGCCAGGGAGGACTGGGCATTGCCCGTCATGGCGATGAGCTTGGCGCCCTGGCGCTTGATGATGGGGACGATGGCCAGCAGTTCGGCGCTTTCGCCGGAATTGGAGAGGGCGATCAGCACGTCCTGGCGCAGGATCATGCCCAGGTCGCCGTGGCTGGCTTCCGCCGGGTGCACGAAGTAGGCCGGCGTGCCGGTGCTGGCCAGGGTGGAGGCGATCTTGCGGCCCACGTGGCCAGACTTGCCGATGCCGCTGACGATGACCCGGCCGGAGCAATTGAGGATGAGGCTGACCGCGTCCAGGAAGCCGTCGTCCAGCCGCTCGCTCAGGGCGGCGACGGCATCGGCCTCGATGCGCAGGACCTGGCGGGCCAGTTCGAGCACGGCGGCCGGGTTGAGGGCGGAAGTTTGGTTCATGGGATGGCAGCGGTTATGATTGTGCGAAGTATACCACCCCTGCCAGTGAAGCCCGGCGGGGCGCGGTTTTCCGCCCATCCGCCCGCCTTCCCCCTATCGGCCCATGAATTCCCTGCAACTGGTCCTGCTGCTGCTTGCCGCTGCCGTCCTGGTGGTGACCCTGTTCCGTCGCCTCGGGCTGCCGCCGATCCTGGGCTATCTCCTGGTGGGCGTGCTCATCGGCCCCCATGCCCTGAACTTCATCAAGGATGTGAGCGGCGCCGAGCACCTGGCCGAATTCGGGGTGGTGTTCCTGATGTTCTCCATCGGCCTGGAATTCTCCCTGCCCAAGCTCTACGCCATGAAACGGGTGGTGTTCGGCCTGGGGCTGATGCAGGTGCTGCTGACCATCGTCCTCGCCGTCGGCCTCAGCGTCGGCACCGGCCTGGGCTGGCAGGCCGGGGTGGCCCTGGGCGGCGTCTTCGCCATGTCCTCCACCGCCGTGCTGTCCAAGCTGCTGGCCGAACGCCTGGAGCTGGAATCGCCCCACGGTCGCGACGTCATCGGCGTGCTGCTGTTCCAGGATCTGGCGGTGGTGCCCCTGCTGATCCTGATTCCCGCCTTTTCCCGGCCGCCGGGGGAAATGGCCCTGGAGATCGCCTGGGCCATGGGCAAGGCGGCGGTGGTGCTGAGCCTGGTGCTGTTCCTCGGGCAGAAGCTGATGCGGCGCTGGTTCTACATCGTTGCCCGGGGCAAGTCCGCCGAGCTGTTCATGCTCAATGTGCTGCTCATCACCCTGGGGCTGGCCCACATCACCGAAATGGCCGGCCTCTCCCTGGCCCTGGGGGCCTTCGTCGCCGGCATGCTGATTTCGGAAACCGAGTACCGCTACCAGGTGGAGGAGGACATCAAGCCCTTCCGCGACGTGCTGATGGGGCTCTTCTTCGTCACCGTGGGCATGCTCCTGGACGTGGGGGCCGTGCTCGACTACCTGCCCTGGGTGCTGCTGGCCCTGGCCATCCTGCTGCTGGGCAAGTTCGGCCTGATCGCCGCCCTCTCCCGCAGCTTCGGGGCGACGCCGGGCAACGCCATGCGGGTCGGCCTGTGGCTGTGCGCCGGCGGTGAATTCGGCTTTGTGCTGCTGACCGAAATCAGCGCCTCCAGCCTGGTGCCGGAGGCCGTGCTGCAGGTGGTGCTGACGGCCCTGGTGCTGTCCCTGCTGCTGGCGCCCCTGATCGTGCTCTACAGCGACAAGCTGGTGCTGCGCTTCGCCGCCAGCGAGTGGCTGATGCGTTCCATGGAGCTGACCAAGATCGCGGCCCAGACCATGAGTACGGAGAAGCACGCCATCATCTGCGGCTTCGGCCGCAGCGGCCAGTACCTGGCCCGCTTCCTGTCCCGGGAGAACATTTCCTACGTGGCCCTGGACCTGGACCCGGAACGGGTGCGGGAGGCGGCGGCGGCCGGCGAGACGGTGGTCTATGGCGATGCCGCCCGGCGCGAGACCCTGGTGGCGGCCGGGGTTTCCCGGGCCAGCGTGGTCATCGTCAGCTTCGCCAACACCATCGCTGCAGAAAAAGTGCTGCACCATGTGCAGGAGCTGAAGCCGGACCTGCCGGTGGTGGTGCGGACCATCGACGAGTCCGACATGGACACCCTGAGCCGGGCGGGGGCGGCGGAAGTTGTGCCCGAATCCCTGGAGGCCAGCATCATGCTGGCTTCCCATGCCCTGGTGCTGCTCGGGGTGCCGATGAACCGGGTGCTGAAGATGATCCGGGACATCCGGGGCCAGCGTTATCGCCTGCTGCGGGGCTTCTTCCACGGTCTTTCCGACCGGGACAGCGACCTCAGCGAAACCCAGCAGTTCCGCCTGCATTCGGTGGCCCTGGGGGCCGGCGCCTATGCCGTGGGGCGCAGCCTGGAGGAACTGAATCTGGCCTATTTCGGCGTCGAGATCAGCGCCGTGCGCCGGCGCGACATCCGGGCCCTGGAACCCCTGCCGGAAACCCGCTTCCGGGAAGGGGACGTGGTGGTGCTGCTGGGCTCGGTCGCCAGCCTGGAAGCGGCGGAACTGCGCCTGCTCAAGGGCTGACAAAAAAAGGCGCCCGCAGGCGCCTTTTTTCTTGGTGAAGCTGCCTTAGAAGGCGGTGCAGACGATGTAGGTGTTGTTGTCCTCGATGCCGCCGGTGCCGGTGGTGGGCACGGCGGTCAGGGCGGTGCCGGCATAGGTACCGGAAGCCACGCGCACGGAGCCGGTGGCGGTGTTGCCGTCGTCCAGGGTGATGTCGATCTGCTTGGCGAACTTGCCCTGGATGCCTTCGGAACAGACAAAGTAGGAGCCGGTCATGCCGGTGATGGGGCTGGTGCTCTGGATGCCCAGGCGCCCGCCGTCGGCGTTGGTGGGCATGGCGGCAGCCGGATCGGTGAAGTTGGCATTGCCGGCCGCCAGGTTGGCCAGGCGCACCTGTTGCCAGAAGGCGACGCTCTCGTCGGTGGCCGTGGTGGAGTTGTAGTTGCCTTCGATGCGGCCGTTACCCTGGGTGGTGGAGGTGACGGTGAGCAGGGTCACGCTGGCGTTGGTGGCGGCGGAACCCAGGTGGGTGGCCACGTCCCGGTCGTCGCCCGGCAGCGCCCGGTACTTGTCCTGGTAGCCGTAGATGAAGAGGGGGACGGTCTTGAAGTCGTTGATGAAATTTTTCACCTTGGCGCTGTTGATCAGTTCCTGACCCTTCAGCACCCCGCCCAGAAGCAGGCCGATGATGACGAGTACAATGGCAATCTCAACCAGGGTGAAGCCTTTTTGGCGTGCGGACATGGCGGTCTCCTTCCAATTTGAAAATGTGTCTGCTTTTTCCAAGCACATCATATGCCATGGGCCTGGAAGGCATTATGGGTGCAATTCTGACGGGAAAGCGCTGAAAAGTGTCAAATTCTTGACGCTCCCGTCGGAGAATCGTCACCCGTTCCTGTCGCGGGAGTGTCCGTGCTAGCCAGAACCCGTCTTGCCCTGGGCCCAGAGAGCCTGCTGGTGGCGCTCCTCGGCCTCTACCACGTGGCCCTCGCGGTGGGGCCGGAGCAGCCCTGGGGGCGGGGCCTGTGGCTGGCCCACATCGGCCTGCTGATCCTCTGGCAGCCTTTCGTCGAAACCGGCCGTCGACTCAGCGTGGCCGAACTGGCCCTGATGGGAGCCGGCATCCTGCTGCTGACCCTGGGCCTCAACGACTGGCTGCTGATCTTCTGGACCGCCATCCTCTCGGCCCTGGTGGGCGGCCGGGTCCTCTTTGTCCGCCGCCGGCGCCAGCGCATTTTCCTGCTCCTGGCCTTCGGCTATCTGCTGGGCGCCCTGCTGGCCTGGCAGGTGCCCCAGGTGGTGCCCCGGGAAATGGCCGTGGATCCGGCCCTCAGCCCCGTGTTCATCTACGCCCTGCCTCTGCTGCTGCTGTCCATGCTGGTGTGGCCCCGCTCCCGGGAGGAAGCGCCCCCGCGCCGGGCCGAAATGGTGGACTTCGTCTACAGCCTGTTCGTCTTTCTCCTGCTGGCCGTGCTGGTGCTGGGCACCCTGGCCTTCATGCTGCTCGACCGCAGCGGCTATGGTGTGGCAGTGGCCTCCACCGTGTTCATCATGGCCGGCCTGCTGTTCCTGCTGGCCTGGGCCTGGGACCCCCGGGGCGGCTTTTCCGGCTTCGGCGTGCTTTTTTCCCGTTACGTCCTGAGCGTGGCCCTGCCCTTCGAGCAGTGGATGCGGCGCCTCACCTACCATGCCGAGTTCGAGGTCGATCCGGAACGTTTCCTCGGCCAGACCCTGGAGGAGATGCTGGCCCTGCCCTGGGTCCTGGGCGGCACCTGGGCGGCGGAGCACCGGCACGGCGCCTTCGGGCTGGCCGACGGCGCCTTCTCCCAGCGCTTCGAATGTCCGCCCCTGAACGTGACCCTGTTCACCCGGCACAAGCTGTCGCCGGCCCTGATGCTGCATTTTCATCTGCTGCTACGGCTGCTGGCCGAGTTCTACCTGGCCAAGCTGCGAGGCCGGGCCCTGCAGCAGATGAGCTACATCCAGGCCGTGCACGAGACGGGCGCCCGTCTCACCCACGACGTGAAAAACCTGCTGCAGTCCCTGACCAATCTCTGCCATGCGGCCGAACAGGCGGAAGCGGACGATGCCGAGGCTTTCCAGGCCCTGATGCAGCGCCAGCTGCCCCTGATTACCCAGCGCCTGCGCCAGGCCCTGGACAAGCTGGAGCAGCGGCCCGCCGCCGATGGTGAGGAGCCTGCTGCCGGCAGCTGGTGGACGGCCCTGGGCCAGCGCTACAGCGGCGAGGCAGTGACCTTTACTGCTTGGCGCGGGGGCGAGCAGCCCCTGCCTGCCGGGCTGTTCGACATGGTGGCGGAGAACCTGCTGCAGAACGCCCTGAGCAAGGCCGCCAGGGAAATGGACCTGCGCATCGAGGCACGCCTGCTGCCCGGGGCGGACGGGGCGGGTCTGGAGCTGCAGGTGGAGGATTCGGGCAGTCCGGTGCCGCCGGAGCTGGCGGCGGAACTGGGGCGGGCGCCGGTGAGCTCGGCCCACGGGCTGGGCATCGGTCTCTACCAGGCCGGGCGCCTGGCGGCCGAGAGCGGTTACGAACTGTGCCTGGCCGCCAACGAGCCGGGCCGGGTGTGCTTCAGCCTGCGTCCCCTCAGCCGGTGACCTCGGTCGGCACGGCGCCGAGGCTGCTGCCGGTGCCGCCGTCGCTGCGCTTGCCGGCCAGCCGGTACACCGTCATGTTGCCCTTGCCCTTGAGATAGAGGGTCTGGGGCTCGTAGAAATCGTAGCGGTCCCGCAGGCGACGGTAGGTGGTTTCATCCACCTGGATCATGCCGGGCACGCCTTCCGTGGTGATGCGGCTGGCGATATTGACCGTGTCGCCCCACAGATCGTAGATGAACTTTTTCTTGCCCACCACGCCGGCCACCACCGGCCCGGTGCCGATGCCGATGCGCACTTCCAGGTGCATGCGGTTCACCTCGAAATCCCGGTGCAGCAGATCGCGCACGGCCAGGGCCAGGTCGGCGATGGCGTCGGAATACTCCTCCCGCTCCTGGCTGAGGCCGCCGGCCACCATGTAGGCGTCGCCGATGGTCTTGATCTTCTCCAGGCCGTAGGCTTCGGCCAGTTCGTCGAAGGAGGAGAAGATGCGGTTGAGCATGGAGAAGACCTGCTGGGGCGACAGGCCCTCCGCCACCTTGGTGAAATTGACGATGTCGGCGAACATCACCGTGACATCGGCAAAGCCGTCGGCGATGGTCTGGTTGCTGTGTTTCAGCCGTTCCGCCACGGCCCCCGGCAGGATGTTCAGCAGCAGCCGTTCCGAGCGTTCCTGCTCCGCCTGGAGCAGGGCGTGGGCCTCCACCATGCGTTCCTGCAGCTTCTGCTTCTCCAGGGTGGCAAAACGCAGCAGCAGATAGACGATGCTGGAGACGGCGGCAAAGTTGAGGGCGAAGAAGAAGATGCTGGTGCGCAGGGGCACGTGGCTGGCTTCCATGGCCGCCATGTCGGCCAGGTAGAAGTCGAAGAAGCCGGAGAGGGCGGTGAGGAACAGGTAGGCGATGAACCAGGCCAGGGATTCCCGCACGCCGAAAAACAGGATGGCGCCGATGGGCGCCAGCAGGCCCCACAGGCTGATGCCCGAGGCGGTGATGAAGTTGCCCATGCTCCACTGGGCAACGAAGGGCATGAACAGGAACAGCCCCAGCTGGGTGGTGCGGAACAGGGTGAAATTGCGGGTCTTGAAGTAGAGCAACAGGTTGCCGGTGAGCAGCAGCTGGAAGATGAAGGGGATGGTGGAGGAGAAGCGCGGCCCCAGTTGCCAGTAGAGCAGCAGCCAGAGCATGGAGGCGGCGCTGATGAGGCCCGTGGCGAAAATCAGCAGGGACTTGTTGAGGCGCATTTCCTCGCTGTCGTTGGCCGAGAGGCCGACGTCGCGGAAGGAATGGAAGAAGGAGTCGGAGGACATGGGCCGGGGTCGATGCGAAGGCGTGGGCGGATGGTCTGAGTGTGGCAGTTGGGGCCGGGGCCGGTCAATGCTTGAAGCTGTCATTTCCTCACAGGGAACGGCCGGCGGCGATCAGGCGGTTGAACAGGAGATTGGGCGACAGCCACAGCACCTGGTCATCGAAGCCCTGCTGGGTGACGGCCCGGCTGACGAAGACGTTGTCGCCATCGTGATTTTCCACCTCGTCGGCATCGCTGCTGGCGCCGTTGGCGGCGCCCTGGGCGTTGATGGCGCCCAGGCCGTTCTTGCCGTGGGAGAGCACTAGGGCCGGCAGGCCGGAGGCCAGGGTGGAATTGGCCACGGAACAGCCGCTGCTGGTCGAGGCGACGCTGCAGACCGTGATGTTGCCGGCTGTAGTGGCGAGTACGAATCCGACCTTGCTGTTGCTGAAACTAGCGTGCACTCGGTAGCGGTAATGGTTGCGCCAGCTGTCGTACTGGCCCAGGCCCAGGCTGCTCCACGGCAGCACGCCCTCGGCGCTGGGGCAGTCGCCGCTGCCGTCGCGGGCCTCTTCCACCCCGTCGTAATCCGTGTCCGGGCAGGGCAGATAGGGGTGCTGGCCATTGAGCGAATAGTGGCTGGCCGCATAGCCGATGAGGGCGTCGCCGATGTCCTGCAACTGCTTCTTGGTGTCGCCGTTGTCCCGCACTTCGGTCTGGGCCGACAGGGAAAAGAGCATGCCCCCGGTGAGCAGGGCCACGATGACCAGGACGATGGCCAGTTCAACCAGGGTGAAGCCGTGGGGACGACGCAGGTGGGGGCTCATGGAATGAACTGGGCCTTGAAGTTTTGCAGCAGGATCAGCTGGCCGCCGCTGCCGAAGCCGGTGGTGAAACCCAGCCGGACGTTGCGCAGGGACTCGCTGCCTGAAAAATCGCTGATGGATATGGTATCCCTGATGGTGGGCGGCGAACAGGCGGCGGTATTGGGGGCGAAGGTGGTGCTGAGATCCGCCATGGCCACGTCCTCGACGAAACAGAGGGAATTGCTGGCGGGGAAGGCCCAGGCCTTCAGGTCGTAGGTGCCGGCTCCGGCGCCGCTGTCGTAGTTGCGGCTGATTTCCAGGCGGATGCGCACCAGCTGCCCGAGGGGGGCCAGGCCGCCGGGCGTGGCCAGACCGCTGGTGAGGGCGGCCGGGTTGCGGGGGGAATCGCCGCTGCCGCTGCCGAAACCGTGCACGTTGTCGTCCCACAGGGGTTCGGCAACGCCGGCCCACCAGTTGGCCTCCCGGTAGCCCCAGTAGGTGAAGGCCAGGTGTCGGATGGTCAGGGGATCCTGGCGGCCGTAGGCGTGGTTGCTGTTGCTCTCGTTGTATCCCAGGTTTTGCACGAAATCGAACTCCAGGCCGAGCTTGGGCGGGGCGATGGGGCGCAGGGTGACGCCGGTGGGCGGCGTCGGCTCACCGGAGTAGCCCAGGTGCTGGTTCGGGGCACCGCACATGGAGGCATCCGGGTTGCGCTCGGCGTCGGCGATGGTGAAGGTGAAACCGTCACCCAGGTCCAGTACCCGGTACTCGAAAAAGGCCCGCAGGCCGCTGCCGAAGCGCACCACCTGGTTGAACCAGAGGCAGCCGTAACGCAGGTTGGGCGGGCTGCCGATAGGCACGTCGCTGGTGCCCAGGGTGGCGGTGCCGGCGCCGCTGTCCACGGCAAGGGTGGGGTTGCCGCTGGCAAGCTCGTTGCGGATGGCGGTGGCGGCGCCCAGGTCGTTGCTGAAATTGAGGGTGACGCTCTCCTTCAGGCACAGCACCACGTCGCCGGCGGGCTGGCTCTTGTCGTAGGCGGCCAGGGCCTGGGGCAGGGGGAACTGGCGGGCGGCCGCGTCGGTGGCCGTGGCCGCGGCGATGTTGGCGGCGGCCAGGAAGCTGGAGGCAGAAGCGCCTTCCGTGGCGGTGCGGGGGCCTGTGGCGGCCCGTTCCCCGGTGAAAATGAGGGCGCCCCGGCAGGGCTTGCCCCGCACCGTGAGGCAGCCGTCGCTGCCGCAGTTGAGGTAACGCAGCTGGTTGTCCCAGTGGCGGCGGAACTCCTCGTCGCCACTGCCGAGGCTGGCGCTGAAATCGAAGGCGGCCGGCAGGCGCTGCAGTCCGTCGCTCGAGGCGTCCCCGGTCGGCAGGCTGGGAGCCGCATCCAGCGCGGACTTCAGGCCTGCCATCAGGGTGTCGATGCGGCTCGGAAAATCGCTGCGCTGCTTGATGCGCTGGAAAATGTCCCGGGGGCTGAGCCACAGCAGCAGGTCATTGTTGGAGGTGCTGCCCGGGGTGCCCTGGGTCAGGCTGAGACTGGCGCCGCCGCCGAAACTGTAGTTGCCGTCCAGATAGTTGGCCGCATTGGGGCTGTCGCCGCCGGGGCAGGCGCCGCTGCCGCCGCTGCGGTGCTGGCCGCCCAGGGCGATGCCGGGGGCGAAGAGAACAGCGACGGCGCCGCCCTCGGCGTTCTCCGGCTCGGTCAGGATCTGGCTGCCGTCGCTGCTGCGCACGGCGAACTGGCCCTGGCTGTCCCAGTTGAGGGGCGTGCTCTTGGGGCTGTTCTTGAAGCGGCCGACGGCGTACCACAGGCATTCCCCGCCTTCATCCTGCAGCATCGGCAGGCCCAGGGTTTTCCACGGCAGGAGGCCGACCACGGTGGTGCCGGCGGTGCCGCAACTGGCTTCGGCCTCGCCGTCGTTGTTGGTGTCGGGGCACGGCAGCTGGCCGAAGACCTGGCCGCTGTTGCGCTGGTCGTAGGTGGCGGCGAAGCCGAGCAGGGCTTCCCGGGCCTGGGCCAGGGCCGCCATGGAGGCTTCCGCCCGGACCTGGGGATTACTGGAGACGGCGGTCAGGTGCCGGTAAAGGCCGTAGGCCCCGAGCACGAAGACGATGAGGAAGAACGCCAGCAGGGCGGCGCCGCGCTGACGGCAGGCGGGAGCGGGGTGGCGGGCCACGGCTCAGGGCGCCGCAGGGCGCCTGCCGGCGGGAGCGGGATGGACCCGCAGCACGCTGCCATCGGGCAGCAGGCCGGCGGATTCGTTGCTGCCGCGGCGATGGGAGTCGCCGACGCCGAGGCTGGTGCTGCTGTCGTTGCCCAGGTCCTTCAGGGTGGCGCGGCCCGGGTGGCGGCCATCGGGCCGGACCTGCAGGCCGCTGATGTCCTCCCGGTCGTGCTGGACCATGCCGTTGATCCAGGCCGAGCCCTTGCCGCTGGAGCGGCGCACGATGCCGTTGAGGGTCACCACCGGCTCCTCTGTGGCGTGGCTGGTGTCCTGGATGTTGTACAGCCGCTGGCGCTCCAGGGCCTGGCGCCGTTCCGGCGTGAAGAAGAGGCGGCCCAGGGCTTCGTCGGCCAGGAGCGGCGAGGCGGCCGTGCCCAGGGCCAGGAGCAGGCCGGCGAGCCTGGCCAGGCGGGCGCCGGGGCGGGCGGCTTGGGGAGGGCGCAGGGAATGGGCGTTCATGGCAGGTTCCTCCCCGTCTCAGCGGGTTTGGGGGCCTCGCAGGGTGATCCAGTCCAGCAGGCACTGGGCCTTGAGGTTGGCGTGCAGACCGGTGCTGTCGCCCGGGGGGCGGGGCTGCCGGCTGACTTCGCAACTGCGCACCAGGACCTGGGCCTTGGCCGTGTTGCGCAGGTCGGCGAGGACGTTGAGCAGATCCTCCTCATGCAGCAGCTGCAGTTGCAGGCGCATGGAACTGACCTGGAAGCTCCACGGCCCCTGGCCGTTGCCCAGGGGCTGCTGGGGCGAGAACTCGTACTGGATGTCCAGCAGGCGCCGGTTGTTGCGGATGTCCCGCAGCAGCTCGACCCAGTCCAGGCGCTGTTCCTCGCCGATGACGCCGCGGGCGGCCAGGTTGCTGAAGAGGGCGGCCTTGAGCTTGATCTCGCTTTCCTCTTCCCGTACCTGCTTCAGCTTGGCCTGGGCCTGGGCGTTGTGGGCCTGGGCCGTTGCCAGCAGGCGGCGGGCCTGTTGCTGCTGCTCCAGGGAAAAGAGCACCAGGACGGCGCCGCCGAGGCAGAAGAGGACGAAGATCACCAGGCTGAGGCGCAGCTTGCGCCAGTCGGCTGTGGTCAGTTTCATGGCGTCACCCGATGCACGATCTGCACGACGAAATGACGGGGCTCGGCGCTGGCCGGGGCATCGTCGCTGCTGCTGCCGCCCTTGAGGGACTTGCCCGATTCCACGTCGAACGGTTGCTGCTGCACATTCACCTGCAGGCCGGGCTGCTGCCGCAGGGCCGCCAGGAAACGCTCGAAAATGGCCAGCACCTGGCGCGGATTGGCCTGCGGGCCGGAGGGAATGCTGCCCCGCACCAGGGCGCTCTCGTCCCCCTCGCCCGGCGCTGCCGCCGCGGCAGTGGCGTTGCCATTGCCTCCGGCGCTGGTGCCGCCCCGCTGCCAGGCGATGGTCTCCAGTTCCACCTGGGGCGTTGCTTCCAGAGCCCGGCTGAGCAGCAGGTAAAAGTCTCGCGGGGTGGTGGGCTGCCGTTCCATGGCCTGGTAACGGTTGATGACCTGGCGCAGGGTGTCGTTGTCCACCGGCATGGGCGGGAAGGTCCTGGCCAGTTCCGCATAGCGCTGGGCCGCGCTGTCGGCCTGGGCCTGGATGGCGGCCCGTTCGCTGCCGAGGCGGCTGGCGTCGTACAGCTGCTTGCCGGCGAAAAGCAGGCAGGCGAGGAAGACCAGCAGCCCGCCGGAAGAGAGCAGGGCCTTGAGCTGCCACACCCGGTAGTCGTGGCGCAGGGGCGGCGGCGCGAACTGCTGGGCCGGCGTCTGGACGGCCAGCAGGTGCAGGAACAGGGCTTCGCTGCGGCTGTCCTCCGGGGCATCGGCCAGGCCGATGAGGCGGGCGGCCTCGTCGTTGCCGACGATGCGGAAGGTGACGGCCGGGCTGTCGCTGCAGGCTTCCTGCACCGCCCGCACCGCCTGGGGATGGACCAGGGCCAGGGCCTGCAGGGACTGGCCCCGGGCCAGCAGGCGCTGGCTGGTCAGGTACTGGTGCATCTTGGCCGCCTCCGCCGCCATGGCGTGGCCGATGCCGTGGATGCTGGAATCGTGCAGGGGCACCAGGCGCGAGAAGTGCAGTTCGCCCTTGTCGAAGAAGCTCTGGCGCAGGCTGTGATCCTGCACCGTCAGCATCAGGCAGGGGGCCGGGCCGGGCTGCAGCTTTTTCAGCAGTTGGGGGCCGAGCAGGGGCAGGGAGTAGATGCCCACCAGGGGCACGCCCAGGGACTGGATCAGGGCCGTCCACGGCATGATCTGGGCCGGGTTGGTGAAGCCGGCCAGCAGCAGGCGTTCGTCCTTGCGCCGGTTCTTCTCGAAGCCCAGGCGCTGGGCCATGTTCAGGTTGGTGCTGTAGAAATACTGGCCCAGCTTGCGCTGGATCACGGCTTCCCGGTCCTTGCCCTGGAGGAAGGGGATGGTGTCCAGCTGGAAGCCTTCGTCGGCCACGTTGATGAGGAGGTAGAAAAGGTCGTGGCGACGCTTTTCCAGGTACTGGCGGAAGGCCACCAGGCCCTCCTCCGAATGGGGGAAGCTGGCCTGGGCGTCCAGGCGGCCGCCCTTCCAGGCATGGGCCGAAAGCTGGTGGGCGGAGAGGTAGAGGAGATGGCGCTGGGGCATGGCTCAGGTCTTGATCTTGCTGATGACGTCGTACACCGGCCCCAGGACGGCCAGCATGATCCAGCCCAGGACCGAGCCGAGGATCAGGGTCAGGGCGGGCTCGATCAGGGACTGGATCTTTTCCACCGACTCCTTCACGTCCCGGTTGAAGAAGTAGCTGACATTGCGCAGGGCGGTGTCGAGGGAGCCGGTGCTTTCCCCCACCCGCAGCATGCGGATCACCAGGGGCGGAAAGAGGCCGATGGTGTGAAAGGCGGTGGTGACGTTCTGGCCTTCGCCGATCAGCTGTTCCACCTTTTCCAGGCCCTGGCGGATGACCCGGTTGCCCACCACCTCTTCCGTGGTGCGGATCGACTCCAGGATGGGAATGCCCGAGGAATAGAGCAGGGCGAAGGTGTTGGCGAAGCGGGAGAGCACGATCTTCTTCAGGATCGGCCCGAACACCGGCAGTTTCAGCTTGAAGGCGTCGAAGCCGTGCCGCACCGCCGGATTGGTGTGCAGCAGGTAGCTGAGCAGGGCGATGCCGAGGATGGGCAGGAGCAGGGCCAGGTACCAGTAGTTGACCAGCAGGTCGGAGACGAAGAAGAGGGCCCGGGTCTGGGCTGGCAGCTCCTGGCCCATGTTGCGCACGAACTGCTTCAGCTGGGGCACCATGTACACCATGAGGAAGAAGGTGGCGCCCAGGACGATGGTGCCGACGAAGGCCGGGTACATCAGCAGCTTCTTGGTCTGGGAGGCGATCTCGTCCTCCCACTTGAGGGATTCGGTGAGGTTCTGCAGTACTTCGGAGAGCTGGCCGGTCAGTTCCCCGGCCCGCACCAGGCTGACGAAGACCTTGGTGAACACCCGGGGATGCAGGGCCATGGCCTGGGACAGGGTCTGGCCGCCCTCGATGGATTCCACCAGGCTGGCGATGACTTCGCGGAAGCGCGGATGCTCCAGGGAGTCCCGCAGGTCGGAGAGGCCTTCGAGGATGGGCACGCCGGCCCGGTTCAGCTGTTCCAGGTGGAAGCAGAAGTTGATCAGCTCCCGGCGCGGCACCGAGCCGCCGAACATGTCCCAACTGCTGACCGGGGTGCCGTTGACCAGGTCCATTTCCATGCGCTTGAGGCGCATCTCCAGGTCCACCAGATTGATGGCGTCGAGGCGCCCCTGGATCATGCGGCCATCCGCATCGACGGCCTTGTAGTTGAAGAGTCCCATGGCCGGACCCTACATCCGGTCGGTGAGGTCCACCACCCGGGATAGCTCCTCCAGGGAGGTGGAACCGTCCAGCACGCGGCGCAGGCCGTCGTCGGCCAGGGGGCGGAAGCCTTGGCGGGTGGCCTCGTTGCGGATGTCCCGGGCCGTAGCGCGGCGCGCCACCAGCTCGTCCATGGCCGGCGTCATGCGCAGCAGTTCCATGATGGCGATGCGGCCCCGGTAGCCCTGGAAGTCGCAGCGCTCGCAGCCGCAGGGGTGGTAGATCACCGGTCGCGGCCCTTCCGCCGGGATGCCGAGCAGGCGTGATTCGTGGGCCTCGGCCTGGTAGGGCGTCTTGCAGCCGGGGCAGAGGCGGCGCACCAGGCGCTGGGCGACGATGCCGATGATGTTGCCGGCCATCAGATCCGGCAGGATGCCGATGTCCAGCAGGCGGGGAATGGCGCCGATGGCCGAGTTGGTGTGCAGGGTGGAATACACCTGGTGGCCGGTCATGGCGGCACGGAAGGCCATCTCGGCGGTGTCCGTGTCGCGGATTTCGCCCACCAGGATCACGTCCGGGTCCTGGCGCATCATGGAGCGGATGCCGTTGGCGAAGTCCAGCTTGGCCGATTCCGCCACCGAGGTCTGGCGCACCAGGGCCATGGGGTACTCCACCGGGTCTTCCAGGGTCATGATGTTCACGCCCTCGGAATTGATGTGGTTGAGCACCGAATAGAGGGTGGTGGTCTTGCCGCTGCCGGTGGGGCCGGTGACCAGGATGATTCCTTCGGGCCGGGCGATCATCAGTTTGAGCAGGTCCAGGTGGTCCTCCGCCAGGCCCAGACCTTCCAGGGGCACGATGCCCTTCTGCCGGTCCAGGATGCGCAGCACCACGTTTTCGCCGTGGATGGTGGGCTGGGCCGCAACCCGGAAGTCCACCTGGCGGCCGCTCAGCACCAGGTTGATGCGGCCGTCCTGGGGCGCCCGGGTCTCGGCGATGTTCATGCCGCTCATGACCTTGATGCGCACCGCCATGGCCGGCCAGTAGGACTTATGCAGGGCCCGGATCTGCCGCAGCATGCCGTCGATGCGGTAGCGGATGCGCAGGAAGTTGGCCTCCGGCTCGAAGTGCACGTCGGAGGCGTCCCGCTTCACCGCGTCGGCCAGGATGGCGTCAATCAGGCGCACCACCGGCTGGCTGTATTCGTCGGAGGAGGACTGCAGGCTCTTCCAGTCGATCTCGCCGGTCTCGATCTCGTGCAGGATGCCGTCGATGGACAGCTCGTAGCCGTAGTACTGGTCGATGGCCCGGTCGATTTCCGACTCGCCGGCCAGCAGGGTCTCGATTTCCAGCTCGGCGTTGAGCTGGCTGCGCACCTTGTCCAGGGCGACGATGTCGTTGATGTCCGCCAGGGCCAGGGTCAGGCGGTGGCTTTCCGCATCGAAGTCCAGGGGCAGGATGTGGTGGCGCTTGGCCAGCTCCCGCGGCACCAGCTTGAGGGCAGAGGGGTCGATGACCGCCCGGGAGAGGTCGATGGAGCGTTTGCCCAGGCTTTCCGAAAGGGCTTCCCGCAGGGTCGTTTCCGAGACGAAGCCGAGGGATACCAGCAGCTTGCCCACCGGCTGGTTGGACTTCATCTGCTCCAGCAGGGCGATGCGCAGCTGGTCTTCGGAGATGATCCCCTGGGCGATGAGAATCTGGCCCAGGGGGCGGCGCTGGGGGCTGGGGGCGTTCATGGCGCGGCCAACTCCTGCAGCCGGCGCCGGGCGCCTTCCTTGTCGAACATGGCGGAGCGGCCGGCGGCGGCGCCGAGGGCCGCTTGGTAGTACTGCTGGGCCGGCTTGATCTGGCGCAGGTGGTCCAGGCTCACCGCCAGGTTGAAGAGATAGTCCGGGTTGTCGCCGTCGCTGGCCAGGGACTTGAAATAGGCCTGCTGGGCTTCGCTCCAGCGGCCCTGGCGGGCGTACACATTGCCCAGGGCGAAGTGGGCGTGGCCGGCCTCGGGCTGGGTTGCCAGCAGATTCTTCAGGCGGCTTTCCGCCGCCGCCGGATCACCGTTGCCGAGGAGGGATACCAGGCCGGCCAGGGCCACCGGGTTTTTCGGGTCCGCCTCCAGGGCCTTCAGGTAGAGGGCTTCGGCCTTGGCCGTCTGGCCCTCGCGGCCGGCAATGCTGGCCATGCCGAGCAGGGCGTCGGTGTTGCGCGGGTCGGCCTGCAGCACCTTGTCGTAGTCCTGCACCGCGGCGGCGAAATCCTCCCGCTGCAGGGCGCCGTAGGCCCGTTCCAGCAGCGGATTGGTGGCCGGCTTGCCGCGGCTGAGGCGGATGGGGCTGGGCTCCTCCGGCGGCAGCGCCGGCTGGCGTTCCTGGGGCACGGGACGCTCCCGGGTAAGGGGGGTGGGCATTTCCGGTACGGGGGGCTGGGAGGCGCTTCTATAGCCGCTACTGGCGTGGGGGCCATGGCGATGGGCGTTGCCATTGGTGCCGGCGGCAGGGGCTGGGGTTGCACCGGTGTCGGCGCCGGGCGGGCGATCATGGGGTTCTGGCTGAGGCCCTGCAACTGGAACCAGAAATAGATGCCGATGCCGAGCAGGCCCACCGCCAGGGCGCCCAGGGCAAGCCACAGCTTGTTGCGGTTGGGCGGTGTGCCGTTGCCGGCGGACAGCTTGGCGTTGAAGAGATTGCGGGCCGCCTGGCGCTCCGCTTCCACATCGGCTGCGGCGGCAGGAGCGGCACTTGGCGTGGGCGGCGGCGGGGCGGGCTGGTGGGAGGATTGGGGCGGCGGGGCGGCGGGGCTGGGCGCCGGGCTGGCGGCCACCGCCGCCAGGTCGGCATCCACCGTTGCCAGGTGGTCGTCCAGGTTGGGCAGGGGCGACTGCCCCTGGCTGCCGGGCTGGGGGCTCACCGGCTCCAGGCTCAGTTCGCCGGGCGCCCCGGTGGCGGGGGCCGCGTTGCGCTTGGCCTCCTCCGCCTTCTTCAGGGCATCCATGAGCAGGCTCACGGCCGTGGCTCCATGCCGGAGGGCGCCATCTGCTGCTGGGGCCCCGGGTTGTTGGCGAAGAAGTCCTTGGTCGGCAGGGCGTCCCTCAGGTTGGCGTAGTCGCCGCCGATGCTGGCTTCGCGGATGATCACCGGGCGCAGGAAGATGACCAGTTCGGTCTTCTGCAGGGAGTCGTCCTTGGCCGAGAAGAGGCCGCCGGCCACGGGCAGGCGGGAGAGTCCGGGAACGCTGTCGGCCCGGTTCTGCAGCATCTCCTCCATGAGGCCGCCCATGACGGCGATGTTGCCGTTTTCCACCCGCAGCACCGATTCCATCTCCCGGGTGCGGATCACCGGGACCTTGCTCTCGATGCTGTCGGCCAGGCCGTTGATGCCCTTCTTCAAGGCCGGATTGGGGTCGGGGATTTCATCCACCACCCGGGAGATGCTGGGGCGGATGTTGAGCAGCACCGTGTCGTCGCCGCTGATCTGGGCAGTGACGTTCATGACGAAGCCCACCGGCACCGAGTTGAGGGTGGTGGTGTAGGTGGTGACGGTGTTCACCTGGTTCTGGCTGGTGTCGGCCTTGATGGTGAAATAGACGTGGTTGTCCACCACCTTGATCACCGCCGTCTGGTTGTTGAGGACGCTGATCTTGGGGCTGGACAGCACCTTCACCGTGCCGAAGGTTTCCAGCAGGCGCAGGGCGCTGGTGAAGCCGCCGCCGGAGGTGGAGTTCTTGTAGCCGATCTCGAAATTGCTGCCGCTGGCGATGATGCCGGCCACGGCACCGCCCAGGGTCTGGGTCAAGGTGAAGCCGGCGGCGCCGCCGGTGATGCGGCTCCAGTTGATGCCCTGCTGGTAGTTCTGGTCCAGCCGCACTTCGGCGATGGTGGCCTCGATCAGCACCTGGCGCCGGGCGCTGCCCATCACCTGGTCCACGTATTCCTGGATTTTCTCGTGCTGCCGGGAGGTGGCGCGCACCGTGACGATGCCCGTTTCCGGGTGGGCCATGACCGAGGCGGCCTCCCGGAAGGTGGTGCGCCGCACCACCATGGCACCGCTGTTCTGCAGGGTGGCCGGATTGGCGCTGCCCGCCAGGCTGGTGGCGGGGGCCGAGGTGCGGCTGCCGGCCGCCGGCGGCGTGCCGGTGCCGGTGGTGGTCTGGGTGGCGGCTACTTCGGTGACCGTTTCCGATGAGCCTTCGGGCATGACCTTGTCGGTTTCCCGCAGGATGTCCTTGATGTTCTGGATCAGGTTGTCCCAGAAATGGTGCTGGGCCTTGTTCTCGATGCGGGTGACGGAACTGTTGCCGCTGCCGGCGGTGCCCGGGACCGTGGTGGTGCCGGTGGTGCTGGCGCCGGCGCCGGCGGTGGCGATCTGGGTGGTGACCGAGACGGTGCCGGCGGTGTCCCGGGTCATGTTCACGTAGTCGATCTTGTAATTGCGCAGGTAGGGCGTGTCCGGCATCACCGCCAGATTGGGGCCGTCCAGTTCGAAGCGCATGTCCACCTGCTTGGCCAGGCGGTTGAGGATCTGGGGCAGGGTCTGGTCGATGGCGTTGAGGGTCACCGTGCCGCTGATGCCCGGGTGGATATCCACGTTGAGCTTGGCGTCCCGGGCCAGGGCGAACAGCAGTTCCTGCACCTTGACGTTGTTCACCACCACCGAATAGGTCTCGGTGCGGGGGGCGATCCGGGGTTTGGGCAAGGCCGCCGTCTGCATCACCGGTGCCGGAATGGCACCGCTGACCACGGGCGCCGAGTCCGCCTGCAGGTGGGCCTTGCTGGGGTCCTTGGCAACGGGGGAGGCGCAGGCGCCGAGCAGTCCCAGGGATAGTGCTGCCAGCAGGGCGCGCACGGGGAAATGCTTGGGCAACGACGGGAGGCCGTCGGGGCGGGGGCCGTAATGGGCAGGCTTCATGGGGCGGGCCTTATCGGTTGTCTCGTTATGGGGCCGTTCTTATGTAACGCTATGTTTTAACGTTGATTATTTTTGAAGCTTCGATTCACTCTAGCATGTTTTTTTTGGTGGAAATTGGGCTTTCCTCACACTTTTTCGCCTGTTTTCCCTTTTTTTAACGTAGCCGCTGCACCTGCCGCGGGTAAGGGCGGGTGTTGCGGATGGCTTCGGGAAGGGCGGCCAGGGCCGTCACGGCGCTGTTGCGGTCCGGAAAGTCGCCGTAGGTCACGCCCCAGCGCGGTCCCTCCGCCGCCGTCCGGTAGTAGGCGCGCAGCGTCCCGGGGGGCAGGTCGCGGGCGGCCTGGGCCAGGAAGGCTTCCACTTCCCGGGTGGCGGAACCCCTCACCGCCAGCAGTTGCAGCACATAGTGGCGGTCGTCGGCCTGGGGCAGCCAGGCCTGGTGCGCCGCCAGGGCTTGCCGGGTGAGGCGGCCGGTGTTTGGCGGCAGGTCGGCGGGGAGCGGGGCGGCGGAGGTGGCCGCCGGCGTTTCCGCCGGTGCGGATTCGGCCCCCGGGGTTGCCGCTGGCTCCTGGGGCGCCGGCGTTGCCTCGGGGGCTGTGACAGCTTCCGGGGCGGCCGCTGATGGCGTGGTGGCGGGTGTCTGGGCGGTGGGTGCGGCGGCAGCCGCGGGCGGCGCCGCGTCGGCGGCGACGCTTTGCCGTCCTGCCCAGTAGGCGCCGAGGGTGAGGGCGAGGCCCAGGGGCAGGGCCAGCAGCATGGGGCGCAGGGGACTTGCCTTGTTGGCGGCCGGCAGGGGAGCGAACTGGGCGTCCTTCACCGCGGCCTGGACCTGGGGCTGGTCCACCAGGTGGGTGTTGGCGGCGAAGGCGGCCAGCATGGCCTTGTCGGCCAGGATGTTGATGCGCCGGGTGAGGCCTTCCGAAGCCGCATCGATGTCCTGCAGGGCCCGCGGGCTGAAGATGTCGGGCCCGTGGTAGCCCGCTGCCCGCAGGCGGAACATCAGGTAGGGGCCGATGTCGGTGCGGCGCAGGGGCTCCAGGCCGAAGTTGTGGGTGATGCGTTCCTTCAGCTGGCGCAGGTCCGGCTGGGCCAGGCGCTCGTCCAGCTCCGGCTGGCCGAAGAGGACGATCTGCAGGAGCTTGTGGCGGGAGGATTCCAGGTTGGAGAGGAGGCGGATTTCTTCCAGGGTTTCCCCCGGCATGGCATGGGCCTCGTCGATCAGCACCACCACCCGGCGTCCGGCGGCATAGCTTTGCAGCAGGCGTTCCTGCAGGGCCTTGAGCAGCAGGGAGGGGCGTCCTTCGGGCAGCTCCAGCTGCAACTCGGCTGCCAGGGCATGGAGAATCTCGTCCCGGGAATAGGAGGGGTTGGCCAGGTAGACCGTCTCCACCGTGGCCGGCAGCTTTTCCAGCAGCATGCGGCACAGCATGGTCTTGCCGCTGCCCACCTCGCCCGTCACCTTGACGATGCCCTCGTCGTTGCTGATGGCGTAGATCAGGGCTTCCAGGGTGGCGCCCCGGTTGCCGCCGGCAAAGAAGAAGTCGGTGTGCGGGGTGATGCGGAACGGAGCCTCCCGCAGGCCGTAGTGTTCAAGGTACATGGCGGTCCTCGTTTCCTTGGTCCTGGCTGGGCAGGCGCTCCAGGCTGTCCCGGCGGGCGTGCAGGGTGGTGCGGTTGATGCCGAGCAGGCGGGCTGCCTGGCTCAGGTTGCCCTGGGTGATCTGCAGGGCGGCCTCCACATAGGCTTTTTCCCAGCGGGCCAGGTGCTGGTCCAGGTCGAAACCGGCCGGGGCCTGCTGCAGGTGCTCCCGGGCGGCCCGGATGTCGGGTGTCACGGGCTGGTCGTGGCGGGGACCAGTATCGGGCTGGGGCAGGTCCAGTTCGCCGGCCAGCTGTTCAGCCGTCACCGTTTGGCCCGGGTATTTGGCGGTGAGGCGGATGACGATGTTGCGCAGCTCCCGCACATTGCCGGGGAAGGCATAGCCATCCCACAGGGCCCGGGCCGGCTCGTCCAGCTGGAAAGGCGGGAGGTGGCTCTGCTGGGCATAGCGCTGGCGGAAGTGCTCCAGGAGTTCCTGCCGGTCCCGGCCCATTTCCCGCAGGGGCGGGACCAGGATGCTGAATACGGAGAGGCGGTGGTAGAGGTCGGCCCGGAAGCGTCCCTCGCGCACCTCCCTTTTCAGGTCCCGGTTGGTGGCGGCGACGATGCGGGCGTTGCTGCGGCGGCTCTGGGTTTCGCCGACCCGCTGGAACTCGCCGTTTTCCAGGACCCGCAGCAGCTTGGGCTGCAGCTCCAGGGGCAGTTCGCCGATTTCGTCGAGAAACAGGGTGCCGTCCGCCGCGTCCTCGAAATAGCCGCTGCGGGCGCCGGCGGCCCCGGTGAAGGCACCCTTGGCGTGGCCGAACAGGGTGGGCTCCAGCAGGGTGGGCGAGATGGCGGCACAGTTGAGGGCCAGGTAGGGCTTGTCGCGGCGGCCGGTGGCCAGGTGCAGCTGGTGGGCGACGATTTCCTTGCCGCTGCCCGATTCGCCTTCGATCAGCACCGGAAACGGGGAGTCGGCGTAGTGGTGGATCTGGGCCCGCAGCTTCTCCATGGGTTCGCTGTGGCCCAGGAGGGGCGAATCGGCCGGGGCCGCCTCGCGGAAGGTGAGGCTGTTCAGCAGGGCCTGGCGCAGGAGGGCGGGGTCGGCCGGTTTGGCGATGAAGTCCACCGCTCCCAGGGTGCGGGCGTGGCGGCCGTGGGCTTCCCCGTCCTGGCCGGAAAGCACCAGGATGCGCATGGCCGGCGACAGGGCCAGCAGTTCGCCGATGAGGGCAAAACCTTCGTCCGGCTGGTGGGGCAGGGGAGGCAGTCCCAGGTCCACCAGGGCCAGGTCGGGTGGCTGGCGCAGTTGGCGCAGCAGGCTGGCACAGTGGCTGCGGGAGGGGCTGGTGAGGACTTCGAACGAGGACGCCAGGGAATAGGCCAGCGTGTCGCTGATCAGGGGGTCGTCGTCCACGATCAGCAGCAGGGGGCGTGACGATGCCGCGGGGAAGGCGCTTTTATCGGGCATTTTCGTTCGCTCGAAATTGGTGGCAGCAAGGGGGCTTGCAGCGCTTTATGTGGCCAAAATACGCCACTTCCCCGGGAGTTTCGCTGGAATTTTTCACGGAGCCCCAGGGTCTATCTGCTAAAATCGCCCCCTTTGGTTTTTTCAGCAAGGATTTTCCGTGCCGACCGAGAGTTTGGTCGAAATACGCGGCCTCAACTTCGCCTACGATACCGATTCCGGCCCCCGCAAGGTGCTGGAAGGCATCGACATGAGCTTCCACAAGGGCAAGGTGGTGGCCATCATGGGCGGCAGTGGCTGCGGCAAAACCACCCTGTTGCGCCTGATCGGCGGCCAGCTGCGTCCCAGTGCGGGCGAGGTCAAGGTGGCCGGCCATGCGGTGCACCGCATGAATACCCGGGAACTCTATGCCCTGCGCCGCCGCATGGGCATGCTGTTCCAGTTCGGCGCCCTGTTCACCGACATGTCCGTGTTCGACAACGTGGCCTTCCAGATGCGGGAACATACCGATCTGCCGGAAGAGCTGATCCGCGACATGGTGCTGCTGAAACTGCAGGCCGTCGGCCTGCGCGGCGCCGCCGGGCTGATGCCGAACGAGCTTTCCGGCGGCATGGCCCGCCGGGTGGCCCTGGCCCGGGCGGTGGCCCTGGACCCCATGCTGATCATGTACGACGAGCCCTTCACCGGCCTCGACCCCATTTCCCTGGGCGTCATCGGTCAGCTGATCCGCAAGCTCAACGATGCCCTGGGAGCGACCTCCATCATGGTCACCCACGATATCCAGGAGTCCCTGCAGATCGTCGACTACATCTACTTCATGTCTGCCGGACGGGTCGTGGCCCAGGGCACGCCGGACGAGATCCGGGCCTCCCGGGACCCCTTCGTGCATCAGTTTGTCCATGCCGAGGCCGACGGCCCGGTGCCTTTCCATTACCCGGCGGTGTCCGTGGCCGATTCCCTGCTGGGAGGTGTGCGTGGCTGATTTGTTGCGTCGGCTGGGCGCCAGCCTGGTGGATCGTATCTGGCAGCTGGGTTTTGCCAGCCGCTTCTTCTGGGCCGTCCTGCGTTATTCCGGCCAGTGCCTGACCCGGCCCAACCTGACGGTCCGGGAAGTCTATTTCAGTGGCGTGCTGTCCCTGCTCATCATCACCGTTTCCGGCCTCTTCGTCGGCATGGTGCTGGGGCTGCAGGGCTATGAAACC
Organism: Azospira sp. MPR-LB4; assembly: GCF_058809525.1. NCBI lineage: Bacteria > Pseudomonadati > Pseudomonadota > Betaproteobacteria > Rhodocyclales > Rhodocyclaceae > Azospira > Azospira sp. MPR-LB4. The sequence continues at coordinate 2,981,105 of NZ_CM179521.1, forward strand.
CTGCAGCGCTTCGGTTCCTCCGAAGCTCTGGGCATCCTGGTGGCCCTGTCCCTGGTGCGGGAGCTGGGCCCCGTGGTGGCGGCCCTGCTGTTCGCCTCCCGGGCCGGTTCCTCCATCACGGCGGAAATCGGCCTGATGAAGGCCACCGAGCAGTTGAAGGCCATGGACATGATGGCCGTCAATCCCCTGGCCCGGGTGGTGGCGCCCCGTTTCTGGGGTGGTGTCATTTCCATGCCCTTCCTGGCGGCCCTGTTCTCGGCCATGGGGGTGTTCGGCGGCTGGCTGGTCGGCGTGGTGCTGATCGGCGTCGATGACGGCGCCTTCTGGTCCCAGATGCAGGCTTCCGTCGATTTCCGCGAAGACATCCTCAACGGCGTCATCAAGAGCGTGGTGTTCGGTGCCGCCGTGTCGTGGATTTCCGTATTTGAAGGCTATGACTCGGCGCCGACCGCCGAGGGGGTTTCTCGCGCGATCACGCGCACTGTGGTGACGTCGGCCCTGGTTATCCTGGCGCTGGATGTTGTTCTCACCTCGTTTATGTTCCGGGGGGCTTGATGAATCGTAAGGTGCTCGACCTGTGGGTCGGTGTTTTTGTCGCTATTGGTTTCCTGTCACTGTTGTTTTTGGCACTAAAAGTGGGGAATCTGTCCGGTTCCAACTTTGCCGAGACCTACGTCCTGCAGGCCAAGTTTGATAATATCGGGGGCCTGAAGGTCCGCGGTCCGGTGAAAAGTGCCGGTGTGGTGGTGGGTCGGGTGTCGGAAATCCATTTCGATCCCCAGACCTACGAAGCCGTGGTGACCATGACGGTGGATACCCGTTTTAAGTTTCCGAAGGATACTTTCGCTTCGATCCTGACTTCCGGCCTGCTTGGTGAGCAGTACATCGGGCTGGATGTGGGCGGGGACGAGAAAATGCTCTCCCCCGGCGACTCCATCTCCAAGACCCAGTCGGCGGTGGTGCTGGAGAAACTGATCAGCCAGTTCCTGTTCAACAAGGCATCCGAAGGACAGGACAAGAAGTAAGCCGGTTTTGCCATGGCTTCATTCCTCTGGCATGCTTGGCGCGACGCACAAATAACTAACTATCGATATTTCGAGGGACAAAAGTGGATAAAAAGGTAGCCAAGCGTTTCGGTATGTTCGCGTTAGCCACGGCTTTGCTGGCCGGACTCTCCGGCTGTGCCAGCACCGCCAACAACCCCAAGGATCCCCTGGAAGGTTTCAATCGGGCCATGTTCTCCTTCAATGACGGCCTGGACAAGGCCATCATCAAGCCGGTGGCCCAGGGCTACGACTACGTTCTGCCCCAGCCGGTGCAGACCGGGGTCGGCAACTTCTTCGGCAACATCGCCGACGTCTTCATCGCCGTGAACAACCTGCTGCAGGGCAAGCCCGCCGACGCCGCCTCCGATGCCGGCCGCTTCCTGCTGAATACCACCATCGGCGTCCTGGGCGTGTTCGATGTGGCCACGCCCGCCGGTCTGGAAAAGCATGACGAGGACTTCGGCCAGACCTTCGGCCGCTGGGGTGTGGGCGAAGGCGCCTACGTGGTGTGGCCGTTCATCGGCTCCCGCACCGTGCGTGATACCGCCGGTTACGTGGTGGATGTGGCTGTTGATCCGGTATGGAACGTGGATCACGTGCCGACCCGCAACAGCCTGGCCGTGCTGCGCCTGGTGGATACCCGCGCTTCCCTGCTGCCGGCGGAGAAGGTCATCGACGATGCCGCCTTGGACAAGTACACCTATATGCGCGATGCCTACCTGCAGCGCCGCAAGAGCCTGGTTTACGACGGCAACCCGCCCCGGGAAAAGCTTGAGGACTGAGTCTTCCCCCTCCTGACCATACCCCGCCGCCAGGCGGGGTATGTCTTTGTGCTCCCCCCTAAGTTAAAATCCGCTTCCCAATTAGAGAGATTGCGCCATGAAAGCCATTCGTGTCCTTTTCACCATTCTCAGCTTCGGTCTCCTGTCCGCTCCCGTTTTCGCCGACGACATGGCCCCCGATGTGCTGGTCAAGAAAGTGACCGATGAGGTGCTGGCCGTGGTCCGCGCCGACAAGGACCTGCAGAACGGCAACACCAAGAAGGCCATCGACCTGGTGGAAACCAAGGTGCTGCCTCACTTCAACTTCACCCGCATGACCGCCCTGGCCCTGGGCCGCGAGTGGTCCAAGACCAGCGCCGAGCAGAAGACCCGGCTGACCAATGAATTCCGCATCCTGCTGGTGCGTACCTATTCCAACGCCCTGACCGCCTACAAGGATCAGACCGTCGAGTACAAGCCCTTCAAGATGCAGGCCGGCGAAACCGACGTGACCGTGCGCACCCTGGTGCACCAGACCAACGGCAAGCATATCGGCCTGGACTACGCCCTGGACAAGCAGGCAGACGGCTGGAAGGTCTATGACGTGGTGGTGGCCGGCGTTTCCCTGGTGACCAACTACCGCGAATCCTTCACCCAGGAAATTCGCGCCAATGGCGTCGATGGCCTGATCAGCACCCTGGCTGCCAAGAACAAGGGCCTGGAAGCCGCTGCCGCCGGTAAGAAGTGATGATCTCCATTGAAGGTTCCACCCTGAGGGTGACCGCCCCCATGGTGATTGCCAATGCACGGGAACTCCTGGCCCAGGGCCAGGATGCCCTGGCCGCCACGCCCGGGCTAACCCGGGTCGATCTGTCCGCCGTGACCGAGGCCGATTCCTCGGCCCTGACCCTGCTCTTCGCCTGGCTGCGCCGTGCCCAGACCCAGGGCCGTCAGCTGGATATCGTTGCGCCTCCCGCCGGCCTGTTGAGCCTGGCGGAGCTGTACGGTATTTCCGACCTCCTGCCCCTGGCCTGAGCCTGTCGCCCGGAATCCCATGGGCACTGCTGTCCACTTCGATCGTGTCGCCAAGCGCTTCGGCTCCCTGCAGGCCCTGGCCGGAGTCTCCCTGGAAATCGCCGAGGGCGAGTTCTTCGGCCTTCTGGGGCCCAACGGCGCCGGCAAGACCACGCTGATTTCCTGCCTTGCCGGCCTGGCCCGGCCTGATGCCGGCAGCGTCCGGGTGCTCGGCCGCGACGTGGTGGCCGACTATCGGGAGGCCCGGCGCCTGCTGGGCGTGGTGCCCCAGGAGCTGGTTTTCGACCCCTTCTTTTCCGTGCGCGAAACCCTGCGCATCCAGTCCGGCTATTTCGGCATCCGCAACAACGATGCCTGGATCGACGAGATTCTGGAAAACCTGGACCTCACCGCCAAGGCCGATACCAACATGCGCCGTCTCTCCGGTGGCATGAAGCGGCGCGTGCTGGTGGCCCAGGCCCTGGTGCACAGGCCGCCGGTGATCGTCCTTGACGAACCCACGGCCGGCGTCGATGTGGAGCTGCGCCAGGGGCTGTGGGAATTCATCCGCCGCCTCAACGGCGAGGGCCACACCATCATCCTCACCACCCATTACCTGGAAGAGGCGGAAACCCTGTGCGGCCGCATCGGCATGCTCAAGCAGGGGCAGCTGGTGGCTCTGGATGAGACGGCCAGCCTGTTGCGCCAGTTTTCCGGCCACACCCTGACCCTGCGCCTGGGCCAGGGTGACCTGCCCGCAGCCTTGGTGCCGCGCCTGCTGTCCCGGGAGGGGGCCGTCTGCCGTCTACGTCTGGCGGGCTTTGCCGAACTGGAACAGGTGCTGGCCGACCTGCGCCAGGCAGGTTGCGGCGTCGCCGACCTGAAGCTGGACGAGCCGGACCTCGAAGAAGTCTTCGTTCGCCTGATGCGCGGCGAAGTCAGCCGGGAGGCGGTGCAGCCATGATGCTGGGCTTTCGTACCCTGTTCTACAAGGAAGTGCTGCGTTTCTGGAAGGTCGGTTTCCAGACCGTGGCGGCACCGGTGCTGACGGCCCTGTTGTACCTGCTCATCTTCGCCCACGTGCTGGATGAAAACACCCGTATCCACGGCGTCACCTACACCGCTTTCCTGGTGCCCGGGCTGGTGATGATGTCGGTGCTGCAGAACGCCTTCGCCAATTCCTCCTCGTCCCTGATCCAATCCAAGGTCACCGGCAGCGTGGTATTCGTGCTGCTGCCGCCCATCGCCTACGGCGAGTTTTTCCTCGCCTACGTCCTGGCGGCCCTGGCCCGGGGCGTGGTGGTGGGGCTGGGGGTGCTGCTGATGACGCTGGCCTTCGCCCCCCTGCAACTGGCCCATCCCCTGTGGGCCCTGGCCTTTGCCGTGCTCGGCGGCGCCATGCTGGGGGCTCTGGGCATGATCGCCGGCATCTGGGCCGACAAGTTCGACCAGCTGGCGGCCTTCCAGAACTTCCTGATCATGCCGCTGACCATGCTCTCCGGCGTCTTCTACTCCATTCACAGCCTGCCGCCCTTCTGGCAGCAGGTGTCCCATTTCAACCCCGTGTTCTATATGATCGACGGTTTCCGCTACGGCTTCTTCGGCGTTTCCGACGCCGCTCCGCAACAAAGCCTGCTGGTGGTGTCCGTCTGCTTTGCCGCGCTCACCGCGCTGACCCTGGCCCTGCTCAAGCGGGGCTACAAATTGAGAGCCTGACCCATGGTAAGACCCGAAGACATCCAAACCTACATCCAGGAGGGATTGCCCTGCGACCACATCCGGATCGACGGGGACGGCCATCACTTTGAAGCGGTGATCGTCAGCGCCGAGTTCGCCGGCAAGAGCCGGGTGCAGCGCCAGCAACGGGTTTACCAGACCATCAAGGACCGGCTGGACAGCGGCGAAATCCACGCCCTCTCCTTCAAGACCTTCACCCCGGAAGAATGGGAGGCCCAGCGTGGATAAGCTCCTCATCCAGGGCGGCACGCCCCTGCGCGGCGAAGTGGCCATTTCCGGCGCCAAGAATGCGGCCCTGCCCATCCTCTGCGCCTCCCTGCTGTCGGCCGAGCCCCTGCGCCTGTCCAGCCTGCCCCACCTCAACGACGTCTCCACCATGCTCGGCCTGCTCGGCCAGATGGGCCTGGAAGTGACACTGGACGGCGCCGACGGCGTGGTCCTGGACGCCAAGGGCCTCAACAACCCGGTGGCTCCCTACGACCTGGTCAAGACCATGCGCGCCTCCGTGCTGGTGCTGGGCCCCCTGGTGGCCCGCTGCGGCGAGGCCAAGGTGTCCCTGCCCGGCGGCTGTGCCATCGGTGCCCGGCCGGTGGACCAGCACATCAAGGGCCTGCAGGCCATGGGGGCCGAGGTCAAGGTGGAGCACGGCTACATCCATGCCAAGGCCAGCCGCCTCAAGGGCGCCCGCATCTGCACCGACATGGTCACCGTCACCGGCACCGAGAACCTGATGATGGCCGCCGTGCTGGCCGAGGGCGAAACCGTCATCGAGAACGCCGCCCGGGAACCGGAAGTGGTGGATCTGGCCAACTGCCTCATCTCCATGGGCGCCCGCATCTCCGGCGCCGGCAGCGACGTCATCCGCATCCAGGGCGTGGACAAGCTCCACGGCGCCACTCACCGCATCATGCCGGACCGCATCGAGACCGGCACCTACCTCTGTGCCGCCGCCGCCACCGGCGGTGAGGTGCGTCTGACCCGCACCTCCTCCGCCTATCTGGACGCGGTCATCGACAAGCTCATGGACGCCGGCTGCGACATCCAGACCGAGCGCGACGCCATCAGCCTCAAGGCCCCGGCCCGCCTCAAGGCCGTCAGCATCCGCACCGCCCCCTATCCCGCCTTCCCCACGGACATGCAGGCCCAGTTCATGGCCCTCAACACCGTGGCCGACGGCGCCGCCACCATCCGCGAGACCATTTTCGAGAACCGCTTCATGCATGCGGTGGAACTGGCCCGCCTGGGCGCCGCCATCGACATCAACGGCAACACCGCGGTGGTCAAGGGCGTGCCCCAGCTGGAAGGGGCCACGGTGATGGCCACCGACCTGCGGGCCTCCGCCTCCCTGGTCATCGCCGCCCTGGTGGCCAAGGGCGAGACCCTGATCGAGCGCATCTATCACCTGGACCGGGGCTACGAGCGCATCGAGGAGAAGCTTTCCAAGCTGGGAGCCAGCGTGCGCCGGGTGCGCTGAACCGCCGTTCCCCGACAAAAAAGCCCCGTTGTCGTGCATGCGACAACGGGGCTTTTTTTAACTGCATGAAAAACAAGGGATTTCGTTCAGGCATCAAGATTGCTGGATGGGACTGTCCTCAATGGAGAAAGCCCATGCCCAACTACCTCAACATCGGCGACGTGATTTTCGCCCGGGAAACCATCCAGAACGACGGCGGCGTGCCCGAGCAGCCGGAAGATGCGGTCTTCGCCCGGCCGGGAAGCCGCGGCGTGGTGGTGCAGATCGGCGCCGCCGCGGCCGACATGCGCCAGGAAATCATCCTGGTGCGCTTCGAAGGCACGGACGGGGTGCTCGGTCCGCCCGTCGGCTGCCTGCCCGAGGAACTGACCCAGGACGAGGCCGAAGCTGCGGCCCTGGCCTGAGCCGGCGGAGGGCGGGGCGCGGCCCTAGCCCTTGTCGTCCGGTTCGAAGAAGACCCAGCGCACGTCCGGGAAGGATGCCTTGAGGGCGTCCTGCACCGCATTGATCTGGTCGATGAGGCCGCTGGCACTCTGCTGTTCGGCCATGCGGGCCTTCACCGCGACGAAGAGGTAGCTGCCCATCTGGAAGGAGATCAGGTTGTAGAGGGTTTCCACCTCCGGGCGCTGCCGCAGCCACTGCTCCATGGCCGCATGGGCGGCGGGCTCGGCGCTTTGGCCGATGAGCAGGGCCTTCACCTCCAGGCCGACGCCGATGGCCACCACCACCAGCAGGGCGCCGACGGCGATGCTGCCCCAGGCGTCGAAAGCCGGATTGCCGGTGGCCAGGGAAAGCAGGATGGCGCCCAGGGCCAGGGTCAGGCCGGCCAGGGCGGCGATGTCCTCGCCCATGACCACGATCAGCTCCGACTCCCGGCTGTCGCGGAAATAGCGCCAAAGCGGCATGTCGCCCGCCTTCTCGCGGATTTCGTGGATGCAGCCGCGCAGGGACCAGGCTTCCAGCAGCACGCCGACGCCCAGGACGATGATGGCGACCCAGGGATTTGCCAGGGGCTCCGGGTGGGACAGCTTGTGCACGCCCTCGTAGATGGAAAAGGCGCCGCCCAGGGAGAAGAGCATGATGGCCACCATGAAGGACCAGAAGTAGGTGGCCTTGCCGAAGCCCAGGGGGTGGTCCGGCGTCGGTTCCCGCCTGGCCTGCCTGATGCCCAGCAGCAACAGCAGCTGGTTGGCGCAGTCGGCGGCGGAGTGCACGGCTTCGGCCAGCATGGCGGAGGAGCCGGTGTAGGCGGCTGCCACGGCCTTGGAGGCGGCGATGCCGGCGTTGGCGGAAAGGGCGTAGATGATGGCGCTCATGGGCAGTCCGGAGGCGGGGGAAGGTCATGCTTTTACCATAAGCCCGGCCGCGGCCCAAGAAGCATGGTCCAAGGCGGGGCGGCGATACGGTAAAATGCCTTCTTTTGCCCCGGGAAAACGCCGTGAACGGCATTACCATCGCCCTCTCCAAGGGCCGCATCTTCGAAGAAACCCTGCCCCTGCTGGCGGCGGCCGGCATCGTGCCCGCCGAAAATCCCGAAACCTCCCGCAAGCTGATCATCGGCACCAACCGCCCCGACGTGCGGGTGGTGATCGTCCGCGCCACCGATGCGCCGACCTACGTCCAGCATGGTGCCGCCGACCTCGGCGTGGTCGGCAAGGACGTGCTGATCGAGCACGGCGGTGCCGGCCTGTACCAGCCCCTGGACCTGAAGATCGCCAAGTGCCGCATGAGCGTGGCCGTTCCCGCCGGCTTCGACTACGAGCATGCCGTACGCCAGGGCGCCCGTTTGAAGATCGCCACCAAGTACACCAAGATCGCCCGGGAGCATTTTGCTGCCAAGGGCGTGCACGTGGACCTCATCAAGCTCTACGGCTCCATGGAACTGGCGCCCCTGGCCGGCCTGTCGGACGCCATCGTGGACCTGGTGTCCACCGGCGGCACCCTGAAGGCCAACAACCTGGTGGAGGTGGAACACATCATGGACATCTCCTCCCGTCTCATCGTCAACCAGGCTTCCCTGAAACTTAAGCGGGAAATCCTCGGTCCCATCCTGGACGCCTTTACCCAGGCCGTGGAGAAGAATGCATGAGCAGCGTGAACATCAAGCGCCTGAACAGCGCCGACGCCGATTTCCAGCAGCGCCTCGATGAACTGCTGGCCTTCGAGGGCGCCCAGGACGAGAACATCGAAAAGACCGTGGTCGGCATCCTGGCCGACGTCAAGGCCCGGGGCGACGCCGCAGTGGTGGAATACACCAACCGCTTCGACCGTCTCTCCGTTGCCGGCATGGCCGCCCTGGAGCTGCCCAAGGCCGAGCTGCAGGCCGCCCTGGACGGCCTCCCCGCCGAGCGCCGGGCCGCCCTGGAAGCGGCTGCCCAGCGCATCCGCACCTACCACGAGCGCCAGTTGGGTGCCGGCTTCACCTACACCGAAGCCGACGGCACCATGCTCGGCCAGATGGTGACGCCCCTGGACCGGGTCGGCCTCTACGTGCCCGGCGGCAAGGCCGCCTATCCCTCCTCGGTGCTGATGAACGCCCTGCCGGCCAAGGTGGCGGGGGTCAAGGAACTGATCATGGTGGTGCCCACCCCCGGCGGCGAGCATAACGCCCTGGTGCTGGCGGCCGCCTGTCTGGCCGGCGTGGATCGCGTCTTCACCATCGGCGGCGCCCAGGCCGTGGCCGCCCTGGCCTACGGCACCGAAACCGTGCCCCAGGTGGACAAGATCGTCGGTCCGGGCAACGCCTACGTGGCCTGCGCCAAGCGCCGGGTGTTCGGCATCGTCGGCATCGACATGGTGGCCGGCCCCTCCGAGATCCTGGTGCTGGCCGACGGCTCCACGGACCCGGACTGGGTGGCCATGGACCTCTTCTCCCAGGCCGAACACGACGAGCTGGCCCAGTCCATCCTGATCTGCCCCGACGCCGCCTACATCGAGAAGGTGCAGGCCAGCATCGACAAGCTGCTGCCCACCATGCCGCGCCGCGACGTGATCCGCACCTCCCTGGAAAACCGGGGCGCCCTGATCCTGGTGCGGGATCTGGAAGAGGCCGTGGCCATGGCCAACCGGGTGGCCCCGGAACACCTGGAGCTGTCCCTGGCCGAGCCCGATGCCTGGGTGGAGAAGATTCACCATGCCGGCGCCATCTTCATCGGCCCCTACACCTCCGAGTCCCTGGGCGACTACTGCGCCGGCCCCAACCACGTGCTGCCCACCTCCGGCAGCGCCCGCTTCTCCTCGCCCCTGGGGGTCTACGACTTCCAGAAGCGCACCAGCCTGATCCGGGTGTCCCGGGCCGGGGCCCAGACCCTGGGCCGCATCGCCGCCACCCTGGCGGACGGGGAGGGCCTGCCGGCCCACGCCCAGTCGGCCCGCTACCGTCTCGATGCCTGAGGCCGGCGCACAGGAACAGCCCGGGGGCGGGGGAGGCAACTCTCCCGCCCCTGTCACGTGCAGGCAGCTGTTTCTCGGCTTTTCCTCCGTCGGCATTTCCGGTTTCGGCGGCGTCCTGCCCTTTGCCCGGCGCATGCTGGTGGAGGAGCGGCGCTGGCTGACGGCGGAGGAATTCAATTCCCTGCTGGGCCTGTGCCAGTTCCTGCCCGGGCCCAATGTGGCCAACCTCTCCATCGCCGTGGGCTCCCGCTACCAGGGCATCCGCGGCGCCATCGCCGCGGTGAGCGGCCTCTTCGGCGGCCCCCTGCTGATCGTGCTGCTGCTGGGCCTGCTCTATGACCGCTACGGCCAGCTGCCCCAGGTCCAGGGCCTGTTGCGGGGCGTGGCGGCGGTGGGCTGCGGCCTGCTCTTCGGCACCGCCCTGCGCATGGGCCTGGCCTTGCAGGTGAAGCGCCTGTTCCTGCCCTTCACCCTGGCGGTGTTCGTCGCCGTGGCCCTGCTGCGCTGGCCCATGCCCATCGTCATGGTGGCCTTGCTGGCGCTTGCCGCCGGCGTCGCCTACGCCCACCTGAAACGCAAGGGGGCGCCGTGAGCCTCCTGGCCGACCTCTTCTTCCAGTTCGCCCTGCTCTTCTGCGTCGCCTTCGGCGGCGCCTCGGCCCTGCTGCCGGAAATGCACCGGGTGGTGGTGCTGGAAAAGCACTGGCTGGACGATGCCACCTTCACCCATCTCTACGCCATCGCCCAGGCCGCCCCCGGCCCCAACGGCCTGGTGGTGAGCCTGATCGGCTGGGAGGTGGCGGGCGTGCCCGGCGCCCTGGCCGCTTCCCTGGGCATGGTGCTGCCCACGGGCATCATGATCTACCTGCTGATGCAGCACTGGCACCGCTTCGCCGGTGCCCGCTGGCAGCAGTCGGTGCAGCTGGGAGTGGCACCCCTGGCGGTGGGCCTGGTTTTCGCCGCCGCCTTCCTCATCGGCCAGGCGGCCGGCCTGGGCTGGGGCGGGGTGCTGCTGGCCGGCCTGACGGCCGCCGCCCTGCTCAAGACCAAGTGGCACCCCCTGTGGCTGATCGGCCTGGGCGGTGTGGCGGGCTTGCTGGGCTGGGTGTGAGGCGGTCCGGGAGCGGTGGCTGGAGAGGTAATATCTGCGCGCCTTCCGGCCATGCCGTGGTGGAGAGTGCCGTCCCTGCTGCCTCGTAGGGCAAGGGGAAAACAAAAGGCCCGTCCAGCTGGACGGGCCTTTTGTTTTCGAAGCGCCGGCGACTTAGCCGAGGATTTCCTTGAGGGCTGCCACCAGGGCGCCGCACTGCTCGTCGGTGCCGATGGTGATGCGCAGGAACTGGTCGATGCGCGGCGCCTTGAAGTGGCGCACGATGATGCTGCGCTGGCGCAGGGCCTGGGCTAGCTCGGCGCCGTCCCGGCCCGGGTGGCGGGCGAAGACGAAGTTGGCGGCGGAGGGCAGGACCTGGAAGCCGAGCAGGGTGAGATCGCTCACCAGCTGTTCCCGGCTGGCGATCACCGCATTGCGGGTGCGGTCGAACCAGGCCCGGTCCTCCAGGGCGGCCACGGCGCCGGCGATGGCGATACGGTCCAGGGGGTAGGAGTTGAAGCTGTTCTTGACCCGTTCCAGGGCCTCGATCAGGTCCGGGTGGCCCACTGCGTAGCCCACCCGCAGGCCCGCCAGGGAGCGGGACTTGGACAGGGTGTGCACCACCAGCAGGTTGGGGAAACGGTTCACCAGGGCGATGGCCGTGTCACCGCCGAAGTCCACGTAGGCCTCATCCACCACCACCACCGATTCCGTATTGGCCGTCAGCAGGGCCTCGATCTCTCCCAGGGGCAGCAGGCGGCCGGTGGGAGCGTTGGGATTGGGGAAGATGATGCCGCCGTTGGCGCGGCGGTAGGCGGAAAGGTCGATGCCGTAATCCCCGTCCAGGGCCACGGTTTCGGCGCTAATGCCGTAGAGGCCGGCATAGACCGGGTAGAAGCTGTAGCTGATGTCCGGGTAGAGCAGGGGGGCGTCATGTTGCAGCAGGGCCATGAAAACGTGGGCCAGCACCTCGTCGGAGCCGTTGCCGACGAAGACCTGCCTGGCGCCGATGCCGAATTCGCCGTAGAAGGCGGCCACCGCCTCCTTCAGCCGGTCGGCGCTGGGGTCCGGGTAGAGGCGCAGGCTGGCGCCGTCATGGCCGATTTCCGCCTGCATGGCGGCTACGGTCTTGGGGGAGGGCGGGTAGGGATTTTCGTTGGTGTTCAGCTTCACCAGATTGGGCAGCTTGGGCTGCTCCCCGGGAACGTAGGGGGTGAGGCGATTTACCAGGGGGCTCCAGAATTTGCTCATGGCCGGACGGATCAGGGAAAAGTGGATGGGGCGGGCGGCGCGAAAGGGCACACCGCCACGGCTGGTGCAGGGCTGAAATGGTATCATGGCCGCTGTTTCCGACTTACCCATTCAACGGTGCTCCCATGCGGCAAGCCGAAGTTTCCCGAAATACCCTCGAAACCCAGATCACGGTCCGTCTCAATCTGGACGGCACCGGCTGTGCCAAGCTCAATTCCGGCATTCCCTTCCTCGACCACATGCTGGACCAGATCGCCCGCCACGGCCTGATCGATCTGGAGGTGGAGGCCAAGGGCGACCTGCACATCGACGGTCACCACACGGTGGAAGACATCGGCATCGCCATCGGCCAGGCCCTCACCCAGGCCCTGGGCGACAAGAAGGGCCTGACCCGCTACGGCCACGCCTACGTGCCCCTGGACGAAGCCCTGTCCCGCGTCGTGGTGGACCTTTCCGGCCGCCCCGGCCTGGAGTTCCATGTGGACTTCAAGCGGGCCATGCTCGGCACCCTGGATACGGAACTGGTGCACGAATTCTTCCAGGGCCTGGTGAACCATGCCTTCATCACCCTGCACGTGGACAACCTGCGCGGCGAGAACGCCCACCACCAGTGCGAGACCGTGTTCAAGGCCTTCGCCCGCGCCCTGCGCATGGCGGTGAGCCCGGACCCGCGCACTGCCGGCGTCATTCCCTCCACCAAGGGGGCGCTGTAATGGGCAAGATCGCCGTCATCGACTACGGCATGGGCAACCTGCGCTCCGTCTGGCAGGCCCTGGAGCACGTGGCCGAAGGCAGGGAAGTGGTGGTCACCGCCGATCCGGCGGTGGTCGCCGCCGCCGAGCGGGTGGTCTTCCCCGGCCAGGGCGCCATGCCCGACTGCATGGCCGAACTGGACGCCCGGGGCCTGCGCCCCGCCGTGCTGCAGGCCGCCAAGGACAAGCCCTTCCTCGGCATTTGCATCGGCCTGCAGATGCTCTTCGAGCACAGTGAAGAGGGCGACGTGCCCGGCCTGGGCGTTTTCGCCGGCCAGGTGCGCCGTTTCCCCGCCGACAAGATGGTGGCCGCCGACGGCAGCCGCCTCAAGGTGCCCCACATGGGCTGGAACCAGGTGCGCCACACCCGGCCCCACGCCCTGTGGGAAGGCATCGAGGACGGCGCCCGCTTCTACTTCGTGCACAGCTACTACGTGACCCCGGAAGACCCGGCCGTGGTGGCGGGCACAGCCGACTACGGCATCCCCTTTACCTGTGCGGTGGCCCGGGATAATATTTTTGCGATCCAGTCCCACCCGGAAAAGAGCGCCCGCGACGGCCTCGCCCTGCTGCGCAACTTCATCCGCTGGCAGCCCTGACGGCCGCCGGCATCCCCTCCGACTTACTCTCTCTACGTATTCGCGATCATGCTGATCATTCCCGCGATTGACCTGAAGGACGGCCAGTGCGTCCGTCTCAAGCAAGGCCTGATGGAAGAGGCGACCGTCTTTTCCGAGTCTCCCGCCGAGCAGGCCCGCCACTGGCTGGACCAGGGCGCCCGCCGCCTGCACCTGGTGGACCTCAACGGCGCCTTTGCCGGCCAGCCGAAGAACCAGGGGGCCATCAAGGCCATCCTCAAGGAAGTGGGCGACGAGATTCCGGTGCAACTGGGCGGCGGCATTCGCGACCTGGACACCATCGAGCGCTGCCTCGATGCCGGCCTCACCTACGTCATCATCGGCACCGCCGCGGTGAAGAATCCTGGTTTCCTGCATGACGCCTGCGTCGCCTTCCCCGGCCACATCATCGTCGGCCTGGATGCCAAGGACGGCAAGGTGGCGGTGGACGGCTGGTCCAAGCTGACCGGCCACGACGTTATCGACCTGGCCAAGAAGTACGAGGACTACGGTGTCGAATCCATCATCTACACCGACATCGGCCGCGACGGCATGCTCTCCGGCATCAATATCGAAGCCACGGTGAAGCTGGCCCAGGCCCTGAAGATTCCCGTCATCGCCTCCGGCGGCCTCTCCAACCTGGACGACATCCGCAAGCTGTGCGAAGTGGAAGGCGAAGGCGTGGTCGGCACCATCGCCGGCCGGGCCATCTACGACGGCTCCCTGGACTTCAAGGCGGCCCAGGAAGCAGCAGACAAGGCCGGCAAGTAATGGCGCTGGCCAAACGCATCATCCCCTGCCTGGACGTGACCGCCGGTCGCGTCGTCAAGGGCACCAATTTCGTCGAACTGCGGGATGCCGGTGACCCGGTGGAAATCGCCCGCCGCTACGACGAGCAGGGCGCCGACGAAGTCACCTTCCTCGACATCACCGCCAGCTCCGACCAGCGCGACATCATCCTGCACATCATCGAGGCCTGCGCCTCCCAGGTGTTCATCCCCCTGACGGTGGGCGGTGGCGTGCGCAAGGTGGAGGACGTGCGCCGCCTGCTCAACGCCGGCGCCGACAAGGTCTCCATGAACACTGCCGCCGTGCAGAATCCGGACCTGGTGTCCGACGCCTCGGCCAAGGTGGGCTCCCAGTGCATCGTCGTCGCCATCGACGCCAAGCAGACGGCGCCGGGCCAGTGGTGCGTGTTCACCCACGGCGGCCGCAACAACACCGGCATCGACGTGGTGACCTGGGCCAAGGATGTGGCGACCCGGGGCGCCGGCGAGATCCTGCTCACCTCCATGGACCGGGACGGCACCAAGAACGGCTTCGACCTGGCCCTGACCCGGGCGGTCTCCGATGCGGTGGCCATTCCCGTGATCGCCTCCGGCGGCGTCGGCAACCTGCAGCACCTGGCCGACGGCGTCACCCAGGGCGGTGCCGATGCGGTGCTGGCCGCCTCCATCTTCCACTTCGGCGAATACACGGTGCGCCAGGCCAAGGAATACATGCGCGACCGGGGCATCGAGGTGCGCCTCTAGGCAAACCATGAGCCACGATCTCGATCCCTCCCTGTCCTGGCTGGACGCCCTCAAGTTCGGCGCCGACGGCACCATTCCGGTGATCGCCCAGGACGCCGCCAGCGGCCGCGTCATCATGTTCGCCTACGCCAACCGGGAAACCCTGGCAGAAACCGCCCGTACCGGCCGCGCCACCTACTGGAGCCGTTCCCGCAACAAGGTCTGGCGCAAGGGCGAGGAATCGGGCCACTTCCAGCACGTCAAGGAAATGCGCGCCGACTGCGACGGCGATGTGGTCCTGCTCAGCGTCGAGCAGGAAGGCGGCATCGCCTGCCACACCGGCCGCGAAAGCTGTTTCTTCTACCGGCGGGAAGGCGATCGCTGGATTCCGGCCGACCCGGTTCTCAAAGACCCGAAGGAAATTTACGCAAAATGAGCACTCACGACATCCTGCATCGCCTCTCCGACACCCTGGCTTCCCGCCGCAACGCGGACCCGGAGACTTCCTACACCGCCCAGCTCTTTTCCAAGGGCCCGGACTCCATCCTGAAGAAGATCGGCGAGGAATGCGCCGAGCTGATCATGGCCGGCAAGGAAGGCAAGCGCCTCAACATCGTCTGGGAATCCACCGACGTCATCTACCACATCCTGGTGCTGCTGGCCTTCTACGGCCTGTCCATCGAGGACGTGTCCCAGGAAATGCGCCGTCGTGAGGGTATTTCCGGGATTGACGAAAAGGCTTCCCGCACGAAATGATGCGGCTCCCCGCGATTTTTCAAGCCATCCGGACCTGATATGGACAACTGCATTTTCTGCAAGATCGTGCGCGGCGAGATTCCCTCGCGCAAGGTGTACGAGGACGAGCACGTGTTCGCCTTCCACGACATCAATCCCTTGCGGCCGGTCCATGTGCTGGTGATTCCCAAGCGCCACATCGAATCCCTGGCCCATGCCAGCGAGGCCGATGCGCCGGTGCTGGGGCGCCTGCTGGCGGTGGCCAACAAAATTGCGGTCGATCAAGGCAGCCCCGAGGGCTTCCGCGTCATCATCAACACCGGCCGCATCGGCCAGCAGGAAGTACCGCACCTGCACGCCCACATCGTCGGGGGCGACGCTCCCGTGGGGCCGATGCTGAAACGAATTCAAGGAGACTGATATGGGTAGCTTTAGCATTTGGCACTGGCTCATCGTTCTGGTGATCGTCATGCTGGTTTTCGGCACCAAGAAACTGCGCAATATCGGCCAGGACCTGGGCGGCGCGGTGAAGGGCTTCAAGGACGGCATCAAGGAAGGCACCGCCGAAGGCGGCACCACGCCGCCCCAGCAGGTCGCCGGCGGCCAGACCATCGAGGGCGAGGTCAAGGAAAAGACCAAGTCCTGAACCGTCCCTCCGGCCGGGGATTGGCGGAGATCGTCTGTCTCCCCGGCCCCGGTTTCCTTTTTCCTGGTTGCCTGACCTATGTTTGATATCGGTTTTTCCGAGCTAATCGTCATCGCCGTGGTGGCGCTGATCGTCATCGGCCCCGAGCGCCTGCCCAAGGTGGCGCGCACGGCCGGCCATCTGCTTGGGCGTCTGCAGCGTTACGTGAATGACGTGAAGTCCGACATCAACCGGGAAATGCAGCTGGAAGAACTGAAGAAGCTGCAGACCCAGGTGCAGGATTCGGCCCGCAGTTTCGAAAATTCCATTCAGCAGGGGCTCTCCAGCACGGAGCAGTCCCTCAACAACGCCATCCAGCCGCCGGCCGAAACGGTGGCGGCAGCGGAAGTACCACCGCCCGCCGCCGCTGCGCCTGCCGCGGAAGCTGCCGCAGCCGCCCCGGCTGAGGCGCCGAAAGCCTGATTGCCCCCATGAGTCTCGACAGCCAAGAGAGCGGCGCCGCCGAAGAATCCTTCCTCTCCCACCTGGTGGAGCTGCGGGACCGCCTGATCCGGGCCCTGCTGGCCGTGCTGGTGGTCTTCGTCTGCCTCTTCCCCTGGTCCCGGGAACTCTACACCCTGCTGGCCAACCCCCTGCTGGCCTCCCTGCCCGTCGGCGGCCAGATGATCGCTACCGACGTGGTGGGCGTGTTCCTGGTGCCGATGAAGATCACCCTGATGGTGGCCTTCCTCATCGCCCTGCCCTATGTGCTGTTCCAGGCCTGGGCCTTCGTCGCCCCCGGCCTCTATTCCCACGAGAAGCGGCTAGTGTTGCCCCTGGTCTTCGCCTCCGTGCTGCTCTTCTTCAGCGGCATGGCCTTCGCCTATTTCCTGGTGTTCCCCACGGTATTCGGCTTCATGGCCAAGGTGGCGCCGGAAGGGGTGGCCTGGATGACGGACATCGACAAGTACCTGTCCTTCGTCCTGTCCACCTTCGTCGCCTTCGGCGTCACTTTCGAGGTGCCGGTGATCGTCATCGTCCTGGTGCGCATCGGCCTGGTGGATATCGCCAAGCTGAAGGAATGGCGGCCCTACGTCATTGTCGGCGCCTTCATCATCGGCGCCGTGTTCACCCCGCCCGACGTGCTTTCCCAGATCATGCTGGCGGTGCCCCTGTGGCTGCTCTACGAACTGGGCATCATCCTGGCCAGCCTCATCGGCCGCCGGCCCCAGCCCGAGGTGGCGGCGCCGGCGCCCAGCGATCCGGCCCCCGCGGCCGCTCCTGCCGCCGACTGGCAGCCCATGAGCGCCGGCGAAATGGACCAGGCCCTGGGCCACAGCCAGGCGCCGGAACGGAAGCAGGACTGAACCGGCAGTTAGTGCCGGCAGCAATGAAAAAGGGCCCTGCGGGGCCCTTTGTTTTTGCGCTCCGCCCGGTCAGCCGCCGCCGCAGTGGTAGCGGCATTTCTCCGCCGGGCCGGCCACGGTCGGGGCCGAGGCCCGCACTTCCCCCTCCTCGAACCACCACAGGCTGCCCGGGGGCAGGGGCGTCCAGACCTCGTCGTCGGTCAGGGGCTGGGTGGCGATCACCGCCACCCGGTCGTTGGGCGTGGTCACCTCGCTGAAGTCCACGGTCACGTCCTGGTCCGTCAGGTGGGCCTTGGCGAAGGGGGCCCGGCGCACGATGTAGGTGAGCTGGGTGGAGCAGTGGGCAAACAGCCAGTCACCGTTGGAGAGCAGGAAATTGCATTCGCCGCGGCTGCCCAGGTCCACGCTCAGTTCGGTGAGGGCGGCGAAGAGTTCGGCGGTGGGCGGCGCCTGGTCGCCGAAGCGCCGGCGCAGGGCGGTCAGCAGCCAGCAGAAGGCCCGTTCGCTGTCCGTGTTGCCCACGGGCATGACGCTGCCGTCCAGGGGCGGGGCGAAGTCCAGCAGGTTGCCGTTGTGGGCGAAGATCCAGTAACGGCCCCACAGTTCGCGCATGAAGGGATGGGTGTTCTCCAGGGCCACCACGCCTTGGGTGGCTTTGCGGATGTGGGCGATGACGTTGCGCGAGCGGATCGGATACTGGCGCACCAGGGCCGCCACCGGGGAGTGGGCCGAGGGTTCCGGGTCGAGGAAGACCCGGGTGCCCTTGCCCTCGAAGAAGGCGATGCCCCAGCCGTCCGCATGGACGTCGGTGAGGCCTCCCCGGGCCTGGAATCCGGTGAAGGAAAAGCAGATGTCCGTGGGGACATTGCAGTTCATGCCGAGCAACTGGCACATGGGACGTCTCCGGGAGGCGGGGCTTACTGGTCGGGGTCGCGCCGCATGGGCGGGCGCTTGCCGATCCTGACCTGGGGTTCCAGCAGGCTCTGGTTGCGGCGCAGCTTGAAGGGCACGCTGGCGCCGGGCTTGAGTTCGGCGATGAGGTCCAGCATCACCTGTGGATCCTTCACCTCCTTGCCACCCACCGCCAGCAGGATGTCGCCGGGCTTGATGCCGGCGCCGTCGGCTGGGCTGCCGCGCAGGACGCCGGCGATGAGGGCGCCGCTGGCATCGGGCAGGCCGAAGGACTCGGCCAGCTCGGCGGTGATTTCCTGGGCCTCGACGCCGATCCAGCCCCGGGTCACGGTGCCGGTCTGGATGATCTGCTCCATGATGCTCTTGGCGGTGGAGACGGGGATGGCAAAGCCGATGCCGAGGGAGCCGCCGGAGCGGGAGTAGATGGCGGTGTTGATGCCGATCAGGTTGCCCTGGGCGTCCACCAGGGCGCCGCCGGAGTTGCCCGGGTTGATGGCGGCGTCGGTCTGGATGAAATTCTCGAAGGTGTTGATGCCCAGGTGGGAGCGGCCCAGGGCGGAGACGATGCCCATGGTCACGGTCTGGCCGACGCCGAAGGGGTTGCCGATGGCCAGCACCACGTCGCCGACCCGGATGCCGTCCATCTGGCCGAAGACGATGGCCGGCAGCTTGTCCGCATTGACCTTGAGCACCGCCAGGTCGGTCTCGGGGTCGCTGCCGATGACCTTGGCCTTGAGCTTGCGCCCGTCGTTGACCGCCACCTCGATGTCGTCGGCGGCCTCCACCACGTGGTAGTTGGTGAGGATGTAGCCTTCGGGGCTGACGATGACGCCGGAGCCCAGGCCGGAGGAGCGCTGGGGCTCGTTGTCGAAACGGTCGCCGAAGAAGTGGCGGAACACCGGGTCGTCGAAGAGGGGGTGGCGGCTGCTCTTCACTTCCTTGCTGGTGAAGATATAGACCACCGAGGGCAGGGAGCGGCGCACCGCCTCGCGGAAACCGCCGAGGCCGGCACCGCCGTCGGCGGCGGCCGGCGCGGCCTCCTGCAGGGCCACCACGCTGGCCCGATGGCCCAGCCATTCGGGTTTGAGGGTGCTGATGACGAACAGTACGGCGAGACTCACCGTTACCGTTTGTGCAAAAATCAACCAGGTCTTACGCATGAAGGAAAAAGGTCGCACCCATGAAACGTGAAGAATTGACGCGCTATCTCGATGAACTGCTGGAAGCGGGCCGGTTTCGGGATTATTGCCCAAACGGTTTGCAAGTGGAAGGCAAGGCCGAGATCGGCCGTCTGGTGGCCGGCGTCACCGCCAGCCAGGCCCTGCTCGATGCGGCCGTGGCCCAGGGCGCCGATGCCGTGCTGGTGCACCACGGCTGGTTCTGGAAGAACGAGGACGGGCGCCTCACCGGCTTTCGCAAGCGGCGCATGGCCACCCTCATGCAGCACGACCTCAACCTCATCGCTTACCACCTGCCCCTGGACGCCCATCCGGAACTGGGCAACAACGCCCAGCTGGCCCGGCTCTGTGGCTGGCAGCCGGAAGGCAGCTTCGGCGAGCAGGACATCGCCTGGTACGGCCGCCTGCCCGAGCCGCTCAGCGCCGGGGAACTGGCGGCCCGAACCGGCACCCTGCTGGGGCGCCCGGTGCAGCTGGTGGGCCCGCAAGACAAGCTGGTGAGTCGTCTCGGCTGGTGCTCCGGCGGCGCCCAGGGCTATTTCGAGCAGGCCGTGGCCCTGGGGCTGGATGCCTACATTTCCGGCGAGATTTCCGAGCAGAACACCCATCTGGCCCGGGAATGCGGCGTCCCCTACCTGGCCTGCGGCCACCACGCCACCGAGCGGGGCGGCGCCCGGGCCCTGGCGGCCCACCTGGCCGAGCGTTTCGGCCTGCACTGCCAGTTCATCGATATCGACAACCCGGTCTGACCGGAGAAAGCCTGCTGCCATGGATTACCTGTTCACTCCGCCGCCTGTCGTTGCCCTGGCCATTGCCGGCAGCCAGGCCCGCTTCCCGGTGCGCCGGGTCTATTGCGTCGGCCGCAACTACGCCGACCACGCCCGGGAAATGGGCGCCGATACCCGGGAGCCGCCGTTCTTCTTCAGCAAGCCGGCCGATGCCCTGGTGCCGGTGGCGGACGGCTCCGCCGCCACGGTGGCCTATCCGCCCGCCACCAACAACCTGCAGCACGAGGTGGAACTGGTGGTGGCCCTCGGCCCCCGCATCGCCGAGCTGGGTCAGCGGGGACTCAACGTCCCGGTGGCGGCGGCCCTGGAGGGCGTCTTCGGCTATGCCGTGGGCTTCGACCTGACCCGCCGCGACCAGCAGCAGAAGGCCAAGGAAAAGGCCCACCCGTGGGACATGGGCAAGGGCTTCGACCAGTCCGGCCCTATTGGCGCCATTGTCCCGGCCGCCCAGGCCGGACACCCCGCCAGTGGCGCCATCTGGCTGGAGGTCAATGGCGAGCGGCGCCAATCGGGCGATCTGGCCCAGATGAGCTGGAACGTGGCGGAGGTGGTGGCCAATCTTTCCACCTTCCTGCGCCTGGCCCCCGGCGACCTGATCTTCACCGGCACTCCGGCCGGCGTCTCCACCGTGGTGCGGGGCGATACCCTGGTGGGGGGCGTGGAGGGCATCGGCCGGCTGGCCGTGACCCTGGCCTGAGGCAGGCCTCCGGCAAGGGCTTCCCTCCAGCCTGGGCGCCGGGCTGGAAGCCGCGTCCCTAAAGGGGTTTGGCGCCCCCTACGCCGATGGTAATATGGCTTCCGTAATGGGTATCCCTACCCGTAACCCTCTACGGAAGCCGGCGACAGAAACGATGAGCCTGAAAACCAAAATGGCCCTGGCCATCACGGCACTGGTGGTGCTCCTGGTGGCGCTGGGCAGTGCGGTGCAATTGCATTTGGCCCAGGCCCAGTTGAAGCAGACCGTCGCCGACCAGCAGTTTTCCCTGGTGTCCCGGGTGGCCGAGGAAATCGACCAGCGCATCCAGCTCAACCAGGCCTCCCTGGCCCGCACCGCCGCCGCCATCACCCCGGCCATGCTGGGCCAGCCGGAAAAGCTGCAGGCCTTCCTCAACGACAAGTATTCCCTGCTGCTGCTCTTCGACGACCTCATCGTGGTCGGCCGGGACGGCCGCGTCATCGCCGATTCTCCGGTCATGCCCGAGCGCCGGGGCACCGATGTCTCCGCCTTCCCCCACGTCCGGGAGGCCCTGGAGGAGGGGCGGGCGGTGGTTTCCCGGCCCTTCTTGGGCCGCGTCACCCGCCTGCCCACCCTGGCCATGACGGCGCCGGTGCTGGACGGGGAAGGGCGGGTCATCGCCTCCCTCTCCGGCACCCTGCAGATTCTCAAGCCCCAGTTCCTCGGCGGCCTGGCCGGGCGCAAGGTGGGACGCAGCGGCCACTTCGTCCTGGTCACCCGGGACCGCACCACCCTGGTCAGCCGCTTCCCCGAGCGGGTGCTGCAGCCCAACGCGGCGCCGGGGCAGAACCCGGTTTTCGACCGGGCCATCGCCGGTTTCGAGGGCAGCGACGAGGGCGCCACCAGCTACGGCCAGCGGGTGCTGATGAGCTTCAAGTCCGTGCCGTCCACGGACTGGGTGCTGGGCGCCCTGCTGCCGGTGGAGGAGGCCTACGCCCCCATCGAGACGGGCCGCTGGGGCACGGTCTATTACCTGCTGCTGACGGCCCTGGCGGTGGCGGTCCTGGCCTGGCTGGCCATGCGCCGGGTGCTGGCCCCCCTTTCCCGCCTGCGCCAGCACGTGGTGGAGGTGCGCCAGGACCATGCGCGCAAGCTGGCCGACCCGGTCCTGGGCCAGGACGAAATCGGCGGCCTGGCGCGGGAGTTCTACCTGCTGCTGGACGAACTGGGCCAGGCCCGGGACGACCTGGGCAGCCGCATCGCCGAGATGGAATCCATCTTCGACGCCAGCCCGGTGGTCATCGGGGTGGTGCGGGACCGCTGCCTGATCCAGGCCAACCGGGCTTTCGAGCGGCTTTTCGGCGTCTCCCTGGAGACGGCCCTGGGACAGACCGTGGTGGGTTACTACCCGACACCGGAGGAATTCGCCGACTTCGGCCAGCAGCTCTATCCGGCCGTGGCCGACGGCCGCGTCGCCCACTTCCTGCGCCGCTTCCGGCGGGCCGACGGCACTCTCTTCTGGGCCAACTTCTACGCCCGCCAGATCGACGCCCAGCAGCCCCAGCGGGGCATCATCATCGTCATCGAGGATGTGGACCAGGCCCGGCACCAGGAAGAGGTGCTGCGGGAAAGCGAAGAGCGCTACCGCCAGATGTTCGAGAACAACACCTCGATCAAATTGCTGATCGATGCCGGCGACGGCGCCATCGTCGATGCCAATCCGGCGGCGGCCGACTTCTACGGCTATCCCCTGGACACCCTGCGCCGCATGAACATCGCCCAGCTCAACCAGCTCTCGGTGGAGGAGGTGCGGGCGGAAATGGCCCTGGCGGACCAGCAGCAGCGCCGCTATTTCAACTTCCGCCATCGCCTGGCCAGCGGCGAGGTGCGGGAGGTGGAGGTGCACAGCGGCCCGGTGCTGCTGCGGGGGCGCCGCCTGCTCTATTCCATCATCCACGACATCACCGCCCGCCGCCGGGCCGAGGAGCAGTTGCGCCTCTCCGCCAAGGTCTTCGAGGGGGCCAGCGAGGGCATCGTCATCTGCGACCGCAACAACCGCATCATGTCGGTGAACCGGGCCTTCGTCGAAATCACCGGCTACGCCGAGGCCGAGGTCCAGGGGCGGGACCCGCGGGTGCTCAATTCGGGTCGCCACGACGCCGCCTTCTTCGCCAACCTGTGGCACCACCTGAAGACGGCGGGCACCTGGCAGGGCGAGATATGGAACCGGCGCAAGGGCGGCGAGGTGTATCCGGAGTGGCTTTCCATCACCACCGTGCGCGACGAGGCGGGGGAGGTGAGCAACTACGTGGCCGTGTTCGCCGATGTTTCGGAACGCAAGCGCAACGAGGAACACATCCGCTTCCTCGCCGAGCACGACTACCTCACCGGCCTGCCCAACCGCTCCCTGCTGCACGACCGCCTGCAGCAGGCCATTGCCCTGGCCGAGCGCAACAGTGAGTCCCTGGCCCTGATGTTCATCGACCTGGACCGCTTCAAGAACATCAACGATTCCCTCGGCCACCAGGTCGGTGACCAGCTGCTGCAGGAGGTGGGGCGGCGCATCCAGGCCTGCGTGCGCAGCGCCGACACGGTCAGCCGGCCCGGCGGCGACGAGTTCATCATCCTCCTGCCGTCCATCGAGACGCCCCAGGATGCGGCCCGGGTGGCGGAAAAGCTGCTGGAGTCCCTCAACCGCCCCTACCAGCTGGGCGGGCACGAACTGGTGATCACCGCCAGCATCGGCATCGCCGTCTTCCCCGAGGACGGCCGGGATTTCCAGACCCTGGTGAAGAATGCCGATGCCGCCATGTACTACAGCAAGGAGGCGGGCCGGGACAGCTTCCACTTCTTCACCCCGGACATGAATGCCCGGGTCTTCGAGCGCCTGTCCCTGGAGAACAGCCTGCGCCGCGCCCTGGAGCGGCAGGAATTCCTGCTCTACTACCAGCCCCAGGTGGACATGCCCAGCGGCCGGGTGATCGGTTTCGAGGCCCTGATCCGCTGGCAGCATCCCCAGATGGGCCTGGTTTCCCCGGCCCGTTTCATTCCCGTGGCCGAGGATTCGGGCCTCATCGTGCCCATCGGCGAATGGGTGCTGGGGGAGGCCTGCCGGCAGAACCGGGCCTGGCAGGAGCAGGGCATGCCGGCGGTGCCGGTGGCGGTGAACATTTCCGCCCTGCAGTTCCGCCAGCCCCAGTTCGAGGCCTCGGTGGAGCGGGCCCTGGCGGAAAGCGGCCTGGAGCCGGCCTGGCTGGAGCTGGAGTTGACGGAGAGCATGATGCTGCACCAGGGCCAGGGCGCCACGGACCTGCTGGACCGGCTCAAGGCCCGGGGGGTGCGCCTCTCCATCGACGATTTCGGCACCGGCTATTCCTCCCTGGCCTATCTGAAGCGCCTGCCCCTGGACAAGCTGAAGATCGACCAGGCTTTCGTACGGGATATCGCCAGCGACGCCGGGGGGGCGGCGATCACGGCCACCATCATCCAGATGGCCCACAACCTGGGGCTGTCGGTGATCGCCGAAGGGGTGGAGACGGAAGCCCAACTGGAGTTCCTGCAGGCCCACGATTGCGCTTCGGCCCAGGGCTTCTACTTTGCCCGGCCCATGCCGGCGGCGGACATCCGGGCCTTCTGGGACGACCGGCGCTAGCCGGCCCTACATCAGCTTTTCGGGCTGGACCGTGAGGTCCAGGGCGTCGGCGCTGACCACCCGGTTACGGCCCTGGCGCTTGGCCTGGTAGAGGGCGATGTCGGCGCCGCGCAGCAGGTCCTGGGCCCGGTCATTGCGCTGGGGCGTGTGGGTGGCGACGCCGACGCTGATGCTGAGATGGCTGGCGGCGTGGGAGTTGGCGTGGGGAATGCCCAGCCGGCTGATTTCCTGCTGCAGGCTGCTGGCCAGCTTGCAGGCGGCGCCGTGGCTGGCGCCCGGCAGCACCACCGCAAACTCCTCGCCGCCGTAGCGGGCGACGAAGTCACCGCCCCGCTGCAGGCAGCGGCGCAGGGTGTTGGCGACCACGGTGAGGCAGGTGTCGCCGGCCTGGTGGCCGTAGCAGTCGTTGTATTCCTTGAAGTAATCGATATCCAGCATGAGCACCGAAATGTCGCTGCCATGGCGCTGGGCCCGCTGGAATTCCTCCTGGAAGCGGGCATCGAAGCTGCGCCGGTTGGCAACGCCGGTGAGGCCGTCGATGTTGGAGAGGGCCTGCAGCTGCTGGGCCTGTTCCCGCAACTGCTGTTCCCGCCTTACCGCCGCGGTGACGTCCTGGATCTGGATCAGGCAGTGGATATGGCCGGATTCCCGGGCCAGGGGGGCGATGGTGATGGCCTGCTCGATGGGGTGGGCGTCGTTGTGCAGATGATCCTGCAGGGGAAAGGGCCGCCGGTTCAGGGTCTGGGACAGGATGGCCGGCAACTGCTGCTGCAGGGCGGTCTGCACGGCATGGGCGAGGCGGCTGTTGGCCAGGTGGGGGAACACCTCTTCCAGGCGGCGCCCCTGGATTTCCTGGGCGCTGACGCCGGAACGCTCCGCCAGCCAGCGGTTCCACAATTGCACCTTGCCCTCGGCGTCGATCAGGATCAGGCCTGCATTGACTGTGTGGGCCAGCTCCAGCAGGAGCGGTGCCGCCAGATGCGGATGTCCCATCAGCGTCCCCCCATGGCCTGGGCGATGTAGCTGTCCACCTCGGCCACCAGGTTGGCGATGGAATCGACGCTGAGGAGGAAGGCCACATAGCCCTGTATCTCGTGCTGTTCCAGGGTCAGGTCGATGTGCAGCAGGAGCACCGCTTCGTCGTTGCCCTGGATCTGGCCGCCCAGCACCTCGTCCGGGCTGCCCAGGTGATAGGTGGGCAGGGTGCTGTTGAGGGGGCGGCGGAAGAGGTTGGCCAGGGTGCCGACGCAGGCGTTGAGCAGGATGTTGCCGATCTCGCTCATGGCCTCCTGTTCCAGCTCGGTCAGCTCCTTCAGGGAGAGGCTGTCGCCCACCATGCGGCGGACGATTTCCAGGCCCTTTTCCTCGGGGAAGATGAGGAAGCCCTGGGCGTCGAAGGCGCCGGAGAAGCGCTGGGCCACGGCGCAGATCTTGTCGCTGTGGCGGAAGCTGAACTGCTGCATGGCCTCGTGCCGCGGGATCAGCTGCAGGGTCAGCACCGACAGCTTGACCTCCTCATTGACCATGCTGGCCAGGCTGGCTGCGGCCTGGCCGACGCCGATATTGAAGGCTTCCACCAGGGCGTCGCGCTGCAGCTCGTTCAGTTCCATGTCTCGGGTTTCGCTAGGGCAGGGAAGGAACCATTATAAATGGTCAGCCGCGGCCAGCCGCGACAATGGCTTCCGGGATGCGGTTGAGGGGCAGCACGGTGCGCGCCGCCCCCAGCTTGATGGCTTCCTTGGGCATGCCGAAGACGACACAGGTGGATTCGTCCTCCGCCACCGTGTCGGCCCCCGCATCCACCATTTCCTTGAGGCCCCGGGCGCCGTCGTCGCCCATGCCGGTCATGATGATGCCCAGGGCGTTGCGCCCGGCGAACTTGGCGCAGGAGCGGAACAGCACGTCCACCGAGGGGCGGTGGCGGTTCACCAGGGGGCCGTCCACCACTTCCACGGTGTACTGGGCGCCGCTGCGGGTCAGCATCATGTGCTTGCCGCCGGGGGCGATGAGGGCCCGGCCCGGGATCACCCGGTCGCCGTGCTTGGCTTCCCGCACCTCGATCTGGCACAGGCCGTTGAGGCGCTCGGCGAACATGGCGGTGAATTTCTCCGGCATGTGCTGGACGATGACGATGCCCGGGCAGACGGCCGGCAGCTTGGTCAGCACGGCTTCCAGGGCCTGGGTGCCGCCGGTGGAAGTGCCGATGGCGATGATCTTGTCGGTGGTCTTGACCATGGAGGCTCCGCTGCCCAGGCCGCCGGCCGAGATGACCGCGTCGGCGGACAGCTTGGGGGCGATGTTGAGGCCCTTGGCCACATTGGCGATGCGCTCGGCGTGGGAGGAGGTGCCGCTGGCCGTGGAGGTGATGATCTTGCGCACATTGGCGCGGGAGGCGGCCTTGACGGCGCCGAGCAGGTCGGACGATGCGTCTTCGAGGAACTGCTTGAGGCCCATCTTGGGTTTTGTGATGATGCCCACCGCCCCCGCCGCCAGGGCGTTCATGGAGGCTTCGGCCCCCTTCTCCGCCAGGGAGGAGCAGATCACCACCGGCGTCGGACGCTCGGCCATGATCTTCTTGAGGAAGGTGAGGCCGTCCATGCGCGGCATCTCGATGTCCAGAACGATCACGTCCGGCCATTCCCGCTTCATGTGCTCCATGGCGAAGAGGGGGTCGGAGGCGGCGCCCAGCACCTTGATGCTCGGGTCGGTTTCCAGCGTTTGCTTGACGACCTGCCGCACCACGGCGGAATCGTCCACGATCATGACTTTGATGAGGCTCATAGGCTTCCCTAGTTCTTATTGGTCCCGGCTTCGCGAAATACCAGCCAGGCGTCTCCACTCCAGATGTCGAAGACCAGCTTGCGATGGCCGGCGCCTCCGAGGTGTTCGGCAACGACGGCGATTTTTCGTTCCGCCAGAAGCCGGTGCGCAACCTCTATATTACGCTGACCTATTTGTATGCCGGCATGGTTTTCCCGGCCGGGGAACATATTGCCTCCCCCGAATATCTTGGCCCGGTAGTCCTGGGGGCGGGTGCCGGCCCGGCCGATGGCCCGGTCGAACAGGCCCATGGCCTCCGTGGCGTAGCGGCCGTCCAGCTCCTGGCCGGCCGCGGGCTGGCCCCGTTCCGGCAGGATGAAGTGGCACATGCCGCCGAGCTTCCTTTCCGGATGCCACAGGGCAATGGAAACGCAGGAACCGAGCAGGGTCCGGATGCGGGTGTGGCCGCCGGCGAAGTGGAAATCCCCCGGATTGAGGAACACCTCCTGGACGGAGTCGGCAGGCATCAGGGTTTTTCGTAGATGGTGGGCCGCAGACACTTCAGCCGGTCGGTGATGCCGTTGAGGCTTTCCGAGTGACCGACGATGAAGGTGCCGCCCGGCTTGAGGCGGGTGATGAGGTTCTCCACCACCTTGCGCTTGGTTTCCATGTCGAAATAGATCATGACGTTACGCAGGAAAATAACGTCGAAGGGCCCCAGGTCTGGCGCCGGCTTGGTCAGGTTGACCTGGAGGAAGCGCACCCGCTCCCGCAGCTCCTTGGCCACCAGCAGGGTTCCCTCCTGGGAGCGGACGCCCTTCAGGCAGTATTTCTTCAGGTACTGGGGTGGGATGCCCTCGGTCCGTTCCAGCGGGTAATGGCCGGCCTGGGCCTTGGCCAGGACCACGGTGGAGATGTCCGAGCCGACCACCTGCCAGGGCCGGTTGCCCAGGTGCTCGGCCAGGACCATGGCCAGGGTGTAGGGCTCTTCACCGCTGGAGCAGGCGGCGCTCCAGATGTTGAAGGGCACGCCGGGCTTGGCCTTGTGCGGCAGGATTTCCTGGGCCAGGTAGTCGAAGTGCTTGGGTTCGCGGAAGAAGTAGGTCTCGTTGGTGGTCAGCAGGTCCACCATGGTCTGCAACTCCCTGCTTTCCTGGGGCGAAGTGACCAGCTGGTAATACTGGGCGAAGGTGCTGAGGCCGTAGTGCTTGAGCCGGCGGGAAAGGCGCCCCACCAGGAGCACCTTTTTCGCGTCGGAAAGCTGAATGCCGGCGATCTGGTAGATCAGGTCCCGGAAGCGGCCGAACTCCTGATCGGAGATGCCCGAAGGGCCGTCCATCAGGCTGCGCTGGGTTCGGCTGCGGGAGTGCTGCCGCCCAGGTCCGCCAGGAAGGTCATTTCCTCCAGGGACAGGACCCGGTCCACATTGAGGATGATGACGAACTTGCCGGCCACCTTGCCCATGCCGAGGATGAAGTCGGCCCGGATCTTGGCGCCGAAGGCGGGCGGCGGTTCGATATCGGTGGCCGGGATTTCCAGCACCTCGTTCACGCAGTCCACCACCACGCCGATGTCCTGGCGGGTTTCGCTGCCTTCGGACATCTGCACCATCTCCACGATGACGATGCAGGTGCGGCGGCCGATGGCCGCCGGGGTGCCGCCGAAGCGGGCCACCAGGTCGATCACCGGCACCACGGCGCCGCGCAGGTTGATCACCCCGCGGATGAAGCCCGGCATCATGGGAATCTCGGTGAGGCTACCGTACTCGATGATTTCCTTGATGTTGAGGATGCCCAGGGCGAAGATTTCCCCGCCCAAGGTGAAGGTCAGGTACTGGCGGGACTCATCGCCGGTCTTGGCCGGGGTCGATCCGGCCTGGGGAACGAGGTTGCCCATGGCTATGCCTCCTCAGAAGCGCTCGAAATCGTGTTCGTCAGGGGCGGCCGTGGCCACGGGGCGGACCGGCTGGCTCTTCACCGCGCTGCGGGCGGTCTGGGCCGGACGGGCGCTGTAGGCCACTGCGCTGCGGCCTTCCTCGACCCGGAAGAACTGCATCAGGCCCTGCAGCTGTTCGGCCTGGCCGCCCATTTCCTCGGCGGTCGCCGCCAGCTCTTCGGAAGCGGAGGCGTTCTGCTGGGTGGCCTGGTTCAGCTGGTTCATGGCCTGGTTGATCTGGGCGATGCCGCCGGACTGCTCGGCGGAGGCGGAGGCGATTTCCTGCACCAGGTCGGAGGTCTTGCGGATGGTGGGCACCATGTTGTCCAGCAGGCCGCCGGCCTTTTCCGCCAGCTTGACGGAGGAGTCGGCCAGTTCGCCGATCTCCTGGGCCGCCACCTGGGAGCGTTCGGCCAGCTTGCGCACTTCCGCGGCCACCACGGCGAAGCCCTTGCCGTGCTCGCCGGCCCGGGCGGCCTCGATGGCAGCGTTGAGGGCCAGCAGGTTGGTCTGGTAGGCGATGTCGTCGATGATGCCGATCTTGCCGGCGATCTGCTTCATGGCCACCACCGTGTCCTTCACCGCCGTGCCGCCTTCGTTGGCTTCATTGGCGGCCTTGGCGGCCATGTTGTCGGTGACCTTGGCGTTCTCGGTGTTCTGGTTGATGGAGGCGGTGGACTCTTCCAGGGTGGAGGTGATTTCTTCCACGGAAGCAGCCTGTTCGCTGGAAGACTGGGAGAGGGACTGGGCCGTGGCGGACACCTGCTCGGAAGCGGAGGAGAGGTTGTCGGCAGCGCCCCGCACTTCGCCGATGATCTGGGCCAGCTTGGCCACCATGGCCTGCATGGCGGCGAGCAGCTGGCCGGTTTCATCCTTGCTGGAGGCGTCGATGCGCACGGTCAGGTCGCCTTCGGAGAGCTTGTTGGCGACGCCCACGGCCTGGTTTAGCGGGGTGGTGATGCTGCGGGTGATGAAGACGCCGAGGACGATGGCCAGCAGGCCGGCAATGATGCCCACGGTGATGATCTGGTTGCGGGTGGCCACCACCAGTTCGTCGGCGGACTTGCCGGTAGCCTCCATGGACTTGGTTTCCAGCTCGATCAGCTTTTCCAGGGTCTTGATGTAGTCGTTGAAGGACTTGCGCATGTCGCCCAGCAGGAGGGCGGTGCCTTCTTCCCGGGCGCCGTCATTGGCCAGCTTGATGACCTTGACCAGGTGGTCCCGGTAGGGGCCGCGGGCGGCATTGATTTCTGCCAGGACGGCCTTTTCCTCGTCATTCATGGGCATCTTGGAGATGGCGTCGAGCTCTTCGCTCATGCGCTTGCTCATGTCGGGCAGGCGGTCGGCCTCGCGCTTGATGTCATCGGCCTTGGTCAGCAGCAGCATGTTGCGCACCACGCGGGCGTTGGCATTGAGGATGTCGATGATCACGTTGGCCTTGACCACCTTGGGGAAGCGGTCCTTGACGATGACGTTGAGCTCGTCGTTGATGGCGTTGGCCTTGGTGACGGAGAGCACGGCCACCCCGGTGAGGAGCAGGACGAGGATGGCAAAGGCAATACCGAGACGGGTGCCGATACGCAAGTTGGCGATCATCTGATTCTCCTGAAATTATTAAACTTGGCTGATGCGGGGTGTATTGACGGACGACGGGGCGGCCAGGCTGCGCTCTTCCCTGCCGATGGCGATCTGGGCCAGGGCCTGGACGTCCAGGATCAGGGCCACGTCGCCGCTGCCCAGGATGGTGGAGCCGCCGATGCCGCGCAGGTGGCGGAACAGTTGGCCGAGGGGCTTGATGACGGTCTGGAATTCGCCCAGCAGGGTATCGACCACGATCCCCGCCTTCTGGCCGGCTGCCTTGACCACCACCACGTTCTCCCGCTTGGGCGGCTCGCCGGGAATTTCGAAGAGGTCCCGCAGACGGATGAAGGGCAGCACCTCGCCCCGCAGGTTGAGATAGTTGCGCTCGCCGCTGCTGGTGGCGTGGGCCTGAAGCTCCAGGCATTCCACCACCATGTCCAGGGGAATGACGTAGGAGGCCCGGTCGGCCCCCACCAGGAAGCCGTCGATGATGGCCAGGGTCAGGGGCAGGCGGATGGAGAAGCGGGTGCCATGGCCTTCCTCGGAATGCACCTCGACCCGGCCCCGCAGGCCCTGGATGTTGCGCTTGACCACGTCCATGCCGACGCCGCGGCCGGAGAGGTTGGAGACCTTGTCCACCGTGGAGAAGCCGGGTTCGAAAATGAGGTTGGCGATTTCCTGGTCGGAAAGATGGACGCCGGCCTGGACCAGGCCCTTTTCCACGGCCTTCTTGAGTATCTTGTCCCGGTTGAGGCCGCCGCCGTCGTCGGCCACGTCGATGACGATGCTGCCGGAGTCGTGGTAGGCGTTGAGGGAGAGCCGGCCCCGGGGCGACTTGCCCTTGGCCTGGCGCACCTCGGCGGACTCGATGCCGTGGTCCATGGCGTTGCGCACCAGGTGCATCAGGGGGTCGCCGATTTTCTCGACCACGGACTTGTCCAGTTCGGTCTCGCCGCCGGCAATGGTCAGCTCGATGTCCTTGCCCAGCTCCTTGGAAACGTCCCGCACCACCCGCTGGAAGCGGTTGAAGGTTTCGCCGATCTGCACCATGCGCAGCTGCAGGGCGGAATCGCGGATCTGTTCCACCAGCCGGTTGAGCAGGGAGGTAGCTTCGTTGAGGTCGGACAGGCCGGCGCGGCTGGCCAGCAGGTTGGTGCTGGCCCCGGCGATCACCAGTTCCCCCACCAGGTCGATGAGGCGGTCCAGCTTGTCGGCCTGGATGCGGATCAGGCGCGCTTCGGCGGCCTTCTTCTCCGATACCTGTTTCTGCTTGATGACGGCGGCTTCCACCAGCTCGGGCTGCACCACCTGCTGTTCGATGAGGATTTCACCCAGGGGTAGGGGCGGCGAGGCCTCCTCGCCGCCTTCCTCCGGCGGCACCGCATGCTGCTGCTTGAGGCCGTCGTCCAGCTCGGCCTGGGTCAGGGCGCCGATCTTCACTAGGATCTCGCCCAGGCGCATGGTGTTTTCCGGCAGGGCCTGCAGCAGGGCGATGTAGTCCGCCAGCTTGCTATTGGGCGGCAGGATGTGCAGGGTGCATTCGTCGCGCACGAAGTCGAAGACGGCCTCGATGGCGGCCTTGTCCGCGTCGCTCTTGAACTTGATCTCGAAGCCCAGGTAGCAGGCTTCCGGGTCCATCTCCTCGGCGCTGGGCATGGCATCGGGAATGGTCTCGATGTGCACGATCTGGCCCAGGGTGGAGAGGTAGCGCAGGAAGGAAATGGGGTCCATGCCGTTGCGCAGGACGCCGGCGCCGAAGCGTAGGGAGATGTGCCAGAAATCCGTTTCCACCAGGCCGCCGCCGGAAGCCTGGACGTCGTCCACCTTCTCCACCGGGGGGCGGTTGGGCTGCACGCTGGCCGCCGGGGCCTCTTCCTTGGCGTCGAGCCAGTCGCGCTGCAGGCGGGAGAGCAGGGAATCGCCCTCGGCCCGCAGGTCCTCGTCGGGTTCGGCGGCGCCGGCCTCCAGCACGGAGAGCAGGTTGCCGATGTGGTCGCAGCAGCCCAGGAGCACGGCCACCAGGTCGCTGCTGACCTTGATGTCGCCGTTGCGCAGCTTGTCCAGGGCGTTTTCCGCCACGTGGGTGAAGGCGACGATGAAGTTGCACTCGATGACGCCGGCGCCGCCCTTGATGGTGTGGGCCGGGCGGAACACGGCGTTGATCAGGTCGCTGTCTTCCGGATTGGCCTCCAGCTGCAGCAGGGCCTCCTCCATGGCGGCCAGCTGTTCCCGGCTCTCGGTGACGAATACGGTGGTCAGTTCGTCCATGATTCCTCCTCAGCCCTGTTCCCGGGCCGGGATGACCAGGGGGTCGCCGAAGAAGGCGGCCATGTTGAAGAAGTCCAGCAATTCCCGCACGGCGGGGCTGTGGGCGACGATGCGGGCGGTCTTGTTCTGCAGCGCGGCTTCCCGCTTGGTCAGCAGCAGCAGCTGGAAGCCTGCGGTATCGACCTCGCCGACGTGGGACAGGTCGATTTCCAGGTCGCGGCACTGGCCCAGGGCTTCCATGAAGGCGGCCTTCTGGGTCAGGGCGTTGTAGATGGTCAGGTCATCCAGGATGGTGACGCGATGGGTGCCGGTGCTCACGAGTCCCCCTTAGAAGAGCTCCACCTGGGGCAGGTCCGGCTCGCCGCCGGGGGCGGACTGGTGCAGGGCCTGCTTGTGGGTGGTGCGTTGCTGTTTCATCACATAGCGGCTGTACAGCTGGTCCAGGTGCTCGGACAAAGGCTGGTACTGGAAATTGGGGTTTTCCGCCTGGCGCAGGCGTTCGGACAGGGTGGCGGCATGCTGCTGCAGTCGGGACAGGGCTTCGATGGTGGTTTCGATCTGCTGCCGGGTGACGTCCTGGAACTGCACGCTGGCCACCGCATCCATGAACATGGCCGCCAGTTCCTGGCTGCTGCTCTGGACGGTGGCGATCACCGTGCTCTGGTGCTGCATGACCTGCTCGTAGCTATGGCCCAGGGTGGTGAGCTGGGTGGCGAACTGCTGCAGCGCGGCCCGCTCCCGGTCCAGGTTGGAGTGGGAGAGCTTGTCCTGGAATTGCTGTTCGATGGTGCTGGCGACGCCGACGATGCCCTGGTTGATCTGGGTCACCGCCGCCTCGGTTTCGCTGGAGAGCTTGCGCACCTCGTCGGCCACCACGGCAAAGCCGCGGCCCGCCTCGCCGGCCCGGGCCGCCTCGATGGCGGCGTTGAGGGCCAGCAGGTTGGTCTGGCTGGCGATGCCCTTGATCAGCTTGGTCAGGGATTCCAGGGAGCGGGCCTCGGCCACCACCTGGGCCACCCGTTGCTGGTCGGTCTGGGCTTCCTGGATGCGGTTTTCGATGTAGAGGCCCATCTCGACGATGAGCTTCTGGTTGTCGGCGATGCGGCTTTCCGACTCGTTGACCATCTGGCTCGACTCGGTGGAACTGGTGCTGACGAACTCGTTGAGGTGGGTCACCACCCCGTCCACCGCCTGCAGTCGCTCCGTGATCTGGTAGGCCGCCTCTTCGGTGGCCTGGATGACGCTGTGCAGCTGGCCCTGCAGCACCTCGTTGAAGGCCGGCACGGCCGCCAGTTCTTCCGCCACCTCTTCGGCCACGGCCTGGTAGTTGGTGTTGGTGCTGGCGAAGACCTCCTGGTTGCGCGCCAGGCCGAACATCATGTCCCGGTAGAAGGCGATGGAAACCAGGCGTTGGGCCAGGTAGGCGACGACGACGATGATCACCGTGCCGATGGCGTCGCCCAGGGGCTGGGCAACGTCGAAGGAGTTCAGGAAGTCGCTATGGAACCAGTCGTGCAGGAAGTAGACCATGAGGCCTGCTCCGATGGCGACGATGGCGAATACCAGGGAGGCCCGCCGTAGCAACAGTCCGAAGTCCATGGGCTTAGCGCAGTACCAGTTTGATGGTGTTGAGGAGCTGGTCGGCGGTGGCCGGCTTGACGATCCAGCCGGAGGCCCCTGCCGCCTTGGCTTCAGCCCGCTTTTCCTGCTGCGACTCGGTGGTCAGGAACAGGATGGGCATGAACTTGTAATTGGGCAGCTTGCGCACTTCGCGGATGAACTGGATGCCGTTCATGCCGGGCATGTTGAGGTCGGTGATGAGCAGGTCCACCTTCACCCCGGCCTGGAACTTCTTCATTCCCTCTTCCGCATTTCCAGCCTTTTCAACAGCATAGCCTGCCTTGGCGAGGATGTTGGAGATGGATAGCAGAATGGTTGCCGAATCGTCGACAAGGAAAATGGTTTTCATGGAGCAGCTTCCCTCAAGGCGTTTTTAGCTTCGAATAATGGGGGATAGGGGCGGCAGCGGTCAATTATTTCTGATTTATATCAGAGACAAGGCCCATCTGCCGCCCAGGGCTTGCGGATGCGCCCTGGCGGGCGATCCGGGGGGCGCCGGGCGGGGCTCAGCGGGGGCGTTTGTCGATGACCCGCTTGGCCTTGCCGACGGAACGTTCGATGCCGCCGACCTCGACGATGCGCACCTGGGTGGAAATGCCGATGTAGGACTTGATGTGGTGCTGCAGCTCGTGGGCCACGTATTCCTTCTCGGCGGCGGTGGCGATGCCGAACTCCGGCTTCATTTCCACGTTCACGGTGATGCTGTCCAGATGGCCGTCCCGCGCCACTTCCAGCAGGTAATGGCCGGACAGCTTGGCCTGTTTGAGGATCAATTCCTCGATCTGGCTGGGGAACACATTAACGCCACGAATAATCAGCATGTCATCGGAGCGGCCGGTGATCTTGCCGATGCGGCGGAAACTGCGGGAGGTGGGCGTCAGCAGGCGGGTCAGGTCCCGGGTGCGGTAGCGCACCACCGGCAGGGCCTCCTTGGAGAGGGAGGTGAATACCAGCTCGCCCTGGCTGCCCTCGGGCAGGACTTCGCCGGTGTTGGGGTCGATGATTTCCGGGTAGAAGTGGTCTTCCCAGATCACCGGGCCGTCCTTGGACTCGATGCACTCGTTGGCGACGCCGGGGCCCATGACTTCGGAAAGACCGTAGATGTCCACCGCGTCGATACCCAGCAGGTTCTCGATTTCCTGGCGCATGCCGTCGGTCCACGGCTCGGCGCCGTGGATGCCGATGCGCAGGGAGGTGCCCCGGGGATCCATGCCCTGGCGCTTGAACTCGTCGGCGATGTTGAGCATGTAGGAGGGCGTGCACATGATGATGCGCGGCGCGAAGTCGGCGATCAGCTGCACCTGCTTTTCCGTCTGCCCGCCGGACATGGGGATGACCGTGCAGCCCAGGGCCTCGGCCCCGTAGTGGGCGCCCAGGCCGCCGGTGAACAGGCCGTAGCCGTAGGCGACGTGGATGATGTCGCCGCGGCGGCCGCCGGCGGCGTAGATGGAGCGGGCCATGAGGTGGGCCCAGGTGTCGATGTCCTTCTGGGTGTAGCCGACCACGGTGGGCTTGCCGGTGGTGCCGCTGGAGGCGTGCACCCGCACCACCTCTTCCCGGGGCGTGGCGAACATCTTGAAGGGGTAGTTGTCCCGCAGGTCCTGCTTGGTGGTGAAGGGGAACTTGCGCAGGTCGTCCAGGCTGTGGAAGTCGTCCGGATGCACGCCCTGGGCGTCGAACTTGGCCCGGTAGTGGGGCACGTTGTCGTAGGCGTGCTTCAGGGTCCAGCGCAGACGTTCCACCTGCAGTGCGGTGATTTCGTCGCGGCTGGCATTTTCGATGGCGTCGAGGCCGATCTTTGCTGCCGTCATTTTTATATAGTCCTTGTCATGGCCCCCTCCTCCCTAACGGCTGGGGCAAGTCACGCATTTTCCGGGATTTTCCCCCCCCGCTCAATGCATTTGCCACGAAGGAGGCGGGGGCGCCCCGTCGGCGGCCTGCCTTCCCTTATATACTGCGGGCGCCATGACCGCTTCCGTTCCTGCTCCTGCCGCTCCCCGCCTGGGGGAGGAAATCCGCCACATTGCCCGACACGCCTGGCCGATCCTGGTGGCCCAACTCGCCTCCATGGGCCTGATGCTGATCGACACGGCCCTGCTCGGCCACTACGGTGCCGCCGACCTGGCGGCGGTGGCCATCGGCGGCGGCATCTACATTGCCGTCATCATGGCCTGCGCCGGCGTGCTGCAGGCGGTGGCGCCGGTGGTGGCCCACCTGCACGGCGCTGGGCGCCACGGGGAAATCGCCGCCGCCCTGCAGCAGGCCTTCTGGGTGGCCCTGGTGCTGGCCGTGCCGGCCTGCCTGCTGATGCGCTTCCCCGACCCGCTGCTGGCCATGGCCACCATGGAGCCGGCGGTGGAGGCCAAGACCCGGGCCTACCTCGACCTGCTGGCCTGGGGCCTGCCCCTGGTGCTGCTGTACCGCACCCTGTTCGCCTTCGCCAATGCCCTCGGCCATTCCCGGCCCTTCATGCTGATCAGCCTGGCGACCACCGCCCTGCACCTGCCCCTCTCCTGGTGCCTGATCCAGGGGCGCTGGGGTGGCCCGCCCTTGGGGGTGGAGGGCACCGGCTGGTCCACCCTGATCATCGTCGGGGTCGGTTTTTTCTGCGGTTTCGCTTATCTGCGGCGCTCGGCCGCCCTGGCGCCCCTGGCCCTGCTGGGGCGCTGGCACCGGCCCCAGTGGGTGCGCTTGCGGGAGCTGCTGCGCCTGGGGCTGCCCATGGGCTTTTCCAACCTGGTGGAAATCAGCGCCTTCACCCTGATTGCCCTCTTCATCGCCCGGGAAGGGGCCACCGTGGTGGCGGGGCACCGCATCGTCGCCAACCTGGCGGCCCTGCTCTACATGCTGCCCCTGGCGGTGGCCATCGCCACCCTGGCCCGGGTCGGGCGGGCGGCTGGGGCCCGGGATCAGGCCGGCATGGAGCGGGCGGTCGGTGCCGGCATGGTCCTGGCCACCGGCCTGTCGCTGCTGTTCGGGGGCTTGCTGTGGTGGGGCGCCGGGCCCCTGGTGGGAGCCGCCACGGGGGATGGCCGGGTGGCCGCGGTGGCAGTCGGCCTGGTGGGTTATCTGGCGGCCTACCAGCTGTTCGACGCGATCCAGACGGTGGCGGGCTTTTCCCTGCGGGGCTGCAAGATCACCTTCCTGCCCATGCTGATCCATACCCTCTGCTTCTGGGGTGTCGGCCTGGGGGGCGGCTGGTGGCTGGCCTACGGCAGCCCGGCCATGGGCGTGGCCGGCTACTGGGCCGCATCCACCGCCAGCCTGGTGCTGGCGGCGGTGCTGCTGGGCGGCCTGCTGTGGCGGGTGCTGGCGGCAACCCGGGAATAGGGCGCTTCGCCGGTCCTGCCTGAAAAGACGCATCCCGCCTCGTTGTCAGGCAAGGCACGGCTGGCAGCGGCGTCCTGCCTGCCTTCCAGGCGGCCGCTATTGCGGCCGCTTGTCCACCACCCGCCGGGCCTTGCCGCCGACGGCCCGTTCGATGCTGCCCACCGCCTCCACCCGCACCCGGGTGGAAATGCCGATATAGGACTTGATGTGATGCTGCAGCTCCCGCGCCGCCTGCTCGGAGACGTGGGTGCCCGCATTGGCGAACTCGGGCTTCAGTTCCACCCGGATGTCCAGCTTGTCCAGGTGGCCCTCACGCCACACCTCCAGCTGGTAGTGGGGCGACAGCTCGGCCTGCTTGAGCACGAATTCCTCGATCTGGCTGGGGAAGACGTTGACGCCGCGGATGATCAGCATGTCGTCGGAACGGCCGGTGATCTTGCCGATGCGGCGGAAGCTGCGGGCCGTGGGCGGCAGCAGGGTGGTCAGGTCCCGGGTGCGGTAGCGCACCACCGGCATACCCTCCTTGGTCAGGGAGGTGAACACCAGTTCGCCGTGGGCGCCGTCGGGCAGGACTTCGCCGGTATTGGGGTCGATGATCTCCGGGTAGAAGTGGTCTTCCCAGATGGTGGGGCCATCCCGGGATTCGATGCATTCGCTGGCGACGCCGGGGCCCATCACTTCCGACAGGCCGTAGAGGTCCATGGCGGCGATGCCGAAGCGGCGCTCGATCTCCGCCCGCATGCTTTCGCCCCAGGGCTCGGCGCCGAAGAGGCCGATGCGCAGGCTGGAGCCGGCCAGGTCGAAGCCCTGGTGCTCGCATTCGTCGGCCAGGTTGAGGGCGTAGGAGGGCGTCACCACCAGCACCGTGGGCTTGAAGTCGGCGATGAGCTGCACCTGGCGCTCGGTCTGGCCGCCGGAAACGGGCACCGCCGTGGCGCCCAGGCGCTCGACGCCGTAATGGACGCCGAGGCCGCCGGTGAACAGGCCGTAGCCGTGGGCCACATGGACGATGTCCTCCGGTCCGGCGCCGGCGGCGCGCAGGGCCCGGGCCATGATGTCGGCCCAGCGGTCGATGTCGCCGGCGGTATAGCCGACCACGGTGGGCTTGCCGGTGGTGCCGCTGGAGGCGTGTACCCGCACGATGTCGCGCATGGGTACGGCGAAAAGGCCGTAGGGGTAGTTGTCCCGCAGGTCCTGTTTGCCGGTGAAGGGGAACCTGGCCAGGTCCGCCAGGGTCTTCAGGTCGTCCGGATGGACCCCATGGGCGTCGAACTTGGCCCGGGTATGGGGCACCTTCTCGTAGGCGTGGCGCAGGGACTGTTGCAGGCGCTTGAGCTGCAGGGCGGCGATTTCGTCCCGGCTGGCGCGGGCGATGCGTTCCCCTTCCAGGGCGGCGGCGGACTCCCGGTGCATGGTTTTCTCCCCGACTTTTTGTCGTTGTAATAATGCTGTCCGGGATTCTGGGGGCGACGCGGCGGGGGGCGCTTAATCTGGATCAAATGGAGGCGCTGCGGGCCCGGGATTTGTATCCATAATTATGAATGCAAAACAGCGGGGCGCCTTTTTTCTTGTGTTAATATTGGCGGACTAACAATAAGATAGCGCTCCGCTGCTGTAATCCGTTGCATAAAGAATCCGGCCTCCCCATGCCACTTTCCCCTGCCCCTGTTGCCCGCCAGCGCCTGCACGTCCGCAGCATCCAGTTGTATGGCTTCAAGCGCGAGGATGGTCTGTGGGACGTGGAGGCGCGTCTGACCGACGTCAAGGATCATGATTACCCCCTTTCCTCCGGGCTGCGGCCAGCAGGAGAACCGGTGCACGATATGTGGGTACGGGTCACCATCGATCGGGAATTCAACATTCTCGCGGCGGAGACCCGGACGGACGGCATGCCCTATGTGGGACAATGCGACCGTATCAACGCGGATTACAACAGGCTGGTAGGCTTGAATCTGTTTCACGGCTTCCGCAGGGCGGTCAAGGAGCGTTTTGGCGATGT
Organism: Azospira sp. MPR-LB4; assembly: GCF_058809525.1. Taxonomy (NCBI): domain Bacteria; kingdom Pseudomonadati; phylum Pseudomonadota; class Betaproteobacteria; order Rhodocyclales; family Rhodocyclaceae; genus Azospira; species Azospira sp. MPR-LB4. The sequence continues at coordinate 3,021,176 of NZ_CM179521.1, forward strand.
CAAAGGCTGCTCCCATCTGACCGAGCTGGTCATGGTGCTGCCGACGGCGGCGATCCAGACCTTTGCCAGTGAAATGAAAGACAACGAGGACCATGGTCACAAGCCTTATCAGCTTGACCGCTGCCATGCCCTCGAATCCACTTCGGAAGCGGTCCAGCGCTATTACCCGCGCTGGTACCGTGACCAGAAAATGGGGTAGGGGAGACACTCCTGCCTTTTGCTCGCAACTTCAACCAAGCAAGGAAAGCGCATGAAAATTCATGAATATCAGGGTAAGGAGATCCTGAGAAAGTTCGGCGTGACGACGCCGCGCGGCAAGCCTGCCTTCTCCGTCGACGAAGCTGTCAAGGTCGCCGAGGAACTGGGCGGCAAGGTGTGGGTCGTGAAGGCCCAGATTCACGCTGGTGGCCGCGGCAAGGGCGGTGGCGTGAAGGTTGCCAAGTCCCTGGATGAAGTGCGCCAATACGCCACCCAGATTCTGGGCATGCAACTGGTGACCCACCAGACCGGCCCGGAAGGCCAGAAGGTCCGCCGCCTGCTGATTGAAGAAGGCGCCGACATCAAGAAGGAATACTACCTGGCTGTCCTGACCGACCGCGCTACCCAGAAGGTCGCCGTCATGGCCTCCTCCGAAGGCGGCATGGACATCGAGGAAGTGGCCCACGCCACCCCCGAGAAGATCCTCAAGGAATTCGTTGATCCCCTGGTCGGCATCACCGACCAGCAGACCCTGAACCTGGCCCAGGGCATCGGCGTTCCCGCCGACTCCGTGGCCAAGGCCCAGGCCGAGATCAAGAAGCTGTACCAGTGCTACATGGAAACTGATGCTTCCCTGGCGGAAATCAACCCGCTGATCCTGGAAGGCAACGGCAACATCAAGGCTCTGGACGCCAAGTTCAACTTCGACTCCAACGCCCTCTTCCGTCATCCCGAAATCGTCGAATACCGCGATCTGGATGAAGAAGACGCCGACGAAATCGAAGCCTCCAAGTTCGACCTGGCCTACATCTCCCTGGACGGCAACATCGGCTGTCTGGTGAACGGTGCCGGTCTGGCCATGGCCACCATGGACACCATCAAGCTGTTCGGCGCCGAGCCGGCCAACTTCCTGGACGTGGGCGGCGGCGCCACCACCGAGAAGGTCACCGAAGCCTTCAAGATCATGCTCAAGAACCCCAAGGTCAAGGGCATCCTGGTCAACATCTTCGGCGGCATCATGAAGTGCGACACCATCGCCACCGGCGTGGTGACCGCGGCCAAGGAAGTGAACCTGTCCGTGCCGCTGGTGGTCCGCATGAAGGGCACCAACGAGGACCTGGGCAAGCAGATCCTGAAGGATTCCGGTCTGCCGATCATTTCCGCCGATACCATGGCCGAAGCGGCCCAGAAGATCGTCGACGCGGTCAAGTAAGGAGTTATTGAATGTCCATCCTGATCAACAAAGACACCAAGGTCATCACCCAGGGCATCACCGGCAAGACCGGCCAGTTCCATACGGAAAAGTGCCAGGAATACGCCAACGGCAAGAACTGCTTCGTTGCCGGCGTGAACCCCAAGAAGGCTGGCGAGAAGATCTTCGACATCCCCATCTACGCCACCGTCAAGGAAGCTGCCAAGGACACCGGCGCCACCGTTTCCGTCATCTACGTGCCGCCCGCCGGCGCTGCTGCCGCCATCTGGGAAGCCGTTGAAGCCGACCTGGACCTGGCCATCTGCATCACCGAAGGCATCCCCGTGCGGGACATGCTGGAAGTGCGCAACAAGATGAAGGAAAAGGAAGCCAAGGGCGGCAAGAAGACCCTGCTGCTGGGTCCCAACTGCCCCGGCCTGATCACCCCCGATGAAATCAAGATCGGCATCATGCCCGGTCACATCCACAAGAAGGGTCGCATCGGCGTGGTTTCCCGCTCCGGCACCCTGACCTACGAAGCCGTTGCCCAGCTGACCGAAATCGGTCTGGGCCAGTCTTCCGCCGTGGGTATCGGTGGCGACCCCATCAACGGTCTGAAGCACATCGACGTCATGAAGATGTTCAATGACGATCCGGATACCGACGCCGTCATCATGATCGGCGAAATCGGCGGTCCCGATGAAGCCGAAGCCGCCATGTGGTGCAAGGCCAACATGAAGAAGCCCATCGTCGGCTTCATCGCCGGTGTGACTGCCCCCGCGGGCAAGCGCATGGGCCATGCTGGCGCCCTGATTTCCGGTGGTGCCGACACCGCTGACGCCAAGCTCGCCATCATGGAAGAGTGCGGCTTCACCGTGACCCGCAACCCCTCCGAAATGGGCCGTCTGCTCAAGGGCCTGCTGAAGTAAGCAGCGTCCCCGGCGCAACGCCAAGGCGGGCCTTCTGGCCCGCCTTTTTCTTTTGGGGCGTGCCCTGGGAGGCAGGCGGGGCGCCGCTGCTGGCGATGCCATGCCGGAAATGCCCGTCCTTCCTGCCTGAGCGGCTCCATGCTCTGTCATCGCAGACCCCGCCTGTCCGGGAAATGCCGGGCCAGGGCCCTGCCACGGTACAATCCGGCCCCATGGAACTCGACCTCACTTCTCCCGTTTTCTGGCTGGCGGTGGCCCAGATCATCGCCATCGACGTGGTGCTCTCCGGCGACAACGCCGTGGTCATCGCCCTGGCCTGTCGCAACCTTTCCCCCGAGCAGCGCAAGAAAGGCATCTTCTGGGGCGTCGCCGGCGCCGTCAGCCTGCGCGTGGTGCTGACCACCTTCGCCGCCCTGGTGATGAACCTGCCCTGGCTCAAGCTGGTGGGCGGCCTGCTGCTGCTGTGGATCGGCATCAAGCTGCTGCTGCCGGAGGACGACGACGGCCACGACATCAACGCCGCCGACCACCTGTGGGGCGCGGTGAAGACCATCATCGTCGCCGACTTCGTCATGAGCCTGGACAACGTCATCGGCGTTGCCGGCGCCTCCCACGGCAGCCTGTTCCTGCTGCTCTTCGGCCTGGCCGTGAGCATTCCCCTGATCGTCTGGTCCAGCCAGCTGATCCTCAAGCTGATGGAGCGCTGGCCGGTGGTGGTGACCCTGGGCGCCGCCCTGCTCGGCTTCGTCGCCGGCGAAATGATCGCCGCCGATCCCGGCCTGGCCCCCTGGCTGACCGGCACTCCGGCCTGGCTGCCCAAGGCCGTCGGCCTCCTCGCCGCCGTGCTGGTGGTGCTGGCCGGCAAGGTGCTGCAGGCCCGGCGCCCGGCCCCCGTCGATATTACCGTGGAGTAAGAATGGCCCTGTATCTGAGCGAAGCCGACGTCCAGTCGGTGCTGACCATGCCCATGGCCCTGGAGGCCGTGGAAACCGCCCACCGCGAACTGTCCCGGGAGGGCGCCCTGGCCGCCCAGGACACGCCCCGGGCCCGCACCCGCCTGCCCCAGACAGCCCTGCACCTGCTGCACGGCGGCCTGCCCGGGCTGGGCATCCTGGGCTACAAGGCCTACACCAGCAACCGCAGCGGCAACCGCTTCAACGTCTTTCTCTTCGACGCCGCCAGCGGCGTGCTGCAGGCCGTGGTGGCAGCCGATTACCTGGGCATGATGCGCACCGGCGCCGCCTCGGGCATCGCCGCCAAATGGCTGGCGCGGCCCGATTCCGAAGTGGCCGGCGTCTTCGGCAGCGGCTGGCAGGCCCGGGGCCATGTTGAAGCCATCTGCACCGCCCTGCCGCTGCGCCGGGTCAAGGTTTATGGCCGCAAGCGGGACAAGCTGGAAGCCTTCTGCGCCGAGATGGGCCAGCGCCTGCCCGGGGTCGAGATCGTCCCCGCCGCCGATGCGGAAGCGACGGTGCGCGGCGCCGATGTGATCGGCACCATCACCACGGCCGCCGCCCCCCTGTTCGACGCCGACTGGTTGGTGCCGGGCGTGCACATCAATGCCGCCGGTTCCAATGCCCTGATCCGCCAGGAGCTGTCCGAAGCCGCCGTGCGCCGCTGCGACCTGGTGGCGGTGGATACGGTGGATACGGCCCTGAAGGAGGCCGGCGACCTGGTGCCCCTGCTGGAGAAGGGCCGCCTTTCCGCCCGCCAGCTTGTGGAGCTGGGGGATGTCATCGTCGGCCGCCGTGCCGGGCGCAGTTCGCCCGAGCAGATCACCCTGTTCGAATCCCAGGGATTGGCGGTCCAGGATCTGGTGCTGGCCTCCCTGGTGCTGGCCCAGGCCCCGGCCCGGGGGCTGGGCCTGGAACTGCCGTTCGGCGGCTGAAAACGCCCGTTTGTTTCTCGCCCGCCGGGGAGCGTGAATTATGGCGCGCCCGGCGCCGGCTTTCTCGGCGAGAATCCCATTTGACTGAGTTAAGGCGGCACTGTAAGAATGCAGAATACGCCGCTGAATAATAGGGTTGCGGCACGAGGGAGTCGGAGGGAGCCAGCATTGGGCCGTTCCGGCAGGCCATAGAAGAAGACAACTAATCAATTTGGCATTGGAGGCCCTGCGCCATGCGCAAAGCCGGATTCTGGAAGACCGACTGGTTCCTCGGCCTGGCCCTGTCCCTGGCCATGCTGGCCGCCGCCAATGGGGAGTTGATCCAGAGCCTGGAGCGCAAGGCCTACGACATGGGCGTGGCCGCCTCCAGCCGGACCCCGTCCGAGCGGGTGGCGGTGATCGCCATCGACGACCAGAGCATCGCCAACATCGGCCGCTGGCCCTGGTCCCGGGACGTCCATGCCCGCCTCACCGACCTCCTGGTGGGGGCCAAGGCCAAGGTCATCGGCAACACGGTGCTGTTCTCCGAGCCCCAGATCGATCCGGGCTACGCCTACATCACCCGGCTGCTGGAACTCTCCCGCCAGGGCGCCATGCCGGCGGAGGCCGCCGGCATCCTGCAGGAGGCCGAGGCCGCCCTCAACACGGACCGCCGCCTGGCCCAGAGCTACGGCGCCACCGACACGGTGCTGCTGCCCATGCTGTTCCAGCTGGGCGATCCCCTGGGGCGCCCGGATCAGCCCCTGCCGGAGTTCGTCAGCCGCAACCAGCTGACCCGGGTCAATGCCGGCAGCGGCTTTGCCCTGCCTACCAACGCGGTGCAGCTGCCGGTGCCGGGCATCGGCGAGAAGGCCGCCGCCATCGGCCATCTCAACGCCTCCGTGGACGTGGACGGCGGCATCCGCAGCGAACCCCTGGTGCTCAGCTACTACGACCAGTTCTATCCCTCCCTGTCCCTGCTGATCGCCGCCCGCAGCCTCAACCTCGGCCCCGCCGACATCCAGGCGACCCTGGGGGAGTCGGTGCGCCTGGGCAAGCTGCGCATCCCGACAGACCCGGCCAGCCGCATGCTGACCTTCTTCTACAAGGACCGGGAGGGCAAGCCCGCCTTTGCGGTGGATTCCTTCTACGACGTGCTGTCCGGCAAGATTCCCGCCGCCAAGTACCAGGACAAGATCGTCCTCATCGGCGCCACCGCCGCCGGGGTCGGCTCCAGCCAGGTGACGCCCGTATCCCCGGCCATGGCACCAGTGCTGACCCTGGCTCACTCCGTCTCCAGCATCCTGCAGGAACACTTCTTCGTCATCCCGGCCTGGGGCCTGGGGGCCGAGCTGGCCGCCTACCTGCTGGTGGCCCTGTACCTGATCCTGTTGCTGCCCCGGCTTTCCGCCGGCGTCGGCGCCGGGCTCACTGCCCTGCTGCTGGCGGCCCTGCTCGGCCTGCACTTCGGCCTGATGCTGGGGGCCGGCCTGTGGCTGCAGCTGATGGGCGCCGCCACCCTGCTGCTGCTGGGCCATCTCCTGCTCACCACCAAGCGCTTCCTGGTGACGGAGCGGGGCAAGGAGAAATCCGACCAGGAGTCGGCCGAGTCCAACCGCATGCTGGGCCTGGCCTTCCAGGGCCAGGGCCAGCTCGACATGGCCTTCGACAAGCTGCGCAAGTGCCCCCTGGACGACCAGTTGATGGAGAACCTCTACAACCTGGCCCTGGACTTCGAACGCAAGCGCCAGTTCAACAAGGCCGAGGCCGTGTTCCGCTACATGTCCGGCTACAACCCCAAGTTCCGGGACCTGGAAATGCGCCTGTCCCGGGCCAAGGCCATGTCGGAAACCATCATGCTCGGCGGCGCCGGCGCCCGCAGCAGCGGGGGCACCCAGATACTCACCGGCGGCGAGGTGGAAAAGCCCATGCTGGGCCGCTACCAGGTGGAAAAGGAGCTGGGCAAGGGCGCCATGGGCGTGGTCTACCAGGGGCGCGACCCCAAGATCAACCGGGTGGTGGCCATCAAGACCATGGCCCTGGCCCAGGAGTTCGAGGAAGACGAGCTGGCCGACGTCAAGGAGCGCTTCTTCCGCGAGGCGGAAACCGCCGGCCGCCTCAACCATCCCAATATCGTCACCATTTTCGATGCCGGCGAAGAGCACGACCTGGCCTATATCGCCATGGAGTTCCTCAAGGGCAAGGACCTGGTGCCCTTCACCAAGGCCGACCACCTGCTGCCGCCCGAGCGGGTAGCCGACATCGTCGCCCGGGTGGCCGAGGCCCTGGACTACGCCCACCGCAACAACGTGGTGCACCGGGACATCAAGCCGGCCAACATCATGTACGAGCCCGAGTCGGACCAGGTCAAGGTGACCGACTTCGGCATTGCCCGCATCACCGATTCGTCCCGCACCCGTACCGGCATGGTTCTCGGCACCCCGTCCTACATGTCGCCGGAGCAGCTGGCGGGGAAGAAGATCGACGGTCGCTCCGACCTGTTTTCCCTGGGCGTGACCCTATACCAGTTGTGCTGCGGCCAGCTGCCGTTCCATGGCGAATCCATGGCCCAGCTGATGTTCAAGATCGCCAACGAGGCCAGCCCCGACGTGCGCCTGGCCAATCCGGCCGTGCCCGCGGCCCTGGCGGAAATCATCAACAAGGCCCTGGTCAAGGACGCGGAGCAGCGTTACCAGACCGGGGCGGAAATGGCGCGCGACCTGCGTGCGGCCTGCGCCCCCGGCGCCGGCGGCGTGGACGTGACGCTCTGAGGGGGAGGAAAACTGCGTGCATAAGAGTCTGAGCGAGGCCCTGGAAATCGCCGTCAAGACCGATCCGGGCATGGTTCGGGGCCACAACGAGGATGCGGTCTTCGCCAATCCCCACCTGGGCCTGGCCATCCTGGCCGACGGCATGGGCGGCTACAACGCCGGCGAGGTGGCCAGCGGCATGGCCACCACCCTGCTCTCGGGCGAGATCGAGGAAGGCCTGATCCTGAAAGGCGCCTGGGAGGTGGAGCCCGACGGCGAGCCCTACGCCAACGCCCTGCTGCGGGAGCGTATCGCCACCGCCAATTCGGCCATCTACCACGCCGCCCAGAGCCAGCCCCAGTACGCGGGCATGGGCACGACCCTGGTGCTGGCCCTGTTCGCCGACAACGTGGTGACCGTCGCCCACATCGGCGACTCCCGCCTCTACCGCCTGCGCGGCGAGGAATTCGTGCGGGTCACCCGGGACCATTCCCTGCTGCAGGAGCAGCTCGACAGCGGCATGCTGACGCCGGAACAGGCCCGGCTGTCCATGAACAAGAACCTGGTGACCCGGGCCCTCGGCGTGGACCCGGAGGTGGAGCCGGAGATCCGCTCCTACCCGGTGCTGCCGGGCGACATCTTCCTGCTCTGTTCCGACGGTCTCAACGACATGGTGGAGGACGAGGAAATCGGCCTCACCCTGCAGACCCTTTCCGCCAACCTGGAGCTGGCCGCCACCCAGCTGATCCAGATGGCCAACGACAACGGCGGCCGCGACAACGTGTCCGTGATCCTGGTCAAGGTCCTGCGCGACTTCGCCGCCCCCCGCGGCTGGTGGTCCCGCTTCCTGGCCTGGTTGAAATGATTTTTCGCTAAGGAATTGCACTATGGCAAAGCTGATTCTCTCCATGGACGGACTGGTCCTGAAGGAAATCCCGCTCACCAAGGAGCGGATGACCATCGGCCGCAAGCCCCACAACGATATCCAGATCGACAATCTGGCCATCAGCGGGGAACACGCGGCCCTGGTGACCATCCTCAACGATTCCTTTCTCGAGGACCTGAACAGCACCAACGGCACCCTGGTGAACGGCCAGCCAATCAAGAAGCACTTCCTGCAGAACGGCGACGTGGTGGAACTGGGCAAGTACAAGCTCAAGTTCATCAGCGACCTGCCCGCCGCCCGTGAGGGGGAGACCGACTTCGAGAAGACCATGGTGCTGCGTCCCGGCTGCATCCAGCCCCAGGAGGCGCCCGCCGCCTCCGCCGTGGGCGAGGCCACCCATGCCAACTTCGGCGACGTGCGCATCCCGTCGCCGCCGCCGGCTGCCCCTGCCGCCGCCGCGGCGCCCCTGCTGGGGGTGGTGCAGATACTCAACGGCGCCAATGCGGGCAAGGAACTGGAACTGGTGAAGACCCTCACCACCCTGGGCAAGCCCGGCGTGCAGGTGGCCGTCATCACCCGGCGGCCCCATGGTTATTTCATCACCCATGTGGAAGGCGGCCAGTTCCCTGTGGTCAACGGCAAGACCCTGGACGCCCAGGCCCATCCCCTGGCGGACCACGATGTGGTCGAGATCGCCGGGGTGAAGATGGAATTCTTCCTGAAGAACTGAGGGGCGCGGACGCAGCGGCGCCGCACGGCCAGCCGGGGGCACATTGAAAAAGAACCTTGTCAGAATCGCCCTCGGCCTGGCGCTGGTGCTGCTCACCCTGGGGCATTCCATCCGCCTCTACCAGCATCCCCTGCTGTCCCATCTGGATGCCATCACCTACGACGCCCGCCTGCGCCTGACCCAGCCCGGCGGCCAGGACAGCCGGGTGGTGGTGGTCGATATCGACGAGAAGAGCCTGGCCGAAGTGGGGCGCTGGCCCTGGAGCCGGGACAAGGTGAGCCGGCTGGTGCAGCAGCTGACGGACCACTACGGCGTGCAGCTGGTCGGCTTCGACGTGGTCTTTGCCGAACCGGATGAAAGCTCCGGCCTGCGGGTACTGGAGCGCATGGGCGCCACCAGCCTGAAGGGCGACGCAGCTTTCCTTGCCTCCCTCTCCTCCCTGCGCGGCAGTCTTGATTACGACGGCCAGTTCGCTGCCACCCTCAAGGGGCGGCCGGTGGTGCTGGGCTTCTACATGTCCAACGGCATTCCCCAGGGGGCGCTGCCGCCGGCGGTGCTGCCGGCCGGCACCTTCCAGGGGCGCAACATCCTGTTCACCTCCTGGCGCGGCTACGGCGGCAACCTGCCGGCCTTCCAGGCGGCGGCCCCGGCCGGCGGCCACTTCAATCCCCTGGTGGATTTTGACGGCATTTCCCGCCGGGTACCCATGCTGGTGGAGCACGGCGGCCAGTACTACGAATCCCTCTCCCTGGCCATGGTGCGCCTGCTGCTGGGCAATGTGCCGGTGCGGCCGGGCTACGCCGAAGGGGGCGGCGGTTCCGGCTATGCCGGCCTGGAATGGCTGGACCTGCCGACCCCCCGGGGGGCGCTGCGCATTCCCGTGGACGAGAACGTGGCCACCCTGGTGCCCTACCGGGGCGGCCAGGGCAGCTTCGTCTACCTGTCGGCGGCGGACGTGCTGCAGGGGCGGGTGGCGCCGGCCAGCCTGCAGGGGAAGGTGGTGCTGGTGGGCACCACCGCGCCCGGCCTCATGGATTTGCGGGCGACCCCGGTGGGCGAGGCCTATCCGGGGGTGGAAATCCACGCCAACCTGATTGCCGGCATGCTCGACGGCAGCCTCAAGCACAAGCCGCCCTACGCCCTGGGATTCGACGTGGTCCAGGTGCTGCTGGTGGGCCTGCTGCTGTCCCTGCTGCTGCCGTCCCTGTCTCCGTCCCGGGCCACCCTGCTCACCGGGGCGGTGCTGGCCGGGGTGGTGGGCCTCAACCTCGCGTTGTGGCAGTCCGGCCTGGCCCTGCCGGTGGCCGGCGTGCTGCTCCTGATCCTGGCCCTCTACGCCATGAACATGTCCTGGGGCTATTTCGTCGAATCCCACAGCAAGCGCCAGCTGACCCAGCTCTTCGGCCAGTACGTGCCGCCGGAGCTGGTGGACGAAATGGCCCGGGACCCGGAGCGCTACAGCATGGAAGGCCGCAACGCCGAGCTGACCGTGCTGTTCTCCGACATCCGCGGCTTCACCAGCATCTCGGAAGGTCTGGACCCCAAGGACCTGGCCCATCTGATCAACGAATACCTGGGCGCCATGACCACGGTGATCCGGCACCACCGGGGCACCCTGGACAAATACATCGGCGATGCCATCATGGCCTTCTGGGGGGCGCCGGTGGCCGACCCCGACCATGCCCGTCACGCCCTGCTGGCGGCCTTGGAGATGCAGGTGGAGCTGCGCCGTCTCGACGCCCCCTTCGCCGCCCGGGGCTGGCCGGCCCTGCAGATCGGCATCGGCATCAATACCGGCCTCATGACCGTCGGCGACATGGGCTCGCCCCTGCGCCAGGCCTACACGGTGATGGGCGATGCGGTGAACCTGGGCTCCCGCCTGGAGGGCCTGACCAAGCAGTACGGCGTCGGCATCATTGTCGGCGAGGCCACCCGGGCGGCGGTGCGGGACGGTGTCTTCCGCGAGCTTGACCGGGTCCGGGTGAAGGGCAAGGATGAGCCGGTGGCCATTTACGAACCCCTGGGCCTGGCGGGCAGCGTGCCCCAGGCCGTGCTGGATGAACTGAAACTGTGGCAGCAGGCCCTGCGCTGTTATCGTGCCCAGGAATGGGACCAGGCCGAGCTGCAGCTGATGAACCTGGTGCGCCTCAACGGCGACTGCCGGCTCTATCAGCTTTACGGCGAGCGCGTTGCCCATCTGCGGCAGCAAGCTCCGGGCGACGGCTGGGACGGCGTCACCACTTTCGAAACCAAGTAGCGGCCGGAAAATCATGAAAATCAGGATTCTCGGTTGTAGCGGCGGCATCGGCGGCCGGCATTTGCGGACCACCTCCATGCTGGTGGATCACGATGTGCTGGTGGATGCGGGAACCGGCGTGGCGGACCTTTCCCTGGCGGAGCTGGGGGCGATCGACCACATCTTCCTCACCCATTCCCATCTCGACCACATCGCCTCCCTACCCCTGCTGATCGACACCGTCATGGACATGCGCATCGGCCGGCCGGTGACGGTGCACGCCAGCGAGGCCACCCTTGCCATCCTGCGCCAGCATGTCTTCAACTGGCTGGTATGGCCCGACTTCAGCGAAATCCCGAGCCGGGAAGCCCCCTGCCTGCAGTTCCAGGCCATGGAGCTGGGGCAGCGGGTAGATCTGGGCTGCGGCCGCAGCATCACCGCCCTGCCGGCGGAACACACGGTGCCGGCAGTGGGCTATCTGCTGGATTCGGGCAGCAACAGCCTGGCCTTCAGCGGCGACACCACCAGCAACGACAGCTTCTGGCCCCGGGTGAACGAGGTTGCCAACCTGCGCTACCTCATCATCGAGACGGCCTTCTCCAACAAGGAGCGGGCCCTGGCCATCGCCTCCAAGCACCTCTGTCCAAGCCTGCTGGCGGAGGAACTGGCCAAGCTGGCGCGACCGGCCGAGGTTTTCATCACCCACCTGAAGCCCGGCCAGATCGAGCAGACCATGCAGGAGATCGAGGAAGGCGTGGCCGGCTTCAAGCCTCGCATGCTGCAGAACAACCAGGTCTTCGAACTGTGAGCGCGTCATGGCCAAGGTGAGCGTGGAAGCCCTGGCGCGCCTTTCGCCCCTGGGCAATCTGTCGGGAGAGCGGCTGGCTGAACTGGCCGCCTACTGCCGCCTGGAAAGCCTGACCCCGGGCCAGGCGCTGCCGCGCCAGCGCCTGGAGGCCGGGCTTTCCCTCTACCTGCTGCAGGGCGAACTGCGGCTGTCGTTTGCCGACGGCAGCAGCGCCGTGCTGCAGGCCGGCAGCGAGGCGGCTGCCTGGCCCCTGGGCCTGCAGGAGCCCCGGCCCCAGGCGCTGCTGGCGGTGGGGAACGTTGAACTGCTGGGCGTTGATGGGCAGTTGCTGGACATCCTGCTTACCTGGGAACAGCTGGCGGCCAACGCCGGCGTGCAGAAAGCCCCGGCCGTCGCCCCTGCCGCCCCGGAGGAGACCACCGACTGGCGGCAGATGTCCGGCGCCTTCAATGTCCAGGTGCTCACCGCCAGCGCCCTGGGCCAGCTGCCGCCGGCCCACATCGATGTCCTGCTGCAACGCTTCCGCCGCCTGCGGGTGCCGGCCGGAGAAGTACTGATCCGGGAAGGGGACGTGGGTGATGCCTACTACCTGATCGAGTCCGGCAGCTGCGAGGTGACCCGCCGCCTCGGCAACAAGGAGGTCGTCCTGGCCCAATTGGGGGCCGGCCAGGCTTTCGGCGAGGAGGCCCTGGTGGCCAATGCCCGGCGCAACGCCAGCGTCACCATGAAGAGCAAGGGCGTCCTGCTGAAGCTGGGCAAGGAGGATTTCGATGCTTTGTTGCGGGCGCCCCTGCTCAAGGGGCTGTCCCGCGACGAGGCCCAGGATCGGGTGGCCCGGGGCGCCGTCTGGGTGGATGTGCGCTATCCGGCGGAGTTCCGTTTCGACGGCCTGCCCGGGGCCATCAACCTGCCGGTGAACGAGGTGCGCGGCGCCTTCGGCAGCCTCGATCCGAACCGGGAATACGTGGTCTATTGTCAAAGCGGACGCCGCAGCTCGGCCGTCGCCTTTCTCCTGACGCAGCAGGGCTATCAGGCCTGGTGGCTGGAAGGCGGGCTCTGGGGCCCCCTGGCCGAAACGAAGGAACAATAATGAACGCAGCACATCCCACCCCCGACAGCAGCGCCCAGGGCGACGTCAATAGCCGCCTGCTCTTTTTCAAGAACCTGCAGGCGGTCACCAACAAGATCCACGCCACCAGCAATATTGACGAGATCATGCTGGAGCTGTCCCAGGACATCTGCAATCTCTTCAATGCAGACCGGCTGACCATCTACACCGTCAGCGAAGACCGTAGCAGCATCGTCTCCAAGGTGAAGACCGGCCTCAATTCCTTCAAGGACCTGAAGCTGCCCATCACCGAGCAGAGCGTGGCCGGCTACGTGGCCATGACCCAGAAAATGGCCAATATCCGGGACGTCTACGACGACGTGGAGCTGAAGGCCTATTCCCCCAAGATGAACTTCCTGCAGGAGGTGGACAAGCGCACCGGCTATCGCACCAAGCAGATGCTGGTGGCGCCCATCAGCGACGGGGAGGGGGCTTTGCTGGGGGTGGTGCAGATCATCAATAACCGGGACGATGTGCCCTTTGCCGCCGTGGCGGAGGAGGGCGTCCAGGGCCTGGCCCAGACCCTGGCCATCGCCTTCGCCCAGCGGCAGAAGGCGGTGCCGGGGGTGCGCTCCAAGTACGACGGCCTGGTCAGCGATGCCGTCATCTCCGCCGCCGAACTGGACCTGGCCCAGCGCTCGGCCCGGCGCAAGGGGCTCGATCTGGAGGAGGTCCTGGTCAAGGAATTCCAGGTCAAGCCGGCGGCCATCGGCCAGGCACTGGCCAAGTACTTCGGCGACCCCTACGAGCCCTACCGCAGCGAGCGGGTCAAGCCCATCGACCTGCTGCGCAACCTCAAGCGCGACTATCTCGAATCCCAGCAATGGGTGCCGGTGGAGGAAACCCGGGAAGGCGTGGTGGTGGTGGCGACGGACCCGGAGCGGGTGCGCAACTCCCGGGTGGTGAACAACATCTTCCCCAAGAGCAAGGTGGTCTACCGGGTCACCACTAACCGGGAATTCCTCCAGGTGCTGGACCATTTCTTCGGTGCCCTGGCGGACGTGGCCTCGGTGGGCGACCTGCTCTCCGACCTGGGGGATGGTGACGACGAGGCAGGCGACGTTGTCGGCGACGACGTTTCTGCCGCCGCCGAGAACGAGCTGGTCAAGCTGGTGAACAAGATCATCATCGAGGCTTCCCAGCAAGGGGCTTCCGACATCCACATCGAACCCCGGCCGGGCAAGGAAAAGACCCTGATCCGCTTCCGCAAGGACGGCTCCCTGGTGCCCTACATCGAGATTCCCGCCTCCTACCGCAATGCCCTCATTGCCCGCCTGAAAATCATGTGCGATCTGGATATCTCGGAGAAGCGCAAGCCCCAGGACGGCAAGATCAAGTTCAAGAAATACGGCCCCCTGGATATCGAGCTGCGGGTGGCCACCATCCCCACCGCCGGCGGCATGGAAGACGTGGTGATGCGCATCCTGGCCGCCGGCGAGCCCATTCCCCTGGACAGCCTGGGCCTGACGCCCCACAACCACGAGACCCTGAAGAGCATCATCAGCAAGCCCTACGGCCTCTTCTTCGTCTGCGGCCCCACCGGCTCGGGCAAGACCACCACCCTGCATTCCATCCTGGGCCACATCAATACGCCGGACACCAAGATCTGGACTGCGGAAGACCCGGTGGAAATCACCCAGAAGGGCCTGCGCCAGGTGCAGATCAACAAGAAGGCCGGCCTGGATTTCGCCACGGTCATGCGCTCCTTCCTGCGGGCCGATCCGGATGTGATCATGGTGGGCGAAATGCGGGATGCGGAAACCACCGGCATCGGCATCGAGGCCTCCCTCACCGGCCACCTGGTGTTCGCCACCCTGCATACCAACAGCGCCCCCGAATCGGTGATCCGCCTGCTGGACATGGGCATGGACCCCTTCAATTTCGCCGACGCCCTGCTCGGCATCCTGGCTCAGCGCCTGGCCAAGCGCCTGTGCAAGGAGTGCAAGGAGGCCTACCAGCCCTCGCCGGAGGACATGAAGCGGCTGCTGACCGAGTACTGCGAGGAGCTGACCAACACCGACAGCTGGAAGAAGGACCCCAAAGGCTCCTATGAAGCCGTTTACCGGGACTGGAACAGCCGCTACGCCAAGGATGGCCAGTTCACCCTGTATCGTCCAAAGGGCTGCCCCGTCTGCAACGACACCGGCTACAAGGGCCGGGTCGGCCTGCACGAGCTGATGGCCGGGACCGACGGCGTCAAGAAACTGATCCAGGAACATGCCCGGGTGGCCGAGCTGGTGGCCTGCGCCCTCAACGACGGCATGCGTACCCTGAAGATGGACGGCATCGACAAGGTGCTGCAGGGCATTACCGACATGAAGCAGGTACACGCGGTCTGCATCAAATAGGAGGTAGGGCATGGATACCCTGGACGATCTTTTCCGGCGCCTGGAGCAACTCAACGAGATCGGGGCGGCCCTCTCCCACGAGCGCAACCTGGATCGCCTGCTGGAGCGCATCCTGCTGGCGGCCAAGCAGATCACCCACGCGGACGGCGGCACCCTCTACCGCATGACCGAGGACGGGCGCCATCTGCGCTTCGAGATTGTCCGCACCGACTCCCTGGCCATCGCCTTTGGCGGCAGCAGCGGCCAGCCCCTCTCTTCCAAGTTCCCCGACCTGCCGCTGTACACCGAAAGCGGCGAGCCCAACAATTCCATGGTGGCCGCCTACAGCGCCCTCAATCTGCAGACGGTCAACATCGCCGACGCCTACACGGCGGAGGGCTTCGATTTCTCCGGCACCCGGGCCTTCGACGCCCGCACCGGCTACCGCTCCCAGTCCTTTCTCACGGTGCCCATGAAGAACCATGAGAACGAGGTGATCGGCGTCTTGCAGCTGATCAACGCCCAGGATCCCGTCAGCGGTGAAGTGCGGGCCTTCTCCTATGCGGACCAGCGCCTGGCCGAATCCCTGGCCTCCCAGGCGGCCATCGCCCTGACCAACCGGCAGCTCATTTCCCAGCTGGAAGAACTGTTCGAGTCCTTCATCCAGCTCATCAACACCGCCATCGACGAAAAATCCCCCTACACCGGCGGCCACTGCCAGCGGGTGCCGGAGCTGACCATGATGCTGGCCGAGGCGGTGAATGCCACCACGGAAGGCCCCCTGGCCGACTTCAGCATGTCCGACAAGGACCGCTACGAGCTGAAAATGGCCGGTCTGCTGCACGATTGCGGCAAGGTGACGACGCCGGTGCACGTGGTGGACAAGGCGACCAAGCTGCAGACCATCTTCGACCGCATCCATCTGCTGGATACCCGCTTCGAGGTGATCCGCCGCGATGCCCAGATCCGCATGTGGCAAGCCATTGCCGGCGGCCGTGGGGAAAGCCAGGCGCGCCAGGAGCTGGAGGCGAGTCTGGCCCAGATGGAGGAAGACCAGCGTTTCCTGCAGCGCTGCAATGTGGGCGGCGAAGCCATGCAGCCGGAAGACCAAGAGCGGGTGCGGCAGATCGCCCGCCGCTACCGCTGGCAGGATGCGCAGGGCAAGGAAAACGATTTCCTCAGCGCGGACGAAGTGGAAAACCTGACCATTCGGGCCGGTACCCTGACCGAGGCCGAGCGAGAGATCATCAACCACCACATCGTCGCCACCATCCGCATGCTGGAATCCCTGCCCTGGCCCAAGCACCTGAAAAACGTGCCGGAATACGCCGGCGGCCACCACGAACGCATGGACGGCAAGGGCTATCCCCGGGGCCTGACCCGTGAACAGATGAGCGTCCAGGCCCGGATCATGGGCATCGCCGACATCTTCGAAGCCCTCACCGCCCGGGACCGGCCGTACAAGGAAGGCATGAAGCTGTCCCAGGCCCTCGCCATCATGCGGAAATTCCGCGACAACGGACATGTGGACGGGGATTTGCTCGACGTTTTCCTGAAGCAGCGGGTGTTTCTGCGCTATGCCGAGCGTTTTATGGACAAGAGCCAGCTTGACGTCGCCTAGTCAGAAAGTGCCGCGATAGGGATGTGTTGTGACAAAAAACGTCAGTTTTTGCGGCGTAGCCCCGGTGAAATCAAGGAAAAGCAAGCTGGCATCCTACTTGCTCATACTTGATTGAGGAGTTCCGGATATTCAGAGACTCCCATATATCCTTCTTCCAATAGGAGATTGTCATGAACAAGGTTCAGCAAGGTTTCACCCTGATCGAACTGATGGTGGTGGTTGCTATCATCGGTATCCTGGCCGCAGTTGCTCTGCCGGCTTACTCCGACTACCAGGCCAAGGGTAAGATCGCCGCCGGTCTGGCAGAAATTTCTGCCGTCCGTACCGCCTATGAAATGATCGCCAACGATGGCGGCACCCCGACCGAAGCTACCATCGGGCTTGACACTTCCAAGAGCGGCCACTGTACCTACACCGTGGACAACACCGGCATCTCCTGCGCCCTGAAGAATGCCCCGACCAAGGTCAATGGTCTGGCTATCAAGCTGGCCCGGGCTGCCGGTGGTGCCTGGTCCTGCGACGCCAGCGCCCTGCCCACTGATATGAAGCCGAAGGGTTGCAGCTAATCCCAGGTTTTGTGATGAAAAAGCCCGCTTCGGCGGGCTTTTTTTATGGGTGGCGGCGTGTATCAGAGCACGCTGTCGCTTCTTGCCTAACTAAGCGAATTTCAACTGCCGCTAGCCAAAATGTCGGGGCCCAGGCAGCAGCGCAACAACGTTTGGGTCTCCCCGGCCCGGACCCGGTTGGAGAACCACCATACGGCGCCCTTTTTGACCGTCCACGGCGCTTCCTGGCCGGAGAGGAGCAGGGCGGCCAGTTGGCCCAGGGTGGGCTGGTGGCCGACGATGAGGATGGTCTGCCGGCTGTCGGGCCAGCCGGCGGCCGAGAGCAGGTCGTAGACGCTGGCATCGGGCGCCAGCTTGCGGCTGGTTTCGTAGGGCAGTTCCAGGGCGTCGGCGGTTTGCTGGGTGCGCACCGCCGGGCTGACCAGGATGCGGGTGTGCTTGGGCAGGCGGGGCTTGAGCCAGGCGGCCATCTGCCGGGCCTGCTTGGCGCCGCGGACGGTGAGGCGGCGGGCCAGGTCGTCGCTGCCGACCTCGGCTTCGGCGTGGCGCCAGAGGATCAGGTCCATGGCGGTCTCCGGGGACAAAGGCGCCATCCTAGCCGCTCCGCTTTGCAGTCTTGTTGCGCTTGCCGGGGGATTTTTCCCAGGGCGCCGTCTGGGCCAGGAAATCCTCGAGGAAAGCCGGCAGTTCTTCCAGCAGCAGGTCGCTGCGGCCGCCGAGCCAGCCCATGACCAGGCCGGGCCGGGCCGGCAGGGTGGGAGCCAGCAGCTCCCGGGCGGTGGCCAGGTCGTTGAGGCGCCCCAGGTGTTCCTGCAGGCGGGCCAGGGATTGGGCGTAGGGGGCGCCGTTGCCGCCGGCGGGAGCGAGGAACTCGATGGCGTAACGCAGCTTCTTGAAGGCGATGCGCAGGCGGTGGCGGCCGGCGTGGTCCAGCTCCGCCAGGTTGCGGGCCAGACGGCTGGCCTGGCGGGCGCGGCGGTCGAGGCGCCGGGCGGCGAAATCGGCCAGGGGGCGCTGGCCGGCCGGCTCTTCCCCGAGGGCGAAGAGGTCGGCACTGAATTCCAGCAGCAGGCGGGAGTAGGCCGGCGAGCCCAGCAGGCGGCGCACCGCGAGGTGGGCGGCCTGGGAGCGGCTGTTGGCGTGCCGTTCCAGGCGGGTCAGCTCGGCAGCGCCGGGGAATGCGGCGTTCAGGGGAGGCAGGGTTTCGCTGAGGAACACGTCCCAGTTGCGGGCTTCTCCCAGGCCCCGGCCCAGGTCGCGCCAGGGGCCGGTCCAGCGTTGCCGGAAGGCTTCCGGCAGCACCGGGGCGAACAGCTTGAGCAGGGAACGCAGGCGGCGGATGGCGACCCGCACCTGGTGCACGTATTCCGGGCTGTCGCCGCGCTGGGCGCCGGCCTCGTTGGCCTGCAGGTGCTGCAGGCAGTCCAGGGCGGCGCTGCGGCAGGCGGCCAGGGGCGTCAGGTTCGTTTCCAGGGGGGCCGGGCGGGCTTTCTGGGGCGGGCTGCGGCGGCCGGTGAACAGGGCGTAGCCCCGCTCCGCCTTGCTCGCCGCCACCGGGTGCAGGGCCTGGCGTTCGCCAAGGGCGGTGGACAGTTCCCGGGCCAGGGCGAAGAGGGCGGTCTCGGGGCCGGCCAGGAGCTCCAGTTCCAGTTCCCCCAGGGGCTCCCGCTGACCCTTGCTCTGGATGGTGCCCCGGTCCAGGGCGATCTCGATGCGGGTGCCGGGTGCCGGTTCGACGATCCAGGCGAGGCGGGTGAAGTCGGTGGTGAAGGCGGCTTCCAGGCGGGGCGTGCGCTTTTCCAGCCAGCGCCGCAGGTCCCCATCGTCCACGTGGGAAAAATCGAACTGGCCGGGTGCCACCTTGGCTTCCCACTCGTTGCGCCGGGCCAGGCCGCCGCTGGCCGGGTTGGCGGTCTTCACCGTCAGCAGCCAGTCCCAGCCCTTGCGCCGGTGGCGCAGGGCCATGCGCTGGCCGAGCAGTTCCAGGTCGGGGGTGTCGTAATAGGTGTTGAGCAGCCGCTGGCGCTGGGGGGCGCTGCCGGCCAGGAGCGGATGCCGCAGGAGGCGGGCGGCGCCGCCGGGGGGCAGGCGCAGCTTGAGTTCGGTTTCGAGGGCCATAGCGGGGATTCTACACCCGGCGATTTATCCCAATATGACAGCGGCGGCTTTCCCGCCGGGCCTGTTGGCAGCAACAAAAAAGCCCCGGCAGAGGGGCTTTTTCGCGGACTGCGGGCGCCGCGCCGGCGGCCCCGGAATGCCTAGAGGTCGAAGGTGCGCAGCTTTTCCACGTCGGGGATGTGGATCTTGCGGCCTTCCACCTTGATCAGGCCCCGCTCGGAGAGTTCGTGCAGGATGCGGGAGAAGTGTTCCTGGGTCAGGTTGAGGCGGGAGGCGATGATGCCCTTGTTGGTGGGCAGGTTCACCGTGGTTTCCTTGGGCAGGTGTTCCTCGTCCGGCAGGTCCCGCAGCAGGTAGCCGATGATGCGCTGGCGGCCGGAGTGCAGGGAATAGGATTCCACGTCGGTGATGATCTGGTGCAGGCGCATGGAGAGGCCGGCGATCATCTTGCGGCCCAGCTTGGGGTCCCGTTCCAGTTCCTCGAACAGCACGGCCTTGGAGATGTGCAGCAGCTGGGAGTCGGTGAGGGCCTGGGCGTAGACGATGTAGGGCTTGTCCATGAACATCAGGGCTTCGCCGAAGGTCTGGCCCTGGCCGAGGATTTCCACCACCTTCTCGCCGCCCTGGGCAGAGGTGAAGGCCAGCTTGACCTGGCCGTAGACCACCAGGTGCAGGCCCTGGCAGGGATCGCCCTTGTGGAACAGGATGTCGCCGCGGGCCGCGTGGATTTCCCGGGTACCGCGGGCAATGCGGGCAATTTCGTCCGGGGCCAGGCCATTGAACATGGGCACATAGGACAGCAAGGCGTCGATGTTCAGATTGCTGGTGGTCACGAACGGCACTCCTCGAATGGAAAAATGGGCTCCATGGTCGCATTAGAGGCCCACGCTGACAAGCCCGGGAAGTCCCCGTCATTTATGGGGATTAGCCGCTGCCGGCGCCCGATACGGCGGCGGTCCCCATTCCCGGCAGGGGACGGGCCGGGGACGGCTATAATCGGCCCATCATTGCGCCTCTGCCGACAGCCCGGAATCCCGACTCCCCCCACTGCCATGTCCAAGCCCGATCTCTCCCGCCTCAGCCTCAAACGGGGGCCTGCCGCCCCGGCCGCGCCCCGCTCCCGCCGCCGCACCTGGCTCATCGGCGCCGCTGTCCTCGTGCTGGGCGGCCTGCTGCTGGCCTCCCTCTCCCGGCGCGAGACCGAGGTGGAGACGGTCTCCGTCACCACCGCCTATCCCTACCAGGGCGTCACCCTGCTCAATGCGGCCGGCTACGTGGTGGCCAGCCGCAAGGCCTCCGTCGCCTCCAAGGCCACCGGCCGCCTGGAATGGCTGGGGGTGCTGGAAGGCAGCCGGGTCAAGGCCGGCGAGGTGCTGGCCCGGCTGGAGAACAAGGACGTGCAGGCCCAGGCCGACCAGGCCGGCGCCGGCGTGCTGTCGGCCCAGGCCGAACTGAAGGATGCCCGGGCCGCCCTGGAGCGGGCCAAGGACCTGGCCCAGAAGAAGTTCGTCTCCGGCTCCTCCCTGGATACGGCCCAGGCCCGCTTCGACAAGGCCGCCGCCGCCGTGGCGGTGGCCCAGGCCAATCTGCGGGCGGCCCAGGTGGGGGTGGAGCAGACCCTCATCCGCGCCCCCTTTGACGGCGTGGTGCTGACCAAGACCGCCAACATCGGCGACGTCATCACCCCCTTCTCCTCGGCCCTGGAAAGCAAGGGCGCGGTGGTGACCATGGCCGACATGGACAGCCTGGAGGTGGAAGCCGACGTGGCCGAATCCAACCTGGCCAGGATCAAGGTGGGCCAGCCCTGCGAAATCCAGCTCGACGCCTTTCCCGAGTTGCGCTTCCGCGGCGAGGTGAGCCGCCTGGTGCCGACGGTGGACCGCTCCAAGGCCACGGTCATGACCAAGGTGCGCTTCGTGGACCGGGATGAGCGCATCCTGCCGGAAATGAGCGCCAAGGTGGCCTTCCTGGAAAAGCCCATGGGCGACGGCGAGCGCCAGCCCCTGGTGGCGGTGCACAAGGATGCCCTGGCGGCCGACGGCAAGTCCCTGTTCCTTATCGAGGATGGCAAGGCGAAGCGGGTGGCGGTGACGGTTGGCCGCCAGATCAACGATCTGCTGGAAGTGAGCGCTAACCCGGCGTTGCAGCCGGGAGCCAAGGTGGTGGCCCGTCCCGGCGAGCGCCTGGGGGACGGGGACCGGGTCAAGGTGGTGAGCAAGTGAGCGGCGCGGTGGACGGAAGCGCCGCCGCGGGCAGCGTGCTGAACGCTGTCGGCCATCAAGCCGGACTGGGTGCCGGGACAGGTGACACTGGCAGCGGCACCCCCGCGGCGCCCCTGATCGTCCTCGACAACCTTTCCAAGAGCTACCGCCGGGGCCAGCAGGTGGTGCCGGTGCTGGAGCGCATCAGCTTCAACATCGCCGCCGGCGAGTTCCTGGCCCTGATGGGGCCGTCCGGTTCCGGCAAGAGCACCCTGCTCAACCTCATCGCCGGCATCGACCGGCCCGACTCCGGCACCCTCAGCGTCGCCGGCCAGGACATCGCCGCCCTGGAAGAGGCCGAGCTGGCGGCCTGGCGGGCGGAAAACGTGGGCTTCATCTTCCAGTTCTACAACCTGATGCCGGTGCTGACCGCCCTGGAAAACGTGGAACTGCCCCTGTTGCTGAAAAACCTCGGCAAGGCCGAGCGGCGGGAGCGGGCCGAACTGGCCCTTTCCATGGTGGGCCTGGCGGACCGCATGGACCACACACCCAACGAGCTTTCCGGCGGCCAGCAGCAGCGGGTGGCCATCGCCCGGGCCCTCATCACCGACCCCACCCTGATCGTGGCCGACGAACCCACCGGCGACCTGGACCGGGAGTCGGCCGGCGACATCCTGCACCTCCTGCAGCGCCTCAACGACGAGCTGGGCAAAACCATCGTCATGGTCACCCACGACCAGCGGGCGGCGGAATCGGCCCACGCCATCATGCATCTGGAAAAGGGCGAACTCTCCGCCCGCCAGGAAATCCGTCCGCGCTGATCCCCGCACCGGGGCCTGCCCCGGGAGCCAATGAAAACGGGCCTGTCCGGCATGCCATGCCGCACAGGCCCGTCCTTATTGGGTGTCAGGCCGGCCGTCCTGGGCGTCTACGAAACTTCCCCCGCGGCGCCGGCCTTCAGCTTGCGGTACAGGGTATTGCGGCTGATGCCCAGGCGCCGGGCCGCTTCCGACAGATTGCCCCGGGCCGCGGCCACGGCCCGCTGGATGGCCAGGCGGGAGACTTCCTGCAGCCGGTCCGGCGCCGGCTCCGCCATCGTCGCGGCGGCGTCGGCGGCGAGGGGGCGCTGCTGCAGTTCCTCCGCCAGGTCGTCCGGCAGGTGGGGCCAGTCGATGCATTCCTCGTCTGCCTCGAGCAGGGCGGTGGCGGTGCGCAGGGCGTTGGCCAGCTGGCGCAGGTTGCCCGGCCAGGCGTAGTCGGCGAAGGCCCTGGCCACCGCCGGAGCCAGGGCCAGGCTCCGCCCGGGGGCCATTTCCGCCAGCAGCCGCGCCACCAGGGCGGAGAAGTCGCTGCGCTCGCGCAGGGCCGGCAGGGTCAGGGTGAGGCCGTTGAGGCGGTAATACAGGTCGGCGCGGAAGCGGCCCGCTTCCACCTCCTGGCGCAGGGGCCGGTGGGTGGCGCAGACCAGGGCGAAATCCACCGCCACCGGCTTGCCGCTGCCCAGGGGCGTCACCTGGCGTTCCTGCAGCACCCGCAGCAGGCGGCTCTGCAGGTTGAGGGGCATGTCGCCGATCTCGTCCAGGAACAGGGTGCCGCCGTGGGCTTCGCGCAGGCGGCCGGGGCTGCCTTCCTTGCGGGCGCCGCTGAAGGCGCCGGGGGCGTAGCCGAAGAGTTCGGCCTCGATCAGGTTTTCCGGCAGGGCGGCGCAGTTCACGGCGACGAAGGGGCCTTCCCGGCGGGGGCTGCTGCGGTGGATGGCCTGGGCCAGCAGTTCCTTGCCGACCCCGGATTCGCCGTGGAGCAGGAGGGGAATGGGTTTGCCTGCCACCTTGCGGGCCTTGTCCAGGGCCGCTTTCAGCCGGGCATCGCCTGTATCCAGCGCGGCCAGGGCGTCCTGGGGCGGGGTGCTCGCCGCGGCAGTGCCGACGGGGATGGGCGCCTTGCCGGCGTGGATCTGCAGGAACAGCCTGCCGCCGCGCCGGGTGTTCACCAGCAGGGCCTGCTGGCCCTGGCGCCGGCCCCAGTCGAGCAGGTCCTCGCTGCGGCTGTCCAGCACCCGCTCCAGGGGCGTCGCCCCCAGGTCCGCCGGCTGCAGGCCGAGCATGGCCAGGGCGGCCCGGTTGGCGCCGACGATCCAGCCGTCTTCCGAGAGGGCCAGCACCCCTTCGGCCACGGTGCCGATGCCTTCGGCCCGGGGATGCAGGTGCAGGCGGATGTGGCGGCGGTGGCGGGAGAGCAGCAGCCGGTTTTCGATCATTTGGGCGGCGGTGCGCACCAGGCCCTGGGTGTGGGGGTGGTGGCTGCGGTGGTCGCCGGAAATGTCCAGGGCGCCGAGGAGCTTGCCGGACGGATCAAGGATGGGGGCGGCGGCGCAGGTGAGGAAGGTGTTGCGTTCGAGGAAGTGCTCGGCGCCGTGGATTTCCACCGCGGCGCCTTCGGCCAGGGCGGTGCCGATGGCGTTGGTGCCCCGGTGCTGTTCGTGCCAGGAGGCGCCGGGGGCCAGGGCCACCCGCTCGGCCTTGCCGAGGAAGTCCGGGTCCCCCAGGGCATGCACCAGCAGGCCCCGGTTGTCGGCCAGCACCACCATGCTGTGGGAGGCCTGGACCTGGGCGTAGAGGTATTCCATGACCGGCTCGGCGTGGGCGACGAATTCCTGGTGGCGCTCCAGGGCCTGGCGCAGGTGCTGTTCGGAGAGGCGCGGCGTTTCCGGGTTGCGGCCCACCGGCTCCAGGCCGGCGCCGCGGCTGCGGTGCCAGGAGCGCAGCAGGCGCTCGTCCACCAGGCCGGGGGGAAGCTCGCCCTGCTCGAGAAACAGGCGTCGGGCCTGGCGCAGCAAGGGAGCGCCAGCCCGCGGGTGCGGATGGTTCATCAATGTCTCCTTCGCTCCGGCCTCTGACGGGTCGGATGGTGTGGTCCGGCGAGTATAGCCCTCTGTTTCCCCGGTGCAATGCTTTCCCCGGAAGTGTCCGGCCGGGTGTGTCATTTTGGTACAGCTGTGCCGGGACGGGACGTGCCACGGGGCGGCGGTCGCCGCCGGCGGCAGGGGGTGGTGCCTTAGGAATCAATGGCTTGGGATTGGGTGGCGGCGCTGGCACGGCCCTTGATAAGGAGAAGCCGGGCTCCCTTTCTGGAGCCTTGTTCTATCCCCATAAAAACGGAAGGAGACACCATGCTTTACGCGACCCCCGGCAGCGCCGGCGCCAAACACCAGTACAAGGCCCGCTACGACAACTTCATCGGCGGCAAGTGGGTGGCCCCGGTCAAGGGCCAGTACTTCGACGTCATCACCCCCATCACCGGCAAGCCCTACACCCAGGCCGCCCAATCCGGCGCCGAGGACATCGAGCTGGCCCTGGACGCCGCCCACGCCGCCGCCGACAAGTGGGGCAAGACCTCCGCCACCGAACGCTCCAACATCCTGCTGAAGATCGCCGACCGCATCGAGGCCAACCTGGAAATGCTGGCTTACGTGGAGACGGTGGACAACGGCAAGGCCATCCGCGAAACCCTCAACGCCGACATTCCCCTGGCCGCCGACCACTTCCGCTACTTCGCCGGCTGTCTGCGCTCCCAGGAAGGCTCCATCAGCGAGATCGACGAAAACACCATCGCCTACCACTTCCACGAACCCCTGGGCGTGGTGGGCCAGATCATCCCGTGGAACTTCCCTATCCTGATGGCCGCCTGGAAGCTGGCCCCGGCCCTGGGCGCCGGTAACTGCGTGGTCTTGAAGCCCGCCGAATCCACCCCCATCAGCATCCTGGTGCTGGCCGAGCTGATCGCCGACCTGCTGCCCCCCGGTGTGCTCAACATCGTCAATGGCTACGGCCGCGACGCCGGCATGGCCCTGGCTTCCAGCAAGCGCATCGCCAAGATCGCCTTCACCGGCTCCACCGCCACCGGCCGGGTCATCGCCCAGGCTGCCGCCAACAGCCTCATTCCCGCCACCCTGGAACTGGGCGGCAAGTCCCCCAACATCTTCTTCGCCGACGTGGCCGCCGCCGACGACGACTTCTTCGACAAGGCCATCGAAGGCCTGGTGCTGTTCGCCTTCAACCAGGGCGAAGTGTGCACCTGCCCCAGCCGGGCCCTGATCCACGAATCCATCTACGACCACTTCATGGAACGGGTGCTGGCCCGGGTCAAGGCCATCAAGCAGGGCAGTCCCCTGGACACCGACTCCATGATGGGCGCTCAGGCCTCCCAGATGCAGATGGACAAGATCATGTCCTACCTGGCCATCGGCAAGGAAGAGGGCGCCCAATGCCTGGTGGGCGGCGATCGGGCCCGCCTCGGCGGCGAACTGGCCGAGGGCTATTACATCCAGCCGACCCTGTTCAAGGGCCACAACAAGATGCGCATCTTCCAGGAGGAAATCTTCGGCCCGGTGCTGGCCGTGACCACCTTCAAGACCGAAGCCGAAGCCCTGGAAATCGCCAACGACACCCCCTACGGCCTTGGCGCCGGGGTGTGGAGCCGGGATGGCAACACCGCCTACCGCATGGGCCGCGGCATCAAGGCCGGCCGGGTGTGGACCAACTGCTACCACGCCTACCCGGCCCACGCCACCTTCGGCGGCTACAAGGAATCGGGCATTGGCCGCGAGACCCACAAGATGATGCTGGACCACTACCAGCAGACCAAGAACCTGCTGGTGAGCTACAGCCCCAAGGCGTTGGGCTTCTTCTAAAACGTCTCCTCCCTTGGCAGGGGCGCGGCCGGTGCGGGCTGCGCCCCTTTTTTTATGGTGCGGCCGGGCGAACTTTCCCGCCGGGCACCGTTCTACTCAGGCATGTCCGCCCCTACCGCCCCCGCCTTCACCTTCCCCTTCGATAACAGCTACGCCCGGGACCTGCCCGGCTTCGCCGTGCCCTGGCAGCCTGCCACCGTTCCGGCCCCCCGGCTGCTGCACTTCAACCCCGGCCTGGCCCGGGAACTGGGCCTGCCCCTGGCGGAGGCCACGCCGGATCAGCTGGCCGCCCTGTTCTCCGGCAACGCCCTGCCGGAGGGCGCCAGCCCCATCGCCCAGGCCTACGCCGGCCACCAGTTCGGCCAGTTCTCGCCCCAGCTGGGCGATGGCCGGGCCCTTTTGCTGGGGGAGGTGATCGACGGCCAGGGCCGGCGCCGCGACATCGCCTTCAAGGGCTCGGGTCGAACCCCCTTCTCCCGCAGCGGCGACGGCAAGGCCGCCGTGGGCCCCATGCTGCGGGAGGTGCTGACCGGCGAAGCCATGCACGCCCTGGGCATTCCCAGCACCCGGGCCTTGGCCGTGGTGGCCACCGGCGAGCCGGTGCGGCGGCAGCGTCCCCTGCCCGGCGCCGTCCTCACCCGGGTGGCGGACAGCCATCTGCGGGTCGGCACCTTCCAGTTCTTCGCCGCCCACGCCGGCCCGGCCCAGGTGCGGCAACTGGCCGACTACACCATCGCCCGCCATTACCCGGAACTGGTCGGGGCGGAGAATGGGTATCTGGAATTGCTGCGGGCCGTGGCCGAGCGCCAGGCCGCCCTGGTGGCCCGGTGGATGGCGGTGGGCTTCATCCACGGCGTCATGAACACGGACAACATGAGTCTCGCCGGCGAAACCATCGACTACGGCCCCTGCGCCTTCATGGAGGCCTACGACCCGGGGGCCGTGTTCAGCTCCATCGACCGCCAGGGTCGCTATGCCTACGGCCGGCAGCCGGAGATCGCCGCCTGGAACCTGGCCCGCTTCGCCGAGACTCTGTTGCCCCTCATCGATGCCGATATGGAACGGGCCGTGGCGCGGGCCACGGCCATCATCGAAGCCTTCCCCGCCCGCTACCAAGAGCATTGGCTGGCCGCTTTGAAAGCCAAGCTGGGCCTGCCCGATGGCGGGGCTGAGGCCGAGGCCCTGGGCGGCGACTGGCTGGCCCTGCTGCAGGCCCAGTCCGTGGATTTCACCCTGGCCTGGCGTTATCTGGGAGAAGCGGCCGAAGGCCGGGAGGAGCGGCTAAGAACGCTGTTCGCCGATGGCGCCGCCCTCGCCGCCTGGCTGCAACGCTGGCGCCGGCAGTGCACCGCCGCCGACGGGGAGGGGGACAACGCCCGCGTGGCCGGGGCCGCCCGGGCCGCCGCCATGGCCCGGCACAACCCCTGGCTCATTCCCCGCAACCACCAGGTGGAAGCAGCCCTCGATGCCGCCGAGCAGGGCGATCTCGCACCCTTCCACCATTTGCTCGGCGCCCTGGCCGAGCCCTACCGGGAACAGCCCCGCTACGCCGACCTAGCCGAACCGGCACCCCGGGAATTCATGCGGACGTTTCAGACGTTTTGCGGGACGTGATCTCTGGTTTTGGGTTGATGGCTTCTGGTGATGGCGATTCAACTTTTTCTGCCATCACGGTGGGGTCCCAATACTCCCGAATAGACAGCAAAGGCGGTTAAGCATCCCCCGAGCGCCAGGAGCACAGCAGCATCCCAATCCTGTGAGATTTTTCCATGCAGTAGAAATGACCACAGAAAGTCCCGAATATCCTTGCGTCGGACAAAGGAAAACAGCAATAGCGTTATGCCACCGATGGCGCTTAGTGCCCCGAGGTATTCGAGAAGAGCTTTTCTCATAGGAGATCCCTATTGCCCTGGTCGCCCTGGTGATTCTTGATGGCTTGGTCTGTGCGGTGACTGAAACACGATGCAGTAAGCAGCACGGAAGCAATATGCTGAGACTGCAGTCAGGAAAGATGCACCAATTGAGAAGGTGAAAAAGCTGCCGTTGAAGCGTCGAGCACCGAAACCTGCAACGAAGACCATACTGCCCATGAGAATTATGAAGATGGTTGCGGGCACCTCTGTGCCCTTCTTTCGAACGCCTTCAACAGAGCCTTCAACATCGGTGAGAAGAAGCGCGATGAATAAGAAAGGCATGGACATCAACATTAGCGAAGAATGAAGTCTTGGCAATATTTCATAAGACTCATGTAGTCGTGCTATCGAGGGAATGTATTGCCCAAAAGCCTCCCAAGCATAAACCCCAATATTGTTGAGATAGCCTGCAGAGAGCCCACCGGCAATCATCTGCCCATATAAGAACCACGCTAGGACAATCAGCCAGAATCGAATTTGTAGCTTTCGCATATGTTGTGTGGGATGACTAGGTTGCTCAAATAGTTGCCCATATTCTAAGAGCATGTAAGCGGTGGTTGTTGGTGAATGACGATCCAGTTGCATGCCTCCATGCATCGAGCCCTTCCCATAACCTGCCTGGAACTCCGCTCCGCCTATAATGCAACATCTCCCGGAGTTCCCTGTGCTCTTCATCCTCCTCAATCTCGTCCTCCGCAACGCCTTCCGGCACAAGCTGCGCACCTTGCTGACCCTGGTGGGGTTGATGGTGGCGGTGTTGTCTTTCGGGCTGTTGTCCACGGTGGTGGATGCCTGGTACGCCGGGGCGGAAGGGGCGTCCAACGCCCGGCTGGTGACGCGCAATTCCATTTCCCTGGTTTTCCCCCTGCCTCTGACCTACAAGCAGAAGATCCGGCAGATCGACGGGGTCAAGGCCATCACCACGGCCAACTGGTTCGGCGGCATCTACAAGGAGCCGAAGAACTTCTTTCCCCAGTTCGCGGTGGACCCCAACTATCTGGAGCTGTACCCGGAGTACCTGCTCAGCGACGACGAGCGCACCGCCTTCGCCCGGGACCGCAAGGGGGCCGTCGTCGGGCGCAAGCTGGCGGCCCAGTACGGCTTCAAGGTGGGGGATGTGGTGCAGTTGAAGGGCACCATCTTTCCCGGCACCTGGGAGTTCGTCATCCGCGGCATCTACACCGGGCGGGACGCCAAGACGGACGTGGCCCAGATGCTCTTTCACTGGGACTACCTGAATGAGGTGGCCAAGGTGCGCTATCCGCGGCGGCAGAACCAGGTGGGGGTCTATGTGGTGACCATCGACGACCCGGGGCGGGCGGCGGAGCTGTCGCGCCTCATCGATGCCGAGTTCCGCAACAGCGCGGCGGAAACCCTGACGGAGACGGAGAAGGCCTTCCAGCTTTCCTTCGTCTCCATGACCGAGGCCATCGTCGTCGCCATCCGCATCGTTTCCTACGTGGTCATCGCCATCATCCTGGCGGTGATGGCCAACACCATGGCCATGACGGTGCGGGAGCGCACCAGTGAATATGCCACCCTGAAAGCCCTGGGCTTCGGCCCCGGCTTCGTGCAGGGGCTGATCTTCGGCGAGTCGGTGGCCATCGCCGCCATCGGCGGCGGCCTCGGCATCGCCCTGACCTTTCCTGCGGCGGCCGCCTTCGCCCAGGCCATGGGCACCCTGTTCCCCATTTTCTTCGTCTCCGGCACCACGGTGCTGCTGCAGGCTGCCTGTGCCTTGGGGGTGGGCCTCATCGCCGCCTGGTTCCCCAGCCGGCGGGCGGCCCGTATTCCGATCGTCGAAGGGCTGCGCAGCGTCGCTTGATCATGGCCATTCCCCTTTCCTATTCCCTGCGCAACCTGGCGGCACGCAAGCTGACCACGGCCCTCACCGCCGGCGGCATGGCCCTGGTGGTGTTCGTCTTCGCCACGGTGCTGATGCTGGATGCGGGGCTGAAGAAGACCCTGGTGGATACGGGCAGCCCGGACAACGTGGTGGTGACCCGCCGGGCCTCCGGCACCGAGGTGCAGAGCGGCATCGAGCGGGGGCCGGCGGCCATCGTCGAGAGCCTGCCCCAGGTGGCCCTGGGGGCCGGCGGCCTGCGCATGCTGTCGAAGGAGACGGTGGTGCTGATCTCCCTCAACAAGCGGGTGGCCGAGGGGGCGGCGGCCAAACCTTCCAACGTCATTATCCGCGGCCTGTCGCCGGTGGGCCTGCAGCTGCGGCCCCAGGTGCGGCTGGTGGCGGGGCGGCCGTTCCGCCCCGGCTCCAACGAGATCGTCACTGGCCAGGCCATCGCCAGCCGCTTCAACGGCGCCGGCCTGGGCGAAACCATGCGCTTCGGCGCCCGGGACTGGGTGGTGGTGGGGGTCTTCGATGCGGGCGGCAGCGGCTTCGATTCGGAGGTGTGGGGCGATGCGGAGCAGCTGATGCAGGCCTTCCGCCGGCCGGTGTTCTCTTCCCTGATCTTCCGCCTCAACGACCCGGGCGCCTTCGCCGCGGTCAAGGCGGCCATCGAGGACGACCCGCGCCTGACCCTGGAAGCCAAGCGGGAAGCCCAGTTCTACGCCGACCAGTCGGAGGCCCTGTCCAAGTTCATCAGCATCCTGGGCATCACCCTGTCGGTGATTTTTTCCATCGGCGCCATCATCGGTGCCATGATCACCATGTATGCTGCGGTAGCCAACCGCACCGGCGAGATCGGCACCCTGCGGGCCCTGGGCTTCAACCGCCGGGCCATCCTGCTGGCCTTCCTCGCCGAATCCCTGGGCCTGGCGCTGCTGGGTGGGCTGGTGGGGCTGCTGTTGGCTTCCACCATGCAGCTGTTCACCATTTCCACCATGAACTGGCAGTCCTTCGCCGAACTGGCCTTCACCTTTTCCCTCGATGCGGGCATCGTCGTCAAGAGCCTGCTCTTTGCCCTGCTCATGGGCCTGCTGGGCGGCTTCCTGCCTGCCTTCCGGGCCGCCCGCATGAACATCGTCGAGGCCCTGCGCGCCGCCTGAGCGGTCCCCGGCCTTATACTTGATCCAATTCCTTACGGAGAAACACCCATGGCAGCTCCTGCCGATACCGTCAGCATGGCCCTGTTCTGCGATTTCGAGAACATCGCCCTGGGCGTGCGCGACGCCCAATACGAAAAATTCGACATCAAGCCGGTGCTGGAGCGCCTGCTGGTCAAAGGCTCCATCGTGGTCAAGAAGGCCTACTGCGACTGGGAGCGCTACAAGACCTTCAAGGCCACCATGCACGAGGCCAATTTCGAACTGATCGAAATCCCCCACGTGCGCCAGTCCGGCAAAAACTCCGCCGACATCCGCCTGGTGGTGGACGCCCTGGACCTCTGCTACACCAAGTCCCACGTGGACACCTTCGTCATCATCTCCGGCGATTCCGACTTCTCGCCCCTGGTCTCCAAGCTGCGGGAAAACGCCAAGCACGTCATCGGCGTCGGTGTGAAGCAGTCCACCTCGGACCTGCTCATCGCCAACTGCGACGAATTCATTTTCTACGACGATCTGGTGCGGGACCGTGAAGCCAAGCGGGCCGCCGCCAACCGCAAGGACCCGGCCAAGGAGGCGGCGCCCCGCCGTTCGCCGGAAGACGAGAAGAAGCGCAAGGACGATCAGGACGCCCGCCGCACCAAGGGCATCGAGTTGGCCATGGCCACCTTCGAGGACCTCATGGCCGAGCGCAGCGACACCGAGAAGCTGTGGGCCTCGGTGCTGAAGGAGGCGATCAAGCGCCGCAATCCGGGCTTCAACGAGTCCTACTACGGCTTCCGCGCCTTCGGCAATCTGCTGGAGGAGGCCCAGAACCGGGGCCTGCTGGCCTTCGGCCGGGACGAGAAGTCCGGCGCCTACGTAGCCCGTCCGGGCAATGTGTCGGTGCGGGAAGTGACGCAGCCGGAAGAAAGCTCTGCCGAGGCGCAGGCGCCGGCTGCCGAGACGGCGGAAGCGCCGGTCCGGGAAGGGCGCGGCGGCAACCGTCGGCGCGGCCGCGGCCGCGACGGCGCCAAGGAAAACGGCGTGAAGGATGGTCCCCGGGTCCAGGAGGCGGCAGCCGAGGCACCCGCCCCGGCAGCGGCCCCCGCTCCGGTCGTGGTGGAAGCCGTGGCAGCGCCCGCTGTGGCCGCCCCGGCGGCAGTCGAAGCGGTCGCCGCCAGCCCGGCCGCGGCCAGGAAGCCTTCCGGCCGCGGCGAGTCTTCCGGTGCCCGCAGCGGCGCCCGTACCCGGGCCCGCAAGACGGCCGCCGCCCAGGAGATCGAAGCCGCCAAGAAGACGCCGGCCAAGGCCAAGTCCGAACCCAAGGCCGCCGCCAAGGCTGCGCCCCAGGCGGAGGCTGCGCCTGCTGCTGCCGCCGAAGCCGCCGCCAAGCCCAAGACCCGGCGCGCCCCGGCCAAGCGGCCGGCGAAGAAGGCTGCCGCCGAGTAGGGCCCTATCAAGGGGATGCCCGCACAGGCAGGCGCCATGGGCCTGTCGGGCAGGCCTGCCTGAAGAGGCCCGTCCCTTCTTGGTTTGCGCCGCCCGCTTCTGCCGTGTCTTGGCCGATGCAGCTCAGGGCCAGCCCCAAAAGAAAAAGCCGCGATTGCTCGCGGCTTTTTTACCTTCTTTTACCCGAAGGGCCGGGTAAAAATCCGGTGTCTCAGGCGGCCTGGGCCGGAATCTTGTTGCCGATGCGGGCAATGCGATTCTGGGAATCGACGTAGATCAGCTGGGGTTCGTGCTTGGCCAGTTCCACTTCGGTGTAGGTGGCGAAGGTGGCGATGATCAGGATGTCGCCGGGCGCAGCCTTGCGGGCGGCGGAGCCGTTGACGGAAATGACGCCGGAGCCGCGTTCAGCCAGGATGGCGTAGGTGGTGAAGCGCTCGCCATTGTTCACGTTCCAGATGTCGATCTGTTCGTATTCCTTGATATTGGCCGCGTCCAGCAGGTCCTGGTCGATGGCACAGGAGCCTTCGTAATGCAGCTCCGAGTGGGTGGTGGTCACCCGGTGGAGCTTGGACTTGAGCATGGTTCTCTGCATGGCTTCACCCGTAGGCAAAAGGTAAGGGGAACGGCATTTTAACGGCTCACCGCCGTCTGTCAACGCCCAGTTTTTGAATTAAATCTCAAGATTATCAATGAGTCGCGTAACGCCGAGGCGCGCGGCGGCCAGCACCACCAGGGGTGCATCGGGACTGCCGGGAAGTTGGAGGTCGGCTTGCTGCCGCACCGCAACATAGTCCGCCTTCCAGCCGGCAGCGTCAAGGGCGGCCATGGCGGCCCGCTCCAGGGCCGGGTAGTCCCGGTTGCCGGCGCGGATGGCGTCCCGCAGCCTGTTCAGCTCCCGCGCCAGGCGCGGTGCCTCGGCCCGTTCGGCGGGGGTCAGGTAGCCGTTGCGGGAGGACAGGGCCAGGCCGTCCTCGGCCCGCACCGTCTCGCCGCCCAGGATGCGGATGGGCAGGGCCAGCTGGCGCCCCATGTTGCGCAGGACCATCAGCTGCTGGTAGTCCTTCTTGCCGAAGAGGGCGGTCTGGGGCTGGACGATGTTGAACAGCTTCAGCACCACGGTGGCAACGCCGCGGAAGTGGCCGGGGCGGAATTCGCCCTCGAGCCAGTTCTGGATTTCCGGCGGTTCCACCTGGTAGGTCTGGGGTTCCGGGTAGAGGTCGGCTTCGGTGGGGGCGAACAGCACGTCCACGCCGGCCGCTTGCAGCTTGGCGCAATCGGCCTCGAAGGTGCGCGGGTACTTGTCGAAGTCCTCGCCGGGGCCGAACTGCAGGCGATTGACGAAAATGCTGGCGACCACGGTCCGGCCGTGCCGGCGGGCCTGGGTCATGAGGGAAATGTGGCCCTCGTGCAGGTTGCCCATGGTGGGCACGAACACCACCTCGGGTTTGCCGGCAAGGGCGGCGCGCAGGTCGTCGACCCGGGAAAAGATCTGCATGGCTGTTTCTCCTGATGGCCGGGCCGTACTTGGCGGCCCGTTGCCGGTGGGGTGACTCAGTAACAGTGTTCGGCAGCGGGGAAGGTACAGTCCTTCACCGCCGCCACGTAGGCGGCGATGGCTGCAGCCACGGAGGGCTGGCCGGTCATGAAGTTGCGCACGAAGCGGGCCTTGCGGCCGGGGGCGATGTCCAGCATGTCCTGCAGCACCAGCACCTGGCCGGAGCACTCCACGCTGGCGCCGATGCCGATGGTGGGGATCTGCAGGAGGGCGGTGACCTCGGCCGCCAGGGCCCGGGGAATGGCCTCCAGGACCACCATGCTGGCGCCGGCGGCCTGGATGGCCAGGGCGTCGGCCTTGAGCTGGGCTGCGCCGGCCTCGTCCTTGCCCTGGACCCGGTAGCCGCCCAGCTGGTGTACCGACTGGGGCGTCAGGCCGATATGGCCGCACACCGGGATGCCGCGGTGGGTGAGGAAACGCACCGTCTCGGCCATGTCCTCGCCGCCCTCGATCTTGACCATCTGGGCGCCGGCGGCCATCAGCTGCACGGCGTTGCGGAAGGCCAGTTCCGGGGTTTCCTGGTAGGTGCCGAAGGGCATGTCGGTGATGATCAGGGGGCGGTCGCAGCCCCGGGCCACCATGGCGGTGTGGTAGACCATGTCGGCCAGGGTCACCGGCAGGGTGGAATCGTGGCCCTGCACCACCATGCCGAGGGAATCGCCCACCAGCACGGTATCGACCCCGGCGTTGTCGCAGAGGCGGGCAAAGCTGGCGTCGTAGCAGGTCAGCATGGCGATTTTTTCGCCGGCGGCCTTGAGCTTGGCCATGTCGGTGATGGTCAGGCGGCGGGTCGTGGATTGGCTGGACATGGGTTCATTCTCCCCGGTTGAAGTATTCCCGGTGGCCGCGCATGGCGGCGAGCCGTTCCAGGAGGAGGTGGAAGTCGCGGTCCTGATCGACGAAGTTGAGTCGGTCGGAATTGACGATCATCACCGGCGCGGCATTGTAGCCGTAAAAAAAGCGGCTGTAGCTTTCCGCCAGCTGGGTCAGGTACACGTCGCCGATGCGCCGCTCCATGTCCAGGCCCCGCTTCTTCACCCGGGCGATGAGGTTTTCCGGGCTGGCCTGCAGGTAGATCACCAGGTCCGGCGATACTACCTGGGGTGCCAGGGTGTCGTAGATCTGGCGGTAGAGCTTGTATTCGTCCTCGGCCAGGGTGAGGCGGGCGAAGATCGGGTCCTTCTCGAAGAGGAAGTCGGAGACCACGGTCTGGCGGAAGATGTCCGGCTGGGCCAGGTCCCGCAGCTGGTCCTGGCGCTGGAAGAGGAAGAACAGCTGGGTCTGCAGGGCGTAGCGGCTGCGCTCCTGGTAGAAGCGAGTGAGGAAGGGGTTGAGTTCCGGCTGCTCCAGCAGCAGCTGGCATTCCTTGCTCTGGCCTAGATGCTCGGCCAGGCGCCGGGCCAGGCTGGTCTTGCCGACGCCGATGGGGCCTTCCACCACGATGTTGCGGGCGTGCTCGAGCAGGTTGCGGGCTGGGGTACCGGGCATGGGCGGCGGGATGGGGTGTGGGTCGGGACGGGAAAAAAAGCGCCGGGTCCAGCCCGGCGGCTCTATGGTACGGCAGGCAGGTCCGGGAGGCCAGAGGGGCGGCCCGGACCGTCCGGCCTCAGTGTTCCAGGCAGAGCACGTCGGGGGATTGCTCCCCGGCCTGGGCCATGCGCTCCAGGCAGTCCAAGACCTCCTCGGAGGCCGCCTCCATGTGCTCCAGGAGGGCCACGCCGCCGTCGAAATCGCCCAGGCGCAGGCGTTCCAGGGCTTCCTTGCCGCTCTTGTGCACATTGATGTGGGGCGCTTCCAGGGCCCGGTAGCCGTCCAGCAGGGAGAAGCACTCCCGGCCCTCGCCCTCGTAGTACCACTTGCCCAGGCGGCAGGAGGTATGCACGGCGAAATCCTCCGGGCGTTTCTGGGAGGCGCCCATGAAGACCTTGTACACCTCGAACTTGAACACCAGGTGGTCCATCTTGGCCAGTTCGGTGAAGCTGCGCAGAGCAGCCACGGCCACGGCGGTCTCGATGTGGCGGGAGAGGCCGATGATGTTGTCCAGGTTCTCCGTCGCCTGCTTGCCCTCGTGGCTGGAGTGGTCCGCCTCCTTGGCCAGGGAGGAGATGCTGGCGTGGGCCGAGACGGTGTCGTGGCGGATGGCGCTGACCAGGCCGGAAATCTCGTTGGTGGCGGTGGCGGTGCGTTCGGCCAGCTTGCGCACCTCATCGGCCACCACGGCAAAGCCGCGGCCCGCCTCGCCGGCCCGGGCCGCCTCGATGGCGGCATTCAGGGCCAGCAGGTTGGTCTGGTCGGCGATTTCCTTGATCAGGTTGAGGATGCTGCCGATCTTCTCGGTGCTGGCATTGAGGCCTTCGACCTGGCCCATGGTGGTCTGGGACTGCAGGGCCAGCTGGCTCAGGTTGGCGCTGATGCCATGCATCTGGGCCTGGCTGTCGGTGGTGATGCGGCCGGCGGTGACGGCCTCTTCCTTTTCCGTCTTCAGGCTGTGGGCCATGGCGGCCATGGTGCCCTGGGACTTGGCCAGGCTGGAACCGAAGCGGTCCAGGTTGTGCAGCAGCTTTTCCCAGCCCCGGGCCACGGTTTCGGCAGCGTGGCACTTCTGCTCCAGGGTCTGCTGCTCGTTTTCCAGATTGGCCACCTGGGAGCGCAGGCTGGCGTTCTCGTTCTGCAGGGCGGCAAGGGCCGCTTCTAGTTCTCGTTGCCGCTGGTTGTTGCCGAACAATGCCACAGACATCTCCCTAAGTTATTTTGACTATTAGCAAAGGGAGATATTAATAGCCTTTATAAGAGTGTGGTTATGAAATAAGCCAGCAAGCTGGCATTTCCTGACCGGATCAGCTGCGGAATATGAAGTAAACGGCCCCCAGCAGGCACAGGCCGGCCCACAGATAGTCGAGCTTGAGGGGTTGGCCCATGTAGAAGACGACGAAGGGCACGAAGACGGTGAGGGTGATGGCTTCCTGCAGGATCTTCAGCTGGGCCAGGGTGAGATCGGTATGGCCGATGCGGTTGGCCGGCACCTGCAGCAGGTATTCGAAAAGGGCGATACCCCAGGAGATCAGGGCGGCGATCCACCAGGGCTTGTCCGCCAGGTTCTTTAGGTGGGCATACCAGGCGAAGGTCATGAAGACGTTGGAAGCGGAGAGCAGCAATACCGTCTTCCACAGCACCGGCAGTTCGGTCCACAGGCTCATAGTTTCTCGATCCGTTGGTTGGCCACCGCCGGCAGCCAGGCGGCGACGCTGCCGCGGCCGGGCAGGGCCAGGTCCGGAGCGATCTCCGCCAGGGGCACCAGGACGAAGGCGCGCAGATGCAGGCGCGGGTGGGGCAGGGTCAGTTCGGGGCCGTCCAGCACCTGGTCGTCGTAGAGCAGCAGGTCCAGGTCCAGGGTGCGGGGGGCGTTGCGGTAGCTGCGGGTACGGCCGAAATGGGCTTCCACGGCGAACAGCCGGGACAGCAGCCCGGTCGGCGGCAGGGGCGTGTCCACCGCCGCCACGGCGTTGATGTAGTCGGGGCCGTCGGCACCGATGGGGGCAGTGCGGTAGAGGGAGGAGGCGGCGACCAGAGCGATGTCGCCGCTGCCGGTGAGGTCCGCCAGGGCGGCGCGGACCTGGGCTGCCGGATCTTCCAGATTGGCGCCCAGGGCGATGAAGGCGCGGTGCATGGAACTCGCCGCGGCCTAGTCGCCGCTGCCGCCTTCGCCCGCGCCGGCACCACCGCCGGCCGGCTTCTTGCGCCGACGCCGGCGCTTCTTGTCGCCCTTGGCCTCGGGCAGCAGCATGGCCTGGCGCTCTTCGCCTTCGGCGTTGAGGAAGCGGCGCCACCATTCGCCCAGCTCCCTGTCCACCTCGCCCGACTCGGCGCGCAGCAGCAGGAAATCGTAGCCGGCCTTGAAGCGGGGTTGCTCCAGCACGGCGTAGGGCTTCTTGCCGGAGCGGGCCTCGAAGCGGGGCTGCAGGGCCCAGATGTCCTTGATGTCGCCGGCGATGCGGCGGGTGATGGCCAGCTTTTCCGCCTGCACGTCCAGCACCTCGTCCATGGCGGCGAAGAGGGCGGGAATGGGGCGCTCGCCGTTGGCCTTGTTCTTTTCCCACTGGCCCAGCACTTCGTGCCACAGCAGGGTGGCGAAGAGGAAGCCGGGGGAGGTGGGTTTGCCGGCCTGGACCCGCTCGTCGGTGTTGGCCAGGGCCAGCATGACGAAGCGTTCGCCCAGGGGCTGCTCCAGGATGACGTCGAGCAGGGGCAGCAGGCCGTGGTGCAGGCCCTCTTCCCGCAGCTGCTTGACGCAGCGCACGGCGTAGCCGGAGGTGAGCAGCTTGAGCATTTCGTCGAAGAGGCGGGCCGGCGGCACGTTTTCGATCAACTCGGACATCTCCCGGATGGGACGCCGGGCGGCCGGGTCGATGGCCAGGTTCAGCTTGGCCCCCAGGCGCACCGCCCGCAGCATGCGCACCGGGTCTTCCCGGTAGCGCACCTTGGGATCGCCGATCATGCGCAGGGTCTTCTGCTTGAGGTCGGCGACGCCGTGGTGGTAGTCGTGGATGGTCTCGTCGGCCGGGTCGTAGTACAGGGCATTGACGGTGAAGTCGCGGCGGGCCGCATCTTCCGCCATGGTGCCGAAGACGTTGTCGCGCAGCACCCGGCCGTGTTCGTCGGTGGGTGCGTTGCTGGCGTGGATGGCGCGGAAGGTGGTGACCTCCAGGGTCTCCGCCCCCATCATCACGTGTACGATCTGGAAGCGGCGGCCGATGATGCGGGAGCGGCGGAAACAGGCCCGCACCTGCTCCGGCGTGGCGTTGGTGGCCACGTCGAAATCCTTGGGCGGGATGCCGGCCAGCAGGTCGCGCACGGCGCCGCCCACCACGTAGGCCTTGTAGCCGGCCTTCTGCAGCCCTTCGACGGTGCGGCGGGCGCCGGAGCTGAGCTGCTCGCGGCGGATGCCGTGGTTCTTGACGGGGATGATGGCGGCGCTGTCGCCGTGGCCGCCGCTACGGGCGTTCCGGGTTTCGCTCTTGCCGGCGTTGTTCTTGCCGCCAAACACCCGGGAAATTAGTTTGCGGATCATGTAGGTTTTTTTATGCAATCTGGCGGTTCGTCCGCCTGAAAAAACAAGGCATTATATCCGTACGGGGCGGTTAGCGCAGGCTGATTACCGGCCAGCCGCGCCGTTCCGCCTCCGCCTTGAGGATGGGGTCCGGGTCCACCGCCACCGGGCAGCTGACCTTTTCCAGCAGGGGCAGGTCGTTGCGCGAGTCGCTGTAGAACCAGCTGTCGGCAAAGCTGCCCCAGTTGAGGCCCTGGGCTTCGAGCCAGTCCTCCACCCGGGTGATCTTGCCGTCCTGGAAGGACGGGGTGCCGCGCACGCCGCCGGTGAACTGGCCGTCCCGCTGTTCCGGGATGGTGGCGATGAGATGGTGGATGCCGAATTCCCGGGCGATGGGGCCGGTGACGAAGGCGTTGGTGGCGGTCACCAGCAGCACCAGGTCGCCCCGCTGCAGGTGCTCCTGCACCTTGGCCCGGGCCTGGTCGGTCATGATCGGGCGGATGTTGCGGGCCATGAATTCCTGGTGCCAGGCGTCCAGCTGGGCGCGGGAGTGACGGGCCAGGGGCTTCAGCTGGAAATCAAGGAACTCGTAAATGTCCAGGGTGCCGGCCTTGTACTGCTCGTAGAACTTCTCGTTCTGGGCGGCGTGGATTTCGCCGTCGAGGGCGCCCTGGCCGATGAGGAACTGGGCCCACTCGAAGTCGCTGTCGCCGGCCAGGAGGGTGTTGTCGAGATCAAAGAGTGCGAGATTCATCGTGCCTGTTTCGGAAGGGTTAGACGGTGGAGTCGCCGGCATGCTGCAGCACTTCGCGCAGCAGGGGCAGGGTGATGGGCCGCTTGTGTTCCAGGGAGTAGCGGTCCAGGGCCGCCAGCAGGGCGGCCAGGGTGCGCATGTCCCGGGAACTGCGGTTCATCAGGTAGGTGAGGGCTTCCCGGGAGAGCTTGAGGCCCCGGTCGGCGGCCTGGGCCGCCAGGGCCGCCAGCTTCTCCTCGTCGGAGAGGGGGCGCAGGCGGAAGATGAGGGCCGAGCCGAGGCGGGTGCGTAGGTCTTCCCGCAGTTGCAGGGCCGCCGGCGGCTGGTCGCTGGCCACCAGCAGCTTGCCCGGCCGGCCGTTTTCCACGGCCAGGCGCAGGCGGTTGAAATGGTTGAAGAGGGCGATCTGGCCGGCCTCGGCCAGGGCCTGCACGTTGTCCACCGCCAGGCCCTCGGCCTCGGCCGGGGCGCCGGCCAGGAGCGGGTCTTGGGCGCCGTCCACATAATGCAGCCCGGAGGCCTGCAGCAGGTGGCTCTTGCCGCTGCCCGCCTCGCCCCACAGCAGGAACAGGGGCTGGGGGCCGGAGAACCAGTCGGCCAGGGCCGCCAGGGCCTCCTCGTTGCCGTCGCCGACGAAGTTGGCCAGGGAGGGCGGAGACTCGGGCATCAGGTCCAGCAGCAATTGACGCATGGGGGGCAGCATGGGGTCAGGAGTTGAGGTAGAAGGGGCTGGCCTTGTAATGCCGCTGCAGTTCCCGCAGGCCCACCAGGAGGGCGGCGGAGGCGGGCAGGGCGATGAGGATGCCGAAGAAGCCGAACAGCTGGCCGAAGGCCATCAGGGCGAAGATCACCGCCACCGGATGCAGGCCGATGCGCTCGCCCACCAGCCAGGGGGTCAGCACCACGCTTTCGAGAATCTGGCCGCCGCCATAGACGATGGCCACCGCCAGCACCAGGCCGAGGCCCTGGAACTGCAGCAGGGCCGCCACCAGGGCCAGGAGCAGGCCGGTGGCGAAACCGACGTAGGGAATGAAAATGAGCAGGCCGGTGAGCAGGCCCACCGGCAGGGCGAATTCCAGCCCCGCCAGCCACAGGCCCAGGCTGTAGTAGAGGGCCAGCAGCAGCATCACCGCCAGCTGGCCGCGCAGGAACTCGGCCAGCACCGCATCCACTTCCCGGGCCAGACGCAGGGCCAGGTTGTGGAAACGGCGCGGAATGAGGTCCTCGATACGGTGCAGGAGGCTGTCCCAGTCCTTCAGCAGGTAGAACATGACCACCGGCAGGAGCAGCAGGTTGGCGACGAAGGCCACCAGGGCCAGGCCGCTGCTGCCGAGGGTGGTCAGCACGTGGCCGAGGATCTGCTGGGCCGCATCCTGGTTCTTGCGCACCAGGGCGTTGAAACTGGCCGGGTCCAGGGGCAGGTCGATGCCCAGGCGCTTCTGCAGCCAGGGGTCCAGCTTGGTCTGCAGCAGGGTCAGGGTGGCCGGCAGGCGCTCGGCGATGAGGCCCACTTCCTTCTGCAGCAGGGGTACCAGGGTCAGGGCCAGCAGGGTGAGGGCGCCGATCAGGCCCAGGATCACCAGCAGGGCGGCCAGGGGGCGGGGCACCCGGTGGCGGGCCAGCCAGCCGGTGGCCGGATTGCCGATGTAGGCCAGGATGGCGGCCAGCAGGAAGGGGGTGAGGATGGGGGAAAGGGCGAGCAGCAGCCAGACGCAGGCCGCGGCAAAGCCGAGCCAGAGCAGGGCCTGCAGTCTTTGGGTGCGGTTGTCGGGCCGATCTTCGGTCATTTGGGCTAAAATGCGGGTTTTCAATAGCTTTCCGGCGCCCATTCTATCACTCCGGATGCCAGGCCCTTCCCGACCATGACCCAAGATACCAGCAAGACCTCCCTTTCCTATCGTGACGCCGGCGTGGATATCGACGCCGGCGATGCCCTCGTCGAGCGCATCAAGCCTTTCGCCA
This sequence comes from Azospira sp. MPR-LB4, assembly GCF_058809525.1. NCBI lineage: Bacteria > Pseudomonadati > Pseudomonadota > Betaproteobacteria > Rhodocyclales > Rhodocyclaceae > Azospira > Azospira sp. MPR-LB4. The sequence continues at coordinate 3,063,068 of NZ_CM179521.1, forward strand.
AGAAGACCATGCGGGAAGGCGTGCTGGCCGGCATCGGCGGCTTCGGCGCCCTTTTCGAAGTGCCGAAGAAGTACAAGGAGCCGGTGCTGGTGTCCGGTACCGACGGCGTCGGCACCAAGCTGAAGCTGGCTTTCCAGCTCAACCGCCACGACACCGTGGGCATCGACCTGGTGGCCATGAGCGTCAATGACATCCTGGTGCAGGGTGCCGAGCCCCTCTTCTTCCTCGACTACTTCGCCTGCGGCAAGCTCTCCGTGGATGCGGCGGCCGACGTCATCAAGGGCATCGCCACCGGCTGCGAACAGGCCGGCTGCGCCCTCATCGGCGGCGAGACGGCCGAGATGCCCGGCATGTACCCGGATGGTGAATACGACCTGGCCGGTTTCGCCGTCGGCGCCGCCGAAAAGAGCAAGCTCATCGACGGCAAGTCCATCGTCCCCGGCGACGTGGTGCTGGGCCTGGGCTCCCACGGCGCCCACTCCAACGGCTACTCCCTGGTGCGCAAGATCATCGAGCGTTCCGGCGCCGACTTCAATGCCAAGTTCGACGGCGAGGCCACCCTGGCCGATGCCGTGATGGCCCCCACCCGCATCTACGTCAAGCCTCTGCTGGCCCTGCTGCAGACCCTGCCGGTCAAGGGCATGGCCCACATCACCGGCGGCGGCCTGACCGAGAACGTGCCCCGGGTGCTGCCGGAAAATACCGTGGCCATCCTGGACAAGTCCTCCTGGCAGCGTCCCAAGCTGTTCGACTGGCTGCAGGCCGAAGGCAACGTCAGCGACGACGAAATGCACCGGGTCTTCAACTGCGGCATCGGCATGGTGGTGGTGGTGGCCCAGGAACACGCCCGCCAGGCCATCCAGCTGCTGCAGGCCGCCGGCGAGAAGGTGTGGCAGATCGGCGACATCCGCGCCCGCCAGGGCGACGAGGCCCAGACCCAGGTGAACTGAGCCTCACCGCATACAGGACTTGCCCGGGCTGCGGTGTCCGGGCAAGCTATGGTTTCCCCATAAAAAAAACCGCTTGGAGGTAAGAAGTGAGCAAATCCGCTGTCATCGTTACCGGCCTGATCCTGGCCGCCGGCCTGTCCGCCAATCTGGCCCAGGCTTCCGAAGAACTGGCCAAGGCCAAGCTGTGCGTCGGCTGCCACCAGGTCTCCGCCAAGGTCCTGGGCCCTGCCTACAAGGACGTGGCCCAGAAGTACGCCGGCGTGAAAACCGCCGAAGCCGATCTGGCGAAGAAGATTCGCGGCGGCAGCAAGGGCGTCTGGGGCGGTGCCGAAATGCCGCCCAACCCGGCCATTTCCGAGGCCGACGCCACCACCCTGGCCAAATGGATTCTCAGCCTGAAGTGAAGTTGGGCTGATCCCGACAATGCCAACAAAAAAGCCGGCAATCGCCGGCTTTTTTGCGTCTGCAGGAAAAGCCTACTTGGCCTTTTTCCTGGTGCTTTCCGCCTTCACCTCGAGGAAGGCCGGGCCCCAGATGGGGTGGCCGGATTCGGCCTTGGTCAGGCTGAGCTTGGGGTAGGCGGCCAGGCCCTTGCGGAAGTTGGCCTTGCAGCTGTCCACCTGGCGGGAGGCGCAGGCGATGAAGGCCAGGTGCTTGTAGGCCCGGGCCTGGTCGATGCGGTTGGGCAGGCCCAGGTCCAGGGCCTGTTGCAGGGTCTGGCCGGCGCTCTTGTAGTCGCCGTTTTCGTAGGCGCTGATGCCCCGGGCCAGTTCGCTCTCGGCCTTGCGCGCGGTCGGCGTCTTCACCGGTTCGGCCGGCTTGGCCGCTTCGGGCGGGGGCGCCGGTTCGGCGGCCGGGGGCGGGGTGTTCTGGCTGGCGCAACCGGCCAGGGCCAGCAAGGAGGCAAGCAGCAGGGAGGAGAGGGATCGCATGGCGGTAGGTGTGCTCATTTGAATTTGTGCTTGATCTTGTAGGTGTCGCCGGCGCCCAGTTCCAGGGTCAGGCGATGGGGTTCGGACTGGCCGTTGCGGATTTCCACCTCGTGGTGGCCCGGCAGCAGCTCGATGCTTTCCAGGGGCGGCGAGATGCCCTTGGGTTCGCCGTCCACCACCACTTCGCCCCAGGGGGCGATGGCCAGGTCCACCCGGGCGGCGGGCTGGGGTTCGGGCGCTGCAGTACTGGCCGCAGGGGCAGGCGTGGCGCCGTTGCCGGCACTGCGTTCCGTGGGCAGCAGGGCGAATGCGCCGCCGGCGATGGCCACCGCGGCGATGCCCAACCACAGCGCCTTGCCGCGGCGTGCCGGCGGCGAGGCCGGTGCTTCCTGGGGCGCAGGGGAGAGGCTGAGGGGGTTGGTGTCCGTGAACGGGTGGGCCAGCAGCATGGTCGGATCTTCCGACGGGCTGGGCGGAATGCGCGGCTGGGGCTGGGCCTGGGCGGCCAGGCCGAGGACCGGGCCGGGGGAGCCGAGCTCGGCGTAGCGGCGCAGGTCGGCGGCCAGTTCGCCGGCGGTCTGGTAGCGTTCCTCCGGCGACTTGGCCAGGGCCTTGGCCAGGATGGCCTCGAAGCCCGGCGGCAGTTCCGGCATGAGCCGGGTGGGCAGCACCGGGCCTTCGTTGATGACCCGGTACATGATGGTGGTGACCGTTTCGCCGTCGAAGGGGGCGACGCCGGTGAGCCACTGGTAGAGCACCACGCCGAGGGAGAAGATGTCGGCCCGGCCGTCCACCGGATGGCCCATGATCTGCTCCGGCGCCATGTACTTGGGCGTGCCCAGCATGTGGCCGGTCATGGTCTTGCTGCCGGTCTGCAGCTGGGCGATGCCGAAATCGGTGATTTTCACGGCGCCGTCGGCCAGCACCATGAGGTTGGCCGGCTTGATGTCCCGGTGCACCACGCCCTGGCGGTGGGCGTAGTCCAGGCCGTCGGCGACGGCGGCCATCATGTCGGCGATGCGGGTGTAGGGCAGGGGGCCGGCTTCGCTGATGAAGCGGCGCAGTTCCCGGCCTTCGAGGAATTCCATGGCCATGTAGGCCACGTCCTCCGCCTTGCCCGCGTCGTACAGGGTGACGATGGCCGGGTGGCTGAGGCGGGCGACCGACTTGGCCTCGCGGAAGAAGCGGCGCTCGAAGCTCTCCTTCTCGGACAGGCTGGCGTCGAACTTGATGGTCTTGATGGCCACGACCCGTTCCAGCAGGGGATCGAAGGCGCGGTACACCACGCCCATGGCTCCCTCGCCGAGTACTCCGTCGATACGGTAGCGGCCCAGTTGTTGAATGGTCATGCGCTTCTTACGGAAATTGGGGTCGGTCAATCCGGGACGGCAACAGCTCCCTCCACCCCGGGGTCCGAACTCTGACGGGCAAGTTTAACAGAACCTGTCCGCCCCCTGACCATCCCCAGCGCCGGGCCGGCTTAGCGTCCCGCGGCCGTGGCCGCCGTGGCCGGTTTGCCCATGGCCAGGGCCCCGCCCAGGGCCAGGAAGAAGGCCAGGGCCACCAGGGCGAAGACCTCGGCGAAGGCCTGGGCGCTGCCGGCCGGCTGGCCCAGGTGGTTGCTGCGCCATTCCACATAGACGGCACCCAGGCTGATGCCCAGGGTGCCTCCCAGCTGCCGGGTGCAATTGAGCAGGGCCGAGCCCTGGCCCACCAGGCGCTGGGCCAGGGGGCGCAGGGCGCCCAGGTTGAGGGCCGGCAGGATCAGGGCCAGGCCGATGCGGCCGATGACCACCGTGCCCATCAGGGTGGGCAGCAGGGGCAGGCCGAGGGAAATGCCGGCCAGCAGCGCCAGCAGCACGAAGGAGATGGCGAACAGCAGCAGCCCCAGGGCCGTCTGCCGATGGGGCCGGATGCGGTCCGCCAGGTAGCCGGCTCCCGGGGTCATGAGGGCCAGGGCGATGCCGCCGGGGAGCAGGGCCAGGCCCGCCGTGGCGGCGTTGTAGCCGAGGATGCTCTGCAGGAACACCGGCACCAGATAGGTGGAACCATAGAGGCCGACGCCGAAGATGAAGGACACCAGGGTGCCCATGGCGAAGGCCCGTTCGCTGAACAGGCCCAGGGCCAGGATCGGCCCGGGCACCCGGCGGGCGTGGCGCAGGAAGAGGGCGATGCCGGCGGCTGCCACCAGGGCGCCGACGCCGCTCTGGGTCGACAGCAGGCCGTGGGCGTGGAGGCCGCCGACGGTCTGCAGCAGGCTGAGGATGGCCAGGGTGAGCAGGGACAGGCCAGTCCAGTCGAAGGGGTGCTCGGCCCGGGCCGCCGGCTTGTGAGGCAGCAGCAGGTGGCCCGCCGCCAGGGCGGCGAGGCTGCCGGGCACGGTGATGAGGAAAATAGCGCGCCAGCCGAAATGGTCCACCAGGAAGCCGCCGGCAATGGGTGCCACCGCCGGCGCCAGGATGATGCCGAAACCCAGGATGCCCATGGCCCGGCCCTGGCGTTCCAGGGGAAAGAGGCGCAGCACCAGCAGGGTGCTCATGGGCTGCAGCAGGCCGGCGGCCAGGCCCTGGACAATGCGCATGGCCACCACCGAGGGGAAGTTCCAGGCCAGGGCGCCGCCCAGGCTGCCGATGCCGATCAGCAGCACGGCACCGAGGAAGACCCGGCGGAAGCTGTAGCGCTCGATGAGCCAGGCGGTGGGCAGCATGGCCACGGTCATGGCGGCCATGTAACCGGTGACGGCCCACTGCACCCGGTCCTGGCCCAGGTGAAAGTCCGCCATGAGGGAGGGAATGGCCACGTTGAAAATGGTGGAGGAAAGCACGGCCGTGACCATGCCGCAGGCCATGGCCGCCAGGACCAGCCAGGGGTAACGTCCGCCATGGCGGGCCTGCAGGGCTTCCAGGCTGCGGGGAGAGCTTGAAAATGACACGGTGACTCCGGAGCGGGGGCTGAGTAAAATGATTGTATCAGCAAATAATTAGCATGCTAACTATATGTCAGACCGCCAGCCTGAAGCGACGTTCCCGCCCCAGCAGCGATTTTCCGTCCTGCTGCACCAGACGGCGGCCCTGTGGCGCACGGCCCTGGACCGGCGCCTGCGGCCCCTGGGCTTTTCCCAGGCCAGCTGGCGCGCCCTGATTGCCCTGCGGCGCCAGCCGGAAGGCTGCAATCAGGCCGTCCTGGCGGAGCGCCTGGGGATCGAGGCGCCCACCCTGGTGCGCCTCCTGGACCGCATGGAAAAGCAGGGCTGGCTGCAGCGCCAGTCCGATCCCCGGGATCGGCGCAGCAAACGGGTGGTGCTCACTGCCGCCAGTCTGGAGCTGGCGGAGAGCATGGAAGCCACGGTGGAGGAGTTGCGGGCCGAACTGCTGGCGGGGCTGGACCCGGCCCAGCTGGAGGCCATGATCGACATCCTGGAAACGGTCCGGGAGCGGGCCGAAGGCCTGCTGGCCAAAGGAGCTGTCGATCCGGAGAGTGGGTCTGATATTCCTTTATAGATATAACCAATTTACGAAACAGTATTTCTTCTTATAAAAAGGGCGCCCTAGACTTCTCCCATCGCATATCACCTCCTGGGAGAAATCATGGCTCACCCCCGCAAGCTCATCGCCACCCTGGCAGCATCCCTGTCCCTGGCCTTCGCCGGCCAGGCCCTGGCCGACGCCACCCTGCTCAACGTTTCCTACGACCCCACCCGGGAGCTGTACCAGGACTTCAACGCCGCCTTCATCAAGCACTGGAAGGAAAAGACCGGCGAGACCCTGACCATCAAGCAGTCCCACGGCGGTTCCGGCAAGCAGGCCCGCTCCGTCATCGACGGCCTGGAGGCCGATGTGGTGACCCTGGCCCTGGCCGGCGACATCGATCCCCTGGCCGAGCGCGGCCTGCTCGCCGCCGACTACCAGAAGAAGCTGCCCCACAACGCCTCCCCCTACACCTCCACCATCGTCTTCCTGGTGCGCAAGGGCAATCCCAAGGGCATCAAGGACTGGAACGACCTGGTGAAGCCGGGTATCGGCGTCATCACCCCCAATCCCAAGACCTCCGGCGGCGCCCGCTGGAACTACCTGGCGGCCTGGGGCTTCGCCCTCAAGCAGCCGGGCGGCAACGACGCCAGCGCCAAGGACTTCGTCGCCCGGCTGTACAAGAATGTGCTGGTGCTGGATACGGGCGCCCGGGGCTCCACCACCACCTTCGTCGAGCGGGGTCAGGGCGATGTGCTGATCGCCTGGGAAAACGAGGCCTATCTGGCGGTGAAGGAACTGGGGCCGGACAAGTTCGACATCGTCACGCCTTCCCTCTCCATCCTGGCCGAGCCCCCGGTGGCCGTGGTGGACAAGAATGTGGACAAGCACGGCACCCGCAAGCAGGCCCAGGCCTACCTGGAGTACCTCTACACCCCGGCCGGCCAGGAAATCGCTGCCCAGAACTACTACCGGCCCATCGATCCCAAGGTGGCGGCCAAGTACGCCAAGCAGTTCGGCAAGGTGAATCTCTTCACCATCGACCAGCTGTTCGGTGGCTGGACCTCTGCCACCAAGGCCCACTTCGCCGACGGCGCCATCTACGACCAGATCCAGACCAAGCGCTGATTCTTCGGCACCACAAACAAGAAGCCCCGGCCTTCCTGAGGAAGGCCGGGGCTTCTTTTTGAATGATCGGGGCTTAGCGGCCGAGGGCCAGGTTGGTGCTGGCACGGCTGTCGTTGTCGCCGCGCTGCTGGGTGCGCTCCGTGGTGCGGCGTTCGTTGCCGCTCTTGAAGGTTTCCGCAGCCAGATAGGCCCCCGCGGACGACAGGCAAAAGGCGCTGGCGGTAAGCAGCAGGATCTTGCGGGCATTGGCGGTCATGGTCTTGTCTTGCATGTGGATTCTCCCGGAGGCGAGGGCCTGGGCCCTTGTAGTTGTCGATGGGGTCATTCTAGGCAGGACCCCGGGTTGCGTCTGTCGCCTCCCTGTAGCGACCGGTAACGGCCCATGCGCTTTGATGACCGCGTGTGACAGCGTGACAAAAAAAGACCCCGCCGAGAGCGGCGGGGTTGGAGAGGAGGCCCATCCAGGGAGGGAGGGGATGGGTCTTGGGGGAGTCATGCGCTGTCAACGCATGGATGCATTCTAGGCAGGCCCGGCGGTGCCGTCTGTGGCGATTCCTGGGCCCTTGTGTAACGGTCTGTGGCGGTCCTCCTCTCCATTTGTAACAGCCCCCGGGGTATGGCGGGAGACAGACCCGGAGCGGAAAATCCGGGCAAAAAAAACCCCACCGGGGGAGGTGGGGTGGAGAGGGTGCCCATCCGAAGGGGGGGAGGTGGATGGGACTTGGGGGAGTCATGCGCTGTCAACGCAGAATCCATTCTAGGGAGCCCCCCGGCTGCCGTCTGTGGCGATTGCAGGAGGGTTGTGTAACCGGGGGTGAGGGACTTTGACGGTTTGTAATGCCCCATGTGCAGCCTTGGCAGGCGAGGGGGCGGGGCCGTTCGGCAGTGGCGCGGGGAGGGGGGCGCTCAGCGCCGCCGCCAGAAGCGCCAGGCCATGACGGCGATGGCGAAGAGAGCGGTGGCCAGCAGGGCCTTGGGCAGGTTGGCGCGGCCTTCGGTGACCAGGTCGAAGCCCAGGATGCCGAGCAGGACGCCCAGGCTCTCCGCCGCCGGAAAGGTGGCCTTGAAACGGCGTTTGCAGCGCAGCAGGCAGTCGGGGACGGATGGGAGGGGCATTGAAGATGGGCTAGTGGAGCGGGCATACCGCGGACGGCCGTGGAGCCATCCGGCACGGTATGGGCTGCATTCTAGGCAGGACGCGGCCTGGCGTCATGGCCGCTAGCGTGAGCGTTTGTAACGCAATGTAACGCCAGTGGCCCCGGGCCGCCTGGGCACGGGCTTTCAGCCCGGCCAGGAGAGGGTGAAGCGGGCGCCGCCGAGACTGGACTCGCCGGCGCTGGCATGGCCGCCGTGGGCCTCCATGACCTGGCGCACGATGGCCAGGCCGAGTCCATAGCCGCCGCTGGTGCGGTCCCGGGAGCGGTCGAGGCGGGTGAAGGCGTCGAAGATGCGCTCCCGTTCGTCCGCCGGTACGCCGATGCCGTCGTCCTCGACGTGGATCTGCACCTGGCCGTCCTGCACTTCGGCGCTGACCCGGACCCGGGTCTTGGCGTACTTGAAAGCGTTGCGCAGCAGGTTGCGCACGGCGTAGGGCATGGACTTGCGGTCCAGGCGGGCCATCAGGTTGGGCGGCAGATGGCCCAGGTCCACCTCCACCGCCAGTTGTCCGGCCAGTATGCGCAGGTCGTCCACCTCCTCCTCCAGCCAGGGCACCAGGGCGATGGAGGTGAGGTTGAGGGTGGGGCGCTCCCGCTCGAAGCGGGCGTGGGTGAGGCTGGAGTCGATCAGGTTGTCCAGCTCCTCCAGGTCCTCTTCCATGGTTTTCCAGTGGCGCTGGCGTTCGTCGCGGCAGTCCGTGTCGGCCGCCATTTCCAGGGCGAAGCGGAGGCGGGCGATGGGGGTGCGCAGTTCATGGGAGATGGCGCTGGAAAGCTCCCGCTGGGCGGCGATGAGTTTTTGCACCCGCTCCGCCATGCCGTTGAGGGTGTCGGCCAGGAGCGCGAACAGGTTGCTGCGGGCCGCCGGGGCGCGGGTCTCGAAACGGCCCTCACCCAGGGCCCGGGCGGTCTGGCGCAGGGATTCCAGGTCGCGCCAGATGGGCCGGATCCAGATCCATACCAGGACGGCGAAGCCGAGGCCGATGGCGGTCCAGGTCATCAGCCGGATGCGCAGTTCCAGGGGGATGGCGCGCTGGTACTCCGGGTTCAGGTCAGGGGAAAGGGGGCCCACCACCAGCACTTTGTCGCCGCCGCGGATGCGGTGGAACATGATGTCCCGGTGGGAGTCGATGGCGATGTCGCCCAGTTCCAGCTTTTCCCTTTGCTTGGGCGGCAGGAGCACCTGGTCCAGGTCTTCCAGCACCAGGCGGTAGGCGAATTTCTCGTCCAGGGCCTTGATCTGCTTTTCCCACTGGTGCCGGGGATAGCGCTGCAGCTCGTCCTCGATGAGGACGATGGTGCCGCGCATGAAGCGCTTGGCGTAGTCGTCGGTGATGCCCTGCAGGGCCGTGGAAATGGCGAAGTCGGCGATCATGGCGATGCCGACGAAGGAGCCCATGGCCAGCAGGTAGAAATTGAAGAACAGCCGGGACAGGCTGTAGCGGGCGCGGGAGAGGCGGGCGAAGCGCTGTTCCGACTCCCGCCGTTCCTTGCCCGGGCTGTTGTCCTCCGGCGCTGCTTCTACCTCCTGCTCCGGCAGGCGGCGGGGGTCAATTCCAGTCATGCCGGGAGAACAGGTAGCCCTTGCCGCGCACGGTCTTGATGCGGGCCGGATTGTCCGGGTCGTCCCCCAGCTTCTTGCGCAGGCGGGAGATGCGGGCGTCGATGGAGCGGTCCAGGCCGTCGAAGCCGATGCCCCGCAGGCGCTGCAGCAGGTCGTCCCGGGACAGCACGGTGCCGGCGTGGCAGGCCAGCAGCCAGAGCAGGTCGAATTCGGCGGTGGTCAGGTCGATGGCCGCATCGCCCAGTTCGGCGCTGCGGGTGGCCTGGTTGATGCGGAAACGGCCGAACACCAGCTCGTCGCCGGCCCCGCCGCCTTCGCTGCCCTCGCTGGGGCCGGCCCGGCGCAACAGGGCCCGCACCCGGGCCAGCAGCACCCGGGGCTGCACCGGCTTGGAGATGAAGTCGTCGGCGCCCAGTTCGAGGCCGAGGATCTGGTCCATGTCCTCGTCCCGGGCGGTGAGCATGAGGATCACGCCCTGGTAATGGGGGCGCACGGTGCGGCAGACCTCGAAACCGTCCTTGCCGGGCAGCATCACGTCCAGCACCACCACGTCCGGATTGTCGGCGGGAATGCGGGTGCAGGCCGTGTCGCCCCGGGGTTCGATGGCGACTTCGAAGTCGTTCTTGCTCAGGTATTCGGCGGTCAGCTCGGCGAGGCGCTCGTCGTCCTCGACCAGAAGAATGCGGGGGGCGGCCATGACGCTCCAGGCGGAAGGGGAAAACGCGAGTTTACCCCGACTTTGGCGGCTGGGTGTCCTTGCCGTTGGCGGCCCCCGCGGCGCCGCTCCGTTTGCGCCGCTCCGGATGGCCGGCAGCGGGCTCGGGCAGGGTGATGAGCAGACACTGGCCGTCGGGCAGGGAGACGGCGATGCTGTCCCGGCCACCGGGGCCGCTCTCCTTGCAGTGATAGAGGCTGAGGGCGGGGGTGGCCAGGGAATCCTTGATCTGCCGCGGGTGCAGGTGTTCGGCCAGGGCTTCCCGGTCCACCAGGGCCCAGTGCAGGGTCTTGCCGCTCATGCCAGGTCCCCGTCCGGCGCCGCTTCCGCGTCGGCCAGGGTCTTGCCCTGGCGCAGCAGCAGGGCGTAGTCGCCGGCGGGCACGGCCCGACTGAAGAAGTAGCCCTGGAACTCGTCACAGCCGTGTTGGCGCAGCAGGGCTAGCTGTTCGGCCGTTTCCACGCCTTCGGCCACCACATTGAGCCCCAGGCTGTGGGCCATGGCGATGACGGCGCTGGCGATGGCCGCATCGTCGGCGTTGGAGTTGATGTCGCGTACGAAGGAGCGGTCGATCTTCAGGCAGTCGATGGGGAAGCGCTTGAGGTAGGAGAGGCTGGAGTAGCCGGTGCCGAAGTCGTCCAGGGACAGGGTCACGCCCAGGTCCTTCAGCTCCCGCAGGGTCAGGGCGGCGTGGTCGGTGTCGTGCATGACCATGGATTCGGTCAATTCGATGTCCAGCATTTCGCCGGGCACCTGGTATTCCTCCAGCAGCCGGCGTACCGTCTCCCCCAGGTTTTCCTGGCGGAACTGGCGGGCGGAGATGTTGATGGCCACCTTCAGGGGCGGCAGGCCTTCCTCGCGCCAGGCACGGATCTGCCGGCACACCAGTTCGATGACCTTTTCCCCCAGGGGAATGATGAGGCCCGATTCCTCGGCCAGGGGAATGAACTCGTTGGGGTTGATCTGGCCGATGCGCGGGTGCATCCAGCGCAGCAGGGCCTCGGCGCCGACGATGGTGCCCTGCTGCAGGGACACCTTGGGCTGGTAGTAGACCTGGAACTCGTCGGTCTCCAGGGCCCGGCGCAGGTTGCCCTCCATGTCCAGCCGATCCAGGGCCATGCTGCTCATTTCCGGCAGGTAGAAGCGGTAGTTGTTGCGGCCGTATTCCTTGACCCGGTACATGGCCACGTCGGCGTTGCGCAGCAGGATGTCTCCGGTTTCCCCGTCCCGGGGGAACAGGCTGACGCCGATGGAGGCGGTGACGAACAGCTCCTTGCCCTCGACGAACAAGGGCTGGGCCAGGGCCCGCTGAATCTTGCCGGCCACCACGGCCACGTCGTCCGCATCCAGGATGTCGCCGACGACGATGACGAACTCGTCGCCCCCCAGGCGGGCCACCGTGTCGGTGTCGCGCACGGCCGTCTGCAGGCGCTCGGCCACGGTCTTCAGCAGTTTGTCGGCCGGGGCGTGGCCGAGGCCGTCGTTGATCACCTTGAAGCGGTCCAGGTCGAGCAGCATGACGCCCACCAGGCGCCTGTCCCGGCGCGCCAGGGCGATGGCCTGGCTGATGCGGTCGGCCAGCAGGCTGCGATTGGCCAGACCGGTGAGGACGTCGTGGGTGGCTTGGTATTCCAGCTGTTCCTGGTAATGGATGCGGTCGGAGACGTCGTTGATGACGGAGACGAAATGGGTGGTGCTCTGGCCCGACTCGTCCAGCACCGGTGCCAGGTGCAGTTCGTTCCAGAACAGGCTGCCGTCCTTGCGGTAGTTGCGCAGGATGGCGTGGCCCTCGCGCCGGTCCCGCAGGGCAGCGCGGATTTCGTTGAGGCCTTTCTGCTGCAGGTCGTCCCGCACCAGGAAGCGGCCGTTGCGCCCCTGCACTTCGGCAGCGCTGTAGCCGGTGATGCGCTCGAAGGCCGGGTTCACATAGGTGATGGGGTGGTCCAGCTGGGTGGCGGAAGTGATCATGATGCCGTTGCTGGAGGACTCCACGGCCCGGTCCCGCAGCCGCAGGGCCTCGCCGGCGTCCTGGCGGGCGGCGGCTTCGGCCTCGCTGGTGCAGCGGCGCACCGCCAGGGCCAGGGCCAGCAGGGTGGCGATGTCCCGCAGCAGTTGGTGTTCCTCCGGCGAAAACAGGGCGCGGGCGGCGGCATAGATGCGCAGCCGGCCCAGGGCCTTGCCTCCGGCTTCCAGGGGCAGGGACAGGGAGCCGGCAAACGCCGAAAACTGGGGGAACCGATCCAGGTCCTGCCAGTCTGACGGGAGCATGGCGTCGGCTGCCGCATCGGCGCCGAGGCGGGCTGCCACCAGCCGGTGGCTGCCGTTTTCCAGCAGACCGACGCAGGCCAGGCTGTAGCCGCCGCAGCCGGTCAGACTGTCGCAGATGCGGGCCGCCAGGTCCGCTTCGCTGCCGGCTGCACCGGCGGCGGCATGGCAATGGGCCAGCAGGGCAAGCAGACGCCGCAGCTGGTCTTCATCGCTGACGTCCTCATTTGGGTGTTGCGGGGACAAGAGGTCTCCTCCTCATTGTGTACTGCTTGTTTTTGTCGGGGCAGTGTAACAAATGCCCCGTCGCCTGGTTGTTGCGCTGCGCCATGGAAATGGCTGCGAATCAGGCGCTTGGCGTCATTCATCCTTTTCAAGGGGTAGTTCCAACCATGGCCTTTGCCGATATCCTGTCGTCCCTCCTAGCCTTTCTCCGTTCCGGCGCCCTCGACCTGCCCTGGTGGGGCGTGCTGCTGGCCGCCTTGGGCATGACCCATGTGACCATCGTCGCCGTCACCGTCTTCCTGCACCGCCACCAGGCCCACCGGGCCCTGGATCTGGGGGCCCTGCCTTCCCATTTTTTCCGTTTCTGGCTGTGGTTGACCACCGGCATGGTGACCAAGGAATGGACTGCCATCCACCGCAAGCACCACGCCAAGTGCGAAACCGCCGAGGATCCCCATAGTCCCCAGGTGAAGGGCCTGTGGAAGGTCCTCTCCGAAGGCGCCGAACTGTACCGGGCCGAGGCCGCCAATGCCGAAACCCTGGCCCGCTACGGTCACGGCACACCGGACGACTGGCTGGAGGGCCACGTCTATGCCCGGCATCCGGTGCTCGGCGTGGCCCTCATGCTGGTGCTGGACGTGCTGCTCTTCGGCGCCGCCGGCATCACCGTGTGGGCGGTGCAGATGGCCTGGATTCCCTTCTGGGCGGCGGGGGTGGTCAATGGCCTGGCCCACTTCTGGGGCTACCGCAACTTCGCCTGCGCCGACGCCTCCACCAATCTCTGGCCCCTGGGGCTGGTCATCGGCGGCGAGGAACTGCACAACAACCACCATGCCTTCGCCACTTCCGCCCGCTTCTCCGCCAAGTGGTACGAGGTGGACATCGGCTGGGGCTACATCCGCCTGATGAGCGCCCTGGGCCTGGCCCGGGTGAAGAAGGTGGCGCCCCGGCCCCGGCTGCGTTCCCTGCGGCCCCAGGTGGACGACCATACCCTGCAGGCTCTCATCACCCACCGTTACGATCTCATGACCCGTTACGCCAAATCCCTGCGCCAGGCCTACGAGGCCGAGTTGCGGGCCCTCCGTGGGCGTCTCGATGCGGTGGAGTTCAAGCGGGCCCGGGACGCGCGGCGCTGGCTGGCCGGCGACCTGGGACGGATGCCGGCGGAACTGCGTCAGCGCTTCGACGCCCTGGTCCAGGGCAGCGGCCCGTTGCAGACCCTGGTGGCCATGCGGGAGGAGTTGAGCGCGGTGTGGGAGCGCACCAACGCCAGCCGGGAGCAGTTGCTGGCCCACCTGCAGGACTGGTGCCGCCGGGCCGAAAGCAGCGGCATCCGCCAGCTGGAAGAGATGTCCCTGCGTCTGCGCCGCTACGCCATTTGAGCCGGAGCGGCCAACGCTGGCACAATGACGGGGCGCCCTGCGGGGTGCCCTTTTCTTCAGGAAAGTCCGATCCCCTATGTCCCTGCTCAACCGTCTGGCCGGACGTCCCGGCTATCTGCTTCTCGCTGTGGGCTGCGTCGCCCTGGTCTCCGCCGGCCTGGTAATCCAGGAGTTTGACCGCCTGCAGCCCTGTCCCCTGTGCATTTTCCAGCGTGTGCTCTACCTGCTGGTGGCCGCCCTGGCCCTGGGCGGGGCATTGTTGCCCCGGCTGCGCTGGCTGTGGCTCGGCCTGATCGGCGTCACCGCCGTCGGCGGCATGGCCACGGCCCTGTACCAGACCTGGCTGCAATGGGTGGCCGACCCGGCCCTGGAGTGCGCCTACGGCGATCCCAGCCTTATCGAGCGCCTGGTGGACTGGCTGGGCATGCAGTACCCGTCCCTGTTCATGGCCACCGGCTTCTGTTCGGCCCGGGACTGGACCTTCCTGCAGCTTTCCATGGCCAACTGGTCCGTGCTCTGCTTTGCCGGGGTGCTGGTCAGCCTGCTGGTCATCGGCCGCCGTCGCTGATCGCAGGCCGTTTCCTGTCGCAAACAAAAAGCCCGCTTCGGCGGGCTTTTTGTTTGCGGCTTTCGTTTGCGGCTTTCGTTTGCGGCTTTCGTTTGCGGCTTTCGTTTGCGGCTTTCGTTTGCGGCTTTCGTTTGCGGCTTTCGTTTGCGGCTTTCGTTTGCGGCTTTCGTTTGCGGCGGCTGTTTGCGGCGGGGAGGCTGATGGCGTTGGGGGCAAGGTGCCGTTTCCGCCCCGAATCCGGCTGCAAAGCGGGGAGGGGGGGCAAAGAACGGGTGCCCATCTGCGGCGGCGCTCCGGGGCGAAGGCCCAAAGAAAAACCCGCCACAAGGGCGGGTTTTCCGGTAGCCAAGCCTTTGGGGGGGCTTACTTCAGCTTGGTTTCTTTGTAGATCACGTGCTTGCGGACCTTGGGATCGTACTTCTTGATCTCGATCTTTTCCGGCTTGGTACGCTTGTTCTTGGTGGTGGTGTAGAAATGGCCGGTCCCAGCAGTGGACTCCAGCTTGATCTTTTCACGCATGTCGCAGCTCCTTAGACCGTGAAACGCTTATTACACTTCGCCGCGGGCACGCAGATCCACCAGGACCTCGTCGATACCCTTCTTGTCGATCAACCGCAGACCGGCGTTGGAAACACGCAGCCGGATGAAGCGGTTTTCGCTCTCAACCCAGAAGCGACGATACTGCAGATTCGGCAGGAAGCGGCGCTTGGTTTTGTTGTTGGCATGGGAAACGTTGTTCCCGACCATCGGGGCCTTGCCCGTCACTTGGCAGACACGCGCCATGATTTGCTCCAGAAAACTTGGAAGGAAAGCCCGCGATTGTAACGCAACTGCCTGAATAATATCAAGCCTCTTTTGCGTTTTCCTTTTGCCCGGGGCGGCAAAAAGGCCGGAAAGCCTTATCCGGCGTACCTTTCCGTCCCGGGTAAAAAATGCTGGGCGAGTACACGTTGCAGCTGAACCTTGGCTGCGCCCGTGAAGCCGACGAATTGTACCCCATGCCGGAAGCAGCAGTGACGGTCGGAGTGCACCGAATAGGCCATGCGGCAGCGGAATTCCAGCACCAGCGGGCGTTCGTGGGAGTGGGTGGGGGGCACGGACAGCCGCATGGTGAACTGGCTGGAGGTGTGCAGGTTGTGGTCCGTCAGTACGGCAGCGCCGGCCTGGGAAACGTCGTGGGTACGGCCGTGATAGACCCGGTCCGGCTCGCTGTCGAGGACGATCATGCACGACCACCGGGCTGGGTACCGGTCATATTGGCGCTGTTCTTTCATTGCAATTGGGAATTGTTGTTATCTGGTCAGCGCGCAGTATAACCACAGACCCCCTCTTACTATTGATATAGATCAGAGCAAGCCCCGCTCGGAAAAAGAAAGGGGCTGGGCGTTGCCGGCGACGACGAAATGGTCCAGCACCCGCACCTCCACCAGGGCCAGGCTCTGCCTGAGGGCGGCGGTGAGCTGTTCGTCGGCCCGGGAGGGCTCGGCGACGCCGGAGGGGTGGTTGTGGGCGAAGATGACGGCCGCCGCATTGCGGGCCAGGGCCGTCTTCACCACTTCCCGGGGATAGACCGCCGTCTGGGTCAGGGTGCCGCGGAACAGTTCCTCGGCGGCGATGAGGCGGTTCTGGGCGTCCAGCCACAGGGCCAGGAACACCTCCCGCGGCTCGCCGCCCAGCCGGGCCCGCAGGTAGTCGCGCACCGCACCCGGGGAATTGAAGGCATGGGGCCGCTCCATTTCCTCCCGCAGGGCGCGCCGGGACATTTCCAGGACGGCCTGGATCTGGGCGTACTTGGCGCTGCCCATGCCGGGCACGGCGCCGATCTCCTCCGCCGTGGCGGCAAACAGCCGGGTCAGGCTGCCGAAACGCTGCAGCAGGCTGCGCGCCATGTCCACCGCGCTCTGGCCCCGCACCCCGACCCGCAGGAAGACGGCCAGCAGTTCCGCATCGGAGAGGGCGGTGGCGCCCTGCTTCAGCAGCCGCTCCCGGGGGCGTTCGTCTTCGGGCCAGTCGGTGATTGCCATGATCTCAAGTAGAATCGGGCGGATCAGCCATTCTAGCGATTACGACAATGGAATTGTTGGGCAAGAAAATACTCCTCGGCGTCACCGGCGGCATCGCCGCCTACAAGGCGGCCGAGCTGACCCGCCTGCTGCAGAAGCAGGGGGCCACGGTGCAGGTGGCCATGACCGAGGCGGCCACCCATTTCGTCGGTGCGGTGACCTTCCAGGCCCTGTCCGGCCAGCCGGTGTTCACCGACCAGTGGGATGCGCGCATGGCCAACAACATGGCCCACATCGATCTCTCCCGGGAGGCGGACGCGGTGCTGGTGGCGCCGGCCTCCGCCGATTTCCTGGCCAAGGTGGCCCACGGCCAGGCCGACGACCTGCTCACCACCCTGGTGCTGGCCCGGGATTGCCCCCTGCTGGTGGCCCCGGCCATGAACCGGCAGATGTGGGAAAACCCGGCCACCCAACGCAACGCCGCCACCCTGGCGGCGGACGGCATCACCCTGCTGGGCCCCGCCTGCGGCGACCAGGCCTGCGGCGAGGTCGGCGCCGGGCGCATGCTGGAGCCGGCGGAAATCGTCGAGGACCTGATCGCCTTCTTCCAGGCCAAGCCCCTGGCCGGCAAGCGGGTGCTGCTCACCGCCGGCCCCACCTTCGAGGCCCTGGACCCGGTGCGGGGCATCACCAATCTTTCGAGCGGCAAGATGGGCTACGCCCTGGCCCGGGCCTGTGCCCAGGCCGGCGCCGCCGTCACCCTGGTCTCCGGCCCCACCGGGCTGGCCTGCCCCCGGGGCGTGCTGCGGGTCGAGGTGAGCGCCGCCCTGGAGATGCAGCGGGAAGTGCTGGCCCGGGCCGGGGAGAGCGACGTCTTCATCGGCGTTGCCGCCGTGGCCGACTACCGGCCGGCCGCCCCGTCCGCCCAGAAGATCAAGAAGAACGCCGCCGCGATGACGGTGGAGCTGGTGAAGAACCCGGACATCCTGGCCGAAGTGGCGGCCCTGCCGCGGCCGCCCTTCTGCGTCGGTTTTGCCGCCGAGAGCCACGACCTGGCCACCTACGCCGAGGGCAAGCGCGTCAACAAGAAACTGCCCCTGGTGGTGGGCAACCTGATCAGCGACGGCTTCGGCGGCGAGGACAACACCGTGGTCCTGTTCGATGCCGCCGGCGCCCATCCCCTGGCCACCGCCAGCAAGACCGAGGTGGCCCGCAGCATCGTCGCCGCCATTGCCGAGCGTCTGCCCCACTGATTTTATCTGGAGAAACAATGCATCCCGTCGACGTCAAACTGCTGGACCCCCGCCTGCACGAAACCCCGCCCCAGTACGCCACCCCCGGTTCTGCCGGGCTGGACCTGCGGGCCTGCATCGAGGCCCCGGTGAAGCTGCATCCGGGCGAAACCCAGCTGATTCCCACCGGCATCGCCATCCACCTCAACGACCCGGGCATGGCCGCCATGATCCTGCCCCGCTCCGGCCTGGGCCACAAGCACGGCATCGTCCTCGGCAACCTGGTGGGCCTGATCGACTCCGACTACCAGGGCGAAATCATGGTTTCCACCTGGAACCGGGGCAAGGAAGCTTTCACCATCAATCCCCTGGACCGCATCGCCCAGCTGGTGGTGGTGCCGGTGCTGCAGGTGCAGTTCAACCTGGTGGACGAGTTTGCCGCCAGCGACCGGGGGGCCGGCGGTTTCGGCAGCACCGGCAAGGGCTGATCCCGGCGCCGCTCGGCGCCCTGTGCAATGAGAAAAGGCCGCGCTTCCGCAAGGAGGCGCGGCCTTTTTATTCGGCTGCAGGCGGTAGGCCCGGGAGGCAGGCAGGACGGGCCTGTTGGCCATGCCATGGCGGAGATGGCCGTCCTGCCTGCCTCCCGGCAGTGCTGCTTTTTTGTTCTAGGCCAGGGCGTCGGCCCAGATGTTCTTGGCCCAGCCCAGGGCGAACTGGGCCTCGGCGACGCTGCGCACGGCGGAGACGCCGCCGGAGCCGGGCACCGGCAGCACCGTCTTTTTCTCGGCGTCGTACTGGTGGATGGAGGCCACGTGGCAGGCTTCCGTGGAGCTGAGGAAGCTGTAGCAGGTGTTCATCACCACCGGATTGGGATTGGGCGCCTCGCCGGCCAGCAGGTTGAGGATGGCGGCGGCAGCCAGCTTGGCATGCTGGTTGGCCATGTGGCCGGACTTGGGCATGGTCGGCGCCGGGAAAATGGCGTCGCCCAGAACGTGGATGCCCGGGGTGTTGGTGGATTCCAGGCTCAGCCAGTCCACATCGACCCAGCGGTTGTTCACCAGCTTCAGCCCGGCGGCGCTGGCGATGGCGCCGGCCCGCTGGGGCGGCACCACGTTGAGCACGTCGGCCCGCACCTTGTCGAATTCGAAGAGGGCGGTGGTGTTGGTCACGTCCACGTCGATCAGCTCGTGGTTGGGCCGGTATTCGACGATATTCGGGTACAGCTCGCTCCAGGCCTTGGTGAACAGGCCCTTCTTGGAGATCACGTCCTCGTTGGCGTCCAGGATCAGCACCTTGGACTTGGGCTTGTGGGCCTTGAAGTAGCTGGCCACCACCGAAGCCCGCTCGTAGGGGCCGGGCGGGCAGCGGTAGGGCGCCTTGGGAATGGTGATGGCGAAGACGCCGCCGTCCTTCATGGATTCCAGCTGCTTGCGCAGGGCCACGGTCTGGGGGCCGGCCTTCCAGGCGTGGAGGATCTTCTCCTGGGATTCCTTGGCGTCCAGGGCCGGCACCAGGGACCACAGGAAATCGACGCCGGGGGAGAGCACCAGGCGGTCGTAGCTGAGGCTGCCGCCCTGGGCCAGGCGCAGGGTGCGCTTGACCGGGTCCACCGCCACGGCTTCGTCCTGGATCACCTTGACGCCCCAGCGGTTCTTCAGGCCGTCGTAGGAGACGGTGATGTCGTCCAGGGTCTTGTCGCCGGAGAGGATGAGGTTGGAAATGGGGCAGGAGATAAAAGTGGGGTTACGCTCCACCAGGGTGACGCGGACGCCGCCCTCGCTCCACTTGCGCAGGTACTTGGCCACCGTTGCGCCGCCGTAGCCGCCGCCCACCACCACCACGTGGCCGGCAGCCTGCTTGCGGGGAACCGGGGCGCTGGCGCAGCCGGTCAGGGAGGCGGTGACGGAAGCGGCGGAGACGATGCCCGCGGCCTTGAGGAAATCCCGGCGTTGCATGGTCATTACTTGCCCTCCCGTTTCTGGGCTGCCAGATAGGTGGTGATCAGGTCCAGCTGCTCCGGGGTATAGCCCTTGGCGATCTGGTGCATGATGGTGGCCGGCCGGCTGCCGTCGCGGAAGCCGTTCAGCTTCTGCAGCAGCACGCCCTTGTCCTGGCCGGCCAGCACGTCCATGGCGCCGGGCTGGGCATGGCCGTCGGTGCCGTGGCAGTTGGCGCAGGTGGCGGCCAGATTGCGGGCCAGGTTGGGGTCGGCGGCAAAGGCCGCGGTGCTGCCCAGGCCGGCGGCAAGGACGGCGAGCAGGGAAAGGCGTGACATCAGGTGGCGCGCAAAGGGCATGGCATCTCCTTGGCTAGACGAAGGCCGTCCAGATATAAGCAGTCCAGATTTGGCCCGGAGTATAACAACCGCAGCGGCGGAGTTTCCCCCGCCAAAACAGAATATTTCGGTCTTTTCTTATAACCTGGCGGCACTCTCGGCCGCTGCCGTAGGGGCCTCGCCGAGCATCCGCACCTCCCGCTGGGGGAAGGGGATTTCGATGCCTTCGGCCTTGAAGCGCTTCCAGATCTCCAGGTTGATGTCCGAGCGCAGGGCGCCGGAACCTTCCTCCGGGTCTTCGATCCAGAAGCCCACCTCCAGGTTGATGCCGCTGTCGGCAAAGCCGGTCAGGTAGGCCCGGGGCGCCCGCTCCTGCAGTACCCGGGGATGGGCTGCAGCCGCCTCCACCAGCACCGCCATGGCCCGCTCCACATCGCTGTTGTAGCCGACCTGGACGGCGGTCTTGAGGAATACCTGGGTGTCCGTGTAGGACTGGTTCTGCACCACGTTGGCGACGAACTGCTCGTTGGGGATCAGGTACTCGGTGCCGGCCAGGCCCCGCAGCACCGTGTAGCGGGTGGTGATCTGGGTCACCACGCCGCTGGTGGCGGCGTCGATGGCGATGAAGTCGCCCAGGCGGATGGAGCGGTCGAGCAGGATGATGAAGCCGGAGATGTAGTTGCTGGCGATCTTCTGCAGGCCGAAACCGAGGCCGACGCCGAGGGCGCCGCCGAAGACCGAGAGGGTGGTGATGTCGATGCCCACCAGGGACAGGCTGATGAGCACCGCCACCAGGGTCAGCAGGGCCTTGATGATGCGGGCCAGCACCGCCCGCACGTTGGAATCCAGCTTCTGCGCCCCCATCAGCCGGGCCTCCGCCAGGCCGGCCAGCCACAGGGCGCCCAGCACGGTGACGAAAATGGTGACCAGGCCGTGCAGGATCATCCACAGGTCGAGGCGCTGCTTGCCCACGGCGAACTGCACCTGCTCCATGGCGTCGATCACCGGCAGGTCCAGGCCGGTGATGTGCAGGGCTGCGGCCAGCCACACCAGGGTGGCGATGACCCGCTCGGATGCGGCCAGCCAGCCCGAGGGGGCGAAGGCCTGGCGCAGGATGTAGACCATCAGCCGGATGCCGGCCAGGGACAGCATCAGGGGCACGGCCAGGGTCAGCAGGTTGACGTGCATGTGGGGCTTGAGCAGGGCCCGTGCCAGCACCACCAGGCCCGCCGCCAGCAGGGGGAAGAGCAGGCGCTTGACCCCGCTGCGGCCCGCGTGCCAGCGCTCCGGCGTCGTCTGAATGCGGTTGCGCACCTGGCGCGAGGCGAAGAAGGCGATGCCGATGCAGCCGAGGAGCACGGCCATCTGCCAGAAAATGCGGGGATTCTGCAGGTCGTCCCACAGGTCGGTGAATAGCTGGGGCAGGGTTTCCATGGCGCAGGCTTACTTGGCTTGACGTTCGAAGACGGCGGCGAAGAAGGCGTCGCTGTCGTGGCGGTGGGGCAGCAGGGCCAGACGGCCGGCGGGCATGGCCTCCAGCCCCGGCAGCTCGATGCCCTGGGCGGCCAGGATGTCGGCCACCGGCACGGCGACGAAGTCCGGGTGGGCGGCGAGGAAGGCGTCGGCGACGGCGCCGTTCTCTTCCTGCAGCAGGCTGCAGGTGGCGTACACCAGGCGGCCCCCGGCCTTCACCAGGCGGGCGGCGGAATTGAGGATGGCGGTCTGCTTGGCGTTCAGCTCGGCGACGGACTTTTCGTCCTGGCGCCACTTCAGGTCCGGATTGCGGCGCAGGGTGCCCAGGCCGGAGCAGGGCGCATCCACCAGGACCCGGTCCAGCTTGCCGGCCAGGCGCTTGATGCGGGCGTCGTTCTCGCTCTCGATGCGCACCGGGTGCACGTTGGACAGGCCGGAGCGGGCCAAGCGCGGCTTCAGGTTGTTGAGGCGCTTCTCCGACACGTCGAAGGCGTAGAGGCGGCCGGTGGAGCGCATCAGGGCGCCCAGCAGCAGGGTCTTGCCGCCGGCGCCGGCGCAGAAGTCGGCCACCATCTCGCCCCGCTTGGGCGCCAGCAGCAGGCCCAGCAGCTGGCTGCCCTCGTCCTGCACTTCCACCGCACCGTCCATGAACAGGGGGTTGCGGGAAAGGGCGGGCTTGCCGGCCAGGCGCAGGCCCAGGGGCGAATAGGGGGTGGGAGTGGCGGCGATGCCGTCCTTGGCCAGCTGGGCGGCGACGGCGTTGCGTTCCGCCTTCAGGCTGTTGACCCGCAGGTCCAGGGGGGCCGGCCGGTTGAGGGCGGCCACCAGGGCCTGGGTCTCCTCGGCGCCGTACTGGGCCAGCAGGCGCTGGTAGAGCCAGTCCGGCAGGTCCAGGGCAATGGCCGGGGCGCTCAGGCCCAGGGGGCCGCTGGGGTCGAAATGGTCTTCGCCGCGGCCGATGGCGGCCCAGCGCTGTTGCAGGTGTTCCACCAGCTCGGCTTCGCCGTGGCGCAGCAGGGCTTCCAGGGCCTTGGCGTCCAGGCCCTGGTGGCAGGCCAGGTGGGCCAGCAGCAGGCGGCGGGCGTTCACCTGGGGCAGTACCAGGGCTTCCAGGCTGCGCTTGTGGCGCAGGATGGCGAACACGGCCTCGGCCACGAAGCCCCGGTCCCGGTGGCCCAGCTGCTTGTGCTCGCGGAAGTAGCGGGAGAGGGCCGCGTCCGCCGGGTGGTTCAGGCGCAGCACCTCGGTGAGGGCGGCGATGGCGTGCTGGAACAGGGCGGGAGCGGGTGCGTGGGTCATGGCGGTCTTCAAAAAAACGTTGGCCCCGGAGGGCGCGGAAAATCGGTGGGGCCGGAGCCCCGGCGGGCGGCGTCTATTCGCTGCCGACCTGGAGTTCGGTGGCGATCTGGTCGAAACGTTCGCCCTTCTTGTCGATGTGGCGGATCTTCACCGGCAGCAGCAGGCGGTCCGTGGCCAGCCACACTTCGGTGGTAGTGTCGCCGCTGGCCCGCAGGTGCAGGGTCGGCACGCTGCCGAAGGCCAGTTCCAGGACTTCCTCGCCGACCCGGGTGAAGCGGATCGTGTCCAGCTTGCGCCCGGTGCTCACCGGCAGATCCACCGTGGCGCCCACCTGGGGCAGGTAGCCGAAGGCGTAGTAGAAGCTGATGAAGTCCTGGGCGCCGGGGGGCAGGGTCTGGCGTCGCTGCTCCCTGCCCTGGACGACGCTGCCGGCGTTCCAGTCGAAGTCGGCCCGGTCGCCGGTCTCGCTGCCGTTCTTGCGGGCGACGAAGGTTTCCGGCTGCAGTCCAGCCGGGCCTATTTTACCCCGGCTCTCGTAGGCCACCTGGACCGACTTGAAGAGGGCCGCCAGGCCGGTGGTTTCGGTGATGCCGGTGAGCCGGTAGCGGCCGTCGGCGATGCGCCATTCGTGGATGGTCTGGCCCACTTCGAAATTCTGCTCGCCCTTGATGACGACGAAGCGGATGCGGCCCCGGGGCGGCAGCCGGGGCTCCACGGCCGCCGGCGGGGCCGGCTCGGGAGCGGCCACCGGCGCGGCTTCCGGCACCGGGGCGGCGGCCGCCGGCTCCGGCTGGGCCTGGGGGGCAGGCACGGCTGCCGGCCCAGGCGGGACGGCCCTGCTGGGCCTGGGGGCCTTGGGTGCCGCTTTCGGCGCGGGTGCCGGGGCAGGGGGTGTTTCGGGCCGCCGCTGGGGCGTCAGGGTGGCTTCCAGGGGCGGCGAGGGTGGTTCTTCGCCCAGCCCGGGCAGCTCGACTTCCGGCAGCACCAGGGCGCCGAGATGGAGGAAGAGGGAGGTCGCCAGGGCCAGCGCCAGGGCGACGGGGATGGAACGCTTCAGGGATCAGCTCCGGGCCGGGGGGGAAATGAGGGCGCTGGCGGCGGCCATGGGGTTGTCGGCCAGCAGCACCCGGCCCTGTTCCAGGCGCAGGCGGCCCTGGCAGAACCAGGCCACGGCGGCGGGATAGACCTGGTGTTCCTGCACCAGGACCCGGGCCGCCAGACTGTGCTCGTCGTCCCCTTCCAGCACCGGCACCACGGCCTGGGCGATGGCGGGGCCGTGGTCCAGGGCCGGGGTGACGAAATGCACGGTGCAGCCGTGCACCCGGCAGCCTTCCTCCAGGGCCCGCTGGTGGGTGTGGAGGCCGGGGAAGGCGGGCAGCAGGGAGGGATGGATGTTGATCAGGCGGCCTTCGTAATGGCGCACGAAGCCTTCGGAGAGGATGCGCATGAAGCCGGCCAGGATCACCAGGTCCGGGGCGTGGGCGTCGATGGCCTCGGCCAGGGCGGCATCGAAGGCTTCCCGGCTGGGGTAGGCCTTGTGGTCCAGGGCGGCGGTGGCGATGCCGGCCGCCTTGGCGGTTTCCAGGCCCTTGGCGTCGGGCCGGTTGGCGATCACGGCCACCACCTGGCCCGGATAGGCAGGGTCGGCGGCGGCCCGGAGGATGGCCTCCATATTGCTGCCGCGGCCGGAGATGAGGATGACGAGTCTTTTTTTCATGTCTGCTGGGGCCCGGCAGGGGCTGCCGGGGCGGTCCTACTTGATCGGTGTGAGGGCGGCCACCGGCAGGAAGACTGCGGTGGCCAGGTTCTGCATGACCCGGTTGACGGTGCGGCCGTTCTTGTCGGCCACCACCACCGAGAGGAAATCCAGGAGGCCGACCAGGCGGCCGATTTCCCGCTCGAAGGAGAGGTTGCGCACGGCGGCGTCCGGCTCGTTGGAGAGGATGTACAGCTCGCCTTCCACATTGCGGTTGTTGTTCAGGCGCCAGGCGACGATTTCCAGGTTGCGGGCGCAATTGTAGAGCTTTTGCGCGTCGAGGCCGTCAAGAACGTAAAAATCGGTCTTGTGCTCGTAGGCCGCCTGGACCATGCCGTTGACCCCGGCCATGAGGGCCAGCACCCGGTCGCCGTGGTAATCCTCGCGGAAGGCGAGCAGCATGGCCTGGGCCTCCCGGCGCCCTTCCAGCTCGGGCCACTGGTTGTTGTCGAAGATGCGGGCCACGGCCGCTTCCAGGGAGGGCTGGCCGACCTTCTTCCATTCCCGGGGATTGCGCCGGTACAGCTTTTCGGTGAGGCGTTTGAGGCCGGCGCTGACTTCCCGCTGGCTGGCGTCGATGACCCGGTCGATGTCGGTCTTGGCGATGGCCCGGGGGTCGAAGCGGGATTCGCTGCGCCCGTCGTGGCTGGTGCGGGTGGTGCAGCCCGGCAGGGCCAGGGCCAGCAGCAGGGCCGCCGCTGCGGCCAGGGCGGGGCCGGCCCGCGCTCCGTCTTGTTCCTGCTTCCCCATGACTCCCCCTTGGTTTTTTGTCTGTGGTTGTGCCGTTCAGCCGGTGCTGGCCTTGCGCGCCTTGCAGTAGCCGATGATGGCCGGCAGCAGGGACACGGCGATGATGAGCACGATCACCAGCGACAGGTTGTTCTTGATCAGGGGCAGGTTGCCGAACCAGTAGCCGGCCAGGCTGAGGGACACCACCCAGGAGACGCCGCCGACCACGTTGAAGAAGGTGAAGCGGCCGTAGCCCATCTCGCCCATGCCGGCGACGAAGGGGGCGAAGGTGCGCAGCAGGGGCAGGAAGCGGGAAATGACCAGGGTCTTGCCGCCGTGCACCTCGAAGAAGGCGTGGGTCTTTTCCAGGGCGGCCCGGTTCAGCAGGCGGGAATTCCAGGCCAGGATGCGGTGGCCGAACCAGCGGCCGATGACGTAGTTGAGGCTGTTGCCGAGCACGGCGGCGAGGGACAGGCTGAGCATCAGGGGCATCAGGGCCATGTCGCCGATGGCGGCCAGGGCGCCGGCGACGAAGAGCAGGGAGTCGCCGGGAAGGAAGGGCACGACGACGAAGCCGGTCTCGGCGAAGACGATGAAAAAGAGGATGGCGTAGATCCAGGGGCCGTATTGCTGGACCAGGACGGCCAGGTGCTTGTCCAGGTGCAGGACCAGGTCGATGAACTGCAGGAAGAGGCCGGTGATTGCGTCGAAAAATTCCATGGGGCGGCAGGGAGTATGGGGGCGGATGGGGCGGCTCCGGGCGGGGCCGCCAGGCCCGGATTCTAGCCTACTTGTGCACGCAGCCCGGCGGCGGCTCGTTGAGCACGGCCCAGAACAGGCCCAGGGATTTCACCGCGTCGATGAAGTCGCGGAAATTCACCGGCTTCACCACGTAGGCGTTGCAGCCCAGGTCGTAGGCCTCGTCCAGGTCCCGCTCCTCCCGGGAGGAGGTCAGCATGACCACCGGCACGTGGCGCAGCTCCTCGTCCTGCTTGATCTCCCGCAGCACTTCCAGGCCGCTCACCAGGGGCATCTTCAGGTCCAGCAGGATCAGGGCCGGGTTGCCCGCCGGCCGGTCGGCGAAGGGGCCGCGGCGGTAGAGGTAGTCCAGGGCCTGCTCGCCGTCGTTCACCACCTCCACCTCGTTGGCCAGGTGGCTGGCACCCAGGCCTTCCAGGGCCAGTTCCACGTCCCGGGGATCGTCTTCCGCCAGGAGGATGCGCTTCAGTTCCATGGAATCTCCTTATTGTCTTTATGCATCATTCTTCCCGGGGCAGGCTGAAGTAGAAGGTGGCGCCCCGGTCGGGTTCGGCCTCGGCCCAGGTGCGGCCGCCGTGGCGCTCCACCACCCGGCGCACGTTGGCCAGGCCGATGCCGGTGCCCTCGAAATCGGCGGCGCCGTGCAGGCGCTGGAAGACGCCGAACAGCTTGCCCACGTATTTCATGTTGAAGCCGACGCCGTTGTCGGCGATGCGGATCACCCACTCGGGCCGCCCCTCGTGCTCCCCGCTCTCGGCGGCGATGTGGATCTGGGCCCGCTCCCGCTTGCGCGAGTACTTGAGGGCGTTGCCCACCAGATTGGCCAGCACCTGGCGGATCAGGGTGCGGTCCGCCAGTACCTGGGGCAGGCTGCCGATGGCCCAATCCACCGCCGGGGCGCGGGGCTCCTGGGCCAGGTCGTCGATCACTTCCTGGAGCAGCTTGTTGAGGTCCACCGGGGTCTTGTGCACTTCGGCCCGGCCGATGCGGGAGAAGGCCAGCAGGCCGTCGATGAGGTCGCCCATGCGGTTGGCGGCCTCGGTGATGATGTTGAGATAGCGCCGGCTGGCTTCCGACAGCCGGTTGTCCGCATCGGCCTCGAGCAGGCTGACGAAGCCGGAGACGTGGCGCAGGGGCGCCCGCAGGTCGTGGGAGACGGAGTAGGAGAAGGCTTCCAGCTCCTTGTTGGCCACCGCCAGCTGGTCGGTGCGTTCGGCCACCCGCCGTTCCAGTTCCTGGTTGAGGCTGCGCATGGCCCGTTCCTGGGCCATGCGCTCCATTTCCATGCCGGCCCGCAGGGCGAACAGGCTGATGATGGGCAGGTAGCCGCTGGCCTCGGGCAGGGGCTTGTCGTCGATCACCACCAGCAGGCCCAGGATCTTGCCGCCGTTGCCGGTGATGGGGGCGCCCATGTAGCTTTCCGCCTTCATTTCCTTCAGGGCCCGGTTGTCCGGGAACAGCTCGGTGATGCCCCGGGGGAAGAGGGTCGGGCCGGAGCCGAGCATGACCTGGCAGGGCGTGCCGTCCAGGGCGTAGGCGAAAATGGTGGAGGGGGCGCCGTGGGTCCAGCTGGAGAGGGTGCGGATGTGGCAGCCGTCCGGGTCCACTTCGCCGACGAAGGCGTAGGCCACGTCGAAGAGGGTGGCCACGTGCTGCACCAGGGAATCGAGGAAGGCTTCGCCGTAGACCGTGGCGGTGTTTTCCACCAGGGCCCGCAGGGCTTCCTGGGTGCGGCGCATCTCGGTCACGTCCCGGCCTTCGGGAATGAGGTAGATGACGCGGCCGTGCTCGTCCCGCACCGGGGTGATGCTGACGTCGATCCAGTGCAGGATGCCCTGGGCGGTGCGGTGGCTGGCGGCGAAACGCACCGTCTCGCCCTGGCGCGCCCGGGCCACGGCCTGGCGCAGGGTTTCCCGGCTGTCGCTGTCCCGGTCCCACCAGGGGGTGTCCCAGAAGGGGCGGCCCACCACCTCTTCCTTGGCGGCGCCGGCGAATTCCAGGGAGGTGCGGTTGGCCTCCAGCAGGGTGCCCTGGGGGTCCATCAGGCCGACGAAGGAGAAGGTGCTGTCGAGCAGGCCCCGGATGCGCTGTTCGCTGTCGATGAGGGCCTGCTGGGTGCGCATGCGGGCGGTGATGTCCTGGCCGGTGCCGCGGTAGCCGCGGAACTGGCCCCGCTCGTCGAAGACCGGGCGGCCGTTGCTGACGTACCAGTGGATTTCGCCGTCGCCGGCGACGATCTGGTAGGTGAAGTCCCGGAACGGCAGGTGGGCTTCCTGCTGGGCCCGGTGGGCGGTCATCTGCTCCGGGGTGACGCCGAGCAGGGGCAGTTCCCAGCGGGTCTTGCCCAGGTACTGCTCCAGAGGCAGGCGGCCCTTCTGGAAGGCGCCGCCGGACATCATGGTGAAGCGGCAGTTCTCGTCCTGCTCCCAGTACCAGTCATAGGACAGCTCGGCCAGGTCGCGGAAGCGGGCCTCGCTCTCCCGCAGGTCCCGGTCCACCTCCAGCAGTTCGGCCATCTGGGCGTCCAGCTGGGCGGTGCGGGTCGCCACTTCCTGGCGCAGGGTCCGGTTCCAGAAGAGGATCACCCCCAGGGCCGCGGCGACGAGGGTCAGCAGGCCGCCCGCCACCCACCAGAAATTGGGGTTGTTCCAGGGGCCGGCGTTGCCCACCCGCAGCCAGCGCTGCAGCACCTGTTCCTTTTCCTGGGCCGGAATGGCGGCGGCGGTCTGGTCCATGAGGGCGGTCAGCTCGGGCCAGTCGCCGCGCACGCCGAAGGTGAAGGCGTAGTTGATGCCGGTGTTGCCGCCTACGGCCAGATTGACCAGGCCTTCCTTCTGCACGTAGTAGGTGACCCGGCCCAGGTCGGTAACCGCCGCATCCACCTCGCTGAAGGCCAGCTTGGTCAGGGCCGACAGCTCGTCCCGGCTGGGGGCCAGGTGCAGCCCGGGATACTCCCGCCGCAGGCGGTCCTCCAGGGCGCTGCCGGCCAGCACCGCCACCTTGCGTCCTTCCAGCTGGTCCAGGGTGAGGGGGCCGGTGCCCAGGGTCTCCTGGCGCACGATGATCTTGGTTTCCAGCTCGGCGTAGGGCTTGGGGAAGCTCAGATAGGTTTCCCGGCCCGGGGTGTGCACGGCGGCGAAGAGCAGGTCCACCTCCCGGTTGCGGATGCCGTCGTGCATGTCTTCCAGGCTGCCGTAATAGACCATCTGGAAGCGCACGCCGAGGCGCTGCTCGTAGAGCTTCAGCATGTCCACCGAGAGGCCCGAGTAGCTGCCGCTGCGGAAGTCCCGCATCAGCAGGTTGGGCATTTCCGTGGCGCCGACCCGGATTTCCGGGTGCTGGGCCAGCCACTGGCGCTGCTCGGGGGAATAGTTCTGGGCCCGGGCCAGGGGGCTCGACAGCAGGCCCAGGATCAGCAGCAGGAAGGAGAAGCGGAAGGGAAAAAGGGAAAGGAGGCGCCGCAGCCGGCCGGGGAGTGCAAGAAGCGAAGGCAGCGCCATGACCGCTTCAGCGCCACTGGGCCAGGGCCGGCGCCAGGTCTTCGGGCAGGGCCGGGCGGGCGAAGTGGTAGCCCTGGCCCTCGCTGCAGCCGCAGTCTTGCAGGCGGCTGCGCTGGTCGGCGGTTTCCACGCCCTCGGCGATGACCTCCAGGCCCAGGCTGGTGCCCATGGCGACGATGGCCCGGGCAATGGAGAGGTCGCTGCCGGCGGCCGGGCCGCGGACGAAGGACTGGTCGATCTTCAGCCGGTTCACCGGGAACTGCTGCAGATAGGAAAGGGAGGAGTAGCCGGTGCCGAAGTCGTCGATGGCCAGGGAGACGCCGATGTCCCGCAGCTGCTGCAGGGTGTCCAGGACTTCCTCCTCCTGGTTCATGGCGATGTTTTCGGTGATCTCCAGCTCGATGTTGCGCGGATCGGCGCCGGAGCGCTGGATCACCATGGCCACCGATTCGGCCAGGCGGGGCTGCTGGAACTGCAGGGCGGAGAGGTTCACCGCCACCCGCAGGTCGTGGTGGCCGGCCTGGGCCCATTTGACGCTCTGGCGGCAGGCTTCCCCCAGCACCCATTCGCCGACGGGGACGATGAGGCCCGTTTCCTCCAGCAGGGGAATGAATTCCAGGGGCGAGACCAGGCCCCGTTCCGGGCTCTGCCAGCGCAGCAGGGCCTCGACGCCGGTGATGCGGCCCGTGGCCAGGTCTACCTGGGGCTGGTAGTGCAGCACGAATTCGTGATTGACCAGGGCGTGGTAGAGGGCCGCTTCCAGCACCAGGCGGCCCTTTTCCGGCTGGGCCATGCGTTCGTGGAAGAGGCGGGCCTGGCCGGGGCCGGCCCGCTTGGCCGTTTCCAGGGCTGCTTCGGCGTGCTGCATGAGGTCCAGGCCTTCGTTCTCCCGGTCGGCGGAGCGGGGGTGGAGGGCGGCGCCGATGCTGCAGGTCAGGTACAGGTCCTGGCCCTGGATGGAAAAGCCGGCGGCGAAGGCTTCCCGCAGGCGCTCGAACCAGGCCTCGGCCCCGGCCGGGTCGGCGATGCCGGAGAGCACCAGGGCGAAGCGGTCGGAGGAGGCCCGGGCAACGAAATCGTCCTCGCCGATGAGGGCCGAGAGGCGCCGGGCCACGGCCCGCAGCACCCGGTTGGCCAGGACCATGCCCATGCCGTGCATGATCTTGCGGAAGCGGTTGATGTCCACCAGCAGCAGGAGGAAGGGGGCCTGCTCCGGGGCGCTGCGGTGTTCCAGGTGTTCCAGCAGGAAATCCACATTGGCGATGCCGGTCAGGGGGTCGAAGCGCAGCAGGTGTTCCAGGCTGGCCTGGGCCTGGCGCAGGGCGGCCCGGTTGCCGGCCTCCCGGATCTCCCGCTCCACTACCGGGGCCAGGCGGCTCAGGTTGTCCTTGCTGACGAAGTCCCGGGCGCCGCGGCGCATGGCCTCGATGGCGATGTCGTCGGGGATCATGCCGGAGACGATGACGAAGGGCAGGTCGCCGCCCCGGGACTGCAGCAGGGCCAGGGCCGAGACCGAGTCGAACTCGGGCATGTTGTGGTCGCAGATGACCACGTCCCAGCCGCCCTGGGCCAGTTGCTCCTCCATGGCGGCGCCGGTCTCCACCCGTGTCCACTCGATGCGGTGGCCGCTCTGGCGCAGGGCACGGGCGGCCAGCTCCACATCCAGTTCGGAGTCGTCGACGAAGAGGACGCGCAGGGGCAGTGCAGACTCAGGCGATACGGGCATGGGGTATGGCGCCGTTGTATGACAGGTGTGGGACGATTATAGCGACTTCCGCTACCGGCGGTAGCCCCGCATGGCGGCCGCAACGCCGCGCCCGGAGCCGACTTCGGCAGGGGCTATAATGCCCCCTCGCCGTTTGTTCCCGACCCCGTTGCCGCCATGCCCATCCGCCTCCTGCCCGACCTTCTCATCAGCCAGATCGCCGCCGGCGAGGTGGTGGAACGGCCCGCCTCGGTCCTCAAGGAAGTGCTGGAAAACGCCCTGGACGCAGGCAGCCAGGCCATCCAGATCCAGCTGGAAGAGGGCGGGGTGAAGCTGATCCGGGTCAGCGACGACGGCTGCGGCATTCCCCAGGAAGAACTGCCCCTGGCCCTGACCCGCCACGCCACCAGCAAGATCGCCAGCCTGGAAGACCTGGAACAGGTGGCCACCCTGGGCTTCCGCGGCGAGGCCCTGGCCTCGGTGGCGGCGGTGGCCCGCCTCACCCTCACCAGCCGCGCCGCCGGCGCCGGCCATGCCTGGAAGCTGGCGGCCCACGGCAGCGGCGAGGCGGAACCGGCCGCCCTGGCCGCCGGCACCGTGGTGGAAATGCGGGACCTCTATTACAACACCCCGGCCCGCCGCAAATTCCTGAAATCCGAAGGCACCGAATTCGCCCACTGCGCCGATGCGGTCAAGCGCGTCGCCCTGGCCCATCCGGGCGTGGCCTTTTCCCTGGCCCACAACGGCCGGGTCAGCCTGTCTTTGCCGAAAGCCGATCTGGCCGGCCGGGTCGGCGCCATCCTGGGCCAGGATTTTCTTGCCGAATGCCGCCGCGTCGAGGCCGCCATCAACGGGCTGTCGATCGTCGGCTACGCCGCCCAGCCCGCCTGGTCCCGGCCCGGGCGGGATGCCCAGTACGTCTTCGTGAACGGCCGCTTCGTCCGCGACAAGCTGCTGGCCCACGCCCTGCGCGAGGCCTACCAGGACATGCTGCACGGCAGTCGCCACCCGGGCTACGCCCTGTTCATCGAGATCGACCCGGCGGCGGTGGATGTCAATGTGCACCCGGCCAAGACTGAAGTGCGCTTCCGCGACGGCCGGGCGGTGCACCAGTTCGTCTATCACGCCGTGCATAAGGCCCTGTCCCAGGTCATCAGCGACCCGAGCCGGGAAGTGCAGACGGCCTCCCCCGGACTGGCCTCCCTGGGCGGCAATGCCGGTGCGGCATCCGGCCCTGTCCATGCCGACAGCGGCTATGGGCAACGTTCATCGGCCATGCCGGCCTGGAACCCGCCCCGCCAGGGCAGCCTGGGCGTGGCCGAGCCGTCTGCCACGTCCTACCTGGCCTTCGCCGCAGCGGCCCGGCAGGGGCCGGGCTCTGGCAGCACCTTTCCCGGTGGCGGCAGCTTCGCCCCGGCAGCGGCCGCCGCCGATGCCCCCGGCCAGGAGGCACCGCCCCTGGGCTACGCCCTGGCCCAGCTGCACGGCATCTATGTGCTGGCCCAGAACGCCCGGGGCCTGATCCTGGTGGACATGCACGCCGCCCACGAGCGCATCCTCTACGAAAAGCTGAAGAGCGCCTACGACAGCAAGGCGGTGCCGACCCAGGCCCTGCTCATTCCGGCGGTGTTCTCCGCCAGCGCCCACGAGGTGGCGGCGGTGGAGGAACACGGCGCCACCATGGCCGAACTGGGCTTCGAACTGGCGCCCCTGGGCCCCAACGAACTGGCCCTGCGCTCCGTGCCCCAGCTGTTGGCAGGTGGCGATCCGGTGAACCTGGCCCGCAGCCTGCTGGCCGAGCTGATGGAGCATGGGGCTTCCCAGGTCTCCACCGCCCGGCGCAACGAACTTCTGGCCACCCTGGCCTGCCACGGCGCCGTGCGCGCCCGGCGCCTGCTCACCGTGCCGGAAATGAACGCCCTCTTGCGCCAGATGGAAGAGACCGAACGGGCCGACCAGTGCAACCACGGCCGCCCCACCTGGACCGAGCTGTCCTTGGCGGACCTGGACAAGCTCTTCCTGCGGGGCCAGTGATGGCTCCCTCTGCTTACGGCTTCAGGTCCCGTCCCGGGCACCGGGCAGGAATCGTCGGGATGGCGGCATGAGCGCCCATCCCCCCGCCATCCTGCTCATGGGTCCCACCGCCAGCGGCAAGACCGCGGCGGCCCTGCACCTGTTCGACCGCTTCCCGGTGGAGCTGATCAGCGTCGATTCGGCCCTGGTTTTCCGCGACATGGATATCGGCACCGCCAAGCCGGACCGGGCCACCCTGGCCCGCTACCCGCACCGGCTGGTGGATGTGATCTCGCCGGAGGAGGCCTACTCCGCCGCCCGCTTCCGCGACGAAGCCCTGGCCGCCATGGCCGAGGCCATCGCCCGGGGCAAGGTGCCCCTGCTGGTGGGCGGCACCATGCTCTACTACAAGGCCCTGCGGGAGGGGCTCTCCGACCTGCCCCAGGCCGACCCGGCCCTGCGTGCCGAACTGGAAGCGAAGGCGGCGGCCTACGGCTGGCCGGCCCTGCACGCCGAACTGGCGCAACTGGACCCGGTCACCGCCACCCGCCTGCACCCCACCGATTCCCAGCGGGTCTCCCGCGCCCTGGAAATCTGCCAACTGACGGGCCGGCCCATGTCCGCCCTGCTGGCCGAGCAGCAGCGGGAGCCCCTGCCCTGGAACCTGCTGCCCCTGGCCCTGGCCCCTTCCGACCGGGCGGTGCTGCACCAGCGCATCGCCGAGCGTTTCGCCCAGATGCTGGAACAGGGCTTCATGGACGAGATGCATATGCTGCGCGCCAAGTACCGCCTACACGGCGGCCTGCCTTCCATGCGCTGCGTCGGCTACCGCCAGGTCTGGGAGGTGCTGGAGGGCGAGGCCCCCGCCGCCGAGCTGCTGGACCGGGGCATCTTCGCCACCCGCCAGCTGGCCAAGCGCCAGATCACCTGGCTGCGCGCCGACCCCACGGCGGAAGTGTTCGACTGCCTGGCGCCGGACCTGATTGCCCGGGTGGAAAGCCGGGTGGCCCGCTTCCTGGAACAGCAGAAGGTCTGACATGGCCGCCAGCCGGGAGTACGTGGATTACCTCCTGGAAAGCCTGGCGCCCCTGGGGCCGGTGGTGGGCAAGCGCATGTTCAGCGGCGTCGGCCTCTTTCTCGACGGCCTCATGTTCGCCATCGTCATCGACGACCAGCTGTGGCTGAAGGCGGACGACCTCAACCGGGGCGAATTCACCGCCCTCGACCTGCCGCCCTTCACCTATCCGCGCCAGGGCAAGCTCACGGCCTTGAGCTACTACCGGGCCCCGGACGAGGCCCTGGATGCGCCCCATGCCCTGCTGCCCTGGGCCCGCAGCGCCTTTGCCGCAGCCCTGCGGGGGCGTGACCTTGCAGGCCGCAGGCGCCCGCCCCGTCGCAAGCCGCCGGCCTAGTCCGGCGGCGCCATGAAAAAGCCGCCCGGAAGGCGGCTTCTTGTTTGCCCCGGCGCCGCGCCTAGCGGTCCTGCAGCAGCCATTGCAGCAGGGTGGCGTAGAGCACGTCCGGGTTCACCGGCTTGGCGATGAAGTCGTTCATGCCGGCTCCCAGGCAGCGGGCCTTGTCCTCGGCGAAGGCATTGGCGGTCATGGCCAGGATCGGGGTCTGGCGGTGGCGTTGCAGCTGGCGGATTTCCCGGGTGGCGTCGAGGCCGTCCATGAGGGGCATCTGCATGTCCATCAGGATCAGGGCGTAGTCGTTGCCGCGGGCCCTTTCCACCGCCACCTTGCCATCCGGCGCCAGCTCCACCCGCAGGCCCACGTCCTCCAGCATGAACTTGGTGATTTCCTGGTTGATCGGCTCGTCCTCGGCCAGCAGCACCGTGCGGCCGGCGAACTCCTGGCGCAGCCGCTGTTCGGCGTTGCCGCCGGCCAGGGGGGCGCCGTTGCCGTAGCGCTCCTTGCCCTTTTTCAGGCGGGCGGTGAACCAGAAGGTGCTGCCCCGGCCCGGCTCGCTGCTGGCACCGGCCTCGCCGCCCATGAGCTGGGCCAGCTTGCGGGTGATGGCCAGGCCCAGGCCGGTGCCGCCGTAGCGGCGGGTGGTGCTGTTGTCGGCCTGCTCGAAGGCGGAGAAGAGCTTGTGCATGGCCTCGGGCGGGATGCCGATGCCCGTGTCCTGCACCTCGAAGCGCAGCAGGGCGTCCGCCTCGCCTTCTTCCAGGGTGTGCACCCGCAGGGTGATGCTGCCCTGTTCGGTGAATTTGAGGGCATTGCCGGCGTAGTTGAGCAGGGCCTGCTGCAACCGGGTGGGGTCCCCCAGCAGGTGGGGCGGCAGGGGCTGGGCTTCGGTGCGCAGCACCAGGCCCTTGGCCTGGACCCGTTCCTGCAGGAAGGAGGCGACGTTGCCGAGCAGGCTTTCGACGCGGACGGGCGCCTCCTCCAGGGCGAACTTGCCGGCCTCGATCTTGGACAGGTCGAGGATGGCGTTGATCACCCCCAGCAGGTGCTGGGCGGCCGCCTCCAGCTTGTCCATGTGCTCGGCCTGCTGGGGCTTGAGGCCGGCCCGGCGGATCAGATGGGTGAGGCCGGTCATGGCGTTGAGGGGGGTGCGGATCTCGTGGCTCATATTGGCCAGGAAGGCGCTCTTGGCCACGTTGGCCGATTCCGCCGCATCCTTCAGCTCCTCCAGCTGGCGGGTGCGCTCCTGCACCAGCTCCTCCAGGCGCTGGCGGTGCCGCTGCAGCTCGGCCTCGGCGGCCTTGCGCGCGGTGATGTCCCGGGCGATCTTGGAGATGCCCAGAACCCGGCCCTCGCCGTCCAGGAGGGGGGAGATGGTGACCGAGACGTCGACGATGCGGCCGTCCTTGCGGATGCGGCGGGTGTCGAAGTGCTTCACCGTCTCGCCGCGGCGCAGGCGTTCCAGGATGTCCCGTTCCTCCGCCAGGCACTCCGGCGGGAACAGGTGCAGGGTGGAGCGGCCCACCATTTCGGCGGCGCTGTAGCCGAACAGCTCCTCGGCCCCCCGGTTCCAGCTGGTGACGATGCCGTCCAGGGTTTTGCTGAGGATGGCGTCGTCCGAGGAACGGACGATGGCCTCGTACTGCCGGGCGATGCGTTCGGCCTGGCGGCTCTCGGTGACGTCGTAGAAGCAGGCGAGGAAGTCGTCGCCCAGGGAAATGCCGGAAACGAGGACGATGCGCTCCTCGCCGCTGCGCACCGTGATGTTGCACTCGATGGGCGCAATGTCGCCGTCGTGGTTGGCGGCAGCGGCCAACGCCTGCTGCCAGTCAGCCATGACCTGGGCCCGGTAGTCCGGGTCCGGGTAGGCCCGCAGCCACCACTGTTCCAGGCTCGGCATTTCCTCGACGGAGTAGCCGAACATCTGCAGGCAGCGCCGGTTGCGGTCCACGATGGTGCCGGCCTGGTCCACGTAGGCTAGGCCCACCGGGGCTTCCTGGAACAGGCGGCGGAAGCGGGCCTCGCTCTGCTGCAGGGCTTCGGTACGGAGGCGGATTTCCTCGCCCATGCGGTTGAAGTCCTGGGCCAGGGCGCCGATTTCGTCCCCGCCGGCATCGTCGCTGCGGGTGTCGTAGTTGCCGGCAGCCATGTCGCCGACGCTGCGCTGCAGCCGGGCCAGGCGACCGACGAAGGCCCGGTTGAGGTAGCTGCCCAGGGTCAGCAGCAGGACCAGGTAGCCGCCCAGGCGGATGAGGAAGTTGTGCAGCCAGGCGCCGTATTCCCGCTGGCGCAGCTGCTCCGTCGGCAGCTTGATGCTCATGACGCCGCGCAGGTCGCCCACCTGGTAGCCGTAGGCCTGGTCGTAGTCGTTGCCGATGGAGCCGGGGGCCTGGCTGCGCTCGCCGTGGCAGGCCAGGCAGTAGGCCTCGACCCAGATGGGGGCGGTGTAGTGGTAGAAGCTGCGGTTGTCCTGGCCCCGGATTTCCACCAGCCGGTCGGGGGCCTTGGGGTTGGCGCGGAACCAGGCAATGGCCGCCATCTCGTCGGTGTCGGCCTGGTTCTGCGGATTGCGCGGCCGGTCGGAGACGTTGTTGAAAAAGAGGCCGCTGTCGCTCCATTCCTTGAAGTCGGCGGAGATGCGGGAGAGGGCGTGGGCCGGCAGGAAGCCCACGGTGTCGGCGTTGATGGGCAGGCCGCTAGCCATGAACTGCTGGTGGTACACCCGGCGCGTGGCCATCAGCATGCCGCGGATGTTCTGGGCGTCCCGGGTCAGCTCGTCGCGGATGCCGGCCTCGATGCTGCGGTAGCCGACGGCGAAGTCGGCCGCCATGATGCCCAGGATGATGGCGGAGGTGAGCAGCCAGATTTTGTGCTTGAGGCTCATGGGCGGGTCCGGTGGCGAAGGCAGGTGGCGCCAAGTCATTGGCAAAGCGGGATTTATGCTAACTCAATGGCATGTCCGTCCCCAGGGATTTTGTCGCCATTCTTGATCCAGTCGGCATTCCGGAGGCGAAAAAAAAGCCGCTGGGCAGCGGCTTTTTCAGGGTGACGGCCCGGGGCCGTCCGGGACTGGGGGCGGCTCAGGTGGGCAGGCCGTGGCGGGCCTGTTCCGCCGCCACCCGGTCCATGCCCTTGCGCCGGGCCATCAGGGTATAGACCGTGGGCACCACAAAGAGGGTGAAGAAGGTGCCCAGGAGCAGGCCGCCGACGATGACCCAGCCGATCTGGGAGCGGGATTCAGCGCCGGCGCCCCGGGCCAGGGCCAGGGGGATGGCGCCCAGCACCATGGCGCCGGTGGTCATGAGGATGGGGCGCAGGCGCAGTTCCGCCGCCTCGATCACCGCCTCCCGGACGTTGCGCCCCTGCTCCTGCAGCTGGTTGGCGAATTCGACAATGAGGATGCCGTGCTTGGTGATCAGGCCCACCAGGGTGACCAGGCCGATCTGGCTGTACACGTTGAGGGTGCCGCCGCTGAGGAGCAGGGCCAGCAGGGCGCCGGCCATGGACAGGGGCACCGTCAGCATGATGATGAAGGGGTCGCGGAAGCTTTCGAACTGGGCCGCCAGCACCAGGTAGATGAAGGCCAGGGCGAGGATGAAGGTGAGGGCCAGGGAGGCGGTGGAGGTCTTGAACTCCCGCGACTGGCCGTTGTAATCGACGGCGTAGCCGGCCGGCTGCACCTCTCCGGCGATTCCTTCCATGGCCGCCAGGCCCTCGCCCAGGGTGGAGCCGGGGGCCAGGTTGGCGGTGATGGTGACGGCGCGGCGCTGGCCGAAGTGGTTCAGCTCCCGGGGGCTGATGGTCTCGTCCACCTGCACCAGGTTGGCCAGGGGGATCATCTCGCCGCTCTTGCCGCGCACGTAGATGTCGCTGATGTCCCGGGGATTGGCACGGTCGGCGTCGCTGACCTGGACGATCACGTCGTACTGCTCGCCGTCCCGCTTGAAGCGGGTCACCTGGCGGCCGCCGAGCATGGTCTCCAGGGTGCGGCCGACGGTTTCCACGGGCACCCCCAGGTCCGCCGCCTTGTCCCGGTTCACCGCCACGGAGAGCTGGGGCAGGTTGAGCTTGAGGTCCGTGTCCACATTGAGGAACAGGGGGCTCTTGGCCATTGCCGCCAGGAACTTGGTGGTGGTGGCCTGCAGCTCCTGGTAGGAGGCGGAACTGACGATGACGAAGTTGATCGGCCGCTCCCGGGCGCTCTGGCCGAGGGAGGGCGGCGTCACCGGGAAGGCCATGACGCCGGGGATGTCCCGGAAGCGGGGCAGCAGCTGCTTGGCGATTTCCGGCGAGCTGTGCTGGCGCTCCTTCCAGTCCTTCAGGCGCAGGATGGCGGAGCCCTGGGAGACGATGGGATTGCCGGAGACGACGAAGTAGTTGGCGGCGTCGGGAATGCCGGCGTAAATCTTCTCGATCTGGCGGGCGTACTTGTCCGTGTATTCCAGGGTGGCGCCCTCGGGGCCGTTGAAGATGCCGAAGATGACGCCCCGGTCCTCGATGGGGGAAAGCTCGGACTTGAGCAGCTTGAGCATGCCGACGCAGGCCAGGGCCACTGCGGCGAATCCCACCAGGACGATCCAGCGCCGGTCGAGGGCGGCGCCGAGGATGCGGCGGTAGCCGGCGTTGAGCCAGTTGAGGAAATTCTCGATGGCGACGAAGGCCTTGCCGTGCTTTTCCTCGTGCCGCAGCAGCACCGAGCACATCATGGGCGACAGGGTCAGGGCGACGAAGCCGGAGACCAGCACGGCGCCGGCCAGGGTCAGGGCGAATTCGATGAAGAGCTTGCCGATGCGGCCGGTCATGAAGGCCACCGGGGCGTAGACGGCGGCCAGGGTGATGGTCATGGCCACCACGGCGAAGCCGATTTCCTTGGCCCCCTGGAGGGAGGCCTGGATCGGTGGCATGCCTTCCTCGATGTGGCGGTAGATGTTCTCCAGGACCACGATGGCGTCGTCCACCACCAGGCCGATGGCCAGCACCAGGGCCAGCAGGGTCAGGGTGTTGATGGTGAAGCCGAGGACGAACATGAGGGCGAAGGCGCCGATCAGGGACACCGGGATGGTGACCAGGGGAATGAGGGTGGCGCGCAGGTTGCGCAGGAAGAAGAAAATGATCAGCAGCACCAGGATCACCGCTTCGCCGATGGTGGAAAACACCGATTCGATGGAGCGGTCGATGAAGACCGAGGAGTCGTAGGCGATTTCCACCTTCAGTCCGTCGGGCAG
The DNA here is from genome assembly GCF_058809525.1 of Azospira sp. MPR-LB4. Taxonomy (NCBI): domain Bacteria; kingdom Pseudomonadati; phylum Pseudomonadota; class Betaproteobacteria; order Rhodocyclales; family Rhodocyclaceae; genus Azospira; species Azospira sp. MPR-LB4. Next base: position 3,102,802 of record NZ_CM179521.1, read on the forward strand.
CTCGGCGGCGATCTTCGGCAGTTCGGCCCGCAGGGCCCGGGACAGGTCCAGGGGATTGGCGGTGGACTGCTTGATCAGGCCCAGGCTCACCGCCGGCTTGCCGCCGAAGCGGACGTTGGTACGCTCGGCGGCGGCGCCGATCTCCACCCGGCCCAGGTCCCGGATGCGCACCGGGTAGCCGTTCACCGTCTTCACCACGATGGCGGCGAACTGTTCCGGTTCCTTCAGGTCGGTCTGGGCCAGCACGGCGAATTCCCGCTGGCGGCTCTCGATGCGGCCGGCGGGCACTTCCACGTTCTGGGTGCGCAGGGCGTCCTCCACCTCCTGGGCGGTGATCTGGTGGGCCGCCAGGCGGTCCTTGTCGAGCCAGATGCGCATGGCGAACTTGCGCTCGCCGAAGACCCGCACGTCGGCGGCCCCGGGCAGGGTCTGCAGGCGCGGCTTGACCACCCGGTTGGCGATGTCGGTGACCACCAGGGGCGAATGCTTCTCGGAGGAGAAGGCGAGCCAGATGACCGGGCTGGCGTCGGCCTCCACCTTGGCGATGACCGGCTCGTCGATGTCGTCGGGGAGCCGGTTGCGCACCCGGGAGACCCGGTCGCGCACGTCCGAGGCGGCGGAATCCGGATTGCGCTCCAGGCGGAAGCGCACGGAAATCTGGCTGCTTTCCTGGCGCGAGATGGAGGTCAGCACATCCACCCCCTCGATGCCGGCCAGGGAATCCTCCAGGGGCTTGGAGATCTGGGATTCGACGATTTCCGCCGAGGCACCCCGGTAGGTGGTGGTGACGGTCATCACCGGTTCGTCGATCTTCGGGTATTCGCGCACCGAGAGGCGCTGGTAGGAGACCAGGCCGATGAGCATCACCGCCAGGGAGAGCACGGTGGCAAACACCGGGCGGCGGATGCAGATGTCGGAAAGCAGCATGGCGGCTTATCCCTGTTTGGCCGGCCCGGGGGCGGCCTGGGGCGCGGCGGTGGTGGCAGGGGGCTTGGAGATGCCCGTCCCTTCTGCATCCTGGGCCGGCTGGGGCGCAGCATCCACGGCCTTCACCGGGCTGCCGTCCTGCACCTTGAGCTGGCCGGCGGTGATGATGCGGTCTCCCGCCGCCAGGCCGGAGAGGATTTCCACCTGGGCGTTGCGGCGCAGGCCGGTCTTCACTTCCACCTTCTTTGCCTTGCCCTCCTCGATGCGGAACACGGTCTGCTTGCCGCCGCCGGAGACGATGGCCTGCTCGGGGATCATCAGCACCCCGTCCCGGTTGCCGAAGAGCAGGCGCACCCGGGCGAACATGCCGGGACGCAGCTTGAGCTCCGGGTTGTCCAGGCGGGCGCGCAGGGAAATGGCGCGGCCGTTGGCATCCACCAGGGGATCCACCGCATCCAGCACCGCCTTGAAGGCCTGGTTGGGCAAGGCGTCCACGCTCACTTCCACGGCCTGGCCCTTTTGCAGGCGGCTCAGGTACAGCTCGGGCAGGCGGAAATCCAGCTTCAGGGTGCGGATGTCCTCCAGGTTGATGAGGTCCGCCCCTTCCTTGACGTAGTCGCCGACGCTCACCTCCCGGATGCCGACGACGCCGGCAAAGGGCGCCCGGATGCGGGTCTTGGCCAGCTTGGCCTCGGCCAGGGCGACCGCCGCCTCCTGCACCTTGAGGTTGGCGGCGGTGGTGTCCAGGGATTGCTGGCTGATGAACTTCTTCGCCAGCAGTTCCTCGGTGCGTTTGAAATTGGTCACGGCCAGGGCGTGGTTGGCCTTGGCCTGTTGCAGTTCCGCCTCCTGGGTGGCCGCATCCAGGGCCACCAGCACCGTGCCTTTGGCCACCGGCACGCCGTCCTTGAAGCCGATGCTGGCGATGCGTCCCGCCGTTTCCGGCCGCAGCACCACGGATTCGTTGGAGCGCAGGGTGCCCACCGCCGCCGCCTCGTCGGTGATGCTCTGGGGCGCCGCCAGCGCCGTTTCCACCGGCAGGGGCGCTGCCGGGGCGCCGGCGCCGCCTGCCTTGGCGCCGGCCGCAGCCGGGGCCTGGGGGCCGCCGGGAGCCCGGTTGGCGTTGTAGGCGACCCAGCCCAGGCCGACGATTCCGGCGGCGGCAAGGGCGATGACGGCGTAGCGGTGTTTGCGGTGGGGCATGGCGGAGTCTCGTGGTTCCGGCCTGCCGCCGGCGTGGCGCAGCGGCGGGCGACAGGGCCGCAGGCGAAAGGGCGGCGGCAATTTGGCAGCGGGCAATTCTACTCCATCGCCACCCCGGGCCCCGGCCGGGGCAAACGTTGCAAAATGTAAAAAGGCGGCCCGGAGGCCGCCTTTCCATGGCAGGTGCCGGGCTGCAGGATCAGCCGTTGGCGCGCTGCTCCAGCACTTCCACGGCGGGCAGCTTCTTGCCTTCGAGGAATTCCAGGAAGGCGCCGCCGCCGGTGGAGATGTAGTCGATCTGCTTCTCGATGCCGTACTTGGCGATGGCGGCCAGGGTGTCGCCGCCGCCGGCGATGGAGAAGGCCGGGGAGTGGGCGATGGCGGCTGCCAGCATCTTGGTGCCGCCGCCGAACTGGTCGAATTCGAAGACGCCGACCGGGCCGTTCCAGACGATGGTGCCGGCGTGGGCGATGATGCTGGCCAGCTTGGCGGAGGTCTTGGGGCCGATGTCCAGGATCATGTCGTCGGGCTGCACGTCGTTGGCGTCCACCCGGTTGGCGCGGGCATGGACGGACAGTTCGTTGGCCACCACCACGTCTTCGGGGATGGGCACGGAGGCGCCGCGCTCGTCCATCATGTCCATGATGTTGCGGGCTTCTTCCACCAGGTCCAGCTCGGCCAGGGATTCGCCGATGGGCAGGTCGTCGGCCACCATGAAGGTGTTGGCGATGCCGCCGCCGACGATGAGCTGGTCCACCTTGCCGGCGAGGGACTTGAGGATGGTCAGCTTGGTGGAGACCTTGGAGCCGGCGACGATGGCCACCAGGGGGCGCTTGGGGTTTTCCAGGGCCCGGCCCAGGGCGTCCAGCTCGGCACCCAGCAGGGGGCCGGCACAGGCCACGGGGGCGTACTTGGCGATGCCGTGGGTGGTGGCCTCGGCCCGGTGGGCGGTGCCGAAGGCGTCGTTCACATAGACGTCGCACAGCTTGGCCAGCTTCTGGGCCAGCTCGTCGTTGTTCTTCTTCTCGCCCTTGTTCACGCGGCAGTTTTCCAGCAGCACCACGTCGCCGGGCTTCACTTCGAAGCCGCCGTCCACCCAGTTGTCGATCACCGGCACCTTGCGGCCGAGCAGCTCGGCCAGGCGGTGGGCGATGGGGGCCAGGCTGTCCTCGGGCTTCATCTCGCCTTCGGTGGGACGGCCCAGGTGGGAGGTGACCATGACCGCGGCGCCCTTTTCCAGGGCCATCTGGATGGCCGGCACGGAGGCGCGGATGCGGGTGTCGTCGGTGATGCGGCCGGTCTCGTCCTGGGGCACGTTGAGGTCGGCGCGGATGAAGACGCGCTTGCCCTTCACATCCAGGTCGGCGAGTTTGAGAACGTTCATGGAAGTCTCCTTGCGTTGAATTTGGTGATGAGGCGCGGTGCGGTGAATGGGGTGTTCAGGACTGGGACCAGCCGGCATGCCAGCGCTGGGCCACGTCCACCATGCGATTGACGAAGCCCCATTCGTTGTCGAACCAGATGAAGAGGTTGAACAGGCGGGCGCCGCCGGCCCGGGTCTGGCTCAGGTCCACGATGGCGGAATGGGGGTCGTGGTTGAAGTCGATGGAGGCGTGGGGGGCGGCGGAGGTGGTCAGTACGCCCTTCCAGGGGCCGTTGGAAGCGATCTGCAGCAGGGCGTTGAGGCCCGCCACGTCTGCATCCTGGGCCAGGGTCACGGTGAGGTCGATGGCCGAGACGTTGAGGGTGGGCACCCGGATGGCCTTGGCCAGCACCTTGCCCTTGAGGCTCGGCAGCAGGCGTTCCACGCCCCGGGCCAGGCCGGTGGAGACCGGGATCATGGACTGCATGGCGGAGCGGGTGCGGCGCAGGTCGCTGTGGTGGTAGCCGTCCACCAGGGGCTGGTCGTTCATCACCGAATGCAGGGTGGTCAGCAGCACCTGTTCCAGGCCCAGCTCCCGGTCCAGCAGTTCCAGCACCGGCACCACCGCATTGGTGGTGCAGGAGGCGTTGGAGACGATGCGCTCGTCGCCGTTGAGGCGGCCGTGGTTGAGGCCATAGACCACCGTCGCATCCACGTCGGCGGCGCTGTTGGCCGGGTGGGAGAGCAGCACCCGGGGGCAGCCGGCCTCAAGGAAGCGGCGCAGGCCGGCCCGGTTGCTGTACTGGCCGGAGCATTCCACCAGCAGATCCACCTTCAGGCTGCGCCAGTCCACTCCCTCGGGGGTGTCGGCGTGGGTCAGCTGGATGCTGCGGCCGTCGATGACCAGGGTGCCGTCCTGCAGTTCCACCGGGGCGGGGAAGCGGCCGTGGGTGGAGTCGAAGCAGGTCAGGTAGGCGATGCTCTCGCTGTTGGCTGGCTCGTTGATGGCCACCACCTGGAAACGCTCCGCCAGTCCCCGTTCATGCAGGGCCCGCAGAAAGCAGCGACCAATGCGGCCGTAGCCGTTGATGGCGAGACGAAGGGGGGGGAGGGAGCCGGACACGGGGGGCCAGGGAGGAAATGGATGAAGGCCGTGATTTTACAGGGTTGCGGCCCTAAATCCGAGAGGCGGACAGGGTTTTGCCCGGCAAGGATGGCCGCTGGCGGCCAACCTTGCCGTCATTTTTTTGCCCCGGACAGGCGGCAAATATTCGCCAGATCGGCAAAGTCCGTTGTTCTCAAAGGGAATTTACATTCTGGTACGCCGTTTGCATTAAGGGTGGCCATAGCACCTATGGAGCGTATGACCATGCGTATCGATTCCCTCTATAACCAACTCAGCCTGCAGAGCCTGACGGCGAAAAAGCGCGGCCAGGAGGCCGAGGCGGCCGCATTGCAGGCATCGCCTCAAGCCGGCCTGACGGAAGGTGCCAATCCGTCAGCCGGCGCCAACACTTCCAGCCGGGTGGAAACGGCCGAGGACAAGGCCAATGCCGCTGCCCAGGCCCGCCGCGAGGAATTACGGGCCCAGCTGCAGGAATATCTGGACAAGAGTCCGGCCGAGCACATGCGCGACGCCATCCTCAAGGAAATGGGCATGAGCGAGGAAGACCTGGCCGCTCTGCCGCCGGAAAAGCGGGAGGCGATCGAGTCGGATATCGCCCGCAAGATGCGGGAGCGCCTGCTGGCCAAGGATGAGGCCCATCCCGATGCCACCACCCTGCAGGATGCCACCATGGCCAGGCTCAGTCAGAGCCAGGGCGGTGCGGCCGCCGGCGGCCAGGGCGATGGTCTGGGCAATGGCCAGTCTCCTGCCGGCATTGCCGCCTACGCCTTGCTGCAGGCGGCCGTGAACGGCAAGTCGGGCAGTTCTTCCTGAGCCTGGGCGGCGAGGGCTGTGCCGTCGGGCCACCCATGGTTGGGCCTGCCGCACTGCCTTTTGCCCCCTGGCCCCGATAGTCGCTGCAGCAATAAAAAAGCCGCCTGGGAGCAGATGCTCCCAGGCGGCTTTTTGCCGTCGGCGGTGTTGCTTACTTGGCGGCCATCCAGGCGCGGGCGGCGTCCAGCATGCGGCAGGAGTAGCCCCACTCGTTGTCGTACCAGGCCAGCACCTTCACCAGCACGGAGCCGTCGGCACCCTTGATGACCCGGGTCTGGGTGGCATCGAAGGTGGAGGAGACGGTGGTGTGGTTGAAGTCGGAGGAAACCAGGGGCTCGTTGTTCACCGCCATGATGCCCTTCAGGGGGCCCTTGGCAGCGGCGGTCATCAGCTCGTTGATTTCTTCCTTGGTGGTGGCGCGCTCGGCGGTGAAGGTCAGGTCCACCAGGGAGACATTGATGGTGGGCACGCGCAGGGAGAAGCCGTCGAACTTGCCGGCCAGCTGGGGCAGCACCAGGCCGACGGCCTTGGCGGCGCCGGTCTTGGTGGGGATGATGTTGGCGGCGGCGGCACGGGCGCGGCGCAGGTCCTTGTGGCGCACGTCCACGGTCACCTGGTCGTTGGTGTAGGCGTGCACGGTGGTCATCAGGGCCTGCTTGATGCCGACGCTCTCGGCCAGCACCTTGGCCACGGGGGCCAGGCAGTTGGTGGTGCAGGAGGCGTTGGAGACCACGGTCATGTCGGCCTTGAGCACGCCTTCGTTAACGCCCATGACGATGGTGGTGTCCACGTCGTCGCCGCCGGGGGCGGAGATCAGCACCCGCTTGGCACCCTGCTGCAGCAGGGCCTGGGCCTTTTCCTTGGTGGTGTAGGCGCCGGTGCATTCCAGCAGCACTTCCACGCCGTGCTTGGACCAGTCGATGTCCTTGGGGTTCTTGGTGGAGTAGAAGGGGATCTTCTTGCCATCGATGATGATGCAGTTCTCGCCCTCGGTCTCCACGGAGGTGCCGAAGCGGCCGTGGGTGGTGTCGTACTTCAGCAGGTGGGCGTTGGTGGCCAGGTCGCCGGAGGCGTTGATGGCAACCACGTCGAACTCATTCTGCAGACCCTGCTCGTAGATCGCCCGCAGGGTGCAGCGACCGATACGACCGAAACCGTTGATGGCAACCTTGATAGCCATGGCACTTCTCTCCTCTATCTAAAAAACCTGACGCGCCCCGTGGCCGGGGCACCCCTTCCTTTTATTCCAGCACTTCCTTGACGGTCTTCACCACGTTGGCCACGGTGAAGCCGAACATCTCGAACAGCTTGCCGGCGGGGGCGGACTCGCCGAAGCGGTCGATGCTGACCACAGCGCCGTGACGGCCCACGTACTTGTGCCACAGGCCGGAGTGGGCGGCTTCGATGGCGACGCGCTTGCGGCAGGTGCCCAGCACCTGTTCCCGGTAGGCGGCGTCCTGGCGTTCGAAGGCTTCGACGCAGGGCATGGAGACGACACGGGCGGCGATGCCCTCGTCGCCCAGGGCCTTCTGGGCATCCAGGGCCAGCTTGATCTCGGAGCCGGTGGCGATCAGCACCACCTGGGCTTCGCCCTTGGCCTCGGACAGCACGTAGCCGCCGCGGCGGATGGTCTCGGCGCTGATGCCGGCGGTGACATTGGGCAGGTTCTGGCGGGACAGGGCCAGGACGGAAGGACCGTCATGGCGTTCCACGGCATTGGCCCAGGCCACGGCGGTCTCGGTGGAGTCGGCGGGACGCCACACGTCCAGGTTGGGGATCAGGCGCAGGGAAGGCACGTGTTCCACCGGCTGGTGGGTCGGGCCGTCCTCGCCCAGGCCGATGGAGTCATGGGTGTAGACCATGATCTGGCGCTGCTTCATCAGCGCCGCCATGCGGATGGCGTTGCGGGCGTAGTCGGAGAACACCAGGAAGGTGGCGGTGTAGGGGATCAGGCCTCCGTGCAGGGCCAGGCCGTTGGCGATGGCGGTCATGCCGAATTCGCGCACGCCGTAATAGACGTAGTTGCCGCCGTCCTTGCGGGTGACGCCCTTGGCGGCCTTCCACAGGGTCAGGTTGGAGCCGGCCAGGTCGGCGGAGCCGCCCACCACTTCCGGCAGGTTCGGCACCAGGGCGGCGATGGCGTTCTGGCTGGCCTTGCGGGTGGCGATGTTTTCGGCCTTGGCGGCGGTGTCGGCGATGTAGGCATCCACCGTCTGCTGCCAGTTGGCGGGCAGCTTGCCGGCCATGCGGCGCTGGAATTCGGCGGCCTGGGCCGGGAAAGCGGCAGCGTAGGCGGCGAAGCGTTCGTTCCACTGGCCTTCGGCGGTCTGGCCCTTGGCCTTGCCGTCCCAGGCGGCGTACACGTCGGCGGGGATTTCGAAGGGGGCGTGGTTCCAGCCGATGGCGGCCCGGGTGGCGGCGATTTCCGCATCGCCCAGGGGGGCGCCGTGCACGTCGTGACTGTCGGCCTTGTTGGGGGAGCCCATGCCGATCTTGGTCTTGCAGCAGATCAGGGTGGGCTTGTTGCCTTCGGCCTTGGCCTGCAGCAGGGCGGCCTCGATGGCGGTGGCGTTGTGGCCGTCCACATTGGGGATGACCTGCCAGCCGTAGGCTTCGAAGCGCTTCGGGGTGTCGTCGGTGAACCAGCCTTCGACGTGGCCGTCGATGGAGATGCCGTTGTCGTCGTAGAAGGCGATCAGCTTGCCCAGGCCCAGGGTGCCGGCCAGGGAACAGGCTTCGTGGGAGACGCCTTCCATGAGACAGCCGTCGCCGAGGAAGACGTAGGTGTGGTGGTCCACGATGTCGTGGCCGGGCTGGTTGAATTCAGCCGCCAGGATCTTTTCCGCCAGGGCCAGGCCCACGGCGTTGGTGATGCCCTGGCCCAGGGGGCCGGTGGTGGTCTCGATGCCGGGGGTGTAGCCCACTTCCGGGTGGCCCGGGGTCTTGCTGTGCAGCTGGCGGAAGTTCTTCAGATCGTCGATGGAGACGTCGTAGCCGGTCAGGTGCAGCAGGCTGTAGAGCAGCATGGAACCGTGGCCGTTGGAGAGCACGAAGCGATCCCGGTCGGCCCACCTGGGGTTGGCCGGATTGTGTTTCATGTGGCGCCGCCACAGGACTTCGGCGATTTCGGCCATGCCCATGGGCATGCCGGGGTGACCGGAATTGGCTTTCTGGACCGCATCCATGGCGAGGGCACGGATGGCGCTGGTGAGGGGATTGAATTGCATGGTCACCGGAAGGGGGGAGGCGGGAAAGAGGCGGAATTATCCGCCAAATGCTGGGGTTTTTCCAGATTCACCGCAGCACAAGGGCTGCCGCGGTGGGGTAATTCCGCTGGGATAGGGCAATGGCGGTAGCCGCTCCCGGCCCGTCCGGGGTTGCGGCGGCCTTTTTCACGGGAAAGCTGCCGAGCTCAGGCGCCCCGGCTGCGGTCTTCCACCAGTTGCCAGATGAGGGGCGTCAGGATCAGCTGCATGGCCAGGTCCTGCTTGCCGCCGGGGACCACGATGGTGTTGGGGCGGGACATGAAGGCGTCGCCGATCATGTTGAGCAGGTAGGGGAAATCCACGCCCCGGGGGTCGCGGAAGCGGATGACGACGAAGGATTCGTCGTTGCTCGGGATGTCCCGGGCGATGAAGGGGTTGGAGGTGTCCACCACCGGCACCCGCTGGAAGTTGATGTGGGTGCGGGAGAACTGGGGTGTGATGTGATGCACGTAATCGGGCATGCGCCGCAGGATGGTGTGGGTCACCGCTTCCAGGGAATAGCCCCGGCTGCGGGTGTCCCGGTGGATTTTCTGGATCCATTCCAGGTTGATGATGGGCACCACGCCGATGAGCAGGTCCGCATGGCGGCCTACGTCGATCTGCTTGTCCTGGTAGGCGCCGTGCAAGCCCTCGTAGAAGAGCAGGTCGGTGCCCGGGGCGATGGCTTCCCAGGGGGTGAAATAGCCCTCGGGCAGGCCCCAGCGGCGGGCCTCGGCGGCACCGTGGATGTACTGGCGGATCTTGCCGGTGCCGTGTTCGCCGTATTCGCGGAAGAGGGTTTCCAGCTCGGCCAGCAGATTGGCCTCGGGGCCGAAGTGGGAGGGCGGCTTGCGTCCCTCACGCTCGGCGGCCTCGATGTTCTGGCCCATTTCCGTCCGGGTGTAGCGGTGGAAGGCGTCGCCTTCGACAATGGCGCCGTTGATCTTTTCCCGGCGGAAAATGGATTCGAAGGTTTTCCGGACCGTGGTGGTGCCGGCGCCGGAGGAGCCGGTGACGGCGATGATGGGGTGTTTGGCCGACATGCTCCTCCTCTCCTGATATCTCAGGATTCCAGGTGGTAGGCGGTGACCCGTTCCACCTCGTTCTTCGAACCCAGGACCACCGGCACCCGCTGGTGCAGCTGGGTGGGCTGCAGGTCCAGGATGCGCTGGCGGCCGGTGGTGGCGGCGCCGCCGGCCTGTTCGACGATGAGGCTCATGGGATTGGCTTCGTAGAGCAGGCGCAGCTTGCCGCCCTTTTCCGCGGTCTTGCTGTCCAGGGGGTACATGAAGAGGCCGCCGCGGGTGAGGATGCGGTGCACGTCGGCCACCATGGAGGCGACCCAGCGCATGTTGAAGTCCTTGCCGCGCACGCCCTCCTTGCCCTGCAGCAGTTCGCCCACGTAGCGCTGCACCGGGGCTTCCCAGAAGCGCTGGTTGGACATGTTGATGGCGAATTCCTTGGTGTCCTCGGGGATGCGGAGGTTCTCCTGGGTCAGGACGAAGGAGCCCACTTCCCGGTCCAGGGTGAAGCAATGCACGCCCTGGCCGATGGTCAGCACCAGGAGGGTGTTGGGGCCGTAGAGGGCGTAGCCGGCGGCCAGCTGCTGGGTGCCGGGCTGGAGGAAGGCCTGTTCGGTGGGCTCCATGCCTTCGGGGCAGCGCAGCACGGAGAAGATGGTGCCGACGGAGACGTTGATGTCGATGTTGGAGGAGCCGTCCAGGGGGTCGAACATCAGCAGGTATTCGCCCTTGGGGTAGCGGTGGGGAATGGGATGGGGATGGTCCATCTCCTCGGAGGCCATGGCTGCCAGGTGGCCGCCCCATTCGTTGGCTTCCAGCAGGATTTCATTGGAGATGACGTCCAGCTTCTTCTGGGCCTCGCCCTGCACGTTGTCGCTGCCGGCCTCCCCCAGCACGCCGGAGAGGGCGCCCTTGCCGATGGAGATGGAAATGGCCTTGCAGGCCCGGGCGACGACTTCGATGAGGAAGCGCAGGTCGGCGTTGATGTGGTTGTCGCGCTGGGCTTCGATCAGGTAGCGGGAAAGGGTGGTACGGGACATGGAATTCCTTGCAGCGGGTTGCAGCGAAAATGGGTGAGGTCCCCGGCGGGGACGATACGGAGGGGTATTCTACCCCGCCCTACCGGCCTGCTGGGCGAGGAAGGCGGTGGCGGCCGCCAGCGGCAGGGGGCGGCTGAAGAAGTAGCCCTGCACCTCGTCGCAGCCGTCGGCCGCCAGCATGTCGAGCTGGGCCGAGGTTTCCACTCCTTCGGCCACCACTTCCAGGCCCAGGCTGTGGGCCAGGGCGATGGTGCCGCGGGCGATGGCGGCGTCATCCGGGTCCCGCTCGATGTCGCGCACGAAGGAGCGGTCGATCTTGAGCCGGTCGATGGGGAACAGCTTGAGGTAGGACAGGGACGAGTAGCCGGTGCCGAAGTCGTCGATGGCCAGGGTGACGCCCATGTCGTTGAGGGCCTGCAGGGTGGTGATGGCCTCCTCCGGCCGTTCCATGACCCCGCTCTCGGTGATCTCCAGTTCCAGCAGCACGGCGGGCAGGCCCGTTTCCTGGAGGATGGCGGCCACCCGGCTGGGGAACTCCTTTTCCTTCAGCTGCCGGGTGGACAGGTTCACCGCCATGCGCAGGGGCGGCAGGCCCTGGTCGAGCCAGGCCTTGAGCTGGCGGCAGGCGGCCTGCAGCACCCAGTCGCCGATGCCGACAATGAGGCCGGTTTCCTCGGCGATGGGGATGAAGCGGTCCGGCGGGATCAGGCCGTCCTCCGGATGGCGCCAGCGCAGCAGGGCCTCCACCCCGGTGACCCGGTCGGCGGCGAGGGCGAACTGGGGCTGGAAGTGCAATTCCAGTTCGTCATTGACCATGGCCTGGCGCAGCTTGCGTTCCAGTTCCAGGCGCTCGGTGGCGGCCCGGTTCATGGCCGAGGCGAAGAACTGGAAGTTGTTCCGGCCGATGGCCTTGGCGTGGTACATGGCGGTGTCGGCGTTCTGCATCACCGTCGGCACCGTTTCGCCGTCGTCCGGATAGAGGCTGATGCCGATGGAGGCAGAGGTGTGCAGCTCGTGGGCGCCGACCCGCAGGCTGCGGGCCACGTCCTCGATGATCTTGCCGGCCACGTGGGCCGCATCGTTGGCCCCTTCCACGTCGGGCAGCACCACCACGAACTCGTCGCCGCCGAGGCGGGCCACCGTGTCCGATTCCCGCACGGCGGAGCGCAGGCGGTGGGCGATTTCCATGAGCAGGGAGTCGCCCACGGCGTGGCCGAGGGAGTCGTTGATGGTCTTGAAACGGTCCAGGTCCATGAACATCACCGCCACCTTGTGGCCATGGCGCCGGGCATCGGCCAGGGACTGCTCCAGGCGGGCTTCCAGGGTGAAGCGGTTGGGCAGGCCGGTGAGGGGGTCGTGGTGGGCCAGGTGGTGGATGCGGGCCTCGGTCTCCTTGCGCTCGGTGATGTCGGAGAAGAGGGTGATGTAGTGGGTGAGGGCGCCGCTCTGGGTGTCGTGCACGGCGTTGATGGTCATCCACTTGGGGTAGATCTCGCCGTTCTTGCGCCGGTCCCAGATTTCCCCGGCCCAGGCGCCGGTGTCCCGCAGGATTTCCCACATCTGCCGGTAGAAGTCCTTGTCGTGGCGGCCCGAGGCCAGCATGCGCGGATCCTGGCCCAGCACTTCCTCCTGGGCGTAGCCGGTGATGTCGCAGAAGGCCCGGTTCACCGAGATGATGCGGTTGCCCTGGTCGCAGATCATGATGGCTTCCGGGCTGTTGGCGAAGACCTTTTCCGCCAGCTTCAGCTCGGCCTCGGCCCGGTGGCGGGCGGTGATGTCGGTGTAGATGATGATGGTGCTGCCGTCCCCCAGGTTGACCTGGCGGATTTCCAGCACCGTGCCGTCGGGCCGCTCCCGCAGGACGGCGGTGTTGTTGGGCCGCTGCAGGGCCCGCAGCACGCCCCGGGTGCGCCGTTCCTCGTCCCCCGGGCCGTATTCGCCGCGTCGGGCGTTGAAGCGGACCATGTCCTCCAGGGTCGGGTAGCCCTGGGCGAAGAGGGTGTCGGGCAGGTCCAGCAGGGTGCGGAAGCGCTCGTTGCAGGCGATCATGCGCTGCTCCGGGTCGTACAGGCTGACGCCGTCCGGCAGGTTCTCCAGGATGTTTTGCAGGATGGCGTTCTGGTTGCGCAGGGCCTGTTCGTTGCGCTTGCTTTCGCTGATGTCGGTGTAGGTGGTGATGAAGCCGGTGAGCTGGCCGTCGTCGAAGAGGGGTTCGCCCTGGACCAGGGTGGTGCGCCCGTCCAGGCGGGTGCGCTCGAAGCGGTGGGGCTTGAACTGCATGGCCAGGGCCTTGCGTTCCTGCACGTGCTGTTCCGGATCGCCGGGGCCGTACTCGCCCCGCTGGGCCGGGTAGCGCACCAGGTCCTCGAAGGGCACCCCGCGGTAGAGGGCTTCGGCGGGCAGGCCCAGGACTTCCCGCATGCCTTCGTTCCACAATTGCAGGCGCAGATGCTCGTCGAAGACGCTGATGCCCTGGGGCATGTTCTGCAGCACCGCCCGCAGCTGGGTGGACTGGCGCCGGTATTCCTCTTCCGCCAGCTTGCGTTCGGTGATGTCCTGGGTGGTGCCGCTGGCCCGCAGGGGCTGGCCCCGGGCATCCCAGAAGAGTCGGCCCCGGTTGATGAAGTGGCGCAGGCGACCGTCCTGCAGCAGCACCCGGTATTCGACGGCGAAGGTTTCCTCCTTGGCCGCGTTGTGGTCGGTGGCCTGTTGCACCTTGTCCCGGTCCTCCGGGTGCACCAGCTCCAGGAAGTGGGCGTAGGTCAGGGGCTCGCTCGGGTCCAGGCCCACCAGGCGGTAGGCCTCCTCGGAACACCATAGGCGGCCGCTGCGCAGGTCCCGCTCCCAGCTGCCGATGTGGCCGATGCGCTGGGCTTCCAGCAGGCGGTCCTGGGTGCGCTGCAGTTCCTCCGCCGCCAGTTGTTCCCGTTCGTGGCGCTCGGCGAAGAACTTGCGCTGCTGGCGCAGCAGGTACAGGGTGAAGGCGCCACCCCCGGCCAGCAACAGCAGGGAGACGCCGTAGGTGAGGAAATTGCGCTGGCGCACCGGGGAGAGGATTTCCTCCGCATCCACCTTGGTCACCAGGATCCAGGGGGTGTCCGCCACCTGCTGGCTGGTGGCCAGGGTCAGCTGGCGGCGGTAGTCGACACCTTCCTGCTGGGGCGCGGCCGTGGCCGGGGCGCCGAGCATGCTTTCCTCCCGCCGCAGGTGCAGCTTGAGGGCCGTGTCCTGGCGGTGGCGCAGTTCGTTGAGCACCAGGAAGTCGCTTTCGTCCTGGCGCAGCAGAAGGGTCTCGGCGGTGGCGCTGGGCACCGGACGGGCCTGGATGAGGGGAAAGAGGACGGCGCCGGGGTCGATCCGCTGCACCAGGAAGGCCAGACGCTGGCCGCTGCGGGGGCTGCGGATGACGGCGGCCAGGTCGATGAAGGCATGGCCCTGGGGGTCCAGCTGCAGGTCGCTTAGCTGGGGCTGGTCGCTGTATTCGGCGACCTTGAGCAGGTCCCGGGTGGCTTCGCTGACGCTGCTGTCCTGGGGCGGGGCGGCGGTGCTGAAGCGCACCCGTCCGTCGTCGTCGAGCAGCAGGTAGGCCCGGTTCTCCGGCAATTCGGCCAGGGGGCCCAGGCTCTTTTGCAGGTTGGCCTGGAGTTCTGCCGCCTTGCCCGGGGCCTCGAGCAGGCGCTCCAGGTGCAGGCTGTCCTGCCACGATTTTGCCTGGGCCTGTCGTTCGCTGCGCCAGGCGGCCACCTGCTGGGCCTTGAGGTCGGCCACGGCCCGCAGTTCCTGGAAGGTGCGGACGCGTACCGCCGCCTCCTCGCTGTGGGATAGATAGATGTTGGCCAGCCCCAGGCTGACGGCCAGGGAAAAGAAGACGACGACAACGGTCGCCTGAAGGTGGGTTTCGCGGCGCAGGGACATGGCTGGGGCCGGGGTGCTGGCAGGGGGGACAGGCGCCATTATCCCAGATTCCATGGGCCGGATTTGCGCTTTCCGGCTTGCTCCTGGCGGGGGGGTATAGTAATTTGCCGACAGCATAGGGAGGTACGGGGGTGCCTCCTTCGATGTCATACAAATATAAAGCTTGGCTCAGGGAACCCCATGAAAATCCGAACGTTCGTCCTGGCGACCTCCATCCTGGTTGGGTTGCTCTTTTTTGGCGGCAGCTATTGGGCCGTCAGCCGCTCCTTCGACAGCACCGTACGGGATCATGCCCGGGAAGGCGCCAACACCATGGCGCGCATGGCTTTCGTCTCCATGTACGAGTTGATGAGCACCGGCTGGCGCCGCGACCAGGTGGAAAAATTCCTCCAGGGCATGCGCGACGCCACCCGGGGTTCCAACGCCACCGTGGAAATCTATCGGGGTCCCAAGGTCGAGGCCCTCTTCGGCGCCATCGAGCAGCCGCCCCTGGATGAACTGCTGCGCCAGGGTTTTTCCGCCGGCAAGCCCCAGGAGTCCATGCAGGGCTCCTTCATCCGCTTCATCTATCCCCTGCAGGCGGAAAACCGCTGTCTGCGCTGTCACGACAACGCCGCCGTGGGCGACGTGCTGGGCCTGATCGAAGTGCGGCAGAACGTGGGCGGCCTGGTGGACCAGGCCCGGGCCGAATTCTCCTGGTCCCTGGCCATCCTCATGCCCCTGGGCCTGCTGCTGGCGCTGCTGGCCGTGTGGTGGGTGAACCACCGGCTGGAAGGCGCCCTGCGCCATGTGGAGGAGGGCGTGGCCGGCGTCAATGCGGTATCGGACCTGCGCAAGCTGGAACTGCGCGGCAGCCGCCCCGGCTTCGCCGAGCTGACCCGCATCGTCTGCGCCGTCGAGGAGCTGGTGGCCAAGCTGCGGGCCGTGGCGGTGGACAAGGACATGCTCAAGTTCGAGATCGGCCTGCTGGAGAAGTTCGTCATCACCTCGGACATCATCCGCGACTGGACCGAGTACGTGAATCACCTGGTGGTGGACATCAACAAGGTGATGAACGCCCACGTGCTTTTCTCCATCTTCCAGATCGACGACGAGCTCTTCGACCTGGAGATTTTCTGGTACCGGGAGCCCTCCGCCGCCACCAAGCAGCGGGTGGAGAGCCACATCCGGGAAGTGCTGAAGCAGAATCCCCGCTTCTCCGTCATCACCTCCTTCACCATCAACCACCACGTGGCCAAGCCCGGTGGCGAGAAGGTGGAACTGGCGGAGGAGGAGGTGCAGCTGCGGGTCAAGTCCTTCTTCGTCGATACGCCGAAGATCGGCGGCATCGTCGGCATCGGCGTCCAGGCCGACGAGCTGGAGGACGACACCCGCCACCTGGTGCTCGATTCCGTGCTGTCCACCCTGCTCAACGTGGTGGGGTCGGTGAAGGCCATCTACAAGTACACCAAGGACCTGGAGTACTACGCCACCCGGGACCCCCTGACGGACCTCTTCAACCAGCGGGTGTTCTGGGAAATGATCGGCTACGAGATCGACCGTTCCTCCCGCCACGACGAGCATTTCGGCCTGCTGCTGATCGACCTGGACAACTTCAAGCTGGTCAACGACAACTACGGCCATGCGGTGGGCGACAAATTCCTCCAGGCCTTCGCCCGGGAGGTGCGGCAGGTGCTGCGCAGCGGCGACATCTTCGCCCGCTACGGCGGCGACGAGTTCGTGGTGATCCTGCCCGAGGCCGACCTGGAGCAGACCTCCGTCATCGCCCAGCGCATTCTCGAGGCCTCCCGGCAGAGCAGCGTCACCGCCTTCAACGGCGACGTGGTGCACGGCACGGCTTCCATCGGCCTGGCCGTGTATCCGGACCACGCCACCGAGCCCAAGGACCTCTTCCTCTTCGCCGACAACATGATGTACAAGGCCAAGGCGGAGGGTAAGGAGCGGGTCGCCATTCCCACGGCGGACGACGTCATGGAAGTGTTCCGCGACATCTCCCAGAAGAGCGTCACCATCCTCAAGGCCATCGACGAACGGCGGCTGATCCCCTTCTTCCAGCCCATCCTGGATGTCCAGGCCGGCGTGGTGGTGGGCTACGAGGTGCTGTCCCGCATCGAGGTGGACGGGGAAATCATGCGGGCCGACGAGTTCGTCGAGATCGCCGAGAAAATCGGTGTCATCCACCGCCTCGACTGTCTGGTGATCGAACTGGCCCTGCAGAAGCTGGC
Source organism: Azospira sp. MPR-LB4 (assembly GCF_058809525.1). Taxonomy (NCBI): domain Bacteria; kingdom Pseudomonadati; phylum Pseudomonadota; class Betaproteobacteria; order Rhodocyclales; family Rhodocyclaceae; genus Azospira; species Azospira sp. MPR-LB4. Next base: position 3,119,681 of record NZ_CM179521.1, read on the forward strand.
GGCGGAAGGGCACGAGGGTTACATCTTCCTCAACCTCTCGCCCCGGGCCATGGTGCTCAACGAGTTCGCCCGCTCCCTGCGCCAGATCGTGGCCGATTCCGGTATTCCGCCGGAGCGCATCGTCTTCGAGATCACCGAGCGGGATACGGTGAAGAACCTGGCCCTGATGGAGCGTTTCCTCAACGACCTGAAGTTCGACGGCTTCAAGCTGGCCATCGACGACTTCGGTTCAGGCTTCTCCTCCTTCCACTACCTGCGTCGCTTCCCGGTGGATTTCCTCAAGGTGGAGGGGGACTTCGTGGTCAATATCCTGCACAGCACCAAGGATCGGGCCTTCGTCCAGAGCATGCAGTCCCTGGCCCACGAACTTGGAATCCAAGTCATTGCCGAATTCGTCGAAACCGGCGAGGTGCTGGACGAGCTGAAGCGCATGGGCATGGACATGGCCCAGGGCTATTACATCGGCCGTCCCGACCGGGAAATCCGCAAGCCCGCCTGAGCACGGGGCCGGCCGGCGGCCTAGAGGCCGGCCCGCAGCCAGTCCCGCCAGGCGGCGAAGACGCCGGGGTCCAGGGCGGCGACGATGCGCCGGCGCCACAGGTCGTCGGCGTGGAAGTCGTCCTGCTCCAGGGTGCACATGTGGCCGCCCGCTTCCTTCAGGATCAGGCAGCCGGCGGCGTAATCCCACAGCATCTGGCCGCCGTGCACCGCCACGTCGATGCGGCCCGCGGCCACCTGGCACCACTCCAGGGCGCTGCTGCCGAAATTACGCTGGGAGAAGAAGGGCGGTGCCGTGGCGATGCGGACGGCCAGTTCCCGGGGCAGGCGTTTCAGGTCCACATTGGCCACCGCCTGGTCCAGGCTGCCGGCCACCCGGCGCAGGGGCAGGCGCTTGCCGTTCACGTAGGCGCCACCGCCCTCCCAGGCATAGAACAGTTCGTTGGTGATGGGGTTGTAGGTGATGCCCAGGCGGGGCTTGCGCTCCCGCAGCAGGGCGATGGAGACGGCGAAGACGGGCAGGCCATTGACGAAGTTGGTGGTGCCGTCGATGGGATCGATGCACCACACGTCCCCGTTGCCCGCCTCCAGGGCGGCTTCCTGTTCGGCCCGGCTCATTTCCTCGCCGATCACCGGGCAGGGGACGATTTCCGGCAGGCGCTGCAGGAGAAAGCTCTGGCACGCCAGGTCCGCTTCCGAGAGCAGGGTGCCGTCATCCTTGCGGTGGTGGATGGCCTTCATGAAACGGGGCACGATGGCTTCCCGGGCCACCTGGTGTACGGCTGCGATGACCGTTTCAACCGTGTGCCGGTTGGCGTTGTCGGCGTAGCGCATGGAACGGCTCCGGCTCAGGTGTCACGCCACTTCAGGGAACAGCCGATGCTCGGCGTCTGCTCCGCCGGGCCGCGGCCGCCGGCGGCCACCAGGGTCATGGCCTCGAACAGCTCCCGGCGGGCATCGGGGCGGGGGGCATTGCGGCCCGTGTCGTCCAGGCGGCCCCGGTACTGCAGTTGCAGGTCGGCGTTGAAGCCGAAGAAATCCGGGGTGCACACGGCGCCGTAGGCCCGGGCCACGGCCTGGCTGTCGTCCAGCACATAGGGGAAGGGCAGGTCCCACTGGCTGGCCAGGGCCTGCATCTGGGCAAAGCCGTCTTCCGGGTAGGCCGCCGTGTCGTTGCTCATGACGGCAATGCTGCCGATGCCGTGGTGGTCGCGCAGTTCCCGGCAGTCCCGCACCAGGTGCTCGAGGATGGCTTTGACGTAGGGGCAGTGGTTGCAGATGAACATCACCAGCAGGCCCCGGGGACCCCGGGCGCTGGCCGGGCCGTGCTGGCGGCCGTCGGTGCCGGGGAGGAGGAAATCCGGCGCTTGCCAACCGAAGTCGCAGAGCGGCGTGGTGAGGCTGACCATGGGGAAACTCGCTTTCTGTCAGGGTATGGCAGAGCGGCCCCGATTCTCGGGAACTGGCCCGCAAGCCCCGTGGATGCACGGGAATGGGCGACGTAAGGGCGCGCACGCCTATAATAGCACGATGACCGATCCCCGCTTTTTCTGCTCCCCCGAGGCCCTCAGCCTGAGTCCCGGGGCCTCCGTGGACCTGCCCGAAGGTCCGGCCCGTCATGCCGCCCGGGTATTGCGCCTGCAGGCCGGCGACGGCCTCATCCTCTTCAACGGCCGGGGCGGCGAGTACGGCGCCTGCATCGAGGCCGTGGCCAAGGACCGGGTGCGGGTGCGCCTGGGCGAGCACCAGCCCCGGGAATGCGAGTCGCCCCTGGCCCTGACCCTGATCCAGGCCCTGCAGGGCGGGGACAAGATGGACTTCACCCTGCAGAAGGCGGTGGAGCTGGGCGTCAGTCGCTTCCAGCCGGTCTCCAGCCGGCGCAGCGTGGTGCGCCTGGACGGCGAGCGGGCGGCCAAGCGCCTGGAGCACTGGCGCGGCGTCGCTGTCTCCGCCTGCGAGCAGTGCGGCCGCAACCGGCTGCCGGAAGTGGCGCCCCTATTGCCTTTGGAGCGGGCCCTGGGCCAGGCGGAGAGCGCTTCCCGGCGCTTGGTGCTGCTGCCCGGCGCTGCCGTGTCCCTGGCGGCCATGGCGCCGCCGGATGGTCCCGTGTCCCTGCTGGTGGGGGCCGAAGGCGGCCTGGCGCCGGAGGAGGCGGAGGCGGCGGTGGCCGCCGGCTTCACCCCGGTGAGCCTGGGCCCCCGGGTGTTGCGCACCGAAACGGCGGGCCTGGCGGCCCTGGCAGCGATTCAGGCCCTGTGGGGCGATTTCAGGGGAGGTTGAGTCATGTTTGAATCTGCGGAACTGGAACACCGGGTCGACAAGAAGGATTTCGACGCCCAGGTGCCCCAGCTGCGGGCAGACCTGCTGGATGCCCAGTACGACGTGCTGCAGGCCAAGCGCTTCCCGGTGATCATCCTGGTGAATGGCGTGGACGGGGCCGGCAAGGGCGAGACGGTGAATCTGCTCAATTCCTGGATGGACCCGCGCCACATCGACACCCACGCCTTCCCGCCACCCTCCGACGAGGAGCGGGAGCGGCCGCCCATGTGGCGCTTCTGGCGTTCCCTGCCGCCTAAGGGCCGGGTCGGCATCATGTTCGGCAACTGGTACACCGACCCCATCCAGGGCCGGGTGAACGGCACCTTCAAGGCTTCCGAGCTGGACCAGCGCCTGGAGGAGATCGTCCGCTTCGAGAAGATGCTGACCGACGAAGGTGCCCTGCTCATCAAGTTTTGGTTCCACCTTTCCAAGAACGACCAGAAGAAGCGTCTCAAGGCCCTCTCCAAGGACCCCAAGCAGAGCTGGCGGGTGAGTGAGCAGGACTGGTGGCGTTACGAGCATTACGACGAATACCGGGAAGTGTCCGAACACGCCTTGCGCCACAGCAGCACAGGCAATGCCCCCTGGGTGGTGGTGGACGGCTTCGACGAGCGCTACCGTTCCCTGGCCGTGGGCCGCATCGTGCTGGATGCCATGCGCCGCCGCCTGGCCCGGCCGGACAGCAATCTGCGCATCGCCGCCGCCCCCTTCCAGCGACCGGTGCCCGGGGAGAACCTGCTCACCGCCCTGGACATGTCCAAGGCCCTGGCCAAGAAGAAGTACGAAAGCGAGCTGGCCGAGTGGCAGGGCCGGCTCAACGCCCTGTGCCGGGACGAGCGCTTCCAGGGCCGTTCCCTCATCGCCGTCTTCGAGGGCAATGACGCCGCCGGCAAGGGCGGCACCATCCGCCGCATCACCAGTGCCCTGGATGCCCGCCAGTACCGCATCGTGCCCATCGCCGCCCCCACCGAGGAAGAGCGGGCCCAGCCCTACCTGTGGCGCTTCTGGCGCCAGGTGCCGCGCCACGGCCGGGTCACCATCTTCGACCGTTCCTGGTACGGCCGGGTGCTGGTGGAGCGGGTCGAGGGCTTTTGCGGCGAGGCCGACTGGATGCGGGCCTACGCCGAGATCAACGACTTCGAGGACCAGCTGGTGCGGGACGGCGCCGTGGTCGCCAAGTTCTGGCTGGCCATCAGCAAGGACGAGCAGTACCGCCGCTTCAAGGAGCGGGAGGACACCCGCTTCAAGCGCTTCAAGATCACCGACGAAGACTGGCGCAACCGGGAAAAGTGGGACGACTACGAGCAGGCGGTGTGCGACATGGTGGACCGCACCAGCACCGAAATCGCCCCCTGGACCCTGGTGCCGGCCAACGACAAGAACTACGCCCGCATCCATGTCTTGCGCACGCTGTGCGAGCATCTGGAAAGGTCGTTGAAAAAAGACCCCGCCAAGAGCGGGAAAAAGAAATGAGACTGTCGTAAAGTCTCCCCTTGCCCATCGTGCGCTTGCCCTCAGAACAGCCCGCCCATGACCGATAACGCCCTGCCCAACGCCGCCCAGTTCGTCGCCTGGTTCCGTTCCGTCGCGCCCTACGTCAATGCCTTCCGCGGCAAGACCTTCGTCGTCGCCTTCGGCGGCAAGTCCATCTCCGGCCCCCTGGCCCGCACCTTCGCCTACGACGTCAGCCTGCTGGCCAACCTGGGGGTGCGCCTGGTGCTGGTGCATGGCTCCCGCCCCCAGATCGAGGAAGAGCTGCAGGAGAAAGGCCTGGAAAGCCGCTTCCACGCCGGCCAGCGCATCACCGATGCGGATACCCTGGACTGCGTCATCGATGCCGTCGGCAGCGTGTACCTGGAAGTGGAGGCCCTCCTTTCCCAGGGGCTGCCCAACACGCCCATGGCCGGCAACACCATCCGGGTGGTGGGCGGCAACTTCATCACCGCCCGCCCCATGGGGGTGCTGGACGGGGTGGACCTGCAATACACCGGCGCCGTGCGCAAGATCGACGCGGAAGGGCTGAAAGCCCAGCTGGGCCTGGGCAACATCGTCCTGCTCTCCAACCTGGGGGCCAGTCCCACCGGCGAAATCTTCAACCTTTCCATGGAAGAAGTGGCGGAGGAGGCGGCCAAGGCCCTGGGGGCGGACAAGCTGATTTTCCTCACCGACAGCCAGGGCGCCACCGATGCGGAGGGCAACCTGCTGGACGAGCTGACCGCCGACGCGGCGGAACAGCTGGCCCGGGTCGGCGAATGGCTGTCGCCGGACCTGAAGCGCTACCTGCCCTGTGCCGTGCGCGCCAGCCGGCGGGGTGTGGGCCGGGTGCATATCATCGGCTATGAACTGGACGGCGCCGTCCTGCACGAGTTGTTCACCCACGACGGCGTCGGTACCGTGGTCACCCGGGACCCCCTGGATACCCTGCGGGATGCCAAGCCCGACGACATCGGCGGCCTGGTGGGCCTGATCGCCCCCCTGGAAGAGGACGGCACCCTGGTGCACCGGCCCCGGGAACTGCTGGAGCGGGAAATCGGCCGCTTCTCGGTGGTGGAGCACGATGGCGTCATCGTCGGCTGCGCCGCCCTCTACCCCTACGCGGAAGACGGCCAGAAGGCCAAGACGGCGGAGCTGGCCTGCCTGGCAGTCTCGCCGGAACATCGCCGCTGGGGCTACGGCGAACGCCTGATGCAGCACATCGAGGGCAAGGCCAAGGCGGCCGGGGTGAAGCGGCTGTTCGTGCTCACCACCCGCACCACCCACTGGTTCATCGAACGGGGCTTTGCCCTGGCCTCGGTGGACGAGCTGCCGGAAGAAAAACGCCACATGTACAACCTGCAGCGCCGCTCCAAGGTGCTGATGAAGAGTCTGGGCAAGTAGGGCCTCGCGCCCCATGGCCCCACAGTGACTGGGGGCTTTGGCGGTACGGCGGTGGCCTCGCGATATAATCATCCCCAACCAATTTCTGGAGGAAGCACCATGGCAAGAACCGTCAACTGCATCAAGCTGGGCCGGGAGGCCGAAGGCCTGGATTTCGCCCCCTACCCGGGCGAACTGGGCAAACGCATTTTCGAGAACGTCTCCAAGGAAGCCTGGCAGCAGTGGATTCGCCTGCAGACCATGATCATCAACGAGAACCGTCTCAACCTGGCCGACCAGCGCCATCGCCAGTACCTGGCCGAGCAGCTGGAAAAGCACTTCTTCGGCGAAGGCGCCGAACAGGTGCAGGGTTTTGTGCCGCCCCAGTCCTGAAACCAAGGGCTGCAGAAAAAAACCGCGGAATCCCCGCGGTTTTTTTTGTCTCTGATCTGTTTGCGATCTGCCGAGGCCGAGCTTTAGCGGGCGTAGCGCAAGAGGCGCCGCCCATCGTCAGTGGTATGGCAGCGGTAGATTTCAGGGCCCAAAAAGACGCCATAGGCATTGCGCACCATCACCTCCACCTGGAAGGTACGGGCTGTGGTCTGCCGGCTTGCCCCGTAGGCGATGATGTCGGACTGGCCGCCGCTGACCTGATGGATGCGTACCCTTTCCGGGTTTTCAATGCGGAAGTGTTCGACGAAGCGGTCGCGGCAAAGCTGGGCGCCCAGTTCCTTGGGGCCGCCGCCATCCTGATGGATGGTGCCGCTGGCGTAGTGTTTCAGTTCCCGCCCTTCCGGGCAGGGCTTGTCGCTGAAGGTATTGCCGCAGCGGTACATACCGCCTGCCTGGGCCGCCAGTTGCACAGCCGCCAGTATCAGTCCCATCGCCCATCGTCCTTTCCGCGTCATCGTCGCTCCCTGTTTGTTTATTACAAGAGCATAACCCAGTTTGATTCGGCAATGAAAAAGCCGCCCGCAGGCGGCTTGTGCCAGTCAGCTGGAGACTGAATCCAGCAGGGGGGAGATTCAGCTGTTGGCGATTTCCCGGTCGATCTCTTCCAGGGTGGCGTGGCGCACGTTGAGGCCCTTGACCATGTAGATCACGTATTCGGCGATGTTCTTGGCGTGGTCGCCGACCCGCTCGATGGCCTTGGCGATGGACATGATGTCCAGGGAGCGGGAGATGGTGCGGGGGTCTTCCATCATGTAGGTGATGAGCTGGCGCACCACGGAGCTGTATTCCACGTTCACCGCCTCGTCCTGGTGCACCACTTCGGCGGCAGCCGTGACGTTGAGGCGGGCAAAGGCGTCCAGGGCCGTGTGCAGCATCTCCAGGGACAGGTCGGCCATGTGCCGCAGTTCCACGTCCGGGGTGAAGGAGGTGTGCTGAGCGTTAAGGGCCAGGCCCAGGCGGCCGATCTTGTGGGCCTTGTCGCCGATGCGCTCCAGATCGGAAATGGCCTTGATCACGGTGGTGATCATGCGCAGGTCGATGGCGGTGGGCTGGCGCTTGGCAATGACCTGGTTGCAGGCTTCGTCCAGTTCGATTTCCAGCTGGTTCACCCGGGCATCCTCCCGGACCACCGCTTCGAGCAGGCTGGTATCGGCAGCGTAGAGGCCCTGCATGGCCTTCTTCACCTGTTGCTCGACCAGTCCGCCCATCTGCAGCACACGGGTGCGCAGGCTTTCCAGCTCGATATCGAATTGCTTGTAGGTATGTTCGCTCATGGCTTCCATGGTCGCGGTCCTGTTGGGGTCAGAACCGGCAACGTTAGCAGGCTAATGTGACAGGGAAGTTTCAGCGCCCCCGCCGTTCCGGTCAAGCGCTAAGTGTCTTGACCCCTTCCGGGGTGCCCATCAGCAGGATGTCGGCACCGCGACGGGCGAAGAGGCCGTTGGTCACGACGCCGACGATCTGGTTGATGCGGCTTTCCAGATCCACCGGATCGGCGATGGAGAGGCCGTGTACATCGAGAATGATGTTGCCGTTGTCGGTAAGGAAGCCCTCGCGCAGCTTCGGCGTGCCTCCCAGCTTGGCCAGCTCCCGCGCCACCTGGGCCCGGGCCATGGGGATCACTTCCACCGGCAGGGGGAACTTGCCCAGGGCCTGGACCAGCTTGGAGCCGTCGGCGATGCAGATGAAGGTCTCGGCCACGGCGGCCACGATCTTCTCCCGGGTCAGGGCGCCGCCGCCGCCCTTGATCATGTGCAGCTTGGGCGTCACCTCGTCGGCACCATCCACATACACGGGCATGGTACTGACGTCGTTGAGGTCCAGCACCGGGATGCCGTGGCCCTTGAGGCGGGCGGCCGTGGCTTCGGAGCTGGCCACGGCGCCGCGGAAGCGGCCCTTCATGGCGGCCAGGGCGTCGATGAAACAGTTGGCGGTGGAGCCGGTGCCGACGCCGATGATGGCATCTTCGGCGACGCGGCTGGCCACGTAATCGGCAGCGGCACGGGCCACTGCCTGCTTGAGTTCGTCCTGGGTCATGGGGGAATCCGGTGGGGGGGCTGGAAAAGCCCTATTTTACCGGAGGGATTGGCCGCCGGCGGACTCAGGCCTCATTTTCCCGGTAGAGGATGAGCTGGTAGTCGGGGCCGCTCTCCTGGATGCCGGCCAGGCGGATGGGCTGGCGCTTGCCGCCGATGATGAGGTCGGCCCGGCGGTCCGGGGTGTAGGTGTCCGGCGGTACGGCCAGCAGGCGTTCCTCCCGGGAGATGAGGATGGCATCGAGCAGGCCCAGGCCCATGGCTTCGGGAATCTGCTCGTTCCAGGGGCAATCGGCATTCTTGTCCGCCAGCTGCACCTGGGCGCAGGCCGGGATGCCGGGGAAGACGGTCAGGCCGGCATTGGGCTTGCCGTGGCTGCGGCCGAGGCGGCGGATGATGCCGACCCGCCAGTCGATCTCGTGTTCGAGGCGGTACCCCACCAGGGCGCCGATGCTGTGCCAGGGGCGGCGGAAGGGCAGGCGCGCGCCCAGGCCGGCGGCGCTCAGGTCCAGGCCTTCCCAGGTGTCGGTGATCTGCTGGATGCCCGTGCTTTCCAGGGCCTGGAGCACTTCCAGGGGTGTCTTGGGCGGCGCCTGCTTTTCCTCCTCGGGACGGGCGCCACCCTCGACCCGATGCAGGTCCAGGATGCGGACGTGGCCCTTGTAGTCCAGGGTGCGGCCGGAGCGGGCGAATTCGGCGGCGGCGATGGCGCGCCGGGCCATGGAGAGGCCGGCCACCACCAGCAGATTGGCCGCCAGGGGCGTACGTTCCTGCTGGCGCGTCGGTGGGGTGAGGGACCAATGCTGGATCAGCAGATGGAGGAGATCCATGGCCGTGCGGGTGTCGCACTGGCAGTTGTCCAGCCAATCCGGCAGCTTGCCGCTGGTTTGCAGCGTGGCGCGCAGCTTGATGAGTTGTGCCTGGGCCGGGCCGGGGCCGAAATAGCGCCAGGAAGGACCCATTTCCTGGCCGGGGCTGCAACGACTGGGGCCGTCGGTGGCTTCCAGATTGATGCGGAAAGGCGTCTGGGAGGTAAAGCTGTCGATGAACAGGCAGTGGGATTCCACCTTGCGGATGGTGCGGTCCAGCGCTTCCATCTGGGGCGGTGTCAGGTTGGACAGCGGCACGGACTCGAACAGGACTCCGACCAGGTATTCACGCCAGACGCTGGTGGTTTCCGGCAGGTCCGGGTAGGCACTGACCTTGCCGTGCAACAGTCCCAGGTTACGGGCCAGAAACAGGACTTCGTGGCAGGTCCTCCACCACAGGGCATCCGGTCCCACATAGTTGAACTGGGCGATCTTCTTGCCCCACACCAGGGCCTGCATGGTGCGTACCGCCAACTTGGTGAGGCGGGTGCGATCGGGCTCCTTGCCCGACTGGATTGCCTGCTGGGCCAGAGCTTCGAGCACGTGGCGATAGGCCTGGTAGGCGCTCCGGTAGTGGTGCTCCAGGGTCTTCAGCAGACGATCGGCCAGGTAGTCCTGGCGGTTGTCGTTGAAATAATTGATCCAGGCTTCAGCCAGGGCCGGCTGGATGTTCTCGTCCAGGCGTTCCACTGCCCGGGCGACACTTTCCGGCGGCATGTCGGCGGAAAGCTGTTCCGGGTGTTCCAGCCACTGATCCACATCCTGCAGGGTGGTTTGCGGATTGACCCGCGGAATCTGGGCCAGATAGGCGTCAATCCCCTTGTCGCTGCCCAGGGGGTGATCGCTGCCAGAATTCTTCAGGCGGGAAGTGATCCAGTTAAGCATGATGGTCTGTCACGCAGGTGCAATAAGGGGAGGAGTCTATTCCTTTTTTCTTTGAAAATTAAGGAGTCTCGGGGTTCCCCCCGGTTTTGCACAAAAAGTAAAAGGCCGCCCGGGGTGGGCGGCCTTGCGGGGTGGTGCTTGCCGGCAGGTGGCGGCCGGCTTATTTCTTTTTCATCGGCGGCAGGTCGGTGCAGCTGCCGTGGGCCACTTCCGCCGCCATGCCGATGGATTCGCAGAGGGTCGGATGGGGGTGGATGGTCTTGCCGATATCCACCGCATCGCAGCCCATTTCCACGGCCAGGCAGACTTCGCCGATGAGGTCGCCGGCGTTCATGCCGACGATGCCGCCGCCCAGCAGGCGATGGCTTTCGGCGTCGAACAAGAGCTTGGTGAAGCCTTCCTCGGCGCCGTTGGCGATGGCCCGGCCGCTGGCTGCCCAGGGGAACACGGCTTTTTCAAACTTTATGCCATCGTTCTTGAGCTGGTCTTCGGTCTTGCCGGCCCAGGCGATTTCCGGATGGGTGTAGGCCACGCTGGGAATCTGCAGGGCGTCGAAGGCAGCCTTCTCGCCGGCGGCGACCTCGGCGGCGACGTGGGCTTCATGCACCGCCTTGTGGGCCAGCATGGGTTGGCCGACGATGTCGCCGATGGCGAAGATGTGGGGCACGTTGGTGCGCATCTGGGCATCCACATTGATGAAGCCCCGGTCGGTGACGGCGACGCCGGCCTTGTCGGCGGCGATCTTCTTGCCGTTGGGAGTACGGCCGACCGCCACCAGCACCAGGTCGAAGGCTTCCTTCTCGCCGGTGGAGTAGGTGACCTCGATACCTTCGGCCTTGGCCTCGGCGGCGGTGACGCCGGTGGCCAGCAGGATGCGGTCGAAGCGCTGGGTGTTCTTCTTCTCCCAGACCTTGACCAGATCCCGGTCGGCGCCGGGCATCAGGCCCGGGCCCAGTTCCACCACGGTGATACGGGTGCCCAGGGCGCTGTACACCGTGGCCATTTCCAGGCCGATGATGCCGCCGCCGATGACCAGCATCTTCTTCGGCACCGAGCGCAGTTCCAGGGCGCCGGTGGAGTCGATGACCCGGGGATCGTCCTTGGGCATGAAGGGCAGGGCCACGGGCTGGGAGCCGGCGGCGATGATGGCGTTCTTGAACTTCACCACCTGCTTCTTGCCGTCGGCCGCTGTGACTTCGATGTGGTGCGGGTCGATGAACTGGCCCACGCCCTGCACGTGCTGCACCTTGCGGCCCTTGGCCATGCCGGCGAGACCGCCGGTGAGCTTGCCCACCACCTTTTCCTTGTGGGCGCGCAGCTTGTCCACATCCACCTGGGGGGCGGCGAAGGTGACGCCGCAGTCGGCCAGGTGCTGGGCTTCTTCCAGTACCGCGGCTACATGCAGCAGGGCCTTGGAGGGAATGCAGCCGACGTTGAGGCAGACGCCGCCCAGGGTCGGGTAGCGTTCCACCAGCACGGTCTTGAGACCCAGGTCGGCGGAGCGGAAGGCGGCGGAGTAGCCGCCGGGGCCGGCGCCCAGCACCAGCATGTCGCATTCGACGTCGGCACCGCCGCCGTGGCTTCCAGCCACGGGGGGCGGAGCTGCTGCAGGAGCGGGCGCTGCCGCCGGGGCGGCGGGTTGGGGCGCCGGGGCTGCAGCAGCCGCGCCGGCTTCCACCACCACGATCACCGTGCCTTCGGCCACCTTGTCGCCCAGCTTGACCTTGATTTCCTTGACCACGCCGGCAGCCGACGAGGGCACGTCCATGGTGGCCTTGTCGGACTCCAGGGAGACCAGGGGGTCTTCCACCTTCACCGTGTCGCCGACCTTCACGAACACTTCAATGACGGGCACGTCCTTGAAGTCGCCGATATCCGGGACTTTCACTTCAACCAGTTGGCTCATGTTCTCTCTCCCTTACAGCATGACCCGGCGGAAATCCGCCAGCAGCTTGGCCAGTTCGGCGTTGAAGCGGGTCGCCAGGGCGCCGTCGATGACGCGGTGGTCGGCGGAGAGGGACAAGGGCACGATCAGGCGCGGCACGAATTCCTTGCCGTTCCACACCGGCTTCATGCTGGACTTGGAAACGCCCAGGATGGCCACTTCCGGCGCATTGACGATGGGGCTGAAAGCCGTGCCGCCGATGCCGCCGACGGAAGAAATGGTGAAGGTGGCGCCCTGCATGTCGGCGGGCTTCAGCTTGCCGTCCCGGGCCAGCTTGGCCAGTTCGCCGGTTTCCTTGGCGATCTCCAGCACGCCCTTCTTGTCGGCGTCCTTCAGTACCGGCACCACCAGGCCGTTGGGCGTGTCGGCGGCGAAACCGATGTGGTAGTACTTCTTGTACACCAGGTTGTCGCCATCCAGGGAGGTGTTCAGTTCGGGGAACTGCTGCAGCACCTTGACGCAGGCCTTGATGATGAACGCCAGCATGGTCAGCTTCTGGCCGCTCTTTTCGTTTTCCTTGTTCAACTGCACCCGGAAGGCTTCCAGGTCGGTGATGTCCGCGTCCTCGTGGTAGGTCACGGCGGGGATCATCACCCAGTTGCGCGCCAGGTTGGCGCCGGAAATCTTCTTGATGCGGGAGAGAGGCTTGGCTTCGATGGGGCCGAACTTGGCGAAGTCCACCTTGGGCCAGGGCAGCAGGTCCAGGGAGCCGCCGCCGGTGATGCCGCCGCCGCCCACCTGGGTGGGGGCCACGGTCTGGCCGGACATGACGCCCTTGATGTAGGCCTTCACGTCTTCGGCCTGGATGCGGCTCTTGGGGCCGGTGGCAGTGACCTTGGAGAGATCCACGCCCAGTTCCCGGGCAAAGGCGCGCACCGAGGGGGAGGCGTGCACCTTGCCGCCCAGGGCCAGGCCGTAGGGCGCGGCAGCGGGGGCCGGGGTGAAGGGCTTGGTGGGCGCGGGGCCGTCCAGTTCCGGCGGGATGACCGCGGGGGCGGCCGGTGCCGGTGCGGCAGCCGCAGGGGCTGCAGCCACGGCGGCCACGGCACCGGCGGCGCCTTCCAGCACCACCACCACACTGCCTTCGGAAACCTTGTCGCCGACCTTGACGCGCACTTCCTTGACCACGCCGGCGGCGGAAGAGGGTACGTCCATGGTGGCCTTGTCGGACTCCAGGGAGCACAGGGCATCTTCCTGTTTTACCGTGTCGCCGACCTTGACGAACACTTCGATGACCGGCACGTCCTTGAAGTCGCCGATATCCGGCACCTTCACTTCCACCGGGCCGGAGGCGGCCGGGGCCGGCGCGGCGGCAACAGGCGCAGGGGCCGCAGGGGCTGCAGCCACTGGAGCCGGCGCAGCGGCCTGGGGCGCGGGGGCCGCCGCAGCGGCGCCGCTTGCGGCACTTTCCAGGATCACCACCACGCTGCCTTCGGCAACCTTGTCGCCGACCTTGATCTTCACTTCCTTGACCACGCCGGCGGCGGAGGAGGGCACGTCCATGGTGGCCTTGTCGGACTCCAGGGAGCACAGGGGGTCTTCCACCTTCACGGTGTCGCCCGGCTTGACGAAAATTTCGATGACCGGCACATCCTTGAAATCGCCGATGTCCGGGACCTTCACTTCAATGGTTTGGCTCATTGTTCTTCTCCGTCAGGCGATTAGCAGGTCTGGGGATTCAGCTTTTCGGGGTCCAGGCCGTACTTGACCAGGGCCGCAGCCACCTTCTCGCGCTCGATCTGGCCATCGTCGGCCAGGGCCTTGAGGGAGGCCAGGACCACCCAGTGGCGATCCACCTCGAAGAAGTGGCGCAGCTTTTCCCGGGTGTCGGAGCGGCCGAAGCCGTCGGTGCCCAGGGTGACGTAGCGGCGGTTGATGAAGGGACGGATCTGCTCGGAGTAGAGACGCACATAGTCGGTGGAGGCAATGACCGGACCGCGGGTGTCGTCCAGGCATTCTTCCACGTGGCTCTTCTTCGGCTTTTCCAGGGGGTGCAGCAGGTTCCAGCGGGCCGTGTCCTGGCCGTTTCGGGCCAGTTCGTTGAAGCTGGGGCAGGACCACAGGTCGGCTTCCACGCCCCAGTCGTTCTTTAGCAGCTCGGCGGCGGCCATCACCTCGCGGAAGATGGTGCCGGAGCCCAGCAGCTGCACGCGGGGAGCGTCGGAAGCGGCGCCCTTCTTGAACTGGTACATGCCCTTGACGATGTTGGCTTCGGCACCGGCCGGCATTTCGGGGTGCTCGTAGTTCTCGTTCATCACCGTCAGGTAGTAATAGACGTCCTCCTGCTCCTTGAACATGCGGCGCAGGCCGTCCTGCATGATCACGGCCACTTCGTAGGCGAAGGTGGGGTCGTAGGAGACGCAGTTGGGGATCAGGCCGGAGAGGATCAGGGAATGTCCGTCCTCGTGCTGCAGGCCTTCGCCGTTCAGGGTGGTGCGGCCGGCGGTGCCGCCCACCAGGAAGCCCCGGGCGCGCTGGTCGCCGGCAGCCCAGCAGAGATCCATGGTGCGCTGCAGGCCGAACATGGAATAACAGATGTAGAACGGCACCATCTGCACGCCGTGGGTGCTGTAGGCGGTGGCGGCGGCGATCCAGTCGGCCATGGCGCCGGCCTCGTTGATGCCTTCCTGCAGGATCTGACCGTCCTGGGATTCCTTGTAGAACATCAGCTGGTCGTGGTCCTGGGGCACGTACTTCTGGCCTTCCTGGTTCCAGATGCCGACCTGGCGGAACATGCCTTCCATGCCGAAGGTGCGGGATTCGTCCGGCACGATGGGCACGATGTGGCGGCCGATGTTCTTGTCCTTGAGCAGGGTGGACAGGACCCGCACGATGGCCATGGTGGTGGAGATTTCCCGACCTTCGCCGGTGGCCTTGAGCAGACCCTCGAAGGCGGAGAGTTCGGGCACCGCCAGGGGGGCGGCCTTTTCGCGACGCTGGGGCAGATACCCGCCCAGAGCCAGGCGGCGTTCCCGCATGTAGGTCAGTTCGGGGGAGCCTTCCTCGAACTTCAGGTAGGGCACCTCGTCGATCTTGTCGTCCGGCACCGGCAGGTTGAAGCGGTCGCGCATGCGACGCAGGGCCTCGTGGCCCATCTTCTTGGTCTGGTGGGTGGTGTTCTGGGCCTCGCCGGCCTCGCCCATGCCGAAGCCCTTGATGGTCTTGGCCAGGATCAGGGTGGGCTTGCCCTTGTGTTCGGTGGCGGCCTTGAAGGCGGTGAAGATCTTGAACATGTCGTGGCCGCCACGGTTCAGGGCCCACACTTCGTCGTCGGTCCAGTCGGCCACCAGTTCCTTCAGTTCCGGCGTGTTGAAGAAGTACTCGCGCACGTAGGCGCCGTCCTTGGCCTTGAAGGTCTGGTACTCGCCGTCCACGCATTCCATCATGCGCTTCTTCAGGATGCCCTTCTTGTCGCGGGCGAAGAGGGCGTCCCAGTGGGTGCCCCAGATCAGCTTGATGACGTTCCAGCCGGCGCCGCGGAAGTCGCCTTCCAGTTCCTGGATGATCTTGCCGTTGCCGCGCACCGGGCCGTCCAGGCGCTGCAGGTTGCAGTTGATGACGAAAATCAGGTTGTCCAGCTTTTCCCGGGCGGCCATGCCGATGGCGCCGAGGGATTCCACCTCGTCCACCTCGCCGTCGCCGAGGAAGGCCCACACCTTGCGGCCTTCGGTCTGCACCAGGTTGCGGCACTGCAGGTACTTCATGAAGCGGGCCTGGTAGATGGCCTGCAGGGGGCCCAGGCCCATGGAGACGGTGGGGAACTGCCAGAAATCCGGCATCAGCCAGGGGTGGGGGTAGGAGGAGATGCCCTTGCCGTCCACTTCCTGGCGGAAGTTGTCCATCTGGTCTTCGGTCAGGCGGCCGAGCATGAAGGCGCGGGCGTAGACGCCGGGCACGGAGTGGCCCTGGAAGAAGATCAGGTCGCCGCCGTGGTTGTCGGAGGCGGCGTTCCAGAACCAGTTGAAGCCCACGTCGTAGAGCACGGCGGAGGAAGCGAAGGAGGCGATGTGGCCGCCTACGTTGGTGTGCTTGTTGGCCCGTACCACCATGGCCATGGCGTTCCAGCGGATGTAGGAGCGGATGCGCTCTTCCAGGTCCGGGTTGCCCGGGTAGTTGGGCTGCTTCTCGGCGGGGATGGTGTTGATGTATTCGGTGGTGGCGCTGTAGGGAATGTCCACGCCTTCCTCACGGGCCTGTCCGATGAGCTTCTCGATCAGGTAGTGGGCCCGGTCCGGGCCTTCCTTCTCGATCACGCCTTCGAGGGCGTCGACCCATTCCTTGGTTTCCTGGGGATCGGCATCAACCGATTGGGGAACTTCGGGCAGTGCTGCCATGGTTTGTCTCCTATTTGGAAGGACGTTTTTTTGTTGCGCACCGGGTGGGGCGGCAACACCTAGCTTAGACCGAAACGATAGCTTCGCCTAGCGAATTTCCACATTGTAAAAACACAGTTCGTATTGTGCAACATTGCACTGCAACATAGAGCAGGACTGGGCCCGGGGGGCCTGGCAGTCTCCTCGGCGGGCCGGTGGCCCCGGTGAGGGCGGCTCAGGGCACGTGGCGCAGGCGTACGCCGTAGGCATGGACCACCCGGCCACCGCGGACCTCGCCCATGACCGGGGTGTCGAGCCGGTCGATGGCCTCGTGGTCGTTGGGGCTGAAGGGGCGCTCGTAGATCTGCACCACCCCTTCCACCTTGTCCCGCAGGTTCTCCAGGGCCGCCTTTAGGCGTGGGCCGTCGGTGCTGCCGGCCTGGCGGATGGCGGCAGCCAGCAGCAGCATGGCGTCGTAGCCCTGGGCCGCGGCCGAAGGCACCGGGATGCGAGGGGCGCCGCTGGCCTTCAGGTAGGCGTCGAGGAACTGGCGTCGCTTCAGGGAGGTGCCCTCGTCGATGAAGGTGAGGGGCATGCGTGCCCCTTCCGCATTGGGGCCGGCGTTGTCGATGAAGGAGGACATGGAAAGGGTCCAGCCGCCGATGAGGGGCGCCTCCCAGTGCAGCTTGGCGCGGCCGTTGGCCAGGGCCGCCAGTTCCGGACCGATGCCGTAGGCCAGGATGGCTTCGGCGCCTGCGTCCCGGGCCCGCTGCAGCTGGCGGGTCAGGTCGATCTCGCCCAGGTTGAAATGCTCGATGCTGACCGGCTTCAGGCCCTTGGCGGTAAGGGCCTTCTCCAGGTCCTCCCGGCCCAGCTGGCCGTAGTTGGTGGTGTCGTGGATGATGGCCAGGCGCTTGAAGCGGCGCCGCTCCACCGCCTCCTCGACGATCATGGCCGCCTGGATGGCGTCGCTGTTGGAGACGCGGAAGACATAGTTCTCGGCGTAGTGGGGCTGCAGGAACTGCTTGGTGATGATGGAGCCGGTGGCCACGGCGGTGAGTACCGGAATGCGGGCATCCTGGAAGTAATGCTGGCTGGCCAGGGCCACCCCGGTATTGACGATGCCCACGGCGGCGGTCACCTTCATCTGTACCAGTTCCTGGGCGATGCGGCTGCCCCGCTGGTTGTTGGCCTCGTCGTCCCGCTCCACCAGTTGCAGGGGGCGCCCCAGGAGGCCGCCGCCGGCGTTGATCTCCGCCGTCGCCAGGCGGATGCCGTCGCGCATGGACAGGCCCATGGGGCTGGAGCCGCCGGTGAAGGGGCCGTACACGCCGATGCGGATCGGCAGGGGCGCCTGGGGGGCGGCCTGGGCCCAGGCGGGGGCCAGCAGCGCGATGGCTGCGGCGAGGAAGAGCGACAGTCGAGAAGGGAGGGCGGGCAGCATGGGTCGAGCCTACGGGATGGGTCGGGAGGGCGCCAATTCGGGTTATCCCGCAAGCCGCTATTATCCCATCGCCGCACCCCTCGCCGGGCCGCCGAGCCACTGCCCATGCGATACTCAGGGTAAACACCAATGGCCCGGCGCTTGTACGGGCAGCGAAGATTGAGACCCGAATTGCCTCCCAGCGCCATGCCGGACCGCGCCGAACCCGCCTCCCTGCCGTATAAAGCCGCCGTTGCCCGGGGCGGGTGGTACTGGCTCGTCCCCTACCTGGCCATCGTCCTCTTCGCCCTCACCATGTTTGCCCTGGTGGGCTACATCGACAAGCGGGATGCGGACGAGCGCCGCGCCATGGTGGAGCGGGACATGCAGTGGGCCGACCAGACCCTGCGCCTGCACCTCACCGCCAACCAGGATTTCCTCGTCCAATTGGGGCGCAACCTGGCCGACGGCGTGCTCGACTACGAGGATTTCCAGATCCGCGCCGCCCAGCACCTGGCCAACAATCCGGAACTGTCGGTGGTGCTGTGGGTGGACCCCAAGGGCAAGGTGCAGTGGGTGGCGCCCTTCGAGGCCACCGAATGGGTGGCCGGGGAAAGCCTGGACCCGACCCAGCAGGACCGCCTGGCCGAAGCCCTGCGTGGCGGCCGGCCCCTCTACGGCAGCACCTACCGCAACCGCCAGGGCGCCGCCTACTTCGATCTGACCATCCCGGTGCAGCGCTGGCGCGAGGACATGGGCGCCATCGTCGGCATCTACAGCACCGACGGCCTGCTGCGCCATCCGGTGCCCACCTGGTTCACCGAAAAATACCGCCTCACCCTGGAAGACGGGGAGGGCAAGGAAGTGGCGGCCAATACGGCGGTGCGCCCCACCAGCAAGGAACTGGCCTACCGCCTGACCCTGGAGCCCCCGGCCAACGGCCTTTCCCTGCGGGCCATTGCCTACGCCACCGACGACGCCTGGTCCCGCACCCTGCCGCCCCTGGTGATCGGCGCCCTGACCCTGGCCCTGATCTGGAGCCTGGCCCTGCTGCGGCGCGACGTGCAGCGCCGCCTGCAGGCGGAGAAGGAGCGGGACCGGCTGTTCTCCCTGTCCCTCGGCCTGCAGTGCATCGCCACCCTGGAAGGCAAGCTGCGCCGGGTCAATCCGGCTTTCGAGCGGGTCCTGGGCTATCCCCT
The DNA here is from genome assembly GCF_058809525.1 of Azospira sp. MPR-LB4. Classification (NCBI taxonomy): domain Bacteria; kingdom Pseudomonadati; phylum Pseudomonadota; class Betaproteobacteria; order Rhodocyclales; family Rhodocyclaceae; genus Azospira; species Azospira sp. MPR-LB4. The sequence continues at coordinate 3,138,477 of NZ_CM179521.1, forward strand.
GGGGGAGCTGCGGGACAGGTCCCTGCTGGACTTCGTGCACCCGGACGACATGGCCCTGGTGGTGGACATGCTGCGCCATCTGGCGGAAGGGGCGGCCCAGGAATTCGAGTGCCGCTTCCACAGCGCCAACGGCCAGGACAAGTGGCTGCTGTGGAGCATCAACCCGGTGCCGGAGGAGAAGCTGCTCTACGCCGTGGCCCACGACATCACCGACCGCAAGACCGCCGAGCAGGCCCTCACCGACGAATACGCCTTCCGCAAGGCCATGGAGGAATCCGTGTCCACCGGCCTGCGGGCCATCGACATGGAAGGCCGCATCATCTACGTGAACCCGGCCTTCTGCCGCATGCTGGGCTGGAGCGAGGCGGAGCTGCTGGGTCTCAAGCCCCCCTTCCCCTACTGGCCGCCGGAACACGCCCGCCAGCTGGCCACCAATATCGAGTTGACCCTGGCCGGTCAGGCCCCCGCCAAGGGCTTCGAGCAGCGGGTGATGCGCAAGAACGGCGAGCGCATGGACGTGCGCTTCTACATTTCCCCCCTGATCGACGCCAACGGCAAGCAGACGGGCTGGATGGGGGCCATGACCGACATCACCGAGCCGAAGCGGGTGCGGGGCGAGCTGGAACGCTCCCAGGAGCGCTTCATGGCGGTGCTGGACGGCCTGGATTCGGCGGTGTACGTGGCCGACGCCAAGAGCGACGAAATCCTCTTCGGCAACCGGGCCTTCAAGAGCATCTTCGGTTTCGACGCCGTCGGCCGCAACTGCTGGGAGGTGACCGAAGCCTGCCGGCCGCCGGTGGGCGCCTTCGACTGCGACCTGCGCCTGCTCTCGCCGGAAGTGCTGCCGCGCCAGCTGTTCGACGGCGAGGTGCAGAACAGCCTCTCCGGCCGCTGGTACCACCTGCACGACCGGGCCATCCGCTGGGTGGACGGCCGGGTGGTGCGGGTGCAGATCGGTACCGACATCACCGAGCGCAAGCAGATCGAGGAAGTGAACCTGCAGCAGCAGAAGCGCCTGGAGCAGACCTCGCGCCTCATCACCATGGGCGAAATGGCCTCCTCCCTGGCCCACGAGCTGAACCAGCCCCTGGCCGCCATCGCCAACTACTGCATGGGCTGCGTCAAGCGCATGAAGGGCGGCGCCGCCAAGCCGGAGGAACTGCTGGGGGCCATGGAAAAGGCCAGCTTCCAGGCGGAGCGGGCGGGCAAGATCATCCGCCGCATGCGGGAGTTCGTGAAAAAAAACGAGCCCAACCGGGGCCAGGTGCTGCTCGGCGACATCGTCGAGGAAGCCCTGGGCTTCGCCGAGATCGAGGCGCGCAAGCTGGGGGTGAACATCTGCGTGGACCTGCCGCCGGAACTGCCGCCCTTGTTTGCCGACCGCATCATGATCGAGCAGGTGCTGCTCAATCTGGTGAAGAACGGCATCGAGGCCATGCGCGACACCCTGCCGGCGGAACGCCGATTGACGGTGTCCGCGACCCTCCCGGACAATCACAGCCTGGAGGTGGCGGTGGCCGACCGGGGCCACGGCCTCGGCAGCACCACCGCCGAGGAACTGTTCGCCCCCTTCTACACCACCAAGCCCGAGGGCATGGGCATGGGCCTGCCCATTTGCCGGTCCATCATCGAGTACCACAAGGGCCGCCTGTGGGCCGACGCCAATCCGGGCGGCGGCACCGTTTTCCGATTCACCCTGCCTTTGGAGGAATGAGGCCATGACGCAACACAACAGCCAGGAGAGCGCTGCCGTCGCCTCAACCCAGTGTGTCTACGTGGTGGACGACGACGAGGCCATGCGCGACTCCATGGTCTGGCTGATCGAGTCCGAAGGCTATCCGGTACGCGCCTTTCCCAGTGCCGAGGATTTTCTCGCCGCCTACACCGACGGCCTGGCCGGCTGCCTGGTGCTGGACGTGCGCATGCCCGGCATGAGCGGCCTGGAGCTGTACGAGCGGCTGGCGGCCCAGCGTTCCACCCTGCCGGTGATTTTCATCACCGGCCACGGCGACGTGCCCATGGCCGTGGCGGCCCTGAAGAAGGGCGCCGCCGACTTCATCGAGAAGCCCTTCAACGATACGGACATGCTGCGCCTGATCCGCCAGTGCATGGACCTGGATACGGAACGCCGCGCCCGCCGGGCCCGGGAAAATTCCGTGGCCAGCCGCCTGGCCCAGCTCACCGCCCGGGAGCGGGAGGTGATGGACCGGGTGGTGGAAGGCAAGCTCAACAAGCAGATCGCCGACGAGCTCAGCATCAGCATGAAGACCGTGGAGGCCCACCGGGCCCGGGTCATGGAAAAGATGGGAGTGCGCTCCCTGGCCGAACTGGTGCAGTGCGCCCTGGAGTCGAGCCAGGCCGAACGCTGACGGGGCATGGCCGGGGAGGCAGGCGGGACGGCCCTGCCGGCGGTGCCTGCCCCGACAGGGCCGTGTTGACTGGGCCCTGGCTTGGGAGTCCAATCGCCCCCTGCCCCGGAAACGGGGATTTCCCCAATTTCATCTTGCGGGCCGGCGCGCTATCGTGGCGCCAACACTGCCCGGGAAAGAACCGTCATGCGCGTTGCCCTCTTCGTCACCTGTCTGGCCGACCTGATGCGGCCCAATGTGGCTTTTGCCGCCCTGAAACTGCTCAAGCTCGCCGGCTGCACCGTCGAAGTCCCCGAGACCCAGACCTGTTGCGGCCAGCCCGCCTACAACTCCGGCGACCGGGCCACTGCCCTGACCCTGGCGCGCAAGGTCATCGACGAGTTTGAAGGCTACGAATACGTGGTGCTGCCCTCCGGCTCCTGCGCCGGCATGATCCGCGCCCACTACGAAGAACTGTGCAAGGACGATCCAGCCCTGCTGGCCCGGGCCAAGAAGCTGGCGGCCTGCACCTATGAACTGACCGACTTCCTGGTGAACGTGGCCAAGCTGGAAAGCGTGCCCGGCGATTTCGCCGGCAGCATCACCTACCACGACTCCTGTTCCGGCCTGCGGGAACTGGGCATCAAGCAGCAGCCCCGCCAGCTCCTGGGCAAGATGGGCCAGGTGGAAATCAAGGAAATGAGCGAGGCCGAGACCTGCTGCGGTTTCGGCGGCACCTTCTCCCTCAAGTTCGGCGACATCTCCACCAAGCTGGCCGACAACAAGTGCGAGAACGCCTGCGCCACCGGGGCCGACGCCATCGTCGGCGGCGACCTGGGCTGCCTGCTCAACATCGAAGGCCGCCTGCGCCGCAAGGGCGACCGCAAGACCCAGGTGCTGCACGTGGCCGAAGTGCTGGCCGGCAAGCTCGACTAAATTCCGTTTCACCCCGGCCCCGGCTGCCGCCGGGCGCCCTTCTTCCGCCTTCATCAGGATCCGCCATGGAAATCCATTCCAACGACTTCAAGGCCCGGGCCCGGGAGGCCCTGGCCAATCCCAACCTGCAGAAGGCCCTCAAGCTGGTGCAGGTGAAGTTCGTCCCCGGCCGGGCCGCTGCTGCCGCCGAGTTCGGCGACTTCGAGACCCTGCGCGACGCCGGCCGCGATATCCGCAACCGGGCCCTGGAGAATCTGGACCTGTGGCTGGAACGCTTCGAGCAGGAGGCCACCCGCCGCGGCGCCCAGGTGCACTGGGCCAGGGACGCAGCCGAGGCCAATGCCATCATCGTCGGCATTGCCCAGGCCAATGGCGTAAAGAAGGTGGTCAAGTCCAAGTCCATGGTGAGCGAGGAGTGCGGCCTCAACGACGCCCTGGAGGCGGCCGGCGTGACGCCCGTCGAGACCGACCTGGGCGAGTACATCCTGCAGATCAACGACCACGAGCCGCCCTCCCACATCGTCGCCCCGGTGATCCACAAGACCCGGGACGAGGTCTCCGACCTGTTCCACGCCAAGCACGGCAAGCCCCGTACCGAGGACATCGGCGCCCTGTGCCGGGAGGCCCGGGAAATCCTGCGGCCCCACTTCCTTTCCGCCGACATGGGCATTTCCGGCGCCAACTTCCTGGTGGCCGAAACCGGCTCCACGGTGATCGTCACCAACGAGGGCAACGGCCGCCTGTGCACCACCGTGCCCCGCATCCACGTGGCCCTCACCGGCATCGAAAAAGTGGTGCCGACCCTGGAGGACCTGTCGGTACTGCTGCGCCTGCTGCCCCGTTCCGCCACCGGCCAGCCCATCACCAACTACGTTTCCATGAATACCGGCGTCGCCGGCAGCGGCGATAGCGACGGCCCGGAGCAGTTCCACATCGTCCTGCTCGACAACGGCCGCTCCCGGGTGCTGGGCTCCGAGCTGAAGGAGATGCTGCGCTGCATCCGCTGCGGCGCCTGCATGAACCACTGCCCGGTGTACCAGGCCGTCGGCGGCCACGCCTACGGCTGGGTCTATCCCGGCCCCATGGGCTCGGTGCTGACCCCCTCCTACGCCGGCATGGAGCACGCCCACGAGCTGCCCCACACCGCCACCGGCTGCGGCCAGTGCAGCGCCGTCTGCCCGGTGCGCATTCCCCTGCCCGAGCTGATGCGCAAGGAGCGGGAAATGCAGGTGGAGGCCGGCCTGCGGCCCTGGCAGGAGCGCCTTTCCCTCAAGCTGTGGGGCTGGAGCGCCAGCCAGTCCTGGCTCTACGGCATCGGCACGGCCATCGCCGCCCGCTTCCTCAAGCGCCTGGGCGGCGCCGACCAGCTGATCCACCGCCTGCCCCTGGGCGGCGGCTGGACCGACGGCCGGGATTTCCCGGCGCCGGCGGGCAAGACCTTCCGCGAGCTCTACCGCGCCCGCAAAAACCTGCACTGATAGGAGCCGCACCGATGAGTTCCCGCGACCTGATTCTCTCCCGCATCCGCGCCTCCATCGGCCGCGGCGCCCCGGCCGACGGTGCCGTGCTGGCGCCCCATCTGGCGGCCCGCACCCGGGGCCCCGCCCCCGGCGGCGCCTGGCGCGACAGCCGGGAAGGCCTGCTGCAGCGCTTCACCGAACGGGCCACGGCCCTTGCCTCCACGGTGGAACGGGTGCCGTCCTGGGCCGAAGTGCCGGCGGCGGCCGCTGCCTATCTTATTGCCCGGGAACTGCCGACCCGGGCCGTGTGCTGGCCCTCCCTGGCCGACCAGGCCTGGGCCGGCGCCGGCCTGCAGGTGGAGGCCCGTCCCTCCCGGGGCGACGATCTGGTGGGCATCACTTCCACCTTCTGCGCCGTGGCCGACACCGGCACCCTGATGCTGCTCTCCGGCGCCGACACCCATGCGGCCACCAGTCTGCTGCCGGAAACCCACATCGCCGTGGTGCCGGTGGAACGGGTGGTGCCCCTCATGGAAGACGGTTTCGCCCTGCTGCGGGCGGAAAAGGGCGAGGCGCCCCGGGCCGTCAATTTCGTCTCCGGCCCCTCCCGCACCGCCGACATCGAGCAGACCGTGACCCTCGGCGCCCACGGGCCTTACCGGGTGCATCTGATCCTGGTGGGCTGAGTTCGCCGCTCCCGTCATCCTGGGGATAAAAAAAAGCCCGGCCGCCTTTTCGGCGCCGGGCTTTTTTGCGTCGGCCGATGTTGGCCCATGTTGGCAGATACGGGCCTCCGATCGGTCGCCGCTCAAGCCGGCCGGGAGCGCCGGGCCATCTCGACGGCCTGCTCCACGGCGGTGAACAGGCTGCCCGGATCGGCCTGGCCGGTGCCGGCCAGATCCAGGGCGGTGCCGTGATCCACCGAGGTGCGGATGATGGGCAGGCCCAGGGTGACGTTGATGCCCTGGCCGAAGGTGGCGAACTTCAGGGGGGCCAGGCCCTGGTCGTGGTACATGGCCAGGACGCAGTCGCCCCGGGCCAGCTGGGGCGGGGTGAACAGGGTGTCGGCGGGCAGGGGGCCGAGCAGTTCCATGCCTTCGCGCCGCAGTTTTTCCAGCACCGGGGTGATGACCTCGATCTCTTCCCGGCCCAGGTAGCCTCCTTCGCCGGCATGGGGGTTGAGGCCGGCCACCAGGATGCGGGGCCGGGCGATGCCGTACTTGCGCGCCATGTCGGCGTGCAGGATGCGCAGCACATCCTCCAGCACCGCCGGGGTGATGGCGGCAGGCACCTCCTTCAGGGGCAGGTGGGTGGTGGCCAGGGCCACCCTCAAGGGGCCGGGCTGGCCCAGGGGGCCGTGGCCGCCAATGGGCGAGGTGCCGGCCAGCATCATCACCACCAGGGGGGTGCCGGTCTTTTCCGCCAGGTACTCGGTGTGGCCGGTGAAGCCGCGGATGCCGGCGTCGTTGATGACGCCCTTGTGCAGGGGCGCGGTGACCATGGCGGCGAACTCACCCTGGAGGCAGCCGGCCAGGGCCCGGTCCAGCAGCTGGAGGACGTAGGGACCGTTGGCGGCATCCAGGCGGCCCGGGGCGGAGGGAGCGGCCAGGGGCAGGTGCAGCACTTCCAGGCTGCCGGCCGGGGCGGGGCGGTCCGGGGCGTAGTCGTGCAGGGGAACGTCCATTCCCAGCTGGGCGGCGCGCTGGTGCAGCAGTTCCTTGTCTGCCAGCACCACCAGACGGGCTTGTGCCGGGTAGCGGGACAGGGCCAGGCACAGTTCGGGACCGATGCCGGCCGGTTCGCCGGAAGTGACGGCTAGGGTGGGGCGCATGGGGCAGACTCCGCTGGACTGAAATGCAAAAGGGGCCCGCAGGCCCCCTGGTGATTGCCGGGTGCTTACTGCTCTTCCCAGCGATACTCCACGTAGGCCCGGTCGCGCAACTGGCGCAGCCAGTCCTGGTAGGCCTCGTCGGACTTGCGTTCGCGCAGGGCGTTGCGGGCGATGGCCCGCTGCCGGTCCTGGGAAACGTCCTGGACGCGGCGCTCCAGCACCTGGATCAGGTGCCAGCCGAACATGGACTGCACCGGCTGGCTGACTTCGCCCACCTTCAGGGCATCCATGGCCCGTTCGAATTCGGGCACGGTGTCGCCGGGATAGAGCCAGTCCAGGTCGCCGCCCTTGGGGGCGGAGCCGTCCTGGGAGTAGAGGCGGGCCAGCTCGGCAAAGTCGCCGCCGTGGTCCAGGCGTTCCTTCACGGCCTGCAGCTTGCGCTTGGCTTCGGCCTCGGACACCACCTCGTTCACCTTGATCAGGATGTGGCGGGCGTGGGTCTGCTGCACGGCGGGAATGGAGGCGCCGCCCTTCTTGGCCACCAGCTTGACGATGTGGAAGCCGTTGGGGCTGCGGATCACGGGGGACAGCTGGCTGGGCTGCATCTTCTGCACGGTCTCGGCGAAGATGTTGGGCATGCGGTCCAGGGGGCGGAAACCCAGGTTGCCGCCCTGCAGGGCGTCGGGGGCGTCGGAGTAGGCGGCGGCCACCTGGGCGAAATCCTCGCCCCGCTTGAGGCGGTCGAGAATCTGCTCGGCCTTGGCCTTTAGCTTCTGCAACTGCTCGGGGCTGGCAGACTCGGGGGAGCGCACCAGGATGTGGGCCACCTGGTATTCCTCGGCACTGCCGCCGGCACTGGCGCCGGCCAGGTAGTTGTCGATTTCGCCTTCGGAGACGAGCAGCTTGGCATCCACTTCCCGCTCCCGCAGGCGGGACACGGTGATTTCCTGGCGGATTTCCTCGCGGAACTTGGCGAAGGCGATGCCGTCCTTTTCCAGGGCCTGGCGGAACTGGGCCAGGGTCATCTTGTTGTTGGCGGCGATGCGGTTGAGGGCCATGTCCAGCTGGGCATCCTCGATGCGGATACCGTTCTCCTTGGCGAACTGGACCTGCACCTTGTCCACCACCATGCGCTCCAGCATCTGCTTCTCCAGCACGTCGGCCGGGGGCAGGGGCGTGCCCTGGCGGCGCAGCTGGCTGACCACGGAGTCGAGGCGCTGGCGCAGTTCGTTGAGGGTGATGACCTCGCTGTTGACCACGGCGATGATGCGGTCCGCCTCCACCGGGTCGGTACGCTGGCCGCGGTAGGTCTGGGCGTTGGCCTGGCAGGCCGCCAGGCAGAGCAGCAGGGAGAGCCAGTATTTCATCATGGTCTGCATTATTCCTCACCTCCGAACACCGGGTCGGCCATGGGCTGGTTGATGCGGCCGTAACCGGGGATGGTCCGGCGCAGCAGGTCCAGCGGATTGGAACCGATGCGGGAGAAGTCGTTGAGTTCGAGCTGCACGAAGAAGGCGGTGGACGACGTATTGGCCGTCAGGGCGTAGCGCTGGATGACCCCGCGCACGACCCAGCAGCCGCCGTTGTATTCCAGGCCGGCAATGTTTTCCACCACCCGCTTTTCCTTCAGGGAGTAGTTGTAGCGGCCCACGCCGTACCAGCCGCGGCCCAGGGGCCATTGGCCGGAAACGTCCAGGTTGCCCAGCACGTCCCGGGTGTAACGGTAGCCGGCGTTGAGCACCTTGCCCAGTTCCGGCTGGTAGCGGCCGGCCACCGTCAGACGGTCGGTACGGGCATCGAAGGGGTTGTATTCGACGGCGCCGTCGAGATAGGTCTTGGGCATGATCTGGCCGGAAACGGCGGCCAGCCAGTTGGTGTTCTTGTGCTGGCGGGGCTTCTCGCCGGGCACGGTGACCATCTGGTCGTCGAAGTAGTAACGCTGGCCCACCAGGGCGCGGAAGTATTCCCGACCGGTATTGGGGCCGATGAAGCGGGTGGTGACGGCAGCGGTGAGCTGGTTGGCGTCGCCAATGCGGTCCTGGCCGACGTAGCGGTTTTCCGAGAAGATCTGGCCGAAATTGAAGTCGGCGATGCCCGTGTCGAAAATCGGAATGTTGCTCTGGTCCTTGTTCGGCACATAGACGTAGTACAGCCGGGGCTCCAGGGTCTGGGTGAAGGCCGTGCCCAGCAGGGTGGTGTCGCGCTCAAAGGTGAGGCCGCTGTCCACGCTGAAGATGGGCAGGCTGCGGCTGATGCGATCCGGTACCGTCGCTGCCTGGCGGGACAGGCTGTAGCTGGTGACGTGCATGCCGACCTTCGGCGTCACATAGAACGCCGGGAAGATCAGGGGCAGGGACACCTGGGGATAGACCACGGTACGGTCGCCTTCGACCTTGGTACGGTGGCTGAAGGAGGTGAACTGGCCCAGCACCGAGACATCGGTGCCGAAGTAGTCCGGACGGCGGGCGCTGACGGTCACCTGGGGCACCGTGTCGTACGGTGCAATGATGGGGTTGGCGGCGTCCGGCTGCAGGGTCTGGTAGCGGTTTACGTTGACCGTGGCCCCCCACCAGGTGGAACCATAGGAGAGCTTGCCCTGGCGGGGCAGCAGGGTCTGGGCACTGACACCGATGCGGCTGGAAAGGTCGGTGTAGAAGTAGTCGTCCGAAACCTTGTTCAGGTTCAGCAGGCCGGTGAAGCCGTTGCCGAAATTGTGGTTGTGCCAGATATTGACGGCGTAGCGGTTGTCCAGGTTACGCACGTTGTCGGTCGGCACATACTCGCCCCGGGCGTAGCCGCTGTAGTCGTAGTTCAGGTAGCGCAACTCGCCGCCCAGCTGCAGGCCCCGCTTGGTCATCACCCGGGGGGCGATGGTGGCGTCCATGTTGGGCGCGATGTTCCAGTAGTAGGGCGTGGTCAGCGTGGCGCCGCTGAGGCTGTTGGTGCCGAAGGTGGGAGCGAGGAAGCCTGACTTGCGCCGGTTGTTGAGGGCGAAGCTCATGCTCGGCATGTAGAAGATGGGCACATCCTTGAAGTACAGGGTGCCGTTCTTGCCTTCGCCTTCCTCGCTGTCGTAATTGAGGTCGAGGGAGTCGGCCTTGGCGTACCAGTCGTTGTTGCCCGGGGCGCAGGTAGTGTAGGTGGCATTGGCCAGGCGAATATGGTTTTCGCCGAGGAATTCCATCTTTTCCGACTGGCCACGACCGGTAGTAAGAGAGGTGCCCATCGCCATGCTGTTTTCCCGCACGCCCCACACCGGCACCTTGCGCTCCTGACGGATGGAGTAGGCGGCCTGGTCGAAGACGCCGGTGCTGTCGGAAAGACGCATCAACAGGCTGGGGCCGGATACCTTGGTGCCTTCCTGTTCATAGACCACGTTGCCGGTGGCCTCCACTTCGTCTTCGTTCTGCCAGTAGACCAGCCGGTCCGAAGTGAGGACGGTGTCGGAGCGGCGCATTTCGGCATCGCCTTCCAGCACGGCTTCCCGGTCGGCGACGCCGTACAGGCGGCGGGCGGTGAGGAAGGTGGGGCGGGCGTCGTCGTTCTTCGGCAGCGGCGTCATGTTGCGCGAACGACGCAGTGCCAGGGCCGGTCCCGGATCCCGCTCGGCGTAGGGCAGGGGGACGGCGTTCTCGGTCTCCTCGCCGCGACGGCGGCGGGGCGGCAGGGCCGGGGCCATGGCTTCGGCTTCGGCCTGGGGGTCGGAGACTGCGTTCACAATCTGGGGCGGCGCCGCCGGCGCCGGCAGGGGGGGCAGGCCCAGCAGGGTCGGATCCACCTTGAGGGGACCGAGGGCCGTGCCACCCGCCGCCTCACCCTTGTGGGCGATGGGTGCGGGCGCTGCTGCCACTGCCACGGTGCGGGCCGGAGCGGGCGTCGCTGCCGGCTCCCGGGCCAGGACTTCCGCCGGGGCCACCAGGGGTGCCCGGACAGCGCGCCGGCCAGGAGCGATGGCACTGGTTGTCGTGGCGCCAGCCGGGCTGGTGGCGGTAGCGGCAGTCGTTGTTGCCGGGGTTGCCGCCGGAGCCGCGCCGGTGCTGGTGATGGGCGTGGCTGCAGGCGCCGCGGGACGGGCCACCTGGGTGGTCGCCGGAGCCGGTGGCAGGCCGAGCAGGGCCGGGTCCACCCGCAGCGGTGCCAGACCGCCGCTGGCCTGGGCGGCCTGGGGAGCCGGACGGGCAGGGGTGGGATAGGTCACGGCCGCCGGGGCGACGGTGGCCGGGCGGGAGGATTCCGCCGCCGGAGTCGTCACGGGCACCACCGGGGCCGGCTGGGTCACGGGCGGGGCGGCGACGATCGGTGCGGCAGGTGCCGCCGCCTTGCGGGCGGGGGCGGCCGGTGCCGGCGCGGGCTGGGGAGCGGGAGCCGCCACGGCTTTGGTGGCCGGTGCCGGCTTGGCGGCTGCCGGCGCGGGGCCGTCGTTGTTCAGTTCCTTGCTCGGGATCGGCTCCGGAGCGGTCACCGGGGTGGCCGTGGCCCGGGGGGCGCTTTCCGCTTCGGCGGGACGGGGGGCAGGCTTGGGTTTGGGTTGGGCCGGCGGCAGGCCGAGCAGGGTCGGATCCACACTCAGCGGCGTCATTCCCTGGGCGAGCGCTTCCTCGGGTAGGGAGCCGAGAACGGCACCGGCAAAGCCGCAGCAGAGAAGGAGCGCCAGAGGGCGACGGGCAAATGGCATGGACAGGGAATTCAGGGAAATCGGTGGGCATGCCGCGGCGAAGCCCCGTGAGGCGTGCAGCGTGGATGCTAAAATCGCCGCATTTTAGCATCTTCGAACGAGGAGAAGCGGCATGCCGCGTACCGCCCAGCTTCAGGCCTGGCTAGAGAGTCAGTTTTCCGGTGCAACCTTCAGCCTGACCCCGGCTTCCGCCGATGCCAGCTTCCGGCGCTATTTCCGCGTCAGCTTTGCCGACGGCAGCCCTTCCCGCATCGTCATGGATGCGCCGCCGAGCCACGAAGACTGCGCCCCCTGGCTGCATGTGGAGCAGCTGCTGCGGGGCGCCGGGGTGCATGTGCCGGAGGTTTTCGCTGCCGACCTGGCCCAGGGTTTCCTGCTCCTTTCCGACCTGGGCAGCACCACCTACCTGTCCGTGCTGGACGGGGAAAATGCCGGGGCCCTCTACGGCGAGGCGGTGGATGCCCTGGTGCGCATCCAGCAGGCCAGCCGGCCCGGGGAACTGCCTCCCTACGATGCGGCCCTGCTGCAGCGGGAGCTGGGCCTGTTCCCCGAATGGTATGTGGGCAAGCACCTGGGCAAGAGCCTCAGCGACAAGCAGCAGCATGTGCTGGACGACGTCTTTGCCAAGCTGCTGGCCAACAACCTGGCCCAGCCCTCGGTGTATGTGCACCGGGATTACCACTCCCGCAACCTCATGGTGACCATTCCCAATCCGGGCATCATCGATTTCCAGGACGCGGTGTACGGCCCCATCACCTACGACCTGGTGTCCCTCTTCCGCGATGCCTACATCCAGTGGGAAGAGGACCAGGAACTGGACTGGGTCATCCGCTACTGGGAAAAGGCGCGCAAGGCCGGCCTGCCGGTCCATGCCAACTTCGATGATTTCTACAAGGACTACGAGTGGATGGGAGCCCAGCGCCAGCTCAAGGTCCTGGGCATTTTCGCCCGCCTCTGCCATCGGGACGGCAAGGACGGCTACCTGAAGGACATGCCCCGGGTCATGTCCTACCTGCGCCGCACCTGCGAGCGCTACGGCGACCTGCGGGCCCTGGCTCGGCTCCTCGACGAGCTGGAGCCCCAGGGCGAAGTCCAGGTGGGCTACACCTTCTGATGCGGGTCATGATCCTGGCGGCGGGGCGTGGCGAACGCATGCGCCCCCTTACCGACACCTGCCCCAAGCCCTTGCTGCCGGTGGGCGGCAAGCCCCTCATCGTCTGGCACCTGGAGCGCCTGGCCGCCGCGGGCTTCCGCGAGGTGGTGATCAACCATGCCCACCTGGGGGCGCAGATCGAGGCCGCCCTCGGCAATGGTTCCGCCTGGGGCCTGCACCTCGCCTATTCGCCCGAGCCGCCGGGGGCCCTGGAAACTGCCGGCGGCATCGTCCAGGCCCTGTCCCTGCTGGGAGATGAGCCTTTCCTGGTGATCAACGGTGACGTTTATTGCGACTGGGATGTGGGCCGGGCGCCGGCATTGGCCCTGGGCGAGGACCAGGCCCATCTGGTGCTGGTGCCCAATCCGCCCCAGCACCCGGAAGGGGATTTTGCGCTGGCGGATGGGCGGGTGACGGATGCCGGCACACCGCGCCATACCTTCGCCGGCATCGGCCTCTATCGCCCCGCCCTCTTTGCCGGACTCGTGGCCGGCCAGCCGGCAAAGCTGGCGCCCCTGCTGCGCCAGGCCATGGCCCGGGGCCAGGTGGGGGGCGAGTTGTACCGGGGGCGCTGGGAGGATGTGGGCACGCCGGCCCGCCTGCAGGCCCTGGATGCGGAACTGGGCGGTGCCGCCCGGGTCTAGCCCGGCGGCGGCCTCAGCGGGCCGTGGCCGGCTGCCGGTCGGCGCTGCGCCGCAGATGGGCGCCGCCGAGGCAGTCGCAGTTGATGATGTGCTGACGCAGGCGGCCCGCCGCCTGGTCCGGGTGTTCGTTGTGGTCGCTGGCGAAATTGCGCAGCAGACGGCGGCATTCCTGGCACTCGTTCTGGTAACGGCCGAAGCGGTCGTTGATGCGGCTCTGGCAATAACTGGGCAGGCGAGCGATGATCTGCTCCCGATGGCTTTCGAGCTGCTTCAAGGTGTTGATCATGTTGATATCCGACGGCGGGGCATGACAAAGACGTGCGCACTATAGCCAAACCCGTCCGCAAAAGCATTACGTCGAACGTCCTAGAAACAAGGTAATACGAGGCTCTCCGCCATGACCCAAGATCCTTTCCGCGCCCGTCGCCAACGCCTGCTGCAGGCCCTCGGCAACGGCGTCGCCGTCGTCCCCACCGCGCCCGAGCGGGTGCGCAACCGGGACACCCACCATCCCTACCGCTTCGATTCCTACTTCTGGTATCTCACCGGTTTTCCCGAGCCCGATGCGGTGCTGGTGCTGGTGGGCGGGGCCGAGCCCCAGTCCCTGCTCTTCTGCCGCGAGAAAAACGAGGAGCGGGAAATCTGGGACGGCTTCCGCTATGGTCCCGAGGCCGCCCGGGAAGCCTTCGGTGTCGACGCCGCCTATCCCATCGGCGAACTGGACGGCCGCCTGGCCGAACTGCTGGCGGACCGGGACTCCCTCTGGCATTCCCTCGGCCATGACAGCGACTGGGATGCCCGCATCGCCGGCGCCCTCAATGCGGTGCGGGCCCAGAGCCGGGCCGGCAAGCGGGCCCCGGCGGAAATCCGCGACCTGCGCGCCGCCCTGGACCGGCAGCGCCTGGTGAAGGACGCCCACGAGCTGGACTGCATGCAGCGCGCCGCCGACATCGCCGCAGCGGGCCATGCCCGGGCCATGGCCCGCTGCCGTCCCGGCCTCGCCGAGTACGAGCTGGAGGCCGAGCTGACCTATGAATTCCGCCGCCGCGGCGCCTCCTCCCACGCCTATCCGCCCATCGTCGCCGGCGGGGCCAATGCCTGCGTCCTGCACTATGTGGAAAACGACAAGCTGCTGGCCGACGGCGCCCTGGTGCTGATCGACGCCGGCTGCGAGGTGGAGGGCTACGCCTCCGACATCACCCGCACCTTCCCCGTCAATGGCCGCTTTTCCGCGGCCCAGCGGGATGTCTACGAAATCGTCCTGGCGGCCCAGGCGGCGGCCATCGACGCCACCCGTCCCGGCGTCGCCTTCATGGCCCCCCACGATGCGGCGGTGCGGGTCCTGACCCGGGGCATGGTGGATCTGGGCCTGCTCAAGGGCGACGTGGACACCCTCGTCGAAGGCAAGGCCTACACCCGTTTCTACATGCACCGCACCGGCCACTGGCTGGGGCTGGACGTGCACGATGCCGGCGAATACAAGGAAGGGGACAACTGGGTGACCCTGCAGCCGGGCATGACCCTCACCGTCGAACCCGGCCTTTACATCCGTCCCGGCGACGACGTGCCGGCCCACCTGCACGGCATCGGCATCCGCATCGAGGACGACGTGGTGGTCACCGCCGACGGCTGCCGCGTCTACACCACGGCGCCCCGCACCGTGGCGGAGATCGAGGCGGTCATGGAGCATCTGTCGTGAGCGCCGCCCCCGATACCGACATCCTGGTTCTGGGCGCCGGCCCGGTGGGCATGACCCTGGCGCTGGCCCTGGCCGCCAGCCGGCACCGGGTGACCCTGGTGGATGCAGCCCCGGCCGACGCCGCAGCCGGCGATCCCCGGGCCCTGGCCCTGTCCCACGGCGCCCGCCAGCTGCTGGAAACCCTGGAGGCCTGGAACGCCCGGGCCGCCACCGCCATCGACCACATCCATATCTCCCAGCGGGACGGCTTCGGCCGCGCCGTCATGACCGCGGCCGACTACCAGCTGCCCTCCCTCGGCTACGTCATGCGCTACGGCGACCTGGCCGCGGCCTTGGCCGAACGGGTGGCCCGGACGCCGGCCATCAGCGTCCTGCGCCAGAGCAGGGCCGTGGATTGGCGTGCCGATGGGGCCGGCGTCGGCGTCACCCTGCAGCAGCAGGGCGAGGTGTTGCGCCTGGGCGCCCGTCTGCTGGTCCATGCCGAAGGCACGCCCTACGACGACCCGGCCGTGTCGGTGCGGGATTACCGCCAGCATGCGGTGCTGGCCGAAGTGCGCACCCGGGAACCCCACGGCTGTCAGGCCTGGGAGCGTTTCACCGCCGACGGTCCCCTGGCCCTGCTGCCCCTGGAGGACGGCTACGCTATCGTCTTCACCGTGCCGCCGGCCAAGGCCGACTGGCTCATGGGCCTGGACGACGAGGCCTTCGTCGCCGCCCTGCAGGCCCAGTTCGGCAACCGCCTCACCTTCACCGGCGCCGGCCCCCGGGCCCGCTTTCCCCTGGCCCTGCGCCTGCGCCAGGAGACCGTGGCCCAGCGGGAAGTGTGGGTCGGCAACACCGCCCAGACCCTGCATCCGGTCTCCGGCCAGGGCTTCAACCTGGGCCTGCGCGATGCCTGGGAACTGGCGTCCCTCCTGGCCCCCAGCCCGGACCCCGGGGCTGCGGCAACGCTCCAGGCCTACGCCCGGGGGCGGCGGACGGACCGGCAGGGCAGCGCCCTGTTCACCGATGGCATCGTGCGTCTCTTCTCCAACGACATTGCTCCCCTGCGCCTGGCCCGGGGCCTGGGCCTGCTGGCCCTGGACCTGTTCCCGCCGGCCCGCCATTTCGTTGCCAAGCGCATGATCTGGGGCGCCCGCGCCTGGCCGTAAAGGGGCATTGACACCGCCAGGGCGGCGTTGCGTCGGCCCTTGTTGGCAGTGAGCCAACGGCGGGCCGGCGCGCCTTGCCCTGACGGCGCCACTGCCCCTTTCCGTGGAATGGAGGCGTGTTTCTGTCTGGCCCGGGCGACTTCCGGCAGCGAAAAAGCCAGTTGCTTACCCAGGTTGGGGTAGTCTTTGCTATCTGTGACTTATTTCACAAATTGGTTTTTCGGGTTCCGCCTGTGCCCCGCAAAGCCGCGCCCCGTCTGGTGACTATTTTTTAGGCAGCGCTTGGGGTAGAATCCGCCCCCTTCCTCACCCCTTTCTTGCCCGGCAATACCTATGGAATTTTGCGGTTTTACCTTGCGCAACAATCTGTTCGTCGCTCCCATGGCGGGGGTCACGGACCGGCCGTTCCGGCAATTGTGCAAGACCCTGGGCGCGGGCCTGGCGGTGTCCGAGATGGTCACCTCCAATTCCCTGCTCTACGGCAGCAAGAAAACCCAGCGCCGGGCCAACCACGAAGGGGAAGTGGCGCCCATTTCCGTGCAGATCGCCGGCGCCGATCCGGCCATGATGGCTGAGGCGGCCAAGTACAACGTGGACAACGGCGCCCAGATCATCGACATCAACATGGGCTGCCCTGCCAAGAAAGTGTGCAACGTCATGGCCGGCTCGGCCCTGATGCAGGACGAGGTGCTGGTGGGCCGCATCCTGGAGGCCGTGGTCGGCGCCGTGCCCGATACCCCGGTGACCCTCAAGTTCCGCACCGGCTGGAACCGCCTTAACAAGAACGCCCCCACCATTGCCCGCATCGCCGAGGCATCCGGCATCCGCGCCGTGGCCATCCATGGCCGCACCCGGGCCGACCAGTACACCGGCGAGGCCGAATACGAAACCATCGCCCTGGTGAAAAGCCAGATCGGCATTCCGGTGATCGCCAACGGCGACATCACCACCCCGGAAAAGGCCAGGCATGTGCTGGAAGTGACCGGCGCCGACGGCGTCATGATCGGTCGCGCCGCCCAGGGCCGGCCCTGGATTTTCCGCGAGATCGAACACTTCCTGAAGACCGGCGAGCACCTGCCCCCGCCCCGGGTGGAGGAAATCCACCGCATCCTGCAGGAGCACCTGCAGGACCTCTATGCCTTCTACGGCATCGAGACCGGGGTGAAGATCGCCCGCAAGCACATCTCCTGGTACACCAAGGGCCTGGTGGGTTCCGCCGCCTTCCGCAAGACCATGAACCAGCTCATGGAACTGGATGCCCAGCAGGCCGCCGTCAACGAATTCTTTGCCAGCCTGGCCCAGGCCGGCGAACACCTGAAGTACGAAGCACCACAACAAGAGCAGGATCACGATCTGGCCGCCTGAGCGGGAGCCGCGCGCTTCCCGGGCAGGCCGGACGCCGCCTCACAGAGGGCGTCAGCAACACACTTTTGGAGAGGTACCTCGGCCATGAGCCGCAATAACAATGATATTTCCGCCTGCGTGTTCGGGGCACTGGAGCAGTACTTCCGGGACCTGGACGGGGAGCGTCCGGCAGCCATCTACGACATGGTCATGCGTAATGTGGAAAAACCCATGCTGCAGATCGTCCTGCAGCAGGCCGGCGGCAACCAGACCCTGGCCGCCGAGATGCTGGGCATCAACCGCAATACCCTGCGCAAGAAACTGGTGGACTACAAGCTCATCTGAGCCCCACCCGGCCCCCTTCCCGTTTCATCGCCATTCACCGTTTTCAATCTTTCACCGCATCCACCATGAAAATCCGTCAAGCCCTCATTTCCGTTTCCGATAAGCGCGGCGTTCTCGAATTCGCCCAAGGCCTGGCCGCCCAAGGCGTCAAGCTCCTGTCCACCGGCGGCACCGCCAAGATGCTGCGCGACGCCGGCCTGGCGGTCACCGAAATCGGCGACTACACCGGCTTCCCGGAAATGCTCGACGGCCGCGTCAAGACCCTGCATCCCAAGGTGCACGGCGGCATCCTGGCCCGCCGCGACCTGCCCGAGCACCTGGCCACCATCGAGCAGCACGGCATCCCCACCATCGACCTGGTGTGCGTGAACCTCTACCCCTTCCGCGAGACCGTGGCCAAGCCCAACGTCACCCTGGAAGATGCCATCGAGAACATCGACATCGGCGGCCCCGCCATGGTCCGCTCCTCCGCCAAGAACTACGCCGGTGTCGCCATCGTCACCGATCCGGCCGACTACCAGCCCCTGCTGGACGAAATGCAGGGCCACGGCGGCGAGCTGTCCCTCAACACCCGCTTCGGTCTGGCCAAGAAGGCCTTCACCCATACCGCCCGCTACGATTCCGCCATCGCCAACTGGCTCACCAGCCTGGATGAGCAGAACCAGCCCCAGCAATTCCCCGCCGCCTACCACGCCGCCTTCGACCGCGTCGAAGTGCTGCGCTACGGCGAGAACCCCCACCAGCAGGCCGCCTTCTACAAGGACCCGGTGCACACCCCCGGCGCCATCGCCAACTACACCCAGCTGCAGGGCAAGGAACTGTCCTACAACAACATCGCCGACGCCGATGCCGCCTGGGAATGCGTCAAGGTCTTCGACACCCCGGCCTGCGTCATCATCAAGCACGCCAACCCCTGTGGCGTGGCCATCGGCGGCAAGCTGCTGGAAGCCTATGAAAAGGCCTTCAAGACCGACTCCACCTCCGCCTTCGGCGGCATCATCGCCTTCAACGGCACCGTGGACGTGGATGTGGTGAACGCCATGAACGAGCGCAAGCACTTCGTCGAAGTGCTGATCGCCCCGGCCTTCACCCCCGCCGCCAAGGAACTGCTGGCCGGCAAGACCAACCTGCGGGTGCTGGAAGTGCCCCTGCAGCGCGCCTACCACGCCTTCGAATACAAGCGCGTGGGCGGCGGTCTGCTGATCCAGAGCCCGGACATGTTCAACGTCCAGCCCTCCGACCTGAAAGTGGTGACCAAGAAGGCCCCCACCGACGCCCAGCTGGAAGACCTGCTCTTTGCCTACCGCGTCGCCAAGTTCGTCAAGTCCAACGCCATCGTCTTCTGCGGCGGCGGCATGACCCTGGGCGTGGGTGCCGGCCAGATGAGCCGCGTCGATTCCACCAAGATCGCCGCCATCAAGGCCCAGGCCGCCGGCCTCTCCCTGGACGGTTCCTGTGTGGCATCCGACGCCTTCTTTCCCTTCCGCGACGGCGTGGACGTGCTGGCCCAGGCCGGCGCCAAGGCCGTGATCCAGCCCGGCGGCTCCATGCGTGACGCCGAAGTGATCGCCGCCGCCGACGAGCACGGCCTGGCCATGGTGGTCACCGGCGCCCGCCACTTCCGCCATTGATTGCGTGACGGGGCAGCCGGGCTGCCCCGCCGAGCGCATTGGTACAGTACCCAGTGCAATATCTGAGAAGCGCAAAGGACAAACAATGAAACTCCTCGTCATCGGTTCCGGCGGCCGCGAGCACGCCCTGGCCTGGAAGCTGTCCCAGTCCCCCGGCCTGCAGAAGGTCTACGTGGCGCCCGGCAACGCCGGCACTGCCCGGGAAGCGGAACTGGAAAACCTCAACATCACCGATCCGGTGGCCCTGGCCGACTTCGCCGAGAAGGAAAAGATCCACCTCACCCTGGTGGGTCCCGAGGCGCCCCTGGCGGCCGGTGTGGTCAATATCTTCCGCGCCCGGGGGCTGAAGATTTTCGGCCCCACCAAGGAAGCGGCCCAGCTGGAATCCTCCAAGGATTTCGCCAAGCGCTTCATGGCCCGCCACAAGATTCCCACCGCCGGCTTCGAGACCTTCTCCGACGCTGCCGCGGCCCACGCCTACGTGGATCGCCAGGGCGCCCCCATCGTCATCAAGGCCGACGGCCTGGCTGCCGGCAAGGGCGTGGTGGTGGCCATGGATCTGGCGGAAGCCCACGCCGCCATCGACCACATGCTCTCCGGCAACGCCCTGGGCGACGCCGGCGCCCGGGTGGTGATCGAGGACTTCCTCGACGGCGAGGAAGCCAGCTTCATCGTCATGGTGGACGGCAAGAACGTGCTGCCCCTGGCCTCCAGCCAGGACCACAAGCGCATCGGCGACGGCGACACCGGCCCCAACACCGGCGGCATGGGGGCCTATTCCCCGGCGCCCGTGGTGACCCCGGAAGTGCACGCCAAGGTCATGCGCGAAATCATCATGCCCACGGTGCGCGGCATGGAAGCCGACGGCATTCCCTTCACCGGCTTCCTCTACGCCGGCCTGATGATCGGCAAGGACGGCTCGGTGAAGACCCTGGAATTCAACTGCCGCATGGGCGACCCGGAAACCCAGCCCATCATGATGCGGCTCAAGTCCGACCTGACCAAGGTCCTGGAGCACGCCATCGCCGGCACCCTGGACCAGGTGGAAGCCGAGTGGGACCGCCGCGTCGCCCTCGGCGTGGTGCTGGCCGCCGCCAACTATCCCGATACGCCGAAGAAGGGCGATGTCATTACCGGCCTGCCGGCCCACGGCAACGCCTTCGGCGACGACGCCCAGGTCTTCCACGCCGGCACCAGCAGCGGGCCCAACGGCGAAGTGCTGACCTCCGGCGGCCGTGTGCTGTGCGTCACCGCCTTGGGCGACAACGTCAAGCTGGCCCAGAAGCGGGCCTACGAGGTGGCCGCCCAGGTGCGCTTCGACGGCGTCCAGTACCGCAAGGACATCGGCTACCGGGCCGTCAGCCGCTGAACCTTTGCGCGCAACACCACACTAAACAGCGGGGCGGCCATGACCGCCCCGTTTCTTTTCCCCTGCGAGAATTCCCCATGAGCCAGCTTCCCAGCAGCGCCCCCGTCCGCGCCTACCTCACCGACCTGCAGAACCGCATCATCGCCGCCCTCGAGGCCCTGGACGGCGGCACCTTCCGCCGCGATGCCTGGCAGCGGCCCCAGGGCGGCAGCGGCGAATCCCGGGTGATCGAGGAGAGCCACCTGTTCGAACGGGGCGGCGTCAATTTCTCCCATGTCACCGGCGGCAACCTGCCGCCGTCGGCCACCGCCAACCGGCCCGAACTGGCCGGCCGCAGCTTCGAGGCCATGGGCGTCTCCCTGGTGCTGCATCCGCGCAATCCCTACTGCCCCACGGCCCACATGAACGTGCGCTTCTTCATCGCCACGGCAGAGGGCCAGGAGCCGGTGTGGTGGTTCGGCGGCGGCATGGACCTGACCCCCTACTACGGCTTCGCCGAGGATGCCCGCCACTTCCACCAGACCTGCAAGGACGCCCTGGCGCCCTTCGGCGAGACGGTGCACCCGCGCTACAAGAGGTGGTGCGACGAATACTTCTTCCTCAAGCACCGCAACGAGCCCCGGGGCGTGGGCGGCGTCTTCTACGACGACCTCAACGAGGGCGGCTTCGAACGCTGCTTCGATCTCACCCGCAGCGTCGGCGACGCCTTCGTGCCGGCCTACCTGCCCATCCTGGAACAGCGCCGCCACCTGGCCTACGGCGAGCGGGAGCGGGACTTCCAGGCCTACCGCCGGGGCCGCTACGTGGAATTCAACCTGGTGTGGGACCGGGGCACCCTGTTCGGCCTGCAGTCCGGCGGCCGCAGCGAATCCATCCTCATGTCCATGCCGCCCGTGGTCAAGTGGCGCTACGACTGGCAGCCGGAAGCGGGCAGTGCCGAAGCCGCCCTGTACACCGACTTCCTGCCGCCGCGGGACTGGGTCTAGGGCACCCGGCCCGGGAGGCAGGCGGGAAGCCATTCTCCCGGGCATATCTGCCGAGAACGGCGTGGATACTGGCTGCTGGCGCAGGTCGTGAATCGTCCGCAACCGTCCGCCGGCGGCGGCAGCGGCCAATAAAAAAGGGAGCCATGGGCTCCCTTTTTTGTTTTGCGGGCTGGCTTATTTCAGCTTGCCCTTGACCACCTTCACCCGGTCCGGGTGCTTCACCGTCAGGTTGCCGCCGCCGCCGGTCAGATTGCCGCAGGGGCAGGCGCTCTTGATGTGGGGCACCGAGTTGATGACGGTGGTGCAGTCCAGGCACTCGTAGTAGATGTCGCCGCCGGTGGGCAGGTTGGCCGCATCGGGGGCCGGCTCCACCGGGTAGAAGTTGTAGATTTTGCGCAGATCGATGTTGAGCATGACTAGTCCCCGTATACCCTCTGTGTTGTCTGTGTTTCCCTCGTTGGGATGACCATTCTAGCGCGCTTCCCGGCTGCCGCAACAGGCCCCCGTAAGGGGCCGTCGGGCCGTCAGTTGCGGTAGAGGTCCGGGCGCGAGCCCTGGCGGTAGTGGCGGTCGGCCTCGCCGGGGCGCTCCAGCTGGTCCAGCAGCCGGGCCAGTTCCAGGTGGGCATCGCGGCTTTCCTCCACCGAGAGGGAGGCTTCCAGGTAGTTCTGGGCCTTGCCCCACAGCTTCTGCTGCAGGCACAGCCGGCCCAGGGCCAGGAGCAGGCCGGCATCCCGGGGGCGCTGCTTGAGCCAGCCCTCGGCCCGGGCGATGCGGGCGGTGAGTTCGCCGCCGTCGGCGTCGGCCACGGCCACCTGGCCGTAGATTTCCACCAGGTCCGAATTCCAGTCGTCCTCGTCGCACTTTTCCAGGGTGCTTTCCACCACCTTCAGGGCCTCGGCCTTGGCGTCCAGGCTGAGCAGGGCCCGGGCCACGGTGGCGGCCAGGCGGGGCGAGCCTTCCCGGCTGGGGATGGTGCGCAGGTAGGCGAGCAGGGAAGGGGCGTCTTCCTGGCGCTGGCGGATGTTTTCCCGGTGGGCCTTGAGGATGATTTCCCGGGCCTGTTCCGGCGCCATGGCGTCCCGTTTCTGCAGCTGGCGGGCCAGGCGCAGCACCTGTTCCCAGTCCTTGCGGCCCTGCTGGGCCTTCAGCTCCAGGCGCATGGCAGCGATGTGGCGGCCGGCGGTTTCCTGCAGCTGGCGCAGGGCATCGAGGGCGCCGCTGAAGTCCCGGGAGTCCAGGCGCATCTCGGCGGTCAGCATGAGGCGGGCCACCTTCAGGTTGTTGTCCCCTTCCGCATCCTTCAGCCACTGGCCTTCCTTGGCGTTTTCGCGCAGGGCGTGGGCGGCCCGGGCCGCCACCAGGGCGGAGAGGCCGGGCACGTAACCGGCACTGAAGGATTCCTCGGCCCGCTTCATGGACTGGCCGTAACGGCCTTCGAAGAAGTGGCGCAGGGCGTCCTGCAGGGCGGCGGCGGCCTTGTCCTTGCTGCGCCGTTCGCGGAACTCGCTGACCCGGGCGGGCAGGCCCAGGGTCAGGGAGACCAGGCGCAGCAGGCCGTGCAGCACGGCGAAGGCGGCGATGAGGCCGATGATCAGCAGGTTGAGGGAGACTTCCAGACGCCAGGGCGGGAACACCACCAGCACGTAGCCGTCATTGACCCGGGCCGCCAGGGCCAGGCCGACGGCGGCGGCGAACAGGGCGAGAATCCAGAACAGGCCTCTCATTTGCGCTCCTTGGCCAGCTTCAGGGTCTTCAGGGCGTTGAGGCTGTCGCTGAGCAGGGGCAGCTCGATGACGATTTCGGTGCCGGCCAGCTGCTTGACGCTGGCGATGGCGGTCTGCACCGACTTGTCGTTGGTGTTGAAGTAGCGCTCCAGCCAGGCCTGGGACATCTTCAGCTCGCTGCGGAAGGTCCACTGGTCCCGGGAGAGCAGGGCCAGGCGGGCGTTGAGCAGGCGCAGCTTGAGGTTCTCCCGCAGGAAGAAGCTCTGGGAGGGGGAGAGCAGGGCCGGTTCGGGGCGGTCGAAGCGCTGGATGCGCACCAGGCCCTTCACCTCGCTCCACAGATCCAGGCCCAGGCGCTGCCAGAAGCTGGTGGCGGGCGTGCCATCAGGGGCCGCTTCCTTGGCCTCCTTCTCGGGCTTGGGGCGCTCGTCGAAGGCCAGGGCCAGGGTGTCGGTGGCGACGATGATGTTTTCCAGGCGCAGGTTCATGCCGGAAACATCCACATAGGGCGCGGCACGCAGCTTTTCCAGATCCCGGTTGATGGTCTTGCGCAGGGCGGTGAACTGGGGCCGTTCGCTGCGGGAGAGGCGGGCGTCGGCGGCCTGCAGGGCCAGGATGGCGCCCTGCACGTTGCCGGCCAGCTGCAGCTGCTGGGCGGCCAGGGTGACGCTCTGCTCGATTTCGGCCAGGGCCGCTTCGTCCCGGTTGCGGGCCAGGTCCTGGTAGAGGTTTTCCAGGGCGGCCTGCTGGTTCTGGGATTCGGCCAGCTTGGCTTCCAGGGCCCCCAGCTTGGCCTGCAGACGGCCCACTTCCTCCTGGGACTGCTTGGCCACGCCCCGGGTTTCCTTGGACAGGCTGTCTGCGTCGGCCAGGCGCTTGGCCAGTTCCTGCTGCGTGTCGGAGAGCTTGATGCGGGTTTCCACCCACTGCCAGCCGGCCAGGCCCAGGGCCACCACGGCGACGCCGATCCAGGGATTGCGCCAGGCTTCCTGACGCGGCTTGGCCAGGG
The DNA here is from genome assembly GCF_058809525.1 of Azospira sp. MPR-LB4. Lineage (NCBI taxonomy): Bacteria > Pseudomonadati > Pseudomonadota > Betaproteobacteria > Rhodocyclales > Rhodocyclaceae > Azospira > Azospira sp. MPR-LB4. The sequence goes on from NZ_CM179521.1 coordinate 3,162,785, forward strand.
GCGGGGTGGGGGACGCCGCAGGCGTCGTCTCGGCAGGGGCAGGGCTCTCGTTGGGGGGCAGGGAGTCGTTCATGGCTGGGGCCGTGTTGTCTGAAGCGAATTATTGAGCCCAATTATAGGCGCATAAGCCGGCCAATAGGCCCTGGTCGGCAGGGGGCGTGAGGATGACCCGTTGCAGTCCCAGGTCCTTGGCCCCCTGGGCGATGCGCTCGTGGGGGACGAACAGGGGCGTTTGGGCCAGGCGGCGGCGGCCGTCTTCGTCCAGCAACTGCCACAGGTGGCGCAGGGCTTCGCTGGAGGAGATGATGATGGCATCAAGGCGGCCGGCGGTCCAGGCCTGTTCCAGGGCTGCAGTGCCCTGGCTCGGCGGGCGGCGGTGGTAGCAGGTGAGCACGTCCACCGTGGCGCCCCGGGCTTCCAGGGTTTCCCGCAGCAGCTCCCGGCCGCCATCGCCGCGCAGGATCAGCACCTTCTTGCCGGCCACGGCCTCGGCCTGGAATTCCGGCAGTTCCAGCAATGCCTCGGAGTCGAAACGTTCCCTGGGGGCGATGACCTGGCCCAGGCCGAAGCGGGCCCAGGCCTTTTCCGTGCCGGTGCCGACGCCGGCCGGGCGGGTGCCTGCCGGCCAGGGGCCGGCCGCCAGGAGAGTGGGCAGGGCGTGTTCCACCGCATTGGGACTGACGCAGAAGACGATGGCGTAGTCCGCCAGACGGGGGGCCACGGCCTGCAGCGGCGCCGGGTCGGCGGCCTCGATTTCCAGCAGGGGGTAGAGCAGGGGAGTGCCGCCGGCAGCGGCAATGGCCTGGGCCAGGCTGTCCGCCTGGGCCCGGGGCCGGGTGACGACGATGGTGCGGCCGGTCAGGGGCATGTCATTTTTGCCACAGAGGGCACAGAGAACACAGAGGGGAAAACCGAGAGGAGGGAATCCACGTCAGCGGCAACTCCTTGCCTTTGCTTTGCCCTCGTTTTTCTCTGCGTTCTCTATGCCCTCTGTGGCTAAGGGTTTTCAATCAGTGCTTGGCACAAGCCAGGGCGGCGAGGATTTCGCCGGCGCCCTTGGCCTTCAGGTCCTCGGCCAGCTGGCGGCCCAGGGCGGCGGCTTCCACCGGGGTGCCCCAGGCTTCGCCTTCCACCATCTGCTGGCCGTCCACGCTGGCGACGAAGCCCCGCAGCCAGACCTGGCCGTTTTTCATTTCGGCGTAGCCGCCCAGGGGAATCTGGCAGCTGCCGCCCAGGGCCCGGGAGAAGGCCCGCTCGGCGATGACGCAGGCGGCGGTGGTGGCGTCGTTGAGGGGCGCCACCCAGGCGGCGGCATCCAGGCGGTCGGCCCGCACCTCGATGCCCAGGGCGCCCTGGCCGGGGGCCGGCAGGGACTGCTCGGGGGTGAGCACGGAGCGGATGCGGTCTGAGAGGCCCAGGCGGATGAGGCCGGCGGCGGCCAGGATGATGGCGTCGTACTGGCCCTCGTCGAGCTTGCGCAGGCGGGTGTCCAGGTTGCCGCGCAGGCTGCGGATCTGCAGCTTGGGGTACTTGGCCCGCAGGATGGCTTCCCGGCGCAGGCTGGAGGTGCCGACCACGGCGCCTTCCGGCAGGTCTTCCAGGCCGCGGAACTTGTTGGAGACGAAGGCATCCCGGGGATTCTCCCGGGCGGAGATGGCCACCAGGGCGAAGCCCTCGGGCATGTCCATGGGCACGTCTTTCAGGGAGTGCACCGCCAGGTCGGCCCGGCCTTCTTCCATGGCCACTTCCAGTTCCTTGATGAAGAGGCCCTTGCCGCCGATGGTGGACAGGGGGCGGTCGAGGATCTGGTCGCCCTGGGTGGTCATGCCCAGGATGGAGACTTCGGCGCCGGCGTGGATCTCGGCTAGGCGGTCGCGCACGTGCTCGGCCTGCCACATGGCCAGGCGGGATTCCCGGGAGGCGATGACGATGCGGGAAGGAGTGGTGACATTAGCGGGCGTAGTGGTCAAAGCGGTCCCCGGAAAAGCGTGAAAATGCCGTGCGGCGGGTGGAAAAAAGTGGCGCCCATTCTAGCATGGGGGCGGGGCGCCACTTTGATGCGGCACAAAAGCGCCGTCCCCGGCGCGGCATCGGTGAAAACCCCCATAGGCGCCTCTGTTGCAGCGCAGTAATCTGGCCGGGTCATGACTCGCATCCAAGGAAAAACCGTGTCCCTGCACGCTCCCGCCCCTTCTGCCGACCTCTCTGCCGCCGCCGACAAGGACCAGCCCCTGCGGGAGGACATCCGCCTCCTGGGCCGCCTCCTCGGCGACACCGTGCGCGAACAGGAGGGCGGCGAGGCCTTCACCGCCGTCGAGACCATCCGCCAGATCGCCGTGCGCTTCGCCCGGGACCAGGAGCCGGCGGCCCGGGACGAGCTGGCCGCCATCCTCAACGGCCTGCCCCGGGACACCATGCTCTCCGTGGTGCGGGCCTTCACCTATTTCCTGCACTTCGCCAACATCGCCGAGGATCAGCACCACATCCGCCGCCGCCGCACCCATGAAATCGCCGGCTCCGAGGCGCGGGAAGGCAGTCTGGCCTACGCCCTGGAGCGCCTGGCCGAAGCCGGCGTCGGCGGCGAGGCCCTGGCCGAGGCTCTGGGTCATTCCCTGGTCTCCCCGGTGCTGACGGCCCACCCCACCGAAGTCAGCCGCAAGAGCATCCTGCACTGCCAGCGGGAGGTGGCCCGCCTGCTGGATACCCGGGACCGGGTGGCCATGACCCCGGAAGAGGCGGCCGACAACGACGCCGCCCTGCGCGCCGCCGTGCTCACCCTGTGGCGCACCCGCATGCTGCGGCCCAACCGGCTGGCGGTGGTGGACGAGGTGAAGAACGGCATCAGCTACTACGACGACACCTTCTTCGCCGAACTGCCCCGGCTCTACTGCCAATTCGAAGACCAGCTGAAATCCCGCTTCCCGGAGCAGTCCTGGGACCTGCCCAACTTCTTCCGCATCGGCAGCTGGATCGGGGGCGACCGGGACGGCAACCCCTTCGTCACCGCCGACATCCTCAAGGAAGCCCTGCGCCTGCAGTCGTCCGCCGCCCTGGATTTCTATCTCGACGAAATCCACGCCCTCGGCGCCGACCTGCCCCTGTCCCAGATGCTGCTGCCCGTGTCGGCGGAACTGGCGGCCCTGGCCGACCGCTCCCCGGACCGTTCCCCCCACCGGGCGGACGAAGCCTACCGGCGCGCCCTCACCGGCATCTACGCCCGCCTGGCCGCCACCTCCGAATCCCTGGACCGGCACCCGCCGCTGCGCCACGCCGTGGCCGAGAGCGCGCCCTATGACTCGTCCGCCGCCCTGGTAGCCGATCTCCAGGTGCTGGCCGCCTCCCTCGCCGCCCATGGCGCCGGCCTGCTGGCCCGGGGCCGCCTGCGCCGCCTGATCCGGGCGGTGCAGGTATTCGGCTTCCACCTGGCCCCCATCGACCTGCGCCAGAACTCGGACGTGCACGAACGCAGCGTCGCCGAACTGCTGGCCTTGGCCGGCCGCCTGCCTTCCGTCGAAGCCTATTCCGCCCTCGACGAAGCCGCCCGCATCGCCCTGCTGGCGGAGGAAATCGCCAGCCCCCGGCCCCTCTACTCGCCCTACCTGGCGTACTCGGAAGAAACGGCCGGCGAACTGGCCATCTTCTTCGCCGCCCGGGAACTGAAGGCCCGCTACGGCGACGCCGCCCTGCCCAACTGCATCATCTCCAAGACCGACGGCGCCTCCGATCTGCTGGAAGTGGCCCTGCTGGCCAAGGAGGCCGGGCTGCTGATTCCGGGTGCCGCACCGAAGCTGGCGGTAAACATCATTCCCCTGTTCGAGACCATCGACGACCTGCGCCGCTCCGCCCCGGTCATGGCCAGTCTCTTTGCCCTGCCGGCCTACCGGGCCCTGGTGGCCGCCCGGGGCGAGGAGCAGGAGGTGATGCTGGGCTATTCGGACAGCAACAAGGACGGCGGCTTCCTCACTTCCGGCTGGGAGCTGTACAAGGCCGAGATCGACCTGACCCGGGTTTTTGCCGCAGCAGGCGTGCGCCTGCGCCTCTTCCACGGCCGCGGCGGTTCCGTCGGCCGGGGCGGCGGCCCCAGCTATCAGGCCATCCTGGCCCAGCCCGCCGGCGCCGTCTCCGGCCAGATCCGCATCACCGAGCAGGGCGAGGTCATCGCCTCCAAGTACGCCAACCCGGAAGTGGGCCGGCGCAACCTGGAGATTCTCGCCGCCGCCACCCTGGAAGCCACCCTCACCGACCACGAAAACCGGGTGGAGCCGGCCAGGCCCTACCACGCCGTGCTCGACCGCCTTTCGCAGCTGGCCTTTTCCGCCTACCGGGGCCTGGTGTACGAGACCCCGGGCTTCACCACCTATTTCCGCGAATCGACGCCGGTTTCCGAGATCGCCAACCTCAACATCGGCAGCCGCCCGGCCTCGCGCAAGAAGTCGGAGGCCATCGAGGACCTGCGGGCCATTCCCTGGGTCTTCAGTTGGGCCCAGTGCCGCCTCATGCTGCCCGGCTGGTACGGCTTCGGCAGCGCCGTTGAGGCCTGGCTGGGCGAGCACCCGGAAGGGCGGGAGGCGGGTCTGGCCACCCTGCGCAAGATGTACCGCAACTGGCCCTTCTTCCGCACCCTGCTCTCCAACATGGACATGGTGCTGGCCAAGAGCGACATCGCCATCGCTTCCCGCTACGCCGAACTGGTGACTGATGCCGAGCTGCGCGCCGCCATCTTCGGCCGCATCAAGGCCGAGTGGGAGCGCACCCGGGAACTGCTGCTGGCCATCGAGGAACAGGCCGAACTGCTGGCGGACAACCCGCTCCTGAAGCGCTCCATCCGCAACCGCTTCCCCTACATGGACCCGCTGAATCACCTGCAGGTGGAACTGCTGCACCGCCACCGGGCCGGGGAGACGGACGAGCGCATCCGCCGCGGCATCCACCTCACCATCAACGGGGTGGCCGCCGGTCTGCGCAACAGCGGCTGATATCCCGTCAGGGTGTTTTATAAGTAATTGTTTTTACTAATCGTAATCTATTGTGCACTGCGGATTGACTGCAAATAAAGGCTCTCTATAGTGTCGGGCGAGATACGGTAAATACGATTTCATAATTCGTAATTTGTTGCGCCTGGCGGTGGTGCCAGGTGACAGTCGCTGGAAATAGGGGGGCGGGCCGCCAGGCCTTACCCCCTTTTCTGTGCCATGGCCAGGGCAGCAAAAACCGACCTCGATCCAATCAAACACAACGCGAGGGAGTTTTTATGCAGCAGCAAGCACAGGTCATGGAGACCAAGATTGTCATGTCCGACCCCACCGCCCTGGGGGTGTTCGGCCTGGCCACCGTCACTTTCGTCGCCGCCTCCGCCAAACTGGGCTGGACCAGCGGCGTCACCTACCTGATCCCCTGGGCCCTGTTCCTGGGTTCCATCGCCCAGATCTGGGCCTCCACCATCGACTTCAAGAAGAACAACTACTTCGGCGCCATCGTCCTCGGCGCCTACGGCCTGTTCTGGATCGCCGTGGCCATGCACTGGGCCATCAGCCTGGGCTGGTTCGGCGAGATCGATGCGGCCAAGGCCGACCCGCGCCAGTTCGCCTTCGCCTGTATCGCCTACTTCATCTTCTCCATCTTCATCATGGTGGCGGCTTTCGAGGCCAACAAGGTGTTCGCCGCCATCCTGGTGCTGATCAACGTGCTGCTGCCTTCCCTGGCCCTCTCCATGCTGGGCGTGGCCCCCGCCTTCTTCAGCGGTGCCGCCGCCTGGTCCGAACTGGCCATTGCCCTGCTGGGGTTCTATGCCGCCGGTTCCATCTTCATCAACAGCTACTTCGGCCGCACCCTGCTGCCCCTGGGCAAGCCCCTGGGCCTGATCCGCAAGGGCCCGGCCAAGTAGGCGCCACCATGGCAGCTCCCGCCCGGGCGGCGGGAGCGCCTGCCAGCGGGGCCGGCGAGGGCAACCTCCCCGGCCCCGTTCTTTTGCCATAAAAATATTCCAAAACAATCGTTGGGTCCGGCGCCGGCGCCTTCCTAGACTGGCTGCTGTCCGGCGGCCCTTTGCCGCCTCCCGTCTCCGGAGGCCCCATGCAGCAACCCACCACCCTCATCGCCCACCATGCCCGCTACCGGCCCGAACAGGCGGCCGTGGTCTTCGCCGACGGCCGGCAGACCCGGCGCCTCACCTGGCGCCAGTTCCACCGCCGGGTCAATCGCCTGGCCAATGCCCTGCTGGCCCTGGACATCAAGAAAGGGGACCGGGTGGCGACGGTGCTGCCCAACAGCCTGGAGCTGCTGGAAATCTACTGGGCGGTGCCGCGCATCGGCGCCGTGCTGGTGCCCCTCTCGCCCCTGCTCAACGCCGCCGGCCTCGGCAGCCTGCTGGCGGATGCGGGAGCGGCGGCGCTCTTCATCCATCCCGCTGCAGTGGCGGAAGTGGACGGCCTGGGCCAGGCCCTGCCCGCCCTGGCCCGGGAGCGCATCGTGGTGGTGGGGGAGGGCGATCCCTCATCTGCCGCGCCCTCTGATTCCGGGACTTTCCCGGGCGGCCATCCCGCCTATGCAGCCCTCACCGAGGCGGCGTCTGAAGAAGAGCCGGCGGTGCCCCACCCCGCCGGCGACGACATCTTCGCCATCATGTATTCCAGCGGCACCACGGGCCAGCCCAAGGGCATCCTGCAGTCCCACGCCTGCCGCGCCGCCTATTGCACCCTGCTGGCCTCCACCTGGCGCATGACGCCGGAGTCGGTGGTCCTGCACAGCGGCGGCATCGTCTTCAACGGCGCCCTGCTGACCATGTTCCCCGCCTTCTACCTGGGGGCCACCTATGTCCTGGCCGGGGCCTTCGATGCGGCCCTGGCCATCGACCTGATTGCGCAGGAAAAGGTGACGCACACGGTGGTGGTGCCCTCCCAGATCGTCGCCATCCTGGACCACCCGGATTTCGCCGCGGAGAAGCTGTCCAGCATCGAGACCTTCCTCTCCGTCGGCGCCCCCCTGCTGCAGGAGCGCAAGCAGGCTTTGAACCGGCTCCTGCCCAACCGCTTCTACGAGCTGTACGGCCTCACCGAAGGCTTCATCACCGTGCTCGACCGCAGCCAGTCCCTGCGCAAGCCCCTCTCGGTGGGCACCCCGCCCCAGTTCTACGAGCTGCACATCGTCGGCGAGGACGGCCGCGACCTGCCCCCCGGCGCAGTGGGGGAGGTGGTGGGCAAGGGGCCCATCCTCATGAGCGGCTACTTCAACCGGCCCGAGCTGACGGCCCAGACCCTCAAGGACGGCTGGCTGCATACCGGCGACCTGGGCTACCGGGACGAGGAGGGCTACCTGCACCTGGTGGACCGCAAGAAGGACATGATCGATTCCGGCGGGGTCAAGGTGTACCCCAAGGACATCGAGGAGGTGGCCGCCCGCCACCCGGCGGTGCGGGAGGTGGCGGTGTTCGGCATTCCCCACGACAAATGGGGCGAGACGCCCCATGCCGCCATCGTCCTGCGGCAGCCGGCGGCGGCGAGCCCGACGGAACTGCGGGACTGGGTGAACGAGCGGGTGGCGGCCAAGTACCAGCGCCTGCATTCGGTGGAGATCGTCCCCGACTTTCCGCGCAACGCCGCCGGCAAGACCTTGAAGCGCACCCTGCGGGACCCCTGGTGGGCCGGGCGGGAGCGGCAGATCTAGGGACAGGCGCGGAGCCACCATGGTGGTGGCTGCAAACCTAGAAGGGACGGCCATCTCCGCCATGTCATGCCGGAGATGGCCGTCCCTTCTGCCTCGTGGCAGGGCTTGTGTTCGGCGGCCGGCGCCCCCATTTCCTCCGGCATTGCTTGATGACGTTCTGTGTCGTCGTTGTAACACCTTGTAAGGTCAGGCGCATGGCGGCGGATTTTCGGTAGTCTTCTGCCGTGCCCCAACTTTTGGAGGATATAAGACCATGACCAAAATCCCCTTTCGCCCCCTGCCGTTCCGTTTTTCCCGCAGCGTCGCCGCCTTTGCCGCCGGCGGCCTGCTGGCCTTCGTCGCCGCCCAGGCCGACCTGTCCCTGATCTCCCGCTCCAACGCCGCCCCCGCCACGGTTGCCGCCGCCTCCGCCGCGGCCGTCCCAGGGCCCGCCGCCGGCGCGCCCCTGGCCGCTTTGCCGGACTTTTCCGCCCTGGTGGAGCAGGTGGGTTCGGCGGTGGTGAACATTTCCACCGTGACCCTGGCCAAGAACAGCAACGTCAGCGGCATCAATCCCAACGACCCCTTCTACGACTTCCTGCGCCGCTTCGGCATCGCCCCCGGCATGGGCTCCCAGCAACCCCAGGAAAGCCGCGGCATCGGCTCCGGCTTCATCGTCAGCGCCGACGGCTACGTGCTGACCAACGCCCACGTGGTAGCCGATGCCGACGAAGTGGCGGTGAAGCTCACCGACAAGCGGGAATTCAAGGCCAAGGTGGTGGGCATCGACCGCCGCAGCGACGTGGCCCTGATCAAGATCGCCGCCAGCAACCTGCCCACGGTGCGCATCGGCAGCCCGGACCGCCTCAAGGTGGGCGAGTGGGTGGCCGCCATCGGCGCCCCCTTCGGCTTCGAGAACTCCGTCACCGCCGGCATCGTCAGCGCCAAGTCCCGGGCCCTGCCGGACGAGACCTACGTGCCCTTCATCCAGACCGACGTGGCCATCAACCCGGGCAACTCCGGCGGCCCCCTGTTCAACCTCAAGGGCGAGGTGGTGGGCATCAACTCCCAGATCTACAGCCGTTCCGGCGGCTACCAGGGCATCTCCTTCGCCATCCCCATCGACGTCGCCATGAAGGTCAAGGACCAGCTGCAGAAGACCGGCAAGGTGCAGCGCGGCCGCCTCGGCGTCACCATGCAGCCGGTGACCAAGGAACTGGCCGAATCCTTCGGCCTGGCCAAGCCCGTGGGCGCCCTGGTGACCGGAGTAGACCGCAGCAGCCCGGCGGACAAGGCCGGCCTGCAGCCCGGCGACGTCATCATCGCCCTGGACGGCGTGCCCATCGAGGAGGCCACCGACCTGCCGCGCAAGGTGGGCGACAGCGCTCCCGGCACCAAGCTCGGCCTCACCGTGCTGCGGGACGGCAAGCGCCTGGAGAAGCAGGCCGTGCTGGCCGCCATGCCCAGCGAGACGGCGCCCCAGGCCCGGGGCGAGAGCGCCGGCGGCGGCCGCGTCGGACTCGCCGTGCGTTCCCTCTCCCGGGAAGAGGCGGCGGCCCTGGGCAGCAGCGGCGTGGTGGTGGTGGGAGTGAACGGTCCCGCCGCCCGGGCCGGCCTGCAGGAAGGGGACGTGGTGCTGGCGGTGAACAACGCCCGGGTCTCCTCCCCGGCCCAGCTCAAGGAACTACTGGACCAGGCCGGCAAGCGCTTCGCCCTGCTCATCCAGCGGGAGGACGCCCGCCTCTACGTGCCGGTGCGCACCGACTGAGGCCGCCGGCTTCTACTCCCCGCGGGGCCCGGGCTATAGTGACAAGCCCGGGCCCTTTTTCTTGGCCCCAACCCTTATTCCCCGCCGCCTCCGGAGCCGCCCATGGACCTTGCCCAGCTGACCGATGCCCTGCAACGGGACGCCGCCTGGGTGGTCTTCCTCAACGTGCTGCTGCAGCAACTGGGGCTGCCGGTGCCGGCGGTGCCGACCCTGCTGCTGGCCGGCAGCCTGGCCGCCTCGCCCCTGCACGGTTTGCAATTGCTGGCCGTCGCCGTGCTGGCCTCGGTCCTGGCGGACTGGGTGTGGTACCTGGCCGGACGCAGCTTCGGCTACCGGGTCCTGGCCGGCCTCTGCCGCCTCTCCATCAACCCGGGCTCCTGCGTCAGCGCCACGGAAGCCCGCTTCACCCGCTGGGGCGCCTGGTCCCTGGTGCTGGCCAAGTTCATCCCCGGCTTTTCCACCGTGGCCCCGCCCATCGCCGGCTCCCTGCGCCTGGCCCTGCCGTCCTTCCTCGCCGCCGCCGCCCTGGGCGCGGCCCTGTGGGCCGGCGGCGCCATCCTGGCCGGCTGGTGGCTGCGGGGCGAACTGCAGCAGGTGCTGGCCCGCCTGCAGGGCAACGGGAACCTGGCCCTGACGCTGCTGCTGGCCCTGCTGGGCCTGTGGCTGGGCTGGAAGTTCTGGCAGAAATACCGTTTCGAGAAGCTGTCCGCCATTCCCCACCTCACCCCGGCGGAGCTGGCCGATGCCCTGCAGTCCGCCGCCCCGCCCCTGTTCCTCGACCTGCGCGGCGAGGCCATGATACGGGAGACGGGCCTTCTCCCCGGCGCCACCGCCGCCACCCTGGACGACCCGGCGGAGCGGGCCGCCCACTGGCCCCGGGAGGCCCTGGTGGCGACCCTGTGCAACTGCCCCGCCGATGCCAGCGCCGTGCAGGCCGCCCGCCGCCTGATGGCCCTGGGCTACCGCAACGTGCGCCCGGTGCGGGGCGGCTACGAGGCCTGGCTCGCCCTGCAGGCCGGAGGTGGCGCCATGGCGGCCGTCGCCGATGAGGCTTCCAGCGGCGGCCTCTCCCGCCCATAATCGTTGCCGGCCATGACGTCGGGTTGGCGTCGCGGCCGTCCATAACGATTCAGGGAGAACATCATGCTGCTCGTCTACATCTACGTTTTCTGGTTGCTCTTCATCGTCACCATGGCCGGCAAGGCCGCCTGGCCCAAACTGACCACGGTGCCCCGGGTGCTGATCGCCCCCGCCGCCCTGGTGGCCCTGTTCCTCGACGTCTTCTTCAACATCTTCATCGCCACCATCCTCTTCCTCGACCTGCCCCGGGAATGGACCTTCACCCAGCGCCTGGAACGCTACAAGCCCGACCAGAGCTGGCGCGGCCGTCTGGCCCGCTGGATCTGCAGCAACCTGCTCGACCCCTTCCAGGTGGGCGGCCACTGCCATTGAGAGGAGGCGGGGCCGGTAGAATGGCGCACACAATAATCAGGAGACGCCCATGACCCAAGCCCCGTCCGCCAAGCCCGACCACCAGCGCCCGGAACTGCCCGACTTCTGGGACAAGCGCTTTGCCGCCGGCGCCACGCCCTGGGACCACGGCAGCGCCCCGGCGGAACTGGAGGCCCTGCTGCCGCCCCCCGCCTGCGCCACGCCGCCGCGCATCCTGGTGCCCGGCTGTGGCCACGCCCGGGAGGCCGCCTGGCTCGACCAGCGCGGCTGGGCGGTGACGGCCCTGGACTTTGCCCCCGCCGCCATCGCCGCCGCCCGGGAAGTCCTCGGCGAGTGGGGCGGCGAACTGCGCTGCGCCGACTTTTTCGATTTCCCCGTGGAAGCGCCCTACGACGTGGTGTACGAACGGGCCTTCCTCTGCGCCCTGCCGCGCAAGCTGTGGCCCGGCTACGGCCCCCGGGCGGCCGAACTGGTGCGCCCCGGCGGCTATCTGGCCGGCTTCTTCTTTTTCAGCGACGAGCCCAAGGGGCCCCCCTTCGGCATCGGTGCGGCGGAGCAGGAGGCCCTGCTGTCCCCCTGGTTCGAGCGCATGGTCGACGCGCCCGCCCAGGCCCCCATCCCGGTCTTCGCCGGCGGCGAGCGCTGGCAGGTGTGGCGCCGCCGCTAGTCTTCGCTGCCACTCTTTGCCGCCGGGTCGCCGGCGCCCCTTTTTGACCAGGATCAGGGCGTGGTCCGTATACCCGAGTAATCTACTGGGTTATGAACGGGCTGGTCCCGTCGTTTCCGGTGAATCCCCATGGCCAAGAAATTCCCCCTCCATCCCAAGCACCCCGAGCGCATCTGCTGGGGCTGCGACAAGTATTGCTCCACGGACAACCTGCAATGCGGCAACGGCTCCAGCCGCACCCAGCATCCGATGGAGCTGCTGGGGGAGGATTGGTATGAGCATGGGGATTGGGGGATTGAGGTGGACCAGGGAGAGGATGATCCTTCCGCTTCGGGTTCTGGTTCGGCGGTTTGAGGTTTGGGGATTGGTTGGGCGTGGTTTGTTGATTGACGGCTGGGTTCCGCCGTTGCCCGGCGGGCGTACTTTTCTTAACCGCTAAGAAAAGTAGCCAAAAGAAGGCGGACCCTCACCCCCGGCCCTGCGGGCTTCCCTGCGCTGCTCAGTCGGTCGGGGCGGCTGCGGAACTCGGCCCTTCGGGCCTCAGACAGTCCTCGCCGAATGCCCCCCGCCCGCCTTGCGCTGCTCGGCGGGGGTGGAAGGGGATGGAAAACCGGTGGTGTAGCGAACGCGATCGCATTGGTTGGGGGTGGTGGTTTAGTTACTTGGGATATGCGATTGGCAACTTTCTGTTGCGGTGTGGGTTTGCTGACGGTAACTTTGAGGCTGTCCGGTTTTACGGATTTTTAGCGGGGCCAGTAATCGGAAGGTTTGATGAATCCGTTGCAGGACAAGCGATTCGGCTGTCCGGTGTTCCAGGATATTGGACAGCCCCATTTTTATTGGACGTTTTTGTCGTCTACTACTAGTTAGGTTTTTTCCCCCTCCAATACCATCATGCCTAAAACCACACTGTTTATTGGATCATCCTCTGCTGCCCGCTCCCAAGCAAAAGCGGTCGTGAAAAAGTTTACGAGCGCAACCTTGGAGTTTCTGCCTTGGTGGGACGACGCATTCATCGCAGGTAGAACATTGCTCGAAGAGTTGGACAACATAAAAGACAAAGTCGATGGTGCAGTTTTGCTGTTCTCTCCCGAAGCAGAAAGTACAGTGCGTGGAAAGCCTGTCTGGACACCGAACCTGAATGTCTTGTTTGAGTTTGGCTATTTCTACGGCCACTTCGGAAAGGAGAAGGTGGCCATGATGAAGTACGGAGACTTTTACCTTCCTTCCGATTTCGGGGGCTACATACATATTTTCGGGAGTGAGTTTTTCAAACGTGGGGCTGTAGTTCAAGTCGGGAAAAGAACAACCCGAGAGTTCTCCAGTTGGGTCGCTAAGGTCTAAAAACCTAACATGGCGCTCAACCTCGCTCCTTTCAGTCGCTGGACGCTGCGCGATAAACCCGCGCAGCGCCGGTTAGCTCTACGTTAGCCCCCGGAGCCATCGCTCATGAGCCTCGACTTCATCCTCGTCAAGTACCAATCTCCCCCAAACTCGCTCTCCGAGCTTGAGGCCGATGAGTCCTTCGGTCGTGAGCAATACCGCGCTTTGGCCGAGAACCTCTTTGAGAGCATCCGGTGGCAAAGAGACGGAACCGGGAACACCAACAAAGACGGGGTGTTTGTCGAGTTGCACCCATCTGACGCTTCACTTTCTCTTTGGTGCCGTGGCGATGGCGATATCGTCGCACTCGTAAATGCCGTTGCACTTGCGGCTCACAGGTCAGACGTCGTGGTGATCGATGTTCAGTCCTCAGAACTCGTCGTCCCGGAGTCACCTTTGGCAGATCCAGCGTATGTTGAGTGGTATAGAAATGTGCTCGCAAATGCCGGGGGCTAACCCGCCGCTCCAGGGGATGCCCTGCCGACCGTGCCGGCAGGTTCCCTCCGGCCTTCAGCCTCCGGTCGCCCCTGAACTAGCACGTTATGCATTTCACTTGGTGACCGCGCATGGCACTTGAGACCATCCCAATTCAAGGTATTTGGCGTCTGCTTCGCTGGCTGCCGGGATTCCTTCTTCGCCGGTATTTCACGAAAGAGAAATTGTCGCAGTTGATCTATGTCGATCTTCGGCCTCGCCACAGTTCGGTGGTCGTTGATCTTGGTGAGTCAGCTTCGTTCTCTCTGTGGCTCATGGCCATCAATCTCTCGCCGTTCCCCGTCGAGTTGGATCGTGCTGGCTTTCGGTTCTGGCTCGGCGGTTCGACCATAGATGCGTCAATCCTGAAGAAACAAGTCATCGCCCCTGGCGAAGTGGCGTCTCTCTACATCAGCGGAGCAATTCCAGAAGGCCCAGCCAACCAGTTCGCGAGGCATTCTGGCAATCCAGTCGCCCTCGATGGAAATATTGAGTTCAACTGCAACGTTCGCTCCTTCGCAAAGACTGTCGGACATCTTGATGGCATTAACCCAATCATCCATAACGCGCATGTGCGAAGAGATGCATAACCCTTCAGTCGAGCGGGCCTGCGCGAAAAGCCGCGCAGGCCGCCCACTTCCACGTTAGGCCCATCTAGCTTTCGATTTGGCCCGCGCAAAAACTGAGCTATGGAATTCTTCCACCTGGCCGCCCCCCGATCGGCATCAGAGCTTGCTGTCATGGAAAGCATGCTGATCGCAAACCGGATTCCCTTCTATGTGCACAACCGCGGCTTTGGCGGTTTATATCCGGGAATGCAGGTGTCGCTCTACAACGTCCAGCGGGTCATGGTGCCAGTGGCATATGCGGAGGCGTCCATAGAACTCTTCGGCGTATTCCGTGAGGGCCACCAGGAGAGTTTTGTCTGCGCAAAGCTGGGTGTGCGGGACCGCTTGCGAGGCGTGGCTGAAGTGTTGTTGGGCGGCTGGGCCGTGCCTTTCCGGTATCGAAAGTTCTTGCCCGCCAACGACGAGTCGGATCGCCCCTGAACCTTCCACAACAGTAAGGTGGCTGGCTTGTCCTGAACGTTCTAGGTATCCGCCATTGGCCCTGTGCGGCGTCGAGCAACGGAGCTTGCGGCGGGAAAAGGGCGAGCACTGTCTGAGGCCGTAGGCCGAGTTGCGCAGCCCCCGCCGGAAGCGAGTAGCGCAGGGAACCCCGCGGAGCGGGGCGCCAAACCGGGCTCGCCTTTTCTTTGGTTACTCTTCTTTTGGCGAAGCAAAAGAAAGTAACCCGCGCGTCAGGCGCGGAACACAGCGCCCAAACACCCCGCCAAGCTTGAAGCGTCGACAAGGCCTCAAACCCACCTCGGCTACACCCCAACAAAAACGGCCCTCCCAGCCACCCCATGGCCGAAAGAGCCGTCCTTGCTGCCTCTCCGGCATGGAGCCGGAGGCAATGGGTCGTTCCTACTGCTTGTTCACTTCTTCCTGCAGCGCCGTCACATAGGCCATGATGTTCTGGATTTCCTCGGGCTTGAGGGTGTTGAGCACGCCCTGGGTGGTTTCCTCGTCGTGGGGGCGGTCGCCCTTCAGGTAGAGGTCCACCTGGCGCTTCAGGTATTGGGAATACTGGCCCACCAGGCGGGGGAACATGCCCCGGCCCTTGGCGGTCTTGCCGTGGCAGGCGGCGCACTGCTTCTGGTAGATGGCCTTGCCAGCCTCCACGTCGCCCGGTTCCCGGGGCACGATCATGACCTTTTCCATGGCCTGCAGGCGGGTCAAGGCGTCGTCCGTGTCCTTGAAGGTGGGGATGGCGGTGGGCAGTTCGATGCCGGCAACGTATTCGGAGACGATCTTCATGTCCTCGTGGGACAGTTCCCGCTCTTCGGTGTAGGGCACCATGGGGATGTTCACCCGGATGCGCTTCTGGAAGGCCTTCAGCTGGGATTCCATGTACTTGGCCTGCTGGCCGGCGATGCGGGGGTATTCGCCTTTCTTGCCGCCCTGGCCGAATTCGCCGTGGCAGGCGGCGCACGGGCCGTAGATTTCCTTGCCCCGTTCGTCGGCGTGGCCGGCCAGGGGCGAGAGCAGGGCGCCAAGGCCGGCGGCGAGGAGGAGGGAAGTGCGCAGGGAAGGGAGAAGCTTGGCGATCATGGGGCACCCGGAGAAATGAGCAGGGCCATTCTAGGCGCCGTCTCCGGGGCTGAAAATGATGCGGGTCAAAAGCCGGCCGCAGCAGGGCCGGCGCGGGTGGGGGAGGTCCGGCTCAGGAGCGGCGACAGGACTGGGGCACCTGGCCGAACTGGGTCAGGCGGCGCTCGCAGTCGCGCTTGCAGCCGGCACAGAGGTATTCCCGGGCCTGCAGCAGGAGCTGGTTGGCCTTGTCCAGGGCGGGGGCGGCGGAATGGCGGAGTTGAACTTGGTATTCCATGCTGCGGACCTCTTGGTGGAAGGTTGCCTGAAAACCGGGGATCAGACGCCCGCTTCCCGTTCCTCGCCGCCGCAAAAGTGCTGGCAGTGGGCCGGGCTGTCGGCGGGACGCAGGTCGAGACAGGCCGCACAGACGATGGTGCCGGGCCAGTCCTTGAGGGGAATGGCCTGGCCACAGGTGCCGCATGAGTGGGCGTGGCCGGGTGCGTGGGGCTTGGTCTCCATGGGGAGCTACCCTACGCGCGCCGGCGGCGTCCGGGTTTGATCTAGATCGAAAAAATGACTAAAGGATACGGGCGGCTTCGGCGAAGGGCAGGCGCGGTCCCCGGGGGTGGTTGCCGGCGGCATCGCCGTAGCCCAGGTTGATGATGAAATTGCTCTGCCAGCGGCCGTCGGGGAAGAACTCGGCGTCCAGCTTGGCGGCGTCGAAGCCGGACATGGGGCCCGCATCCAGGCCCAGCAGGCGGGCGGCGACGATGAGGTAGGCGCCCTGCAGGCTGGAATTGCGGAAGGCGGTGCTGGCGGCCATGGCCGGGTTGGCCTCGAACATGGGCTTGGCGTCGTAGGCCGGGAACTGGGTCGGCAGGTGCTCGTAGAAGGCCGTGTCCTGGGCGACGATGACGGTCACCGGCGCCGCCAGGGTCTTTTCCACATTGCCCGGGGAGAGGGACCGGGCCAGGCGGGCCTTGGCCTCGGGGCTGGTGACGAAGACGAAGCGGGCCGGCTGGGAGTTCATGGCGGTGGGCCCCCACTTGGCCAGGTCGTAAAGCTGTTGCAGGGTTTCCGCGCTCACCGGACGGTCGGCAAAGCGGTTGAAGCTGCGGGCGTCGAGAAAGGCCTGGGCCAGGATCTCGGGGGCGGCGGGAGATTTCATCGTTGATTTCCTTTCATGTTTTATCGTGGCAGGAGGGCCGGCCAGGGCCCAGCCTGAATGCCGACCATCCTAGGGCCCCGGGCCAGGGCTGAAAAGCGATAAGAATTGGCGGAACCGTTCAATTTTATTGAACGATTCGCCCGCTCGCCGTACGGCGGTCCGGGCGCCCTATAATGGGGCCCTTCCGCCACGGACAGCGCCATGCACATCCTCATCGTCGAAGACGACCGGTCCATCGCCGAGAACCTCTACGAATTCCTGGAATCCCGGGGGCACCAGTGCGACTACGCCGATTCCCTGGCGGCGGCGGGGCGCCTCCTGGCCGGCGGCAGTTTCGACTGCGCCGTTTTCGACCGCAGCCTGCCCGACGGCGACGCCCTCAGCCTGGCCCGGCGCCTGCGCGCCGAGGGCAGCAGCCTGCCGGTGCTGATGCTGACGGCCCGGGATACCCTGGAGGACAAGCTGGCCGGCTTCGACGCCGGGGCCGACGACTATCTGGTCAAGCCCTTCGCCCTGCAGGAGGTGGAAGTGCGCCTGACGGCCCTGGTGCGCCGGGCGGCGCCGCGCAAGGATGCGGGCGTGTGGCGCCAGGGGCCCCTGGAATACGACGCCACCTCCCAGGAACTGCGCCTGGCCGGCCAAGCCCTGCGCCTGCCGCCCAAGGCCCTGCGCCTGGCGGCCCTGCTGCTGCAGCAGCCGAACCGGGTCTTTTCCCGGCGGGAGCTGGAGATTGCCATCTGGGGCCACGAGCAGGAGGCCAGCGACAACCTGCGCAGCGTCCTGCACACCCTGCGCCGGGCCCTGGGAGAGGGGGCCGGGGTGGAAGTGGTGAACATTCACGGACTGGGGTACAAACTTGTCGCTCGCTAATCATTCCGCCGAGGAGCTGGCCGCCGACCGCCAGGCGCCCAGCATGCGCCTGCGCATCGCCCTGTGGGTGGCGGCCCTGGCCCTGGTCATCATCCTGGCCCAGTCGGTGGCCCTGCTCCTGATGTTCGACGAGATGGAGGAGGAGTTCATCGACAACCTCCTCACCACCCAGGTGGAACACAGCATCGAGCTGTGGCATACCTCGCCCGAGACGGCCTTCCCCAACACCCCGTCCATGACCCTGTACCGGCTCGAGCCCCACTCGCCGCCGGGCAGCGTGCCGGACAACCTAGCCCGGCTGCCCATCGGCAATCACGAGATGTTCGAGGGCGACAAGGAGTTCCACGTGGCGGTGCGGGAGGACGGCGGCGCCCGCTTCATCCTCAGCTACGACGTGGAGGAACACGAGGAGCGGCTCGATGCGGTGACGGCGGTGATCGTCACCGGCGCCCTGATCATCGGCGGCGTGGTGCTGGCCATGGTCTATGCCCTCTCCGGCCGCTTCACCCGGCGCCTGGAGTGGCTGGCCCGGCGGGTCCGGGGCGAGGTGCCGGAGGTGGGTAGTTACGCCCAGGCCGGCATGGAGCAGGAAGTGCTGGCCGTGGCCCAGGCCCTGGACGCCCTGGAGGCCCGCCAGGCGGAACTGCTGCAGCGGGAGCGAGAATTCACCGCCAACCTTTCCCACGAACTGCGCACCCCCCTCACCGCCATCCGCACCGATGCGGAAATGCTCAGCGCCGCCGGCGGCCTGCCGGAGGCCTCCTACCGCCGCTCCCGGCGCATCGTGGACAACACGGACCGCATCACCCGTCTGGCCGAGAGCCTGCTCATGCTGGCCCGGGAGACCCGGCCCCAGCTGCAGGACGACCTGCGCCTGTCCCTGGAAATCCAGTCCCTGTGGGAGTCTCTGGGCAACCAGTACGCCAAGCCGGTGCAGCTGGCCCTGGAGGTGCCGGAGCCAGCCCTGGTGCGGGCCGACCCAGCCCTGCTGCAGCTGGTGCTGCGCAATCTGCTGGAAAATGCCCTGCGCCACACCGAGTCGGGCACCATCACCTGCCGCCTGCGGGGCAGCGTGCTGGAAGTAGCGGACCAGGGGCCGGGCTTTGCCCCGGACGACCTGCCCCGGGTCTTCGACCGTTTCTACCGCCGCGGTCCCGGCGCCGGCCACGGTCTCGGCCTGGCCCTGGTGGCCCACGTCTGCCGCGCCTGCGGCTGGGTGCCGGCTGCCGCCAACGGCCCCGACGGCGGCGCCGTCCTCAGCGTGGATCTGGGGGCGTCCCTGCAGGGGCCGTCACCGGCTGCCGCCGCCTGAGTCCTCCTGCCGCCCGGGGGCTGCGCTGCCGCTCCCGGCGGGCGGCGGCGCCCCGGCGCCTCCGGCCAGGGGCCGTGCCGGACCTTTCCTCACACTTTCCTCACACTTCCCTCACCAGTCCCTCACGGGGCGGCGCCTAAAGTTGCGGCCAATTTCCCTCATCAGGTTGCCGCTCCATGGCCGTATTCGCTCCCGCCCCCGCTCTGGTGGCCAATCCTTCCGGACTGATCCTGGCCGGACTGACTCTGGTCAACCTGCTCCTGGCCTTCGCCTTCTGGTTCTACCAGGGCTCGCGCCAGGGCCTGAGCCGCTGGCGGCACTGGCAGCCGGCGGTGGGCGGCACCACCCTGGCGCTGCTCGGCAGCGTCTATTTCAGCCTGGCGGGCAACCGTCTCTTCTGGGAAGCGGCCATGGCCGGCCGGGACGGCGGCCAGTGGTCCACCTGGGGCTTTGCCGCCGCTCTGTTCATCTTCCTCAGCGCCATTCATTTCGTCCTGCTGGCGCCCCTGATGGGCCGCCGCACCGCCAAGCCGGTGCTGGCCCTGCTGCTGGTGGTGGTGGGCTGTGCCAGCTTCTACATGGAGAAGTACGGCATCTACCTTGATCCCTCCATGCTGCGCAACGTGCTCAAGACCGACGTCAAGGAAGCGGGGGAGTTGCTCACCTGGTCCCTCCTGCCCCACCTGGCCCTGGTGGTGGGCTTGCCCCTGTTGCTGCTGTCCCGGGTGCGCCTGCCGGAGGCCGGTCTCGGCCGTACCCTGGCCATCCGCGCCGGTTCCCTGCTGCTGGCCCTGGTTCTGGGCGGCGGGGCGGTGTTCCTGGTGTTCCAGGACTTCGCCTCCCTGATGCGCAACCACAAGGAAATCCGCTACCTCATCACCCCGGCCAACCTGGTCTATTCCCTGTCCCGGGTGGCCAAGGCCGAGGCGGCCCAGGGGCCGCGCCAGCCCATCGGCACCGATGCCGCCCTGGCAGCGGCCTGGAAGGGCCGCAGCAAGCCGGCCCTGTTTGTCATCGTCGTCGGCGAGACGGCCCGCGCCGCCAACTGGGGGCTCAACGGCTATGAACGGCAGACCACGCCGGAACTGGCCAAGCTCGACGTCATCAATTTCCCCCAGGTCAGCAGCTGCGGCACCAACACCGAAGTCTCCGTGCCCTGCATCTTCGCCCCCGTGGGGCGCCGGGATTACGACGAGGAGAAGATCCGCGGCAGCGAATCCCTGCTGCATGTGCTGGACCGGGCCGGCTTCAAGGTGCTGTGGCGGGACAACCAGTCCGGCTGCAAGGGCGTCTGCGAAGGCCTGCCCAACGACAGCCTGACCAATGCCGCCATCCCCGGCCTGTGCGACGGCGAGCGCTGCCTCGATGAAGTGTTGCTGCACAACCTGGACAAGGTGCTGGCCGACGACAAGGGCAACCGGGTGCTGGTGCTGCACCAGCTGGGCAACCACGGCCCGGCCTACCACAAGCGCTATCCGGAGGCCTACCGCCGCTACGCGCCGACCTGCGATTCCAGCGACCTGCGCCAGTGCAGCCGGGAGCAGATCGTCAATTCCTACGACAACGCCCTGCTATACACCGACCACATGCTGGCCAAGACCATCGACTTCCTCAAGTCCCAGGACAAGGATTACGACACGGGCCTGATGTACTTCTCCGACCACGGCGAGTCCCTGGGCGAGAACAATCTGTTCCTGCACGGCATGCCCTACAGCATCGCGCCCCAGGAACAGACCCGGGTGCCCATGGTGATGTGGCTTTCCCGTAACTTTGCCCAGGACTTCAAGGTCAATGTCTCCTGCCTCAAGGCCCGGGCGGCCCAGCCGGCCAGCCACGACAACATCTTCCATTCCGTGCTCGGCCTGCTCGACGTCAGCACCAGCATTTACGACGCCAAGCTGGACCTGGCCGCCGGCTGCCGGAGCTGACCATGGACAACGCCACCTCCTTGCCCCTGCCCGTGGCTGGCGTGCTGGAACGCCACGCCGGTCGCCGCTGGCTGCTGACCCAGGCCCTGCTGCTGGCCCTGCTGGCGGTACTGCTGCTGGCAGTATTCGAGAACACGGACCTGGACCTGGCCCTGAGTCAGCGGCTCTACGACCCGGCCCTGGGAGATTTCCCCATGCACCACCACTGGCTGTTCGAGCGGGTGCTGCACCACGGCATGAAGTATGCTTCCTACGCTCTGGTGTGCATCGCCCTGGTGCCCTGCTGGCTCGGCTGGAAGGGCGAGCTGGACTGGCTGCCCCGGCGCAATGCGCTGCTGGCGGCCCTGGGCATGGTGTTGATCCCCATCGGCGTTTCCCTGCTGAAGAGCCTGACCAACCGCCACTGTCCCTGGGACGTGCTGGAATTTGGCGGTTACGCGCCCTACCTGGGCCTGCTGGTGCCGGGGCCGACGGACATCAAGGCTGGCGCCTGTTTCCCGGCCGGCCATGCGGCGGCCGGCTTTCTCTGGCTGGTGTGGGGCGTGGCCCTGCGTCCGGCAGGCCGCACCTGGTCTCGTCTGGCCCTGGCCCTGGGGCTGGTCTTTGGCGCCGGCCTCGGCGTGGTGCGCCTGTTCCAGGGGGCCCACTTCCTTTCCCACGTGCTGTGGTCGGCCTGGTTCGCCTGGGCCCTCAGCCTGGCCCTGGCCGCCCTGCTGGGAGCCGACCTGAGGCTGCGTCCGGGCCGGGGTGGCCAGGAGCGGGTGGCCTGAGGGGCAGCAAGGACGCCGGTTTCGGGCCTGGCATCGCCAGGCGGCAATATCCATGCGCCTTCCCGGCCATGGTCCCCCGAAAAGCACAAAGGGCCGGAAACGGCCCTTTGTCGTTGTGGCGGCAGCCGCCGGCGCTGGTCAGGGCCTCACGGCCACAGCACCAGGGCCCAGACGGCGGCGGCGGTGGCCAGGGCGATGAGAACGGCGGCGCTGCCCAGGTCCTTGGCCCGTTTGGAGAGATCGTGGCGTTCCGGCGAGACCCGGTCCACCACTGCTTCCACGGCGGAGTTGATCAGTTCCACCAGCAGCACCATGAGGATGCTGGCCACCAGGGCCGCCTTTTCGAGGCCGCTCTTGCCCAGCCACAGGCCCAGAGGAATGGCCACCAGGGCCAGCAGCACTTCCTCGCGGAAGGCCGCCTCGTGCTGCCAGGCCGCCTTGAAGCCGTCCCGGGAATAGCCCATGGCGTTCCACAGCCGCTCCAGGCCGGTCTTGCCCTTGAAAGGAGAGGTGCTCACGGCCTTCTCCTCAGCGGCTCAGGAGGGGCTTGAGGAAGCGGCCGGTGTGGCTCTCGCCCACCTTGACCACGGCTTCCGGCGCCCCGGCGGCGATGATGCGACCGCCGCCGCCGCCGCCCTCGGGACCCAGGTCCACCAGCCAGTCGGCGGTCTTGATCACATCCAGGTTGTGCTCGATGACCACCACGGTGTTGCCGTGGTCGGCCAGGCGATGCAGCACCTTGAGCAGCATCTCGATGTCGGCGAAGTGCAGGCCCGTGGTGGGTTCGTCCAGGATGTAGAGGGTGCGGCCGGTGTCCCGCTTGGACAGTTCCAGGGCCAGCTTGACGCGCTGGGCCTCGCCGCCGGAGAGGGTGGTGGCGCTCTGGCCCAGGGTGATGTAGGAGAGGCCCACATCCACCAGGGTCTGCAGCTTGCGGGCCACCACCGGCACCGGGTCGAAGAATTCCCGGGCCTGCTCCACGGTCATCTGCAGCACGTCGTAGATGGACTTGCCCTTGTAGTGCACTTCCAGGGTTTCCCGGTTGTAGCGCTTGCCGTGGCAGACGTCGCAGGGCACGTAGATGTCCGGCAGGAAGTGCATTTCCACCTTGATCACGCCGTCGCCCTGGCAGGCCTCGCAGCGGCCGCCCTTGACGTTGAAGGAGAAGCGGCCCGGGCCGTAGCCCCGGGAGCGGGCTTCCGGCACCCCGGCGAACAGCTCCCGGATGGGGGTGAGCAGGCCCGTGTAGGTGGCCGGATTGGAACGGGGGGTACGGCCGATGGGGCTCTGGTCCACATTGATCACCTTGTCGAAGTGATCCAGGCCGATGATTTCCTCGTGCTCCGCCGGTTCCGCCGTGGAGCCGTAGAGGTGCTTGGCGGCGGCGGTGTACAGGGTATCGTTGATGAGGGTGGACTTGCCCGAGCCAGAAACGCCGGTGATGCAGGTCATGAGGCCCACCGGCAGTTCCAGGGAAACGTCCTTCAGGTTGTTGCCCTTGGCGCCGATGACCTGGAGCTTCTTCTCCGGGTCGGCCTGGCGGCGCTTCTTCGGCACCTCGATTTTCTTGCGCCCGGAGAGGTAGTCGCCGGTCATGGAGGCCGGGTTGTCGGTGACCTGCTGGGGCGTGCCCTCGGCGACGATGGCGCCGCCGTGTACCCCGGCGCCGGGGCCGATGTCCACCACGTAGTCGGCGGTGCGGATGGCGTCCTCGTCGTGCTCCACCACGATCACCGTGTTGCCGATGTCCCGCAGCTGGCGCAGGGTCTGCAGCAGACGGTCGTTGTCGCGCTGGTGCAGGCCGATGGAAGGCTCGTCCAGCACATACATGACGCCGGTGAGGCCGGAGCCGATCTGGCTGGCCAGGCGGATGCGCTGGGCTTCGCCGCCGGAAAGGGTCTCGGCGGAGCGGTCCAGGGAAAGGTAGTCCAGGCCCACGTTGATGAGGAACTGCAGGCGGGAGGTGATTTCCTTGAGGATCTTCTCCGCCACCTGGGCCTTGTGGCCGGTGAGCTGGATGGTCTCGAAGTAGTCCCGGGCCTCGGCCAGGGGCAGATGGCTGATCTCGTGCAGGGTCTTGCTGCCGACCTTGACGTGGCGCGCCTCCTGGCGCAGGCGGGTGCCTTCGCAGGTGGGGCAGGTGGTGTTGCTGATGTACTTGGCCAGTTCCTCGCGCACCGCCAGGGAATCGGTCTCCTTGTAGCGCCGCTCCAGGTTGGGAATGATGCCCTCGAAGGCATGTTCCTTGAGCACCAGCTTGCCCCGCTCGTTCATGTACTGGAAGGGCACCAGGTCCTTGTCGCTGCCGTAGAGCAGCACCTGCTTCACTTCGTCGGTCAGCTCGCTGAAGGGCGTGTCCACGCTGAAGCCGTAGTACTCGGCGAGGGAGCCGATCATCTGGAAGTAGAACTGGTTGCGCTTGTCCCAGCCCCGGATGGCGCCGGCCGCCAGGGACAGGTCGGGATGGGCCACCACCCGCTTCGGGTCGAAGAACTGGATCACCCCCAGGCCGTCGCACTTGGGACAGGCCCCCATGGGGTTGTTGAAGGAGAACAGGCGCGGCTCCAGCTCCTGCAGGGCATAGGAGCAGATGGGGCAGGCGAACTTGGCGGAGAAGAGGTGCTCCTGGTTGCTCTCCATCTCCAGGGCGATGGCCCGGCCGTCGGCGTGGCGCAGGGCGGTCTCGAAGGACTCGGCCAGGCGCTGGCGCATGTCTTCCCGCACCTTGAGGCGGTCCACCACCACGTCGATGTTGTGCTTCTGGCTCTTGGCCAGCTTGGGCAGGTTGTCGATCTCGTAGATGGTGCCGTCCACCCGCAGGCGGACGAAGCCCTGGGCCCGCAGCTCGGTGAACAGGTCCAGCTGCTCGCCCTTGCGGTTGGCCACCACCGGCGCCAGGATCATCAGCTTGGTCTCTTCCGGCAGGGCCAGCACGTGGTCCACCATCTGGGACACGGTCTGGGCCTCCAGGGGCTCTCCGTGTTCCGGGCAATAGGGGGTGCCGGCGCGGGCGTAGAGCAGACGCAGGTAATCGTGGATTTCGGTGACCGTGCCCACGGTGGAACGGGGGTTGTGGCTGGTGGCCTTCTGCTCGATGGAAATGGCCGGGGACAGGCCCTCGATCAGGTCCACATCCGGCTTTTCCATCAGCTGCAGGAACTGGCGGGCGTAGGCCGAGAGGGATTCCACATAGCGGCGCTGGCCCTCGGCGTAGAGGGTGTCGAAGGCGAGGGAGGACTTGCCTGAGCCGGAAAGTCCGGTGAT
The DNA here is from genome assembly GCF_058809525.1 of Azospira sp. MPR-LB4. Taxonomy (NCBI): domain Bacteria; kingdom Pseudomonadati; phylum Pseudomonadota; class Betaproteobacteria; order Rhodocyclales; family Rhodocyclaceae; genus Azospira; species Azospira sp. MPR-LB4. The sequence continues at coordinate 3,187,620 of NZ_CM179521.1, forward strand.
CACGATCAGCTTGTCGCGGGGCAGGTCCAGACTGATGTTTTTCAGGTTATGGGTCCGTGCGCCGCGGATTTTTATTTCGTCCATGGGGTGTTCTGAGCTCGGTTGGGGCCAACCGGTAACTATACCCGGTGTCAGGCGGCCAGGGGAAAGGGAGTTGCAGCGGGAATTGCTGTGGCGGCCGCCGCGGCGGCGGAGAACCGGGGCAGGGCGTCGCTTTGCCTGGCGGGCCGGCTGGCGGTGTTGTATTGCCCTGCGGTCTCGGATAAACTTCGCGGCCCCGGATGTGCAATCCGGATGGTTTTTTGCCGGTGTAGCTCAGTTGGTAGAGCAGCGCATTCGTAATGCGAAGGTCGTAGGTTCGACTCCTATCTCCGGCACCAATTCCAGGAAAAAGGGCAGCTCTCCGGAGCTGCCCTTTTTTTTGTTTCCGTCTGCCCTGGCGACTCGGGGCGGGTCGGCATTTCCATACGCTACCGTCTGGAAATGCTATAGAATCCGTCGGTCATTATTTTGAGGACGAGGAGAACACAATATGGAACTCAAAGAGAGCGTATTCGTTGTTACCGGCGGTGGTTCCGGCCTGGGTGCCGCGACGGCCCGCATGATCGTGGCCGGCGGCGGCAAGGTGGTCCTGGCCGACGTGAACAAGGCAGCCGGCGAGGCCCTGGCGGCGGAACTGGGCGCCAATGCCCGCTTCGCCGAAACCGACGTGACCAATGAAGCCAGCGCCAAGGCGGCCGTCGAACTGGCCGTCTCCACCTTCGGCAAGCTCAATGGCCTGGTGAACTGCGCCGGCGTGGCGCCGGCGGAGAAGGTGCTGGGCAAGGAAGGTCCCCATCGCCTGGAGAGCTTTGCCAAGGTCATCAACATCAACCTGGTGGGCTCCTTCAACATGATCCGCCTGGCCACCGAAGTCATGGCCAAGGGCGAACCCAATGCTCAGGGCGAGCGCGGCGTCATCGTCAGTACCGCCTCCGTGGCCGCCTTCGACGGCCAGCTGGGCCAGGCTGCCTATGCCGCCTCCAAGGGCGGCGTCGTGGCCATGACCCTGCCCATCGCCCGGGAACTGGCCCGCAGCGGCATCCGCGTCATGACCATCGCCCCGGGCATCATGGAAACCCCCATGCTCATGGGCATGCCCCAGGAAGTGCAGGACTCCCTGGGCAAGATGGTGCCGTTCCCCTCCCGCATGGGCAAACCGGCCGAATACGCTGCCCTGGTGCGCCACATCGTGGAGAACTCCTACCTCAATGGCGAAGTGATCCGTCTGGACGGCGCCATTCGCATGGCGGCGAAATAACTTATACTGCGGGCCTGTCAGTCCCACCCAAAGGCGCGGGCAATGCTCGCGCCTTTCTTATTTGCGAGCCATGAGCAAAGGCGCCTGTTACCACTGTGGTCAGCCCGTTCCGGATGACGTCGATCTGACGGTCCGGGTCTCCGAATCTCCCCGTGCCATGTGTTGTATCGGTTGCCAGGCGGTGGCCCAGGCCATCGTGGACAACGGCCTGGACGACTACTACCGCAACCGGGATGCCCTGCCCGAATCGAAGCGGGAAGCCCTGCCCGAGGTGCTGGACAACCTGCGCCTCTTTGACCACGCCGATTTCCAGAAAAGTTTCGTGCGCGCCCTGGGCGAGAACGAGCGGGAAGCCTCCCTGATCCTGGAAGGCATTACCTGCGCCGCCTGCATCTGGCTCAACGAACAGCACATCTCCCATCTGCCCGGGGTTGCCGGGGTGGATATCAACTACACCACGCGCCGCGCCCGGGTGCGCTGGGACGAGAGCAAGATCAAGCTTTCCGACATCCTGGCGGCCATCTCGGCCATCGGCTACCGGGCCTACCCCTATGATCCGGCCCGGACCGAGGAGCTGGCCCGCAAGGAACGCCGGGACGCCCTGTGGCGCGTCTGGGTGGCCGGTTTCGGCATGATGCAGGTGATGATGTACGCCATCCCCGTCTATATGGCGGAAGGGGACATGACGGCGGATATCGAATCCCTGATGCGCTGGGCCAGTCTGTTGCTGACCCTGCCGGTGGTCTTCTATTCGGCAGCCCCCTTCTTCCGCAATGCCTGGCGCGACCTCAAGTTCCGCCGGGTCGGCATGGACGTGCCGGTGGCCCTGGGCGTCGGTTCGGCCTTCGCCGCCAGCATCTGGGCCACTTTCGTCGCCGACGGCGAGGTCTATTTCGACTCGGTGACCATGTTCGTGTTTTTCCTGCTGGGCGGGCGATTCCTGGAAATGAATGCGCGCCAGCGTGCCGTCGGCGTCACCGAAGCCCTGGCCAAGCTGCTGCCGGCCTTTGCCGAGCGCCTCGTCGCCTATCCCCAGGACCGCACGCCGGGCAAAGTGGTGGTGGCCGACCTGCGGGCGGGGGATGTCGTCCTGGTGCGTCCCGGCGGCACCATTCCCTCCGACGGGCGGGTGCTGGAAGGGACGAGTTCGGTCAATGAATCGCTCCTCACCGGTGAGAGCCTGCCGGTGTCCAAGCGGGTCGGAGATACAGTCACCGGCGGCGCCATCAATGTGGAAAGCCCCCTGGTGGTGCGGGTCGAACAGGTAGGGGAGGGCACCCGGCTCTCCGCCATCGTGCGCCTGATGGAACGGGCGGCCATGGAAAAGCCGCGGATCGTCGAGATGGCTGATCGCATCGCCAGCCGTTTTGTCGCCGCCCTGCTGCTGGTGGCGGCGGCCGTCGCCCTGGCCTGGTGGTTCATCGATCCGGCCCGGGCCCTGTGGATCACCGTTTCCGTGCTGGTGGTGACCTGCCCCTGCGCCCTCTCCCTGGCCACCCCGATCGCCCTTACGGTGGCCAGCGGTGTGCTGGCCCGGGAAGGGCTGCTGGTGACCCGGGGTCATGCCATCGAAACCCTGGCCCGCTCCACCCATGTCGTCTTCGACAAGACCGGTACCCTGACCTCGGGCCGCATGCGCCTGCTGGAGGTCCTGCCGCTAGGGACTGTCGGTGCCGAGGACGGTTTGCGGCTGGCGGGAGCGCTGGAAGGGGCTTCCGAGCATCCCATCGCCCAGGTATTCCGCAGCAAGGCGGCGCAGCTGGCCGCCTGGCCCCATGGCACCGAAGTCGTCACCAGTATTCCGGGGAGCGGCATTTCCGGGGTGCTGGGCGGTGTCGAATACCGTATCGGCCGTCCCGACTTCGTCGCCGAACTGGTGGGGGCTGCCCTGCCTGACTCTGCCCGGGGCTTTGCCGCCCGGGGCGATACGGTGATTGCCCTGGGGGCGGCGAGCGGCTGGATTGCCCTGTTCGCCCTGGGGGACGAGATCCGGGCCGAGGCGCCGGCCCTGGTGGCCGATCTGCTGGCCTCGGGGCGCCAGGTGGTGCTGCTTTCCGGCGATGCCCCGGAGGCGGCGGCCCGGGTGGCCGCCCTGCTCGGCATCCAGGACGTCCATGGCGGTGTCTCGCCCCAGGGCAAGCACGATTTTGTCTCCCGCCTGCAGGAGGCCGGCGCCGTGGTGGCCATGGTGGGGGATGGGGTTAACGACGCCCCGGTCCTGGCCCAGGCCCAGGTGTCCGTGGCCATGGGCGGCGGCGCCCAGCTGGCGCGGACCCAGGCCGACCTGATCCTGCTGTCGGAGAACCTGGATCATCTGCGGCGCGGCATTGCCCTTTCCGGCAAGGCGCTACGCATCATCCGGCAGAACCTGGTATGGTCCTTTGCCTATAATTTCATCGCCCTGCCTCTGGCCATGTTCGGTTTCATCACGCCCTGGATGGCCGGCATCGGCATGTCCGGCAGTTCCCTGCTGGTAGTGCTCAATTCCCTGCGGCTGCAACGCCCCCTTTAGCGGAGTTTCGTCCATGGAAAGCCTGTATCTGCTGATTCCCCTCTCGGTCGTTCTGGTCTTCGCCATTGGCGTCGCCTTCTGGTGGTCGGTGCGCAACGGCCAGTTCGACGATCTGGAGGGGCCCGCCTACCGCATCCTGATGGACGACGAACTGCCCGGGAAGCGGGATGGGGCTGCGACTGCCAAGGGGGCGGAGGAGGGGGCGGGGGAGAAATAACCCTGGTTTGATCTGGGTCAACAATCCCAAACGGGGCATCAGAGAGAATCCTTCTCGTTTTGGAAGTCCCTCATTTTGTTGGGGGCTTCGCCAAGTTTGTTTCTCTGTTGGGGTTGGGGTGCGTTTGTAACGCACCCTTTTTTTTGCCCATTTTTTTGATGTGGTCCGCCGCCTTTTTGACTTTGTGCGAGACGGCTTGATCTATGTCAAAAGGCGCGGGGCTCCGCTACAATAGCATCCCTGCGATGCTGCCCAAGGGTTCATAGGGAGGTGGCATGAAGATTATCTTTTCCTAGTCGAGAGGTGGGTCCATGTCGGAAACGCAATCCACATACAACTATAAGGTAGTACGGCAATTTGCCATCATGACCGTAGTCTGGGGCATTGTTGGCATGCTTGTCGGTGTCATCATTGCCGCCCAGCTGGTCTGGCCGGAGCTCAATTTCGGGCCCTGGTTGACCTATGGTCGTCTTCGTCCGCTGCATACCAATGCAGTGATTTTTGCTTTTGGCGGTTGTGCGCTGTTTGCAACCTCCTACTGGGTGGCGCAGCGTACCTGCCACACTCGTCTGTTCTCCGACGGACTGGCTGCCTTTACGTTCTGGGGCTGGCAGATCGTCATCCTGCTGGCTGCTGTTAGCCTGCCCCTGGGTATCACCACCGGCAAGGAATATGCCGAACTGGAATGGCCGATCGATATCCTGATCACCCTGGTGTGGGTTGCCTACGCCCTGGTGTTCTTCGGTACCCTGATCAAGCGTAAGGTTAGCCACATCTACGTTGCCAACTGGTTCTACGGCGGCATGATCCTGGCTGTGGCTCTGCTGCACCTGGTGAACAGCGCCGAAATCCCGGTCTCCATGCTGAAGTCCTACTCCGCCTACGCCGGCGTGCAGGATGCCATGGTGCAGTGGTGGTACGGCCACAATGCGGTGGGCTTCTTCCTGACCGCCGGCTTCCTGGGCATGATGTACTACTTCGTGCCGAAGCAGGCTGAGCGTCCGGTTTACTCCTATCGCCTGTCCGTGGTGCACTTCTGGGCCCTGATCTTCACCTACATGTGGGCAGGTCCTCACCATCTGCACTACACCGCCCTGCCCGACTGGACCCAGTCCATCGGCATGCTGTTCTCCTTGATCCTGCTGGCTCCCTCCTGGGGCGGTATGATCAACGGCATCATGACCCTGTCCGGCGCCTGGCATAAGCTGCGTGACGATCCCATCCTGAAGTTCCTGATCACTTCCCTGTCTTTCTACGGTATGTCGACCTTCGAAGGTCCGATGATGTCCGTGAAGTCCGTGAATGCCCTGTCCCACTACACTGACTGGACCGTTGGTCACGTGCATGCTGGTGCTCTGGGCTGGGTGGCGATGGTTTCCGTTGGCTCCCTGTACTACCTGATCCCCCGCCTGTTCGGCGCCAAGCAGATGTACAGCGTCAAGCTGGTCACCGTGCACTTCTGGATCGCTACCATCGGCGTGGTGCTGTACATCGCTTCCATGTGGATCGCCGGTGTGATGCAAGGCCTGATGTGGCGCGCCTTCAACCCTGATGGCACCCTGACCTACAGCTTCGTCGAAGCGGTGAAGGGCTCCTACCCGTTCTGGACCATCCGTCTGGTTGGTGGTGTTCTGTTCCTGGGCGGTATGCTGATCATGTTCTACAACGTGCTGAAGACCATCGGTCAGAGCCAAGGCGCCGACGAGCGCATCATGGCCCCTGCCGCTCATCACGCTTAATCAGGGAGAACGCTACAAATGCTTACGCATGAACAAATCGAAAAGAACGCTGGTTGGCTGATCGTTCTGACCGTCATCGTGATCAGTTTCGGTGGCGCTCTGGAAATCGTTCCGCTCTTCTTCCAGAAGTCCACGACCCAGGCGGTTGAAGGCGTGAAGCCTTACGATCCTGTCCGCCTGGCTGGCCGCGATGTGTATATCCGGGAAGGCTGCTACAACTGCCACTCCCAGATGGTCCGTCCGTTCCGGGCCGAGACCGAGCGCTATGGTCACTACTCTGTTGCTGGTGAGTTCGTTTATGACCACCCGTTCCAGTGGGGTTCCAAGCGTACCGGTCCCGATCTGGCCCGTGTTGGCGAGCGTTACTCCAACGAGTGGCACGTTGCTCACCTGAACAATCCTCGCGATGTCGTTCCTGAGTCCAACATGCCGGCTTACCCCTTCCTGGCCAAGAGCAAGGCCAAGGACAGCGTGGGTGCCGACATCGAGGCCAAGATGCGGGCTCTGCGCAAGGTCGGTGTTCCTTACACCGACGCGGAGATTGCCGGTGCCAAGGCCGAGATTGGCGACAAGACCGAGCTCGACGTTCTGATCGCCTACCTCCAAGGCATGGGCACTGCCCTGAAGAACACCAAGTAAGGTATGGACATCAACGATCTGCGTTCCATCGTGACGGTGCTGGCATTTATGTCGTTCGTCGGCATCGTCTGGTGGGCTTATGGCAAGGGGGCCCGCAAGGGCTTTGACGAAGCGGCCAACTTGCCCTTCGCAGATGACGATGCGGAAGTGATCACCGATCTCTCCCGCAAAGAAGAGAGGAAAACATCATGAGCGATTTCGTTAGCGAGTTTTGGAACTTGTACGTCGTCGTAATCTCGCTGGTGTCTATCATCGGCTGCGGCATTTTCTTGAAATTTCAGAGCGTCCACAAGGGCTCCACGGATACCACCGGGCACGTGTGGGACGAGACTCTGGCTGAGTACAACAACCCTCTGCCTGCCTGGTGGAAGTGGATGTTCTACATCACCATCGTCTTCGCTCTGGTGTATCTGGCCCTGTATCCCGGCCTGGGCAAGTTCCAGGGCGTGCTGGGTTGGTCTTCCGTTGGCCAGTACAAGGCTGAAGTGAAGAAGGCTGACGACACCTACGGTCCCATCTACGACAAGTACCTGAAGATGGATCTGAAGGCTGTTGCTGCCGACAAGGAAGCCAACGAAATGGGCAAGCGCCTGTTCCTGACCTACTGCTCCCAGTGTCACGGTTCTGATGCCCGCGGTTCCAAGGGCTTCCCTAACCTGGCCGATGCCGACTGGCAGTGGGGCGGTGAGGCCGATACCGTCAAGACCACCATCCTGGAAGGTCGTAACGGTGTGATGCCTCCTCACGCTCAACTGGGCGACGAGACCATCAAGAACCTGGCCAACTTCGTCCGCTCCCTGTCCGGTCTGCCGCACGATGCCGTGCTGGCCGCCAAGGGCAAGGAAGCCTTCGGTACCGTCGGTTGCACCGGCTGCCATGGTCCGGAAGCTACCGGCACCCCGGCTCTGGGCGCCCCCAACCTGACCGACAAGGTCTGGCTGTACGGCTCCTCCGAGGCTACCATCACCGAGACCATCAAGAACGGCCGCAACAACCGCATGCCGGCTTGGAAGGACTTCCTGGGTGAAGGCAAGGTGCACATCTTGGCCGCCTACGTGCTGAGCCTGTCCGGCGCCGAGAAGAAGTAATGCTGTAGTCAAAAGGAAGCGCGGTGCAGAGATTCTGTGCCGCGCTTTTTTTTCACCGTGCATGAGCTGTGACCTGTATCAAAATCGCAGTGCGGGCATGACCCGGTACTGCGATTCTGATAAACGTTAAGAGCAAGCAATGAGCCAGATCGAGAACGGCAATTCAGCTGTACCGGAAGCGAATGGGTCTCTCTACGAAAAGCACAAGAAGATCTACGTGCGGGCCGCCTCCGGCCTCTTCAACAATTGGCGTTGGGGGATGGTGTTCCTCACCCAGGCCCTGTTCTACGGGCTCTGCTGGGTCGACTGGAATGGCCGCCAGGCGGTCCTGTTCCATCTGGTCGAGCGCAAGTTCTATATTTTCGGCATGGTGTTCTGGCCCCAGGATGTCTTTTACCTGGCGCTGCTGCTGATCATTTCCGCCTATGCCCTGTTCCTGTTTACTGCGGTGGCCGGGCGGCTCTTTTGCGGCTATGCCTGCCCCCAGACCGTCTACACCGAACTGTTTCTCTGGATAGAAGCCAAGGTCGAAGGTGACCGGCCCGCCCGCATGAAGCTGGACAAGGGGCCGCTGGATGGGCGCAAACTGCGCCTGAAAACCACCAAGCATGCCCTGTGGCTGATCCTTTCGCTGTGGACCGGTTTTACCCTGGTGGGCTATTTCACCCCCGTCAAGGAGCTGGTGGCCTCCATTCCTTCCTTCGGCTTCGGCCCCTGGGAAATCTTCTGGATCCTGTTTTACGCCGGTTTCACCTACATGCAGGCCGGCTTCCTGCGGGAGCAGGTGTGCAAGTACATGTGCCCCTATGCCCGTTTCCAGGGGGTCATGTTCGATCCGGATACCCTGATCATCACCTATGACCCGGAACGGGGTGAGCCGCGGGGCGCGCGCAAGAAAGGGATCGACCCCCGTAGCGAGGGCAAGGGCGACTGCGTCGATTGTGGCATCTGCGTTCAGGTATGTCCGACCGGTATCGATATCCGCAACGGACTGCAGTACGAGTGCATCGGCTGTTCCGCCTGTATTGACGCCTGCGACGAGGTGATGGACAAGATGTCCTATCCGCGGGGCCTGATCCGCTACTCCACGGAGAATGCCCTGGCCAAGCACTACACGCCCAAGGAAATGGTGGCCCATGTGATGCGGCCCCGGGTGCTGCTCTATTCTGCCATTCTCGGCATGATCATCCTGGCGACAGCCTGGGGGCTCGGTACCCGCATTCCGCTCAAGGTGGACGTCATCCGCGACCGCGCGACCCTGGCCCGGGAAGCCGACGACGGGCGCATCGAGAACATCTACACTCTGCGCATCATGAACACCGAAGAAGCGCCGCGGCGCTATGCCCTCAGCGTCAGCGGGCTGCCGGGGGCCGAGATCATCGGCGAGCGCATCGTCGAGGTGCCTGCCGCCACCACCGAGTCGGTCCTGGTGTCCGTGCGTGTGCCGCCCGAGTCCGGTACCAAGGGTGCCAACCATATTTTCTTTGAAATCCAGGCCCAGAATCACGACAAGGTGCGCGTCAGTGAAAAGGCCAGTTTCATGCTTCCCTGATTTTTCAAGCGAGCCCCTATGAGAACTGCTGCACAACCCTGGTACCGCGAGCCCTGGCCCTGGATCCTGGCTGCCGGCCCTGTCGCTGTCATCCTGGCAGGCATCGTCACCGTCTGGCTTGCCATCAAGAGCAACGACGGCCTGGTGGCGGACGATTACTACAAGCAGGGCCTGGAGGTGAACCAGGTCATTCAGCGGGATCGCAGGGCCGAGGAATTGGGGCTCCAGGCGGAAGTCTTCGCCGGTAACAACGGCAGCTTCCGCGTCCTGCTCACGAGCACCCAGGGTGCGGCCCTGCCGGAGAATGTGCGCCTGAAACTGGCCCACCCGGCCAAGGCCGGATTCGATCAGGAAATTACCCTGGCATCCGATGGTCAGGGCGCCTATAGTGGCAAATTGAATAATCCCATCGTCGGCAATCGCTGGCTGGTGCGTCTTGAGGACGAATCCGGCAACTGGCGTCTGTCCGCCGAGTGGGCAATGGAAAAGCAAGAGTCGCTGTCTATGAAAGTGACCGCACCGGTTTCTTCTTCTAATCGTTAATAACGGGAGGTAACACCATGGCTTGGAAGGAATTGTTTTCCACTGATATCGGTCTGCTGAGTCTCTTCACCATCGGCTTTGTGGTGGTGATGGGCGCCTACTTCGGCGTCTATTTCAGCAAGAAAATGAACGAGAAGCCCGGTCAGAAGTAATCCGGTCTCCGTCAAAGCAAAAGGCCTGGAATTTCCAGGCCTTTTTCATTTGCGGCAACTGATCCGGGATCAGCGATACACCAGCACCGGCACCTTGGAGTGGGTCAGGACCTTGTTGGTCTCGCTGCCCAGTAACAGGCCGGTGATGCCCTTGCGGCCATGGGAGGCCATGAAGATGAGGTCGCAGGCGGACTTTTCGGCCGTCTCGATGATGGCCTCATAGGGAATGTCGCTGGTGACGGCGACCGTGGTGCAGGGTACGGCATTGGCCTGGCAGAGTTGCTCCACCTGACCCAGGAATTCGTTGGCCTGGTTGTCGGCCAGTTCGGCAAATTTCTCCGGCGTGGTCGGATCGATCAGAGCACCTTCACCGTAGTAGGTGACGGGATACTCGGGCTTGGCGTAGAAGGCGGTAATGCGGGCGCCGCATTCCTTGGCGAAGGAGACCGCCTTCTTGGCCGTCTCGCGGGAGAGTTCGGAACCGTCGGTAGGGAGTAGGATGTGCTTGAACATGTGAGGGGCTCCTCTATGGGAAAAAATCTCTAGGCCCCATCCTAAGTCAGTTTTGACGGAAGTCAAAACCCTAGCCACTCTTGGGGCGAGAATGGCATAAACGCAAGGAGTGTATCGATGTCGCTGCAGGGCAAGATTCAGGTCAGCATGCATGGTGCGGCCGGTGAGGTCACCGGGTCGTGCACCCTGGTGGAAATGGAAGGGCTGCGCTTCCTGGTGGATTGCGGCATGTTCCAGGGGGGCGGCGATGCCTACGGCAAGAACCAGCGCGCGCTGGCTTTTGACGTGCGCCATCTGGACTTCGTCCTGCTGACCCACGCCCATATCGACCATTCCGGACTGCTGCCGCGCCTGGCCATGCTGGGCTATCGCGGCCCCATCTACGCCACCGCCGCCACGACCGACCTGCTGCAGGTGCTGCTGCTCGATTCGGCCCATATCCAGGAGAAGGAGTCGGAGTGGCAGTTGCGTCGCAGCCACCGCTCCGGCCGCGGCGGGCGCGGTCTGCAGCCGCCGCTCTATACGGTGACCCAGGCCCAGGAGTGCCTGAAGCTGCTGCGTGCCGTCGATTACGACACCCCCCTGCATCCGGCATCCGGTGTCAGCGTGCGTTTCCGGGATGCGGGTCACATTTTGGGGTCGGCCATTCTGGAGGTGCAGATCGACACGGCCGACGGTCCGCGCAAGCTGGTGTTCTCGGGCGACCTGGGGCAGCCGGGGCGCCCCGTGCTGCGGGACCCCGAGTTCATCGCCGAGGCCGACCTGCTCTGCATCGAATCGACCTACGGCAACCGGGTGCACCGGCCCCTGGAGGATACCGAGGCGGAGTTGATCCGGGCCTTTGAGCACACGTTCGGCGAGAAGCGCGGCAACATCATCATCCCCGCCTTCGCCGTGGGGCGGACCCAGGAAATCCTCTATGTCCTTGGCGGTCTGGTGCGGCAGGGGCGGCTGCCCCACCTGAAGATTTACGTGGATTCCCCCATGGCCGATGCGGCCACCCGCATCACCCTCAAGTACCGCCATCTGTGGGACGACGAAACCCGGGACCTGATGGCCTGGCAGGAAGCCAATCCCCAGGCGGTGCGGGTGCATTTCACCGCCGACGTGGAAGAGTCCATGGCCCTCAACGACATCCGGGAAGGCGCCGTGATCATCTCCGCCAGCGGCATGTGCGATGCGGGACGCATCAAGCACCACCTGGCCTACAACCTGCCCCGTCCCGAGAGCACGGTGCTGATTACCGGCTTCCAGGCGGCTGGCACCCTGGGGCGTCGATTGGTGGATGGGGCCCGGACCGTGCGCCTGTTCGGCCAGATCGTGCCGGTGCGGGCGGACGTGCATACCATCGGCGGCCTCTCCGCCCATGCGGACCAGCAGGCGCTGCTGGACTGGGTCGGACACTTTTCCCGGGCGCCGGGCCAGGTGCGGGTCGTCCATGGCGAGCCGGAGGCTGCCGAGGCCCTGCGCGATGCCATCGAACAGCGCTACGGCTGGGCCAATGTGGCCGTAGCCCGTTGCAACGACCCTGTCATAGTTTGATATAAAATTCCTCTTCCAGCGTCAGTCCTAAAAAGGCAGAAAACCATGGCGGCCAACCCCAATTCAGCTTCCTCCTCCAAGCACCACAAGAGCATCAACCTCTCGGGAGCCAGTCCCCTGGAAGACATGGGGGAGAAACTGGAGAAGCAGGTCGATCCTTTTGGCATCACCACCTCCATGCTCAATGCCCAGGCCGCCTGGCTGATGCATCCCCAGGAGCTGAGCCGCGTCATGACGGGTCTTTCCGGCGACCTGCTGGCCCTCCAGGCCCACGTCATGCGCCGGGCCCTGGGCCTGCCTTCCGAGGATGTGGTGCGCCCCCACGAGGATGACAGCCGTTTTTCAGATCCGGTATGGGAGCAGTCCCCGACCTGGGACATCATGAAGGAGTGGTATCTGGCCATGACCCACCGGCTGGAGGACATGTACTTCGAGACCCCCGGACTGTCGGACAAGGAGCGCCGCCGCGCCGCCTTCTGGCTGCGCAAGTGGCTCAATGCCGTGGCGCCCACCAATTTCTTCTGGACCAACCCGGTGGCCCTGCGCAAGTTCGTCGAGAGCAAGGGAGAGTCCCTGGCCCGGGGCATGGAGAACTATCTCAAGGACAGCCAGTCCGGCACCGTGCGCATGGTGGACGAGGATGCCTTCAAGGTCGGCGTCGATCTGGCGACCACGCCCGGCCAGGTGGTGTTCCGCAACCGCCTGGTGGAACTGATCCAGTACACCCCGACCACGGCCCAGGTCTACAAACAGCCCATCGTCATCGTCACGCCCTGGATCAACAAGTTCTACATTCTGGACCTGACCGCCAAGAAGAGCCTGGTGCGCTATCTGGTGGAGAAGGGCTTCACGGTTTTCATCACCAGCTGGAAAAATCCGACCGAGGACATGTCCCAGGTCACCTACGAAGACTATGTGACTGAGGGCGTGCATGAGGTCATGGAAGCCGCCCGCACCATCTGCAAGGTGCCTCAGGTCAATGCGGTGGGCTACTGCATCGGCGGCACCACCCTGACGGCTTACATGGCCTGGGCCAACCGCAAGTTCGGCAGTGCCGACAAGGTGCCGGTGTCCTCCTGGACCCTGTTCACCACCCTGACGGATTTCTCCCGTCCCGGCGACATCGAGGTCTTCGTGGATCCGGCCAGCGTCAAGTGGATCGAGGATTCCATGGCCAAGAAGGGCTACCTCGACGGCAAGGAAATGATGTCCTCCTTCCGCATGCTGCGTTCCAACAGCCTGATCTGGCACTACTACGTGCACAGCTACCTCTACGGCGAGCCCCTGGCGCCTTTCGACGTGCTGTTCTGGAACGTGGACAGCACCCGCATGCCTTACGCCATGCATTCCTACTACCTGCGGGAGATGTACCTCAACAATAATCTGGTGAAGAAGGATGCCCTTACCATCGGCGGTGAGGCCATCGACCTGGAACGCATCACCCAGCCTCTCTATGCAGTGACGGCGGAGGACGACCATATCGCCCCCTGGCGCCAGTGCTATCGCATCCGCAAGTACGTCAGTGCGCCGACCCGGTTCGTGCTGTCCACTTCCGGCCACATCCTCGGTATCGTCAATCCGCCGGTGAATCCGCCCAAGCGCAGCTACTGGGTGGGCGAGCCGGAGCGGGGCGAGAATATCGAGCGTTGGGAAGCGGCGGCCGAGAAGCGTCCTGGCAGCTGGTGGGAGGACTGGGTGCAGTGGCTGGTGCCCAAGAGTGGCGCCCTGGTGGCCCCGCCCAAGCCCCACAAGGATTTTCCGGCCCTGGCGCCGGCGCCGGGCACCTACGTGCTGGAACCCTGAGGCAGGCATGGGAAGGGGAAAGCCCGGCGGGGGAGCTACGACAAAAGGCTTAATCCAGATCAAGCCAAGCATCCCGGATTGTGATATCGTGGGCGGCTTTGTTTTTAGGCCCCAGACTCGATGAGCTCCACCGCTTTCCCCCCTCTCAAAATCAAAGGTAAGACCCTGGTGCCCATCGTCCAGGGGGGAATGGGGGTCGGTATTTCCGCCCACCGCCTGGCTGGTACCGTCGCCTCCCTCAACGGGGTGGGGACCATCGCCAGCGTCGATCTGCGCCGCCACCACCCGGACCTGATGGCCGAGACCGGCCGTTCCCGCAACCGGGAAGCCATCGAAAAGGCCAACCTGATCGCCCTCGACCGGGAAATCAAGATGGCCCAGGACATCGCCCAGGGCCGCGGCGTCATCGCCGTGAACGTCATGCGGGCGGTGACCCAGTACCAGGATTACGTGCGTCAGTCCTGTCAGTCCGGCGCCGAGGCCATCGTCATGGGTGCCGGCCTGCCCCTGGATCTGCCCGAATTGACCGAGGGCTACCCGGACGTGGCCCTGGTGCCCATTCTTTCCGACGTGCGCGGCATCGTGCTGCTGCTGAAGAAATGGATGCGCAAGAACCGCCTCCCCGACGCCATCGTCATCGAACATCCCCGCTACGCCGGCGGCCACCTGGGTGCCGCCAAGAAGGAGGATGTGAACGATCCCCGCTTCAACTTCGAGGTGGTCATCCCCGGCGTGCTGGAAGCCTTCGAGGAAATGGGCATTGCTTCCGAGAAGATTCCCCTGATTCCGGCTGGCGGCATCAACAGCCACGAACGGGTGCGGGAGCTGATCGACATGGGCGCTGCCGCCGTGCAGCTGGGCAGTGCCTTCGCCGTGGCCGAAGAGGGCGACGCCGACATCGAATTCAAGAAGGTCCTGGCCGGCGCCAAGGACAAGGACGTGGTGGACTTCATGAGCTGTGCCGGCCTGCCGGCCCGGGCAGTGAAGACCCCCTGGCTGGAAAAGTACCTGAACCGGGAAGAAAAGCTCATGGCTGCCGCCGCCGGCAAGGAGCACAAATGCACCCTGGCCTGGGACTGCCTGCTGCAGTGCGGCCTGCGGGACAGCAACCCCAAGCATGGCCAGTTCTGCATCGACAACCAGTTGGCTGCCGCCGTCACCGGCGACGTGCAGAAGGGCCTTTTCTTCCGCGGCGCCTCCAGCCTGCCGTTTGGTTCCGCCATTCGCCCCGTGCGAGAATTGATGCATTATCTGCTGACTGGCGAAAAACCCGTCTTCACATGACCTCCACGGCGCTGCAGGTTTCCGACACCTACCCGGCATCCCATTCCGGCATTCGTGCCGCGGAAGGAACTGCCGGGGCGTCCCTGGACCTGCTGCGCATCGTGCGCATCAACGAACAGATCAAGGCGGTGGTGGCCGTCGCCTTCAAGATCAACATCATGGCCCTGAACGCCATCTTCCTGGCCAAGCGGGCCGGCAGTGCCGCCCTCGGCTTCGGCGTTCTCTCCAACGAATTGCGAGTCTTCTCCCGGGACCTGCGGACCCAGATGGAGTCCCTGCGCCAGCTGATCCACGCCTCCGTGGTGGAAGTGTCCCGCCTGCTGCAGCATTCCCGCTATTCCCGCCTGCTGGCGGCCGGTGTCCAGCTTTCCGGCGGCAACGCCCGCCTGGAAGAGGTGCTGCGGCGGCGCGACCGGGAGGCCCAGGTGCGGCGCGAGACCCTTTCCCGCCTGCGGCGCGAGCTGAAGCTGGCCCTGGAAGATGCTTTCCAGCTGGTGGAGCTGGGCGGCGTGCTGGCCAAGTCGGCCAAGATCGAAGCCGCCTACGGGCAAAGCTTTACCGGGGCCCTGGCCCAGGTTTCCGGCGAGTTCGACGGCATTGTCGAAGAGATCCGCGGTTCCCTGGAGACCCTGAAAAAATCCAGCTTCTTCGGGGGGAGATAATGAAAAAGACCCAGACCATCTTTCAGGACGGCACCCACAAGTGGGTGGCCATCGTGCGCGATCCGGAACGTCCCGACTCCCTCATCGACACCAATGAGTACCTGGTGGCCAACGGCGTCCAGGGGCTGATCCTGGACCCGGGCGGCGCCGAGATTTTCCCGGCGGTGTTCTCCGCCCTGGCGGCCGAGTTCGATCCGTCCGCAGTGGTCGGCCTGTTCGCTTCCCACCAGGACCCGGACATCATCTCCTCCCTGGCCATGTGGCTGGAATTCAATCCCAAGATGCACTGCTACACCAGCTGGCTCTGGGAGAGCTTCATTCCCCATTTCGGCGGCACCAGCGACACCTTCGTGCCCATTCCCGACGAGGGTATGGAGATCGGCCTCAACGGCCTCACCCTGACGGCGGTGCCGGCCCACTACCTGCATTCCTCCGGCAATTTCCACCTCTACGACCGCCAGGCCCGCATGTACTTCTCCGGCGACGTCGGCGCCGCCCTGCTGCCGCCCGAGGAGGCTGGCCTCTTCGTCGAGGATTTTGACCGCCACATCAAGCACGCCGAAGGCTTCCACCGTCGCTGGATGGGTTCCAACGAAGCCAAGCGCCGCTGGTGCGAGCGGGTGGCCCAGATGGAAATCGACATGCTCTGCCCCCAGCACGGCGCTATCTACCAGGGGGCCGACGTGCAGCGCTTCATCAACTGGTTCGACGAGCTGCAGGTCGGCATCCTGCGCGGCTGAGCGGCCTCTCCCGCCCTCCTGTTTCGCCCGGCGCCGGACACCTGTCCGGCGCTTTTGATTCCAGTCAAGGAGTCCTCCTGCCGGGCTGGGCAGAATCTGCCTGAACCCCAGAGAGGAAGCAGGCATGACCCCCATCCGAGACTACATGAGTGGCGACCACCGCCGCTGCGACGACCTGTTCGCGGCCGTGGAGCAGTCCCTCGCCCAACCCGACCCGGCCTTGCCGGCCCAGCTCTTCGCCGATTTCTGCCAAGCCACCCTGGCCCATTTCCAGGCGGAAGAGGAAACCCTCTTTCCCGCCTTCGAGCAGGCCACCGGCATCCGCATGGGGCCCACCCAGATGATGCGGCTGGAACATGTGCAGATGCGCAGTCTCATGGACGAGGCGCGCCAGGCCCTGGCCGCCGGCGACCAGGACGACTACCTGGGGGCGGCCGAGACCCTGCTGATCCTCATGCAGCAGCACAACCTGAAGGAAGAAAACGTCTTGTATCCCATGTGCGACGAACATCTGGCCGGGCATGCCGGTGAGCTGCTGCCCCTGCTGCAGAAGACCACCGGGAGTGCCCAGTCATGAGTGCCCGCGACGAAGCCACCCTGGTGGTGGATGCCCGCATGATGGAGCCGCCCGAACCCTTCGTGCGCACCATGGAGGGCCTGGATGAGCTGAAGGACGGGGAAAAGATGCTGCTCCTGCTCTACCGGGAGCCCCATCCCCTGTACCGCACCCTGGTGAACAACGGCTATACCTACCGTTCCCAGACCGCAGAAGACGGCACGGTGGAGATTCTCATCTGGAAGGTGGCGGCCTGAGGTCCCTGGCGCCGGCCCGTCGCCGCTGATCGTCACGCCGCCGCCCAGGACGCTTCCCATGCAAGCCATGCTGTCCTTCGACCAGGCCCCGCCCCTGGCGGCGCCCCTGCGCTTCTTCCTCAGCGCCCCCCTGTTCGCGGCGGCCGCCGGCCTGCTCCTGCTGCTCCTCGGGCCGGAGCTGCTGGCCTCCCGCTGGACCGCCGGCGCCCTGGCCTTCACCCACCTGCTGACGGCCGGCTTCATGCTGCAGACCATGGTCGGTGCCCTGCTGCAGATCCTGCCGGTGGCCACCGGCGCCGGCGTGGCCCGGCCCCTGGGCGTGGCCCGGGCGGTGCACGGCCTGCTTACCCTGGGGCTGCTGTTCCTGGTGGGGGCCTTCCTCACCTACCGCAGCGAACTGTTCCAGGGCGCCCTGTTGTGTCTCGGTGGCGGCATTCTTATCTTCCTCGTTGCCGTCGGCCGGGCCCTGGTTCAGATTCCCATGGGCAGCACCATCCAGTGGGCCCTCAAGCTGGCCGTGGCCGGCCTCGGCGTGACGGTGCTGCTGGGCCTGTCCATGCTGGTCAACCTGGCCTGGGGGCTGTCCTGGCCCCTGCTGGAAATCACCGGCATCCACCTGGCCTGGGGCCTGGTGGGCTGGGGCGTGCTGCTGCTGTCCGGCGTCGCCTACGTGGTGGTGCCCATGTTCCTCCTGACGCCGGCTTTTCCCGGCTGGCTGACCCGGCTCCTGGCGCCCCTGCTGTTCCTGCTGCTGGCCCTGTGGAGCGGCGCCGAGGCGGCCGGCTGGGGCGGCGCCCCCCTCCTGGCGGCCCTGGTGGCGGCCGGTTGCGGCACCTTTGCCCTGGCGACCCTGTGGTTGCTGGTGCGCAGCAAGCGGGCCAGGCTCGATGCCACCCAGCGCTACTGGCGGCTGGGGCTGGCCTGCGCCGTCGGCGGGGCGGCCCTGTGGGCGGTGGGGCAGCTGTGGCCGGCCCTGGGCCTGTGGCCCGGGCTGCCCCTGCTGCTGGGCATGCTCCTGCTGGTGGGCGGGTTCATGTCGGTGATCACCGGCATGCTGTACAAGATCGTGCCCTTCCTCATCTGGCTGCATCTGCAGAACGCGGGCCAGGGCCGGGTGCTGGCGCCGAACATGAAGCGCATCCTGGCCGAGAGCGCCATGGCGCGGCAGATGGCGGCCCATGCCGCTTCCCTGGCCCTGCTGCTGGCCGCCGTGGTCCGCCCCGCCTGGTTCGCCTGGCCGGCCGGACTGGCCCTGCTGCTGTCCAACCTGTGGTTGCTGGTGAACCTCTGGCGCTGCCTGCAGGTCTATCGGCGGCACCTGCGGCATATCGGCGAGCAACTCGCCACGGCTGCCTGATTTTTCGGAGATTCCATGTTCAAGGCCTTTTTCAGCGCCCCCCACCGGGTCATGTTCGCCCTCGGCGCCCTGCAGAGCCTGCTGGCGGTGCTGTTCTGGGCGGCGGACCTGGGCGGCCGCTATGCCGGACTCTATGGGGCTCCGGCCTGGGCCCTGCCCGGCATCTGGCTGCATGGGGCCCTGATGCTGTTCGGCCTGTTCCCCCCCTTCATCTTCGGCTTTCTCATGACGGCCCTGCCCAAGTGGGTGAGCGCCCCGGCCCTGACGCGGGGCCAGTACCTGCCGGCCTTCGCTCTGCTGGCAGGCGGCTGGCTGCTCTTCTGGGGCGGCCTGCTGGCGGCGCCCCTGGCCGTGTCCGGCCTGGTGGTGGCGTCCCTCGGCTGGCTGTGGGGCTTGGTCGCCCTGGCCCGGGCCGTGACCTGGCCCCAGCCCCGGGGCTTCGCACCGGACCGTTCCCACGCCTACGCGCTGCTGGCCGCCCTGGGGCTGGGCCTGGTCGCCCTCTGGGCCTATGCCTGGGGCCTGGCAGCCATGGCCGGCGACGGGGTGCGGGCCGGCATCGAGCTGGGGCTGTGGGGCTGCCTGCTGCCGGTGTTCTTCATCGTCAGCCATCGCATGCTGCCCTTCTTCACTGCAGCGGTGCTGAAGAACTACACCATCTACCGACCCATGCCCCTGCTGTGGCTGGTGCTGGCCTGTTTCCTTGGCCACGCCCTGCTGGCCCTGGTCGGCTGGCACGGAGCCCTGTGGCTGCCGGACGCCGTTGCCGCCGCCGTGGTCATCCATTTCTCCTGGAAGTGGCAGCTTCGGCGCAGCCTGGCGGTGCCCATGCTGGCCATGATCCACGGCGCCACCGTCTGGCTGGGCCTGGGGCTGGTGCTCTATGCCTGCCAGGGGCTGGCCCTGGCGCTGGGCGGCAGCTTCGGCGGCCTGGCGCCCCTGCACGCCATCAGCATCGGCTATTTTGTTTCCATGCTGCTGGGCATGGTCACCCGGGTCACCCTGGGGCATTCGGGCCGGCCCATCAACGCCGGGGATCAGACCACCTGGCCCCTGTTCTGGCTGTTCCAGAGCGTGCCCCTGCTGCGCATCGCCGGCGAGTTCCTGCCCCTGTCCGGCCCCTTCAACCTGCAGTGGCTGGCCAGCCTGGCCTGGCTGCTGGTGTTCGCCCTGTGGGTGCGGCGCCACGGCGCCATGTACCTGCGGCCCCGGCCCGACGGCCAGCCCGGCTGACGGATCGCGGAGCCATCCCATGTACCTGGCCCTCAAGCATCTGCACATCACCTGCGTCGTCCTCTCCGGCCTCGGATTCCTCCTGCGCGGATTCTGGATGCTGCAGGAGTCGCCTCGACTGCAGGGGCGCCTGCCGCGGGTGGCGCCCCATGTGGTGGATACCCTGCTGCTCGGCAGCGCCCTGGCCCTGGCCTTTCTCTCCGGCCAGTATCCCTTCGTCCAGGGCTGGCTGACGGCCAAGGTGCTGGCCCTGCTGGCCTACATCGGCTGTGGCAGCGTGGCCCTCAAGCGGGGGCGCAGCAAGGCGGTGCGGGGCATCTTTTTCGTCATGGCCCTGTCGTGTTTCGCCTATATCGTTTCCGTTGCCCTGACGCGTCATCCCGCCGGCTTCTTCGCCGGTCTGTGAAAGGAATTGCATGAGCCACAGCCTGTTGGGCGCCGCCGCCCCCAGTTTCGACGAACCCCTGGAAATGCTGGATGCCTGTCACGGTCGCATCCAGGCCCAGATCGAGACCCTGCGTCGCCTGGTGCAGCACCTGCCCCGGCACGGTGCCGACCAGGCTGCCCGGGAGGCGGCCCAGGGCGTGCTGCGCTATTTCTCCGTGGCCGCTCCCCATCACCATGCGGACGAGGAGGATGACCTCTTTCCCGCCCTGCGGGCGAGCCAGGCGGTGGCCCGGGAAGCGGCGGTGGCGGCTCAGGTGGAGGCCCTCATCGAGCGCATCCTGGCCGATCACCGGCGCATGGACCGGGCCCGGGACGAGGTGCTGGCCCGCCTGCAGGCCATCGTCGCGGCCCAGCCGGGGGAATGCAGCGAGGCCCTGCCGGCGGCCATGGTGGAAGGGCTGGCCGAGCTTTATCTGGGACACATCGATCTGGAAACCCGGGAGCTGCTGCCCCTGGGGCGGCGCCTGCTGTCCCCCGAGCAGGCGGCCGCCGTCGGCCGCAGCATGGCGGCACGGCGGGGGGCGGTGTTTCCGGAAGGGGAACAGTAGGACTGCCGGCACTCCTGGACTAAGCCCGGGCAATAATCCGGGCAATAAAAAAAGCGGCTCCGCGGAGCCGCTTTTTTGTTTGACGCTTGCCCGGGATCAGGCCGACTGGTGGGTCATCAGCTTTTTCAGGCCCGGGATGTCCAGGATGCGGATGTGCTTTTGCTGCACGGCGATCAGACCTTCTTCCTGGAAGCGGGAGAAGGCGCGGGAAACGGTTTCCAGCTTGAGGCCCAGGTAGCTGCCGATTTCTTCCCGGGTCATGCGCAGGTAGAACTCGGCGTGGGAATAGCCGCGGGCGGTGAAGCGCTGGGAGAGATTGAGGAGGAAGGCGGCCAGCCGTTCTTCCGCCCGCATGGTGCCGAGCAGCATCATGACCCCGTGGTCGCGCACGATCTCCCGGCTCATCACCTTGTGGAAGTGGTGCTGCAGGGCCACGATCTCCCGGGACAGGCCTTCCAGGCGGGGGAAGGGGATGATGCAGACTTCGCTGTCTTCCAGGGCCACCGCGTTACAGGAATGGTGTTCGGTGCTGATGCCGTCCAGGCCCAGCAGCTCGCCGGCCATCTGGAAGCCGGTGACCTGGTCGCGGCCGTCTTCCAGCAGCACGTCGGTCTTGAAGAAACCGGCGCGGATGGCGTAGATGGATTCGAAGGCCTCCCCGGCCCGGTACAGGTGGTCGCCGCGCTTGATCTTGCGGCGGGTGCTGACCAGTTCGTCCAGCTTGGACATCTCGGTCTCGTTGAGACCGTAGGGAAGACACAGTTCTTGCAGGTTACAGTTCGAGCAGGCGGTCTTGATGACCGACAGGGTAATTTCTTGGGCGCTGGTCTTCTTCAACGGCATGCTGTTCCTCGCTGGGCCAAGGGCGTTCGGATGGTGGTAACCTGCGCCGGAAGGCCCTTTGGAAGCCTTTGATCCAGGTCAACGTGCCCCAGTTCCTGCACCACGATAATAAGCCGCACCTAATGTGTGGTTCTGCAACGACTGTTTTTCAATGACATTTACCGCCAACAACCTGGTTTTCGATCCCCAGATCATCCGCCGCTTCGACGTCAATGGACCGCGCTACACGTCCTATCCGACGGCTGACCGTTTTGTCGAAGCCTTCGATGCCGAGGCCCTGAAGCTGTGGTTGGGCAAACGCAACATCGGCGGTATCAGCCGACCGCTGTCATTATACTTCCACATCCCCTTCTGTAACACCATCTGCTACTACTGCGCCTGTAACAAGATCATCACCAAGGATCACGGCCGCAGCGCCAAGTACATCAAGTACCTGGGCAAGGAGATGGCCCTGCAGGCCGAGTACCTGCTGGACGGGGATCGGGAAGTCTCCCAGCTGCACTGGGGCGGCGGCACGCCCACCTTCCTCTCCCATGAGGAAATGCACCAGCTGATGGACCTCACCCACCGCCATTTCAAGCTGGTGGATGGGGCCGAGATTTCCATCGAAGTGGATCCGCGCAAGGTGGACCGGCCCACCGTGGCCCTGCTCGGCGAGCTGGGCTTCAACCGCATGAGCCTGGGCGTCCAGGATTTCGACGAGCGGGTGCAGCAGGCCATCAATCGCATCCAGACCGAGGAAGAAACCTTCACGGTGATGGACCAGGCGCGCAAGAGCGGCTTCAAGTCCATCAGCGTGGACCTCATCTACGGCCTGCCCCACCAGACGGTGATGGGCTTCAACCGCACCCTGGAGCGGGTCCTGGCCATGGACCCGGAGCGTCTCTCCATCTACAACTATGCCCACCTGCCGGGCCTCTTCAAGCCCCAGCGGCGCATCAACGAGAGCGACCTGCCCAACGCCGACACGCGCCTGCAGCTGCTCTCCCTGGCCATCAAGAAGCTGACCGATGCCGGCTACGTCTTCATCGGCATGGACCACTTCGCCAAGCCGGACGACGAGCTGGCCGTGGCCCAGCGCCAGGGCCGGCTGCACCGCAATTTCCAGGGCTACTCCACCCATGCGGACTGCGACATGCTGTCCTTCGGCATTTCCTCCATCGCCAAGGTGGGGCCCACCTACAGCCAGAACTACCGCACCCTGGACGAGTACTACGACCGCCTGGACGCCGGCGTGCTGCCGGTGCTGCGGGGCATCGAGCTGACCGCCGACGACCTGCTGCGCCGTTCCATCATCCAGGCCCTGATGTGCCATTTCGAAATCTCCACCGAGTCCATCGAAATCGCCCACCTGATCGACTTCAAGAAGTACTTCGCCGCCGAACTGGAGGACCTGAAGGAACTGGAGCGGGGCGGGCTGGTGAAGGTGGACGACAAATGGATCACCGTGCTGCCCCCGGGACGTCTCCTGGTGCGGGCCATCTCCATGGTGTTCGACAAATATCTGCGCGCCGATCGGCAGCGCACCCGTTACAGCAAGGTCATCTGACCGGGCTACGGGATACCGCGTTTAACTTGAGGCAAGCCTCAGGGGGGAAAAGCCGGGCGCTGGGGGAAACCCCAGTGCCCGGTATAATTTTGGCCATGGCCTTTTTCACTTTCCGCACGGCGCTCCCACGTGGCTGACTCCTTCCTGCCCACCCTGCTTTCCGTCCTCCTCGTCGGCTTTCTCGGCGGCACCCACTGCATCGGCATGTGCGGCGGCATCGTCGGCGCCCTCTCTCTGGGGCAGGCCGGAGGCAGCCGCTGGTCCCTGCATCTGGCCTACAACCTGGGGCGTATCGCCAGCTATGGCCTGGCCGGCCTCCTGGCGGGGGCCGTCGGCGCGGCCGGCGCCCACCTGGGAGAGCAATGGTCCCTGCGCCTGGTGCTCTACGTGCTGGCCAACCTGATGCTGGTGGCCCTGGGCCTTTATCTGCTTGGCGCCACCCAGGCCCTGGCGTGGACCGAGCGGGCAGGCCAGGGCCTGTGGCGCCGTCTGCAGCCCTTTTCCAAACGTTTTCTGCCCGCCCGCAGCCCGGCCCAGGCCTTTCCCCTGGGCTTGCTGTGGGGCTGGCTGCCCTGCGGTCTGGTATACAGTGTGCTGACCACCGCCCTGGTGAGCGGCAGCGCCGCCCGGGGCGGCGCGGTGATGCTGGCCTTCGGCCTGGGCACCCTGCCCAACCTGCTGCTGGCCGGCCTCCTGGCGGCGCGGCTGAAGGATTTCGTGCGGCGCCCCTGGGTGCGCGGCATCGCCGGGCTGAGCGTGCTCGGCTTCGGCCTGTGGGGCCTGCTGGGTGCCTGGCGCCTGGCCCATAACATCTAGAAATGCTGAGGAGCAGACGATGCTGAATTTCCTGCTGGCGGTCGATGGTTCCGCTTGTTCCCTGCGGGCCGTGGATCACCTGATTTCCCGCCTCTCCTGGTACCGGGAAGTGCCGACGGTGCACCTGCTCTACGTGCATCCGCCCATTCCCGACGGCCGGGTGCAGCGCCACCTGGGCCACGAAACCCTGGAGCGCTACTACCGGGAGGACAGCGTGGAACGCCTGGAGGCGGCCGAGGCCAAGCTCAAGGCCGCCGGGGTGGCCTACCAGCGGCACATCCACGTGGGCCAGCCGGGGGCCGTCATCGCCCATCAGGCCGCTGAACTGGGGGCCGACCTGGTGCTGCTCGGCAGCCACGGCTGGAGCGCCATCGCCGGGGCCGTCATGGGCTCGGTGGCCACCCGGGTGGTGCATGAAACCACGGTGCCCGTCCTGCTGGTGAAATAGGCGGCAGGCCGTCTGCCAGCGCAGCCGGCCTGATCCCCGGCATGAGCGGGCGGGGAGGAGGGCTGCGTCCATCCCCGCGCAACGAAGAAACCCCTGGCCGTGCCGGCGGTCTGTAACCATGGGGTTTGAGCCCCTCTGTTACTGGCGGCTAAGGGCGCCTGCGCCCATAATTAGCCATTGCTAATGTTTCTTGCCGAGTTGCCCGTGTCCCAGTCCCCTGCCGCTCCTTCTTCCTCCCGCCTCGACCTGCCCATTGCCGGCATGACCTGCGCCGCCTGTTCGGCCCGCATCGAGAAAGTGCTGAACCGCCTGCCCGGCGTGGAAGCCAGCGTCAATCTGGCGGCGGAGCGGGCCAGCGTCGCCTTGAACAGCGAGGAAACCACGCCCCAGCGGGTGGTGGAGGCCATCGAGAAGGCCGGTTTTTCCGTGCCGCCGGCCACGGTGGAACTGGAACTTACCGGCATGACCTGCGCCGCCTGCGCGGCCCGCATCGAGAAGGTGCTGAACCGTCTGCCCGGCGTCGAAGGTGCGGTGAACCTGGCCGCCGAGCGGGCCCGTATCCGCTACGTGCCGGGTCTGGTGGATACGGCCCGGCTGATCAGTGCCGTGGAAAAAGCCGGCTTCGGCGCCCGGGTGGCCAGCGACACCACCCGGGAAGAGGAAAAGGCCCGCAAGGCCGCCCTCTACGCCGCCGAGAAGCGCCGCTTCTTCATCGCCGCCCTGCTCACCCTGCCCCTGGTGGCCCAGATGGTCACCATGTTCGGCCCGGCGCCGGAACATGGCCACAGCGATCTGCTGCCTCGCTGGCTGCAACTGCTGCTGGCCACCCCGGTGCAGTTCTGGATCGGCTGGCGCTTCTACGACGGCGCCTACAAGGCCCTGCGCGGCGGTGGCGCCAACATGGACGTGCTGGTGGCCCTGGGCACCACCATGGCCTACGTCTTTTCCCTGGTGGTGACCCTCTTCGGGCTGGAGCACCAGCACGTCTATTTCGAAGCCTCCGCCGCCGTCATCACCCTGGTGCTGCTGGGCAAGCTGCTGGAGGCCCGGGCCAAGGCCAAGACCACCGCCGCCCTGGAAGCACTGGTGCGCCTGCAGCCCAAGACCGCCCGGGTCGAACGCCATGGTGAACTGGTGGAGCTGGACGTGGCCCTGCTCATTCCCGGCGACGTCTTCATCGTCCGCCCCGGCGAAGCGGTGCCGGTGGACGGAGAGGTGATCGAGGGCGCTTCCAGCGTCAATGAAGCCATGCTCACCGGCGAGTCCATGCCCGTCGGCAAGCAGGCGGGCGACGCCGTCTTCGCCGCCACCAGCAACGGCCAGGGCATGCTGCGCTGCCGTGCTACCGGCGTCGGCGAACACACCCTGCTGGCCGGCATCATCCGCCTGGTGGCCGAGGCCCAGGGCTCCAAGGCCCCGGTGCAGCGGCTGGCCGACAAAATCTCTGCCATTTTCGTGCCGGTGGTCTGCGCCATCGCCCTGGTCACCTTCGGTCTGTGGTGGTGGCTGGGGGGCGATTTCACCACCGCCCTGGTCAATGCGGTGGCGGTGCTGGTCATCGCCTGCCCCTGCGCCCTGGGCCTGGCCACGCCCACCGCCATCATGGTGGGCACCGGCCGGGGCGCCGCCGCCGGCATCCTGGTGAAGAATGCGGAAGCCCTGGAGCGGGCGGAAAAATTGAAAGTGCTGGCGGTGGACAAGACCGGCACCCTGACCCGGGGCGAACCGGCGGTGACCGACATCGTCGCCCTGGGCGCCAGCGAAGACGAGGTGCTGGCCCTGGCGGCAGCCCTGGAGCAGGGCTCGGAACATCCCCTGGCCCGGGCCGTGCTGGCCGAACAGAAAGCCCGGGGCCTGGCGATGCAGGCGGTGAGCGGCTTTGCCGCCGTGGCCGGCCACGGGGTGGAAGGGACGGTTTCCTCCCGGGCCCTGCTGCTGGGCAGCCCGTCCTGGGCGGCGGAGCGGGGTGCCATGGTGGAGAATGGCGTCCTTGCTGCCTTGCAGGGACAGGGAAAGACGGTGGTGGTGCTGGCCGAACAGCAGGCCGATGGCAGCGTGGCCCTGGGCCTGATCGCCATCGCCGACCCCCTGCGGGAAAGTTCCAAGGCTGCGGTGGCGCGGCTGCTGGCCTTGGGCGTGGAAGTGGTGATGCTCACCGGAGACAACCGGGCCACGGCGGCGGCCATTGCCGCCCAGGCCGGTATCGCCCGTTTCGAGGCCGAAGTATTGCCCGGCGACAAGGCAGCGGCGGTGCAAAAACTGAAACAGGGCGGCCGTCTGGTGGCCATGGCCGGCGACGGCATCAACGACGCCCCGGCCCTGGCGGCAGCCGACGTCAGCTTCGCCATGGGCGCCGGTTCCGACGCCGCGGTGGAGGCCGCCGACCTGACCCTGGTGAAAAGCGACCTCATGGGTGTGGCCCACGCCATTGCGCTTTCCCGGGCCACCCTGTCGAAGATCCGCCAGAACCTGTTCTTCGCCTTCATCTACAACGTGCTGGGCATTCCCCTGGCCGCCTTCGGCCTGCTCAACCCGGTGGTGGCCGGCGCCGCCATGGCCTTGAGTTCGGTGTCGGTGGTGAGCAATTCCCTTCTGCTGCGGCGCTGGTTGCCGAAATAGGGGCGTTAGCCACAGAGGACACAGAGTTCACAGAGGGTTCTTTGTCGTTGTTGATGTGGGTTCTGCGTCGACCACCGGCCTGGAAGGCGCCGATGGTTTTAAACTCTGTGTTCTCTGTGCCCTCTGTGGCCAAGTTTTTTAAGTGAGGATTCCATGGCAACAACAACCATCCCCGTCGGCGGCATGAGCTGCCAGAAATGTGTGGCCTCCCTTACCGGCGTGCTGTCCAAGCTGCCCGGGGTGGAAAAGGCCGAAGTGCTGCTGGAGCCGGGCCAGGCCACCGTCACCTACGATCCGGCCCAGGTGGGCGAGGCCCGCCTGCGGGAAGCGGTGGAGGATGCGGGCTTCGACGCCCTGTAACTCTCCCGGTTCCGGCATGAAAAAGCCGCCTGCCCGTTGCCGGGCGGCGGCTTTTGTTTTGTGGGGCGGCCGAGCGCTCAGGCCGGCGTCGCCTCCACCCAGATGCGATGGGCGATCTCGTGTTCCAGGGCCAGTTCCACCTGTTCGCAGAGGACCACGGTGAGGGGCTGCTGGCGCAGTACCTGGATGGCGTGGGGCGGCACCAGGCCGTAGGCGTGGAGCTGTTCGGCCAACACTGCGGGGATGTCCGCATCGAAGTGGGCCAGGTTGGCCCGGGTGCCTTCGGGGATGCCGGTGAGGCGCAGGGCTTCGTGGGTGGCGGGGCTCATGCGAACAGTCTCAGCAGGTGGTTGAGGATGCCGCCGATGAGGAAGGCGGTGGGAATGATCAGGGCCAGCAGCACCACGGCCACCTTCAGGCCCTGTTCCTTGACGATCATCATGACGCTGGCGATGCAGGGCACGAACAGGGTGATGGTGACCATGCCGACCACGGCCTGGATGGCCGAGAGGTGCTCGGTCATGGCGAACAGGCCGGTGGCGCCGAAGTCACGCCGCAGGAAGCCCATGACGAAGGCGGCGCTGGCCTCCTTGGGCAGGCCCAGCCAGCCGGAGACCAGGGGCTCGCCGGCCTCGATGATGGCCGGCAGGGCGCCGATCTTGTCCAGGGCGAACATGAGGAAGGTGCCGATGAGGAAGAGGGGAATCACCTCCACCAGATACCACTTCAGGCGGCCGCCGGTCTTCTTCAGCACATTGCCCAGCACCGGCCAGCGCAGGGGCGGCAGCTCGGTCATGAGGGGGATGCGCTTGCCCGGGATGAGGCGGGAGGCGAGCCAGCCGGAACTGAGCAGCACCACCAGGATGCACACGGCCCAGGTCAGCAGGGCGCCGAAGGAAACGCCGCCGAGGAGGCCCAGCACCACGCCCAGCTGGGCCGAACAGGGGATGGCCAGGGCCAGCAGGAAGGTGGTGATGAGACGCTCCCGCGGCGTGGCCAGGATGC
Organism: Azospira sp. MPR-LB4; assembly: GCF_058809525.1. NCBI lineage: Bacteria > Pseudomonadati > Pseudomonadota > Betaproteobacteria > Rhodocyclales > Rhodocyclaceae > Azospira > Azospira sp. MPR-LB4. The sequence continues at coordinate 3,215,944 of NZ_CM179521.1, forward strand.
GGGTGGTGAGGGTAGCCATGGTGACGCAGCCCAGGCCCAGCACCATGGGCAGCACGGCCTTGCCGTTGAGGCCGATGGCGGCGAAGGTGCGGTTGGCGATGACCGTCAGGCGCGGCAGGTAGCCCGAATCCTCGAGGATGCCGAAGGCGAAGAAGAAGGTGGTGACGATGGGCAGGATGAGGGCCAGGGCGTAGGTCATGCCCATGGTCCACAGGCCGTACTCGCCCACCAGCAGCTCGACGATCCAGGGGATGGAGACGTGGTTCTGCACCAGCTCGGTGAAGGCCGGATTGAGGACGCCGCCGAAGAAGTCCTCCTCGAACAGGCCCACCAGGGTGCTGGCGCCGAAGACGCCGACGAACTCATAGAGCAGGAACAGCACGCCCAGCAGGATGGGCCAGCCCCACACCGGATGCACCGCCAGCTGGCCGGCGGTGAGGGGTTTGCCGCTGGCCGGCTTCTTTCCTTCCCTGGCCACGGTGCGGGTGAGGGCCTCGGCGGCCCGGCCCCGTTCGCCGGAAAGGAGGGCGGCCAGGGGCTGGCCGGTGAATTCCCCTTCCAGGTTCAGGCGCAGGGCGGCGAGGAGGGCGGCGGTCTTGGGGAAGTGCTGGTCGAGCCAGGCTTCCAGTTCCGGGTCGTGGCCCAGATAGAGGATGGCCAGGCCCCGGGCCGAGAGGTGGGCATGGGGGACGTCGCTGGCGAACTGGGCGGCGAGGCGGCCGATGGCGCTTTCCACGGCGTCGTCGTAGCAGAGCAGAGGCTCGGGCCGGGCCGCCTTGGCGAGGGCGGCCTCCAGGGCGCCGACGCCTTCGTTGCGGGTGGCGACGCCGCTGATGACGGGAATGCCCAGGGCTTCGGCCAGCAGCTTGTCATCGACGCCGATGCCCCGCTGTTCGGCCTCGTCGGCCATGTTCAGCATCAGCACCATGGGCACCCCCAGGTCCGCCAGCAGGGCGGTGAGGGTCAGGGTGCGGCGCAGGTTCTTGGCGTCGCCCACCTGTACCAGGCAGTTCAGGTTCTCCTGCAGCAGGGCCCGCAGGGTGGCCCGCTCGTCGTCGCTGCGGGAGGGCAGGGAGAGTACCCCCGGGGTGTCCAGCACCTGCTGTTCCTTGTGGATTTTCAGGGTGGCCCGGGAGACTTCCACCGTGGTGCCCGGATAGTTGGACACATTGACGTAGGTGCCGGTGAGGCGGTGGAAGAGGACGGACTTGCCGACGTTGGGGTGGCCTACCAGGGCCACCACCAGGCCGGCGGGGGCGGCGGCCGCTGCTTCGTTGTCGGCCAGGGGGGAAGGACGGGTGCTTTCTGCGGAGGTTTCCATCGGCTGCCTGGGGTGGGTGGCTGGGAGGCGGGGCTTCAGTGCCGGGGAGCGGGGTGCGCTGCAGCGGTCTGGGCAGGGCTGCGCTCCAGGGGCCCCAGGGTCAGCCCGAGAAGGAGTACCAGGGAGGCGGCAAGGACGGAACGCAGCATGGAAGACCCCGAAAGGTGGCCGCCGGAATGTGTGGAAGCGGAGCGGCAATGGCGCTAATGATAACTCATCTCATTTGAGTTTGACAGTTGAGATTGCAGGCGAGGCCGCCAGCACGAAATCCCAGCCGTCCGGGAGGAGGGCTGGGAGCCAGTAAGGGCGCGCCTTTTCAGGCGGTCAGGGCGGCCGGGTCCGGGGCGCCTACCAGACGAAGAAGACCACGTACCAGACCGCGCCGATCAAGGCCGGGGCCAGGGTATAGATGGAGAAGGCCGCCACGCGCCGGCCCCAGGCCGGGGTGGTCTGCAGCACCAGGCGCAGCCCCAGCCACAGGGCGAAGCCGATGCCCAGGGCGAGGATGGCGATGCGGGCATCCGGCACCCAGGGCAGGATCACCCGTTCGCCCTTGAGCTGGCTCAGGGTGAGCATGGAAAGACCGAGGAAGACGTTGGCCCCGGCCAGGGGCACCAGGCCCAGGGCCAGGCGCCGCCAGGGCAGCTGGGGGCTGGCAACGATGCGGCTGGCCAGGGCGACGACGCCGAGCAGGGCCAGGGCAATGGCGCAGCCGCCGCCCAGGATGTAGGCCAGGATGCACAGGCCGTCGAGCCAGGTGAACACGTCGCCCACCTCCGGGTAGTGGGTGAGCAGCCACCAGGGGGCGTTGTCCTGCAGCAGGAGGAAGGAGTCGTGGTCGATGAGCCAGTTGGCGGCGGCGGTCTTCAGGGCCACGAACCAGGGGCTGACGGTCCACTGGAAGGCGGCGGTGGCGATGCCGAGGACGCCGAAGAGCAGGGTCATGGCCTCGCCGGTGTGGATCTGTTCCGCCTTGCTGGCGAGGATTTCCGCATCCGGGCGGCGGGGCGACAGCTGCACCGCCTCCCGGTGGCCGGCGCAGCGGCCGCAGGCATGGCAGTCGGAGGCTCCGGTCATGCGCCGGATATCCACCAGGGGGGCGCAATTGACGGGCTGGGCCGGCGCCGCGGCCGTATCCCAGGCGGCCCGGTCCACGCGGAAGTGTACCGGAGCGACCTTGGCCAGGAGGGAGAAGACGCCGGAGGCGGGGCACAGGTGGCGGCACCACACCCGCTTGCCCTTGCCGTAGAGCAGGCCCACCGCCACGGCGGCGACGGAAGAGCCGCCCAGCACCAGCAGGGCGGCCTTGGGGTATTCATAGACGCTGACCAGCTGGCCGAAGACGGTGGTGCACACGAAGGCGACGAAGGGCCAGCCGCCCCACTTGAGCCAGCGCGGGATGGGCAGGTTGAGGCCGCGCCAGCTGACCCATTCGGTGAGGGTGCCCTCGGGGCAGAAGACGCCGCACCAGAGGCGGCCCATGAACAGCATGGAAACCATGACGAAGGGCCACCAGATGCCCCAGAAGAGGAACTGGGCGAAGAGGGTGAGGTTGTCCAAGATGCTGGAGCCTTCCGGCGGCAGGGGCAGGAAGGCGGGGGTGATGACCAGTCCGAAATAGAAAACCACCACCGCCCACTGGATGACGCGGATGGTGGCTCCATGTTTCTGCATGCCCCGGCCGCAGGCCTGCAGCAGGCCGGCGATGGGACCCCGCCGCTGCGTTGCGGCAGCGGCGGGCAGGGGACGCTTCAAGGTGCTGCTGTGGGCTGGCATGAATCGGCTCGCACGGATGATGGGTTGGGAGTGAAGGAGCGCAGCCGCAGGGCGACGTAGCCCCAGTACAGGGCATAGGCCAGCAGCAGCATGGCGGTGGGCTGGGCCCGGTAGCCGGCGAAGGTGGACAGCACCTGGCCGAGGCCGCTGCCGTCGTCGAGGACGGCGGAGGTGTCCCACACCAGGTCCATCAGGGTGGGCAGCCAGTCCATGCCGATCAGGCGATCCACGGCGGCGCCGAGGAGGGAGCCGGCCGTCACCAGCAGCACCACCTCGCTGACGCGGAAGACGGTGCGATAGGAGAAGAAGCGGGCGCCCCGGGCCACGGCCCAGGCGGTGAGGCCGGCGATGACAAAGCCCAGGGCGGCCATGCCGTAGAGGCCAAGCAGCTCGCTGCCCTGGCGCTCCGCCGCCATGCCGTAGAGGAAGACCACGGTCTCCATGCCCTCCCGGCCGATGGCCAGGGCCGCCACCAGGGCCACACCGAGGCGGCCGCCGGTTTCCGCGGCGCGGCTGGCGCCGGCTTCCAGCTCCCGTTTCATGGAGGCGCCGTGGCGGCGCATCCACATCACCATCTGGGTCATCAGCACACAGGCCAGCAGCAGCATGCCGATCTGGAACAGTTCCAGGGACTCGCCGTCGAGCCAGGTCTGGGCGCCGTAGGCGAGAAAGGCCAGGGCCAGGGCCAGCAGGGTGCCACCGCCGACGCCGCTCCACAGGGTGCGGCGCAGGCGGGAGGCGTCCTCCTGGCGGGCGATCCAGGCCAGCAGCACGCCGACCACCAGCATTGCTTCCAGGCTTTCGCGCCAGACGACAATCAGGGCATTGAGCATGGTTGTCCTCTTACTTGGCGATCAGCAGGCATTCGGCGGTATCCGGATGGAACTCGCCGAAGATGCGGTAGGTGCCCGGTTGCAGCGGCTGCACCACGACGAAGGAACTGGCCCCGGGGGCCAGCACCTTCTCCATGCGGGGCTGGGTGCTCTCGAACTCCTCCGGGCCGGGGCCCTCGTTGCGGAAGATGATCTTGAACTTGGTCCCGGCCGGCACTTCCAGGCGGTTCGGGATGAGCTTTCCATCCTTGGCCACGATCTGGAAGGAAGGCAGCTCCGCTGCCGCGGCCGGCGCCGGCCCGACGAACAGGGCGGCGCACAGCAGCAGGGCGGGTACCACGAGGGAAGACAGGCGCATGGCGGCTCCTTAGAAGGTCAGCTGGGCACGCATGCCGAGCACCTTGATGGCCTTGGCCGTGGCGTCGCCGCCGGGCCGTCCCAGGTATTGCAGGTCGGGAGACAGCTCGAACTGCTTGTTGATGCGGTAGCGGTAATAGACTTCGGCCACGCGCTCGGCGCCGCTGGCGTTGAAGTTGTAGTCCGGAATGCCGTCGCCGTCCGCGTCCACGAAGGACGATTCGCCGGAAAACTCCTTGCTGGTGCGCAGCAGGCCGAAGGCCAGGCCGAGGGAGTCGCCGCCCCGATCCCAGTAGGAACCGCCCAGTTCGGCGCCCAGGGTGAGGGCCTTGTCGAAACGCACGTTGCCGGAGATCTGCTGGCCGTAGCGGCCGAACACCGTGACCGCATCGCCGATGCGCTGGTCGGCGGAAACGCCCAGGCCGGAATGGGATTCCTGGATGCCGGCGAAGGACACTGCCTGACCGTTGCGCCAGTAGTAGGCCCGGTAGTTGCCGGTGAGGCCGCCGAAGAACTTGCGCTGGGTCTCCATCTGGGCGATGACCATGGGCGAGCTGAAGGAGCGGGTGTAGGTGGAGCCGTTGGCGCCGGCACCGAAGACGCCGAGGGAGAAGCGCCAGGTCTCGGGCTTCTGGGTCTCGTTGTAGTAGGAGACGCGGAAGCCGGGGGAGAAGCCGTTGGCGTCCACCCCGATGTCGCCGCCCGCATCCAGCAGCGGGTTATGCACGAAGACGGTGTTGAGGAACTGGCGGGTTTCGTCGTTGGCGGCCGCGTTCTGGTCGAAGAAGACGAAGGGGTCCATCTTGCCGAAGTTGATCTCCAGCTTTTCCCGGGAGCGGGGCTTGTAGCCGCCGAAGGGCAGGGGAATGGTGGCCTGGTACCAGGCCTGGCCCAACACGGCCACGGAGTCATCCGGATTGCCGCTTTGCACGCGGAAGGCGCTGGCGTTGGGCTTGGCGTAGGAACTCATGCCGTTGAGGCCCTGGCCCTGGCCGAGGCGGAACTGGGCAAAGATGTGACTCTCGGTATCGCCGATATTGGCCAGAGGCAGGGTGACGAAGACGTCGCCCCGGTAGTTGAGCTGGCTGTTGCCGTTGCTGTCGCCGCTGGGCACGCCGGACGGCCGCTGGGCCACGGTGGTGAGGCTGATGCCGGCGGTGATGCCGTCCAGGGATTCCACCGTGCGGGCGGCCTTGAGCATGTCGAGGGACTGGAATTCCACGGCCTTCAGGCGGGCGGTGATTTCCGGCTCGTACTGGCTGATGTCGTCGCTGTCCAGACCCTTGGTGATGCGGGCGTTCTGCTCTTCCAGGGTCTTGATGCGCTGTTCCAGGGCCGGGGAGGCTTTCGTCGCCGGGGCGGCCTGGGCCTGCTTTTCCAGTTCCGCGTTGCGCTTTTCCAGCTTCTCCAGGCGCTCGTTCATCTTTTCCAGCAGCTTCAGCAGTTCAGCCTGGTTGCCGGCGGCCTGGGGGGCGGCGAAGGCCGGCGCGCTGCCGGCGATCAGGGCCGCCGTCAGCAGCGCCAGGGGGCGCGGCCGAAGGAGGTTGGTGGTGGCAGCCATGGCTTAGTACCCGCCTTTTTTGCCGATGCCGACGAAGGTGAATTCATTTTCCACTTCGAAGGGCTTGAACCAGGGGCGCACGCCGGTGAGACGGTCGGTGTGGCGGCCGAAATGGGCGTGCTTGTTTTCGGTGGGCGGCAGGATGGTGTACTTCACCTTGTACTTGCCCGGGCCGAAGAGCTTGATGTTGTCGCCGTAGTGGGGGCCGTCGTTGGCCACCATGGCCATGAATTCGCCGGAGGTCTTCTGGTCGGAGCCGATCTTGGAGACTTCGTACTTCACCACCAGGTAGGGAATCCAGTGGCCTTCCTCGAAGCCGTTGGGGTTGTTGGCCAGGGCCCGGATGTCGGCCTCGATGTGGATGTCGGATTCCTCGGCCTTGCGCATCATGCCGTCCGGCTCCATGTTCACCGCCTGCAGATAGACGGCGGAAATCTCCATGCCGTAGCGCTGCTGGGGCGTGCCGATGGGGTATTCCACGGCATTGGCGGAGAAGGACCAGGCAGCAGCGAGGGCTACCAGGGTACGGGCGAAGGAAAGGCGGATGGAAGGCATGACTAGGCTCCTGAGCGGTAATAGGCGGATGTTTTTGGGATACCGCTTTGGCGCGGCTTAATAACAATCTAAGTAAGAATGATTCTCGTGTCAATTATTCGCGTACGTCAGTTTTGCGACAGGTTTCTGACGGATGCTGCAATGCAAGAACTGGCGGGCTCCGGCGTCGGATCAGGCCATGCCGGGAGATGCCCCGGGGATGCGACTAGTTCTTTGGTGCTATTGCAATGCAAATGAGAGTTGTTATTATTTGCGATATGCCGTTCAGGCCGTGAGGGCGAAAACGACTCCGGCCTGTCCTGAATCCCGTCATTCCGCTCCATTCTTCCGAGGGGCGAGGAGGTGCCACCATGATTCCCTTCAAGCAGAAACATGAACCCGTCAATTTGCCGGAACTGGGCGAGGCCGCCCTGCCGGAACCGGCTGCGGCGGCTCCCGTCCCCAGCGCCGGCTCCCGTCGCAAGCGCCTGTGGGAACTGAAGCACCAGCACCACTGCCCGGTGATCGGTACCTGCCTGCCACTGGATCTGCTGCGGCGCCTGGCAGCCCGGGCCAAGATACTCGGCCCCAACATGTCCGACTTCTCCCTGCATACCCAGGCCGTGGGCTTTGCCGAGCAGCGCAATCCCTTTGCCGAGCTGATGCAGCAGGAACTGGAGCGGCGCTACAACCTCACCATCCAGCGCTTCCGCCCGGCCCGGGATGGCGATGCCATCTACCGCCTGTGGCGGGAGGCGGTGGCCTCGGGCCAGGTGGCGGACGCCCTGTGGGCTGCCTGGACCCATCCCCGTTGCGATACGGAGACGGCCCAGCGCATCTACGGCGACATCCACATGCTGTCCCACCAGGCCGGCGCCGCCCACCAGGCGGATGTGAACCGGCTCAAGCAGCTGGAGGCGGAAAACGCCGCCCTCAAGGCCGAACTGCAAGCCCAGCGGGAGAAGGGCGGCCAGCGTCTGGCGGAGAAGATCCAGGAGGCCGAACTCCTGAAGCGCCAGCTGGCGGAGATGGAAGTCTTTGCCTGCGAGCGGGAGGCCCTGGCGGTGCGGGTGGTGGAACTGGAGGCCCGCTGCCGCGAACTGGAAGGGGCCGACGGCGGCCAGAAGGCCCGGGCCGACGCCCTGGCCCTGCGCCTGGTGTCGGCGGAGGATCGCACCAATGCCGCCGAGGCCCGGGTGCGGGACCTGACCCGCCAGCTGGAGGAATCCCGCCGCGATCTGGTGGCGGCCGAGCAGGCCATGGAATCCTGGCTGCTGCTGGACGGCGCGCCGGACGGCGATGCCTGCGCCCTCTCCGCCGCCTGCGGCCGGGAATGCGCCAGCGGCAAGGACGGCGCCGAGGCCGCCATGCCGCGCCTGGAAGGGCGCAGCGTGCTTTGCGTCGGCGGCCGGCCCGGCCTGGTGGAAACCTACCGTCGGCTGGTGGAGCGGCTGGGCGGCCGCTTCGCCCACCACGACGGCGGCCTGGAGGACAATCCCCGCTTCCTCGACGGGGTGCTGTCCGCCGCCGATGCGGTCATCTGCCAGGCCGGCTGCATCAGCCATGGCGCCTACTGGAAGCTGAAGGACCACTGCAAGCGCACCGGCAAGCCCTGCGTCTATCTCAAGGGGGCCGGTGTTTCCAGCTTCGTGCGCGGTATTTCCGAGGTGGCGGAAGGGGCAGTGGAGTAGTTCCCCTGCTGCCTGAGCGGCAGGGATTTACGTTTTTTGACCTGCATCATATTGAGATCAATTCTCAATAAAGTACAGTGCGGACTTCGATCAACCCGCCGCGATCCAGCCAGCGACAGCAATGCCAGCCAGGCGCGGGGATTCCTTCCGGAGCCCGTCCATGTCAACGCTGTCATCCCTTGTCGCTGTTTCTTCCCCGTCGCGTCAGCGCCCACCTTTCGCCCTGCATCTGCTGGCCCTGAGCCTGGCTTCTGGCTTTGCCTGGGGCGCCGATAACCCCGCTTCATCCGAATCCGCCCTGTCCACCGTTAGCGTCACCGCCAAGGGCTACGCCGCCGACGAGCTGGAAACGCCCCTCAGCACCGTCTCTCTCGATCGGGAGGAAATCGTCCGCCGCGGCGCCAACAATCCGGGGGAACTGCTGCGCGGCGAACCCGGCATCGCTGTCGCCAGCGACGGCGCCCAGGGCCAGAACCCGGTGCTGCGCGGCCTGAAGAAGGAAAGCGTGGTGCTGCTGGTGGACGGCATCCGCCTCAACTCGGCCCAGCCCCAGGGGGCCATCGCCTCCTTTATGTCCCTCGGTCTGGCGGAACGGGTGGAGGTGGTGAAGGGGCCGTCCTCCGTGCTCTATGGCAGCGGCGCCCTGGGCGGCGTGGTCAATGTGCGCCTGCCCCAGGCCCAGTTCAAGGCCGGCACCAGCGGTTCCGCCATGGTTTCCTGGGATAGCGCCAGCAACGGCCTGCGGGCCACCGGCGTGGTCAATTTCTCCGCCGGCGACCATGCCCTGATGCTCGGCACCTCCAGCGCCCGCATCGGCGACTACCGCTCCCCCGACGGCAAGGTGGCCAAGACCGGCTACGATTCCGACAGCCTCATCGGCCAGTACCGCTTCCGCATCGACGGCCCCCAGCAACTGCGCCTCTCCTTCCAGGAGCATACGGACGAGGACGTGTGGTACCCCGGCTCCACCAAGGCAGCCGCCAACCCCATCAAGTCCACCACCATCTATTCGCCGAAGCAGAGCCGCCGCCTCATGGAAGCGGGCTATTCCCGTCAGGGCTCGGGCGAGGCGCCGCTGAACCTGGACTTCCGCGTCTACCGCCAGGAGATGGAGCGGCAGATCTACTCCTGGGCCAGCGGCATCAAGCGCAACAACGCCGAAACCAAGGTCTCCTTCGTCACCGAGGGCTGGGATGCCAAGGCCGACTGGCTGGTCCATCCCCAGCACCTGCTTTCCTTCGGCCTCAACGCCTGGGAGATGGAGGCTTCCCCCAACCGGCGCCTGTACCAGGCCGGCAACATGGTGGCCAACAACCCTTTCGCCGATGGCCGCATCGAATCCCTGGGCGCCTACCTGCAGGATGACATGCGCTTCGGCAAGCTCAACGTGCTGGCCGGCCTGCGCCACGACACGGTCAAGGGCAGCGCCGCCTCCATGAACAACGGCGCCGTCAAGAACGGTCTTTCCCGCAGCGACAGCGCCACCTCCGGCAGCCTCGGCGCGGTCTATGAAGCGGCGCCCATGCTGCGGCCCTACGCCAACCTCTCCCGCGCCTTCCGCGCCGGCGAGATGCGGGAACGCTACGAGTCCTCGCCCCGGGGCGACGGCTACTATTACGTCGGCAATCCCCAGATCAAGCCGGAAGAGGCCACCCAGTTCGAGCTGGGCCTGAAGGGTGCCAGCGCCGACTTCAACTACCACCTGGCGGCCTACCGCAACAGCATCGACAACTACATCACCGGCCAGCCCACCGGCACCTTCATCAGCGGCCTGCCGGTGAAGGCCACGGTGAACCTGGGCCGGGCCGTCATCGCCGGGGTCGAGGCCTCCGCCCGCTGGCAGGTGCGGCCGGGGCAATGGCTGAACGCCGGCTATTCCCGCCTGCGGGGCGAGAACAAGGACCTGGACGAGCCCCTTTTCCAGATGCCGGCGGACGAACTCTCCCTCGGCTGGGACGGCGCCGTTGCCCAGGGCTGGCGTGCCGACGCCACCCTGCGCCTGGTGGCCCGCCAGGACCGCATCGCCACCCTCTTCAGCCGCGGCAGCGAAAACGCCACCGCCGGCTTCGCCACCGCCGACCTGGGCGCCACCTACCGCTGGTCCCGGCAGAGCTTCCGCGTCGCCCTGAAGAACCTGGCCGACAAGCGCTACCACGAACACTTGGCCGAAGGCGTCAGCGGCAACGAAATCCTGGCCCCCGGCCGTTCCCTCGTTCTCACCTGGAAAGGAGACTTCTGATGCAATTACGCCCCTCCGCCCTGGTCCTGCTGCTGGCCGCCCTGGCCGGCGGCCCGGCCGCGGCCCACGACCACGACGCTGGCAGCGGCAGCGACCAGCGCCAGGTGATCCGGCTGACGCCGGCGGAAAAACATTTCCTACTCTCGGAAATGCGGGGCTTTGTCGCCATCACCCAGAAGATCGTCAGCGCCGCCACCGCCAACGACATGGCGGCGGTGGCCGAGGCCGCCCGGGTGGGCGGTCTCAAGGCGCACCAGAAGGACTTCGCCAACCCGGACAGCCTGGTGCACGGCATCCGCAAGAAGGCGCCCCAGGCCTTCTTCCCCCTGGGCCGGGAGACCCACATCAACTTCGACCGCATCGCCGAACTGGCCACGGAACTGAAGGACCGGGACGTGGTGCTCAACACCCTGGCCGACAACCTCAACAACTGCATCGCCTGCCACAGCGCCTACCGGGTGGAAGAAGCTCACTAGACGCCTGCCCTGGAAGGCAGAAGGGACGCTCCTCTCAGCCGTGCCATGGCTGAGAGGAGCGTCCCTTCTTGTTTCTGGCGTGGTGGTCTGGGGAATCCGTGGCCGGGACTACTCGGGCCCTAGTAAACGTCCCGCCGGTAGCGGCCTTCCGCCAGCAGCCGGTCCAGGGCTTCCCGGCCCAGCAGCTGGGCCAGGGTTTCGTCCACCGCGGCGCCCATGGTGGCGGCGCTGCCGCAGACGTAGACGGCGGCGCCCTCGTCGAGCCAGTCCTGCAGCACATCGCCGCGCTGGGCCAGGCGGTGCTGCACGTAATCCTTGGCCGCCTGTTCCCGGGAAAAGACCAGGTCCAGCCAGGGCAGCAGGCCATTGTTGCGCCAGCGGGCCAGGTCTTCCCGGTAGTGCCGGTCCGGACCGGCGTGGCGTTCGCCGAAAATCAGCCAGTTGCGCTTATCTCCCCGGGCTTCCCGGGCCTTGAGCAGGGCCCGCAGGCCGGCGATGCCGGTGCCGTTGCCGATCAGGATGAGGGGCCGGCCGGCGTTGTCGCCGAGGCGGAAATTGGCGTGGGGCTTGAGGCGCAGGGCCACGCTGCGGCCCACTTCCAGGTCCTTGCAGAGGTGGCCGGAAGCCAGGCCGGGGGTGCCGTCGGGGCGGGCCTGCAGGCGCACCAGCAGGTGCAGGGCGCCGTCGGCGGGCAGGGAGGCGATGGAATAGTCCCGGGGATGTTCCCCTGCCTCTGGTGGCTGTACCTGCACCAGGTCGCCGGCCTGCCACTCGGGCAGGGGGCCGTGTTCCGGCGCCAGGGCCAGGTGGAACACGGGGGCGCCGCTGCTGCCCGGATTGAGGTGGCGCCGCTCCAGCAGGCGCCAGGGGGTGAAGGCCGGGGCGCGCCAGTCCGGCGTCTCGCCGCTGCCGGCGATGTGGGCCACCTGCTGCTGCCAGGCCGCAAGGGCGTTGGCATCCTGGTTGTCCATCTCCAGGGGGGCAAACAGCGGCACGGCGCCCCGGGCCTCCAGCCAGGCGGCCAGGCGCCGGCCGAAGGCGCAGAAGTGGGTGTATTCCCGGTCTCCCAGGGCCAGCACGCCGACGTGCAGGCGGGAAAGGTCCGGACCCGCGTCGGCCATGCAGTGGCGCTCGAAGAGGGCGCCGTTGTCCGGCGCGTCCCCTTCGCCGCAGGTGCTGACGAGGAACAGGGCCTGTTCGTGGGCGGCCAGCAGGGCCGGGGTGACCCGGTTGAGGGGCACCAGGGTTGTGTTGAGGCCGGCAGCCCCCAGGCTGCGGGCGGTGTGTTGCGCCAGGGCCTCGGCGCTGCCGCTCTGGCTGGCATAGGCCACCAGCACGGGGCGCCCGCCGTCGCCGAGGGGCGCCACGGCGATGCGCTGCCGCCGCCGGTGGCGCAGATAGACGGCAGCGCAAAGGCCGCCGTAGGCCAGGGTGGCGCCCCAGGCGGTGAGGAGTCGCACGGTGTCGGGCATGAAATGGAACGGAAACGGGGAGAAGGGTTGCTGGCGGGAACGGTGAAGGGGTGCAGCTCAGGCCGCTTACCCCGGTCACCGGGAACGGGAAACCCGAGGCAGCCGGGGCACAGAAACCTCGGTGATCTCCGTGCCCTCTGTGGCTAAACGCTTGTCGCGCTCTTACTGGGGCAGCACTTCCAGGGTGGCGGCATAGGTGACGCGGCGTTCTTTGGCTGCCTTGACGCTGGTCTTGCTGTCCTTCAGTTCGGCGTCGAGCCAGTACATGCCGGCTTCGGGGAAGGTGACGCTGAACTTGCCGTCGGCGCCGGTCTTCAGCTTCATTTCGCCCAGCTGGTTGCGGTAGCGGGTGGCGCCCTTGGTGACGGTGACTTCCAGGCCGGCGGCGGGCTTGCCGTCCAGCAGCATCTGGAAGGTGGCGGCCTCGCCGTTCACCAGGTCGTTGGGGTGGGTCACCGGCACCAGTTCCAGGCCCTTGCCGATGGGGGCCAGGGCGGAGGGCTTGCCGACGGTGACGAAGGTCTCGTTGCGGCCGGCCATTTCATTGACGTTCAGCTCTTCCGCCTCGGCCGGGATTTCCCTGGCGAAGGCTTCGGCACTGCCGCGCCAGCGCTTGGGTTCGCCCTTCAGCTTGAAGCTGGCCATGATGCCGGCGTTGACCACGGCCACCCGGTAGGTGCCGGCCTGGGTCAGGTTGAGGTCGAAGACGCTGCGCAGCTTGCCCTTGGCCAGGTTTTCCGGCGCCACCTTGCTGCCGTCGGGGGCGGTGACGGTCAGGTTGTCCAGGTTGAGGGCGTTGTGGTTGAAGAAGAAGAGGTCGTTGGCCACGGCCGCATCCACGGTGATCCACTGGGCCTTGGAGAGCACGGTGGAGGAGGGCAGCAGCCAGGCATTGTGGGCCTGGGCGGCAGGCACCAGGGCGGTGGCCAGGAGGGCGGCGATAGTTAGGGGGCGCAGCAGTTTCATGGGAATCCTTTGCGGTGGGAATGGGGAGGAGTTTTAAAAGCTGGCCACAGAGGGCACAGAGGTCACCGAGGGGGCGGGGCGGAATGAACCGCCCGTGCCGTTCAGGGCTTCAGCTCCAGGGTGATGTGGCCCAGTTCGCTCTGGCCCTGGGCGGTGGCCTGCTGGGCCTGCTTGGGGGGCCACTGGAAGGGGATGTAGAGCAGCTCGCGGCCGCCCACTTCCCGGCCGGCTTCGATGCCCAGCTTGTAGTCGCCGGGAGGCAGGTCGCCGAGGGGGGCCTTGCCCTGGGCGAAGCGCAGCTTCTGCTTGCCCACGGTGGGGGTGGCGCCGGTGATGCCGTCCACCGGCATGGCCAGGTCCCGGCCGCCGCGGCGCCACCACTGGCGCAGGTCCTTCAGCCACTTGGTGCCTTCGCCGTTTTTCATCTTGGCGTCGTAGAGCACCGCCAGGTGTGCGGCGATGCTGTTGTCGGCCCGTTCCACCCACACGGCCACATAGGGGCGGTGGTATTCGGCCACGTTGAGGCGGGGGATTTCCACTTCCACCGCCAGGTCGGCGGCCAGGGTCGGCAGGGCGAGGCCGCAGCCGAGGAGCAGGGAAAGCAGGCGTTTCTTGGCGAACGTCATGGTCGGAGGCTTTCGGTAATAGTTGGGGGAGGGTCAGTGCATCAGCAGCAGGGCCAGCAGCAGGGGCACCAGGGCGCCCAGGCCCACCAGGGGCCAGGTGCCGGGCCGGTTGCCGGCGTGGTACTTGAGGATGAGCAGGCCCGAGAGGGAAAACACCAGGCAGGCGGCGGAGAAGATGTCGATGAACCAGCGCCAGGCGCCGCCGGTGTGGCGGCCCTTGTGCAGGTCGTTGAGGTAGGAGATCCAGCCCCGGTCGGTCACTTCGTATTCTGCCTCGCCGCTTTCCCGGTCGATGCGCAGCCAGGCGTCACCGCCGGGCCGGGGCAGGGCCAGGTAGATTTCCTCCGGCGACCACTCGGCCTCCTGGTCGGCCGCCTCGATGCCCAGGGCCGCGGCGGCCCAGGCCGCCAGGGCCGGCGGCAGGGGCGCCTGCCGGGCTTCGGCGGCAGCCGGTGCCAGCTGGGCTTGCAGGGCTTCGGGCAGTTGCAGCTGCTGGCGCAGCACCGTCGGTTTGCTGCCGATGTCGGCGGCGTGGTTGAGGGTGATGCCGGTGACGGCAAAGAGGACCATGCCCAGCAGGCAGATGGCGGAGCTGATCCAGTGCCACTGGTGCAGGGTTTTCAGCCAGCCGGGGCGGCGGGCGGGGGCGATGCTTGCTGCGGTGTTCATGGGACGGCTTACATCTCCGCCCATTGGCGCAACAGGTTGTGATAGTGGGCGGTGAGGGCCACCACCTCCTCGCTGTCGCCCACCTGCTGGCGTAGCTTCTGGATGGTGCAGTCCAGGTCGAACATCATGGTGCGCTTCCAGTCGTCCCGGATCATGCTCTGGGTCCACAGGAAGGAGCAGATGCGGGCACCCTTGGTCACGGGCTCGACCCGGTGCAGGCTGGTGGAGGGGTAGACGATGGCGTCGCCGGCCGGCAGCTTGGCCTGGTGGCTGCCGTAGGTGTCGTCCACGAACAGGTCGCCGCCCTCGTATTCGTCCGGGTCGGTGAAGAAGATGGTGGTGGAGACGTCGGTGCGGATGCCAGCTTGGCTGCCGTGGGGATAGCGGATGGCGTTGTCCACGTGGTTGCCGTAGAAGCCGCCGCCTTCGTAGTGGTTGAAGAAGGGCGGCAGGATGCGCTGGGGCAGGGCGGCGGAGAAGAAAAGGGGATTATTGAGCAGGGCGCCGGTGACGATCTCCCGCAGGCGGGCGATGGCCGGCGTGCCTTCGGGCAGTTGCAGGTTCTGCTTGCGCTGGGCCGCCTGGATGCCGGCGGTGGCGAGGCCGTCCTGCCATTGGGCGTTGGCGAGAATGTGGCGGCACTCGGCCACCTGGTCCCGGGTCAGCAATTCCGGAATATGCAGCATCATGATGCAGGGCTCCTTGGCGATGGGCTAGGCCCGGGTGAAACGAAAAACCCGCCCGGCGGACCGGGCGGGGAGGCAACGCTTAGAACTTGTAGTTGGCCGTCAGGATGGCCTGGCGACCCGGGGCGACGCTGACCATGTGGCTGGCGTAGGCCTTGTCGTAGTACACCTCGTCGAACAGGTTCTGCACGTTGAGGCGCAGGGACAGGTTCTTGTCCACCTGGTAGGTGGCCATGGCATCGGCACGCCAGTAGGAGGGGACCCACTTGGTGTTGGCGGCATCGCCGTACACCTTGGAGACGTAGTAGGCGCCGCCGCCGATGGTCAGCTGGGGCAGGATGCGGTAGCTGGTCCACACGCTGAAGCTGTGCTCGGGCGTGTTGGGCACCTTGTTGCCCTTGTTCTCGGCGTTGGCGTTGTAGCGCCAGTTGGTGCCGCTCTTGCTCCAGTAGGAGGGGCCCGGTTCCACCAGTTCGGAATCCATGTAGGTGTAGCCGCCGGTGACCTGCCACTTGTCGGTGAGGTTGCCGGCAAAGCCCAGCTCGTAGCCGTTGATGTGCTGCTTGCCGACGGTGGCCATGGTGTTGGCGTCCAGGCTGATCTTGGCGTTGGTCTTCTCGATGTTGAAGACGGCGCCGGTGAGGGCCAGCTTGTTGTTGAACAGGTTCCACTTGGTGCCCAGCTCGACGCTGCGCACCTCTTCCGGCTCCAGGTCCTTGTTGGTCAGGGACAGGTTGTCCGAACCGTCGCTGGCGGTGATGCCGGAGGGGTTGGCGGCGGTGGCGTAGTTGGCGTAGACGCTGCCGTTGTCCTTCGGCTTGAAGACCACGCCGGCCTGGTAGCTGGTGAAGCTGGAGCGGCTCTGCAGTGGCACGGTGGTGGATTTGGTGCCGTTGGTGGTGTAGCCGTCGAGGGAGGTGCGGAACTCGTCGTCGCGCAGACCCAGGTTGAGCAGCCACTGCTTGTTCAGGGTCAGGGTGTCGAAGACGTAGATGCCGCGGGAGGCGGTGCGGGTGTAGGTGCCGGCGGTATTGCGGGTGACGGTGCCGGTCCAGGAATCGTTGGGGTTCGGATTCTGGATGTTGGCGTTGGATGCGCCGGTGACGGTGTAGCCGCGGCTGTCCACCTCGTTGTGCATGAACTCGATGCCGGTGGCGATGTTGTGCTTGATGTCGCCGGTGAAGAACTCGCCCACCAGCTCGGTGGCGTTGATGACGCTGTCGCTGGTGGAGTTGCGGTTCTTGGAGCTGCGCGGCAGGGTGGTGCCGGTGACGATGGAGGCGTTGGAATCCCCCGGGTTGGTCACCACGTAGTCGTTCTTGGTCTGGGTGAAGCGGGTGGAGTTGCGCACCGTCCACTTGTCGTTGATGTCGTGTTCCAGCTTCAGGGTCTGGCTGTTGACCTCGGTGCGGCTGAAGTCCCGATTCACCAGGCCGTAGAAGTTGTTGCGGTTTACGTTGAGGGGACCGCCGTCGCCGTTCTTGGCCACGGCCGTGGGGTTCAGGGTCGGGGCCACGGTGGGCGGGGTGGTGGCGGTGGAGCCGCCGGTGCCCTGGGCCACGGTGGCGTACTTGGCGATGGGATTGTTGTAGGGGATGCCGTAATCCGGCAGGCCCTCGGTCTGGTAGTGGTAGACGCTGAGGCTGGCGCGGGTGGGAGTGCCCAGGCCGGCGGCGAGGGAGGCGGCGACGCCGTCCTTCTTGTTCCACACGGCGTCGCGGCCGGCCACATCGCTGTCTTCCTTCATCAGGGAGAGGCGGGCGGCCATGTGGTCGCCGATCTGCCGGTTGATGTCGGCGGTGGCCCGCTTGTAGTTGGCGGTGCCGACGCCGATGCTGGCATCGCCGAAGTTGCCCAGGCGGGCATTCTTGGTGCTCAGGTTGATGCTGCCGCCGACGGCGCCGCCGCCGCTGTAGGCGGAATCGGGGCCCTTGGTCACGTCCACCTGCTCCACGGCGAACATGTCCCGGGACTGGGAGCTGGGGTCGCGCAGGCCGTCGATGAAGAAATTGGCTTCGGACTTGAAGCCGCGGATGATGGGGATGTCGCCGGCCGGCGTGCCGCCTTCGCCCATGCCGAAAGTGATGCCGGGGGTGGTGCGCAGGGCATCCTGCAGGGTGGTGGCGTTGGTCTGCTGCAACACTTCCTTGGTGATGACCGTCAGGGTCTTGGGCGTATCCACCAGGGGAGCCGTGTATTTGGTGGACGCGGCCGTATCCGCCTTGAAGGTTTCCGTCTCGGCGGTGACGCTGACCGTGGACAGGGTCTGTTCCTGCTGGGCCAGGGCGACGCCGGGAACGGCGAGGGCCAGGGCGGTGAAGGCGGCGCTGCGCTTGAAACGGGGCTGCTGGTCGGGGGCGTGCTTGTGGCTCTGGATGTAGGCCATCGGTCAAATCTCCGTGGGGATTTTTGTGGGAAGTCGTTGAGGCTGGCTTCCTGACCGATGACGTGCCGGCGGGCGGCGTCTGCAGGTGGCTGGCTATCCGGGATCGTTAAATCTCGTAATGAAGCCAATGATAATTGTTTTCATTTGTAATGGTCAAACCGTAGGCAGGCCGGAAAGGCTTGCCAGATCAGGGGTTTCGCGCGGATAGCAGGCGGCGATGCCTTGATTTTCAATGGATTTCAACCTGGATCAAGGTTGCATCCAGGTGTGGTGTGAAAACAACAGGTCGGCGTTGATGTCGGCCAGGGTGGTGCAGCCGGCCATGGCCATGGTCACCTCCAATTCCTCCCGCAGCAGCTTCAGGGTGTGGGCCACGCCCAGGGGGCCGGCCGCCGCCAGGCCGTAGACCCAGGGCCGGCCCAGGAGCACGGCCGCGGCGCCCAGGGCCAGGGCCTTGACCACGTCGCTGCCGCGGCGGATGCCCCCGTCCAGGAGCACCGGCAGACGGCCCGCCACGGCCTGCACCACCGCCGGCAAAGCCTCGATGCTGGCCGGCAGGGTGTCCAGGCTGCGGCCCCCGTGGTTGGAGACGATCAGGCCATCCACCCCCAGGTCGGCCGCTTGGCGGGCGTCTCCCGGGTGGGTGATGCCTTTGAGGATCAGCGGCAGGCGGGTCAGGGAGCGGACCCAGGCGATGTCCTCCCAGGTGGGGGCCGCAGCCATGATGCCGTCGAAGACGATGCTCTGGCCCGGATGCAGGGCGGGCTGGGCCGGCGCCGCCATGCCCCGCAGGTTGGCCGGGTCGATGCCGGCGGGCAGGTGGAAGCCGATGCGCTGCTCCCGGTTGCGCAGGCCGAAGATGGGCACGTCCACCGTCACCACCAGGGCCTGGTAGCCGGCGGCCTCGGCCCGCTGCACCAGCTGGCGGGTGAAGTCCCGGTCCGGCTGGAAGTAGAGCTGGAACCACAGGGGCGCCTCGGCCTGGGCGGCAATGTCCTCCAGGGGCGTGCTGGCCAGGGTGGATACCACCATGCCCGCCTGCAGGGCGCCGGCGCCGAGCACGGTGGCCAGTTCCCCTTCGGGATGGAACAGCTTCTGGTGTGCCACCGGAGCGAGGAAGAGGGGATGCTCGTAACGCTGGCCGAACAGTTCCAGCCGGGTGTGGCCGCCCCGCACGTCGGCCAGGACCCGGCCGTTGAGGCGCAGGCGGTCGAAGGCCTCCTTGTTCCAGCGGAAGGTCAGCTCGTCGGCGGAACCGCTGTGCAGGTAGGTCCAGGCGTTGTCGTCGAGGCGGCGGCGGGCATAGGGCTCGTAATCGCCGACGGCGGCGATTTCCCGGGGGATGCGTTCCAGCAGGGGGGCGTTGAAGGCCATGGCGGAATGGGGGCGAGAGGCGATAGGGCAAACTTTACCGGCAAATCGGCGCTGCCGCTGCCACCGCGCCCGGGTCGGGGCGGAGGCAGCGGTGGCGCCGGCTCAGTCGTCGGTGGTGCTGCGGGGCTGGCCGGGGGCGGTCGTGCTGGTGGTGCCCACCTGGGGCCGGGGCCCCAGGGGCAGCACCAGGGCCCGGCCCTGGCGGCGGATGCCGAGGAGGCCCATCTCCCGGTTGGGGATGCGGCCCAGGGCCAGGTTGAGATCGTGGATTTCCTTCACCGGCTGGCCGTCCAGGCTGTCGATCTCGTCTCCCGGGTCCAGCCCGTTCTGCTCGGCGATGCCCTGGACGGCGAGGATGCGCAGGCCGCCCTTGGCCGGCAGTTCCTGCAGCACCAGGCCCAGGCTGCGGGCCGGGTCGTAGGCGGCCAGGTTGGTGGCGGGGCGCGGCACTTCCCGCTTTTCCCCCAGGACCACCCGCACGCTGCAGGACTGCTGCTGGCGCCACAGTTCCAGTTCCAGCCGGTCGCCGGGGGCCGCCGCGGCGAGGAAGCGGTGCAGGTCGCCGCCGTCGGCCAGAGGGCGACCGGCGATGCCGATGACCAGGTCGCCGGCCTGCAGCCCGGCCTTTTCCGCCGGGGTGTCGGCATGGACCCGGGTCACCAGCACGCCCCGCTGCCGGCCCAGGGCCCGGGCCGCCGTTTCCGTCGCCTGCAGCTCGGCGCCGAGCCAGCCCCGCTTCACCTGGCCGTCCCGGATGAGGATGGCGGCCACCCGCCGGGCCTCTTCCACCGGGATGGCGAAGCCGATGTTGGTATAGCCGCCGGAGCGGGAGAAGGACATGGAATTGATGCCCACCAGCCGGCCCTCGGCGTCGAACAGGGGGCCGCCCGAATTGCCCGGGTTGATGGCCGCATCCGTTTGCAGGAAGGCCACGTGGGGATTGCTCGGCAGGAAGCGCCCGCTGGCGCTGACGATGCCGGCGCTGACGCTGTGGGCCAGGCCGAAGGGCGAGCCGACGGCGAAGACCGGGTCGCCGGGGCGCAGCTCCTTGCTGCTGCCCAGGGGCACCGGCGGCGCCAGGGGGGCGGTGGTCTTGAGCACGGCGATGTCGGTGGTGTCGTCGCTGCCCACCACCTTGGCCTCCACCTCCTGGCCGTTGGGGGCGATCACCAGGATCTGCCGGGCGCGGCGCACCACATGGGCGTTGGTCAGGAGATGGCCCTGGGCGTCGAAGACGAAACCGGAGCCGGTGCCGTCCGGCACCGGCAGGCCCGGCGCGGTGTTGGCGGCGGCGACGGCGGCAACACCCTCGCTGCGGCGGACGCGGATCTGCACCACGGAGGGCAGCCGCTCGGCAACCCGCATGGCCAGGCTGCCCTGGCCGGCCGTGCCCGGGGAGGGGCTCGGGGCGGTGATCTGGGGCTGGCCCGGCGTAAGGGCGGTGTCCCCATTGGCGGCGGCGGATGCCATGGTGAAGAAGGCCAGCCAGAGGGCGTGGCGGAGGGGGGAGGTGTGGGTCATGACGGTGTTCCTGGCGGGGTAGGGCAGCTTAAAGGGTCTGCAGGAAGGCGGCCAGGGCCTCCACGTCGGCCTCGTTCAGTTCCAGCTTGCGGATCAGGGGCGACAGGGGCGGGGCGTAGGGGTCGCCGGCGGCCACGGCCTTGGCCGTGGGGTTGCCCATGGCGTTGCCGTACATGCGCAGCAGACCCTTCAGGTCGGGGAAGACGCCGTTGTGCATCCACGGCCCGGCCTGGGCCACGCCCCGCAGGCTGGGGGTGCGGAAGGCACCTAGGTCGGCCTTCTCCCGGGTCACTTCGAAGCGGCCCAGGTCCTGGTTGCGGCGGCCGTAGTAGGAGAGGCCGATGTGGTGGAAACCGTGGTCGGTGAGCAGGGGGCCGTTGTGGCAGTTCATGCAGCGGGCCTGGGTGCGGAACAGGTGCAGGCCCTGCAACTCCTTGTCGGAAAGGGCGTTCCTGCGCCCGGCCAGGAAACGGTCGAAGGCCGTGGCCGGCGGGCGCAGGCTACGCACGAAGTCGGCCAGGGCCCAGGCCAGCTGGGCCTCATCCAGGGCGGGGGCGGCGAAGGCGGCCTGGATCAGGCTGCGGTGTTCCTCCAGGCCGTTGACCCTGGCCACGGCGGCGGCGATGGGGTGGTTCATCTCCACCGGGTTGGCGATGGGGCCGAGCACCTGGGCTTCCAGGCTGTCCACCCGGCCGTCCCAGAACAGCTTGGCGGCGAAGGGGGCGGCGAAGAGGGGCGGGGTGCGGCGGCGGCCCATGAGCTGGTCCTCGCCCACGGCCAGGGGCTTGCCGTCGGTGAAGGATTTTTCCGGCTGGTGGCAGGAAGCGCAGGAAACCTGGCCCTTGGCGGAGAGGTGGGGGTCGAAGAAGAGGGCCCGGCCCAGGGCCACCCGGGCGGCCTGGCGGGGGCTTGCGGCGGGCGCCACGGCGGGCACCGGCGCCATTTCCTGCCAGGTCACGCCCGCATCCACCTGGGGCTTGGGCCAGGTGCCGGGGGCACCCTGGTAGAGCCGGCGCAGGCAGGCGTTGTCCCAGCTGCCATTGCTGCGGCAGGCGATATCGGGGGCGGCGGCCAGGGCTGGGCCGGCCGCCAGCAGCAGGGTGAGGAGGAGGGTCTTGGAAAGTGGTGTGACGTTCATGGCGGGCCTCAGAAGCGGTAACCCAGTTCCAGCCAGAACTGGCGGCCGGTTTCGTACTGGGGGATGTTGTTGACCGGCTCCAGCTGCATGGAGCGGTTGAGCACGTTGTCGATGCGCAGGTTGGCGAAGATGCTCTGGGTGCCGCTGACCTTCTTGCTCCAGCCGATGTTCATGTCCCAGCTGAGGGAGCCCGGGTACTGCTTGGTTTTCCATACGTCATAGGTTTCGCCGTTGATGGTCTGGGTGGTGCCGGTATCCACCACCGCCTTGTAGCCGCTCTTGAGGCGGAAGAAGTTGGTGATGGTCAGGTTCCAGGCCGGGATGCTGGAAAGGGTGGTCAGGCGCAGGGTCTTGGGCCGGTTGAAGTTGTTGGCGGGGCGGTCGAGATAGTGAATCAGCTGGCCGTTGTAGACGATGTACTTGTCGAAGTTGCTCTGGCTGATGGCGCTCTCGCTGATGTCGGTGTGGGAACGCTTGTTTTCCGTGATGTCTAAGCCCAGCTCCCATTGATGGGTGGTGGCGGCTAGCTTCCAGGGCACGGTGGAGCGCAGGGTCAGGGTAGTGATGTCGGTTTCGGTACGGCCGTCGTTGGTATAGCTGTAATAGTTTTTGTTGGTGACCATATCCTTGATGGTGCGCAGGGTAACCTGGTCCTTGCCTTCCCGATGGATGAACTTCAGTTCCGCCAGCCAGCCATCGAAGCGCTGGGAGAGGCCCAGCATCTGCTCGTCGTCGAAGGGAATATTGATTTCGTTGAAGCGGTTGGCAGCGGCGCTGTTGGGCGCGCTATATACCCAGTCGGTGATCTTACCGGCGGTAATGGTGCGGGACTCGGTGATCTTCAAGGCTTCCCGGCCTTCTTTCAGACGATAGGCGTAAAAGGAGCGGCCGTAATAGCGGTTTTGGCCCAGGATGACGTTGGTGCGGTTATTCCCCAGCACGTCCAGGTTGAGGGAGAAACGGGGCGCCAGGGTGGCTTTGTCCATGTAGTCGTCCCAGTCGCCGCGCAGGCCGAAGCGGGTGCGCAGGCGTTTCCAACTGATGTCGTCCTCCAGGAAGTAACCAAATTTTTTGGTGGAGAAAGATATCTCTCCTGCCCGATAAATATCCCGTTTGTTGAAATACTGCCCAGGGCCGCTGACGGTGGTTCCGCCACTGACGTAGGAATAGGGGGAGAGGGAGCAGGTGTCGCTGTCCGTCCCACCACCGGCTAGGGCACAGGTGGTCGTGCTCTTGGCGTTGGCCGGCAGGTAGGAGTAGTGGTTGTTAAGGCGGGTATAGCGGGCCTCCTCCGTCTCGAACTCGGCACCGGCCATGAAGCGGTGGGCTGTGGGGCCCAGGGCCAAGGGGATGGATTCGAAGCGGGCCTGCAGGGAGGCGGCCTTGGAACTCTGGTCCACATTGCCCCAGGCGCCTTCCACCACAGTGGTTGCATTGGGCGCCGGATTCCAGTTCTTTGCGGCGGAGGGGCGCCAGGACTTCATGTAGTCGGTTTCACCCCGGCGGGAGCTGTCGCTACTGCTATAGCCGGCCTGGACGAACCACTTGCCGGTACTCATCCGATGCTCCAGGGCCGCCTGCAGCTGCTGGCCGCCGGAAGTCAAGGTGAAGCCGGAATCCTTCTGGTTCTTGATGAAGTAATTGTCTTCTCCCGGGGCGTCCACCACCGTCACCCGCAGCCGGGTGTCCGGCGAGATGTTGATGACGTTCTTCAGCCACAGGTTGTCGATCTGCCGGGTCTGGGTTTTCTCCGCCGCATCCGTGGTGCTGCCGTTGCTGCTGTAGGCCCGCAGGGGAATGTCGGAGGTGCGGCGGCTGAAGGCGGCAGTGACGCCCCAGCTCTCGTTGATGCGGCCGCTGACGTTGCCCTTGTAGAAAACCTTGCGGAAACGGGGCTGGGCCGTGTATTCGCTGGAATTCTGGAAGGCCTCGTAATCCCGTTCGTCCACGATCAGCTTGGTCCAGTTGCTGCTGGTGTACTGCACGCTCATGGCTCCGCTCAGCTCGGCGCTGGGGTCGCAGGTTTCCACATTGACTACGCCGCCGTTGAAGCCGCCGTAGCGGGCCGAGACGTTGCTGTCGGCGATCTGCAGTTTGCAGATGAGGCTGGTGTCCAGGGCGATGCCCTGGGCGGCGCTGGGCGGGTCCGTGAAATGGTTGGGATTGTTGGAGCCGGGGTCGATGTCGTTGTTGATGCGAGCCCCGTCCACCTGGAACAGGTTCTGGTAGTACTTGGCACCGTTGATGGAAATGTCCTGGGGCGCGATTTCCCCCTGGCGCTTGCTCTGCATGCGGGTCTCGCTGAACTGCACCCCGGGGTGCATCTTCAGCAGGCTGGTGGCGTCGCCGTTGCCGGCGGGGAAGCTGCGGATCAGTTCCTCGTCGATGGTACGGCCGCCGAGAAAGGGGTCCCGCTGGTCCACCACCTTCACTTCAGGCAAATGACGGTCCGCAGGGGCGGCGGGGAGGATGGGCGTCGCCGGCCGCGCCAGTGCCGGCAGGGCCTCCAGCAGCACCGTGTTGTTGCCGGTGCTGCGGTAGCCGATGCGGGTGCCGGCCAGCAGGCGTTCCAGGGCCTGCAGGGGTGGCAGGCTGCCGCTGACGGCGGCGGAACGGCGGCCTTCCACCAGGGCCGGCGGGAAGCTGATCTGCAGGCGGGTCTGGCGGCCCAGCTCGATCAGGGCCGGTCCCAGGGCCTGGGCCGGAATGTTGAGGCGCACGGCGACGCCGGCGGCCGGCGCCTCCGCCGCCTGCAGCGGCAGGGCGGCCAGGGGCGAGAACAGGGCCACGGCCAGGGCCAGGGGTCGCAGGCGGGGCAGGGGCACGGGGGAGGAGAGGGGATTCTGGGGGCGCATGATGACTCCGGAAAAATGGTTCTTTTCCGTAGGACGTCTGCCGGCCCGGTACACCCCACCCCCGGGCCGGAATTTTTTTCATCGCACCAGCAACAGCCCCGGCAGGCGGGTCACCTGCAGGCCGGCGCCCCTGGCCAGCAGGCCGAGGGCGGCCTCGGGCCGGGCCGGGTCCACCGTGCCCGAGACCAGTTGCTGCTGCGCCGCCTGGCTCAGCAGCAGTACCTTCTGGGGCAGGTAGCGCTGCAGCTGGCCGGCGGCCACGGCGAAGGGCTGGCGGTCGAAGGCCAGCATGCCGTCGCTCCAGGCATCGGCGCCGGCCGGGGCCCGGGCCGTTTCCAGGCCGCCGGGGCCCACCCGGGCCATGTCCCCCGGCCCCAGCACCGCCTCCCGCGGGCCTTCCTGGCAATCGCCGCAGTGCACGGCGACCCGGCTTTCGAGCACCGTCACCACGGTTTCCCCCGCCAGCTTTTCCACCTGGTAGCGGGTGCCCAGGGCGGTGGCCCGGGTTTCGCCGACGGCGACGGAGAAGGGGGCGAAGCCTTCGCCCTGGGGCTGGCGCGCCACTTCGAAGAGGGCCCGGCCCCGCAGCAGCTCCACCTCCCGCCCTGCCTGGCCCAGGCGCACGCGCAGGGCGCTGCCCGATTCCAGGACCACCCGGGAGCCGTCGGCCAGCTCGATGTGGCGGTTGCCGCCCAGCTCCGCCAGGTGGTCGGACCGGGCGGCGAGCCACCATTCCGGCAGCCAGGGCAGGCTGCCCAGGAGCAGGGCCAGGCTGACGGCGCCGGCCGCCGCGTGGCGGCGCCCCCGGGGCGGTTGCAGGCGTTGCCGCTGCACCTGGCCGAGGGTGCCCCAGAGGCGGCGGATCTGCTCGTAGGCCCGGGCGTTTTCCGCCGCGGCGCCGTACCAGGCGGCGAAATCCGCCTCCGCTGCGGCATCGTAGTCGTCGGCCCCCTGGCGGGCGATCCAGCGGGAGGCCTGTTCCAGGGCGCGGGGGGGCGGCAGGCGCGGCATCACATCTCCTCCAGGATGGGCAGACATTGCAGCAGCACCCGGGCGATGTGCTTTTCCACGGCGGAAGCTGAAATACCCAGGCGCTTTGCCGTTTCCGTGTAGGTGAGGCCCTCCAGCCGGTTGAGCACGAAGACCTCCACGGTGCGCGGGGGCAGGGCCCGGATGATGGCTTCCAGGCGCTCCAGGTTGCGCCGCTGCTGCACCGTCTCCAGGGTGTCGGGGCTGGTGGCCGTGGGGTCGCCGCTGGCGGCGTAGTCGGCCTGCAGGCGCAGTTCCCGGCCGTTGCTGCGGTGCCAGTCCACGGCGATGTTGGCGGCGACGCGGAAGACGTAGCTGCGGCCGTTGTCCACCGCTTCCGCCGGGCGGGCCTTGCACAGCTTGAACCAGCAATCCTGGGCGCAGTCCTGGGCGGCATGGCGGCAGCCGGTGCGCAGGGAGAGGAAATCCACGATTTCCCGGTAGTTTTCCAGGTAGATGCGGGAAAGCAGGGAATCGCTGGGGGGCATGTCAGGCCTCGGCGCGACGGAAGCGGTCGCGGAAAAGGAAGCCCTGCACCAGGTCGAAACCCAGGCGCCGGGCCAGCTTCAGGTCGTTGGCGGTCTCCACTCCCTCGAGCACGGTGCGCACGCCCAGGCTGCGGGCGGCGGGCAGGGTCCAGGAGAGGATGGCGGTGCGCCGCTCCCGTTCCAGCGAGTCGGCCAGCCAGGAGCGGTCGAACTTGAGGTAGGCGGAATCGTTGAGGGCGGCGAAGGAAATGAGGCCCCGGGAGGCGGCCAGGTCATCCATGGCCAGCAGGACGCCGTCGGCCTTCAGCTCCTCCACCAGTTGATGGGAGAGGGCCACGTCGCCCATGTCCAGGTTCTCGATCACCTCCACCACCAGCCGCTGCCGGTGCGGCAGGAACAGTTCGGTGAAGGCGTTGCGTCCGTCCGGGCCGTGGCCGGCGGCGAAGCTGTCCGGGTCCAGGTTGACGAACAGCAGGCCCTCAGGCGGCGCCAGGGAAAGCTGCAGGCGCTTGGTCTCCAGTTCGGTGTGGAAGAGCAGCAGGGGGTCGTGGTGCAGGGCCTGGAACACCAGGTCCGGCGGCAGGGGCGTGCCGTCGGCGGCGCTGAAGCGGGCCAGGGCCTCCCAGCCCAGGCTGTCGCCGCTGGCGGGACAGACCAGGGGCTGGTATTCGACGGCAAAACGGCGGGCGAGCAGGCATTCCAGCAGGGTGTGAGGGTGCATCGGACTACTGGCCTTCCCCTTCGGGGACGTACACCATGGAACCGTCCTTCATGCGGTAGGCGACGCCGGCCTTGGCCCCCTCGCCCTGGCCGATGTTGCCGCTGGCCTTGTAGCGTTCGATCTTCTCGCCCTTCTTGATCACCATCTCCATGGTGGGCTTGCCCGGGTCGGTGATGACCGTCACGTCCTGCTTGGAGAAGGGGTTGAGCACCGGGTTCTGGGCCACGGTGACGAGCAGGGCGGCGATGATGACGAGGAAGATGTCGATCAGGTTCACCACCGAGAGGATGGGGTCCTCGGTCTCCGGTTCGTGCAGCAGCTTGAGGCTCATTGGTGGGCCCTCCTGTCGCGGAGCGACATCCTCCCCGGGGGAGGGAGCGCGCTCCCTGCGGTCGGCCGTGCGTTCGCGCTCATGCAGCACTCCCCGCCCGCTGCCGCAGGGCTTCCACTTCCAGCAATTCCTCTGCCAGCCAGCGGCGCCGCACATTGACGATCCAGTAGGTGATGGAGGCGGCGATGAGGGCCAGGATCACGGCGGAGAAGGCCACCATGAGGTTTTCCGAGACCTGGGCCAGGTTGCCGTCGGAAAGGGATTTCAAGGCCGGGCCCATGGGGATCATGGTGGCCACCAGGCCCAGCATGGGCGTCACCCGGCTGGCGATGCGCGGCGCCTCGAGCAGGGTGTGGGCGTACACGTCCAGCTCGTCGCCGTTGAGGTTGGGCGCTTCGCGGAAGCGGGCCAGCAGGGGCCGGCCGCCGCCGTTGCGGCGCTGCCAGGCCTGCAGGGCGAAATGGCCGAGCAGCCAGAAGGCGTAGAGGAAAAGCAGGGAGACCAGAGCCAGGGTGGGGAAGAGAAAGATCTGCCCCAACTGGTACATGGACATTTCGACGAGCTGTTGCATGGAAAGGCTCCTGGGCCGCCCCGGTCGCCGGGGCGGCGCTTGGCATGGGGTTACAGGCGGGTGGCGTAGTACTCGACCACCCGTTGCAGGTCCAGGGGGAAGGGGGCGGCGTCGCCGTCCGGCAGGTGGCTGAGGCGGGCCGTCAGGCTGGCTTCCTCAAAGGCGATCCACTCGGGCCGCTCCAGGGCTGGCTCCGCCAGGGAGGCCTTGATGGCCAGCAGGTTGCGGCTCTTTTCCACCGGCCCGAAGGCGTCGCCGGCCTTGACCCGGATGGAGGGAATGGTGGCGCGGCGGCCGTTGAGGGCGATGTGGCCGTGGCTCACCAGCTGGCGGGCGGCGGGGATGGTGGGAGCCAGGCCGGCGCGGAAGACCAGGTTGTCCAGGCGGCGCTCCAGCAGTTCGACGATCTTGTGGCCGGTGGCGCCCTGGTCCCGGCGGGCGTCCTTGACGATGCGCCGCAGCTGGGTTTCGGAGACGCCGTAGTTGAAGCGCAGCTTCTGCTTTTCCATGAGCTGCAGGCCGAATTCGGACTTGCGGCCGGCGACCTTGCGGGCGCCGTGCTGGCCCGGCGGCTGCTCGCGCTCGCCGCGGGTCTTGCGGGAGAGGCCGGGCAGCTCGGTGCCCAGGGCGCGCATGATCTTGAGACGGGGGCCGGTGTGACGGGACATGGGAGAACTCCTGTTGCTTTGGGGTTAGTGGGTGACGGCGCCGGGGGCGACCAGGGGGTAGAAATCGACGGGGGTGGAGGCCGGGTGGCAATCCACCGCCTCCCAGCCCTGCAGCACTTCCTGCAGGGCGCTCTTGAGGTAGGGGTTGAGGTCGGCCTGGGCCGCCAGGCCCCGCAGATGGGCCCGCAGGGCCTCGGTCTTGTTGGGGGTGGCGCCGCGCAGGGCGGAGGAGGAGAGCAGGTGCACCACGGCGGCGAGCCGCAGGTCGACGGGCATTTCCGGAATATCCATGGACATGTCAGAGGCTCCTGGAAGGGGTGGAGGTGGAAAGGGGACGGCGGCCCTGCTCGCGGCGGGCCTGCCAGGCGCCGCCGCCGAGGGCGGCCAGCAGAAGCAGGAGGGATGCGGCCAGCAGGGGCGGGATGGCTGGCAGGGGCTTGTTTTCTATCTTTTCCAGCTGCATGCCCTGGATCACAGGCGGGGCGGGCGTCTCCGGCGGGGGAGGCGTCTCGGCCAACTGCGATGCGCTTTGCGGCCGGGTCGGTGCGGGGGCGGCGGCCGGGGTCTGCAGGCCGTAGCCGGCAAACTTGGCGAAGGCGGCGTTGTCCGTGCGCACGTCGTGCTTGGCGGCCAGCTCCCGGTAGCGCTGCTTGAGTTCGTCCACGGTGGCGGCATCGGCCTGCCAGTAGCCCTGGCGGGCTGCTTCCAGCATGCGTTCGATGGTCTGGGCCAGGGCGTGGGGGTTTTCCTTCTCGAACCAGTCCTTCACTCCCAGGCGGTGCTTGTCGCGCACGTAGACGTCCACGAACTCCTGCCACTGGTCGTCCCGCACCACTTCCCGGGCGGTGGCGTTCCAGCCCCAGAAGTTGTTCACGCTGTCCAGCACCTGCAGGGTGCCGGCGTAGCCTTCCTGCATCAGGCCCTGGATGTAGCCCGGGTGGAAATTGCGGGTGGCCAGTTCCTTGGCCAGGAACTGGGCGGCGCCCTCCACCTTGCCGCCGCCGTTGCCGGTTTGGCGCAGGTTGGAGATGTAGAGCTGGGGCGCCTTGCCGTCCAGGTGGCGCACCGCCAGGGCGATGCCCCCCAGGTACTGGAAGGGATCGTCCGTGGTGAGCATGCCGTAGAGGTTGGAGGAGCGGGAAAGCACGGCGCCCTCGGTGCCTTTCAGCTGCTCGGCGTAGAGGTTGAGGCCGGCCAGGGCCTTGCCCTTGCCGTCCCTGGCGCCGGCCTGGCCCCATTCCGCCTCGTCCGGGCCGTAGCCGAACTGCATGCGGGAAAGATAGAGCTGGGCCAGCTTGCGGTCGCCCTCGGCCTTGCCTTTCCAGGTGTCCGTGGCCAGCACGGCGTCGTCCAGGCCGGTGCCGTACTTGCCCGACTCGGAGGAGAAGAGGCGGGTCTGGCCGGCCCGCTTGGCGGCTTCCGCCGGCACCCCCCGCTTGACGAGATCGGCGGCGATGCGGCGGGCGTTGGCGGCCACCGGGTTGTCCGCCTCCTCGGCCTCGGCCGCCAGGCGCACCGCTTCCACCAGCTGCTTCATGGCGTTGGGGAAATGGTCCCGGTAGAGGCCGGTGGCGGAGAGCACCACATCCACCCGGGGCCGGCCCAGGGCTTCCCGGGAGACCAGCCTGACGCCGCCGACCCGGCCGCCGGAATCCCACACCGGCTCCACCCCCAGGGCCCACAGGGCCTGGGCTTCCAGGATGCCCTGGTGGCGCATGGTTTCCACCGACCAGAGGGAGAAGGTGAGCTTGGCGGGCTGCTTGCCGGTCTGCTTGCGGTGCTCGGCCAGCAGGGCCTCCAGGGCTTCCTTGCCGGCGGCCCAGGCCTGGGGCGTGGGGATGCGGGACGGGTCGAAGCCGTAGAGGTTGCGCCCGGTGGGCAGGGCCTCCGGATTCTTCATCGGGTCGCCGCCGTAGGAGGTGGGGATGTAGCGTCCGGCCAGGCCCTGCAACAGGGCTGCCTGCTCGTTGCCGGCGCCGAGGTCGGCGTACCAGCGGCGGGCCTGGGCCACGGTTTCGGCCAGGGCGGCGGGGGGCGTTGCCTGGGGCTGGTCCACCAGGTAACGCTTGAGCAGGCGGTAGGGCGCAGCTTCGGTGAGCTTGCGGTAATCGCCCACCAGGGTCTCGTCCGCTTCCTCGCCGGGGGCTGCGTGGGCTTCCCAGAAGGGCTTGCCCAACATCAGCAGCACCGTGCCCAGGCGATGCACTTCCGCCGGCGCCCGACCGAAGGTGTGCAGGCCCAGGGGCTGGGCGGTGCGAGCCAGTTCGTGCAGGTGGTCGTGCAGCTGTTCGACGAAGGCGGGGAATTCCTGCTGCAGACGCGCCTCGCCGTCGGACCCAGCCCAGCCCAGGTCCTTGTCGATGTGCTCTTTTTTCGCCTGGGCCAGCAGGTCGGCCTTGAGCTTTTCCTTCACCGCGCCTTCGTCCTGGGCCAGCCAGGCGTGCAGGGTGTCGTGCAGGCGGGTGAGGGCCTCGTGCAGACCGGCGGGGACGAAGGGCGGGGTCTGGTGGCTGATGATGGTGGCCCGGCCCCGGCGCTTGGCCTGGAGGGATTCGCCGATGTTGTCCACGATGTAGGGGTAGAGCACGGGGGTGTCGCCCACCGCCAGCATGGGTGCGTCGCTCACCGCCAGGCCCCGCTCCTTGCCCGGCAGCCATTCCTGGGTGCCGTGGGTGCCGTAGTGGACGAGGGCGTCGGCGCCGAAGCCGCTGCCGTTGGCGCCGCGCTTGTCGCTGCTTTTGTCACCCTCGCCCTGGCGTTCCCGCAGCCACAGGTAGGCGGCCAGGTAGAAGTGGGAGGGCAGGGCCTTGGTGGAGTGGTAGAGGGCCTTTTCCTTCTCTTCCCACTTTTCGCCCCGGGGCGGCTGGGGCATGAACACCACATTGCCCAGCTTGAGGCGGGGCACGATGAACCAGGCCTGGCCGTCCTGGCGCAGCACCATGGCGGATTTTTCCGGTTCGCCCCAGCGTTCCTGCAGACTGCGCCGCACCGCTTCCGGCTGGGTTGCCAGCCAGCGCTTGTAGACGGCCACCGGCAGGCGTTCGGCCAGGTCGTCCCGCAGCAGGCCCGGCAGTTCGCCGTCCCGGTAATAGGGGGCCAGCAGGCGCTGCAGCAGGGTGGTGAGGGGCTTCTCCGCCACTTCCTCGGTGCGGTAGCCGGCGGCCTTGAGGGCCTGCAGGGTGGCTTCCAGGCTGCGGGGCAGGTTGAGGTAGGAGGCGGAGAGGTTCTTTTCCCCCGGCGGGTAGTTCCAGAACAGCACGCCGACCTTCTTCTCGGCGTTGGCCTTGCGCTGCAGGGCCACCAGCTTCAGGGCCTTGTTCACCACTGCCGATGCCTGGGCGGGAATGCTCACCACCTGGTCGTCGTGCTTGCGGGTAGCGGCGGCGATCTGGATGTCGGTGACGCCGGCGTACTCGGCCTGGGCCAGGTAGAAGGGCACGTCCATGAGGGCGATGCCCTGGGGATCGGCAGCCCAGTCGGCGGCGTCGCCCTTGCGGTAGGGCATGGCCTGGACCACCGGGATGCCCAGGTCGGCAAACTCGCTGCGCCGCCCTTCCGGGTTGAGCATGATCTGGGTGTTGATGAGGGCGTCGGCCACGTTGCGCTCCCCCACCCGCACCAGGCGGCGCACCGCCATGGGGTCCATGACCGGGCTGTAGAAGGGCAGGGCCACGGCGCCGGCGGCCTCGATGCGTTCGATGAGGTCGTTGATGAAGGCGGTCTGCTCGGCGGCGATGTACTGCTGGTGCAGGGCGATGGCCACCACCGGCGGGCGCTTCGCACCGGCCGTATCGACGCCCTTCCAGGCCAGGTAGGCGGCGGCGTCGGCGAACACCAGTCCGGGGGCCCGGGGGTGATAGACGGCGCTCTTGGGGAAGACGATGGGTTCCGGGATGCCCTGGAGGGTGCGGCCCGCCAGGTGGGCGGCCAGGGTGCGGAAGAAATTGTCGAAATTGGGCCGGCTGCCGTTCACGTAGTAGGCGTGCAGGCGGCGGGCCAGGGGCTCGGGCAGGCCGGCCCAGGCGGGCTTGCCTTCGTGCAGCCACAGATGGGGCGCCTTGAGGCCGGGCAAGGCGGTGACCAGGCGGGCCTGGACGAAGTCCCGCAGGTGGTCCCGCGGGGCATCGAAAAAGACGGCGCGGTAGCCCTGGAACAGGCGGGCATCCGCGTCCGTGGGCAGCTTCTCGGCGAAGCGGGACTCCAGCCGCAGGCCCTGCCTGGCGGCCAGGTCGGCCAGCAGGCGGAACTTGCCGGGCTGGATGGGGGCGGTGCTGACGAAGAGGATGGCGGGGGCCTGCGCCGCGCCCTGGGCGCTGTTCCCGGCAGCCGGGGCCGCCGCTACTGCGGCGGCGTGGAGCAGGGCCGGCAGGAGCAGCAGCAGGGCGCGGAGCAGGGGCATCATCTCAGAAGTCCGCCTGCAGGGAGAGGCTGACGTTGCGGCCGGGCTGGGTGAAGAAGCTGGGGCCCGGATCGGTGCTCAGCAGCCCCGCATGGCGTACGTCGCTCCACAGGGTGTATTGCTTGTCGAAGACGTTGTTCACCGCGGCGGTGAGGCGGAAGCGCTTGTCCACCTGCCACCAGGTGGAGACATCCATGACGCCGTAGCCGGCGGGCTTGTAGTAGTCGGTGTCGGCGTCGTTGATGCGCTCCTTGGCGGCTGCCAGGCGCAGGCGGGTCTCGCCGCCCCACTGGCCCTTGTCCCAGAGGAAGGAGAGGACGGCGCGCAGGGGCTCGATGCTGTTGAGCGGGCGGTTGTTCTGCTCGTCGTCGCCCCGGGCCGTGGCGATGCTGCCCTGGAAGGCGTAGCCGCCGGCGAAGAGCCAGCTGCCCCGCACTTCGGCGCCCTGGATGCGGACCTTGGACAGGTTCAGCTTCTGGTAGGCGCTGCGGGTGCCGCCGGGGCAGGTGAAGGGGGCTGCGGTGTCGTTACACACCCGCACCTGTTCGATGAAGTCGTCGTAGCGGTTGTCGTACACCGCCACCTTGATGTCGCCGCCCAGGGCCTTGAGGCGGGTGCCCAGTTCCAGGCCGGTGCTCTTTTCCGCCTTGAGGTTGCCGTTGGGCAGGGTGACGTAGTTCTGGGCCGCGTTGTAGAAGAGGCCGTTCACCTCCTCGTAGTTGGGAGCCCGGAAGCCGCGCACCAGCTGGCCGTAGAGGGCCACTGCCGGGCTTGCCTGCCACAGGGCGCCGATCTTGGGGGAGACGGCGGAGTGGTTCTGGCTGGCGGAACTGAGGGTGACGGCGCTGCCGCCGCTGCCGGCCACCTTGCTCATGCCGTCGGGCCGCAGCTTGACCTCGTCGTAGCGCACCCCGGGGGTGAGCAGGAACTTGCCGTCCATGAAGGACAGTTCGTCCTGGACGAAGAGGCCCAGGTTGGTGGATTCGCCGGGGGCGAAGTCCTTCAGGGGATAGGTGTCGCCGGCCAGGGTCTTGCCGGTGGTGCCGGTGGTCAGGTTGTGCACCGTGTAGTCCCGCAGTTCCTCGGTGCGGGTCTGGCGCCAGTCGGCGCCGTAGGCCAGGGAGTGGCTGACGGCGCCGGTCTGGAAGTAGCTGTCCAGCTGCAGGTTGAGGCCGTCGGTCTTCTGGTTGAACATGAAGTTCATGTCCACCAGGCAGTTGTTGCCGGCGCCGGAGGAGGCGGAGCAGCTGGCGCTGGTGTTGCTGCGTCGCTGCATGGTGTAGGTCTTGGAATCCGCCTCCTGGTGGTAGAACTTGAGGGCCAGGCGGTCGAACCAGCGGTCCGTGGGCTTCCATTCCCAGTCGATGCCGTAGCGTTCCCGCTTGGTGTTCTCGTCGCCGTAGGTCTGGGTCACCTTGGGCACGCCGCTGGAGAGGCGCAGGGAATCCACGTGGTTGTCCTGCTCCCGGTTCTCGTAGGTGAGGCCGATGCGGTGGCCGGTGGCGGGCTTGAGGATGATCTTGGCCAGGACGGAATCGGACTTGGTGTCCTGGGGATTGGGCTGCTCCCGGTTGTAGCCGGTGCCACCCACATTGCCCTTGTTGTCCAGCTCCTTGCCGTTGCGCTGGCTGTAGGCCAGCAGGCCTTCCACCAGGTCGTTGCCGCCGGCGGCATAGACGGTGTTCTGGAAGCTGTGGTCGGCCTGGCGCCAGGTGCCCTTGTAGCGCATGGCGCTGCTGCGGCCCTGCAGCAGGTCCTGGGGGTCCAGGGTGAGGTAGCCGACGACGCCGCCGAGGGCGTCGGAGCCGTAGAGGCTGGAGGCGGGGCCGCGCAGGATCTCGGCCCGCTTGAGGAAGTCCATCTCCGGGCCATCCGGCATGGAGGCGGTGATGTTGGAGGGGCCGCCGCCGTAGTAGTAGTCGGGCAGACGCACGCCGTCCACCTGCTGCAGCACCCGGATGCCTTCGATGCCGCGGATGTTCACCGCGGCGCTGCCGTAGCGGCGCAGGTCCCGGGAGATGACCACGTCGGCCTCGTTTTCCATCAGCGCCGCCTCGTCGTGGGGCATGCGCCGGTCCAGGGTCTTGCGGTCGATGCTGGTGATGGTGGCGGGAATGAGGTCCGGGTCCGCCTCCTGGCGGGTGGCGGTGACCACCACTTCCTTCAGTTCGGACGTCTGGGCTTGTGCCTGGGCCTGGCTGGCGCCAAGGGCGAGGACGGCGGGGGCGATGGCGGCGACGAGGGCCGCCAGGGGGCGCAGGGGTACTGAATGGGCGGACGCGGGACGTCCCCCGGCGGGGCGGGAAGCAAGGCGCATGATCTCTCCTGATCTTGATGCGTGGCTTGCTGCCCGGCATGAAAGCCTACCGGTGGCTGGCTACGTGTTGTCGTGGGTGGTACGGAAAAACGGGTCGGGCATCCGCCGCTGCCGCCGGGGGCTCTTCGCTTCGAGGAAAAGGGAGGCGCCAGCGCGGGGCCGGTACCGGGACCTCAAAAAAAGAAGGCTGGCTCGCCCGGGGGCTGGCTGGCGGCAAGAGGGTGATGCGTCGAGGGTGAAGCGTTGCTCTTTACTTGGTCAGAATCAGCTTGTTCTCACGGGTCAGGCGGAGCAGGTAGCACTGGCCGCCGTGTTCGATGCGGACCGTGTTGTTGCCGCGGAACAGCTGCCGGCTGGCCACCACCGGGGCTTGCCCGGCGGGCGGGTTGTCCACCGTGACGACGGCCAGGGTGGGCTTGAGCTCATCGGCGTGGTTCATGGGTGCCTCCAGGTTGGGTGACGAAACCGAGTTTGACGATGCCGGCCTCCTTCGCCGCCGCCATCACTTCGGCCACGCGCTGGTAGCGCGTTTCCTTGTCGGCGGAGAGATGGACTTCCGGCTGGGGATTCTGGGCGGCGGCGCCGGAGAAGCGGGCCACCATCTCATCGGCGTTGATTTCCGTCTTGTTCCAGTACAGCTTGCCCGCCGCATCCAGGGCCACCTGCACGGTGTCCGGCTTGGGGTCCGCCGGGGCGGCGCTGGCCTGGGGCAGGTCCACCTTGATGGCCTGGGTCATCAGGGGGGCGCAGACGATGAAGATGATCAGCAGCACCAGCATCACGTCTACCAGGGGCGTGGTGTTGATGTCGGCCATGGGCTGGGAGGGGCCCGATTCGAATCCGCCGAAAGCCATTTAAGCCACCTCGGCCAGCTTGCGGGCGCCGGCGTTGCCGCGGCCGTGGGGGACCACGGGGGATTCGGCCATGTGGTGGCCGGTGGTGAGGAAGGTGTGCAGGTCGTGGGCGAAGGCGTCCAGGTCGCCGCCGATGACGCGCAGGTTGCGGTTGAAGGTGTTGTAGGCCAGCACCGCGGGAATGGCGACGAAGAGGCCGGCGGCAGTCATGATCAGGGCCTCGCCGACGGGGCCGGCCACCTTGTCCAGGCTGGACTGGCCGGTCATGCCGATGGTGGCCAGGGCGTGGTAGATGCCCCAGACGGTGCCGAACAGGCCGATGAAGGGAGCGGTGGAGCCGATGGAGGCGAGCAGGGTCTGGCCGCCTTCCAGGTGGCTGGTGGTGCGGGCGATGCCCTGGCGCAGGGCCCGGGTCACCAGTTCGCTGGCGGAGAGGTGGGAATCCAGGTGGGGGGCGCTGCCGGAATGGCTCTCAAAGTGGCTGACGGCCTGGCTGCCGCGGCGGGCCAGGTCGGCGAAGGGGGCGGCGGGTTCCAGGCGGTCCAGGCCTTCCTGCAGGGTGGAGGCGTGCCAGAAGCTGTCGATGGCCACCGGGGCGGCGTGGCGCAGGCGCCACAGTTTCCAGCCCTTGCCCAGGATCACGGCCCAGCTGGCGACGGAGAGGACCAGCAGGACGATGGCGATGAAATGGGAGACGGCGTCGCCCTGGGCCCAGAAATGGGAGAAATCGAAATTGGCTTGCATGATGGCTTAGCTTTCCAAACTGAAAGAAACGGGGATGACGACCCAGGAGGCCACGGCTTCGCTGCCCTGGCGGGCGGGCACGAAGCGCCAGCGCTTCACCGCCTCGAGGGCGGCGGCGTCCAGGCGGGGGCTGCCGGAGGTCTGCTTGAGTTCGACGTTGTCCGTGGTGCCGTTGGGCAACACGTGGGCCCGCAGCCAGACCTTGCCCTGTTCGCCCAGGCGCTTGGAGGCCGGCGGATAGGTGGGCTTGGGGTTCTGCAGGTAGTCGGCGTCGAACTTGGCTTCCACCACGGGCGCCGGGGCGGCCGGTCCGGGGGGCGCGGCGGCGGGCGCCGGGGGCGGCGGCGCAGAGGAGGTGATGGAGGCGGGCGTCGGCGCCGGGGCCGGTTCGCTCTTCACCGCCTTGGGGGCCGGCGCCTGTTGCTTGACCACCGGCTGGGGCTTGGGCGGCGGAGGCGTCGGCGTGGGTTTGGCGGCGGGCTCCGGAGCCGGGGTGACGAGCGCGATGTTCATCACCTGGGGGGCTTCAATGGGGCTTGGCTGTGCCGTGCCCAACGCCCAGGCCAGGGCGGCACCGTGCAGCAGCACGGCGGCGCCGACCCAGGGACTCCGGGAAAGCCAGCCGGAGTCGGTCGGGCAGGAATACGGCATGGCTGGTACCAGCATGGCGAGCGGTTTCCTGGGAATGGTTATTAAATGACAACAATTCTCATTCTGCAGATTGTGAGAATTTGTGTCAACTGCTTTTGTTGCTGCGCAATAGGGGGGGCGGAGCCTTGTTTTTCCGGGATTTCCCGGCATTTGGTGCCGCGTCGAGGGAGCGCCTGACGTATAATTAGGGACTTTTATAAGGAGACTGATTCATGAACATCGACGCACTGTCCATCGGCAAGGACGTCCCCAACGACTTCAACGTGGTCATCGAGATTCCCGCCCGGGCGCCCGGCATCAAGTACGAACTGGACAAGGATTCCGGCGCCGTGCTGGTGGACCGTTTCATGTCCACCCCCATGCACTACCCCTGCAACTACGGCTTTGTGCCCCACACCCTGTCCGACGACGGCGACCCCGTGGACGTGCTGGTGGTGACGCCCTATCCCCTGCATCCTGGCGTGGTGGTGCGCTGCCGCCCCATCGGCATCCTGCACATGGAAGACGAAGCCGGTCTGGACGCCAAGGTCCTGGCAGTGCCCGTGTCCAAGCTGACCTCCATCTACGACAACGTCAAGGCCGTCTCCGACCTGCCCGACCTGCTGCCGAAGATGATCGAGCACTTCTTCGAGCACTATAAGGACCTGGAACCCAACAAGTGGGTCAAGGTCACCGGCTGGGGCGACCTGGAAGCCGCCAAGAAGGAAATCGTGGACGGCGTGGCCCGTTACGACGCTTCCGGCGAAAAGCCCCACTTCTAAGCTGTCCGAGGCGCCGGGGGAGCTTGTCCTCCGGCCGCTTTCCTGCTGTACCCGGTTTTACCGTAGTCCGCCTCCCGTTCTTCCTCGCCCGACGCCTTTCTCCCCGGATCGTCCGCCCATGGCTGCTCCCACTTCCGCCCTTGCCGTCGCCGTCGCCCAGTTCAATGCCGTCCTCGGCGACCTGGCCGGCAACCGTTCCCGCCTGGCCGACCTGGCCCGCCAGGCCCAGGCCCGCGGGGCCGACCTGATGCTGAGCCCGGAACTGGGCCTGTGCGGCTATCCGCCGGAAGACCTGCTGCTGCGCCCGGATTTCTACCGGGCCTGCGCCCGGGAGCTGGAACTGCTGGCGGCTGAAGTGCCGGAGATCGGCATTGTCGTCGGCCATCCCCTGGAAGTGGCCGGCCAGCGCTACAACGCCGCCTCCTACCTGAAGGACGGCCGCATCCAGGCCACCTACCGCAAGCACCGGCTGCCCAACTACGAGGTCTTCGACGAGGAGCGCTACTTCGAAGCCGGCAGCGAGCCCTGCCTGATCGAGGTCAAGGGCTGGACCCTGGGTCTCAACATCTGTGCCGACGTGTGGGAGGCCGGGGCGGCGGAGCAGGCGGCCCAGGCCGGGGCCCAGGCCCTGCTGGTGCTCAATGCCTCGCCCTATCACATGAACAAGGAAGGGGACCGCCTCGCCGTGCTGCGGGAGCGGGTGGCGGCGACCCGGATTCCCCTCATCTACAACAATCTGGTGGGCGGCCAGGACGAGCTGGTGTTCGACGGCGCCTCCCTGGCCCTGTGCGCCGACGGCAGCGTCGGCGCCAGCCTGCCCCGTTTCGAGGAAGCCCTGGAGCTGCTGCAGCTGACTCCCGACGGCCGCGTCAGCGGCGTGCTCCTGCCGGAGCCGGCCCTGGAGGAACAGGTGTATCGGGCCCTGGTGCTGGGGGTGCGCGACTACATTGGCAAGAACGGCTTCAAGGGCGCCGTCATCGGCCTTTCCGGCGGCATCGACTCGGCCCTGACCCTGGTGGTGGCGGCCGAGGCCCTGGGGGCCGACAAGGTGCGGGCCATCATGATGCCTTCGCCCTACACCGCCCAGATGAGCCTGGACGATTCCCGCCAGCTGGTGGAAACCCTGGGCGTGCGCTACGACGAGATCGCCATTGCCCCGGCCATGGGCGTCTATGGCGAGATGCTGGCCCAGGAATTCGCCGGCACCGCTGCCGATACCACGGAGGAAAACCTCCAGGCCCGCATCCGCGGCAACATCCTGATGGCCATCTCCAACAAGAGCGGCAGCCTGGTGCTGACCACCGGCAACAAGTCAGAGATGGCGGTGGGCTACTGCACCCTCTACGGCGACATGGCCGGCGGCTTCGCCGTCATCAAGGACCTGGCCAAGACCTTCGTCTATCGCCTGTGCCGCTGGATCAACCGGGAACGGGAGATCATCCCGGACAACATCATCGTCCGCCCCCCTTCCGCCGAGCTGAAGCCGGACCAGAAGGACCAGGACAGCCTGCCGCCCTATGAGGTGCTGGACGCCATCATG
This sequence comes from Azospira sp. MPR-LB4, assembly GCF_058809525.1. Taxonomy (NCBI): domain Bacteria; kingdom Pseudomonadati; phylum Pseudomonadota; class Betaproteobacteria; order Rhodocyclales; family Rhodocyclaceae; genus Azospira; species Azospira sp. MPR-LB4. The sequence goes on from NZ_CM179521.1 coordinate 3,255,499, forward strand.
GAAGCCTATATGGAGCAGGACCTGTCGCCCCGGGAGATCGTCGCCCAGGGCTACGCCGAGGCCGACGTGCGGCGGGTGGTGCGCCTGCTCAAGATCAGCGAGTACAAGCGGCGCCAGGCCCCGGTGGGCATCCGCGTCACCCAGCGGGGCTTCGGCAAGGACTGGCGCTATCCGATCACAAACCGTTATGCTGACGAATGGTGAGCCGACGCGAAGATGACGGCATTCGGTTGGGAATGCCCCGCTGCCCCGCCCAAGAATTTAAATAAGGAGAGTTCATGAAAAAGATCGAAGCCATCATCAAGCCCTTCAAGCTCGACGAAGTGCGCGAAGCCCTGTCCGAAATCGGCGTCACCGGCCTCACCGTCACCGAGGTCAAGGGTTTCGGCCGCCAAAAGGGCCACACCGAGCTTTACCGCGGCGCCGAGTACGTGGTCGACTTCCTGCCCAAGATCAAGGTGGAACTGATCATCTCCGACGACAAGGTGGAGCCCGCCATCGACGCCATCGTCAAGGCCGCCCACACCGGCAAGATCGGCGACGGCAAGATTTTCGTCATGCCCGTGGAGCAGGTGGTGCGCATCCGCACCGGCGAGACCGACGAAGCCGCCATCTGAGGCAAGACACGCCGGCGCCGGCCCCCAGGGACCGGTGCGGCAAAAGGGCCGTCCCACGGGGCGGCCCTTTGCTTTTTAGGGATGGGGAAGGCGTGTTGCCGAGGCATGGCCGCAGAGGCAGGCGGGAAGCCATTCTCCGGCATGGGCAGGCGCCCATGCCCATCCCTGCTGCCTCCCGGGGCAGGGTGGCTTTCAGCCCCGGGAATCGTCCGCCGTGGCGCCCTCCCGGCGGGGATTGCGCAGCAGCACCAGCAGGGCGCCGCTGCCGCCGTCAGCCGGCTTGGCTTCGCAGAAGGCCAGCACTTCCGGGTGCTGGGCCAGCCAGTTGCGGGTCAGGTTTTTCAAGAGGGATTCGCCGCCGGGGGAGCTCAGGCCCTTGCCGTGGATCACCCGCAGGCAGCGTTGGCCACGGCGGCCGCAGCGGGCCAGGGCGGCGCTGAGGAAGTCCCGGGCTTCGTCCCGGGTGTAGCCGTGCAGGTCGATTTCCGTTTCCACCGGGATGCGGCCCCGGCGCAGGTCCGCCAGCAGGCGGCCGGGGGCGCCGGGGCGCAGGTGTTCGCCCTCGGCGGCGGTGTCGGCCCGGTCGGACAGGGGCGGGTGGGCCGGTGCCGGCGTGGCTGCCGGCGGCTCGGCTTCCTCCCGGGGCCGGGGGCGGGCCGCCGGCAGGGGCTTGTTGAGGGCCGCCTGGTTCTTGTCCGCCAGGGGCGTCACCGGGCCGGCGGCGCGGCGAAAGAGGGCGGCCGGGTCGTCGTCCGGCAGGTCCGGGATATACAGCGCCGGCGTTGCCTCCGCGACCGGCGCGGCGGCCTGGGCCTGGCGCTTCTGCCGCGACAGCCGCGGCCCCACCTCGGCCCGGCCGGTGTCCTTGACCGGGGTGACCTCGCCGACGCTGGCGCGGAACAGGGCCAGGGGGTCGTTGGGGTCGATCCGCTGGGGCCGGGGCGACGGGGCGCTCTCCGTCTCATCCTGCAGCCGGGGACGGGGCTTGGGGGCCGGCTTGGGCTTGTCCAGACGGGCGTGGTTGTCACGGGCCAGGGGCTTGGCGCCGGCGAAGGCCTGGGCCAGCAGGGCAGCATCCTCGTCCCCGGCCGTGGATACGGGCGGCGGCGCGGGCGTGGCAGATGGTGCCGGTGCGGCGGGGGGGGCGGCTTTGGCCTGTTTGGCGGGCTCCAGATGGCCTTTCAGGTCCCGCAGGACCTGAAAGGGGGAGCCGGCAGCGGCCGGCTTGGCAGGCTTCATGGAGCGCTGTTCCGGGGCTTACGCCTGCTCCAGGCCGTCCAGGTAGCGTTCGGCATCCAGGGCGGCCATGCAGCCGGTGCCGGCGGAGGTGCAGGCCTGGCGGTAGATGTGGTCCTGCACGTCGCCGGCAGCGAAGACGCCGGTGATGCTGGTCTGGGTAGCGTTACCGGCGCGGCCGGACTGGGTCACGATGTAGCCGTTTTCCAGCTCCAGTTGGCCTTCGAACAGCTCGGTGTTGGGCTTGTGGCCGATGGCGATGAAGACGCCCATGACCGGCACTTCCTGGGTGGCGCCGGTATTGACGTTTTTCACCTTGAGGCCGGTGACGCCGGAATCGTCGCCCAGCACTTCTTCCAGGGTGGAGTCCCACAGCACGGTGACCTTGCCTTCTTCCACCTTCTTCATCAGCTTGTCCTGGAGGATCTTTTCGGACTTGAACTTGTTGCGGCGGTGGATCACGGTGACGTGGCTGGCGATGTTGGCCAGGTACAGGGCCTCTTCCACGGCGGTGTTGCCGCCGCCCACCACGGCCACGGCCTGGTTGCGGTAGAAGAAGCCGTCACAGGTGGCGCAGGCGGAGACGCCGCGGCCGGCGAACTTCTCTTCGGAGGGCAGGCCCAGGTACTGGGCGGAGGCGCCGGTGGCGATGATGAGGGCGTCGCAGGTGTATTCGCCGGCATCGCCGATGAGGCGGAAGGGCTTCTCCTGCAGCTTGGCGGTGTGGATGTGGTCGAAGATGATCTCGGTCTCGAAGCGGCGGGCATGCTCCTCGAAACGCTGCATCAGCTCGGGGCCCTGGACGCCGGCCGCATCGGCGGGCCAGTTGTCCACTTCGGTGGTGGTCATCAGCTGGCCGCCCTGGGCCAGGCCGGTGATCAGCACGGGTTTCAGGTTGGCGCGGGCGGCATAGACGGCGGCGGTGTAGCCGGCGGGGCCGGAACCGAGGATGAGCAGGCGGCTGTGGCGTTGGGTGGTCATGGCGTTTCTCTCGCGGTCGGATTTTCGGGTCGGGGGGAAATTATAGCGAAAGCGGGGGGGCTGCAACCGAACTCGCCGGCGGCGGTGGCGCGTGACGGATTTGGCATATAATCGGCGCTGATTTATCCACACCACAAGCAAAAATAAGGCTGAGTATGCAGGTTGGGAGAGGACTAAGCCTCGCCACGCTCCGGGGCTTGCCCATGTTTGAGCGTGTGCCGGACAGCGAACTGGAACATCTGGCCCGGGTATCCACCTATCGCAAGGTGACCCGGGGTACGACCATTGTGCGGGCCGGCGACGTCACGGACTCCCTCTACATCCTCATCTCGGGCAGCATCAAGGTGCTCAACAGCGATGAGGAAGGGCGGGAAGTGATCCTGGCCATCCTCGGCACCGGCGAGTTCTTCGGCGAAATGGGCCTGCTCGATGGCGAGCCCCGTTCCGCCAACGTGGTGGCCCTGGAAGTGTGCGAGGTGCTGATCATCGCCAAGGCCGAGTTCCGCCGCCTCCTCACCGAGCACGTGGATCTGACCTTCTACCTGCTGCGCAGCCTGGTGCAGCGCCTGCGGGAAGCCGACCGCAAGATCGAAAGCCTGGCCCTGATGGACGTTTTCGGCCGGGTCGCCAAGCTGCTGCTGGAGTTTTCCGAGATGCAGGAAGGCCGGCGCATCGTCACCCGCAAGCTGACCAAGCAGGATATCGCCAAGATGATCGGCGCCTCCCGGGAAATGGTCAGCCGGGTGATGAAGGACCTGGAAACCAGCGGTTACATCGAAGTTCAGGACGGCCGCATTGTCCTGCACGAAATCTAAGGGGCGCTTGCCGTTATAATCGGGCGAACCTACCAACTGTTCGCCGCCAATGGCCGTCCCCCAATCCGCCCGTCGCAACTCCGATAAGTCCCCCAGCCCCCTGCCGGAAAAGATTGCCGTCATCCTGCAGGAATCCCGCTGGCTGGCGCTGGTGGTGTTCGCCGGCTTCCTCTCCCTGGCCCTGTGGGGCTACGACCGGGCCGACCCGGGCTGGTCCCATGCGGCCCAGGTGGACGCCCTGCACAACCCCGCCGGCCGTTTCGGCGCCTGGCTCTCCGACCTTCTGCTCTATCTCTTCGGCGCTTCCGCCTGGTGGTGGGTCACCCTCATGCTGGCCCTGGTGTGGTGGGGCTACCGCCGCCTCGACGGCCTGCGCGGCAACGGCGACCGCCGCCCCCTGATCGTCGCCGCCATCGGCTTCCTCATCCTGCTGGTGGCCAGCTGCGGCCTCGAAGCCATCCGTTTCTACACCCTGCGTACGCCCCTGCCCCTGGTGCCCGGCGGCATGCTGGGCCTGGAACTTGGCAATGCCGCCGTCGCCGCCCTCGGCTACACCGGCGCCACCCTGGTCCTGCTCACCGGCGTGGTGCTGGGCTGGAGCCTCTTTTCCGGCATGAGCTGGCTGTCCACCTTCGAGCGTCTGGGCACCCTGGTGGAAGGTACTTATTTCGGCATCCGCGGCCTCATCGAGCGCTGGCAGGACCAGCGCATCGGCCGCGAAGTGGCCCGGGAGCGGGAAGCGGTGGTGGAAGTGGAGCGGGCCCGGGTGGAAGACCACGAGCCGATCCGCATCGAAATCGTCGAGCCCGAGATCGAAGTCTCCACCAAGGTGGAAAAGCGCATCGAGCGGGAGCGCCAGGCGCCCCTCTTTCCCGAGGCGGTGGAGGGCGGCCAGCTGCCGCCCCTGCACCTGCTGGACCCGGCGCCGCCCCAGACCGACCTGCCGGCGGCGGACACCCTGGAATTCACCTCCCGCCTCATCGAACGCAAGCTGGCCGACTTCGGCGTCCAGGTGAAGGTGCTGGCCGCCTACCCCGGCCCGGTCATCACCCGCTACGAAATCGAGCCGGCGGTGGGCGTCAAGGGCGCCCAGATCGTCAATCTGGCGCGGGACCTGGCCCGGGCCCTGGCCCTCATCTCGGTGCGGGTGGTGGAGACGGTGCCGGGCAAATCCTGCATGGCCCTGGAGCTGCCCAATCCCAAGCGCCAGGCCGTGCGCCTCTCGGAAATCCTTTCCAGCAAGGCCTATTACGACATGGCCTCGCCCCTCACCGTGGCTCTGGGCAAGGACATCGGCGGCCAGGCCACCGTGGCCGACCTGGCCAAGATGCCCCATCTGTTGGTGGCCGGCACCACCGGTTCCGGCAAGTCGGTGGGCATCAACGCCATGATCCTGTCCCTGCTCTACAAGTCCACCGCCAAGGATGTGCGCCTCATCCTGGTGGATCCGAAGATGCTGGAACTCTCCATCTACGAAGGCATTCCCCACCTGCTGGCGCCGGTGGTGACCGACATGCGCCAGGCCGCCAACGCGCTTAACTGGTGCGTCGGCGAGATGGAAAAGCGCTACAAGCTGATGAGCGCCATGGGCGTGCGCAACCTGGCCGGCTTCAACGCCAAGATCCGCGAGGCGGAGAAGAACGAGCAGAAGATTCCCAACCCGCTCTCCATCACCCCCGAATCCCCCGAGCCCCTGACCGAGCTGCCCTACATCGTGGTGGTCATCGACGAGCTGGCGGACCTGATGATGGTGGTGGGCAAGAAGGTGGAAGAGCTGATCGCCCGCCTGGCCCAGAAGGCCCGGGCCGCCGGCATCCACCTCATCCTGGCGACCCAGCGGCCCAGCGTGGATGTGATCACCGGCCTGATCAAGGCCAACATCCCCACCCGCATCTCCTTCCAGGTTTCCAGCAAGATCGACTCCCGCACCATCCTCGACCAGATGGGCGCCGAAGCCTTGCTGGGCCAGGGTGACATGCTCTACCTGACGCCGGGCAGCGGCTACCCCACCCGGGTGCACGGCGCCTTCGTCGCCGACGACGAAGTGCACCACGTGGTCGAATACCTGAAAAAGACCGGCGCCCCCGATTACATCGAGGATGTGCTCAGCGGTGCCGGCGGTGACGAAGATGGCGGTGGCGACGGCGAGGGCGGCGACGATCCCGAAAACGACCCCATGTACGACCAGGCCGTGGAGATCGTCCTCAAGACCCGCCGGGCCTCCATTTCCCTGGTCCAGCGCAACCTGCGCATCGGCTACAACCGGGCCTCCCGCCTCATCGAAGCCATGGAGCGGGCTGGCCTGGTTTCCGCCATGGACGGCCGCGGCGGGCGCGAAGTGCTGGGCCGCAAGACGGAAGAATGATGAAAACTCCCCCCAAGTTCCTGCTGGCGGCCCTCCTGGCCGCCGCCCTGCTGCCCGGCGCCGCCCAGGCCTCCGGCGTCGCCAAGCTCAAGGCCTTCCTCGACAACACCCGCAGCCTGCGGGCCGAGTTCGTCCAGTCCGTGGTGGCCAAGAGCGGCCGCAAGCCCCAGAACTCCGCCGGCCTGATGATGTTCCAGCGCCCCGGCAAGTTCCGCTGGCAGGTGGAAAAGCCCTATCCCCAGCTGATGGTGGGCGACGGCGAAAAATTCTGGATCTACGACCCGGAACTGAAGCAGGTGACGGTGAAAAAAATGGGCAAGACCCTGGGCGCCACCCCGGCCGCCCTGCTGGCCGGCGAAGGCTCCGCCTCCCTGGAAAAGAACTTCACCCTGGCCGAAGGTGGCGAGAAGGACGGCCTGGAATGGGCCGAAGCCACCCCCAGGAGCGCCGACTCCGGCTTTGAAAAAGTCCGCCTCGGCTTTGCCGGCGACAACCTGCGGGCCATGGAACTGCACGACAGCTTCGGCCAGACCACCGCCCTCATCTTCAACCGGGTCGAACGCAACCCGTCCCTGGCCCCCGGCCTCTTCCGCTTCACCCCGCCGCCCGGAGCGGATGTGGCGGGGGAGTGAGGGGCTACAGACGTTAGAAATTTGTGGCGAAGCACATCCTTCCGGTGCCCATCTGGAGAACTGATACAAGGCCTAAAGTTGGGCTCGGAATATTCCGCAGAAACAAGGGCTTCCATCGTCCCAAGATTGCTGAGTCAATCTGGACAATCAGGTCATCAAGTATTGCTACATCGTAAAGCTGGTCTGCGAATCGTCAGCCAACATTTCGATTACGAGTAGTCACCGAACGTCAGCGCCCTTGCATCCTTCTCTAGTCGCTGTATGGATATCGGTCCCAGCTGGGACGTCCCACACAAAATAGGGCGGGTGCTTCCAAGGGAGGTCAAATACAGTTCTAAGAAGTCCATTTTCTGTCTTCCGCAACTGGACATGGCCACCCTCGGTACAGAAGGCTTTAGTAAATCCTGGATCATCAACGCGTACGGTGTAGTCGCCTTTCCTTGCTCGAAGTTCGGCATCTACTGTGGAAAGCATAAATGACGGAACACACTCTCGCTCTTCGAGGGTGCTCTCCTCATAAATCTGATTCTGTGGTTCTCCTACCTGTGTGAGTTCTATCCGGTTGAAACAGTAATAGAGCTATCCTTTCGGGGTTCTTTTTTCGGTAAGCCGGCTAATTCGCCACATCGGAAGGTTAGGTGCGGTGCATCTTCCAGAAATGAACTTGGCCCATCCCTCACGCAAGAGATCCAATTGAGTTTTGGTGTCTGCAAGATCAATTACGTCGCTTTCGTTGGCGCATTGCATCCAGTTGTGCTTGAGCATGTATAGCGGCGATTCTGCATGTACCAAGCCGGTGAATGTTATGCAGACTAATGCTGAGAGAGCTTGAAGCCAGTGATATCGCATGTGCTGGAGTGCTCGCATGGTTGATGTGATGGACTACTGTAGTGGTGAAATTTTGAAGAGAAAACACTAGGGCAGCTTGCGGGCTGAGTTGTTCAGGCGAATTGCTCGACTTCGTTTCAGTTGCGACTAGTCTTTCTGAAGTATATCCGGGATGCGTACGCCTTCGTCATGGCGAACGCCTGGGGAACGGAAGCTGACGAAGCGAACGTGTTTTTGCCTTGAGCATGGTGCATTGGGCCAGTTACGCCTTAAGGTAAACTGCGGCTTTTGCACGGGCAGTCCTGCTGCCAATGGATTCTGAGTGAACGATCTTTTTTCCCAAGGAACGGTGGATGCCGGGGCGCCCCTGGCGGAACAGTTGCGGCCGCGTGCGCCCGACGAGGTGATCGGTCAGCAGCATCTGCTGGGGCCGGGCAAGCCCCTGCGTTTGGCCTTCGAGTCGGGGCAGCCCCATTCCATGATCCTGTGGGGGCCGCCCGGGGTGGGCAAGACCACCCTGGCGCGCATGATGGCGACCCAGTTCAACTGCGAGTTCATTGCCCTTTCCGCTGTTTTCTCCGGCATCAAGGAAGTGCGGGAGGCGGTGGCCCAGGCCGAGATGTGGAAGGCCCAGGGCAAGCGCACCATCCTCTTCGTCGATGAAATCCACCGCTTCAACAAGGCCCAGCAGGACGGCTTTCTGCCCTTCGTCGAAAGCGGCCTGTTCACCTTCATCGGCGCCACCACCGAGAACCCTTCCTTCGAGGTCAATTCGGCCCTGCTCTCCCGGGCTTCGGTCTATGTGCTGAAGTCCCTGGACGAGGCCGAGATGGGTCAGTTGTTCGACCGGGCCCGTGACAAGGCCCTGGCGGAGCTGGATTTCGATGACGAGGCCCGCACCCGCCTGATCGGCCTGGCTGACGGCGATGCCCGGCGCTTTCTCAACCTGCTGGAGCAGGTGCGCACGGCGGCCCGCACCGCCAGGCTGGCCAAGGTGGACGGGGCCTTCATCGAAGCCACCATGGCCCAGAGCCTGCGCCGCTTCGACAAGGGTGGCGATGCCTTTTACGACCAGATTTCGGCCCTGCACAAGTCGGTGCGGGGCTCCAATCCGGACGGCGCCCTCTACTGGTTCTGCCGCATGCTGGATGGCGGCGCCGACCCCCGTTACCTGGCCCGGCGCATCGTGCGCATGGCCTGGGAAGACATCGGCCTGGCCGACCCCCGGGGCAGCGAGATCGCCATGAATGCGGCCCAGACCTACGAGCGCCTGGGCTCGCCGGAAGGGGAGCTGGCCCTGGCCCAGGCAGTGATCTACCTGGCCTGCGCCGCCAAATCGAATGCCGCCTACAACGCGTATAATGCGGCACGCGCCTTCGTCGCCAAGGACGGCTCCCGCCCGGTGCCCGAGCACCTGCGCAACGCCCCCACCAAGCTGATGAAGGATCTGGGCTACGGCAAGGATTACCGCTACGCCCACGACGAAGCCGAAGGCTACGCCGCCGGTGAGAACTACTTCCCCGACGGCATGGCGCCCGCCACCTGGTATCAGCCGGTGGAGCGGGGCCTGGAAATCAAAATCGGCGAAAAGCTCGCCCACCTGCGGGACCTGGATGCCCAGGCCGCCCGCAAAGGCAAAAAAGGCTAGCCACAGAGGGCACAGAGGACACCGAGTGTCATGGCAGACCAACTGACCCAGCAGATTATCGGCGCCGCCATCGAGCTGCATCGTCTGCTCGGGCCGGGGCTGCTGGAAAGCGTCTATGAGGAGGCCCTCTGCCATGAAATGTCCCTGCGGGATATTCCCTTTGCCCGGCAGGTGGAGGTGGTGTACAAGGGCCGGGTGATTGCCGGCCAGCGCCTTGATCTGGTGGTGGCCGATGCCGTGGTGGTGGAGCTGAAGTCCCAACGGGCGCTGCCCGAAGCAGTATCGGCCCAGGTCTTGTCCTACCTGAAGGCAACTGGCTTGAAACGTGGTTTACTTATCAACTTTGGCGAGCCCAGGCTTGCCGACGGCGTGAAACGATTTTCTCTGTGATCTCTGTGCCCTCTGTGGCAAAAAGGTTTTGATTCCATGCTCGACATTCAACTGCTCCGCAACGACCTCGACGCCGTGGCTGCCCGCCTGGCGACCCGCGGCAAGGCCATCGACTTCACCCAGTTCTCCGCCCTGGAGGCCGAGCGCAAGACCCTGCAGACCCGCACCCAGGAGCTGCAGGCCAGCCGCAATTCCCTCTCCAAGCAGATCGGCATGTTGAAGGGCAAGGGCGAGGATGCTTCCGAGGTGATGGCCCAGGTGGCCGCCATGAAGACCGAGCTGGAGCAGGCCGAAGCCCGCCTCACCGAGCTGCTGGGCGAGTTCAACGCCATCGTCGCTGCCATTCCCAATCTGCCCAATGAAACCGTGCCGGTGGGCAAGGACGAAACCGGCAACGTGGAAGTGAAGCGCTGGGGCACGCCCCGCACTTTCGACTTCGAGGTCAAGGACCACACCGACGTGGGCGAATTCCTCGGTCAACTGGATTTCGCCGTGGCCGCCAAGATTTCCGGCGCCCGCTTCTCCGTCATGAAGGGCCAACTGGCCCGCCTGCACCGGGCCCTCGCCCAGTTCATGCTCGACACCCACACCGGCGAGCACGGCTACACCGAGGTCTACACCCCCTACCTGGTGAATGCCGCCAGCCTCTTCGGCACCGGCCAGCTGCCCAAGTTCGAGGAAGACCTGTTCAAGATCGCCCGGGCCGACGCCGAGCCCCTGTACCTGATCCCCACCGCCGAAGTGCCGGTAACCAACATCGTGCGCGACGAAATCCTCGCCGCCGAGGCCCTGCCCCTGAAGCTGGTCTGCCACACCCCCTGCTTCCGTTCCGAAGCCGGCTCCTACGGCCGCGACACCCGGGGCATGATTCGCCAGCACCAGTTCGACAAGGTGGAGCTGGTGCAGATCGTGGCCCCCGAGAAGTCCGCCGAGGCCCATGAAGAGCTGACCCGCCACGCCGAAACTATCCTGGAAAAGCTGGAGCTGCCCTACCGCCGCGTCACCCTGTGCACCGGCGACATGGGCTTCTCCGCCGCCAAGACCTACGACCTGGAAGTGTGGCTGCCGGCCCAGAACACCTACCGGGAAATCTCGTCCTGCTCCAACTTCGAGTCCTTCCAGGCCCGCCGCCTGCAGGCCCGTTTCCGCAACGAGAAGAACAAGCCGGAGCTGGTGCACACCCTCAACGGTTCCGGGCTGGCCGTGGGCCGCACCCTGGTGGCCATCCTGGAAAACTTCCAGAACGCCGACGGCTCCGTCACCGTGCCGGCCGTGCTGCGTCCCTACATGGGCGGCCTGGAGCAGATCGTCGCCGCCTAAGCCGCCTCGCTCTTCGCAAAGAAAAAGGCCGGGAATATCCCGGCCTTTTTCTTTGCCCCGGCTGCAAGGCAGGAGGGACGGACATTCCGGCATGACCTACCTGGAGAATGGCTTGCTGCCGGCCTCTGCGCCATGCCCCGTTCGACCCTGGCGCCTTGCCTGCCCGGCGCCGCCTCAGTGTCGCTTCTTGCCCTTCTTGTCGCCCTTTTTCTCCTTCCTTTCTACCACCGGCTTGGGCGGAATGTAGGGCGGCTCGTGGCGGGTGAGGATGTCGTAGAAGATGCGGATGTTCTCCACCATGATCACCGCCTCGCCACCCCGGGCGCGGCCGCTCTTCAAGCGCCGGTAATACTCGGGGCGGGAGAGCAGGGGCAGCACCCGCTTCATCTCGAACCAGGAATCCGGGTCCGCCTCGGTGCTGGGGGCGATGGCCAGGCCGCCCTTCATGTGGCCCAGGCCCAGGTTGTAGGCGGCCAGGGCCATCCAGGTGCGGTCCGGCTCCTTCACCGTTTCCGGCAGCTGGTCCCGGATGTCCGCCAGGTAGCGGGCGCCGGCGCTGATGCTCTGTTTCGGGTCGAGCCGGTTGGAAACGCCGAGCCGGTCCGCCGTTTCCTCGGTCAGCATCATCATGCCCCGCACCCCGGTGGGGCTGGTGGCCATGGGGTCCCACTGGGATTCCTGGTAGGCGAGGGCGGCGATGAGGCGCCAGTCGATGCCGGTGCGGGCCTGGGCCGATTCGAACTGGGTGCGGAAATCGGGCAGGAGGCTGCGGGTGCGCTCGAGGAACTGCACCACGTCGAACTGCTTCAAGCGGCGCACGTGGCCGAAATAGCGATCCTTCAGGCGCACCAGGGTGCCGTCCTTGTGCACCCGGCCGAGGAAGGCTTCGGCCTTGGCCACCAGCTCCGGGTCCGCGTCCCCGGGGAAGAGCCAGGCGATGGGCTGGGGCTCGCCGATCTGCAGGGTGGCGCTGAGCTGGGGATAGTAGTTCTGGGCGATGTCGAGGATGGGGCCGTCGGTGAGGGCCAGCTCGATGCGCTGCTCGGCCACCGCCTGCAGCAGGTCCAGGTCGCTCCATTCCGGATGTTCCTGCACCGTCACCGGCGGATTGAGGGCCGGCAGCCCGGCCAGCAGGTCGGCGTGGCGGCTGCGGGCCACCACGTGTACGGTGCGCCCGGCCAGCTGTTCGGTGCTGGTGATGGGCAGGGAGGCCTCGTGCTGCACCAGCAGGTGGCTGCTCTGGAAGAAGGGAGTGGTGGCCTGGAATTCGCTGTTGGCCACGCCCGGGTGCCAGACCAGCCAGGCGGCGGCCATATGGCCGGCGCCCCGCTTCAGGGCCTGGGCCACTTCCCGGTAATTGCCGACGGAAACCAGCTTCAGCTTGAGCCCGGCCTCCTCGGCGAAGAGGCTGACCAGGTCGTACTCGAAGCCGGCCCCGGCTTCGCCGCCGTTGTCCTGGGCGCCGGGGGTGTAGGTCAGGGGGCCGGGGCTGGTGAGAACCACCAGCTCGTTGCTTTCCCGCCAGGAGGCCACCTTCCTGTCGGCACAGGCGTAGACCAGGACCAGGGCAAGCAGGGCAACCAGCAGCCAGCGGAATACCTGTGGACGCATCCTCGCCTTTCCGGGGTTGTCCGGGAAAAAAGTTCCCGGATTGTGCCATGGACGCCCAGCCCGACAAAGGGGCCCAGGTCAGCGCCCGGGGCGGCGAATCGTGCTAAAATCCGCCTCCCCGGTGAGGTACCGAAGTGGCCATAACGGCGCTGACTCGAAATCAGATGGTCAGGGAAACCTGGCACGTGGGTTCGAATCCCACCCTCACCGCCACTCTTTTTCTGCTTCTTCCGGCGGCGCCTGCGGCCCGCTGCGGGGACGACCCCGCCAGCGTCCGTACCTTGGGGACGGCCCCGTTGCCACGGAGGTCGCCCATGTTTTCCCCCGCTACTGTCTTTTCCCTCTCGCCCCTGCTGGCCTGGGCTGTGCTGCTGCTCGCCGGTCTGCTGGAGATCGGCTGGGCCCTGGGCCTCAAGTCGGCGGCCGCCTCCTCCCGTCCGGCGTTGATGTGGTCCGCCACCCTGGCGGCCATGGCGGCGAGCGTGGGTCTGCTGGCCCTGGCCCTGAAACAGCTGCCCCTGGGCCTGGCCTATGCGGTGTGGACGGCCATCGGCATCGCCGGCACCGCCCTGGTGGGGATTTTCCTACTGGGGGAGTCGGCCAGTCCCCTGCGTCTGTGCAGCATCGGCCTGATCCTGGCCGGGGTGGCCGGGCTCAAGTTGAGCGCCTGAGCCCTTTGTTTCTCAGGCGCCGCCGCCGGGCGGGCGCATGGCCAGCAGGGTCTCGGAATGGTAGTCGCGGCGGTAGAGCACCACCACGATGATGCTGGTGACCACCAGGAACAGGCCCGGACCCACCAGCCAGGTGAGGGCGGCGAGGCCGAAGTAGTAGGCCCGGATGCCCCGGTTGAAGTCGTCCCCGGCGTAGCTGTTCACCGCCGCCATGCGCCGGGCGCTGGCTTCCAGTTCCGGATCGGTGTCGCAGCTGCCGGTGGGGGCGGCGCCCACCAGGATGGAGAGCAGGTTGAACTGGCGCAGGGACCAGGTGAACTTGAAATAGGCGACGACGAAGACGCCGAAGAGCAGCAGCAGCTTCAGCTCCAGCAGGTCCCGGGTGACTTCCCGGGCGAAGGGGAAGTCGGCGGTGACGGAGACCACCTTGTCCAGGGTGCCGAGCACGGCGAAGAGGCCGGCGATGATGTAGATAGTGGTGTTGGCGTAGAAGGAGACGCTGTTCATCAGGTTGCCGATGAGGGAGGCGTCGGTGATGCGCACTTCCCGCTCCAGCAGGCGCCGCGCCCATTGCAGACGGTAGGCGTGGCCCTGGCCCACCAGGTTTTCCCGGGCGTGGGGCCCCCGTTCGGCGAAGAAGACGTAGCCGATCCAGCAGAAGAGGAACCAGCTCAGGGCGCTCCAGTCGAGCAGGGTCAGATGGGCCAGGGGGCCTTGGGGCATGGGGAATTCCGCGTCAATGAAAGCCGATGGGCCGATTTTGCCACAGCCGGAGCCGGGCCGTTCCCGGCGCCGCGGGGCGGCTTCAGATGACCCGGCTCTTGGCCGGCACGTGGCGGGCCAGGAAATCCATCTGGTCGGCCAGGATCTGGCGGTTGGAGAGAATCAGGAATTCGGCCCGGTTGGGCACGTAGGGCAGGTAGAGCAGTTCCATGCCGGCCTTTTCCAGCAGGCGGGCGCCCTTCTTCTGGTTGCAGGGCATGCAGGCTGCCACCACGTTGGTCCAGGTGTCGCTGCCGCCCTTGGAAATGGGGATGACGTGGTCCCGGGTCAGGCGCTGGCTGGAAAATTCCCGGCCGCAGTAGGCGCACAGGTGGCGGTCCCGGTGGAACAGTTCCCGGTTGGAGAGGGGCGGTACGTGGCGGTTGTAGCCTTGGCCGTGGCTGTGGCCGCGCAGGGCGATGATGCTGTTGGCGGTGATGGCGGAGCGCTGGCCGGTGAGGCGAGAAATGCCGCCGCGCAGGGTGAAGGCGTTGTTGCCCGCATCCCAGGCCACCATTTCCCGGGCGTAGTAGAAGCAGGCCTCCTGCCAGGAGATCCAGCGCTGGGGCACTCCGTTCTGGTCCAGGGCCAGGATCAGGGGCGCGCAGGCGTACTCGGCCAGCAGGTGGGGGGCCGGGAGGCAGTGCGGGGGCGGCAGGCATACCGGATCGTTCATGGGAGTCCATAAAAATCATCGGTTTGCGCCAGAGTAACAAAGGCCGCCGGCTTTTCCTAGGGCATGGCCCGGCTGCCGGGTGGCGGCTGGGGAAGGGGAGGCTTTCGGGTATCCTTGCGCCTGTATGGCAGCGGCGGCTCCGATTTTCCCCCGTTGCCGCCACTGCCGCCCTGTCTTCCATCCATTTGTCTGCCCAATCGTTCCATGGCTGCCCCATCTTCCACCCTCAAAGCCGCCCTGGTGGTTTCCCTGCTGGCCCATGCCGTGCTCCTGGCCTGGGGGCGCTGGAGCCTGACGCCCACGCCCAGCGCGGCGGCTGGCGGTATGCGGGTGGATCTGCGCGGCGGTCGGCCCGCTGCCGAGGTCGTGCCCCGGGAAGCCCAGTTGGCGCCGCTTTCCCGGCAGGTGCCGCCGAAATCACCGTCCCGCCTGCCTGAGCGGCCGGCTCCCATCTTGGCCGTTCCCGGCGCCACCGCCCAGGTGGCTGCTGCTGCCGCCCGTCCGCCGGCGTCGGCCGAGGCTGCGCCGGAGCGGCGGGGGGAGGGGGAGGGCCATGCCGGCGCGGCGGCCAGTCCGGCGGCCGGCGGCGGCGAGCGGGGCGCGGCAGCGCCGGCCCGGGAAGGCGCTAGCGGCGATGCCCTGCGCCAGTACCGCCTGGCCCTGGCCCTGGAGGCGCGGCGCTTCAAGCGTTATCCGCGGCTGGCCCGGGAGCGGGGCTGGGAGGGGACGGTGGAAGTGGTGGTGCTGGTGGGCGGTCCCGCCGGCCTGGCCGGCACGGTGCAGTTGCAGCGCTCCAGCGGCTATGGATTGCTCGACGACCAGGGGCTGGAAATGCTCAACCGGGCCCTGGCCGCGACGCCGCTGCCGGAAGCCCTGCGCGGCCGGGAGCTGCGGCTGGTGCTGCCGATCGAATTCAAGCTGGAGGAGTAGGGGGCGGGCCGGCCCTAGAGGTAGTCCGCCGGCGGCGGGGGCAGGTCCAGGCTGTGCAGGCGGAAGTGGCCTGCCCGCTTGTCGGCGTAATAGCGTTCCAGGGCGAAGCGCACGCTACGGAAGGCCAGGTCGTGCCAGGGGATGTCGCTTTCCTGCAGCAGGGCCGTTTCCAGGCTTTCCTCCCCCGAGCTGTGGCGGCCGTCCACCAGCTTGCCCAGGTAGAAGAGATGGACCTGGTTGATGTGGGGCACGTTCACCACGGCGAAAAGGCTGCCGATTTCCACCCGGGCGCAGGCTTCCTCCAGGGTTTCCCGGGCCGCGGCCTGGCCGGTGGTCTCCTCGTTTTCCATGAAGCCGGCCGGCAGGGTCCAGTAGCCGTGGCGCGGTTCGATGGCGCGGCGGCAGAGGAGGATGCGCTCCTCCCATTCGGCAATGCAGCCGATCACCAGCTTGGGATTGAGGTAATGGATGGTGCCGCAGGCGTCACAGACGTGGCGGGGCAGGCTGTCTCCCGGCGGGATGCGCAGGTGCACCGGAGCGCCGCAGTGGCTACAGTAGTTCATCGCGGGAGGAGGAGTGTGCGTGGCGCATGTTTGCCAGTTTAAAACAGTTTCCGGGCCCAAATAAGAGACATTTGTCCTCGCCCCCGGGCCCTTGGGACACCATAATGAATGGCAAAATGGATCGCCTCCGGGGGCCAGAATCCGCCGGCTGGCGGAGTTTTTCTGGGGCTTTTGTCCGGCCCGATGCTATTTTGCTCAGCCGTAAGGGTTGTTGCTAGAATGGCATACACCGAATTAATACAGCAGGCGCTGCCGGAAGGGCAGTGGGGGGAAGCATGTTTCTCATCATTGGTTATGTAGTCATCCTGCTGGCCTCGGTTGGCACCTACGCCATCCACGGCAGCCTGGCTGCCCTGTGGGTGCCCGCCGAATATGCCGCCATCGTCGGTCTGGTGGTGGGCGCCTTCGTCGCCAGCAACAGCATGAAGGTCATCAAGAAGACGGTTGGCGCCCTGCCTTCCATCTTCAAGGGCTCCAAGTACACCAAGGCCCTCTACATCGACCTGCTGGCCATGCTCTTCGAAATCCTCGCCAAGGTGCGCAAGGAAGGCCTGATGGCCATCGAAGCCGACGTGGAAAACCCCGAATCCAGCCCCATCTTCAGCAAGTACCCGGACATTGCCGGCGACCACCACGTCCTCGATTTCATCACCGACTACCTGCGCATGATGGTGGGCGGCAACCTCAATACCCTGGAAATCGAAGCCCTGATGGATATGGAAATCGAGACCCACCATCACGAGGAAGAGGTGCCGGGCCATGCCATGGCCAAGGTGGCCGACGGCGCTCCCGCCTTCGGTATCGTGGTGGCGGTGATGGGGGTGGTGAACGTGATGGGCTCCGTGGGCCAGCCGCCCGCCGTGCTCGGCAAGATGATCGGCGGCGCCCTGGTGGGCACCTTCCTCGGTATTCTGCTTTCCTACGGCTTCGTCTCGCCCATCTCCAGCCTGCTGGAGCAGAAGGCCCACGAAGGCTCGAAGATTTACCAGTGCATCAAGGTGGTGCTGCTGGCCGCCATGTCCGGCTACGCTCCCCAGGTGGCCATCGAGTTCGGGCGCAAGGTTCTCTTCTCCGACGTCCGTCCGTCCTTCCGCGAACTTGAAGAAGAACTCAAGGCTCGCAAGGGCAAGTAAGTCCTGAACCCTTTTGCCCGGTAAGCGCCGATGAGCGACGATTCCTCTCGCCCCATAGTCATCAAACGCATCAAGAAGGGTGGCGGCGGCCACCATGGCGGGGCCTGGAAACTGGCCTACGCCGACTTCGTCACGGCCATGATGGCCTTCTTCCTGCTGATGTGGCTGCTCGGCTCCACCGCCAAGGGCGATCTGGAAGGCATTGCCGAGTATTTCCAGAATCCCCTCAAGGTTTCCATGCAGGGCGGCTCCGGTTCCGGCGACGCCACGGCGGTGATCCAGGGCGGCGGCCTGGACCTGACCCGGCAGAACGGCCAGGTGCGCAAAGGCGAGGACGCGGCCAAGCACAGCGTTTCCAAGTCCTCCGAAGAAGCCAAGCAGCGCGAACGGGCCATGCTCAAGGAGCTGAAGAAGCGCATCGAGGATGCCATCCAGAGCAATCCGGCCATCCAGCAGTTCAAGAACCAGCTGCTGCTGGACATCACCAGCGAGGGCCTGCGCATCCAGATCGTGGATGAGCAGAACCGGCCCATGTTCGACCTGGCCGGCGACCAGCTGAAGCCCTATACCCGGGAAATCCTCAAGGAAATCGGCAAGGTGCTGAATGCGGTGCCCAACCGCATCACCCTCTCCGGCCATACCGACGCGGCCCAGTTCGCCGCCGGCGCCCGGGGCTTCTCCAACTGGGAGCTGTCCGCCAATCGGGCCAATTCCTCCCGGCGCGAACTGGTCAGCGGCGGCATGGACGACCACAAGGTCCTGCGGGTGGTGGGCATGTCCTCCACCGTGCTGTTCGACCGCAACGACCCCCTCAATCCGGTCAATCGCCGCATCAGCATCGTCGTCCTCAACAAGGAGACGGAGGAGGCGTTCCTGCGGGACGCCGCGCCTGATGTGGAAGTGAGCAACGACGCCATCCCTGCGTCCGAAACGCTGACCCCCGGCACCAAGGTGCCATCCGGGCGCCCGCCCCTGTAGAATGTCCGGTCAGCCAGCACAAGCAAACTAATAAGGGGAGACTGGGTACGATGAACGGATGGGCCAAATTGTCTGGCTTCGGACTGGTATGGGCGTTGCTCGTGGCGGCGACCATGGCGGCGATCGACCCTGCCCTGCGCGGCGCCCCCTTTTCCGTCGGCATCAGCGCCATCGTCGTCGGCTGGCTGCTGTTTTCCCTGTTGCTGCGCGATTCCTCCGCCGACGGTAAGGAGTCGTCCGGCGGTGACGTGGCCGGTGGCGAAGGCGTGCGCCTGCTGGCCGAGACCGGCGAGGTGATGCAGCGGGCCAGCGACGAATTCCACAGCCAGTTCGAGGAAGCCCGGGCCGACGTGACGCGGACCCAGCAGATTTTCTCGGAAGCCATCGGCACCCTGATCCAGAGTTTCACCGCAATGAGCCAGCAGGCCCGGCGTCAGCAGGAGCTGGGTACGGGCATCATCAGCAGCCAGCGCGGCGAGGACGGCGCCGCCGATTTTGCCGGCTTCGCCCAGCACACCTCGGAAACCCTGCACGCCTTCGTGGACAGCGTGGTGGCCAACTCCAAGCTGGCCATGGAACTGGTGGAAATGACCGACAAGATGTCGGAACAGATGAAGCGCATCACCGGCATGCTGGGCGAGATCGAAGGCATCTCCAAACAGACCAACCTGCTGGCCCTCAATGCCGCCATCGAGGCGGCCCGGGCCGGCGAGGCGGGCCGCGGCTTCGCCGTGGTGGCGGACGAGGTGCGCGACCTCTCCGGCCGCACCAGCCACTTCAGCCAGCAGATCCGCGGCCAGTTGGTGACCATGCAGCAATCCATCGAAATGACCGAGCAGGCCATCAACAAGATGGCGGCCCAGGACATGACCTTCGCCCTCAAGTCCAAGCAGGGGGTGGAGGTGGCCATGCAGAACATCGAGGCCCTCAACCACCGTACCGGCGAGACCATCGACGAGCTCAATCACATCTCCGAGAGCATGGAGCAGAGCGTCAATCAGGCGGTGGTTTCCCTGCAGTTCCAGGACATGGTGACCCAGCTGCTGTCCCACGTGAATGGCCGGCTCGAATCGGTCCAGGCGGTGCTGGGCGAGGTCCGGGCCCTGGCGGCTGCGGCCCAGTGCGGTCAGGGCGAGATGTCCGCGGCCCAGGCCGACAGTCTGCGGCAGTCGCTGCTCCAGGCCCGCACCCAGGTGGACGGCCTGCGCCAGCGCACTTCCAATAATCCGGTGAGCCAGGAAGGCTTCAACACCGGCGAAATCGAACTCTTCTGAAAATCGGAGTCTCCCATGCCCAAAACCATTCTTGCCGTCGATGATTCCGCCTCCATCCGCCAGATGGTGAGCTTTACCCTGAAGAGTGCCGGTTACGACGTGGTCGAGGCCGTGGACGGCATGGACGGCCTGGAAAAGGCCAAGGCCCGCGCCATCAACCTGGTGCTGACCGACCAGAACATGCCGCGCATGGACGGCCTGACCCTGATCCGCACCCTGCGCGGCCTGCCCCAGTACAAGGCTACGCCCATCCTGATGCTGACCACCGAGTCCTCCGACGCCATGAAGACCCAGGGGCGCGCTGCCGGCGCTACCGGCTGGCTGGTCAAACCCTTCGATCCCCAGAAACTGGTGGAAGTGGTGAAGAAGGTGATCGGCTGAGCCGCGGCCCCGGTCCCCTTTAGTCCCTGCGTCGGTCAGAGAGGCGAACATGGCCATCGACATGAGCCAGTTCTACCAGGTGTTCTTCGAGGAGTCGGCGGAGCACTTGGCGGAAATGGAATCCCTGCTGCTCGGGCTGGACGTCGGCGCCCCGGAGGACGAGGACCTCAACGCCATTTTCCGGGCGGCCCACTCCATCAAGGGTTCCTCCGGCACCTTCGGCTTCACCGACCTGACCGCCGTCACCCACGTCCTGGAAACCCTGCTCGACCGACTGCGCAAGCACGAGATCGGCCTGCGCCCGGAAATGGTGGATGCCTTCCTCGAGGCCGGCGATCTGCTCAAGCTGCTGCTCGCCGCCCACCAGGGCGGCGAGGCGGTCAGCGCCGAGGCCCAGGAGGCCATCTGCGAAAAGCTGCGCCAGCTGTCCCGGGACGAAGGGGCCGAGCCGGTCGCCGTCGTCATGCCGGAAGCCGTTGTGGCCCCGGCGGATAGCGGCGTTGATGGCGGCTGGGAAATCGAGTTCGTGCCGACGCCCGCTTCCCTGGCGGTGCCGGAAACCCTGGAAAATTTCCTCGAGGACCTGGGGCGCCAGGGGCGCCTGGAAGTGCTCAGCCGTTCCAGCGGCCCCGTTCCCTCCCTGTGGCAGCTGCGCCTTTACGGCCAGGTGGCGCGGGAAGCCCTGGCCGATTCCCTCGATTTCGTCGCCGAGACCGATGCCTGGCGCCTGTCGCCCCTGGCAGCCCCGGCGGCAGCGGCCGACGAGGCTTTCGGCCTCTTCGACGATGCCCCCGGAGCGCCCCAGGACGAGGCCGCCTACGGCTTCTTCGACGACGCTCCCGGCCTGGCCCCCGCCGCGCCTGCCGCGATGGCGGAAGAGGGGGATGGCTACGGTTTCTTTGATCCCTTGCCCGAGCCAGTGGTGGCAGAGGATGCCCTTGCCCCCATCCCGGCCGTGGCCGAGGAAGGTGAGGGCTACGGCTTTTTCGCTCCCCTGCCCGATCCTGCTGCCGCTCCGGCAGCGGTGGCTGAAGAAGGGGATGGTTACGGCTTCTTCGAGCCTCTGCCGGCCAATGTCGGTGCGGCTGCCGGGGTGGCCGAGTCTCCTGTGCTGGAGGAAGGGGAGGGCTACGGTTTCTTTGTGCCGCTTCCCCAGGCCGGCACCATGCCGCCGGTAAGCGAGCCTGCGCCCGCTCCGCTGGCGTCGCCCCAGACCGCTCCTGCGGTGGTTCCGGCAAGCGTTGCCGCCGCGGCGCCGGCGCTAGTGGCGCCGGCAGCCGAAGCCCGCGTCGAAAGCCGTCCGAAGGCGCCGCCGGTGGCCGCGGGCGACAGTTCCATCCGGGTCGGGGTGGAAAAGGTGGACCAGCTCATCAATCTGGTGGGGGAACTGGTCATCACCCAGGCCATGCTCCTGGCCACGGCCCAGGAAATGCAGGAGGCGGCGCCCGAGCGTCTGCTCAACGGCCTGACCCAGCTGGAACGCAACAGCCGGGATCTGCAGGAAGCGGTGATGTCCATCCGCATGCTGCCCATTTCCTTCGTCTTTTCCCGTTTCCCCCGGGTGGTGCGGGATCTTTCCGGCAAGCTGGGCAAGCAGGTCGAACTGAAGATGAGCGGCGAGACCACGGAGCTGGACAAGGGCCTCATCGAAAAGATCACCGACCCCCTGACCCACCTGATCCGCAACAGCCTGGACCACGGCATCGAATCGCCGGAGAAGCGCGTCGCCGCCGGCAAGCCGCCGGGCGGCACCATCACCCTCAAGGCGGCCCACCAGGGCGGCAACATCGTCATCGAGGTGGGGGACGACGGCGCCGGCCTGAACCGCCAGAAAATTCTCGCCAAGGCCCGGGAGAAGGGCCTGGCGGCCTCCGACCAGATGAGCGACCAGGACGTGTGGGCCCTTATCTTCGAGCCCGGCTTTTCCACCGCCGACCAGGTGACCGACGTTTCCGGCCGGGGCGTGGGCATGGACGTGGTGCGGCGGA
The DNA here is from genome assembly GCF_058809525.1 of Azospira sp. MPR-LB4. NCBI lineage: Bacteria > Pseudomonadati > Pseudomonadota > Betaproteobacteria > Rhodocyclales > Rhodocyclaceae > Azospira > Azospira sp. MPR-LB4. The sequence continues at coordinate 3,277,298 of NZ_CM179521.1, forward strand.
ACATCCAGGCTCTGGGCGGCCGCATCGAAATCGAATCCATGACCGGCATCGGCACCCGCATGACGGTGCGCCTGCCCCTGACCCTGGCCATCCTGGACGGCATGAGCGTGGCCGTCGGGGAAGAAATCTATATTATTCCCCTGTCCTACGTGGTCGAGTCCCTGCAGCCGAAGCCCAGCGACATCAAGACCGTTTCCAACCAGGGCCGGGTGATCCAGGTGCGGGGCGAATACCTGCCCGTGGTGGTACTGCACGAGGTCTTCGCCGCCGAGCCCAAGGTGCGGGAGTTCCACCAAGGGATCATGGTGGTGCTCAATGCGGACGGGGCCAAGGCCGCCCTGTTCGTGGACGGACTGGTGGGCCAGCACCAGGTGGTGATCAAGAGTCTGGAACAGAACTACCGCAAGGTGCAGGGCGTGTCCGGCGCCACCATCATGGGGGACGGCCGGGTAGCCCTGATCCTGGATACCTCGGCCCTGGTGGCCATGGCCAAGGGCCAGGCGACGGACGGGGCAGCCTGAGCGAAGGAGCGAGACAGTGGAAAACTACAATGCCGGCAATGGCGCCACCGACGAAGACCAGGTGGCCAGCGAATTCCTGACCTTCACCCTGGGCCAGGAGGAATACGCCATCGATATCCTCAAGGTCCAGGAAATCCGCGGCTACGACATGGTGACGCGGATCGCCAATGCGCCAGAATTCATCAAGGGCGTCATCAACCTGCGGGGCCTGATCGTGCCCATCGTCGATCTGCGCATCAAGTTCAAGCAGCCCAAGATCGAATACACCCCCTTCACCGTGGTCATCATCCTCAACGTGATGAGCCGGGTGGTGGGCATCGTGGTGGACAGCGTCTCCGACGTCATCGCCCTGACCCCGCTCCAGATTCGCCCCGCCCCGGACTTTTCCGCCAGTTTCGATACCCGCTTCATCCTGGGCCTGGCCTCGGTGGAAGGACGCATGCTGATCGTCACCGACATCGAGCAGCTGATGAGCACCCGGGACATGGAACTGATGGACGACGTGGCCGCCCTGGCCTGAGACAGGCACCCAGACAGAGAAAATTGCTTGGCCGCCGGAAGCGGTGGCCGGAACAGACGGAGAGACCAACATGCGCACCAATCTGCCGGTCACCAATGTGGAAGTGCCCCTGCGGGATGACACCCTGATCGTCTCCAAGACCGATCTCAAGGGTCAGATCACCTACATCAACCGGGATTTCATCGAGATCAGCGGCTTCACCGAGGCCGAGCTGATCGGCGAGCCCCACAACATCGTGCGCCACCCGGATATGCCGTCCGAAGCCTATGCGGACATGTGGACCCACCTCAAGGCGGGACGGCCGTGGACCGGCCTGGTGAAGAACCGCTGCAAGAACGGGGACCACTACTGGGTCGAGGCCAATGCCACGCCGATCCGGGAAAACGACCAGGTGGTCGGCTACATGTCGGTGCGCCGCAAGCCCTCCCGGGACCAGGTGGAAGCGGCGGAAAATGCCTACCGCCTGTTCCGCGAGAACCGGGCCGGCTCCCTGCGCATCCTCTGCGGCAAGGTGGTGCGCGGCGGCCCCAGCCTGGGCGACCGTTTTGCCAGCCTGTCCCTGGCCACCCGTCTGGGCCTGGGTTTCGGCCTGGCAGTCCTGTTTGCCGTGGTGGTCGGCGTGCTGGGCCTGTATGCCCTGAACAACACCAACGAGAGCCTGGAGCGGGCCTTCACCGACCGCCTGCAGCCGGTCCAGGGTCTGGCCCGCATCGGCAAGCTGGTGGCGGACAACCGGGCCCAGGTGCTGCTCGGCCTGCAGCATGAGCCGGGCACCAGCAATGCGGCCAGCCACGAGCATCCGGTGACGGCCCACACCGACATCATCGCCAAGAACCGGGAAGAGCTGACGGCCATCTGGCAGCGCTACCAGCAGAGCATCCGCAGCGACGAGCACAAGGCCCTGGCCGAGGCCTATTTCATCGCCCGCAAGCGTTATGTGGACGAGGGCATCAACCCGGCCCGGGACGCCCTCAATGAAGGCCATTTTGCCGAAGCCCAGCGCATCCTCTCGGAGAAGATCAATCCGCTCTACGACGAGGTTTCCGCCAAGACCGACGCCCTCTACCAGTACCACGCCGACCAGGCGCGCAAGGACGCCCAGGCTGCCGATGACCTGAAGGCCACCACTACCGGTACCATCGTCGGCGCCATCGTACTGGTCATCGTGCTGCTGACCTTCATCGCCTGGCGCCTTTCCGGCGGCATCCTGCGCTCCCTGGCCGATGCCCAGGCCGCCTTCGGCGCCGTCAGCCAGGGCCGCTACAACCACCAGGTGGACATCACCCGCAACGACGAGATGGGTCGCCTGCTGCAGGGCATTCAGGCCATGCAGATCAAGCTGGGCTTCGATGTGGCCGAGGCCCAGCGCATCGCCAACGAGAACCTGCGCATCAAGATCGGTCTGGACAACGTGGCCACCAACGTCATGGTGGCGGACGACCAGCACAACATCATCTACATGAACAAGGCGGTGGAAGACATGTTCCGCCGGGTGGAGGACGACATCCGCCGCGACCTGCCCGACTTCCGCGCCGCCACCCTGCTCGGTTCCAACATCGACGTCTTCCACAAGAACCCGGCCCACCAGCGCGGGCTGCTGTCGCGCCTCAGCGGCTCCCACCGCGCCACCGTGCACCTGGGCGGCCGCACCTTCTCCCTGACCGTGACCCCGGTGGTGAACGAGCGCGGCATCCGCCTCGGCTCCGCCGTGGAATGGCTGGACCGGACCGCCGAAGTGGCGGTGGAGGCCGAGGTGGCCGACATCGTGAACGGTGCCGCCAACGGCGACTTCACCCGGCGCCTGGTGCTGGAGGGCAAGGACGGCTTCTTCCGCCAGCTTTCCGAGGGTATCAACCGTCTTCTGGAAACCAGCCAGAAGGGCCTGGACGACGTGGCCCGCATGCTCAACGCCATGTCCCAGGGCGACCTCACCAGCCGTATCGAGGCCGACTATGCTGGCACCTTCGGCCAGCTGAAGAACGACGCCAACAGTACCGTCGAGCAGCTCAAGGAAATCGTCGAGCGCATCAAGGGCGCCACCGAGGCCATCAACACGGCGGCCCAGGAAATTGCCTCCGGCAACACCGACCTCTCCTCCCGCACCGAGGAGCAAGCCTCCAGCCTGGAAGAGACCGCCTCCTCCATGGAGCAGCTGACCAGCACGGTGAAGCAGAATGCGGACAATGCCCGTACCGCCAACGAGCTGGCCAGCGGCGCCCAGCAGGTGGCAGTGAAGGGCGGCGAGGTGGTGGAACAGGTGGTGCAGACCATGGGCGCCATCCACCACTCCTCCAGCAAGATCGCCGACATCATCGGCGTCATCGACGGCATCGCTTTCCAGACCAACATCCTGGCCCTCAACGCGGCCGTCGAAGCGGCCCGGGCCGGCGAGCAGGGCCGCGGTTTTGCCGTGGTGGCCACCGAGGTGCGCAACCTGGCCCAGCGCAGCGCCGCCGCCGCCAAGGAAATCAAGGCCCTCATCTCCGATTCCGTGGAGAAGGTGGAGAACGGCTCCCGCCTGGTGGATTCCGCCGGCCGCACCATGGAAGAGGTGGTGACCTCCATCAAGCGCGTCGCCAAGATCATGGCCGACATCGCCGAGGCCAGCCGGGAGCAGAGCGCCGGCATCGAGCAGGTGGGCCTGGCGGTGAGCCAGATGGATGAAGTCACCCAGCAGAACGCCGCCCTGGTGGAAGAGGCCGCTGCTGCCGCCGAAAGCCTGGAGGAGCAGGCCCACGGCCTGATGGAGGCGGTTTCCGTGTTCCGCCTCGGCCACGAGGCGCCGGCAGGCCGCCACGCCGGCCCGAGCCCGGCCATGGGGCAGGCGCAGGCCGCCATTCCCCATCTGCAGCAGGAAGTGCGGGTGCCGTCGCCCAAGTTCGGCGGCAAGCCCGTCAACCTGCCGGCCTCCCTCGATGACGAGTGGGAAGAGTTCTAAGCCCTTTCCATCCGCCCAGCCCGCTCCCGGCCATTGTTGCCGGGAGCTTCTCCGAGCAAGGAAGTGTCAGCCATGACCGATGCCAAGCGCCCCCTGTTCAACCTGCCGCCGGCGGCAGCCCCGGCCACCCGGGAATTCGTCTTCACCAGCGCCGATTTCGAGCGGGTCCGCAAGCTCATCTACAAGCATGCGGGCATCTCCCTGTCGCCGGTCAAGCAGGACATGGTTTATTCCCGCCTGGCCCGGCGCCTGCGCGCCACCGGCATCAAGTCCTTCAGCGACTATCTGGACCGGCTGGAAAAGAACAGCGATTCCCAGGAGTGGGAGAAATTCGTCAATTCCCTGACGACCAATCTCACCTCCTTCTTCCGAGAGCCCCACCATTTCCCCATCCTGGCCGACTACCTGAAGAAGCATGCCGGCAAGCGGCCCCTGAAGATCTGGTGCTGTGCCGCCTCCACCGGCGAGGAGCCCTATTCCATCGCCATGACCGTGCAGGAGGCCCTGGGCAACGCGGCGAGCAATGTTTCCATCATTGCCTCCGACCTGGATACCAATGTCCTGGCAACGGCCGACAAGGGCGTTTATGCTGCCGACCGGGTGGAGAAAATGTCCCCGGAGCAGGTCAAGCGCTTCTTCCTCAAGGGCACCGGCAACCAGGAGGGCTACGTCTGCGTGCGGCCGGAACTGCGCCGCATGATCACCTTCCAGCGCCTCAACCTGCTGGACCCCAGCTGGTCCGTGCGCGGCCCCCTGGATGTGATCTTCTGCCGCAACGTCATGATCTATTTCGACAAGCCGACCCAGTACAAGATTCTTTCCCGTTTTGCGCCCATGCTGAACCCGGAGGGCCTGATGTTCGCCGGCCATTCCGAGAGCTTCCTGCATGCTGCGGACTTGTTCCGTTCCCTCGGAAAGACGGTCTATGAGCTGGCGCGAAAGCCGGGATAGCCTGGCTGCCGCCGCCGGCAGCGCCGAATATGTGGAGCATCTGGCGAGCAACCGATATTTCGACCGGAGCTTCGAACGGCCGGCCGCCAAGATCCTGCCGGGCGAGTACTACGTCGCCCGGGACGACATGCTGCTGGTCACCGTCCTCGGCTCCTGCGTCGCCGCCTGTATCCGCGACGGCGATTCCGGGATCGGCGGCATGAACCATTTCATGCTGCCCGAAGCGGGCGGTGAGGGCATGGTCAGCACCTCGGCCCGCTACGGCACCTACGCCATGGAAGTGCTGATCAACCATCTGCTCAAGCTGGGCGCCCGTCGCGGCCGCCTCGAGGCCAAGGTCTTCGGTGGCGGGGCGGTCCTTTCCAGCCTGGCGTCCGCCCAGGTCGGCGCCCGCAATGCGGAGTTCGTGCTGAATTTCCTGAAGACCGAAAAAATACCCGTGGTTGCCAAGGACCTGCTCGATTCCTATCCCCGGAAGGTCTATTACTTTCCCCAGACCGGCAAGGTCCTGGTGAAGAAACTGCACCGGGTCCACAACGACACCCTGTTCACCCGCGAAAAGGAGTACCAGTCCCGTCTGGGCCAAGCGAAGGTGGAAGGGGACATCGAACTCTTTACCTGACCCGCCATGCCTATCCGTGTACTCGTAATCGACGATTCGGCGGTGATGCGCAAGCTGCTCACCGAATTCATCAATTCCCAGCCCGACCTGGAGGTCGTGGGAGCCGCTCCCGACGCGCCGACGGCCCGGGAGATGATCAAGACCGTCAATCCGGACGTGCTGACGCTGGACGTGGCCATGCCGAAAATGGACGGCCTGGAGTTCCTCGAGCGCCTGATGCGCCTGCGGCCCATGCCGGTGGTGATGGTCTCCTCCTATACCGAGGCCGGTTCCGATACCACCCTCAAGGCCCTGGAACTGGGCGCCGTCGAATTCATCGGCAAGCCCCGGGTGGAGCCCGGCCATTCCCTGGACGACTACGCCCAGGAACTGGCGGAGAAGATCCGGGCGGCCAAGGGGGCGCGCCTGCGCAAGCCGCCGGCCGCAGCCCAGCCCGTACCCTCCGTGCCCCGGGGCGTGACCACCAACAAGATCATTTTCGTCGGCGCCTCCACCGGCGGCACCGAGGCCCTCAAGCATTTCCTGCTGGGCATGCCGGCCGATTGCCCACCCATCCTGGTGGTGCAGCACATGCCCGAGACCTTCACCGCCTCCTTCGCCAAGCGCCTCGACAGCCTGTGCGCGCCCCGGGTCATTGAATCCAAGGGCAATGAAAAGGTGGAGGCCGGAACCGTCTATATCGCCCCCGGCCATTCCCACCTGCAGGTACGCAAGACCGCCTCTGGTCTGGTGACCGAACTGTTGCAGACCCCGCCCGTGAACCGGCACCGGCCGGCGGTCGATGTGCTGTTCCACTCTGCCGCCCAGCTGGTGGGGCGCAACGCCCTCGGGGTGATCCTCACCGGCATGGGCAAGGACGGCGCCCAGGGCCTGCTGGCCATGCATCAGGCCGGAGCCCGCACCTACGGCCAGGACGAGGCCAGCTGCGTGGTCTACGGCATGCCCCGGGAAGCCGCCCAGATCGGTGCGGTGGACGAGGTGGTCAGCCTCGACGAAATGTCGCGCCGGGTGCTAGCCGGCCTGGGGCGCTAGCCGCCGCTTGCGGCTCCATAGATAATAGGCCGCAGTGCCAAGACGCGAATAATTGATAAGGGAGTGGTATGCATACCAGTGTTGAGCAGGACAATGGCCGGGCCGTGGTAAAGCTTTCCGGCCGCTTCGATTTCAATTCCCACCGGGAATTCCGCGCTGCCTACGAGAACCTTCTCGGCCGTGGCGACCTGAAGGAATTCGTGGTCGATCTGGGCGGCGTCGATTATCTGGATAGTTCGGCTCTGGGCATGCTGCTCCTGCTGCGCGACAAGGTGGCCCTGGAAAACAAGGCCGTCTCCCTGGCCAACTGTCAGGGCAATGTGCGGCAGGTGCTGGATATCGCCAACTTCGGCAAGTTGTTCAAAATCTCCTGATGCCGTTCGGGGCCATGAAAGCGGTAGCCGGCCCCATTGCTGTTCCCGCGCTCGCCATCCTCCTGGTGGAGGATGATCCCCTCGATGCCGAACTGACCCAGCTCGAGCTGGAACGTTTCGGCCACCGGGTCAGCGTCGCCCGCAGCGGCGAGGAGGCCCTGGCCCTGTACGCCAGCTTCCGTCCCGATCTGGTGGTGACGGATATTTCCCTGCCGGGCATGTGCGGTTGCGAACTGACCCGCCAGCTCAAGTCCCGGGAGCACCCCCACTGGCTGCCGGTGCTCTTCATGAGCGGCGCCCAGAGCGAAAGCTCCCTGGTGGAGGCCTACCAGGCCGGTGCCGACGACTTCATCCACAAGCCCATCAGCCGCCCGGTGCTGCAAGCCAAGCTGGGCGTCTTCCAGCAGCGCCTGCACCTGCAGCGTGAGGCCCAGGCCCGGGAGCGGCTGCTGCAGCGCTATCGGGACCAGGTGGAGGAGGAGAAGAGCGTCGCCCTGCACCTGATGCATCGCCTGGTCAATGCCGAACTGCTGGGGGATCTGGCCGTCAGCCACTGGATGCGGCCGGCGGAAACCTACAGCGGCGACCTCATCGCCGCCGCCCGTACCCCGGGAGGCATCCTGCATGTTCTTCTGGCCGATGCCACCGGCCACGGTCTGGCCGCCTCCCTGGCGGTGATGCCGGTGACCCAGCCCTTCTACCGCATGACCGAAAAGGGTTTCGGCATCGATGCCATCGCCCGGGAGATGAACCGCAAGGTGGCCGAACTGCTGCCCGTGGGGCGTTTCGTCGCCGCCACCCTGGCCGCCGTGGATTCGGCCAGCGGTTCCATCCAGGTGTGGAATGGGGGCAATCCTCCGCCGTTCCTGGTGAACAGCCAGGGGTTGCTGTCCAGCATCACTTTTGCCAAGGCCCATCTGCCCCTGGGCATCCTCGCCGACGAGGACTTCGATGCCTCCACCGAGGTGCATTTCATCGAGGAGCCGAAGCAGCTGGTGATCTACTCGGACGGTGTGGTGGAGGCGGAAAACGGCAGCGGTACGCCCTTCGGCCGGGAGCGCCTGCTCAATGCCCTGCTCAGCCAGGAACGGGAAGAGCGCCTGGCCGGCGTGGTGGGGGCCCTGGATGCCCATCTGGCCGGTCGCGGCGCCCAGGACGACCTGTCCCTGATGCTGGTGCATTGCTACCACCAGACGGCCCGCAGCCCCCGCATCGGTGGCGGAACTCCCCGGGTGCTGCGCCACTCCGGTTCCTGGCAGGTCACCATGTCCCTCTCCGCCGACGATATCCGCAACCTGGACCCGGTGCCGACCCTGATGGGGGTGTTGAGCCAGTTCAACCGGGACAAGGACCATGGCAGCCACATCTTCCTCATCCTCTCCGAGCTGTACAACAACGCCCTGGACCATGGTGTGCTCGGCCTGGATTCGGGCCTCAAGGCCCAGAGCCAGGGGTTCGAGCGCTACCTGGAGGAGCGGGGGCGGCGTCTGGCCGCCTTGCGCGACGGCACGGTGGACCTCGAAGTGACCCAGCAGCATCGCGGTGGCCGCACGGAGCTGGTGATGCGGGTGCGGGACTCCGGCCCCGGTTTCGATCACGCCGCCTTCATGGCCAGTCTGGAAAGCGAATGTAGCGGCAAGGTTCCCCATGGCCGGGGCATCCGCCTGGTCCATTCCCTGTGCAGCGCCCTGCACTATTGCGCACCGGGTAACGAGGTCATCGCGTATTATGATATGACCGACTTTGGCTACGCCGGGGACCGACAGTAAGCCGAAGATACTTATAGACACTGGGAAAACCAGGGGATGGAGACAAGATGAGTGCCGTTTGGACATGGCGGGCGATCGCCCTGGTGGTGATGCTGGCAGCTCTCGGATCGGGGGCGTGGAGTTGGGGGGCTCTCGGCGGTGGTTGGGCGGCGGCGGGGACCATGCTGCTGCTGGCCCTGGGAACGTCCCTGGCGCTGGGGGCGGTGATGGATGCCCTGTTCCTGCGCCCCATGCGGGTGCTGCGTCAGGGGATCGAAACCATGTATGCCGACGGCGACCTGACCAAACGGGTGCCGGTGGCCGGCAAGGGCGATGTGGCCGAGACTTCCGCCTCCTTCAATCGCCTGGTGGCCAGCATCCATACCATCATCGGCAAGGTGATCTTCAATGCCGTCGAGGTGGCCAAGGCCTCTCGCCAGGTTCTGGAGGAGGCCAACCGGGTCGCTGCCGGCTCCACCCAGCAGCATGACGCCGCCCAGGCCACCGCAGCAGCCGTGGATGTGCTGTCGAGCAATATGCACGAGGTCAGCCAGCGGGCCCACGAGACCTCGTCCATTGCCCAGTTTGCCAGCGAGTTGTCCGGCGAGGGGGTGGGCATCGTCAATGATGCCTCCCGGGAAATGGAGAAGATCGCCGAGTCGGTGACCCATTCCGCCGAGGTGGTGCGAGCCCTGGGTGACCGCTCCAAGGCGATTTCCGGGATCGTCCAGACCATCCGGGAAATCGCTGACCAAACCAACCTCCTGGCCCTCAATGCGGCCATCGAGGCGGCCCGGGCCGGCGAGGCGGGGCGCGGTTTTGCCGTGGTGGCCGACGAAGTGCGCAAGCTGGCCGAGCGGACGTCCCTGGCGACGGGCGAGATCAGCAGCGTCATCGGTTCCATCCAGGAGGAAACCGCCACCGCCATCACCAGCATCGAGGCCGGTACCGGTCAGGCCCAGAGCGGCGCCGATCTTGCCCGCCAGGCGGCAGACTCCCTCACCCGCATCAATGGCGGCGCCCAGGAGACCATGGAAAAGGTGGATGCCATCGCCGGGGCCATCGAACAACAGAGCCAGGCCGGTCAGGACATCGCCTCCCATGTGGCCCAGATCATGGAAATGGCCCAGTCGAACAGTGCCGCCGCCGAGCTCACCTTGCAGGAAGCCCGTCAGTTGGAATACCTGGCGACGAATCTGAAGGAAATCGGCAACGTCTTCCGCCTGGGCAGCGCCGGCGAGGAGTCCGTGGCGGTCCACGCCAGCATGCCGTCCATGGTGCAGGAACTGGCCGGCAGCGTCGGCCAGCTGCTGGAGCAGGCCATCGATTCCGGCAAGATTTCCCTGGCGGACCTGTTCGACGAAAACTACTCCCCCATCGCCGGAACCCGGCCCCAGAAGTTTTCCACCCGCTTCGACACCCTGTGCGACCAGTTGCTGCCAAAGTTGCAGGAGCCGCTGCTGGAACGGCATCCCCATGTGGTTTATGCCATTTCCACCAATCGCAAGGGGTACGTGCCGACCCATAACAAGCGCTTTTCCAAGCCCCTGACCGGTGATGAAAAAGTGGATTTCATCAACAACCGCACCAAGCGGGTGTTTGACGACCCGGTCGGGCGGCGCTGCGGTTCCCATGAACAGCCTTTCCTGCTGCAGACCTACCGGCGCGACACGGGGGAAATCATGCACGACATTTCCGCCCCCGTTTACATCAAGGGCAAGCATTGGGGAGGTGTCCGGATTGGCTACCGGACGGAGTCCTGATGGGCTTCCTGTGGCTTTCTACCTTTCCGCTCCCATGGTTTTGCATGTATTCTTAAGGTTATAGGTATATTGTCGTTAAAAGTGATGGGTTTCCCTGGGAAACGACCTAGGTAGATTGTTGGCCCATTGCAATTAGAATCTCTAAGAACAATCGTTCCCGCATTCGAGGGGTAGTGGTCATGTCTGAACTGCTCAAAAGTATCGACGCCCGCACTAAACTTGCCGGCACCAATAAGCTGGAAATCCTGCTGTTTACCTTGGGCACCGATTCGCGCAATGGCCGGCGGGAAACCTTCGGTATCAACGTCTTCAAGGTCCGCGAGGTGATGCGCACGCCGCCCATCACGGCGGCGCCGGACATGCCGGCCGCAGTCGAAGGCATGGTCAGCCTGCGCGGTGCTCTGGTGCCGGTGGTGGATCTGGCCAAGTACGCCGGGGTCCAGACCGACACGCCGCGGGACATCATGATCGTCACCGAGTACAACGGCCACACCCAGGGATTCCTGGTGGAGGCGGTGGATACCATCCTGCGCCTCGACTGGGGCATGATGCGGGTGCCGCCGGAGATGCTGGTGGCCCAGATGGGCGGCCTGGTGACCGCCGTGACGGAACTGGCCGATGGCCGTCTGGTGATGATGATGGACGTGGAAAAGGTCCTGTCCGAAACCACCAAGTACGACGACGAGTTCATGTACCGCAGCATCGTCCCCATCGACAAGCCCGAATGTACGGTGTTTTTTGCCGACGACTCGGTGGTGGCGCGCAAGCAGATCGAACGTACCCTGCAGGCCATGAACGTCAAGTACGTGGCTGCCATCAACGGCCGTCAGGCCTGGGAAGAACTGGAGAAAATGGCCGCCTATGCCGTTTCCCTGGGGCGTCCGGTCAATGAAATGGTGAGCCTGGTGCTGACCGACATCGAAATGCCGGAAATGGATGGCTACATCCTGACCAAGAAGGTGAAGAGTGATCCGCGCTTTGCCGGTGTGCCCGTGATCATGCATTCCTCCCTGTCCGGCATGTCCAACCAGAAGCTGGGCCAATCGGTCGGGGTGGATGAATATGTGCCCAAGTTCGAGCCCCAGAAGCTTTCCGAGACCCTGGCGCGGCGCCTGGGGGCTACCCTTCCCGCCACCGTTGAAGCCTGATACTGCCCGGAGCTGACCATCATGGATATGTCGGAAAAGAAGAATCTCCTGGAAAGCGTGGATGCGCGTACCCGTCTGGCGGGTTCCAACAAGATGGAAATCCTGCTGTTCTCCCTGGGAACCCGGGAGACTTTCGGCATCAACGTGTTCAAGGTGCGGGAAGTCGGTCGCACGCCCCATATCACCAAGACCCCGAACATGCCCCGGGGAGTGGAAGGCCTGATTTCCCTGCGCGGCAACGTGATCCCGGTGCTGTCCCTGGCCTCCTTCCTGGAGTTGGACAACCCGCCCGCCGGTCTGGGCAAGACCATGATGGTGGCCGAGTATTCCAAGCGCACCCTGGGTTTCCTGGTGCATGAGGTGGATCGCATCATCCGTGTGGACTGGGAGCGGGTGAAGGCGCCGGAGACCGTGCTGGCCGCCAACCAGGGACTGATCACCGCCGTCATCGAGCTGGAGGGCGGGCATCTGGTGTCCATCCTCGACGTGGAGCAGATTCTGGCCAATGCCTTCGGCGAGGCCATCATCATCGACATCGCTCCGGCCCGCGTCGAAGAAGAAGTGAGCATCTTCTTCGTGGATGACTCCATCGTGGCCCGCAAGAAGATTTCCGAAGTGCTCGACAAACTTGGCGTCAAGCACAAGCATGCCACCAATGGCATGGAGGCCTGGACCCGCCTGCAGGCCATCGCCGCTCATGCCCAGCAGATGGGCAAGAGCCTGCGCGATGAAATCCGCCTGATCCTGGTGGATGCGGAAATGCCGGAAATGGACGGCTACGTCCTGACCAAAAACATCAAGGGGGATGCACGTTTCGAAGGCGTGCCTGTGGTCATGCATTCCTCTTTGTCTTCAGAAGCCAACCGGGCGATGGGCAAGGCCGTAGGGGTGGACTCCTATGTGGCAAAGTTCGACGCCGAAGTGCTGGCTGATACCTTGCGTCCCCTGCTCGAACGATAAGAATTAACGGAGTGAAGCATGTCTGCTGATCCAAAGATGAAATTCCTGGTGGTGGATGATTTTTCCACCATGCGGCGCATCGTCCGCAACCTGCTCAAGGAACTGGGATTCACCAACGTCGATGAGGCCGAGGATGGGGCCATCGCACTGCAGAAGCTGCAAGGGGGGGGCTTCGACTTCGTGGTTTCCGACTGGAACATGCCGAACATGGATGGCCTGACCCTATTGCAGACCATTCGCGCGACGCCCAATCTCAAGCATCTGCCGGTGCTGATGATCACGGCGGAAGCCAAGAAGGAAAACATCATCGCCGCGGCCCAGGCCGGCGCCAGCGGCTATATCGTCAAGCCCTTCACTGCTGCGGTGCTGGCTGAAAAGCTGCAAAAGATTTTCGAAAAAATGGGGGCTTGAGTCATGAGCGATGCCAATCTCAGCGGCGACAGCGCCGATCTGGAAGCCCTCTTCGACAGCATTGCCTCGGCTCGTCCCGAGCCGGCTGCCGCTCCTGCCCCGGCAGCCCCTGCCGCTGCGGCGGCCCCCGCTGCTACCAATGACAGCGACGATCTGCAGGCGCTGTTCGACAGCGTTGCCGCCACCGTGGCACCAGTCGCCGAGCCTGCCGTTGAAGTCATTCCTGCCGCCGAGGATGGTGAGGGTGAGGCGACGGGCGACGAACGGGACCGGGTCTTCAAACGGATCGGCCACATGGCCCGGCAGCTGCACGACACCTTGCATGAGCTGGGTTACGACAAGCTCCTGGAAAAGACGGTCCATGCCATTCCCGATGCCACCGATCGCCTGGCCTACGTTGCCAACCTGACCGAACAGGCGGCGTGCCGGGTGCTCAACGCAACCGATATTGCCAAGCCGCTGCAGGATGAGCTGGAAACTTCCTCCCGCGCCTTGGGGGCTCGCTGGGACAAGCTGTACGCCAACCAGCTGTCGGTGGAGGAGTTCAAGCAACTGGCGGCGGAAACCCGTGCCTTCCTCCGGGACACGGCACCCCAGAAGGCGGCCGCCACCAACGACCAGTTGCTGGAAATCATGATGGCCCAGGACTTCCAGGATCTGACCGGCCAGGTCATCAAGAAGGTGGTGGTGCTGGCCCAGGACCTGGAAAACCAACTGGTGCAGGTGCTGGTGGATGTGATTCCCGACGCACGTCGCAACGAAAACGTAAACAGCCTCCTCAACGGTCCTGTCATCAGCAGTGAAGGCCGTACCGATGTGGTGGTGAACCAGCAGCAGGTCGACGACCTGCTGGATAGCCTCGGCTTCTAAGGGAGTAGCGCCATGAGCGACTTCGCCGGAATGGAAGACCTGCTGCAGGATTTCCTGCAGGAGGCCAACGACCTTCTGTCCGATGTGGACAATAAACTGGTGGATCTGGAGAAGGCGCCAGACGACCGGGGCTTGTTGAACGATATTTTCCGCGGCTTCCACACCATCAAGGGTGGTGCCGGCTTCCTCAATGCAACCGAACTGGTGACTCTGTGCCACCTGACGGAGAACCTGTTCGACCGCCTGCGCAATGGGGAAATGCAGCTCTCGCCTGAGCTCATGGATATCATCATGGCCGCCACCAAGGGGGTGCGCGACATGTTCGGCGAGCTTTCCGGCGGCGTGCAGCCCCGTCCTGCTCCAGACGATATGCTGGATGCCCTGCGGCATGTGCTGGAAGGTGGGGAAGCCCACGCTCCGGCAGCCGTCGCTGCCGAGCCGGTGGCGGCGCCTGCTGCTGCCCCGGCAGCCCAGTCCGGCGAGCCCGACTGGCAGGCCTTGCATGCGGCAGTGACCGGTGTGGCGCCTGCCGCACCTGCGGCCGTGGTTCCTGCTGCTGCCGAAGTGGTGGTGGCGGAAGCCCCGGTGCAACCCCATTTCCCGCCTTCCGGTCGTCGTGTCAACGACAAGCCGGGGGCCGGCGGCGCGCCGGTGGGGCGCCGCGTCGAAGAGCGTGCCGCGGTACGGGAAAACACCATTCGTGTCGATACGGCCCGTCTCGACCAGGTACTCAACCTGTCCGGCGAGATCGGCCTGACCAAGAACCGGCTGACCAGCCTGCGGGCCGATATCCTGGCCGGCAAAACCGACGCCGAAACCCTGCATGCCCTGGATCAGGCCGTCAGCCAGCTGGATCTGCTGGTGTCCGACCTGCAGAACTCGGTCATGAAGACCCGCATGCAGCCGATCGGCCGCCTGTTCCAGAAATATCCCCGGATTGCCCGCGATCTGGCGCGGCAGCTGGGCAAGGATGTGGAGCTGGTGCTGGCCGGTGAAGAAACCGAAGTGGACAAGACCATGATCGAGGATCTGGCAGATCCCCTGATCCACTTGATCCGCAATGCGGTGGACCACGGCGTGGAGCCGTCCAACGAACGTTCGGCGGCCGGCAAGCCGGTGAAATCCGTGGTGCGCCTGGAAGCGCGCCAGGAAGGTGACCACATCGTCCTGATCGTGGCCGACGACGGCCGCGGCATGAGCGCCGAGCGCATCCGGGCCAAGGCCATCGAGAAGGGGCTGATTTCCGAAGAGGAAGCCAATACCCTGGACGAACGCCAGAGCCTGAACCTGATCTTCCTGCCCGGCTTCTCCACCAAATCCCAGATTTCCGACGTATCCGGCCGCGGTGTGGGCATGGACGTGGTCAAGACCAACATCCAGAAGCTCAACGGTGCCATCGAGATCCGTTCCGAGCCGGGCAAGGGCTCCGTTTTCATCATCTCCCTGCCCCTGACCCTGGCCATTCTGCCGGTGCTGCTGGTGCTGCTCGGCGATCAGCCTTTTGCACTGCCCCTGTCCATGGTCCGGGAAATCCTGCCCATCGAGAAGGACAAGCTGCAGGAAGTGGGCGGCAAGGAGACCCTGGTGGTGCGCGGCGAAATCCTGCCGGTCATTTCCCTGGCCCGTCTGTTGGGCTGGCCCCAGGATCGGGATCCCGAGTATGGGGTGCTGATGCAGACGGCGGAGCGCAGCTTCATCCTGTCGGTGGACAGCTTCGCCGGCCGGGACGATGCCGTGATCAAGTCCCTCGACGACTTCCGTCCCCGTGGTGTGGCCGGTGTTACCACCCTGTCCAATGGCCAGATCGTTTTGATCCTGGATATGAAGGAGCTGCTCTCGGATCTGGGTCAGCATCTGGATCTGGGGCCGGGCGGCGGCGCGCGGGCGCTGGAATTCGCCTGAAAACCCTTAGCAGTCAACGTACTACCGGGGGGGCTTGGCCTCCCCGGTGTCGTTTGCAGGGCGGCAAAAGTTGCCGAGGAGCGGCAAAATTTTGAGACTGTTCACAAAATAAATCGCTTACCTCTTTAATTTTTTTGATTTTTTCCTATAATGGCCGTAATCCATATGGATGCCGGTCATGGCGGAAGATAGCGATCTCGAGAAAACAGAAGCGCCAACAGGCAGGCGCATAGAGCAGGCCCGGGAGCAGGGTCAGGTTCCCCATTCCCGGGAACTGGGCTCTTTTCTCGTCCTGATCGTTTCCGCCGGCACGGTATGGTTCCTCGGCGGCTGGTTCGTGCAGCGTCTTTCCCTGGTGTTCCGCAAGGGGCTGGTGTGGGACAGGCGGGCCGTGGATGATCCCGAATATGCTCTGACCCGTTTTTCGGCCTTGTCCTGGGACGCCGTGGTTGCTTTTTGGCCCCTGATCCTGGCATTGGTGCTGGCAGCGCTGGCATCCCCCTTTCTCCTGAATGCCTGGAATTTCGCCCCCAAAGCTTTTACCCCCGATCTGACCCGCCTCAATCCGCTGAACGGCATCAAGCGCGTTTTCTCGTGGAACGGGCTGGTCGAGATGGTCAAGGCCGTGGCCAAGGCCGGTCTCATCGGCGGCGTGGCGGTGTGGGTTATCTGGCGTGAGCAGGACCAGCTCTTCCAGTTGCTCTCCCTGCCCCTGGATGCCGGTCTGGCTATGGCCGGCGACATGATTTCCTGGAGTTTTCTCCTGATTGTGGCGGCCATGTTCCTCATCGTTGCCGCCGACGTGCCCTTCCAGCTGTGGCAGTACTACGACAAGCTGAAGATGACCAAGGAAGAGGTCAAGCAGGAACACAAGGAAATGGAAGGTAGTCCCGAGGTCAAGGGACGCATCCGCCGCCTGCAGCGCGAGGCTGCCCAGCGTCGCATGATGAGCGCGGTGCCCAAGGCCGACGTCATCGTCACCAACCCGACCCACTTTGCTGTTGCTTTGGCTTACACCGCGGGCATGCGGGCGCCCAAAGTGGTGGCCAAGGGCGTGGATGCCGTGGCCTTGCGCATCCGGGAAATCGGTGCCGAGCATGGCGTGCCCCTCCTGGAGGCTCCGCCCCTGGCTCGTACGCTGTACCGCTTCGCCGAGCTTGAGGATGAAATTCCCGGTGCCCTGTACAACGCGGTCGCCGAAGTGCTGGCCTACGTCTATCAATTGAACCGTTATCGGGAAGTCGGCGGCAGCTATCCGGTGCCGCCCCGGGATCTGCCCATTCCCCAGGATATGATGGTGGAGGCTGCCAATGGCTAGTAACGCCATGTCCCTGCAAGGCCTGTTCGGGCGCCTCAATCCGCGCCAGCTGGCGGCACCCGTCCTGATCCTGATGATCCTGGCGATGATGGTCCTGCCCCTGCCGGCCTTTGCCCTGGACCTCTTCTTCACCTTCAACATCGCCCTTTCCATCATCGTCCTGCTGGTGGCGATCTACACGCTCAAGCCCCTGGACTTCTCCGTCTTCCCCACCATCCTGCTGGTGACCACCCTGTTGCGCCTGTCCCTGAACGTGGCCTCGACCCGGGTGGTGCTGCTGCAGGGGCATACAGGGCCGGACGCCGCCGGCAAGGTGATCGAAGCCTTCGGCCACTTCCTGGTGGGCGGCAATACGGCGGTGGGTATCGTCGTCTTCCTAATCCTGGTGATCATCAACTTCATGGTCATCACCAAGGGTGCCGGCCGGGTAGCCGAAGTGGCGGCCCGCTTCACCCTGGACGCCATGCCCGGCAAGCAGATGGCTATCGACGCTGACCTCAATGCTGGCCTCATCGCCGAGGACGAGGCGCGCCGCCGCCGGGCTGAGGTGGCCAGCGAAGCCGATTTCTACGGTTCCATGGACGGTGCCTCCAAGTTCGTGCGGGGCGATGCCATGGCCGGCATCATCATCATGCTGATCAACGTCATCGGCGGCCTCATCGTCGGCGTCCTGCAGCACAACATGGACGTGGGGGTGGCGGCCAAGAACTACACCCTGCTGACCATCGGTGACGGCCTGGTGGCCCAGATTCCGGCGCTGATCATTTCCATCGCTGCCGGTATGGTGGTGACCCGGGTGGGGGATGACCAGGACATCAGCAGCCAGTTCCTTGGCCAGATGTTCGCCAATCCCCGGGTGATGTGGATTACCGCTGCCATTCTCGGGATCATGGGCCTGATTCCGGGTATGCCCAACTTTGTTTTCATCCTCCTTGCCGCCATGTTGGGTGGCTTGGGTTACCTGCTTTCCAAGCGGGCCGAACTGGTCAAGACTGCGCCGGTGCCGGTGCAGGCGCCGCCGGCTCCCGAGAACATGGAAGCCAGCTGGAACGACGTGGCGCCGCTGGACGTGCTGGGTCTGGAAGTGGGCTACCGTCTGATCCCGGTGGTGGACAAGTCCCAGGATGGGGAACTGCTGCGGCGCATTCGTGGCATCCGCAAGAAATTTGCCCAGGAAGTGGGCTTCCTGGTGCCGCCGGTGCACATCCGGGACAACCTGGAACTGCGCCCCAACGCCTATCGTATCCAGCTGAAGGGGGTCGAGGTCGGCGGCGGCGAAGCCTTCCCCGGCCAGTTCCTGGCCATCAATCCTGGCCGCGTGGCCGGTACCGTGTCCGGAACCCCGACCAAGGATCCGGCCTTCGGCCTGCCGGCTGTCTGGATCGACGCCAGCCTGCGGGAACAGGCCCAGTCCTACGGCTACACCGTGGTGGATGCCTCCACCGTGGTCGCCACCCACCTCAACCACCTGATCCTGTCCCATGCCGCCGAACTCCTGGGGCGCCAGGAAACTCAGCAGCTGCTGGACCATCTGGCCAAGGAAATGCCCAAGCTGGCCGAGGATCTGGTGCCCAAGGTCATTCCTCTGGGAACGCTGCAAAAGGTGCTGCAGAACCTGCTGGAAGAGGGTGTGCATATCCGCGACATGCGCACCATCATCGAAACCCTTGCCGACCACGCGCCCCGCAATGCAGATCCGGAGGCCCTGACCTCCACCGTGCGCGTTGCCCTGGGCCGCAGCATCATCCAGCAACTCTATCCCGGCACCGCCGACATGCAGGTGATGTCCCTGGACCCCCAACTGGAACGCATCCTGGTCCAGGCCGTTGCCGGTTCCGGCGAAGGCAGCCTGGAGCCCGGCCTGGCCGATACCCTGATGCGCGAGACCGCCGCCGCCGCCCAGCGTCAGGAAGAGCTGGGCCTGCCCGCGGTGCTGCTGGTGCCGGCCAGCATCCGTACCCTTCTTTCCCGCTTCCTGCGGCGCACCGTGAGCCAGCTCAAGGTGATCGCCCACAGTGAAGTTCCCGAATCCAAAATCATCAAAGTCACCTCGCTCATCGGGGGTAGATCATGAACGTCAAAAAATTCATCGCCGTAAATGCCCGGGAAGCCCTGCGTAAGGTCAAAGAGACCTTGGGTCCCGACGCCATCATCCTCTCCAACCGGGGCGTTCCCGGCGGCGTGGAAATCATGGCGGTCGCTTCCCGCGACATGGCCATGATCGTGCCCGGCCCCTCCCGGGACGAGGTGGCGGTGGAGGACTACAAGGTCAGCCTCTCCAGCGCCTCCCGCCCTGCACCAGCTGCGGCGCCGGCCCGGCCTGCCCCTGCTCCCCGAGCCGCAGAAATGCAGCCTTCCCAGCGTGGTGCCGCTGCAAACCCCGCCAGTGGCCCCATCCCGGCCGTCGCCCGCCCGGCTCAGCGTCTGGCGCCCCGTCCCGAGATGGCCGCCCGCTCCGGCGCTACCCGTGCGGTGCGCGAGGAAGAGGAAATCCCGGCTGCGGTCATGATGGAAGAGATCCGCGCCCTGCGCAAAATCGTCGAGCAGCACATGGCCGGTTTCGCCTGGGGCGAGACCGCCCGCATGGAGCCGGTGAAGACGGACATGCTGCGCCAGATGCTGGATGCCGGCTTCTCCCCCCAGTTTTCCCGCGAACTGCTGGCCGAACTGCCTGCCGAACTGGATGCCTCCCAGGCCCAGGCCTGGATCAAGGGTGCCGCCGACCGTTCCCTGCTGACCATCGGCAACGACAACGACATCATCGACCGGGGCGGCGTGTACGCCCTGGTGGGTCCCACCGGGGTCGGCAAGACCACCACCACCGCCAAGCTGGCCGCCCGTTGCGTGGTGCGCCACGGTGCCGACAAGCTGGCTCTGGTCACCACCGACGGCTACCGGATCGGCGCTCACGAGCAGTTGCGTATCTATGGCCGCATCCTCGGCGTTTCCGTGCATCTGGTGCGGGACGTGGGCGATCTGCGCAATACCCTGGAAGAACTGTCCCACAAGCACATGGTGCTGATCGACACCATGGGCATGAGCCAGAAGGACCGCCTGGTGGCCGAGCAGATTTCCATGCTGATGGGCGCCAACGGCGACGTGCGCCGCCTGCTCTGCCTGTCGGCCACCAGCCGCGGCGATACTTTGGATGATGTGATATCCGCCTACCAGGGCGAAGACCTGGCCGGCTGCATCCTGACCAAGGTGGACGAAGCTGCCAGCCTGGCGACGCCCCTGGATGCCATCATGCGCCACGGCCTCAAGCTGCACTACGTCTCCAACGGCCAGCGCGTGCCTGAAGATCTGCACCTGCCTAACCGGGCCTATCTGCTGCACCGGGCCTTCAAGGACCTGCCGGAAACCTCTCCCCATCGCTATGCCGGCGTCGAGCCGGCCCTGATGATGGCCAATGCGGGCCTGACCGGCACCTATGGAGGCCGTCGTGGCTGAATTCCGGGGTGACCAGGCGGCCGGCTTGCGCCGCCTGTTCGGGCGCGAGCAACTGCGGGTGGTGAGTTTTGCCGCCGGCTGCGAAGGCGTCGGCAAAAGCGTGGCCGTGGCCAACCTGGCGGCCGCCCTGGCGCGCCAGGGCAAGGAAGTCCTGATCCTGGACGAGAATACCGGCGCCGATAACCAGGCCGCCCTGTTCGGCGTGCCGGCCCGTTATGACCTGGTGCATGTGGTGAACCGGGAAAAGCCCCTGGAAGAGGTGCTGCTCGCCGCTGGTGCCGGCGTGCGCCTGCTGCCGGCGGCCCGGGCCGTGAAGAAGCTTTCCCGTTTTTCCCTGGCCCAGAAGCAGGCCCTGGTGGAAGGCCTGGCGGAGATGGAGCATCCGGCCGACGTCATCCTGGTGGATACGGCGGTGGATCATCCCCTGGGTTTCTCGCCTCTTGGCCTGGCGGCCCAGGAAACGGTGATCGTGCTCTCTGCCACCGGCTCCGCCATCACCGAGGCCTATGCCCTGATCAAGAAAATGAGCACCGGCTACGCCCGGCGCGACTTCCGCATCCTGGTGAACAAGGTCAAGGCCGCCGCCGATGCGGAAGCGATTTTCGACAACATCGCCCAGGTTGCCAGCCAGCGCCTGCACGTCAGCCTGGACTACAGCGGCTGCATCCCCCTGGACGATGCCCTGCGCCAGTCGTCCCGACTCGCCCAGCCCGTGGTCACGGCGTTCCCGGACAGTCCGGCGGCCCGCAGCCTGCGCGGCCTGGCGGCCGACATGCTGCACTGGCCCCAGTCGGGTAGGGAAGGGGGCGGACTCGAACAATTCGTGCAACAGCTGCTACACTTGAGCCAACGCATTACGCCGAGCCCTATCCACGCCGGATAGCCCAACCGACATATGTATAACGCCGCTGGTCAGCTCGACAAGGAACAGCTCGTCCAGCGCTTCGCTCCTCTCGTCAAGCGCATCGCTTACCACCTGATGGCACGCCTGCCGTCCAGTGTGCAGGTGGAGGATTTGGTGCAGAACGGGATGATCGGTCTGCTGGATGCCATGAACCGGTTCGAGACCGGGCACGGCGCCCAGTTCGAGACCTACGCGGCGCAGCGCATCCGGGGGGCCATGCTGGATGGCCTGCGGGAGAACGACTGGCTGCCCCGGGGATTGCGCCGGGACCTGCGCCGCATCGAACAAGCCATCACCCAACTCGAACAGGAGCACGGCCGTGTTCCCACGGAAAAAGAGTTGGCCGAAGCCATGGACATGTCCCTGGCCGATTACCAGAAAATGCTGGGCGAAGCCCGGGGCCACCAACTGCTCTATTTCGAGGACTTCACCGAAGAGGGCGAGGAGGGCTTCCTGGAGCGCCACCTGACGGATCACGATGCCGATCCCCTGCGCCTGCTCGAGGAGCAGAGCCTGCGGCAGACCCTGGTGGCTTCCATCGGCGAGTTGCCGGAACGGGAAAAATTGATGATGGCCCTCTACTATGAGCAGGACCTCAATCTGCGGGAAATCGGCGAAGTCATGGGGGTGACCGAGTCCCGCGTCTGTCAGCTGCATAGTCAGGCCATCGCCCGCTTGCGGGCCAAGGTTCTGGGTGAGACTTCAGGAAAGAAGAAAAAACGCCATGGATAGCATAAGCATTATCGGTTTGCTCCTGGGGCTTGGTGCCATCATCGGGGGGCAGATTCTCGAAGGCGGGCACCTCGGCTCCCTGCTGCAGCCCACCGCCGCCATGATCGTGCTGGGGGGGACCTTCGGTGCCGTCCTGCTGCAGAGTCCCGTATCCACCGTGGTCCGGGCTTTCAAGATGCTCAAGTGGGTGTGGGTGCCGCCGGCGGTCAATCACGCCTGGATGATCAACAGCATTTCCGACTGGAGTCATGTCTCCCGGCGCGAGGGCCTGCTGGCCCTGGAGGGATTCATCGCCCAGTTGCGCGATCCGTTTATCCAGAAAGGGTTGCAACTGCTGGTGGACGGTGCGGAGCCGGAACGTCTGCGGGAGGTGCTGGAGGTGGAAATCGGCACCTATGAAGAGGAACTGAAGGCCGGTGCCAAGTTCTGGGAATCCGCCGGCGGTTTCTCTCCCACCATCGGCATTATCGGCGCGGTGATGGGTCTGATCCACGTGATGGAGAACCTGTCCGATCCCTCCAAGTTGGGGGCCGGTATCGCCGTCGCCTTCGTGGCCACCATTTACGGCGTCGGCATGGCCAACCTGGTGCTGATTCCCATGTCCACCAAACTGAAGGCTCATATTGCCCGCCTGGTGACCCTGCGGGAAATGCTGGTGGATGGCCTGGTCGGCATCGCCAACGGCGACAACCCGCGCATCATCGAGAGCCGCCTCCAGGGTTACGTGAGCTGATCCCATGGGACGCCGCAATAAAAAGCACGCGGACGAGCATGAGAATCTGGAGCGCTGGCTCGTTTCCTACGCCGACTTCATTACCCTGCTGTTTGCCTTCTTCGTGGTGATGTACGCCATCTCGTCGGTGAACGAGGGCAAGTACCGGGTGCTATCGGATTCCCTGATCACTGCCTTCAAGAACCCCTCCATCGTCGATGGGGGCGCCATCACGGTCGTGCCCAAGCGGACGCCGGACAGTGTGGTCAAGCAGATCGTGGTGAAGGAGGATCCCAAGGTCGTCGAGGCCAAACAGCAGCAACGGGACAAGATGCGCAATGTGGCCAAGGACATTTTTGCCGTCCTGGCGCCCCTGGTGCAGCAGGGCAAGGTCAGGGTGCTGGAAACGGCCCGTGGCGTCACTATCGAAATCAACGACAGCATTCTCTTCGCCCCAGGTCAGGCCCAGCTGGAACAGACCTCCATCCGGGCCATGCGGGCGGTCGGTGAGGTACTGGCGCCGACCGATTTCCCCATCACCATCGAAGGACATACCGACAACATCCCCATCCGGACCGCCCAATTCCCGTCTAACTGGGAGTTGTCCGCGGTGCGGGCCACCACGGTGCTGCGGTTGTTTGTCGATGCCGGAGTCGCTCCTACCCATCTGACAGCCATCGGTTACGGCGAAACCCGGCCGGTCGAGATGAATGAGACGGTGGAAGGGCGGGCCCGGAACCGGCGGGTCAGCATCCTGATTGATTCCATGCTGCCGGAAAAACCTGCCGTGGTCGCTCCGACTCCTCAGGCGCCCATGGCGCCGCCGGCCGGTGTTCCTCCTGCTTCGCCAGCGGGCATCGCGACTCCTGCCAGATAGAGGGGCCTTGGAGTAGTAAAGTAAAACGGGAGGGCAGGGGGGGGCTCCGGGAACGGGGAGCCCGGAACCGGAGGTTCAGGCGGCGTCGATGATGCGCCGGCCACTTAGTTGGGTCGGTTGACCGTCGGGGCCGTAGAGATTGCTCTGGGGAGTGGCGGAGGTGGACAGCAAAGCGCTCAGGGTCTGCTGGTTGTGCTGCAGGCGCATGGCAATCAGCTTTCCATTCAGCAGGTTGAGTTCCCTGGCTTCCACCACGGCGACTTTGAGGCTGTTCCACAATTGCTGAACGGCGAAATCCTTCGGGTTGCCCCGAATCCAGGCCTCTACGCCCGGGCGGTCGTTTTCCAGACCCGCACTTCTGAGCACGACGTTACGGGCTTCCCCGCTACGATTCAAGGTTTGCACCAAAGCAACCTTGGTGGCGCTGAGGGCCTCCAGGGCTTCGGTATCCCCGGCAGTCAAGGCGCCTTGCTCTTCCTTCAGCAGCTTGATGAAATCCCCCATCTGGGCAAGTTCGCCTTCCAACAGGGATTTGAGGGTCATCGTCGCTTGATTCATAGGGAGGAGGGCGGGCGCCGGATCAGGATTGGTCCTGCTTCCTCAGCAATTCTTGTGCCGAATTAATCAGGCGGTCCGCAATGGCGTCGGCGTTGATGGAAAAGCGCCCTTCTGCAATGGCCTGCTTGATAGCGGCTACCTTGGCATTGTCCACCGGAGCGTTGCCCTGCTCTTCCAGGGACTGCAGCCGTCCGGCGAAACTCAATTGCACATCCCCGGAACTGGCTTCGGTCTTGGTCTGTGGCTTGGTCGTGCGCTTCTGCGTATCAACCCCGGGGGTGCCGGCGGGCGCGAGAGACGATTCAATTTTCACGGCGAACCCTTTCAGGCTTTCATCTTGCTGGATTTAACGGCACAAACCTGCAGAAACTTTAGCGTTTTTTTGGTGTGGCTGATGGCATTGAATCTTGTCCGGCTGCGGCTAATGGCCGATCTCAATGATGCCGCCGGGCCGGGCAATGCCGCTCACCGTTTGTCCGTTGGCCAGGCGTGCCTGGGCGATCTGACCTTCGGCTGCGTTGTTCATGGCGCGCCCTTCGCTGGTTACGGAAAAGCCAGAGCCACGGGACATGATCTTTACGGTTTGACCCTGTTGAACGACCAGCGGCGCCATCAGCATCTCGGCCCGCAAAGGTTGGCCGGCGGAAATGGCATTACGCAAGGTCTTGCCGACGGCCTGCTGTACATCTGTTACGACGCCGCTTGGTAATCCGGCCAGGTCGCCGCTCTGGGCAACGACATCATTGAGAGTGAGGGGTTGCCCGGGTGAGAGGGGGCGGGCGGCCACCAAGTAGTTGGCTGTGACGCTGACCTGGACCGGCACATAGATGCTCCAGCCGGCATCGCCGAGGCACTTCACCCCTACTGAAATGCGCCCCCAGAGGCGGGCGCCCGGGGGAAGGAAGGCCTCAACCGCAGGGCAGGCGGCTAGCTGGGTGCGGCTGTCGAGAGGTGTGATGGTGTACTGGACCCGCCCCGGGAGCCCTTTGGTCTGTGTGCGGAGAAATTGGTCCACCGCGTTGATGACTACGTCCCCATTCTGCGTAGGCGTTTGGGCATGGGCATTGCCGATCTGCAAATGCAGGGTCAGCGCCAGCACTAAGGTGGGGATAAGGGCAAAGATTCTGAAAGGGAGCAGCATGTCGCTATTTTGCCTTAGGACAGGGAATGGCGGGGTACTCCAGGCGGCAAAAGTTGCCGAAACATGGCTGCTTGTTGCGCCCCCCTCTGTAATTTCTTGCCTCAGAGGGGTGGTTTTGTGTGGCACGAAAAGTGCATTGCTAGCTCAGCTAATTATTTCCGGATGGCAGCCATGGTCAGCAAACTTGATCAAACCATAAATTTCAACCGCCAGGCGTTGGGGCTGCGTGCCTATCGCCAACAGGTGCTGGCTGCCAATATTGCCAATTCGGACACCCCGAATTTCAAGGCGCGGGACATTGATTTCAACTCTGCCTTGCAAAATGCCTTGGCCGGCAAGGGGCAGTCCGACCTGGGCATGAGTACCACCTCGCCCCGGCATATTTCTGGCACCAGCAGTGCAGGCCCCGCTTCCCTGATGTATCGCACGGTCAATCAGCCCAGCGCTGACGGCAATACCGTTGATATGGATATCGAGCGCGCCAAATTTGCCGAGAACGCTGTCCAGTACGAGGCGAGTCTGCAGTTCATCGGTGGTCAGTTCAAGACCATGTTGTCGGCGATTCAAGGCCAGAGCGGACAGTAAGGAGTCTAGTTCATGAGTATTTTCAACATGTTCCATGTGGCCGGTAGCGCTCTGACGGCCCAGTCTGTGCGTCTGAATGCAGTTGCTTCCAACATGGCCAACGCAGACAGCATTACCAGTGCCGATGGCACTCCCTATCGCGCCAAACAGGTGGTATTCGAAGCCACGCCCATGGGCAATGAGTCGGCCCAGGGAGTGAGGGTGAAACAGGTGGTGGAGAGTGCGGCGCCGCCCAGGATGGTTTATGACCCCAAAAATCCGGCCGCCAATGCCGAGGGCTATGTCTCCATGCCCAATGTGGATGTGGTGGAGGAGATGGTCAATATGATTTCCGCCTCCCGCTCCTACCAGAGCAATGCCGACGTAATGAATACGGCCAGAACCCTGTTGATGCGTACCTTGGCCATGGGCCAGTAACCAGATTTAGGAGAGCAACATGGCAACCAGTACTTCTTCCAATACCGCCATTACGGACCCGTATGCCTCTCTGAATGGCGTGGCGACCGATAAAACGACGAGCAAAAAGTCCACGACGGCTGACGACATCCAGAGCCAGTTCATGACCATGCTGGTGACCCAACTGCAGAACCAGGATCCGTTGAATCCGATGCAGAGCGCGGAAATGACCAGCCAGCTGGCCCAGATCAACACCGTCAGCGGCATTGAAAAGCTCAACTCCACCCTGGAGAAGGTTCTCAACATCTACGACGATGGCCAGTCCATGCAGGCGGCGGCAATGCTCGGCAAAAATGTCCTGGTGCCCGGCGGCAATATTGGCCTCACTGACGGCCAGGCTGTCGGTGGTTTCGAGTTGGAAAGCGATGCCGACAAGGTGGTGCTGACCATCAAGGATGCCAATGGCGTGGTGGTCAATAAAGTGGATATGGGAGCAACCAAGGCCGGTAGCCACCTGTATGCCTGGGATGGAAAGAATGAGGCCGGCACTGTCTCTGCCAATGGTGTGTACACGGTGACGGTGGAGGCGACCAAAGGCGATACCAAGGTCACGTCTCAACCACTACAGGTTGGCACAGTTTCTGCTGTAGTCCGTGGGACCAGCGGTTTCCAGTTGGATGTGGGAACCGGGACCTTGATCAACTACGACGACGTTCGCCAGATTCTGTAAGGGCAGGAGAACAATATGGCATTCCAACAAGGCTTGAGTGGCCTCAACACTTCTTCCAAGGCACTGGACGTCATCGGTAACAACGTCGCCAACTCCAGCACTGTCGGCTTCAAGTCGGCGGATGCGCATTTTGCCGATGTCTATGCGTCGACCCTCGGGGCTGGCGGCGCCAACCAGGTGGGTATCGGTACCAACTTGTCGGGCATCGTCCAGCAATTTACCCAAGGCAACGTGTCCACCACCAACAATACCCTGGACATCGCCATCAACGGCAACGGCTTCTTCCGTCTCAGTCAGAATGGCGCCATCAGTTACAGCCGCAATGGTCAGTTCCATCTGGACAAGAACGGCTATATCGTCAATGACCAGAATCTGCGCTTGACGGGTTATCCGGCCGGCATGGACGGTTCCATCCGGCAGCAGAATCCGCGGGAGCTTCAGGTTACGGCCGATCTGCTGAAATTGTCGCCGGTGGCGACCGGTTCCAGTACCGGTGGCGAATACGCCGGGGCCCAAGTTGCTGTTAATTTGGACTCCCGGGTAACCGACAAAACCTTCTCTGTCGGTGCCGGTGGGGAGCCGAACATTGACCCGGCGGGCTACAACTATTCAACGGGTCTGACCATTTACGACTCTCTTGGGAATCCGCATACCATGACGATGTACTTCGTCAAGACGGCCAATCCCCGGGAGTGGGAGCTTTACACTAACGTGGACGGTACCCGAATGGATGGTGCAGGTGACTCGCCCAACTTGGCGACACCTATCCTAATTACTTTTGATAGTGTGGGGCAGCTTGAAACCATCGGCGGTGCGCCTGTTGCACCCAATCCAGCAGCTGGTGGGGCATTGCCCGAGATTCCTGTGTCCATTGATCTGGATCAGGTTGCAACTAATCTGGGACGTGTGACTTGGGGAGCAACCACTCCCATGACATTCAATTTGAACTTGGCCGGCACGACTCAGTATGGTGACGCTTTTGCAACCAACCGGCGGGTTCAGGACGGCTACAGCTCCGGCAATCTGGCGGGCCTGAATATCGGCAAGGATGGCGTTATCCAGGGGCGTTACAGTAACGGCCAGACACGCAATGTAGGCCAGATGGTGCTGGCGAGCTTCGACAATCCGAATGGCTTGCAGGCCATCGGCGGCAATCAGTGGATCGAAACCTCCACTTCCGGACAGCCGACGGTGGATGCTCCGGGCACCGGTCGTCTGGGGGAAGTGCAATCGAATGCGGTGGAAGAGTCCAACGTGGATCTGACGTCCGAACTGGTGAAGATGATTACCCAGCAGCGCAACTACCAGGCGAACTCCCAGACCATCAAGACCCAGGATCAGATTATGCAAACCATCGTCAATCTGCGCTAATCGTTGAATCTCTGAGCAACTGGACTGAGCCCCTATGGATCGTCTGATCTACACCTCCATGACCGGTGCCAAGCATGCCTTCATGCGGCAGGCTGGAGTGGCCCACAACCTGGCGAACGCGGCCACCTCTGGCTATCGTTCTCAGGAGCACCATTTTCGGGCTGTGCCGGTGCAAGGGGAGGGGTTCGCCACCCGCACCTTTACCGTGGATGCTTCGGTCAAGGATGTGATGGATCAGGGGCCCATGATGTATACCGGCCGTTCCCTGGATGTGGCCGTGCAGGGCAAGGGCTGGATTGCCGTCCAGGGCGCCGATGGCAAGGAGGCCTACACCCGGGCGGGCAGCCTGGACGTGAATGCCAACGGTCAATTGCAGACCAAAGACGGTCAGAATGTACTCGGCGAAGGCGGTCCCATCAGCATCCCGCCAGATTCCAGTATTTCTGTGGCGCCGGATGGCACGATCTCCGTGGTCCCCACCTTTGGGGTGCCCAACACCACCAATATCGTGGCCCGCATGAAGTTGGTGAATCCTCCAGAGGATCAGCTTGAGCGGGGCGCTGACGGCCTGTTTCGCCAGAAGAACGGCCAGCCGGCCAATCTGGATGCCAATGTGCGCCTGGCGCCGGAAACCCTAGAAGGCAGCAACGTCAATGTGGTGGATGCCATGGTTAACATGATTTCCATTGCCCGCCAGTTCGACATGCAAATGAAGATGCTGCAGAACGCAGATGCCAACGCCAAGGCCGCTGGCCAGTTGCTGACCGCCGCCCGCTAATTTTGGCCAACGCAAGGAATAACAAATGATCCGCTCACTCTGGATTGCCCGCACCGGCCTCGATGCCCAGCAGATGCAGATGGACGTGATTGCCAACAACCTGGCGAACACTTCCACCAATGGCTTCAAGAAGTCCCGGGCGGTGTTCGAGGATCTGCTCTATCAGACCATGCGTCAGCCTGGTGCCCAATCCTCCCAGCAGACCCAGATTCCCGCCGGCCTGCAATTGGGTACCGGTGTTAAGCCGGTGTCCACTGAGCGCATCCACACCCAGGGCAATTTGCAGCAGACAGGGAATGATCTGGACGTGGCCATCAACGGCGCCGGTTTTTTCCAGATTCTGATGCCGGATGGCTCTACGGCCTATACCCGTGACGGTTCCTTCCATAAGGACAATCAGGGGCAGATGGTGACGGCCAGCGGCTATCCCCTGCAGCCGAATATCACCATTCCCCAGAATGCGCTCTCCGTCACCATTGCCAAGGATGGTACGGTCAGCGTGACCCAGCCGGGAAATACTGCAGCGGTCCAGATCGGCTCCGTGCAGTTGGTTAGTTTCATCAATCCGGCTGGCTTGCAGAGCGTGGGGGAAAACCTCTTCCTGGAAACCGCAGCCAGCGGCACGCCTACGCCCAACACGCCGGGAACCAATGGCCTCGGCGTGCTCAACCAGAAGTATGTGGAAACCTCAAACGTGAATGTGGCCGAGGAACTGGTGACCATGATCCAGACCCAGCGGGCCTACGAACTCAATTCCAAGGTGGTTTCCACCTCCGACCAGATGCTTAGTCGTCTGACCCAGATGTAAGCCACCAGGGAGAAAAGCCATGAAACTGTCCCTGCCGTTCATTATTGGATTGCTGACATTGCTTTCCGGCTGCGCCTCCGTGCCGCCGACCAATGTGCACCAGCCCATGACTGCCAGGCCCCAGCCGCGCAACGACTTGGCGACCAACAACGGCGGTATCTTCATGCAGACTGCCAGCCGTCCCCTGTTCGAGGATCGTCGGGCCCGTTTTGTCGGCGATACCATCGTCGTCAATATCGTGGAAAACACCCAGGCCTCCATCAAGGGCAACACCAGTGCCGAGAAAACCGGGGCCATCAACGCTTCCGTTACCGCCCTGGCCGGTGTGCCGGGCAAGTCCTTCCAGGGCTTGAATGCCCAGACCAGTAGTTCCAACACCTTTGATGGCAAGGGCGAGTCCGGCAGCAGCAATGTCTTTACCGGGACCATGACTGCCACCGTGATCGAGGTCCTGCCCAATGGCAATCTGCTGGTGTCCGGGGAGAAGCAGGTGGCGATTGGCCAGGGGCAGGAGTTTGTCCGGGTCTCCGGGGTGGTCAATCCTTATATGATCACAGCGGCCAATGCGGTTAATTCCTCCCAGATGGCCGATGCCAGGATTGAGTACAAGTCCTCTGGCATCATCAATGAAGCCCAGGTCATGGGCTGGTTGGCACGATTCTTCCTTACCTTTATCCCGTTCTAGGAGAAAACGCGGGAGAAGGACCATGGCAATGAATATCGGGAAAACCTTGCGGGGGGTGGCAATTGTTGCCGCCTCCCTTTTGCCGTTCTTGCCGCAACCGGCTCAGGCCGAGCGCATCAAAGACCTGGCCAGCGTTCAGGGGGTGCGTAACAACCAGCTGGTGGGGTATGGTCTGGTCGTGGGTTTGGATGGCAGCGGTGACCAAACGACCCAGACGCCTTTTACCGTCCAGAGCATCATCAACATGCTGTCCCAACTGGGGGTGACCTTGCCGCCCGGCCAGTCCTTGCAGTTGCGTAATGTCGCCGCCGTGATGGTGACGGCCGTATTGCCGCCCTTTGCCAAGCCTGGGCAACAGATCGACATTACGGTGTCTTCCATGGGGAATGCGAAGAGCCTGCGTGGCGGTACCCTGGTGATGACGCCCCTGAAGGGGGCTGACGGCAACGTCTACGCCATGGCCCAGGGTAATGTGGTGGTTGGCGGTGCCGGAGCTTCTGCCGGAGGTTCCTCGGCCCAGATCAATCATCTTTCTGCCGGGCGCGTCGCTGGTGGTGCCACTGTCGAGCGCTCTGTGCCGACCCCGGTGGGTCAAGGACCTTTCGTCCATTACGAGCTGAACACCAGCGATTTCGGTACGGCCCAGCGCATCGTGGATGCAATCAATCGCGAGATGGCGCGGGACTTCGGTCCGGTGGCCCAGGCTTTGGATGGACGCATGATCCAGGTGCGGGCGCCGGAAGACCCTAATGCCCGGGTGGCTTTTATGGGCCGGGTGGAAAACCTGGATGTGCAGCCGATGAAGTTGCCGGCCAAGGTGATCGTCAATGCCCGGACCGGTTCCGTGGTGATGAATCAGTCGGTCAATGTGGATGCCTGCGCCGTCGCCCACGGCAATCTCAATGTCGTGATCGGTAACCAGGCGAACGTCAGTCAGCCCAACGCCTTGTCAGGCGGGCAGACCACGGTGACCAACCAGGCGGACATCCAGATCAAGCAGGATGCCGGGGCGCTGCAGAGCGTGAAGGCCAGTGCCAATCTGGCAGACGTGGTCAAGGCCCTCAATGCATTGGGCGCCAATCCCCAGGATTTGCTGGCTATTCTGCAGGCCATGAAAGCGGCCGGTGCTCTGCGTGCCGAACTGGAAGTGATTTGATGGGTGACCTGCAACTGCGGACCGCCTAAAATCTGACCCATCATGAAATCCGGTGACCTCTCCGCCTCCCGTCTGGCTGTCGATGTGCGACAGTCGGATGACCTGCGCCTGAAACTGAAACAGAACCCGCGCGAGGGTCTGAAGCAGGTGGCGGAGCAGTTCGAGTCCCTGTTCCTCAACATGATGTTGAAGAGCATGCGCGACACCCTGCCCCAGGATGGTTTGTTTGACAGTGACCAGTCCCGCTTCTACACGTCGATGCTGGATCAGCAAATGGCCCAGAAGCTGTCGTCTTCCGGGCAGTTGGGGTTTGCCAAACTGATTGAGCAGCAGATGGGGCGTTTTTTGCCGCCGGATGCCGATAATCCGACGAGTCCCTCTTCCTCGTCTTTATCTGCGGGTGTTGCCCCTGTTTCGGCCCTTTCGTCGCCTGAGACCATGCGTCAGGCACTTGCCCTGGCCAGGGAGCAGATTGCGGCAAGAAATGCAGCCCGTACCGCTTCGGCAATTCCTGCCGCTGCTAGTGCCGAATCTGCCGCGCAGGTGACGCCTGGGGCGTCCTCCTCCGCCTCTTCGAGTGGCAAGGATTTCGTCAATCGGCTATGGCCCCATGCGGTAGAGGCCTCCCAGGCTACCGGTGTGCCAGCCCATTTCCTGGTGGCTCATGCGGCGCTGGAAACCGGTTGGGGAAAGTCTGAAATACGTCGGGCGGATGGATCTTCCAGCTACAACCTGTTTGGCGTCAAAGCCGGCAAAAGCTGGCAGGGAGCTACCGTTGAGGCGACCACTACCGAATATGTGAATGGGGTTGCCCAGACCTCTAAGGAAAAATTCCGTGCCTACGGTTCCTATGCCGAGGCCTTCCGTGACTATGCCAACCTGCTGCAGCGCCCCCGCTTTGCGGGAGCCCTGGGGCAACAGGATGGCATGGAGTTTGCTCGATCTCTGCAACAGGCAGGATACGCCACGGACCCAATGTATGCGGACAAACTAGGCCGCATCATCAATGGACCCACCTTGCGCCAGGCCCTTCAGGGCTGACCTGCCTCAATTTTTGCGGTAGTTCGCCGTTAAATACGGCAGGAATCGAGGTGCGCTATGTCCAACGGATTATTCGGTATCGGTATTACCGGCATCAATGCCGCCCAAATGGGGCTGCTGACGACCGGCAATAATATTGCCAACGTCGATACCCCGGGCTACAACCGGCAGCGCATCAGTCAGTCCAACAACATTTCCATTGCCACCGGGTCCGGCTTCATCGGCCAGGGAACCCGGGTGGATACCATTACCCGCATCTACAACTCGGTGGTGACTGACCAGATCAACCAGTCCCAGACCAAGGCCAGCGAGTTGTCCAAGTACTACGATCAGATCAAGCAGATCGATAACATGCTGGCCGATGATAAGGCCGGCCTGTCGCCGACGCTGCAGGATTTGTTCAAGGGGGTGCAGACGGTTGCCTCCAATCCGGCTCTGACCACTTCCCGGGATGCCCTGGTTTCCTCGGCCAAGACCTTTACCTCCCGGCTGCAGAACCTGGAGTCCCGACTCACGGCAATGTATTCCGGTGTGAATAGCCAGCTGGAAAGCACGGTTTCCGC
Organism: Azospira sp. MPR-LB4; assembly: GCF_058809525.1. Classification (NCBI taxonomy): domain Bacteria; kingdom Pseudomonadati; phylum Pseudomonadota; class Betaproteobacteria; order Rhodocyclales; family Rhodocyclaceae; genus Azospira; species Azospira sp. MPR-LB4. The sequence continues at coordinate 3,310,863 of NZ_CM179521.1, forward strand.
CATCAATTCCTATGCGACCCAGATTGCCGAGTTGAACGAGCGCATTGTCACTGCACAGGCTGCCGTTAACCAGCCCGCCAATGCCCTGTTGGACGAGCGAGACCAGCTTATTGCCGAGTTGAACAAGGAAGTGCGGGTCACTACCTCCGAAGACTCCAACGGCGCGATCAGCGTATTTTTTGGTACCGGCCAGCAACTGGTGGTCGGTACCAAGGCCAGTACCCTGGCTGTGCAGCCTTCTGTTGCCGACCCCCAGCGGATGGTGGTTGGCATGCGTACCGTGGGTGGTGTTCAGGAACTACCAGAATACTTGGTGACCGGAGGCAACCTGGGTGGCTTGCTGGCCTTCCGCAGCGAGTCCCTCGATAAGGCCGCCAACTCCCTCGGTCAGGTGGCAGCTTCCTTGGCGCTGACGTTCAATGCCCAGCACGCCTTGGGGCAGGACATGCTGGGCAACGTGGCCGGCGACGCGGATTTCAATGCGGACTTTTTCAATATTTCCGACCCCAAGTCCTGGGCCAATGCCCTCAACACGGGAACCGCCACAGTCAGCGCCAGCTTCGTCAATCCGCCGCCCATGGTTCTCAATGGCGGGGCGTTCAGCCTGACCTACGATAAGACCGCGGGAACCTACACGGCCGTTCGTGCTTCCGATGGTACTCAGTGGCCGGGCTATACCGACTTGAACTCGCTGGTGCAGCAGGTTTACGCCGATACCGGTACGACCCTGGACATGACGTCGGCCCATTACGCGACCAACATCACCGCCAGCGACTATCGCCTGACCTACGATGGAGCGAACTATACCCTGACGCGCTTGGCTGACAACAAGCAATGGAGCGATGCTGATCCCAATGCACTGTCGGCGACGGTTGGCGCCAGCGACGGTATCAATTTTTCGATCAGCGCCGGTATAGCAGCAGGTGATTCGTTCCTGATTCAGCCGACCCGGGAAATTGCCCGGAATATTTCGGTCAACCAGGCAATCGCTGCCGATTCCCGCCTCTTTGCTGCTGCCCAGCCGGTACGTTCCGGCTCCGGCAGCAGTAATACCGGCAGCGGTGTCATTTCTTCCAGTACCGTTTCACCCGGATACACGGATCCTGCTGCAGCACCTGCAGGCACCATCACCATGACCTTCAATGGGGGCAACCTGTCTTTTTCCATCGGTGGCGTGCCGACGGCTTTGACCGTGACCTATACCGATGCATCCGGAACCAATACGGTTTCTGCCGGCTCGGTTCCCTATAACAACCCTTCGACCAAATACACGATCAACGGGATTTCTTTTGAAATCAGCGGCAACCCGGCCGATAACGATACTTTTACCCTGGACCGCAATTCCGGCGGGGTTTCTGACGGCCGTAACGCAAACCTGCTGGGGCAGTTGCAGACCCAGGGGACGGTGGATGGCGGCGCGAGTACCTATCAGGCTTCCTATGCCCGCCTGGTCAGTACCATTGGCAACAAGACCAGGGAAACCCAGGTGACCCGCGATGCGCAACAAGCCTTGGTGGATCAAGGGGTTGCCGCCCGGGAAGCCCAGTCGGGGGTCAACCTGGATGAAGAAGCCTCGAACCTGTTGAAGTATCAGCAGGCCTATCAGGCTTCGGCCAAGATGATCAGCATTGCCTCCGACCTGTTCAACACGATTCTATCCATTCGCAGCTGATTGACAGCCGGCGATTAAGGAGCAGCCATCATGCGTATCAGTACCAACATGATCTACAGTTCGGGGACCAACGGCATCCTGAACAATCAGGCGGCCCAACTCAAGACCTATAACCAGATTACCTCCGGACGCCGGGTGGTGACGCCGGAGGATGATCCTGTCGCCGCGTCCCAGGTGCTGATCAATACCCAGGCACAAGAGGTGAACAAGCGCTACATGGAGAACCAGGGCCAGGCCAAGGATAGCCTGAAGCTTGTGGAAACCCAGCTCAATAGCGCCGTCAATGTGTTGCAGGAAGTCCTGGATAAGACCATCCAGGCCGGCAACACGACCCTGAACGATGCCAACCGGGCCGCGATTGCAGAAGAGCTGCAGGTTCGTCTGGATGAGATGGTGGCCCTGAGCAACAGCCAGGATGGCAATGGCCACTACCTGTTCTCCGGTTATCAATCCACTGTCCGTCCTTTCAGCATCACTGCCAATACCGGTCCCTATAACAACACCAATCCTTATGTAACTTTTGCTGGCGACCAGGGTACCCGTGAATTGCAGGTGGATGCTTCCCGGCAAATGGAAATTACCGAGTCCGGTGTCGATATTTTCATGCGCGTTCGGGACCGCAATGGCAACGTGTCAGACCAGAGTGTCTTCGATACCATGAAGAACCTGATTGATACATTGAAAACGCCTGTGGCCAATAATCCGGCAGCAGCAGCAGCCCTCCCCGGTGCCATCAGCAGTGCGCTGGATGACCTCTATGCGGCCAAGGACAATGCGGTCAGCGTGCGTTCCACTGTGGGTGCGAAGCTCGGCGAACTTGACTCGCTGGCCAGCGCCAGTTCCGATATCGACATCCAGTATTCCTCAATCATTTCGGATCTGCGGGATCTGGACTACGCTTCTGCTCTTTCTGATCTGAGCAAGCAGCAGGTCCAGCTCCAGGCTTCTCAAAAGGCCTTTATGAGCGTCTCCAGCCTCAGCCTGTTCAGCATGCTGTGATGGGTAAGCTGCTTGTTACTGCACTTGCCGGCAGTCTTTTGCTGGCGGGTTGCGCCAGATGGGACAGCGTCGGCGGATCGTATCCCCACAAGTCCTCTCTGCTACCCAATTCACAGATTAAGCTGAGCGAAACCATCTCCTATTCCCTGGAGAAGATCGTTCTTACTGGCGCAGGTGCCTGGATTCTCTACAACATCTACGACCCTCTGGCGCCGAACTGGGAAGTGGTGGAGGCCAAGGTGGCGGACAACGTCTATGTGCTGGACCTGAAGATGAAGCGTTTCCACACTGGTGGTTCCGGTGAGGCCATGATGGTCATCAAGCGGCGGGCAGAGCAACTGCGGCGGGAAAACGGCTTTGCTTCTTATCGGGTGGTGGATTATGTCGAGGGTATCGAATCTTCGACGCCGATCGCACAACGGTATGCCCAAGGGCTGGTGCAGATGGCCCGCAGCAACCCCTGAGTGAGTGGGCTTGCTATGGCTTGATGGGGACGAATACCTCCAGCATCAGGCGGAATCCTTCGTCGAAGATACGAGTCAGCGGCGGCACCATATAGGGCAGGGTCAACGCCAGGGTGCCCAGTCCAATGGTCAATGTGATAGGGAAACCAACCGCCATCAGGTTGAGTTGGGGCGCCGCCTTGGAGAGGATGGACAAGGCGAGGTTGGTAATCATCAGGGCTATAACGACTGGCAATGACAGCAGCAGGCCGATGCTGAACACCTTGGCACCTGCTTCGGCCAGGTTCAGCCACAGTCCGGCACTGACCGATGGGGTGGCGATGGGGATACTCTGGAAGCTCTCGACCAGCCCGGCAATCATGAGCAGATGTCCGTTCAGTGCGAGAAAAACCATGGTTGCGCATAGGGTGACCACCTCGGCGACAACACCTGTCTGGGCCGTGCTTTGCGGATCGTACAGGGTGGCAAAACCAAGCCCCATCTGAAAACTCATCAGTTCGCCGGCCAGGCCGATGCCGGCAAAAACGAAACGCATGACCGTCGCCAGGGCGATTCCGATCAATATCTGCTGGGCCAGGATCGCCAAACCTATGCCTGAAGCCGGTTCGATGGGGGGCAGAGCAGGTACCGCGGGGATGATTGCTGCGCTTAGTGCCAGCCCGAGGATCAGGCGAACACGCCGCGGCACCGCCGCATTATTGAATACCGGTGCCGCTGCGACGAAGGCCAGGATGCGGACCAGGGGAAAGATGAAGGCCGCAATCCAGGCATTCAGTTCCGCGGAGGTAACACTGATCATCCAATCAGGCTCGGGATGCTGGAATAGAGGCGCTGGATGTAGTCAGTCATCATCTGCAGCATCCAGGGGCCGGCGAAGATCAGCGTCAGGAACATGGCAATGATCTTGGGTACGAACGACAGGGTGGTTTCGTTGAGGGAGGTGGCTGCCTGGAAGATGCTGATCAACAGGCCCACCACCAGCGCTACCAGCAACACGGGTGAGGAAACCAGGATGGTCACCTCCACCGCCTGGCGGCCGATGTTCATGACGGTTTCGGGGGTCATGTGGCGAAGCTCTGGACGAGGGAGCCGAGCACCAGATGCCAGCCGTCCACCAGGACGAACAGCATCATCTTGAAGGGCATGGCCACCATGACCGGGGACATCATCATCATGCCCATGGACATCAGGACGCTGCCCACCACCATGTCGATGATGAGGAAGGGGATGAAGATGATGAAGCCGATCTGGAAGGCCGTTTTCAGTTCCGAAGTGACAAAGGCCGGGACCAGAATGCGCAGGGGCACCTTGTCCGGGCTCTCGATGTTCTTGATGCCGGCAAATCCGGCGAAGAGGGCGATGTCGGCTTCCCGGGTCTGCTTCAGCATGAAGCCCCGCACCGGTTGCTCGGCCTTTTCCAGGGCCTGCAGGAAAGTGATCTTGTTTTCCGCCAGGGGCACGTAGGCTTCGGTATAGACCCGGTCGGCCACCGGGGACATGACGAAAAAGGTGAGGAAGAGGGCCAGTCCCAGCAGCACCTGGTTGGGCGGCGTGGTCTGCAGGCCCATGGCATGGCGCAGCATGGAAAGGACGATGATGATGCGGGTGAAGGCGGTCATCATCAGCAGTACGGCCGGAATGAAGGTAAGGGCCGTAAGGGTCAGCAGGGTCTGGATGGACAGGGTGTAATTCTGTCCGCCGCCGGGGGCGGGGGTGCTGCTGAAGGCCGGTAGGCCGCCAGCCTGGGCCAGGGCGACCGCGGGGGCCAGCAGGATGCCGAGCAGCAGCAGGGGCCGGAGTTTTGCGAGATTCATTGAGTACTATCGGTTTTACGTGCCATCACCTGGTTCAGCCAGTGGGCAAAGGGTTGAGTACCGGGCAGACCGGTTGCCCCCTGGGGCAGTTCGCCCTTGGGCAGGGTGTGCAGGGTGCGGATCTGGCCGGGGGCGAGACCGATGATGAGCCAGGTGTCCTGGACTTCCACCAGCAGGATGCGCTCCCGGTTGCCGACGGCGATGCCGCCCAGCAACTTCATGGGGCCCTGACCAAAGGGGCGGCCGCCATAGATCCGGCGCATGAAAAAGGCGGCGAGCAGCAGCAGGCCAACGATGATGAGCAGACCGACAAAGGCCTGCACGACGCTGCTGCCGGAGACGCCGGGAGCTGCTGCCGGGGCGCTCTGGGCCAGGGCCAGCGTCGGCGCCAGCAAGGTCAGGAGGCCTGCCGTGGTCGAAGGAATGCGGGGGGGTTGGGGCACGGGCGTCGATATGGGTTGAAGCCGCAGGGCGGCGGCATGAAGGGCCGGATTCCCGGTAAGGATGGCCGCTATGTTAATCCATGCACCGGAAATAAAAAACCGCCGCTCACCTGTGGATGAGGGCGGTTCGGCACCGAAGCGGTGGCTGGCGGGGTCAGCGGCCCAGTTTGCGCATGCGTTCGGAGGGCGTGATGATGTCCGTCAGGCGGATACCGAACTTGTCGTTCACCACCACCACTTCCCCCTGGGCGATGAGGGTGCCGTTGACCAGCACATCCATGGGTTCGCCGGCCAGGGCATCCAGTTCCACCACGGAGCCGTGGGCCAGTTGCAGCAGGTTCTTGATGGTGATCTTGGTCCGGCCCAGCTCCACGGTGAGTTGCACCGGGATGTCCAGGATCATGTCCAGCTCGCGCATCATGCCGCTCTGGGCATCGGCGCCGCCGAAGGACTGGAAGATGTCGGCCGGCTGGGCTGCCGGGGTTTCCGGGGTGCTTTCCGCGATGGCCTGCTCGGCCATGGCGGCGGCCCAATCGTCTTCGCCGATGGCGTCGGCCGCGTCCTGGGGGTTCTCGGTGTTTTCGTCAGCCATTGGCTTCTCCCTGCGGGGCGTCGGGGTTATCCGCCGCGATGAATCGTTCTACCTTGAGAGCGTACTGGTTGCTCTGCTGGCCGTATTTGCATTCCATGATGGCGACACCATCGACCTCCACGTTCAGGACCTCGGGAATGACTACCGGGATGACGTCGCCCGGTTTCATCTTCAGTACCTGCCGCAGCGAAACCGTGGCATGGGCCAGATTTGCCACCAGCTCCACTTCCGCCGTCTGCAACTGCCGGCGCAGGGTGCCCACCCAGCGCTTGTCGGTGGATAGCTGGTCGCTCTGCATGGTGCTGTAGAGCAGGTCCCGGATCGGTTCCACCATGGAATAGGGCATGCAGATGTGCATGTCGGCAGTGGCGCCGCCGAATTCCAGGGTGAAGGAGGTGGAAACGACGATTTCGGAAGGGGTGGCGATGTTGGCGAACTGGGAATTCATTTCCGAGCGGATGTACTCGAACTTCAGTTCGTGCACCGGCTTCCAGGAACGCTCGTATTCGCCGAAAACCACGTTGAGCATGCCCTGGATGATGCGCTGCTCGGTGGCGGTGAAGTCCCGCCCTTCGACCCGGGTATGGAAGCGACCGTCGCCGCCGAACATGTTGTCCACCACCAGGAACACCAGGTTGGGATCGAAGATCACCAGGGCCGTGCCGCGCAGGGGTTTGACCGACACCAGGTTGAGGTTGGTCGGCACCACCAGATTGCGGATGAACTCGCTGTACTTCTGCACCTTGATGGGGCCCACCGAAATTTCGGCGTTGCGGTGCATGTAGTTGAACAGGCCAATGCGCAGATAACGGGCGAAGCGCTCGTTGATCAACTCCATGGTGGGCATGCGCCCACGCACGATGCGTTCCTGCGTGCCCAGGTTGTAGGCGCGAACGCCGGCCTCGGCGTCGCCGGATTGCTCCGGTTCGTCGCTTTCGCCGGTCACGCCCTTGAGCAGGGCGTCGACCTCTTCCTGGGACAGGAAATCCTGGGACATTGGGTTCCGGTTTCTACTGAATGATGAAGGAGGTGAAAAGCACTTCCTTGATGGGGCCGTCCTTGCCCTTGCCTGCAGGGTCGAGAACGCCGTTCATTTCCTGTTTCATTTCCTCGGCCAGGGTTTCCTTGCCTTCCTTGGAAACCAGGTCGGAGCCTTTCTTGCTCGACAGCAGCAGCATCACCTTGTTGCGCAGCTTGGGCATGTGCAGCTTGATCTGCTCACCGGCCGCAGCATCGCCCAGTTCGATGGATACCGCCACCTGGAGATACTGCTCTCCCTGGTCGGGCACCAGATTGACCGTAAAGTTCTCCAGGGCCACATAGACGGGCGGGGATTCCTTGCCGCTCTTCTTCTTGGCCTTGGGTGCATCGGCGGCAACCTCTTCGTCCTCATCATGGTTGGAGGAACCGAGCATGAAGAAGGCCCCCGCGCCCAGGGCGCCGAGCAGGACGACAGCAGCGATGATGATGATGAGCAGCTTGCCCTTTTTCTTTGGCGCCTGTTCACCTTCAGCGGCCGGTTTGGCCTCGGCTTTCGCCATAGTGGACTCCTCTATTTGTCATGCCGCTTTGGCGGTCGTGTTTTTATCGGCAGGGCCGTCTGTCTCAGGCAAAGGTGTCCACCAGGCCGTTGCTCTGGCGAATCACGGTACCTGTAGTTGTAGCCGGTTCATTGCCACCTTCCGCAAGTATACCGCCTGTGCTGCCGCCCCGGGAGGCGCCGGCCTGGTTCTGGGCGGCCTGTTCCTGTTGCTGCTGCTGGAAAGACTGGCTGCTGACGTTGGCCTGTCCCAACTCCAGACCGGCCGAGCCCATCATTTCGCGGAGACGGGGCAGGGCGGCTTCAATGGCTTCACGCACCTCGGCGTGGGGTGAGGAGAAGACGGCGGTGGCCTGGTCGCCACTGATCTTCAGGCTGACTTCCACCGGTCCCAACTGGGGCGGATTCAGGGTCAGCTGGGCGGACTGCTTGTCCTGGCCGGCAAGCCAGACGATTTTCTGGCTGAATTCCTGGCCAAAGGCCGGGTCCCGCACCGGCGTGTCGACCCGGGCCTGAGTCACGGAGGAAGTAGTATTGGCGCTGCCGTGGGCCGGATGGGCGGCATGCACGGCCGGCGGCGCATCCGGCAGCACGGGGGCGGAAATGTCCGTTTTGGCCTCGATTTGCTTCAGTGTGGTGTCGAAGGCGGCAATGTTTGCCGCTTTGCCGCCAGGCTTGTTGCCAAAATCGTTGCCGCTGTTCTCCGCAGCGCTACCGCCGATGACCGGGGATGGCACTCCACCCTCTGCTTGTGCAGCCAGGGGGTCGGCTCCCTTGGCGCTACCGGTGCCTTCGCCGATCTTGAGTTCCGGCGCTGTCAGCGGGCCGTTGCTGGCTTCCTTGGCCAGAATCGGGGCTGCCGGTGTTGTCGGCTGGGTCTGCGTAAAGGCGAGGGCGGCAAACAATGCCGACATGTCGCTGGCGTTGGCGGTGGGGTCGGTTGTTTCTTCCGTCAATTCAGCGGACTCGGTATTGGCGGCGATGTCGCCACCCGCCACCATTTCTACCGCAGTACCCATTTGGGCCAGAAGCAGGGCGGCGAAATCGGCGCCAATCGGGCCATTGATCGCCGCCGAAGCCGATGCATCGCCGCTGTTGCTGGCACTAGAAGCGGCAGCGGCAGCATTGGCGGCCCCTGCCATGGCGGGAGGCATATTGACGGGGGCGGCAACGGCAGGGCTGGGCATGGTTATCTCTCATCCGCAAATCGGAACTGTCGATGGATGAGCAATCCCCGTGCCAGGGAGTCAGGCTGCGTCGGATTGATCGGAACGGGCCTTGCGGGCCGAAAATTCATCCTGCTGCTTTTGGTCCTGCTTCATTTCCCGTTGCAGTTCGGCAGCCAGATGGCGTTCGGCCAGGGTGTCGATGGCTTTCAGCTTGTGGTGGTGGGCCAGCCATTCGGCCTGGCCTGCGGCCGTGTGCTGTTCCGAGGTCAGTACCACGACCCGCTGCTGGGCGATGGCCTCATCGATGCGGCCGATGAATTCCTGGAAGTTGCGCCAGCCTGCCGGGCTCAGGCCCTGGGCCGAGGCCTGGCGGAAGCGTTCGGCGTACTCGTCCCGGTACTGGATCAGCATGTTCAGCTTGGCCTTGGTGTCCTGCTCGGCCGCAATACGCCGGCCGAGTTCCTTGCTGGCTTCGTCGGCCCGGTTCTGCATCAGTTCCAGCAGGGGTTGCAGGGTGAAAGGCTTGGTCATTGGCGGTTCCAGTCCATGTTCCCCATTCTAGAGTATGGGGAAAGGGAAACTAGCCGATGCTTGGAAATATCTGTTGCAGCATGGCCAGGGTGGCTTCAATGCTGGAGCGGTCGGAGAGGTCCTGTTGCAGGAATTTTTCCAGCAGGGGCATCAGCTGGATGGCCTGGTCCACCATGGGGTCCGAGCCGGCGACATAGGCGCCGACGGCGATCAGGTCCCGGGAGCGTTGGTAGCGGGAATAGAGCTGTTTGAAACGCCGCACTAGGTCGAATTGGGCCGGGGTGATCAGGTTTACCATGGCCCGGCTGATGGATTGCTCGATGTCGATGGCCGGATAGTGGCCGGCGTCGGCCAGCTGGCGATTGAGCACGATGTGGCCATCGAGGATGGCTCGGGCCGAGTCGGCGATGGGGTCCTGCTGATCGTCCCCTTCCGCCAGGACGGTGTAGAAGGCGGTGATGGAACCGCCGCCATCCGGGCCGTTACCGGCCCGCTCCACCAGCTGGGGCAGGCGGGCGAAGACCGAGGGCGGATAGCCCCGGGTCACCGGGGGCTCGCCAATGGCCAGGGCGATTTCCCGCTGGGCCATGGCATAGCGGGTGAGGGAATCCATGATCAGCAGCACCTGCTTGCCCTGGTCGCGGAAATATTCGGCCACGGAGGTGGCGTAGGCGGCGCCCTGGAGGCGCATCAGGGGGCTGGTGTCGGCGGGGGCGGCAATGACGGCGGAACGGCGCCGGCCTTCTTCCCCGAGGATCTGCTCGATGAACTCCTTCACTTCCCGGCCCCGTTCGCCGATCAGGCCGACGACGATGATCTCGGCCTCGGTATAGCGGGCCATCATGCCCAGCAGCACCGACTTGCCGACGCCGGAACCAGCGAAGAGGCCCATCCGCTGGCCCTGGCCGACGGTGAGCAGGCCGTTGATGGCGCGCACGCCCACATCCAGGGTGCGGCTAATGGGAGCCCGGGACATGGGGTTCACCGGCCGGCTGTGCAGGGGGCGCAGGGCTTCCGCATGGAGGGGGCCGAGACCGTCCAGGGGACGGCCGGCGCCATCGACCACCCTTCCCAGAAGGCCCATGCCGACCGGAACCAGCTTGGCCTTGTCCACTGAACGGCGGCGGAAGGGGGGGGGCTTGCCGACCAGGGGCGGCGGCGAGGGGGTTTCCAGGGCCACCACGGCGGCACCCGGGGACAGCCCATAGACGTCGTCCGACGGCATGAGGAAGAGCTTCTCGCCGTTGAAACCGACCACCTCCGCCTCCACCGGCGAACCGCCCGGCGGCAGGACGCGGCAGGAACTGCCCAGGGGCAGCTTGAGGCCGGCCGCCTCCATCACCAGTCCGTTGATGCGGGTCAGATGACCCGCGGGCATCAGGGGATGGGTATTGCCGGCCGCTTCGGTGCAGTTCGCCAGGAACTGTTGCCACACGGCCAGGGAGGAGGGGGGCGGAGTGCTCAAGGGGGTGCTCCGGGCTTAACCCTGGAACCAGTCCTGCTCGGTGCCGATGGCTTCCAGGACCCGTTTCCAGCGGGTGGCCAGGGTGGCGTCAATGTCACTGGCGCCGGCCTGGACCCGGCAGCCGCCGGCTTCCATGTCCGGGTCTTCCAGCAGTCGCCAGCCGCCGTGGCTGATCTGTTCCCCCAGGTGCTCGCGCAACAGGGCGGCATCCGTCGGATGCAGGGTCAGGGTCGGATGGGCATGGCTGACCGGCAGGGCGGCCAGGGCTTCCCTGACCACCGGCAGCAGCAGCTCCGGTTTGACCTTGAGGGCGCTGCGGGTGACCTGGCGTGCGATTTCCAGGCCCAGTCCCAGCAACTGGTCGGCGATGTCCTGGTCCAGCACCTGCAGCGACTGGGCCAGGCTGTGAATGAGGTTGTCCAGGCGCTCGGCCTCTGCCTTGGCGCGGGCGGCGCCTTCCTCGTAGCCGGCGTTGTAGCCGGCCTCGTGGGCCTCGGTGTGGATGCGCTCGATCTCTTCCGCCGTGGGGAAGGGAATGGTCTCTTCCGGCTCTGCTGCCGGGGGTGGCGGCTCCTCGGCCGGGGGCGGCGGTTCCGGCTCCGGTTCGGGGGCCGGTGGCGTCTCCGGCTCGTCGAAGGCGGCCAGCTCCCAGCGCTCGTAGGCGGTCAGCTTTTCTTTCGGGATGTAGCCGGCAGTCATGGCAGTTCGGGGGTCCCTCTACGGCTAGATCATCTCTTCGCCGCCCTTGCCGCCGAGGACTATCTGGCCCTCGTCGGCCAGGCGACGAACGATCTTGAGGATTTCCTTCTGCTCGGTTTCGACTTCGGAAATGCGCACGGGGCCCTTGGCCTCCAGGTCTTCCCGCAGCATTTCGGCAGCCCGCTGGGACATGTTCTTGAAAATCTTCTCGCGCAGGTTCTCGGAAGCACCCTTCATGGCCAGGATGAGGGAGTCGGACTGGATTTCGCGCAGCAGCAGCTGGATGCTGCGGTCGTCCAGGTCCAGCAGGTTCTCGAAGACGAACATTTCGTCGAGGATCTTCTGGGCCAGGTCCGGGTCGTATTCCCGCACCGAGTCGATTACCGAAGTTTCGTTGGCCGAGCCCATGAAATTGAGGATTTCGGCCACGGTGCGGACACCGCCCATGGCGGACTTCTTGATGTTGGCGGAGCCGGAGAGCAGACGCAGCATGACGTCGTTGAGCTCTTTCAGGGCCGCCGGCTGCACCCCCTCCAGGGTGGCGACGCGCAGGATGACGTCGTTGCGCAGCCGTTCCGGGAACAGGCTGAGGATTTCGCTGGAGTGGTCGTGCTCCAGGTGCACCAGGATGGTGGCGATGATCTGGGGGTGCTCGTTGCGGATCAGGTCGGCCACCGTGCTGGCATCCATCCACTTCAGGCCTTCGATGCCCGAGGTCTCGCCGCCCTGGAGGATGCGGGAGATGAGGTTGGAGGCCTTGTCGTCGCCCAGGGCCTTGGTCAGCACATTGCGGATGTAGGCATCCGTATCCACGTGCACCGCGGCATGTTCGTGGTGGATGGTGTGGAATTCTTCCAGCACCGATTCCACCCGGGCCCGGGGCACGGTACGCAGGGTGGCCATGGCGTGGCCGAGCTTCTGCACTTCCCGGGGGCCGAGCTGCTGCAGCACCGCGGCGGCGTTTTCCTCGCCCAGGGCGATCAGGAGTATGGCGGCCTTTTCCAGGCCATCTTCGCTAGCCGGCATTTACGCCCATCCAATCCTTGATGATGTTGGCCACAGCCTTGGGATCGGCGTGGGCGATTTCCCGCGCCTTCTGCATCTTGCCTTCGTAGGTGGCCAGGATGAGATCGCCGCCCATGGCGGTGAGATCCACCTCGACGTCCTCCTCGCCTTCTTCCCCTTCCTCCTCCTCGACCTCCGGCGACGGGGGCGGGAACATGGTGCGCAGAATGGGGCGCACCACAGCCAGCAGGATATAGGCAACGATGGCGCCGATGAGCAGATATTTCAAGAGGTCCTTGCCCATTTCCGGCGTTGCCAGCTGCTTCCACAGGGGCGGCTCGTTGTCTTCCTTCTCCACGGCGGTGAAGGCGGCATTGGCCACGGAGAGGGTGTCGCCGCGCTCCTTGGCGTAGCCCATGGCTTCCCGGGCCAGGTCGTTGATCTGCTTCAGTTCTGCTTCGGTCAGGGGGCGGGTGGTGGGTTTGCCGTCCTTGGTGGTGTCCTTCTTGTTGTTCACCACTACCGCCACCGACAGCCGCTTGATCACCCCCACCGACTGCTTGACGTACTTGATGGTCTTGTCCACCTCGTAGTTGATGGTGGAGTCCTTGCGGGTGTTGATGGGCTGGCCTGCCGAATAGATGGGGGCCTGCACGCCAGCGGCGTTGATCTGTCCCGGCGGGGGCGGCTGGCCGTTGGTGGCGCCGGTCTGGGCCGTCGCCTGGCCGGCCACGGGCGGCGAGGTGATGGGGGCGGTAGCCGGCACCGGCGGCTGGTTGGTCAGGGCGCCCGGCACGCCCTGGGCCGGCGGATTGACGTTGGCCGTTTCGGAGGTCTGCTGGCTGCGGATGCTGATGTCCGGCGGGGTGGTGTTGGGGCGGTAGCTCTCGGCCGTCTGTTCGGTCTGGGAAAAGTCGATGTCCGCTGCCACTTGGACCCGGGCGTTGCCCGGTCCGACCACCGGTGCCAGGATGTCGTCGATACGCTTGATGACGCTGGCTTCGACTTCCTGGACGTACTTGATCTGGGTGGGGTCCAGGCCGGCCTCGATCAGCTTGCTCTTCAGCTGGGAAATCAGGTTGCCGTTCTGGTCGATCACCGTCACGTTGGACATGGGCAGCTGGGGCACGCTGGAGGACACCAGATGCACGATGCCCGCCACCTGGGCGGGCTCCAGGGTGCGGCCGGGGTGGAGGTGCACCATGACCGAGGCGGTGGGTTTCTGTTCTTCCCGGACGAATACGGAAGGCTTGGGGATGGCCAGGTGCACCCGGGCGGACTCGACGGCGGCCACGGACTGGATGGTGCGGCCCAGTTCCCCTTCCAGGGCGCGCTGGAAATTGACCTGTTCGGCGAACTGGCTGATGCCGAACTTCTGGTTTTCCATCAGCTCGAAGCCGACGGCACCGCCTTTGGGCAGCCCCTGAGAGGCCAGGCGCAGACGGACTTCATGGACTTTTTCACCGGGCACCAGGATGGCGCCGCCGCCCTCGGTGAACTTGTAGGGAACGTTGAGCTGTTCGAGGGCGGTGATGATGGTGCCGCCATCCTTTTCCGACAGGTTGCTGAACAGCACCTTGTAGTCGGGCTGGCGGCTCCACAGGATGGTGCCCATGATGAGGGCGGCGATGGCGGCGACCGCCACCATGAGGGCGATCTTTTGCTGGTTGGTCAGCCGGCCCAGGGCTTCGCGAAGCTTTTCGCTGATCTTGTTGCCTGGCTGGGAGGCCGTGGTATCTACAGTGTCCTGGGTTGCCGCCATCGATAGTATGTGTTTGCAGAGACTGAGGAGGGGCGCTGGGCCGGGAAGTCAGATACTAATCAAGCAAAAAGCGAAAATTTCTAAGAAATATTCTATATTGTATCCGCTTATTGCAATCAACTCTCGCCTTCTTTCCCATGTCCCCATCGTTGCCGGAACCCGTGCAGGAGCGCCCGGACGCCAAGGCCCAGGAACTCCAAAAAGCCTTCGACGTTTTCAATCAGGTTTCCCAGGAACTGACCCAGGCCTACGATGCCCTGCAGGGCCGGGTGGCCTCCCTGACGGCCGAACTGGCGGTGGCCAACGGCGAGTTGCGGCGTCAGTACAAGGAAAAGGAGGCTTTGTCCGAGCGTCTGTCCTTGTTGCTCAATGCTCTGCCGGCAGGGGTGGTGGTGCTGGATAGCGCTTTTCTGGTGACCGAGGCCAATCCGGCAGCCAAGGCCATGTTCGGCCAGGATCTGGTGGGTGAGGGCTGGTCCCGGGTCTCCGGCCAGGCCTTGGTACCCACCGGGGCGCCGGATGAATGGCAGGTCGGCAGTCGGCGGGTGAGCATTGCCAAAAGCCCCCTGGATTCCGCCGGCGGCCAGATTCTCCTGGTGCACGACATCACTCATGCCCATGAAATGAAGGCCAACCTGGAGCGCAACCAGCGCCTGGCGGCCATGGGCGAGATGGCCGCCTCCCTGGCCCATCAGCTGCGCACGCCCCTGGCCACGGCCCTGTTGTACAGCAGCAATCTGGGCAAGCCGGAACTGGCGCCCGAGGCCCGGACCCGCTTTGCCGACAAGGCGACGGAGCAGTTGAAGCGCCTGGAGCGCCTGATCCAGGACGTGCTGCTCTTTGCCCGGGGTGAAAGCATCGGCCGGGAAGCCATTCCGGTGGCGGCGCTGGTGACCGAGGCAGTGCAGGCCGTGGAGCCGTTGATGAAGCGCCATGGCGTGGATTTCCGGGTGGAGGCCGAGGTCGGCGACTTTATAATGATGGGAGCGCGCAAGGCCATTGCCGGCGCCCTGACCAACCTGCTGGAAAATGCCCTGCAGGTAGTGGAAGGGCGGACCGAGCGCCCGCCCCGGGTGCTGCTGCAGGCCCGGGTAAGTGAAGGGCGCTGTTACATCGCCGTCAGCGATACCGGGCCTGGCATTGCCCCCGAAGCCCAGGCGCGGATTTTCGAGCCATTTTTCACAACCCGGGGTCAGGGAACCGGACTTGGCCTGGCAATTGCTCTCGGTGTTGCCCGGGCCCATGGCGGAACCATCAGTGTCCGCTCCCAGCCCGGAGAAGGTTCGGAATTTACCCTGGAGTTGCCGGCGGGGCCGGCAAGCCAATTTGTCGTGGAAAGCTAGAAAGCAGATGGCGAACAACCTGCCCATCCTGGTCGTCGAGGACGATCCCAACCTGCGGGAAGCAGTGGTGGATACCCTGGAACTGGCCGGTGAGGCTGTCCTCTCGGCAGCCTCCGGCCCGGAAGCGCTGAAGGTCCTGGCCGAACGGCCGGTGGCCATTGTCGTCAGCGACGTGCGCATGGAGCCCATGGACGGCATCACCCTGTTGAAGGAAATCCGTGGCCAGTATCCGCACCTGCCGGTGGTGCTGATGACGGCCTTTGCCGATGTGGACCGTGCAGTTGAGGCCATGCGGGCGGGGGCCTGCGACTTCCTCCTCAAGCCTTTCGAGCCCAAGGCCCTGCTCGAGCATGTGGCCCGTTACCGCCTGCCGGCCATGGGAGAGGATTCCGACGTGGTGGCGGTGGATGCCGCTTCCCGTAACTTGTTTTCCCTGGCCGCCCGGGTGGCCCAGACCGACGCCACCGTCCTGCTCACCGGGGAGTCCGGGGTGGGCAAGGAAGTGGTGGCCCGCTACATCCACAACCATTCCGCCCGGCGCAAAGGACCCTTTGTCGCCATCAATTGTGCTGCCATCCCCGAAAGCCTGCTGGAAGCGACCCTCTTCGGTTATGAAAAAGGCGCCTTCACCGGTGCCAATCAGGCCCAGGCCGGCAAGTTCGAGCAGGCCCAGAACGGCACCCTGCTGCTGGATGAAGTGACGGAAATGCCCCTGGCGCTGCAGGCCAAGTTGCTGCGGGTGCTGCAGGAGCGGGAAGTGGAGCGGGTCGGCGGCAAGCAGCCGGTGCGCCTGGACATCCGGGTGGTGGCCACCTCCAACCGGGACATGGCCGAGGCAGTGGCCAAGGGCATCTTCCGCGAGGATTTGTATTACCGGCTCAATGTCTTTCCCTTGCTGATTCCCGCCTTGCGGCAAAGGCCGGACGATGTGGTGCCCCTGGCCCGGCATTTTCTTGCCGATCAGGGCGGCAAATCTGGCCGCCCCGGCCTCTTGCTGACGCCGGCGGCCGAACAGGCCCTGCGCGTCCATTCCTGGCCGGGTAATGTGCGGGAACTGGTCAATGTGATGCAGCGGGCCCTGATCCTGGCGCCCGGGGACCAGGTGGATGCGGCACATCTGCATCTGGTGGCCCGTCCCGGTGCTCCGGCCGCGGCGGCGCCGGCCTATGTGCCGCCGCCTCCGGTCATGATGGAGGTGCCCCAGCTGGCGCCGCAGGCCCCCCAGGCCATATCGGTCGAGGAAGACGGAGCCCTTCAGTCCGGCGGGAAAAAAGCCGATAGTATTAAGGACTGGGAACGGGAGCTTATCCTCGAGACGCTGGCCTCGGTGGGGGGCTCCCGCAAACTGGCGGTTGAAAAACTGGGAATTTCCGAGCGGACTTTGCGTCATAAGCTCAGGCAGTACCGTTTGGCCGGTTATTTGAACGAATAGCTTTCAGGTTGGCCTGTCTTTTGCTATAACGCTGGTGACTGTTGGAGAAGCACATGGACACCAAAGGTATTGATAATTTGTTGAGTCAGCTGCGGAGCACCGCAGGGACCGCTGCCGCCAAGTCGGTGGATAACGCTGCCGCGTCGGCCGGTGGGGCCGATTTCGCCCAGGTGCTGAAGAATTCCATCGATCAGGTCAATTCGGCCCAGCAACAGGCCCAATCCATGGCTCAGGATTTCTCCGCCGGGGATTCCAATACCAACCTGCATGAAGTGATGATCGCCCTGCAGAAGGCCAACGTTTCCTTCCAGGAGATGGTCCAGGTGCGCAACAAGCTGGTTTCCGCCTACCAGGATGTGATGAATATCCAGGTGTGATGGGGATTGCTCCGATTCAGATTTTTTCGCATTCCAGAAAACGCACTCCACGGAGTGCGTTTTTTTTGAGTTTTTTTCGTGGAAACTGCGCAAAAGGGCCGGATGGGCTTGATAATTGGGCGCCCGTGCCGTTATTAGCCAGATTCAGCCTTACTTTGACCGAAATCGCCGCTCATTCATGAACGCCCCCAATACCCTGCTGATCCAGGCCATTGAATTGCAAAACCAGGGTCGGCTCGACGAAGCCCTGGCCCTTTTCAACATCTGCCTGCAAAACAATCCGAACGATGCGGCGGCCCTGTATTCGGTGGGAGTCATCCTGCTCAAGCAGGGCAAGGCAGCCCAGGCCATCCCCCTGCTGGAACACGGGGTGGCGGTGGCGCCCCAGTTCGCTCCCCTGTGGTTCGTGCTGGGGGCCGTGCGGCAGGCCCTGGGGCAGAAGGAAGAGGCTTTGCAGGCCTACGACAAGGCCCTGGAAGTGCGCCCGGACTATACCGAGGTGCTGATCAACAGCGGCGCCCTCCTGCGGGAATTGATGCGGCACCAGGAAGCCCTGGAGCGTTTCAACCGGGTGTTGACCTACGATCCCAACCATCAGCTGGCCCTGGGCAACTGCGGCATCCTGCTCACCGAATTCAAGCGCAGTACCGAGGCCGTGGGCATGTTCCAGCGTTTGCTGGCGATCAATCCCAACTACGATTATGGCTACGGCCTGCTCAGCTATGAGCGCCTCCATGCCTGCGACTGGACCGACTTCGCTGCCCTGCGGGAAGCCATTGTCGCCGGCGTGCGGGCCGGGCGGCGGGCTTGCAAGTCCCTGGCCTTCATGGCCCTGTCCGATTCGGCGGAAGACCATCAACGCTGCGCCCGGACCTTTTCCCAGCACCACTATCCCAAGGCCGAGCCCCTGTGGCGCGGGGAACGGTACCGGCATGAGCGTATCCGGGTCGCCTATGTTTCCCCTGATCTGCGGGAACACCCGGTGGGTCATCTGATTGCCGGGGTTCTGGAGCGCCACGACAAGTCCCGCTTCGAGACGGTTGCCATTTCCCTGGGCATCAATGACCAGAGCCGCCTGCGCGGGCGCATGGAAAAGGCCTTCGATCATTTCATCGATGCCAAGCAGATGGGTACCCGCAAAATCGCCGAACTGATGCGGGAGATGGAGATCGACATTGCGGTGGATCTGGCCGGTTTCACCGCCGATTCCCGTACCGACGTCTTCGCCTACCGGCCGGCGCCGGTGCAGGTCAATTACCTGGGCTACCCCGGCACCCTGGGCCTGGATTACATGGACTACATCCTGGCCGACCGTTTCGTCATTCCCCCGGAACACCAGTGCTTCTACGACGAGAAGGTCGTCTATCTGCCGGATGCCTACCTGCCGACCGACTCGGGGGTGAAGATTTCCGAGCGCACGCCCAGTCGCAGCGAATGCGGGCTGCCCGAGCAGGGCGTGGTGTTCTGTTCTTTCAGCCACGACTACAAGGTGTCGCCGCCCGTCTTCGACATCTGGATGAACCTGCTGCGCCAGGTGCCCGGTAGTGTGCTGTGGCTGGTGTCGCGCAATGAAGTGTCCCAGGGCAATCTGCGCAAGGAGGCCCAGGCCCGGGGCGTGGATCCGTCCCGCCTGGTCTTTGCCGGCCGCGTTCCCCTGGTTGAGGACCATCTGGCCCGCTACCGCCAGGCCGACATTTTCCTCGACACCCATCCCTACAATGCCCACACCACGGCAGCCGATGCCCTGATGGCCGGCCTGCCTGTCGTCACCTACATGGGCAATGCCTTCCCGGCCCGGGTTGCCGGCAGCCTGGTGCATGCCGTGGGTCTGCCGGAACTGGCCACCAAATCCCTGGCGGAATACGAAGCCCTGGCCCTGGCCCTGGCGACGGACCCGGCGCGGCTGGCGGCGCTGAAAGCCCGCCTGCAGGCCAATCTGGCGACCCAGCCCCTGTTCGATACCGATGCTTTCTGTCGTAATTTGGAGGCTGCCTACATTGCCATGTGGCGGCGCAGTCAACTCGGGGGGGCGGAAGATGCCCTGTGCGGTACCTGAGTAGGTCGCTAAAAAAACTTAACTGGGGGAGTTGCCAATTGCAGGACAAGACTGTGAGCACTTTGCTTGGAGAGTTTTCCGAGCTGCATGTAGCACCGCTGGAGGCTCGCCTGGCGCGCCGTGAGCGGACGCTGGGGGACATTGCCCGGTTGGTCGCGTCGGCGGGTGCCGGCGATGGTCTGGCAGGGCGGCTGTCGGACCTCCTGCGGCGTGAAGGCTTGCTGGAAGGCACTGGGCTGGCACCGTCGGCGGTGGAGCGGCTTTATTCTTCCCATGTCGATTTCGACGTGGTCAATACCCAGAACGACACCGAGTTCGAGCTTTTCCAGAAAATGGATATTGTCGGCTGGTGGCGTGCCCGCCGGTTTTTCGAGCCGGTTTTCAAGTGCCTGTCCCATACCAAGGAAAATAGCTGGATCACGGTGGGTGACCCGTTCGGTGCCGATGCCTTCCATATGACCCGGGAAGGTTTCAAGTCGGTCCTGCCCACCAGCATTGGCGAGCACCTGTTGCGCCAGTCCAAGCAGCGCGGCCTGATCCGGGATTACCGGGTCGAAAATGCCGAAGCCCTGAGTTTCAAGGATGACTCGGTGGATTACGTGCTGTGCAAGGAGGCCTTCCACCATTTTCCCCGTCCCATGGTGGCGCTCTACGAGATGCTGCGCGTGGCGCGCAAGGCGGTGGTGCTGATCGAACCCCAGGACCCCCTGATCGACCATCCGGCTTATGTCGGGGATTGGCCGGCGGGGTACGAAGCCTCCGGCAATTACGTCTATACCCTGTCCCGCCGCGAATTGCACAAGGTTGCCCTGGGGCTGGACTTGCCCGCGGTGGCCACCCGGGGGCTGTATGACATGTGGTACGAAGGCGCCAGCGAGATTGTGGCGCGGGAAGACAATCCCGAGTTCGTTGATTACCGCCAGAAGGTCGAGGCTGCCGAGACGCTGTGCGCCCGGCACCAGCAGAAATACAACTATCTGCTGGCCATCGTCTATAAGGAACGGCCGGATATCGATGTGCGGCAGTTTTCCGGGCTCTGGTCCATCACGTCCTTCCCCGGCAACCCCTATATTTCCAAGAAATGACCAATGGCCGCTGCGGATTGCCGCAACGGCTGGGAGCATGCAATGAGCAAGACGCTGGATCTGGGCTGCGGCCCCCAACCCAAAAACCCGTTCAATGCGGACGAACTGTACGGCATCGATGTGCTGGAAAACCTCGAAGCCAATATCCGTTGTGCCGATCTGGTGGTGGAGCCCATTCCCTTCGAGGACAATTTCTTTGACTACGTGACGGCCCACGATTTCATCGAGCATGTGCCGCGCCTGGTCTATGCGCCGGACCGGCGCAATTCCTTTATCGAACTGATGAATGAGGTCTACCGGGTATTGAAGGTGGGCGGCATGTTCCTTTCCCTCACCCCGGCCTATCCCAATGGGGTGGCATTTCGGGACCCGACCCACGTCAATATCATTACCGAGGAGACCTTCCCTCTGTATTTCGACAATGTGAATCGCTGGGCCGCTACCTATGGCTTCAAGGGTGCTTTCAGCATGCGCATTCAGGAGTGGCGGGGCCCTCATCTTCTGACGGTGATGCAGAAAGTCCCCCTGGAAAGCTGATACTCCCGTCGCCCGACTGGCGGGGCGTTGGATAGAATCGGGCTTGCCGTAACTGAGCGACGGAACGTTTGAAATGACTGCTACTGCAAAATTGCCGACCGAAAAGACCATCGAAGGGGCCATGTCCCTGTTCGAGGCCCAGGCTGTCCTGTTTGCGCCCCGCCCGAGCCGCCTGGCGTTGCAGGGACTCGCACTTCCGTCGCCTTCCCGCCAGTCGGCAAGCGTCAATGTGTGGCGCAACCATGCCTTCGAGCCTCTGGTGCCCCTGACGACTCCCTATTTCGCCTTCTGCGGCTGGCAGGCCGACTTCCGTCTGGGCGGCTATGACGATTCCCTGATGTTCGTGGACCGGCAGGAGGCAGATGCGGAACTGTTGTGGCTGGATAGCGACCGTTTTCTCGCCCGCATGGCTTTCGATGAATGGTTGCCCTGGCTGGAAGGGCGTCTGCATGCCTTGCGCAGCATGTCCAAGGCCCCCGTCATCATTGCCACCTGGCTCGATGAGGCGCCGCAGCGGGCCCGGTTGCAGTCGCTGGTGGATGCTTTGCCGGCCGTTTACTTCGCCGATCTCGGCAGCGTCTGCAGCGAAGCCGGCGTGCCCCTGAGGGATTCGCGCTCTGCGGCGCTGGCCGGGACTCCCGTGGCCAATGCCGCCCAGGTCCAGTTGGCCCGGGAGCTGGCCTGCCACTGGTTGCCTGGGGCCCTGCTGCCGCCGGTAAAAGCGGTGGCATTGGACTTGGACCATACCCTGCATGCCGGCGTACTCGGTGAAGAGGGCATTCAGGGCGTGCAGTTGACGCCCGGTCACGAGGCCCTGCAAAACTACGTCAAAGGCCTGCAGCAGCGGGGCGTCTTCGTGGCCCTGGTCTCGCGCAACGAGCGCGCCGACGTGGAGGCCCTGTTTGCCCAGCGCCAGGATTATCCCCTGCGCTGGGAAGACTTTTCGGCCACCGAGGTCTCCTGGGGCGACAAGGCCGCTGCGGTGGAGCGCATTGCCAAGGCCTTGCGCATTGCTGCCGATGCCGTGCTGTTCGTCGATGACAATCCGGGGGAACTGGCCAGCGTGACCATGCAACTGCCATCGGTCCATGCCGTCTATGCCCACCCGGACGCTACCCTGACCTGCCGCGCGATCCACTATTACCCGGGGCTATGGCGCTGGAAGGTGGAGAGTGACGATGCCAAGCGCATCCAGGATCTCAAGGCCAACGCGGAGCGGGATGCCCTGGCCGAACATGCAACCGATCCGGCCGAATATTTCCGCAGCCTGCAGGTGAGCCTGGTGTATCGCATCGACCCGGTGGCTCAACTGACCCGGCTGGCGGACCTTTGCAACAAGACCAACCAGTTCAATCTGGCCATGCGCCGTTTCAACCAGGCCGAGGTGGCCGAGCGGCTGGAGCGTCGGGATGCCTGCATTGCCAGCGTGCAACTGAGCGATCGTTTGTCGGATAGCGGCGTGATCGCGGTGATCGTGGCAGAGCGCCAGGGCGAACGCCTGTTGGTGGAAGAGTTGTGCGTCAGCTGCCGGGCCATGGGGCGCCAGCTGGAAGACACCATCATCCTGGAAGCCCTGCGCCGGATGCCGATCTTTGCCGGTTGCCAGGAGCTGGCATTCCGGGTTGCCCACGGTCCGCGCAATCAGCCGGCACTGGACTGGCTGGCCCGCCTGTTGGGCTGCGATACCCATCCAGAGGCTGGACTGCATAATATGCCGGCCCAGTTGGTGAGGGATTTCACCCCGGCTGCCGGCGTAACCCTGAACCAGGAGTAATAAGTCGATTATGGATCGTCAGAGAATTGAAGCCTTGGTGCTGGCCGTTCTTGCCACTGTTCTCAAATGCGAAGTGAATCCCGACAGCTCGCGCAAGAACACGCCCCAATGGGACTCCTTGAAGCACATCGAGGTCATTTTTGCCATCGAGGATGAATTGGGCCTGCAATTCTCGGAGGAAGCGCTGGCCGAGCTGAATAGCGTCAGCCAGATTGTGGATGGAGCTTTGGCCCTCCATGCGGCATGACCTGACTGTGGCGGGGCCTGCTTTCCGTCTGCGTCCCATCGGCGACGGGGATGCCGCCTTGGTATTGGAATTGCGCAACAATCCGCAGCTCAACCGCTTCCTGCATGCCACTTCCTCCAGTCTGGCGGCTCAGTTGGCATGGCTGGCCCAGTACTATGAGCGCCCGGGTGACTACTATTTTGTGGTGGAGCGGCAGCAAGATGGTCTGCCCGAAGGGGTGATCTCGCTCTATGACATCGATGCCGCCGGTCATGCCGGGGAGTGGGGACGCTGGATTCTCAGGCCCGGCTCCCTGGCCGCGGTGGAAAGTGCCTGGCTGATCTACCGTTGTGCCTTCGAGCAGCTGGGGCTGGACGAAGTGTATTGCAGGACCGTGGCCGATAACGAATCCGTGGTGTCTTTCCATGACTCCTGCGGCATCGCCCAGCGTACCCGTTTGCCGGGGCATTTCGATCTGGATGGACGGCGTGTGGATGCGGTGGAGCACCGGGTGAACCGTGCCGCGTGGCATGATCTGGCGCCCCGCTTGGAAAAGCTGGCCCAATTGACCGCGCGGAGGCTGTATCGTGCTTGAGTTGCCCCAGGCCCTGGCGGAGCTGCCCGAAGGGTACGAGTTCCACCATGTGGGCTATGCCACAGCTTCCCTGGAGAAAGAGCGCCCATTCTTTGCCTTTCTTGGTTATCGTCAGGAAGGTGAGGATTTTGCCGATCCCGTTCAGGGCGTGGCGGGCTGCTTTCTCGTCGGTCCGGGGCCCCGTATCGAACTGTTGGAGAACCTGCCCGGGGCCGAGACTTTGACCCCCTGGCTTAATGCCGGTATCAAGATGTATCACTTCGCCTATCTGGTGGCGGATATCGAAGGCGCCCTGGAGTGGGCCCGCAGCCAGCGGGCCCGGGTAACCGTGGCGCCGGTGGCGGCAGTTGCATTTGGCGGGCGGCGCATCAGTTTTGTCATGTTCCGTAACGGCCTGATGCTTGAATTCATTGAAAGATAAGGGCGGCCCACCGCCCCGGGGGAAGTGCGTGAGTACAGAAGAAAAAAGCAAACTGCAGCAGATATCCCAGGCATCCCTGTATTCCGCAGGGGTCATGCCAGCGGCCATCAGCTATTGTTTCCGCATCCTGCAGCGCCATCTCCAGGGGGACAGCCTGCTGGAAATGGGGCCGGCAGAAGGCGTGATGACTGAACTACTGGCCACCACCGGCAAGGCCATGACCATCGTCGAGGGCTCGGCCCTGTTTTGCGACAGCCTGCGCCAGCGTTTCCCTGCGGCCACCGTGGTACATGCGCTGTTCGAGGAATTCCAGCCGACCCAGCGGTTCGATACCATCATCCTTGGCCATGTGCTGGAGCATGTGCAGGACCCGGTGGATATCCTGGCCCGGACGCGGCAGTGGCTGAAGCCCGGTGGCCGGATCTTTGCCGCCGTGCCCAATGCCCGTTCCGTGCACCGGCAGGCCGCCACCATCATGGGCCTGCTGCCCCAGGAGGATGCCCTCAACGAGATGGACCGGCACCACGGCCATCGCCGGGTCTTTAATCCAGAGTCCTTTCGGGCGGCATTCAGCCAGGCCGGATTGCGGGTGGACGTTTTCGGCGGCTACTGGCTCAAGCCGGTTTCCAACGGGCAGATCGAAAGCCACTGGACTCCCGCCATGATCGAGGCCTTTATGCAGATGGGCGAACGCTATCCCGATATTGCCGGCGAGATTTATGTCGTCGCCTCCCTTCCTCCGGTCTAGGAGATCGCCATGCCGTTGGCCGACTGTCGCATCCTGGATTTGCCAAAGATTCACGATCCCCGGGGTAACCTGACCTTTATCGAAGGGGGGAATCACGTGCCCTTCGACATCCAGCGCGTCTACTATCTTTACGATGTGCCTGGCGGCGCCGACCGGGGCGCCCATGCCCACCGCAACCTGCACCAGTTCATCGTGGCCATGTCCGGCAGTTTCGACGTGGTGCTGGATGACGGGCAGGAACAGCGCCGCTTCCATCTCAACCGGTCCTACTTCGGTCTTTATGTCTGCCCCATGATGTGGCGGTATCTGGACAATTTTTCGTCCGGTGCCGTGTGCATGGTGTTGGCTTCCTCAAAGTATGACGAAGCCGATTACATCCGGGATTACGATCAGTTCATGTCCGCGGTTCGGGAGCGTCAGGCGTGATTCCCTTTCTTGATCTCAAGGAACTCAATCGTTCCCTGGCCCCGGAACTCCATACAGCCCTGACACGGGTGCTGGATTCCGGCTGGCTTGTCCTGGGCCAGGAGGTGGAGGCGTTCGAAGCCGAATTTGCCGCCTATTGCCAGACCGACTACTGCATAGGCGTGGCCAATGGCCTGGAGGCCCTGCACCTGATTCTCCGGGCCTACGACATTGGCGCCGGGGACGAGGTGATCGTTCCCGCCAATACCTTCATCGCCACCTGGCTGGCCGTCACCTATGCCGGAGCCCGTCTGGTCCCGGTCGAGCCTTTGCTCAATACCGGCAACATGGATCCGCAGGCCGTTGCGGCGGCCATCACGCCACGTACCAAGGCCATCATGCCGGTTCATCTTTATGGCCAGACTGCCGAGATGGCGCCTCTGATGGACCTGGCGGAGCGTCATGGCTTGAAGGTGATCGAGGACGCCGCCCAAGCCCATGGCGCAACCTGCCACGGGCGACGGGCCGGCAGCCTGGGGCATGCCGCCGGTTTCAGCTTTTACCCGGGCAAGAACCTTGGTGCCCTGGGCGATGGCGGCGCAATCACGACTTCCGATCCGCAACTGGCAGAGCGACTGCGGTTGCTCCGCAATTACGGTTCCCGCAGCAAGTACCGGAATGAAGAGGCCGGTTTCAATTGCCGTCTGGACGAGATTCAGGCGGCCTTCCTGCGGGCCAAGCTGCCGTTGCTGGATGGCTGGAACCAGCGTCGCCGCCAGATCGCGGCACGCTACGATGCCGAACTGGGGGCGGCCGGGCTGCAATTGATGCAGGAGGCCCCGGGCCATGTGTCAGCCCGGCACCTGTACGTGGTGCGCAGTCCCCAGCGGGATGCGCTGCAGGTGGCGCTGCATGAAGCCGGGGTGCAGACGGCGATTCACTATCCGGTACCTCCCCATCTGCAACCGGCTTATGCCGGGTTGGGGTACAGGGAAGGCGCTTTCCCCATCACGGAGATTCTGCACCGTGAAGTCCTCAGTCTGCCCATGGGGCCGACCCTTGATGATTCCCAGGTAACGGCGGTGATTGATGCTGTAAAGGCAGTATCCGCCCGTATGCAGCCGGCGCCAGCCGGCCCTCTTGCCTGACTATTGCATTTCGATTGCTGCCAATGACCTCCGCCAAGAATCCCGTCGAGTTGATCAATGCCCTGGCTGACCTGAACAAGGGCATCCACGAAATTCTGCAGGACGCCTATTTCGATTCCCTGGCCATGCTCAAGCGCAGCCAGATCGAGAAGAAGGCCGCCAGCGGACTCTTTGGCAAGGTGGGCAAGGTTTATCTCGGCGAGCATCTGAAGAAGTGCCAGCCTCTGGCGGCGGGCCGGGAGTTCATCCCTCTGCCACCGGATTTCCTCACCGACCCCGATCTGCATTTTCCACCCGGCAGCCTGCTGTTCCTGACCAACAACGATGTGGGCAGGAATCTGCCGGTCTACATGGAGTTCTACAATCGGAACCCAGAGGTTCTGTTTGTCATCTGGGACTGGGATTCCCAGCACTGGATCCAGATGAGCGCCATGTTGGCGATGAACTGCGATTTCTATATCTCGGGGACTTCCGAAAACGCCTTCCTGCTGTCCCACTTCAATCCCTGCGTCATTGGCCCTGTTTTTATCGGCGTGCATCAATGGACCCGGAAGTTCGTGGCCGACCATTTCAGTGTGCTGCTGGAAGCCCGCAGCAACGAACCGTTAGGGCCTCATGCCTTCTACGGCAATTATCAGCGTCGCAACCGGGCTCTGGCCACCGTGACCAAGACCTTCCCCACGGTCGGGTTTGCCAGCAACGACTACAAGCACAAGTCGGATCTGGACAACTTTCGCGAGTGGGCGGCCCACAAGACCCACTGGATCGCTCCGGTTCTGGGCGGCGTGCCGATTCGGGTCTACAACGCCCTGATGGTGGGTGGGATTCCCATCGTGCCCTCCTTCTATCGCAATCTGCCTGAAGTGGCCTTGCTCGGCGATATTCCCCTCTATTACGAAGTGGCCGATCTGATCGATCCCCGGGCCATCAATGACCAGGCCGTCGCCCGTTTCGATGCAGCCGGGCAAAGCGGCCTGATTCAACGCGTTGCGGAGGCTCTGGATAAGCACCATATCGACAATCGTTGCGAGCAGGTCTTTCTTGCCGTGGAGCAGTTCATCGCGGCCATTGCCAGCGGTGATCGCAGCTACCAGGGCGGCTATCTGGGCCTGGACCAGTGATGATTCCCGGAGCGGCGGCCATGCGTAAAACCATCATCCTGGTTCCCATCTACAAGGACCGCCTCGACCCCCTGGAACAGTACTCTCTGGACCATTCCCTGACCGTGCTCGGCGGCCGGCACCCATTGCTCTTTATCGGTCCTGAAGGCCTGGATCTTTCGGCATACCAGGCCCGTTACCCGGGAATGCAGTACTTGGCCTTTCCCGCCGAGAACTTCGTCTCCATTCCCGGTTACAACCGCTTGCTGCTGAGTCCCGGGTTCTATACCCGTTTCCTCAGCTATGAGTATCTGCTCATCCTGCAGACCGATGCCATCTTGCTGCAGGACGAACTGGATTATTGGGCTGCCCAGCCTTTCGATTATGTGGGGGCGCCCTGGCCCGATGGTGTGGAGATTCTGGTCAATGCCGGGGTTTTCGATGGGCCGCGGGGCAAGCGGACCCGGGCCCATGTCGGCAATGGAGGACTCTCGCTGCGGCGGGTGCGCAAATGCCTGTCCCTGCTCCAGGAGTTCGGCGCTGCGGTGGATATCTTCGACCGCACCGGCTCCAGCGAAGACCTTTTCTTCTCCATCATGGGCGGGCTATCCACCGATTTCATCCTGCCCAATGAAGTGATGGCCTCCCGTTTTGCCATGGAACTCAAGCCTTCCTTCTATTTCGCCGTCAACGGTGGACAGGCGCCGATGGGCGGGCATGCCTGGTGGAAGTACGAGCCCGAGTTCTGGCGGCAGTTGCTGCCGGAAATGCCGGAAGCCGTGGTGCAGTGCTTGCCAGAGAGGTCGACATGAACGCTGCCGGCAAACGCACTTCAGAGCTGTGGCGGATTTTTGGCCAGTTGGGTGGCAGTTTCCGCCAGGCGTTCTTTTTCAGCTGCTTCATCAATATCCTTGCCCTGGCGCCGGTCGCCTACATGATGCAGGTGTACGACCGGGTCATCTACAGCCGCAACTTCACCACCCTGGTGATGTTGACGGGCTTGGTGCTCGGGCTTTATGTGCTGACGGTGGTGCTGGATTACGTCCGGGCCGAGATCATGCTCCAGGCTGGTCTCAAGCTTGAAGCCCTGCTGGGGGATCGCCTGTTCAACCTGGTGTTCGATGCCAGTTTGCGACGCCTGCCGGGCGGCGCAGTGCATTCCCTCTCGGACTTGCGCACGTTGCGCGACTTCCTTGTCAGTCCTGCCCTCATGGCGGCGCTGGATGTGCCGGTTTCCCTGCTGTTCCTGCTGCTCATCTACAGCATCAACCCGGTACTGGGTCACTTTTCGGTGATCGGCGCGCTGATCCAGTTCGTGCTGACCTACGTTCAGGAGCGCCGTACCGATCCCCCTCTGAAGCAGGCGGGAAGTGCCATGATGGAAGCCCAGGGCTACGCCCACGGTGTTCTGCGCAATGCCCAGGTGATTCAGGCGATGGGCATGCTGTCCCATCTGCATGAGCGCTGGATGGTGCGGCAACGCCGTTTCCTGCGGTTGCAGGCGATTGCTTCCGATCATGCGGGGAAAGGGATGACCCTGGCCAAGGTCGTCCAGATCGGCCAGGGCTCGTTGCTGCTGGGGCTCGGATGCTGGCTGACGCTGAAAGGACTGATGAGTGGTGGCGGCAGCGCCATGATTGTTGCGACCATTCTGGGTGGTCGGGTGGTCCAGCCGCTGGTGCAATTGACTTCGATGTGGAAGATCGTGGTGGGCGCCCGTGACGCCTTTGATCGGCTGGAAAAGGTCCTGCATGACCTGCCGGCGAAGCCGGCCAGCATGAGGCTGCCGGCCCCCCAGGGGCATCTGACGGTGGAGGGCGTGGTGGCGGCGGCTCCCGGTGGCGGGGCGCCGATCCTGAAAGGACTGAATTTCAAGGTTTCTCCCGGAGAGATTCTGGCCATCATCGGCCCTTCCGCTGCCGGCAAAACCTCCCTGGCCCGGGTACTGATGGGGGTTTGGCCTGCCGCAGTGGGCAAGGTGCGTCTGGACGGCGTCGACATCTACCAATGGAACAAGACGGAACTGGGGCCACACCTGGGCTATCTGCCTCAGGATGTGGAACTGTTTGAAGGGACCCTGGCCGAGAACATTGCTCGCTTCGGTGACGTCGACATGGAGCAGGTGGAGGCGGCGGCGCGTGTCGTCGGGTTGCACGAGAACATTGCCGACCTGCCCGAGGGCTACGACAGTCAGGTCGGCAGCGACGGCTGCTTCCTCTCCGGCGGGCAGCGCCAACGAGTGGCCCTGGCCCGGGCCATCTATGGCAATCCCAAGCTGGTGGTGCTGGATGAGCCCAATGCCAGCCTGGATGAGGCTGGTGACCTGGCCCTGGCCCAGGCGCTGGAAATGCTGAAGGCCCGCGGTGTTGCGGTGGTGGTTATTTCCCACCTGACCAGCGTTTTGCGGGTGGTGGATTCCCTGCTGGTGATCCAGGAGGGGGCCGTGAAGCTCTATGGCAAGCGCGATGAGGTGCTGGCCGTGCTCTATCCCCAGTCCATCAAGGGGAAAGCGGTGCCTGCCCCGGCTTCGGGAGGGAGCGGGGCATGAAAAAGCCGGAGTTCTTTTCCCGCAGCGTCCTGGCCAATGCTCTATGGGGCTTCCGCCGTGAGTTCATGGTGGTGGGGTTGTTCAGTTTTGTCTCGAACCTGCTGATGGTGGTGCCCACGCTTTACATGCTGCAGGTCTTCGACCGGGTCATGATCAGTCAGAGCGAACTGACCCTGATTTCCCTCACCATCATTGCCTTCGTCCTGCTGGGCATCATGGGTTTTGCCGAGTGGGTGCGTTCCTGGCTGCTGGTGCGCCTGAGCGTGCGGTTGGACGAATATTTGAGCACCGGGGTTTTTCAGGCGACTTTCGAGTCGGTGCTGAATCGTACCGGAACCCATGTGCAGAGTTTCGGTGATCTCACCGGCATTCGCCAGTTCCTGACCGGACCGGCCATCTTTGCCTTTTTCGATGCGCCGTGGACCATCGTTTACATCGGGGTGCTGTTTATCCTGCATCCCCTGCTGGGCTTTAGTGCCATTGTGTTTTGTCTGCTCCTGGCAGGTGTTACCTGGGCGACCCATTACTACACCCACGAACCCCTGGAGGCAGCTCTGGAGTCCAGCGGCCAGGCCCTGGGCTATGTGCAGGCGAAGAGCCGCCACTGTGAAGTGGTCGAGTCCCTGGGAATGGTAGAGAACCTGCGGCGCCGTTGGCGGGAGAAGCAGCAACGGGCCCTGGGGCTGAATCACCAGGCCCAGGAATGGTCGCACCGGCTGCAGGAAATCTCGAAGCTTGTGCGCTACAGCCAGCAGTCCCTGATCATTGCCATTTCATCCCTGCTGGTCATCGATGGCCGGCTGACGCCGGGGGCCATGGTGGCAGCCAATCTGCTGATGTCCCGTACCTTGGCGCCCATCGACATGATGGTTAACACTTGGCGCAATTTCATTACTGCCCGGGTTTCCTTCCTGCGGTTGGAGAAACTGCTGGAGAGAGGGGGGCGTCCTTCCTCATTGGATGATGCAGTACCGGAGCGGGCTGAACTGCTGGTCCGGGGACTAACGGCTACCGCCAGCCAACGGGCCAAGCCCATTCTCAAACACCTGAATGCCAGCTTTTCTTCGGGGGAGGTGGTGGTGGTGGTGGGGCCTTCCGGCTCCGGCAAGTCCACCTTTGCCCGTTGTCTGGTCGGTATCTGGCCGGAGCGGCAAGGTGAGGTTCTGCTCGATGGACGGGATGTGGAAGCTTGGGATCGTCATCTTCTCGGTCCCCGGATTGGCTATCTGCCGCAGGAAATCGAGTTGTTCGAGGGGTCCATCGCCGAGAATATCGCCCGGTTTGGTGAAGTGGATCCGGAGCAGGTGGTCCGGGCGGCCAAACGGGCCGGCATTCACGAAATGGTGTTGCGGCATCCGAAAGGCTATGACACCCAGATTGGCGAGTCGGGGCATCTGCTTTCCGCCGGCCAGCGCCAGCGTATCGGCTTGGCCCGGGCCATGTACGGCGATCCTCTGCTGATCGTCCTGGATGAACCCAATGCCCATCTGGATGACGCGGGCGAAGGGTGTTTGTTGCGGGCGGTTCGGGAGCTCAAGGCAGAAGGCCGACTGGTTGTCATGATCAGCCACCGCAATAATGCAACAGCCGCTGCTGACCGGATTCTCAAACTGGAGGGCGGCTTGCTGGTGGCGGAGTTCCGGCGCCAGGAACTCGCGGTGGCTTCCTGAGCACGAACTGCCAATTCTTGTCACATCCCTGTGACGTTTCTGGTGCATAAGTCCTCTGGCACCCAGTGAATGGGCTGAACCTTTTCCGTCGTCCCGTTTGGGATGAAAAGTCTTTCAGTTTTTTTTCTTCCCTGGCCTAAAGTATTAGAGCTACCAGCCGTAAAACGACGTAAGGATTCCCTTCGGTCTCGAACGGGGTTGTGGGCACACTTTATGCTTGACGCCGATTTCATGTAATGAATCGGCGCAATGGTGTATCGTGCGCTTTACGTGTCTTTACGTTATTAGTCAGAGCGCTGTCTTCCAAAAAAAGGGCAAAAAAATGAGTGTAATTTCCGCATTGAACACGGCTCAGATCGCGGCCCTCTCTACTTCGCAGATCGCTGCCCTTACTACGGCCGACATAGCGGCCCTGACTACGGTGCAAGTGCCGGTCCTGACTACAACTCAGGTAATGGCGCTTACCTCTACCCAGATTGCTGCCTTGAATACGGCGCAGTTGGTCGTGATGGAAACGGCTGACATCGCGGTGCTCAAGGTTTTGAATCAGGTTGGCTCACTAACAACCTCTCAGGTCGCTGCCCTGACGACCTCCCAGATCGTTGCGCTGACCTCTGCCCAGATCGGCGCCCTGAAGACGACCCAGGTCGGCGCCCTGACGACCTCCCAGATTGCTGCGATTGAAACGACGGATATTGTCGGTCTGTCCACTGCTGCGACCGCAGCGCTGAATACGGCTCAGGTAGCTGCCCTTACCACCGAGCAGATTGCAGTTCTCAAAACCAGCCAGATTGCCGCGCTGGAAACTCGCGATGTGGCTGTTCTCACCACTGATCAGATCGCCGCGCTGAGTTCTGCCCAGATTGCCGCCTTGCGTACTACCCAGATTGCCGCCCTGACGACCGAGCAGGTGGTGGCAATCGAAACGTCTGATGTTTCTGCCCTTTCCGTTGCCGCTGTTGCGGCTTTGGGTACCGATCAGGTGGCGGCGCTGACGACGGCGCAGTTGAATGTATTCAGCACCCGGCAGATTGCTGCCCTGGAAACCCGCGATGTGGCAGTGCTGACCACCAGCCAGGTTGAGTCGCTTTCGTCCTCCCAGATTGCTGCTCTGACCACGGCTCAGGTGGGGGCCTTGTCTACGGCGGCCATCGTTGCCATTGAAACTTCGGATATTTCAGCTCTGTCGGTAGCCGGTATTGCGGCGCTGAATACGGCCCAGGTAGGCGTACTGACGACCGAACAGCTGGGTGTGCTGACGACGGCCCAGGTGCGTGCGCTGGAAACCCGCGACGTGGCGGTGCTGACCACCGAGCAGGTGGTGGCGCTGACCTCGACCCAGCTGGGCGCTCTGACGACGGCCCAGATTGGCGCGCTGTCCACGGCGGCCATCGTGGCGATCGAGACGACGGACATCTCCGGCCTGAGCACGGCAGCGGTTGCCGCCCTGACGACGACCCAGGTGGGCGTGCTGACCACGGAGCAAGTGGTGGCGCTGACCTCGAGCCAGATCGGCGCGTTGAAGACCAGCCAAGTAGGGGCTCTGACGACGGCCCAGGTAGTGGCGATCGAAACGGGTGATCTGACGGCGCTGAATACGGCTGTTGTGGCTGCTCTGACGACGGCTGCGGTAGCTGCCCTGACGACCGAACAGCTGGGCGTACTGACGACGGCCCAGGTGCGTGCGCTGGAAACCCGCGACGTGGCGGTCCTGACCACAGAGCAGGTTGCCGCTCTGACTTCCAGCCAGTTTGGTGCCCTGACGACGGCCCAGATTGGTGCCTTGTCCACGGCGGCCATCGTCGCCATCGAGACCTCCGACATCTCCGGCTTGAACACGGCCGCAGTGGCGGCACTGAACACCGCCCAAGTGGGCGTGCTGACGACTGAGCAGTTGGGTGTGCTGACGACGGCCCAGGTGCGTGCGCTGGAAACCCGTGATGTGGCGGTGCTGACCACCGAGCAGGTGGCAGCCCTGACCTCGAGCCAGTTTGGCGCCCTGACGACGGCCCAGATCGGTGCCTTATCCACGGCGGCCATCGTTTCCATCGAGACCTCTGACATTTCCGGCCTGTCTACAGCGGCAGTGGCGGCGCTCAACACCGCCCAGATTGCGGTGCTGACGACCGAACAGCTGGGCGTGCTGACGACGGCCCAGGTGCGTGCCCTGGAAACCCGTGACATTGCGGTGCTGACCACCGAGCAGGTGGTGGCGCTGACCTCGACCCAGCTGGGTGCCCTGACGACGGCCCAGATTGGCGCGCTGAACACGGCGGCCATTGTGGCGATCGAGACGACGGACATCTCCGGCCTGAGCACGGCAGCGGTTGCCGCCCTGACGACGACCCAGGTGGGCGTGCTGACCACGGAACAAGTGGTGGCCCTGACCTCGAGCCAGATCGGCGCGTTGAAGACCAGCCAGATTGGCGCCTTGTCCACCGCAGCGATCGTTGCCATCGAGACGACCGACATCTCCGGCCTGAACACGGCGGCAGTGGCGGCGCTGAACACCGCCCAGATCGCGGTGCTGACGACCGAACAGCTGGGCGTGCTGACGACGGCCCAGGTGCGTGCGCTGGAAACCCGCGACGTGGCGGTGCTGACCACTGAGCAGGTGGTGGCGCTGACCTCGACCCAGCTGGGTGCTCTGACCACGGCCCAGATTGGTGCGCTGAACACGGCGGCCATTGTGGCGATCGAGACGACGGACATCTCCGGCCTGAGCACGGCAGCGGTTGCCGCCCTGACGACAACCCAGGTGGGCGTGCTGACCACGGAACAGGTGGTGGCGCTGACCTCGAGCCAGATCGGCGCGTTGAAGACCAGCCAGGTAGGGGCCCTGACGACGGCCCAGGTAGTGGCAATCGAAACGGGTGACCTGACGGCGCTGAACACTGCCGCGGTGGCTGCCCTGACGACGGCTGCGGTGGCTGCCCTGACGACGGAACAGATCGGTGTCCTCAAGACGAGCCAGATTGCTGCCCTGGAAACCCGTGATGTGGCGGTGCTCACCACCGACCAGGTCACTGCCCTGACTTCCAGCCAACTGGGCGCCCTGACGACGGCCCAGATCGGTGCCTTGTCCACCGCTGCGATCGTTGCCATCGAGACCTCCGACATCTCCGGCCTGAACACGGCCGCGGTGGCGGCGCTCAACACCGCCCAGATTGCGGTGCTGACGACTGAACAGCTGGGCGTGCTGACGACGGCCCAGGTGCGTGCCCTGGAAACCCGTGACGTGGCGGTGCTGACCACCGAGCAGGTGGTGGCCCTGACCTCGACCCAGTTGGGTGCCCTGACCACGGCCCAGATTGGCGCGCTGAACACGGCGGCCATCGTGGTGATCGAGACGACGGACATTTCCGGCCTGAGCACGGCGGCGGTTGCCGCCCTGACGACGACCCAGGTGGGCGTGCTGACCACGGAACAAGTGGTGGCCTTGACCTCGAGCCAGATCGGCGCGTTGAAGACCAGCCAGGTAGGGGCCCTGACGACGGCCCAGGTAGTGGCGATCGAAACGGGTGACCTGACGGCGCTGAATACGGCCGCGGTGGCTGCCCTGACGACGGCTGCGGTGGCTGCCCTGACGACGGAACAGATCGGCGTCCTCAAGACGAGCCAGATTGCCGCCCTGGAAACCCGCGACGTGGCGGTACTGACCACGGATCAGGTGGTGGCCCTGACTTCGAGCCAGATTGCCGCCCTGACCACGGCTCAGATCGGTGCTCTGACCACGGCTCAGGTCGTGGCGATCGAAACCACTGATATCACTGCACTTACGACTTCCCTGTCCGCAGCTCAAATTGCCTCCTTGACGACGGCACAGGTGGCTGCCCTGACGACGGAACAGATCGGCGTCCTCAAGACGAGTCAGATTGCCGCTCTGGAAACCCGTGACGTGGCGGTGCTGAATACCGAGCAGGTGGCTGCTTTGAGTTCGGCTCAACTGGGCGCCCTGACGACGGCCCAGATCGGTGCCTTGTCCACCGCTGCGATCGTCGCCATCGAGACCTCCGACATCTCCGGCCTGAGCACGGCGGCAGTGGCGGCGCTCAACACCGCCCAGATTGCGGTGCTGACGACTGAACAGCTGGGCGTGCTGACGACGGCCCAGGTGCGGGCGCTGGAAACCCGCGACGTGGCGGTGCTGACCACTGAGCAGGTGGTGGCGCTGACCTCGACCCAGCTGGGTGCCCTGACGACGGCCCAGATTGGCGCGCTGAACACGGCGGCCATCGTGGCGATCGAGACGACGGACATCTCCGGCCTGAGCACGGCAGCGGTTGCCGCCCTGACGACAACCCAGGTGGGCGTGCTGACCACGGAACAGGTGGTGGCGCTGACCTCGAGCCAGATCGGCGCGTTGAAGACCAGCCAGGTAGGGGCCCTGACGACGGCCCAGGTAGTGGCAATCGAAACGGGTGACCTGACGGCGCTGAACACGGCCGCGGTGGCTGCCCTGACGACGGCTGCGGTGGCTGCCCTGACGACGGAACAGATCGGTGTCCTCAAGACGAGCCAGATTGCTGCCCTGGAAACCCGTGATGTGGCGGTGCTCACCACCGACCAGGTCACTGCCCTGACTTCCAACCAACTGGGCGCCCTGACGACGGCCCAGATCGGTGCCTTGTCCACCGCTGCGATCGTTGCCATCGAGACCTCCGACATCTCCGGCCTGAACACGGCCGCGGTGGCGGCGCTCAACACCGCCCAGATTGCGGTGCTGACGACCGAACAGCTGGGCGTGCTGACGACGGCCCAGGTGCGTGCCCTGGAAACCCGTGACGTGGCGGTGCTGACGACGGCCCAAGTAGAAGCCTTGACTTCGACCCAGCTGGGTGCCCTGACGACGGCCCAGATCGGTGCCTTGTCCACCGCAGCCATCGTTGCCATCGAGACGACGGACATCTCCGGCCTGAGTACGGCGGCAGTGGCGGCGCTCAACACCGCCCAGATTGCGGTGCTGACGACCGAACAGCTGGGCGTGCTGACGACGGCCCAGGTGCGTGCCCTGGAAACCCGTGACGTGGCGGTACTGACGACGGCCCAGGTGGAAGCCTTGACCTCGACCCAGCTGGGTGCTCTGACCACGGCCCAGATTGGTGCGCTGAACACGGCGGCCATTGTGGCGATCGAGACGACGGACATCTCCGGCCTGAGCACGGCAGCGGTTGCCGCCCTGACGACAACCCAGGTGGGCGTGCTGACCACGGAACAAGTGGTGGCCCTGACCTCGAGCCAGATCGGCGCGTTGAAGACCAGCCAGATCGGTGCCTTGTCCACCGCAGCCATCGTTGCTATTGAAACCTCCGACATCTCCGGTCTGAACACGGCCGCGGTGGCGGCGCTGAACACCGCCCAGATCGCGGTGCTGACGACCGAACAGCTGGGTGTGCTGACGACGGCCCAGGTGCGTGCGCTGGAAACCCGCGACGTGGCAGTGCTGACCACCGAGCAGGTGGTGGCGCTGACCTCGAGCCAGCTGGGTGCCCTGACGACGGCCCAGGTAGGTGCGCTGAACACGGCGGCCATCGTGGCGATCGAGACGACGGACATCTCCGGCCTGAACACGGCCGCGGTGGCGGCGCTCAACACCGCCCAGATTGCGGTGCTGACGACCGAACAGCTGGGCGTGCTGACGACGGCCCAGGTGCGTGCCCTGGAAACCCGTGACGTGGCGGTACTGACGACGGCCCAGGTGGAAGCCTTGACTTCGACCCAGCTGGGTGCTCTGACCACGGCCCAGATTGGCGCGCTGAACACGGCGGCCATTGTGGCGATCGAGACGACGGACATCTCCGGCCTGAGCACGGCGGCGGTTGCCGCCCTGACGACGACCCAGGTGGGCGTGCTGACCACGGAACAAGTGGTGGCCCTGACCTCGAGCCAGATCGGCGCGTTGAAGACCAGCCAGATCGGTGCCTTGTCCACCGCAGCCATCGTTGCTATTGAAACCTCCGACATCTCCGGTCTGAACACGGCTGCGGTGGCGGCGCTCAACACCGCCCAGATCGCGGTGCTGACGACCGAACAGCTGGGCGTGCTGACGACGGCCCAGGTGCGTGCGCTGGAAACCCGCGACGTGGCAGTGCTGACCACCGAGCAGGTGGTGGCGCTGACCTCGAGCCAGCTGGGTGCCCTGACGACGGCCCAGGTAGGTGCGCTGAACACGGCGGCCATCGTGGCGATCGAGACGACGGACATCTCCGGCCTGAGCACGGCAGCAGTGGCGGCGCTGAACACCGCCCAGATTGCGGTGCTGACGACCGAACAGCTGGGTGTGCTGACGACGGCCCAGGTGCGTGCCCTGGAAACCCGTGACGTGGCGGTACTGACGACCGAGCAGGTGGTGGCCCTGACCTCGACCCAGTTGGGTGCCCTGACGACGGCCCAGATTGGCGCGCTGAACACGGCGGCCATCGTGGCGATCGAGACGACGGACATTTCCGGCCTGAGCACGGCGGCGGTTGCCGCCCTGACGACGACCCAGGTGGGCGTGCTGACCACGGAACAAGTGGTGGCCCTGACCTCGAGCCAGATCGGCGCGTTGAAGACCAGCCAGATCGGTGCCTTGTCCACCGCAGCCATCGTTGCTATTGAAACCTCCGACATCTCCGGTCTGAACACGGCCGCGGTGGCGGCGCTGAACACCGCCCAGATCGCGGTGCTGACGACCGAACAGCTGGGCGTGCTGACGACGGCCCAGGTGCGTGCGCTGGAAACCCGCGACGTGGCAGTGCTGACCACCGAGCAGGTGGTGGCGCTGACCTCGAGCCAGCTGGGTGCCCTGACGACGGCCCAGGTAGGTGCGCTGAACACGGCGGCCATCGTGGCGATCGAGACGACGGACATCTCCGGCCTGAGCACGGCAGCAGTGGCGGCGCTCAACACCGCCCAGATTGCGGTGCTGACGACCGAACAGCTGGGTGTGCTGACGACGGCCCAGGTGCGTGCCCTGGAAACCCGCGACGTGGCGGTGCTGACCACCGAGCAGGTGGTGGCGCTGACCTCGACCCAGCTGGGTGCTCTGACCACGGCCCAGATTGGTGCGCTGAACACGGCGGCCATTGTGGCGATCGAGACGACGGACATCTCCGGCCTGAGCACGGCAGCGGTTGCCGCCCTGACGACAACCCAGGTGGGCGTGCTGACCACGGAACAAGTGGTGGCCCTGACCTCGAGCCAGATCGGCGCGTTGAAGACCAGCCAGATCGGTGCCTTGTCCACCGCAGCCATCGTTGCTATTGAAACCTCCGACATCTCCGGTCTGAACACGGCCGCGGTGGCGGCGCTGAACACCGCCCAGATCGCGGTGCTGACGACCGAACAGCTGGGTGTGCTGACGACGGCCCAGGTGCGTGCGCTGGAAACCCGCGACGTGGCAGTGCTGACCACCGAGCAGGTGGTGGCGCTGACCTCGAGCCAGCTGGGTGCCCTGACGACGGCCCAGGTAGGTGCGCTGAACACGGCGGCCATCGTGGCGATCGAGACGACGGACATCTCCGGCCTGAGCACGGCAGCAGTGGCGGCGCTCAACACCGCCCAGATTGCGGTGCTGACGACCGAACAGCTGGGTGTGCTGACGACGGCCCAGGTGCGTGCCCTGGAAACCCGCGACGTGGCGGTGCTGACCACCGAGCAGGTGGTGGCGCTGACCTCGACCCAGCTGGGTGCTCTGACCACGGCCCAGATTGGTGCGCTGAACACGGCGGCCATTGTGGCGATCGAGACGACGGACATCTCCGGCCTGAGCACGGCAGCGGTTGCCGCCCTGACGACAACCCAGGTGGGCGTGCTGACCACGGAACAAGTGGTGGCCCTGACCTCGAGCCAGATCGGCGCGTTGAAGACCAGCCAGATCGGTGCCTTGTCCACCGCAGCCATCGTTGCTATTGAAACCTCCGACATCTCCGGTCTGAACACGGCCGCGGTGGCGGCGCTGAACACCGCCCAGATCGCGGTGCTGACGACCGAACAGCTGGGTGTGCTGACGACGGCC
This sequence comes from Azospira sp. MPR-LB4, assembly GCF_058809525.1. Classification (NCBI taxonomy): domain Bacteria; kingdom Pseudomonadati; phylum Pseudomonadota; class Betaproteobacteria; order Rhodocyclales; family Rhodocyclaceae; genus Azospira; species Azospira sp. MPR-LB4. The sequence continues at coordinate 3,350,482 of NZ_CM179521.1, forward strand.
CAGGTGCGTGCGCTGGAAACCCGCGACGTGGCAGTGCTGACCACCGAGCAGGTGGTGGCGCTGACCTCGAGCCAGCTGGGTGCCCTGACGACGGCCCAGGTAGGTGCGCTGAACACGGCGGCCATCGTGGCGATCGAGACGACGGACATCTCCGGCCTGAGCACGGCAGCAGTGGCGGCGCTCAACACCGCCCAGATTGCGGTGCTGACGACTGAACAGCTGGGCGTGCTGACGACGGCCCAGGTGCGTGCCCTGGAAACCCGTGACGTGGCGGTGCTGACCACCGAGCAGGTGGTGGCCCTGACCTCGACCCAGTTGGGTGCCCTGACCACGGCCCAGATTGGCGCGCTGAACACGGCGGCCATCGTGGTGATCGAGACGACGGACATTTCCGGCCTGAGCACGGCGGCGGTTGCCGCCCTGACGACGACCCAGGTGGGCGTGCTGACCACGGAACAAGTGGTGGCCTTGACCTCGAGCCAGATCGGCGCGTTGAAGACCAGCCAGGTAGGGGCCCTGACGACGGCCCAGGTAGTGGCGATCGAAACGGGTGACCTGACGGCGCTGAACACGGCCGCGGTGGCTGCCCTGACGACGGCTGCGGTGGCTGCCCTGACGACGGAACAGATCGGCGTCCTCAAGACGAGCCAGATTGCCGCCCTGGAAACCCGTGATGTGGCGGTACTGACCACGGATCAGGTGGTGGCGCTGACTTCGAGCCAGATTGCCGCCCTGACGACGGCCCAGATCGGTGCTCTGACCACGGCTCAACTTGTGGCGATCGAGACGACGGACATCTCCGGCCTGAACACGGCGGCAGTGGCGGCGCTCAACACCGCCCAGATTGCGGTGCTGACGACCGAACAGCTGGGTGTGCTGACGACGGCCCAGGTGCGTGCCCTGGAAACCCGCGACGTGGCGGTGCTGACCACCGAGCAGGTGGTGGCGCTGACCTCGACCCAGTTGGGTGCCCTGACCACGGCCCAGATTGGCGCGCTGAACACGGCGGCCATCGTGGCGATCGAGACGACGGACATTTCCGGCCTGAGCACGGCAGCGGTTGCCGCCCTGACGACGACCCAGGTGGGCGTGCTGACCACGGAACAGGTGGTGGCGCTGACCTCGAGCCAGATCGGTGCGTTGAAGACCAGCCAGGTAGGGGCCCTGACGACGGCCCAGGTAGTGGCGATCGAAACGGGTGACCTGACGGCGCTGAACACGGCTGCGGTGGCTGCCCTGACGACGGCTGCGGTGGCTGCCCTGACGACGGAGCAGATCGGCGTCCTCAAGACGAGCCAGATTGCGGCCTTGGAAACCCGTGATGTGGCGGTGCTGACCACGGATCAGGTGGTGGCGCTGACTTCGAGCCAGATTGCCGCCCTGACCACGGCCCAGATCGGTGCCCTGACCACGGCTCAGGTCGTGGCGATCGAAACTTCCGATGTGGGGGCGCTATCCACAGCGGGTGTTGCAGCGCTGACGACTGACCAGGTAGCAGCACTGACGACCGAACAGCTGGGCGTGCTGACGACGGCCCAGGTGCGTGCGCTGGAAACCCGCGACGTGGCGGTGCTGACCACTGAGCAGGTGGTGGCGCTGACCTCGACCCAGCTGGGTGCCCTGACGACGGCCCAGATTGGCGCGCTGAACACGGCGGCCATCGTGGCGATCGAGACGACGGACATCTCCGGCCTGAGCACGGCAGCGGTTGCCGCCCTGACGACGACCCAGGTGGGCGTGCTGACCACGGAACAGGTGGTGGCGCTGACCTCGAGCCAGATCGGTGCGTTGAAGACCAGCCAGGTAGGGGCCCTGACGACGGCCCAGGTAGTGGCGATCGAAACGGGTGACCTGACGGCGCTGAACACGGCCGCGGTGGCTGCCCTGACGACGGCTGCGGTGGCTGCCCTGACCACGGAGCAACTGGGTGTGCTGACGACGGCCCAGGTGCGTGCGCTGGAAACCCGCGATGTGGTGGTGCTGACCACGGATCAGGTGGTGGCCCTCAGCTCTGCCCAGGTGGAAGCCCTGAGCACCACACAGGTTAGTGTTCTGACCACCGCACAGATTGTGGCGATCGAAACCACCGATATTTCGGCCCTGTCCGTCAATTCCGTGGCTGCTTTGGGTACGGATCAGGTGACGGCTCTGACGACCGATCAGATCGCCGTGCTGACGACGACACAGATCCGGGCGCTGGAAACCCGCGATGTGGCGGTACTGACCACTGAGCAGGTGGTGGCTCTGACCTCCGCGCAAGTAGGGGCGCTGACCACGGCAGAAATCGGAGCATTGAGTACGGCAGCGGTTGCCGCCATTGAGACCAGCGATCTGCAGGCACTGACTACTGCCCAGGTTGCTGCGCTTTCGACGGCCCAGGTGCTGGCACTGACGACCGAGCAGCTGACCGTGATGAGTACGCTGCAGATTGCGGCCCTGGAAACGCGTGATCTGGTGGTTCTGACCACGGAGCAGGTGTCCGTGCTGGATACTGCCCAGATTGCTGCGCTGACATCGGCCCAGGTTGGAGCTCTTTCGACGAGCCAGCTGACCTCGCTTTCCACGGATCAGGTCACCGCCCTGGAAACCACGGACCTGATGGCCCTCAGCACTGTGCAGATTCAGAGTCTGACCACGGACCAGATCGTTGCGCTGACGACGTCCCAGATTGAAGCCTTGACCACGACTCAGTCCTGCGCGCTGACTTCCACCCAGGTGGGAGCCCTGACGACCGAGCAGATGCCTCATCTGGCCTCGCTGACGCCGTTGGTGCTGGATCTGGATGGAGATGGCATCCATACCCTGAACATCAGTGCCGGTGTCACTTTCGACCTGCGGGCCGTGGGTGAGCAGTCGAGCGTGGGCTGGATTTCCTCCAAGGACGGCTTCCTGGCGATCGATCGCAACCACGACGGCGCCATCAACGATGGCAGCGAGTTGTTCGGTAGCAGCACCAAGCTGGCGGATGGCAGCAACGCGGTGGATGGCTTCCAGGCACTGCAAACCATGGATAGCAACAAGGATGGTGTCGTGGATGCCAAGGATGCCGGATTCGCCGATCTGCGAGTTTGGGTGGATGCCAACCAAGACGGCGTATCCCAGTCCTCCGAGCTGCACACGCTGGCCGATCTGGGGATTACCAGCCTGAATCTTGGGGCTACCCGGACGGTCGACGGTGACAACGGCAACGTGATTGGTCTGGTTTCCAGCTACACCACGGCAGATGGTCAAACCCATGAGCTGTCCGACGTCTGGCTGCAGATTGGCGCAGGGCAGAATCGGGTCATCGACCTCTCCGCCCTGGATCAGGCTGTGGTTGAACAAGGCAACTTGGGCCAGATCAACCTTGCCGGTAACGGTGGAAATGGCGATCTGCTGATCGTGAATGCCCAGGATGTGCTGAAGTTTGGTGTAACCGACCTGGTGCAAAACGCCCAGACCGGCGAGGGCCATGTGCAGATCGTGGTCAAGGGCGATGCCAATGACACTGTGCAGCTCAACAACTCCCAGGGCCAATGGGCGGATGGTGGCGTGACCGTGATTGATGGTGTCACCTATCACATCTATACCCAGGGAGATGCCCAGTTGCTGATTGGTGCCAATCTTCACCAAGTCACCGGCTAATTGCCTCTGGCATTGAAAACACCGGCTCTCGGGCCGGTGTTTTTTTTGGTGGGCAATCATTGCCACCCGATTAGAATGAACACCCTGCTACGGCTGAAGGTATTTATGTCGCTTGGATCCCTGCTGTTGCGTCTGAAGACAACCGTAACTTCTCTTCTACCGCCCCCTCCCCTGGCCGACGACGCATTGCCAACCGATACGGAAAGGCCGCTAAGGATCGGCATCTGGGGGCTGGCAATAGGCTTTGGCGGTCTGCTTCTCTGGGCTACCCTGGCGCCACTGGATGAAGGGGTGCCGACCCAGGGGGTGGTGTCGATTGATACCAAGCGTAAGACGATCCAGCACCTGCTTGGTGGCCGTATCAGGGAGGTCTACGTCAAGGAAGGCCAATACGTGCAGGCTAACGAGTTGCTGCTGAAGCTCGAGGATGCCAATGCCCGGGCCAACTACGAGGCGGTTCGTCAGCACTATCTGAGTTTGCGTTCGGTGGAGGGCAGGCTGCTGGCGGAGCAGTCAGGGGCGACCAAGATCAGTTTTCACGAAGATATCCTGAAATATGCGGACGACCCCCTGGTCCGGCAGCAGATGGCTACCCAGGAGCAGTTGCTGCAGTCCCGCAGATTGGCCTACGAGGCCGAACAGCAGGCAATGCGGGAGGCCATCCGTGGCCAGGAGGCCCAGGTCACGGGCTATGGGGGCATGATCGAGAGCCGCCGGAACCAGCTGCGCTTGCTGGAAAAGGAGCTGAAGAGCATCAGCGACTTGGTGAAGCAGGGCTTCATGGCTAGGACCAGGCAACTGGAGCTGGAGCGTAATGCCGCAGAGGTCAGCAGCATCCTGGCGGACCTGAATGGCAACCTGATCAAGTCGCGTCAGGGCATCGCCGAAGTGAAAATGCGCCTGATCCAGCGCCAGCAGGAATACCGCAAGGAGGTGGATACCCTGCTGGCCGACGTGCAGCGCGACGTTCAGGTCGACGAGGACAAGTTGCGGGCGGTGACCGAGGAACTGGAGCACACGGAGATTCGTTCTCCGGTTGCCGGGCAGGTGGTCGGTCTGGTGACCCAGACTGTTGGCGGTGTCGTCCAGGCCGCCCAGCGGTTGATGGATATCGTGCCGGTTGACGAACCCCTGTTGCTGGAGGCCAAGGTACCCCCCCACCTGATTGACCGTATCAAGGTGGGCCTGCCGACTGATGTCCGTTTCACCACCTTTGCCCATTCTCCCCAGTTGCTGGTGGAAGGGACCATCCAGTCGATTTCGGCAGACCTTATTACAGAAAATCAGCCCAGTTCCGGCCAGCCGACTTCCTATTACCTGGTGCGTATTTCCATTTCTCCCGAAGGCATGAAAAAGCTGGGCAACCGCAATCTGCAGCCCGGCATGGCGGCAGAGGTGGTCATCAAGACCGGTGAGCGTTCGGTACTTACCTACCTTCTGCATCCCCTGACCAAGCGTATCGCCGCCTCGATGAAGGAGGAGTGAGTCTTCCGTAGGCAAAAAAAAGGCACCCTCGGGTGCCTTTTTTATTAATGGTAGATTGCTTATTCCAGTCCGCTGATCCGGGCTTTGCGCTCCCGTTCGATCCGGGTGATGTAGCGCTGAATCATGGTCAGCCGGGTTCCCGGAAGATCAACGTACTCGCAACCGATGCGCAGGTACTGACTGCCGGTCTTGGTGGTGACCGGGAACGAGTTGCGCACGGAAAGGGCTGTGACCAGCTGTCCTTCCTCGGGCAGGGTGAACTTGCAGTCGCGGAAAACATTACCGATGGCAAAGGTTTCACCCATGGACAATGGCAGCATGAGACCGATACCACCACCGCTGATGTCCAGCATGTTGGCTTCGATAGTGGTCTTGGTGCCATCCGCCAGAATGACGTCCACCGACACCTTGATGGGATTGGCTATGGGGGTGGTAAGGCGGTAATACTCGCGGCGCTGCAGGCGCAGCAGGGTCTCGGGCAGCTTGCCGCCAAAGGCGGTACGCCCCTCGAAGGTCGTCTGCGTAAGGCCTTTCAGGCTGAACTGAATCTTGACCTTGTCCAGGGTCGTGGTGAATACCAGCTTGTCGGCTTGCAGGGCGCGGCGATTCATTTCGTCGTCGCTGCCGTAGTCGAATATCAGGGAGTTCCCGTCGGCACCGATGTGGTTCAACGAGGTGAGCAGGAAGGAGTTACCACCGTCAAAATAAACGGTAATCATCACTCCTTTTTGCACCAGCGCCTTGAGTACGAAAAGAATTTCTGCCTTGGAGTAAAGCAGGTAGCGACTGTAATTGTCGTCGTCTTCGACGTCTAGGTGGTGTGGCACAGGATGGGCTTCCGGCTCTAAGGGCTCGCTTGCCTTGTCAGTCATGGTTTATTCGGTTTTCTCGGCAAGGCTGAAGTGTAAACAAAAGCAGCAAACTAGAGAATTGCATTATTACTCAGTTTGCTCCCTTGGGGCTTGGAATAACGGTGGCGGCGAGTTGTCGCCGTGTTCCAGTCGATAGAGCCAGGCCAGCAGTTCGGCGATGGCTCGGTAGAGCTGAGGGGGGATGCGCTCGTCCAGATCCACCTGCATGAGCAAGGCCACCAGCTCGGGCGATTCATGCACATAGACCCCATGTTCCTTGGCCCGGTTGATGATGGCCTGGGCCACCGCTCCCCGGCCTTTGGCGACCACCCTGGGGGCAGCATCGGTCTCCAGATAGGCCAGAGCGACGGCGCTACGGCGGTCCTCAGGGGGTGGCGTCTGGTTCATTCTTCTCCACCATGAAGCCGCCTAAGGTGAGTCCGGCTGCCTCAAACTGGCTGGCAAGCCCCAGACCGTGACCGCGCAGTTGTTCCCGGGTTTCCGGGTTGGCCGCGGTCAAATGCAGCGAAATCTGGTGACCTGTCAGTCCGATACGAGCCTGAATTTCCCCCAGATGGGGGAGATTCAGGCGCAGACGGGTGTTCCATGTACTAGCCGGTTCGCCGTCTTCATCCTGTGCCCCATTTCGACCATCTTCTTCCACCATTTCCCATAACATTTCCTGTCCAGGCCAGATTTGGCCGTGCCAGATATAAGTGTTGCTGGCTAGGGACTCCAATTGCTGTCGAATTAAGGGAACTAGATCGGCTGCAAGTCCGGGGGGCGTGTTGCTGGTGGTTTGCGTTGTATTGCCGGTGAATGTTTGGGGAGGGGGAAGGGGTTGGGTGCCGGTGGGCTCATCCGCCTTCTGTGGTGCCACGGGGATGGTGGGGGTATTGCTGGTCGCAGGCTGCTGAGACTGCGACTGCGGTTGAGGTACGGAGGGGGGCTCTTGTCTGGAGGGCGCTGCTGGCGGCGATTGGCTGGCTCCTGCCTGAGCCTGCGGTTCCTTGAGTAACTCGGCCAGATTAAATTGGCCGCTCGTCCAACGGGCTTGGTGTGCTTCGTAAAAGAGGCCGCTAGTGCTGATAGCTTGCTTGAGTAAAGGCGCAAGTTGTTCAGCGGGGAGTTTGGGGTTGGCAAGGAGTGGTTGATTACCATTGAGAGGGGTGGCCCGCTCTTGGGGTTTGTCTGGGGCATCCGTCAGCAGTGTGGCAATAAGCTGGCCGGCGCGGCTGAGAGAGGTCGAGGCGGAACTTTCTGCTGTGGTTTCCGGCCTGGGGTTGGCGATGACCGCGAGGGCCGTCCGACCATTGTTTTCTACCACTTCCATTTCCAGCGAATCCCCACTTTTCGCTGAGAAGGGAAGCGCCAGCGTAACCTCTCGCTGGGCAATCATTGCCCGATAGGTTCCATTAGGTAGTGCGGCCTGAATATCGGCCAGAATCCGTTGTCCGGGAACAAGCTCGGACAACAGGTCGGAAACGGCCTGGCTTGGCGCGACCTGTTGGATTGATGCATCCAGCCGGACGCGAGGGAGATTGACGAGGTCGGACGGAATCATGGCAGAGGCCAGGATCTCAAATTAAATGCTGGAGCGGGGCACTACCAGTGTGCCCCAGAGAATCTGACCTATGGCGCCAGGTAGGTGTTTTGGAGGCGTCTGGAAGTCTTGATGCTGCCCAGTTTCTCATCCAGTTCTCCCATCCAGCGCTCGGCCAAACTCCTGGTTTCTTCATCCAATGAAAGAATGGACTTGATGGTCGTTTCTGACTGCGCCTGCTCAGAAGGGCTTAGAGGGGAGGGGCCTGCTTCTAATTGACTGCGCAAGGCGGCCACCAACTGCCGTCTCTCCAGTTCCTTGTCTACCAGCGCGTCCCATTCCTCTGCCCTGGCGTACTCGTGCATTTGCTTAGATGTCGCGAGAATCGCATCGTACAGAGCGAGAATTTCTTCGCTGTTCGCCATGCTTTTAGGCCTTGGTCAGGACGTTACCGTCATTGGGGGCGGTACTGTCGTCATCAATGCCATCGGCAGTGCCTTTTGCCAGTACTTCCCATGCGCCGAGCAGTTCCCTCAGCAGTGCGGTTACTTCATCCAGGATGGCCGGATCATTCTTGAGGTTGGCAGTGCTCAAACGTTGCACCATGTAGAGGTACAGGTCGTTAAGGGAGACGGCGATGTCTCCACCTTGACTGAACTCTAGCGCATTGCGGAGGCCTTCGATAATGTCGATGGCCTTGTTGATGAATTGTGCTTTCTGGGCAATGTTCCGCCTCTCCATCTCGCCTTTGGCCGATGCAATGGCGGAGATGGCGCCTTCATAGAGAAGAACGACCAACTGGACGGGGTTGGCCGTACTGACAGCCGTTTCGACCTTTACCTGGGCGTAAGCCCGAACCCCTTGGTTAAACATGTAATGCCTTTCTGAAACGCTGGACGGTCATCTTAACCTAACAGAGAGGTGAGATAACTGCTGGTGTTCTTCATGGTGCCCATCAGAGAATCCAGGTTTGCATACTGACGCCGCAGACGGGTTTCCATGTTCTCAAGCCGGACATTTTCCCGCTCCATGTTGGTATCAAGAATTTTGATCCGGGAGTTGAGGCCCTTAATTCGAGAGTCCACCAGGCCATCGTTGGTGAGCATGTTGGAAGCGGTGTCATAGAGCCGGTGGGCAAAACCGCGTTCCGTATCGGTGAAGAGGGATACGACGTTACCAGAATTGGTTTCCAGCGCTTTTGTGAATGCCGTGCTATCCAAGGACAGAGTGCCGTCCTTTTTGAAACTGATGCCAACCTGGGCCAAGTAGTTCAGGTCATTTCCGGCAATCTTTGCCGGGTCATTGAAAACGTTCTGCAGTTGATAAATGACCGAGGTGGCCGAGTTGTCGGCTTCAAGGGTGCCACCCTTCTGGTGTTGGCTGTTTACGGTGCTGGCCAGCTTGTTATAGGCGGAAATGAAGTCATTGATTTTCTTGGTGATGGCTTCGGTATCCCGTGCAACCGTCAGGTTGACCGTTTTGGTGCTATCGGCGCTGGCCAGATTAAGGGTGACCCCATCCACTACATCGGTAATGGTATTGGTGGAGCGCTCAACCTCCAGGCCATTGAGCGACAGCTTTGCGTTCTTTGCATCCTGGGTCTGGGTAAATCCACCCAAGGCAGTTTCCAGTGCCGCATCAATGGAAACGGCGTTATCCACGCCTTGTTTCGTGGATGCAATTACCAGCTTATATTGGGGGGCTGCCGAGGTGCCGGCATTGATGACGCTGGCTTTGGCGAGGGACTGGGTGGCGGTCTTGCCGCTTTCCGTCACAGTCGCCGCGTTGATCTTGTCGCGGATGGTCTCCAGCGAGTCGCTGGCCGTCAGGGCGATATCAAAGCTTTTGCCACCAGCAGACAAAGTGAACGTTCCATCTGCGCCGACTGCAGCTTTGGAGTCAGTCTGGGCGGCGGATGCCCGCACACCGGCCTGTGCCAGTTGGGAAATCTTTATGTCGTAGCTACCCGGGGTGGCCGTATTGGTAGCAGTTGCATTCAGAAGAGAGGTATTGGAAGACGTAGCCTTGGCTGCGGCAAAGTCCATGTCCAGCTTCAGCCCAGAGACGGCGGTCTTGAATGCATCCAAATCGCTCTTGACCTTGCCAAAGGCGCTCAACTGATCGTTGAACGTCTGCTTCTTGGCAGTAAGCGAGTTGAGCGGCTGACGCTCAAGCTGAAGTAGCTGGCTTACCAGGCTGTTGACGTCGAGTCCTGAACCAATACCTGCGCTTGAAATGCCCATGTTCGTTCTCCGTTATGCCGCAACACTGAAATGTACTTAAACACGCTCCTTGATCAACAGGCCTTGCAGTTCATCAAGTCGCTTTGCGATAACAAGCATTTCCTGTGCCGGAATCTGGCGAATCACTTCCTTGGTTTTTACATCAATCAGCTTGACCACGCTCGTACCCGTCGCGTCGTCGATCGAGAACTGCAAGTCGCTGCGTAAACCGGCTACGGTTTGATTGGCGCGATGGGTTGCCTCCTGCAGGGCATCCTTTTCTTCGACCGGCTTTTGTTTTTCCTGCTCAGAGATGCCAATGTTCTTCGTGGTGCTGACAGAGGATACGTCGGCGGTGGGAATGTCGCGTTTGACAGCAACGGCATCACCAGTTGCGCGGTTGGTTGCCTGGGAGGGGTAGGCAGGGGGTCCGCTGCTATTCAAAGGTTGGATAGTCATTTCCAGCTCCTCTACACGGCATAGCCGGAGTGGCTTCGAGCCAAGCTCGCCGCCACTCCGGCTAAATACTGCTAGCTACTTTACGCGGCTTAGCGCAGGAGGGTCAGCGCACCCTGGGGCACGGTGTTCGCCTGGGCCAGAATTGCCGTACCAGCTTGTTGCAGAATCTGGTTACGGGTCAGCTGGGCGGTTTCTGCAGCGAAGTCGGCGTCGATCAGGCGGCTCTTGGAAGCGCTGAGGTTTTCCACATAGTTTTGCAGGTTGGACACCACGGCTTCGAAGCGGTTTTGCACGGAACCGAAAGTTGCGCGGATGTTGGCGATCTGAGCGATGTCGGCGTCGAGCTTGTTGATTGCAGCAGAGGCGCCGCCGGAAGTCGTCACATTGACGGTACCGGTTGCAGTCAGGGTGCCGCTGTAAGCGTTCAGGCCGGCTGCACCGTTCTGTGCCAGGTTGGAGGTATCCACGCTCACTTGGTTGTCGGCAGAACCGCTGAAGCCGACCTGGAAGGTGATGGTGGAGGCGCCGGACAGCAGCTTGGTGCCGTTGAACTCGGTGGTCTGAACGATACGGCTGATTTCCTGGGTCAGCTGGTCCACTTCCTTCTGCAGCTGGCTACGGTTGGTGTCGCTGATGGAGCCGTTGGAGGCTTGCACGGAGATTTCACGAATCCGCTGCAGGTTGTTGGCGATCTGGCCCAGGGCGCCTTCAGCCGTTTGACCGACGGAAATACCGTCGTTGGCGTTGCGGATGGACTGGTTGCCACCGCGGATGGCGCTGGTCAGACCTTCGGCAATAGCGGAACCAGCGGCATCGTCCTTAGCGCTGTTCACACGCAGACCGGAGGACAGGCGCTGGAGAGAAACGGACAGGGACTGGTTGGAAGTCGCCAGGTTCCGCTGTGCGTTCAGGGACGAAATATTGGTGTTGACGATCAAAGCCATGATTATCTCCTTGGTTCCATTGATTATTTACCACTTCGGGTAAAACTTCGGTGGCGAAGCCCGCCGCCTTTGAATCAATTATCGGAGCCGGGGAAGATAACTTTAGGTCTTTTTTTCGAAAACTTTTTTTGCGTGCCTTAAAAAGAAAGAGGCACCCCTCCCGTCTCGCCCCATGCGCCCGTTGCAGGCCCATGAGGGGGGGAAAGGTGCCGCAAATATACTGGTAAGTAGCTGGTCAGCGCATTACTTCAAGAGGGTCAGTGCGCTTTGGGGAACGGTATTGGCTTGAGCCAGGATCGCGGTGCCTGCCTGCTGCAGAATCTGATTGCGAGTCAGTTGGGCGGATTCTGCGGCAAAGTCCGTATCCATGATGCGGCTCTTGGAGGCGCTGAGGTTTTCCACGTAGTTCTGCAGATTGGCGATCACGGCCTCGAAGCGGTTCTGCACGGCACCATAGGTGGAGCGCAGATTGGCGACCTGGGCGATGTCGAAGTCCAGCTTGGACAGGGCAGCGGAGGCGCCAGCGGAGGTGGTGACGTTGATGGTGCCGGTTGCCGTCAGGCCGGCACTATAGCTGTTCATGCCAGCGGATCCGGCAGCGGTCTGGGCCAGGTTGGTGGTGCTGATGGCCACCTGGTTGTCCGTGGAGCCGCTGTAGCCGATCTGGAAAGTGATGGTGGAAGCGCCGGACAGCAGCTTGGTGCCGTTGAACTCGGTGGTCTGAACGATACGGCTGATTTCCTGGGTCAGCTGATCCACTTCTTTTTGCAGCTGGCTGCGGTTGCTGTTGCTGATGGAACCGTTGGCTGCCTGCACGGAGATTTCACGAATCCGCTGCAGGTTGTTGGCGATCTGGCCCAGGGCGCCTTCGGCCGTTTGGCCGACGGAAATACCGTCGTTGGCGTTGCGGATGGCCTGGGTGTTGCCGCGGACGCCGCTGGTGATGCTTTCTGCCACGGCAAGGCCGGCTGCATCGTCTTTGGCGCTGTTAACCCGCAGGCCGGAAGACAGGCGTTGCAGGGACAGGCCGAGGGCGGCGTTGGAGTTGCTCAAATTGCGTTGCGCGTTGAGCGACGCAATATTGGTGTTGACGATGAGTGCCATATTTAGCTCCTTACCAGAGGGCAAAATTGTTTGATACGGCTAATGCCCTGCTGGGCAATGCCGTTCTGGCTCTCTTAAAGCAACTGGTGTGCCACGTTTCTCAAGAGGGCCGGCAAGGAGTTTTCTGCGGGCCGGAAAGGCCCGTGGATTGCGGGTCTTTACATATCCTGCATTTTTGGGCGGGCGTTCCCGGCGAGACTTTCCAAATCCCGGCGAACGCTTTGCAGAACCGGCAACCATTGCCCCGGCATTTTTTGCCGGTACAGTTTGAGGCTGGGATACCAGGGGCTGTCTTGCCGCTCCTGGAGCCAGCGCCAGTCTGCATCCCGTGGCAGGAGCAGCCAGGCTGGTCGTCCCAAAGCCCCGGCAAGGTGGATGATGGCCGTGTCTACCGAAATCACCAGATCCAACTGGCTGACAATGGCTGCCGTGTCGGCAAAATCCCGGATGCCTGCCGTGACGTCCCGCAAACCTTGGGGAAGCTCGGCGGCCGGTAGTTGCAGGCTGATGAATTCAACCCCCGGCACCGCCAGTAATTCGACGAACTGGGCCAGGGGGCACGAGCGTTGGTGGTCATTGCGATGCCGGGGATTGCCTGCCCAGGCCAGGCCGACCCGGAAACGGCTTCGGGGGCCGAGCATGTCTTGCCAGTGGCGCACACGCCCTGCCTCAAGCGGCAGATAGGGAATGGGACCCGGCAGGTCGGCCAGACCGATGTGCAGCAGGTGGGGCAGGCTCATCAGCGGCAGATAGCACTGGCAGCCCCACGCATCAGCCGGCAGTTCCCCTGTCTGAGCGACCAGGTGGTCAATACCGGCAACGCCCTGGAGCAGGGGAATGAGGGAGGGCTGGCACTCCAGCGTGACTTTGGCGCCCCGGCGCTGCAGTTCCGGGGCAAAGCGAACGAACTGCAGCGTATCGCCCAGGCCTTGTTCGGCTCTGAGCAGCAGGTGCTTGCCGGCCAGATCTTCCCCTTGCCAGCGGGGCAGGGTTGCCGCAAAACGGGTACGGGTACCGGCTGCCGCCCCCCATTCATATTCCTGCCAGCCGGCCTCCAGCTGGCCGAGGGCGAGCAGGGACATGGCGTAGTTCCAGTGGGCCAGGGCATAGTCGGGCGCCAGGGCGATGGCCTGGCGCTGGGCTTCCAGTGCTTCCTGATGCAGCCCCATGGATTTCAGGACGTTGCCCAGATTGGTCCAGGTCACTGCAGACCGGGGTGCCAGGGCGGCCGCCCGCCGACAGTGCTCCAGCGCTTCTGCCGTGCGTCCCTGGGCCTGAAGCACAGTGCTCAGATTGGTCATGGCATCTGCGTGCTGCGGTGCCAGGCGCAGGGCCTGGAGGAAGGCCTGCTCGGCCTCCGCCAGCTTGTTCTGATCGAGCAGGATCAGGCCCAGGTTGTTGTGCAGGTTGGGCGTGTCCGGTGCCAGGAGCAGGGCGTTGCGCAGCGACAGTTCGGCCCCTTCGTACTGGCCCAACTGACGGAATATCTGACCCAGATTGTCATAGGCCAGGGCGTTGCCCGGTTCCAGCTCCACCTGGCGCAGGGTCAGTTGCAGGGCCATCTCGGTCTTGCCGAGATTGAAGGCATTGACGGCCAGGTTGGTGATGCAGGGCACATGGTCCGGCGCCAGCTGGTAGGCCTTTTCGTAGGCGGTGAAAGCTGCCTCCCGGCGGCCCAGCCGATCCCGGCACATGCCGAGGTTGAAATGTACCTGCCAGGCTTGGGGCGCCAATTGGGCGGCGGCAGCAAAGGCTTGTTCCGCCCCGGCCATGTCTCCCTGGCTGAAGCGTTGCTGGCCCTGTTGCAGCAGTTCGTCCAGCCGGCTCATCGCTCGCTCGCCCAGACGGCCAGGGCCGCTGTCAGCTGGGCGATGGCGCTCTCCCAGTCGCCGGGGCCGGGCTGGCGGAACTGGCGCAGGCTGGGATACCAGGGGCAATCGTCCCGTTGCAGCAGCCAGCGCCAGTCCGTATCCCAGCGGTTGAGCAGCCAGACAGGCTTGTTCAGGGCACCAGCCAGGTGGGCCACTGCCGTATCGACGCTGATGACCAGATCCAGCTGTTCCACCAGGGCCGCTGTTTCGGCGAAATCGGAAAGTTCGCCGCTGTAATCAAGGATGGGCCACTGCCCGGCCACCTCAGCAATCTGGGCGGCGGCTTCATCCTTTTGCAGGCTGACGAAACTGATGCCGGGCACCTGGGTCAGGGGCAGCAGTTGGCTCAGGTGAAGACTGCGCCGGGCATCGAGGAGCACGGCATCGGCCATATGCTGGCGGCGGCCGCCGGCCCAGACCAGGCCGACCCGGGGCCGGGGCAGCTCGGCGAGGCGCTGCTGCCAACGCTCGGCGCTGACCTGGGGGGTGCGCAGATAGGGCATCCTGGCGGGGATGTCGTCCAGCCCGGTGTTGAAGGCCAGGGGCAGGGAGAGCAGGTGACAGTGCCAGTCGGTGTCGGGCACCGCTTCGCTCTCGTCTATCAGGGCATCGATGCAGTCCAGTTCCGCAAACAGGGGTTTGAGGGGGCGCTGGATGCGCACCGCAATCCAGGCGTCACGCTGCTTCAGCAGGGCGGCATAGCGGATGAACTGGAGGGAATCGCCCAGGCCCTGTTCGCAGAGCAGCAGGATGCGCTGCCCGGCGATGGGCTCGCCGCGCCACTGGGGCGTGGTGGGACGGTAGATGACGCCCTGGATATTGGACTGGCGCCGGTATTCGTAATCGGGCCAGCCTTCCCGCAGCTGGCCCAGGGTGAGCAGCACCAGGGCCCGGTTCCAGCGGGCCAGGGGGTGTTCCGGGTCCAGGGCCAGGGCCTGGTCCAGGGTGAGGCGGGCGGCGGCCAGGTCCATGGATTCCATCTGGGTGATGGCCAGGTTGCAGTAGCCCACCGGGTCCTGGGGAGCGATGCGGATGGCCTGGCTGAAACTGGCGGCGGCAGCGGCCGCCTGGCCTTGTTTCATCTGGGCGTTGCCCAGTTCCACCCAGGCCCACAGCAGATCGGGAGCAAGGCGGGTGGCGCTTTCCGCCAGTTCCTGCGCCACCCCGTATTCACCCAGGTGGGAGCAGAGGGAGGCGAAGGCGGTGTAATTGCGCGGCTCTTGCGGATTGCAGTTGAGGGCGGCCGTGTAGGCGTCTACTGCATCGGGAAACTCCCGCAGCAGGACAAAGCCGCTGGCGATGCGGCGCCAGGTATCGTCGTCGGCCGGTTGCAGCGCTGCCGCCTGGACCAGGTCGGCCTTGGCGCCGGCTCCATCGCCCATGCGGATGCGGGTCATGGCCGCCTCGATGCGGGCGTCAATGCTGCCTGGTAGCGCCGCCAGAACGCCCTGCCACAGGGCCAGGGCGTCGGCATGGCGTTGCTGGTCGCCGAGCAGGATGGCCAGATTGTGGGCCGTATCCAGATGCTGGGGCACCACCGCCAGAATTTGCCGGTAGTGGCGTTCTGCGGTGTGGCGGTCACCCCGCTGCTGGGCCTGGACGGCCTGGGCAAAACAGGCGGAGAGGGCTTCTGGAGTCTGGGGAAGGGCTTGGGTCATGTTCGCTAGGGGAAGGGGGCCGTCCGCGCGGGACGGCCCCGCCGTTTCAGGGACGGGGGTCCGTCAGGGCGGCTTGCCATTCGTTGAGGCGGCTGCTCAACAGGTAGTGCCGGCGTACCCAGGCTTCCAGGATGTCGCCTTCCCTGGCTGCCGCATCCAGGTCGTGGGCCCGCTCCCGGATGGCCTGGACCCAGGCATCGGTCTCGTTGGCCACCCGCGTCACCGGCGCATTGTCGGTACGGTAGGGGAAGATGTCCGTGCAGATCACGGGCAGGCCCAGAATGCCGTACTCCAGCAGGCGCAGATTGCTTTTGGCCTCGTTGAAGGGATGCAGTTCCAGGGGGGCCACGGCCAGGTCGAGGTTGAGGCTGGCGAGCTTGGCCGGATAGGCTTCCACACCGACCTCGAAGGGATGGTATTCGGCCACATAGGGGCGAATCTCTTCGGGGCACATGCCGAAGAAAATCCAGTCCACCTCGTCGGCGGTTTGCTTCACCGCTTCGGCAATGATGGCCAGGTCGCCCGAGTGCTGCTGGGCGCCCGCCCAGCCAACGCGGGGCTTCTTGCCGGTACGGCGTCGGGAGGTAAGGTGGGCCCACAGGTCGTCCCGCAGGGAGTTGGGTACCAGCCGCACTTCGTCGGTCAGCTCCCGGGCAAAGTCGTACAGGGGCTGGGTGCTGACGATGACCCGGTCGCTCTGGCGGAACAGCTTGCGCAGACGATTGCGTCCGTCCCGGGGAATGTGGCGGTAGTTGGGGTTGTCCTTGGGCATGTGGGTGATCAGGTCATCCATCATGACCACGATGCGCATGTCCGGCCGGTGCTTGCGGAAATAGGTCTGCCATTCCACGGCAAGCGGTGAGAAATCCACCTGGATCATGTACACATCCGGATCCAGACGGTTCAGTTCCGTCAGGGTCGGATAACGCAGTTCGTGGTACTTCTTGGTTTGGACGATGGTGCTCTGCAGCGTGCCGGCCGCGCCCAGGGCGCGCAAGGGGGCGATGAAGCGGTATTCGCCGACGCCGCCGGCAGGCGGCTGGGCCAGGACCCGGGGGCGGTCGTGGAACTTGCGGTCCCAGTCGGCCACCAGCACCGGTTCCGGCGTATAGGAACTGCCGTCGAGCAGGGACAGGTGGCGGTTGTAGGCGGGATCATCGGCCAGCCATTTGTGCCAGCGCTGATGCATGAAGTCTGCCGTCTTCTCGTCCCGCACCGAAGCATCGGCGCGCTTGCGCAGATTGGACGACTCCAGGACGAGGGACTTGTTCTCGTGGTGCACCAGGGTGGCGCCGGGGGTCCATACCACCAGATGTCCGGCTTCCCGCAGGCGCAGGCAGAAATCCACGTCGTTGAAGAGGACCGGGGTATCCGTCTCATTCATGCCGCCCAGGTCCTGGTAGATGGATTTGCGCACCAGCATGCAGGCAGCGGTGACGGCGCTGTAATCCTGGTCCACCTGCAGGCGGTTCATGTAACCCGGCTCGTGCATGGAAACCTTGGAGAAGCAGTGAGCTGCCAGGCGGTCCAGGCCCAGGATCACCCCGGCATGCTGGATAGTGCCCTTCTCCGGATACACCAGGCGGGCGCCGACGGCGCCCACTTCCGGCCGCTGGCCGTGGTTGAGCATCTGCTCCAGCCAGTTCGGCTGCACGATTTCCGTGTCGTTGTTGAGCAGAACGACATATTCGCCCGTAGCCGCGGCCACGCCCAGGTTGCACTGGGCGGAGAAGTTGAAGGGATGGTCGTAGGCAATGATGCGCACCCGGTCCCCGTGGTCCCGTTCCAGCTTGCGGTAGTAGTCCAGGGTGTCCGGCTCGTCGGTCTGGTTGTCCACCACGATGATTTCGTAGTTGTCGTAGGTGGTCTTTTCCAGCAGGCCGTCGATGCAGGGCTGCAGATACCAGACGCTGTCCCGGTTGGGGATGATGATCGAGACCCGGGGCCGCTCGGCATGCTGGTAGGCAATGCGCAGCGTACCGGGGACCATTGCGGCGCTGACCGTGGCGGCGATGTTGCGGCGGGCCAGGTGGGCTTCCACAGCGGCCTGGCGGGCCGCCTGGGCCAGGGGATGTTCGGGCAGGTTTTCCGGCAGGTGCAGCAGGGGCTCCGGCAGGTGGCCGATGGCGTCGGCACCGCAGCGGTCGTGCAGGCGCCACAGGGCCTCGTATTGCCAGGCGCCGGGGTAGGGGTGGAAACCGCCGATTTCCTGCAGGGCTTCGTGCTTGAACCACAGGGCCGGGCCCACGTAATCCATGGCGCGCAGATAGTCCAGGTTGAAGTCGGGTTTGAACCAGGGGGCGCAGCGGAAACCGGCCGGACCGATATGGTCATGGTCGGTGTAGATGGCCTGCCACTTGGGGTCCAGATTGGCGTAGTCGGCCACGGCGATGGCCCAGTGGGGCTCGAAGGTGCTGCCGACCGGAATCAGGGTGAGCCAGTCGCTGGCCAGGGTGTCGCTGACCTGGTTCAGGGCCCGGGCCAGCAGTTCCGGGTCATCCAGGCTGTCCAGTTGCAGCCAGCCGAGGATGTCCGTCTGCTCGAAAATCGGGTCCGGTGCCGGCGTATCCGCTAGTACGACCAGTTTCCAGTCCTGGTACAGCTGGGTCTGCAGGGAGGCCACGGTCTGCGCCAGGCGCGCCTGTTCGCCGGCTGCCACGACAGTCAGCAGCAGCAGGGCGGGGCGCTCCTTCCAGCGGGTCAGCATGCGCTCGGCAAAGAGCTGGGCGTCGATTTCCTGGATGGTCTTGCGATCCACCCAGCGACGGTAGTCGGCCCGTTGCTGGTAATGCAGGTGCACCCGGTCCACTTCCGGACCCGACAGTTCGAAGTTGCCGGAAAGGGATTCGGAGGTGGCCCAGAAAATACTGGTGATGGTGGGGATGTGCTTGAGAGGGTACTTCTCGCCGATGCGCAGCCACATGTCCTGGTCGCCGATGGCCGCATAGCTTTCGTCGAAAAGTCCTAGTTCCTCATGCACCTTGCGCCGCCACATGGGGTGGCAGCCGACCATGCATTGCTCCAGCAGTTGCTGGAACGAATAGGGCGGCCAGAACTGACTGCCGCCGATGACCACCGTGTCGAAATTCTGGTGGGGCAGGGGGCTCAGCAGGGAGTCGCCATAGACCACCATGACTTCGGGGCTGGCATCCAGCTCCCGCATCAGGGCTTCGCAGGCGGTGTTCTTGAGGCGGTCGTTGGTGCTGCAGGAAATCAGGTATTCGCCGCGGGCTTCGCGGATGGCCAGGTTCCATGCCGGATAAACGCCGATGCGCTCCGGTGTGCGGATGTAGCGGATGTTGGCGTGCTTGGCCTGGTAGCGACGGACGATTTCGCCTTCGTTCTGCGGCGAGTCGGCGTCGATGACCAGAATTTCGATCTGGTCGGCCACGGTCTGGGCCAGCAGGTCGTCCAGGCACTCGCCGATGAATTCGGCCGACTTGTAGGTGGAAACAATGGCCGTGATGCGGGGCTTGAAGGTGCTGTTCGTATCCGTCGTCCGGAGGGCGTCGGGCAGGCGGCTGTAGAAGGCCTGGTCGGGCGCTGTGCTGGTCGCGCCGAGGAAGACCTGCAGGACTTCCCGGGCCGATGCCGTCTGGTCCAGGGCGGTCAGGATGTGCAGCAGGTTGAGGACGATGGCCGGATTGCCGGGCGCCGCTTCAAAGGCCTGCACCGACCAGTTGAGGGCTTCCTGCAGGTGGTTGCTGCTGTGGCAGAGCACGGCCAGATTATCCAGGGTCCGGGGATTCTTGGCGTCCGCCTGCAGCGCCTGTTCCAGCCGCGCCAGGGCACCTTCGGGTTCGGCCAGGGCCAGCAGGCACTCGGCTTCCCAGTTGAGCTGCTCCGCCGGCGAAGCGAAGGTCATGCGGCCTTCCTGGGCAGTCAGCAGCTCCAGGTAGAGCTGGCGGTATTTCTCGGCTTGCCGGTGGCTGTCGAAATCGCTTTCGGCTTTGGCCCGGCAACGCTCACTCCAGGCTGCCGGCGTCTGTTCGGCCAGCACCCTGAGGATCAGGGCAGCCAGTGCATCGACATCGCCAGGGGCGGCCAGCCAGCCGGTCTCGCCATCGACGACGATATCGGGCAAGCCGCCGACGCGGAAGCCGACCACCGGAATGCCGCAGGCCAGGGCCTCCACCGCGGTGTTGGGCAGGTTGTCCTCGCGGGATGGCAGCACCAGCAGGTCGGCCAGGCCGTAGACCTCGGGCAGACGGGATTCGTCGCTGATATCCCCCAGGTGCACGAAGCGGAAACCGGCCGGCGGCGTGAAATCGGCGGCCAGGCTGCCAAAGGCGGCTAGGGTGATGGGGCGTTCCGGAGCCTGGGTGGCCAGGGCCGCCAGGGCCGCCAGCAGCAGGTCAAAGCCCTTGCGCCGGTTCTGAATGCTGTCGGCGCCGAAAAGGACGACGGCCGCATCGGCTTCGATATGCCACTGGCGCCGCAGGGCGGCCCGGTCCAGGGGGCGGAAACGTTCCAGGTCGATGCCGTTGGCAATGACCTCGACCCGCTTGCCGGCGAACAGGGGACTCTTGCGGGCGCAATCGGCGAGCCAGTGGCTGGGGGCGACTACCGTCAGATCCAGGTCGGCATAGGCGGCCTGGCGTTGCAGCCAGGTTTGCCGGGAGGCGTCAGACTCATCGCGGGAGCCGAGCATGGGGCATTGGCCGCAACCCGGATTGCGGGCGTAGGCTTCGCACTCGCCCGCATAGTGGCAGCCGCCGGTGAAGGCGGCCATGTCGTGCAGGGTCCAAATCACCGATTTGCCGGCAAAGGTCCGGGGCGCGGTGGGAAAATTGACCATTCCCGCCACCCAGTGGAAGTGGGCGATGCGGACACTGTCGAAACCGCCGAGGCGAGCCAGTTCCAACGGGGAGGTGGCGTTGCTGAAGACTTCGATGAACGGGGCCCGGGCCGGGTAGGCCCCCAGGGTCTTGCCCCAGGCCTGGGTGGCTTCCGCCAGATAGGGCGAGCCGCCGGGGGAGAGCACTGTCCGGGCTTGTGCCCCGTTGGGGCAGAGCAGGGCGACATCGGTGCCCTGGCTGGATTTCTGCAGCACGGCCATGCCGGCTTCGACACCGTCGCTGACCAGGGCATTGCGCAGGCGGGCAGCCGCCATGCCGGCGCCGCCCCGTTCCCAGGTGCTGAAGTGGAGGATCGGTGCCAGGGGCAAGGCGGTGGTGGGGGCGGCGGCAGCTTTGGGTTTGTTGAAGCGCACGCCGACGGCATCGATGGGCTCGATGGGGAAGCGCACCTGACGTTCGCTCTGGAATTCTTCGATGGCTTGGCGGCAGCCTTCCCAGTGGCCGTAGTCGTCCACCTGGAAAATGCCCTGGTCCGTGACCTGGTCGTAGAGATTGTCGAGGATGGCCCGGGTCGAGGAATACCAGTCGCCATCCAGGTGCAGCAAGGCGATTTCGCCCAGATTGTGGCGCTCCACCGGCAGGGTGTCTTCAAAGAAACCTTTGATCGTCACCAGGATGTGTTCGGCGCCCAGCTTGCGGCAGGCTTCCCGGACACTGTCTTCCGGAGCCGCGCAGGTGCCGGTGCCCCAGCCCGTGTCCTCGGCATGCTGGCCCCGGTGGGTGTCGTTTTCTCCCGGAGTCGGCATGCCTGAGAAGGAGTCGAAGGCGAACAGCTTGCGCGGCCGCTTGCTGTGGCGGGCGATGACTGCGGCAACCAGGGCCGAGGAGCCGCCGGCGGCGACGCCGCATTCGACGAAGTTGCCCGGCAGATCCGCTGCGCAGATACGCATGGCGCTGTCGTAAAGCGAGCGCAGGCGCGCTTCGCTGAGCATGGTGTAGGGACGGATCACCTGCAGCAGCTCACTGAATTCGTCCACGGCCGGCCCCTGGCCGGCCTTGCGGTCGTCTACCCGTTCAAGCAGGGCGCGGGCTTCGGCGTTGTCCGGGAAGAAGCGCAATTCTTCCCGCAGACATTCGGCGACGTGCCAGGGCTGGTTGAGGGCAGCAAAGCAGCGGGCGCGAAGCACATCAAGACCGATGGTGGGGATGCGGGCCTTCTTGGCGTCGATCACCAGATTGAGGGCCTCCTGGGCCTGGCCCTGGGCCAGGGCGCCTTCGGCTCGCTGCATCAGGGCCAGTACTTCGGCGCTGTTGCCGGGGATGCTGCCGTTGGGGCTGGCCGGGGTCGGTACGGCAGGCGCCGCAGCGGCGGTGGAACGGGCGGACTGCGCCGGTTGGGCCAGGTGGCGCCGAATGATGCGGTCGAAGTGCGCCGCCCGCCATTCCATGGCGTAGTCCCGGCGGCAACGTTCCTTGCCGCGCCGGGCGATGGCTTCCCGTTGCTCGGGATGGGCCAGGTAGTAGCGCACCTTGTCGATCAGCTCTTCCCGGTCGGAGAAGGTCTCGACTTCCAGGCCCGCCTCGAAATAGTCGCTCAGGTTGTCGAAGCGTTCGGTGATGAGGAAACGCCCGGCGCCGGTGACCTCGAACAGGCGCATGTTGACCGTTTCACCCCGGCCCACGTCCAGGGGGCGGCCGCTGGCCGGGTCGAACATCCAGTGGTCGGCCCGGCTGTCGACGACGATGCGGGCGCTGGCCAGGGTACGGTACATCTCCATGCCGTATACCGGTGGTTTGATGTAGGGCGTCAGTACTGCCGGGATTCCCTGGGTCTGGCCGCTGAGATGCAGGGCCAGGGAGAACGGGGCTGTCGGGTCGCCGGCCGCCTCGGCCAGGGCCAGCAGTTGCTGGTTACGTTTTTCGTGCTGACCGATGGTCCATTGGCCGGTGAACAGGACGTCGCTCTGCAGTTCGATCCCGTTCAACTGGGGATTGAGCCAGTTGGGGTGGCCCGGGAAAAAGTGGGTGGCATCGGCGGCCCCGAGCTTCAGGGCCAGTTCGCGAATGCCGCTCAGGCCCGAAAGCATGGTGTCAAAACCGTGCCAGCGGGTCTCCGGCGGCGCCAGTGCGCCGCGCCAGCCAAGCACCAGGCGAGGCTGGTAGCTGAGGCTCTGGAGGAAGCGGGAGTCAAAACTGATGGGTTCGCTCAGATAGAGGATTTCCGGCCGGTAGGTCTCAACCTGTCGGCGCACCACGTCCATCATGCCGATGCCGTTGGGCAGGCCGTGCTGGGCGGCCCAGCGGCCCTGGGAAATGGGGTCGTTGGCGACAATCAGTTGGCAGTCGTAGCCGAGAGCGCCCAGATAGGGCGTGAGCATGTGGTTGGCGCTGAAAGCATCGGCTTCCAGCGCCTTGATCATGGTGGAGAAATCCTGGCTCGGCAGGGCCGGCCGCTTGGCGTAGAACTGTTCCAGATAGGCCGGATAGAAGGTGTGTATCTGCAGAAAGCCCAGGCGCTTCTTGGCGGGTTCGGCCATGGGCTGCTGGGCGTTCTCGCCGGTTCTGTCCACCGCCTTGCGGATGGTCTCCAGGGCCGGCTCCGTCGTGGCGGCATACTGTTGATAGTTGTCCAGGATGGCCCCGGCAATGCCGTACTCACCCAGGGAGACCAGGGCGCGGGTCAGGGCTTCGGTGACGTCCAGGCGTTCCGGCTCCTTCTGGATCAGATGGCTCCAGTGGGCAATGGCTCCCTCCTGATCGCCGAGCGCCTGCAACGTACTGGCATGGCAGCGTTCCAGTTCGGAATCGTCGGGGTCATCGGCCAGGGCCTGGGCCATGTCCTTGGCCGCTGCTGCCAACTGGCCGGCCTGGATCTTGGCTTGCACCGCCCAGAGGCGCTCTTGCCGTGCGGGGGTCAGTGCGGCAGGTTCCAGGGCTGCCGGCAAGGGCAGCCAATGGAGGTGCTGGGGAAGATTGAGAAGCGCAGCGCGGATCTGCACATAGCTTTCCGCCTGGCGGCCGACCAGGCTGGCCACTTGCTGTCCTGGATTGCCCGGCAGTCGAATGTCCACCTGCCAGCCGTTGGTGGCGAAGCCTTCGGGGCGCTGGGTGACGTCTCCCTGCAGGAACAGGACGCCGCTGTCGCTCAGGGCCGACCACAGGGCTTGGAGTTCCTGGGCGTCGGCGAGGGCGCTGCCGATTACCAAGTCCATCTTGCCGGCAACCGCCTCGGGCCAATTGCTCTCGCCGGCATGAAAACCGCGGCGGTTCAGACTGGTGGTTCCAACCTGAGTAGCCAGTTGATCCAGGGGCAAGGCCGCAGTGGCAGTGGTGACGTAGGACTCGACACCGGTCAGCGTCTGGAGCAGGACGCTGGTCAGGTCGCCGCCCACTCCGTCCAGCAGGCTGACTCCCCGGCGTGGCCCCAGCAGATGCCGTAACAGGGCCGCCGTGCCCCAGGAGGAAGTGATGGACTCCCGTGCCAGTTCGGCACTTCGGGCAGTATTCAGAATAGTGCGGCAGCGATTTTCCACTGTCTCCGGCAGGTACTGAAGGCGTTCGCGTAGCCAAGGCAGATACTGGTCTGCCAGGTCTTCATCGGTGCAGAAATAGGTGAGTTTGTGCGCCGCTAGATTGCTCAGCTGCTGGGAAAACTGCTGGTACAGCTTTTCGGACAGTAACGGGTCCTGCTCCCCCGGCAAGCCCTTGCCCGGGGCATGGGCCAGGACGATTCCCAGATGGGGCCGCAAGGCGGTGGATTGGCTGCCATACCAGCGGATCAGGGCATCCAGCTCGGCAAGCTGGGGTGCCAGAACGAGGATGTAGTCGCCAGCATCGCATTGGGTGCCGAGGGTGACGGAGAGCCAGCGGAAAGCCTCCTGGCCCTGTTGGTCAAAGCTTTCTCCCATGGCCTGGCCTGCCTGAACGGCGGAAGCTTGGCGTTCCAGTTTCTGGACGGGCAGGCCTTGTTGCGGGGCCCTGGTCTCGAGAGCAGCCGCCAGTTCCTTGGCGACGGGGGGATTTGCGGAGGCGTTGAGGCTGGCGATGAAGAGGCGCATGGGGAATCAAATCCTTGCCTGGAGACGGGTTGCACGCATGGGCGGAAGGTAATTATTTTTTGAAACAGACGATGTTCTGAAAAGCAAAGATTTCGCATTGAACCGGCGAGTAGTGCTCAATTGGGTAGTAGCCATTGGGCAGGAGACGGAAAAAGCGATAACCCTTCAGATAATCGAAGAAGTCCTTGAAGTAGGTGCGGGAAGCAATGTTCATCTCGTTGAATTCAAACTGGATGGCTTGCACCATGCCTTTTTCGAGACATTGGGCCGCTCCCTTGAAAACCTCGAGTTCATGTCCTTCCACGTCCACCTTGAGCAGATCGATGTGCTCAATCCCAAGTTCGGGGATGACGGCGTCCAGAGTGCGTATTTCGATGTCGAAACTGCGGTGGGGGCGCTGATGGATATCGGTGAAGACTTCTGCATAGAGCGAAGCGTGGGATGACGCCTGGTCCGCATAGTCATACATCGTGAAGCTGCCGGCAGCTGAGCCCATGCCCACATTGAAGGCCTGGATGTTCGGCAGATTGCGCCGCAGCTTCTGGTAGGTTTCAGGATGGGGCTCGAAAGCGAATACTTGAGCCGAAGGGCAGGATTCCAGTGCCAGGCCCGAATAGAGGCCCACATTGGCGCCCACGTCGACCACGACGGGAGCTATTTTTCCCTTGAGGTGATTCCTGAGGAAGAAGGCTTCGCCCGAATGCTGCATGGACTGCCAGTTGAGAATGCCAATGCGGTAGAGCTGGGAAGCGAAATCTTGCTCAGTGTTCATCCTGGATCCTAGAGAGGTATGGGCAAGGCCCAGATCAAGGCTAAAGCTAAAGCACGACTTGTACCATTTTTTTTTGGCTTGCCCCAGCCCCGTCCAATAAATAACAGGGCCTAGGTTGGCCGTAGGCTTCGTCTTCAGGTTAGGCCGTCACCACCCGGTTCTTGCCCGTGCGCTTGGCTTCGTACATGGCCGTATCTGCCCGCTTGATGGCCGCGGCCTGGTCTTCGCCGGGCTGGTAGGCAGTGACGCCGGCGCTGAAGGTGATCAGCAGCTTCTGGTTGTCGTGCATGAAGTAGTGCTTGGTCAGCTCCCGCTGCAGCCGTTGCAGGGCGTGGGTCGAGTCTTCCAGGCCGGTGTCCGGCAGCAGGATGACAAACTCCTCGCCACCGAAGCGGGCTACCAGGTCGGTGGGGCGCATGGTGTTCTTGATGACCGTGATGAGGTGGATCAGGGCGGCGTCGCCGGCATCGTGGCCCAGGCTGTCGTTGAGCTTCTTGAAGTTGTCGATGTCCAGGATGGCCAGGCAGAGGGAGGTGCGCCGCCGCTGGGTGCGGGCCGTTTCCTTGGCGAAGGCTTCCTCCAGGCCGTGGCGGTTGAGGGCACCGGTGAGCTGGTCGTGGCGCACCAGGGTGCTGGCCTTGTCCAGCTCGCCCTGCAGTTCGGCCACCCGCTGTTCCGATTCCCGCACCCGCTGCTGGGTGGCCCGCAGTTCGTCGCGGGAGCGCTGGGCATTGAGCTGGATGATGCGGGTTTCGTGCATCACTTCGTCAATGACGGCCCGCAGGTCGGCAATGTTGTTGGCCGTGGCAATGCGCTGGGCACAGGCCTCCACCTTGTCATGGTAGTCGGAGGTGGAGTCGGCGAAATCGGCCAGATGGTCCACGAAGCCCGCCAGCATGTGCTTCAGGGCCTCCTGGGCTTCGCTCAGGCTGTGTTTGAGCTGGCTCTGCTTGAAGATGACTTCCTTGATGCGCTGCTCGGCGTCGTCAATGGTGCGCAGGGAGAGGGGGCTGGTGACGATGTCCCGCACCATTTCGATCTGACCATGCAGCCACTGGTCGTCTTCCACCAGTTCGCTGACGTTCTCGATCAGCAGTTGCAGCAGATGCAGCAGGCCGGTGCGCAGCTCCCGCTGGTCATCCGCCAGCAGTTCGAGGCGGAAGGCGAACTGCTTGAGCTTGTCCAGCAGCTTTTTCAGGGCCTTTGTGTCCTGGGCCCGGCGCACGGCGCTGGCCAGGGTACGGGCTTCTTCCACCAACTGGGGCGACTCCACCAGCTGGGTGGCGACGGCCGTTTCCAGGGTGAAGGCAAACAGTTCCCGCAGTTCGCCGACCAGGGCGTTGTCGGCGCTGGCCGGTGCTGTGGTCGCGGCGACAGCATCGGCGCCGTTGTCCTCCGCTGCCATCTCGGGGGCGTCGGCCAGGGGTGTGCCGCCGGCGTCCGCATTCTGGTTCCAGGAAGTGAGGAGCCCTTTCAGGCGGGTGAAGAGCAGGTCCGGATCCTTGCCGGCACTGGATAGCACGTGTTCCAGGGAGTCCCGTTTCTTGCCGGGCGTCAGGCCGGCATGATGGGTTTCCCATTGCCGGATCAGTTCGGCAATGAGGTCGCTCCAGGGCGGCGGTTCGCTGCTGGCTTCGGTACAGAACGCCTTCCAGGTGTTCTGGAAGCGTTCCCAGCTCTTGTCCCGGATCGCCTCGTCGAAAGACCTGGCAAGGCGCTGCTGGGCCGGTCGGCTGCGGTCAAGGGCGGCCGCCAAGCTTTTGCACTGCTTTTCCGGGAACGGCTCATCCCCCGGCGGGTGTTCGGCAATTTCGTTGTAGAGAGTGAAGTAATTGTCCGGAGTCGGCGGTATGCGCCGGACGGCCAGTTGTCGGAGGACTTCACGAGCAATTTCGGAGGGATTGGAGAGGGCAGCCATGGAATTTGAGTCTTGCTCGAAGATTGCAGCCTATTCTATATGCGACAGCACGTCAGGGGGCATGCCTCGGTTATAATGGCGGCCCCGCCGGGTTAGCTCAGTAGGTAGAGCAGCGCACTTGTAATGCGAAGGTCACCAGTTCGATTCCGGTACCCGGCACCAGTAACCATTCCAAAGCTGTCCAACTAAGGCTGAATTTCCCAGTATTTATGCGGGTTTCGGCCTTTTTTGTTGTCCGATGTGTTCAATGGCGTCCATTGAAATCCAGAGGGGTTTGGGGGTATAAGGTGGGGTATCTTGTTGCCTCTCTGAGTGATGTACCCCCAAATGGCGCTGACCGAACTTGCAATCAAGGCCTCCAAGCCCGCTGATAAACCTTATAAAGTCTCGGACGAGCGGGGTTTGTTCCTTCTCGTAAACCCCAATGGATCCAAGTACTGGCGCGTGAAGTATCGCTTTTTGGGAAAAGAAAAGCTACTTGCGTTGGGGGTATATCCAGAGGTGAGCTTGAAGCAGGCACGAGAGCGTCGGGATGATGCTCGTCGTCTTTTGGCAAACGGAGTCGACCCCGGATTTCACAAGCAGGCAACGAAGATGGCCATGGTTGCCAATGCGGCTAATTCCTTCGAGGCCGTGGCCCGTGAATGGTGGGCAAAGAAGTCGGTAGGTTGGTCGGCCAGCTATTCCAATAAGGTTATCCGACTCTTTGAAAGGGATGTTTTTCCATGGGTCGGTGCGCGGCCAATAGCGGATATCACTGCTCCAGAGATGTTGGCTGTGGTCCGCCGGATCGAAGCAAGAGGTGTGATAGAGACGGCCCATCTTGCTTTACGCGTGTCAGGGCAGGCATTTCGCTATGCGGTAGTTACGGGAAGGGCTGAACGCTCTCCAGTTGGTGATCTCCGTGGCGCACTCCCTCCGGTTAAGGTTTCTCATTTCGCTGCAATTACTGAACCAGAAAAAGTCGGCGAGTTGTTGAGGGCTATTGATGCCTTCTCAGGAACCTTTGTTGTCCTCTGTGCTTTGAAGTTGGCGCCACTATTTTTTGTTCGCCCAGGGGAGTTGCGCCATGCGCGGTGGAGAGACTTTGATCTAGAGCGAGGTGAGTGGCGTTATCTTGTTACCAAGACCCAAACCCAGCATCTTGTACCACTGGCAACCCAAGCCATAGGGATTCTTCGTGAACTTTATGCGCTGACGGGTCGTGGCGATTTTGTTTTTCCTGGGCGGGACCGGGCCAATCCGATGAGTGGCGCAACCATTAATGCCGCATTGCGTCGGATGGGCTATAACACTCAAACGGATATCACTGGTCACGGTTTTCGCGCCATGGCACGTACTATTTTGGCTGAAGAATTACATGTTAAACCCGAGGTAATTGAGCACCAACTGGCTCATCGCGTACCGGATAACTTGGGAACGGCATACAACCGAACCAAATTTTTAAAAGAGCGCAGGGTAATGATGCAGGAATGGGCTAATTACCTTGATAATCTAAAAGAAAATGTTATTTCTCCCAATCTTGGAGTGGCGTAACTGCCAGTTTTTCGGATATGTAGATGGTGGAAGGTGACTTGCTCCCCCCTCTATGACTATAGGGGGGAGAAGTGACTGTCGTCAGTGTTTCGAGCTTTTCTGGGAGCACCCAATTTTTTAGGCTCTGCGCGCGGCCATTTGCCTCGACGCATGAGGCGATTTCGGGGGGCAAATTCTGGGCGTACAAACTGGTCTGTTTTGCATAGATAAGGGATCACGATTTCAGATAAATTGTGACGTCGTTTCTTGTCGCTGACATGAATTGGCCCGATCCCTAGTTTTCCTAACTGCTCATATTGGCTGGCCTTTGCATTGCAGTTCCAATACTCGCCACTTTTTTTAGTGATGGTTTTGACCCAATATTCACCGATTTTTTGGGTGTGGAAGATGTGACAACGACCTTGTTTTGCCTCGGTGTCGAATAGAAAAATCATGTGGATATGGGGGCCTTTCCCTAAGCCGTATTCAATCTTGGCGATGTACCCTCTCAGACCTCGAAATATGGTGTTGCATCTAAAATTTGCACAAAGGTGATCAAGGTCAGTGCTGAGCTTCTCGAAGGTTATGTCATTCCAGAGCTCTTTCCTGTAGTACAGGTCGATGCGACAGAAATTGATCGTTGCCTGTTTTTCGAACCAGGCGTTGATGTAGTTCTTGTATTGTTGAGTACGCCTGTTCGACTCATAGACCCGTCGTCGGAAACGCTCCCTGTAACCGTTTTGAGTCCACGTATGGCGGAGCTTCTCAACGATTGCATTGAATATTTCCCCAAATGATCTTCCACTGGGGTGCCTGGCCATGGAGGTGGACCAAATATCTCGCCAGATCATTCCTAGGTCATGAAGGTGTAAGCTAATCCAAGCGTCATTGAATGCTTCGATATGCTCGCTGTAACGATATTTACTCGAAAGCATTCCAATTGTTGTGATAAAGAGAGGAAGCCTATGGAAATAGCGCTCAGCAAGTGGAGTAAAGTCGTATCCAGACCTGCCGGATCCCGCAATATGTGGCAAAAATGGAATCTCCTTACTTTTTGTGGCATCTTCCACAAAGGAGACTAAGTCAGCCATCACGGATGCGTAAAACTTTCGGGTGAGACGACATGAACTCTCTTCGTCAGTAACGAAGAGAGCGTCTGAGAAATCACCATAGACTTTGCGACAAAGGTCTCGGTTAATGACATCGGAGTTATTGTAACGGTGCCCTAAGTTCATTCCGACCCCTTTCTTGTTAGGCCGCAACTAGCTTGGAATTGGCGCACCAATACTCATCAAGTGTTAATGCAGCGGGAAGGTCGCCCATGCCGTAGTGATCGTATTTATGGTAGGGCGTTAAGCGCAGATAGCGCTCACTCATCAACATCATCCGCAGGCTATCCATTACAGGTTCCAAGGGGTGGGCATGAGAAAGTCGGGAAAAGCTCAATGATCCCCAGCTTCGGTGGTTCTCCGGTGAGTGTGACCAGTAAACACTTAGGCCATGTCCTTCGGTGGCTTGGTTCCACTTCTGAGAAATGGCGGTAAAGAGCCTTTCCCAATCGACTTTACGGGGGTTAAAGCACAGGATGAAGTGGTAGCCATAGCCACATTCAGGCATATACCGTCTCTTCCACCAGTACCCGAAAAGCTCTTCTGGGCCGTAGTGGGGCTGTAGTGTTGTGATAAAGGCATTTAGTTGGCGTGTGCTTGCCTCCAGACGCAGTTCTGGGGAATGGTGGAGTTCCAGTCGTAAGCAGCCTACTGCTTCCCCATGGTTATGGGATAAGCGATCAAAGTACCGTTCGGTCTTTTTCAAGGCAGTGGAAATGCTTCGCTTCCGGACGCTTTCACTGTTCTTGGTGCCTGCTTTGGTCATTTGTTCATATACCCGTCGTCCAAAGGAATTGATTAGTTCCCCTTGCCGCAGACCGTCGTTGTTCAAGATGATTAGTGGATCGGCCTTTGAAAATAGACACATTCCGAAACCAAGACGACGTGCAGTAGCGCTCAGTAAAGTTGACTGTTCAGGAAGTTCATAATTAGGTGGTAGCAAGGGGATTTCCTGACTTACCCATGCATAGAACAGTTCCCCTGCTCGGTACGTTTTCTGGAGGACTGTACTCTCCAAGGTTTTGTCCAGCACAAAGACGTTCCCTTCTGACCGCTTCAGTGCGTCGCACAACATTCCGTCAATGTGAAGTTGTTTAAAGAGGAGCTCGCTCAGTGCCCAGCTACGATCCCAGTAAAGGCCCCCCTGTGGGGCAGTTCGTGGGTAGTGAAAGTCAGTGATGATCGATTGCAGCAGTGCATCGTGAGCAAGTTGTTTCTCATATGGTTTCATGGTCGTGCATCCTGTACTTTTCCACGTTCAGAAGCATCAATGACCAGACCATTGGGACTTCTGCATATGTGCCCTATTTAAAGTGTTGTGTTCTTTGTATCGTATTGATATTTAAGATTTAATCTATATTCAATCCTATATACATGCGGAATTGAAGAAGCTGAATTCCTCGTCGGCAAAAGGGGCCTTAGATGGGAATCTGCCCGTAGTACGGGCATTGCTCTCATGTCGGGGATATACAGACTTAACGTCGCTACCTCCCCTAGTCGCTGTGAATTCTTGACGACTGGTCTTGGGTGTCGCTATTGCGGCTCTTGCTGATCTGTTGCCTAATCCAGGTGTCGATTTCATCCTCGACCCAGGCTACCGTTCCGCGTCCAACGGGGGATAGGGAAACCGGGCGTGGAAACGTAGGGTCGTAGTACTTTGAATCGCAATCCAGCCTGGCGTAGACGCTAGACCGACCAAGTCCAACTCGTTTGATGACTTCAGAGAGGCGTAATAAATACAGTGCGCTGCGTGCCATAGCTAACCTCGTAGTCTCTCTGTCTGCGGCATGCATGCCGGTGGAGAGAGATCGCAATTGTTAAATTCGCGGCGCCACCAGAGGCCAGGCACTCCAGGAATAGACCAAGAGAGACCCTGCCGTAAGGGGCAAGCGCAAAACCAAATGGGGAATACGGGGTGCCGACATGGGCCAAGAAGGCCGGGAACGGCGTTGGTTAACACAGCGCGACTGGGGTCGCCTGAGACAGTGAAGCGCCCTGAGCGGGGGCACCTCCTAGAGATCAACCGTTGCGGTTGAGATGCTCTCCCCACTGTATCGCTCGGGAGAGCTGTGCAACTGACATGCAATGCCAGTTGGCCGTATTTTTATCGAAAATTCGCAAACTATGCAAGTGCTCTTTTGGGCATCTGTTGTTTTTCATGTCACTGTTAGCGCAGTCGCAAGATGTCAGTGGGTAAGCAGGTAGAGCAACTCTGTTGCTATCTGGAAAGCCTTCTGGTCAGCGGATCTGAGGGTAAGTCTGTATATGAATATTGATGTTGTACGGCCAGCGGGATTCAAAAAAACTTCAGTCACATATCACCCCTATGAACAGGGGGCTGTATTGCCCTAACCGTCACTGATTAACCCTGATCTGGGGTTAGTTGGTATGCCGTTTCTTCCCCTGTTCCTTATCCATTCATCAAGGGGAATTTATGTCCAATCACTGTCCAAACTGCATGTCCTCACGTATCGTCAGCCTTAACCGAGGCCGCAAAGCAGGTGGCCTGATCGGCACCTGTGGTGGCGCTCTAAGCGGAGCTGTCGGTTGCTGGTCTGGTGCCGAGGTCGGCGCGACCGTTGGAGCCATTGCCGGTCCTCCCGGTATGGTCGTAGGGGGAATTCTTGGTGCCCTCACCGGGGCCCTTATCGGAGGGACTACTGGAGGTATCGCTGGCGCCAAGCTGGGAGAAATGGTTGATGAGCGAGTGCTCGATAATCACCATTGCCTTGCTTGTGGTTACATCTTCAGCATTCCCACTACCGATCTGTAGTTGCCCATCTCCCATTAGGTTTCCTACCTATCCCTAGCCAGTAGTTGGCTGGCTTCCCGTCCGTTTTTGTTCCTGACACATATCGGTCCATCCGTCCTTTGCGGAGGACCGATCACGTCTTTTCTCTATAGAAAGGAGCCTTCCATGGCCCATCTCGTTCAACAAATGGCGTATGTCGGCGCTGAGCCCTGGCATGGCCTTGGCAATCATCTTCCCGCCAAACAGCCCATCGAAGTCTGGCAGCGTGAAGCCGGTATGGACTGGCAGATCATGGAGACCCCAGTTCGCTTTATGGCTGATACGGCAGGCAATCTGGGCTCGATCCATTCCTTCCCCGAACAGAAGGTGCTCTATCGCTCGGATACCAAGGACGCACTTTCTGTTGTCTCTCAGCGCTACCAGGTGGTTCAACCTCGTGAAGTCCTGGAGTTCTACCGGGATCTCACTGAGGTATCCGGTTATGAGCTGGAGACAGCCGGGGTACTCAAGGGGGGCAAGAAGTTCTGGGCCCTGGCCAAAACTGGCCAGTCCAGCGTTTTGAAGGGGAGCGACCAGGTCAATGGTTATCTTCTCTTGGCTACGAGCTGCGACGGTACCCTCGCCACTACAGCAACGCCCACCACGATACGGGTCGTCTGCAACAACACCCTAACCATTGCCGTGAATGGGGCTACCCAGGCAATCAAGGTGCCCCACAATACTCGATTCGATCCCCAAGCCATCAAGAAGCAACTCGGGATCGCAGTTTCCCATTGGGATGGCTTCATGTACCGCATGCGGACCTTGGCTGAACGCAAGGTCAATAGCCATGAGGCTATGAACTACTTCCTCAAGGTGATCTGTGAAGCCCCTGCTAGCGCTACTGAACCCTTAAAACTCGCCAACGAGCGAGCTTTGAAACGGGTTCAGGCTCTCTATGAAGGCCAAGGGCGGGGATCGGAGTTGGAGGCGGCCAAGCAAACCGCCTGGGGCTTGCTCAACGCCGTGACGGAATACGTGGACCACGAGCGCCGGGCGCGCAGCGACGAGTACCGGATGGATTCCGCCTGGTTTGGCCAGGGGGCGGCCATCAAGCAACGTGCACTGGATGCCGCTCTGCAGCTCGTCGCCTAAGTCAGTTTCTTCCCTACCTATGATGCCCAGTACCGCTTTTGGCGGGCTGGGCATCGTTGTTTCCATGAGGTGATTTCATGCAAGTACAAGCAGTTAACGCTGTTTCAACCCAAGGACGGCCGGCCTTGCGCCTGATCAAAACCAAGGAACTACCCCGGGAAGACTGGTTGGCTGTCCGGACGCGAGGTATTGGGGGGTCGGATGCCGCGAGTGCCTGCGGGCTAAATCCTTACAAGTCCCAGTTGGAGCTTTGGATGGAGAAGACTGGTCGTGATGGCAATCTCCCCAAGATCGACCCGAATGACGAGGAGAGCCCAACTTACTGGGGAACCCTCCTTGAACCCATCGTCGCGGCCCATTACACCAAGCGTACTGGTCATCGGGTGCGGCGCATCAACGCCATCCTTCAACATCCCGACCCTGATAAGGCCTGGATGCTCGCCAATATCGACCGGGAAGTTATCGGTACGGAAGAGGTACAGATCCTCGAATGCAAGACAGCGGGTATCAACGGAGCTCGTCTATGGAAAGGCGGAGTTCCTGAGTATGTCCAGTTGCAGGTCCATCACCAGCTGGCCGTCACCGGTAAGCGGGCGGCGGATGTGGCGGTGTTGCTCGGTGGTCAGCATCTCGAAGTCCATCGTATCGAACGCAACGAGGCGTTGATCGAGCGCCTGATTCAGCTGGAACGGCGCTTCTGGCACTACGTGGAGGA
This sequence comes from Azospira sp. MPR-LB4, assembly GCF_058809525.1. Lineage (NCBI taxonomy): Bacteria > Pseudomonadati > Pseudomonadota > Betaproteobacteria > Rhodocyclales > Rhodocyclaceae > Azospira > Azospira sp. MPR-LB4. Next base: position 3,385,015 of record NZ_CM179521.1, read on the forward strand.
TGATATCCCGCCGCCGGCAGATGGTTCTGAGTCGGCGGAATTGGCCTTGCGCTGTCTCTATCCGGAAGACAGCGGTCAGGAGTTGGATTTCAGGCAAGAACGCAATCTGTCAGCCGCTTTCGCGGACCTGGTGAGTATCCGGCAAAGCATCGCCGAGCAGGAGAAGGTGGAAGCCCAACTCAAGCAAGCGCTGCAGCAGGCCATGGGCGATGCCAGTCGGGCCATCTTCGAAACCGGTTCAGTGAGCTGGAAGAAGGCCAAGGACAGCGTAACCCTCGATGTCACCCGGTTGCTCCAGGAGCATCCAGAGTTCAAACAGCAGTACGCCACTACCAAACCTGGTAGCCGACGTTTCCTGATCGGCTAGCTCCGTACCTCCCAACCCTTCATCCATTTCCTACCGCGGCGCCCTAAACGGGCCCTGCGGTATTTTTTTCAACGAGGAGAAATCCAATGCTCAAAGGATTGGCGATTACGCCTCCCATCATTGGCCGTATCTCGATTGGCAAGGTCATCGAGAAGAATGGCAAACGGCTTCCCGAGAAGGACGACCAATTCACCCTGACCAGCCAGGTCCAAGGTAGAGAAGGCTGGCTTCCCCATCCTTACGATGAAGGACTGCGCAAGGCTCAGGGCGGCAAGATTCGTAGCATCCCTATCCGTTTTCTGTTCAACGCCCCTGATCTAAATTTCCGTGCCGAATATACCCTGTTCGACCGGAAGAGCGGCCGGCCGGTCTGCGTTGGTGACGGGGAAACCTGCAAGCGACTGGGAAAGATGAGCATCGAGAATCATCCTTGTCCGGCTCCGGAAGGGTGCCCATTCGGAGCCGGTGGTGCCTGCAAGCCCTACGGTCGACTTAATGTCTTGATCAGTGATGATGATCCTTTGGGATGCTTTGTTTTCCGGACCACGGGTTTTAACAGCATCCGCACTCTGATCGCTCGGTTGCAGTATTTCCAGGCGATTTCAGGTAACCAGCTGTCCTGCCTGCCCCTGGAGCTGAGGTTGCGGGGAAAATCCACCCGGCAGAGCCTGGGGGCGCCGATCTACTACGTGGATATCACGCTACGCAGTGGCGTGACTGTTGCGGATGCCCTGCTAGAGGCTAAGCGGATTGATGCAGAGCGCCAAGCCTCTGGCTTTGACCAGGTGGCCTTGGAGGCGGCAGTACGTACTGGTTTGGCCAACGGGGTCTTTGAAGACAGCGAGGAAGAGACTGAGGCAGTGGTTGAAGAGTTCTATCCGGAATCGCCGGGAGAAAATAGCCCTGAAAGTGTCCAATCCTCCCGCGAAGGTAACCCGACAGCTTCCGCGACAAACTTAGGCCAAAAGTTGGAAGTTAAGGCCCTAGCTTTGAGCCAGTAACGTTAATTTAACAGCGTAACTGATCGATGGAGGAGTTTCTCATGTGGAATCAATCACCCCTTGAAAGGCTGACTTCATACGCCTTCGCTTTTGCTGCCGGTTCTAAATCGGTTTGCCTAGTGACTGTCTATGGCCATTGGATGGCATCAAAGGAGCGGTGGGTAGAGGCAAAGAGTTGAGGCCCAGTTGCGGCTTGACTGTGATGGGAGGGGGATTTCCCCCTCCTGCCTCCGTCCTAATTTCCTTTGCTTTTTTTTCGGCTCTCTACTCCTCAAACAAATCGGCCAAATTTACGTCACCTGCCTTGGCTGAAATCAGCCGAACCTTCTTGGCTTTTAACGCACTGAAACCGTTTACTTTTATTGTGTTGTATTGATTGGCTGCGGTACCAAACACCTTTTCCATCCTGGCGACGAATGCCGGGGATGTGGCTTCAGGCACCACGATATCGATGCGTCGATCAGGATGGCAACGCAATATATCGTTGAAGTGCTCATCGGCGTTGTTGAATGAGTATCCAACGACAACCACATGCTCGGCTTCCTTAACCCAATCCGATGCTCGGCTCCAAAGCTCAATATATTGATGGGAAAGGATTGGCTTGAGACGCAGTGGAGGCACAAGTGCTGGGATGACGTGTCGCTGAAGTCTCAAGTCTTCGTGATTGACGTCAACGTTCGGTACAACAACCTCGCGAATGAATTGGGCGGGATCGCACTTAAGGATGTCATCTACTGGTAGCAAGTCTCGGGTATCCATCCGAACGTAGTTTCCCAGGCCACCGTGGAAGTAGATGGTCTTGGAGTCACCGAGGCTTTGTTCCAGGAAAGCGGTGTAGTTCAACGTAATAGCACGAACGTCACCGGGAATCCCTCCGTAGAAAGGCAGAGCCTTGTCTCCATGCGCATCCAGGACCTCCTTTTGCTTTGCCACCAGATAAGCCCAAAGTGCCCAGGCGATGTAGATGTAGTTCTTGATGTCGGCAGGCTTGTCGTTGTAGAAGCCGAGAAACTTCTCGATCAGGAGTGTCTCGATGTTGAGCATATCGGCCCCCAGCGCTGCGGCAACTTCGTGCCGTTCCGTGCTGAGACCCAATTTCAAGGTGCGTTTGAGTACAGTCTTAAAGGTGTCCGATAGTGAGAGCTTGTGGATATCCAAGATGGAGTCGCTGTCTATCAGCTCATCCGCATCTTTCGGGAAGACCTCCCTGATAAGTGCTTCAGTTTCCTCATCCAGCTGGCTTTCCTCTGCAATCATGGCCAGCTTGTTGAACAGACGAATGATCAGCTCTCCGTGTTTGCGGACCGCCTGTTGCTCTGCCCCAAGGTGAGCAATTGCGTCTTGAACACGTTGAACCATGGCTTTCTGCTCATGAGGTTCTCGGGTCGCAATCTTGTCCACGGCGCGAGCGATCATGCTGTTAAAGCTAAATCGCAAGCCAGGGAGCATCTCTCTCAATGCTACATCGACGTCTTTTCCAGGACCGTCGAGGTAACGCGTTACGTCGGCAAGCAGGGTGTTCGCCAAGGGAAAATCAATACCTGATGTGCGATCTACGCCAGCCCCCAAGATCAGTAGCCGTTTACTCAATTTCCGCTCCCTTTCATCGTTCAATTCAGCTAAGGTTACTTCACGAGTTCCATCAGCTTGCTGAAGCTATTCACCACGTCGTACTTCACGTTCTCAGGCGCGTACTTCTTGTTGATCTCGTCGAAGAACTTGCGGGCGCAACGAATCTTGGTTTTCTCTATCTCGTTGAGAACCATCGACGACATGGAGCCCTTGGTCTCCGCCACGAAGTACACGTGTTTGACGGCCCCTTCCTTGAAGGAAATGGCCCAGTCCGGGTTGTAGTCACCAACGGGGGTAGGAATCAGGAAGCCACGCGGCAGCTTGGCGTAAACCACCACATCGGTGCAGGTGTCCAGCTCTTTGACGAACTCGCGTTCGATGTTGGAGTCGGTCAGCACGTAGTCGTAGATATGACGCTGGAGCTTGTCCCCTGCTTTGCTGAAGTCCTGCTTGGTCTGCCCAGCCGTGAAGATATCTAGATCAAACTGATCGGCCACCGGGTCGTAGGCGAGGTGCTCGATGATCACCGTCGCCTTCTGCTCGTTGATCAAACGCACCGCTTCGGCGATGAAGCTCTCGGGGTTGGTCTTGAACTGAGCAAACACGGCCACGTTGATGCCGCGCAGGATGTCTGCCACGGTGCGCCGCGTGAGCTGCGTACCTTCTGCCAGTTTGCCGATGAGGTCGTACTTCACTGCGGAATGGATGGAGTGGGTGTTTTGCTCCGTCTCCGTCGCTTTCAGCACGAAGGCGTCACCGTTTTTCATGCCATCGTATGTGACCTGCGCAGACTGCTCGCCGCGCTGGATAGTGTATTGCAACGGCGTCACGCGCAGGTGCTCATCCAGGGCTTTGACTGCCTTGGCAACAAGCTCCTCGGAATCAAACTGCACGCTGTAGGCGGCCTTGCGGTTTATCCTGGCCCAAAGCTCCTTGAACTCCTGCTTCTCGAAGTTGGCGTTGGGCTCCAGCTTCTTCGCCTTGCGGCCATCCTCGGGCTGCATGATCTGGCTTTCGCTGAACACACTGTCGATCAGTTGAAAAACCTGCTCAGCATGCGGCAGTAGTTCGTCCGGCAACGCCTCCAGCGTGCCGTCCTTTTTGGCCTGATGGTATTTCTCGGTAATGTTGCGCTTCTTATCGACGTATCCGTTCTGAATCAAGTAAAACTCGATATCCGTCGCCTGATCGTCGGAAACCGTGACCGGGCCTTCCATGGTGTTGAGTACCTTGCCGGTGAAGTAAGCCTTATCAGCGATACGCGGACGTGCAGACAGCGATTCGCTGATGTCCCTTTGCAGTGCGGCCACGAAGTCCTTGTAGCTTTCGCTTGCCACCACGGTCAGTACGTTGATGTCGTGAACAATTGACGGGTGGTCGATCCGATCGCCATGCTGATTCACCGACAAGCGCAGACCGCGCCCCACTTCCTGACGGCGGGAAATCGTGTTGTCACTGTGCTTAAGGGCACAGATGACAAACACGTTCGGGTTGTCCCAGCCTTCACGCAGTGCCGAATGCGAGAAGATGAACCGTACCGGCTCGCTCAGGGACAGCAGGCGCTCTTTGTCCTTCAAGATCAAGTCATAGGCGTCCACATCGTCGGCCTCAGTGGCTTTCTTTCCCACCTCCGGGTCCACCAGCTTCTTCGTCTTCTTATCAATCGAGAAGTAGCCGCTATGGGTCTTCTCGACGGGAATACCCTTCAGGTGCTTGATGTAGGGCGTTTCATCCAGATCCATCACCTCGTTCAGGTAGAGCTGGTATTCCTCTTCGAACACACGGGCGTACTCGCCCTTTTCATCGGCTGCGCTGTAGTCACGGTACTTGGCGACTTCGTCGATGAAGAACAGGGTCAGTACCTTGATGCCCTGCTGGAACAAGGCCTGCTCCTTGTCGAAGTGGGCTTTGATCGCTTCCCGAATCTGGATGCGGCGCAGCGCGGCTTCGTTCACATCGCCGTCTGCTTCGCCTACCTGCAACTCGACACCGTTGGTGAAGCTCAAGGTGTCGGTAATGGCGTTGATATCGGACACCACATAGCCACGGTACTGGTCCAGCTCGTTCGACAACACAAATAGGTTGTCGCCCTTGGATAGCTTCTTCACTACGGGCTTGATGATCCCACTCTCGAACTTACGCTCGAACTCGACACGCGCCTCGGGCGGCTTCTTGGTGGAAACGTCGATGCTTTGCAGGTAGAGATAGGCATTCGTGCCCGCCAGGCCTTTGACCGAGATGCCACGCACGGCGATCTTTTTCACCAGCTTCTGGTTGTAGGCATCCAGTGCGTCCAACCGGTGGATCTTGTTGTGCGTGGTCTTGTGGGTGGCCGAGTAGCGCAGCACCATAAATGGCTTGAAATTGACCAGAGAATCCAGTGTCTTGCCACCTTCCATCTTCTGGGGTTCGTCCAGGATGAGGATAGGACGATTGGCGCTGATCACGTCGATCGGCTTACGCGACTGGAAGTCGTCCAGCTCTTCGTAGATGCGACGGGCATCCTTGCCCGTCGCATTGAAGGCCTGGACGTTGATCACCATCACGTTGATGCCCGCATCGGAGGAAAAGCTCTCCAGATGGTGCAACGCCTTGGAGTTGTAGATGAAGAAGCGGGCCTTCTTTTGGTACGTCTCCAGAAAGTGATCTGCCGTGATCTCCAGCGACTTAGCTACCCCTTCACGAATGGCGATGCTGGGCACGACGATGATGAACTTGCTCCAGCCATACTGCTTGTTCAGCTCGAAGATCGTCTTTATGTAGCAGTAGGTCTTGCCCGTCCCGGTTTCCATCTCGATATCAAGATTGAGCTTGCTCACCTTGGTCTTGACCAGTTCGGCAGATACCGGCAGGTTCTGCAAGCGCTGCACCTGCTGGATGTTGTCCAGCAGGGCAGATTCGGACAAGGTTACGTCGGCGTTGCGGAATGCCGCCTCCTGATCTACGAGCGCATCTGCTTCCAGATCGAGGGCGGACTGAGGGCTGGCCGATGCCGCCTTCTTCACGCCGGGGTCCAGCCGATAGCGAACCCCGCCATGCTGCGGTGTTTGTCCCTTGAAGCAATCCACCACTGCCTGCACGGCAGCAGTTTGGTATGGTTGCGTCTTAAACTTCAGTTTCATCGCCCGCCCCTTAGATGCATTTCACTTCGGTGGAAGGCGAGAGCGACTTGAAAATCTGTTCGACGTTGATTTTGACCGCACTGTCCTTGAAGCCCGCATCACGGAAAACCACACGCAGTGGTTGATGTTTCGCCAATTCCTTGACGAAGCCTTCTTCGATGCCGCCATGGGCATCGAAGCAGGCGACAAGTGCATTGCCGTCGACGAAGAAGACTTCCTTGCTTTGGATGGTTTCCTTCGAGATCGGCAGGGCCAGGTCGACACCCCAGTCGAGCATTACCTGGAACAGCAAATCGTCCGCTGTTCGGTCGGGTTTGATGTTGTCTACAAAGAGGTCCAGGCTCGACATTTCCAGCGAGTCGGGCATGTAGTAGACGTCGGCCATGTTCGAGGTGCTGATTTTAAGCGTACGGAAACCGGTGTCCCTGTTCCAGGACTTGTTGTTTGGTTCGCTTAGCAATTTCTGGCCTACACGGCGCAGGCGCCCCTTGCTGATATCGGCGATCGTTCTATAGCCGGCGGAGCCTGCAACAGATTCAGGGGCAACCATCTCCGGCCACTGAACAAGGATGAAGCGTCTGTTCAAGCCTGAGTTAGCTGCGGCTTGCATGACTGCATGACCAGTAGTGCCGGATCCCGCAAAGAAATCGAGGACGATATCGCCATTGCCCGACCCAATTTCAATCAGGTCGGAAACAAACGGAACCGGCTTGGGTCCGTCGAAGACCTTGCTGCCCATTAAATCCTTCAGCTGGGTGGTTGCCGTACTAGTGCTGTACTCTGCCTTGTAGAAGAAGGACTTCGGCTTCTTGGTCGGAATATCACCAAGGCTCGGGCGTTGCTTCTTATAAAACTGCCAGCCGTTGGTGGTCTTCTTGAGAACGAGATTGTGTTTGTTCTCGTTAAAGGTGCTCCTGCCCCAATACCAGCTCAGTTCTTCGCCTTCCGGATTGATGGGCCACACGATGTCATGCGAATCACTACGGGGCTTGTCGTCTTCGGTGATGTAATAGGTGCGAGTCTCGGGATCGACAAAAATCGGATACCAGAGATTCGGCCGTTTGCTTCTGGGCGCATTGACACCAGTCGCGCGAAGATTATCGGCTTCCTTGAACAAGCCATATTCATCCTGTTCCCATAGCTTGAGCAGCTCTTCTTCATTCACTTTGAACGGATACAGGCGGCATGCATCCTTCGACTTCATGCAGACGACAAAGTACTCGTGGGTCTCGGCGAATCCAAATGCGTCCTGATTGCCTTTCAAGTTCATTACTACAGGAAAGTGCCCAAGTACATTACTGGCACCGAACGTCTCCTTGCAGAGCTTCTCGAGATTGTCTATCTCGCTTTCATCAATCGATATGAACATGACGCCATCGTCTCGAAGAAGATTTCTTGCAAGTTTTAGACGAGGCAGCATCATGGAGAGCCACTGCGAATGGAAGCGTCCTTCGGAATCGCTGTTGGTAACCATCCTGTTCCCAAGAGAATCCTCCTGGTTGGACGCTTTCAGATACTCCTGACTACTGACCTCGAAAATATCGCGATAGATAAAATCCTTACCCTTGTTGTAGGGAGGATCGATATAGATCATCTTGATCTTTCCGAGATACGTTTCCTGCAGCAGCTTTAAGGCGTCGAGGTTGTCGCCTTCAATGAACAGATTCTTCGTGCTATCGAAGTTCACGCTCTCCTCGCGGCAAGGGCGCAGAGTTTTGGCAATCGGCGCGTTGGCCGCGAGCAAGGCTTCGCGCTTACCCGGCCAATTCAGGTGGTAGCGTTCCTGCGGCCCTTCGACAATCGAATCAGCCAGTTCCTGGCGCAACTGGTCAAAATCTACCGCCAGCTTCACGCTGCCATCTTCGCTCTTAGCTTCGGTGACGCAGCCTGGAAACAAATCACGAATGCGAGCGATGTTGTCTTGTGTCAGATCGGGAGAATGCATTTTCAGTTTGTCCATATTCTTTTCCTCTGGCCATCGGATTCAGTGGCTCAGTTCCTCAAGTTCGTTGTTCAGTTGGCGCAAAGTGGCATTAATTTCCACTTTTCGATTGAATTGCTTTTCCTTCGCCAGCTTGGCGCGGACTTTTTCGATTTCACGCTGCTTGGCCCTCATGCCCTCCAGGCGCTCGACCAAGGCAGAAAAGCTTTCTTTGTCACGGGGGGGCAGCGGAATCAGCCTTTGCAGTAATGCCTCGTATAGCCCTGCCAAGTCCAGTACCACGGGCATGTCACTTCGCTGGCTGTTGGCAGGTATCCATGCTGTCGAAAAATAGTCGCTGAGTACCCATTTGCTGGCATCCACCTCGCTGGGGCGCTTGTGGGCAGCGACGACCTTGATCTTTCCCTCGTGCTCCAGCTCGAAGACGATGGGGAACTGCACGGCACCGTCGATGCATTTCAGTACATCGACGGACAGCTCCCCCGTTTTCAGAACGATGCGAAACACTTGTACTTCCGGCACGCCCGGCTTGGCAGGCAGGTTGATGGTTTCCGGTGCAAGCTTGTACTGCCACACAATCTGCTCGACCTGTTCGGCGAACAGGTCTTTCAGGCGCGTGTTGGCCCCGCTGTGCTCGTAAATCTTGTTCTTGGGCAGTACGCGCCCGAACGTGGCGTGCTTCGGGTAGTTGATCAGCGCCGGATGCTGGGCAGGAGATACGCTCATCCAGCCTCCTGAATCACAAGGAAGGTAATGAGTTCGAAGTCATCCAGGCCGCTGATCGTATTGGTCAGCGCCGTGGTCTTGCCGCCGCTGAAGAGGCTGTCCAGGTCCTTTTCTTCCTTCACTTCGATCATGGAACTAATGGCCTTACTCAACAGCTCAGAGTAGCTTTGCATGTTCCTGCCGTCGCTTGTTTCCTTATTGAAGGATTGGCAGGCTATCGGGATGGGCTCCGTATGACCCTTACAGCAGCTGCGCACGAGGTCCAGCAGGCGCTTCACTTCGGTGTGATCGTTGATGACCTTGCCGTCGCACCCGATGTAGATGAGGTAGTACGGGTGCAGCCGGTTGTGCTGGTTGACGTTGACCTCGGGGTTGCGATTGCGCAAGGTAAAGATTACCCCGGGCTCCAGACCCAAGGCAGGGTTAGCGGGCACCACGGCGTGCATGCCGTTCGGCAGGTGGCTGGGTTCGCCATTTGCTTTCACGTAGTTGAGCAAGTCCATACGGAAGTCGTTGAGCCCCAGATCGGTGATCGACACGCCGGTCTTCAGGTCTTCTAGTTCGATTACTTCTTCCTGCAGTCGGCGCAGCTGTTCCCTGCGGTAGCTAACATCGTTAGTCTGCGCGGAAAGTACGTTGTCGTCGCCGGTCGCAGTCACGTCGGCAATCATCATCCGGCTCTCTACACGCTCTTTCAGGTTGATGTATTCGTCGAGCGAGATGTCGGGCCAATAGTTCACCAACTGGATGCAGGCGTTAGGCGAGCCGATACGATCCACACGCCCGAAACGCTGAATGATGCGGACCGGATTCCAGTGGATGTCGTAGTTGATCAAGTAGTCGCAGTCTTGAAGGTTCTGGCCTTCGGATATGCAGTCCGTCCCGATCAGCAAGTCGATCTCAGCAGGCTCTTGCGGCAGCACTTGTGCCTTCGACTTGGAGCGTGGCGAGAACAGGGTCAGTAGCTCCTGAATGTCGTAGCTCTTCTTGAGCGTGGACTTGGGCGAGCCTGTTCCTGTGACTTTGGCACTGTGGAGATGCTGCTTAGCCAGCAACTCTGGCGCAAGGTTGGCGTAGAGGTAATCGGCGGTATCGGCGAATGCCGTGAAGATGATGATCTTCTTGTTGCCGGGGTTGATCGGGGAGGCTATCTTGCCCAGCACTTGTGCTTTCAGATGCTGTAGTTTGGCGTCGTCCTCGGGGGTGATCTTGTCCATCGAGGCCAGCAGGGCATCGATGATCTCCAGATCAACGCTCAGGTCATGCTCCCAAGAGGGCAAATCCATGTCGGCCAAGTTGATCTTGACCTTGCCGCCGATATCGCCGCCGTTCAGCATCGACAGATCATCGTCTTCGGCGTCCAGGTTTTCCAGGACTTCGGAGAGGTCGGCGACATCGGCGACACCGCCACCTTCGTTGAAGCGGCGGATAGTCGTCAGCGTGTTGGCGTGATTGCCATGCAGGGAGCGCAAAGTCAGCCGGAACGATTCGATGGAGCTTTCCAGACGTTTGAGCAGGTTCGTGGTCATCAGGGCTTGCAGGCCCTTCTCGCGACCATACAGGCTGAGGTTTTCCTTCTTATCGCCCGATTGGGCGTTGTAGAGATCTATATACTTCTTGACCCGACTTTGAAGGATGTAGGCTGCTGGGGTGTAAACGCAGAGCTTGAGCAACGACAGTTGCTCGAAAATCTCGTTGAAGCCCATCACGTCTGAGCGCTGGGTCAACTGGCAATGGAAGGAAAGCGGCTTGCGGCGCTCCGGGAATTGGCCGATGTCCTTGGTGTCGTAGAAGGTCTGAATGTGCTTGCGAGAGCGTGCGATGGTTACGCTGTCTAGCAGCTCGAAGAAATCAAAGTCCAGCGAGTCCAGAATGGCGCGGGCTGTCCGTTCCTCCGGTGGCAATTTCGACCAAACGGTGAATGCTGCCTGTGCGCTTCGGAAAACCTCTTCCACGCTCTTGCTGATCTTGAGCTTCTTGCTGAGGTTTTCAGAGTCACCTTCATAGGCCAAGGCCAGCTGATTACGCAGGTCGGCAAAGCGATTGTTAACCGGGGTGGCCGAGAGCATCAGCACCTTGGTCTTCACGCCTTCCCTGATGACCTTGTTCATCAGCTTCTGGTAGCGCGTCTCCTTGTCCTTGTAGGCATCGTTGTTGCGGAAATTGTGCGATTCATCGATGACCACGAGGTCGTAGTTACCCCAATTGATGCGGTTCAGCGGTGTACCAAACGACTCACCACTTGTGCGGCTGAGGTCGGTATGGCAAAGCACGTCATAGTTGAAACGATCCTTAGCGAAGATGTTGGTCTTGAGGTTGCGGTTGTAGTTGAGCCAGTTGTCCGCCAGCTTCTTCGGGCAAAGGACCAGCACTGAACGGTTGCGCAGCTCGTAATACTTGATCACAGCCAGCGCAGTAAAAGTTTTGCCCAAGCCAACGCTGTCTGCCAGGATGCAACCGCTGTAGGTTTCGAGCTTGTTGATGATGCCGGTGGCGGCATCCTTCTGGTAGTTGAATAGCTTCTGCCAGATCAGGGTGTCTTGGTAGCCGGTACGATCATTGGGCAGAACGTCCTCGTCGATGTCGTCCAGGAACTCGCTGAAGATGTTGTAGAGCATCATGAAGTAGATGCTTTCGGGCGAGTTTTCCTGATAGACAGAGGCGATGTGATCGCAGATTTGCTGCGTCACATCTTCCAGCTTCTCGGGGTCGTTCCAGATTTGGTCAAACAAGCTGAGATAAGTGGCAGCAAAGGTCGGTTCGTTCATCTTGTTGACGAGGTTCGACACGGCGTTGCCTTGCTGATAACCCAGATCGACTGCCGTAAAACCGTGCAGCGGCATGTAGGCGGTGTCGCCAGTGTCTCTAGCCTGAGACTGCACGCAGGCGAATTGCTGCATGGGCGCTTTGGTCCGGTTGCTCTTGAAACGGGCTTTGCGCCGCATCCAGTCAGCGCACTCCTTGGCAATCGCACGCTGGGTCAGTTTGTTGCGCAACTGGATTTCAAATTCACTGCCGTACAAGCTGCGCTCACGGTCCACTTTGGGAATGTGGTACTCCCGACGCTCCTTACGGATTTTGTCGGTGGCTTCATTGGCAACGAAGGTTGGTGACGTGAAAATGAAATTGAGCTCTTCGATCTTCTCCAGTTCCGCCTTGAGGGCTTCGAAGGCGTACATAGAAAAGCAGGATGCGGCGATCTTTAATTTCGCCCCTGGCTTGAGGGTTTGCTTTAGGTCGTCGCCAAGGAGGCGACTGATGTTGTCAATGAGCTCCATCGCATCCCTTCTTATTTTCGGTGGACTGTACGTCCGCCTTTAAACCATGCTCTTGCGCGTAGTTCAGGATAAGCACTTCCATCATCGATGCGATGGATCGGTGCTCTTTTTCAGCAGCCATGCGCAGCAGTTGCTTAATGTCCGCCGACGTGCGGATGGACAGGGTTTTGTCCTTGGGACGCCTCATGACGTAGTCCTAGGTTTGGTGACCTGCGAATGTACTGCGTTTTGCGTTGGTTGCATAGCGCTGATGTGAGAAATGAAGAAGCCGCTTACCCCCGGCGGTAAGCGGCAAAATCATCATCTGGCCGGAGTGGCGGGCAGCACCCGCTTACCAAATAGCTTTTTTGCGGAGTTTTTGGCAGGCCAGGGGCGGGGATTCTCAACGCGTTCAAGGGGTAGTCCTTGCCGCGCAGCTAGTCAGGCTTCAACGACAGCCACGTCATGGCGAATCAAATACAGGCACAACCAGGGAAGGGTGGGGGCTACTTTGGCCATGAGATCATTCTGTTCGCCAATATGGAGGCTTGCCTGAACGGTGCCGACCTCAAGCAGACCATCCCAGCCAAGTACTTCCTGAAGGCCTTTAGGTCATTGAGCTCTGTGAATATTGGCTGATTTGTTTGTGCCTGTCTTCGTCATCAATCGCTGCTCAGGCCGGCGCCGGAATCACCATGGCACTATCTCCCGCCATGCTGTCGAAGTGTCAGCCAGTCCTCAACGACAGCCAGGTCATTCCGGATCGTGTGCTGGCCGATCACCAGATACGGTGGCAATTTGCTTTTGCCTCTGGCCTGTAGCCGATTGATGGTGGCAACGTATCAGCCAACCGCTTGACGATTCGGGCAGTATGTATTGGTGTAAGAATGTGGATGGAGCCTGTAAGTTGGCATCGGAGTGAACTGCTGTTCAATCAAAAAGCAGCAGGCGGGTGGGGGTATGTTTGGGGGTATCAGTAGTATGTGTTAAGTGTAAAAAATAATATTAAACAAATTACTACGTATTCGTGTTTTATCCCGGTACCCCACCATCCCTCTCTCTTTTCCCTGTTTGCCTGTTCAGGCCGGGCCCGGTTCGTGATAACCCAGCCGGTGCGATAAATCCTGGGCGGCTTGCCGGATGGCGGCGGCAATGTTGCTGTCCCAGTCGCTGGCAAAGTTGCCGATCGGCCCCAGGGAAGTGATCGCCGCCACCATGGTGCCCGTCTGATTGAACACCGGCGCACTGAAACCGTTGATGCCCGGAGAGTAGCTGCCACTGGCCCGGGCAATGCCCTGGTTGCGGATTTCCGACAGCAGGCCGTCCATTTCCCGGCGCGCAGCTGCCAGGGTGGTGCCGTTCGCTTCCGCGTTCGCCTTGATTTCGACTTCCAGCAGCTGGCGCAGGTAGGGGGAACGGAAAAAGGCGGCAAACGCCCGACCCGTGGCCGAACTGGCCAGCGGCAGGACGGTACCGGCGCGCAACGCAACGGTGATCGGTCCGCCGGCCTCCAGCAGGCGGACCACCGTGGCACCATGATTCCCCCATACGGCCAGGGCAACGGTTTCGCCCAGGCGCTCGCAGAGATCTTCCAGTATCGGGGTGGCGAGGCGAACCGGATCCAGCCGGCCCATGGCGGCCAAGCCCAGTTCCAGGGAGAAACTGCCCAGGTCATAGCGGCCGCTGGTCTGGTCCTGCTCGACCAGGCCCATGCGAATGAGGCTGACCAGGTAGCGGTGGGCCTTGGCGGCGGGCATGCCGGCAGCTTTGGCCAGGTCCCGTAGCATCATGGCGCGGCCATTGGCAGCCAGCGCCTGCAATAACTTGCCCCCCACTTCGATGGATTGAATTCCCTGGCGGTCCTTGGTTTTTGGCTTTTCCATATATGACTTAAGTAGCAAACCCGGTCGCCATATTACATCCGTGTGCGCCCAATCGGGGAGCCGCCGCTGTCAGTACCTTCGCATATAATCATCCGAGACCGTCGTGGCCCAAATGCCAGTTCGGCTTTTATCGAGTGAGAAAGGGGTGGGTATGCAAGCAATTCTGGTGGCCAATCCGAAGGGGGGGTGTGGCAAGACAACCTTGGCGACAAATCTGGCCGGCTATTTCGCCAACCAGGGCAACAAGGTTACCTTGTGCGATTTGGATCGCCAGCAATCCTCCCTGCGCTGGATGGCCTTCCGCGATCCGGAGATGGCACCGGTGACCGGATACTTTGCGGGTAATCAGGTGATGTTCAATCCGCCCCAGGATGTGGATCAGGTGGTGCTGGACGCCCCGGCCGGCCTGCAGGGCTATAAGCTTTCCGACTACCTGCGTCGTGTCGATAAGGTTATCGTTCCGGTGGTGCCTTCCATATTTGATATGGCGGCAACGGAGGATTTCCTCATTTCATTGCGCCAGGAAACCCGCGGTCGGCGGCAGATGCTGGGCATTGTCGCCATGCGGGTGGATCCCAGAACCCGTGCGGCAGTGATGCTGGAAGAGTTTTTGCGTCATTTCGATATTCCCATTGTTAGTTATCTGCGCAACACCCAGAACTACGTAAACGTAGCTGCGGCAGGGCTTTCCGTCTTTGACCCTCCCCGCGCAAAGTTCAAGCGAGATCACGAACAGTGGGATTCCCTCTTGCGGTGGCTCTCCGACTAGGCTATAGTTCGCCTCCCTCGACGCACCAGCCGGTGCAGCCAAGCGAAAGCAAAGCAAGAAACAAACCGGCAGGGGTTGACGAGGTGTAGAGAAAGCGATAATATCTCGCTTCTCTGACGGACGCGGGGTGGAGCAGTCTGGCAGCTCGTCGGGCTCATAACCCGAAGGTCGTAGGTTCAAATCCTGCCCCCGCAACCAGCTCTTTAAAAAATAGGACAACCGATAGGTGTAGGTGCTTGGTTGGGTGTTCCGGCTTAGGTCGGACAAATGAATCAAGCGCTTGCACAAAGATGTAGTCAAGGAAACTTGAATATATCCGTCAAGCGAGTTTTAAGCAGAGATTAAACTGAAGAGTTTGATCCTGGCTCAGATTGAACGCTGGCGGCATGCCTTACACATGCAAGTCGAACGGCAGCACGGGAGCTTGCTCCTGGTGGCGAGTGGCGAACGGGTGAGTAATACATCGGAACGTACCCAGGAGTGGGGGATAACGTAGCGAAAGTTACGCTAATACCGCATATTCTGTGAGCAGGAAAGCGGGGGATCGCAAGACCTCGCGCTCTTGGAGCGGCCGATGTCGGATTAGCTAGTTGGTGAGGTAAAAGCTCACCAAGGCGACGATCCGTAGCAGGTCTGAGAGGATGATCTGCCACACTGGGACTGAGACACGGCCCAGACTCCTACGGGAGGCAGCAGTGGGGAATTTTGGACAATGGGGGCAACCCTGATCCAGCCATGCCGCGTGAGTGAAGAAGGCCTTCGGGTTGTAAAGCTCTTTCGGCGGGGAAGAAATGGCAACGGCTAATATCCGTTGTTGATGACGGTACCCGCATAAGAAGCACCGGCTAACTACGTGCCAGCAGCCGCGGTAATACGTAGGGTGCGAGCGTTAATCGGAATTACTGGGCGTAAAGCGTGCGCAGGCGGTTTCGTAAGACAGACGTGAAATCCCCGGGCTCAACCTGGGAACTGCGTTTGTGACTGCGAGGCTAGAGTACGGCAGAGGGGGGTAGAATTCCACGTGTAGCAGTGAAATGCGTAGAGATGTGGAGGAATACCGATGGCGAAGGCAGCCCCCTGGGTTAGTACTGACGCTCATGCACGAAAGCGTGGGGAGCAAACAGGATTAGATACCCTGGTAGTCCACGCCCTAAACGATGTCAACTAGGTGTTGGAAGGGTTAAACCTTTTAGTACCGCAGCTAACGCGTGAAGTTGACCGCCTGGGGAGTACGGCCGCAAGGTTAAAACTCAAAGGAATTGACGGGGACCCGCACAAGCGGTGGATGATGTGGATTAATTCGATGCAACGCGAAAAACCTTACCTACCCTTGACATGCCAGGAACTTTCCAGAGATGGATTGGTGCCCGAAAGGGAGCCTGGACACAGGTGCTGCATGGCTGTCGTCAGCTCGTGTCGTGAGATGTTGGGTTAAGTCCCGCAACGAGCGCAACCCTTGTCATTAATTGCCATCATTCAGTTGGGCACTTTAATGAGACTGCCGGTGACAAACCGGAGGAAGGTGGGGATGACGTCAAGTCCTCATGGCCCTTATGGGTAGGGCTTCACACGTCATACAATGGTCGGTACAGAGGGTTGCCAAGCCGCGAGGTGGAGCCAATCCCAGAAAGCCGATCGTAGTCCGGATCGCAGTCTGCAACTCGACTGCGTGAAGTCGGAATCGCTAGTAATCGCGGATCAGCATGTCGCGGTGAATACGTTCCCGGGTCTTGTACACACCGCCCGTCACACCATGGGAGTGGGTTCTACCAGAAGTAGTTAGCCTAACCGTAAGGAGGGCGATTACCACGGTAGGATTCATGACTGGGGTGAAGTCGTAACAAGGTAGCCGTATCGGAAGGTGCGGCTGGATCACCTCCTTTCTAGAGAAAAGCATCCTCCAAGCATCTACAACCTATCGGTTGTTCAAGTAACAGCATGAGGGAAAGGCCAGGAGCAGGAGTAGCGCGCAGGCGTACTGACTCCGGGTCCTCTACTGACCCTTCGATAAGAGAAGTTTGGGTCAGTAGCTCAGTCGGTTAGAGCACCGTCTTGATAAGGCGGGGGTCGTAGGTTCGATTCCTACCTGACCCACCAACGCTTCATCAGGCGGGGGCATAGCTCAGTTGGGAGAGCGCCAGCTTTGCAAGCTGGATGTCGTCGGTTCGATCCCGTCTGCCTCCACCAACCCCTTGGGTTGTCTGCAAGAGCTCATACGTAAGCACAGATGCTTAGGTCTGACCTCTTGGTCAATGCTGTTTGCTCTTTAACAAAATGGAGAAGGTTGTATATCTGGAGCCGAAACCAAGCCAGATATACATTGTGATTGCATCGTATCGCGTTACAGCTAGCGCGATACAAACACAAACTGAGTTGCTTATAACTGCCTCGGAAGAGGCCTCAAAGTTATAGGATCAAGCGACTAAGTGCATGTGGTGGATGCCTTGGCGATTACAGGCGATGAAGGACGTGCAAGCCTGCGAAAAGCTCTGGGGAGCTGGCAACGAAGCTTTGATCCAGAGATGTCCGAATGGGGAAACCCACTCCGCAAGGAGTATCCCTGACTGAATACATAGGTCAGTGGAGGCGAACCCGGTGAACTGAAACATCTAAGTAGCCGGAGGAAAAGAAATCAACCGAGATTCCCAAAGTAGTGGCGAGCGAAATGGGAATAGCCTGCAAGTGATAGCGAATCTGTTAGCGGAAGACTCTGGAAAGTGTCGCCGTAGTGGGTGATAGCCCCGTACGCGAAAACAGGATCGTGGTACTAAGTTTGCGACAAGTAGGGCGGGGCACGTGAAACCCTGTCTGAATATGGGGGGACCATCCTCCAAGGCTAAATACTCGTAATCGACCGATAGTGAACCAGTACCGTGAGGGAAAGGCGAAAAGAACCCCGGGAGGGGAGTGAAATAGATCCTGAAACCGCATGCATACAAACAGTGGGAGCCCCTTCGTGGGGTGACTGCGTACCTTTTGTATAATGGGTCAGCGACTTACGTTATGTTGCGAGCTTAACCGAGTAGGGAAGGCGTAGGGAAACCGAGTCTGATAAGGGCGTTAAGTAGCATGGCGTAGACCCGAAACCGGATGATCTATCCATGGCCAGGATGAAGGTGCGGTAACACGCACTGGAGGTCCGAACCCACTAACGTTGAAAAGTTAGGGGATGAGCTGTGGATAGGGGTGAAAGGCTAAACAAATCCGGAAATAGCTGGTTCTCTCCGAAAACTATTTAGGTAGTGCCTCAAGTATCACCTACGGGGGTAAAGCACTGTAATGGTTGAAGGGGTCATCGCGACTTACTTCGCCATAGCAAACTCTGAATACCGTAGAGTGCGAGCTTGGGAGACAGACATCGGGTGCTAACGTCCGGTGTCAAGAGGGAAACAACCCAGACCGCCGATTAAGGTCCCAAAGACATAGTTAAGTGGGAAACGAGGTGGGAAGGCTCAGACAGCCAGGAGGTTGGCTTAGAAGCAGCCATCCTTTAAAGAAAGCGTAATAGCTCACTGGTCGAGTCGTCCTGCGCGGAAGATGTAACGGGGCTCAAACTATGCACCGAAATCGCGGATATCCTTTGGATATGGTAGGAGAGCGTTCTGTAGGCCGTTGAAGGTGTCTCGTGAGGGATGCTGGAGGTATCAGAAGTGCGAATGCTGACATGAGTAGCGATAAAGGGAGTGAAAAGCTCCCTCGCCGAAAGCCCAAGGTTTCCTGCGCAACGTTCATCGGCGCAGGGTGAGTCGGCCCCTAAGGCGAGGCTGAAAAGCGTAGTCGATGGGAAACAGGTTAATATTCCTGTACCTCAATGTAATGCGATGGGGGGACGGAGAAGGTTAGGTCAGCCGGGTGTTGGACGTCCCGGTTTAAGCGTGTAGGCGTGCCCCTTAGGCAAATCCGGGGGGCTAAGCTGAGGCGTGATGACGAGCGCTCTTTGAGCGCGAAGTGATTGATACCAAGCTTCCAAGAAAAGCCTCTAAGCTTCAGTTACATTGGGACCGTACCGCAAACCGACACAGGTGGGCAGGATGAGAATTCTAAGGCGCTTGAGAGAACTCAGGAGAAGGAACTCGGCAAATTGGCACCGTAACTTCGGGATAAGGTGCGCCCCGGTAGGGTGTAGAGACTTGCTCTCGAAGCTCGATGGGGTTGCAGTGAAATGGTGGCTGCGACTGTTTAATAAAAACACAGCACTCTGCAAACACGAAAGTGGACGTATAGGGTGTGACGCCTGCCCGGTGCCGGAAGGTTAAGTGATGGGGTGCAAGCTCTTGATCGAAGCCCCGGTAAACGGCGGCCGTAACTATAACGGTCCTAAGGTAGCGAAATTCCTTGTCGGGTAAGTTCCGACCTGCACGAATGGCGTAACGATGGCCACACTGTCTCCTCCTGAGACTCAGCGAAATTGAAATGTTTGTGAAGATGCAATCTCCCCGCGGCTAGACGGAAAGACCCCATGAACCTTTACTGTAGCTTTGCATTGGACTTTGAACCGATCTGTGTAGGATAGGTGGGAGACTGTGAGACCAGGACGCTAGTTCTGGTGGAGTCGTCCTTGAAATACCACCCTGGTTTGTTTGAGGTTCTAACCATGGCCTGTGAATCCAGGTCTGGGACCGTGCATGGTAGGCAGTTTGACTGGGGCGGTCTCCTCCCAAAAGGTAACGGAGGAGTACGAAGGTACGCTAGGTACGGTCGGACATCGTGCTAATAGTGCAATGGCATAAGCGTGCTTGACTGCGAGACCCACAAGTCGAGCAGGTGCGAAAGCAGGTCATAGTGATCCGGTGGTTCTGTATGGAAGGGCCATCGCTCAACGGATAAAAGGTACTCTGGGGATAACAGGCTGATACCGCCCAAGAGTTCATATCGACGGCGGTGTTTGGCACCTCGATGTCGGCTCATCTCATCCTGGGGCTGTAGCCGGTCCCAAGGGTATGGCTGTTCGCCATTTAAAGAGGTACGTGAGCTGGGTTTAAAACGTCGTGAGACAGTTTGGTCCCTATCTGCCGTGGGCGCTGGAAGTTTGAGGGGGGCTGCTCCTAGTACGAGAGGACCGGAGTGGACGTACCCCTGGTGTACCGGTTGTGACGCCAGTCGCATCGCCGGGTAGCTAAGTACGGAAGAGATAACCGCTGAAAGCATCTAAGCGGGAAACTCGCCTCAAGATTAGACTTCCCCGGGGCTTCGAGCCCCCTAAAGGGTCGTGGAAGACCACCACGTTGATAGGTCGGGTGTGGAAGCGCAGTAATGCGTTAAGCTAACCGATACTAATTGCCCGTGCGGCTTGATCCTATAACTCTGAGATCAAAGCGCTTCAGTTTGAAACGCAATCACATTTAACCTTCTCCCATTTTGCGCTCGACGTCACTCGACGGCGAGCGAACAAGTTACGCTTGGCGGCCATAGCGCTCTGGACCCACCCCTTCCCATCCCGAACAGGACCGTGAAACAGAGTTGCGCCGATGATAGTGCATACTTCATGTGCGAAAGTAGGTCACCGCCAGGCTCCCCTTACAACACCCCAGCTACTATGTGGCTGGGGTGTTTCTATTTGTACCTTCAAAATCTCCCCCCACTCAAAAACGGCTTAGATGCTCTGCCGTCGGCTCTTGCCGAGTCCAGATATCGGCTTGTGATATCGAGATTTGGCGGATGACTGGTTGCTCGTTCGAGTGACGGAAAAAAAGCGCTGGTGGGCGAGAAACGCCGATCAGCTATGTTAGAATTCGCACCGGCGGGTCTCCCCGCATTGCAGGGTGGTGAACCTGGTCAGGTCCGGAAGGAAGCAGCCACAGCTACTTACTGCAAGTGCCGGGGGTAAGGCTCGCCACTTTCATTTCCGGCAGCCGCCATGGGCGGTCGGGTGCCGCTGTCGTGCGAGACTATTCGGCATGAGCTATCAGGTTCTGGCGCGCAAATGGCGCCCTCGAAGCTTTTCCACCCTGGTCGGCCAGGAGCATGTGGTCCGTGCGTTGACCCATGCTCTCACCGAGCAGCGGCTCCACCACGCGTATCTCTTCACCGGCACCCGAGGTGTCGGCAAGACCACCTTGGCCCGCATCCTGGCCAAATCCCTCAATTGTGAATCCGGCATCTCGGCGACTCCTTGCGGGCAATGTTCTGCCTGCCAGGAAATCGATGCGGGTCGTTTTGTAGATCTTCTCGAGGTCGATGCGGCCACCAATACCCGGGTCGATGAGATGCGCCAGCTGCTCGAGAATGCGGTGTATGCGCCTACCCGGGGCCGCTTCAAGGTCTACGTGATCGACGAAGTGCACATGCTTTCCAATTCGGCCTTCAACGCCATGTTGAAGACCCTGGAAGAGCCACCCGAGCACGTCAAATTCATCCTGGCGACCACCGATCCCCAGAAAATTCCGGTGACGGTTCTTTCCCGCTGTCTGCAGTTCAATCTGAAGCAGATGCCGCCCCAGGCCATCACCGGCCATCTTTCCCACATCCTTGAGGCTGAATCCGTCCCCTTCGAGGCGCCGGCGTTGGCTTTGCTGGCCCGCTCTGCCAACGGCAGTATGCGTGACGCCCTGTCGCTGCTCGACCAGGCGATTGCCCATGGCACCGGCAAGGTGGAGGAGTCCCTGGTGCGCGACATGCTCGGCACTGTGGATCAGGATTACCTGTTCACCCTCTTGGAAGCCATGGCCCAGGGCGATGTCAGTGCCATGCTGAGTGTGGCCGATCTGATGACGGAGCGCAGCCTATCCTTCGACAGTGCCCTGCAGGATCTGGCTGCCATGCTGACCCGTCTGCAGGTGGCTCAGCTGGCCCCGGCTGCCATTGCCGAGGATACGCCGGACCGCAGCCGCTTACTCGCACTGGCAGGTGCCATCGACGCCCAGACGGTGCAGTTGGCCTACCAGATCAGCGTGCATGGTCGCCATGAACTACCCATGGCCCCCGACCCCCATGCCGGTTTCGTCATGACCCTGTTGCGTCTGCATGCCTTTGCGCCGCGCCAGCCTGGGGAGGGCCCATCCCCGGGAAAAGCGTTGGCCGCCCCGCGGGCGCAGGCTCCCGCGGTTAAGGCGGCTCCTTCCCGAATTTCCGTCCCGGCCCGAACTGCAGAAGCCCCCGTCGTACAGCCGGTAGCCGCTCCTGCGGAGACGATGCCGGCGGCACAGGCTGTCGCCGCTGACAGCGAGGCTCCAGGTGACTGGCAGTCGATTCTTGACAGCTTGCAGTTGTCCGGTATGGCGCGGGCCCTGGCCCAGCATTGCGAGTTACTGAAGCTGGGCGAGGAGGTGGTGCAATTGCGCTTGCCGCCGGCCCATCGCCACCTGATCATGAAGGCGGCCCAGGATCGGCTGCAGCAGGCCTTGGGCGAATACTGTGGCCGCCCGCTGCAGTTGCAGATCGAAGTGGCCGAAGTAAGCACGCTGACGCCGGCGGCGATTCTCCAGCAGGAAAGGGAGGAGCGCCAGGACCGGGCTGTCGCCGCCATCGAGCAGGATCCCTTTGTGCGCGAGGTGATCGACATCTTCGACGCCACGCTGATTGAATCATCCATCAAACCCATCTAGTTGAGGACCACGAAAATGATGAAAGGCGGCATCGCCGGCCTGATGAAGCAGGCCCAGCAAATGCAGGAAAACATGAAGAAGGCCCAGGAAGAGCTGGGTCGCGTCGAGGTGGAAGGCCAGGCCGGTGCCGGCATGGTCAAGGTGCTGATGACCTGTTCCCACGACGTGCGCCGTGTCACGATCGACCCCTCGGTCATGGACGACAAGGAAATGCTGGAAGATCTGATCGCCGCCGCCGTCAATGACGCAGTTCGCCGTGGCGAGGAGCTGAGCAAGGAACGCATGTCCGGCTTCACCGCCGGCCTCAACCTGCCCCCCGGATTCAAGCTGCCCTTCTGATGAGCACCCCATCCAGCCTCGAAGAACTGATCGAGGCCCTCCGTTGTTTGCCGGGGATCGGGCCGAAATCGGCCCAGCGCATGGCCTACCATCTGCTGCAGCGGGACCGCAAGGGTGCCCGCCGCCTGGCAGACGGCATGTCCCATGCGCTGGAGGCCATTCGCCATTGCAGCCGCTGCAACACCTTCACCGAGTCCGAGATCTGCGAGCGCTGCGCCTCCACCAAGCGGGATGCCAGCCTGCTGTGCGTCGTCGAAACGCCGGTGGACATGAACATGATGGAGCAGACCCAGGCCTACAACGGGCTCTACTACGTCATCATGGGGCGCTTGTCGCCGCTGGACGGTGTCGGTCCCCGGGAGCTGCAGCTGGACCGTCTGCTGGCCCGGGCCTGCGATGGCGAGGTCCAGGAGGTCATCCTGGCCACTAATTACACCAACGAAGGCGAAGCGACCGCTCACTACGTCAGCGAACTGCTGCGCAGCAGGGGCATCAAGGTGACCCGGATCGCCCGGGGGGTGCCGGTGGGTGGGGAGCTGGAGTACGTGGATGCCGGCACCCTGGCTCAGGCCATGCGGGAGCGGAAAAACGTGGAAGCCTAGCCCTGGCGGGTCCGATTCTTGACCAGGCTCAGGTTTGGAGCGGCTTTCGACGCATTTGACGACATTGAGTTCCCGGCCCGGTTCCAGTCCGTAGGTGGATTCGAGTATAATCTTCCGGTTTTGTTCGGCCAGGATCATTTTTGCCTCGCCGAAGGCGTTACCGAATTGCTGTTCTGAATTTTAATTTCAACGTTCTAGGGATCTGCGCTATGAGCAAAGAGAACAAAGTGGACTGCGGCAGGCGGCGTCTGATCGTCGCTACCGCGGCCGTGGGCGGGGCCGGGGCGGTGGCGGCACTCGTGCCGTTCGTCGCCAGCATGCTGCCGTCCGAACGCGCCAAGGCAGCCGGCGCTCCGGTGGAAGTGGATATTTCCAAGCTGGAACCGGGTCAGATGATGACCGTGGAATGGCGTGGCAAGCCGGTGTGGATCATCAACCGCACCAAGGACATGCTGGACACCCTGCCCAAGCTGGCCGATGCCGTCGCCGATCCCAAGTCCGAAAAAGAGCAGCAGCCCGCCTACTGCCAGAACGAAACCCGCTCCATCAAGCCCGAAGTGCTGGTCGCCGTGGGTATCTGTACCCACCTGGGCTGTTCTCCTTCCGCCAAGTTCAAGCACGGCGCCGAAGAGGGCATGTCCGGTGACTGGCTGGGCGGCTTCCTGTGCCCCTGCCACGGTTCCACCTTCGACTTTGCCGGCCGCGTTTACAAGGCCAAGCCGGCTCCGACCAACCTGGAAGTTCCGCCGCACATGTATCTGTCCGATACCCGCATCCTGATCGGCGAAGACAAGAAGGGGGCGTAAGGAATGGCTGCCAATACCAATTTCGAAAAGTACAAGTCCGACGGTTCCATCGGCGGCAACGTGCTGGAGTGGGTCGATGCCCGCTTCCCCGCCACTTCCATGTGGAAGGGCCACCTGTCCGAGTACTACGCACCGAAGAACTTCAACTTCTGGTACTTCTTCGGCTCCCTGGCCTTGCTGGTCCTGGTGCTGCAGATCGTCACCGGCATCTTCCTGGTGATGCACTTCAAGCCGGATGCTTCCCTGAACGCCGCCGGCGTGCCCGTGGCCTTCGCCTCCGTCGAGTACATCATGCGCGACGTGCCCTGGGGCTGGCTGATCCGCTACATGCACTCCACCGGTGCTTCCGCCTTCTTCATCGTCGTCTTCCTGCACATGTTCCGCGGCATGCTCTACGGTTCCTACCGCAAGCCCCGCGAGCTGATCTGGCTGTTCGGCGTCGGCATCTTCCTGTGCCTGATGGGCGAAGCCTTCTTCGGCTACCTGCTGCCCTGGGGCCAGATGTCCTTCTGGGGCGCCCAGGTGATCGTGAACCTGTTCTCCGCCATTCCCCTGATCGGACCGGACCTGTCCGTCTGGCTGCGCGGTGACTTCGTGGTGGGCGATGCAACCCTGAACCGCTTCTTCTCCTTCCACGTGATCGCCATGCCCCTGGTGCTGATCGGCCTCGTCGCCGCCCACATCCTGGCCCTGCACGAAGTCGGCTCCAACAACCCCGACGGCGTCGAGATCAAGAAGCTGAAGGACGAGAACGGCCATCCCCTGGACGGCATTCCCTTCCATCCCTACTACACCGTCAAGGACATCGTCGGCGTCGTGGTCTTCCTGATGGTCTTCTCCTGCGTGGTGTTCTTCGCACCCGAAGGCGGCGGCTACTTCCTGGAATACAACAACTTCATTCCGGCCGATCCCCTGAAGACCCCGCCCCACATCGCTCCGGTGTGGTACTTCACCCCCTTCTACTCCATCCTGCGCGCCATGGTGTGGCCGATCCTGGGCCTGGATGCCAAGTTCTGGGGTGTGGTGGCCATGGGCGCTTCCGTGGTGATCTTCGCCTTCCTGCCCTGGCTGGATCGCAGCCCGGTCAAGTCCATCCGCTACCGCGGTCCGATCTACAAGACCTTCCTGACCCTGTTCGTGATCTGCTTCGTGATCCTGGGCTACCTCGGTACCCAGCCGCCCTCCTACTGGGGCGAGAAGGTCTCCCAGGTTTGCTCCCTGATCTACTTCGGCTTCTTCCTGCTGATGCCGTGGTATTCCAAGGTGGACAAGTACACGCCGGAACCCGAGCGTGTGACCATGAAATAAGGACGAGAGCGACATGAAAAAACTGCTTACTGCATTGCTCTTCGCGCCCCTGATGGCGCTGGCCAGCGGCGCCGCCGTGCATCTGGACAAGGCTCCGGACGTTTCCGGCGACAACGCGGCCCTGCAAAACGGCGCCAAGCTGTTCGTGAACTACTGCCTGAACTGCCACGGCGCCTCCTTCATGCGCTACAACCGGCTGACCGGCATCGGTCTGACCGAGCAGCAGATCAAGGACAGCCTGCTGTTCACCGCCGACAAGGTGGGCGAGCCCATGCGCGTCGCCATCCGTCCGGACGAAGCCAAGCAATGGTTCGGCGCCACCCCGCCCGACCTGACCCTGATCGCCCGTGCCCGCGCTTCCGAAGCCGGTCCCGGCGCCGACTGGCTCTACACCTACCTGCGTTCCTTCTACCGTGACGACAAGCGTCCCACCGGCTGGAACAACGTGGTGTTCGAGAACGTCGGCATGCCGCACATCCTGTGGGAACTGCAGGGTCAGCAAGTGCTGAACCACGAGACCCACAAGCTGGAACTGGCCGTACCCGGCAAGCTGTCCGCCGCCGAGTACGACAAGCAAATCGCTGACCTGGTCGGTTTCCTGGTGTACATCGGTGAACCCGTTTCCGGTCTGCGCAAGCAGCTGGGCATTGCCGTCCTGCTGTTCCTCGGCGTGCTCTTCGTCGTTGCTTACGCTCTCAAGCGCGAGTACTGGAAAGACGTGCACTAACCCGCCTGACATTCAGGCTACGGCATCGCCGATCGGGGCTTTTCCCGGCGGCGGTGCCGATTCCTTTTTGAGGTAACGAGTCATGATGAACCTCTACTCCGGCACCACCGATCCCTTCAGCCACCGCTGCCGCATCGTCCTGTTCGAAAAGGGCATGGACTTCCAGGTGATCGATGTGGACCTCTTCAACAAGCCCGAAGACATCGCCGTCATCAACCCGTACAACCGGGTGCCGGTGCTGGTCGAGCGCGAGTTGATCCTGTACGAACCCAACATCATCAACGAATACATCGATGAGCGTTTCCCCCATCCCCAGCTCATGCCGGCCGACCCCATCATGCGGGCCCGGGCGCGCCAGCTGCTGTCCACCATGGAACGGGAAATCTTTGCCTACATCGAGCCCCTGGAAAAGAACGCCAAGACCGCCGACAAGGCGCGGACCGAAATCCGCAACCGCCTGACCGAGCTGGCTCCCATGTTCGCCAAGCAGAAGTTCATGCTGGGCGACGAGTTCTCCATGCTCGACGTGGCCATCGCCCCCCTGCTGTGGCGCCTGGACCACTACGGCATCGACCTGCCGAAGACTGCCGCGCCGCTGATGAAGTACGCCGAGCGCATCTTCAGCCGCCAGGGCTTCATCGATGCCCTGACGCCTTCCGAAAAGGTGATGCGCAAGTAACGAACTGACGGGGGCGCCGCCACGGTGTCCCCGTCTTTTCTCCAGGCCGGCGCCTGCGGTGCCGGTGCGTCGGCCGGACCGGTCGGCGCCATTCAGCGGAAGACTGTCATGCAACTGCCCTCCACCAAGCCCTACCTGATCCGCGCCATTTACGAATGGTGCGTGGACAACGGCTTTACCCCCTACATCGCAGTGGCCGTGGATGACCGGACCCTGGTGCCCCGCGAGTACGTGCGGGACGGCCAGATCGTCCTCAACATCAGCGGCGACGCCACTTCCCACCTCAACATGAGCAACGAGCTGATCAGCTTTGCCGCCCGTTTCGGCGGTGTGGCCCGGGATCTGTCGGTGCCGGTGGGCAATGTGGTGGCCATCTACGCCCGTGAAAACGGGGCCGGCATGGCCTTCGAGGTGGATGAAGAAGGTGAAGGCGAGGGCGAAGTGGTGGCGGATGCCGGCGACGAGACCCCGCCGGAGCCGCCGGCCGCACCGCCCAGCGGCCGTCCCCACCTGCAGCGGGTGAAGTGAGCGGGGGTTTTCCTTCTTAGGTACTCCCCGCCGCTCCACCGGAAACCGCCTCGCGCCCCAAGCCGAGGCGGTTTTTCTTTGGCGCACCAAGCTGGCGCGGGATGCGCCAAGCTGGGGCCGAAATCCAGCCGTTCTCCTGGCGGATTCGCTGTCGTTTATTGGTAACCCATTGATTATTAATGGTGGCATGGCTGTTGCTGTGTTGGGGCAGGAGCCCAGACCATGCCAAATGAAAGCCACTTTCCCCCCAGTGTCACCCCTTCCACCTGCTGCTACTGCGGCACCGGCTGCGGCGTCCTCATCGACAGCCGCGACGGCCGCATCACCGACGTGCGCGGCGACCCGGAGCACCCGGCCAACCAGGGGCGCCTCTGCGCCAAGGGGGCGACCCTGCACCTCACCGCCGCCCCCGGCACCCGTCAGGCCAACCGGGCCCTCTATCCGGAAGTGCGCACCCGCCGCGACCAGCCGCGCCAGCGGGTGAGCTGGGAGCAGGCCATGGCCGTGGCGGCCCGCCGTTTCGCCGCCGTCATCGCCGAGCACGGACCGGAGGCGGTGGCCTTCTACGTCTCCGGCCAGCTGCTGACCGAGGACTACTACGTCTTCAACAAGCTGGTGAAGGGCTTCATCGGCAGCAACAACATCGACACCAACTCCCGCCTCTGCATGTCCTCCGCCGCCTCCGGCTACAAGCTGACCCTGGGCGTGGACGCGCCGCCCAACTGCTACGAGGACATCGGCCTGGCCCAGTGCCTGTTCATCACCGGCGCCAATCCGGCCGCCGCCCATCCCATCGTCTTCCGCCGCATCGAGGATGCCCGGGAGGCCAATCCCGAACTCAAGATCATCGTCGCCGACCCCCGCCGCAGCGAGACGGCCGCCATCGCCGACCTGCACCTGGCCCTGAAGCCCGGCACCGACATCGCCCTCTACAACGCCATGCTGCACGTGCTGCTGGCCGAGAACCTGGTGGACCGGGACTACATCGCCGCCCACACCGAAGGCTTTGCCGCCCTGGAAACGATTGCGGCGGACTACAGCCCCGCCGTGGCGGCCCAGATCTGCGGCATCCCGGCCGAGGACATCGTCCAGGCGGCGCGCTGGTTCGGCCTCTCCAAGGCCAGCCTGTCCCTCTGGTGCCAGGGCCTCAACCAGTCCCGCCACGGCAGCCACAACAACGCCGCCCTGATCCACCTGCACCTGGCTACCGGCCACATCGGCCGGCCCGGCGCCGGCCCCTTCTCCCTCACCGGCCAGCCCAACGCCATGGGCGGCCGGGAAGTGGGGGGCATGGCCAATCTGCTCTCCGCCCACCGGGATCTGGGCAACGCCGAACACCGGGCCGAAGTGGCCCGCTTCTGGGGGGTGCCCGAAGTGCCGGCCAAGCCCGGCCTTACCGCCGTGCAGCTGTTCGAGGCCGTGGGCCGGGGCGAGGTCAAGGCCCTGTGGATCGCCTGCACCAACCCGGCCCATTCCCTGCCGGACCAGGCCCGGGTGCGGGCCGCCCTGGAGACGGCGGAATTCGTGGTGCTGCAGGAAGCCTACGGCGACACCGACACCGCCGCCTACGCCGACCTGCTGCTGCCCGCCGCCAGCTGGGGCGAGAAGGAAGGTACGGTGACCAATTCGGAGCGCCGCATCTCCCGGGTGCGGGCCGCCGTGGCGCCGGCCGGCGAGGCCCGGGCCGACTGGGCCATCGCCGTCGATTTCGCCCACCGTCTGGGGGATGAACTGGGCCGGGGCGACGAGGCCCGCCGCCTGTTCCCCTACCGCCGCCCCGAAGCCATCTTCAACGAGCACCGGGACAGTACCCGGGGCCGGGACCTGGACATCACCGGTCTCTCCTACGGCCTCCTGGAGCAGCGCGGGCCCCAGCTGTGGCCTTTCCCCGCAGGGGCCGAGGCCGGGCTGCCCCGGCTTTACGCCGACGGCCGCTTCCCCACGCCTTCCGGCCGCGCCCGCTTCGTTCCGGTGCAGCACCAGGAGGTGGCCGAGCCCACCGATGTGGATCAGCCCATCAGCCTCCTTTCCGGCCGCCTGCGGGACCAGTGGCATGGCATGAGCCGCACCGGCACCGTGCCGCGCCTGTTCCACGGCGCCGAGGAGGCGGTGCTGGCCATGCATCCCTGCGACCTGCGCCACCGGGGTCTGGAGGACGGCGACCTGGCCCGGGTCAGCAACGGCCGCGACAGCCTGGTGCTGCGGGTGGCCGCCGTGGCCGGCCTGAAGAAGGGCCGGGCCTGGCTGCCCATGCACTGGGGCAGCCGCTTCATGCACGGTGCCGGCGCCAATGCCTTCACCGGCCCGGCCTGCGATCCCATTTCCCTGCAGCCCGAGCTGAAGCACGCCCCGGTGCAGGTGGAAAAGGCCGACCTGCCCTGGCCCCTGGCCGTGGTGCGGGCCGGGGAGGGGCCCGACGCCCTGGCCTCCAGCCTGGCCCTGCTTCAACGGGCGCGCCGCCTGCTGCCCCGCTTCCCCTACGCCAGCGTCGGCCTCTATGGCCGCGGCCAGCCCCTGGTGGTGTTCCGCGCCGCGGCAGAGGCGCCCCTGGACGAGGCCCAGATCCGGGAGATCGACGCCCTCTTCGACCTGGAGCGGGAGGAGGGCGCCATCGTCTACGCCGACCGCCGCCGCCACATCGGCAAGCGGGCCCTGGCCCGGGACGGCCACCTGCTCGGGGTGCGCCTGGCCGGCGAGACCCAGGCCCTGGCCTGGCTCAAGGACGCCATCTCCGACGACGTGCTGGACCCGGACCTGCTGCGCTGGGCGGTGGCGCCCATCAGCACGCCGCCGGCCAAGCTGCTGCGCGCCAGCCCGGTGGTGTGCAAGTGCGCCGACATCACCCAGGCCCAGATCGAGGCCGGCATCGCCAGGGGCCTGGACCTGGACGGCCTGCAGAACGAGCTAAAATGCGGAACCTTCTGCGGCGGCTGCCTGCCCGAAGTGAAGAAAATCATCGTTGCCAAGACATCCCCCCAGGCTGCCTGAGGGAAAGACAAGGAAAACCGGGGAGACGCCCATGAATTACGCCCACTTCATCAAGGAACTCGGCCGCGGCGCCGAGGGCGCCAAGGACCTGACCCAGGAGGAGGCCCAACTGCTCTACGGCGCCATGCTCGACGGCGGTGTGCCCGAACTGGAACTGGGGGCCATCACCATCGCCCTGCGGGTCAAGGGCGAGAGCGCCGAGGAAATGATCGGCTTCCTGGCCGCCGCCAGCGAGCGGGTCCATGCCCTGCGGCCGCCTCCCGGGCGCATCCGGCCGGTGGTCATTCCCAGCTACAACGGCGCCCGCAAGGGGGCCAACCTGACGCCCCTGCTGGCCCTGCTGCTGCAGCGCTTCGGCGTGCCGGTGCTGGTGCACGGCCTGCTCGAAGGCTATGGCCGGGTCACCTCGGCCCACGTCTTCCGCGAACTGGGCCTGATGCCCTGCGCCAGCCACAGCGCCGTGCAGCAGGCCATGGACGGCTACGGCGTGGCCTTCGTGCCCCTCAACGTGCTCAGCCCGGGGCTGCACAACCTGCTTTCCCTGCGCAGCCGCCTGGGCTTGCGCAACAGCGCCCACAGCCTGGTGAAGATGCTCGACCCCTTCAAGGGCGGCGGCGTCCTGCTGGGGGCCGCCACCCATCCGGCCTACATGGACCTGATGCGCGACATCCTCTCCTATGGCGGCGGCCGGGCCCTGCTGCTGCGGGCCTCGGAAGGGGAGCCCTTCGCCAATCCCAAGCGCCGCCCGCGCATCGAGTACCTGCACGAGGAGCAGTGCGAGGTGCTGTTCGAGGCCGAGCACGAAAGCCTCAAGGCCCTGCCCAACCTGCCGGAGGAGTGCGACGCCAAGGTCACCGCCCAGTGGATCCGCAAGGTGCTGGACGGCCAGGCCAGCCTGCCCCTGCCCCTGGCCAACCAGCTGGCCTGCTGCCTCTACGCCAGCGGCTATGCGGAAGACTTCAACCAGGCCAAGGCCATTGTGGCGGTGGAAGGCAACGGCCTGACCACTGTCTAGACCGTCCCGGCCCTGGCCGTGGGGCCGCGCTCCGCCCGAACCCGCCGCCAGGCGGGTTTTGTTTTGGGGGCTCAGCCCTGGCGCCGCTTCCAGTCGTCGGTGAGCAGGCCGGCAAAGCCCCAGTTTTCCTCGGCGATTTCCTGGATCACGATGTGGGTGTGTTCCGGCTTTTTGCCCAGCACCCGCACCAGGCTGTCGGTGACTTCCGCCACCAGGCGGGCCTTCTGTTCCCGGCTGGCGCCGGCGGTGATCTGGATATTGACGTAGGGCATGGGATCTCCTCGGGTCGGTTGGGGGTCGGCCATGGTGCCATGGAAAAGGCGCCGGCGGATGCTCCGGTCATCGCCGCCAGTCCTTGCCGGCTCCCCGCCGCCCGCCGCCGATGCAGGCCAGGCGGGGCCTGGGGCCAATTGTCGTGCAGATGACAATCTCCCGCTGCGTCCCTTCCTAGACTGTGGCCAGCCCGTCAGCGAACGAGGCCCGAACCGGAGCATACCGGTCCCCTACCAGGCGGCATCGAGACACCAAAGGAGATTGTGGATGAAGGCGCTACGGCGAGCCCTCACGGGGCTCTATTTCGTTTGTGGGGCCCTGCTGGCGACGTCGCTTCATGCCCAGCAGGGCAATGTCATCAAGCTGGGCCAGTCCCTGCCCCTCAGCGGGCCCCTGGCCGAACTGGGCAGCGAGTACCGGGACGGGGCCCAGGCCTATCTCAAGTGGATCAACAGCAAGGGCGGCATCCACGGCCGCCGTATCGAGCTGGTGACCCTGGACGACGGCTATGTGGTGGAAAAGAGCGTGGAGAACGCCAAGCAGCTGCTGGACAAGGAGGGCGTCTTCGCCTTTCTCGGCATGTTCGGTAGCGCCAACTACACGGCCCTGATGCCCCTGGTGAACGAGCGGGGCGTGCCTTCGGTGGCGCCCTACACCGGGGCCGATGAGCTGCGGGAGCAGGCCTCGCCCCAGACCTTCTGGCTGCGGGCCAGCTACGGCGACGAGACGGAAAAGATCGTGGACCAGCTGACCACCCTGGGCATCAACCACATCGCCGTCTTCTACCAGAATGACGCCTTCGGCAAGGCCGGCCTCAAGGGCGTGGAGGTGGCCCTGAAGAAGCGCAACCTGAAGGTCATCGCCAGCGGCAGCTTCGACAAGGTGAAGAACGACGTGACCGAGGCGGTCAAGGCCATCGCCGCCGCCGACACCCAGGCCGTGGTCATGATCAGCACCTACAAGCCCACCGCCCTGTTCGTCAAACAGATGCGGGCCACCGGCAAGCAGCCCCAGTTCTTCGCCCTTTCCGTGGTGGGCTACAAGGCCCTGCAGGCGGAGATGGGGGCGGAGGCGGCGGGCATCGCCATCTCCCAGGTGACGCCCTATCCCTGGAGCGCCTCCAGCGGCGTGGTGCGGGAGTTCGACGCCCTGCCGCCGGCGCTGAAGCCCAAGGGCGGCATCACCTACACCAACCTGGAAGGCTTCATCGCCGCCAAGGCCATGGTGGAAGGCCTGCGCCGGGCCGGGCCCCAGCCGACCCGGGAAAAGCTGGTGAGCGCCCTGGAATCCATGGCGCCCTGGGATGCGGGGGGCTTCCTCCTGGATTTCTCCGGCAAGCACCTGGGCTCCCGCTTCTCCGAAGTGACCATCGTCGGCAACAGCGGCCGGCTGCTGCGCTGAAAAGTGGCCTGCCCTGGCAGCCAGCAGGGACGGGCTTGAACGACAAGGGGCGGCTGCAAAGGCCGCCCCTTCTGCTTTCCAGGCCGGTGCCCTTCAGCCCCTGGCGTACTGGCGGATGAAGGCGCAGCAGTCGGCCAGGGCCGCCGTGGCTTCGGGGAACAGGGGCGCCACCGCCGGGTAGCAGTGGAACATGCCTTTCCCCAGCTCCAGCCGCACCTCCACGCCCGCCGCCCGGGCCTTGGCGGCGAAGCTGATGGCGTCGTCGCGCATGATCTCGGCGCCGCCGGCGTGCAGCAGCAGGGGCGGCAGGCCCTGCAGGTCGCCGAAGAGGGGCGAGATGAGGGGCTCGCGCCGGTCCCGCTCGCCGGCGTAGTAGCGGCTGAAAACCTCCCAGCAGCCGTCCGGCGCCAGGGGGTCCGATTCCTGGTAGGAGGGGCCGCTGCTGGTGAGATCGGTCCACGGCGACAGGGCCACCGCCGCCGCCGGCAGGGGCCGGCCCTTGTCGCGCAGGGCCAGCAGGGCCGCCAGCAGCAGGCCGCCGCCGGCCGAATCGCCGGCAAAGACGGCCCTGGCCGGGTCCTGGCCCCGGGCCAGCAGCCACTCCCAGGCCGCCAGGGCGTCGTCCAGGGCGGCCGGGAAGGGATGCTCCGGGGCCAGCCGGTAATCGAAGACCAGGGCCGGCACGCCGCTGCCGGCGACGAACTTGGCCACCGCCGCCCGGTGGGAGCGGTGGGAGCCCATGACGTAGCCGCCGCCGTGGAAATAGAGCATGGCGCTGCCGCCGGCGTCGTCCCGCGGGCGGATCCACTCCAGGCTCATGCTGCCCAGGTTGAAGCTGTCCACCGCGATGTCGGGGGGCAGCTTGCCGAAGATCACCCCGGATTTTTCCACCTGGGCCCGCAGGGCCGGGATGGAGGTGTCGAAGGTGATGCTCTCGCGCCGGGCCTTGAGGCGGAACCAGTGGCGGTGCTTGAGCAGGAAGATGACGGCGCGGGCTTTGAGGCTGGGCATGGCGGATCCGGTGGGCAGGGCAGGGTACGGCGGTGGCCTCCCGGTTGTGCGGGAGGGGCGGGAAGGCGCATTATCCGCCAGTTTTCCCGGCGTCATGCGCCCCATGCCGAACCCTTGCCGCGAGCCTGCCTTGTCATCCGCCCCGATCCTCTCCCTGCTGCCGCTCCATTACGCCGCCCTCAGCCTGCTCACCCTGCTGGTGTACGCCTGGGACAAGTCGGCGGCCCGGCGCCGTGCCTGGCGCATCAGCGAGGCCACCCTGCATGGCCTGGCCCTGCTCGGCGGCTGGCCGGGAGCCTGGCTGGCCCAGGCCTGGCTGCGTCACAAAAGCCGCAAGCAGCCCTTCCGTACCTGGTTCTGGCTGACAGTGGCGGCCAATCTGGCGGTTTTGGCCCTGCTGCTGTGGTGGCTGGGGCCGGGCGGCGGCTTTCCCTTTTCCATGCCGGCCATCCCCGTGCCGGGCTGAGGTCGTGAGGCGCCCATGATGAAATTTTGCATGCTTCGGTCCCTGGTTTTCTGTCTGCTCCTGCTGGGGGGCGGCGTTGCCGCCCGGGCGGAAACCGCGGACGAGCGGCACGAGTGGGGCGCCTTCTTCGCCGCCGCCGAGGCCCGCGGCACCATGGTGGTGGCGGACCGGCGCGGCGGCGGCCACCGCCTGTGGCGCTACGATGCGGAGCGGGCGGCGCGGCGCTATGTGCCCGCCTCCACCTTCAAGATCGCCCATGCCCTGATGGCCCTGGAGAGCGGCGTGCTGCGGGACGAATTCCAGGTCCTGCCCTGGGACGGGGTGCAGCGCGCCATCCCGGCCTGGAACCGGGACCAGGACCTGCGTTCCTCCATGCGCGCATCCGTGGTCTGGGTGTACCAGGGCTTTGCCCGGCAGATCGGCGAGGCCCGGGCCCGGCGCCTGCTGCAGGCCATGGACTACGGCAACGCCGAGCCGTCCGGCGGCGAGGACGGCTACTGGCTGGACGGCAAGTTGCGCATTTCCGCCGAGGAGCAGGTGGCCTTTCTCGAGCGCCTCTACCGCAATCAGTTGCCGCTGGCCCTGGCCCACCAGCGGCTGGTGAAGGACGTGATGATCGTGGAGGCCGGCCGCGACTGGATCCTGCGGGCCAAGACCGGCTGGGACGGCCGCATCGGCTGGTGGGTGGGCTGGGTGGAGTGGCCCCAGGGACCGGTGTTCTTCGCCCTCAACCTGGATACGCCGGGGCGGATGGCGGATCTGCCGAAGCGGGAAGGGGTGGCCCGGGCCATCCTGGCGGCCATCGGCGCCCTGCCGGCGGCACCGGGGGCGAGCGGGGCGAATGCCTCGGGTGCGATGACCGGGGCCGTGTCTCCCGCCCCGCCCGGCACCGCCCTGCCAGGCAAATAGGGCTTGCCTAAGGGGTCTGCCATGGCGGTGAGGCCCGCGGGATAAGGCTCCCGACGATGCCATCGCCGTCAGGCCCGTCCCGCCTGGCTCCCAGCCGGGTGCTGCCCGGCCCGATGGCTTACAGCCCCAGGCCCTGGCCCAGAGTCGTTTCCCCCACCACGTGCCGGTAGCGCCGGTAGCCGTTGCGGCCGCCGGACTTGGCCTGGTACATGGCCCAGTCGGCGTGGCGCAGCAGGGTTTCTGCGTCCTTGCCGGCTTCCGGGTAGAGGGCGATGCCGATGCTGGCGGAGACGTGGCCCTCGCCGTTCGGCAGGGGGAAGGGCCGGTTCATGGCGGCGACGATCTTTTCCGCCACCTGTTCTGCATCCTCGGCCCCCGCCACCTCTGCCAGGAGCACGGCGAATTCGTCGCCCCCCAGGCGGGCCACCGTATCGGCCTTGCGCAGGCAGCCCCGCAGGCGGGCCGCCGCTTCCTGCAGCAGCCGGTCGCCGGCGGCGTGGCCCAGGGTGTCGTTCACTTCCTTGAAATGGTCCAGGTCCACGAAGAGCAGGGCGAAAGCCCGCTCCTGCCGTTCCGACTGGGCCAGCAGCTGGCCCAGGAGGTCGTTGAAGAGGACCCGGTTGGGCAGGCCGGTGAGGCCGTCGTGCAGGGCCTGCTGGCGCAGCTTCTCCTGGTAGGCCTGGCGCTCGGTGACGTCCCGGGCCAGGGTCAGGATCAGGCGGCGGCCGCCGGAGGCGAAGGCGCCGATGCGCATCTCCACCGGGAATTCGTGGCCCAGGCGGTGGCGGTGGCGGCCTTCCTGGGTCACCGGGGCGTTGGTGTCCAGGTTGTGCCACAGCTGGTGCAGTTCGGCGGCGGGAATGCCGACCTCGAAGGCGTCCATATTGCTGCCGATCAGCTCCTCCCGGGGCAGGCCCAGGCTGTCGCAGGCCTGCTGGTTCACGTCCTCGATGCGGCCGCCGGGGT
The DNA here is from genome assembly GCF_058809525.1 of Azospira sp. MPR-LB4. Classification (NCBI taxonomy): domain Bacteria; kingdom Pseudomonadati; phylum Pseudomonadota; class Betaproteobacteria; order Rhodocyclales; family Rhodocyclaceae; genus Azospira; species Azospira sp. MPR-LB4. The sequence goes on from NZ_CM179521.1 coordinate 3,421,216, forward strand.
CGTGCAGGAAGAGGGCGTCGCCGGCCCGTTCCACCAGGTTGCGGAAGCGCCCTTCGCTTTCCCGCAGGGCCCGGGCCTGTTCCTCCAGGCGTTGCAGCTGGCGCCAGATGAGGCCGATGAAGAGGGAGCAGAGGACGATGCTGCCCAGGCCCATGAGGATGATGTGCAGGGTGGTGGCGCGCCAGGGGCGCAGCAGTTCGCTTTCCTCCTGGGAGACGGAGACCAGGATGGGATAGCGCTTGGCCTCGCGGAAGCTTTTCAGGCGCTGGCGCCCATCCATGGAGCTGGTTTCCAGCAGGGTGCCGCTGGCGCCGCGGCCGGGAGTGCGCAGGAACAGGTCCTGTTCCGGGTAGGCATGGCCCAGGCTGTCGGGCATTTCCGGGTAGCGGGCGAGCAGGGTGGTGTTGCTGTGGTAAAGGGCCACGGCGCCGCCGGGCAGGTGCAGCACGGAGCGGTAGAAGGAGACCACATCGGCCAGGCTGACGCTGGCCAGGATGACGCCGGCGAAATGGCCCCGGGGCCCCACCAGGCGGCGGGAGAAGATGAGCCGCTGGGAGCCGTCGAGCAGGGTGCGGGTGGGGGGCGAGATGAGGGGCTCGGCCTCGGCCGTGTCGCGCAGACGGCGGAAGTATTCCCGCTCCCGCACGTTCATGGCGGGTACCGGGTGGCGGGCCGAGTGGGCCAGCACATTGCCCTGGGCGTCCACCAGCACCAGGTTGGTGACGAAGGGGGTGGCGGTGACCTGGCTGCGCAGCAGCTGGTGCAGGCGCCGGGCCTGCTCCTCGCGCCGGGCCTGCTCCTCGCGCCGGGCCGGGTTTTTCTCCGCCACCAGTGGCGGCATGGCGGCCACTTCCTGGCGGGCGTTGAGCAGGGCCTGGTCGGTGGCGGTGATGGCCCGCTCCATCTGTTCCAGCAGGGCCAGGTTGAGGGTGCTGAGGTTGTCCCAGGCGGCGTTGTAGAGGCGTTCCCGGGTTTCGCCGATTTCCCGGAAGACCAGGCCGATGATGATGGCCACCAGGAGCAGCCAGCCGACCAGCAGGCTGCGTCCGGGACGCACCAGGGGCGGGCGGTTGGGGGGGGCGGTACTGTTTTCGGGAGCCATGGCGTTCTCCATTGGGATGGGGCGCACGAAGCACTCGTCTGTCGGCCCATTCTGGCATGGGCCCGGACTTCCTCAAATAGGCCTTTGGGCCAGCAGGGGACCGGCGGCGGGCGGCAGCCGAGGGACGGTGCCGGGCGCCCGCTGGCGGGGCAGGGCGAGGCGGCGATGCACCAGTTGTGTGCGGCGGAGCGGGCGGCGGGTTTGGTGTTATCTCATTTAAATCATGTGCTTACGGAATGGCATGGCGATTGCTAAATCTCAGGCGTACTCCTGTCGCCTGGGCGGCGGGACTGCCGGTGGTGTGGCCCTCGGGGTCAACGTGAAGCACTGCCCTTCAATGTTTTCTCTCGCTGCCTGATGGCGTTGCGGGAGGGCACGACGGCGTACCGCAATGGCGCGGGCGCCGTCCGAGGCCCGTCCCGCACCCCGGAAGCCGGCGACCGAAGGAGTGCTTCATGAACAAACCCAAACTGGTGCTGGTGGGCAACGGCATGGCCGGCGTGCGCACCCTGGAAGAGCTGCTGAAGATCGCCCCGGACCACTACGACATCACCGTCTTCGGCGCCGAACCCCATCCCAACTACAACCGCATCCTGCTTTCCCCGGTCCTGGCCGGCGAGATGACGGTGCCCGAGATCGTCCTCAACGATCTGCAGTGGTACGCCGACAACGGCATCAAGCTGCACCTCAACAAGAAGGTGACCAAGGTGGACCGGGTCAGGCGCCAGGTCGTCGCCGAGGACGGCACGGTGGAGTCCTACGACCGCCTGCTGCTGGCAACCGGCTCCAACCCCTTCATGCTGCCCATCCCCGGCAACGACCTGCCGGGGGTGATCGCCTATCGGGACATCGCCGACACCGACGCCATGATCGAGGCGGCCAGGACCCATCGCCACGCGGTGGTCATCGGCGGCGGCCTCTTGGGCCTGGAAGCGGCCAACGGCCTCAAGCTGCGGGGCATGGACGTGACCGTGGTGCACGTCGGCCCCTGGCTGCTGGAGCGCCAGCTGGACGAGGTGGCCGGGCGCATGCTGCAGCAGTCCCTGGAGGAGCGGGGCCTGAAATTCCTGCTGCAGAAGAACACGGAAGCCCTCATCGCCGGCGAGAGCGGCCGGGTGGCGGCCATCCGCTTCAAGGACGGCATGCAGATTCCCGCCGACCTGGTGGTGATGGCGGTGGGCATCCGCCCCAACACGGCCCTGGCCGAGTCTTCCGGCATTCACTGCAACCGGGGCATCGTCGTCTCCGACACCCTGCAGACCTACGATCCGAAAATCTACGCCGTGGGCGAATGCGTCAGCCATCGCGGCATCGCCTACGGCCTGGTGGCGCCGCTGTTCGAGCAGGCCAAGGTCTGCGCCAACCATCTGGCCGGTTACGGCATCGGTCGCTACCAGGGCTCGGTGACTTCCACCAAGCTGAAGGTCACCGGCATCGACCTTTTCTCCGCCGGCGACTTCATGGGCGGCAGCGACACCGAGGACATCGTTCTGCACGACCCGGCCGGCGGCGTGTACAAGCGCCTGGTGCTGAAGGACAACAAGCTGGTGGGCGGCGTGCTCTACGGCGACACGGCGGACGGTTCCTGGTACTTCCAGCTGCTGCGGGAGGGCAAGGACGTCAGCCAGATTCGCGACCACCTCATGTTCGGCCAGAGCAACCTGGGGGACACGGGCCACCAGGGCCACAACAAGGCCGCCGCCATGGCCGACAGCGCCGAGGTGTGCGGCTGCAACGGCGTCACCAAGGGCGTCATCGTCAAGGCCATCAAGGAGAAGGGGCTGTTCACCCTGGACGAGGTGCGCAAGCACACCAAGGCTTCCGCCTCCTGCGGTTCCTGCACCGGCCTGGTGGAGCAGATCCTGGCTTCCACCGTGGGTGGCGCCTACCAGGCCGCCAGCAGCGCCGAGAAGCCCATGTGCGGCTGCACCGAGCACAGCCACGGGGCCGTGCGCCAGGCCATCCGGGAGCGGCACCTGACCTCCATTCCGGCGGTGATCGAAGCCCTGGCCTGGAAGAATCCCAACGGTTGCGAGAAGTGCCGCCCGGCCCTCAACTACTACCTCATCTCCACCTTCCCCCACGAGGCCATGGACGATCCGCAAAGCCGCTTCATCAACGAGCGGGCCCACGCCAACATCCAGAAGGACGGCACCTATTCGGTGGTGCCGCGCATGTGGGGCGGCGTCACCACGCCCAACGAACTGCGGGCCATCGCCGACGTGGCGGACAAGTACCAGGTGCCCATGGTCAAGGTCACCGGCGGCCAGCGCATCGACCTCCTGGGGGTGAAGAAGGAGGACCTGCCTCACATGTGGGCCGACCTGGCCCAGGCCGGCATGGTCTCCGGCCACGCCTACGGCAAGTCCATCCGCACCGTGAAGACCTGCGTCGGCAGCCAGTTCTGCCGCTTCGGCACCCAGGACTCCACCGGCATGGGCATCGAGCTGGAGAAGATGCTGTTCGACATGTGGAGCCCCCACAAGGTGAAGCTGGCCGTCTCCGGCTGCCCGCGCAACTGCGCCGAATCCGGCATCAAGGACGTGGGCATCATCGCCGTCGATTCGGGCTGGGAAATCCACGTCGCCGGCAACGGCGGCATCAAGACCGAGGCGGCCCAGTTCCTGTGCAAGGTGGCCACCGCCGAAGAGGTCAAGGAATACTCCGGCGCCTTCCTCCAGCTCTACCGGGAGGAGGGCTTCTACCTGGAGCGCACCGTGCATTACGTGCAGCGGGTGGGCCTGGACCACGTCAAGCGCCTGGTGGTGGAGGACGAGGACAACCGCAAGGCCCTGCACGCCCGCCTGCTCGATTCCCTCAAGGATGCCGCCGATCCCTGGGCCGAGCACCAGGAAGCCCCGGCCCGGCGTGAATTCGAGCCCCTGGCCTTCTAAGCCGGCAGGCCGGCACGATTCTCTCGGTGTTCTCTGTGCCCTCTGTGGCAAAACGGTTTTAAGGAACGAAAAATGAGCCAATGGAAAAACCTCTGCGCCCTGGAAGACATCCCCCTGCTGGGTTCCCGGGTGGTGCAGCACCCGGGCGGCGATATTGCCGTGTTCCGCACCGACGGCGATGCCGTCTTCGCTCTCCACGACAAGTGCCCCCACAAGGGCGGGCCCCTCTCCCAGGGCATCGTGCACGGCCAGCGGGTGACCTGCCCCCTGCACAGCTGGAACATCGAGCTGGCCAGCGGCGAGGCGGTGGCGCCGGACCAGGGCTGTACCGCCCGCTTCCAGGTGAAGGTGGAAGACGGCCGGGTCTGGCTCCAGGCCTGACAGGGAAACGGCCATGCCCGGAGAGGCAGAAGGGACGGGCCTGACGGCCATGCCATGGCGGAGAAGTCCGTCCCTGCTGCCTCCTGGCGATGGCATGGAACCAATGGCCGTTCCGGCGGCCGAAGCAGGGGACGTCGCGGCCTTTGCCGGCTGCGGCAAAAGGCGATATCGATCAATTCCCTCGCCCCTTGCCTTCACCCATAATCCAGACATGATCCAAACTGCCCTCATCCTTTTCGGCCACGGCGCCCGGGACCCCCAGTGGGCCGAGCCCATGCAGCGCGTGCAGCGCGCCATCCAGGCGCGGGAGCCCCAGCGCCGCGTCGCCCTGGCCTTCCTCGAATTCATGGAACCGACCCTGGAACAGTGCGTCGCCCAGCTGGCCGACGAGGGCGTCACCAGCATCCGCCTGGCGCCCATGTTCATGGCCCAGAGCGGCCACCTGAAGCGGGACCTGCCCCTGCAGGTGGAAGCCGCGGCACGGCAGCATCCCCAGCTCAGCATCCACATCGCCGGCGCCATCGGCGAAGCCCCGGGCGTGATCGACGCCATGGCCGAGCACATCCTCGCCCTCGACTAGGCCTTTTCAGGAATCCTCCGACCCATGCTGCGCGTTCTCGTCATCGATGAATCCCAGAGCCGGGCCGCCGACATCTGCGCCGGCCTGGTCAAGGCCGGCCACCAGGTGGCGGCCGTGCTGGCCTCGTCCCTGGACCTGGCGGGAAGGGTGGAGGAACTGAAGCCCGACGTCATCCTCATCGAAACCGACAGCCCCAGCCGGGACACCCTGGAACACCTTTCCGCCATGAACCGGGACATGCCCCGGCCGGTGATCATCTTCGCCAACGACGACGATTCGGGCCTGATCCGGGAGGCCATGAAGGCCGGCGTCTCCTCCTACGTGGTGGATGGCCTGGACCCGGCCCGCATCAAGCCCATCGTCGAGGTGGCCCGGGCCCGCTTCGAGGAAACCCTGGCCCTGCGCCGGGAACTGGCGGAAACCACGCAGAAGCTGTCCGACCGCAAGATCATCGAGCGGGCCAAGGGCCTGCTCATGAAGACCCGCAAGATGGAAGAGGAAGAGGCCTACCACGCCCTGCGCCGCCTGGCCATGGACCGGGGCCAGAGCATCTCCCGGGTCTCCCGGGACGTCATCGAGATGGCCAAGGTCCTGCTCTGAAGGCCGGGCCGCCGGCCCATCCCTGGCTTTGACCCGGGTGATGCTGGGTTTGATTTGCATCCTGGCCCCGGTTCCCCGTCCGGCGCCATACTGTCTCCCATCACCCTTTCCGGGAGTCCGCCATGAAACGCCATCCCGCCCTGTTGCAGTTGTCCCGCGAACACCACACCGCCCTCAAGCTGTCCCTGGATTGCCGCAAGGCCGTGCTGGCGGCCGACCAGGCGGCCATGAACGCCCTGGCGGGCCAGATGTCGAGCCTCTTCGCCGCCGAGCTGGAACCCCACTTCCAGCGCGAGGAAGAGGAATTGCTGCCCTGGCTGGAAGCCGCCGGCGAGCACCAGCTGGTGGCCCGCACCCTGGCCGAGCACGCCCAGCTGCGGGGCCTGGCCGAGCGCATCGGCCGGGGCGACCGGGGCGCCCTGGAAGCCTTCGCCACAGCCCTGAGCGATCACGTGCGTTTCGAGGAACGGGAGTTGTTCGAGAAGGCCCAGGAATATCCGGCCTTCGCCGTCGGCTGAGGTTGTGCCGGGACGCGGCCCCGGCAGGGGCGATGGCGCCCTGGTCTAGTGGATCAGGACCAGGGCCAGGATGACGGTCCACGCCGGCAGGGCGCAGACCATGATGACGCCGCAGAAGAGGGTGGCCAGGCAGTCGTCCTCCACCGCCAGCAGGCGGCGGATGCAGCGGTACATGGCGTAGCTGGAAAGGGCCAGGGCGACCATGCCGGTGATGAGGATGAAAATCAGGCTGGGCACGGCCAGGGCCAGGGAGGCCAGCCATAGGGGAATGGTGCTGAGGGTCACCACCAGGAAGGCCTGGCGCCGGTTCATCGGCACCTGGAAGAAGCGCCCGGCCAGGTGGGCGACGCCCGCCAGCAGGGGCACCATCAGCAGTTCCCAGGCCAGGATGAGCAGCAGGCGTTCCCAGCTGGGGGCAATGAAGCCGGCGATGATGCGGTTGCCGTAGGCGTTGCCGGCGAAGTTGGCCATCACCGGCAGCAGCAGGGAGAGGGGCAGGGCGATGAGGAGAAAACTGACGGCGGCGGAGGGCAGATGCTCCACGTCGTCCCAAAGGATGTCGTGGTTTTCCTGCGTGCCTGCACTGCCCATCATCCAGCCCGACAGTAAACGCGGGGCTTCCATGGGCTGTTGCTGGATATCCATGTTTCCCTCCCGCTCCCGATACGTGCGGGAGCATTATTTTGTGTTGCATGCCATCAACAACCCGATAATCATAAGAACATCGGATGCCAGTGTCTTTAGGCGTTTGGTCATAGATGGGGTCGGCGCTTTCGCCGTTCCCCTTTCCTCTCCCGCCGTCGCTCCCCATTCCGCTGTCCTTCCTCCGCTGTCGCTGCAACCGCCGGCCCGGGTTCCCCCTTCTTGTGCGGCGGTCACGCCATGGCGCACCGCAGCAGTGCGCTCCGGTGCCGCGGATGGATTTTTTCAGGGTGGTGGGAATGTGGCTATCTATATGAAGTAACGGTGAATTCCAGATATTTTTGCTGCCTGGCACGGTGGTTGCTGAACTAGGTCGTAAGTCGGACCAATGGCGGTTCGAGCAACGCCGGGCAGCGCAGTGAAGCCCTGACCGGCAAACGGACAAAGGCGTCCATCCGCGTGTTCTCTCTCCTCTCACGCGGGTGTGACGCCTTTTCTTTTTTCTGAGGTCAAGGAGCATGGAATGTCCAAGCAAAAGCAATTCGAGGCACCCGATGCCGTGGCGGCGGAACGCCGCGAGTTCGTCAAATCCGCCGGCCTCCTGGGCTTGGGAGCAGCGCTCATGGGCCTGACTCCCGGTCTGCGTGCCGCCGCCTTTGCCGCCGGTTCCGACGCACCGGAAAAGACCGAGGTGAAGATCGGCTTCATTCCCCTGACCGACTGCGCCTCCGTGGTCATGGCCGCGGCCAAGGGCTTCGACAAGAAGTATGGCATCAAGATCGTGCCCACCAAGGAGGCCTCCTGGGCCGCCGTGCGCGACAAGCTGGTGAATGGGGAACTGGATGCGGCCCACGTGCTGTACGGCCTCATCTACGGCGTGCACCTGGGCATCGGCGGGCCGAAGAAGGACATGGCCAGCCTCATGACCCTCAACAACAACGGCCAGGGCATCACCCTCTCCAGCCAGCTGAAGGACAAGGGCGTCACCGACGGCGCCGCCCTGAAGAAGCTGATCAGCAGCGAGAAGCGGGAATTCACCTTTGCCCAGACCTTCCCCACGGGCACCCATGCCATGTGGCTCTACTACTGGCTGGCGGCCCACGACATCAACCCCATGAAGGACGTCAAGACCATCACCGTGCCGCCCCCCCAGATGGTGGCCAACATGCGGGTGGGCAATATGGACGGCTACTGTGTCGGCGAGCCCTGGAACGCCCGGGCCATCATCGACAAGGTGGGCTTCACCGCCGCCACCACCCAGGACATCTGGACCGACCATCCGGAAAAGGTGCTGGGCACCACCGCCGACTGGGCGGCCAAGCACCCGAAGACCGCCGTGGCCGTCACCGCCGCCATCCTGGAGGCTTCCCGCTGGATCGACGCCTCCCTGGCCAATCGCCGGGAGACGGCCGAGACCATCGCCGCCAAGGCCTACGTCAATACGGATGTGGACGTGATCCTGGACCGCATGCTGGGCCGCTACAGCAACGGCATCGGCAAGACCTGGGACGACAAGAACCACATGAAGTTCTTCAACGACGGCCAGGTAAATTTCCCCTACCTCTCCGACGGCATGTGGTTCCTCACCCAGCACCGCCGCTGGGGCCTGCTCAAGGACGATCCGGACTACCTGGGCGTGGCCAAGGCCATCAACCAGGTGGGCCTGTACCGCCAGGCGGCGGAGAAGGCCGGGGTGGCCGTGCCCAAGAGCGACCTGCGTTCCTCCAAGCTGATCGACGGCGTGGTGTGGGACGGCAAGGACCCGAAGAAATACGCCGCCAGTTTCAAGGTGCGCGCCTAAAAGCAACCGGCGGCCGTCCCGGCGGGGCCGGGGGCCGCCTCCATCCGTGCATGGGGGAATGATCATGACGACGATGACTTTGATTCAGGGCAACACCGCGCTGGCGGCCAGCCCGACGAACGATGCAACAGACCAGGGAGCAGCCGCCATGGCCATGAATGACAGCAGTGTGGGGAGCGGCCCGGCCGCCTCCGTGACGGCGGCCCCGGTGCCGCCATCGGCGCAGGAGCCGGCCCGGGCTGCCGCCGGCCGGCGCAGCAACGAGGCCCTGGTGGGTGTGCTCAAGGTGGTGCTGCCGCCCCTGATCGGCCTGGCCGTCTTCGTCGGCCTCTGGTACCTGGTCTCCATGACCAGCCCCCAGCTGCCCGGGCCGGCCAAGACCTGGGCCTCGGCGGTGCAGCTCTTTGCCGATCCCTTCTACCAGAACGGTCCCAACGACATGGGTATCGGCTGGAACATCCTCAACTCCCTGCAGCGTGTCGGCATCGGCTTCGGCATGGCCGCCCTGATCGGCATTCCCGCCGGCTTCCTGCTGGGGCGCTTCGATTTCCTCAACCGCATGATGTCGCCCATCATCAGCCTGCTGCGGCCCGTCTCGCCCCTGGCCTGGCTGCCCATCGGCCTGCTGGTGTTCAAGGCGGCCAACCCGGCGGCCATCTGGGTCATCTTCATCTCCTCCATCTGGCCCATGATCATCAACACCGCCGTGGGCGTGCAGCGCATTCCCAAGGACTACCTGAACGTGGCCCGGGTGCTGGACCTGCCGGAGTGGAAGGTGTTCACCAAGATCCTCTTTCCCGCCGTGCTGCCCTACATGCTCACCGGGGTGCGCCTTTCCATCGGCGTCGCCTGGCTGGTGATCGTCGCCGCGGAAATGCTCACCGGTGGCGTCGGCCTGGGCTTCTGGGTGTGGGACGAGTGGAACAACCTCAACGTCGAACACATCATCATCGCCATCTTTGTCGTCGGCCTGGTGGGGCTCCTGCTGGAGCAGGCCCTGGTGCTGCTGGCCAACCGCTTCAGCTACGAGGAGAAGTAAGCATGGAAAAATTCGTCCAGATCGAAGCCGTCGGCCAGACCTTCGATACCAAGAAAGGCAAGTTCGTCGCCCTGCGCGACGTGGATCTGTCCATCCGCCAGGGGGAGTTCATCGCCCTCATCGGCCACTCCGGCTGCGGCAAGTCCACGCTGCTCAACCTCATCGCCGGCCTCACCCGGCCTACGGATGGTGCTCTCATCTGCGACGGCCGGGAGATCGCCGGCCCCGGGCCGGAGCGGGGGGTGGTCTTCCAGAACCATTCCCTGCTGCCCTGGCTGACCTGCTTCGACAACGTCTACCTGGCGGTGGAGCGGGTTTTCGCTGCCAAGGAGGGCAAGGCCAAGCTGAAGCAGCGCACCCACGACGCCCTGGCCCTGGTGGGCCTGACCCACGCCGAGACCAAGTTCCCCCACGAGATTTCCGGGGGCATGAAGCAGCGGGTGGGCATTGCCCGGGCCCTTTCCATGCAGCCCAAGGTGCTGCTCATGGATGAGCCCTTCGGCGCCCTGGATGCCCTGACCCGAGCCAAGCTGCAGGACGAGCTGATGAAGATCTGCGATGCCACCCAGGCCACCGTGGTCATGGTCACCCACGATGTGGATGAGGCGGTGCTGCTGTCGGACCGCATCGTCATGATGACCAACGGCCCGGCCGCCACCATCGGCGAAATCCTCAGCGTGGACCTGCCGCGGCCGCGCAATCGCCTGGCCCTGGCCAACGACCCGAAATACATCGCCGCCCGGGCGGCGGTGCTGGAGTTCCTCTACGAGAAGCAGGCCCACAAGGAAGTGCTGGCAGCCTGAAGCGTGGTCCCGGGTCTCTGCCGCCGGGCGGCGATCCGGGGCTCACAGGCCGGATCGCCGCTGCCGGCGCAGGTGGGTGGAAGCGGCGCAAGGACTGCCGCAGAGTGCAGGAAGAAGGTGGGATTCGGCCGCCGGGGAGAGTAGAAGGCGCCGAATCCCGGCCGGCTTGGGGCCGGTCAATAGCGCCTCAGGCTCTGGGCGCCAAAGGGTGGCTGGTCTGGAAGTGCTGGTAGGTGCGGGATAGCTCGTTGGCCCGTTCCACTTCCCCGTGTTCCAGGGCGGTGGCGATGTTGTCCAGAAGCATGGAGTGCAGATCGCGCACCCCTTCTTCCGTATGCAGCAGGGTGTCGCACAGCTCGGCGGCGACGATGACGGGAATGTGCTCGTGTTGGGCGATGGCAGAAATTTCTTCCTGCTCCATGTCGCAGAAGTCGAGGCAGTCTTTTAAGGACAGCATGGGATTCTCCTCCTGTATTGCTAAGACGGTCTGTCGGCTCGGCCCCGGTGTTGCCGGTCGGGCGGCCAGGAAAGCATTTTGTTGTTGTAGGACCGTCCCCCCTTTGTGCGGGTGTAATGGGTGGGAGAACACCCTCATGTTAGTCCACTGGCGAAGATGTGCAAGGGGTCAGGGGCCCTGTGTTCATGCGGCTCTGCAGCAATTCCGCCAGGGCCTGGCGCAGGCGCCCGGCACAGGCAGGGGCCGACCATTCCAGCACGTATTCCCGGGCTTCCCGGGCCAGCCGCTGGCGTTGTTCTGGGTTCTGCAGCAGGTTGGCCAGGGCCTCGGCGAACTCCGCCGGATCGTCGGGCGGCGAGACGGCGCCCCGCGCCGGCATGAGGATGTCCCGGGTGCCCATGATGGAGAGGGCCACCACCGGCACCCCTTCGGCCATGGCCTCCAGCAGTACCAGGCCCTGGGTCTCGGTGCGTGAGGCGAAGACGAAGGCGTCGGCCGCCGCATAGCAGGCCGGCAGCTCGTCCCGGCGGTGCAGGTAGCCGACGAAACGGACCTTGTCGCTGGTGCCCAGGGCCTCCGCCAGCCGCCGCAGACCCGCCAGGGCCGGGCCCTCGCCGGCCACCACCAGATGCAGTTCCGGCAGGCGCAGCAGGGCCAGGCGGTGGGCCTGAAGGAGGAAGTCGATGTTCTTTTCCCCCGCCACCCGGCCGACGAACAGGGCCACCGGCGTTTCCGGCGCCAGGCCGAGGCGCTGGCGGAAGGCGGCGCCGTCGCCCTGGCCGAACTGTTGCAGGGGAATGCCGGTGGGCACCACCCGCAGAGGCGTGGTGACGCCGTAGCTTTGCAGGCGCTCGGCCATGGCGGTGGAGGGGACGATGACCCCGTCCAGGGCATTGCACTGGCGCCGGGAAAAGCGCCGGGTCAGCCCCCGCAGCATGCCCTTGGGCAGGAAGGGGATGTAGTGGTGGAAATATTCCTCGAACAGGGTGTGGTAGGTCTCGACGCAGGGAACCCCCAGCCGCTTGGCCAGGGCGGTGCCGGCGTAGTGGGCGATGAAGGGGGTCTGGATGTGGATCAGGTCGATGTCCATGCCCCGAAGTTGTTCCTCGTGGGCCAGGATGGTGCGCAGTTCCATGCGCCGGTCTTCCGGGTCCAGGGGCAGGCGATGGGAGGCGATGCGGATGATGCCGGGCTCGGCCTGGGCGCCCGGGTAGTCGGGCACCATGAGGGTGACCCGGTCCCCGGCGGCCTCGAATTCCCGGCGGAAAGTCTCGATGGAGGTGGAAACCCCGTTGATGCGCGGGAAATACACATCGGAAAGCATCAGTACGTGCATGGCGTCTTCCCAGGGAAAAATCCGACCATACGATGCGGGGGTTACGCTGCCGTTTCCGTTTTGTGGCAGGTTTTTTGCTGCATTTTTTTCCCGGCGCCTGTCTGCTTGCGCCGGTTAATCCAGCTTGTCAGCAACCCGTCATATTGCGGCTTGATGATTATGATTCGTATAATGCCTTTCGCTCTGTGTGGTGGTATCCGACCGTGACCGTGGTTTCTTCCCTTGTCCAGCCTCCAGCGCTGTTGCCGGACCTGCCTGTCTTCTCCCATGAAGACGGGCTGGACCTGTTGCACCAGTCCCTGCCCCTGCAGGAGAAGCTGGAACGGATTCACGACCACCTGCGCCAGTCCCTGCCATTCATCGACCGTATCGCCGTCGCCTCCTACGAGCCCCTGACGGACAACCTGAAAACCTTCCTCCATTCCAGCGACGGGGAAGCGCCCCTTTCCTTCTACGAGAGCAAGCTGTCGGCCTCCTCGTCCCTGACGGAAATCGCCACCTCCCGGCGCCCCCGGGTCATCAACGACATGGACGTGCTGTCCCAGGATCTGGTGCGGGAGCATTCCCGGCGGGTGCGCAGCAGCGGCTACGGCGCCAGCTACACCATGCCGGTGGCCCATAACGGCGCTCTCTACGGCTTTCTCTTCTTCAATTCCCGGCAGAAGTGGGTGTTCGACGCCCAGGCCCTGCACCACCTGAATATGGTGGGGCACCAGCTGTCCCTGGTGGTGGTCAACGAACTGGCCTGCCTGCGCACCCTGATGGCCTCGGTGCGCACCGTGACCCAGATCGCCCAGATCCGGGATTTCGAGACGGGGGCGCACCTGGAGCGCATGGCCCACTACTCCCGCATCATTGCCCAGGAAGTGGCACCCCGCTTCAAGCTGGACGATGCCTTCGTCGAGTACCTGTACCTTTTCGCCCCCCTGCACGACATCGGCAAGGTGGCGGTGCCCGATTCCCTGCTGCTCAAGCCGGGCCGGCTGGAACCCGAGGAGTTTGTGCAGATCCAGCAGCACACGGTGAAGGGGCGGCAGATCGTCGATTCCATGCTGGAAAATTTCGGCATCCAGGGCATGCAGCGTTCGGAAATGCTGCGCAACATCGTCCTGCACCACCATGAGTCCCTGGACGGCAGCGGCTATCCCCATGGCCTGCGGGGCGACGACATCCCGGTGGAGGCCCGCATCGTCGCCGTGGCCGACGTCTTCGACGCCCTCACCAGCGAGCGCCCCTACAAGGAGGCCTGGAGTAACGACCAGGCCTTTTCCATGCTGGCCGAGATGGCCGGGCGCAAGTTCGACCACGACTGCGTCGATGCCCTGCTGCGCAACCGCAGCGAGATCGACCGCATCCAGGGCCGGTTCGCCGAGGACTTCCTCGGCTGAGGGGTCGCCCCCTAGTGGGCGGTGCGGGAGAAGAGCTGGATCACGGCGACGCCGGCGACGATCAGCCCCATCCCCAGCAAGGCAGGAGCGTCCAGACGCTGGTCGTACACCAGCCAGCCGATGAGGGAGACCAGGGCGATGCCCACGGCCGACCACACGGCATAGGCGACGCCCATGGGAATGACCCGGAGGGTCAGGGAGAGAAAGTAGAAGGCGAGGCCGTAGCCGGCCACCACCACCAGGGAGGGCAGGGGCCGGGTAAAGCCGGCGGCGGCTTTCAGGGCCGAGGTGGCGATGACTTCGGCGACGATGGCGATGGCCAGGTGCAGCCAGTGCATGTCACAGACTCAGGCGTCCGCCGGCCAGGCTGCCGGCCATCTGCAGGCGGGTCACGGTGGGCAGCAGGTTGAGCCCGGTTTCCCGCTTCAGCGTTTCGGCCCGGGTCCGCAGTTCGTCCAGACCGACGGCGACCGGATTGCCGGATGCGGCGAAGGCAATGGCGTTGCCGCTGTCGCAGGAGGGGAAGACCAGGGCGCGGCCGTCGAAGGCCTGGCGCAGGCGTTCGGCGCTGGCGGCAAAGCCCCGGTTGCGTCCCAGCAGGTTGATGCTGAGCAGGCCGTCGGCCGTCAGCCGTTCCCGGCAGTGCTGGTAGAAGGGGGCGGTATCCAGGCCGCCGGCCCGGGCGTCGGGATCGAAGCCGTCCACCAGGATCAGGTCGTACTGTTCCTGGCTGGCGGCCATGAAGGCGGCGCCGTCATCGATGTGGATGGTCAGGCGTGCCGGGTCCTGGGGCAGCTTGAAGTGGAAACGGGCCACCAGCTCCACCTCGGGATTGATCTCCACCACGGTGATGCGGGTCTGGGGCAGGTGGCGGTAGATGTACTTGGTCAGGGAGCCGGCGCCCAGGCCGATCAGCAGGGCGTGGCGGGGCCAGGGCGTCTCCTGTCGCAGCAGCAGGCCGGCCATCATTTCCCGGGTGTAGGCCAGTTCCAGGTTCCACGGCCGGGCGATGCGCATGGCCCCCTGGACCCAGTCGGAACCGAAATGCAGATAGCGGACGCCGGCTTCTTCGCTGACGTCGATGTCATGACGCGGATGGCTCATGGGAGTGGTCGCTGGTCAAAGGGGCCACATCTTGGCCCGGATGGCCGCTTTTGGCTAGTCCCGGCGGGGAGCCGTTCCGCCTCAGTTGATCCGGGGCAGGCCGGTGCTTTGCACGGTGCGGGCCAGGGGCGGCGAGAGCTGGGAGAGGAAGTGGACCTGGATCAGCAGGCCTTCACCCGCCGTGCTGACGGCCAGCATGATGTCCCGGTAACGGGGGCCTTCGGGGCCGTTGAGAGGGTTCTCGTCGAAGACGCACAGGTCGATGCCGCTGCCCGGGGAAAAATCCTCCCGGTTCCTGGTCAGGGGGCCGAAGATGCGGGACTTGATGCCCATTTCCGCCAGCAGTGCCACCGCCCGGTTGGCCGCGGCGGCACTGCGCTCGCGGCAGAGCCGGTTGCGGTACTGCTGCCGCTTGTCGCCCGGGCCAAAGTCGCCGCCGGGCAAGGCTTCCTGAATCAATGGTGCCGGAGAGGTCATGGTGGTATCGCCTAGTTGAGCATGGCCATGGCCGAGAGGGTGAAAAATGCTCCCCCCAGGGCCAGTAGGACCAGCCAGGTGCGGCGATAGCTCTTGTTCAGCAGCGCGTCGATTTCGGCAAAGTCGAACAGGTGCCCGTCCTTGCCGGTGGTGACCGCTTCATTCCCTTTTCTGCCTTGCCGGTGGCGGCTCCGGTGTTTGGCCATGACTCCCTCCCGTATCTGTGGCGGATAAATCCATAACTGGGTACTCGAACTGCCAGAAGTGTCGTTTTAAGGTGAGTTGCAGGGGCTGTCATTGCCTGCGCCCAGGCTGCTGCGGCCGTGCTCGAGGATGTGCAGGCGCATCTTCGGCGTCAGCTGCTCCAGCCACAGGACGCGCACGCCCAGGGGGCCGGCCACGTCGCGGATGGTCTGGCCGACGGTGGAGGCCAGTTCCCCGTCCGCCGCCGCCGGTTCCACGATGCAAAGTTCGATGGGGGAGGGATAAGGCAGTTTTTTGCCGGGCTGGGTCAGTTTTCCGAAAACCCGGGCGGAAACGCCAAGATCCTTGAGGGCGTCCAGGGTCTGGTTGGCGGCCACCCGGCAACGCGCGTGGTGGATGCGGTCCCGGTAGGCCAGCACCTGGTCGATCTTGATCACCAGGGGTGAACCCTGGTCGTCCAGCCCCGTCAGTCTTGCGCTTGTGACTGGCATCGGCCGGCTCCTAGCGGAGAACAAAAAGCAGGGACATCAGTCCAAAAGAGGCGAGAAAGCCCGCGATCATGTACCAGGTGTGGCGGATGCACTGCCGCACCATGAGCTCCACCGCCTCCGGGTCCAGAGGGGGATGGGGGAACTGCTGCGGCTTTGTCGCGGAGGGCGGACTGCTGTTCTGCCTGGCGTTCATCGCGGGGACCTCACCTGTCGAAATGTTCTTTTGATCCTGATCTGCGTTCGGTGGTGGCTGGTGACCTGTTGCTATAATCGATTGCGAATATTCATCTGCCGCTTCCGGTCATCTTTTTCCGTGTTATATGCCGAAGAAATTGGGGAAGCAGTGCCCCGTCTCCCATCGCTGGAAACTGTCGCAACAGCGTGATTCAGGGGAAAAGCCCGTGTTTCTTCGGGATTACCTAAGGTTTACCCGGGTTGTTGGGCGGGGGAAAAAGGCGATACATTGAACTGCCTGCGGAGGCGCAGTGCCGGAGGCCGGCAAACTAGGCTGGCCGGCCTTCCTGTCTGTGCTCCCTTGAACAGTCTGGGAATCGGTGTCGCCGATTCTTGCTGTCTTGCTCTCCCGGTGCCCAGGTAACCCTTGTGCGAAAAGTCGGCATGGGCCGATTTTCCTGATAACAAAGGATAACTATGACCACGATAGTATTTAATGCCAAATATGGAATGTTGTCAATGCCATATTTGGATGCATACGGGTTGGCGCCCGGGGCCTTCATTAATTGTTAACAATCTGATTTATAAAAAGATAATAATGGCTCCTGGAATATTGCTTGGGCAAAGGTTGAAGGAAGTGCGGGCAGTCTTAGGCCTGAAACAGGTCGAGATATGTTCCATATCTGGTATTCCTTTGAGCACCTACCGCAAATACGAGATCGAACTGGCTCTGCCCGGCGCCGAAGCCATCGCCGGCCTGATCCGCGCCGGGATCAATGCCAACTGGCTGCTTACGGGCCAGGGCTCGATGCATCTGAACGACCAGTCGGTGCCGCCCGAATCCCTGCGCCTGGCCCGGGCCATACAGTCCGTGGAGGAGCGGCTGGCGGTCCTGGGGGCCACCATCCCGCTGCAGAAGCGGGTGCATCTGATCCTGCTGGTCTACGACCTGCTGGGGGAGGATGGGGAATTGAAGCCGGAGCGGGTCAACAGCCTGGTCGAGCTGGCCGTGTGAGAGGACAGCCGGCAGGCTGGGCTGCCGATAAGGGCCGGCTGGGGGCCGGCCCGGGGCGCCGTCAGGTGATCTTCACCACGATGTCGTGCAGGGTGTTGGCGCAGTTGGCCATGCGATCAGCAGCGTTGGAGAGGTGACGGTAGATTTCCCGCCGCTTGAACATGGTGATGTAGTCGTCGCCCTGGAAGAGGGCGGCGATGGCGCGGCGGTAGGACTTCTCCGCCTTGCGCTCGGCCTTGCGCGCCATGTCCGCATCGAGGGCGGCGGCGCCGGGCTGGGTGGCCAGCTTGGTGAAGCCGGCGACCAGAGCATCCACCCCTTCCTTCAGGTGCAGGGCCATTTCCAGATCGAACTTGTCTGGCGTCACTTCCAGCACGCTCATTTCACTGACCGTGGTCTTGCAGTAGTTCACCACCTCGTCCATGTCCAGGATCGCCCGGTAAATGTCCTCCCGGTCGATGGGGGTGGAAAAGGCCTCGTTCAAGGTGTGCAGGTTGCGGATCTTCAGCCGGTCCGCCTCGTGCTCGTCCTGGCGGATCTGCTGGCCGATGGCCGCATCGCCGGTCTCCATGTATTCCACCAGCAGGTTGGCCGTGTGGTTCACCTGGATCGCCTGTTCTGCCAGCAGGCGGAAGAAATCCGGCACCTTGGGAAAGACCCGGTCGAAGAGGCGGCGGAAGATGGGCTTCTGGCGGTCGTCGTCGTTGCTGTCCATGGTGGTTCTCCTTAAGCCGGCCCGAGGAACAGGCGCAGCACGGCGTAGATCAGGATGGCGGCCAGCGCGGCGCCGGGGATGGTGATGACCCAGGTGGTGGCGATTTCCTTGGCCTTGTTCCAGCGCACCGCCCGGGGCCGCTCCGAGGCGCCGATGCCCATGATGGAGGTGGCCACCACGTGGGTGGTGGAGACCGGGGCGCCGGCCAGGGAGGCGGCGAAGATGACGGCGGCCGAGGTCAGCTGGGAATTGAGGGCGTGCAGGGGGCGCACCCGGTAGATGGCGAAGCCCAGGGTGCGCACGATGCGCCAGCCGCCGGAAAGGATGCCCAGGGTGATGGCCGAGGCGCAGGCCAGGATGACCCAGAAGGGCACCGTGAAAGTGGGGATGAAGCCGCCCAGCAGCAGCACCAGGGTGAGGATGCCCATGCTCTTCTGGGCGTCGTTGGCGCCGTGGGAAAAGGCCAGGCCGGCGGCGGTGAGGAACTGGGCGCCCTTCAGGCCCCGGTTGGCGGCAGGCTTGGCCGCCAGCAGCAGGGCGTGCATCAGGCGCTGCACGGCGTAGCCGCACCAGAAGCCGATCAGCGGGGAGAGCAGCAGGGCCAGCAGGACCTTCATCACGCCGCTGACATGGCCGTTGTGGAACAGTTCGCGAAAGCCCCACACCACCTGGTCGGCGCCGGCGGACACCACCACCACGCCCACCAGCCCGCCCACCAGGGCGTGGGAGGAGGAGGAGGGAATGCCGCGCCACCAGGTCAACAGGTTCCAGACGATGGCGCCGAGCAGGCCGCACAGCAGGATGGTCAGGGCGCTGGCCGGATCGATGCCGTCGAGGCGGACGAAGGAGCCGATGGTGTTGGCCACCGCGGTGCCGCCCAGGAGGGGGCCGAGGAATTCGAAGATGCCGACGATGATCACCGCCTGGGCCGGGGTCATGGCCCGGGAGGCGATGACGGTGGCGACGATGTTGGCGGCGTCGTGGAAGCCGTTGGTGTAGTCGAAGCAGAGCACCACCACGACGGTGGCGACGGCGAGCCAGAAGAGGAGGTCCACGTTGTTGTTCTCATTGTGTCGGTGGTATGACGGACATTACCCCAGGATGGCCGTCCTGCAAATCCCCCGACCCGGTGCTGCGCCGCACCAGAAGCCGATCTTCAGCGCACGATGGAGAAGCCGACGCGGACCTGGGTCTCCCGTTCCCGGTTGTAGTCCAGCAGGCTTTCGCCGTAGCCGGAGAAGAGCTGGAAGTGGAGGAAGCCGCCGGCCCGGGCGAAGATGCTTTCCCGCAGCGGGTAGGAGAGGTCCAGCTGGGCGTTGCCCTTGCCCGCCGTGCCGCGCCGCACCTGGGCCGCCAGCATCCAGCCGTCGTCCTTGCCGTAGCGGGCGATCCAGTCGGCGTGGCCTCGGTAGCGGGCGATGTCCGGGTTGTCTTCCTTGTCCAGATAGCCGTAGAACTTGGGCGAGAAGCTGAGGCTGGTGCCGCCGTTGAAATCCCAGCGCCAGGTGGGCTGGGCGAAAAGCATGTCGATGGAGCGGGAACTGCTGCCGTCCTTGCCGTTGGATTCGTGCTCGTAGCCGGCCCGCAGGCGGGCGGGGCGCAGGCCCGAATTGCCTTCCCCCAGGTTCCACTGCCAGAACAGGCTGGGGCGGTAGCTGGTGTCGCGGAAGGGCTTGGATTCCTCCGCCAGGTCCCAGATGGAAGTCTGGGTGTAGCCGAAGTGCAGGTTGCGCAGCCAGGGCAGGGCCTGGCCGATGGCGCCGTCCGGCTCCACCAGGCGGTACTTGAAGCTCAGCTGAAAGCGGGCATTGACGCCGCCGCGGCTGCCCAGCACCAGGTACATGGGCTCGTTGGCGGAGATCACCGGCTCGTCCGGATAGTCGTTGGCGGCGACGCCTTCAGGCTGGGTTTCCGCCGCCGGTGCCGGTGCGCCGGGGGCCGGTGCCGCCGCCAGCAGGGCCAGGCGGTTGGAATCCCGGTCCGCCAGTTCGACCCGTACCAGGCCGGCGATGTCCTCCGGCAACTGGGCCAGGTAGGGGCGCCGGGCACCGTCGGGCGAGACGGCGCCGGCCGGCCGCAGGGGCAGGTTGAGGATGCGTTCGCCAACCACCAGGCGCAGGCTCATGGTGCCGGGCCAGCCTGCAGCCGCTGCCGGCTTGGCGATTTCCAGGCGCAGCGCCCGGCCGGCGGTGGCGTTTTCGTCGTCGCTGGCGATGAGCCAGGCGGGCGCCGCCTGGAGCGGGCCGGCGCCCGCCAGGGCGGCCAGCAGGAACAGGCGGGGAGCGGCGCTCATCTTCTTGGGGCGGCGGGAAGTCATGGCCGGATGATGGCAGAGGATGGCCGTCGGGCAAAGCCCCGACTGCCGTAAAAGCAGGTAATCAGGCCGGCGGCAGGTGCTTGTGCATCAGCACGGCGCTGCTCGGGCAGGTACTGCGAAACTGGGCGTGGGCGGCGATGCCGGCGGGGGCCTGGCTGCGGGGCGCCACGCTGTAGCCGCGGGCGGCGAACCAGTCCCGGGCCGTGGTGGTGAGGAGATAGACATCGGTGATGCCGGCCTGGGCCGCCTCGGCCTCCAGGCGGCCTACCAGGGCCTTCGCCAGCCCAGTGCCCCGGGCCTCCGGGCGGACGGCCAGGGAGCGCAGCAGGGCTGCCTGCTGCCGGTATTCCATGGCGCCGCAGGCCAGCAGCTCCTGGCCCCGACGATAGAGGCGGAAGGCCGGCATGAGGTCCGGGCCGAGATCGTCCGCGGCCAGGCCACAGGCCTGCAGCAGGGCTCGCACCGACTCCAGGTCGGGCTCGCCGCCGCGGCGGAAATCAGCTGCGGCGCTCATACCAGTCCTTGCTGCCGTTGGCGATGCGCACCACCAGCAGCATCACCGGCACTTCGATGAGCACGCCCACCACCGTGGCCAGGGCGGCGCCGGAGGCAAAGCCGAACAGGCTGATGGCCGCTGCCACCGCCAGTTCGAAAAAGTTGGAGGCGCCGATGAGGGCCGAGGGACAGGCGATGTTGTGCTTTTCTCCCAGGGCCCGGTTGAGGCCGTAGGCCAG
The DNA here is from genome assembly GCF_058809525.1 of Azospira sp. MPR-LB4. NCBI lineage: Bacteria > Pseudomonadati > Pseudomonadota > Betaproteobacteria > Rhodocyclales > Rhodocyclaceae > Azospira > Azospira sp. MPR-LB4. Next base: position 3,441,988 of record NZ_CM179521.1, read on the forward strand.
GGCGGCGTTGAACAGCACCTGGATCAGGATGGGCACGGCGAGCAGGGCGATGACCAGGGGCTGGGCCAGGATGGCCTCGCCCTGGAAGGCGAAGAGCAGCACCAGGGTGGCCAGCAGGGCGGCCATGGACCAGGGGCCGATGCGCGCCATGGCCGCGTCAAAGGCCGCCGGGCCCCGGGCCAGCAGGGAGCGGCGCCAGGCCTGGGCCAGCAGCACCGGGATGACGATGTAGAGCACGACCGAGGTGATGAGGGTGGCCCAGGGGACGGTGATGGCGGAGAGGCCGAGGAGAAAGGCCACCAGGGGGGCGAAGGCCAGCACCATGATGCTGTCGTTCACCGCCACCTGGGACAGGGTGAACAAGGGGTCGCCGTTGGTCAGGCGGCTCCAGACGAAGACCATGGCGGTGCAGGGGGCTGCGGCCAGGAGGATGAGGCCGGCGATGTAGCTGTCGATCTGTTCGGCCGGCAGCAGGGGGGCGAACAGCTGGCGGATGAACAGCCAGCCGAGAAAGGCCATGGAGAATGGCTTGACCAGCCAGTTCACCAGCAGGGTGACGCCGATGCCCCGCACGTGCTGGCGCACTTCGCCGAGGGCGGAGAAATCCACCTTGACCAGCATGGGGATGATCATGACCCAGATCAGCAGGCCCACCGGCAGGTTCACCCGGGCCACCTCCAGCCGGCCGACGGCCTGGAAGAACTGGGGCAGGGCCTGGCCGAGGAGAATGCCGGCGACGATGCACAGGCCCACCCACAGGGTCAGATAGCGTTCGAAGAGGTTCATGGCTGGCCGGGGGGCCGGGCAGGGCTGGTTCATGGCGGGGCTTTCGTTGATGGAGCGGGGCTGGCGGTCAGGGCGGCAGGCCGGTCAGGGGAGGAGGTGGCCGATGCGTTGCAGTTCGGCCTTGAAGCGGTCCGGATCGGTCGCCAGTTGCTGCAGGGGCAGGGCGAAAAAGGCTTCGATGCGGTGGCGCAGGATGCGATAGGCCGTGGCGAAGGCGGCCTCGATTTCCGCCTCGCTGCCGCTGGCATGGGCCGGATCCTCCACCCCCCAGTGACAGCGCAGCGCCGGCCCCAGGTAGGCCGGGCAGGTCTCGCCGGCGGCACTGGCGCAGACGGTGATGACCAGGTCCGGCACTTCGGGCAGCTGCTCCCAGGACTTGCTGTGGCAGGCGGCGGTTGGGATGCCTTCCCGGGCCAGCAGGGCCAGGGAGCGGGGATGGACCTGGCCGGTGGGTTGGCTGCCGGCGCTCATGGCCCGCCAGCCGGCCGGGGCCAGATGGTTGAAGGTGGCCTCCGCCAGGATGGAGCGACAGGAATTGCCGGTGCAAAGGAAAAGGACGTTCATGGCTCAGGCTTGCTCCTGGTCGTTGGGCGGTTGCCCCTGCAGGACCGGCAGCAGGGAGGGGGAACAGCCGGCCGCCTGGCCCAGGGCGGCACACTGTTCCGGGTGGCCGCCGCAGCACTCGGCGGTGAGGTAGGCGATCAGTTCCAGCATCAGGGGCAGGTTGGCCCGGTAGCGCTGGAAGCGCCCTTCCTGGGTGACGCTAACCAGCCCGGCCTGGGCCAGGCCCTTGAGATGGAAGGACAGGTTGTTGGGCGGCAGCCCCAGGGTGGCGGCAATTTCCCCCGCCACCATGCCGGCGGTGCCCTGCTTCACTAGCAGGCGGAAGGCCTTCAGGCGGATGCCGGAGGCCAGGGATTCGAAAACGGTGGTGGCGATGTCCTGGTTCATGCTGCAATTTTACAAGAACTATTGAAATATATGTGTGACGGTGGCAATGAAGGCGGGGATGGCGGCAGGGGCCGACGGTGAATGGCCCGTGCCGGCGGGCGGCGCAGGAGGAAAGATGGCCGGCAACTGGCTCGGCAGCCGGCCCCGCAAGCGGGGTGACCAATGGGCCGGCAAATGATCTGCTGGTTGGGCTGGGGCAGGGCTGGAGCAGCAGGCGTCTGGGCAAGGAAGTGTGTGGAAGTCGGTGACGGGTCACCGGCCACGCCAGGGGCCTTGCTGCGGATGCTCCGACGGCGCAGGGGCCGTCGGGGCGAGGGGCTCAGGCCGGGATGGGCTGCAGGGGCAGGTGGATTTCCACCTGGAGTCCGCCATCGGGGCGGTTGCTGGCCCGGATGCTGCCGCCGTGGGCCTGGATGGCGCGGCGGGCGATGGCCAGGCCCAGGCCGTAGCCCCGCTGCTGCTCCCGGTCGGCGCCGCGGAAGAAGGGGACGAAAATGGCGTCCAGTTCCGCTTCGGGCACGCCCGGGCCGGCATCGGCGACGCGGACCCGGAGGCTGTCCCCGTCCCGTTCGGCCTCCACCGTGACCCGGGTGCCGGGGGCGGTGTATTTGATGCCGTTGCGGATGACGTTTTCCAGGGCCCGGCCGAGCAGTTCCGGGCGGCCGCGGATGAAGGCCGGGGCCTCGCCGCAGCGGTCCTGGAAGTCCACGTGGCGGCCCTGGGCTTCGGCCTCGAAGGCGGCGTCGTCCACGATGCTGTGCAGCAGGGCCGGCAGGTCGATCTCGTCTTCCAGGGGACCGGAGGTGCCGGAATCGAGGCGGGCCAGGGTCAGCAGTTCATCCACCATCTCGTCCAGGCGCTGGGTTTCCCGCTCGATACGCTCCAGGGCGCCGGCGATGCGGCTGGGGTCCTGGTGCACCAGGCCCACCGCCGCCTGCAGGCGGGCCAGGGGGGAGCGCAGCTCGTGGGAGACGTCGTGGAAGAGGCGGCGCTGGGTGGCCATCAGGGCTTCCAGCTGCTGGGCCATGGCGTCGAATTCCTGGCCCAGTTCGCCGATCTCGTCCTTGCGCTTGGCGAACTCCTGTCCCAGGCGGGTTTCCAGGCGGCCGGCGGCGACGGCGCGGAAACCCTGGCGCAGGCGGCGGATGGGGCCGACGATGGTCCACGCCAGGAGGGCGCTGAAGGCCAGGCTGGCCACCAGGCCGGTGGCGATGAGCAGCCAGGGCAGGGGGGGCTTGGGACCCATGTTCCGGTGGGGCGGCGGCGGGCCGCCGGGTTCCCCCAGCAGGTGCGCTTCCGGCGGGCCGCCGCCGGGGCCGAAAAGGTCCTCCGGGCGGAAGGGGCCGCCGGGCATGAAGAGGAGAATGGGGGAACTCATGGAGCGCTGCGCCAGGCGCCAGGGGCCGGGCTGTCCGTCACGGATGCCCTGGCGGGCCTTGTCCAGCGCGCCTTCCGGGACCGGCCGGCCGAGGAGGTCCATCCCCTGGGCGTCTACGGCATAGATAGGTTCCGGATGGCTTTGCTGCCAGTCCCGCAGCAGCTGCTTGAGGGATTCCTCCCCGTCGTGCTGCAGCAGGCTGGCGGCGACGCCGAGCATGAAGGTCGGCGGCTGGCCGGGCCGGCTGCCCTGCTGCTGCTCGAATTCGGCGGAACGGTGCAGCCAGATGAGACCGCCGACGATGATGTTGGCGGTGAGCAGGGTCAGCCAGAAGGTGACGAAGAACTTCCAGAAGAGGCGGCTCAAACCCTACTCCCGGGTGAGCTGGTAGCCGATGCCGCGCACCGTCTGGATCCAGGTGCGGCCGTCTTCCCGCAGGCCCAGCTTGTGGCGGATGCTGCTCATGTGCACGTCGATGCTGCGGTCGAAGCGGCTCAAGGGCCGGCCCATGGCCTGTTCCGATAGGTCCGGCTTGCTCACGGCCTTGCCGGCGTTGCGGGCCAGGACCTGGAGCAGGTTGAATTCGGTGCTGGTCAGGGTCAGGGGCGCCTCGCCCCACTGGGCGGCGCGGCGGGCGGGCCACAGGGTCAGGGGGCCGACCCGGATCTGGGCGGGAATGTCGTCCGCGCTCTCCCTGGTCTGGAAGCGGCGTAGCACCGCCCGGATGCGGGCCACCAGTTCCCGCGGCGTGCACGGCTTCTGCACGTAGTCGTCGGCGCCCATCTCCAGGCCGATGATGCGGTCGATGTCGTCGCCCTTGGCGGTCAGCATGATCACCGGCATGTCGCTGGCGGCGCGGATGCGGGAGAGGGCGTCCATGCCGCTGGCCTTGGGCATCATCACATCCAGTACCGCCAGGGCGTAATCGCCGGAAAGGGCGGCGGCGGCCCCCGCTTCGCCGTCGTGGGCCAGGGTGACGGAAAAGTCCTCTCGCTCCAGATATTCCCGGAGCATGTTGGCCAGTTCGGTGTCGTCGTCTACCAGTAGCAGCTTGGTCATGCTTGTCTCGAATTAACAGGGGATTACGGACGCCATGATAGCCGCCGCAAGTGCCTCTCCGGCCTTGCGGTTACAAGTTTTACCAGCCTTTACAGTGGGCGAACCGCCCTTTACCGCCGCCGGTACGACCATGGCTCCATGTCGAGACCGCCACCTCCGTCACGGGGCAGCCAGCTTCCCGACCTTCCCACCGTTTTCCCCTGAGGAGTCCGATCATGAATCTGCGATCCACCGTTGTCTCGGCCCTGCTGGCGCTCAGCCTGGCCGCTTCTTTCTCCGCCCGCGCCGACGGCCCCATGGCCGCACCGGGCCATTGCCCCATACTGCCGCCCGAGGGCGAACACCGCCACGGCGATGGCATGGGCCCGGGGGGCTTTTCCGGCGCCGATTTCGGCCCGGCCATGCCTTTCCCCCGGGAGATCCAGCTGAGTGAGGCCCAGAAGGACAAGCTGTTCGACCTCTTCCTCAACCAGGCCCGGGTCATGCGCGACAAGGGCAAGGCCCTGCAGAAGGCCGACGCGGACCTGCGCGCCGCCGCCGGGGGCGACGAAAGCCGCCTGCGCAGCCTGGTGGATGCCCGGGCCAGGGCCTGGGCGGAAGTGACCCTGCTGCGCCTGCGCGGCGAACGCCAGGCCCTGGAGGTGCTGACGCCGGAACAGCGGCGCCAGGTCGAGGAACTGCGGCAGAAGCGGGATCGGCAATGGGAATCCGGCCGGGGTGGCGAGCCTGTCTCTCCGCGCGACGGTCGTCCCGAATCCCGGCCCGAACCCCGCCGGAGCTGACATGGCCTTGCGCAATCCTCCCTTCGTGCCGCGCCGGCGCTTCCTCTCCCTTGGTGGCGGTGCCCTGCTGCTGAGCATGCTCGCCGCCTGCGGCAATTCCCGGCCCCGGCCCGACGACAGCGCGGAACGGCGCCTGGCCGAGCGGGGTTATCGCCCGGAACGGCATTTCGGCAGCGAAAGCCTGCGCCAGACCTGGTTCCTGGAGGAGGACAGCGTCGATGTGGCCCTGCTCATGCCCAGGGAAAGCGGCCCCTTCCCCCTGCTGCTCTACATGCCGGGCCTGGGGGAGAGTGCCGATGCCGGCCTGGCCTGGCGCCAGCAGTGGGCGGAGGCGGGCTATGGCGTGCTCTCCCTGCAGGGTGAAGAGCAGGGGCCGGCGGCCCTGCGCAGCGAACGGGCGCGCAATGCGGATTTCCAGAACCTGGCCCGGGAAGCCTTTGCCCAGCCTGCCCTGCAACGCCGGGCGCGCCTGGTGACGCGGGTGCTGGCCGAAGTCCGCCGGCGCCAGGGCGCCGGCCAGGGGCCCTGGACCCGCCTCGATGCGGGCAGCCCGGTGCTGGCCGGTTACGACCTGGGCGCCCAGACGGCCCTGGCTTTGGCCGGGGAACGGGGGCGCAACGGCACCGCCCTGGTGCCGCCCCTGGAGCGGGTGGCGGCGGTGCTGGCCCTGAGCCCCCATGTGGACGGCCTGGCCGGCGGCTTCGCCCAGCGCTACGGGGCGGTAACCGCGCCGGTGTTGCTGGTGACCGGCTCCGACGACAGCGACAGCTATGGCCTGGTGACCAATCCGGCGGCACGGCAGGCGCCCTTCCGCTATTTGCCGGAAGGCCGGGCCACCCTGCTGCTGCTCTACGGCGCCAACCACCGCCTCTTTGCCGGTGGTGCGGATGACGCTGGGGCAACGGCTGGCAAGGGGGCTCCCGATGGCGCATCCGGCGGTGCCGGTGGTGGCATGGGCGGCGGACGGGGTGGCGGCATGGGTGGCCCCGGAGGCGGCATGGGCGGTCCCGGTGGTGGTATGGGTGGTGGTATGGGTGGTGGTCCTTCCGGCGGCATGGGTGGGCCGGGTGGCGGCATGGATGGTGACGATCGCGGCGGTCCGGGCATGGGCGGCGGCAACGACGGCAAACGCCAGCGCCTCTACGTTCAGCACGTCAGCACCGCCTGGCTGGACGAGCAGGTGCGGCAGGACCCCATCGCCCGGGAATGGCTGGAACGCAATGCTCCCGCCTGGCTCGACGAAGCCGCCCGGCTGCAACGGCGGTGAGCGGCAATATTCTCCAGCCATTCGGCAAGTATTGCCGTTTATGTACGATGGTCTGGTTTTGTCGATTGTTAAGTTTTGTTAAGCATTTCAATTTATTGATTTATAAAGAATCGTTGTTTTTGTTAGTCGTATCTGAGTGGCTAGGTAGAAGCCTTTTCCGGCGCTTCAATCTTTCAAATACTCACGGTTTTTCGACGATCGGATTTCTCTTAACCATTCTTAACCATCATTTACCTTTTTAGGCCTAAATTCAGGCCTTTTCAGGCCGAATCCTTGCGTAGGAACTGTAGCGACGGAACTCCCGGTGGCAGTTGTTCTTTGCCCATGACGGCGAGACCGTCCATTGCATGAATCCGCTTGAGTCATTCCCTGAAAGGAACTGTCATGTCCAGCATTTCCAGCGTAGGCAGCAGCGCGGCGCAATACGCCGGCATCAGCAGCCATCGGCGTCCCGATCCGTCGAAGATGGTCGAGGATATTTTTTCCAAACTCGATACCAAGGGGCAGGGTTACCTGGAGAAGAGCGATCTGGAGTCCGCCCTCAGCGGTCTCGGTTCCGACTCTTCGGCCAGCGTGGACGACGTCTTCAGCACCCTGGACGGGGACGGGGACGGCAAGGTCACCAAGGACGAGATGTCCTCCACCCTGCAGAAACTGGCCGACGAACTGGACAGCCAGTTCAACGCCAGCCGCATGAGTGCCGCCCAGGGCGGCGGCATGCGCCCGCCGCCGCCTCCGCCTGCAGAAGGCGAAGAAGACGAGGGCTACACCCAGGACGAACTGAGCGCCATCGCCAGCTCCACCGACGACACCAACCTGTCGGAACTGATGAACAGCCTGGCCGCCAACTTCGATGCTGCCGATGCCAACGGCGACGGCAAGGTGACCCAGCAGGAAGCCATGGCCTACCAGGAGTCCGCCGATGCCGCCGGTTCCGGTAGCACCACGGCTGCGGCCAACGGCATGCCGCCCCCGCCTCCCGGTGGTCGCGGTGGCGACGAAGGCCTGACCCTGGATCAGGTGAAATCCATGGCCAGCGACACCTCCGACAGCAAGCTGTCGGAACTGCTCAACACCATCTCCAGCAACTTCGATGCGGCCGATGCCAATGGCGACGGCAAGGTGACCCAGCAGGAAGCGATGGCCTACCAGGAGTCCACCCAGACCTCCAGCGACAGCTCCTCCTCCAGCGATTCCGGCAGCACTTCGGCCTCCAACGAAGCTGCCGTGCTGAAGCGGATCATGGACCTGGTGCAGTCCTACGGCAGCGGCAGTGGCAGCAATTTCTCCCAGCTGCTGAGTTCCATTTCCACCTCTGCCTGAGCGGCCTGCTGCCGCAAAAAAAGGGCGCCCTGGCGGGCGCCCTTTTTTCATGGAGTGTTCCATCCCCGGCGAGCAATTCTGTCGCCATGGGACGGGCCCGCCTCAGCCCTGCCTTTCCCGGGCCCGGCGCACGGTGACGCTGTCGCCGCCGATGCCCCAGTTGTCCGTGTCCACCTCGTCGATGGTGACCACGGTGGTCTCCGGGTTCTTGCCCAGGATGTCCCGCAGCAGCAGGGTGACGCCCCGGATCAGGGTGGCCTTCTGTTCGGCGGTGGCACCCTCCCGGGTGATCTTGATATTTACGTAGGGCATACGGCGTTCCTTCTGACAAAAAAACGGGTCTGGCTGCCGACCCAGGCGCCCAGGCTGACCAGCACCAGGCCAGCCATCAGCCAGGGGGACAGGGGCTCGCCCAGGAGCGGGGCGGCGGCAGTGCCGGCCACAGCGGGAATGAGGGCCATCAGGGTGCCGACCTTGGTGGGGCCCAGGATGGCCACGGCGCGCATGAAAAACATCATGGCCACGATGACCGCCAGGACGCCCTGGTAGGCGGCCTGCAGGGCAATGGTGGAGAGGCTGGCGGCGGCCAGGTTGTGGGGCAGCCACAGCACGTAGACCGGCAGGTAGAGGGCGGCCGAGACCAGGCCGACGCCCAGGGTGGCATCCCAGGGGGCCACCTGCCAGCGCCGCACCAGCACCGTGTAGATGGCCCAGGAGAGGCTGGAGGCCAGGATCAGCAGGTCGCCGCGCCAGTCGCCGACGCTGCTGCCGAAGCTGTCCGTGGCCAGGCAGGCGATGCCGGCGGCGATGCCCACCAGGCCGAGCCAGCGCTGGGGCGAGGGGCGTTCCCCCAGCACCAGCCAGGCCATCAGGGCCACCAGGAAGGGCAGCATGCCGGGCAGCAGCACGGCGCCGTGGGCGGCGGAGGTGAGCTTGAAGCCGGCATAGACCAGGACGCCGTAGCCGCAGCCGCCGGTGACGGCCAGGATCACCATGCGCCAGCTGAAGTTCAGCCGGGGCCGCCGCCACAGCCACACGGGCAGGAGGATCAGGGCGGCGGTGCCGAAGCGCAGGGCGGTCACGTCCCAGGCGGTGAGGGGGCTCTTGCCGCCCAGGCGCGAGACGAGGATGAAGCCGGACCAGACGGCGACGGTCAGGGCGGCGTAGAAATAGCCGCGCCGGAGATGCTGGTTGTCCATGGGTTGTCTCCTGGGGTTGGGGTGTTTTTATGGTCTTGCCAGGAGCACTGTAGCGGCGCATCATGTTCTTGAAAAATGAATTATTAAGATTTTTATATTCTTCGTTTGAGATTTGAATCGAGGCCCCCGGGCAAGGGGGCAAGGAGCGGCGTTCATGGAACTGGCAGATCTGCACATCTTCCGCACCGTGGTGGCGGAGGGCGGCATCACCCGGGCGGCGGTGCGCCTCAACCGGGTGCAGTCCAACGTCACCACCCGGGTGCGCCAGCTGGAGGCGGACCTGGGAGTGGAACTGTTCGTGCGCGAGGGGCGGCGCCTCAACCTCTCCGCCGCCGGCCGCCAGTTGCTGGCCTATGCGGAGCGCCTGCTGGACCTGGCCGAGGAGGCCCGCCATGCGGTGCAGGACGCCACGCCCCGGGGCCGCCTGCGCCTGGGCTCCATGGAGAGCACGGCGGCGGTGCGCCTGCCCGGGCCCCTGGCCGGTTTTCACCGGGCCTATCCGGACGTGCGTCTGGAACTGAGCACCGGCGACACCCGCCGCCTGGTGGCCCAGGTCCTGGCCGGCGAGCTGGATGCCTGCCTGGTGGCCGAGCCGGTGGACGACCCCCGGCTGGAGAAGCGGGCCCTGTTCGAGGAAGAGCTGGTGATCGTCACCGAGGCTGGCCACGGCCCGGTGCACTCGGCCCGGGACCTGGCGGCCAGCACCATCATCACCTTTGCCCCCGGCTGCGCCTACCGCAAGCGCCTGGAAGACTGGTTGGCCCGGGACGGCATCCTGGCGGAACGGGTGGTGGAGGTCTCCTCCTATCACGCCATCCTCGGCTGCCTGGTGGCCGGCATGGGGGTGGCCCTGCTGCCCCGGGCGGTGCTGGAGAACTATCCCGGCGCCGACCTGCTGGCGGCCCATCCCCTACCCGGGCGCAGCGGCCTGGTGAATACGGTGGCCCTGTGGCGGCGCGGCGCCGCCATTCCCGCCGTCAGCGCCCTGGTGGAGCAGCTGGCCGACAGCGTTGATCAAAGTCTGGAACAGGCCGCCTGAGGCGGCCGGGAGTCGGAAATGAGCGGTTTTGAAAACTTTCAGAGCGATGCCAACGAGCTGGAGACGGAAATCGTCCGCCGCGGCATCGTCCTCGGCATCGACTGGAACAACGAGACCCAGGTGCGCCTGCTGGCCCGGGAGGCCCTGGACCATGCCCGGGATGCCAGCCGGGCGGCAGCCGCCTGCTGCAATCACCAGGAACAGGCCAAGGCCGAGCTGTTCGCCTTTGCCGCCCTGATGCTGCGCACCATGCAGGAAAGCGCCGAAGAGGGTGTGCTGACCCACGGCGGGCCGGCCTGGAAGGCCTTCGCCCGGGCCCTCTGGGCCGAGTCGGGCCAGGGCGACCGGGCGGGCGGCCAGCCGCCGGCCTGAGGCAGTTGCCGCCCTAGGTGCGGAAGCGCTGCACCAGGGCATCGAGGCGGCTGGCGATCTGCTCCACCGCCTCCGCCGTTTCCGCCGTGTTCTTCATGGCGGCGCTGGTTTCCTCCACCATCTGGGCGACCTGCTCCACCCGCTGGGCAATGCTGGTGCTGGCGCTGCTCTGTTCCATGGTGGCCTCGGCCACGTCGCGCACCCGGTGCAGGGTCAGTTCCGACCCTTCGCGGATCTGGCGCAGAGACTGTGCCGCCTCCTCGGCCAGGGCGACGCCGCTCTCCACCTGGGGCAGGGCCGCCCCCATGGCCTGCACCACCATGTCCGTGTCGGTCTGGATATGGCTGATCATCTGTTCGATCTCCACCGTCGCCTTGGCCGTCCGTTCCGCCAGCTGCCGCACTTCGTCGGCCACCACGGCGAAGCCCCGGCCCTGTTCCCCGGCCCGGGCCGCCTCGATGGCGGCGTTGAGAGCCAGCAGGTTGGTCTGGGCGGCGATGGCGCTGATCACCGAGGCGATGCCGGAGACTTCCCGGGTCTGGGTTTCCAGGTCCCGGATGCGGCCCGAGGCGTCGCTGACGGTGCCGGCGATGGCCTTGATGGCGCCGCTCGCATTGGCCACCCGGGTTTCCCCCTCGGCTGCCAGCTGGGCCGATTCGCTGGAATTGCGTTCCGTATCCCGACTGTTGTCGGAGATGTGATTGATGCTCACGGTCAGTTCCTCGATGGCGGCGGCCATGGCGGACGTGGCGTCGGACTGCTGTTCCCCGGCCAGGGACACTTCCCGGGCGGCGGTGCTGATGCGCTCGGCGTTGTGGGTCAGCTGACTCGAATTGCTGCCGATCTCCTTCACCACCTGGCGCAGGGAGGCCACCATATGGCTGAAGGAAGCCAGCATGGACCCGGCCGGCGCCGTCTCGACCCGGACCGTCAGGTCGCCATCGGCCGCCTGGCGCATGAGGTCGATGGCCACACCCGGTTCGCCCCCCACCTGCTGCAGCACGCTGCGGCCCACCAGGTAGGTGCCGGCGGCGACCAGGGCGAGCAGCACCAGCGCCATCAGGGAATCCTCGAGGGTCCGCTGGCGCACTTCGGCCTGCACGTCGTCCAGGTAGATGCCGCTGCCAACCACCCAGCCCCAGGGGGCGAACAGCTTCACGTACTGCAGCTTGTCCACCGCCTTCTCCGCCGGCTGGCCGGGGTGGGGGAAGAGGGTCTCGACAAAGGCGCCGTCCGGCTGCTTGATGGCGCCGTCGATGATGTTGCGCAGGGTCGGCCGGCCCTTGACGTCCCGGACCTCCCCGGTGACGTCCTTGCCTTCCCATTCGGGGCGGATCGGGTGCATCACCGTCACCCCTTCCGGGGTCCAGATATGGAAATACTCGGAGCGCCCGTCGGTGCCGCCGTAGCGGGCCATGCGCACGCTTTCGACGGCGGCCTTCTGGGCCTCGCTGCGGCTCATCTTGCCGGCCTTCTCCAGGGCCTGGTAGCCGGCGATGATGTTGTAGGCCGCCTCCACGGCGGCCCTGACGGTCTGTTGGTGGCCCTCGTGGAGGTCCCGGCTGACGCCCAGGGCTCCGAGGATGGTGATGGTGCCCATGCCGAATACCGCCAGGGCAATCAGGATGAACATCCGGCTCTTCAGGCGCAGATTGGCAAACACGATGGTAGTCTCCTCCGGTGGGACTGCAGGACGGCGTCCCCGTGGCGGGGATCTTGTCGATGCGGTGGAGGATGCCAGCGGAAAAGGCGCTTGCCAGCTCGGGTAACGCCCCGGTTAGGCCCTAGGTGATACCCCAGTTCCCCTGCTATTCATCTTTGGCAAAACTGCACGAACTTGTCGCAGGAGCGTCGCGAATGGAAGGACGGACCGTTGTCCCCGTCCCCTGCCGGGCCGGAGACGCCGGTTTGCGGCATGGCCGGTAAGGCCTGCCGTCGCCCTGATGCCGTTGCCGTAAAATTTCGAGCGCACCCCGCTTGCTGGAGCCCATGCCATGACCGATTCCGTTGCCCCCCCGTCTTCCTCGCCGGCCTGCGATCCGGAAGGGCTGTTGCGCATGCTCAACGGCGACCGGGACAGCGTGCGGGATCTGGTGCAGACCTTCCTCGACAACTTCCCCCAGCTGCTGGGCGAGCTGGACCAGGCCCTGGCCGAGTCGGCCGAGTCCGGCATGCCGGAGCCGTTGCGCCGCACGGTGCATCGCATCAAGGGGGTTTGCGCCATTTTCGCCACCGGGCGCATCGTGGCGCGGGCGCGGGAGATCGAGGCCCTGCTGCTGGCCGGGGCGGTGCCGGCCGGGGTGGATGAAAGCGCCCTGTGGCGGGAGGAACTGCAGCAGGTGGCGGCGGAAATGACCGCCTTCAACCGCTCCCTGGCAGCCGTGGACGACTGAGGGGCGGCCGCGCTTTCAGGAGACCATGCCGTGCTGCATCGCATAGCGGGTCATGCCCGCCACATCCCTCACGCCAAGGCGCTCCATCAGTTGAGCCCGGTGGAATTCCACGGTCTTGGGGCTGATGCTCAGTTCCCGGGCGATTTCCTTGGTGGTGCGGCCCAGGGCCACCAGTCGCAGGATCTGCTCCTGGCGCGGCGTCAGCTGGGGCGGCGGCAGCATTTCGCGGCGGTCCGTGCGCATGGCGTCCAGCAGTTGCTGCTGGATCTTCGGCGACAGGTAGCAGCTGCCGTCCATCACCTTGTCCAGGGCCAGCTGCAGCTCGGCGAGGACGAAGTCCTTGAGCAGGTAGCCGTGGCACCCCGCCTCCAGGGCCGCCTCCACCACCTCGCGGCGGTCGATGCCGGAGAGCACCATCAGCTTGGTTTCCGGCGATACCGTGCGGATCTGGCGCATCGCCTCGATGCCCGACAGGTTCGGCATGTCGATGTCCAGTACCGCCACGTCGGGTTTCAGGGCCTGGGTCCGTTCCAGGGCTTCCAGGCCGTCGGCGCATTCGGCCACCACCACGTATTCGGGCAGGGTCTGGATCAGGGAGCGGATGCCGGCACGCACCAGCAGTTGGTCGTCGGCGAGCAGCAGGCGGATGGCAGGCGTTGTGTCCGTCATAGGGGCTGGCAATCGGATGGGGGCCGTTGGAGGGATGGGAACCTGATGGCCAAGTGTAGCATCCTGTCAGGTGCCCGGCATGTTCCCACAGGCCGCGGCGGCCCGGCAGGAACTTATGCACAATCGGCCCGGGGCCCCGGTTCCATAATGGGCGCATCTGCCATCGCCAATGTCGCCGGGAAGGTCGCGCCGTGGAGCTGAATCTGGTCGTCATCGACGATTCCGAAATCAACCTGACCCTGTTCCGCGTCCTCGCCGAACGGATCGAGGGGGTGCGGGTCCATGGCTTCCTTTCCTCCAGCGAGGCCCTGGCCTGGTGCGAACAGGGGCAGGCGGACGTGGTGGTGGTCGATTACATGATGCCGGCGCCGGACGGCCTGGAATTCATCAGCCACTTCCGCCAACTGCCGGGCATGGCCGAGGTGCCGCTGATCATGGTCACCGCCAACAACCTGCGGGACGTGCGCTGTCGGGCCCTGGAGCAGGGGGCCTCCGATTTTCTCAACAAGCCGGTGGACAAGGACGAGTTCCTCGCCCGGGTGCGCAACATGTGCGCCCTGCGCCGCAGCCAGCGGCAGCTGGCGGACCGGGCGGCCTGGCTGGCGGAGGAGGTGGCCAAGGCCACCGCCGGCCTCCTGGAGCGGGAGCGGGAGACCATCGTCTGCCTGGCCAAGGCCGCCGAATACCGGGACCCGGAGACGGGCGCCCACATCCTGCGCATGGCCCACTATTCGGTGCTCATCGGCCGCCAGCTGGGGCTGGCGCCGGCGGAGCTGGAAATGCTGCTGGAAGCGGCGCCCATGCACGACGTGGGCAAGGTGGGGACGCCGGACCTGATCCTGCTCAAGCCCGGGCGCCTGACCCCGGCCGAGTTCATGATCATGCAGCAGCATGCCGAGCAGGGTTACGAGATACTGCGCCAGGCCCGTTCCCCGGTCCTGGCGATGGCGGCGGTGATCGCCCGGGCCCATCACGAGAAGTGGGACGGCAGCGGCTATCCCCAGGGACTCAAGGGCGAGGCCATTCCGCTCCTGGGGCGCATCGTGGCGGTGGCGGACGTCTTCGACGCCCTGACGTCGCCCCGTCCCTACAAGCAGGCCTGGCCCCTGGCCCAGGCCCGGGAATACCTGGAGCAGAATGCCGGCAGACATTTCGACCCCCGCTGCGTCGAAGCCTTCCTGGCGGCGTGGGACGAAGTGCTGGCAATCCGGGAGCGTTTCCAGGACCAGTAGCATCGAGAGAAGACAAGAAAAGAGCAGAGGAGGAATCAGTCATGCGCGTTCTTCAGATCCACCTTCCCGTGGCCCGGGAGCCGGCCCACATCCGGGCCGCCCTGGCGCCCCTGCAGGCCATCGAGCCCCAGCTGCTGCTGGTGTTCTTTACCGCCGAACGTCTGGCCGATGGCGCTTTCACCGCTCTCCTGGCCGAGGTCTTTCCCGGTGCCCTGCGCATCGGTTGCAGCACTGCCGGCGAGATCGTCGGCGAGGAAGTGTGCGAAGGCAGCATCGTCGTCACCGCCGTCCATTTCGACGCCACCACGGTGCGGGAGGTGACCACGGAGCTGGCCTGCATGGCCGATTCCGGTGCCGCCGGCGAGCGCCTGGCGGCCCAGTTGCCGGGAGAGGGGCTGCGGGCGGTGCTGGTCTTTGCCCAGGGCGTGGCCATCAACGGCAGCGCCCTGGTGGCCGGCATGAGCCGCCAACTGCCGCCCGGCGTGGCCGTCAGCGGCGGCCTGGCCGGCGATGGCGGCGCCTTTTCCCGCACCTGGGTGCTGTCCTCCCAGGGCGTGGCCGAGCACCGGGTGGTGGCGGTGGGGCTCTACGGACAGGCCCTGCGGGTGGGCCACGGCTCCTTCGGCGGCTGGGAGCCCTTCGGCCCGGCGCGCAAGGTCACCCGCTGCGAGAACAACGTGCTCTACGAACTGGACGGGGAGCCGGCCCTCGACATCTACAAGCGCTACCTGGGCGAATACGCCCGCGACCTGCCGGCCTCGGGCCTGCTCTTCCCCTTTTCCATGGCCGACAAGGACCGCTCCAGCGTCGGCCTGATCCGCACCATCCTGGGGGTGGATGAAGCCTCCGGCAGCCTCATCCTGGCCGGCGAAATCGATCCGGACGGTTACCTCAAGCTCATGCACGCCAATCCCAATGCCCTGGTGGACGGGGCCCAGCGGGCGGCGGAAATGGCCCGGGCCATGGTGCCCGGGGAGGCCCTGGCGATCCTGGTCAGCTGCGTCGGACGCAAACTGGTGCTGGGCGGCCGGGTGGACGAGGAGGTGGAAGCGGTGGCCGACGTTTTCGGCCGCAACTGCACCCTCACCGGCTTCTATTCCTACGGCGAGATCAGCCCTTTCAATGCGGCCCCCGGCGCCGTTGGCCCCGATTCCTGCCGCCTGCACAACCAGACCATGACCATCACCCTGCTGACCGAGGTCTGAGGGCCATGCACCGCCTGCTGCTGCGCCAGTTGAAAGGCTCCCTCGGGGTGGCGGGCGAGGCGGAACTGCAACCCCTGTGCGACAAGCTGCTGCACCTGGCGGCCCGGGAGGACATCGCGCCGGATGTGGCGGTGGCCCTGGCGGGCCTGCCGGCCTTCCTGCGCCGGGTGGGGGAGGCCTATGCCCAGGCGGAGCGGGACCAGGCCCTGCGTACCCGCAGCCTGGAACTGTCGTCGGAGGACCTGAACCGGGCCTATGCCCGCCAGGAGCAGGAACTGGTGGCACGGGAGCAGTCCATCGCCTCCCTGCGGGAAACCGCCAACCGCCTCCTCGGCCAGATGGGACTGCCGGCCCTGAGCCCGGAGGATGCCAGCCTGGAATCCCTCTCCCAGCTGATGGACACCCTGGTGCGGGAGCGGGAGTCGAGCCGCATCCGCCTGCACCAGGCCCATTCCAGCCTGGAGCAGCAGAAGTTCGCCCTGGACCAGCACGCCATCGTCAGCGTCACCGACGTGGAAGGCTTCATCATCGAGGCCAACGACCGCTTCTGCGAAATCAGCGGCTATTCCCGGGAGGAACTGGTGGGGCGCAACCACCGGGTGGTCAAGTCCGGCATCCATCCCCCCGCCTTCTACCAGGAGATGTGGGACACCATCGTCCATGGCCGGGTGTGGCAGGGCGAGGTCTGCAACCGCAGCAAGGACGGCCGCCTGTATTGGGTCAGCGCCACCGTGGTGCCCTTCTTCGACGACCTGGGCGTGCCCTACCAGTACATCGCCATCCGCACCGACATCACGGCGCGCAAACTGGCCGAGGCGCGCCTGGACGAGCAACTGCACTTTTCCCGCCAGGTGCTCGACACCCTGCCGGTTCCCCTCTATTTCAAGGACACCCAGGGCCGTTACCAGGGCTTCAACAAGGCCTTCGCCGATTTCTTCGGCATCGAGCCGAGCCTCTGGATCGGCCGCCACGTGCGGGACCTGCTGCCGCCGGAACTGGCCGAACAGCACGTGGCCCGGGATGAGGAGGTGTTTGCCCGGGGCGGGCGGCAGAGCTACGAAATCGAGCTCATCACCCCTGCCGGCGCCCGCTACGACACCCTCTACAACAAGGCGGCCCTGACCCGGCCGGACGGCAGCGTGCGCGGCCTGGTGGGCACCATCATGGATATCTCCGAGCGCAAGCGCTGGGAGGCGGAAATCCTGCGGGCGAAGGAGGCGGCCGAGAATGCCAACCGGGCCAAGAGCGACTTCCTGGCCAACATGAGCCACGAAATCCGCACCCCCATGAACGGGGTCATCGGCATGACCGAGCTGGCCCTGGATACGGAGCTGACCGAGGAACAGCGGGACTATCTGGAAGCGGTACAGATGTCCGCCAACGCCCTGCTGTCGATCATCGACGACATCCTGGACTTCTCCAAGATCGAGGCCGGGCGGCTGGATGTGGAACTGATTCCCTTCGACCTGGAGAAGGTCTGCGCCGATGCCCTGCGCACGGTGGCGGTGCGGGCCGACCAGAAGGGCCTGGAACTGCTGGCCCGGCGCGGTCCCGGGGTGCCGCGGCGATTGCTCGGCGATCCGGGGCGCCTGCGCCAGATCCTGCTCAATCTGCTGGGCAACGCCATCAAGTTCACCGAGCGGGGCGAGATCGAGGTGGCGGTGGAACTGGCTGAACCCGGGGCGGCGGGGCAGGTGCTGTACTTTTGCGTCAGCGACACGGGCATCGGCATTGCCCCGGAAAAGCAGGAGCACATCTTCGAGGCCTTCGCCCAGGAAGACAGTTCCACCACCCGGCGCTTCGGCGGCACCGGCCTGGGACTGACCATCTGCAGCCGCCTGTGCGAACTGATGGGGGGGCGCATCTGGGTGGACAGCGTGCCCGGCCAGGGCAGCGCCTTCCATTTCACCCTGCAGCTACCGACGGACGGGGCGGCCGCGCCAGAACCGGAACGCCGCCTGTCCGGCAAGCCGGCCCTACTGCTGGTGGTGGCCAATGCCCGCCAGCGTTGTCGCCTGCAGGGGCTGCTGGCGTCCTGGGGGGCGACGGTGGTGGCTGCGGCCAGCGGTGCCGAAGGGCTGGCCTTGCTGGAACAGGGGCAGTGGGACGGCGTGGTGGCCGATTCCCGTCCGGTCGACGGCGACGCTGGGGACCTGCTCGAGCACCTGGCCCGGAGTCCCGGCCGGGTGCCGCTGCTGATGCTGCTCAGCCCCAGCCGCATGCGCCAGGAGATCGCCCGTTGCAAGGCTTTGGGCGTGGGACATTACCTCGGCAAGCCGGCCCTGGCCGACGAGCTGTGGCGCAGCCTGCAGGCATTGCTGGAGCCCGCCGTGGCCGGGGTCCCCGCCACGGTGGCGGAGGCTGCCGGCACGCCGCCGGCAGGCCTGGAGGTGTTGCTGGCGGAAGACCATCCGGTCAACCAGCAGCTCATGCGCAACATGCTGGAACGCATGGGCCACCGGGTGACCCTGGCCCGCCACGGCGGGGAGGCGGTGGCGGCAGCGGCCCGCCGGCGCTTCGACCTGGTGCTGATGGACATGCAGATGCCGGAGATGGGGGGCGAGCAGGCGACCCGCCTGATCCGGGCCGACGAACAGGCCAGGGGCCTGGCGCCTCTGCGCATCTACGCCCTGTCGGCGGCGGCGCGGCGGGAGGACCGGCAACGGGGGCTGGTGGCCGGCATGGACGGCTACCTGCTGAAGCCCCTACAGCAGAAGGACCTGCAGGAAGTGCTGGCGGGTCTGGCCCGGCCCGGGCAGGAAGAGGGGGGCTTCGACTACGGCAGGATGCTGGAAGGGGCCGACAGGGACGTGCTGCAGATCATCGGCGACGTCTTTCCCGGATTGGCGCGGCTGGAAATGGCCGCGATGGAGGAGGCCCTGGCCGCGGCTGACTGGGAGCGCCTGGGGCGGGTGGCCCATTCCCTGCGCGGTGCGGCGGCCAATTTCGGCCCTTCGCCGCTGGTGCAGCAGGCGACCGAGGTGGAGCGCCTGGCGCCCCACCAAGCGGTGCAGCCGGCCCATCTGGCGGAACTGCGGCTGGCGCTGGAGGCGTTGCTGCAGGGCTTGCAGCAGTTCGACCGCTAGGGGCGGCGCTGCTGCCGCGGGAGTTGGTGCGGTGGAACCCTACTGGGCCATGCCCAGGGCCTGCAACAGGCCTTCCCGGTTGATGGGCTTGATCAGCAGGTCGTCGAAACCCGCTTCCATGATCTGGTTCTTCTCGCTGGCAAAGGCGTGGGCGGTGTAGGCGATGATGTGCAGGCCCCGGGTCCTTTCCTCTTCCCGCAGGCGCTGGCAGACCTCGATGCCGGTCATGCCGGGCATGCTCACGTCGAGCAGCACATGATCCACCTCCGGCGTCCGGGCCAGGCATTCCAGGGCCGCCTCGCCGGAGTCCGCTTCCAGCACCTCGATCCCCAGCTTGCTGAGGATGGCGCGGGGCAACATGCGATTGACCTTGTGGTCGTCTACCACCAGCACTTTCATCATTCCTCCTTCTCGCCGATGGGCAGCGTGAAGTAGAACTCGCTGCCCCGGCCCGGTTCGGATTGTAGCGTCAGGCGTCCGCCCATCAGTTCCACCAGCTGGCGCGACAGGGCCAGGCCCAGGCCGCTGCCGCCCTGGCGCCGGGTGGCGAAGCTCTCGCCCTGGCGGAACTTGTCGAAGATCGTCTCCTGATCCGCCGGGGCGATGCCGGGGCCGCTGTCGCGCACCGCAAAGCGGATGCGCTTGCCATCCCTGCGTACGCTCACGTCCACTGTACCCCGATCGGTGAATTTCACCCCATTGTGCACCAGATTGTTGAGCACCTGGGTCAGGCGCAGGTGGTCGCACAGCAGCTGCCGGGGCACGTCCCGGTCGATTTCCAGGTTCAGGGCCAGGCCCTTGCCGTCGGCCTGGGGCTGGTGGGCCTGCACCACCCGCTGCAACAGGGGCTGGAGCGGCTCCAGGGTCGGCGCCAGTTCGAAGCGCCCCGCTTCGATCTTGGCCAGGTCGAGGATGGAGTTGACCAGTTCCAGCAGGTGGCTGCCGCTGCTGTGGATGGTGCCGGCGTATTCCCGCAGGTCCTGGTCGTCGGTGCTTTCCTGCAGCAGTTCGGCATAGCCGATGATGCCGTTGAGGGGCGTGCGCAGTTCGTGGGACATGGAGGCGAGGAACTCGGACTTGAGCCGGTTGGCCTCTTCCGCCTTGGCCCGGCTCTGTTCCAGGCGCGCCAGCAGCAGGCCGATGCCCCAGGAGAAGGCCAGCACGATGAGGGTGACGAGGCCGCCGAAGGCCAGGTAGCTCCAGGCCCGGTGCCGGGTTTCGGCCAGGGCCTCGTTGCGGTCGCTGCCGACGATCACCATCAGGGGATAGTCGAAAAGGACCCGGTAGGCGAAGAAGCGGTCGATCTTGTCGATGCTGCTGGTGAGTTCCAGGGTGCCGCTGGCCTCCTTGCTGGCTGCCGTCAGGATGGGGCTGTTGGCCAGGCTCTGGCCCACCTGTTCATCCTTGCCCGACTTGCGGGCGCGGACGATGCCGTCCAGCCCCAGCAGGGTGATGACGCTGTGGGGGCCCAGGTTAACGTCGGCATAGAGCTGGGTGAAGTAGAGGGGGTCCAGGGAGACCACCACGACGCCGCCGAAACTGCCGTCCGGCTTGTTGATGCGGCGGGTCAGCTGCAGCGACCATTTACCCGAGGCCCGCCCCAGCACCGGCTTGCTGACGAAGAGCTGGCCCGTGTCGCGGGCGATGTGCACGCGGAAATGCTCCCGGTCCGAGAGGTCCAGCACCTTGTGGTTGGGCAGGTTGGAGAGGATGTATTTGCCGTGCTCATCGATG
This sequence comes from Azospira sp. MPR-LB4, assembly GCF_058809525.1. Lineage (NCBI taxonomy): Bacteria > Pseudomonadati > Pseudomonadota > Betaproteobacteria > Rhodocyclales > Rhodocyclaceae > Azospira > Azospira sp. MPR-LB4. The sequence goes on from NZ_CM179521.1 coordinate 3,462,463, forward strand.
ATGCCCAGCTGGTTGAAGAGATTGGAGAAGATCATCCCGTCCCGCACGTAGGCGGCGATGTCCACCTTCTCCGGATGCCGCTCGTACTGGTACTTGAGGAACATCACCGCCTGATCCACGCTCTTCAGGGTGCGCAGGGTGTGCTCTTCCAGGGCCCGGGCCAGGTTCAGGTTGTCCTGGTTGATGGAGGCGATTTCCAGGCTTTCCTCGTTGTGGATCTTGAAGGTGATGGCGCACCAGTTGAGCACCAGCAGGGCCAGGGCGAAGGTCCACACCAGGCGCCGCCCCTGGGCCGAGGCGGAGTGGGGATTGCTGGCGGGTGGGCGGGACAGTTCGGGCATCGGTGTCAGCTTCAAGGGATGACGTGGGTATCCGGATAACGGATTCCAGTATATTGAAACGGACAAAATACGGTCCCGGGTGAAACCCTAGGTCGGACCCCGGGGAATCTCCCTGAAAAAGGGCATTTCTCCTCGTGCCGCCAGCCCTTACGTGGTCTACAATGCCGCCAGCCCTCACTCACCGATAGCCATGCAGCGTGTCAGCATCAACCGGCTCCAGCCCGGCCTCTTCATCTCCCTGTCCCATGTGGGCTGGGTGCGCCATCCCTTTTTGCTCAACGAGTTCCGCATCTCCAGCGAGAAGCAGATCCAGGTCCTGAAGGAAATGGGCCTGGAGGACGTGCCCTGGGATCCCCAGCGCAGCACCACCGTGCCCCTGCCCGAAGTGGCCCGCAGCGCCGCGCCGGAAGAGGTGGATTTCGGTGCGGCGGCCCTGGCCGGCATGCTCGACGAGAAGAAACTGCGCATGGAGCGGGTGCGGCGCCAGCGGGAACGCCTGGCCCGGCGCGAGCGGGAATACGATCAGGAAATCAGCGCCGCCTCGGAAATCCTCAAGACCCTCGGCCCCCAGCCGGCGGAGGCCCACGCCGAAGCCCAGAAGCTGGCCAGCCGCATCGTCGATGGCCTGATGGGCTCGGAGAGCGTGGTCATCCAGCTGATGAGCCAGAAGGTGCGGGAGGCAGGCCTGGCCTTCCACTCCATCAACGTCATGGTGCTGTCCCTGCTGCTGGGCAAGGCGGCGGAGCTGTCGGCAGAGGAGATGAAATACCTGGGGGTGGGCGCCCTGCTGCACGACGCCGGCAAGACCGAGATTCCTCCCCGCATCCTGCGCGCCACCACCCGCACCCCGCCGGAAGAGGAGTACTACCGGGCCCACGTGGGCTACGGCATCAAGGCCGTGGCCGGGGCCAAGGGCATGGCCGTGCCGGCCCGCAACATCATTGCCTGCCACCATGAGCGCTGGGACGGCAACGGTTTCCCCAACCGCCTGGCCGGAGACAAGATTCCCCGTCTGGCCCGCATCGCTGCCCTGGCCAATCGCTACGACAACCTGTGCAACCCCTTCGACATCCAGAGCGCCAAGACCCCGGCGGAGGCCCTGGGCCATCTCTTCAAGAAGGAAAGCGGGGCCTTCGATCCGGATCTGCTGCAACGTTTCGTCAAGGTGCTGGGGGTCTATCCGCCCGGCACCTTCGTCACCCTCTCCAACGGCGCCGTGGGCCTGGTGGTGGAAAGCAACCCCAACCGCCTGCTGCAGCCCCTGGTGATGCTCTACGACGCCGATATTCCCCGCCATGAGGCCCTCATGCTCGACCTCAAGGAAGCCGAGCTGAACGTGGAGAGCACTCTCAACCCGGCCAACATGCCCCTGGAAGTGGTGGAGTATCTGGCGCCCCGGGGCCGCATCGACTACTACGTCGAAGGAGCGCCGTAAGGATTTTCCCCGTAGGCTTTCCGTGGCGGCTGTGCTAGTCTGGAACTGTGTCGTGGCTGGCGGCACCCACGATGGCAGTTGGCAGTCGCCGTGTTTCAAGGAGACCCTATGACCGTTGCAGATAGGCTTGTCTTTTGAGATTACCGGGTAGCACCAACGACGGCGAAAAGCCGGATTCCCGAGCCTGAAGGGCCAGGGAGGCAGCAACGGAAAGCCCATGCGATGCTTGCATGGGCTTTTCTTTGGTGCTCGCAAAGACGGCTAGCTTGGCCCGGCGCGGCGCGTAGAATGGGGCGGTGATCTTCCCTTGCGGAGTACTGCCATGAGCCACAAGCACGCCAACCTGTTGCGCAGTATTTTCCAGGACCCCTTGAGCGCCAACATCCACTGGCGCGAGGTCGAATCCCTGCTGCACCATCTGGGGGCCGCCGTCGAGCCGATCCACGGCGCCCGCTACCGGGTGGTGCTGAACAAGGTGGAAGGCTTCTTCCACCATCCTCACAACAGTTCCACCTGCTCCAAGACCGACATCAAGCAGCTGCGGGAATTTCTGGGGCACGCCGGCGTTTCTCTTTCCGCCTACGAAAAGGGGCCGGACTGAGACGCAGGGCCCGGTCGCGTCGTGCGGCACCGCGGGACGCTGTTCCCTACCCGTCAAAAAAAAGCCCCTCCGGCGCATGCGGGAGGGGCTGAAGAAGCCGGCGGGGGTGCCGGCCTCGGGGGTTTGAGCCTTACTGGCCGGCCTTGGCCACCGGCGCGGCGGCCTGGTCGTTGCCGGAGTTCTTCAGGGATTCGGCCTTGAAGTCGTCCTTCCAGCCGCCGCCCAGGGCCTTGAACAGGTCCACGGCGGAGGTCAGGCGGGCCTGGCGGGTGCTGACGTAGTCCAGCAGGGCGTCGTTGGCGCTGCGCTGGGCGTCAAGCACTTCGAGGAAGGCGGAATAGCCGGCCTCGTAGCGTAGCTGGGCCAGTTCCAGGGTCTTCTGGGTGGCCTGCACCCGCTTCTCCTGGGCCCGTTCCCCTTCGCCGTTTTCCCGCAGTCCCACCAGGGCGTCGTTCACTTCCTTGAAGGCGGTCTGCACCGTCTTCTGGTAGCTGATCAGAGCCTGTTTCTGCTTGGCCGTGGCCTGGTCGATCCGGGCTGCGTTACGGCCGAAGTCGAAGATCGGCATGGTGGCGGCCAGCCCCAGGGACCAGGCGCCGGCGGCCGAGGTAAACAGGTTGGTGAGGGCGGCGCTCTCGCTGCCCAGGCTGCCGGTGAGGGACAGGCTGGGGTAGAGGGCGGCCTTGGCGACGCCGATCTTGGCATTGGCTGCCACCAGGGTCTCCTCGGCCTGGCGGATGTCCGGGCGGGCTTCCAGCAGGGAGGAGGGCAGGCCTGCCGGGGGCACCGGCGGCAGGGGCAGCTGGCGCAGGTCGCCGGCGGCGATCTTCAGGTCGGGTTTGCCGGTGAGCAGGGCCAGCTGGGTCTCGGCCACGGCCCGCTGCCGGCGCAGGCTGGCGGCCTGGGCCTGGGCGGTGGCCAGGGTGCTTTCGGCCTGGTGCAGGTCCAGGGGCGAGGCACTGCCGGCTTCCTGCTTGCTCTTGACGATGTCCAGGGCCTTTTCCCGGGTGGCTACGGTGTCCCGGGTCAGGGCCAGGTCGGCGTCGGCGGCGCGCAGGGTGAGGTAGGCATTGGTCACCAGGGAGGCGACGGACAATTCCACCGTGTCCCGGGCGTAGCGGCTGGAGAGCAGCTGGGCCCGGGCGGCCTCGTTGGCGCGGCGCAGCTTGCCCCACACGTCGATCTCGAAAGAGGTGCTGAGGCTGGCCTTGCGGCTGTCCCGCAGACGCTGGGTATTGGCCGCCGGCAGGGGGTCGGTCTTCATGCTGATCTCGTTGCGGCCGCCGCTGGCGTTGGCGTCGATCTGGGGGAAGAAGGCGGCGCCCGCTTCCCGGGCCACACCTTCGGCCTCTTCCACCTGGGCCACGGCCAGCAGCAGGTCGTGGTTGTGCTCCTGGGCCTGGCGCACCAGGTCGTTCAGGGTGGCGTCCTGGAACAGCTTCCACCATTCCTTTTCCACCGGCGCCTGGGCCGCCGGGGCGGCTTCGGCGGTGGCCACGTAGGCTTCCGGCAGGGTGGCTTCGGGGCGCTTGTAGTCGGGGCCCACGGCGCAGCCGGCGAGGGCCAGCAGGGTCAGGGTGGCGACCAGGCCCTGGCTCAGGGCGAAGGGGGCGTGGGATGCAGGGCGGCTCATTGGCCTTCCTCCTTGTTATCGTGCGCAACGTGGTGGTAGGAGCCTTCCGGCAGGTTGGCACGGCGGCCCGACAGCCAGGTAAAGAACATGGGAATGAAGATGGTGGCGATGAAGGTGGCGGCCAGCATGCCCCCGAACACGCCCGTGCCCATGGACTTGCGCGCCGCGGCGCCGGCCCCGGTGGCCTTGACCAGGGGGAAGACGCCGAGGATGAAGGCCAGGGAGGTCATGACGATGGGGCGGAAGCGCAGGCGGGCACCTTCCAGGGCCGCCTCCAGCACGCCGAGGCCTTCCGCCCGCTTCTGGGCGGCGAACTCGACGATCAGGATGGCGTTCTTCGCCGCCAGGCCGATCAGCACCACCAGGCCGATCTGGAAGTAGATGTCGTTGGGCATGCCGCGGATCATCACCGCCGCCAGGGCGCCGAAGAGGGCGAAGGGCACGGCCAGGATCACCGCCAGGGGCAGGGACCACTTCTCGTACTGGGCCGCCAGGATCAGGAACACCATGATGATGCCGAAGCCGAAGGCGACGGCGGAAGTGGTGCCGGTGCGCTTTTCCTGGAAGGCCTGGCCGGTCCATTCCAGCTCGTAGCCGGCGGGCAGGGTTTCCTTGGCCACTTCCTCGACGATCTTGATGGCGTCGCCGGTACTGACCTTGGGCACGGAGCTGCCCATGACCTTGGCGGAGAGGAAGCCGTTGAAGCGCTCCAGCTGTTCCGGGCCGACCACGGACTTGACCTTGATCAGGGCCGAGACGGGCACCATGGAACCGCTGCTGCTCTTAACGTACACCCGGCCCAGATCTTCCGGCTTGGAGCGGAACTGGCCGTCGGCCTGGAGCTGCACCCGGTAGGTGCGGCCGTTGAGGTTGAAGTCATTGACGTAGAGGGTGCCCATGGTGGCCTGCAGCGTCTGGTACACGTCGCTGACGGCGATGCCCATGGAGATGGCCTTGGCTTCATTGACCTCGACGCTCAGCTGGGGCGAGGTGGGGCGGAAGAAGGTGTTGATGCCCACCAGTTCCTGGCGCTTTTTCAGGCCTTCCATGAACTGCTGCACGACACCGGAGAGCTTCTGGGGATCGGCATCGCCGCGGGCCTGGATGTAGGCTTCGAAACCGCCGGCGTTGCCCAGGCCGCGGATGGCGGGCGGGTTGAACACCAGGCCGAGGCCGTCCGGCAGCATCATGCCCATGCCCATGAACTTCTTCGCCAGGTCGTCGGCGCCGGCCTTGCGTTCGTCCCAGTCCTTGAGCGGGATGAAGACGGTGCCGGCATTGGGCTTCATGCCGCCGCCGATGATGTCGTTGCCGGCGATGACGAAGACCCGGTCCACTGCCTCGTCCTGCTTGATCATGGACTGGAACTGGTCGCCGGTGGCGCGGGTGCGCTGCAGGCTGGCGCCGTCGGGCAGCATCAGGGCGCTGATCAGGTAGCCCTGGTCTTCCGCCGGCACGAAGCCGCCGGGCACGGCGCGGAACATGAAGAAGCTGCCGCCGAGGATGACGACGCAGGCCACGGTGCCGATGATGCGGTGATGCAGGGTCTTGTTCACCGTGTCGGTGTAGGACTTGGTGAAGCGCTCGAAGAGGCGGTTGAAGGGACGGAAGATGGCCGGCTCTTCATGCTTGGGCTGCAGCAGCAGGGCGCACAGGGCCGGCGTCAGGGTCAGGGCGACGATGCCGGAGAGGGTGACTGAGATGGCCACGGTGACGGCGAACTGCTTGTACAGCATGCCGGCGATGCCGCCGAGGAAGGCGACGGGGATGAACACCGCGCACAGCACCAGGACGATGGCCACCACGGCGCTGGAAACTTCGCGCATGGCTTCGATGGCCGCTTCCTTGGGCGCCATCTTCTCTTCCCACATCAGGCGCTCGACGTTTTCCAGCACCACGATGGCGTCGTCCACCACGATGCCGATGGCCAGCACCATGGCGAACAGGGTCAGGGTGTTGATGGAGAAGCCGAACAGCCACAGGCCGGCGAAGGTGCCGATCAGGGAGACGGGCACGGCCACCAGGGGAATCACCGTGGCGCGCCAGTTCTGCAGGAAGACGAAGACGACGATGGCCACCAGGACCAGGGCTTCCACCAGGGTGTGCACCACTTCGGTGATGGAGGCCTGGACGAACTTGGTGGTGTCGAAGGGGACCACGTAATCCACGTCGCTGGGGAACTTCTGCTTCAGTTCGTCCATGCGCAGCTTCACCTTCTTGGCCACGTCCAGGGCATTGGCGCCGGACTGCAGGAAGATGCCGACGCCGACCACGGGCTTGCCCATCAGGGCAGTGGAGGCGTCATAGTTCTGGGCACCCAGCTCGACCCGGGCCACGTCCTTCAGGTAAAGGGCGCCCTTGGGGCCGTCGGCGCGGATGACGATGTTGCCGAACTGCTCCGGCGTCGTCAGGCGGCCCTTGGCAGTCACCGTGTAGACCAGCTGCTGGCCGTTGGGGGCCGGCTCCTGGCCGATCTTGCCGGCGGCGTTCTGCTTGTTCTGGGCGGCGATGGCGTTGGAGATTTCCGTCGTCGTCACCCCCAGCTGGGCCATGCGGTCGGGCCGCAGCCACAGCCGCATGGAGTAGTCCAGGGCGCCGAAGATCTGGGCATCGCCGACGCCGGGGATGCGCTTCAGGTCGTCCAGGATATTGACCAGGGCGTAGTTGGACAGATACAGGGGCGTGCGGGTGCCTTCCGGCGAGGTGATGGCAGCCACCATCAGGATGTCGTTGGAACGCTTCTGCACGGTCACGCCGTACTGGCGCACCACGTCCGGCAGGCGCGGCTCGGCGATCTTGACCCGGTTGTTCACGTTCACCGTGGCCATGTCCACATCGGTGCCGACCTCGAAGGTGGCGGTGATGGAGAGGGAGCCGTTGGCGGAGGCCGTGGAGTTGAAATACATCAGGTTTTCAACGCCGGAAAGCTGCTCCTCGATGGGGGCGGCGACGGTCTTGGCCAGGGTTTCGGCGGAGGCGCCGGGGTAGGAGGCGGAAATGATCACCGTCGGCGGCGCGATTTCCGGGTACTGGGAAATGGGCAGCACCCGGGATGCCATGATCCCGGCGATGACGATGACGATGGAGATGACCGATGCGAAGATCGGTCGATTGATGAAAAAGCGTGACATGTTGGGTTCGAATCCCTTTCTGGCTCAGCTTATTGCTTGCCTTGGGCAGCAGGCTGGGCGGGCGTCTTGGCGGCATCACCCTCGGCGCCCTTGGCAGGCGCGGCGGCGGGGGCGGCATCGGCCGGCTTGGCGGCGGCAGGCTGGCCCTGGGCCGGGGTGCCCGGAGCGGCGCCAGGGGCGCCGGGTGCAGCCTGGGGACCGTGGGGCGCCACGGGCGCACCGGGGCGGGCCTTCATCAGGTTGTCCACGATCACCTTGTCGCCGGCCTTGAGGCCGCCGGTGATGACCCAGTCCTTGCCGCGCCATTCGGCGGTTTGCACCGGGCGCGGGGCGACCTTGCTTTCGGCGTCCACCACCATCACCAGGCGGGCCTGTTCGGTCTGCATGACGGCAGCCTGGGGCACCAGGAAGACGCCTTCCCGGTTGCCGGTGAGCAGGCGCACGCGCACGAACTGGCCGGGCAGCAGCTTGCCGTCGCTGTTATCGAATTCGGCGCGCAGCTGCTGGGTGCCCAGGGTGGTGTCGATGGTGGAGGCGAGGAAGTTGATCTTGCCCGGCTTGTCATAGACGCTGCCGTCGGGAAGGATCAGTTCGACACCGCTGACCATCTCGGCCTTCAGCTGGCCGCCGGGCAGGTTGGCGGTGTCGGACTCGGAGAGGCCGAAGCGCACCCACATCGGATTGGCCTGGTACACGGAGGTGAGCAGGCTGGCGTCGGAGGTGTTGATGAGGTTGCCTTCGGACTTCACGGCCCGGCCGGAGGTGCCGGAAACGGGGGCGGTGACGGTGGTCCAGGACAGGTTCAGCTGGGCCTGGCGCAGGGCGGCCTGGGCGATGGCGTTGTTGGAGGCCGCATCGTCGTATTCCTTCTGGCTCACGGCCTGGCGGGCCAGCAGGCCCTTCAGGCGGCCTTCTTCCCGGGCCGTCTGCTCGGCCTTGGCCTTGGCTTCGGCCAGGGCGATCTCGTAGGGCGCCCGGTCGATCTGGAACAGGGGCTGGCCGGCCTTCACCAGGGCACCTTCCTGGTACAGGCGCTTCATCAGGATGCCGCCCACCCGGGCGCGCACTTCCGTTTCCTTGGCACCTTCGGTCTGGGCCATCAGCTCCAGGGAGGCCGGCAGGTTCTGGGGCTGCATTTCCAACACGGTCACCGGCAGGGCCTGGGGGGCGCCGCCCTGGGGGGCGGCGTTTTCACCGGAACAGGCAGCCAGGCCGAGGGCCAGCACCAGGGCGGCGGCAGCCGGCCGCAGGCGGAGGAGGGGGGCGGGAGATTGTTGGGTGGACGACATGAGTGGAACTCCGGACTTTGAATTATGCTGATGATTATATACAATCAAGGTTGTATGTAAATCGACCTATTTGTAACGTTGTGTATCAAACGGCCCGGCAAACACTTGGTGTGCAGGCGGGGCCAATGGTTCGCGGAGCGGCGCCAGGCGCCGTTCCAGAGGAAGGAAGCATGGTCAGGAAAACCAAGGCCGAGGCGGAACAGACCCGGCGCGAAATCATCGATGCGGCCCGCTGCGTATTCCACGAATGCGGCGTCAGCCGTACGTCCCTGGAAAAGATCGCCCGGGTGGCCGGAGTAACCCGGGGCGCCGTCTATTGGCATTTCGAGAACAAGGCAGAACTGTTCTTCGCCATGCGGGAAGATTCCCTGGCGGTGCTGGACGAGGTGGATGCCTACCTGGATTCGCCGGATCTCCCGAATCCCCTCGACGGCATCGAGCAGAGCCTGCTGGCGTTTTTCCGCATCATCGACGGACGTTCGGAAGTCCGTCAGGTTTTCGAGATTATGACCCTGCGCTGCGAGTATGTGGATGAATTTGCGCAGGTGCTGCAGGAAGTCAACAAACCCTGCATGGACTTCCTCGCCAAGCTCATCCGCTCCTACCAGCGCGCCGCCGACAAAGGCTACCTGCGCCCCGGCCTGGACCCGGAGGGGGCCGCCTACGACACCCTGTCCTTCACCGCCGGCCTTTTCAACAACTGGCTCTCCAGCCAGCCCGGCGACCTGCTGCGCCTCAAGGTGCCGGACATGATCCGCCAGCACCTGCTGCTGCGGCGCCCCTGATGCCCGCCCTGCAGGCCCTGCTGCTGTTCGTCGCCACCGCCGTGGCGGAAATCATCGGTTGCTACCTGCCCTGGTTGTGGCTGAAAAAGGGGGGCTCGGTCTGGCTGCTGCTGCCGGCGGCCTTCAGCCTGGGCCTGTTCGCCTGGCTGCTGACCCTCCATCCCCAGGCCGCCGGCCGCACCTACGCGGCCTACGGCGGCGTCTACATCGGCGTCGCCCTGCTCTGGCTGTGGCTGGTGGACGGCATCCGCCCCACCCTATGGGACGGAGTCGGCGCCACGGTGGCCCTGGCCGGCATGGCCATCATCATGTTCGCCCCCCGCTCCGCCTGAGCCTTGTGGCCCCGGCCATGAAAAAAGCCCGCTGCTGCGGGCTTTTTTGCGACCGGACGGTCCTCTTCAGTGTTCCTGCCGACAAAGACAGTGGTGATGGGGGGGGTAGATGAAGTCGGCGCAGGTGGCCGGGTGGTCGGCGGGGAAGTACTCCAGGTGGGCCGTGCAGGCCACCATGCCCGGTTCTTCGGCCACTTCCAGGGCGTGCTTGCAGTCGATGCAGGTGGGAGGAGGGGCCATGGTCGGCGCGGCTGGATGGTTCATCGCCGAAGTATATCGCCTCGTTCCCGGCGTCGGGGTATGAGATAAGTCACGCCGATGGCGGCTTCCCTTCGGCCTCCATTTAAGACTAGACGACTGGTCTAATTGTTGGTATTGTGGCGGCCATGAACACTCGCTACGACAATACCCGTCAGCACATCCTGGACAGCGGCAAGGGGCTCATCGCCGGCAAGGGCTTTTCTTCCGTCGGCCTCAATGAAATTCTCAAGACAGCCGGGGTGCCCAAGGGCTCCTTCTACCACTACTTCGAGTCCAAGGAGCAGTTCGGTCAGGCCCTGCTGCAGGACCACTTCGCCGGCTACCTGGAGCGCATCGACGAGCTGAGCCGGGACCCCGCCGCCAGCGGCCGGGAACGGCTGGAACGCTACTGGCAGCGCTGGATGGATGCCCAGAGCGACGCCTGCAATGCCCAGAAGTGCCTGGTGGTGAAGCTCAGTGCCGAAGTGGCCGATCTCTCCGACGCCATGCGCATCACCCTGCGGGACGGTACCGAGCAGATCGTGGCACGCCTGGCGGCCCTGGTGGAAGCCGGCGTGGCCGATGCCTCCCTGCCGCCCCTGGAACCCCGGGAGACGGCCCAGACCCTGTACCAGCTGTGGCTGGGCGCCAGCCTGCTGGGCAAGCTGCACCGCAACCGGGCCTCCCTGGAGAACGCCATGGCCTTCACCCGCAAGATGCTGACCCCCTGAGTTTTCCCCCGGGGCCGCCCCAGTGGCGGCCCTTTTATTGTTTCGCAGTCATAGACGACCGGTCTAATCAGCAACATCCTTTTCGAGGAGCCAATCCATGCCTTCCCTGTTCGATCCCGTCACCGTCGGCGACATTTCCCTGGCCAACCGCATCGTCATGGCACCCCTGACCCGCAACCGGGCCATCGCCGGCAACAAGCCCGGCCCCCTGACGGTGGAGTACTACCGCCAGCGCGCCAGTGCCGGCCTCATCATCGCCGAGGCCAGCCCCATCAGCCCCATGGCCCAGGGCTACCTGGACACCCCGGGCATCTACAGCGAGGAGCAGGTGGCGGCCTGGCGCCAGGTGACCGACGCCGTCCATGGCGCTGGCGGCCGCATCGTCCTGCAGCTGTGGCACGTGGGCCGCATCTCCCATTCTTCCCTGCTGCCCGGCGGCGCCGCCCCGGTCTCCTCCACCGCCCGTCCGGCCCCCACCAAGACCTTCACCAAGGAAGGCTTCGTGGACGTGTCCGCGCCCCGTGCCCTGGCCGACGAGGAACTGCCGGCCCTGGTGGAGGACTATCGGAAGGCTGCCCGCAACGCCATCGCCGCCGGCTTCGACGGGGTGGAAGTGCATGGCGCCAACACCTACCTGCTGGAACAGTTCCTGCGTGACAGCGTCAATGACCGCAGCGGCCCCTATGGCGGCTCCATCCCCAACCGGGCCCGGCTGCTGCTGGAAGTGGTGCGGGCCGTGGCCGGGGAAATCGGCGCCGGCCGCACCGGCCTGCGCCTGAGCCCCCTCACCACCTTCGCCGCGCCCCTGGACAGCAATCCCCAGGCCCTCTACGGCTATGTGGTGGAGCAGGTGGCGCCCCTGGGTCTGGCCTACCTGCACGTCATCGAAGGCGAGACCGGCGGCCCGCGCCAGCCCGAAGGCGCTCCCGCCTTCGACTACGAGGCCCTGCGCCGGGCCTTCGGCGGCACCTGGATGGTGAACAACGGCTATAGCGGCGCCAGCGCCGAAGCGGCGGTGGCCAGTGGCCATGCCGACCTGGTGGCCTTCGGCCGGCCCTTCATCAGCAACCCGGACCTGCCCCACCGCCTCAAGAGCGGCGCCCCCCTCAACGAACTGCGGGCCGACAAGCTGTACGGCGGCGGCGCCGAGGGTTACACCGACTACCCGGCCCTGGCCTGAGCGACAGCCCTACCCACGCCGCGGCGGCTTCGGCCATCGCGGCGCCTTCATCCTTTTGACGGAATTTCCATGAACGCCTATCGCCGCTGGCTGCCGCTCCTGGCCCTGGTCGTCCTTTCCCTCACCTGGGGCTACACCTGGGTCCTGGCCAAGCAGGGCCTGGCCCATGCCGCCCCCTTCGCCTTCGCCGCGGAGCGATGTATCGGCGCCGCCCTGGCCCTGGTGGTGGTGCTGCGCCTGCTGGGCAAGCCCCTCAGGCTGGTGGCCCCGGGCCAGACCCTGGCCATCGGCCTGACCCAGGTGGCCGGCTTCATGGTCTTCCAGACCTGGGCCCTGGTGGAAGGGGGGCCGGGCAAGACCGCCGTGCTCATCTTCACCATGCCCATCTGGACCCTGCTGCTGGCCTGGCCCATCCTGGGCGAGCGGGTGCGGGGCAAGCAGTGGCTGGCCGCCGGCAGCACCCTGGTCGGCCTTCTGCTCATCATCGCGCCCTGGGACATGCATTCGAGCCTCTTCAGCAAGTTCCTCGGCCTCATGGCCGCCCTCTGCTGGGCCGTCGGCACCATCCTCATCAAGCGCCTGCGCGGTGCCCAGCCGGTGGACCTGCTGGTGCTCACCACCTGGCAGATGATCATCGGCGCCGTGCCCCTGACCCTGCTGGCCCTGGTCGTTCCTGAACACCCGACGGACTGGAACCTGTCCTACGTCGGCATCCTCATGTTCATGTCCGTGGCCAGCACGGCCCTCTGCTGGTGGCTGTGGATCTACATCCTGGACCGGGTGCCGGCCTGGGAGGCCAGCCTCTCGGTGCTGGGCACCCCGGTGGTGGCCATCCTTTCCTCCCGCCTGACCTTCGGCGAGGCCTTCCAGGCCAGCGAGGTGGCGGGCATCCTGCTCATCGGCGGCGGCCTGGCCCTGCTCTCCTTCTTCGGCTGGCTGGCCAGCAAACGCAATCCCATCGTGGTCCCGGCGGCGGGACCGGAAGGAAAAAATCCATGACCACCACCGGCAAGGCCTCCCTCTCCCTGCTCGATCTGGTGACGGTGCGGGAAGGGGGCAGCATCGCCCAGGCCCTGACCATCGCCCGGGACACCGCCCGTCATGTGGAAGCCCTCGGCTTCACCCGCTACTGGCTGGCCGAGCACCACAACATGCCGGGCATCGCCAGCTCCGCCACCGCCGTGCTGGTGGGGCACATCGCCGGCGCCACCTCCCGCATCCGGGTCGGGGCCGGCGGCATCATGCTGCCCAACCACGCGCCCCTGGTGGTGGCCGAAGCCTTCGGCACCCTGGCCGAACTCTATCCGGGCCGCATCGACCTGGGTCTGGGCCGGGCCCCCGGCACGGACGTGACCACCATGCGCGCCCTGCGCCGGGATCGGGTGGAGACGGAGGCCGACTTCCCCCGGGAGGTGGCCGAGCTGCAGCGCCTGCTGGGTCCCCTGCAGCCGGGCCAGGCCGTGGTGGCGGTACCAGGGGCCGGCACCCAGGTGCCAATCTGGCTGCTCGGCTCCAGCCTCTTCGCCGCCCGCCTGGCGGCGGCCCGGGGTCTGCCCTATGCCTTCGCCTCCCACTTCGCCCCGGCCATGCTGGACCAGGCGGTGGCCCTCTACCGCCACGAATTCCAGCCCTCCGCCACCCTGCGCCGGCCCCACGTCATGGTGGGCGTGCCCCTGGTGGCGGCGGAGAACGATGCCGCCGCCGATTTCCTCGCCAGCAGCAGCCGGCAGCGGGTGCTGGGCATCCTGCGCGGAGACCGGGCCGGCCTGCCGCCGCCCCGGGAGGGTTTCATGGAGAGCCTCCATGTCCACGAGCGGGACGCCATCAACGGCTTCCTCGGCGTCGCCGTGGTGGGCGGGCCGGATACCGTGGCCCGGGGCCTGGCCGCCCTGCAGGCCCGCACCGGGGCCGATGAGCTGATGCTGGTGTGCGACGTGTTCGAGCCGGCCCTGCGCCTGCGCTCCCTGGAGATCGCGGCCCGGGCCTGGGCCGGCTGAAGGCCCGCCCGCCGGGGCAGGCAGGACGGACATTCCCGCCGGTGCAAGGCCGGCGGGCGCGCCAATACTGGGTTTCAGGCCGGGATGGCCTGGGGACGAGCGCTAGCAGGGAGTCGGGCCCAGGATTGCCGCAGAACGAGGCGGGACGGGCTAGGTGGGGAGTGCTACGGAGTGCTACGGAGTGGGGCGGCGGGACTGGCGTCCCCGAGTGGAATCGAACCACTAATCTTCCCTTAGGAGGGGAAAGTTATATCCATTTAACTACGGAGACAGCCGCGGGCGCGTATTGTACGCGCAGCCTCCGGCTGCCGCCAGCCGCGCCACAGGCCAGGGTTTTCCCGGGGGCGGGCGTCCGGGATTCACCTAGGTCACAGCGTGAAATAGTTGTATTACTTTAGTAAATCAGCGATTGATAATGCTGAAACATGCCGTGGGGAACCGTTCCCGGCACACAGCCATCCCGCCTGGCGGGTAGCCAACCAATAATAAATAGGGGGTTCAAAAATGCTCGACCTATACCGCAGACTGCCCATCGCCCGACAGATCATCATCGTCGCGGCCTCCCTGCTTGTCATCATCTTCACTGCCATGACCGTCATGGCCACCTCCATGGCGTCCCGTTCGGCGGTGGCCCTGGCCGAATCCGACCTGAAGGAACAGATGAGTATCCTGCAGGACACCCTGGATAGCGTCTTCGACAGCGTTCTGGCCCGGGGCGAGCGGCAAATGAATTTCTTCCGTCGCCAGCTGCCCGGCGATTTCAACCTGGGCTCGGGCATGGTCCGCACCGGCAATGTGGACCTGCCGGTGATCCGGGCCGGCGGCGAAGTGCTCAACGCTAACCGCAAGATGCTGCTGGCCTTCCAGGAACTGACCGGCGAGGATGCGGCAGTGCTGGCCGTGCATGAAGGCAAGCTGTACCGGGCCGCCACCCTGCTGAAGAAGGACGGGGTCTATCAGGACGGCACCGAAATCAAGGCCGGCGACCCGGTGGCCGACGCCATCCTGCAGGGCAAGGACTACGGTGGCCTGGCCATCCGCAACGGCACCTATTACTTCAGCACGGTGAAGGCCCTGAAGACGGCGGAGGGCAAGGTCTACGGCGGTATTTCCGTGCGCATCAAGCTGGACAGCGAACTGCGGGATGTCCGGGCCCTCTTCGGCAAGGTCAAGGTGGCCGATACCGGTTACGTCTACATCGCCCGCTAGACCAAGGACGACAAGACCCTGGTGGAATTCGTGGCCCACCCTACCCTGGCCGGCAAGACCCTGGAAGGCATGGACGGGGAGACCCGGGACAGCATCGCCAAGGCCGTGGCCGGCCCCGACGGTCTGCTCACCTACGAGATGAAGGACGCCAACGGCAAGATGCGCAAGAAGCTGGGCGTGGCCGGTACCTCGGAACGCTGGGGCTGGCGTCTGGTGGGTGCCTCCTGGGAGGACGAGTTCCTCGCCGAGAGCATGAAGCTGCGCAATTTCCTGGTCATTTCCAGCATCGTCGCGGCCCTGCTTTCCTGTGCCGTGATCTTCTTCCTGGTCAATGTGCGCCTGAAGCCCTTGTCCGAGTTCATGGTGCAGATGGACCGCCTCGGCGCCGGGGACCTGACCATCAGCGTGCGCGATGCGGACGGCAACAGCGGCAACGAGGTGCAGCGCCTGGGGCACTCCCTCAACGTGACCGCGGCCAATGTGCGCAGCCTGGTGGGCGAGATTTCCGCCGCCGCCGGTCGCGTCAATGCGGCCGCCTCCGAAGTGGAAAATGCCTCCCACCAGGCCATGGACGCGGCGGAGCAGCAGTCCCAGTCCGCCTCCGGCATGGCCGCCTCGGTGGAGCAGATGTCCGTCAGCATTTCCCACGTGGCCGCCAGCGCCGGCGACGCCGCCCAGGTGGGCGAGGAAGCCGCCGAATCCACCCATCGGGGCCGCAGCATCGTGCAGAAGACGGTGGAGGAAATGGAACGCATCGCCGGCGAAATCGGCCGCTCCGCCGAGGTCATCCACAGCTTGGGCGAGCGCTCCCAGCAGATTTCCGGCATCGTCGGCGTGATCAAGGAAATCGCCGACCAGACCAACCTGCTGGCCTTGAACGCCGCCATCGAGGCGGCCCGGGCCGGGGAACAGGGCCGGGGCTTCGCCGTGGTGGCCGACGAAGTGCGCAAGCTGGCCGAGCGCACCAGTTCCTCCACCCAGGAAATTGCCGACACCATCGCTGCCATCACCGGCGAGACCCAGAGCGCCGTGGCCGGCATGCAGGTGGTCAGCCGTCAGGTGGAAGCCGGCGTGGAAATGGCCCGGGAGGCCGGCGAGGCCCTGCAGGTCATCGATGCCAATACCGAGAAGTCGGTCAGCACGGTGCGCGACATCGCCGACAGCACCCGGGAGCAGAGCGTGGTCAGCCAGGAAATCGCCCGTCTGGTGGAGCAGATCGCCCAGATGGCGGAAGAGGGCAGCGCCACCTCCACCCAGAACACCGAGTACGCCCGCAACCTGCAGACCCTGGCCCAGGAACTGCAGACGGCCCTGCAGCGCTTCAAGGTCTGAGGCGGCTCAGCCCGTCCATGGCGGCCCGGCGGGGAAACCTGCCGGGCTTTTTTATGGCGGCTCAGGCGGTCGGCGCTTCCTGGTGCACGTCGGCCCAGGGCGCGCCGGTGAGACGCTGCAGGTCGGCCGGGGCCAGGGGGAAGACGGAGAAGGGCGTGCCGGCGGCGGCCCAGACGGTGGCAAAGCGCTGCAAGAGACCATCCAGCAGCAGGATCACCTCTCCGGGCTGGCCCAGGGGCGAGACGCCGCCGATGGCGTAGCCGGTGGCCTGGCGCACGAATTCCGCCTCGGCCCGCTCGATGGGGCCGCCCACCAGGGCCTTGACCTTCTTCTCGCTGACCCGCTGGTCGCCACAGGCCACCACCACCACGGCGCGGCCGTCGCTGCGGCGGCGGAAGACCACGGACTTGGCGATTTCCGCCACGCTGCAGCCGATGGCCTGGGCGGCTTCGGCGCTGGTGCGGGTGGGCTGGTCGAACTCGACCACGGCGGCGTCGTGGCCGGCGGCCTGGAGCAGGGCCTGCAGGCGCAGGGCGGTGGGGTGGCTGGCAGGTTTCATGGGGCCAAGCTTAAGGCGGCGGCGCCCCGCCGGGCAAGCCCGGGGACTGGCCCGCGGCGGGGGAGGCTACAATAGCGGCCTTTGCTTCCACCGGCTGCCTTCCGTGCCCTACCTGCAACTCAAATCCGCCTGCCTTGCCTTTGGCCACGTGCCCCTGCTCGACCACGCCGACTTCCAGCTGGACCCGGGGGAACGGGTGGCCCTGATCGGCCGCAACGGCTGCGGCAAGTCCTCCCTGCTCAAGGCCCTGGCCGGCCAGGGCGGCCTGGACGACGGCGAGGTGTGGCGCCAGCCCGGCGCCCGCATCGGCTACGTGCCCCAGGAGCCGCCCTTCGATCCGGAACAGAGCGTGTTCCAGGCCGTGGTCGGCGGCATGGGCGACACCTCGGCCCTGCTGGCCGAATACCATGAGGTGTCCCACCGCCTGGCGGATGAGGGGGCCGACCATGAGGTCCTGCTGGCCCGCCTGCACCAGTTGCAGACCGACCTGGAGGCCCGCGGCGCCTGGGCCGTCAATGCCCAGGCCGAAGCTGCCATCCAGCGTTTTTCCCTGGACCCGGAGGCCCGGGTGGGCGGTCTTTCCGGCGGCCAGAAGAAGCGCCTGGCCCTGGCCCAGGCTCTGGCCGTGGCGCCGGAAGTGCTGCTGCTGGACGAACCCACCAACCACCTGGACGTGGGCGCCATCGCCTGGCTGGAAAACCTGCTCCTCGAAGCCAACGTCACCCTGCTCTTCATCACCCACGACCGGGCCTTCCTCAACCGCCTGGCCACCCGCATCGTGGAGCTGGACCGGGGCCAGCTGGTGAGCTTTCCCGGCAATTTCGCCGCCTACCAGGAGCGCAAGGAACGCATGCTGGCCGACGAGGCGGTGGTGAACGCCAAGTTCGACAAGTTCCTGGCCCAGGAAGAAGTGTGGATCCGCAAGGGCGTGGAGGCCCGGCGCACCCGCAACGAAGGCCGGGTGCTGCGCCTGGAGCAGCTGCGGCGCGAGCGGGCGGCCCGGCGCGAGCGCCAGGGCAAGGTGGAACTGGCCCTGGACTCGGGGGAGAAGAGCGGCAAGCTGGTGGCCGAACTCATCCATGTGACCAAGCGCTACGGCGAGCGCACCATCGTCCGCGACTTCTCCACCCGCCTCATGCGCGGCGACAAGATCGGCCTCATCGGCCCCAACGGCGCCGGCAAGACCACCCTGCTGCGCCTCATCCTGGGCGAGCTGCAGCCCGACGAGGGCAGCGTGCGCCAGGGTACCAAGGTGGAGGTGGCCTATTTCGACCAGTTCCGCAGCCAGCTGGATGAGGAGGCGGCCCTGGCCGACGTCATCTCCCCGGGCTCCGACTACGTGGAAATCGGCAACGAGAAAAAGCACGTCATCAGCTATCTGGGTGACTTCCTTTTCGCCCCCCAGCGGGCCCGTTCGCCGGTGAAATCCCTCTCCGGCGGCGAGCGCAACCGCCTGCTGCTGGCCCGCCTCTTCGCCCGTCCCGCCAACGTGCTGGTGCTGGACGAGCCCACCAACGACCTGGACATCGAAACCCTGGAGCTGCTGGAGCAGCTGCTGCAGGACTACCCGGGCACCCTGTTCCTGGTCAGTCACGACCGGGCCTTCCTCGACAACGTGGTGACCCAGACCATCGCCGCCGAAGGCGACGGGGTGTGGCACGAATACGCCGGCGGCTACAGCGACTGGTTTGCCTACCAGCAGAGGCGCCAGGCGGAGGAAAGCCAGGCGGCCAAGGCCCAGGCCAGGGAAGAGAAGGCGGCGGCGCCGAAGGAGGACAAGGCCGCCAAAGCCAAGCCGGTGAAGCTCAGCTACAAGGAAAACAAGGAGCTGGAAGCCCTGCCCGACCGCATTGCCGCCCTGGAGGCGGAGCAGGCCGGCCTCAGCCAGCGCCTGGAAGACCCGGGCCTGTACCAGCGGGACCCCCAGGAAGCCCAGCGCTGCTCCGCCAGACTGGGGGAGATCGACGAGGAACTGCTGCTTCTGCTGGAACGCTGGGAAGAGCTGGAAGCCAAGAGCAAGGGCTGATCAGGCCTGCTGCCCGGCGGCGCTGGCCTCTGCCGCCGGAGCGGCCTCCTCCCCGGCGGCACTGGCTGCCGGCTGGTGGATGGGCAGGAAGACCTGGAACAGGGTGCCCGCCCGCTCCTGGCTGTCCACCTCGATGCGGCCGTGGTGCTTCTGCACGATGCCGTAGGAGAGGGAAAGGCCCAGACCCGTGCCCTTGCCCACCGGCTTGGTGGTGAAGAAGGGGTCGAAGATGCGCTTCAGGTTTTCCGGCGGGATGCCGGCGCCGGTGTCGGCGATGCTGATGCAGACCTCCCCGCTTTCCGGCAGGTGGCGCGTGGCCACGTTGATGACGCCCTTGTCCTTGATGGCGTGGGCCGCATTCACCAGCAGGTTGAGGAAGACCTGGTTGAGCTGGTTCTGGTTGGCCTCGATCAAGGGCAGTTCCCCCAGCTCGGTGATGACCTCGGCCTTGTACTTCAGCTCGTTGTTGACGATGTTGAGGGTGGAGACGATGCCCGGGTTGAGGTCGATCCAGGCGAACTTGCCTTCGTCCGGGTGGGAGAAGTCCCGCAGGTCCTGCACGATCTTGCGCACCCGGCTGACCCCGTCCCGGGATTCGCTGAGCAGCTTGGGCACGTCTTCCCGCAGGAATTCCAGGTCGTAGCGCTCGCAGCTTTCCCGGATCTTGCGCCCCAGGGGCGAATCGTCGGGCAGGCCGGCGGCCACTTCCTCCAGCAGGTCGGTGAGGGCGAAGAGGTCCTCCACGTAGCCGGCCAGGGTGTTGATGTTGGACTGCACGAAGCCCACCGGGTTGTTGATCTCGTGGGCCACCCCTGCTGCCAGCTGGCCGATGGAGGCCATCTTTTCCGAATACAGGAGCTGCCGCTTGGCATCCTCGAGCCGGGTGATGAGGGCCGCCTGCTCGCCTTTTTCCCGCTGCAGGGCCTCTTCCGTCTCGGTGCGCTCGGCCAGTTCTCGGCGCAGGTCGTCGTTGCGCCGGTTGAGTTCTTTCGAAGTGAGGTTGAGGGCCTGTTCCCGCAGCAGCAGGTCCCGGTCCAGCTGCTCGTAGGATTCGCCGATGGCGTTGAACAGGTGCTCCCAGGCCGCATCGCCCGGGGGCGGCAGGACCGTTTCCGGGTGTTCGCCAAGGTGGCGGCGAATCTGGCGTTCGAGCAGGGGGTGCATGGCGGCGGCCCCTTCAATCGTCGAGATGGATGGCCCCGTCGGGGCCCCAGTTGACTCGGGTGATGCCCGGTTCCTCCGCCTCCAGGCGGCGCCGTTCGATTTCCTCCGGGCTCAGCTGGCCCAGCTGCCGCTGCCGTTCCAGGGCCAGCTGGCGCTCCGCCTCCTGGCGGCCGAATTCCGCATAGGCGCCCTGCAGCACGCTGCATACTTCCTCGTCGTCCCAGGGCTTGATCAGGTAGCGGTGCAGGCCCACGGCATTCACCGCGCTCACCAGCACGTCGAAGTCGGCGGCGCCGGAGAGCATGAGGCGCAGGGCATGGGGCTGGATTTCGGCGAATTCCTTGAGGAAGGCGATGCCGTCCATCTCGGCCATGCGGTAGTCGCTCACCACCAGGGCGAAGGGCACTTCCCAGGCCCGCGCCAGGGCGGCCCGGGGGGAGGTGAAGGTTTCCACTTCGGGGCCGGCCGGCAGTTGGCGGTGCAGCAGACGGGCCAGGGCCGACAGGACGGCGGGCTCGTCGTCCACGAGCAGGATGCGGGGTGGGCGGTTATTCATGATCGACGATCTTCGGTGGATGGATGTGGAGGGTGATGCGGCCGCCGAATTCGCTCTTCTCGTATTCGCGAATCTGCCGGATCAGGTTTTCATCCAGGACATAGTCGGCGGCCAGCAGCAGGATGCCGTCGCGGCTGAGGAAATCCCGGGCCAGGACCATGCCCGGCTCCAGTTCGGCGGGCAGCAGGGGCAGGCCCACCGGCGGCGGCTCCTTGATGCCGCCGCAGACCACCAGGAAGGCATCCACCACCGCCGGGTCGTAACGCCGGCCCCGGCTTTTGTCGATGAACTCCAGGGCGGCCTGCTCGTTCAGCTTCTTGCCGTTGAGGGTGCCCTGGATGAGGCCGTCGTAGTCGTTGGCCACCGCCAGGATGCGGGCCCCCAGGGGAATGGCCCCTTCCATTTCGCCGGCGGGGTAGCCCTGGCCGTCCACCCGTTCGTGGTGGCTGCGGATCAGGCGGGCGGCGCCCCGCAGGTCCTCCAGGGCCATCAGGGCCTGTTCGCCCTTGAGCGGATGCTTGCGCCACAGGCCCCGCTCCTCCGGGGTCATCTGCAGTTCGTTCTTGGCCAGCAGGTGGTCGGGCAGGCCGATCTTGCCGATGTCGTGCAGCAGGCCGGCGAGGAACACGTCCTGGCTGTCCCGGGGCGACAGGTTCATCTGCTTGGCGGTCTTGCGCGAGAGGTCCGCCACCCGGCGGGAGTGGCCGGCCATGCGGCCTTCCCGCAGTTCGATGAGGTTGGCGAAGACCCGGATCGAGGTCATGAAACTGGTCTTCAGCTTCTCGTTGGCCAGGGCCAGTTCCTGGGTGCGGGCCTGGACCTTCTCCTCCAGGCTGGCGTTGAGGCTTTTCAGCTCCTCGTTCTGTCGCCGGGTCAGTTCTTCCAGGCGGGCCTTTTCCCGCTCCAGGGCCTTGCGCTCCAGCACGTCCTTCACCGTCAGCATGACTTCGCTGTCGTTCCAGGGCTTGGCGATGTAGCGGTAGATCTCGCCCTGGTTGATGGCGGCCACGGTGGATTCGATGTCGGCGTAGCCGGTGAGCAGGATGCGCGCCGCCTTGGGCCAGCGGGCCCTGACCTGGGCGAGGAAGCGGGCGCCGTCCATCTCCGGCATGCGCATGTCGGAGATGACCACGTCCACCTCGCCGTTTTCCGCTTCCAGCAGTTGCAGGCCCTCGGCGCCGCTGTTGCCGAGCAGGACCTTGTAGCCGGCGGGACGGAACAGGCGGCGCAGGGCGGCGAGGATGTTGGCCTCATCGTCCACGCACAGGATGGTGGCGGGGGGGGCGGGCAGGTTGCCGTCGCTCATGGGGTTGCTCCCTCTTTTGGCTGGCTGACCGGCAGGACGATGCGGAAGGTGGTGCCCTTACCCAGCTCGCTGCTGACGGTGATCTGGCCGTGGTGCTTCTGCACGATGCCGTAGGACAAGGATAAGCCAAGCCCGGTGCCTTTGCCCACGGGCTTGGTGGTGAAGAAGGGGTCGAACAGGCGGTGCATGTTTTCGGGGGAGATGCCGCTGCCGTTGTCCTCCACTTCCAGCCATACCTGGTGCGCCGGCTCGTCGTGGCCGCTGCGCAGGGTGATGCGGCCCATCTGGCCCTCGGGCATGGCGTGGGCCGAGTTCACCAGCAGGTTGAGGAAGACCTGGTTGAGCTGGGAGGGCAGGCATTCCACCTCCGGCAGTTGGCCGTATTCCCGGACCACCTCGGCCCGGTACTTGATCTCGTTGTTGACGATGTTGAGGGTGGAATCCAGGCCCTGGTGCAGGTCGGCCCACTGCCAATCCTGGGAGGCGTCGAGACGGGAGAAGTCCTTCAGGTCGGCGACGATCTTGCGCACCCGGTCGATGCCGTCCCGGGACTGGGTCACCAGGCTGGGCAGATCCTCCAGCAGGAAGTCGAAGTCCAGGTCCTGCTTGACCCGGGCCACGGCCTGGGCCGCCGGGTGCTCGGACGGCAGCTGGGCCACCGCCGTCGCCAGGGAGTCGAGCACCGTCTGCATGTCCTCCAGGTACCGGCCCAGGGTGGACAGGTTGGATTGCACGTAGCCGATGGGATTGTTGATCTCGTGGGCGACGCCGGCGGCCAGCTGGCCGATGGAGGCCATCTTTTCCGACTGCACCAGCTGCTCCTGGGCTTCCTGCAGGCGCTTGTTCACCTCCAGCAGTTCGGCGTTGCGCTGGCGCAGCTCGTTCTCCGAAGCTTCCCGCCGCCGCACGTCCTCTTCCAGGGCCTGCTTGGCCAGGGAAAGCTGGGCGGTACGCCGTTCCACCAGTATCTCCAGCTTGGTGTGGGCATTGCGCAGGGCCTCCTCGGCCTCCTTACGCTCAGTGACGTCCACCAGGGTCTCGATGGCGCCGATGATGCGGCCCTGGGCATCCTTGAGGGGGGCGGCGGTGAAGAACAGCCAGCGGCCCCGGTCGCCGAAATTGGGGAAGAAGGATTCCACCTCGTAGGCCCCGGGAATGATGGGGGAGCGGCGGAAGGTGTCGCCGTAGAGGCCGGTGATGCGGCTGTCGGCGGTGCCGTCCACCACCAGCTCGGCCAGCACCGGCCGCTCTTCGGCATAGAAGCCGGACCAGGCCCGGGTGCTGCCGATGATCTTCTCCCCGGGCATGCCGGTGACCAGGGCGCAGGCCGCGTTCCAGTGGGTCACCCGGTGCTCCGCGTCGATGACGAAGGTGGGCACCGGGTCGCCGTCGATGATCTGCTGCAGCATCTGCTGGGTGCTGCGCTGGGCCGCCTCGGCCCGCTTGCGTTCGGTGATGTCGATGGCCGTGCCGAGACCGGCGTAGCCGCCCTCGTATTCGATGCGGGCGGCGGTGATCTCCATCCAGATGGTCTTGCCCGCCTTGGTGACAAAAGGGGCCTCGTAGGTGGCCGGCATGGCCTCGCCGCGCAGCCGGGCGGCGGCCCGTTCCTGCAGGAGGTCGCGCACCGAGGGATGGGCCAGGTCGAAGAAGCTCATCTGCAGCAGCTCGGCCCGGCTGTAGCCGGTCAGGCGCTCCATGGCCCGGTTCACGTAGAGCATGGGGCCGCCCTTGTAGAGGATCACGGCGGCGCTGATGGTTTCGGTGAGGCCGCGGAAGCGGGCCTCGCTGCTGCGCAGCTGCTGCTCGGCCTCGACGATGCGGGTGATGTCCGAACCCAGGCCGACGTAGCGGCGGGGCAGGTTGCCCTCTGCCGGCAGGGGCACCACGGTCAGCTCGATCCAGTATTCGGAGCCGTCCTTGCGCCGGTTGGACATTTCGCCGCGCCATTCGAAGCCGGCCCGCACCGTCTGCCACAGCTCGGCGAAGAACTCGGGCGGATGGCGGCCGGTGGCCAGCACGCTGTAGTTGTGCTGCAGCAGCTCATCCGGCCGGTAGCCGCAGGCTTCGCACATGCGCTCGTTCACGTAGAGGATGGCGCCCTGGTCGTCGGCCACGCTCACCTGCAGGTGGCGCAGCAGCACTTCCCCGTGCAGCAGCTCGGGCAGGCCGGGGGGGATCGGACCGGGATCAGGCAAGGAGGGCATGCAGGGTATCCTCGAACTCGTTGGCGATCTGGTCCAGGGTCGGCGCCAGCCGGGCCCAGTCGATGTTGAGCCGGTTCCAGGCCGTGTCGGAAAGGGGCGGCACCGGTTCTTCCAGGGGGGTGGAGAATTCCAGGCCATGGGCCAGGACGTTGGCGACGTGGGTCAGGTCCACCAGGGAGTCGGCCCGGGCCTCGTCGGGCTGATGATGCAGGGCGATGGCTTCCCTCATGCTCTGGGGCAGGCCCCAGCGGGTGGCCAGCATGGCGCCGGCCTCGGCATGGGTGAGGCCCAGGTATTCCAGTTCGGCGGCCACCAGGGGCAGTTCGTGGCCCTGGCTGCGGGCCAGGACGGCGGCGTAGTGACGGGGGAAGGCGACGCACAGCACCAGCTGGCCGATGTCGTGCAGCAGGCCGGCGGTGAAGGCGGCCTCGGCGTTGCGGCCGCTGAGCATGGCCAGGTGCCGGGCCGCCACGGCGGTGCCGACGCTATGGCGCCAGAAGGTGCGGGGCGAGAAGTTGCGGCCCGGCTTGAGGCTGGCGAGGGCCTGCACGGCGGCGGCGGAAATGACCAGGGAACGCACGGCGCGAAAGCCGAGCACGACGATGGCCTCCTGGATCGAGCCGACCATGCCCGGCATGCCGTAGAAGGGCGAGTTGGCCACCCGCAGGGCCCGGGCCGCCAGAACCTGGTCGGCGGCGATGCGCCGGGCCAGGGGCGCCACGTCCAGCTCCTCGATGGCGTCGCCGCTGAGCAGCTCGGCCGCCACGCTGGGCAGGCTGGGCAGGGCGGCGATGCGGGCGGCGACAGTGTCCCGGTCCGGCGGCGGAGGGCAGGCCTGGGGCGACATCTCAGGGCATCTCCAGTTGCCGCTGCAGCAGGACCTGGAACAGGGCCCGGCTGGCCTGACCGTGTCCGGCGTGGGCAAAGCGCCGCTCCATGCGCAGGCGGGCCTCCCCTTCGCGGCGGGCCATTTCCTCCGGGGTGGGCGGCGGCGGGGGCGGCGGCACCGGCACCGTGGCGATGCCCTGGCGGGCCAGCTGCTGCAGGCGGTGGGCATCGAGCCGGGAGCCGGCGGTGAGCAGCAACTGGCCTTCCCCGTCAGCCAGGTCGGCGGCCAGGGGGGTGCCGGGGATCACCTCGGCCAGGGGCAGCCAGCGCGGTTCCTGGTTCATGACGGGCTCGTCGGCATCAGGGTGATGGCCAGGCCCCGGCCGGCGGAGGCGAGGCCGAGGGAATGGCTGCGGGCCAGGAAGGTGCGCTCGCGCAGCTGCAGGGGTGTTTCCTTGACGCCCTGGCGCAGCAGCAGGTCGCAGGTGGCCGGGGGCAGGACGGAGTCCAGGGGCTCGCCCAGCAGCCCGCCCTGGGAGCCGAGGAGGTTTTCGGCCTGGCCGTTCATGGTGACGATGATGCCTTCGTCGTCCACCCCGAGCAGGGGCCAGGGCAGGATTTCCAGCACTTCGTGCAGCACGTCCAGGGCCGTCTCGTTGCGGTTGATGCGCTGCTCCCGCTCTTCCAGCAGTTGCTGCAGGCGGCCGTTGGCGCTTTCCAGTTCCCGGTTGGCCAGCTGCACGGCGCTGGAGAGGCGCCGGTTCTCGTCCGCCAGTTCCTTCTGGTGGAAGGCCTCGGCGATGTGCTCCTTGAGCTGCTCGTCGTCCCAGGGCTTGGTCAGGAACTTGTAGATGGCGCCCTCGTTGATGGCGCTGGTGACGGATTGCAGCTCGGTATAGCCGGAGAGGACGATGCGGATGCTTTCCGGATGCAGCACCTTGGCCCGGCGCAGGAATTCCACCCCGGTCATGCCGGGCATGCGCTGGTCGGAAATGATGACGTCCACCGGGTGTTCGGCCAGGAGCTTGAGGCCTTCCTCGCCGCCGCTGGCGATCCGGATGTCGTAGCCTTCCTTGCGCAGCAGGCGCTTCATGGCGGAGAGGATGTTTTCCTCGTCGTCCACCAGGAGCAGGGTGCGCTTTCTTTCCCGGGGATGGATCAGATCCTCGGGGATGGTCTTGCCGTTTTCCAGCATGATTTCCATCTCCTCCGCCGGAACCGGCCGGCTGAAATAATACCCCTGGATTTCGTCGCAGCGGTTGGCGATGAGCAGGGCGAGCTGGGCTTCCGTTTCCACCCCCTCGGCGATGACCTTCATCTGCAGGGCATGGGCCATGGTGATGACGGCCCGGGTGATGGAGACGTCGTTGGGGTCGGCGACGATGTCCTGGACGAAGGAGCGGTCCACCTTCACTGCATCCAGGGGGAAGCGCTTCAGGTAGGAGAGGCTGGAATAGCCGGTGCCGAAGTCATCCACCGACAGGCGTACGCCCAGGGCCCGCAGTTCGCCGAGGGTGGCGATGGTCTCCTCCACGTCCTCCATCAGCATGGATTCGGTCAGTTCCAGTTCCAGCCAGCGGGCGGCCAGCCCGGTTTCCTCCAGGACCTGGCGCACCTGCTGCACCAGGTTGCCCTCCCGCAGCTGCCGGGCCGAGAGATTGACGGCCACGGAGAACGGGCCCAGGCCCCGGGCATGCCAGCGACTGGCCTGGAGGCAGGCCTGGTGCATGACCCAGCGGCCCACGGCCACCACCTGGCCGCTTTCCTCCATGGCCTGGATGAATTCGGCGGGGGAAATGAGGCCGTGCTGGGGATGCTGCCAGCGGATCAGGGCTTCGGCGCCGATGATGGTGCCGTTGTTGCAGCTGACCTTGGGCTGGTAATGCAGGACGAACTGGTTTTCCTGCACCGCCAGGCGCAGGGCCTGTTCCGTCTGCTGGCGGCTGCGCAGGCGCTCGTTGGCGGCAGCCTCGAAGAAGCGGAAAGTGCCGCCACCGTGCTGCTTGGCGTCGTGCAGGGCGGTCTCGGCCCGGTACAGCAGCTGGTCGGCGGAAGTGCCGTCGGAGGGATAGACGGCGATGCCCAGGCTGGCCCCCAGATAGACGTCGCTGCCCTCCACCTCGAGGGAGGTGGCGGTGAGGTCGATCAGGCGGCGGGCGGCCTGGGAGATGTCGAGGCTGCCCTCATCCGTCAGCAGCAGGCCGAACAGGTCGCCTCCCAGGCGGCCCAGCAGGTCGCCGCCGCGCAGGTCCCGGCGCAGGCGCTGGGCCAGTTGGGCCAGGGCGGCGTCGCCGATGCGGTAGCCCAGGTTCTCATTGACGCTCTGGAAACCGTCCAGGCCCAGGCAGAGCAGGGCGGCCTGGCTTTGCCGGCGCTCGGCGTGGCGCAGGGCTTCCACCAGCTGTTCGCGGAACTGGTTGCGGTTGGGCAGGCCGGTGAGGCCGTCGAAATGGGTCAGGTGGTGAGCCCGGGCCTCGGCCGCCAGGACGTCGGAAACGTCGAAGGCGATGCCGCCGATGGTGTGGGGCCGGGGGCCGTCGCCGATGGCAAAGCTCTTCATGTGCAGCCAGCGCACCTCCTCCCGCTCGGTGAGAATGCGGAAGCGGATGTCCAGGCCGCCGTGGGGCCGGCGCCGGATGGCGTCCCGCAGGCGTTGCTGCTCCTCCGGATGGACCTGCTGGAGCCAGTCGTGGCGGTCCTGGTAGAGGCTTTCCCGGCTGGCGCCCCACACCTTCTCGTAGGCCGGGTTGGCGTAGATCACCTGGCGCGAGGCCACGTCCACCAGCCACAGACTTTCCGGCAGGAACTCTGCCATCTGGGCGATGCGCTCTGCCACGGCGTCGCTGGGGCCGGTGCAGGGGACGTGGGTGAAAGGGGGCATGGGGCGGCCTGGGAGGATTTTCTGGTGTATTTGTAGCAAATATCCCTGCTGGCATACACCTAGGTCAAACCCCAGTCGCTGGGCCCCCGGGGGCTGGCCGCCGCTGGCGGGGCGGACCGGCTGGCCGCAAGCGGCGGCCCCTGCTCAGGCTTCGCCCAGGGCCTTCATCTCGGCGTAGAGGTCGGCCTTGCCTTCGAAGCCGATGCCCGGCAGTTCCGGCAGGGTGACGATGCCGTCCTTGACCTGCACGCCATCGGGGAAGCCGCCGAAGGGCTGGAACAGGTCCGGGTAGGATTCGTTGCCGCCCAGCCCCAGGCCGGCGGCGATGGCCAGGGACATCTGGTGGCCGCCGTGGGGAATGCAGCGGGAGGGGCTCCAGCCGTGCTCCTTGAGCATGTCGAGGGTGCGCAGGTATTCCACCAGGCCGTAGGAGAGGGCGCAGTCGAACTGCAGCCAGTCCCGGTCGGCTCGCATGCCGCCGTAGCGGATCAGGTTGCGGGCGTCCTGCATGGAGAAGAGGTTCTCGCCGGTGGCCATGGGGCCGGCGTAGTGATTGGCCAGCTCGGCCTGCAGGGCGTAGTCCAGGGGATCGCCGGCCTCCTCGTACCAGAACAGGTCGTACTGGGAGAGGGCCTTGGCGTAGTCGATGGCGGTGGGCAGATCGAAGCGGCCGTTGGCATCCACCGCCAGCTTGCAGCCGGCGGGCAGGATGGAGAGCACGGCCTCGATGCGCTTCAGGTCGTCGGCCAGGGTGCCGCCGCCGATCTTCTTCTTCACCACCTTGTAGCCCCGGTCCAGGTAGCCCTGCATCTCGTTCTTCAGGGCCTGCAGGTCCTGGCCCGGCCAGTAGTAACCGCCGGCGGCGTAGACGAAGACCTCCCGCTTTGGGGTGCCGTTGCCGTAGCGTTCGGCCAGCAGCTGGTAGAGGGGCTTGCCCTCGATCTTGGCCACCGCGT
Organism: Azospira sp. MPR-LB4; assembly: GCF_058809525.1. NCBI lineage: Bacteria > Pseudomonadati > Pseudomonadota > Betaproteobacteria > Rhodocyclales > Rhodocyclaceae > Azospira > Azospira sp. MPR-LB4. Next base: position 3,491,182 of record NZ_CM179521.1, read on the forward strand.
CCCAGATGGCCATGTCCAGTGTGCCCACGGCGACGGAGCGCTCGCCGTGGCCGCCGGGCTTCTCGTTGTTCATCATGCAGGCCCACACCTTGTGGGGGTCCAGGTTGTTGCCGGATTCGTCGAGCAGGGAATCGGGGGCGGCTTCGAGGATGCGGGGACGGAAGCGTTCCCGGATCAGGCTGCCTTGGCCGTAGCGGCCGTTGGAATTGAAGCCGTAGCCCACCACCGGCTTGCCGTCGCGGATGACGTCGGTGACCACGGCCACCAGGGACAGGGTCATCTTGGAGAAGTCGATGTAGGCGTTGCGGATGGGGGAGGAGATGGGCCGGGTCACTTCCCGGATATCGACGATGCGCATGGGGCTTTCCTTCTTAGCGTAATTGACAGGGGTCAGCAGGAGCCGGCAGGGCGGCGGAAGGGCTGGAGTACGGAGCGAAGGTTAGTCCCGCTGCACTGGTTTATAGTTGAGCCATATTCACAACATTGATGAACGAAAGTTATCAATGAGAGGCGCCCCATGAACACCGCTTCCGACCTGGAATTCTTCGTCCTCCTGGCCCGCCAGGGCAGCCTGGCCGCCGCTGCCCGGGAACTCCACCTCACCGCCCCGGCCCTGAGCAAGCGCCTGGCCCAGCTGGAAGCCCGCTTGGGGGTGCGGCTGGTGCAGCGCACCACCCGGCGCATGAGCCTGACCGCCGAAGGGGAGGTGTTCCTGGCCCGGGCCCGGACCATCCTGGAAGACATCCGGGAGCTGGAGAACGAGGTGGCCGGCAGCAAGGCGGCACCCCGGGGGCGGCTGCGCATCAACGCCACCCTGGGCTTCGGGCGCAGCCACATCGCCCCCCTGGTGAGTGAGTTCGTGCGCCAGCACCCGGCGGTGGAAGTGCAGCTGCAACTCACCGACCGGCCCCTCAACCTGGCGGAGCAGGGCTTCGACCTGGGCCTGCGCTTCGGCGAGCCGCCGGACGCCCGCCTGGCGGCGCGCAAGATCATGTCCAACCGCCGCTTCGTCTGCGCCTCGCCCCTCTACCTGGAGGCCCACGGCGAGCCGCAAAGCCCGGAGGAACTGGCCCGCCACGCCTGCATCATCCACCGCCAGAACGACGAGGATTACCACCTGTGGCGTTTCACCAAGGGCAAGGACAGCGTGGCGGTGAAGGTGCGGGGCGGCCTGTCGAGCAACGACGGCGACGTGGTGCAGCAATGGGCTCTGGAAGGCCAGGGCCTGGTGGTGCGCTCCGAATGGGATGCGGCCAAATACCTGGAGAGCGGCCGCCTGCGGGCGGTGCTGGGGGAATGGTCCCTGCCGCCGGCGGACCTCTACGCCATCTACCCGCCCCGCCTCAATCTCTCGGCCCGGCTGCGGGCCTTCCTGGATTTTCTGGCGGCCCGCTTCAATCCCTGATGGCCACCCGGCCTGGTGCGCCGGCCCTGGCCGGGCGCGGGCGGCTTACAGTGCCGCCAGCAGATTGAGCCCCAGGGCCAGGGCTCCGGGCAGGGCCTGGACGAAGAGGATGCGGCGGCTGGCGGTGGCGGCGCCGAAGATGCCGGCTACCACCACGCAACCGAGGAAGAAGCAGCGGATGGAGAAGCCGGCCTCGCCCGGCAGCAGCCCCCACAGCAGGCCGGCGGCCAGGAAGCCGTTGTAGAGGCCCTGGTTGGCGGCCAGGACCCGGGTGGCGGCGGCGAACTCCGGTGTCAGGCCGAAGGCCTTGCGGCCCTTCGGGGTGTTCCAGCAGAACATTTCCAGCACCAGGATGTAGGCGTGGAGCAGGGCCACCAGCAGGGTGGCGATGGCGGCAGCGGTGCTGAGGACGGTCATGTTGTCTCCTTGGGGGATGGGCGGCGCCCGGTTTTTTTATAGTTGTTGCCAGACCCAGGGCAGGGCGCCCAGGGCGGCGAAAAAGACGGCCAGGTGGAAGAGGGCCCACAGGCCGTAGCGCCGGGCCAGCTTTTCCGGCGCCAGATTGGCAATGAGGTAGAGCCGACCGCCATCGGGGCGGCCCATGAGGTGGATGTCGGGAACGGCCCGGGCCTGGCGGTGCAGCTGCGCCACCTCGCGCCGGGCGGCCTGGCGAGCCAGCCGCCATTCCTCCATGTCCAGCTCGCCGTCGCCGTTGAGGTCGAAGCGCCGGTGCAGTTCCTCCGGGTTGCGCTTCCACTCGGCCAGCACCTGCTTCAGGTCCTCCGCCGGGTCCAGCAGGGCGTCGCCGCCGCCCCGGGTGTGGAAGCCGCCTAGGACATAGATGTCGTCGCCGTCCCGCAGGGTCCATTCGGTATGGCGGTAGTCACCCTCGCTCCACTGCTGCTTGTGCCGGGTGTGGATTTCGGCACCGGCCGGGTCCACGGCGCAGAGGCCGCTGCCGTCGTCGAGGACGAAGGAAGCCTCGCTTTCGTCCCGGTTGATGACCTTCCACTGGTTTTCCGAATCCTTCTGCTCCGTGGTGTTGCGATACCACAGGCAGCGGCCGCCGCTGAGGGGCGAGACCAGGGGCAGGCCGGCCATGGGGCGGCCGTTGCCCTGCAGTTCGACGTAGCCCTGGGCGGCGGAAGCGATGCGGGAGGTGGGGGTGTCGGCGATGGCCCGGCGCCGCTTGAGGGCGCCGCTCCAGGCCCACAGGCTGAGCAGGGCCATCAGCCCGAGGCAGACGCTCCAGCCCAGGGGAGATTCGGTCTGGGCCCCGATCACCAGCAGGGCCAGCTGGGCGCCCGAGGTGATCCACTGGCCCGTTTGCCAGTGGAGCTTGAAGTGGCGGGGGATCAACTGAAGAGCTGCTTGATGTCCACGTCCGCCTTTTCGGCGGCGGCAAATTCCAGCAGGGGCTGGGGATCGAAGCGGAAGAGGCGGGCGATGATGGCGTCGGGGAACTGGTCGACCCGCACGTTGTTGATGTTCACCGCCTCGTTGTACAGCTCGCGGCGGTCGGCGATGGAATTTTCCAGGGCGGTGATGCGCTGCTGCAGCTGCATGAAGTGCTCGTTGGCCTTGAGTTCGGGATAGGCCTCGGCGACGGCGAAGAGCCGGCCAAGACCCAGGCGCAGGGCGCCTTCCGCCTCGCCCAGGGCGCCCACATCCTGGGCCTGACGGGCACTCTGCACCTGGCTGCGGGCCTCGATCACCCGTTGCAGGGTGCTCTGTTCGAATTCCTTGTACTGCTTGCACACCTCCACCAGCTTGGGCAGTTCGTCGTGGCGCTGCTTGAGCAGCACGTCGATATTGGCCCAGGCCTTGGCGACGCCGTGCTTGAGACCCACCAGTCCGTTGTAGAGGGTGATGCCGTAGATCAGGGCCACCACCACCAGGCCGAGGAAAATCATGCCGCCTACGCTCATTGTCAGCGCTCCCTGTTGATTGACGTGGGAATAATACCGGCTTTGAACTGTGCCGTCCCCGGCCTGCCTATAATGGCGGACCCCATGCTGCAGAGAACAAACAACATGTCCCCATCGAGCCCGTCCGCCTGGCGCACGCCGACCCTGATCCTGGTGTGCGGCTGCATCATCCTCACTCTCTCCATGGGCATCCGCCATACCGGCGGCCTCTTCCTGCAGCCCATGACCGGCGCCCTGGGCTGGAACCGGGAAGTCTTCTCCTTCGCCTTCGCCATCCAGAACCTGGTGTGGGGCCTGGGCTCGCCTTTCGCCGGCGCCTTCGCCGACCGCTACGGGGCCGGCCGGGTGATCGCCGCCTCGGCCCTGCTCTATGTCGTGGGCCTGGCCCTGATGGCCGTTTCCAGCACCGGCCTGGCTCTCGACCTGTCCGCCGGGGTACTGGTGGGCCTGGGGCTGTCGGGCACCACCTTCGCCGTCATCATGGGTGTCATCGGCCGCCACACGACGCCGGAAAAGCGCAGCCTGGCCTTGGGCATCGCCAGCGCCGGCGGCTCCTTCGGCCAGTTCGCCGTGCTGCCCATCGGCCAGGCCCTGATCAGCAGCTTCGGCTGGCAGGCCGCCCTGTTCCTCCTGGCCTGCGGCGTCGGCCTCATCGCGCCCCTGGCCTATGCCATGGCCGACGGCCACAAGCATGTGAGCGGCGCCGGCCAGTCCGCCGGGGCCGCCCTGGTGGAGGCGGGCGGGCAGAGGAGTTTCCACTACCTGTTCTGGAGCTACTTCGTGTGCGGCTTCCAGACCGCCTTCATCATGCTGCACCTGCCGTCCTTCGCCGTGGATTCGGGCTTCTCCGCCAACGTCGGCATGACCGGCATCGCCCTCATCGGCCTCTTCAACATCTTCGGCTCCTTCCTCTTCGGCTGGGCCGGCGGCAAGGGCAGCAAGAAAAACCTGCTGATGCTGATCTACGGCGCCCGGGTGGTGGTCATCGGCGCCTTCATGCTGGCCCCCTTGTCGGTGGCCAGCATCTGGATCTTCTCCGCCTGCATGGGCCTGCTGTGGCTGGCCACGGTGCCCCTCACCAACGGGCTCATCGCCCAGGTCTTCGGCCTGCGCTTCATGTCCATGCTGGCCGGCATCGTCTTCCTCGGCCACCAGCTGGGCAGCTTCCTCGGCGCCTGGCTGGGCGGCATGATCTTCGACAAGACCGGCTCCTACGACCTGGCCTGGCTGCTCTCCATCGGCCTTTCGGTGATCGCCGCCATCCTCTGCTGGCCCATTGACGAGCGGCCCGTGCAGCGGGCCGAGCCGAAGCCGGCAGGTGCCTGAAATGGCCCGCCACTGGCGCTGGTTTTTCTGGGGAGTGGGGGCGGCTCTGGCGGCCGCCCTGCTGGTGCTGATCTTCCTCGGTTACCAGGCGCCGGAACTGCTGCTGGACCTGGCCAACCTGCGCTACTGCGGCTGAGCCGGGGGCTCGGTTGGGTCGGCGGTCCCGGCCTCGGCCTCGTCGCTGAGGCCCAGTTCCGCCGCTTCCATTTCCGGCGGGATGGGGGCGCCGGCTTTCTTCATCACCGTATACACATGGACGTGCAGGAATTCGGCGATGTCCCGGTAGTCGTCGGGCAGGGCCGCGTCGTCCCAGCCGTTGGCGGAATGGCGGGCCAGATTGACGGCCAGCAGGACATTGCGCACCCGGGGGGCGCTGGCCTGTTCCTCGTCGGTGAGCTTGAGCATCAGCTCGGGCAGGTTCCAGGCCCGGCACAGGGCCTGCTGCATTTCGGCGAAGTGGGCGCCGAGTACGGTTTCCTGGGCGGTGACCGAGCGCAGGGCGCGGTCCGACTTCTGCAGCGCCTTGATCTGCAGGGCCAGCTTGGGGGCGCAGCACCACAGCAGCAGTTCGGGCAGTTCGTGGAGCAGGGTGGCCACCACGATTTCTTCCATGTTCAGGTCGTGCCGCCACAGGGCCCAGTCGTAGGCGTACTGGGCGGCCCGCTGGGCGCGCCGGACCACGTTGATGAGGCCGAGCAGGGCCTGGGGCTGCTCCTTCAGGGTGTCTTCCACCATGGGCAGGTTTTCGAACTTCTTGAAGAAGGGTTCGATACCTAAAAGGACCACGGCCTGGTCGATGGTGGTGACGTCGTTGCGCAGGCGGGAACCGCGCAGGGGCTGGATGTAGGCCAGCATGCGCACGGTCATCATGGGGTCCTGCAGGATGATGCTGGCGATCTCCCGGCCGCTGATGCTGTCCATGCGTTCCCGCGCCTCTTCCAGGCGCCGCACGGTGTGCCGCAAGACGGGCAGTTCCTGTTCGGAGAAGAACAGGACCCAGGAATCCAGGCTGGGAAGGGCGTGATCGAGCATGATGGGCCGTAGTTAAAAAATCGCTGTAATAAAAGCCTTCAACTGACTGATTTAACGGCATCAGTTCCGCCGACTTGAATACTAGCCGGGGCCTATGGGGCGGGCAAGGCATTTCTCTTGCCGGCGCCGGGCTGGGGCCGGCCCGGGCCTTGGTCTACAATGGCGGCCCGAACCGTTTCCGATTGCCTCCCCATGTCCCAGGCCGCTCCCGAAAAGAATCACCCCACCCGCCTCATCCACGGCTTCCATGCCGTCATCGCCAAGCTGCGCCACAATCCGGATGCGGTGAAGGAGGTGTACCTGGACCAGAGCCGCAAGGACGCCCGGGCCAAGGACCTGCTGCGCCATGCGGAGGCCCAGGGCATCCGCGTCATTCCCGCCGACGCCAAGCGCCTCGACGGCCTGGCCCCGGGCCAGCGGCACCAGGGCGTGGTGGCCAAGGTGGACGCCAACGAGCGCCAGGTGACCCTGGACGACGTGCTCGACACCCTGGAGGAGCCGCCCCTGCTGCTGATCCTGGACGGGGTCACCGATCCCCACAACCTGGGTGCCTGCCTGCGGGTGGCCGATGCAGTGGGCGCCCATGCGGTGATAGCTCCCAAGGACCGTTCCGTGGGCCTCACCAACACCGTGCTGAAGGTGGCCAGCGGCGCCGCCGAGACCGTGCCCTACATCACCGTCACCAACCTGGCCCGCACCCTGCGCGAACTGAAGGAGCGGGACATCTGGATCATCGGCACCGCCGACCAGGCCGACGGCGACCTGTATACCGCCGAGTGGCCCAAGGGCACCGCCTGGGTCCTGGGGGCCGAGGGCGAGGGCATGCGCCGCCTGACCCGGGAGACCTGCGACCAGCTGGTGCGCATTCCCATGTTCGGCAGCGTCGAGAGCCTCAACGTCTCCGTCGCTTCCGGCGTCTGCCTCTACGAAGCCCGCCGCCGCCTGCAGCCCTAAGCGCCCCGGGGCCCGCCGCCCCGGCTGGCATCCGTCTTGCAATAAGCCTTCGCAAAACCATATGCGGAGGCTTTTTCATGTTTGTGAGCGCCACGTCGCTCGCCTTTCCCCAGGCAGCCTATCAGGCCCAGGCACGGGCCGGCAGCGCCCCGGAAGCTGCGCCAAAACAGGTGCTTCCAGCCGTTGCGGCCAGTCTGACCGAAGCGGTGGACGGCCAGCAGGTCGATGCCGCGCGGCAGTGGCTGTCCGCCGAGGTGGCGGATTTTGCCGCCGAGGTCGGCAAGAAATTCCGCGAAGAGGGGCTTCGCACCTCGCCGGAACCCATGCTGGCCGTCGCTTCCGACGGGCATGTGACGGTGGTCAACAACACTCCCGACCGCCAGCAGATCGAGCGCCTGTTCGCCGCCAATGCCGAACTGACCCAGCGCTTCACCGCCATCGCCGCCACGGCCGAGACCGTGCAGGCTGCCGACGATCAGCAGGCCTTCGTCGACCAGTACCAGGCCCTGGCCGGCGACGCCAAGGCCCAGAAAGCCCTGGTCAGCCAGGAGGCGGCCCGCAGCGGCAACCTCCGTTTCCATCTCGTTCTCACTCCCCACGGCCCGGAATATTTTTTCCCCGGGGTCTTGCGCGCCTCGGCCTGAATGTGCCCTCCGCCGCCCCTGCCGCTTTTCGTGGCAGGGTAAGGCAATCCCAGTAACGGCGGGCCCTGGCGGCTACTGCCCCCAGCTCTCCCACAGGGTTATCCACAGGAAATGTGGATGACTTTCCCCGCTGCCGCGGAACATCTGCCGGCCTTTCGCTGTCCCTTCCCCCTTAAGCCCAGGTTTCATCCACCCCCATGTCGGCGTCTGCCGCCGGTCGGGGCCCCGTGCCGGAAGCTGCTTCATTTGTCGATAGTCATTGGCTATCTTAAATATGAATACAATCAATTAGAGTAATTTCGCCGGGGTCTTTACTATTCACCCATCGCCTCACCCAACCCCAACTTTGTTTCACTCAACTCAGGAGATAAAACGATGAGCACTTCCTTGATCAACACCGTCATCCAGCCCTTCAACGTCAATGCCTTCCACAACGGCAAGTTCATCACCGTTTCCGACACCGACCTGAAGGGCAAGTGGTCCGTCCTGATTTTCATGCCCGCCGCCTTCACCTTCAACTGCCCCACCGAAATCGAAGACGCCGCCGACAACTACGCCGAATTCCAGAAAGCCGGTGCCGAGGTGTACATCGTCACCACCGACACCCACTTCTCCCACAAGGTGTGGCACGAAACCTCCCCCGCCGTGGGCAAGGCCAAGTTCCCCCTGATCGGTGATCCCACCCACCAGCTGACCAACGCCTTCGGCGTGCATATCCCCGAAGAAGGCCTGGCCCTGCGCGGTACCTTCATCATCAACCCGGACGGCGTGATCAAGACCCTGGAAATCCATTCCAACGAAATCGCTCGCGACGTTTCCGAAACCCTGCGCAAGCTGAAGGCCGCCCAATACACCGCCGCCAACCCCGGCCAGGTGTGCCCCGCCAAGTGGAAGGAAGGCGCCAAGACCCTGGCTCCCTCCATCGACCTGGTCGGCAAGATCTAAGACCTTCTTCCTTCCGCAGCGCGGTGCCCGGCCAGCCGGGCCCGCCGCGGCGGATTGCAGCGCAAAGGCGCCCGCCGGGTGTGCTCCCGCACATCCATCCCCATGCGGGCGCCTTTCCATTGCATGCCGCACCGTATTTCATCCGTTTCCGTACAGCATCACTTCGATTTAGGGAGATAAGACCATGCTCGACAGCAGCATCAAGACCCAGCTCAAGGCTTACCTTGAAAAACTCGTCCAGCCCATCGAACTGGTGGCCTCCCTGGACGATTCCGCCACCGCCCAGGAAATGCGCAGCCTGCTGGCCGACATCGCCGAGCTGTCCGACAAGGTGAGTCTGCGCGAAGACGGCCAGGCCGCACGCCGTCCCTCTTTCGGCATCGCCCGGGCCGGCCAGAGTCCCCGCATCCATTTCGCCGGCATCCCCATGGGCCACGAATTCACCTCCCTGGTGCTGGCCCTGCTGCAGAGCGGCGGTCACCCGCCCAAGGTGGAGGCCGAGGTGGTCGAGCAGATCAAGGGCCTGGACGGCAAGTTCAGCTTCGAGACCTTCATCTCCCTCTCCTGCCACAACTGCCCGGACGTGGTGCAGGCCCTCAACACCATGGCCGTGCTCAACCCCAATGTGGAAGCGGTGATGATCGATGGCGGCGTCTTCCAGCAGGAAGTGGAAGAGCGCCAGATCATGGGCGTGCCCGCCATCTACCTCAACGGCCAGGCCTTCGGCTCCGGCCGCATGGAACTGGGCGAAATCCTGGCCAAGGTGGATACGGGCGCTGCCGCCCGGGATGCGGCCAAGCTCTCCGACAAGGAAGTGTTCGACGTGCTGGTGGTGGGCGGTGGCCCGGCCGGCGCCGCCGCCGCCATCTACGCCGCCCGCAAGGGTATCCGCACCGGCGTGGTGGCCGAGCGTTTCGGCGGCCAGGTGCTGGACACCCTGGGCATCGAGAACTTCATTTCCGTCAAGGAAACCGAAGGCCCCAAGCTGGCCATGGCCCTGGAGCAGCACGTGCGCGAATACGAGGTGGACATCATGAACCTGCAGCGCGCCGCCGCCCTCAAGCCCGCCGCCAACGGCCAGCCCGCCGAAGTGACCCTGGCCAACGGCGCCGTGTTGAAGAGCAAGACCGTGATCCTCTCCACCGGCGCCCGCTGGCGTGAAATGAACGTGCCCGGCGAAGCCGAGTACCGCACCAAGGGCGTGGCCTACTGCCCCCACTGCGACGGCCCCCTGTTCAAGGGCAAGCGCGTCGCCGTGATCGGCGGCGGCAACTCCGGCGTCGAGGCTGCAATCGACCTGGCCGGCATCGTCGCCCACGTCACCCTGCTGGAATTCGGCAAGGAAATGCGGGCCGACGCCGTGCTGCAGAAGAAGCTGCTCAGCCTGCCTAACGTCACGGTGATTACCGAAGCCCAGACCACGGAAGTGACCGGTGACGGCCAGAAGGTGAACGGCCTCAAGTACAAGGACCGGGTCAGCGGCGAGGAAAAGACCGTCGCCCTGGAAGGCATCTTCGTGCAGATCGGCCTGCTGCCCAACACCGATTGGCTCAAGGGCACCGTCGAACTCTCCGACCGGGGCGAGATCGTCATCAACGCCAAGGGCGAGACCTCCGCCGAAGGCGTCTTCGCCGCCGGCGACTGCACCACCGTGCCCTACAAGCAGATCATCATCGCCATGGGCGAGGGCGCCAAAGCCAGCCTCTCGGCCTTCGACCACCTGATCCGCAGCTCGGCCCTGGCCTGAGTTATTTCCTGTTTCTCCTGTAGCAAGCCAGCAAGAAGCCCGTCCCGGAGGTTCCGGGGCGGGTTTTTGTTATGGGGTTTTGCTGGTTTGTCGTGGGGGGGCTTCGGGCGTGGGTTGTTGATTTTGCGGCTGTGTTCCGCGCCTGACGCGCGGGTTACTTATTCTTGTCTCGCCAAGAATAAGTAACCAACAAGAAGGCGACCCTCACCCCCGGCCCTGCGGGCTCCCCTGCGCTGCTCAGTCGGTCGGGGCGGCTGCGGAACTCGGCCCTGCGGGCCTCAGACAGTCCTCGCCGAAATCCCCCCGCCCGCCTTGCGCTGCTCGGCGGAGGTGGAAGGGGATGGGAAGCCTGTGACGTGGCGAAGGTGATCGCACCGGTTGGGAGTGGGTGATTCAGTTGCTTTGGATATGCGATTTGCAACTTTTGGTTGCGGTGTGAGTGTGCCGACGGTAACTTTGAGGCTGTCCGGTTTCACGGATTTTTAGTGGGGCCAGTAAACGGAAGGTTTGCTGAATCCCATGCGGGACAATAGATTCGGCTGTCCGGTGTTCCAGGATATTGGACAGTCCCGTTTTTATTGGACGTTTTTGTCGTCTATTACTAGTTGGGCATCTTGATCTTGCGCATTTTCCTTTCCCCATTTGTAGTTGTTCTCAGCCATGCAAATCGTTCTAGTTGATCCGGGGTCATCCCGAGAAGAGATCAACGAGCCAATTGGCATAGGCATGATTGCGGCAGCCGTTGAACAAGAACTCGGCACTAGAGCCCATGTATCTCAGTACTTTGAGCCGATAACCGGTTTGCCAACCTCAGACGAAATACGTCAGTCAGATGTAATTGGCATCTCCACTCCGTTAGGCAGTTTGAGAACAGTACGGGGATTGGTGGCAAAGTGGAAACTTATCCAGCCCGAGATAAAGCCAGTGCTCGTACTTGGGGGAGTTATAGCCACATTTGCCCCCGAGAGTCTTCTGTCTGAGTTTCCAGAGGCTATTGTGGTGATTGGTGAGGGTGAAGAAGCATTCACTCTATTAGTGAAGCTCATGCAAGAGGTGTCACGTGAGCACTGGCGCGAAGTGCTCGGCGAGGCATCGATTCCAAATCTGAAGTTCCGTACCACAAGAGGTGTCGTTAGTACTCGTCGTAAGAATGTCGACCTCTCCAAGTATCCCGCACCATCCCGCCCATTCTTAAAGCAGCTAGTCTCGCTTGGCGGAATAGTTAGGGCAGAGTCATCCCGGGGGTGTTCATATGGTCGGTGTACTTTTTGCGCTATCCAGCATAAGTACAACGACAAGATCGAATGGCGTGTTATTGACGTTCCGCGCATCGTTCAAGAACTATGCGAGCTGTCAGCAGCCGGCGTTCGACATCCCTACTTCACCGACGAAGACTTCATGGGCGCCGATCCTACTCGGGCGCTATCTCTGGCTAGAGCAATCGCAAACGAGAAGGACCGGGGAAATATCTCAGGTGACTTTTCTCTATACGTTGATATGCGCGTTGCGAGTATTCTTGCTGGAAAGACGGCCCATCATCCATCTGGGGTAACTGTATTGACGGCTCTTCAGGAAGCCGGCTTACGAGAAGTGTTTGTTGGTATTGAGTCTGGCGCGGGAGAACAAGCAAAACGATATCGTAAGCCAGCAACCACCGACCGAAACCTCCGGGCACTACAAATCTTGCGTCGCGCAGGTCTAAGCATGGACATTGGATTCATTTTCTTCGATCCTGAAATGACGCTACAAGAAGCCGCCACAAATCTGACATTTCTTCGGAGTAGCGGGCTTTGGTTTCATGATGCTCGTCTAACAAAGGAAGTACGCCTTGAGGCAGGCACCCCTCTTGTCGACGATTACCAACAGAAGAACCTGATTGCTGGCCCATTAGATGTGGATCAGCTTACCTTTCCCTATCGGTGGCGTTCTACCCAGGTTGAGTCGGTTCACGAGGTATTCCGGGCCTGGGAAGCTATTGAGCAAGAATCCATTTACAGGCTTCAGGCGGCGACTCGAGGTGAGGTTCCTACCGGGACTCAACGACAAGAGCGACGCGAAGCATTGGGAACAATACGTGCTGTAGAACTTGACGCTTTGGAGATGCTAATCACGTTGACACAGCAGGGAGGCGACCCCCTAACAGTAGACCTCAGTAAGTTCTCACGCAGACGTGGCGACCTCGTTTGTATGGCGCTTGAGAAATTTCTTTGAGCAATGCCATTCACCGCTTATTGCCCAGATGCCCAACCCATCATTCCACCGGAGCTGCGCGAAAAGCCGCGCAGTCCGGTGAACTCAAACGTTGAACATCTGCTTTCCCCTGGCAATTACCGTTTGGGGTCGATAGCTGAATTCGGAGAGCGTTAATCTCGCCCTGTGCGGCGCCGAGCAACGGAGCTTGTGGCGGGAAAAGGGCGAGCACTGTTTGAGGGCCTTTAGGCCCGAGTTGCGCAGCCCCCGCCGGAAGTGAGTAGCGCAGGGAACCCCGCGGCACGCGGGGCGCCAAACCGGGCTCGCCTTCTTGTTGGTTACTTATTCTTGGCGAGACAAGAATAAGTAACCCGCGCGTCAGGCGCGGAACACAGCGGTAACTAAACCCACCACGTCTGAAGATTCAGACACCCCTTGCGCCTGAAGACTCAGGCATCCCGCCTTCGAGGAATCACACCCGGCTTCGCCTCGAGAAACAGTCCGCCATTCCCGGGCGGCAAATCAAGCCAACCCACCCAGCCACACCCCAATAAAGACGGCCCTCCCGGCAATGGCATCGCCGGGAGGGCCGTCCCTTTTGCTTCTCCCGGCAGATCGCCGGGGAAATCCCGTCAGCCTTGCAGCACCGCTGCCATGGCTTCGGCCACGTAGGCCACGTTGCCGGTGTTGAGGCCGGCCACGCACATGCGGCCGGAGCGCACCAGGTACACGCCGAACTCTTCCCGCAGGCGGTCCACCTGGGCGGGGGAGAGGCCGGTGTAGCTGAACATGCCGCGCTGCTTGGTGAAGTAGGAGAAGTCCTTGCCCGGCACCCGGGCGGTCAGCACTTCATACAGCTTCTGGCGCATGGCCTGGATGCGGGTGCGCATCTCGGTCACTTCCTTGACCCATTCGGCGTGGAGGGCGGCATCGTTCATGACGATGGTGGTCACCAGTTCGCCGTGGATGGGGGGGCTGGAGTAGTTGCGGCGCACGGTGAACTTGAGCTGGCCCAGGACCCGGCCGGCTTCTTCCGCGTCCTTGCACACCACGGAGAGGCCGCCGACCCGCTCGCCGTAGAAGGAGAGGTTCTTGGAGAAGGAGTTGCTGACCAGGAAGGGCAGGCCGGAATCGGCCAGGGCGCGGATGGCGTAGGCGTCTTCATCGAGGCCGTCGCCGAAGCCCTGGTAGGCGATGTCGAGGAAGGGGATCAGCTTGCGCTCGGCGACGATGGCGATCACCTGTTGCCATTGCTCCCGGGAGAGGTCCACGCCGGTGGGGTTGTGGCAGCAGGGGTGCAGCAGGACGATGCTCTGCTCGGGCAGGCCCTTGAGACAGGCCACCATGCCGGTGAAGTCCACGCCGCCGGTGTTGGCGTCGTAGTAGGGATAGTCGTGCACGGCGATGCCGGCGCCTTCGAAGATGGAGCGGTGGTTGTCCCAGGTGGGGTTGCTGACCCAGGCTTCGCTCTTGGGGAAGTAGCGCTTGAGCAGGTCGGCGCCCACCTTCAGGGCCCCGGAGCCGCCCAGGGTCTGGATGGTGGCGATGCGGCCGGCCTTGAGGGCGGCGCTGTCGGCGCCGAAGAGCAGCTTCTGCACCACGGCCCGGTAGTCGGCGGCGCCTTCCATGGGCAGGTAGGAGCGGGGCGCGGGGGCGGCGGCGATGGCGGCCTCGGCCTGGCGCACGGAGCCGAGCAGGGGGATGCGGCCCTGTTCGTCGTAATAGAGGCCGATGCCCAGATTGACCTTGGTGGTCCGGGAGTCCTTGTGGAAGGTTTCGACCAGGGTGAGGATGGGGTCGCCCGCGTAGGCGTCGACGTGTTCGAACATGGTGCGCTGGTTCCGTTGGTGAAGTGGTCAGAAAGAGGCCGCGCCGGGCGGGCCGGATTGCCCCGGAAGCGGGGCAGGGGGCCGTGGCGGCAGGGGCTTATTGTAGCCGCCCGGGCCGCCACGGCCAGCAAAAGCGTGGGGCGGGCGGCAAAAATGGCTCAGGCGTTGGGCGTCTGCGGCCGGGGCAGCCACTTCAGCAGCATGGCGTAGAGCACTTCCGGATTCACCGGCTTGGGCACGAAGTCATTCATGCCGGCCTCCAGGCAGCGTTCCCGGTCCTCGCCGAAGGCGTTGGCGGTCATGGAGATGATGGGCAGGCTTTCCATGCCGGGCAGGCGGCGGATGTGGCGGGTGGCCTCCAGGCCGTCCATGCCGGGCATCTGCATGTCCATCAGCACCAGGGCGTAGGGCGTGGTCCCCCGTTCCAGGCAGGCCACGGCCTCGTTGCCGTCGGCGGCGATATCCACCCGCAGCCCGGCGTATTCGAGCAGTTCCCGGGCCACCTCCTGGTTGATGGAGTCGTCTTCGGCCAGGAGGATGGGGGTGCCCCGGTAGTGCTGCAGCAGTTCGCCCTCGGCCGAATCGGGGCGGGGGCCGTCCTCGGGCAGGGCGGCCCGGGCCTCGCCCAGCTTGAGCCGGGCGGAGAACCAGAAGGTGCTGCCGAAGCCCAGGCGGCTGTCCACGCCGGCGTCGCCACCCATGATCTGGGCCAGGCGCCGGGTGATGACCAGGCCCAGGCCGGTGCCGCCGAAGCGGCGGCTGGTGCTGCCGTCGGCCTGCTGGAAGGGGGCGAACAGCAGGGGCTGGACTTCCGGGGCGATGCCGATGCCCGTGTCCTCCACCTCGAAGCGCAGGAAGACGTCCGCCGGCGTCAGCTCCAGCACCTTGATCCGCAGGGTGACGCTGCCCCATTCGGTGAATTTCACCGCATTGCTGGCGTAGTTGAGGATGGCCTGGGTCAGGCGGGTCGGGTCCCCCAGCAGGTAGGGCGGCAGGGGATCGACTTCCGACTTGAGGACGATGTCCTTCTTGCGCGCCCCCTCGGCCAGCATGGAGAAGATGTGGCTGACGATGCGCCCCAGCTCCACCGGCTGTTCCTCCAGCACCAGGCGCTCGGCCTCGATCTTGGAGAGGTCCAGGATGTCGTTGATGATGGACAGCAGGTGGCTGGCCGCATCGTCGATCTTGTCCAGGCGGTCCTGCTGCTGGGGCGAGGGCTCGCCCTTCTTGAGGATGTGGGTGAGGCCGATGATGGCGTTCATCGGTGTGCGGATCTCGTGGCTCATGTTGGCGAGGAAGGCGCTCTTGGCCACGTTGGCGGCATTGGCCGCATCCCGGGCCCGGGCCAGTTCCTCGGTGCGCTCGGCCACCAGCTCTTCCAGGTGGTGGCTGTAATTGCTGACCTCGGCCTCCAGGCGCTTGCGCTCGGTGATGTCCCGGGCCACCCCGAGGACGCCCAGCACCTTGCCCTGGGGCTCGACGATGGGCGTCTTGACGGTCTCGAACAGGCGCTGGCCGGAGCCGTCCGCCTGGGTGATCCATTCTTCGTTGCTCTGGGGCGTGCCGGCGACCAGCACCTGGCGGTCTTTGTCGCGGAAGAAATCGGCCTGTTCCCGGCTGACGAAGTCGTAGTCGCTGCAGCCGATGATCTCCTGCTCCGGGCGGCCCATCATGCGTTCGAAGGCCGGGTTGCAGGCGATGAAGACGCCGGCCTCGTCCTTCAGCCAGAGGGGATCGGGAATGCCCCGCAGCAGGGTGTGCAGGTGGCTGCGCTGCCGCTCCAGTTCGGCGGTGCGGCGCTTCACGGCCGCCTGCAGCACCCGCACCCAGAGGGCCAGGCCGGCGCCGGCGACCAGCAGCAGGGCCAGGCCCAGACCGAAATACCGGGCGTAGGGCATGTAGGGCACGTAGTCGATGGCCGAGCCCATCCACTTCTTTTCCAGGGCCGCCCGTTCCTCGTTGCTGATGAGGGCCATGCCCCGTTCCACCGCCGCCAGGGTGGCC
Source organism: Azospira sp. MPR-LB4 (assembly GCF_058809525.1). NCBI lineage: Bacteria > Pseudomonadati > Pseudomonadota > Betaproteobacteria > Rhodocyclales > Rhodocyclaceae > Azospira > Azospira sp. MPR-LB4. The sequence continues at coordinate 3,507,186 of NZ_CM179521.1, forward strand.
GTGTCGCCCTTGCGCGTGGCCCGGTGGAAGCGTCCCTGGTAGAGGTCGAAGGACTTGCGGAACTGGCGCTGCAGGTCCAGGCGGTAGAGGTAATAGTTGGCCGGGAGCTGGTCCAGGCAGAAAAGCTTGATCTCCTCAGCCATGGCGGCGGCGATCATTTCCGCGTAGTTCTTGAACTGGCGCAGGTTGGTGACGCCCTTGCCCTGCAGTTCCTCGATGCAGGCATCGCCGACCTGGACGCCGATGAGGAAACCCTTGAGGTTGTCCGTGTTGCTGATGCCGCTGATGGAGCTGTGGCTGTAGATGCCCACCGGCAGGTTGGCGTAGGGCTGGGAGAATTCGTAGAGGGCGTCCCGGGCGGCGGTGTGGAAGATCATGTCGATCACGTCCGCCTCGTTCTCCGCCATGAGGCGCTGGGCCCGGCCCCAGTCGGTGGCGATCAGCTGCACCCGGCGGCCGGTCTTCTGCTCCCACAGGGACCACAGGTCCACCAGATAGCCCACGGGCTGGCCGCTCGGGTCGCGGAAGATGTAGGGCGGATAGTTGTCGTCGCTGGTGACCCGCAGGGGCGGCTCGTCGGCACCGGCGGGCCCGGCGGACAGGGCCGCACAGCACGCCAGGAGCAGGGTGCCGAGCAGGCGGGTGATTGCGGGGACGGCGGGGAACTGCGTCATCGGGCCACCTGGAAAGGGGAGGGCGAGAATGGTCGGCGGGGATGGCGCTCCATCCCGTTCGCCTAGCAGTATGGCATAGGCCGGCCCCGGCTCCGGCGGGCAAAAGTCATGAAACGGCAGGAGGGGAGCCGGGAGCGGCGTGCTGGCCAAAGTGGTCGGACAGCGCCGGGGCCGATGCGTTCGGCGGGAGAAGCGGGCGCGGGAGAAGCGGGTGGCGGGAGAAGCGGGCGGCCGGCTGTCAGCCGCAGCGCGGCCCCGGGCTCAGCCGAAGCAGCGGGCCCACAGCAGGGAGCAGGGCATGGCCAGGAACAGGGCCGGCAGCATGTTCACGATGGGGAAGAACTTGATGCCGCAGATGCGCAGGCCCGTGGCCATCATGATGACGCCGCCGCAGGCGGAGAAGTCGGCCAGCATCTCCGGCGTCGCCAGGGGCACCAGCAGGCCGGCGCCGAGGAAGAGGGCGCCCTGCACCAGGAGCTGGGGCAGGCAGATGAGGGCCACCGCCGGGCCCAGTTCGGCGGCGAAGATGAGGGCGGTGAACAGGTCCAGGATGGACTTGGCCAGGAGGATGTGGGCATCCCCGGTCATGCCCTCCTGGGTGGCGCCGAAAATGCCCATGCCGCTGGCGCAGAACAGCACCAGCAGGGTGACGAACTTGCCGACGAAGCCTTCCACCCGGGGATTGCCCTTCTCCCCCGGCATAAGCCTTTCCGCCTGGCGCTGGGCCCAGCCGATGGCCTTCTCCAGGCCCCGTTCCAGATGGGCCAGCTCCCCCGCCAGGGAGCCCAGGATCAGGGCCAGGGCCACCGCCGGCAGGGCGTGCACCTTGTTCATCAGGGTGGTGCCGATGGCGGCGGCGATGATGCCGAAGGTCAGGGGCAGGGTTTCCCGCACGCGGCGGGGCAGGCGGCGGCCGAGCACGGCGCCGCCGAGGCCGCCCAGGATCAGGGCGGCGCTGTTGGCCAGGGGTCCCAGCATGGGGTGTTTCTCCGGGGAAGGCCGCCGGCGGCCCGCGGGGGGCTCTGCATGACGTGGCGGCTTGATTAAGCAATCCGGTATGTTAAGGATTCCGGCGTGGCGAATAAATTACCGTTTTCGTTGTCTGGAATATCGGATTGATATGGGTGGCCCATGGACCTGAAGCGCATGCACTACTTCTGCACCATCGTCGAGCAGGGCCAGATCAGCCGGGCCGCCCGGGAACTGCACATGGCCCAGCCTCCCCTCAGCCAGCGTCTGAAGGAGCTGGAGGAGGAACTGGGCACCCCTTTGTTCCTGCGCAAGGGCCGGCAGCTGGAGCTGACCGAGGCCGGGCGCCTGTTCTACCGCCGCGCCCGGGACATCCTGCGAGCGGTGGAATCCTCCCGGGACGAGGTGCTGCGTCTCGCCTCCCAGAGCGGGCCGGCCCTGCGCGTCGGCCTGTCGCCCACCTGCCGCGCCCCCTGGCTGGCCCGCTGCGAGGCCCTCATGGCCCGCTTCCCGGCCCGGGAGATCGGTCTGGTGGTGGGGGATTCCAGCTACCTGGAACACCTGCTGCGCACCGGCCAGCTGGACCTGGCCTTCATGCAGCCGCCCCTGCAGCCCGACAGCTTCAATGTGCACCGCCTGCGGGCCTCGCCCTCGGTGGCCCTGGGCCCCGCCGACCTCTTCGCCCCCGGGCAGCGCCTGGGCCTGGCCGAGCTGGCGGCCCATCCCCTGCTGCTGCTGCGCCGCTCCGTCGGCATCGGCACCTACGAGCGCCTGCAGCAGCAGTTCCACGAAGCCGGCCTGCTGCCCCGGGTGGCCCTCTACAGTTCCGACGCCGGCATGCTGCGGGACCTGCTGCTGCAGGGCTTCCGCGGCCTGGCGGTGCTGCCGGCCTCGGAGGTGGAGGGGCTGGCGGCGGGCGCCGATCCGGCCTTCCGCGTCTATGACCTGGCCGTGCCCCTGCCGGACTACCAGCTGTCCCTGGTCTGCCCCCGCAGCGGCGGCGACGCGGACCTGGTGGGGGCCCTGCTGGAACTCTGGGCCGAGCCAGGGGCCTAGGGGCACCGCCGCCAGGAGCCGCAAGCGGCGCGGCGCCTATGCCGGCGCTGCCGGCGGTGCTAGCATTCCGCCCCCATGCAACTCGAACACATCCGCCAACGCCTGGCCGCCCTCGGCGCCAAGACCTGCCACGAGGACCGGGTGCTGCGCGCCTGGCTCCAGGCCCAGCCCCTGGATGCCGGCGCCCGCCGCCGCCAGGCCCAGGACTACCTGCCCAAGGCCATCCGGGAGGAACTGCCGGCCCTGGCCGCCGACCTGGAGGCCCTGGCCCGGGTCCATTCCGAACACCCGGGGGCCGACGGCTCGGCACGCCTGCTGGTGCGCCTGGGCGACGGCCAGGCGGTGGAAAGCGTGCTGCTGCCCCGGGACGGGGTCTGCGTCTCCACCCAGGTGGGCTGCGCCGTCGGCTGTACCTTCTGCATGACCGGCCGGGACGGCCTGCTGCGCCAGCTCTCCAGCGGCGAGATCGTGGCCCAGGTGGTGCTGGCCCGGGCCCGGCGGCCGGTGAAGAAGGTGGTCTTCATGGGCATGGGCGAACCGGCCCACAACCTGGACAACGTGCTGGCCGCCATCGACCTGCTCGGCAGCGCCGGCGGCATCGGCCACAAGAACCTGGTCTTTTCCACCGTCGGCGACCGTCGCGTCTTCGAGCGCCTGCCCCAGCAGGCGGTGAAGCCGGCCCTGGCCCTCTCCCTGCACACCAGCCGGGCCGAGCTGCGGGCCCAGCTGCTGCCCAAGGCGCCGCGCCTGACGCCGGAGGAACTGGTGGAACTGGGCGAGGAATATGCCCGCAGCACCGGCTACCCCATCCAGTACCAATGGACCCTGCTCGACGGGGTCAATGACAGCGAGGCGGAAATGGACGGCATCGTCCGCCTCCTCAGCGGCAAATACGCCATCATGAACCTGATCCCCTTCAACGCCGTCGGCGGGGAGGATGAGGCCGGCGAGGGCGCCTTCCGCCGCCCGGTCTGGGAACGGGCCCGGTATCTGGCTCGCTACCTGCACCAGCGGCGTATCCTGACCAAACTGCGCAATTCCGCCGGCCAGGACATCGACGGCGGCTGCGGCCAGCTGCGGGCCCGCAGCCTGGCGGAGGACCCGAGCAGTCCCCAGGCCGCCGCTGCGCCCCAGGCCATTTCCGGCCCGGCGCCCCGGCGTCGGCAGCCGCGCCCCTGAAGCCGGCGGCGGCGCCTCCCCCACACCCACTGGAGCCATCCATGCTGCGCCAATTCCTGTTCTCCCTCCTCCTCGTCTGCAGCCTGGCCCACGGCGCGCCGCCGGCGGAAGCCCCGGTGGAAGTGGTGGCCGCCGAATTCGGCATCTTTGAAGAGAAGAAGGGCGACCTGGTGTTCACTCCCACCGACGTGGTGCCCCACGTGCTGGGCCAGCGCTACGGCTGGGTGATCGAGGTCAAGACCAGCAAGCGCACCCTCAAGGTCAGCGAGGAATACGTGCAGCCCCGGCCCAACAAGGGCACGGCGGAAGAGAAGGAAGTGGCACGCAACCTGGGCCTCTCCAACGACAAGCGGACCCAGGTCAGCGAGCGCCTGCTGGCCCCCATGGACGGCCACATCTACGCCGAGTGGTCGGTGGGCCCCAACGAGCCGGCGGGCCACCGCCGCCTGCAGGTGTTGGTGGAAGGCCAGGTGGCCGCCCGCTTCGAGTTTGACGTGAAGTAAGACTCGACGCGAGGCAACGACGGGGACGGTTTCCGGCTAGGGAAGCGGTCCGCCGCATGGCGGTCGGGAGCGCTTGCCGGCCGGTCTTCAGGCGTAGGTGGAAAGATTGCCGACCAGGGCCGAGAGCAGGGAATCCTCGGCGCTCAGGGTGCCGTCGGCGCTGTAGATGCCGGAGGTGCTGCTAGTGCTGCTGGAGGAGGAACTGTCGTCGTCCACGTTCTGGTTGGCAGCAGCCACCAGGGAGTTGTAAAGACTGTCCACCGTGGTTTCCGACGTGCTGCCGGAGAGGCCGGCGATGACGCCGGAGGCGGTGGACAGGCTGACAGCCTGTTGCGCCAGCCGGGCCACGGCCACGCTGCTGCTGGCCTGGGTGATGCTGGTGCTGCTGTAGCTGCTCAGGCTGGAAAGGGATGACAGGGCGGTGATGGAACTCATGGGGGCCTCCGGATACCGCCAAGTCTAGGCACTCCCGCAGCCCCGGCAAGGCTTTTTACCTGATTTGACCTGCCTTTACACGCAGTGGCGCTGCCGCTGCGGCCGGGCGAGTCAGGCACCCGGCCGGGAACGCCTCAGGCGCCCTTGAGGGCCAGGAATTCGTCGATCAGGCGGGCCAGCACGGCCTCTTCGTCTTCCGCTTCCAGGCCCAGGATTTCGGCCACCATCTTCACCTTGCCCGGATTGACCCGGCGCCGTTCCGTCGCCGGTGCCGCCGGCATGGCGGGCGCCGCGGGAGCGACGGGGGCCTCTTCCCAGGGCGGCACATCGGCCGCGGCCGGGGAGGGGCTTGCCGCCTGGGCTGCAGCCGGGCTGGGAGCCATATCCGGCGCGGCTTGCGGCGGGGTGTCCGGTTTCTTGCCGCGGCGCAGGCCTTCTTCCACCAGAACCTTTTCCACCACCTGCTTGGGCAGCTTCTCCCCTTCGGGCAGCTGGGCGATCTGGCCGATCAGGGTTTCCGCCTTGGCCTCGTTCTTCTGGGCCAGCTTCTCCAGCTGGATGGCGGTGCTGGTGCTGGAAATCTTGCCCGACTCGAGCAGGGCGCTGACCTGGGGCGACAGGTTGGCGGCGGCGGTGGCCTGGGCCAGCCAGGTGGCGGTGCGGCCGAAGTGTTCGGCGGCCGCATCCTTGCTCTCGAAGCGCTCGGCAATGGTCTGGATGGCGTTGGCCATGTCCCGCGGGTCCAGGGCGGCGCGCACGCCCAGTCCCAGGTTCTCGAAGACCTGCACTTCCAGCACTTCCTCCGGGCTGCAGGCCCGCACCAGCACCGGCACGGCGGTCTCGCCCGCCAGCAGGGCGGCGCGGCGGCGGCGTTCGCCCACCACCAGGGCGTGGCGCCCGGCGCCGTCCGCCGGCTGCACCACCAGGGGATGGATCAGGCCCTTGCGGCCGATGGAGTTGGCCAGGCCCTTGAGGCTGGCCTCGTCGAAGTGCTGGCGCACGTGGTCCGGGCCGGGCTCGATCAGGGCGATGTCGATGATGCGGAATTCCGCGGGATTGTCTTTGAAGGCCATGGCCCCTCCGCCGTCGGTTGGTAGTGGTGCGATCCGCGGCGGCAGGCCGGCGCGGATCGACGAAGGGGGCGGATGTTCCTCGGTTTTCCCGCCTTTTTCAAGGCTTGACGGATGGCCGCGGATCGTAGCCGCGGTGCAGGTCTGGCGCCGCCATGGGCTTCAGGCGGCGGGGGCGTGCTTGGCCAGTTTGCGCTGCAGGGTGCGCCGGTGCATTTTCAGGGAGCGGGCGGTGGCGGTGATGTTGCCGCCGTTTTCCCGCAGGATGCGCTGGATGTATTCCCACTCGACCCGCTGCACCGTCATGCGCTCGTCCGTGGCGATGGGGGGGATTTCCCAGTGGTCGGCGGTGAGGGCCTTGACGATGTCGCCGGCCTCCACCGGCTTGATCAGGTATTCCAGGGCCCCCAGCTTGATGGCGCCGACGGCGGTGGGAATGCTGGCGTAGCCGGTGAGGACCACAATACGGGCGCCGGGGCTGCATTCGAGCAGGGGTTCGATCAGGTTGAGGCCCGACTTGCCTTCCAGGTTGAGGTCGAGCACGACGTACTCCGGTTCGTGCCGGGCCGCCAGGGCCAGGGCGCTCTCCGGGTCGTGCCCGGCGATGGTCTGGAAGCCGCGCCGGCCCATGGCCTTGGCCAGGGCACTGCAGTAGGCCTGGTCGTCGTCCACGATCAGCAGCAGGGGGGATTCGTTGCCGTCGGCAGCGTCGGTGACGGGATTCATGTCAGCAATCCTTGAGGGGAAGTTTGAGGGTGACGTCGGTGCCCCGGGGCTGCCGGGGCGCCAGATGGAGCTGGCCGCCGCAGCGCTGGATGGCGCTGCGGGCCAGCAGCAGGCCGATGCCCAGGCCCGAGTCCGAATGCACCGGCAGGGGCTGGCCGGCGGCGGCCAGCACATCTTCGGGAATGCCCGGCCCCTGGTCGGCAATGACCAGGTGGAGCCAGGGGCCATGCACGGTGGCGCTGACTTCGAGCCACTCGGGGCTGAAGCGCACGCCGTTGTCCACCAGGTTGTGCAGGGCCTGTTCCAGGGCAACGTCGGCGGCCACCAGGCGCCCGGCGGCTTCTGCATCGATGCGCAGGGCGATGCTGGCGGCCGGATGCAGGGCCCGCCAGCCGTGGGCGCATTCCTCCAGCCAGTCCTGTACCCGCCGCTGGCGGCGCTCCTCGGCCCGGGGGCGGCCGGCCTCCGCCGTGAGGCGGGTGAGGGCGCTCTTGCATTTGTCGATCTGCAGTTTCAGGCCCGCCAGTTCCTGGCGCGTCCGGGGCGGCAGTTCGGCATCCTCGACCAGATCGTCCACCACCAGCTTCATGGTGGCCAGGGGCGTGCTCAGTTCATGGGCGGCGCCGGCGGCCAGGGTGCCGAGGGAGACCACCCAGCCGTTGCGGATCTCGTTTTCCCGGGCCCGGGCCAGGGCCTGGTCGCGGATGCGGATGGCGGCCGTCATGCGGGTGATGAACCACACCGAGATGAGCACGGAGGCGAGGAAGGTCAGCCACATGCCGAGCAGGTGCAGCTGCACGGCGATGGTGGCGTCCTTCACTTCCAGGGGCTGGTAGAAATTCCACAGGAAGGAATAGGTGAGGATGGAAAAGGCCCCCAGCAGCCAGGCCTGCAGGGTCGGCAGCATGGCGGCACCGATGGCCACCACGGGCAGCAGCAGGGAGATGAGGGGATTGGTGGCGCCGCCGGAAAAGTAGATGACGATGCTCCAGGAGAGCAGGTCCACCATCAGCTGGGTCATGGCGGGAATGGGTTCCCGGTCCCAGTGGCGCAGCAACATGGCGGCGCCGTTCACCAGCGCCAGGAAGGTGGCCGTGGCCAGCAGGGGCAGGGGGGCGATGGTGATGCCGAGCAGGCGGGGAAAGCCCAGGGTGATGGCGGCCATGGCCAGCACCGAGCCCCAGCGCAGGGCAATCAGGAGGTCCGCGTCGAGGCGCAGGCGGCGCAGGGGCCGGGGCGGCGGGAAGGGCGCTGGCGAGGGCATGCAGGCGGCTCCGAAGGGGTGGCGACGGCGGCATTATGGACAAGGGCGTGACCGCTTGTCGCGTGACATTTAGTCACTTCCCGAGGCCGCCGCCGGCGGTCAGAATCCGCCCCGTCTAAGCTTTCCAAGCCTGGACTAACGACTAGGATTGACGCCCCAGCAATGGGGCGTCCTTTTTCCCCGGGGCCTTCGCCGCCCCGCCTGGAAGGGAGTGTCCCTTGTCCGCCCAGCATGTCTCGTCCGCCCGGCCCCGCCGCGGCCTCTCCGCTTTCCTCGCCCGCCACCGCCTGGCCTGTCACCTGGCCGTGGTGCTCCTGCTCAAGATCATTCTCCTGCGCGTGCTGTGGCTCAACTACGTGGCCCCCTACCGGGTCGCCGTGGATGAACAGCGCATGGCCCAGCAGCTCACCGGTTCCACAAAACAACCCATAAGGGAGGTTCACCATGATCGATTCGACGGTCGTTGACCTGTCGCGGCTGCAGTTCGCCGCCACGGCGATGTACCACTTCCTCTTCGTCCCGCTGACCCTGGGCCTGTCCTGGCTGCTGGTGGTGATGGAGACCGCCTACGTCATGAGCGGCAAGGAAATCTACCGGGACATGACCAAGTTCTGGGGCAAGCTCTACGGCATCAATTTCGCCCTGGGCGTCACCACCGGCATCACCATGGAGTTCCAGTTCGGCACCAACTGGGCCTACTACTCCCATTACGTGGGCGACATCTTCGGCGCCCCCCTGGCCATCGAGGGGCTGATGGCCTTCTTCCTCGAATCCACCATGGTGGGCCTGTTCTTCTTCGGCTGGCAGCGCCTGTCCAAGGCCGGCCACCTGGCGGTGACCGTGCTCATGGCCCTGGGCACCAACCTTTCCGCCGTGCTCATCCTCATCGCCAACGGCTGGATGCAGGACCCGGTGGGCTCCACCTTCAACCCGGTGACCATGCGCATGGAACTGGTGGATTTCGCCGCCCTGGTGTTCAACCCGGTGGCCCAGTCCAAGTTCGTGCATACGGTGGCCGCCGGCTACGTCACCGGCTCCCTGTTCGTGCTCGGCATCTCCTCCTGGTATCTGCTGAAGGGCCTGCACGTGGAGTTCGCCCGCCGCTCCTTCCGCATCGCCGCCGCCTTCGGCCTGGCCGGCTGCCTGTCGGTGATCGTGCTGGGGGACGAATCCGGCTATGCCGTGTCCGAATCCCAGAAGTCCAAGCTGGCCGCCATCGAGGCCATGTGGGAGACGGAAGCGGCGCCGGCGGGCTTCAACCTGCTGGCCTGGCCCAATGAGGAACGCCAGGCCAACGACTGGGAAATCCGCATTCCCTACGTGCTGGGCCTGATTGCCACCCGCTCCGTGTCCGAGACCCTGCCCGGCATCAAGGAAATCCGCGCCGCCAACCGGCAGCGCATCGAAAGCGGCGTGCAGGCGGTGCTGGCCCTGGAGGCCCTGCGCCAGAATCCGGCCGACGCAGCGGCCAAGGCCACCTTCGCCAAGCACCAGCAGGACATGGGCTACGGCATGCTGGTCAAGCGCTACAGCCCGGACCTGGCCCAGGCCACCCCGGCCATGCTGGACCAGGCGGCCCACGATTCCGTGCCCAGGGTGGCGCCGTTGTTCTGGACCTTCCGCCTGATGGTGCTGCTGGGTTTTGCCATGCTGCTGCTGGTGGGGCTGGCCTTCTGGTACAGCGTCAAGAACAGCTTCCAGCAGAAGACCTGGCTGTTGCGCTGGGCCCTGTGGTTCATCCCCATGCCCTGGATCGCCATCCAGTCCGGCTGGTTCGTCGCCGAATACGGCCGCCAGCCGTGGACGGTGTTCGGCATGCTGCCCACCCATCTGTCGGCCTCCAGCCTTTCCGCCGCCAGCCTGTGGGGTTCCATCGCCGGCTTCGTCGGCTTCTACACCCTGCTGCTGGTCGCCGAGATGTACCTGATGTTCAAGTACGCCCGCCTCGGCCCCGCCGCCCTGCAGCCCGCCGCCGCGCCCGCCAACGCCTGAGGAGACGACTGAGATGCTGTTCGATTATCTGACCCTGAAACTCATCTGGTGGCTGCTGGTGGGCGTGCTGCTCATCGGCTTCGCCATCATGGACGGCCACGACATGGGCGTCGGCATCCTGCTGCCCATCCTCGGCCGGGACGACACCGACCGGCGCGTCATGATCAACACCGTGGCGCCCCACTGGGACGGCAACCAGGTGTGGTTCATCACCGCCGGCGGCGCCATCTTCGCCGCCTGGCCCTTCGTCTATGCCACCGCCTTCTCCGGCATGTACTGGGCCCTGCTGCTGGTGTTGTTCGCCCTGTTCTTCCGTCCGGTGGGCTTCGAGTACCGCTCCAAGCTGCCCCATCCGGCCTGGCGCAGCGCCTGGGACTGGGGCCTGTTCGCCGGCAGCGCGGTGCCGGCCCTGGTGTTCGGCGTGGCCTTCGGCAATCTCTTCCAGGGGGTGCCCTTCCACCTGGACGAAACCATGCGCTCCTTCTACACCGGCAGCTTCTGGGCCCTGCTCAATCCCTTCGCCCTGCTCTGCGGCGTGGTGAGCCTGTCCCTGCTGGCCCTGCAGGGCGCCACCTTCCTCGCCCACCGCACCGAAGGGGAGTTGCAGGCCCGCGCCAGGGGCGCCGGTACGGTGCTGGCGGTGCTGCTGCTGGCCGCCTTCTCCGCCGCCGGGGTGTGGGTGGGCCGTCTCGACGGCTTCGTCATCCAGTCCATCGCCGACGTGGGCGGTGCCCTCAATCCCCTGATGAAGGAAGTGGTGCGCCAGCCCGGGGCCTGGTTCGCCAACTACCAGAAGTATCCCCTGCTGTGGGCCGTGCCTGCCCTGGCCTACGCGGGGGGGCTGCTGGCCCTGGCCTGCCTGCGGGCCGGCAAGATCCTGGTGGCCTTCGTCGGTTCCTCCGTGGCCTGCCTGGCGGTGATCCTCACCGCCGGCGTCGCCCTGTTCCCCTTCGTGCTGCCGTCCTCCACCCTGCCCAAGGCCAGCCTCACCGCCTGGGATGCCACCTCCAGCTACGTGACCCTCAACGTCATGCTCTACGTGGCCCTGATCTTCACCCCCATCGTCATCGCCTACACCGGCTGGGCCTACCGGGTGATGGCCGGCAAGGTGACCCGGGACTACATCGTCGCCAACGACAAGGCCCTCTACTAATCAAGCAAAGGAGTACATGCCATGTGGTATTTCACCTGGATTCTCGGCCTGGGTTTCGCCGTGCTGCTGGCGGTGGTCAACGCCCTGTGGCTGGAAGCAAAGCACACGCAGGAATAGCGCTCGTTCCCTCCCTGGAACGAATTTCACCGGGCCCTCGGGCCCGGTTTTTTTATGGGAGTGGGGCGGCGGCCGATGCGGGGCCGCCGTTCCGGGTCAGCCGCCGGCTGCCACCTTGGCCCGAGCGGCATGCACCTTCTTGTAGCTGTCGATCAGCCGCTGGTGCCGGTCCAGCCCTTCCAGCTTCATGCTGATCGGGGTCAGGCCGTGGAAGCGCAGGGTGCCCTGCACCGAGCCGATCACCGCGTCCATGCGCTCGTTGCCGAACATGCGGCGGAAGTTGGCCTCGTAGTCGGCCAGGTCCAGGTCCCCGCCTTCATCCTTGTCCAGCACCACTTCCAGCACCACGTTCATGGCCTGGTAGAAGAGGCCCCGATCCACGGTGTTCTCGTTGAACTGCAGGAAGGCGCCCACCAGGTCGTGGGCCTCCGCCAGCTGCCCCAGGGCCAGATGGATCAGCAGCTTCAGTTCCAGGATGGTCAGCTGGCCCCACACCGTGTTCTCGTCGAACTCGACGCCGATGAGGCCGATGATGTCGGTGTAGTCGTCCAGCTCGCTCTCTTCCAGCCGTTGCAGCAGGGCGGCCAGTTGCTTGTCGCTCAAACGGTGCAGGTTGAGGATGTCCTCGCGGAAGGCCAGGGCCTTGTTGGTGTTGTCCCAGATCAGGTCTTCCACCCCGTAGATTTCCGAGTAGCCGGGCACCAGGATGCGGCAAGCGGTGACACCCAACTGGTCGTACACCGCCAGGTAGGCCTCCTTGCCCATCTCTTCGAGAATGCCGAACAGGGTGGCCGCTTCATGGGCATTGGATTCTTCGCCGTGGCCGGAGAAGTCCCACTCGACGAAATCGTAGTCGGCCTTGGCGCTGAAGAAGCGCCAGGAGACCACGCCGCTGGAGTCGATGAAGTGGTCCACGAAGTTGTTGGGCTCGGTCACCGCCTGGCTTTCGAAGGTGGGCCGGGGCAGGTCGTTGAGGCCCTCGAAGCTGCGGCCCTGCAGCAGCTCGGTGAGGCTGCGCTCCAGGGCCACTTCCATGCTGGGATGGGCGCCGAAGGAGGCGAAGACGCCGCCGGTGCGGGGGTTCATCAGGGTGACGCACATCACCGGGAACTGGCCGCCGAGGGAAGCGTCCTTCACCAGCACGGGGAAGCCCTGTTCTTCCAGGCCTTTAATGCCGGCGACGATGCCGGGATACTTGGCCAGGACTTCCGCAGGCACGTCGGGCAGGGCGATTTCGCCTTCGAGGATTTCCCGCTTCACCGCCCGCTCGAAAATCTCCGACAGGCACTGCACCTGGGCTTCGGCCAGGGTGTTGCCGGCACTCATGCCGTTGCTGAGGTAGAGGTTGTCGATGAGGTTGGAGGGGAAGTACACCACCTCGCCGTCGGACTGGCGCACGAAGGGCAGGCAGCAGATGCCGCGCTGCACGTTGCCGGAGTTGGTGTCGATGAGGTGGGAGCCCCGCAGTTCGCCGTCCGGGTTGTAGATTTCCAGGCAGTACTCGTCGAGGATTTCCTTGGGCAGGGCGTCCTTCTTGCCGGGTTTGAACCAGCGCTCGTTGGGGTAGTGCACGAAGGGAGCGTTGGCGATTTCTTCGCCCCAGAACTGGTGGGTGTAGAAGTGGTTGCAGCTCAGGCGCTCGATGTACTCGCCCAGGGCCGACGCCAGGGCGCTTTCCTTGCTGGCGCCCTTGCCGTTGGTGAAGCACATGGAGGAATGGGCGTCGCGGATGTGCAGAGACCACACATTGGGCACCAGATTGCGCCAGGAGGCGATCTCGATCTTGATGCCCAGGCCCGCCAGGAAGGCGGACATGTTGGCGATGGTCTGCTCCAGGGGCAGGTCCTTGCCCGGGATGTAGGTCTGGTGGCCGGCATCGGGTTTGACGGTGAGCAGGGCCTGGGCGTCGGCGTCCAGGTTTTCCACCTCCTCGATGATGAACTCGGGGCCGGTCTGCACCACCTTCTTCACCGTGCAGCGTTCGATGGAGCGCAGGATGCCCAGGCGGTCCTTCTCGGAAATGTCCGCGGGCAGCTCGACCTGGATCTTGAAGGTCTGCTGGTAGCGGTTTTCCGGATCGACGATGTTGTTCTGGGAGAGGCGGATGTTCTCCGTGGGAATGCCGCGGGTCTCGCAGTACAGCTTGACGAAGTAGGCCGCACAGAGGGCCGAGGATGCCAGGAAATAGTCGAAGGGCCCCGGCGCCGAGCCGTCGCCCTTGTAGCGGATGGGCTGGTCGGCGATGACCGTGAAGTCGTCGAATTTGGCCTCCAGGCGCAGCTTGTCGAGAAAATTGACCTTGATTTCCATGGCGAATCCAAAAATGTGTGCAGACGAATAAAGCGAAGCGGCCGCCATTATCCGGGTTTCCCGGGGAAAGCCCTATTCCTCGGCCGGCCCCCTGGCCCGGCGGAGGCTCGGCAAAAGCCCGGCAAAAAAAACGCAGCCCGAAGGCTGCGCGCAAACGCCGGGGTGACAGCAGGATCACCCCGGAGGGGGACGGTCCGGCCTAGGCCGTGCTCATGGCCGGCGCCGGGCGCGCCAGGCGAAGCCGAGCAGCACCAGGGCCCCCAGGCCGGCCAGGGCCCAGTGGGTGACGGCCGGCGGCAGGGGGCTGTTGGCGGATTTGCTTTCCTGCACCGCGTAGCCTTGCACCGGCTCACCGGCCTGGGCGGGCGGCGTTGGCCTGGGGGCCGGGGGCGGTGCCGCCTTGGCGCCGGGGGGCGGTGCGGCCTGGGCGGCTTTGCTTGCGGCGGCCGGCAGGGCGCTGCTGCGGCCGGGGGCGCGGGCGCCCTTGCCCGGGGCGGGCAGGCTGCGGGCCTCGGCCATGTCCCGGGCGTCCTGGGCCTGGGCCAGGGCGGTGACCTCGGCGCTGCTGCAGCTGTTGGCATTGCAGGCGACGCCGGCTTCGGCGATGACTTCCCGGTTCACCTGCTCCAGATGGGCCTTCACCCGGGGCTCGGCCTGCCAGTAGCCCTTGTTGATGGCCACCAGCATCTTGTCCACCACCGCCTGGTAGGCACGCAGGTTCTTGGCTTCCCGGAACTTGTCCCTGACGCCCAGCCGGTTGCGGTCGGCCACGTAGGTCTCGTACATCTCCTGCCACTTTGCGCCGTCCACCGCCTCCGGCACGGTGACCTGCCAGCCCCACAGGTGCTCGGTCACCTTCATGACGAAGCGGGCGCCGGCATAGCCTTCCTTGAGCATGGCCTTGACCCATTCCGGGTTGGTGTAGCGGGTCCGCATTTCCCGGCCCATGAACTTGTCCAGGGTCTCGTGCTTGCCGCCCTTGCCGTCGGCCAGGTTGAGCACCAGGGTTTCCGGCGACTTGCCGTTCACCTGGCGGATGGCCATGGCCGTGGCGCCCAGGTACTGGAACACGTCGTCGTTATCCAGGGTGCCGTAGAGGTTGGAGGAGCGGGAGTGGATGGCCGCCTTGGCATCCTTCAGGGCCATCTTGAAGATGTCCACCGCCAGGGCCGCGCCGCCGGGGCGGTCGCCCCAGTAGCCCTGGCCGAAGAGATGGCCGACCCGGTTGAAGTACACGTCGGCCACCTGGCTTTCCTTATCCCAGGTGTTGGCGGCCTGGACCACGTTGTCCACCCCGGTGCCGTAGGCGCCGGAAGGTTCGGTGAACACCCGCACTGCCGCCAGGCGCGCCGCCTCGGCCGGGGCGATGCCACGCTGTTCCAGGGCCTGGCGGGTCTTGCCCACATTGGTGCGGATGGGGTTGTCGTCCTCCTCCAGGTCCTTCACCTTGGAGACGGCCTCGTCCACCAGCAGCATCAGGGTCGGCAGGGCGTCCCGGTAGAGGCCCGAGGGCACTACGGTGACGTCCACCCGGGGGCGGCCCAGGTCGCGCCGGGGAATGATCTCCAGGCCGCTGACCCGGCCCCGTTCGTCCCATTGGGGCTTCACTCCCAGCAGGGCGAGGATTTCCGCCTCGGTGACGCCCTCGTGGCGCATGGCCTCGGTGCTCCACAGGTTGAACACCACCCGGTCCGGGTACTGGCCGTGGCGCTGCCGGTAGTCGGCGACGAACTTCTCGGCCAGGCTGCGGCCCTGTTCCCAGGTGCCCGGAGTGGGCAGGCGGGAGGGGTCGAAGCCGTAGAGGTTGCGTCCCGTGGGCAGGGAGTCCGGATTGCGGATCGGGTCGTTGCCCGGGCCGGCGGCCACGTAGCGCCCGGCCAGCCCCGCCTCCAGGGCGTCCAGCTCGGCCTTGCCGCTGGCTTCCATATTGGCCATCAGGGCTTCCAGGCGGCGCTGGTATTCGGCTGGGGCCAGCTTGCCGGCCAGGGCCAGGATGGCCTCGGCGGTGCTGCGCTGCATCTCCCTGGGCGGAGCGATGCCGAAGGTGTGCAGGCCGTAGGGGGCCTGGTGTTCGCTCACCTCCTTTAGGTAGTGCTCCAGTTTCTCCACCTCCTCGCCGTTGGCCAGGGTGTCCTTGCCGATGTCCTTGAGCACGCCCAGTTTGCGGCCCAGGGTGTTGATCTCGCCGAGAGCGGCTGCGGCGGCGGATTCGCTCTTCTGGGCTGCCACCACGTAGTCGTCGATGAGGCCCCGCAGCTTGACCAGTTCCAGGTTGAGGCTGGCCTTGTCGAAGGGAGGCGTCATGTGGGAGATGATGGTGGCCATGCCGCGCCGCTTGGCCTGCAGGGCCTCGCCGATGTCGTCCACGATGTAGGGGTAGAGCTGGGGCACGTCGCCCACCATGGCCTCCCCCGGATCGGCGGCGGTGAAGCCCACCTCCTTGCCGGAAAGCCATTCATGGGTGGCGTGGGTGCCCACATGCACCATGGCATGGGCCTGGTAGCCCTTCTGCAGCCACAGGTAGAAGGCCAGGTACTGGTGGTGGGGCGGCAGGGCCACGTCGTGGTACATCTTCTTGATATCGCCCTCCCAGCCCCGGGAAGGCTGGGGCGCGAAGACCAGATTGCCGTAGCGCTGGGCGGGGAAGACGAAGTGGGGCTTGCCCTTGCCGTCCTTCCACAGCATCACCCTGGAGTTTTCCGGCTCGCCCCAGGCCTGGACCATGGCGCGGCGCAGCTTTTCCGGCTGGCGGTCGAACCATTTGCGGTAGTCGCTCACCGGCAGCAGCATGGCGTGGCCGCTGCGCACCATTTTTTCCAGGGCACCGGGAGCCCAGTTGCCGATGTTGGTGCCGTGTTCCCGCAGGGCGTCGAACAGGGCTTCTTCCGTGGCCGGGCGGCCCTGGGCGTTGTAGCCGGCCTGCTCCAGGCGGGAGAGAATCTGCCACAGGGAGCGGGGCAGCACGTTGAGATAGGAGGCGCCGATGTTCTCCTTGCCCGGCGGATAGTTGTAGTAGATCACCGCCACCCGCTTGTTGGTGTTTAGCTCGTAGCGCAGCTCCACCCATTTCTTCACCCGGTCCGCCAGGCGCTCGATGCGCTCGGGGATGGGGGCCTCCACCACGTATTCCAGGCCGGTGCGGGGATCGGTCAGACGCTCCTTGGAAGCCACCACGGTGGGAGCCACGGCGCCGGCGAATTCGGCTCCGGCGATCTGCCAGGCCCGCTCGTTGAGGCTCAGGCCCATGGGCGAATCCTCCCATTCCTGGCGGCTCTGGTTGAAGAGGGAGAGGGCATTGACCACGGGCACGTCCAGGGCCTGCATGACTGGGATGGTCTTCTCCGGTACGTTGCCCATCTTCAGGGCCAGGCCCACCAGGGCCGCCACCCGGGCCTTGCCCCTGGGGTCGATGAAGTACTGTTTGACGGCATTCTCGGAAGGGAAACCGAAGGCCGGGGCGACGTTGAAGCCCCGCCGCTCCAGGCTTTCCACCATGGCTTCGAGCAGGGCCGAGCGGCCGGCCTGGGCCGTGACCCGGTTGAAGACGATGCCCACCCAGACCCGCTCGGCGGCGCCGGGGCGCTGCCGCAGGTAGTCCGCCGCGTAGTCCTCGAAACGGCTAAAGAGCTGGCCGCTGCGGGGATTCCACAGGGCCACGGCGGGGAAGGGGCGGGGCGGCGGGGCCGCCAGGGGCAGGCCGAATTCCCGGGCCAGGGCCAGGCGCAGCATGGCAGCGTAGTTGTCCACGCCGCCGGCCTGGGCGTAGGCCCGCAGTTCCTCGTTGCGGCTCAGGCCCGCATCCCGTTCCCCTTCCTCGAAGGGCGAGCCGACGGCGTAGGCCTTGGCGCCGCGCCGGTTGATTTCGGCCACGGCGGGGGCAATCTGCTTCGCCAGGTCCCGGCCCATGTTGTAGATCAGGGCCAGGTCGGCTTTGGCCAGGGCTTCCAGGTCCGCCGGGCTGGGCTGGGAGGAGGAGGCGATGTGGAAGCGCACCTGCTTCAAGGCCGGCTCCCGCTGCAGCTGCTGTACCGCATTGACCGCCGTCAGGGTGGCCGGGTCGCCGGGGAACAGCACCAATGACAGGGGCCGGGCCTGGGCGGCCAGGCCCAGGAGCAGCAGGGCCAGGCCCAGGAAGAGGTGCCGGAGGTGGAACAGGATCGGGCGCCTGCCCTCAGTCGGCCGGTACATAGACGATCCTCCCGTCGGGCAGCTTGTAGGCGGTGCCGAGGCGCTCGCCCCGGCCCGAGAGTTTCTGGTCGGTGACCTTGGCGGCTTTGATCTCGTTGCCCTTCTTGGTGATGATCTCCATCTCGCCGTTAGCGTTTTTCTTCACCATGGTCACTTCGGAGCTGGGGTCCAGCAGGTCCATCATGTTGTAGGCCATGAACAGGGCGATCATCATGGAGACGATGAAGACGATGCTGGCGTCGAAGAGGTTGGCGACCCCGGCGATGGGGTCTTCCAGGGCCTCGCCATCCAGGGAGAAGCGCCTACGCCGCTGCAGCAACCGCATCGTCGGCCTCCGTCTGCAGGTGATGGGGGAGGGGCTGGCCGCTTTCCGCCAGGGCCAGTTCGGCGGCGTGGGCCATTTCGCGCACGTCGGCACGCACCCAGCGTTCCCGGGAGAGGGCCAGCAGATAGGCGAGGACCCCGGCGCCCAGGCCGGCCACGGTGGCGGTGAAGGCGGTGACCATGC
Organism: Azospira sp. MPR-LB4; assembly: GCF_058809525.1. Lineage (NCBI taxonomy): Bacteria > Pseudomonadati > Pseudomonadota > Betaproteobacteria > Rhodocyclales > Rhodocyclaceae > Azospira > Azospira sp. MPR-LB4. Next base: position 3,525,330 of record NZ_CM179521.1, read on the forward strand.
TGCCGGCCATCTTGGGGATGTTGCCTTCGGCCAGGGCGGCCAGGGAAATGCCCATGGGGATGAGGGTGCCCATGAGGCCCAGGGCCGGCCCCACCTTGATGACGAAGCGGATGCGGTCGAGGCGCCGCGACAGTTCCAGTTCCTCGGCCTGCAGCAGCCGTTCCACCTCGATTTCCAGGCGGCGCGGATAGCCCTTCAGGCGGTGCCGCAGCTGGCCCAGGCGCAGCTTGAAGCTTTCCACCTCCGGCAGATGGCCGCGGCGCCGCTGCCAGGCGTCGAACAGGGTGATGCCCAGTTGCAGGGGCACGTAGGCCACCAGCAGGGCGCAGCCGCCGATCACCGGCAGGTAGAGGGCGGTGGAGACTTGGTAGAGCAGTTGCTCGATGAGGGTAACGATTTCCATGATGGCTCCCAGGGTCAGAACGAGGCGCTCAGCTCGATGAAGGCATTGCGGCCGGGCATCTGGTAGTACTCGTAGTAGGTCTTGTCGAAGAGGTTGTTGATGCCGGCGCTGACCTTGAAATTCCTGTCGAACTGGTAGCTCAGCTTGAGGTTGGCCAGCCAGTACTTGCTGACGCCGCCGTAGACGTTCTTGATGACGTCGCTGTTGTCTTCCTTGCTGAACTGCTCGCCGGTGTAGGCGGCGGAGAGGTAGGCGCGCCACTGTTGCCACTGGGCGTCCAGGGCGAAGTAGGCGGTGTTCTTCGGCACATAGCGCAGGCGCTTGCCCTGCAGGCCGGTGCCGCTTTCGTCCCGGGTGATCTGGCTGTCGGTCCAGGTGTAGCTGGCGGAGGCCCGCAGCCAGGAGGTGAGGGGCATTTCCGCCGCCAGTTCTATCCCTTCTACCTTGGCTTCGCCGGCATTTGTGGCCACGGCGAAGAAGTCCACGTCGGCCAGGCTGCCGCTGTAAGGGCTGAGCTTGCGGTAGATCATGTCCTGCAGCCGGGTGCGGTAATAGGTGGCTTTGGCCGAGCCCTGGCCGGCCAGGGCCGTCTCGACGCCCAGGTCCCAGGAGGTGGAGGTTTCCGGCTTTAGATCGGGATCGGCCACCAGTAGGCGGCGGCTGCTGATGCTGGGCGTGGCATACATCTCATAGTTGGAGGGGGCGCGGAAAGCCTTGCCCAAGGAGCTGCGCAGGCTGGTGCCCGGCGTCAGGCGGTAGACCGCCGCCACCTTGGGGGAGAAGGCGGATTCGGAGCGCTCCGGGATGTCCAGATTGCTTCGGGGCGTACCGACGTATTTCTGCATGTTGCCCCGGCTGCTCCAGCGGTCGTGGCGGCCGCCCAGGTAGAGGGTGAGGTCGTCGCCGACGAAGATCTGGTCCTGCAGGAACAGGGAATTGGTGGTGCTTTCCCCGTCGGACTGTTCGTTGAGGGCGCCGGTGGTGCTGTCGGGATCGCGCCAGCTGGTGAGCTGGTACACCTTGCGCCGCAGGTGGCTGCGGCTGGAGGAGAGACCGACGATCAGGTACTGGTTGCTGCCCGCGGCAAAACCCAGCTGGGCCGAGGCATCCAGGGTGGTGTTGGGAGTGCTGGTGCGGGTGCCCGGGCCGCTGTCGAAGGTGGCGCCGGTGCCGGAGCCGACGTAGAAGGCCTCCCGGTCGAAGTAGCCCACATTGGCCTTGAGGTCGTAGCCATTGCCCAGCTTGCCGTCGAAACCGGCGAAATAGCGGGTCTCCTGGCGGTAGTTGGGATTGCTGGAATTCCAGAAGCTCGATTCCTTGATGCTGCCCAGCTTGTCGCCGTTGATGGAGACGTTGCTGGCGGGCAGGGCGAGGGGGGCGCCGTTCTTGCTCAGGTAGTTGTTGAAGCGCTCGAAGCCGATGCTGCTTTCGCTGCGGTTGAAGCCGGCGAAGAAGCGGGACTGGGCATCCAGGCTGTAATAGACCTTGGCATGCAGGTTGTTGGCGTGGGAGGAAATGGCGCCCTGGTCCCCCACCACATAGGCCTTCTTGCCATCCACCGTGGTGGTGGCCCGGCCGCCCTGGACCGCGTTGGCGCCGGTGCCGGTGGTGCCCACCGGCAGCACCACCAGGTCGCTGCCGGCGAAACCGGCCATGTCCTCGTAGCCGAAGCCCAGGGTGGCGGCCAGGCCGTTGTCCCACTTGTTGCGGTAGCTGGCTTCCACCGCGTTGCGCTCGCCGTCGCCGAAGCCCCGGCTGACCTTGACCCGGGTTTCCTGCTTGGTGGGCACCTTGGTGATGACATTGACCACGCCGCCCATGGCGTCGCTGCCGTAGAGGGCCGAGGCGGAGCCGGGCACCACCTCGATCTGCTCCACCTCGCCCATGGGAATGCCCATCAGGCTGGCCAGGCCGCCGGCGTTGCCGTCGGAGAGACTCATGCCGTCCACCATCATCTTCACCCGGCCGTCGGAGAGGCCGCGGAAGGAGACGATGGGGGCGGTGTTGATGCGGGTGCTGGTGCCCAGGCCGTTACGTATGTAGAAGCTGGGCACCTTGGCGGTAAGGGCGTCGCCGATGCGCATGGCGCCCGAGGCGTCCAGCTTGTCGGCCGTGACGACGGTGACGGCGGCCGGGGCCTCCAGGGTGGTCTGCTCGATGCGCGAGGCGGTCACCACCACGCTGCCCAGTTCCGTCTCGCCCTGCTCTCCGGCGGCCAGGGCGGCCTGGGAAAAGAGGGCGGCGATGGCGGCGGCCAGGAGGCGCCGCGGTTGTTGGTTGTTGATGCTCCCCATGTTGCTGTCTGACTCCAGTCGATGGCTACCGACCGGGCTTCGGGAAACGGGGGCATAAAAGATGAGGCGCGACCGCCGGCCCGAGGGCAGGCGGCAGAAACTCGGCTCAGAGGGAAAGGCCGGCGCTTCGATTCATGCTCCGCTCCGTCCGCAACCCCGCGGTCGGTGGCAGGTTCGTGCCAGCACCGTCCTCCATGGACGGCGGGCACGCAAAAATCAAAGGCCGGTCTCCGGGCTCGCCAGTCTTGATGTTCCGCCTTCCCAAGCCAGTCGCCGACCCCGGTGAGGGGGCGACGGGCTGGCTCAGTGGCTGGCGCTCCGGGGAGGAGGGCCGTGGAACATCCGCACTGGCTTACCGTTGCGGGGGCAGCCGAAGCTTGGGGCCGTGATGGCCGTTACTTCGTTCCCGTTTCACCCGGCGGCTGCTGCCGCCGGACACCTTTGACTGCTAATGGCTCCCTGGGGAGCCGGGATCGCAACTGCAGGCGATCAGGAGCGCGATCATACCCCCAATCCCATCTATGACAAAAGTCTGTGTCCTGAGCTACCCCATCTCCGCCAGGGGTCGGGGCAGTGTCCAGGACACGACGCCGCTGGCTGCCGCCCGGCTCAGTCCCAGGCCAGGGCGCCGCCGGTCTGGTACTCGGTGACGCGGGTTTCGAAGAAGTTCTTTTCCTTGCGCATATTGGCCTGTTCGTCGAGCCAGGGCAGCACGTTCTCGGCGCCGGGGAAGGGCTCGGCCAGGCCCAGCTGGCGGGCGCGGCGGTTGGCGATGAAGCGGAACTGGTCCCGGTGCAGGTCGGCGTTGTAGCCCAGGATGGGCTCCCGCAGGATGTAACCGGCGTAGGCCGATTCGGCGGCTTCCGCCTCTTCCCACAGGGCCTTGACCTGGACCGGGTCCAGGGTCAGGTTCTCTTCCTGCAGGAGCTGGCGTACCACCCGGATGCCGAAGGCGCAGTGCAGCACCTCGTCGCGCATGATGTACTGCAGCTGCTCGGCGGTTCCCTTCATCAGGCCCCGGCGCTGCAGGGCGAAGATGGGGGTGAAGCCGTTGTAGAACCAGCAGCCTTCGAAGATGCCGGCGAAGAAGAGGTAGGAGAGGGCGAATTCGTGCAGGTTATCCCGGTCCGTCAGGTCGAAGTCGGAACGCATCACCCGCTCTAGGCGGCGGTTGGCCAGGGCGATCTTGCCGTGGATTTCCGGCACCACCCGGTAGCGGTTGTAGATTTCCTTCTGGTCCAGCCCCAGGCTTTCGATGCAGTGCTGGTAGGTCCAGGTGTGCAGGGCCTCTTCATAGACCTGGCGGGCCTGGTAGATCTGCAGCTCCGGCGCGCTCATCTTCTCCATCACCGCCAGGCCGATGTTGCGCATGGCCAGGATGTCGGAGGTGGTGAGGTAGGACAGCACGTTCTCGAAGACGTGGCGCTCGGCCGGCGTCAGCTTGTGGTTGTAGTCGTGCACGTCCTGGGCCATGGAGATTTCCAGGGGCGTCCAGTGGTTGCGGTTGGCGTTGAGGAAGAACTCCCAGGCCCAGGGGTACTTGAAGGGCGCCAGCTGGTTGATGTCGGCCTTGCCGTTCACCACCCGCTTGTCTTCCGGGTTGATGGGGGCCAGGGAGATGCCGCCGGCAGGCAGGCGGGGCGCGGCTGCCGGGGTAGTGCCGGCCAGGGGCGCCGCCGTTCCTGCCTGGGCGGGCAGGGGGGCTGGAGATGCTTGCCGGGCGGGCGTTGCAGCCGGGGCGGGCTGGGTGGCGGCGGGTGCGTCGTCCCAGTCGTCGAAACGCAGTTGGCTCATTGGCAGGCCTCGCAATCCGGGTTGTCGATGGAGCAGAACTTGGGCTCGGGCGCGGCGGGGGCGGCGGCCCGGTCCACCGGGGAACTGGTCTTTTCCATGGCGGTGGCGCCCAGGGTGCGCAGGTAGTAGGTGGTCTTCAGGCCCTGGGTCCAGGCCAGCTTGTAGATCTCGTCCAGCTTCTTGCCGGAGGGGGCAGCCACGTAGAGGTTGAGGGACTGGGCCTGGTCGATCCACTTCTGACGGCGGGCGGCGGCCCGGATCAGCCAGGTGGGGTCGATCTCGAAGGCGGTGGCGTAGCGGGCCTTCAGCTCGTCCGGGATGCGGTCGATGGGGCCGAGGGAGCCGTCGAAATACTTGAGGTCGGAGATCATCACCTCGTCCCACAGGTTGAGGGCCTTCAGGTCCCGCACCAGGGATTCGTTCACCACCGTGAATTCGCCGGAGAGGTTGGATTTGACGTAGAGGTTCTGGTACTCCGGCTCGATGGCGGCGGAGACGCCGATGATGTTGGAGATGGTGGCCGTGGGCGCAATGGCGACGCAGTTGGAGTTGCGCATGCCGACCTGGGCGATGCGCTCGCGCAGGGCGTCCCAGTCCAGGGTGGTGCTGCGGTCCACTTCCACATAGCCGCCCCGGGCGTCTTCCAGCAGCTGCAGGGAGTCGATGGGCAGGATGCCCTTGTCCCACAGGCTGCCCTTGAAGCTGGAGTAGCGGCCCCGTTCCTCGGCCAGGTCGGTGGAGGCCCAGTAGGCGTGGTAGCAGACGGCTTCCATGGAGCGGTCGGCGAATTCCACGGCGGCTTCGGAGGCGTAGGGCAGGCCCAGCCGGTGCAGGCAATCGGAGAAGCCCATGATGCCCAGGCCCACCGGGCGGTGCCGCACGTTGGCGTTGCGCGCCTTGGGGGTGGCGTAGAAGTTGATGTCCACCACGTTGTCCAGGAGGCGCATGGCGGTGCGGATGGTACGTTGCAGCTTGGCCTGGTCCAGCACCAGCTGGCCGTCCACCAGGATCAGGTGGGCCGGCAGGTTCACCGAGCCCAGGTTGCACACGGCGGTCTCGGAATCGGAGGTGTTGAGGGTGATCTCGGTGCACAGGTTGGAGCTATGCACCACGCCCACGTGCTGCTGGGGCGAGCGCAGGTTGCAGGCATCCTTGAAGGTGATCCAGGGGTGGCCGGTCTCGAACAGCATGGTCAGCATCTTGCGCCACAGCTGCACGGCGGGAATGCGCTTGAACAGACGGATCTCGCCCCGGTCGGCCTTGGCCTCGTAGGCGTTGTAGGCGACTTCAAATTCCTTGCCGAACTTGTCGTGCAGGTCGGGCACGTCGCTGGGGGAGAAGAGGGTCCACTCGCCGCCGTTGATGACCCGCTGCATGAACAGGTCGGGAATCCAGTTGGCGGTGTTCATGTCGTGGGTGCGGCGGCGTTCGTCGCCGGTGTTCTTGCGCAGCTCGAGGAATTCCTCGATGTCCAGATGCCAGGATTCCAGATAGGCGCAGACGGCGCCCTTGCGCTTGCCGCCCTGGTTCACGGCCACGGCCGTGTCATTCACCACCTTGAGGAAGGGGATGACGCCCTGGCTCTTGCCGTTGGTGCCCTTGATGCGGGCCCCCAGGGAGCGCACCGGGGTCCAGTCGTTGCCCAGGCCGCCGGCGTATTTCTGCAGCAGGGCGTTTTCCTTGATGGACTGGTAGATTCCTTCCAGGTCGTCGGAGACGGTGGTGAGGTAGCAGGAAGAGAGCTGGGAATGCCGGGTGCCGCTGTTGAACAGGGTCGGCGTGCTGCTCATGAAGTCGAAGGAGGAGAGCAGGTTGTAGAACTCGATGGCCCGGGCTTCCCGGTCGATCTCGTTGAGGGCCAGGCCCATGGCCACGCGCATGAAGAAGGTCTGGGGCAGCTCGATGCGGCGCTCGTCCACGTGCAGGAAGTAGCGGTCGTAGAGGGTCTGCAGGCCCAGGTAGTCGAACTGCAGGTCCCGCTCGGCCTTGAGGGCGGCGGCCAGGCGTTCCAGGTCGTAGTCCTTGAGGCGGGCATCCAGCAGCTCGGCGTCCACGCCGGTGCGGATGAGGCCGGGGAAGGCTTCGGCGTAGCGGGCGGCCATGGCCTCCTGGCTGGCTTCCTCCCCCAGCACTTCGACGCGCACGCTGCTCAGCAGCAGGCGGGCAGCCACCTTGCTGTAGCCCGGTTCCCGCTCGATCAGGGTGCGGGCGGCCAGCACCAGGGACTGGCGCACGGCGGCCAGGGGCACGCCGTCGTAGAGGTTGTGCAGGGCCTGCTCCAGCACCGTTTCGGCAGCCACGTCGGCCAGGCCCTGGCAGGCTTCCCGGCATTGCTGCAGCAGGGCGGCCCGGTCCAGGGGGAAGCGGCGGTCGCCGTCCACCACGTGCAGCAGGGGGCCGGCGGCAGCGGGGGCGGCCGCCGCCTGGGCAGCCCGTTCGGCGGCCCGCTTTTCCCGGTACAGCACGTAGGCCCGGGCCACGTCGTGCTCGCCGGAACGCATCAGGGCCAGTTCCACCTGGTCCTGGATGTCTTCGATATGCACCGTGCCGCCGCCGGGCAGGCGCCGGGTGAGGGCTTGGACGACGATGGCGGTGAGGCGGGAGACCAGGTCCCGCAGGCGGGCCGAGGCGGCGCCCTGGCTGCCGTGCACGGCCAGGAAGGCCTTGTTCATGGCGACGGAGATTTTTTCCGCATTGAAAGGCATTACCGAACCGTTGCGGCGGATGACCTCGAAGGACTGGGCCCGGCCGGCCAGATCGGCGGCGTTGGGCAGGCTGTCGTCCAGATTGTCGGAGGGCAGGTGGGATGACGCTTGGTGGGTGGCGAAGAGGCCGGCTTGCATCGTGGAACTCCCGTTATCAACGGAACGGGGGCCCAGGGCGGCGGGACTGCCGAGGCGCCGGCGGGCACGCCCATGGCGGCCGACAGCGGACAATCCCGATCCACCGGGGGGCACCCCGCCCCTGGTCAGACTGAAAAATTGGCGACGGCAGGTTTCCTGGCTCACGGGTCCTGGCCCGATGCCCGCCTTCCCGGTGGAACTGCCTCCCAGTGGCACGCGTGGACATCGAACTCGCCGTTTACAGTTGCGGGGGCAGCTCCGGCATGGGCGGAAAGTTCGCTGCGGATTCGCGGGGAATCCGTCTGATCCCGACTTCCTTGATCGCCGCACCGGATTCCCATTTGTCCCGAAATCGGGGAACCGTCGCGGAGGAGACTTTACCCCAGCCCTCAAGCGGAGGGCAAGGGGTTGGACACTACAGGTAGTAGTACGAGAGTAATAGACAACTACATATAGTGTATTTGGCGACAGGGTCTTTTCCACAGCCGGGAGCATTTTGCCCAGAAAACGGGCAGAGTGTTTAATCCCCAGTAATACTGTGGCTTTTCACCGACTGTCCCGGAACGGCCCACAGACTTATCCACAGAAACTGTGAATTTCCTGTTGCATGCCCCGCCGGAATTTCTGCATAATCGTCGGATCGTTTTTGCCGGAGCAGTGGCAAAAACTTTTTTTACCGGCAAATTTTTTTCCGCCTTCAACCGCGAATCCTTTATCAGCTCCATGTACAACTTCGCCGACTTCGACCGCTGCAACACGCTGCCCTCCCGGGCCGGCGCGGGCGCGTCCGTCATTGGCGTAGTAGGCGCTGTAGTACGCGTAGTCGTAGTAGTACGCGCGTGCGCCGCTGGGATGAGCGAAGTCCGGTAAAGAAACCAACCGAATTCCACAAAACCCCCGCCGGCGCGACAGCCCGGCGGGGGTTTTGTTTTTGGGCCCTCCGACCGGCAAGCCAAACCGGATCACGCAAGGAGAAGCCCAGCCATGAATGCCCCAGCCCCCCAAGCCGCCCGCCAGACGGATGCCGCCCCGGCGCCGGAAACCCTTACCGGCGCCCAGATCGTCGTCCGCCTGCTGGAACGCCAGGGCGTCACCACCGTCTCCGGCATTCCCGGCGGCGCCATCCTGCCCTTCTACGACGCCCTCTCGGCCTCGGAAAAAATCCGCCACGTGCTGGCCCGCCATGAGCAGGGCGCCGGCTTCATCGCCCAGGGCATGGCCCGGGCCAGCGGCCAGCCCGCTGTCTGCCTCGCTTCCTCCGGCCCCGGTGCCACCAATCTGCTGACCGCCATCGCCGATGCCAAGCTGGATTCCATTCCCCTGGTGGCCATCACCGGCCAGGTGCCCCGCAGCATGATCGGCACCGACGCCTTCCAGGAGGTGGATACCTACGGCCTTTCCATCCCCATCACCAAGCACAACTTCCTGGTGAACTCCGCAGAAGAGCTGCTGGAGGTGATTCCCCGGGCCTTCACCCTGGCCGCCTCCGGCCGCCCCGGCCCGGTGCTGGTGGATATCCCCAAGGACGTCCAGGCCCAGGCCATCGAGGTCAGCCAGTGGCCCGCCCCCGGCGGCCGCCAGGCCCTGCCGGCGCCGGACATGGCGGCCATCGAAAAGGCCGCCGCCATGATCAACGCCGCCGAGCGGCCCATCCTTTATCTGGGCGGCGGCGTCGTCCATTCCGGCGCCGCCGAGGCCGCCGTGGCTCTGGCAGAGAAGGCGTCGCTTCCCACCACCATGACCCTCATGGCCCTGGGCGCCATGCCGGTGGACCATCCCCTCTCCATCCACATGCTGGGTATGCACGGCGCCCGCTACACCAACCTGCTGCTGGAAGAGTGCGACCTGCTCATCGCCGTCGGCGCCCGCTTCGACGACCGGGCCACCGGCAAGGTGGCGGCCTTCTGCCCCAAGGCCCAGATCATCCACATCGACATCGACCCCTCCGAACTGGACAAGATCAAGAACGCCCACGTGGGCATCGCCGGCGACGTGGGCGAGGTACTGGAAAAACTTTCGCCCCTGGTGGAGGCCCACCTGCGCAAGCGCTGGCTCACCCACATGGGCGACCTGCGCTCCCGCTTCCGCCTGCAGCGGCCCAACCTGGAAGACCCGCGCAGCCACTACGGCCTGATCCAGGCCGTGGCCGACTGTCTGGACGATTCCGCCGCCATTGCCACCGACGTGGGCCAGCACCAGATGTGGGTGGCCCAGGCCTACCCCCTGCGCCGGCCGCGCCAGTGGCTCACCTCCGGCGGCCTGGGGACCATGGGCTTCGGCGTTCCCGCCGCCCTCGGTGCCGCCCTGGCCGAGCCCGAGCGCACCGTGGTCTGCTTTACCGGCGACGGCAGCATCCTGATGAACATCCAGGAACTGGCCACTATTGCCGAAGCCGGCGCCAACCTGAAGATCGTGCTCATGAACAACGACGCCCTGGGCCTGGTGTACCAGCAGCAGGAGCTGTTCTACGGCAAGCGCTATTTCGCCTCCAAATTCGCCGGCCAGCCCGACTTCCTCAAGATCGCCGAAGGCTTCGGCATCGACACCCTGGACCTGGACACCGCCGCCGATCCCCGGGCCGCCCTGCGCCAGGCCCTGCAACGGCCCGGCCCCTGCCTCATCCACGCCTTCATCGACATGAACGAGAAGGTCTATCCCATGGTGCCCCCCGGCGCCGCCAACACCGACATGATTGGAGGCTGAGATGAACGCCGTCAGCAAAAAAGAAAACGCCGCCCTGGCCCGCCCCCAGCGCACCGTGCTGGAACTGGAAGTGAATAACCACGCCGGAGTCATGTCCCACGTGGTGGGCCTCTTCTCCCGCCGCGCTTACAACGTGGAAGGCATCCTCTGCCTGCCCGTAGGCGACGGCAGCATCAGCCGCATCTGGCTACTGGTCCTGGAAGACCGGCGCCTGGAGCAGATGGTGAAGCAGGTGGAGAAGCTGGAGGACGTGCGCACGGTCCGCCGCCACGGGGCGGATCATGCGGTGTTTGAACGGCTGGAGGAGTTTTTCCGCTGAGAAAATTAAGCGCCCGCTTCAGGAAGAGGCGGGCGCCGGTGCTGAAGGTCGGCTATCGACCCAAAAAGCGGAAGTAGGTGGCTTATAGAAGCGAACGATCAGGAACGTTTGACCTGAGAGGCCGCCGTAGCGGCGAAGCCGCGAAGGGAACCCAAAACGCAGCTTGTGGGCGGTCCCTCTTGGTGGAAGGGTTAGGGCGCTTACTTTGCATACTTCGCCACGGTTGCATCCTCTCGGTCTTGATGCTCTTTAATTTCGACATACATTTGCTTATGCGCTTCAGTCAGCGGCTCTCCCGCCGGCGTACTTGCACACCCGCGAAGTGGTGAAACATGCGTCTTCCGATAGGTCGCGGCTCTTTCGATATAGTTTGGGTAATCATTTGGATCGACAAGCAACCAGCCTGATTCAAACAGCCCATACCACCATTGCTCTTGCATGTAGGGATAGAAGCCAAGAGCAGAATCTACCTGGCTTTCAAGAAGCAACTTGACTGGTTTCTCATTGCCTTTTTCTAACGCATGCAGGTTTGCAACGGCCAGAGCTGCACGGGGAGTGGAATCTAGAACGTTGTACGCCCAAAGGCCTTGAAAAAAACCAAGCCCCAGGCCACTGCAGAATGCAACGATGGAACAGAAAATCACTAAGACGATTACGCGGCGTGACGACATAAGCGCTCTACCGTTCGATGTAAGGGGCCTGCCGCAGACAGGTCCCCTTAGCGAAGGGATTAGGGAGGCGGCTCATTGAACGTTTCCTTTTGCCGCCGCAGTCGCATATGCGCGAAGCGTTGCGTTATCGTTTTGGCTTTCAAGAAATTGGGCAACGATCTCTTCAACTCGCTCTGGGTAGTAGTGCGCCCAGTGCCCAAGACCGTGAAGAGCACTCTCTTGACACGCGATTGAGGAAATCTCTAGTTGCGACTGAAGTACCTCAAGAACAGTGGCGTCAAGGGTTCGCCGAGTTGAGTCCGCTGGCTTGCCATGAATTGGTATGACCTCCCACCACATATGGCAAATGGAGTTAAGGGGCGAGAGGCCTTCACCGGATTGCCTTCTGCTTGACGCCACATCTGTGCAGCGAGCTGCGAAGAGGTCCTGGAAAAGTGAATTCATTGCGCGAAGACATGTTAGGCGATTGGCCTCTGGAAGTGACTCATCAAGCAAGGCAAACATGTGATCACTACCCGATGGGCTCACCAAGTACCAGAAGCCTTGGTCCAGTTGTGCGTCGGTGAACTGCTCACAGACATGCGCCGACGATGTGAACAAGCGAGTCATAAACTGGAGTGAGGTTGAAGACGGCGCCTCCCACGACGGAGAATCAACGTCGAAGTACCAAGCCGGGTCAGAGACTGGGCGGGCAAAGCAATGGGATATCCAGTCTTCGTAGGAAGGCATCATGGCCACGCGCCCTAAGCACGCCAATTTATGTCATTTGGAATATTCCCCGTCAGTATAACAACATCCATATGGTGGACAACCACACAGGGCAACGTCAGTGTTAGGGCAACCCAACCTCTGCTTGTGGCCGACAACAGCCTCTGTCTGTATTTCCCCCTACAACCCCCACGGTCTTTCTGCATCGAAAGCTGATGCTTATCAAAGTGTCCTGGTGGGCCGGGCGGCAAGATGGGTGCCCATGAAGCCCGCCATTTCTTTCCCCTGCATTTGCCTGAGCGGCCTTGGCCTGACCGCGGCCTTGCTGCCCCTTGCCGTTAGTGCCACGGAAGTGGCAGTTCCCGCTCCCCGCGCCCAAGAATTGGTGCATATGGTTCGTCAGGATTGCGGTTCCTGCCACGGCCTGACCCTCAAGGGCGGCCTGGGGCCGGCCCTCACTGCCGAGACCTTCCGCCAGCGGCCTGCCGAGAGCATGGTGGCCACCATCCTGCATGGCCGGCCGGGCACGCCCATGCCGCCCTTCAAGGGCATCATCAACGAGGCCGAGGCCCAGTGGATCGTGCAGCAGCTCCAGGCCGGCTTCCCCAACGAATAATTTGAATTCCCCGCGAAAGACCGCCATGACGCCTGCCACGCCTGTCGTTTCCCGCCGCTTTCTTCTGCCTGTTCTCCTGCTCTCCCTCCTGACCGGTTGCGCCAGCGCCCCGGCACCCCGGGGCAGCGGCGACCTGGGGGTGGTGATCGAGCGTTCCATCGGCCAGGTGCAGGTGGTCAATACCACCTCGAAAACGGCCCTGGCCAAGGTGCCCGGGCTGGGTGACCTGTCCCACGCTTCCGTGGTCTTCAGCCGGGACCAGCGCTACGCCTACGTCTTCGGTCGTGACGGCGGTTTGACCAAGGTGGATATCCTCAACGCCTCCATCGCCAAGCGCATCGTCCAGGCCGGCAACGCCATCGGCGGTGCCATTTCCCAGGACGGCAAGCTGGTGGTGGCCCAGAATTACGAGCCGGGCGGCATCAAGGCCTTCGACGCCGAGACCCTGGAACTGGTGGCGGACATTCCGTCCGTGGACATGAACGGGGTGCGCTCCAAGGTGGTGGGCCTGGCCGACCTGTCGGGCAACCGCTTCGCCTTTTCCCTCTTCGAAGCCGGGGAAATCTGGGTGGCCGACCTCTCCAATGTGAAGGCGCCCAAGGTGCAGAAATACTCCGCCGGCAAGCAGCCCTACGACGCCCTGGTGACGCCGGACGGCCGCTACTACATCGCCGGCCTCTTCGGCGAGGACGGCCTGGCCATGCTCGACACCTGGCAGCCGGAGCAGGGCGTGCAGAAGATTCTCGCCGGCTACGGCAAGGGCGAGCAGCCCCTGCCGGTGTACAAGATGCCTCACCTGCGGGGCTGGTCCGTGGCCGGCGGCAAGGCCTACCTGCCCGCCATCGGCCGCCACGAGGTACTGGTGGTGGATACCAAGACCTGGAAGGAGACGGCCCGCATCCCGGTGAAGAGCCAGCCGGTGTTCGTCATGGCCCGGCCCGACGGGCGGGAGATCTGGGTCAATTTCGCCTTCCCCGACAACGGCTGGGTCCAGGTCATCGACACCCTGGAAGGCAAGGTGACCCACACCCTGCAACCGGGCAAGGCCATCCTGCACATGGAATTCGCGCCCCGCGGCGAGGCCGTCTGGCTCTCGGCCCGGGACGATAACAAGGTCACCGTTTTCGACACCCGCACCAAGGCGCCAGTGGCCGAGCTGAAGGCGGAGAGCCCGAGCGGCATCTTCTTCACCAGCCGCGCTGCCCGCACCGGCTTCTGACGCCTCGCCCGTCCATGCCCATGAACGCCGCCCGCTTCCCCCTGCTCAACGACTACCAGCGGGACTTCCCCCTGGTCTCCCGGCCCTTTGCCGCCATCGGTGCGGCCCAAGGGCTGAGCGAGGCGGAGGTGCTGGAGCAATACCGTCACTGGCAGCAGCAGGGCATGGTGAACCGCATCGGTGCCGTCTTCGCCCCGCGCCGGGTCGGCGCCAGCACCCTGGCCGCCCTGCAGGCGCCGCCGGAGCGGCTGGAATGGGTGGCCGGCCGGGTCAGCGCCCATCCCGAGGTTAATCACAACTACGCCCGGGAGCACGCCTACAACCTGTGGTTCGTCGCCACCGCGCCGGACGCCCTGCGTCTGCATGCGGTGCTGGCGGCCATCGAGGCCGAGACCGGCTGCCCCGTCATTTCCCTGCCCCTGGTGGAAGAGTTCCACATCGACCTGGGTTTCGACCTGGCCGGCGGCGGCGCCCGGCGCCAGCCGGTGGCGGCGGTGCCCTCCCTGGAGCAGCCCATCGAACTGACCCGGGAAGAGCAGGGGCTGATGCCGGTGCTGCAGGAGGGCCTGCCCCTGGAGCCCCAGCCTTTCCGCGCCCTGGCCTACCGGGCCGGCCTGGAGGAAGGGCGTCTGCTGGAACTGCTCGGCCAGTGGCTGGAGCGGGGCATCCTCAAGCGCTTCGGCGTGGTGGTGCGGCACCATGAGCTGGGCTACACCGCCAACGCCATGTGCGTCTGGGCCGTGCCGGAAGGGGAGGTGAGTGCCCTGGGCGAGAGCCTCGCCGCCGAGCCCGGCGTCACCCTCTGCTACCGCCGCCGCCCCATGGCGCCCCACTGGCCCTACAACCTGTTCTGCATGATCCACGGCAAGGCCCGGGAGGAAGTGGTGGAACTGCGCCGCGGCCTGGGCGAACGCCTGGGGCTGGACGCCTTCCCCAACGAGCTGCTCTTTTCCACCCGGCGCTACAAGCAGACCGGCGCCCGCTATGCACCCCAGGCACCCCGGGCTGATGCCGATACCCATAGGCAGGCCGCCCATGGCTGATACAGCGGAGAAGACGAAACCCTCCCGCCGCGCCGCCCTGGCGCCGGCCCGGGAGCCGGATGAACTGGATCGGCGCATCATCAACGCCCTCCAGGGCGACTTCCCCCTGAGCCCGGAGCCCTATGCCGAGGCTGCAACCAAGCTGGGCATCAGCGAGGCCGAGCTGCTGGCCCGGCTGCAGTCCCTGCTGGACGACCGCATCCTCACCCGCTTCGGCCCCATGTTCCAGATCGAGCGCCTGGGCGGCGCCTTCTGCCTGGCCGCCATGGCTGTGCCCGACGCCGAATTCGAGCGGGTGGCGGAACAGGTCAATGCCTTGCCCCAGGTGGCCCACAACTACGCCCGGGAGCACGCCTTCAACATGTGGTTCGTGCTGGCGACGGAAACGCCTGAGGGCATCGACGCCGCCGTGCAGGCCATCGAGGCCGCCACCGGCTACCCGGTCTATCCCTTCCCGAAAGAGAAGGAATACTTCGTCGAAATGAAGCTGCAGGCATGAACGCCGCAACCGTCGATCTCCGCATTTCCCAACCCGTCGTGGCGCTTTGGCTCACGCTGCAGGCCCATTCCGCCCGGGCGGCCCGTGCTGTCCGGGGGCAATGCCGGTATGCCGTTCCGTCGGGGACGGGTATGGCGTCTGCAAGCTGTCTGCCAGGAAACCGTTGATGGACGCCACTTTCCCCATGGATGACCTGGATCGCCGCATCGTGCTTGCCACCCAGGCCGGCCTGCCCCTGGTGCCGCGTCCCTACCTGGTCCTGGCGGAGCAGCTGGGCGTGGCCGAAACCGAGATACGGCAGCGACTGGCCCGCCTGCTGGCAGCGGGCGCCATCCGCCGCATCGGCGCCGTGCCCAACCACTACGCCATCGGCTACACCGCCAACGGCATGAGCGTTTGGCAGATCGACCCGGCGGTGATCGACGCCGTCGGCAAGCGGGTCGGCGGGCTGCAATCGGTCACCCACTGCTATCGCCGACCGGACCATCCGCCGGCCTGGCCCTACAACCTCTTCGCCATGGTCCACGGCAAGAGCCGGGCGGAAGTCGAAGCCGAAGTCGGGCGCATCGCCACCCTGATCCAGGCCGAGTTCCCCGGCGCCCTGGGCGCCCGGGACATCCTCTTTTCCACCCGCATCCTGAAAAAAACCGGCTTGCGGTTGGGCGAGTGATTGCCTGGGTCTTGCGGGTGCTGCTTTATGGGGGAGTTTCAGTAGCTGCTGTACCAACGCTCTCGGAAAGAGACAACAGGCGTTGCCTGAGGCGAGGAAGCTACATTTTGGGAATTGGAAATAACGATGGGGACCGAAGTCCCCACCGGCTTTTCTTTGGTAACAAGGCTCAAGCAGCCTCGGCAAAAGCCTTAAGCGGCGATTGCGAAACGCTCATCGTTGGCGTTTGGAGATTTGCTTCATTAACGTCGATCGCCTGACGAGTTGCCTGCGCACCTTTGCCCGCCCTGTCGAAGCCAGTACACCCCCACCTAAGAACTCTCCGAAACTCTTAGGTGGAGGTGGCGGGAATCGAACCCGCGTCCAGAACGCCTCCAGATTGCCGGAATTACAACCATGACCAGCATTATGGGGGCTGCCCCCCGGAACTTCAAGGGGCGGTGGTCTGATATCTGCCGTAATCCTGGCGCGGCGAGGCGACTGGCTTTCAGCGGGCCGGGCCGAGCAGGGGCGATACTTCGTCGGGGTGGTCGATCAGGTGGTCGGCGCCCCAGGTCTCCGGCGGGTGTTCCGTGCCCAGATAGCCCCAGCGGACGCCGATGGTCATCATGGCGCAGGCGTTGCCGGCCTGAATGTCCCGCAGGTCGTCGCCCAGGTAGCAGCAGTCCTGGGTGGGCAGACCCAGCAATTGGGCTGCCAGCAGCAAGGGATCAGGTGCCGGCTTTGGGTTGGGGGTCGAGTCGCCGCAGACAATGCAGGCGCAGCGGTGAGCCAGATCCATCTGTTGCAGCAGCGGATGGGTCAGGCGCTCACTCTTGTTGGTGACCACGCCCCAGGGAATGCGGCGTTGTTCCAGCTGTGCGAGCAGCTCGGCCATGCCCGGGAACAGTGTCGTATGGTGGCAGAGCCGCTCTTCATAGTGCTGGATGAAGCGGCGGTAAAGTTCGGCGTAGCTGTCATCCTGGGGGGTAACGCCCATGCCGACCCGCAGCAGGCCCCTGCCTCCCTGGGAGGTGTGGGGGCGCAGGGTGTCCAGGGGAAGGGGCGGTAGGTTGTAGTCCTGGCGTACCCGGTTGAGCGCGGCTCCCAGGTCGGGAGCCGTGTCCGCCAGGGTGCCGTCCAGGTCGAACAGTACCGCTTCAGGCATTGCGCACGGTGCGCAGCAGGTAGTTCACCGAAGTGTCCCGACCCAGGCTGTAGCGCTGGGTGAAGGGGTTGTAGGTCATGCCGATGATTTCGGCCACTTCCAGGTCGGCTGCCTTGCAATGACGTGCCAGTTCGGATGGCTTGATGAATTTGGCGTAGTCGTGGGTGCCCTTGGGCAGCATCTGCAGGAGATATTCGGCGCCAATGACTGCGAGCAGGTAGGACTTGGGATTGCGATTGAGGGTGGACAGGAAGACCTGGCCGCCCGGCTTGACCAGCCTGGCGCAGGCTGCCACCGTGCTGGCGGGGTCCGGCACGTGCTCCAGCATTTCCAGGCAGGTGACCACGTCGAAACTGCCCGGCATTTCGGCTGCTAGGGACTCGGCGGAGATGTGGCGGTAGTCCACGCTGCGGCCGCTTTCCAGCAGGTGCAGGCGGGCGACGCCGAGGGCCTTTTCCGAGAGGTCGATGCCGGTCACCTGGGCGCCCCGTTCGGCCATGCCCTCGCTGAGCAGGCCGCCGCCGCATCCCACATCCAGCACTTTTTTGCCGGCCAGCCCCACATTGGCGTCGATCCAGTCGAGACGCAGGGGGTTGATGTCGTGGAGCGGCTTGAACTCGCTCTTGGGGTCCCACCAGCGGTGGGCCAGGTCACTGAATTTCTGCAGTTCGTTGGGATCGGCGTTAATCATGGCTGAAATATGGCAAGGGAGAGGCTAGGAAAGAAAAAAGCCCTGCGAATGCAGGGCTTTTTACAGGAACGGCGCAGGATTACTTGGTGCCGATCACTTCGATTTCAACGCGACGGTCAGGCTGCAGGCACTCGATCAGGGCCTTGGTCTTCTTTTCGCTCTTGCCGCACTTGCCGGCGGTCACGGGCTGCTTTTCACCCTTGCCTTCGGTGTAGACGCGGTTGGCTTCGATGCCCTTGCTCACCAGGTATTCCTTGACGGCGGCAGCGCGACGCTCGGACAGCTTCTGGTTGTAAGCATCCTTGCCGATGCGGTCAGCGTGACCCACGGCGATGATCACTTCCAGGTTGATTTCCTTGGCCTTGACCACCAGCTCGTCCAGCTTGGACTTGCCTTCGGCGCGCAGCACGGCCTTGTCGAAGTCGAACAGGGCGTCGGCGGACAGGGTGATCTTGGCGCCGACGGGCTTGACGCCACCGGCGTCCTTGGCAGCGGCACCGGCCTTCACCAGATCGCCATCACACTCGGCGATGGCGGCGGCGGGGGTCCAGTAGCCGGTGCGCCAGCAGAGGCCGAAACCGCTGCGGGCAACTTCGTTACGGGTATCGGTCAGGTAGGCACCCTTGTCGGTGGTTTGGGCTTGGGCCATGGTGGCGCCCAGGCTCAGGCCGGCGGCAAGCAGAACCAGCAGGGACTTTTTGGCGAATTTGTTGGTCATCTCTCTTTTACCTCGTGTTCGTGAAAGGCAGCTGAATCAGCAACGGCGCAACCCCTTATTTTTGCGTGGGTTCGGCCCGAGACTAATCTCGAATTTTATTCTGCCATACTTTGGCAAGGCTGATCAAATCATTTTTCCCGATTCCGCACAGGGAGCCGTTCTCCACCCTTAATTGCCCTGCAACCCAGACGTGGGAGACATGCTCCCTCCCGGCCGCATATACGGCGTGGGATGCGGGGTCGTAGCAGGGGGAAAGTTCGGGGGATGAAAGGTCGATGGCGCAGAGGTCGGCAGCTTTGCCAGACTCAATTGTACCTATTTTGTCTTCCATGCCCAGCGCCCGGGCACCGGCAAGGGTGGCAGCCTGCAGGGCCTGGTGGGCGCCCAGGGCCTGTGCGTTGCCGCTGGCGCCCTTGGCCAGCAGGGCGGCCAGGCGCATTTCGGCCAGGAGGTCGAGGCGGTTGTTGCTGGCGGCGCCGTCGGTGCCGATGCCGACATTGACGCCGGCTTGCAGCAGTTCGGCAACAGGGGTGATGCCGCTGGCCAGCTTGAGGTTGGAGGCCGGGCAGTGGGCAACGGAGCAGCCGTGGGTGGCCAGCAGGGCAATTTCTGCCGCTTGCAGGTGGACGGCGTGAACGGCAATCAGGCCGGGGCCCACCAGTCCCAGGCGGCGCAGGCGTTCCAGGGGACGTACGCCGTATTGCTTCAGGCTTTCCTCGATTTCAGTCGTGGTTTCGTGCAGGTGCAGGTGGATCGGAATGTCCAGCTGTTCTGCCAGGGGCAGGATGCGCTCGAAGGTCTGGTCGGAGACCGTATACGGCGCATGGGGGGCCAGGCAGAAGGAGAGGAGGGGTTCGTTGCGCAGGTCGTCCCGGGCGGCCAGGCCTTTTTCCAGGTAGTCCTCGGCGCCGCTGGCGTAGGCGTTGGGAAAGTCCAGCACCACCAGGCCCAGGGCAGCCCGCATCCCCATTTGCTGGGCGGCGGCGGCCGCTTCCCGGGGGAAGAAGTACATGTCGTTGAAACAGGTGATGCCGCCCTGCAGCATTTCGGCTGCCGCCAGCAGAGTGCCGTCGCGGACGAACTCTCGGGAGACGAAACGTCCCTCTGCCGGCCAGATGTGCTCCTGCAGCCAGGTCATCAGGGGCAGGTCGTCGGCCAGGCCGCGCAGCAGGCTCATGGCAGCGTGGGTGTGCAGATTGACCAGGCCGGGAATCAGTAGCTGTTCGCCCAGATGTACCGTCTTGCGCGGAGTGAAGCGTTCCCGGGCCTCCGCCTGGGGCAGCACGGCGACGATGTTGCCTCCGCTGACGGCGACGGCATGGTTTTCCAGGGTGACGCCGAAGGGTCTGACCGGGATGATCCAGCGCGCCTCGATCAGGAGGTCGATGTTGTCGGCGGGAGTGGGGGAGGAGGTCATCGGGTGTGGGGTGGTGAGTGAACAAAAAAGCCCCGCCGTATGGGGCGGGGCGTCTGTCTGCAACTGCTGTTACTTGGCGCTGCCCTTGACCTCGACCACCACGCGGCGGCTGGGGGCTAGGCAGGCGATCAGCTTCTGCCGGGGCAGGGAGTCATCACATTTGACGCCCTGGGCCGGCTGGGTCTTGCCGGCACCCATGGTGTCCACCGTGTCGGCCGGCACGCCCTTCTTCAGCAGATAGGCCTTGACTGCATCGGCGCGCTTTTCGGACAGCTTCTGGTTGTATGCCTGGGAGCCCAGGCGATCTGTGTGGCCGGTGATCATGATCATGGAGACGGAAGCACAGGAGCTCAGCTTGCCCACCACGTCGCTGTCCAGGCGTTTCTGGGCGGCGCCGGTAAGGGCGGCCTTGTTGAAGGTGAAGAGCTCGTCGCTCTGCAGGGTGACGGTGAAGTCGCACTTCTTGGCGGCTGCGGTGGCGGCCGGTGCGGCGGCGGCGGGGGCTGCCTTGGTCAGGTCCGGATCGCATTCGGCCAGGGCGGCCGCCGGGGTCCAGGCGCTGGTGCGCCAGCACAGGCCGAAGCCGCTCTTGGCCACCACATTGCGGGTGTCGGTGAGATAGGCGGCGGTTGGTGTCTGGGCCAGGGCCGGGGCGGCACAGGCAATGGCGCCCAGGGCGGCGATGATGGTGGTCAGGTTCTGCTTTTTCAAGATTTGTCCCTCCTCGTGGGTGGTGTCTCAGGTGTGGCCTTAGGGGGCCTTTCTTTGCCTACCATTGCACATACGGCAATGTATGGGCGATTTAACCAAAGATTTTCGGGGGATACAACCGATTCCGGCGGAGCGGGAAGGGATTCCGCCGGGATATCCCCGGCCGTGGGGGCGTTCTGACGGCGGGGAGGCCGGCGTGCTAGAATCTCCCCCTTCATTTCCACCGGAAATCCTCCCAGAGCCGCTCCGGCGGCCGCCCGAGACCTATGGATCAATTCGCCAAAGAAACCCTGCCAATCAGCCTCGAAGAGGAAATGCGCCGTTCCTACCTGGATTACGCCATGAGCGTGATCGTCGGCCGGGCGCTGCCGGATGTGCGGGACGGCCTCAAGCCCGTGCATCGCCGGGTCCTGTTTGCCATGCATGAACTGGGCAACGACTGGAACAAGGCCTACAAGAAGTCCGCCCGTATCGTCGGCGACGTCATTGGTAAGTACCACCCCCACGGCGATACGGCGGTGTACGACACCATCGTGCGCATGGCCCAGGACTTTTCCCTGCGCTACATGCTGGTGGACGGCCAGGGCAACTTCGGTTCGGTGGACGGCGACAACGCTGCTGCCATGCGGTACACGGAAGTGCGCATGGCCCGCATCGGGCATCAGCTGCTGGAAGACATCGACAAGGAAACCGTCGACTTCGGCCCCAACTACGACGGCTCCGAGCAGGAACCCCTGATCCTGCCGGCCCGCATCCCCAACCTGCTGATCAACGGCTCCTCCGGCATCGCCGTGGGTATGGCCACCAACATCCCGCCCCACAACCTGGGCGAGGTGGTGGCCGCCTGTCTGGCACTGCTGCAGAACCCGAACCTGACCATCGACGAGCTGATCGACATCATTCCGGCCCCCGACTTCCCCACCGCCGGCATCATCTACGGCGTCGCCGGGGTGCGCGAGGGCTACCGCACCGGCCGCGGCCGGGTGGTGATGCGGGCCAAGACCCACGTGGAAGACCTGGACAAGGGCAACCGCCAGGCCCTGATCATCGACGAGCTGCCCTACCAGGTTAACAAGCGCACCCTGCTGGAAAAGATCGGCGAGCTGGTCAACGAAAAGCGCATCGAAGGCATCTCCGACCTGCGGGACGAGTCCGACAAGTCCGGCATGCGGGTGGTGATCGAACTGAAGCGGGGCGAGATGCCCGAAGTGGTCCTGAACAACCTGTTCAAGATGACCCAGCTGCAGGACACCTTCGGCATGAACATGGTGGCCCTGGTGGATGGCCAGCCGCGCCTGCTCAACCTGAAGCAGATGCTGGAATGCTTCCTGGCCCACCGCCGCGAAGTGCTTAACCGCCGCACCGTCTTCGAACTGCGCAAGGCCCGGGAAAAGGCCCACACCCAGGAAGGTCTGGCCGTAGCCCTGGACAACGTGGACGAAATCATCGCCCTGATCAAGGCCGCGCCCACTCCGGCCGATGCCCGCCGCGAGCTGATGGCCCGCATGTGGGTTTCCGCCACCGTTACCGAAATGCTGGCCCGGGCCAGCCTGGATGCCACCCGTCCCGAAGGCATTGCGCCCGAGTACGGCCTCTCCGCCCAGGGCTACCGCCTCACCGAAGCCCAGGCCCAGGCCATCCTGGAACTGCGTCTGCAGCGCCTGACCGGCCTGGAGCGGGACAAGATCGTCGCCGATTACAAGGAACTGCTGGAAAAGATCGCCGACCTGATGGACATCCTGGCCCGCCCCGAGCGCGTCACCGAGATCATCGGCGAGGAACTGACCGCCATCCGCGACCAGTTCGGCGACGACCGGCGCTCCGAGATCGTGGCCTACGCCCAGGACCTGGGCATCGAAGACCTGATCACGCCCCAGGACATGGTGGTGACCCTGTCCCACACCGGCTACATCAAGTCCCAGCCCCTGGCCGACTACCGGGCCCAGCGCCGCGGCGGCCGCGGCAAGCAGGCGGCTGCCATGAAGGATGACGACTTCGTCGATCACCTCTTCGTCGCCAACACCCACGACTACATCCTCTGCTTCTCCAACCGGGGCCGCTGCTACTGGCTCAAGGTCTATGAAGTGCCCCAGGGCAGCCGCATCAGCCGGGGCAAGCCCATCATCAACATGTTCCCCATGGAAGAGGGCGAGCAGATCAACGCCATCCTGCCGGTGAAGGAATTCTCCGACGACAAGTACGTCTTCATGTGCACCGTCCAGGGCACCGTGAAGAAGACTTCCCTGGCCAACTTCTCTAATCCCCGCAAGGCCGGCATCATCGCCGTCGATCTGGACGAGGGCGACTACCTGATCGGTGCCGACCTGACCACCGGCCAGAGCGACATCGTGCTGGTCTCCGACGGCGGCAAGGCTGTCTGGTTCGGCGAGGATCAGGTGCGCCCCATGGGTCGCCAGTCCCGCGGCGTGCGCGGCATGATGCTGCAGGAAGGTCAGAGCGTCATTTCCCTGCTGGTGGCCGAAAGCGAAGAGGAAACCGTGCTGGTGGCCACCGAGAACGGCTACGGCAAGCGCACCCGCCTGGGCGACTTCCGTCGTTCCAGCCGCGGCACCCAGGGCGTCATGGCCATTGCCGCCAGCGAGCGTAACGGCAAGATCGTCGCTGCCAAGCTGGTGACCGATGCGGACGAGGTCATGCTCATCACCACCGGCGGCGTGCTGATTCGCACCCGGGTGGCCGAGATCCGCGAACTGGGTCGTGCCACCCAGGGCGTCACCCTGATTTCCCTGGATGCGGGCGAGAAGTTGTCCGGCCTGGAAAAGGTGGCGGAAAGCGAAGGCGATACCGATGCCGAGGCCGGCGACGAACTGGCGGACGGCGAAATGCTTGAAGGCGGCGAGGACAGCGCTGCCAGCGAGGAAGCGTAATGCGTTTGTGGAATTTCAGTGCCGGCCCGGCGGCTCTGCCCGCCGAGGTGCTGGAGCAGGTTCAGGACGAAATGCTGGACTGGCAGGGCGCCGGTTGCGGCGTCATGGAAATGAGTCACCGGGGCAAGGAATTCACGTCCATCGCCCAGCGGGCCGAAGCCGATCTGCGGGAGCTGATGGGCATCCCCGCCAACTACAAGGTGCTGTTCCTGCAGGGCGGCGCCACCCAGCAGTTCGCCCAGGTTCCCCTCAACCTGCTGGCCGGCGTTAAGGACAAGCAGCCGGCCGACTACATCGTCACCGGCTCCTGGTCCAAGAAGGCCTTCAAGGAAACTTTGCGGGTCTGCGGTGAAACCGCCGCCCGCTGCATCGCCAGCACGGAAGACAAGGCTGCCGTGGCCGACGGTTTCACCCGTCTGCCGGCCGCGGCCGAATTGCAGGTCAATGCTGATGCGGCCTACCTGCACCTGTGCACCAACGAAACCATCCACGGCGTCGAGCTGCTGGACGAAGCGGCCTTCCTGGCCGGCGTTCCCGCCGGGGTGCCGGTAGTGGCGGACATGTCCTCTCACATCCTCTCCCGGCCCATGGACGTTTCCCGCTACGGCCTCATCTATGCCGGCGCCCAGAAGAATATCGGCCCTTCCGGCCTGACCCTGGTGATCGTGCGCGAGGACCTGCTGGGCAAGGCCCCGGCCAGTCTGCCGACGGTCCTGGACTACGCGGTCATGGCCGAGAACGACTCCATGCTCAACACCCCGCCCACCTTCGCCATCTACGTGGCCGGGCTGGTGTTCCAGTGGCTGAAGCGCATCGGCGGCATCAACGAGATGGCCCGCATCAACGCCGAGAAAGCCCGCCTGCTTTACGCCGCCATCGACGGCAGCGACGGTTTCTACCGCAATCCGGTGGACCCGGCCTGCCGTTCCCAGATGAACGTGCCCTTCACCCTGCGGGATGCCGCCCTCGATGCGGAGTTCCTGGCAGGCGCCAAGGAAGCCGGCCTGCTGGCCCTGAAGGGGCACAAGTCCGTCGGCGGCATGCGCGCCTCCATCTACAACGCCATGCCGCTGGACGGGGTTCGCGCCCTGGTGGCGTACATGGATGCTTTCGCCAAGTCCCGGGCCTGAACCATGAGCGACCGCCAGAATAGCGACAACGGCAAGGACTCCCTGCTGGCCGCACTGTCCGTGGTGCGCATGGACATCGACGCCATCGACGCCCAGCTGCTCGACCTGCTCAACCGCCGTGCCCGCTGCGCCCAGCAGGTGGGCGAGATCAAGGCCCGTCACGGCGACGCCGGCTTCATCTACCGCCCGGAGCGGGAAGCCCAGGTCCTGCGCCGCATCCAGGACATGAACCAGGGGCCCCTTTCCAGCGAAAGCGTCACCTGGTTCTTCCGCGAGGTCATGTCGGCCTGCCTGTCCCTGGAGCAGCCCCTCGGCATCGCCTTCCTCGGGCCCCTGGGCACCTTCTCGGAAAGCGCATCCACCAAGCATTTCGGCCATGCCGCCCGGCTCCTGCCCCAGGCCTCCATCGACGACGTTTTCCGCGAAGTGGAAGCCGGCCATGCCAACTACGGCGTGGCGCCGGTGGAAAATTCCACCGAAGGTGCCGTCGGCCGTACCCTGGACCTGCTGCTCGGCACTTCCCTGAAAATCTGCGGCGAGGTGGTGCTGCGCATTCACCAGCACCTGCTGACCAAGGCCCCGTCCCTGGACCGGGTGACCAAGGTTTACTCCCACGCCCAGTCCCTGGCCCAGTGCCATGAGTGGCTGAACCGCCACCTGCCCAACGTGCCCCGCATCTCCGTCGGCAGCAATGCCCAGGCGGCCCAGATGGCGGCTCAGGAAGAGGGCGCCGCGGCCATCGCTGGCGAGGCGGCGGCGGACCGCTACGACCTGCCCCGGCTGGCCGAGAGCATCGAGGACGAGCCCAACAACACCACCCGCTTCGTGGTGCTGGGCCGCCACGACGCCGGCCCCTCCACGGCGGGCAAGGACAAGACCTCCCTGATCATGTCTATTCCCAACAATACGGGGGCTCTGCATACCCTGCTGGTGCCCTTCGCCGACGCCGGTGTCTCCCTGACCCGCCTGGAATCCCGGCCGGCGCGCCACACCCTGTGGGAATACGTGTTCTTCGTCGATGTGGACGGCCACCGGGACGAACCCCGGGTCAAGGCGGCCCTGGACGAACTGGCCCGGCGTGCGGCCTACCTGAAGGTGCTCGGGTCCTACCCGGTCGCCGTCTATTGATTCCTTCCTCCCCGGCGTTCCGTGGATTCTTTCGTGCAAGCTCTCTAGGCGCGCGTCATGGCCGAGTTCAACAAGGTAGTCATTTTCGGTGTGGGCCTCATCGGCGGTTCTTTCGCCCTGGGCCTGCGGGCGGCCGGCGCGGTGGAGGAGGTGGTGGGCTTCGGGCGCAGCCCCAAGTCCCTGCAGCAGGCCCTGGACCTGGGCGTGATCGACCGGGCCGGCATCAATCCGGCCCATGAACTGTCCGACGCCGACCTGGTGCTGTTGGCCACGCCGGTGGGCCAGATGCCCGAGATCATGGCCCGCATCGTGCCCTATCTGGGGCCGGAGACGGTGGTCACCGACGGCGGCTCCACCAAGGGCGACGTGGTGGCTGCGGCCCGGGCCGCCTTTGGCGAGCGCATCGGCCAGTTCGTGCCGGCCCATCCCATCGCCGGGGCCGAAAATTCCGGTGCCGCGGCTGCCCGGGCCGATCTTTACCGGGAACGCAAGGTGGTGCTGACGCCCCTGCCGGAGAATTCCGTGCTCAACGTGGCCAAGGTCCGTTCCGCTTGGGAGTGGTGCGGCGCCCAGATCTACGAACTGACGCCGGCCGAGCATGATCGGGTCTTCGCCGCCGTTTCCCATCTGCCCCATCTGCTGTCCTTCGCCCTGGTGCATGATCTGGCGGTACGGGAAAACAAGGAGCTGTTCTTCACCTTTGCCGCCAGCGGCTTCCGCGATTTCACCCGCATCGCCGCTAGCCACCCGGAAATGTGGCGGGACATCTGCCTGGCCAACAAGGACGCCCTGCTGCTGGAACTGGACAGCTACCGGGCTCAGCTCGACGAGTTGCACCAAGCCCTGGCTGCCGGCGACGGTCGCCGTCTGGAAGAAATTTTCGATACCGCCCGCACGGCCCGTCGCGACTGGGCCGAAGGCAAGCGCTAACCCCCGGCTGGCGGGCTTCTCCGCCGGCCCCTCAAGGCTGTTGTGACCATGGAATTCCTCGACCTCGCTCCCTTCGTTTCCGCCGGCGGCACCGTGCGTCTGCCCGGCTCCAAGAGCATTTCCAACCGGGTGCTGCTGCTGGCCGCCCTGGCCGAAGGCGTTACCGAGGTGCGGGACCTGCTCCATTCCGACGATACGGAACGCATGCTGGAGGCGCTGCAGCAGCTGGGCGTGGGTGTGGAGTCCCTGGGCGGCGAGGCCTACCGGATCACGGGTGTCGGCGGTCCCTTCCCGGTGAAGGAGGCCGAGCTGTTCCTTGGCAACGCGGGCACCGCCTTCCGTCCCCTCACCGCCGCCCTGGCCCTGGCCGGCGGCCACTATGTGCTGAAGGGCGTGGCCCGCATGCATGAGCGGCCCATCGGCGACCTGGTGGATGGCCTGCGCCAGCTGGGGGCCGAGGTGCGTTACCTGGGCAACGACGGCTTCCCGCCCCTGGAAATTTTCCCGGCAAGTATCCGCGCCGGCGGTGTGCTCCAGGTCCGCGGCGACGTATCCAGCCAGTTTTTGACTGCCCTGCTCATGGCTCTGCCCCTGACCGGCGTCGAAACCCGGGTGGAGGTGGTGGGCGAGCTCATTTCCAAGCCCTATATCGAAATCACCCTGGCCACCATGGCCCGCTTCGGTGTGGAGGTCCAACGTGAAGGCTGGCAGGCCTTTGTCGTGCCGGCCGGAGTGCGCTACGTCTCTCCCGGCACGGTCTATGTGGAAGGGGATGCCTCTTCCGCCTCCTATTTCCTGGCAGCCGGCGCCATCGGCGGCGGCCCCCTGCGGGTCGAAGGCGTGGGCAAGGACTCCATCCAGGGCGACGTGCGCTTCGCCGAAGCCCTGGCCCTCATGGGCGCCCGCATCGAGATGGGGCCCAACTGGATCGAAGCCCGGGCTCCTGCCAGCGGCAAGCTCCAGGCCATCGACCTGGACTGCAACCATATTCCCGATGCGGCCATGACCCTGGCCACCGCCGCCCTCTTTGCCGAAGGCACCACCGTGCTGCGCAACATCGCCAGCTGGCGGGTCAAGGAGACCGACCGCATCGCCGCCATGGCCACCGAACTGCAGAAGCTGGGGGCTGTCGTCGAAGAGGGGCCGGACTACCTCAAGGTGACGCCTGTGCCGGCCCTGAAACCGGCCGCCATCGACACCTACGACGACCATCGCATGGCCATGTGCTTCTCCCTGGCCGCCTTTGCCACGCCCCTGCGCATCAACGATCCCAAGTGTGTGGCCAAGACCTTCCCCGATTATTTCGAGCGTCTGGCCACGGTCACCCGCAGCGTGCCGGTGATCGCCATCGACGGTCCCTCCGCCTCCGGCAAGGGTACGGTGGCGGCCCGGGTGGCGGCGGCCCTGGGCTTCGGCTATCTGGATTCGGGCGCTCTCTACCGCCTCACGGCCCTGGCCGCCCAGCGGGCCGGGGTGGACTGGGATGACGAAGCCGGGGTGGCGGCAGTGGCCGCCGGCCTGGAAGTGGTCTTCGGCGAAGGCTCCATCCGCCTGGCCGGCGAAGAGGTGGAGGGGGCCATCCGTACCGAGGAAATTTCCCAGGGTGCCTCCAAGGTGGCCGCCCTGCCTGCAGTGCGGGCCGCCCTGCTGTTCCGCCAGCGGGTCTTCCGCTGCGGCGCCGGCCTGGTGGGGGATGGCCGGGATATCGGGTCCGTGGTCTTCCCCGACTCCCGGCTCAAGGTCTTTCTCACCGCCTCTGCCGAGGTACGGGCGGAAAGGCGTTATAAGCAGTTGATCGGCAAAGGGTTCCCTGCTAACATGCAGGCCATTTTGCTGGATTTGCGTGAGCGCGACCGCCGCGATAGTGAGCGGAGCGTGGCGCCCTTGCAGCAGAATGAGGATGCCGTCCTGCTGGACACCTCGGGGCTTACCATCGACCAGGCGGTCGACCAGGTCCTCGACTGGTACGGTTCGGCATCCTGACTGGTGTCACCGTTCCACGCCTCTGCCTCGTCAGCCTGATCGGAAATTCCTTTCGCGTTCGGACTTCCTGGAAGAAGCGGGAACCTTTTCCCCGCATTTTTTCGCCCGCTGTCGGGCAGGGTGCCGGAAGGAAGGGGGAACGGTGGCGGTGTTCAACCTTTTCCCGCCAGCTTGTACAGGCGGTTAGGGTACCTTTTCCATGACTACTGCTTCCCCCATTTCCCAAGAATCCTTCGCTGCGCTATTCGAAGAGAGCCTGGCCCGCCAGGAGATGCGCTCCGGTGAAGTGATTACCGCCGAAGTCGTTCGCGTCGACCAGAACTTTGTCGTCGTCAACGCCGGCCTGAAGTCCGAATCCTATATCCCGGTCGAAGAATTCCTGAGCGACGCCGGCGAAGTCGAAGCCAAGATCGGCGACTTCGTGCAGGTCGCCATCGAACAGCTGGAAGACGGCTTCGGTGAAACCCGCCTCTCCCGCGACAAGGCCAAGCGCATCGCCGCCTGGAACGATCTGGAAAAGGCCCTGAACGAAGGTACCCTGGTGACCGGCGTCATCACCGGCAAGGTCAAGGGCGGTCTGACCGTCATGACCAACAGCGTCCGCTCCTTCCTGCCCGGCTCCCTGGTCGACATCCGCCCCGTCAAGGACACCACTCCTTACGAAGGCAAGACCATGGAATTCAAGGTCATCAAGCTGGATCGCAAGCGTAACAACGTGGTCGTTTCCCGCCGTGCCGTCCTGGAAGAAACCATGGGCGAAGAGCGCGAGAAGCTGCTGTCCACCCTGCAGGAAGGCGCTACCGTCAAGGGTATCGTCAAGAACATCACCGACTACGGCGCCTTCGTGGACCTGGGCGGCATCGACGGCCTGCTGCACATCACCGACCTGGCCTGGCGTCGTGTGCGTCACCCCAGCGAAGTGCTGGCCGTGGGCGACGAAGTCACCGCCAAGGTGCTGAAGTTCGACACCGAAAAGAACCGCGTGTCCCTGGGCCTGAAGCAGCTGGGCGAAGATCCGTGGGTGGGCATCTCCCGTCGTTACCCCTCCGGTACCCGCCTGTTCGGCAAGGTCACCAACCTGACCGACTACGGCGCCTTCGTTGAAATCGAACAGGGTATCGAAGGTCTGGTCCACGTCTCCGAAATGGACTGGACCAACAAGAACGTGCACCCCACCAAGGTTGTCCAGCTGGGCGACGAAGTGGAAGTCATGATTCTGGAAATCGACGAAGACCGTCGTCGTATCTCCCTGGGCATGAAGCAGTGCCTGGCCAATCCGTGGGAAGAGTTCGCCCAGAACCACAAGAAGGGCGACAAGGTCTCCGGCCAGATCAAGTCCATCACCGACTTCGGCGTGTTCATCGGCCTGCCCGGCAACATCGACGGCCTGGTGCACCTTTCCGACCTGTCCTGGAGCACCACCGGCGAAGAAGCCATCCGCAACTTCAAGAAGGGCGACGAAGTGCAGGCCGTGGTGCTGGCCATCGATACCGACAAGGAGCGCATCTCCCTGGGTATCAAGCAGCTCGAAGGCGACCCCTACACCAACTACATCGCCACCCACGAGAAGAACACCATCGTGCGCGCCGTGGTGAAGAGCGTTGATGCCAAGGGTGCCGTGCTGCAGCTGGAAGGTGACGTTGAAGGCTACCTGCGTGCTTCCGAGTACTCCCGTGACCGCGTGGAAGATCTGTCCCAGCTGGTCAAGGTCGGCGACGAACTCGAAGCCATGATCATCAACGTGGATCGCAAGTCCCGCAACGTGAACCTGTCCATCAAGGCCAAGGATCAGGCCGAGCAACACGAAGCCATGCAGAAGTTCGCTTCCGAAAGCTCCGCCGCTTCCGGCACCACCAACCTGGGTGCGCTGCTGAAGGCCAAGCTGAACGGCTCCAACCAGGGCTAAGAAATCCCCTTCCATGCCCCTCCCGGCTTCCCGGTGCTGCGCCGACAGGATCGGTACCGGGGATGGGTGGGGCTGGAGGGCTTCTTTCCCTCAATGGCTTTTTAAGGCTCAAGCATGACCAAATCCGAGCTGATCGCCCGCCTGGCCATGCGGTTTCCGCAACTGGTGGCGAAAGACGCTGATTTCGCGGTCAAGGAAATTCTCGATGCCATGACCGAGGCTCTGGCCCACGGTGACCGTATCGAGATTCGGGGGTTCGGCAGCTTCGCGCTGAACTACCGGCCGCCGCGAATGGGGCGTAACCCCAAGTCCGGGGATAAAGTCAGCGTTCCGGAAAAATACGTACCCCATTTCAAGGCAGGCAAGGAACTGCGCGAACGGGTGGACCTGGGGCTGCTGGCCTCTCTCTCCGCCTGACGCTGACCTTACCCCCTGTCCTGTGGTAGATTGCGGGCGGCAACCCTAGGGTTGCCGCCTTTTTTATTGCTTGCGGATAAGGCTATGCGCGCCCTGATCTTGATCATCCGGCTCATCATCTTCTTCTTCTTGCTGGGTTTTGCGGCAATGAACAGCGATCCGGTGAGTCTGCGCTTCTTCTTCGATACTCAGTGGCAGGCGCCCCTGGTGATCATCCTGCTCGGTTTCTTCGCCGCCGGGACGGCCCTTGGTGCTCTGTCCCTGTTCGGCACCCTGTTCCAGCTGCGCCGCGAACTGTCGCGCACCCGCCGTGAACTGGCGCGGGAGCGGGAGCGCCAGGCCGTGCTCAAGCCGGCTGCCAGCGACGCTGCCGTGCAACCGCCTCCTGCCGGCGAGGCCGTGGCCCAATGATCGAATTCGAGTACTGGCAGTTACTGCTCTTTCCCCTGTTTTTCGTCCTTGGCTGGGCCGCCGCCCGCATCGACATCAAGCATCTGGTGCGGGAATCCCGGGCCCTGCCCCGGTCCTACTTCCAGGGCTTGAATTTCCTGCTCAACGAGCAGCCGGACAAGGCCATCGAAGCCTTCATCGAAGTGGTGAAGGTGGATCCCCAGACGGTGGAACTGCACTTCGCCCTGGGCAACCTGTTCCGCCGCCGCGGCGAGACCGAGCGGGCCATCCGCATGCACCAGAACCTCATCGAGCGGGTGGACCTGTCGCCGGAGCTGAAGCTGCAGGCCCTTTCCGAGCTTGGCCAGGACTTCCTCAAGGCCGGCCTGCTGGACCGGGCCGAAGAGGTGTTTTCCCGCTTGCGCGGCACCTCCCGGGACGAGGAGGCCAAGCGCAACCTGCTGGAAATCTACCAGCAGGAGAAGGACTGGCAGAAGGCCATCGCCATCGCCAAGGAAATGCCTGACTACGCCACCCAGAAGGAAATCGCCAACTATTACTGCGAGCTGGCGGCCGGGGAGATGATCAATTCCCGGCCCGATTCCGCCCGCCAGTACCTGGACTCGGCCCTTTCCCTGCATCGCAACTGCGTGCGCGCCAGCGTCCTGCAGGGCGACCTGTTGCAACAGGGGGGCGATCTGGCAGCAGCCATCGAGGCCTGGAAACGCATCGAGAGCCAGAATCCGGCCTACCTGGCCATCGTCGCCCGCAAGCTGCAGGATGCCTACCTGGCCCAGGGCCAGCGGGAAGAGGGGCTGCAACTGCTGCGCGGCTATCTGGCCAGCTACCCCTCCCTCGATCTCCTGGAAACCGTATTCCAGCTGGTGATGGATGCGGAGGGGCCGGAGGCAGCCTATCGCCTGGTGCGGGATGAACTGCGGCGCAATCCGACCCTGCTGGGCCTGGACCGCCTGCTGGAAGCCCAGCTGCTCGGCGTGCCGCCGGAAAAGCGGGCGGACCTGGAGCTGGTGCGCAATCTGGTGCACAACCACACCCGCCGGCTGGCCCGCTATCGGTGCGATAATTGCGGCTTCAAGGCGCGCCACTTCTACTGGCGCTGTCCTGCCTGCGGCGGCTGGGAAACCTATCCGCCCCGGCGCACGGAAGAATTCGATCTGATCCCCTGAGCCCATGAATGCGTCGGTTTGGGCGGATCAATGACCCTTCAGGGAGAATAATTTGAAAGTTACGGTTGTCGGTACGGGCTATGTGGGCCTGGTGAGCGGTACCTGCCTGGCCGAGGTGGGCAACGATGTGCTGTGCCTGGATGTGGATCCGGAAAAGATCCGGATTCTCAACGAAGGCGGCATTCCCATTTTCGAACCGGGCCTGCTGGACATGGTGAAGCGCAACGTGGCCGCCGGCCGCCTGCGTTTTACCACCGATGTGGAACAGGCCGTGGCCCACGGCACCATCCAGTTCATTGCCGTCGGCACGCCGCCGGACGAGGACGGTTCCGCCGATCTGCAGTACGTGCTCGCCGCCGCCCGCAACATCGGCCGCCACATGGGCGACTACAAGGTGGTGGTGGACAAGTCCACCGTGCCCGTGGGCACCGGCGACAAGGTGCGCGCCGCCATCGCCGACGAGCTCAAGGCCCGGGGAGCGGATATCGCCTACAGCGTCGTCTCCAATCCGGAATTCCTCAAGGAAGGCGCCGCCGTGGAGGATTTCATGCGGCCGGACCGCATCGTCGTCGGCGCCGAGGACGAGCGCGCCATCGAGTTGATGCGCGCCCTCTATGCGCCCTTCCAGCGCAACCATGAGCGTCTCATCGTCATGGATGTGCGTTCCGCCGAACTGACCAAGTACGCCGCCAACGCCATGCTGGCCACCCGCATCAGCTTCATGAACGAACTGGCCAATCTGGCCGAGAAGCTGGGTGCCGACATCGAGCAGGTGCGCCAGGGCATCGGTTCCGACCCGCGCATCGGCTACCACTTCCTCTATCCGGGCTGCGGCTACGGCGGTTCCTGCTTCCCCAAGGATGTGCAGGCCCTGCAGCGCACCGCCCGCCTCGATGCCGGCATGGAGATGAAGGTCCTCAATGCGGTGGAAGACGCCAACGATGCCCAGAAGCACGTGCTCACCGCCAAGACCGTGAAGCGTTTCGGCAACGACCTCAGCGGCCGCAAATTCGCCGTCTGGGGCCTGGCATTCAAGCCAAATACGGACGACATGCGTGAGGCCCCCAGCCGTTACCTGCTGGCCGATCTCTTCGCCGCCGGCGCCACCGTGGTGGCCTACGATCCGGTGGCCATGCATGAAGCCCGGCGCATTTTCGGCGACGAGCCGCGCCTGAGCTATGCGGAGAGCCCCATGGCTGCCCTGGACGGGGCGGATGCCCTGCTCATCGTCACCGAGTGGAAGGAATTCCGCAGTCCCGATTTCGAGGCCATCAAGGCCAAGCTGAAGCAGCCGGTGATCTTCGACGGCCGCAACCTGTACGAACCCAAGCAGGTGCGCCAGTTCGGCATCGACTACCAGGCCATCGGCCGTCAATAAGGAGTTCGCCATGATCCTGGTGACCGGCGGTGCAGGCTTCATCGGCAGCAATTTCGTCATCGACTGGCTGGCGGCGGGGGACGAACCCGTCATCAACCTGGACAAGCTGACCTACGCCGGCAATCTGGAGAACCTCCAGGGACTGGCCGGCGACCCGCGGCACCGTTTCGTGCGCGGCGACATCGCCGACTACGACCTGATTCTGGAACTGCTGCAGCAGAACCGGGTGCGGGCGGTGGTGAACTTCGCCGCCGAGAGCCATGTGGACCGTTCCATCCACGGGCCGGAGGACTTCATTCAGACCAACATCGTCGGCACCTTCCGCCTGCTGGAGGCCGTGCGGGCCTACTGGAACGGCCTGCCTGCCGACGACAAGGCGGCCTTCCGCTTTCTCCACGTGTCCACGGACGAGGTTTACGGTTCCCTGGAAAAGGAGGCCCCGGCCTTCACCGAGCAGCACCGCTACGAGCCCAACAGTCCCTATTCGGCCAGCAAGGCGGCCTCCGACCATCTGGTGCGGGCCTACCACCATACCTACGGCCTGCCGGTGCTGACCACCAACTGCTCCAACAATTACGGGCCCTACCATTTCCCGGAAAAGCTCATTCCCCTCATCATCCACAACGCCCTGGCCGGCAAGCCCCTGCCCATCTACGGCGACGGCCAGCAGATCCGCGACTGGCTCTATGTGAAGGACCATTGCAGCGCCATCCGCCGCGTCCTGGAAGCCGGCCGTCTGGGTGAGACCTACAACGTGGGCGGCTGGAACGAAAAGCCCAACCTGGAGGTGGTGCATACCCTGTGCGCCATGCTCGACGAACTGTCGCCCCGGGCCGACGGCGCCTCCTACGCCAGCCAGATCACTTTCGTTGCCGACCGGCCCGGCCACGACCGGCGCTATGCCATCGACGCCAGCAAGCTGGAACGGGAGC
Source organism: Azospira sp. MPR-LB4 (assembly GCF_058809525.1). Taxonomy (NCBI): domain Bacteria; kingdom Pseudomonadati; phylum Pseudomonadota; class Betaproteobacteria; order Rhodocyclales; family Rhodocyclaceae; genus Azospira; species Azospira sp. MPR-LB4. The sequence goes on from NZ_CM179521.1 coordinate 3,560,065, forward strand.
TGGGCTGGAAGCCGGCGGAGACCTTCGAAACCGGCATCCGCAAGACCGTACGCTGGTACCTGGACAATCCCCAGTGGGTGCACAACGTCACCTCCGGCGCCTACCGGGAGTGGGTAGGCCGCCAGTATGGGGAAGCCTGAGGTGTCGGCTCCCATCCTGCTCCTGGGCAGCCAGGGCCAGCTGGGCTGGCAACTGCAGCGGGACCTGGCGCCCCTGGGGCCGGTGCTGGCCCTGGACCGGCGTACTTGCGACCTGGCCGACCTGGACCGGCTGCGGACCGTGGTGCGGGAACAGCGCCCCCGCCTGATCGTCAATGCCGCCGCCTATACGGCGGTGGATCAGGCGGAAAAGGAGCCTGAACTGGCCCGGCGCATCAATGCCGAGGCCGTGGGCCTGCTGGCCGAGGAGGCCAAGGCCCTGGATGCCCTGCTGGTGCATTACTCCACCGACTATGTCTTCGACGGCAGCAAGGCGGCACCCTATGTGGAGTCCGATGCCACGGCGCCCCTCGGCGTCTATGGCCGGACCAAGCGGGAAGGGGAGGAAGCCATGCTGGCCGTGGGCGGCCGCGGCCTCATCTTCCGCACCAGCTGGGTCTTCGGCGCCCGGGGCAAGAATTTCGTCAAGACCATCCTGCGCCTGGCGAGCGAGCGGGGCAGCCTCAAGGTGGTGGCCGACCAGGTCGGCAGCCCGACGCCGGCGGCCATGATCGCCACCGTCACCGGCATGGTCCTGGCCCAGCTCGACGGCGGGCGCGCCCAGCAGGGCTGCGAGCTGTACCACCTGGCGGCGGCCAATCCGGTGAGCTGGAACGGTTTTGCCCGGGCCATCGTCGCCACCGCCGAACAGACGCCCGGCTTCGCCCTCAAGCTGGGGCCGGCGGCCATCGCACCCATTCCCAGCAGCGAATATCCGCTGCCGGCGCCGCGCCCCCTCAATTCCCGTCTCGACTGCCGCAAGCTGGAGGACCGTTTCGGTCTGACCATGCCCGACTGGCAGCCCTATCTTTCCCGCATGATGCAGCTTCTCGCCCTGAAGGCCCAGAATGGCTACTAAACCCCGTAAAGGCATCATTCTCGCCGGCGGTTCCGGCACCCGGCTCTATCCGGCCACCCTGGCGGTGTCCAAGCAGCTGCTGCCGATCTACGACAAGCCGATGATCTACTACCCCCTGACCACCCTGATGCTGGCCGGTCTGCGGGACATCCTTATCATCTCCACGCCCCAGGACACGCCCCGCTTCGAGCAGTTGCTGGGAGACGGCTCCCAGTGGGGCATCAACCTGCAATACGCGGTGCAGCCCTCGCCGGACGGCCTGGCCCAGGCCTTTCTCATCGGCGAGGACTTCCTCGACGGCGCCCCGGCAGCCCTGGTGCTGGGGGACAACATCTTCCACGGCCACGACCTGGCCACCCTGGTGCAGCGGGCCAACGGCCGGGACAGCGGTGCCTCGGTCTTCGCCTACCGGGTGAACGATCCGGAGCGCTATGGCGTGGTCGAGTTCGATGCCCAGCAGCGGGCCCTCTCCATCGAGGAAAAGCCGCTGCAGCCCAAGTCCCACTACGCCGTCACCGGCCTCTACTTCTACGACACCGATATCGTCGCCGTGGCCAAGGGCATCAAGCCGTCGCCCCGGGGAGAACTGGAAATCACCGACGTGAACCGGCACTACCTAGAAGCGGGCAAGCTCAACGTGGAAATCATGGGCCGGGGCTATGCCTGGCTCGATACCGGCACCCACGAATCCCTGCTGGAGGCGGGCCAGTTCATCGAGACCATCGAGAAGCGCCAGGGCCTCAAGGTGGCCTGCCCCGAAGAGGTGGCCTGGCGCCAGCGCTGGATCGACGACGCCACCCTGGATGCCCAGGCCCGGGTCCTGGCCAAGAACGGCTACGGCCAATACCTGCTGGCCCTGCTCAAGGAGCAGGGGCTGTGAAGGCAATCAGGACGGCCATTCCCGAGGTGATAGTCCTGGAACCCAGGATTTTCGGCGATGCCCGGGGCTTCTTCATGGAAAGCTATAACCGGCGCACCTTCGCCGAGCTTACCGGCTGTGATCCGGATTTCGTCCAGGACAACCATTCCCGCTCCGCCCGGGGCGTGCTGCGCGGCCTGCATTACCAGATCCGCCAGCCCCAGGGAAAACTGGTGCGGGTGGTGAGCGGTGCCGTGTTCGACGTGGCGGTGGACATCCGCCGCAGTTCCCCCACCTGCGGCCAGTGGGTGGGCGAAGTGCTGTCGGCGGAAAACCAGCGCCAGATGTGGGTGCCGGCCGGCTTTGCCCATGGTTTCCTGGTGCTCAGCGAGACCGCCGAATTCCTCTACAAGACCACCGATTACTACGCGCCAGAATTCGAGCGCTGCATTGCCTGGAACGACCCCGGGCTGGCCGTGGACTGGCCCCTGGACGGGCTGGAGCCCCGCCTGTCGGCCAAGGATGCCCAGGGCGCCAGCATGGCGGATGCCGAACTTTTTGATTGATATGCCAAGCGACATGCACCAACTTCCCGATTTTTCCGCCGCCCGCATTCTCGTGGTCGGCGATGTCATGCTGGACCGCTACTGGTTCGGCGATGTCTCCCGCATTTCCCCCGAAGCACCGGTGCCGGTGGTCAAGGTGGAGCGCTCCGAAGAGCGTCCCGGCGGCGCCGCCAACGTGGCCCGCAACTGCGCTTCCCTGGGGGCGCGGGTCGGCCTGCTGTCCGTGGTCGGCAACGACGAGGCCGGCCGCATCCTGCAGCGGCAGATGGAAGAGGGCGGCATTGCCGCCTCCCTGCTGCCCGACGGAGCCATCGACACCACGGTCAAACTGCGGGTCATCGGCCGCCAGCAGCAGCTGCTGCGCATCGATTTCGAGACCACCCCGTCCCACGAGGTGCTGCAGGCCAAGCTGGCCGAGTTCGAGCAGCGCCTGGCCGGAGTGGATGTGGTGATTCTTTCCGACTACGGCAAGGGCGGCCTGGCCCATATCGGCGACATGATCCGTCTGGCCCGGGCGGCCGGGAAAAAGGTGCTGGTGGATCCCAAGGGCGAGGATTATTCCAAGTACCGCGGCGCCACCGTCATCACCCCCAACCGCTCCGAGCTGCGCCAGGTGGTGGGGCGCTGGAGCGACGAGGCCCAGCTGGCAGCCAAGGCCCAGCAATTGCGCAGCGAACTGGAACTGGAAGCCCTGCTGGTGACTCGTAGCGAAGAGGGCATGAGCCTCTATCGCGACGGCGAGGCGCTGCACCAGCCGGCCCGGGCCCAGGAAGTGTTCGACGTCTCCGGTGCTGGCGACACGGTCATTGCCACCCTGGCCGCCATGATGGCCCTGGGCGCCCCCTGGGGCGACGCCATCCACCTGGCCAACCTGGCCGGCGGCGTGGTGGTGGGCAAGCTCGGTACCGCTACCGTCAGTCGCGAGGAACTGTCGGCCGCCCTGGCGGCCGACGCCAATTAAGGAATTCACATGTACTACATCGTCACCGGCGCCGCCGGCTTCGTCGGCGCCAACCTGGTCAAGGCCCTCAATGAGCGGGGCATCACCCGCATCATCGCCGTGGACAACCTGACCAAGGCGGACAAGTTCAAGAATCTGGTGGACTGCGAAATCGCCGACTACCTGGACAAGGGCGAGTTCCTCGAGCGCCTGCTCTGCGGCCACTTCGACGGCGACGTGGAGGCCATCTTCCACGAAGGCGCCTGCTCCGACACCATGGAGACCGACGGCCGCTACATGATGGAGAACAACTACCGCTACTCCCTGTCCCTGCTGGACTGGTGCCTGGAGCAGGAAGTGCAGCTGCTCTACGCCTCCTCCGCCGCCACCTATGGCGGCAGCAGCGTCTTCAAGGAAGAGCGGCAGTACGAGGCGCCCCTCAACGTGTACGGCTACTCCAAGTTCCTGTTCGACCAGATCGTGCGCCAGCGCCTGCCCGAAGCCGGTTCCCAGGTGGTGGGCTTCCGTTACTTCAATGTCTACGGCCCCCGGGAGAGCCACAAGGGGCGCATGGCCTCCGTCGCCTTCCACCATTTCAACCAGTACCGGGCCGAAGGCAAGGTCAAGCTGTTCGAGGGCTGTGACGGCTACGCCAACGGGGAGCAGCAGCGCGACTTCGTTTATGTGAAGGACGTGGCCAAGGTCAATCTGTACTTCCTCGACCATCCGGAAAAGTCGGGCATCTTCAACCTGGGCACCGGCCGGGCCCAGAGCTTCAACGACGTGGCCGTGGCCACGGTGAACAGCTGCCGCGCCGCCGAGGGCAAGCCGGCCCTGTCCCTGGAGGCGATGGTGCAGCAGGGGCTGGTGGAGTACGTGGCCTTCCCCGAAGCCCTCAAAGGCAAGTACCAGAGCTTCACCCAGGCCGACCTCAGCAAGCTGCGCAGCGCCGGCTATGGCGACGAGTTCGCCACCGTGGCCGAAGGCGTCGCCGACTACGTGCAATTCCTCAACGGACGCTGAGCCATGTACAAGACCCTGGAAGATTTCGTCGGCAATACGCCCCTGGTGCAGCTGAAGCGCCTGCCCGGCGAGGCCATTGCCCAGCGCGGCAACGTCATCCTGGCCAAACTGGAAGGCAACAATCCGGCCGGTTCAGTGAAGGATCGCCCGGCCCTCTCCATGATTTCCCACGCCGAGCAGCGGGGCGAGATCCGGCCCGGCGACACCCTGATCGAAGCCACCTCCGGCAACACCGGCATCGCCCTGGCCATGGCCGCCGCCATGCGTGGCTACCGCATGATCCTGGTGATGCCGGAAAACCAGAGCCTGGAGCGGCGCCAGACCATGCGTGCCTACGGCGCCGAACTGATCCTGACGCCCCGGGACGGTGGCATGGAACTGGCCCGGGACGTGGCCGAAAAAATGTGCGACGAAGGCAAGGGCATCATCCTCGACCAGTTCGCCAATCCGGATAATCCCCTGGCCCACTTCGAAGGCACCGGGCCGGAAATCTGGCGCGACACCAAGGGCCAGGTGACCCATTTCGTTTCCAGCATGGGCACCACCGGCACCATCATCGGTACTTCCCAGTTTCTCAAGAAAAAGAATCCGCGCATCCAGATCGTCGGCTGCCAGCCGGAAGAGGGCAGCCAGATTCCCGGCATCCGCAAATGGCCCGAAGCCTATCTGCCGAAAATCTACGAGCGTAGCCGGGTGGACCGCCTTGAATACGTGTCCCAGGCCGAGGCCGAGGACATGACCCGGCGCCTGGCCCGGGAAGAGGGCCTGTTCGCCGGCATCTCCTCCGGCGGCGCCCTGGCCGTGGCCCTGCGCCTGGCCCGGGAGCTGGAGAACGCCACCATCGTCACCATCGTTTGCGACCGGGGCGACCGTTACCTGTCCACCGGCGTTTTCCCCGCCTGAGTCCCATGGTTCCCGTCCTCGTCTTCGATATTGAAACCATCCCGGATGTGCCCGGGCTGCGCCGCCTGCACGATCTTCCCGCCGACCTCTCCGACGACGAGGTGGCTGAACTGGCCTTCCAGCAGCGCCGGGCCCAGAACGGCAGCGACTTCCTGCCCCTGCACCTGCAGCGGGTGGTGACCATCTCCTGCGCCCTGCGGGCCCGGGATGCCTTCAAGGTGTGGTCCCTGGCGGCTCCCGAGATTGGCGAAGGGGAGATCATCCAGCGCTTCTTCGACGGCATCGAGAAATTCACGCCCCAGATCGTTTCCTGGAACGGCGGCGGCTTCGACCTGCCGGTGCTGCACTACCGGGGCCTGATCCACGGCGTCGTGGCTCCCCGCTACTGGGACCTGGGCGACGGCGACTATGCCGATTCCCGGGACTTCAAGTGGAACAACTACATCAGCCGTTACCACACCCGCCACCTGGACCTGATGGACCTGCTGGCCATGTACCAGCCCCGGGCCAGCGCTCCCCTGGATGACCTGGCCAAGCTCATGGGCTTCCCCGGCAAGCTGGGCATGGACGGCGGCAAGGTGTGGCAGGCCTGGCAGGAGGGCAAGGCCGATGAGATCCGCGATTACTGCGAGACCGATGTGGTCAATACCTACCTGGTGTCCACCCGTTTCCGCCTGATGCGGGGCGAGGTCAGCCGGGAGGAGCATCTGGCCGAACTGGCCTTCATCAAGGCCGAACTGGCCAAGCTGGACAAGCCCCACTGGCAGGAATTCCTGGCCGCCTGGCCGGAGGTAGCGGCGTGAAGCACGCCTTCTTCCTCCTCCTGGGGCTGCTGGCGGCGTTCGCGGCCAGGGCCGAGGTAGTGAATGTGGACAGCGCCGAAGTGGCCCGGCTGGTGGCCAGTGGCGTGGTCCTGGTGGATATCCGTACTGAGCCCGAATGGCGGGAAACCGGCGTCATTCCCGGCAGCCGTCTGCTCACCTTCTTCGATGCCAACGGCCGCGCCAATCCGGCGGCCTGGCTGGAGCAGCTGAAGACGGTGGCAGGTCCGGAACAGCCGGTGATCCTCATCTGCCGCAGCGGCAACCGCACCCGGGTCGTCAGTGACTTTCTCGAACAGCAGGCCGGCTACAGCAAGATCTACAACGTGCGCCAGGGCATCCGCGCCTGGATCCAGGAGTCGCGCCCCGTCACCGCAGTGGCGCCCGCCCTGGCCAAATGTTCGCCCGGACGGTTGTGCTGATTTTTTTTGTGGGGCGAAGCGAAAAAAGTCTCCTCAGCCCCTTGCGCGATTCTCTGGGATCGTTATAATTCGGCCTTCTTTGCAGGCGCGTAGCTCAGTTGGTTAGAGCACCACCTTGACATGGTGGGGGTCGTTGGTTCGAATCCAATCGCGCCTACCAACACCTTGAACGGAGCTGTACCGTGAATTTCCGAACTTGCACTATCCTGGTTCAGAAAGCCTAAGCGGTTCGCCTTCGTTCCTATGTCGAAAAAAAGTGCGGATCCGTCCGCACTTTTTTTTTGTCCAGAATTTAATGTGGCTGGAGAAATCATGCCCAATATCACGCTGCCCGACGGTTCCATCCGCTCCTTCGATGCTCCGGTGACCGTTGCCGAGGTTGCCGCCTCCATCGGTGCCGGCCTCGCCCGCGCCGCCCTGGCCGGCAAGGTGGACGGCAAGCTGGTGGATACTTCCCACCTGATGGAGCGTGATACCCAGCTGGCCATCGTCACCGACAAGGATGCGGACGGTCTGGAAATCATCCGCCACTCCACGGCCCACCTGCTGGCCTATGCGGTGAAGGAGCTGTTTCCCGAAGCCCAGGTGACCATTGGTCCGGTCATCGACAACGGCTTCTACTACGACTTCGCCTACAAGCGCCCCTTTACCCCTGAAGACCTGCTGGCCATCGAGAAGAAAATGGCCGAGCTGGCCAAGCGCGACATTCCGGTAAGCCGCGAAGTCTGGGCCCGGGACGATGCGGTCAAGTTCTTCCTGGAGCAGGGTGAGAAGTACAAGGCCGAGCTGATTGCCGCCATCCCGGCCGACCAGGATGTTTCCCTGTACCGGGAAGGCGAATTTGTGGACCTCTGTCGCGGCCCCCACGTCCCCTCCACCGGCAAGCTCAAGGTTTTCAAGCTGATGAAGGTGGCCGGTGCCTACTGGCGCGGCGATTCCAAGAACGAGATGCTGCAGCGCATCTACGGCACCGCCTGGGCCAAGAAGGAAGACCAGGAAGCCTACCTGCACATGCTGGAAGAGGCCGAGAAGCGGGATCACCGCCGCATCGGCAAGCATCTGGACCTGTTCCACATGCAGGATGAAGCGCCGGGCATGGTTTTCTGGCACCCCAAGGGCTGGGCCATCTGGCAGGAAATCGAGCAGTACATGCGCCAGGTCTATCGCGACAACGGCTACCAGGAAATCCGCTGCCCCCAGATTCTCGACCGCAGCATGTGGGAGAAGTCCGGCCACTGGGAGCACTACAAGAACAACATGTTCACCACGGAGTCGGAGAAGCGGGATTACGCCATCAAGCCGATGAATTGCCCGGGGCACGTGCAGGTGTTCAATTCCGATCTGCGCTCCTACCGCGACCTGCCCCTGCGCTACGGCGAGTTCGGCTCCTGTCACCGCAACGAGGCCTCCGGCGCCCTGCACGGCCTGATGCGCGTGCGCGGCTTCGTCCAGGACGACGGCCACATCTTCTGTACCGAAGACCAGATCGAAGCGGAAGTGACGGCTTTCAACGCCCTGGTGAAGAAGGTCTATGCCGACTTCGGTTTCGATCAGGTGGCGGTGAAGCTGGCCCTGCGCCCTGAAAGCCGTGTCGGTTCCGACGACATCTGGGACAAGGCGGAGAATGCCCTGCGGGCCGGCCTCAAGGCTTCCGGCCTGGAATGGGATGAGTTGCCCGGCGAGGGTGCCTTTTATGGCCCCAAGATCGAGTTCCACATCAAGGATGCCATCGGGCGTTCCTGGCAGTGCGGCACCATGCAGGTGGATTTCTCCATGCCGGGTCGCCTGGGTGCCGAGTATGTGGGCGAGGACAATGCCCGCCATGTACCGGTGATGCTGCATCGGGCCATCCTCGGTTCCCTGGAGCGTTTCATCGGCATCCTGGTGGAAAACTATGCGGGTGCCTTGCCTCTGTGGCTGGCGCCGGTACAGGCCGTGGTGCTGAATATTTCGGAAAAACAGGCCGATTTTTCCGCCGAAGTGGTGAAAACCCTGCGTCAGGCAGGTTTGCGTGCCGAAGCGGATTTGCGCAATGAAAAAATTACCTATAAAATACGCGAACATAGCTTGAACCGGTTGCCTTATCAGCTCGTCATCGGCGACAAGGAAAAGGAAGCCGGCTTGGTGGCCGTGCGTACCCGCGGTGGTCAGGACCTGGGGCAAATGCCCGTGGCAAGCCTGATCGAGCGGCTTCTGGAAGAAGTCGCCGCGCGTAAGAGCACGGCTTAGTTTTTGTCCGTCCCCGAATGGGGCGGCCTGTTTTCGTGGAGATTGAACCATCGCCGCACTGCAAAAGGCGCATCGCGTCAACGAAGAAATCACGGTGCCGGAAGTCCGGCTTATCGGGGAAGAAGGCGAGCAGATTGGTGTCGTAACCATCCGTGCGGCGCTGCAAATGGCCGAAGAGGCCGGTGTGGATCTGGTGGAGATCGCTCCCCTGGCCAAGCCGCCGGTATGCCGGGTGATGGATTACGGCAAGTTCAAGTACCACGAGGCCAAGAAGCAGCACGAGGCCAAGCTGAAACAGAAGCAGGTACAGGTGAAGGAGATCAAGCTCCGTCCCGGTACCGACGAAAACGACTACCAGATCAAGCTGCGGAACATGACCCGCTTCCTGGAAGACGAAGACAAGGTCAAGGTGACCCTGCGCTTCCGCGGCCGTGAAATGGCCCACCAGGAAATCGGTATGCGTCAGCTGGAACGCATCAAGGCCGATTTGCTCGAGCTGGCACAGGTCGAGCAGATGCCGAAGATGGAAGGCCGCCAGATGGTGATGATGCTGGCGCCGAAGAAGAAGGTGTAATTGCAGTACCCGCCTCCGGACTCGTTCGGGGGCGATATAAGTGGTGCCGGGTAGTCAAGCGTTTCCGTCGGAAGCCACCTGGGATCATGTTAAAACCAAGGAGCATTCAATGCCCAAGATGAAGAGCAAGAGCGGTGCCGCCAAGCGGTTCAAAATCCGCGCTGGCGGCAGCATCAAGCGCGGTCAGGCGTTCAAGCGTCACATCCTGACCTCCAAGACCACCAAGAACAAGCGCCAACTGCGCGGTACCGAAGCCATTCACGACAGTGACAAGGCCTCCATCCGTGCCATGTTGCCCTACGCCTAATCAAGGAGATTAAAGATGCCCCGAGTTAAGCGTGGTGTAACGGCTCGCGCCCGTCACAAGAAGATTCTGGTTCAGGCCAAGGGTTACCGCGGCCGTCGCAAGAACGTATATCGCATCGCCAAGCAGGCGGTGATGAAGGCTGGTCAGTACGCCTACCGCGACCGTCGTCAGCGCAAGCGTCAGTTCCGTGCCCTGTGGATTGCCCGTATCAACGCGGCAGCCCGTGAAGTCGGCCTGAAGTATAGCACCTTCATGAATGGCCTGAAGAAGGCCCAGATCGAAGTGGACCGCAAGGTTCTCGCCGACCTGGCCGTGTTCGACAAGGCTGCGTTTGCCGCTCTGGCAAACCAGGCCAAGGCGAGCCTCGGCGCCTAAGCGTTAAGCAAGCGGAAAAAAGGAGGCTTCTGCCTCCTTTTTTTCTTGGTGCCGGCAGTATCGGCATCTCTGGTGTCTTTTTCGCCCGGGCACCCTAAATCCGGGGCGATAACAGAATTCGAACGACGCGAGCCCATGCAGAATCTCGAACAGATCGTCAGCGAAGCCCTTGCGGCTTTTGCTGCCACCCAGGACCCGGATGCCCTGGAACAGATCAAGGCCCGTTATCTGGGCAAGAGTGGTCAGATCACCGAATTGCTGAAGGGGCTGGGCAAACTGGCTCCGGAAGAGCGCAAGGCGGCTGGTGCCACCATCAACCAGGCCAAGGAACAGGTTGAGGGTGCCCTCAACGCCCGCCGCGAAGCCATCCGCCGCGCGGCCCTGGAGGCCCGTCTGGCCGAGGAATCCCTGGATGTGACCCTGCCCGGCCGGGGTGAAACCCGGGGTGGCCTGCATCCCGTCACCCGTACCCTGGAGCGCATCGAGGCCCTGTTCCGCTCCATCGGCTTTGAAGTGGCCGACGGTCCCGAGATCGAAACCGACTTCCACAATTTCACCGCCCTCAACACGCCGGAAAACCATCCGGCCCGCTCCATGCACGATACCTTTTATCTGCAGGACGAGCAGGGAGGCGTTGCCGAGGGGGTGCTGCTGCGCACCCACACCAGCCCCATCCAGGCCCGCTACATGCAGGCCCACGTGGCCAAGTACGGTCACCTCGAGACCATGCCCGAGATTCGCATCATTGCGCCGGGTCGGGTCTATCGCGTCGACTCCGATGCTACCCACTCCCCCATGTTCCACCAGGTCGAAGGCCTGTGGATCGGCGAGAACGTTTCCTTCGCCGACCTCAAGGGCGTGGTCGCCGATTTTCTGCGCCGCTTCTTCGAGAGCGACGACCTGAAGGTGCGGTTCCGTCCTTCCTTTTTCCCCTTTACCGAGCCTTCTGCCGAGATCGACGTGGCCTTCATGAGCGGCGCCCTGGAAGGGCGCTGGCTGGAGATCGCCGGCTGCGGCATGGTGCACCCCAATGTGCTGCGCCATGCCGGCATCGATCCGGAAAAGTACACCGGCTTTGCCTTCGGCTTCGGTCCGGACCGTCTCACCATGCTGCGCTACGGGGTCAATGACCTGCGCCTGTTCTTCGACGGCGACCTGCGCTTCCTGAAGCAATTTGTCTAAGGATTGATCGTGAAATTCTCCGAATCCTGGCTCCGTACCTTCGTCAATCCTGATCTGTCCACCGACGCTCTGGCCCATCTGCTGACCATGGCGGGCCTGGAAGTGGAAGAGCAGGACCCCGTTGCGCCCGCCTTCACCCAGGTGGTGGTGGCCCATGTCCTGGAAGTGGTGAAGCACCCTGATGCCGATCGCCTCAACGTCTGCCAGGTGGATGCCGGTAACGGTCCGGTGCAGATCGTCTGCGGCGCCCCCAATGTGGCCGCCGGGCTCAAGGTGCCCTGTGCCCTGCCCGGTGCCGTGCTGCCCGGCGACTTCAAGATCAAGGTGGCCAAGGTGCGCGGCGTCGAGTCTTCCGGCATGTTGTGTTCCGCCCGGGAACTGGGCATCGCCGAAGATGCTTCCGGTCTCCTGGTGCTGCCGGCCGATGCCCCCGTTGGGGAAAGCATCCGCCGCTACCTGGACCTGGACGACACCCTGTTCACCCTGAAGCTCACGCCCAACCGGGCCGATTGCCTCTCCCTCACCGGTGTGGCCCGCGAAGTGTCGGCCCTGACCGGCGTGGCCGCTGTCTATCCGGTAGTGGAACCCGTGGCGCCTGCTTGCGATGCCCGCCGGGAAGTGGTGCTGGACGCTCCGGAGGCTTGCCCCCGTTACGCCGGCCGGGTGGTGCGCGGCATCAATGCCAAGGCGCCCACCCCTGAGTGGATGCAGAAGCGCCTGGAGCGCAGCGGCATCCGTTCCATCTCCGCCGTGGTGGATGTCACCAACTACGTCATGCTGGAACTGGGGCAGCCCCTCCATGCCTTCGACGACGCCAAGCTCCAGGGGGCCATCCACGCCCGCCTGCCCAAGGCCGGGGAAAAGCTGCTGCTGCTCAACGAGCAGACCATCGATATCGACGCCGACGTGCTGGTGATTGCCGACGATGCCAAGCCCCTGGCTCTGGCCGGCATCATGGGTGGCGAAGAGAGCGGCGTCACCATGGAAACCACCGACCTGTTCCTGGAGTCGGCCTTTTTCACGCCCTTTGCCATTGCCGGGAAGGCCCGCCGTTACGGCTTCTCCAGCGATGCCTCCCACCGCTTCGAGCGGGGCGTCGATTTCGCCGGTGCCGTCCGTGCCCTGGAGCGGGCTACCCGCCTGATTCTCGATATCTGCGGCGGCCAGGCTGGTCCCGTGACGGAAGCGGTGGCCGCACTGCCCCAGCGTCAGCCGGTGCGTCTGCGCACGGCCCGGGTGAACAAGGTGCTGGGTGTGCCTTTCAGTGCCGAGGCCATTGCCTCCCTGCTGGGTCGTCTGGGTCTGCCCTTCGTCCAGGAAGGTGGCGACTTCGTGGTGACGCCTCCCAGCTTCCGTTTCGACATCGAGATCGAGGAAGATCTGATCGAGGAAGTGGTGCGGGTTCACGGCTACGACGAGATTCCGGCACCGCCGCCGGTGGCCCGGGCCGCCATGCTGCCCATGCCGGAAGGCAAGCGGCAGATCCAGCGCCTGCGCCAGATCCTGGCTGATGCCGGTTACCAGGAAGTGGTCAATTTCGCTTTCGTCGAAGAAGGTTGGGAAAAGGATTTCGGCGGCAACGCCGATCCCATCCGCCTGGCCAATCCCATTGCCAGCCAGATGGGGGTCATGCGTTCCACCCTGATCGGTGGTCTGGTGGCCACCCTGGCCAACAACCTGAAGCGCAAGCAGAGCCGGGTACGGATCTTCGAAACCGGTCGCAGCTTCCACAAGGATGCCGCCGCCCAGCCCGTAGCCGGCTACCGTCAGCCCTGGAAGCTGGCCGGCCTGGCCGCCGGCGATGCCCTGCCCGAACAATGGGGCAGCGCCGCCCGCAAGGTGGACTTCTTCGACGTCAAGGGTGACCTGGAGGCGCTGCTGCAGCCCTTTGCCGCACGTTTCGAGAAGGCTGCCCATCCGGCCCTGCATCCCGGCCGTGCTGCCCGTCTGCTCCTGGATGGCAAGGAAATCGGGGTGGTTGGCGAACTCCATCCCGAGTGGGTGCAGAAGTACGACCTGCCGTCGCCGCCGGTGGTCTTCGAACTGGATCTGGAGCCCCTGCTGGCCGGACGTCTGCCCCAGTATGCCGAGCTTTCCCGCTTCCCCGCCGTGGTGCGGGACCTGGCGGTGGTGGTGGATAAGGGCATGGCCCTGCAGTCCCTGCTGGACGGACTGAAAGCCCAGCGGCCGCCCCTGGTTCAGGACATCCAGCTGTTCGATGTCTACACCGGCAAGGGGGTCGATGAAGGGAAGAAAAGCCTTGCATTCCGCATAGTTATGCAAGATACTCAAAAAACTTTGCAAGATGCGGAAGTGGATGTTGCCCTGCAGCAGCTGGTGGCCCTCCTGGAGCATCAATTTGCCGCCAAACTCCGTGTCTGATCAGGGAAAACAATGACTCTCACCAAAGCAGAACTTGCCGACCTGCTTTTCGAAAAGGTCGGACTCAACAAGCGCGAAGCCAAGGACATGGTGGAAGCCTTTTTTGAGGAAATCCGCAATGCGCTGGAACGGGGCGAAGGCGTCAAGCTTTCCGGCTTCGGTAATTTCCAGTTGCGCGACAAGCCCCAGCGTCCTGGGCGCAACCCCAAGACCGGCGAGGAGATTCCGATCACCGCCCGCCGCGTCGTTACCTTCCATGCCAGCCAGAAGCTGAAGGCCGAGGTGGAGCAGTCCTACGATGGAAAGCAGTCCTAAGGAAAGCGGCAAGGAAGAGTTGCCGCCCATCCCCGCCAAGCGTTACTTCACCATCGGTGAAGTGAGCGAGCTTTGCGGCGTCAAACCCCACGTGCTGCGTTACTGGGAGCAGGAGTTCACCCAGCTGCGGCCGGTGAAACGCCGGGGCAACCGCCGCTATTACCAGCATCACGAAGTGCTGCTGGTGCGTCGCATCCGCGAACTTCTTTATAATCAGGGGTTTACCATTAGCGGTGCGCGTAATCGCCTGGAAGAGGGGCATGGCGCCACGGAATCCGGGGAGAGCACCGTTCCCGCTGCCCAGGCCTTGCGCCAGGAGCTTTTGGGGATTATTGAATTACTTCGTGTTTGAAAGCTATTTACAAATTTAATTCGTTTCTGTATAGTTTCGTTTCTCGAGTCGGGGCGTAGCGCAGCCTGGTAGCGCACTTGCATGGGGTGCAAGGGGTCGCGAGTTCGAATCCCGCCGCCCCGACCAGTAGTTCCGAAAAAACCGGCCCCAGGCCGGTTTTTTCATTTCCAGCTTTCCTTTTTCTCCTTGTTTCTCCATTTTTCCGATTTCAGCGGAGAATTATTCCTGTTGTCGATTGCGGCAGGGAAAATAATCCATATAAAATCGGTTGCCCGACAATGAGCTGTCCGCATTGTCGCCATCGAATCGATTCCCTTATTCCGTAAAGGAAATAAACATGGATATTTCTTCCCTGTCCCTGGCCGAACTGAAGCTTCTGCAACAGCAAATTCCCCTGGAAATCAAAAAGCGCGAGGTTCAGGAAAAGGAAAAAGTCCTGAATGAATTGAAACTGATTGCCGAATCCCGGGGCTTTTCCCTGGATCAGCTGCTCAAGGGCGGCGAAAAGGGCAAGGCCAAGTCCGGCCGCAGCGTTCAGGTGAAATACCGCCATCCCCAGAATGCCGACCTGGCCTGGACCGGTCGCGGCCGCAAACCCCAGTGGGTGCAGGAATGGCTGAACGGCGGGCGCAAGATCGAGGAACTGGCTGTCTGATCAGCTCCGGCCCGGTAGTTTCTTTCTGCCAACAATAAAAAGCCCTGTTCCGTTCCATGCGCATTCTCCTCAGTAACGACGACGGTTATTTCGCCACCGGCATTGAAGTGCTGGCCCGTACCCTGGCCGATATCGCCGACATCACCGTGGTCGCCCCCGAAAGGGACCGGAGCGGGGCGAGCAATTCCCTGACCCTGGACCGGCCCCTGTCCCTGCGGCGAGCCCCCAACGGCTTTTATTTCGTCAATGGCACGCCGACGGATTGCGTCCATCTCGCCGTCACCGGCATGCTGGACGAACTGCCGGACATGGTGGTCTCGGGCATCAACCATGGGGCCAACATGGGGGACGACACCGTCTATTCCGGCACCGTGGCGGCGGCGACGGAGGGCCATCTGCTGGGCGTGCCGGCCATTGCCGTTTCCCTGGTGGGCAAGGAAGCGAGCCAGTTCGAGACGGCAGCCCGGGTGGCCCGGGATCTGGTGCTGCGCTTCCAGCAGGCGCCCCTTGGCCAGCCGGCCCTACTCAACGTCAATGTGCCGGATGTGCCCTACTCCGAACTGAAGGGCGTGGCCGTGACCCGGTTGGGCAAGCGCCACAAGGCCGAGCCGGTGGTCAAGGCGCGCACGCCGCGCAATGAAACGGTTTACTGGGTTGGTGCTGCGGGTGCCGCCCAGGATGCCGGCGAAGGCACCGATTTCCATGCCGTGGCTCAGGGCTGGGCCTCTGTCACGCCGTTGCAGATCGACCTGACCCACAATCAGCAGCTGCCCGAGCTGCGGAACTGGTTGCGCTGATGGCAACGGGCGTTTCCGGTATCGGCATGACCTCCCTGCGCACCCGCATGCGCATGGTGGAGCGTCTGCGGGACAAGGGCATCGTGGACGAGACGGTGCTTGCCGCCATGGCTGCCGTGCCCCGCCACATCTTCGTCGAAGAGGCCATGGCCCACCGGGCCTATGAGGACACGGCCCTGCCTCTGGGGCATTCCCAGACCATTTCCCAGCCCTATATCGTGGCCCGCATGATCGAACTGTTGCGGGCCGGGCGTGAACAGAGCCTGCCCGGCGGTCTCGGCAAGACTCTGGAGATCGGCGCCGGTTGCGGCTACCAGGCAGCGGTGCTGGCCCAGCTGGCGCCAGACGTCTATGCCGTGGAACGGATCGAGCCCCTGATCGAACGGGCCAAGCAGAACCTGCGGCAGATGCAGCAGTTCAACGTGCGCCTCAAGTATGCCGACGGCCAACTGGGGCTGCCGGAAGCGGCCCCCTATCACACCATCATCGTCGCCGCCGCGGCCAACCGGGTGCCGCCCGCGCTTTTGCAGCAGCTGGCGGTTGGTGGCAGAATGGTCCTGCCCGTGGGGGCCGGCGAGCAAGCTCTGCACCTGATCGAACGCACGCCCCAGGGGTTCCTTGAGACCAAGCTTGACGCGGTGCGTTTCGTGCCGCTGCTGTCAGGAGTCGAATGAAAACGCCAGGTTTTATCTTCCGTGCCGCCACCCTAAGCGGCATTGCGGCCCTGCTGTTCCTGGCCGGTTGTGCCAGCCATGCGCCGGCGCCGGTGGTCGAGCGCGGGGTGCCGAGCAAGCCGGCTGCCGCCTCCAAGGACTTCTACACGGTCAAGAAGGGCGACACCCTCTACAGCATCGCCCTGGATAACGGCCAGGACTACAAGGACGTGGCCGCCTGGAACAACCTGGAAAATCCCAACCGCATCCTGGTGGGGCAGCAGCTGCGCGTGACGCCGCCCGACGGTGGTGCTGCCGGCACGGCGGTGGCCAAGCCCATCGGTGGCGGGGTGGTGGAAAGCCGTTCCCTGGATGGCGGCCCGGTGCCGGCTGCGGCCAGCGACACGCTCAAGCGGGAGCCCAAGGCCGGCAAGGAAGCCTATTCCGACCAGGCCTGGGCCAAGGCCCAGAACCAGAACAATGCCCAGGGCGCTGCCGCCAAGCCGGCAGAACCCGTCCGCAGCGAGGCGCCGGCTGCTGCTGCGGCCCCCGCTGCTGCCGATGTGACCTGGGCCTGGCCCGCCGGCGGCAAGTCCATTGCCGGCTTCAACGAGGCCACCAACAAGGGCGTGGACATCGCCGGCAAGCTGGGCGAACCGGTGCTGGCGGCGGCCGATGGCAAGGTGGTGTACAGCGGCAGCGGCCTGCGGGGCTACGGCAAGCTGGTGATCATCAAGCATGACGCCACCTTCCTCTCCGCCTACGCCCACAACAACAACATCCTGGTCAAGGAAGGCCAGTCCGTCACCCGGGGGCAGAAGATCGCCGAGATGGGCAATTCGGACACGGACCAGGTGAAGCTGCACTTCGAAATCCGTCGGCAGGGCAAGCCGGTGGATCCCACCCAGTACCTGCCCAAGCGCTGACAGGTCTGCCGTGCGCGACGACGCCGACGCCGCTGATTTTCCCGACGGGGATGCGGAGGAGGCGTTCGCCGCGGACGAGGCCCAGGACGAGTCCCTGGCTGCCGCTGCGACGGCGGCAGAAGGCGACGACGGGGCGCCGCCGGCCTATGAACTGCTCAACGACGTCACCCAGCTCTATCTCAACGAGATCGGTGCCAAGCCCCTGCTGACGCCGGCGGAGGAGCTGGAATGGTCCCGCCGGGCCAAGGCCGGGGAATTCGCCGCCCGGCAGAAGATGATCGAGCACAACCTGCGCCTGGTGGTGAATATCGCCAAGCACTACCTGAACCGGGGCATTCCGCTGCTCGATCTGGTGGAAGAGGGCAACCTGGGGCTCATCCATGCCCTGGAGAAATTCGATCCGGAGCGGGGCTTCCGCTTTTCCACCTACGCCACCTGGTGGATCCGCCAGAGCATCGAGCGGGCCATCATGAACCAGTCACGCACCATCCGTCTGCCGGTGCACGTGGTCAAGGAAATCAACGTGGTGCTGCGGGCCATGCGCCATCTGGACGGGGCCCGCGGCCTGACGCCGTCCCGGGAGACCCGGGTGGAGGAAGTGGCCCATCTGCTGGGCAAGCCAGTGGATGACATCCGCCACATCCTCCATCTCAACGAGCACGTGGCCTCCCTCGATACGCCCCTGGACATCGACCCCAACCACACGGTGGGGGACTCGGTGGCCGACGATTCCGCCGGGGCCGACCCGGTGGGGGTGCTGCAGGAAAACGAACTCAACGACCTGGTGCTGCAGTGGGTGGAACAGCTGCCGGAAAAGCAGCGCCAGGTGGTGGAGCGCCGTTACGGCCTGAAGGGGGCGGAGATCGCCACCCTGGAAGCCATCGCCGCCGACCTGGGGCTGACCCGGGAGCGGGTGCGGCAGATCCAGGGCGAGGCCCTGAGCCAGCTGCGGCGCATCATCAAGCGCGGCGGCGTGGACCGGGACAGCATCCTCTAGCAGGCCGTCCCCTCCGGCCTCCCGGCCCGACGCTCAGTGGCCCCGGGCCGGCCTACTGGCCGGCCGCAAGCAGGGCCTGTTTTTCTTCCCGCAGTTTCTCTCCCAGCTGGAACACCGCCATGGCGTAGAAGCTGGAGCGGTTGTAGCGGCTGATCACCCAGAAATTCTGTTCCCCCAGCCAGTATTCCGTCGGCGCATCCGGCGTCACCAGGTCCACCATGGCATAACGGGCCCCGTCCGGGCCCGGGGCGGCCAGGCCGGCCCGGCGCAGGGCGCCGGCGCTTTGCCGCAGGGTGAGGTCGGTCTGGGTCAGTTCCGTTGGCGGCTCCGTGCCCAGGGGCAGGGGATGGGCCACCGGGGCGCCGGTCTGCCAGCCGTGTTGGGCAAGGAAGCTGGCGACGCTGCCGATGGCGTCCTCCGGGCTGTTGCGCAGGTCTATCAGGCCGTCGCCGTCGAAATCCACGGCGAAGCGGCGCTGGCTGCTGGGCATGAACTGGGGAATGCCGATGGCGCCGGCGTAGGAACCCTTGATCTCCAGGGGCGACTGGCGATTCTCCCGGGCCAGCAGCAGGAAGTTTTCCAGCTCGCCGCGGAAGAACTCGGCCCGGGGCGGATAGCGGAAGGCCAGGGTGGCCAGGGCCTGCAGCACGGAATAGCGGCCGGTGTTGCGGCCGTATTCGGTTTCGACGCCGATGATGGCGACGATGATTTCCTCCGGCACGCCATAGACGGCGCTGGCCTTGGCGATGGTGGCGGCGTGGCGCTGCCAGAAAAGCAGGCCCTGCTGGCTGCGGCGGTCGTTCACGAAACGTTCCCGGTAGCGCTGCCAGGAGCGGCGCTCGACGCTGGCGGCCGGCTGGATGGCGCTGAGCACGGAGGCGTTGGGGCCGGTGGCGGCGAACAGGGATTTCAGTTCCGCCTCGCTGAAGCCGTGGCGCTGGGCCATGTCGGCGGCGAAGGCGGCGGCCTGCTCGTCGTTGGCGAAGGTTTCCTGGGGGCGGGCGCCGGCGGCGAAAGCGGGGGCGGCCAGGAGCGGGATGAATAGGGCGATTCGGGCGGCACTGCGCCGCAAGGCATGTTTCAAGAGGGTCTCCGGGATGGTAGCTCGCGGATGCAGGCGGCTAGCCGTTCTAGCAGTTGTTGTCGGTCACGGGGCGCCAATGGTGGCCCATAGCGCAGGGTGGCGTAAAGCCCCGCAATGGCTTCGGCCTGGGGCGCCAGGGTGGGCAGGCGCTCTCCCAGCCGGCGGCCGTAGGCCAGAGGGCCTTCCCACGGGGCCCGCGCCAGGTCCGGGGCGAGGCGGGCGCTGCGGCGGCAGAAGCGCTGCCACAGGCGCTCTTCCGGGGCCAGGCGGGGGCGCCGGCCCAGGCTCCACAGGGTCAGCAGAAGCAAGAGCAGGCCGCAGGCGGCGGCCAGGGCGGCGCTCATATTGCGCCAGTCCGGCTGCTGCAGGCCGAGGCGGGAGAGCAGCTGGCGCTGGCGTTCCGGGGTGTAGCCGAGGACCCACTGGTTCCAGGCGTTGTTGGCCGCTTCCCAGCGGTGGCGCAGGCGCACCAGCCAGTCCAGGTCCACCCGGGCCAGCAGGGGCAGGGCTTCGTCGTCGGGCAGGGCGGCGGCGATGCCGGCCTCGATGCGCGCCGGGGAAATGGCCGCGGTGGGGTCCACCCGCCGCCAGCCCTGGTCTTCCAGCCAGACTTCGGCCCAGGCGTGGGCGTCGGACTGGCGCACCGTCAGGTAGCCGTCCACCGGGTTGATGTCGCCGCCCTGGTAGCCGGTCACCACCCGGGCCGGCACGCCGGCGGCCCGCATCAGGACGACGAAGGCCGAGGCGTAGTGTTCGCAGAAGCCGCGGCGGGTGGCGAACAGGAACTCGTCCACCCCGTCCCGTCCCAGCAGGGGCGCGCGCAGGGTGTAGAAGAAGGGTTCCTGGCGGAAGTGGGCCAGGGCCCGCTGCACCAGGCTGGCCGGGCGGGGATCGGCGCGACGCCACTGTTCCGCCAGTTCCCGGGTGCGCGGATTGCGTTCTGCCGGCAACTGCAGGGCCCGCTGCAACACCAGGGGCTGCTCCTGGCGGTTGTGGCGGTAGTCCAGCACCGAGCGGAAGGCCTGCCGGCTGCGGCTGGTCAGGGGCGCCGGCGCCAGCACCTGCAGGTCGTAGCCGATGCCGGCTTCGGCGGGGACGGCGGTGGGGCTGTCCAGGGCCAGCAGCCAGCGCTGGTTGTGGGGTTCCAGGGTGGTGACGTAGGCCACTTCCGGGCCCCGGGCTTCCACCTGGGGCTTGCGCTGGGGCAGGAAGCGGGGGCGCCAGACGCCGTCGGCGAAATAGTCCAGCACCGGGCCGCGCCAGTAGAGCTGGGAGCGGGGCGGCGTCTCGCCCTGGAACTGGACGCGGAAGGCGATGCTGCCGTTCTGGATGAGATTGGCCAGGCTGCCCGGGGCCATGGTCTCCGAGAGGCCGCTGAGCCCGGCATGGGCGTCCCGGGGCAGGCCCCAGAGGGGGCCGGATATGCGCGGAAAGAGCAGGTACAGCACCAGCATGAAGGGCAGGGCCTGCAGGGTCAGCACACCGGCGTAGCGCAGGCTGGCCAGGGGCCGGGCCCGGTCGTCGCCGTGCAGGCGCAGCAGGGTCGCCGTGAGCAGCACCAGGGCCAGGAGCATCCACAGGCCGGTGGGAATGCTCTGGGAGTGAAAGTAGTGGGTGAGCAGGAGGAAGTAGCCCAGCATCAGCACCACCACCCCGTCCCGGCGCTGCCTCAGTTCCATCAGCTTGAGGGCCAGGAACAGCACCAGCAGGCTGACACCCGCATCCCGGCCGAGGAGGGTGCGGTATTCGACGACGATGGCGGCCAGGCTGCCGAGGGACACCAGGGACAGCAGCCAGCGGGGCGGCAGGGGCAGCTGGCGCAGCCACAGCCAGGCGCGCCAGGCCAGGACCAGACCGGCAATGGCAGTGAGCCAGAGGGGCTGGTGCAGGGTGTGGGGCCCGGCCGTGGCGAGGGCGCACAGCAGCAGCCAGGGCAGCACGCTGTGGGACAGGGGCGCCGGCAGCGGACGGCGCTGCCGGCGCCAGGGCAGGCGCCAGTTCATGGCTGACGGGTTCCCGCAGGCGACCACAGGGCCAGGGTTTCCAGGCAGCGCTGGCGGTGGGCCGGGCCGCTGCCCCGGGGGACGTCCACTCCGGGCAGCTGCAGGCCGTAGCTCAGGCCCTCGGCTTCCGCCGCCAGGACCCAGCCGGTGAGGAGGGAGAGGCCCCGTTCCACGTCGCAGCCCGGGGGCAGGTCCTGCCAGTCAAGGCGGATTTCCTCGGCGCCGCCGCCGGCAAAGTGCTTCACCGGCAGGGGCCGTTCTGCCGGCTCCCGGGCTGCCGCCTTCCAGGCGATGTGGCGCAGGGGGTCGGCCGGCTGGCGCGGACGCAGTCCGGCGAAGTCCTCCTGGCCGTTGCCGCCCCGGCTGTCGCCGGCCTGGGGTACGCTGCGGGCCCGGGGCAGGGGGCTGGACAGGGGGGCGGGATAGACCAGGTGCCGGGCCGCGGGCAGAAAGTAGGCCCAGGCGCGGAAGAGGCCCAGGGGATAGACGCTGGCGACGGTCAGCCGCGGCAGGGGGCGGTAGCCCCGGGGCTGGGGCGGCAGGGGCAGGCTGACGCTGCTGCTGTCCGGGAGCTCCAGTTCCGCCAGGATGGGGCCGGCACCGGCGTCCAGGGCCAGGGCCCGTCGCGGCCGGGTGTCGGGGCGGTCCAGGTGCAGGGTCAGGCGGGCCTGCTCGCCGGCGAAGACCGGAGCCACGGCGCCGGCCTGGAGCCCCAGGCCGAGCAGGTTGCGGAAGGTATGCACCATGGCCACCAGTCCCAGTCCCGCCAGCAGGAACACCAGGGCGTGGCCCAGGGCCAGGTCGTAATTAATGGCCCCCAGGAGCATCACCACCAGGGCCAGGGCGTAGAGGAGGCCGCTGCGGGTGGGCAGGATGTAGATGCGCCGCCGCTCCAGGCGGACTGCGCCGCCCTCGGGCTGGAGACGGAATAGCCAGCGTTGCCAGCGCTGGGCCTGGGCGCGCAGGTCCATGGTCTGCCGGTTCAGGGCAGGGCCACGCCCCGCAGCAGGGCCAGGGCTTCCTCGGGACTGGCATGGCCGCTGCCCTGGGCCAGGGGCAGGCGGTGGCAGGCGAGGGCGGGCCAGACGGCCTGGACGTCTTCCGGCAGCACCTGGCGGCGTCCGGCCAGGTAGGCCCAGGCCCGGGACACCGCCAGCAGGGCCAGGGCGGCCCGGGGGCTGAGGCCGTGGCGGAAGGCGGGGGCGCGCCGGCTGGCTTCCACCAGGGCCTGCACATAGTCGAGCAGGGGCGGCGCCGCATGGACCCGCGCCACCTCGTCCTGCAATCCGGCCAGGGCAGGGGGCGTCAGGCAGGGCGCCAGCGCAGCCACCTGGCTGCGGCGGCCGCCGGATTCGAGCAGGGCCCGTTCGGCCCGGCTGTCCGGGTAGCCCAGTTCCAGGCGCAGGAGGAAACGGTCCAGCTGGGACTCGGGCAGGGGAAAGGTGCCGACCTGGTGGGCCGGGTTCTGGGTGGCGATGACGAAAAAGGGTTCCGGCAGGGGCCGGGTGATGCCTTCGGCGGTCACTTGGTGTTCTTCCATGGCTTCGAGCAGGGCGCTCTGGGTCTTCGGCGTGGCCCGGTTGATTTCGTCCGCCAGCACCACCTGGGTGAAGATGGGCCCGGGGAGGAAGCGGAAGTCGGCGTGTTCCCGGTCGAAGATGGAGACGCCCAGGATGTCCGCCGGCAGCATGTCGCTGGTGAACTGGATGCGCTGGAAGTCCAGGCCCAGTAGCCGGGCCAGGGTGTGGGCCAGGGTTGTCTTGCCGACGCCGGGCAGGTCCTCGATGAGCAGGTGGCCCCGGGCCAGCAGGCAGGCCAGGGCCAGCCGGACCTGGGTGTCCTTGCCGAGGATGACGCGGTTGGCGGCATCGAGGACGGCGGTGATGCCGTCGCCCGGAGAGGTCTGGGAGGCTGGAAGGGGCATGGCTTGTGGCTTCCCGATGTTGGGATAATAATCACAGATGAGAACGGTAGCAGCACGAACGATTATATCCATAACCAAAATCCGGACCGGGAGGAGACGTCTCCGCACAGGAGACAGCGCACCCAGGGCCGCTCAACGCTCGGACGACCTACGTGACCACCACCGCCTTCATTACCCATCGGGACTGCCAGTTGCATGACATGGGGTCCTATCACCCGGAATGTCCCGCCCGTCTCACGGCCATCAGCGACCAGATGATCGCCCAGGGGCTGGATCCCTATTTTTCCTACTATGACGCGCCCCTGGCCACCCTGGAGCAGATGCTGCGCGCCCACTCGCCGGCCTACCTGGAACGGCTCAAGCGCACGGCCCCGGAAAACGGCATCGCCCACCTGGACCCGGATACGGCCATGAATCCCCACACCTGGACGGCGGCCCAACGTTCCGCCGGCGCCGGCGTCATGGCCGTGGACCTGGTGCTGAAGGGCGAGGCGACAGATGCCTTCTGTGCCATCCGTCCCCCCGGCCACCACGCCGAGCGGGAAAACTGCATGGGCTTCTGCTTCGTCAACAACATCGCCGTGGCGGCCCGCCATGCCCTGGAAGTCCATGGCCTGAAGCGGGTGGCCATCGTCGATTTCGACGTGCACCACGGCAACGGCACCGAAGACATCTTCAAGGACGATCCGCGGGTGCTCATGGTCAGCATGTTCCAGCACCCCTTCTTCCCCTACAGCGGGGCCGACGGGACTGCCGACAACATGTGCAACGTGCCCCTGCCGGCCGGCACCGGCGGCGAGGACTTCCGCATGGTCGTTTCCGACATCTGGCTGCCCCGCCTGCACGAGTTCCGGCCCGAGCTGCTGTTCATTTCCGCCGGCTTCGACGCCCACTACGAAGACGACATGGGCAGCATGAAGCTGGTGGAGTCCGACTTCGCCTGGGTCACCCAGCAACTGAAAACGGTGGCCCAGCGCCACTGCCAGGGGCGCATCGTCTCCATGCTGGAAGGCGGTTACGTCCTCTCCTCACTGGCGCGCAGCGTTTGCGCCCACCTGCGGGCCCTGGCCGATCTCTGAGCCTTGCCCGGGACCCGGGCGCCTCAGGCCCGGGTCACATTCCTTTACACTTCTGCCCTGATCTTCGGGGTAGAATCCTGCGATCATTTTTCCCGAATTCGTGACCTCCATGATTACCGGTTCCATTGTTGCCATCGTCACCCCCATGTCCGACGATGGCCGTCTCGATTACGACAGCCTGAAGAAGCTCATCGATTTCCACGTACAGGAAGGGACGGACGGCATCGTCATCGTCGGCACCAGCGGCGAGTCCCCCACCGTCAATGTGGACGAGCATGCCGAGCTGATCCGTACCACGGTCAAGCATGCAGCCGGCCGGATTCCGGTGATCGCCGGTACCGGCGCCAATTCCACTTCCGAGGCCATCGAGCTGACCCGCTTCGCCAAGAGCGTCGGCGCCGATGCGGCCCTCTCCGTGGTGCCCTACTACAACAAGCCGACCCAGGAAGGCCTGTACCAGCATTTCCGTTCCATCGCCGAAGCGGTGGACATCCCGGTGATTCTCTACAACGTGCCCGGCCGTACCGTGGCGGACATGTCCAACGACACCGCCCTGCGCCTGGCCCAGATCGACAACGTGGTGGGCATCAAGGACGCCACCGGCAACCTGGAGCGCGGCGCCGACCTGATCGCCCGCGCCCCGGCCGACTTCGCCGTCTATAGCGGCGACGACGCTTCCGCCGTGGCCCTGATCCTGCTGGGCGGCAAGGGCGACATTTCCGTCACCGCCAACGTGGCGCCGCGCCTGATGCACGAAATGTGCGCCGCCGCCCTGGCCGGCGACGTGGCCAAGGCCCGGGAAATCCACTTCAAGCTGCTGGGACTGCACCGCCATCTGTTCTGCGAAGCCAATCCCATCCCGGTGAAGTGGGCCGTGCAGCAACTGGGCCTCATCCCCGGCGGCATCCGCCTGCCCCTGACCACCCTCTCGCCCGAATGCCACGAGCGGGTGCGCTCTGCCATGCGCCAGGCCGGCGTGCTTGCCTAAGTTACGGAATCCCATGAAGCGTATCGTTTGCACGCCCCTGGTGGCGTCCCTCCTGCTGGCAGGGTGCAGCGGCATCCTGCCGGAATCGAAGAAGATTGATTACAAGTCGGCCATCAAGGCCCCGACCCTGGAGATTCCTCCGGACCTGACCTCCCCCACCCGGGATGACCGCTATGCGGTGCCGGATACGGGCGGCCGCGGCAGCGCCACCTTCTCCGCCTATGCGGCCGAGCGGGATCCCCAGGCCCGGGGCTCCGCCAAGAGCAGCGAAGTGCTGCCTCAGGTGGACAAGACCCGCATCGAGCGTTCCGGTACCCAGCGCTGGCTGGTGGTGGCCGGCACCCCCGACCAGGTCTGGCCCATGATCAAGGACTTCTGGCAGGAAACCGGCTTCCTGGTCAATGTGGAAGTGCCCGAGGCCGGCGTGATGGAAACCGACTGGGCTGAAAACCGCGCCAAGATCGGCGAGGACATCATCCGCAGCACCCTGGGCAAGATGTTCGACTCCCTCTATTCCACCGCCGAGCGCGACAAGTTCCGCACCCGTATCGAGCCGGGGGCCGAGCCGGGCACCGTGGATATTTTCATCAGCCATCGCGGCATGTATGAGGTGTATATCTCCGAAGGCAAGGACCAGACCCGCTGGCAGCCTAGGGAAGCGGATCCGGAACTGGAGGCGGAGATGCTGCGCCGCCTGATGGTCCGTTTCGGCACGGAAGAGAAGAAGGCCGAGGCCATGGTGGCTGCGGCTAAGGACCGTCAGGTCGAGCGGGCCAAACTGACCCGGGCCGATGACGGCCAGGGCGCCCTGGAACTGCAGGAACGCTTCGACCGGGCCTGGCGCCGCGTCGGCCTGTCCCTGGATCGGGTCGGCTTCACCGTGGAAGACCGGGATCGCTCCAAGGGTCTGTTCTTCGTCCGTTATGTGGACCCGGAAGTGGACGACAAGAAGGCCGACAAGAGCTTCATGTCCAAGCTGGCCTTCTGGAAGGGTGACGACAAGTCCGATTCCAAGATCCAGTACCGCATCCTGGTGAAGGATCAGGGCAGCAGTTGTACCGTCCAGGTGCTTTCCCGCGAAGGCGGTGTGGACCGTTCCGATACCGCCAAGAAGATTCTGGGCCTGCTGTACGAACAGTTGAAGTAAGCGACCGCCGCCATGCGCTTCGCCTCCCTGGGAAGCGGCAGCCGGGGCAACGGTCTGTTGGTCGAGTCCGGTGGCACGCGCGTGCTGCTGGACTGCGGCTTCTCCCTGCGGGAAGCCACTTACCGGCTGCAGCGCCTGGGGGTGGAGCCGGAAACCCTGGCCGGCGTGCTGGTCACCCATGAGCATTCCGACCATCTGGCCGGTGTGGTGCGCCTGGCTGCCAGGTTCAACCTGCCGGTGTGGCTGACTCCGGGTACCGCGACCATGCTGCCGGAGTCCGAGTCCGCCTACGGGCAGCTACGGCGTATCGACAGCCAGCAGTCCCTGGCTGTCGGCGATCTGGAAATCCTGCCTTTCACCGTACCCCACGATGCCCGGGAGCCCGTCCAGTATGTCTTTGGCGACGGCAACCGGCGCCTGGGCGTGCTCACCGATTGCGGCAGCCTGACCTCCCACGTGCTGGAGGTATTGCAGGCCTGCGATGGCCTGTTCCTCGAATGCAACCACGATCCGGATCTGCTGGCTGCATCTGCTTATCCCCCCTTTCTCAAGCGCCGTATCGGCGGCAGCCATGGCCACCTGGCCAACGACGTGGCGGCGGAATTGCTGACCCGTTTGGATACTTCCACCCTGCAGCATGTGGTGGCCGCCCATCTGAGCGAGAAGTGCAACCGGCCCGAACTGGCCGTGGCCGCCTTGAGCGGGGCCCTGGGTTGTGCAGCGGAGTGGATCGGGGTGGCGGATCAGGAAAACGGGGTGGGGTGGCGCAGCTTCTGCTGATGGGGCCTGGGGGAGTTGCTTCTCGCCCGGGAAAAAACAGGCAATAAAAAAGCCGACCCGGAGGTCGGCTTTTTTCTACTGCGCAACAGCGAGATTACTTCTTCTCGGCGGGAGCGGCAGCAGCTTCAGCGGGGGCAGCAGCGGCGGGAGCAGCAGCGCCTTCAGCGGGCTTGGCAGCGTCAGCAGCGGGAGCAGCAGCTTCAGCGGGGGCAGCAGCGGGAGCGGCCGGAGCAGCGGGGGCTTCAGCAGCGGGAGCCGGAGCGGCGACGACGGGTTCTTCTTTCTTGCCGCAAGCGGAAACGGCCAGGGCAACCAGAGCAGCAACGAGGAGAGAGTGCTTCATTGTTTATTCCCTATCAATTAGTGTGTGATCCAAACAATCCTGAGGCTGATCAGCCAGGGGGGGCTAATCAGGGCGGCATTATAGCAGTAAATTCAGCCGGGTATAGCCTGCAAGGCCCTTTTCTATACGCCTGGCATGTAACAGATTGTCACAGACCCAGGGGGGTATGGGCGACCGCGCTGCACCCTTCGGCCAGGATGGACTCGAAACGCTTGGCGTAGGGGTGGCAGGCCCGGGCATCGGCCTCGATGCATTTGCCCCGGGGCTGTTCCCGGTGGAAACGCAGCAGGGCGTGCTCAGAATCGATCAGGACCATGGCGTCCTGCAGGTTGGCCAGGCTTTCCGGGGCCTGCAGCCAGGTGAAGGCGTGGCCGTGCTGGCGCGCCAGCTGTACCAGCCGGGGGCAGCCGGTCTGGCTGGGGCCGGGGTGCTGCAGCACCAGGGTCAGGCGGGTATTGGGGCGGCGCAGGAACTCCTGCAGCAGGGCGATCCGCTCCGGGCTTTCCAGCGGAAAACTGGACAGGTCGCCGTCGAAGATGCGGATGGACTGCTGCGCCAGGGGCAGCAGCTGGAGCAGGGCCGCATCCAGTTCGGTGCGGCTGGTGAGAAGGCGTTCAGGCATGGTGGGCTCCCGTGGAGTGCCTACCATAGCAACCGCCATGGGGCGGCGCAACCGCTGCCGCCGGCTGGCTTTGCCTTTGCCGGCGCGCTGGTAGAATGGCGCCTTTTTTCGGGGGATGGGCCCATGCCTGTCGGCAAGATCGAATCCTTGGACCACGACGCCCGGGGCGTGACGCGCCTGGAGGGCAAGACCGTGTTCGTGGAAGGTGCCCTCCCCGGGGAAACGGTGGAGTACGCCCTGTTCCGGGAGAAACCCAATTACGCCGTGGGTGAGGTCAGCGCCGTGCTGCGCCCCTCCTGCGCCCGGGTTCCTCCCCGCTGTCCCCATTTCGGCACCTGCGGCGGCTGCAGCATGCAGCACCTGGAGCCCACCGCCCAGGTGGCGGCCAAGCAGCGCCTGCTGGAAAACAACCTGTGGCACCTGGCCCGGCTCAAGCCGGAGCAGGTCTACAACCCCATCTACGGCCCTACCTGGGGCTATCGCCACCGGGCCCGGCTGACCGTGCGCATGGTGGAATCCAAGGGGATGCTGGTGGGCTTCCACGAGAAGCGCAGCAGCTATGTGGCCGACCTGCATACCTGTCCCATCCTGCCGGCCCACGTTTCCGACCTGCTGGTGCCCCTGCGCCAGCTCTTCGTGCGCCTCTCGATCCGGGACCGGCTGCCCCAGGTGGAAATCGCCGTGGGCGAGAAGTGCACGGTCATGGTGCTGCGCATCCTGGAGCCCCTCAGCGGGGCCGACGAGAAGCTGCTGCGGGCCTTTGCCGACGAGCACGGCATCGTTTTTTTCCTGCAGCCCAAGGGACCGGCTTCGGCCTACCGCTTCCATCCCGTGGATGGTCCTGACCTCTCCTACCTGCTGCCGGAGTTCGGGCTGGAAATGCGTTTTTCCCCCACCGAATTCACCCAGGTCAATCCGGGCATCAACCAGATGCTCATCCGCCGCGCCATGCGTCTGCTGGACCCGCAGCCCGGGGAGCGCATCGCCGACCTGTTCTGCGGCCTGGGCAACTTCACCCTGCCCATCGCCCGCAGCGGCGCCCGGGTGGTGGGGGTGGAAGGCCTCAAGGAACTGACCCGGCGGGCCGAGGAGAATGCGGCGGCCAACGGCCTGGCTGCCAACGTTTCCTTCGGCGTCGCCAATCTCTTTGAATGCACGCCCAAGTCCCTCGGTGCCCTGGGCCATTTCGACAAGATGCTGATCGACCCGCCCCGGGAAGGGGCGGTGGAAGTGGTCAAGGCCCTGGGGGAGGATAGTCCCGGCCGCATCGTCTATGTCTCCTGCAACCCCTCCACCCTGGCCCGGGACGCGGCCATCCTGGTGCATCAGAAGGGCTACCGCTTCAGCGGTGCCGGCATCGTGAACATGTTCCCCCACACTTCCCACGTGGAATCCATCGCCCTGTTCGAGAAGGCATAGCCGCCAAAAATCAGGTGCCCCGGAAAGTAGAAGGGACGCCATTCTCCAGCTTGATGCTCTGGAGAATGGCGTCCCTCTTGCCTTTCAGGGTGCCTGCCACTTCAGCCCCATGGGCGCCTCAATCTCGGTGCCCTCGGTGTCCTCTGTGGCTAAAAAGCCCTTAACCCACCTCAGCCGATCATCCCCGCGCCGATGGTGTTGTTGGTGCTTTCATCGATGACGATGAAGGCGCCGGTGGCCCGGTTCTGGCTGTAGGGGTCGATGAACAGGGGCTGGGCCAGCTTGAAGCTGACGCGGGCGATGTCGTTCATCTGCAGCTTGTCCGTGGCCTGCTGTTCCAGGGTGTTCACGTCCACCCGGTAATCGATGCTGGCCACCTTGGCCTTCACTTCCCGGGTGGTGTGGCGGATCAGGTAGGTGCGGGCCCGGTCCAGGGGCGTTTCCGCCAGCCAGCAGACGGTGGTGTCGATCTGCTTCACCACCTGGGGCTGGGCCGCGCTGCGCACGATCATGTCGCCCCGGGAAATGTCAATCTCGTCTTCCAGCAGCAGGGTCACGGATTGCTCGGAAACGGCCGCGGGAATGCTCTGGCCGCCGATCTGGATGTCCTTGACCCTGGTTTCCCGGCCGGAAGGCAGCACGGTGACCGCTTCACCGACAGCCAGCTCGCCGGATTCGACCCGGCCCATAAAGCCCCGGTAGTCGTGCAGTTCCGGATTGGCAGAATCCTGGGGGCGGCAGACGAACTGCACCGGGAAGCGGAAGGCTTCGGCCTGCTCGCTGTGGGCGCCGGGAGCGGCCTCCAGGATTTCCAGCAGGGTCGGGCCCTTGTACCAGGAAAGGGATTCTCCCCGGTCCACCACCATGTCGCCGTTGAGGGCGGAGAGGGGGATGAAGCGCACGTCCTCGATGCCCAGCTGGGCGGCGAAGGCCAGGTAGTCGGCCTTGATCTTCTCGAACACGGCCTGGTCGTAATTGACCAGATCCATCTTGTTCACCGCCACCAGCAGGTGTGGAATGTTCACCAGGTGGGCCAGGTAGGAGTGGCGCCGGGTCTGGGTCAGCACGCCCTTGCGCGCATCCACCAGGATGATGGCCAGGTTGGCGGTGGAGGCGGCGGTCACCATGTTGCGGGTGTACTGCTCGTGGCCTGGGGCGTCGGCGATGATGTACTTGCGGGTGCCGGTGCTGAAGTAGCGGTAGGCCACGTCGATGGTGATGCCCTGTTCCCGCTCGGCCTGCAGGCCGTCGGTGAGCAGGGAGAGGTCCACCGCTTCCATGCCGCGCTTCTGGGAAGTGCGCTCGATGGCGGAGAGGGTGTCGGCCAGGATGGTCTTGGTGTCGAACAGCAGGCGCCCGATCAGGGTGCTCTTGCCGTCGTCCACGCTGCCGCAGGTGAGGAAGCGCAGCAGGCCGTGATCTTCAATTTTTTCGGGGGCGGACATCAGAAATACCCTTCCTTCTTACGCTGTTCCATGGAGGCCTCGCTGGTCTGGTCGTCCAGACGGGTGGCGCCCCGTTCGGTGATGGTGGTGGTGGCGGTTTCGAGAACGATCTTCTCCACCGTGTCGGCGTCGGATTCGACCGGGGCGGTGCAGGAGATATCGCCCACGGTGCGGAAGCGTACCTGCAGGTCGATGATTTCCTCGCCGGCCTTGGGCAGGTTGGTCAGCTCGCCGGAAACCAGGGGCACATTGACCGGGACGATGGCGCCCTGGCGCATCACCACCGGGCGGGTGTGGGCGAAGTAGATGGAGGGCAGCTCCAGGCCTTCCCGCTCGATGTACTGCCAGACGTCCATTTCCGTCCAGTTGGAGATGGGGAAGGCGCGGATGTTCTCGCCCTTGTGGGCCCGGGCGTTGTAGAGGTTCCACAGCTCGGGGCGCTGGTTCTTCGGGTCCCATTGGCCGAACTCGTCGCGGAAGCTCATGATGCGCTCCTTGGCCCGGGCCTTTTCTTCGTCCCGGCGGGCGCCGCCGATGCAGCAGTCGAAACCGAATTCCTCAATGGCTTCGAGCAGGGTCACGGACTGGTGCTTATTGCGGGATTCGCCCTCGTGCTTGAGCACCACGGTGCCGCGCTTCATGGAGTCTTCCACGGAACGCACGATGAGGCGCTCGCCCAGCTCGGCGGCCCGCTTGTCGCGGAATTCCACCACTTCCTGGTAGTTGTGGCCGGTGTCGATGTGCATCAGGGGGAAGGGGAAGCGGCCTGGGCGGAAGGCCTTTTCGGCGATGCGCAGCATGCAGATGGAGTCCTTGCCGCCGGAGAAGAGCAGCACCGGGTTGGCGCACTGGCCGGCCACTTCACGCATGATGTGAATGGCCTCCGCCTCGAGCCAGTCGAGGTGGGAGAGGGTTTGCTTGGTCAGAGTGGTCATTTTTCAGTACCGGGTCGCAACGTTTTCTAAGATCGGCGGAGCTTGCAGGCGAGGCCTACTTCTTGTGCAGCCCGCATTCCTTGGTCTCGGGATTGTGTCTTCGGCCGGTGCTAGCGCACCTTAACTTTTGCAAAGTTAGCCTACGACGAAATCCTTCAACTTACTTCTTGTGCAAGCCACACTCCTTCGTTTCAGGATTTTCCCACCACCAGCGGCCGGAGCGGATGTCTTCGCCGGGGGTGACGGAGCGGGTACAGGGGGCGCAGCCGATGCTGGGGTAGAACTGGTCGTGCAGCTTGTTGTAGGGCACGCCATTATCCAGCAGATAGGCCCACACTTCCTTCTCGCTCCAGTCGGCCAGGGGGTTGAACTTCTCCAGGCCGTTGGCTTCGTCGAACAGGCGCACCGCCAGGCCGTCCCGGGTGGCGGCCTGCTGGGCGCGCATGCCGGTGATCCAGGCCTGCTTGCCGGCCAGGGCCCGCTGCAGGGGCTCCACCTTGCGCACGTAGCAACAGCCCTTGCGCAGTTCGATGGATTCGTAAAAGGCGTTGATGCCGTTGGCCCGCACGTATTCCTCGGTGAGGTCGTGGCGGGGGTAGAAAACCTTGAGCTTGAGGCCGTAGTGCTGTTGCACGGCGGCCATCAGGTCGTAGGTTTCCAGGGGCAGGCGGCCCGTATCCAGGGAGAAGATTTCGATGGGCAGGCCCGCCTTGACGATGAGGTCGGTCAGCACCATGTCCTCGGCCCCCAGGCTGTTGGCGAAGGTGGCCGGGGAGAAGTCCCGGGCGATCTGGGCCAGCAGGGTCTTGGCGGCTTCCGCCTTGGCTGCGGTGGCGGCTCGCAGCTCGTCGGAGACGCGGAACTGGGCGGGAATGACGCTCATGCGGCCCTCCGGCGGAAGAGGGGCTGGGGCTGGTCCACCGCGGCCTGGTAGGGGGTCTTGAAGGTGTCGAAGAGGGCCAGGGCCTTGTCCGCGTCCTTGTCGGCGCGCAGGGCGAAGGCGTCGATGCCGCAGCGGGCCATGAGGAACAGCTGGTCCGGCAGCACGTCGCCGATGGCGCGGATCTCGCCCTGGTAGCCGTAGCGTTCCCGCAGCAGGCGGGCGGCGGAGTAGCCGCGGCCGTCGGTGAATTTGGGGAAATCCACGGCGATCACGGACAGCTGGGCCAGGTCGTCGGCCAGGCTTTCGGGACCTTCGCCGGCGGCCAGCCACACGCCCACCGGGGCGGCGGGGCTGGAAGCGGCCAGCAGCGCGGATTTCCGGGCATGCCAGACGGAGAGGGGCACCAGTACCGGGCCCTGGGGCAGGTCAATGGTGTCGGCCGTCTCGCCTTCGGCCAGGCGCAGCACGCTCCAGCTGTCTTCAACGACGGCGCGGTTCTTGATGATGCGGGTCATGGTCGTTCCTTTATTCCGTGTCGATGGGTCAGGCGGCTTTCTTGCCCTTGAGGCGGTCGCCGTACACCTTGTCCTTGAAGGGCTCCACGCCCAGGCGGTCCAGGGTGTCGATGAACAGCTCATCCTCGTGGCGGTTGTCCAGGTAGACCCGGATCAGCTTTTCCACCACGCCGGCCACTTCGTCGGCGGGGAAGGAGGGGCCGATGACCTTGCCCAGGTGGGCGTTGTTGCCCTGACGGCCGCCCAGGGTGATCTGGTACCACTCCTCGTTGCCCTTATCCACGCCCAGCACGCCGATGTGGCCCACGTGGTGGTGGCCGCAGGAGTTCATGCAGCCGGAGATGTTGAGCTCGATGTCGCCGATGTCGTAGAGGTAGTCCAGGTCTTCGAACTTGGCCTGGATGGCGTTGGCGATGGGGATGGACTTGGCGTTGGCCAGGTCGCAGAAATCGCCGCCGGGGCAGCAGATCATGTCCGTGATGAGGCCGATGTTGGGCGTGGCCAGGGCGGCGGCCTTGGCGTCCTGCCACAGGGCCTGCAGCTCGTCCTGGCGCACGTCGGCCAGCACCAGGTTCTGCTCGTGGGTGACACGCACCTCGCCGAAGCTGTAGCGGTCGGCCAGATCGGCCACCCGGTCCATCTGCACATCGCTGACGTCGCCCGGGGCGGTGCCCGGCTTCTTCAGGGAAAGGGTGACGGCGGCGTAGCCCGGCACCCGGTGGGGCCGCACATTGCGCTCCACCCAGCGGGCGAAGGCGGGCTGCTCGGCCTGGGCCTGGACGAAACCGTCGTCGATGGCCGGCAGCTGCGCGTAGGCAGGAGGATTGAAGAAGGCCGCCACCCGGTCGTATTCGGCCTGGGTGATGGTGGCCGGGCCGCCCTTGAGGTGGGCCCATTCGGCTTCCACCTGCTCGGCGAATTTTTCCACCCCCAGGGCCTGCACCAGGATCTTGATGCGGGCCTTGTAGGCGTTGTCGCGGCGGCCGTAGCGGTTGTAGACCCGCAGGATGGCTTCGTTGTAGGTGAGGATGTCCTGCCAGGGCAGGAACTCGCGCACCACCTGGCCGCGGATGGGGGTGCGCCCCAGGCCGCCGCCGACGATGACGCGGAAGCCCACTTCACCCGCCTCGTTCTTGCGGATGTGCAGGCCGATGTCGTGGAACCAGGTCAGGGCCCGGTCTTCCAGGGCGCCATTCACGGCGATCTTGAACTTGCGCGGCAGGAAGGCGAATTCCGGGTGGAAGGTGCTCCACTGGCGCAGCAGTTCGCACAGGGGCCGGGGATCCAGGATTTCATCGGCGGCGACGCCGGCGAACTGGTCCGTGGTGACGTTGCGGATGCAGTTGCCGGAAGTCTGGATGGCATGCATTTCCACTTCCGCCAGTTCCGCCAGGGCGTCGGGCACCCGCTCCAGGGGAATCCAGTTGAACTGCAGGTTGTGGCGGGTGGTGAAGTGGCCGTAGCCCTTGTCGTAGTCCCGGGCGATTTTTGCCAGGCGGCGCAGCTGGGCGCTCGACAGCATGCCGTAGGGCACGGCGACGCGGAACATGGGCGCATGGCGCTGGATGTAGAGGCCGTTCTGCAGGCGCAGGGGGCGGAACTCCTCGTCCGAGAGTTCACCGGCCTTCCAGCGGCGCACCTGGTCCCGGAATTGGGCTACCCGTTCCTGGACGAGGGCGTGGTCATAATTGTCGTAACGGTACATCGTAGGGCCTCGGGCGAAAGAGTCTTAGTGGGCAATGAGTTTGGCGCCGATCAGCACCAGCATGGTGGCCAGGATGGGGCGCAGGATTTTATCCGGTACTTTGGCCGAAATGTGGCTGCCGACCCAGATGCCGGGCAGGGAGCCGATCAGCAGGGCCGTCAGCAGCTGCCAGTCCACGCTGCCCATGAGCCAGTGGCCGGTGCCTGCCACCAGGGTTAGGGGCACGGCGTGGGCCACGTCGCTGCCGACGATACGCACGGCGGGCAGCTTGGGGTAGAGGAAGAACAGGGCGGCCACGCCCAGGGCGCCGGCGCCGACGGAGGAAATGGACACTAGCACCCCCAGGGTGGCGCCCACCGCGATGGTGATAGGCGTCTGATGCCGTTGCACGAAGGAAGTTTCGTGGCTCAAGGCGTAGGACTGCAGCTTCTTGCGGAAAATGATGGCACAGGCGGTGAGCAGCAGGGCGATGCCCAGGCAGAGGGAGATCAGGCCAGTGGTTTCCGGCCCCTGCTTGGGCAGGTGGGCCAGGATGTAGAGGGTGACGGCGGTGGCGGGCATGCTGCCGGCAGCCAGCAGGCCGACGATGCGCCATTCCACATGACCCTTGCGCGAATGCACTACGGTGCCGCCGGCCTTGGTCACGGCGGCGTAAAGCAGGTCGGTGCCGACGGCGGTGGCCGGGTGGATGCCGAACAGGAGCACCAGCAGGGGAGTCATGAGGGAACCGCCGCCGACGCCCGTCAAACCGACGATGGCGCCGACTACGAATCCAGAGAGGGTATACAGCCAGTCCATGGTGCGCCTTGTCGTGAAGTGGGGCGCATCGTAACAGCCGTTTATTGGCCTCAAAAGAATATCGTGCTACATTGATATAACCTAAAGTTATTAGCAGGCTATGTCATGAAGCTGCAGCAACTGCGTTATCTGGTCGAGGTTTCCCGCCGCGGACTGAATGTTTCCGAGGCGGCGGAAGCACTCTACACCTCCCAGCCCGGAGTCTCCAAACAGATCAAGATGCTGGAGGACGAACTGGGCATCATCGTCTTCGAGCGCAGCGGCAAGCGCCTCACCGGCATCACCGAGCCGGGCAAGGCGGTGCTGGAAATATCCAACCGCATCCTGCGGGAGGCGGAAAACCTCAAGCGGGTGGGCGAGGAATACGCCGGCGGCGATTCCGGCAGCCTGGTCATCGCCACCACCCACACCCAGGCCCGCTACGCTCTGCCGCAAGTGGTGAAGCGCTTCACCGAGCGCTATCCCCGGGTGCGCCTCAACCTGCACCAGGGCAGCCCGACCCAGATCGCCGAGTGGGCGGCCAACGGCGAGGCTGACATCGCCATTGCCACCGAGGCCCTGGACCATGTGCCCAACCTGGTGACCATGCCCTGCTACCAGTGGTCCCACTGCGTCATCGCCCCGGCCGGCCACCCCATCCTGGAGCAGGGGCCCCTGTCCCTCTCGGTGCTGGCCCGCTTTCCCCTCATCACCTACGATCCGGCCTTCACCGGCGGCGGTCGCATCAGCAGCGCTTTCGAGCGCCACGGCCTGACGCCCAATGTGGTTCTCTCCGCCATCGACGCGGACGTGATCAAGACCTACGTCACCCTGGGTCTGGGCCTGGGCATCATCGCCCGCATCGCCTTCGACCCGGAGCGGGACGGCCGGCAGAACGGCCTGGTGGCCCTGGATGCGGGCCATCTGTTCGAATCCAACACCACCCGCCTGGCCCTGCGCCGGGGAACCTATCTGCGCCGCTATGAATACGATTTCATTGAGTTGTTTGCGCCGCACCTGACGCGCAAGGCGGTGGAAAAGTCCATGGAAGGCGCCCTTTCCGGCGGCGCCGGCCGGGGCGAGGACGAGTACCAGCTCTGAGCTGTCGCCGCCGATTCTCCCGGGTTCGCGGTTTTCCTTGATTTTCCTTGGAAAACCGCGTTATACTCGCCGGCTTTCCAACCTTGCCCTACCTGCGAACGCATGGCGGAGGGCTGTTAGCCAAAAGGAGAATACATGCGCCATTACGAAATCGTATTTATCGTCCATCCGGACCAGAGCGAGCAGGTTCCGGCCATGGTCGAACGTTACCGTTCGATCGTGACCACCCGCAGCGGCGTGATCCACCGTCTGGAAGACTGGGGCCGTCGTCAGCTGGCCTACCCGATCCAGAAGGTTCACAAGGCCCACTACGTGCTGATGAACATCGAGTGCGACGGCGAGACCCTGAACGAACTGGAGCACTCCTTCAAGTTCAACGACGCCGTGCTGCGTCACCTCACCGTCAAGACCAAGGCTGCCGTGACCACTCCTTCCCCCATGATGAAGGAAGAGAAGTCCAAGTCCCTGCTCGAAGGCAAGGCTGAAGCCGCTGCCGCCGAAGCGGCCCCGGCTGCCTAATTAATCGTTGGCTGCTGCGAAGCTGACTGAAAACCGCGTTGTCATCACCGGGACGCTGATCGAACACAAACCCTTGCGTTACACCCCCGCCGGCGTGCCGGTGAGCGAAGGGCGCCTGCGCCACGAATCAGAAATGATCGAAGCCGGCCACCCCCGCAAGGTCGAATGTGAAGTCAACGTCGTTGCCCTGGGAACCACAGCCAAATGGCTGCAGGATGCCGGGCCCGGCAAGGCGGTAAGACTCGAAGGGTTTCTCGCCCTGAAGAGCAAGAACAGCCGGCAGCCCATGTTGCACGTAGAACGAATCGAATTTTTGGAAGGAAATGAAAATGGCTCGACCGTTTTTCAAGAAGAAGGACGATGACAAGAAAAAGCGCCGCGGTGGCGGCATGTTCAAGCGCCGCAAGTTCTGCCGCTTCACTGCCGAGAAGATCGTCGAGATCGACTACAAGGACGTGGACCTGCTGAAGGACTTCATCGCTGAAAACGCCAAGATCATGCCGGCCCGCCTGACCGGCACCAAGGCCCACTACCAGCGCCAGCTGGGCGTCGCCGTCAAGCGCGCCCGCTACCTGGCCCTGCTGCCCTACACCGACAACCACGTTTAATCGGGAGAGAGAAACATGCAAATCATTCTTCTGGAAAAGGTTGTTAACCTGGGTAACCTGGGCGACGTGGTCAAGGTCAAGGACGGCTACGCCCGTAACTACCTGATCCCCCAGCGCAAGGCCAAGCGTGCCACCCCCGCCGCCCTGGCTGAGTTCGAAGTCAAGCGCGCCGAGCTGGAAAAGGCCCAGGCCGACAAGCTGGCCGCCGCCGAAGCCCAAGCCGGTCAACTGAACGGCCTGATGGTCCAGATCAGCCGCAAGGCCGGTATGGACGGCCGTCTGTTCGGTTCCGTGTCCAACTTCGACATCGCCGAAGCCCTGGAAGCCCAGGGTCAGAAGGTCGAGAAGGCTGCCATCCGCATGCCCAACGGCCACCTGAAGGCCATCGGTGACTACCCCATCGATATCGCCCTGCACACCGACGTGATCGCCCAGATCACCGTCTCCGTCCTCGGCGAGCACTAAGCCACAAGCGCCCTGCGGGGCGTCTTGCGCAAAGGCCTTGCAGGTTGATCCTGTAAGGCCTTTTTCTTTTCTGCCGTCGTTGCAACGGGCCCCAATGGGCGGCGGCAGAGTAGAATTGCCCTTCCTCGACATTGACCTCGCCATGAACAAGCCCCGTCGTTTCTCCCGCTCCGACCCTTCCGATTCCCCCATCGATCCGGCCCTGGCCCAGTTGCGGGTGCCGCCCAATTCCCTGGAGGCCGAACAGTCCCTGCTGGG
Source organism: Azospira sp. MPR-LB4 (assembly GCF_058809525.1). Lineage (NCBI taxonomy): Bacteria > Pseudomonadati > Pseudomonadota > Betaproteobacteria > Rhodocyclales > Rhodocyclaceae > Azospira > Azospira sp. MPR-LB4. The sequence continues at coordinate 3,598,999 of NZ_CM179521.1, forward strand.
CGGCCTGCTGCTGGACAACCAGGCCTGGGACAAGGTGGGCGACATGGTCGCCGAGGGCGACTTCTACCGGGACGAACACCGGCGCATTTTCCGCCAGATCCAGCGCCTGCTCTCCCTGGGCAAGCCGGCGGACGTGGTGACGGTGTCCGAGGCCCTGGATGCGGCCGGCGAGACCGAACATACCGGCGGCCTGGCCTATCTGGGCGAACTGGCGGCCAATACGCCGTCGGCCTCCAACATCCGCCGCTACGCCGAAATCGTGCGGGAGCGGGCCATCCTGCGCCAGCTGGTGACGGCCGGCGACGAGATCGCCTCCAGCGCCCTCAACCCCCTGGGGCGGGACGCCAAGACCCTGCTCGACGAAGCCGAGACCCGGGTTTTCGAAATCGCGGAAAAGGGCGCCCATTCCCAGCAGGGTTTCGTGCACATCAACCCCCTGCTCAACGAGGTGGTGCAGAAGATCGAGGAACTGCATGACCGGGACAATCCCTCCGACGTCACCGGCGTGCCCACCGGCTTCATCGACCTGGATTCCAAGACCTCCGGCCTGCAGCCCGGCGACCTCATCATCGTCGCCGGCCGCCCCTCCATGGGCAAGACCGCCTTCGCCCTCAACATCGCCGAATACGTGGCGGTGGAGCAGGGCCTGCCGGTGGGCGTGTTCTCCATGGAAATGGGCGGCGCCCAGCTGGCCATGCGGATGGTGGCGTCCCTCGGGCGCCTCGATTCCCACCGCCTGCGTACCGGCCGCCTCAACGACGAGGAGTGGTCCCGCCTCTCCATGGCCCTCGGCAAGATGCACGAGAAGCCCCTCTACATCGACGAGACCGGCGGCCTCAACCCCTTGGACCTGCGGGCCCGGGCCCGGCGCCTGGCGCGCCAGTACGGCGGCAAGCTGGGCCTGATCGTGATCGACTACCTGCAGCTGATGGTCTCCGCCAAGGCCGGCGGCGGCGAGAACCGGGCCACGGAAGTGTCGGAAATCTCCCGGGCCCTGAAGTCCCTGGCCAAGGAACTGTCGGTGCCGGTGATCGCCCTGTCCCAGCTGTCGCGGAAGGTGGAAGAGCGGACCGACAAGCGCCCCATGATGTCCGACTTGCGCGAATCCGGCGCCATCGAACAGGATGCGGACGTGATCATGATGATGTACCGGGACGACTACTACAACAAGGAAAAGAGCCAGTATCCGGGCCAGGCCGAAGTCATCATCGGCAAGCAGCGTAACGGCCCCACCGGCACGGTGCACCTCACCTTCCTCGGCGAATACACCCGCTTCGAGAACTGCGCCTTCCAGGGCAGCCGGGGTCCCGAGTACTGATCCTGGCGGGCCTCGTGGCGTGAAGACCCTGCTCGTCGTCTTCCACTCCCAGACCGGCGGCGCCGCCGCCATGGCCGAGGCCGCCGCCCGGGGCGCCGGCGACGAGCCGCTGGTGACGGTGCGCCTGTGCCATGCCGACAGCGTCGGCCCGGCGGACCTGCTGGCGGCCGATGCCTATCTCTTCGTCACGCCGGAATACCTGGGGGCCATGGCCGGCCGTCTCAAGGATTTCTTCGACCGCAGCTACTACCCCGTCCTGGATCGCCTCAACGGCCGTCCCTACGCCGTCCTTGTGTGCGCCGGCAGCGACGGCCAGGGGGCGGCCCGTCAGGTGGCGCGCATCGCCACCGGCTGGCGCCTCAAGGCGGTGGCCGAGCCCCTCATCGTGTGCACCCGGGCCCAGACGCCGGAGGCCATCCTGGCTCCCAAGATTCTGGCGGCGGACGATCTGGAGCGCTGCGCCGAAGTGGGCGCCGCCCTGGCTGCGGGCCTGGCCCTCGGCATCTACTGAAGGGAAGGCCGCGCCGGGACGGCGGGCCGCTCCGCTGCCTCCCCGGGGGACAATGGGGGCGGCGTTGTTTCGTCTATGTGCCCGTAAATAAAGGAAAGACGCCATTCTCCGCCGCATGTGCCTGGAGAATGGCGTCCTTATTGCCTTCCATGGCTTCCCCTGGTGGGAGGGAAGCGTCTGCCGGGACTAGCCCTCGCTGGGACGGGCTTCCAGGCTGATGCCGCCCTGGCGGCCCAGCAGGCGCACGCTGCCGTCCCGCTCCACCTGGGCCAGCAGGGGCCGGTCCACCACCGGCAGGGATTCGCCGGGGCCCTGGGGCAGATGCACCCCGTCGGCACTGCTGTAGGCGGCCCAGTTCATTTCCCAGAAGCCGAAGAGACGCTTGCGCAGGGCGCCGCTGTCCCCGTCCTGGCGCTGGGCCAGGGCCGCATCGGCCGGGTCCACCGGCACCCAGCCGTAGAAGGGGGCGTGGAATTCGGCGCGCCAGTGCTGGGCGGTGGAAACGTCGCCGCTGGCGCCCAGGCTGGGGGACTGGCGGGAAGGGCCGAGGCGCTGGCCGCTGACCCGGCGGGCGGGAATGCCGCAGGCCCGGCACAGGGCGACGAAGATGCCGGCCAGGCCGGCACCGCCGTCGTTGCGGGCGCAGAGGGCGGCCTGGATGGACTCGGGGGCGCCGCTGCAGCTGATGCCGTGATCCACCACCCAGTCGTAGATGGCCAGGGCCTGGGGCATGGGTTCCCGGATGCGGCCGGTGATGCGTTCGGCCAGCTCGGCCAGCACGTCCTGGGGCCAGGGGCCCAGGCTCTGCAGGTTCTGGTTGAGCACTTCCTCCGTCTCCGGCGTGGCGCCGCGGCGGGTGATGTCGAACAGGCGCTGGCGGGTGCCCAGGCGCAGCTTCAGTTCCAGGGTCGGAGCCCGGGTGCCGGCGGGCCATTCGGCGAAGAAGGTCAGCAGGCCGCTGTCCCCGTCCCGGCGCAGGCCGGCCTTGCCGTAGTTGCCCTGCCAGTCCAGGTCTTCCACCCGCTGCCAGTCGTTTTCCGAAGGTACGGGAATCCAGGCCCGCAGGGGCTGGCCGCTGTCCGGCGCGGTGACCTTGACCACCAGGTCGTAATGGCGCCAGGACTGCTGGCGCGGACGGGGCAGGGGGGCCGGGCGCATGCCGGTGACGTGGCCGGCGGGCGGCTGGTTGGGGGCGGAGGGACGCAGGTTGGCGGTATTGCCCCGGGCGTTGCTTTTGGCCGGAGCCGCCTTGGCGCCGGCCTTGCCGGCCGGCTTCTTGGCCGTCGCCTTGGCGGCGGGCTTGGAACTTGTATTGGTATTGGTTTTCTTGGCAGCGAGGACGCTACCGGGAGCGACGGCAAGGCCGCCGGCAAGCGCAAGAAAGGCACGGCGCTTCATGCTCGGTCCTCCGGAAAAACTAAAGCCGCACCAGGTGCGGCTTTAGGGGGATGAAAACGTGGAAAAATTATAGCACTTCGGCCGCGTGGTCAGCCAAGCGGGAACGCTCGCCCCGTTGCAGGGTGATGTGGCCGGAGTGGGTCCAGCCCTTGAAGCGGTCCACCACGTAGGTAAGACCGGAGGAACCCTCGGTCAGGTAGGGCGTGTCGATCTGGGCGATGTTGCCCAGGCAGACCACCTTGGTGCCCGGGCCGGCCCGGGTGATGAGGGTCTTCATCTGCTTCGGCGTCAGGTTCTGGGCCTCGTCGATGATCAGGTACTTGTTGATGAAGGTGCGGCCCCGCATGAAGTTGAGGGACTTGACCTTGATGCGGCTGCGGATCAGGTCCCGGGTGGCGGCCCGGCCCCAGTCCCCGGCCTCGTCGTCGGTCTTGTTGAGCACGTCCAGGTTGTCCTCCAGGGCGCCCATCCAGGGGGCCATCTTCTCCTCCTCGGTGCCGGGCAGGAAGCCGATGTCCTCGCCTACCGGCACCGTCACCCGGGTCATGATGATCTCCGAGTACTGCTTGGTCTCCAGCACCTGGGTCAGGCCCGCGGCCAGGGTCAGCAGGGTCTTGCCGGTGCCGGCCTGGCCCAGCAGGGTGATGAAATCCACCTCCGGGTCCATCAGCAGGTTGAGGGCAAAGTTCTGTTCCCGGTTGCGGGCGGTGATGCCCCAGACGTTGTTCTTGGGGTGGGTGAAGTCGATCAGGGTTTCCAGCTCGGCGCTCTTGCCGGAAACGTTGCGCACCAGGGCATAGAGCGGCTGGGGGCCTTCCTGATAGACGAATTCGTTGACCAGCAGGTGGGAGCAGAGGGGCCCCTTGATGCGGTAGTAGGTGCGGCCTTCCCGCTTGCCCGACTCCATGCCCTGGCCGTGCTTGTCCCAAAAGTCCGCCGGCAGTTCCCGCACGCCGGTGTACAGCAGGTCAGTGTCTTCCAGGACCTTGTCGTTGAAGTAGTCCTCGGCGGCCAGACCCAGGGTGCGGGCCTTGATGCGCATGTTGATGTCTTTCGACACCAGGATCACCGAACGCTTGGGGTAGCGGCGCTGCAGGTGGAAGACGACGGCCAGGATCTGGTTGTCGTACTTGGAGGTGGGCAGGGCCTGGGGCAGTTCGGAACTGATGGCCTCGGTCTGCAGGAACAGGTGGCCGGTGGCCAGCTTGCTGGACGGGGTTTCCAGGGAAATGCCGCCCTCGATCTCGTCGCCGGCGTGGGCCAGGATGTCGTCCAGGGTACGGCTGGCCTGGCGGGCATTGCGGGAGATTTCCGACATGCCCTTCTTGTTGTTGTCCAGTTCCTCCAGCACCATCATCGGCAGGAACACGTCGTGTTCCTCGAAGCGGAAGAGGCTGGTGGGATCGTGCATCAGCACGTTGGTGTCGAGGACGAAAATCTTGCAGCGGGAAGAGGCGGTGGAGGAAGAGGAAGCTACCGTTTTGCTGCTCGCGGCGGGTTTGCGGGCCATGGGGCGTCCTGTCGGTCGAGGGTCAGAGGGATGTGACGAAATCGAGTACTTCCTGGGCGTGGCCGGGCACCTTCACCCCGCGCCATTCCTTGCGCAGCTTGCCTTTGCCGTCGATGACGAAGGTGCTGCGCTCGATGCCCCTTACCTGTTTCCCATACATGTTTTTCAATTTCATGACACCGAACAGGGAACACAGGGTTTCGTCCGGATCGGAGATCAGGTCGAAGGGCAGGTTCTGCTTGGTACGGAAATTTTCGTGGGACTTGAGGGAATCCCGGGACACCCCGAGGACCAGGGCGCCGGCGGCGACGAATTGCGGGTGCAGGTCGCGGAACTGCTGGGCTTCGGTGGTACAGCCGGGGGTGCTGTCCTTGGGGTAGAAGTAGAGGACGACGGTCTTGCCGGCGTGGGCGGAGAGGGTGAAGGGGCTGGTGCCGGTGGCCGGCAGGGAGAAGTCGGGAACGCTGCTGTCGGGGGAGAGGGGGGTATCGGCCATATTGGAGCTCCGTGGTTTTTTGTCCATTGTTGGAGCAAACCCGGGAGCGGGTCAAGGCCGCCAGGGGCCGACGGAGCTCAGACCCGGGCCAGCAGTTCCTCGCCGCGGCAGCGTTCGGCCAGCCAGCCCAGGCCCAGTCCGGCCAGACTGGCGTGCAGCTGTTCCGGCCGGGCCGTGGCCTGCAACAGCAGCCGGCCCTGGCCCTGGGCCGAAGCGCCGGCCAGGCGCTGGGCCTGGCGGGCCACCGCCTCGGCCACGTCCACCAGCTGGGCGCGGCCAGCCACCAGGGGCGCCAGCAGGGGGGTGAGGAAGGAATAGTGGGTACAGCCCAGGACCAGCTGATCGGCGCCGGCATCCAGCAGCCGCTGCATCTTGAGGCGGACTTCGGCGACGAATTCGGGGGTCTGCAGGTCCCGGCTCTCGACCCGGGTGGCCCAGCCGGGGCAGGGCTCCACCAGCACGTCCACGCCGTCGGCATGGTCCCGGATGAGGCGGGCCAGGCGTTCGCTGCGGGCGGTGGATTCGGTGGCGAGGACGGCGATGCGGCGGCTGCGGCTGGCCTTGGCCGCCGGCTTGACCCCGGGCTCGACGCCGACCACCGGGATGTGGGGCAGGGCGGCGCGCAGCATCTGCACGGCAGCGGCGGTGGCGGTGTTGCAGGCGACGACGATGAGGCCGCAGTCCTGTTCCGCCAGATGGTGGCCGATGGCCAGCACCCGGCCCTGGATGAAGGCGTCGCTGCGCGGCCCGTAGGGCACGTGGGCGGTATCCGCCAGGTAGGTGAGGTCTGCCGTGGGCAGGCTGCGGGCGATGGCGGCCAGGACCGAGAGGCCGCCGATACCGCTGTCGAAGATGCCGATCATGGCGGGGGATTTTACCGCGCCGCGACCACCACCAGTTCCACTTTATAACCGGGCTTGGCCAGGCGGGCCTGGACGCAGGCCCGGGAAGGGGCACTGCCGGCGGGCAGCCAGGCATCCCAGACCTCGTTCATGGCATCGTAGTCGGCCATGTCGGCCAGATAGATGGTGACCTGCAGCAGGCGGCTCTTGTCGCTGCCGGCCCTGGCCAGCAACTGCTCGATGCTGGCCAGGATTTCCCGGGTCTGGGTGGCGGCATCGGCCTCCAGGGTCTGGGCCACTTCCACCAGGTAGATGGTGTCGTTGTGGATCACCACGTCGGAGTAGCGGGGCGTGGTGCCGAAGCGTTCGATGGGCATGGGATGTTTCCGCAAAAAGGGGAGGGCTATCGGCGCCAGCCGATTTCCCGGGCGCTGGCAGGGCCGACCAGGGTTTCGTCCAGGGAGTCGGGAATGCGGGCCCGGTCGGGGCCGAGGGGGAGGCGGCCGGCCATCAGTTCGGCTTCGCTCTGGGGATAGCGCGGCTCCTGGAACGGCGCGGCATAGCCGTCGGGGTGCAGGGGCAGGCCGGTGGCCATGTCGTACTTGTCGCTGGCGCCCAGGGTATGCAGCAGCTCGTGGGCGGCGACGACGTGGTTCTGCGCCGTCTGGCGCGGGTCGGCGAAGAGATGCACGACGCCCAGCATGCCCTTCTCCAGGCCGCTGGAATGGGGCACCCGGGGGTTCAGGGCCGGATCGTGATAGAGCAGGTAGAGGCGCACCTGGGGCTTGGGGCTGGTGGGCGGCGATTGTTTCCAGGCCCAGTAGCGCAGCTGCAGGCTCCACAGGATGCTGTCGAGCACGCTGCCGCCCTGGGGGCGGGGCGGCGGCAGCTGGCGGATTTCCCCGCCCAGGGTGATGTCCACCGGACGCAGGGTGGTGACGCCGTGGCGCGCCGCTTCGCTGTTCAGGTAATCGCTGATGGGCTGGAAACTGTCCTCACCGAGGCGCTGGAGATAGCGCCGGGTGGCGGCACTGTCGTCGGCCGCCAGGGGATAGACGGCGACGCGCAGAGTGCCTTTCCATGCCGTGGCGTTGGCCTTGGCATGCCAGGCGGAAAAGGCCACCGACGCCAGTACCAGCAGCAGTACGGCGATGCGTAGACGACGCCACATGGCGGTCGGTGGTCTTGAGCGGAGAGCTTAGGCTTTGACCGGGATCTTGCCGATCTTGACCTGCCATTCCTTGGGGCCGGTCTCATGCACGCTGGTGCCGGAGGAATCCACGGCCACGGTGACGGGCATGTTCTGCACCTCGAACTCGTAGATGGCTTCCATGCCCAGGTCGGCAAAGCCCACCACCTTGGCGCTCTTGATGGCCTTGGCCACCAGGTAGGCGGCACCGCCCACGGCCATCAGGTAGGCGGACTTGTTGTCCTTGATGGCCTCGATGGCAACGGGGCCGCGCTCGGACTTGCCGATCATGGAGATGAGGCCGGTCTTCTCGAGCATCATGCGGGTGAACTTGTCCATGCGGGTGGCGGTGGTGGGGCCGGCGGGGCCGACCACTTCGTCGCGCACCGGGTCCACGGGGCCCACGTAGTAGATGACCCGGTTGGTGAAGTCCACCGGCAGCTTCTCGCCCTTGGCCAGCATGTCGGCGATGCGCTTGTGGGCGGCATCGCGGCCGGTCAGCATCTTGCCGTTGAGCAGCAGCTTCTGGCCCGGCTTCCAGGAGGCCACTTCTTCCTTGGTCAGGGTATCCAGATTGACCTGGGTGGCGGCCTTCAGGTCCGGGGTCCAGGTCACGGCAGGCCAGTCTTCCAGCTTGGGCGGCTCGATCTTGGCGGGGCCGGAACCATCCAGGTGGAAGTGGCAGTGGCGGGTGGCGGCGCAGTTGGGCACCAGGGCCACGGGCAGGTTGGCGGCGTGGCAGGGGTAGTCCAGCACCTTGACGTCGAGCACGGTGGTGAGGCCGCCCAGGCCCTGGGCGCCGACGCCCAGGGCGTTTACCTTCTCGTACAGCTCCAGGCGCAGTTCTTCGGCCCGGGTCAGCTTGGCGCCGCTCTTGGCCTTGTCCTGCAGATCATGGATGTCCACCGGGGCCATGATGGATTCCTTGGCCAGCAGCATGGCCTTTTCGGGAGTGCCGCCGATGCCGATGCCGATGATGCCGGGAGGACACCAGCCGGCGCCCATCTCGGGGATCTTCTTGAGGACCCAGTCCACCAGGTCGTCGGAGGGGTTGAGCATGGCGAACTTGGACTTGGCTTCGGAGCCGCCGCCCTTGGCGGCGCAGATCACTTCCACGTGGTCGCCGGGAACGATCTCGAAGTGCACCACGGCCGGGGTGTTGTCCTTGGTGTTCTTGCGGGCGCCGGCCGGGTCGGCCAGCACGGAGGCGCGCAGGGGGTTGTCCGGGTTGGCGTAGGCGCGGCGCACGCCTTCATTGACCATTTCCTGCAGGCTCATGGTGGCGTCGTCCCAGCGGACGTTCATGCCGACCTTGAGGAAGACCATGCCGATACCGGTGTCCTGGCAGATGGGGCGGTGGCCTTCGGCGGCCATGCGGGAGTTGGTCAGGATCTGGGCAATGGCGTCCTTGGCGGCGGGGGATTCCTCACGCTCGTAGGCTTCGCCCAGGGCCTTGATGTAGTCCAGGGGGTGGTAGTAGCTGATGTACTGGAAAGCGTCCGCGATGGACTGGATCAGGTCTTCCTGGCGAATGGAACTCATGCTGGGTTTCCTCAGTGCTTGGATTGGAGGTTGAGGGTCTGATTCATGACTTTGTCCGTAACGGCCATCATGAACGCGGAAACGACGAATACAGCGTGGATGCCCACCTGCCAGCCGAGGACCCGGTCGTCCAGCTGGGCGGCATTGATGAAGCTCTTCAGCAGGTGAATGGAGGAAATGCCGATGAGGGCCGTGGCCAGCTTTACCTTGAGGACGCCGGCATTGACGTGGGACAGCCATTCCGGCTGGTCCGGGTGACCCTCGATGTCCAGCTTGGAGACGAAAGTCTCGTAGCCGCCGATGATGACCATGATGAGCAGGTTGGCGATCATCACCACGTCGATCAGGCCGAGGACGATGAGCATGGTCTTGGCTTCGTCCAGGTGGGCGATGTCGGCCACCAGGTGGGACAGTTCCATCATGAACTGAACCACGTAGATGCCCTGGGCGACGATGAGTCCGAGGTAGAGGGGGGCCTGCAGCCAGCGGCTGGAGAAGATCAGGCGCTCCATATTGTTTTGGAATTTGGAATTCATCTTTGTGCGTTGCAAGGTTGTTGGAACCGTTGGGAGCGCGGATTTTAGCATGCCTAGGTGGCTGATTTTGGTGCTCTTTTATGCTGCGGCGCAGCGAGGAGGTGTAAGGGCACTGTAAGAAAGGGGGGGTTTAATCGCGGCCATTCACGGGGCTTTGCGGGCAGTTGATTTGCTCCAGGTCACGGAAAACCAGCGGGTCGCAAAATCCAGAAACAAAATGCGACTCACGCCCCCGAAAGGGAGGGCGTTTAGCTCTCGACGCAGCAATTTTTGCTATTGCAGACAATGCAGAGGAGATGAGTATGTCCCAGATCGAATCCGTTCTCGTTGAAAACCGTGTTTTCCCCCCTTCCGAAGAAGTGGTGAAGCGGGCGACGATTTCCGGCATGGCCGCTTACGAGGCCCTGTGCAAGGAAGCGGAAACCGACTACACCGGTTACTGGGGCCGTCTGGCCAAGGAACACGTGGTCTGGAAGCAGCCTTTCACCAGCGTGCTGGATGAATCCAACGCTCCCTTCTACAAGTGGTTCGCCGACGGCAAGCTGAACGTTTCCTACAACTGCCTGGACAAGAACGTCGAAGCCGGCCTGGGCGACAAGGTCGCCATCATCTTCGAAGCCGACGGCGGTGCCGTCTCCAAGGTCACCTACAAGGAACTGCTGTCCCGCGTCGCCAAGTTCGCCAATGCGCTGAAGGCCAAGGGCATCAAGAAGGGCGACCGCGTCATCATCTACCTGCCCATGTCCATCGAGGGCATCGTCGCCATGCAGGCCTGCGCCCGTATCGGCGCCATCCACTCCGTGGTCTTCGGCGGCTTCTCCGCCAAGTCCCTGGAAGAGCGCATCCTGGATGCCGGCGCCGTGGCCGTCATCACCGCCGACGAGCAGACCCGTGGCGGCAAGAACATCCCCCTGAAGCCCGCCGTCGATGAAGCCCTGACCCTGGTCGGCGCCAACTCCCCCGTGAAGACCGTGATCGTGGCCAAGCGCACCGGCGGCGCCTGCAACATGGTGGCCGGCCGCGACGTGTGGTGGACCGATGCCGAAGCCGGCCAGTCCGACATCTGCGAACCCGAGTGGGTCGAGGCCGAGCATCCCCTGTTCCTGCTCTACACCTCCGGTTCCACCGGCAAGCCCAAGGGCGTCCAGCACTCTTCCGGCGGCTACCTGCTGCACGCCGCCCTGACCATGAAGTGGACCTTCGACATCAAGCCTGACGATGTCTTCTGGTGCACCGCCGACATCGGTTGGGTCACCGGCCACACCTACATCACCTACGGCCCCCTGGCCTGCGGCGCCACCGAGATCGTCTTCGAAGGCGTGCCCACCTTCCCGGACGCCGGCCGCTTCTGGAAGATGATCCAGGACCACAAGGTCTCCATCTTCTACACCGCGCCCACCGCCATCCGCTCCCTGATCAAGGCCGGCGCCGACCTGCCGAAGAAGTACGACCTGACTTCCCTGCGCCTGCTGGGTTCCGTCGGCGAGCCCATCAACCCCGAAGCCTGGATGTGGTACTACAACGAGATCGGCGGCGGCCGCTGCCCCATCGTTGATACCTTCTGGCAGACCGAAACCGGCGGCCACATGATCACCCCGCTGCCCGGCGTCACCCCCCTGGTGCCCGGTTCCTGCACCCTGCCGTTCCCCGGCATCCAGGCCGCCATCGTCGATGAGACCGGCCACGAGCTGGAGTGGGGCAAGGGCGGCTTCCTGGTGGTGAAAAAGCCCTGGCCCTCCATGATCCGCACCATCTGGGGCGATCCGGAGCGTTTCAAGAAGTCCTACTACCCTGAAGACCTGGGCGGCCGCCTGTACCTGGCCGGCGACGGTGCCGTGCGTAACGCCAAGACCGGCAACTTCACCATCACCGGCCGTATCGACGACGTCCTGAACGTCTCCGGTCACCGCATGGGCACCATGGAAATCGAATCCGCCCTGGTGGCCAACCCCCTGGTGGCCGAGGCTGCCGTGGTGGGCCGTCCCGACGACCTGACCGGCGAAGCCATCTGCGCCTTCGTGGTGCTGAAGGGCTCCCGTCCCTCCGGCGAGGATGCCAAGCGCGTCATCAAGGAGCTGCAGGACTGGGTGGGCAAGGAAATCGGCCCCATCGCCAAGCCCAAGGACATCCGCTTCGGTGAGAACCTGCCCAAGACCCGCTCCGGCAAGATCATGCGTCGTCTGCTGCGTTCCCTGGCCAAGGGCGAGGAAGTCACCCAGGACGTTTCCACCCTGGAGAACCCGGCCATCCTGGAGCAACTGAAACAAGCCGGCGCCTGAGCCTGCAACCAGCCGCCGGGGCGACCCGGCGGTAAAACAACTGAAATACAGAGGGGCGTGGAGGAGACCACCCAGTCGTGAAGCCGGCATGATCCACCGGCCATCGACACTCTGTACCAAGCGGCAGACTATAAAGACCGCTTTCGGGCCGGCGCGATATTGTTCGCGCCGGCCTCTTCATTTGCTACGTTGCGCAGGGAGAGAATAAAAAATGTCCACAAACGCAACCCAGATGCTGGTGTCCGCCACCATGGAGTTCCTGCGGCGCCATTCGCCCTTCGACCGCATGGAGGGGGATGCCCTGCGTTTCCTCGCCGAGCGCCTCAAGCTCGCCTATTACCACAAGGATGCGGCCATCCTGACTCCGGACATGGGGGCGGCCCGCACCTTCTACATCATCCAGCGGGGCAAGGTGGTGGCGCGCCAGGCCGGCGAGGTCAATGTCACCGAATACAACGCCATGACCCTGGGCCCGGGGGAATGCTTCCCCATCGGCGCCGTCACCGCCCAGCGGGCCTCCACCAACGGCTATACCGCCATCGAGGATGTCTTCTGCTACCAGCTGGCGGCCGACGATTTCTTTGAGCTGATGCGCATGAGCTCGGTGTTCAACCTGTTCTGCACCCAGTACATCGCCAGCCTGCTCAACCAGTCCCGGCAGCAGCTGCAGGTCCAGTTCGCCCAGCGGGCGGCGGAGCAGCAGTCCCTCAACACGCCCCTGTCCCTGCTGGCCAAGCGGGAACCCGTCTCGGTGCAGCCGGAAACGCCCCTGCGCCAGGTGCTGGAGGCCATGGGCCAGCAGCGCCTGGGCTCCATGATCGTCACCGATGCGGAAGGCAAGCCGGTGGGCATCTTCACCCAGAGCGACGTGCTGCACCGGGTGGTGCTGGCCGGCGTGGCCCTGGAGGAGCCCATCAGCAAGGTCATGTCGAAGGACCCCCATACCCTGCAGGACACGGTCTATGCCTACGATGCGGCCCTGGCCATGGCCATGCACGGCATCCGCCACGTGCTGGTGGTGGATGGGGAAGGGCGGCTCAAGGGCGTCATTTCCGAGCGGGACCTGTTCACCCTGCAGCGGGTCGGCCTGCGCCAGATCCGCCAGTCGGTGGAGACGGCGCCGGACCTGGAAACCCTGCTGCAGACCAGCCAGGACGTACGCCAGCTGGCCCTCAACATGCTGGCCCAGGGCGTCGGCGCGGAGCAGGTGACCCAGTTCATCTCCGCCCTCAACGACACCATCACCCGCCGGGTGCTGGAACTGAACCTGGACAAGCACGACCTCTACGGCGTGGACTGGGCCTGGCTCTCCTTCGGCTCGGAAGGCCGGGAGGAGCAGACCTTCAGTACCGATCAGGACAACGGCATCATCTACCTGTGCCCGGACTTCATGGACAAGGAGCAGCTGAAGATGCGGCTGCTGGACTTCGCCCGGGACGTGAACGACGACCTGGACAAGTGCGGCTTCCCCCTCTGCTCCGGCAACATCATGGCCGGCAACCCGGACCTGTGCCTGACCCTGGAGGAGTGGGAGGAAAAGTTCACCAACTGGGTGCGCCATCCCCATCCGGCGGCCCTGCTCAACGCCACCATTTTCTTCGATTTCCGCACCCTCTACGGCAACCCCAGCCTGGGGGAGCGGCTGCGCAAGTGGATGCTGAGCCTGACCACCAGCAACCCGGGCTTCCTCAAGATGATGGCCCACAACGCCCTGCACGTGGAGCCGCCCCTGGGCAAGATCCGGGACTTCGTCACCGATCTGGACCCGGAGCATCCGGGCACCATCGACCTGAAGAAGTACGGCGCCCGCCTGTTCGTGGATATCGCCCGCATCTACGCCCTGGCCGCCGGCATCCACAACAGCAACACGGTGCAGCGCCTGCGCCACAGCGCCAAGCGTCTGGGCATCAGCGGCGAGGAAATGGCCGCCATCATCGACTCCTTCAACTTCATCCAGCTGCTGCGCCTGCGGCATCAGCACCTGGAGACGGAGGCGGGCCAGGCCGGTGACAACCGCATCCATCCGGACAAGCTCAATGAGCTGGACCGGCGCATCCTCAAGGAATCCTTCCGCCAGGTACGCAAGCTGCAGAGCCGCATCAAGATGGACTACCAGGTATGAGCTGGCTGGCCCGTTTCTTCCGCAGCAAGAAGCCGGAGGTGGTGCTCTCGCCCGAGCAGCGGGAGCGCCTGGAACGCTGGCAGCAGCTGCCGGACCCGGACCTCAACCACTCCCATTTCCAGACCCGCTACGTGGTGGTGGACGTGGAGTCCTCCGGCCTCAACATGGTCAAGGACCGGCTCATTTCCATCGGTGCCGTGGCCGTGGTCAATGGCCTCATCGACACTCAGGACGCCTTCGAGGTGATCCTCAAGCAGGAGGTGGTGAGCGACACCGCCAACATCCTGCTGCACGGCATCGGCGGTTCGGCCCAGCGGGAGGGCATGGAGCCGGCGGATGCCCTGCTGCTGTTCCTCGAATACATCGGCAAATGCCCCCTGGTGGCCTACCACGCCATGTTCGATCACTCCATGATCGCCCGGGCCATGGAGAAGTACCTGGGCATCGAGTTCGAGCAGCAATGGCTGGACCTGGCCTGGATCATGCCCGAGCTGTTCCAGGACCGCATCGACACCAATGTGGCCCTGGATGCCTGGCTCAACCTCTTCGGCATCGAGAACATCCAGCGCCACAACGCCGTCTCCGACTGCTACGCCACCGCCAAGCTGCTGCAGGTGGCCATGGCCCGGGCGGCGGAGCGGGGCGCCGAATGCCCGGAGCGGATGATGGAAATCGAGCGGGTCCGCCGCTGGCTGCGGCGCAGCAACTGAGGAGGCAGGCGCCATGCCGACCGCCAAGGGGTTCCGTCAGCAGCTGAAGCGCTACTACCTGCTTTATACGGTCGGCTTCCTGGCCTTCGTCGCGGTCCTCGCCTTCCTCGAGCACCTGGGGCTGCCGCCCCGCTGGATCGGCTACGCCTTCCTCCTGTTCACCATCCTCATCTACGCCACCATCGGCGTCATGAGCCGTACCGCCGATGTCTCCGAGTATTACGTGGCGGGGCGGCGGGTACCGGCCCTGTTCAACGGCATGGCCACCGGGGCCGACTGGATGTCCGCCGCCTCCTTCATCGGCATGGCCGGCACCCTCTACCTGACGGGCTACCAGGGCCTGGCCTACATCATGGGCTGGACCGGCGGCTACGTGCTGGTGGCCCTGTTCCTGGCGCCCTACCTGCGCAAGTTCGGGCAATACACCATCCCCGACTTCCTCGCCGTGCGCTACGGCGGCAATGCGCCCCGCCTGGTGGGCGTGGCGGCGGCCATCATCGCCTCCTTCGTCTACGTGGTGGCCCAGATCTATGGCGTCGGGCTGATCACCAGCCGCTTCGTCAGCCTGCAGTTCGAGATCGGCGTCTTCGTCGGCCTCGCCGGCATCCTGGTGTGCTCCTTCCTCGGTGGCATGCGGGCCGTGACCTGGACCCAGGTGGCCCAGTACGTGATCCTCATCATCGCCTACGTGACGCCGGTGGCCCTGCTGTCCTTCCAGATCACCAGCGTGCCGGTGCCCCAGCTGGTGTACGGGGAAGTGCTGCAGGAAGTGGGCAAGCTGGAGGAAAAGCTGTTCGAGACCCCGGCCGAGCAGGAGGTGCGGGGCCTGTACCGGGAGCGGGCCGACGCCTACTACGAAAAGATCATGCGCCTGCCCGTTTCCCTGGCGGAAGAGCGGCAGCGCCTGACCATGCGCATCAACGCCCTCAAGGAAGAGAACGCCCCCATGCGCGAGGTGGTGGCCCTGGAGCGGCTGCGGCGGGACCTGCCGGCCAACGCGGAGGAGGCGCGGGAGCGCTGGGACGCGGCCATGCACGCCGCCGCCGACCGGGGCGCCATGCCCATCCGCCACGCCGAGGCCTTCCCCGGGCGCAGTGAGGCCGAATCCTCGGCCGCCCGGCTCAACTTCCTCACCCTCATGTTCTGCCTCATGGTGGGCACCGCCGCCTTGCCCCACGTCCTGATGCGCTACTACACCACGCCCACGGTGAAGGAGGCGCGGGAGTCGGTGACCTGGTCCCTCTTCTTCATCCTGCTGCTGTACTTCACCGCCCCGGCCTACGCCGTGTTCGCCAAGTACGAGGTCTATTCGACCCTGATCAACACCCCCATCGCCCACCTGCCGTCCTGGGTGGCGGCCTGGGGCAAGGTGGGGCTGGTGGCCATCGAGGACATCAACCACGACGGCCTGCTGCAACTGGCGGAACTGTCCCTCAACCCGGACGTGATCGTCCTGGCGACGCCGGAAATCGCCGGCCTGCCCTACGTCATCTCCGGCCTGGTGGCGGCCGGCGGCCTGGCGGCGGCCCTGTCCACGGCCGACGGCCTGCTGCTGACCATCGCCGGTTCCCTCTCCCACGACGTCTATTACAAGATCATCCAGCCCCGGGCCTCGACCCAGTGGCGCCTGGTCATTTCCAAGTCCCTGCTGCTGGTGACGGCGGTGCTGGCGGCCACGGTGGCGGCCCAGCGGCCCGCCACCATCCTCTACATGGTGGCCTGGGCCTTTTCCATCGCCGCCGCCGCTTTTTTCCCGGCCCTGGTCATCGGCATCTTCTGGAAGCGGGCCAACCGGGCCGGCGCCGTCTCCGGCATGGTGGTGGGCCTGCTCATCACCGTCTATTACATGGTGCGGGTGCAGTTCGATTCCGTGCCCTGGCTCGGCCTGCGCGGCATCGGCATGGAGCCCTGGTTCGGCATCCAGTCCACCTCGGCCGGCGTCTGGGGCGTGCCGGCGGGCTTCCTCACCATCGTCGTCGTCAGTCTGCTGACCAAGCCGCCCTCCCGGGAGGTGCAGGACTTCGTCGAGCAGGTGCACTATCCGCAACTGCGCTAAGGCCCCGGGGCATTCCGGGGCGCCGCCGCCACAGGGTACAGCCATGCAACTTACAGATCGGCATCGGGAATACTGGCGCAAGAACCTGCGCATGACGGCGCTGCTGCTGGCCATCTGGTTCCTGGTCACCTACGTGGTCAGCTACTTCGCCCGGGAACTCAACGAGTTCACCGTGCTGGGCTTTCCCCTGGGCTTCTACATGGGGGCCCAGGGCTCCCTGGTGGTCTACGTGCTGATCATCTGGTTCTACGCCCGCTACATGAACCGGCTGGACCACCAGTACGGCGTCCATGAAGGGGGGCGCGACTAGCGTCCGCCCGGGCGGGGCGTTTCAGGCCTCCAGGTGGGCCACCAGGGAGAGCAGCTGCGGATGCTCCCCATCCCGCATCAGCTGCCGCGCCAGTCGGGGCTCGAAGGCTGCCAGGCGCCGGGCGATGCGTTCGCTCTCCTGGTGCCGGCCGGCATGGTGGTAGGCCATGCCCAGGTGGTAGTAGGCGATGCCGTTCATGGGCTGCAGCTCCACCGCCTTTTCCAGGGCCGTCGCCGCTGCTTCGTGTTCGCCCAGGGTGGCATGGGCCAGCCCCTTGCCGTACCAGGCCCGGTCCAGTTGAGGATTTAGGTGCAGGGCTGCATGGAAGGCGGCGATGGCCTGCCGGGGCCGGCCCAGCCGGTCCCGCACGTAACCCAGGTTGAAGTGGTGCTCACCACGCTCCGGCGCCAGGGAGGCGGCGCTGGCGTACCAGGCCTCGGCGTCCTCAAGGCGTTCCAGACGGGCGGCAAGATACCCCAGGCAGGCCGCCGTGGCAGCCCCGGGGGTATGGCGGAAAGCCTCCTGGTAGGCGGCGTAGGCCGCCCCATCCCGGCCGAGGAAGTGCAGCAGCCAGCCGTGCAGGCGATAGGACCAGGGGCCAAGCAGCATCGTTTTCATCTCCCGTACCCGGTGCAGCGCTGCGGGCGCGCCTGGCATAAAATTCCGTCAGCCCACGGCATGGCGCCGTGGCCCCTTCAGTGTGAGGACCCATGGTATCCGCCGCTCTCCTGCTTGTCAGCGTTCTGCGCGCCCTGATCGAAGTGGCCGGGCTGTGTCTGCTCGGCCAGGGCGTGCTGGCGCTCCTCGCCGGCAGTCGCCGGGAGGGCAATCCCATCTACCAGATGTTCCGCATCGTCACCCGTCCCGCCCTGCTGCTGATGCGCCGTCTGGCACCCCGGGTGATCCTGGACCGGCACCTGCCCCTGCTGACTTTTTTCGTTCTCTTCTGGCTATGGATCATCCTCGCCTATTTGCGCCAGCTCATCGCCCTGGAAGCAAATTGAGCGATCCGGCGAAAATGTTTTGCGTTATTCAAAAGCTTCGCTATAATGCGCGGCTTCCGCGGAGAGGTGGATGAGTGGTTTAAGTCGCACGCCTGGAAAGCGTGTTCAGGGTAATACCCTGACGGGGGTTCGAATCCCCCCCTCTCCGCCACGGATTACTGCAAAAAGGCCCTCGTTGATCGAGGGCCTTTTTCTTTTTCACCTTCCCCTTTTTGTCCCGTCCTCAGAGCGTGCATTCGGCGCGGTTCTGCTGTTCCAGCATGTCGCGCAGGGTCAGGGTGTCGGGGTGGGTGGGGAAGCTGCATTGGGGGCTGCTTTCCCGTTGGCCGCCGAGGAGGGGGCAGGTGCCGAAGAGGTCGGCGACCCAGTCCACGAAGGCGCGGACCTTGGGCGACAGGTGGCGGTTCTGCAGGTAGGCCACCGAGATGGGCATGGGGCTGGGGGTGAGGTGGGGCAGCACTTCCTTGAGGGCGCCGGATTCCAGGTGGGGCAGGGCCATCAGCAGGGGTAGCTGGATCAGGCCGAAGCCCTGCAGGGCGCAGTCCAGGTAGGCTTCGGCGTCATTGACCGAGACCTTGCCGGCCATTTTCACCGGGGTGAAGACCCCGTCCACGATGAAGTCCCAGTCGATGGTGCGGCCGGTGCGGGTGGAGAAGTAATGTACCGCCTGGTGCTGCTGCAGGTCGTCGATGCTGTGGGGCGTGCCGTAGCGTTCCAGGTAGTCGGGGGCGCCGCAGGTGATGGACTGGAAGGTGCCGATGCGCCGCGCCACCAGGCTCGAATCCTGCAATTCGCCGACCCGGATGACGCAATCCACCGCTTCCCGCACCAGGTCCACGGCCCGGTCCCCCATGCCGATCACCAGTTCCACGTCCGGATAGCGGCTGCTGAAGTCGCACAGGTGGGGAATGAGGATGAGGCGGCCGATGGGCGGCGGCACGTCGATGCGCAGGCGCCCCTTGGGGCCCCGGGCGGCGTCGCGGAAGGAGGCCTCGGTCTCCTCCACCTCCGCCAGGATGCGGGCGCAATGCTCGTAGTAGGCGGCCCCGTCCGGGGTCAGGCTGATGCGGCGGGTGGTGCGGTTGAGCAGGCGCACCTGCAGCAGGGCCTCCAGGTTCTGGATGATGGTGGTGACGGTGGCCCGGGGCAGGCCCAGGGTTTCCGCCGCCCGGGTGAAGCTGTTGGCGTCCACCACCCGGGTAAAGACCTGCATGGCTTGAAAGCGGTCCATGGTGCCGGCTCCTCGATTGTTTGCCGATGATGAATAGTATTGTCGAAATATACATGTTTATCCGGTTGTAGATAACACAGAGAATCGCCCCATTGCCAATTCCGGCAGCCTTGGCTGCCCCCGTGCCATGGATGCGATACCCGGCGCTCCGGCGACCCTCGTCGAAGACTTCACCATTCCCGGCCCCCAAGGGGCCATTCCCGCGCGCCTGTACCGCCCCCGGACAGGCGGCCGGCCTCTGCCCGTCGTGCTCTATTTCCACGGCGGCGGCTTTGTCGGCGGCTGCCTGGACGATGCGGACGTGCCGGCCCGCTTCCTCGCCGCCCGGGTGCCGGCCCTGGTGCTGGCGGTCGGTTATGCCCTGGCGCCCGCCCGGCCTTTCCCGGCGGCGCCGGAAGATGCCCATGCCGCGGCCCTGTGGCTGGCGCAGCAGGCCGCGGCTCTGGGCGGCGATGCCTCGCGCCTGGCGGTGGCGGGGGACGATGCGGGGGGCAATCTGGCTGCCTGCCTCACCCTCATGGCCCGGGACCGCAACGCTCCGGCCATTGCCGCCCAGGTACTGGTGGGGCCCATGCTGGACCCGAGCATGACCCGCCTGGGGGATGGCCAGCGCCTCAATTCCGACCTCAGCGCTGCCGACTGCGCCGCCTGCTACCGCCAGTACCTGCCCCAGCCGCGTCAGCGGCTCCATCCCTATGCCTCGCCCCTGGCCTCGGTGCGCCAGGCCGGCCTGCCGCCGGCTCTGGTGCTTACCGCCGAGTGCGACGTGCTGCACCAGGAGGCGGAGCAGTACGCCGCCGCCCTGATCGAGGCCGGCGTGCCTACCCAGGTGGCCCGTTTCCCCGGCGTCACCCATGCCGCCCTGGCCCGCCATCCGCCGGCCCTGGCCGAGATCGCCCACTTCCTCGGCCACCGCCTTGGTGCCGGGATGGCGGTCGCCCCCAACCAATAAAACCATCCCTTTTCGAGAGGAACTGTCATGCCCCAACTCAAGAAGCGTCTCATCATCGCCGCCGCCCTGGCCGGGCTGGCGGGCCTCGGCGGCACTGCCGCCGTCTTCTATGCCCATGCCGGTGGCGCCCCGGCCATGGCGGCCCCGGCCGCCGCCAGCGTCGAGGTGGCGGAGGTGGCCAGCCGCCCCGTCACCGACTGGCAGTCCTATTCGGGCCGCCTGGAGGCGGTGGAAAGGGTGGAACTGCGGCCCCAGGTGTCCGGCGTGCTGACGGCGGTGCACTTCAAGGACGGCAGCCTGGTGAAAAAGGGCGACCTGCTCTTCAGCATCGACCCCCGGCCCTTCGCCGCCGAGGTGGCCCGGGCCCAGGCCCAGCTGGCCGGTGCCGAGGCGCGGGCCGCCTACACCGGCGCCGACCTGGCCCGGGGCGAACGCCTCCTGGCCGAGAACGCCGTCTCCCGCCGCGATTTCGAGGAAAAGCAGAACGCCGCCCGGGAAGCCGCGGCGACCCTCAAGGCGGCCCAGGCGGCCCTCAAGGTGGCCGAGCTGAACCTGGAATACACCCGCATCACCGCCCCCATCAGCGGCCGCATGTCCCGGGCCGAGGTGACGGTGGGCAACCTGGTGGCGCCGGGCAATGCGGCGCCCCTCACCACCCTGGTCTCCGCCGACAGCATCTACGCCGCCTTCGACGTGGACGAGCAGAGCTATCTGAAATACGTCAGCGGCAGCCAGGGCAAGGGCCTGCCCATCCGCATGGGCCTGGCCGACGAGAGCGGCCATGGCCGGGAAGGGCGCCTGAGTTCCGTGGACAACCGCCTCGACAGCACCTCCGGCACCATCCGCCTGCGGGCCGTCTTCGACAATCCGGACGGGCGGCTGGTGCCCGGCCTCTACGCCCGGGTGCGCCTGGGCAGCGAGGCGCCGCGGGAAGCGGTGCTGGTGGACGAGAAGGCCGTCGGCACCGACCAGGACAAGCGCTTCGTGCTGGTGGTGGACGGCAAGAACCGCACCGCCTATCGGGAGGTGCGCCTGGGAGCGGTGCAGGAAGGCCTGCGGGTGGTGGAGAGCGGCCTCAAGGCCGGCGAGCGCATCGTCGTGAATGGCTTGCAGCGGGTCCGTCCGGGCGACGAAGTGGCGCCCCAGATGGTCTCCATGGGCGGTCGCGAGACGGCCGGCGTGGCCCGGGCGGCGAGCCCGGCGGACAAGGGTTGAGGCGGCGCCATGAATATTTCCAAGTTTTTCATCGACCGCCCCATCTTCGCCGGGGTGCTGTCCATCCTCATCCTCCTGGCCGGGGTGCTGTCCGTCTTCCAGCTGCCCATTTCCGAATACCCGGAAGTGGTGCCGCCCTCGGTGGTGGTGCGGGCCCAGTATCCGGGCGCCAACCCCAAGGTGATCGCCGAGACGGTGGCGGCGCCCCTGGAGGAATCCATCAACGGCGTCGAGAACATGCTGTACATGCAGTCCCAGGCCAATAGCGACGGCAACCTGGCGGTGACGGTGTATTTCAAGCTCGGCATCGATCCGGACAAGGCCCAGCAGCTGGTGCAGAACCGGGTCTCCCAGGCCCTGCCGCGGCTGCCGGAGGACGTGCAGCGCCTGGGCGTGACCACGGTGAAGAGTTCGCCGACCCTGACCCTGGTGGTGCACCTGCTCTCCCCGGACGACCGCTACGACGCCACCTACCTGCGCAACTACGCCGTGCTCAACGTCAAGGACCGGCTGGCCCGGCTCAACGGCGTCGGCGAGGTTTCCATCTGGGGCGCCGGCAACTACGCCATGCGGGTCTGGCTCGATCCCCAGAAGGTGGCCCAGCGCGGCCTCACCGCCGGCGACGTGGTGCGCGCCATCCGCGAGCAGAACGTGCAGGTTGCGGCCGGCGTCATCGGCGCCTCGCCCAATGCGGGGAACGTGCCCCTGCAGTTTTCCGTGAACGCCCAGGGCCGCCTGCAGACGGAGGAGGAATTCCGCGACATCGTGCTCAAGAGCAGCGGCGAGGGCGGCGTCACCCGCCTCGGCGACGTGGCCCGGGTTGAGCTGGACGCGGCCGAATACGGCCTGCGCTCCCTGCTCGACAACAAGCCGGCCATCGGCATGGGCATCATGCAGTCCCCCGGCGCCAACGCCCTGGAAGTCTCCTCCCAGGTACGCGAGGCCATGGCCGAACTGGCCAAGGATTTCCCCGCCTCGGTGGAATACCGCATCGAATACGACCCCACCCAGTTCGTCCGCGCCAGCATCAAGGCCGTGGTGCATACCCTGCTGGAAGCCATCGCCCTGGTGGTGCTGGTGGTCATCGTCTTCCTGCAGACCTGGCGCGCCTCCATCATCCCCTTGCTGGCGGTGCCGGTGTCCATCGTCGGCACCTTCTCCCTGATGCTGGGCTTCGGCTATTCCATCAACGCCCTGTCCCTGTTCGGCATGGTGCTGGCCATCGGCATCGTGGTGGACGACGCCATCGTCGTGGTGGAGAACGTGGAGCGCAACATCGAGGCCGGGCTGACGCCGCGGGAGGCCACCTACCGGGCCATGCGCGAGGTCAGCGGCCCCATCATCGCCATCGCCCTGACCCTGGTGGCGGTGTTCGTGCCCCTGGCCTTCATGACCGGCCTCACCGGCCAGTTCTACAAGCAGTTCGCCATGACCATCGCCATCTCCACGGTGATCTCGGCCTTCAACTCCCTGACCCTGTCGCCGGCCCTGGCGGCCATGCTGCTCAAGGGCCACGGCAGCGAACCGGACTGGCTGACGCGGCAGATGAACCGCTACCTGGGGGGCTTCTTCGCCGGCTTCAACCGCTTCTTCCGCCGCGCTTCGGACAACTACGGCCGCGGCGTCACCGGCGTGCTGGCGCGCAAGGCCTCGGCCATGGGCGTCTATGCGGTGCTGCTGGGCCTCACCGTGGGCCTCTCCTATCTGGTGCCCGGAGGCTTCGTGCCGGCCCAGGACAAGCAGTACCTGATCGGCTTCGCCCAGCTGCCCAACGGCGCCTCCCTCGACCGCACCGAGGCGGTGATCCGCCAGATGGGGGAGATCGCCCTGGCCCAGCCCGGGGTGCAGAGCGCCATCGCCTTTCCCGGCCTTTCCATCAACGGCTTCACCAACAGCTCCAGCGCCGGCATCGTCTTCGCCACCCTGAAGCCCTTCGACGAGCGGCGCGGCAAGGAGCTGTCGGCGGAAGCCATCGCCGGCGCCCTCAACCAGAAGTACGCCGCCATCCAGGAAGCCTTCATCGCCGTCTTCCCGCCGCCGCCGGTGATGGGCCTGGGCACCCTGGGCGGCTTCAAGCTGCAGATCGAAGACCGGGGCGCCCTCGGCTACGCCGAGCTGGACCGGGCGGCCAAGGCCTTCATGGCGGCCGCGTCCAAGGCGCCGGAGCTGGGCCCCATGTTCTCCAGCTACCAGATCAACGTGCCCCAGCTGGACGTGGACCTGGACCGCACCAAGGCCAAGCAGCAGGGCGTCTCCGTCACCGACGTCTTCGACACCATGCAGATCTACCTGGGCTCCCTCTACGTGAACGACTTCAACCGCTTCGGCCGTGTGTATCAGGTGCGGGCCCAGGCCGACGCGCCGTTCCGCTCCCGGCCGGAGGACATCCTGCAGCTGAAGACGCGCAACAACCAGGGCGAGATGGTGCCCCTTTCCTCCCTGGTTAAAGTGAGCACCGGCTTCGGTCCGGAAATGGTGGTGCGCTACAACGGCTTCACCGCGGCCGACATCAACGGCGGCCCGGCTCCCGGCTTCTCCTCGGCCCAGGCCGAGGCGGCGGTGGAGCGGGTGGCCGCCGAGACCCTGCCCCGGGGCGTCAAGTTCGAATGGACCGACCTCACCTACCAGAAGATCCTGGCGGGCAACGCCGGCATCTGGGTCTTCCCCATCAGCCTCCTGCTGGTGTTCCTGGTGCTGGCGGCCCAGTACGAAAGCCTGACCCTGCCCCTGGCGGTGATCCTGATCGTGCCCATGAGCATCCTGGCGGCTCTCACCGGCGTCTGGCTCACCGGTGGCGACAACAACATCTTCACCCAGATCGGCCTGATGGTGCTGGTGGGGCTGGCCTGCAAGAACGCCATCCTCATTGTCGAGTTCGCCCGGGAGCTGGAGCTGCAGGGCAGCACGCCCCTGCGGGCGGCCATCGACGCCAGCCGGCTGCGGCTGCGGCCCATCCTCATGACCTCCATCGCCTTCGTCATGGGCGTGGTGCCCCTGGTGCTGTCCAGCGGTGCCGGTTCCGAAATGCGCCACGCCATGGGCATCGCCGTGTTCTTCGGCATGCTCGGCGTCACCTTCTTCGGCCTCTTCCTGACGCCGGCCTTCTACGTCCTGCTGCGCACCCTGGACAAGCGCCACAAGCTCCATTCCGCGGCCCACCACGAGGCCCCCATCACCGCCGTGCCGTCCCTGGAACAGCCCCGTTGAGACGGCAGGAGAGAACCATGATCCCAAACACAATCCGAATCCCCAGCTTCAAGCCGGCGTTGCCGCTCCTGCTGCTGGCCCTGGCCGGCTGCGCCGTGACGCCTCCCTATCAGCGCCCGGCGGTGGAAACGCCCTCCGCCTTCAAGGAAGCCCCGGCAGAGGGCCAGTGGAAAACCGCCGAGCCGGCGGAGGCCCGGCCCCGGGGCGAGTGGTGGAAGGTCTTCGCCGATCCGGTGCTGGACACCCTGGAAGCCCAGGCTGCCGTCGCCAACCAGGACCTCAAGGCCGGCCTGGCCCGCCTGGCCCAGGCCCGGGCCCTGCAGCAGAACGCCCGCTCGGCCCTCTTTCCCCAGGTCGGGGTCGGCTTCGGCCCCACCCGCCAGCGTCCCTCGCCGGCTTCCCAGGGCCTGCCGGCGGAGGCCGAGACCAGCCCTGCCACTCTGTGGCGGGCCCAGGCCAGCGTTTCCTACGAGGCCGACCTGTTCGGCCGGGTCAGCAGCGGGGTGGCGGCGGCCGGCGCCGATGCGGCCCAGCGCCAGGCCCTGTTCCATTCCCTGCAGCTGGCCATCCAGGCTGACGTGGCCCAGGCCTATTTCTCCCTGCGGGAGCTGGACGCCCTGGCGGCCCTCTACGCCGATACCGTGGCCCTGCGCCAGCAGACCCTGCAACTGTTCCAGCGCCGCTTCGATGCCGGCGACGTGGGCGAGCTGGAACTGGCCCGGGCCCGCACCGAGCTGGCCGGGGCCGAGGCCGAAGCGGTTGGCGTGGAACGCCAGCGGGCCGTGGCCGAACATGCCCTGGCGGTGCTGCTGGGCCAGGCCCCGGCTGCCTTCAGCCTGCCGCCGGCGCCCCTGGGGCGGATAACGGTGCGGGTGCCCGCCGGCCTGCCGTCGGCCCTGCTGGAGCGGCGGCCCGACATCGCCGCCGCCGAGCAGGCCATGGTGGCGGCCAACGCCCGCATCGGCAGCGCCCGGGCCGCTTTCTTCCCACGCCTCAGCCTGACCGGCGCCCTGGGCTACGAATCGTCGGAGCTGGGGGACCTCTTCAAGTGGTCCAGCCGCGCCTTCGTCCTCGGCCCCCTGGTGGGCACCATGCTGTCCCTGCCCATTTTCGACGGCGGCGCCCGCCAGGCCGGGGTGGACCAGGCCACCGCGGTGTTCGACGAGGAGGCGGCCAAGTATCGCCAGAGCGTGCTGCAGGCCTTCAAGGAGGTGGAGGACAACCTGGCCCACCTGCGCCTGCTGGACCGGCAGTCCGCCTCCCAGGACCAGGCGGTGCAGTCCGCCGCCCGGGCCGCCCGGCTGTCCCAGCTGCAATACCGGGAGGGGGCCCTGAGCTACCTCGGTGTTCTCGATGCGGACCGCAGCGTGCTGCAGCAGCGGCGGGCGGCGGTGCAGCTGGACGGGGACCGGGCCCGGGCCACGGTGGCCCTGATCCGGGCCATCGGCGGCAGTTGGGGCGAGGGCGGGAAAGACGGCGTACAGGATGCCGGGAAAGGGGGCGAGGCCGCGCTGGCCCCGGCACTCCCGGCGCCGGCGGAGGCGCCCCTGGCCCGTGTGGAAGGGATGGCGCCGGCGCGTTGAGGCATGGCCGGGAGGCCCGCCGGTGGCGGGTCTCCGGATGCCAATGTCTGGGAGTCAGATGGGGTGCGGCTCCTGGCAGAGGGGCCGTGGTAATGCCCGCTCAGTCCCGCGTGGCGGGCAGGGCGGCGGCGTAGGCCCGTTTGGCCGCCGCCGTCAGGCGCTTGATGCGGTATTCGGCCTTGGAGGCCGTGGAGCGGTCCGGGTGGGCTTCCCAGCCCAGCAGCCGGGCCGGCGGATGGGCCCGGGTGTAGCGGGCGCCCTTGCCCCCGGCGTGGGCGGCGTAACGGGCCGCCACGTCGGTGGTGATGCCGGTGTAGATGCTGCCGTCGGCGCATTCGATGAGATAGAGGAACCAGGGCCGGCCGGCAGCCGGTGCCTCTGCGGGTTCTTCCGGCAACGCATCAGGCAAGGAATCAGGCAAAGAATCAGTCAACGTATCCGGCAACGCTGCCGGCAATGCCGTCGGCGGCCGTTTCGCCCTTTCCTTGCCCGCTGCCTGCGCCGCCTTTTTACGCGGCTTTTTCACTGCTGCTGCCGCCGCTGCCTTGACCATTTCCACCACGATTTTTCGAGCGGCGTTCACGGCTGAAGCGTCGCCCGGGCCGCGGCGGCGGCGATGGCGTCGGCGATGACGGGGGCCAGGGCGGCGGGGAAGTCGTGGCCCATGCCCGGCACCAGGCGCAGTTCGGCGCCGGGAATGTGGGCCGCCACGTCTTCGCCGCAGGCCGGCGGAATGAGGGGGTCGGCGGCGCCGTGCAGCACCACCGTGGGCGCCCGGATGCCGGCCAGCAGGGGGCGCCGGTCGCCGTGGGCGAGGATGGCGGCCATCTGCCGGGCCACGCCCCTGGGGTCGAAGCTGCGCTCGTATTCGGCGGCGAACATGGCCTGCAGCTGTTGCGGGTCTTCCGGGTAGGCCGGGCTGGCGATGGCCTGGTAGCGCTGCAGGGCGTCGGCGACGATGGTGTCCCGCTGCCGTTCCCGGGGCAGGGGGGCGAACAGGGCAGCGGCTGCGGCGGGCGTGGGCGGCGGCAGGGAAGGGTGGCCGCTGCTGGACATGATGCTGGTGAGGGACAGCACCCGCTGCGGATAACGGGCGGCGACGATCTGGGCGATGGCGCCGCCCATGGAGGCGCCGGCGATGTGGGCCCGGGGAATGGCCAGGGCGTCGAGCAGGCCGACGCAGTCGGCTGCCATGTCATCCAGCGTATACGCGGGTTCCAGGGGCATGCCCCGGAGCGCCGCGCCCAGATTGGGCACCGGGGTATGGTCCAGGTGGGTGGACAGCCCCGCATCCCGGTTGTCGAAGCGGATCAGGCGGAAGCCCCGTTGCAGCAGGGCCTCGCACAGGGCCCGGGGCCAGCGGGTGAGGGGCACGCCCAGGCCCATGATGAGCAGCAGGGGCGGCGCCTCGGCCGGGCCTTCGAGCAGCACTTCCAGTTCGATTCCATTGACGGCGAGACGGGGCATGGCGGGCAGGGGCTGGGGATCGGGACGGGGCATACCTTAGCAGATATGCCCCGCCGCAGTCCGCTCCAGGTGCGGCTTCTGGCGTGCTTGCCGGCGAGCACGCCGCGCCGGGTCAGGCGGCGGCCGGCGTCAGCCAATCGGCGTGGGCCTCGTCTTCGCCCCGGACACAGGCGAAGTAGCGCTGCTGCAGCAGGCGCGTTACCGGGCCGGGCTGGCCTGTGCCGATGCTGCGGCGGTCCACCTCCACCACCGGTGTCACCTCGGCGGCAGTGCCGGTGAGGAAGACCTCGTCGGCGCAATAGACCTCGTCCCGGGTGATGCGCTTGGCCCGCAGGGTGAGGCCCGCTTCCCGGGCCAGGACGTGGATGCTGCGGCGGGTGATGCCGTCCAGGGCCGAGGTGGTTTCCGGCTCCAGCAGTTCACCGTCCCGCACCAGGAACAGGTTTTCCCCCGAGCCTTCGGCCACGTAGCCTTCCGTGTCCAGCAGCAGGGCCTCGTCGTAGCCGTCGCGGCGGGCTTCCCGCACCGCCAGGATGGAGTTGCTGTAGGTGGAGATGGCCTTGGCCCGGCACATCTGCACATTGGGGTGGTGCCGGGCGTAGGAGGAGATGCGCACCCGGATGCCCTGCTCCAGGGCGTCGCCGCCCAGGTAGGCACCCCAGGGCCAGGCCGCCACCATGACGTGGGTTTGGGCCCCGGCCGGGTCCACCCCCACCTTCTCCGGTCCGAGAAAGACCAGGGGGCGGATGTAGGCGCTGTCGAGGCCGTTGCGGCTCACCGCCTCGCGGCAGACCTGGGCCAGCTCTGCCCGCGACCAGGGCAGGTCGATGGCCAGGATGTGGGCCGAATCGGCGAGGCGGCGCAGGTGTTCTTCCAGGCGGAAGATGGCCGGCCCCCGGGGCGTGGCGTAGGCCCGGATGCCTTCGAAGCAGCCGTAGCCGTAGTGCAGGGTGTGACTGAGGACGTGCACTTTGGCGTCGCGCCAGGGCAGCCAGTGGCCGTCGAGCCAGATGAAACCGTCGCGGTTTTCCATGGACATGGGAGTTCCTCCAATACGTCGTGTGGGCAGAGCGTGGGTAAATGCCGCCCCTGCCGGCGGCAGGGGCGGCAAAGCCCGCCCGGGGGTGGGGGCGGCGCGAGTGTCCGGACGTGGATGGAACGGCGGGGCGCTTGCCCGCCGCCGCCCGGTGGGGCGACGGTGGCACAGCGGATACAGCGGTAGGACAAGGATGGGGGAGGGCCGGACCCGGCTCAAACGAAACGAGGCGGGTTGGGATGAATTTATTTCACCTGGATTGAGTGCCGGGGGCGGCGACTTCCGTGGGCCGGGTGAGGGCCGGCATGGCGCGGCACCACGGCCGACCGTGGCGCCGGCGCTGGCCTGGCCGCAGCGCTGGTCATGGCAATGCCGGGCGCGAAAGGAGAGGCGGAGAGGGCGGCGCCCGTGGCTACACCCTGGGCCTCAGGCGGCGCCGACCCGCTCCAGGAAGCCTTGGGGCACCCGGGTCACCTTGCGCGGGCCGTAGTCGAAGAAGACGATGCCGGTCTTGCCCCGGGCCACTTCCCGGCCGCTTTCCTTGTCGCTCATGCGCCACAGCAGGTCGCAGCCGTACTTGTTGAAATCCGCCGGCGCCATTTCCACCACCATGGTCTCGCCGTGGAAGGCTTCGGCCTTGTACTGCAGGGCCGCGTCCACCACCACGATGCCCACGCCTTCCACGTCCAGCTCGGTGTAGCCGAGGGACTTGAAGAAGCGCACCCGGGCTTCCGACACCAGGGTCAGCAGCAGGGCGTTGTCCAGGTGGCCGCCGTAATTGATGTGGCCGATGTAGAGGGGAATCTCGGTGGCAAAGGCAAAGCGTTCGGGCAGTTCGATCTGGATGCGGGCCATGGTCGGGGTCGGGAGTGAGTGGCTGACTGCCGGATGCTAACCCAAGGCGGCGGCGGGACAAATCGCCGCAGGTCCGGATGGCTGCCAAGCCCGCGCCATTTGTTTGCTAACATCCCGTACGTGATCATCTGCATGGCGTACGCATGTCAGCCAAACGGCCCAAGCTTTACCTCGTCTTCTTCATCCTGGCCGTCCTCGGCACGGTGGTGCCAGCCGCCTTCCTGCTCGGCTCGGCCTATTACAGCGAACACCGCCAGGCCGCCCAGGATGCGCGCAATGTCTCCGGCGTGCTGGAGGCCCGTCTCGAGGCCACCCTGCGCCGCATCGAGTCCAACCTGGGGGAACTGGTGGCCGACCTGCCGCGCCAGGCCCTGCATCCCAAGGCCTTTTCCCGCTACGGCGAAGCCATGCAGCGGCAGTTGGCCATGCGGGCCAGCCATTTTCCGGAGATCGTCGGCCTGCGCATCATCGATGCGGAAGGCAATGTGCTCTATGCCTCGGATGTCACCCGGCCCCGGGTGAATGTGGCGGACCGCAGCTACTTCCAGGCCCTGCGCCGGGAGCCCCAGACCCGCCTGTTTTTCTCCGAAGTGGCGGTGGGGCGCATTTCCGGCCGTACCCAGCTGGTGGTCGCCATGCCCATCCGCCGGGCCGACGGCAGCTTCGCCGGGGTGGCGATGGCGCCCCTGGACATGCGCTATTTCCAGCAACTCTTCGACGCCATCGACCTGGGGCCCCGGGGGGTGATCACCTTCCGCCGCTCCGACGACGGCCGCCTGGTGCTGCGCCGGCCCGAGCGGCCGGGCACGGTAAACCAGACCCTGAGCAACAATCCCATGCACCTGCGGGTGGAGGCCGGCGAGCGGGAGGGCGTCATCAGCTACCGGGCCGCCCTCGACCAGATGGAGCGGGTATACGCCTTCAAGCGCATCGGCGACTTTCCCTTCTACGTGGCGGTGGGCATCGCCGCCAAGGATTTCCTGGCGCCCTGGTACCTGACCCTGGGCATTACCAGTGGCGTCGAGCTGATTTTCCTCGCCGGCCTGGGGCTGCTGCTGTGGCGCCTGGACCGGGCGGAGCGGCGCCGGGCCGCGGCCAGCCAGGCCCTGGCCAGCAGTGAGCGGCGTTTCCAGCAACTGCTCGATTCCGCCGGCGAGGGCATCTGCGGCCTGGACCGGCAAGGCCGGCTGACCTTCGCCAACCCGGCAGCCCGGCGCCTGCTGGGCTTCGGGGAGGAACTGCCCCGGGGCGATTTCCTGCAGCAGGTGCACGCCGACGATGCGGGTGCCGCCCTGCGCACCTGCCTGGAGGAGGACCGCTCGGTGCACAGCGACGACGCGCTGTTCGCCCGGGCCGACGGCAGCCGTTTCCCGGTGCAGTACGACCTCTATCCCCTGGCCCAGGAGGCGGGCGTGGCCCAGGGCGCGGTGCTGCTCTTTGCCGACATCGCCGAGCGCAAACGCCACGCCGACCAGATCGAATACCTGGCCCACCACGACGCCCTCACCGGCCTGCCCAACCGGCTCCTGGCCGAGGACCGCTTCAACCAGGCCCTTGCCGCCGCCAGCCGCCGCGGCGAACAGGTGGCCCTGCTCTTCCTCGACCTGGACGGCTTCAAGACCATCAACGACTCCCTCGGCCACGAGGTGGGGGACAAGGTGCTGCGGGCCGTGGCCGACCGCCTGCGCAGCCACCTGCGGGAGAGCGACACGGTGAGCCGCTTCGGCGGCGACGAGTTCCTGGTGATCATGCCCGGGCTGCAGCAGGTGGAAGTGATCTACCCGGTGATCGGCAAGCTGCTGGCCTGTCTGGAACAACCCCTGGCCCTGGAGCACTACCAGCTGTCCACTTCCGTTTCCATCGGTGTTGCCGTCTTCCCCCACGACGGACGGGACTTCACCACCCTGATGCAGAAGGCCGACACGGCCATGTACCACGCCAAGGACGCGGGCCGGAACACCTACCGCCTCTTCGACGAGGCCATGAACCTGCACGCCCAGGAGACCCTGCGCCTGCGCAACAACTTCCAGCGCGGCCTGGACGGTGACGAGTTCGTGCTGCACCTGCAACCCCAGGTGGTGGGGGCCGAGGCCCTGGTGCGCTGGCAGGACGGCAGCCGGCTGATTGCCCCGGCCCATTTCATCCCGGTGGCCGAGAGCAGCGGCTTCATCGTGCCCCTGGGCCAGTGGGTGCTGCGGGAATCCTGTCGCCTGGCGGCCCGCTGGCAGCGGGAGCTGGGACGGGAGGTGACCATCGCCGTGAACATTTCCGCCATCCAGTTCAAGCGCGGCGACCTGGAGCGCACCGTGGCCGAGGCCCTGGCCGAGAGCGGCCTGCCGCCCCATCTGCTGGAGCTGGAGCTGACCGAGAGCACCCTGCTCAACCAGACCGAATCCGTGCTGTCCACCCTGCGCACCCTGCGGGACCAGGGGGTGCGCCTGTCCATCGACGACTTCGGCACCGGCTATTCCAGTCTGGCCTACCTGAAGCGCCTGGCGGTGAACAAGCTGAAGATCGACCAGTCCTTCGTGCGCAACCTGGACGGCGATGCGGAGGATGCTGCCATCGTTCGCGCCATCATCGAAATGGCCCACCGCCTCAACCTGCGCACCGTGGCCGAAGGGGTGGAAACGGTGGAGGTGCTGCAGAGCCTCCGCCGCTTCGCCTGCGACGAGGCCCAGGGCTACTACTTCGCCCGGCCCCTGCCGGTGGATGAGTTCGAGCGCTTCCTGGCCAGCTGGCCGGGGCTGCTGCCGGGGCGCATGGCCTACTGAGCCGGGCGGGAGTTCGCCGTCGGCGAGTCGACCTTACTGTTGGGGCACGGCGGACGGCCGCCCGCTGCCCTCCGGCGAGATGCCCTAGGTGGCCTTGGCGGAGCGCACCAGCCAGCGGATGAAGTCCATGGCGCCCCGCTTCTCCTGCACTGCCGGCGGCGCCACCACGTAGAAGCTGCGGTCCGGGCAGTCTGCCGCGAAGGGGCGGCTGAGGCGGCCCTCGGCCAGGTAGGGGGCAGCCAGGGTCTCCGCCATGAGGGCCACGCCGTGGCCTGCCACCGCCGCTTCCAGCATCAGCAGGGCGTCCTCGTAGAGCGGGCCCTCCTTGGGCTCGGCATGCTTGACCCCGGCGGCGGCAAACCAGCGCTGCCAGGAGAGCAGGGGGTGACGCAGCAGGCGCACCCTGTCCAGATCCGATGGAGTCTGCAGCTGGGCCGCCAGGGCCGGGCTGCAGACGGGGAAGACCCGCTCCTCGAACAGCTTCCAGGCCAGCAGCCCGGGCCATTCCTCCTCGCCGTAGCGCAGGCCGATGTCGGCCTCGCCGGCCAGCAGGGGAGCCAGGCTGGTGGCGGTGCCCAGGCTGAATTCCGTTTCCGGGTGCTGCTGCTGCCAGGCCGCCACCCGGCTCACCAGCCACTTGCTGCCCAGGGCCGGGGCGGCGGAAATGCGCAGGCGGGTTTTCTCCGGTGCCCGCAGTTCGGCGCTGGCCTCGTCCAGGCGCAGCAGGGTGTCCCGCACCACGGCCAGGTAGCGGCGGCCGGCGGCGGTGAGGGCGATGGCCCGGTGCCGCCGCTCGAACAGACTCTGGCCCAGGTGTTCTTCCAGCAGGCGGATGCGGTGGCTTACCGCCGAGGGCGTCAGGTGCAGGGCTTCGGCGGCGGCGAGGAAACTGCCCAGGCGGGCGGCAGCCTCGAAGGCGGGCAGGGTGTGCAGGGGCGGCAGGTCGTGCATGGCGGCGGCGGGTCGGAATCCAGCCTGCATTGTGACCCGGCAGCCGGCGGTGAAGCCAGCTTGCCGGGATACATTGAGCAATTACGGTCAGGATTTGTTGCGCCCCTTCGCCCATAGTGCGTGCTGCGAACAGGAGAAACTGATGAACGACGACCGAATCAGCCGCTACGCGGCGCGCTTCGACAAGGTGCTGGCCTATATCGAGGCCCACCTGGACGAGCCGTTGACGGCGGAGCGCCTGAGCCGGGTCGCCCATTTCTCCCGTTTCCACTTCGATCGGCAATTCGCCGATTTTCTCGGCACCAGTGCGACCCGCTATCTCCTGCTGCTGCGGCTGCGACGGGCTTCCTTCAAGCTCGCCTTCCAGCCCCGGATCCGGATCATCGACATCGCCCTGGAGGCCGGCTTTGAAAACCCGGAATCCTTTTCCCGCGCCTTCCGCCACATCTTCGGCCAGTCGCCCAGCCAGTTCCGGCGGCAGCCCGACTGGCAAGGCTGGAGCGAGCGCTACCGGTTCCGGCTACCCGAAAGGAATGCCACCGTGCAGGTTGAAATTGTAGAAATTGAAAGCACCCTGATTGCCGCCCTGGAACACCTGGGCCCCGCCGAGAAGGTCAACGACTCGGTTGCCCGCTTCATCGACTGGCGCAAGTCCACCGGCCTCTCGCCCAAGGACAGCAGCCGCACCTTCGGCATCGCCTACGACAACCCGGACACCACCGAGCCGTCCCGTTTCCGCTTCGACATCGCCGGCGAAGTCCAGGCCCAGGTGCCGCCCAATGCCCAGGGCGTCGTCACCAAGGAAATCCCCTGCGGCCGCTGCGCCCGGGTGCGCCACCTGGGCTCCCACATGCGCATCGGCGAGAGCATCTATCCCCTCTACCGCAACTGGCTGCCGGGCAGCGGCGAGGAACTGCGGGACTTCCCCCTGTTCTTCCACTACCTCAACCTGCTGCCGGATACGCCGGAGAATGAGTTGGTGACGGATATCTATTTGCCGCTGAAGTAAGTCGTCCGGTCGGACAGGAACGGGCGGTCAGTTGCCGGAAGGCGACTGACTGCCCGTTTGCGCATTGGCAGTACCGTCGCCTTTGCCGAGTTCAATCAGCCACTCGGCAAAGGCATCCACCTCCGGGCGCTTGGACGAGGGGCTGCGCAGCAGGTAGTAGGCGCGTCGGCCCGGGGTGGGTTGGGGCGGGGCCAGGGGGATCAGGCGGCCGGCTTCCAGGTGGTCCCGGATCAGGGGCAGACGGCCCAGGGCTGCGCCCTGGCCGGCCAGGGCGGCGTAGATGCACTGGTCGTAGTGGTTGAACTGCAACAGGGCCTTGGCGGCGGGCGGGGGCGGGGCCAGTTGGCTGAGCCAGCCTTCCCAGCGCAGCCAGGGATAGTCCCGGCCGTCCTCGAAGGAGAGCAGGGTGAGGTGGGGCAGGTTGGCGGCGGAAAGCCGGGGGCCGTCCGGCAGGCTCGCAGCCAGGGGTGGCGCCACGACGGGGGCCAGGGTTTCGTCGAAGAGCTTGAGACTGCCGACGGGGGCCGCTTCCGGGGTGCCGTAGCGCAGGGCCACGTCCACTTCCTCCGCCTCCAGATCCACCGCCCGGTTGTCGGCGGAGACCCGGATGCCGATATCAGGATGGCGGGCCTGGAAGCCTGAAAGCCGGGGCACCAGCCACAGGGCGGCGACGCCGATGGAGGCGGAGACGGTGACCCGGGGTTGGCGTCGGGATGCGGTGATGTCCTCCACCGTGCTGCCCAGGCGGGCCAGCACTTCGCTGGCGGTGCGGAACAGGCGTTCGCCTTCCGGCGTCAGGTGCAGGGCCCGGGTGCTGCGCTGGAACAGGGCCACGCCCAGTTGTTCCTCCAGGGTCTGGACCTGGCGGCTGATGGCCGACTGGCTCAGGTGCAGTTCCTCCCCCGCCTTGGTGAAGGAGAGGTGGCGGGCGGCGGCGACGAAACCCTTGAGGGGGTCCAGGGACGGCAGGCGGTGCAGGGGCAGGCTCATGGCGGGGTTGAATAGTTATGCGCTTATTGCATTAATTGAATGCAGATTTCCCGTTTGTGTGTTGTGCATTGGCTTCCCATACTTAATTCATGGCGTGGCTGTACTGATATGGTCATATCAAAAGCGCATGAATGGAGGATAGGAAAATGGAAGCGATCCGGCAAGGCCAGGCAGCGGGCCAGACAACGCAGTGGCTGCATCTGGAACTGGAACGGCGGGAAATGCTGGTGCTGGCCGATGCCCGGGGCCAGACCCTGGAGTGCCGCAGTGGCGAGCTGTGGCTGACGGAGGCAGGGGGCGGCGATACCGTGCTCCGGCCCGGCGAAGCCCACGTGGTGGCCGGCAACGGCTGTCTGGTGGTTTCGGCCTGCCAGGATGCCCGCTTTGTCCTCGGCGGTGGGGGGCACGATCCGGCCACGGTTTCCCTGCAGCCGGTGCGGGGCTTTCTCGCCAGCCTGCTGCCCCACGAGCTGTCCGGCCTGGGCGGCCGCGGCCTGGCCTGAGGCCGGGAATCAAAAGACCCACCGTCTGTCCCATTCTCCAACCAGACCTACCGTCGAGTGTTCTTATGGATCGTTTCACGCCGCCGCCCCCGACCGTCAGCGCCAGCCCCTTGAGCCTCACCGCTGCCGACGGCTATCTCCTGGCCGCCCACCATTGGCAGCCTGAGGGCGTGCCCCGGGCGGTGGTGGTGATCAACCCGGCCACCGCAGTGAAGGCGGCCTACTACCACCGCTACGCCCGCTTCCTGGCGGAAAACGGCTATGCGGTGCTGACCTACGATTACCGGGGTATCGGCGATTCCCGCCAGGGCAGCCTGCGCCGCTGGCGTCACGTCTCCAAGCTGGACTGGGGCCGCTACGACTGCGAGGCGGCCCTGGCCTGGGCGCGGCAGACCTATCCCGATTTGCCCCTGCATCTGGTGGCCCACAGCATCGGCGGCCTGCTGCTGGGCCTGGCCCCCTCCGGAGCAGCGGTGCAGCGGGCCTTCACCGTGGGCAGCCAGTACGCCTACTGGCCCGACTACGGCCCGGGCAAGCCCCTCATGTGGCTGCGCTGGCATGTGCTGATGCCGCTGCTGACCGCCGTGCTCGGCTACTTCCCGGCCCGGCGCCTGGGCTGGCACGAGGACCTGCCCGCCGCAGCCGCCTACGAATGGGCCTTCCGCCCGGCCTCCCTGGAGAAGTCCTATCGACGCCATGTGCGGGGCGGGGCCGATCCCCTGGCCCATTTCGACGGCTTCCGCGGGGAGATGCTGGCGGTGAGCATTACGGACGACCCTTTCGGCACCCCGGCGGCCATCCGCCGCCTGCTGGGCTACTACCGGGGCGCCCGGCGCCATCATGTGCACCTGTCGCCGGCCGCGGCGGGGGTGGAAGCCATCGGCCACTTCGCCTGGTTCCACGAACGTTTCCGCCCCACCCTGTGGCAGGACTCCCTGGCCTGGCTTGAGGACGGCAGCCTGACCCGCCCACCCCGGGAGACCCTGGCGCCCGAAACTGGTGCCGGTGCTTAGGGAATCAGCCGATCTTGGGGCGCTCCTTGGCCGAGTAGTTGCTGAAGTGCCCCTCCTTGGCCGCCTGGGCCCGGCCGGCGGCCACCAGGCCGGCGGTCTTGCCCTGGGGGGCGGGCAGGGAGACCAGTTTTTCCAGCTGCCCGCTGCCGCATTTCGGGCAGGCCGGCACGGTGCTGGCCCGCACCAGCAGTTCAAAGGTGTGCTGGCAGGCCTGGCACTGGTAGTCGTAGAGGGGCATGGGGCACTCCTGTCGCAATGACGACAATCGAAGGGGAATGCCCGAGAAATGCAAGAAGGGTGCCGGGGAAAAGCATTGGCCACAGAGGGCACAGAGATCACAGAGGGAGAACGTCCCCCCAGTCAATGGCCTTCGGTCAGCGATACAAGCAACTTCTTCCCGGGGACGTTGCACCCCCGGGGTTCACAACTCTGTGCCCTCTGTGTCCTCTGTGGCCATGCAGTTTTTCAGGTTGTCGCCTTGGCCAACGCCTGGTCGATGTCCCAGAGGATGTCGTCCAGGGTCTCCAGGCCCACGGAGAGACGGATCAGGTCCGGCGGCACGCCGGCGGCGGTCTGCTGTTCCGGGGTCATCTGGCGGTGGGTGGTGGAGGCCGGGTGGATCACCAGGGTCTTGGCGTCGCCGATATTGGCCAGGTGGGAAAGGAATTCCACGCTGTCGATGAACTCCTGCCCGGCGGCCGCCCCGCCCTTGATGCCGAAAGTGAGCACGGCGCCGGCGCCCTTGGGCAGGTATTTTTGCGCCAGATCATGGTACTTGCTGGAGGGCAGGCCCGGGTAATTGACCCATTCCACCTGGGGGTGGGCTTCCAGATGCCGGGCGATGGCCAGGGCGTTGCTGCAATGGCGATCCATGCGCAGGGAGAGGGTTTCCACCCCTTGCAGCAGCAGGAAGGCATTGAAGGGTGAGAGGGCCGGGCCGAAGGTGCGCAGGCCTTCCATGCGGCA
The DNA here is from genome assembly GCF_058809525.1 of Azospira sp. MPR-LB4. Taxonomy (NCBI): domain Bacteria; kingdom Pseudomonadati; phylum Pseudomonadota; class Betaproteobacteria; order Rhodocyclales; family Rhodocyclaceae; genus Azospira; species Azospira sp. MPR-LB4. Next base: position 3,636,574 of record NZ_CM179521.1, read on the forward strand.
CTTGGCGGTGAAACCGAAGTTGCCGAAAGTCTCGTAGAACTTGACGCCGTGGTAGCCCGGGCTGGGCTCGGTCATGGTGGCGAACTTGCCGTTGTCCCAGGGGAACTTGCCCGATTCGACGATGATGCCCCCCAGGGTGGTGCCGTGGCCGCCGATGAACTTGGTGGCCGAGTGCACCACGATGGCGGCGCCCCATTCGAAGGGCCGGCACAGGTAGGGGCTGGCGAAGGTGTTGTCCACGAAGAGGGGCAGGCCGGCGGCGTTGGCGATCCTGGCCACGGCCTCGATGTCCAGCACGTTGAGGCCCGGGTTGCCCATGGTCTCGGCGTAGATCACCTTGGTCCTGGGGGTGATGGCCTTGGCGAAATTCTCCGGATCGTCGCTGTCCACAAAAATGGTGTTGATGCCCAGCTTGCGGAAGTTCACGTCCAGCTGGGTGTGGGTGCCGCCGTAGAGGGTGCGGGCGGCGACGATCTCGTCCCCGGCCTCGCACAGGTTGAGCAGGGCCACCATCTGGGCGGCCATGCCGGAGGCTACTGCGACCGCGGCCTTGCCCCCTTCCAGGGCGGCGATGCGCTCTTCCAGCACGGCCACGGTGGGGTTGGAGAGGCGGGAATAGACGTTGCCGAAGGTCTGCAGGTTGAACAGGCTGGCGGCGTGCTCAGGCGAATCGAAGACGTAGGCGGCGGTCTGGTAGATGGGCGTGGCCCGGCTGCCGGTGGCGGCGTCGGGCACCTGCCCGGCGTGGAGGGAAAGGGTGTCGAACCCGAACTGGTGGTCGGCCATGGTGTGCTTTCGGGAAATCGGACGGATCAGGTGGGTCTACGGGAGGAGACGATGCCCGTATTCACGCCCATGAAATTGAGGCCGCCGAAGAGGCGGGCGTATTCGATCTTGACGCAGCGGTCCTCGACCACCGTGAGGCCGGCGGCTTCGGCGATGTGGCGGGCTTCCTCATTGATTACGCCCAACTGCATCCAGAAGACCTTGGCGCCGATGGCCACCGCTTCCCGGGCGATGGGCACGCAGTCTTCCGGCTTGCGGAAGACGTCCACGATATCCACCTTCTCGGGAATGGATTTCAAGTCCGGGTAGCACTTCTCCCCCAGGATCTCCGGGTACTTGGGATTCACCGGGATGATGCGGTAGCCCCGTTCCTGCATGTACTTGGCGGCGAAGTAGCTGGGGCGGTTCCAGTCGGCGGAGAGGCCGACCACGGCGATGGTGCGGTTTTCTTTCAGGACCTGGCGCAGGGTGGCAAGTTCGCTCATGCAAGTGTTCCGTGTGAGGGGTGGGGCGGGCGGCCCCGGGTTCCCCTCGGGTCTGCCGCGTTAGCCGTGGCACCAGGTGGGGTGGCGCTTGTCGATGAAGGCATCGATGCCTTCCCGGGCGTCCCTGGCCTGGAGATTGTGCACCATCACCCCCTTGGCGTAGGCGTAGGCCTCGTCCAGGGGCAGCTCGGCCTGGCGGTAGTAGGCGGCTTTGCCCACGGCCAGGGTGTGGCGCGACTTGCTGGCGATTTTAACCGCCAATGCTTCCACCGCGACATCCAGTTGTTCCCCGGACACGTGCTCGTTGATAAGGCCGAAACGCAGGGCCGTGGGGGCGTCGATGAGGTCGCCGGTGAGCAGCATCTGCAGGGCGTGCTTGTGGGAGATATTGCGCGACAAAGCCACCATGGGAGTGGAGCAGAAGAGGCCGATATTGACGCCGGGCGTGGCGAAGCGGGCGTCGTCCGTGGCGATGGCCAGGTCGGCGCTGGCCACCAGCTGGGCCCCGGCGGCGGTGGCGATGCCATGCACCCGGGCGATCACCGGCTGGGGCAGGCTGACGATGCGCTGCATGAGCCGGGCGCAGGCCTCGAAAAGGTCTTCGGCATAGCGTTCGCCGTAATCGGCCCCGCGCATTTCCTTCAGGTCGTGGCCGGCGCAGAAGGCCGGGCCGTTGCCGGCCAGGATCACCACGCCGATAGACGGGTCCGCGGCGATGCGGTCGAACTCGGCCTGCAGGGCGGCGATCATGGGCCGGGAAAGGGCGTTGCGGGCGGCGGGGCGGTTGAGGGTGAGGCGGGCGATGCCGTCCTTGTCCTGCCGCAGTACCAGGGCTTCTTCGCTCATGTGCTGTTCTCCTTTTGTTATTACTTGAGGGCCTGTTCCAGATCGGCCAGCAGGTCTTCCACGTCTTCCACGCCGACGGAAAGGCGTACCAGGCCGTCGTCGATGCCGATGCGGCGGCGCTGCTCAGGGGGGACCGAAGCGTGGGTCATCAGGGCCGGCAGTTCGATCAGGCTTTCCACCCCGCCCAGGCTTTCGGCCAGGACGAAGATTTTGGTGTTTTCCAGCAGCTTCTTCGCCGCCGGCAGGCCGCCCTTGACCACGGCGGAGACCATGCCGCCGAAGCCGCGCATCTGGCGCTTGGCCAGTTCATGCTGGGGGTGGCTTGCCAGGCCGGGGTAATGGACCTTCTCGATGGCCGGATGCTGTTCCAGCCAGCGGGCGATGGCCTCGGCGTTGGCGCAGTGGCGTTCCATGCGCAGGGCCAGGGTCTTCAAACCGCGCAGGGCGAGGAAAGCGTCGAAAGGCCCCAGCACTGCGCCGGCGGCGTTCTGCAGGAAGGCCAGGCGTTCCGCCAGATCCGCTCGGGCAGTGACGGCCACGCCGGCGATCACGTCGGAATGGCCGTTCAAGTACTTGGTGGCCGAATGCACCACGATGTCGAAGCCGTGTTCCAGGGGCCGCTGGATCCAGGGGCTGGCGAAGGTGTTGTCGGCCACGGTGAGGAGGCCCCGGTCCTTGCCGATGGCGGCCACCAGGTCCAGATCCACCAGCTTCAAGAGCGGATTGCTCGGGGTTTCCACCCACAGCAGCTTGGTTTCCGGGGTGATGGCAGCCTCGATGCTCTCCCTGGAGGAGAAGTCGGCATAGGTCACCTTGAGGTCGGCGGAATTGCTGCGCACCCGGTTGAAGAGGCGCACCGAGCCGCCGTAGAGGTCGTCGGAGGCCACCACATGGCTGCCGGCGGGCAGCAGTTCCAGCACCGTGGCGCTGGCGGCCAGGCCCGAGGCGAAGGCAAAGCCTGTGGCGGTGGCGAAGGCGCCCCCTTCCAGGTCGGCGATGCAGCGTTCCAGGGCCAGGCGGGTGGGGTTGGCGCTGCGGGCGTAGTCGAAGGTGGCCCCGGCGTACTGCTTCGGCTCGTTGAGGGCCGGCTGGACGTAGGTGGAGGTGGCGTAGATGGGGATGGAGACGGCGCCGGTGGTGGGGTCCGGCTCCTGGCCGGCATGGATGGCGCGGGTGGCAAAACCTTGTTTGTGGGTCATGGGGAGCTCGAAAAAAATCTAAAAACGGAGCCACAGAGGACACAGAGAGCACAGAGGGGAAAACCATCGGCGCCAGAAATGCCGGGGGCGCTTTTCCTGCACCCCGGCAAGCTAACGGTCCTTTGGGTTTTACTCTGTGTTCTCTGTGCCCTCTGTGGCAAAAGATTGAGGTCTTAGCTCTTCAGCTTGCGCCGCAGGTGGTTGAGCAGGTCGATGCGGGTCACCAGGCCGAGGAAGCGGTCGCCGTCCACCACGATGGGCACCAGGCCCTGGTCGAAGAGGGGCAGCAGGTCGCTGATGGGGGCCGTGGGGGGCAGGGTGGTGAGGCGGCTGGTCATGAATTTCTTCACCGGCTGGCGGAAGTTGGCCTCGTCCTTGGTGATGGCCAGCAGCAGGTCCGATTCGTCGATGAGGCCGACGATCCGGCCTTCGTCATTGGTCACCGGCAGCTGGGAGACGTCGTAGAGCTTGAAGCGGCCGTAGGCGGTGAGCACCGTATCCGTCGGCGCCACGGTGACCACGGCGCCCTCGTCGGCGCGGCGGCCGATGATGTCCCGCAGGTCGCCCCGCACGTCCTTGGGCAGGAAGCCCTGGTCCGCCATCCAGAAGTCGTTGTACATCTTGGAGAGATAGCGGTTGCCATGGTCGCAGACGAAGGTGACCACGTGCTCCGGCTTGGTGCGGGTGCGGCAGTAGCGCAGGGCCGCGGCCAGCAGGGTGCCGGTGGAGGAGCCGCCCATGATGCCTTCCTTGCGCAGCAGTTCCCGGGCGGCGGCGAAGCTCTCGGCGTCGGGCACGGTGTAGGCCTCGCGCACCCCGGTGAGGTCGCAGATGGGGGGGATGAAATCCTCGCCGATGCCTTCCACCAGCCAGGAGCCGGCCTCCTTGATGTAGCCGTGGGCCACGTAGTCGGCCAGCACGGAGCCGGCCGGATCGGCCAGCACCATCTTCACCCGGGGCGATTTCTGGCGGAAGAAGCGGGTCAGGCCGGTGAGGGTGCCGCCGCTGCCGACGCCGCAGACCACGGCGTCGATGCGGCCCTTCAGCTGGGACCACAGTTCCGGCCCGGTGCCGGTCTCGTGGGCCTTGGGATTGTTGGGGTTGCCGAACTGGTTCACATACCAGGCGCCGGGAATCTCGCTGGCCAGGCGCTGGGCCATGTCCTGGTAGTACTCGGGATGGCCGACGCCCACGTCGGAGCGGGTCATCACCACCCGGGCCCCCAGGGCCTTCAGGGCGAAGATCTTTTCCTGGCTCATCTTGTCCGGCACCACCAGCACCACCTTGTAACCGCGCTGGGCACCCACCAGGGTGAGGGCCAGACCGGTGTTGCCGGCGGTGGCCTCCACCAGGGTGGAGCCGGGCTTGATCAGGCCTTCCTTCTCGGCGGCGTCGATCATGGAACGGGCCACCCGGTCCTTGATGGAGCCGCCCGGATTCTGGCTTTCCAGCTTGAGGAAGAGACGGCAGGGGCCGGTGTCGAAGTGGGTCACTTCCACCAGGGGGGTGGCCCCGATCAGGTCCAGGCTGGAGCGGGGCAGGGTGGCGGAAGGAGCGAGGGTGGCGGCGGTATCGGTCATGGAATCTCGGTTCGGCTGGAAGACGAAGGGGGCCGGCGGGGACAGGTGGAGATTGGGGCCGGCCCGGGAAGGGGCGCCGTGGCCGGTTGCGGCAGTCATGGCGCTCCTGGGATGTCGCCCACTGTAATTCCAAGCCGATTTTTACAAAAAGAATAAAAGCGAATGATTTGATATCTGTTGGTTATATCGATTTTGCCCCTGGCGGCATCATCGGCCCCTTTTTCGGCTCTCCCGGGGATGGCGCCAGGGCCAGCATTGACAGGGTTTTCGCCCTTTCGGGAATAAGGGAATAAAAAAATGGAACTTCAGTGCATGAAGAGCCCTGGCTAGAGTGCAGCCATTCCCACGCCATGAGGTTGTCATGCCCCTGTATCTGGTCCAAGGCCATCCCGCCGCTGCGCGTTGCGTCGACCTGGGCGAGCGGCTGGCCCGCATCCACCGGGGCCGGCCCGGCGCCCTGCTCGATCTCCGGGCCGACATGGCCGTCCCCAGGCTGGAGGCGCTGATCGAGGCCCAGGACGGCATCGACGCCCGGGCCGTGCTGGCCCTGGGCAGCCTGGCCAGCTACGGCGTGCATGAACTGCCATCCGGCCCGGGAAGCGGGCCCGGTGCCCAGGTCTTGCCGGGGCCGCCCGCCGGGGCGGCGAACACGGTATCCATGCAAGGAGGGAAAAATGGAGAGGAAAGCACCATGGAAGACGAACTGATCCTGGCCCGGGCCCATGCCCGGGGAGTGGCGGAACGGCTGGCCTACGCCGGCGCTCTGACGCCGGAAGAGGCCTGGCTGCTGCTCAAGCTGCGTTCCGATGCCTGCCTGGTGGACGTGCGCAGCGAGGCCGAGCGGGAACTGGTGGGCGCCATTCCCGGGGCCCGGGAGGTGGAATTCATGCGCTATCCGGACTGGGAGGAGAACCCGGACTTCGTCGCCCAGGTGCGCCGGGAGGTGGCGACGCAGGCGCTGGTGCTGCTCATCTGCCGCTCCGGCCAGCGTTCCCACCGGGCGGCGGAACTGCTGCGGCAGGCGGGCTACCGGCAGGTGTACAACGTGCTGGAAGGCTTCGAAGGGGCGAAGGACGCCCAGGGGCGGCGCATCCTCAACGGCTGGCGGCAGCGGGGCCTGCCCTGGCAGCAGTGAGTTTTGTTATTCCGTAAAGAAATAAAAACATCAACAATAAGTATTGGATGGTCTATTTGCGAAAAGGCAATCTGCTTTTGCCGCAACGGCATTCTTAATGCCCAGGGGCCTTCCTTCTCGAGGGCCGGCGGATCAGGATAGGAGATCGCAATGTCACTGCTCATCGTCGGCGCCGACAACGTGCGCACCATCGAAAACGAAGTGGCCCGCCTGGCGCCGGCCCTGCTCGATGCCCCCACCGAGCACTGGAGCGGGCGCAAGGCCGGCGATTCGCGCCGGGTCATTCCCTCCCGCACCCGGCTGGTGGTGGTGGTCTGCGCCCGGGTGAACCACGAACTGCTGCGCCACGTGCGCCGCCAGGCGGAGAAGAGCGACGTGCCCCTGATCTACTGCCGCCATTCGGCCCTGGAGATGCGGGAGAAGCTGGCCGAGTTCATCGGTCGCCAGCCGGCTGCGGCGTGGCAGTGAGCCGCTCGTCTCCTTGCAGCTGTCGTCTGTCCCGAGGCTTTCAGCCTCCCGGCGCCAGGCCCTCGTCGTAGATGCGGTAGCCGTTGCGCCCGGCCTGCTTGGCGGCGTACATGGCCAGGTCCGCATGTTTCATCAGGGTCTGGCTGTCGCTGCCGTGGGCGGGGAAGAGGGCGATGCCGACGCTGGCGGTGATGACGTCCACCCGGATGCGGGCCTGGCCCAGCTCATAGGGTGCCGCCAGGCTGGCGATGATGGTTTCAGCCGCCCGGATGACCCCTGCCGGCGCTCCCACCTCGGCCAGCACCACGATGAATTCGTCGCCCCCCTGGCGCGCCACGGTGTCGCCCTGGCGCACGCAGCGGGTGAGGCGCCGGGCGGCGGCGCTGAGCAGCTCGTCGCCCACTTCGTGGCCATGCACGTCATTGACCTGCTTGAAATGGTCCAGGTCGAGGAACAGCACGCCCACCTGCTGCTGGTGGCGCCGGGCCCGCAGCAGGGCCTGTTCCAGCCGGTCCTGCAGCAGGCGCCGATTGGGCAGGCCGGTGAGGGCGTCGAAATAGGCCAGCTGGCGGATCTTCTCCTGGTCCCGGCGGCGTTCGCTGATGTCCTCCACCTGGACGTCGAAGCACTGGGCCACACCTTGGGTGCTGCGCAGCACGGCGGCCGTCAGCTCCACCCACACCGGGCTGCCGTCGCTGCGCAGGTAGCGCTTCTCCGCCTGCCACACCGGCATTTCGCCCTGGCGCAGGCGGCGCCACATGGCCAGGTCGGCGGCCAGGTCCTCGTCCGGGGTCAGGTCCTCGAAACTGAGGCGCTCCAGGGCTTCCCGGGAGTAGCCGAGAATCTGGCAGAGGGCCTGGTTCACCTTGCCCAGGCGGCCGTCCAGATTGACGATGGCCATGCCCACCGGGGCGAATTCCATGAAATCCCGAAAGCGCTTTTCGCTTTCGAGGAGGGCGATTTCCCTTCCCTTGCGTTCGGTGATGTCGGCGCACAGGCCCACCACCTGGACCAGCCGCCGGTTGCCGTCGCACACCGGCGACAGGGTCAGGGCGGCGGGGAAGACCTGGCCGTCCCGGCGCTGCAGCCACAGTTCGCCGCGCCAGTGGCCGCCATCGGCCAGTTCCTGCATGAACTCCGGCGTCGGCCGTCCCGGCTGGGGCAGCAGCAGGCAGTGGTGGTCCTGGCCGACGATGTCGGCCTCGCTGTAGCCGGTGATGGCGCAGAAGGCGCCATTGACCGTTTCGAAGCGTCCCTCCCGGTCGAGGATGAAAATGCCTTCGCTGGTGTTCTCGAAAATCTGGGAAAACTGGGCGCCGCGGCGCACCAGGGCGTGATGGGCGAAGGCCTGGGCGGTGACCGCCCGCAGTTCCTCTCCGTCCCAGGGCTTGTTGAGGAATTTGTAGATGTTGCCCTGGTTGATGGCGGCGATGACGGCACCGATGTCGGCATAGCCGGAAAGGACCATGCGCACGGCGTCGGGGCGCAGGGCCCGGGCCTGGGCCAGGAATTCGACGCCGCTCATGCCGGGCATGCGGTAGTCGGAGAGGATGACCTGGACGTCGCGGTCGGCCAGTACCGCCAGGGCCTCCTCGCCGCTGGTGGCGGTCAGCACCTCATAGGGGGCGCTGCGGAATTCCCGCTTGAGGGCGTTGAGCAGGGCCGGTTCGTCGTCCACCAGCAGCAGGGTGCGGAATCCGGGGGGAGGGGCGAGGGTCATACCGACAGGGCTCCGAAGGGATGCCAATGGATTGTACGTCGCCAGCCTCCCGGCGGCCCATGTTGGCGTGGCTTCCCCCATGGGCTGCGGCTCCTGGGCCGGTACGCGGCAGCGGATTAAATAGTATCGTCACGGCAGTGCCGTAACCTTGACCCACGTTCCTTGCCCATGACCGAACCCATGTCCGCCCCACCCGCAACAAGCCAGCCTGCCGAGGGCGCCGCTCCTCCTGCCGTCTCCCCGGGCCAGGCCTTCCGCTACTGGCTGAAGCTGGGCTGCATCAGCTTCGGCGGGCCGGCGGGGCAGATCGCCATCATGCATAGCGATCTGGTGGAGAAGAAACGCTGGATTTCCGAGCGGCGCTTTCTCCACGCCCTCAACTACTGCATGGTGCTGCCCGGTCCCGAGGCCCAGCAGCTGGCCACCTACATCGGCTGGATGATGCATCGCACCGTGGGCGGCCTCATGGCCGGCGGGCTGTTCGTGTTGCCTTCCCTGCTGCTGCTGATCGGCCTGGCCTGGGTGTACCTGGCCTTCGGCCAGGTGCCGGCGGTGGCCGGGGTGCTTTACGGCATCAAGCCGGCGGTGACGGCCATCGTCGCACTGGCCGCCTGGCGCATCGGTTCCCGGGTGCTGCGTAACCGGGCCCTGGTGGCCATCGCCGCCGCCGCCTTCCTCGCCATCTTCGCCCTGGGGCTGCCGTTCCCCGCCATCGTCCTGGGGGCCGGCCTGCTGGGGGCTCTGGGCGGGCGTTGGCGGCCGGCCTGGTTCCAGGCCGGGGGCGGCCACGGGGTCACACAGAAGCATTTCGGGCCGGCCCTCATCGACGACGAGACGCCGCCGCCGGCCCATGCCCGTTTCACCTGGGGCCGCTTTGCCCGGGTCCTGCTGCTGGGCCTGGGCCTGTGGGCCGGAGCCATGGCGGTGCTGGCGGGGCTGTTCGGTTGGGCCGGCGCCTTGAGCCAGATGGGCTGGTTCTTCACCAAGGCGGCCCTGCTCACTTTCGGCGGCGCCTATGCAGTGCTGCCCTATGTCTTCCAGGGCGCGGTGGAGCATTACCAGTGGCTGTCCCCGGCCCAGATGATCGACGCCCTGGCCCTGGGGGAAACCACGCCCGGGCCCCTGATCATGGTGGTGACCTTCGTCGGCTTCGTCGGCGGCTGGAACCAGGCCCTGTTCGGCGCCGACCATCTCTTCCTGGCCGGGGCCGTGGCGGCCCTGGCGGTGACCTTCTTCACCTTCCTGCCGTCTTTCGTCTTCATCCAGCTGGGCGGGCCCTTGGTGGAATCCACCCACGGCCAGTTGAAATTCACCGCCCCCCTCACCGGCATCACGGCGGCGGTGGTGGGGGTGATCCTCAACCTGGCGCTGTTCTTTGCCTGGCATGTGTTGTGGCCGGCGGGCTGGGGCGGGGCCTTCGAGTGGCCGGCCCTGGTGCTGGGCCTGGGGGCGGGGCTGGCCCTGTTCCGCTACCAGCTGGGGGTGATCCCGGTGATCCTGGGCTGCGGCGCCGCGGGCCTGCTGCTGGCCTGGATACCGCCGCTGCTGTAGTGGGGTGCTGAAACGAAAACGCCACCTTTGCGGTGGCGTTTTTTGTTTGGGACCGGAGGGCTTCTCAGGCTTCCACCTGCCGGCGCGAGGCGCTGGCCGCCTCCCGGGCGCGGCGGGCTTCGTCCAGCAGGTAGCGCTGGTAGTCGTCCAGATCGCCGTCGTAGGGACCCACGGCGCCGTCGGCCACCAGCCAGAACTCGTCGCACACCGAGCGCAGCAGGGCCCGGTCGTGGCTGACCAGCATCACCGTGCCTTCGAACTCGTTCAGAGCCACGCTGAGGGCCTCCCGGGTGGAGAGGTCCAGGTGGTTGGTGGGTTCGTCCAGCAGCAAGAGGTTGGGGCGCTGCCAGACGATCATGCACAGCACCAGGCGGGCCTTCTCGCCGCCGCTCATGGTGCCCACCGGCTGCTTGACCATGTCGCCGCTGAAGTTGAAGGTGCCGAGGAAGTTGCGCAGGTCCTGTTCCTTGCCCGCCACGTAGCCGCTGCGGCCGGCGGCGATGACTTCCTTGGCCAGGCGGATCATGTGTTCCAGGGGCGTGTCCTCAGGCCGCAGCACGTCCAGTTCCTGCTGGGCGAAGTAGCCGATGTTGAGGCCCTTGCCCTCGGTCAGGTCGCCGGCGATGGGCGCCAGGTCCCGGGCGATGGTCTTGACCAGGGTGGACTTGCCCTGGCCGTTGGCCCCCAGGATGCCGATGCGCTGGCCCGCATGCACCGAGCGGTTGATGCCGCGCACGATGACCGTGGGCGGCGTGCCGGGCGCCGCATCCTCCGCCGGCGGGTAGCCGATATCGGCGCCGAGCAGGGAGAGCATGGGGTTGGGCAGGTTGAGGGGCTCTTTGAATTCGAAGGTGAATTCGGCGTCGGCCAGCACCGGGGCGATCTTCTCCATGCGCTCCAGGGCCTTGACCCGGCTCTGGGCCTGCTTGGCCTTGCTGGCCTTGGCCTTGAAGCGGTCGATGAACTTCTGCAGGTGGGCGATCTTTTCCTGCTGCTTGGCCAGGGTGGCCTGTTGCAGCAGCATCTGCTCGGCCCGCATGTCCTCGAAGGTGCTGTAGTTGCCGCCGTAGCGCACCAGCTTGGCGTTGTCGATGTGCAGGGTGACGTTGGTGATGGCGTCGAGGAATTCCCGGTCGTGGCTGATCATCACCAGGGTGCCGGTGTAGCGCTTGAGCCAGGCTTCGAGCCAGACCAGGGCGTCCAGATCCAGGTGGTTGGTGGGCTCGTCCAGCAGCAAGAGGTCGGAAGGACACATCAGGGCCCGGGCCAGCTGCAGGCGCATGCGCCAGCCGCCGGAGAAGCTGTTCACCGGCTGGGAGAGTTCATCGACGTGGAAGCCGAGGCCCAGGATCAGGGCCTGGGCCCGGGCCGGAGCATCGTGGGCGCCGGCGTCGTAGAGGGCGGTATAGGCATGGGCCATGCGCATGCCGTCGTCGCTGGCCTCGGCGGCGGCCACCTCCTGCTGGGCGGCCAGCAGCACGGTGTCGCCCTCGATGACGAAGTCGGTGGCGCTCTGCTCGGTCTCCGACATGTCCTGGGCCACCTGGGCCATGCGCCACTGGCTGGGGATGGAAACGTCGCCACCGTCTTCGTGCAGGTTGCCGTTGAGCAGGGCGAAGAGGGAGGACTTGCCGGCGCCGTTGCGCCCCACCAGGCCGACCTTTTCGCCGGGGTTGATGGTGACGGAAGCGCGGTCCAGCACCACCTTGGTACCGCGGCGCAGGACGATGTTCTTGAGGGTGATCATGGGGAAAGCCAGCCAGAGGGTCGGCCATGATAGCCACTTGGGCCGCCCGCACCAAGGAAAATCGGGGCGGCGGGCTGTTCCCCGCGCCCGGCCTCACTGCATGAAGCGATAACTCTCAGCCCGGTGGCGTTGCCACTGGCCGTTGCCGGTGAGTTCCAGCACCTGGCGGTGGTATTTGAGGATGGTGGTGCGGTGGCCGACGCTGATCAGGGTGGTATCGGTGGTGGCCAGGGTGCGGTAGAGGCTTTCCTCGTTGGCGATGTCCAGGGCGCTGGTGGCCTCGTCCAGCATGGCGTAGCGGGGCTTGCTCAGGAGCACCCGGGCGAAGGCCAGGCGCTGCTGTTCGCCGACGGAGAGGACCTTGCCCCAGTCCCGCTCCACATGCAGGCCACCGACCCGGCCGGCCAGGTCGGGCAGGTTCACCCGCTCCAGCAGGTGCAGCAGTTCGGCGTCGCTGATGTGCTGTTCCCGCTTGGGGTAGAGCAGCTGGCTGCGCAGGGTGCCGAGCAGCATGTAGGGCTGCTGGGGCAGGAACAGGATGTCCTCGCTGGGCGGGCAGGTGATGCTGCCGCTGCCGACCGACCACAGGCCGGCGATGGCTCGTAGCAGGGAGCTCTTGCCGCTGCCGCTTTCGCCGACGATGAGCAGCCCTTCCCCCGGGGTGATCTGGAGGGACAGGTCCCGCACCAGCACCCGTCCGTCGTCGGGCGTCTGCAGGGTGACCCGCTCTAGGGACAGGCGCGGCTCCTCCAGCAGTTCAATGTGGCCGGCGCTGCGGTGCTGCTCCGGCAGCTGGCCGGACATGATGCGGGCGAAGGCGTCCAGCCGGTCCACCCCGGCGGCGAAGCGGCTCAGGCCCTCGAAGTTCTCCACGATCACGGAAATGGCCCCGAGCACGGCGGCAAAGGCGCCGGCGGCCTGGATGGCGCGGCCCACCTCCAGTTCCCCCGACAGCACCCGGGAGGAAATGATGGCGGCGGGCAGCACCATGGTGAGCAGGGTGTAGGCGTACTGGAAGAGGTTGAGGCTGAGCTGCTTGCGGATCAGCTTGTTGAAGTTGTTGAAGGCCTTGGCGAAGCGCTGCTTCACCTGGTGGGCTTCCTGGGCCTCGCCCCGGTAGAAGGCGATGGACTCGGCATTTTCCCGCACCCGCACCAGGCTGAAGCGGAAATCCGCCTCCTTGCGCAGCTGGTGGAAATTGAGGCCGATGAGGGGCTTGCCGAAGACGAAGATGGTGATGAGGGTGCCGGCCAGCGCATAGACCACCAGGAAATACACCAGGTCCCGGGAGATGGACCACAGCACGTGGCTGAAGGCCGCCAGCTGCAGCACGGCGCCGATGAAGATGAGGAGGAAGAAGAGGGAGCGCTGGGTGAAGGTGTTGATGTCTTCGGCGATGCGCTGGTCCGGGTTGTCGATGGCCGTCTCGGCGTTGAGCTCGTAGAAGTGCCGGTGGCTGAAATAGTTGTCGAGGAAGCGGTGGGTCAGCCAGCGCCGCCAGTGCAGGCCCAGCTTGTCGCGCACGTAGTAGTAGAAGCCGTAGATGGGCACGGCCACCGCCAGCAGGACCAGGCAGAGCTGGATTGCATCCCAGAAGCGGGGCTCGTCCCGGGCCGCCAGGGCCGAGGTGAATTCCCCGGTCTGCTCGTTGAAGAGCACGGCGAAGCGGGTCTGACCCAGGAGCAGCAGCACCAGCAGCACCAGCAGTCCCCAGGCCTTCCATTTCTCCTCGCTGCGCCAGTAGGGCGCGGCAATGCCGGTGAAGCGTTGCCACAGGTGTCGGTCGACGGATTTCATGGTTGTTCTTGTCGTTGCGGGCGAAGCGCCCGGGGGCTGGCCCCGGGCAGGGGGGCGGCTCAGGGCGCCGGTTCGCTGTCGAGCAGGCGCTCACATTCGGCCATGAGGGTCTGGGCCATGTCGGAATGATAGTTCGGATCGAGGGACTCGAGCATTTCATGGGCCGTGTACAGGCCCGCCTCCCGGGACAGGGAGGCGGCGATGTCCCGGGCCAGGCGGTCGCTGAGGCCGGCCAGATGGCGGCGCTCAGCCAGGGCCATGGTCTGCTTGGAGCGGGCCAGCCAGTCGGCGGCCAGGGTGGCGCCCTGGGCCTCGGTGAGCCACTGGCCGTGTTCGTAATAGAGGGACAGGCGTTCGGCCGCCAGGGCGAAGATGAGGGCGGCCCGCAGGCCGCGTTCCGAGGTGAAGGTCTGCGGGGTGTTCTCCCAGGCCATGGGCGGGGCTCCGTGTTGAGTGCAGGGCGGAACATAGCACTCCCGGGCCCGGCGGCCCAGCGCCCTGTGGAGAAGGCCGTCCCTATTGGCTTCCGTGGCAGCTGCCAGGCCCGGCGGACGGCCCTTGCAGCGGCCTCGTCCCGGGCGCGGGGAAGCCGAATATCCGACTACTGTACATTTATACAGTAGTCGGATATTCTTGCATCCAAGGACGGCATTTCGAACCGTACCGAACCTTGCAATCCATCCGACATCGAGGAGCCAGTCGCCATGAACCGCCTTCAGAAATGGTTTGAACACATCGCCGGCGTCACCCAGGAAGAACGGGAGCGCCGGGCTTTCGCCCAGGCCCTGTTCGGCAGCAAGCCGGTGGATACGCTGGCCTTGCAGACGCCCGCCTGCTGGCGGCGCAAGGCCCGCCACAGCGGCATCCGCCGCTAGGCCCGGGGGCCGCTCTTGGCCAGGAAGTACTGGCACTCCAGGCCCGAAGCGTCCTGCACTTCAAGAATGGGCGGGCGCCGGCTCTTGAAGTCCAGGGCCCGGCAGCCGTAGGGAAAGCTCACGTCGTGGGTGATGTAGTAGTGGGCGCAGCGGGTGCACAGGGGCGCCTGGGGGCGTGCCGGTCGGGAATCCATGCAACGGGTGTCTGGCTGGTGAAGGAAGAGGGCCGGTCCCAGAGGCCGGCGCGATCAGGAAAGTCCTGGGGAAAAGCGGGGCGGCCGGGCCGGTGCGGACCTGGGCCCCGGCTGTCACTGTTGATGCCGCAGCGGGCCTAGTCCGAACCTTCGCCCTTGCCCAGGAGGGCCTTCAGGTTGGCGAAGGGGGAATGGCTGGCGCCGCCGCCAAAGCCGTTGGTGGCCCGGTTGCCCTGGTCGAACTCGATCTGCTTCTGGTGTTCGTTGTCGTGGCAGTAGAGGCACAGCAACTCCCAGTTGCTGCCGTCCACGGGATTATTGTCGTGGTTGTGGTCCCGGTGGTGCACCGTCAGCTCCCGCAGGTTGCTGTGGGTGAACTCCCGGCCGCAGCGGCCGCAGATCCACGGATAAATCTTCAGGGCCCGTTCCCGGTAGCCCTTTTCCCGTTCGTCCCGGGCCTGGCGGGCTGCCAGTACCACCTGGTCCAGGCGTTGGTGGTCGATGCTCTTCTTGCTCATGGACAGGCTCCGCCGATTATTTGGTGAGGATCGCGTTGCGGCCGGAGAACTGGTCGGAAAGGCGCAGGATGGCGTCGCCGAAATCCCCCGTGGGCTTTTCGCTGCAATAGCGATTGACGTAGTTCTCGATGGTGCCGCTGGAAATGGCGGAAACCTGCTGGCTCTGCCGGGCGTAGTTGTGGCCGGTGAGGACGCCGCGCATCCAGGCCAGGTAGAGGGCCCGCTGCTCCGCCTCGTCCCGGGAGCGGACCCAGGCCTGGCAGCTCATGTCGTCGAAACCGAGCACCTTCAGCGGCGCCGCTGCCGCCGGCGCCACCGGGGCGGCGAGACAGGCGAGGGACAGCAGGACAAGGGCCAGACGGGCGGGGTGTTTCCGGGGCGGCATGCCAGACTCCAGGTGAAGGTCGCAGCCGCCATTCTAGGGCTTTCCCCCCGGCGGCCACCATGCCCCGACCATAACCGCTGATGCGGCCCCTGGGCAAATCCCTGACGTGGCGGCCGCGACGCAGCGTGGCGCCGGTGGCCGACGTCTATGCCGTCACCGGCATCGACGCCCGCCAGGGCAGGGGCGCCCGGCGGCTAGAGGCGCTCGGCGATGAGGCTGGTGTAGCCGATGTGGCCGAAGAACTGATGGGCCTCCGCCCGGCGCCGGGCTTCGGCCTTGAGGGCCTCCGCCAGGGGGCGGCCGATGCGGCCTTCTTCCGCCAAGGCATCGGCGCCCCGGTCCACCACCGTGTAGAGATAGCTGGGAGCGCTGCTCTCGGTGTAGCCGTGGCTGTGGAAGGCATCCACCCGGAAGCCGGCTTGACGCGCCAGCAGGGGCGTGCGGCGGGCGATCCAGCTGTCGTCGATGAAATGCTCGCGGAAGGCGTGGGCGCAGATTTCCAGGGGGTCCAGGTCGCCGGTGCCGAAGGTGGTGGAGGCGTAATCGCCGTCGAACACCGCCAGGCGGCCGCCGGGACGCAGCACCCGGTGGGCCTCCTGCAGCGCGTCCAGGGGCTGGGAGAGGTGGCACAGGGTGGTGTGGAAGATGACCACGTCGAAGTGGCCGTCGGCAAAGGGCAGGCCGTGGGCGCCGCCTTCGCGGAAGGAAAGGTGGGGCAGGTGGGCGCCCAGTTCCCGGGCCTTGGCGAGGAAGATGGGGGAAGGGTCCAGGCCCACCACTTCCACCACCCCGGGCCAGGCGGCCAGACGGCGGGCGACGGCGCCGGTGCCGCAGCCCACTTCCAGGACCCGGGCGTCGGCAGGGAAGGGAATCTCCGCCAGATAGGTTTCCAGCATGCGTCTCTGCTGGGGTTCGGCGGCACGGATTTCCAGCACCTCGGCGATGCGGGCGGTAACCTCGGCGGCAGCCTCGGTGATGGTGTTGTAGATGTCGGGCATGGTCGGCTCACGGTGATCGTTGTGCCGGCCACTGTAGGGCCCGCCCGGCCCCGGGCGGAAATAGCCGTTTTGTCTTTTCTTATGCGCCGCGCCGGGCATGCCCACGAATGCAGCCATTCCGGTGCATCGGGAGGCATCTACCCAGTGGACTTCCAGCCTTGCCACTCAGTGACTCGAGGGCAGCCCGCGGGCTCTTAGCCGGGTCATCGGTTGCCGTGGTGTGCCCAATGAAAAATGGCCGGTTCTGCTTGCAGACCGGCCATTGCTTTACGGCGGCTTCCGATCCAGAGCGGTAATTGCCTGCTAGAGATAGCCGACAACTTTTGCAATGGCGAGGAGTGCGATCACTGCAACAGCTACAAGAAACCCTAGAGGTGAAGCAAACCGAGGGACGACCACGGCCATGAACTCTCGATTTTCGGGACTCAAAGCATCCCCGAATATGTCCTGTTCTTGCTGTATCAATTCCTTCTGAGATTGAATCGAAACGTACCGCCACATGGTTACGAGCACCCAAACGGCGATCACCGCAATGGCGATCAGGAGCAACAGGTCCGTGTCGATGCTAGCCATGCGACGCCCAAGGTAGAGCTAACCGGCGCTGCGTGGCTTTATCGCGCAGCGTCCAGCGACCAAAAGGAGCGAGGTTGAGCGCCGGGCGAGAAGCTGGTGATTCAAAGCGCATAAGTCACCTTGTTCTCTTTGACGATGACCTTGCCTGTTGATTGCAATTGCTGAAGCAATGAAGCCAACTCTGTTTTGGACACACCTTTGGGGTAAAGCGAGGCAATAGTGCTTGTAAGCGTCTTGAGGGTGCGCGGCTTGGAATTGCCGCGCTGTTTCAGATTGGCGACAACAAAAGCCAGCTTGTCATCTTTGGTTTTGACGACGGCTGCTACCTTGGGTGGAGTTTTAGGTTTTGCTTGAGGCGTGACGGCAGGCGGAGCCTTCGATGGAGTAGCAGTTTTGACAGAACCCGTACCGTTCGGGCACTTGAACTGCCCTTTTTGATTGAGAACAACCTGAAATTTCTCTTTGAGTGACATGCTGCCGAGCAGTGCGTTGACTGACTTGCAGCATGCGACGCAGTTTTCGTCGTTGTTGCTCCCACCGTTGGAACTGGCGAACAAGTGCTCAACGCTTGCCTCAGCCTTCGGCAACGGTTGCTTGCAGAAGAAGCACAGCCCTCCTTGGACAAACATCAAGCGGTCAAGTGGTTTTGTAGGCATAAGCTTCTAACGTGAAGTAGACGGCAAAACTGCCGTATAAGCCAGAAAACGCGGCAGCCTGGGGCGCTCCCCAATAGAGGCTTCCGCTAGATTGGCGGCAATATTTGTGGGGATCGATGGCGGTCATGCGCGGCATGCGTGACTGGTTCAATGTGGCGCTGATTTTGCCAGTCGGCCAGCCAAATGTCATGTCTCCAGTTTTTTGCGCACGGTTGCATCGGGACTATTCCCACCACATTCGTTCCTGGCGGAAAGCCGGTGCAACCCGAGCTTCGATAACCCCGGAGGAACAAGATGTCGGCCTGCTATGCCGGCAGGTGGCAATTTTGTATCGCCCCTGGGCGGCCGCTTTGATGGGAAGGCTATGGGGCCCGTCACCGCTCAGATAGGGCCGCTGAAATACAGAAGGGACGCCATTCCTGGCCCGGTGTGCCGGGAGAATGGCGTCCCTTCTTGTTTGTGGGGCAGTGGCCTGTCGGCCACTCCCGCTCGGGCGTGTCAGCCGCCCAGGTAGGCTTCTTCCACCTTGGGGTTGGCCAGCAGGTTGGCGCCGGAATCGGCCAGCACGATCTTGCCGGTCTCGATGACGTAGCCGTGCTTGGCGATCTTCAGGGCCTGGCGCACGTTCTGCTCCACCAGCAGGATGGTGAGGCCGCGGCGGTTGATCTCCACCAGGATGCGGAAGATTTCCTGCACCACGATGGGGGCCAGGCCCATGGAGGGCTCGTCCAGCAGCAGGAGTTTGGGCTTGGCCATGAGGGCCCGGCCGATGGCCAGCATCTGCTGCTCGCCGCCGGAAAGGTTGCCGGCGAACTGCTGGGAGCGTTCCTTGAGGCGGGGGAAGAGCTGGTACACCTCTTCCATGGAGGCGGGGATGCCCTCCTTGTCCTGCCGGGTGTAGGCGCCCAGCTGCAGGTTTTCCTCCACCGTCAGGGTGGTGAGGATGGCCCGGCCTTCGGCCACCTGCACCAGGCCCCGCTCGACGATCTGGTGGGCGGGCAGGCGGGAGATGTCTTCGCCCTGGAATTCGATCTTGCCCCGGGTGGGCTTGATGAGGCCGGAGAGGGCCAGCAGGGTGGTGCTCTTGCCGGCGCCGTTGGCCCCCACCAGGGCGGTGATCTCGCCCTCGTTGAGGTGGAAGTCCAGGCCCTTGACGGCCTCGATGTGGCCGTAGGCCACGGCCAGGTCGTGTACGCGCAGAAGTACGCTCATTACTCGTCCTCCTTGCCCAGGTAGGCCTCGATCACGTCCGGGTTGTTGCGCACTTCGTCCGGCGTGCCTTCGGCGATGATGCGGCCGAAGTTGAGCACGGCGATGCGGTCGCACAGGCCCATGACGAAGCGCATGTCGTGCTCGATCATGAAGACGCCGTAGCCCCGGTTGCGGATGTTGTTGATCTCTTCCATGAGGATGGTCTTTTCCGACGGGTTCATGCCGGCCACCGGCTCGTCCAGCAGCAGCAGCTTGGGTTCCGTCGCCAGGGCCCGGGCGAATTCCAGCTTGCGCTGGTCGCCGTAGGAAAGGTTGTCGGCCAGCATGTCGGCCTTGTGGTCCAGACCCACCCAGGAGAGCAGCTCCAGGGCCCGTTCCCGGGCCTTCTTCTCGGCAGCGCGGCAGGCCGGGCTGTTGAGGAAGATGCCGAAGCCGCCGTAGTTGAGGTGGTCGTGCATGCCCACCATGACGTTTTCCAGCAGGTCCATTTCCTTGAAGATGCGGATGTTCTGGAAGGTGCGGGCGATGCCCTGGTGGGTGATGCGGTGGGGCTCCAGGCCGATCAGGGTCTGGCCCTGGAAGTCGATCTGGCCGGCGCTGGGGGTGAGCAGGCCGGTGATGAGGTTGAACACCGTGGTCTTGCCGGCGCCGTTGGGGCCGATGAGGCCGTAGATGCTGCCGGCGGGCACTTCGAAGCTGACGTCCTGCAGCACGTGCAGGCCGCCGAAATGCTTGCCGACGTTACGGATGGAAAGCAGATTGGGTTGCTGGGGGGCGTTCATGCCTGACCTCCCTTGAGACGCTTGAAGAAGGCACGGATGCGGCGGGATTCCCACAGGCCCTTGGGCAGGAACAGCACCACCAGCACCAGCACGGCGCCGTTCACCAGGGAACGGAAGTCCTGCAGAGAGCGCAGCAGTTCCGGCAGCAGGGTCAGGATGGAGGAGCCGAGCATGGGGCCGATGAGGCTGGAGGTACCGCCCAGCACCGCCATGGTGAGGATGTCCACGGCGTTTTCGAAGCCATATTCCCGGGGGCTGATGAAGAAGGTGAAGTGGGCGTTGAGGGCCCCGGCCACGCCGGCGATGAAGGCGCCGAGGGAGAAGGCCAGCAGCTTGTAGCGGTCCACGTTGATGCCCATCAGGCGGGCGGCCACCTCGTCTTCCTTGATGGCCTCGAAGGCGCGGCCCACCTTGGAGCGGCGCAGCCGGGCCAGGCCATAGACGGCCACCGCCAGGATCAGGGCGATGTGCCAGCCTTCGGTGGCCAGGGGAATGCCGTTGAGGCCTTCGGGGCCGCCGGTGATCTCCAGGTTGAGCACGGTGATGCGCACCACCTCGCCGAAGGCCAGGGTGGCCATGGCCAGGTAGACGCCGGACAGCCGCAGCACCGGGGCGCCGATGATCAGGGCCACCAGGGTCGGGGCAATGCCGCCGGCCAGCAGCACGCTGCCGAAGGACCACTCCAGATGCAGGGTGAGCAGGGCCGAGACGTAGGCGCCGACGCCCATGAAGGCGGCGTTGGCCAGGGACAGGAGGCCGCAGGAAAGGGTCAGCCAGATGGAGAGGGCCAACAGGGCGTGGACGCCCACCGAGAACACCAGGGTGCTGTAGGTGGACCAGAAGTCATTGAACCATTCCATCACGCTTTCCTTTCCAGCTTGCGCCCGAACAGCCCGGAAGGCCGCACCAGCAGGATCAGGAAGAGCAGGCCGAAGGCCACCGCGTCGCCCATCTGGCTCGACAGGTAGGCCTTGCTGATGACCTCGGCGAAGCCCAGGAAGAGGCCGCCGATGAGGGCGCCGCGGATGTCGCCCATGCCGCCGAGGATGATCACGGCGATGCCCTTGTGCAGCATGGGCTGGCCCATGAAGGGGGTGATGGCGTTGAAGTTGAGGCCGATCAGCACCCCGGCGATGCCGCCCAGGGCGGCGGCGACGAAGGAGGTGATGTGGAACAGGCCTTCCACGTTGATGCCCAGCAGATAGGCGGCCTTGGGGGATTCGGCGATGGCCCGCAGGGCGCGGCCCAGCTGGGTGCGCTTCAAGATGGTGAACAGCACGGCCATGAGCAGGAAGGCGATGGCGACGATGGCGATTTCCAGAGCCCGCACATGGACGTCGCCGACCATGAATTCGCCGGCCGGCATGACGTCCTCGGGGAAGCGCAGCACCTCGGCGCCGAACAGGCCCTGGGCAGCGCTGGTGAGCATGATGCCGACACCGATGGTGGCGATCATGGGAATCAGGTGGGGGGCGTTGCGGGCGCGCAGGGGCTTCAGCACCAGCACGTCCACCAGCAGGCCGATGGTGCCGCTGACCACCATGGCGCCGAGCATGGCCACCCACAGGGGGGCGTTGAGGTGGCTGACCATGGCCAGGGCGGCGTAGCTGCCGACCATGAACACCGCTCCGTGGGAGAGGTTGATCACCGCCAGCACGCCGAACACCAGGGTGAAACCCAGGGCGAACAGCGCGTAGACGCTGCCGAGCGTCAGGGCGTTGAGGAGTTGTTGTTCAAGCATGGGGAAATTCCAGTTGCAAATGCAATGCGGGGCAGACTTTCATCGGCCCCGCATTGGTGGGTAAGACAGGCTTACGCGGACAGTCGCTTACTTGCCGTCGAAGGCGGTGAACTTGCCACCCTTGACCACGTAGATGAAGGGCTTCTGATCCGCATCCCAGCCGCCCGGCTTGCCGGACTTGGTGACGGCGGGACGGAACTTGAAGGGGCCGGTGGCGCCGTTGATGGTGGCCTTGGGCAGGGCGTTCTTCAGGGCTTCCCGGTCGGCGGCGATGTCGCCGGAGAGCTTCACTTCCTGCAGGGCGGCGGCGGCCACGTGCAGGGCGTCGAAGGCCTGGGCGGCGAACTGGTTGGGCTCGGCGTTGTACTTCTTCACGTAGGCAGCGACGAAGGCCTTGTTGGCGGGCGCCGGGTTGGTGTTGGACCAGGGGCTGCCGACGAAGGTGCCTTCACCAGCCAGCTTGGAGATCTCGAACAGCTTGGGGGAATTGAAGCCGTTGCCGCCGATGAAGGGCACCTTGATGCCCAGGCCCCGGGCCTGCAGCATGATGTTGGCGGCTTCTTCGGCCAGACAGGAACAGATCACCGCATCCGGGTTGGAGGCCTTGATCTTGGTCAGCTGGGCCTTGAAGTCCACGTCGCCCTTGACGTAGGTCTCGGTGGTGGTGACGGGCAGCTTCTGGTCTTCCAGCACCTTCTTGAAGACGTCGTAGCCGCTCTTGGTGAAGGCGTCGTCGTTACCGTAGATGACGGCGACCTGCTTCAGCTTGTAGTGCTTGGTGGCGGTGGCCACGGTCACCGGCAGCACGTCCGATTCCATGACGGAGTTGCGGAAGACGTAGGGGCCGATGTCGGTGATGCCGTTGGCGGTGACGGAGGTACCGAAGACCACGGTCTTGGCGCCGTTGGCCACGGGGCCGGCGGCGAACATGGAGTTGGACAGGGTGGGGCCGAAGACCATCAGCACCTTGTCCTGGAAAATCAGCTTCTTGAAGACGTTGATGCCTTCTTCCTTCTTGCCCTGCTCGTCCTCGACGACCAGCTGGATCTTGTTGCCGTTCACACCGCCCTTGGCGTTGATTTCATCGGCAGCCAGCTGGAAGCCGTTGCGGATGGCGACGCCGTACTGGGCGGCACCGCCGGTGAGGGCGGCGGCCACGCCGATCTTGATGTCGGCGGCCTGGGCCAGGCCGGCGGCGGCGAGGGCGCCAACCAGAACGAGGGATTTGGGCAGGAAGCGCATAGTTTCTCCAGTGAATTCTGTTTTTGATTCGTACCAATGCGTCGGGCCGGGCCGGCGGGCCCGGGCGGAACGCCTGTCGATATCGGCGCCGGTGCGGCAATGCCCGCCTTTTGGGCGCGGCGCTTGCCTGGCCGGCACAGGTTTCTCGTAACCTGCGCCCAGGCCCGGGCTGGGAAGCTTGTGGTTCCAGCCTGTCCTGGTTTGACCGGGTTCCCCGTTGGGTGGGCGGCGGCGGGACGAATCCCGGGCAGCCCATGCGAAATGGGGAGGAAACCATCAATTATACCGGCTCCGGGCCCTCCGGCGTCAGTACGTGGAAACCCGCAGGGGCGAACGGTGCCGGAATCCGCAAGTGCCCGGCTCATGGCCGAGTGCTCCGGACTGGCGCCGCATGGCGGCTGGCGGCCTATAATCGGGCGCTGCATACCGCTTCCGGCCCCGCCTGAATGCTGCTCGGCCGGCCCGGTATGCATTCGGCCTTTCGCTCAAACTGATGGAGAAATCATGCAACTGTGGCAAAAACTCATGCTGACCGCCGTGGCGGCCCTGGCTGCCGCCGGCGTCCAGGCGGGCGCCCCGGAAAAGACCCCTTCCGGCCTGGTCTATGAATCCCTCAAGGACGGCAGCGGCGAAAAGGCTGCCCCCGAACTGACGGTGCAGGTGCACTACCGGGGCACCCTGGCCAACGGCAGCGAGTTCGACAGCTCCTACAAGCGGGGCCAGCCCGCCACCTTCCCCCTCAACCGGGTCATTCCCTGCTGGACCGAGGGCGTCTCCAAGATGCGCGAAGGCGGCAAGGCCCGCCTCACCTGCCCGCCGGAAATCGCCTATGGCTCCCGCGGCGCCGGCAGCGCCGTGCCGCCCAACGCCACCCTGACCTTCGAGGTGGAACTGCTCAAGGTGATCCGCTAATCCTTGGCGGATGCGGGACCCGGGCGCCACACAGCGCGCCCCGGCCCGGGGCGTCCGCCCCGCGCGGACTTTCCCTGTTTTCCCCTTTTCCCTACTCGCTGACCCGGCCCCGTTGCAGTTTCACCAGGCCCCGCTTGACCTTGCTGTCCACCCGCTTGCGCTGGGAGCTGCGGCTGGGTTTGGTGGGACGGCGCTGGGCGGGGACGAAGGCCGCGGCGGCGATCATTTCCCGCAGCCGCACCAGGGCGTCTTCCCGGTTGCGTTCCAGGCTGCGGTGCTTCTGGGCCTTGATGACGATGACGCCGTCGCTGCTGAGGCGCTGGTCGCGCCGGGCCAGCAGCCTGGCCTTGATCTCTTCGGGCAGGGACGAGGCGCCCACGTCGAAGCGCAGGTGCACCGCGTTGGAGACCTTGTTCACATTCTGGCCGCCGGCGCCCTGGGCGCGGATGGCGACGATTTCCACTTCGCTTTCGTTGAGGGTGATGCTCACAGCTGAATCCTTGGGGCGGGGGGCAGGTCGGCATTTTCCCCCATTCTGCGCCAATCCGCCGCCAGCCCGTTGCCGGGCCGCCATGAAAAAGGGCCACCCCGGGGTGGCCCTTTGCTTTGGCGCGGGGCGCCGGCCTCACTGCAGGTAGGCGGGGCGGGCGTAGCCCTGGAAGTGCTTGTCCAGCACGGCCTTGTATTCGGGGGACTTGAAGGCGGCGACGATGTCCTGGGTCCAGGGCTTGTGCTGGTCTTCCGCCTTCACCGCCACCACGTTGAGATAGTGGTCGGGGGTATTTTCCAGGGCGATGGCTTCGCTCAGCTTGAGGCCGGAGGCGATGGCAAAGTTGCCGTTGATGACGACGAAGGCGGCATCGTCCAGGGTGCGGGGCAGCTGGGCGGCCTCGATGGGGGTCAGCTTCAGCTTGTGGGGGTTCTCCGCCACGTCCTTCTCGGTGGCCTTGAGGGGATCGGTGCCCGGCTTCACCTTGAGCAGGCCGTTCTGTTCCAGGAACACCAGGGCCCGGGCCAGGTTGGAAGGATCGTTGGGCAGGGTGATGCGGTCGCCGTCCTTCAGTTCCTTGAGGCTGGCGCGCTTCTTGGAATAGAGGCCGAGGGGGGCGATCGGGGCCTTGATCACGTCCACCAGGTTGAGGCCCTTGTCGGCGGCGAATTTCTTCAGGTAGATGACGTGCTGGAACAGGTTGGCGTCCAGGGAGCCCTGGGCCAGGGCCAGGTTGGGCTGCACGTAGTCGTTGAATTCCACCAGCTTCACGCTGTAGCCCTTCTTTTCCAGGATGGGCTTGATGCCCAGCTTCAGCTGGTCGAAGTTGGGGCCGGCGGTGGCGCCGAGGGTCAGGTTTTTCTTCTCCTGGGCCAGGGCGCCCGGGGCGGCGGCGGCCAGGCCCAGGGAGAGGGCGGCGGCCAGCAGGGTGTGGATGATTTTCATGGCAATGGCTCCGGTGGGGATGGTTGGGGTTGTTTTCTACGTTGGCTCAGTGGCTGTCGGTGCCGGCCTGCAGCAGGCCCAGCAGGGCGGGGTCGGCCTGGCGCCCGGTGTAGTCGGCGACCCACTGCTTCTCCCGGGAAAAGAGGCGCAGGGCCTTGAGCCCAGGGTCAGGGCCGAGGGCGAACCAGTGTTCGGTGCCGGCGGGGACTTCCAGGTAATCGCCGGGGCCCGCTTCCAGCAGCACCTGGCTGCCATCCGCCCGGACCACGCCGAAGTAGCCGGTGCCGGCCAGGATGTAGCGCACCTCGTGGTCCGTATGGGTATGGACCTGGGCGAACTGCTGGCGCAGGCGGGGCAGCTCGGGCAGGTCGGCGTGGAAGGCCACCAGGTCCCGGCCGGCGCCGACGGGGGCCTGCACGGCCTGGCCCAGGCTGGCATCGAGGTATTGCAGCAGCTGGGCCTGTTGCGCCGGGTCCAGTTCGGGCCGGGCCAGCAGGGCGGCGGTTTGCGGGTCCCGGGGCAGGGGCAGGTGGCGCAGGGTCAGGCCCAGGCTGCGGGCGAGGGCGTTGACGGTGGCCGGGTCGGCTTCGTACTTGCCATCGGGGGTGAACAGGCGTGCCATGCCGGGGCTCCAGTGGTTGCGGGCGGGGGCCGATCGCGGCGATCGGGCCCCACGCCGGAAGTGAGGATGGGAGCCACTTTAGGGAATCGCCGGCACCGGCGGAAATACCGATTGGTGGGGTCGATATGCGGCGGCGGAATATGGGGCAGGGGACGCGCCCGACCAGAGGGGCGGCGGATGGCGACGGCCAAGAAAAAGGCCGCCCGGAGGCGGCCTGTGGCGGGGCAGTTAGGCCGGCTTGGGGCCGGCTGTCCGCTTACTGCCAGTAGTTGGGGCGGGCGTAGCCCTGGAAGTGCTTGTCCAGCACGGCCTTGAATTCGGCGGACTTGAAGGCGGCGACGATGTCCTGGGCCCAGGCCTTGTTCTGGTCTTCGGTCTTCACCGCCACCACGTTGAGGTAGTGGTCCGGGGTCTTTTCCAGGGAGATGGCTTCGCTCAGCTTGAGGCCGGAGGCGATGGCGAAGTTGCCGGGCACCACCACCAGACCGGCGTCGTCCAGGGTGCGGGGCAGCTGGGCGGCTTCGATGGGGGTCAGCTGCAGCTTGCGCGGGTTCTCCGCCACGTCCTTCTCGGTGGCCTTGAGGGCGTCGATGCCGGCCTTGACCTTGATCAGGCCGTTCTGCTCCAGGAAGTGCAGGGCCCGGGCCAGGTTGGAGGGATCGTTGGGCAGGGTGACGCGGTCGCCGTCCTTGACGTCCTTGAGGCTCTTGGCCTTCTTGGAGTAGAGGCCCATGGGGGCCACCGGCACCTTGACCACGTCGGTCAGGTTGAGGCCCTTGTCGGCGGAAAACTTCTTCAGGTAGATGACGTGCTGGAAGACGTTGGCGTCCAGGGAACCCTGGGCCAGGGCCAGGTTGGGCTGCACGTAGTCGTTGAATTCCACCAGCTTCACGCTGTAGCCCTTCTTTTCCAGGATGGGCTTGATGCCCAGCTTGACCTGGTCGAAGTTGGGGCCGGCGGTGGCGCCGATGGTCAGGTTCTTCTTCTCCTGCGCGAAGGCGGGAGCCGCCGCCAAGCCCAGGGCCAGACCGGCAACGAGGAGGGAACGGATCAGTTTCATGTGTTTGGACTCCGTAGTTGGGGGTGAATCAAAAGGCGTTGCCACAGAGGACACAGAGATCACAGAGGGTGTTCGTCCTCCGCTTTGCAGCCTGGACTGAACTTGAAAGGGCGGCTGATCTGGCAGCCAATAGAGACGGACTTCTCAGCCGTTCCATCGTGGAAAATGGCGTCCCTATTGCCTCCCAAGCCTATCGCCTTTTGCCTTTTCTCTGTGCTCTCTGTGTCCTCTGTGGCTTAGGTTTTAAGGTCTAGCGCTTATCCACACGCCGCGCCAGCCATTGGCCGAAGAACTGGATGCCCTGCACCAGCACCACCAGCAGGACGATGGTGATCAGCATCACATCGGTCTGGAAGCGGTAGTAGCCGTAGCGGATGGCCAGGTCGCCGATGCCGCCGCCGCCCACCACGCCGGCCACGGCGGAGTAGGAGAGGAAGCTGACGGCGGTGATGGTGACCGCCAGGATCAGGCCGGAACGGGCTTCCACCAGCAGCACCTGGGTGACGATCTGCAGGGGCGAGGCGCCCATGGCCTCGGCCGCCTCGATGACGCCCCGGGGCACGTCGCGCAGGGTCTGCTCGATGATGC
Organism: Azospira sp. MPR-LB4; assembly: GCF_058809525.1. Classification (NCBI taxonomy): domain Bacteria; kingdom Pseudomonadati; phylum Pseudomonadota; class Betaproteobacteria; order Rhodocyclales; family Rhodocyclaceae; genus Azospira; species Azospira sp. MPR-LB4. Next base: position 3,663,681 of record NZ_CM179521.1, read on the forward strand.
GGGCGAAATAGAAGATGGCGGCCAGGGATAAAGGCACGCTGGCGGCCAGGGGGCCGATGGAGGTGCCGACGATGTGCCGGGTGAAGGGCGACACCGCCACCAGCAGGATGATGAAGGGGAAGGAGCGGAAGACGTTGATGAAGCCGTTGGCCACCAGGTTGAAGCGGCGGTAACGGCCCAGCACCTGGCCGGGGGAGGTGAGGAAGACCAGGATGCCGAGGGCGCCGCCGACGATGACGGCGGCGGTGAGGCAGATCAGCATCATCAGGCCGGTCTCGCCGGCGGCCTTGCCGATTTCCGGCAGCAGTTCGATGAAGGTGTCGAGGATGGTGGGCACGGGGGCCAGGGTTTCATCAGCCATGGGCGGCCTCGCTCAGCAGGTGTTGGGGGGCGGGGTCGGCGGCGGCTTCCTCGGCGTCGCCTTCGGCATCGCCGTATTCGCGCAGCCACTGGGCCAGCTGGGAATCAGGCGGGATGCGGCCGTTGGCGATGGTCAGGCGCTCCACGATCTGCCCCGCTTCCATGACGGAAACCCGGTGGCAGAGGCGGCGGATGACGCCCATCTCGTGGCTCACCAGCAGGATGGTGACGCCCAGGCGGCGGTTCACGTCGGCCAGCACTTCCAGCAGGGACTGGGTGGTGCGGGGGTCCAGGGCCGAGGTGGGCTCGTCCGCCAGCAGCACGTGGGGCTCCGGGGCCAGGGCCCGGGCGATGGCGACGCGCTGCTTCTGGCCGCCGGAAAGCTGGGCCGGATAGACCCCGGCCTTCTCGGAAAGGCCGACGAATTCCAGGCAGGTCTTCACCCGCTCGTTGATGCGGGCCTCGTCGGCCCCGGCGATGCGCAGGGGGAAGGCCACGTTGTCGGCCACGGTGCGGTTATGCAGCAGGTTGAAGTGCTGGAAGATCATGCCGATGCGCTGGCGGGCGGTGCGCAGGTCGGCGGGGGAGAGGGTCATCAGGTCCTGGCCGTGCACCACCACCTGGCCGGCGTCGGGGCGCTCCAGCAGGTTGGCCAGGCGCAGCAGGGTGGACTTGCCGGCGCCGGAGAAGCCGATGATGCCGTGGATTTCGCCCGGGGCCACGTCCAGGTCGGTGGGGTGCACGCCCACCTGCTGGCCGTCCGGGGTGCGGAAGCTTTTGCTGACTCCCCGCAGCGCCAGGGCGGGGGAATCGGTGTTTTGAGTTGTCATTATGGGAAAACGCTGTTCTGGATGGTTCGGGTCGTCGTCGGGCACCTTGGGACAGTCAGGCTCGCCGAAAGTGCCGCGGGCGCCGGCTGGCGGGGACTTGCGCCGGGCCGGGGGCCGGGCGGGAAGCGCGGCGCCAGGGAGGGGAAAACCGCAAAGGCGGAACTTTAGCCCTCGAACCGGGGGCTGACAAGCCGCTGAATGCTATGGATTTCCCGTAGCTGCCGTGTTTTTTCCCCTTTTCCGGTGCCGGGTTCCGGGGGGAAAGGCGCCATGCCCATCCCCGCCGGCCCCCACTTACCCCGCCTGACGCAGCAGGTGCTTCTGGATCTTGCCGCTGGTGGTCTTGGGCAGGGCCTCGATGAAGTGGTAGCGCCGGGGCCGCTTGTAGTGGGCCAGCCGGTCCCCCTCCAGGAGGAAGTGGTCCAGGGCCTCCTGGGTCAGGGTGGCGCCGGGCTTGGCCACCACGTGGGCGGCCACCACCTGGCCCCAGGTGTCGTCCGGCTCGCCCACCACCGCCACTTCCAGCACGCCGGGGTGTTCCACCAGGGCGTCTTCCACCTCCCGGGGATAGACGTTCTCGGCGCCGGAATTGATCATGTGGTCGATGCGGTCGCGGATCCACAGATAGCCTTCCTTATCCAGGCTGCCGAGGTCGCCGGTGTGGTACCAGCCAAAGGCCAGGGCCCGGGCGTTGGCCTCCGGGCGGTTGAGGTAGCCGCCCATCATGCAGGGCCCCCGCACCAGGATTTCGCCCACCTCGTCCGGAGCCGCCAGGTCGGCGGGGTCCGAAGGACTGCCGTCGGCCTTGACCCGGGCCACCAGCAGATCGTGGTTGAGGGAGGGCAGGCCGGCGGAACCGGCGTGGGAAAGCTGTTCGTGGGGATAGAGCACGGACATGCAGGGCCCCATTTCCGTGGTGCCGTAGATCTGCACCAGGCCGGCGCCCACCTTCTTGTCCCATTCCCGGATCAGGTGGGGCGCCATGGAGGCGCCGCCGTATTCCACCAGGCGCAGGCTGGAAAGGTCCCGGCTGGCCACGTCCGGGTGATGCAGGAGCAGGGTGACCATGGTGGGGGCGGCGAAGAAATGGGTCACCTTCTCCACCTCGGTCAGGCGCCAGGCCTCGCCGGCGTCGAAGCGGCGCAGCAGCACCTGGGTGGCCCCCAGCTGCAAGCGGGGCAGGAAGCTGGTGTGCAGCTCGGCGGTGTGGTTCAGGGGCGCCACCGCCAGGCCCACGTCCTCCCGGGAGAGGGTCATGGCCTGGTGCATCATGGCGTTGTGGGCCAGCTTGCTGCGGTGGGTGTGCAGCACGCCCTTGGGCCGGCCGGTGGTGCCGCTGGTGTACATGAGGATGCAGTTGTCGTTTTCCTCCACGATCACCGGCGGCAGGGTGGCGGGCTGGTGCCGCACCAGCTGGTCCAGCCTGGCGGTGGCGAAGGCGGGGGCTGCGTCAGAGTCGGCGTAGATCCAGTGGGCCGTGGGCACGCCATGCTCTCGCGCCTTTTCCACGACCTCGCAGCCTTCCTTCTCGAACAGCAGCACCTTGGCCTGGCCGTCCTCCAGGATGAAGGCCAGCTCCTGGGCCGCCAGGCGGTAGTTGATGGGATTGAAGACGGCTCCCACCCGGGCGGCGGCCAGCAGGGAAAAGACGAAGGCCGGGGTGTTGTAGAGGAAGGCGGCGACCACGTCGCCCTTCTGCACGCCCAGGGCGAGGAGGGCGTGGGCGTGGCGGTTCACCTCGGCGTTGAGCTGGGCGTAGGTCCACACCCGGCGCTGGGCCGGCGTGTCGTGATCGCCGCCCTCCCAGGCAATGAGGGCGGGCTTGTCGGGGAAGTAGCGGGCGGGCCAGGAAAGGGTGTCGCCCAGGGTCAGGCCGCGGCTCATGGGCGGACTCCGGCGGGGCGGTGGGACTTGGTGTGCATGGCGATGGGGCCCGGGAGGGGCGCGGCGGCATTGAACAGGCTGCCACTGTAGGGCCCGGCCCGCAGGGCTGTGAAATACCGCTTGTGTCTTTCTATATTCCGCCGCGGCCCGGGATCGGGTTATCCGGCACGTCCAGAGTCAGTCGCAGCATGTCGATGAAGGCGGCGGTGCGGGTGGGCAGCAGGCGCCGCCCCGGGGTGACGCACCAGACGGTGACGCAGGGCAGCTCCCATGCGGGCAGCAGGCGTTGCAGCTGGCCGCTTTCCACATAGGGGCGGGCGAAGCGGTGGGCCAGGCCGACGATGCCCATGCCGTGGGCCGCCAGGGTGCGCTGCATGCCCACCGAGTTGGCCGTCAGGGGGCCCGTGGGCAGGCCCTCCCAGCGCTCGTTGCCGCAGGAGAGGCGCCAGGGCTGGGCTTCGCCGTTGCTGGTGATGAGGCGCAGGCAGATGTGCTGCATCAGCTCGGCCGGGGCCCGGGGGGCGCCGTGGCGCTCGACGTAGGCCGGGCTGGCGTAGAGGCCGGAATGGAACCGGGTCAGGGGCCGGGCCACCAGGCTGGTGTCGTCCGGCAGCTGGCTGGCGACCCGCACCGCCAGGTCGAAGCGTTCCGCCAGCAGGTCCACCCGGCGCGGCGACAGGTCCAGTTCCAGGCGCACCGCCGGGTAGTGGGCGGCGAAGTCGATGAGGGCCGGGGCCAGGTCCAACTCGCCGAAGTCCGGCGGCATGGAAACCCGCAGCACGCCCTGGGGCGTGGCCTGGCGGTGCAGTGCCAGGGCGGCGGTGGCTTCGGTTTCCTCCAGCAGGCGGCGGGCGTGGTCCAGGATGCCTTCGCCGAATTCGGTGATGGCCAGGCGCCGGGTGCTGCGGGTCAGCAGCCGTTCCCCCAGGGTGGCCTCCAGGGCGGTGATGCGGCGGGAGAGGGTGGACTTGGGCAGGCCCACCCGCTCGGCGGCCTTGGAAAAACTGCCCGCTTCCATGATGCGGGCGAACAGCACCAGGTCGTTGGCGTCCAGCTTGAGGTCGGGGGTCATGGCGGGCTCCGGGCGTAAAGGGTCTGTTGTTGCATTGGTGGAACAATGATATCCATTTGAAGGGCTTCCGGTGCGTTATTGCGGGTAATAAAGTGCACTCAACGGTTCGCCGGAGCAGCATCCGCCAGCCCGGCCCCGCACCCCAACCCCACGGAGAAGCCATCATGAAAATCCTGCAGATCAACGCCAGCGCCCGTTCCGCCGGTGCCAATTCCACCCGCGTCGCCGATTCCATCACCGCCCGCCTGCAGGCCGCCCATCCCGGCACCCTGGTGGAAGTGCGGGACCTGGCCGCCAATCCCCATCCGGTGCTGGACGAGCCGGCCCTCTCCGCCCTGTTCACCCCCGCCGAGCAGCGCAGCCCCGAGCAGGCCGCCCGGGTGGCCCTGGACGACGCCCTCATCGCCCAGGTGCAGTCCGCCGACGCCATCGTGCTGGGTGTGCCCATGTACAACTTCGGCGTGCCGGTGCAGCTGAAGGCCTGGATCGATGCCATCGCCCGTGCCGGCGTCACCTTCCGCTACACCGAGAACGGTCCCCAGGGCCTGATCACCGGCAAGAAGGTGTACGTGGCCCTGGCCCGGGGCGGCCTCTACCGCAACACCCCGGCCGATTCCCAGGTGCCCTACCTGAAGAGCGTGCTGGCCTTCCTCGGCATGACCGACGTGGAATTCATCTACGCCGAGGGCCTGGCCATGGGGCCGGATGCCGCCGCCAAGGGCTTCGCCGAAGCCCAGGCCCAGATCGACGCCATCGCCGCCTGAGCCTGACGCTGCCGGTCCGGTCCCCTGCCTGCGGGCAACGGGCCTGGGCCGGCGCTGTCCACCGTTTAACCTGGGAGGCCCGTCCTCCCCGCCGCCGTCCCGCCCGGGATGCGGCTTCATCAGGAGTCCATGCCATGACCACTCTCCACCGCACTGCGCCGCCGGCCGCACCGGCTGCCGCCAACGCTGCCAATGCCGCCTCCCGGGCCGTGGAACGCCTGGTGCGGGGCATGGCCACTTCCGACGGGGCCGGCGTGCGCCTGACCCGGGTGCTGACCCAGAACCTGCAGCGCCGCCTCGATCCCTTCCTCATGCTCGACGCCTTCCGCAACGAAAACGCGGAGGACTACATCGGCGGCTTTCCCGACCATCCCCACCGGGGCTTCGAGACCGTCACCTACATGATCGCCGGCCGCATGCGTCACCACGACAGCGTCGGCAACGAGGGCCTGCTGGGCCCCGGCGGCGCCCAGTGGATGACCGCCGGCAGCGGCCTCATCCACTCCGAACTGCCGGAGCAGGAGGAGGGCCTGATGGAAGGCTTCCAGCTATGGCTCAACCTGCCGGCCAGGAACAAGATGGTGGCGCCCTACTACCGGGACATTCCGCCCGCCGCCATTCCCGAATACACCACCGCCGCGGGCGTGCGGGTGCGCATCATCGCCGGCGCCAGCCAGGGCGTGGCCGGGGCCGTGCAGCGCCCGGATACGGAGCCCCTCTACCTGGACATCCACCTGCCTGCCGGCAGCGCCCTGTTCCACGAGATTCCCGCCGGCCACAACGCCTTCACCTACACCTACCGGGGCAGCGTGGAGGTGGGCGGCAATGTGGTGCCCGACCGGCATATGGCCATCCTGGCCAACGACGGCGCCCCCGGCGTGCACCTGGCAGCGGCGGAGGATTCCCGCCTGCTGCTGGTGGCGGGCCGGCCCCTGGGCGAGCCCATCGCCCAGTACGGCCCCTTCGTCATGAACACGGCGGAGGAAATCCAGCAGGCCATGCGCGACTACAGCGCCGGCCATTTCGCCGCCGCCCCGGTGCGGGCCCTGTAGCTTTTCTCCTTCTCCCCTGGCAACGCCGCCTGCCTTGCGCCGGCGGCGTTTTTCTTTGGCGCCGCCATCGCCGGCGGGGCAGGCAAAAGGCATTAAAGGGGCGCAAAATTAGGGGGTGCGGGGCCGCCCGGCCCCGGCGGAAGGGAGAACGACATGAAACGATGCGCCCTCTTGCTGCTGCCCCTGCTGCTGGCCGCCTGCGGCGGTCCCGGCAGCTATGCGGAACGGGAGGATTTCCAGTCCGACCCGCGCCATCGCCGGGATTTCCCCACGGCGGCGGCGCCCCTGTGCGATGCGGCCCGGCGGGTCCTGCTGGGGGACGGCTACGTGGTGCTGCCCGGGCGCGATGCCCTGACCTTCAGCGGCGCCAAGGAATTCCGGGTGGACGACAAGGGCCACGCCCAGCTGCGCCTGCACCTGGCCTGCAGCGAGGCGCGGGGCGGCGCCACCCTGTTCGTCACCGCCACGGAAGAGCATTTCGACGTCAAGACCACCCGCCAGAGCACCAGCGTCGGCGTGCCCCTGGTGGCCCCCATTTCCTTCAGCAGCAGCACCGAGGGCGACAACCAGGTCAAGACCCGGGGCGAGACCGTGGCCGCCCGGGATTTCTACGAGCGCTTCTACCGGGCGGTGCAGCGGGAACTGGGCGGCCGCCAGTAAAGACGGGCAGGGAAGGGGGAAGGGAAGGGGGAAGGGAAGGGGCAGGAGCGCCGGTCCCATCCCCGGTGCGGGGCAGGGCAGGGCAGGGGCGGAGGCCGCAGCGGGTGTCGCGGCCCGGGGCGGGGGCGCCAAAACAAAAGGCCGAATCTCCAGGAGATCCGGCCGTCCTCATGGTCGAGCAAGCGCCGGACGAGGCCGGCGGGTCCCCCTATTTTTTATTATTTGATCGGCTTGCCCAGGCGGGTGACGGCGGCCACGGCGTGTTCCACCGTGGCGGCGACCTGCTGGCCCATGTCGGTGACCTGCTGCTGCACCCGGGCCTTGTGTTCCTGCTGGCTCATGGTGACGATCTGCTGGGCGTTCTGCAGGTAGGCCAGGGTCTGGCCCAGGACCGGCTGGGTGGCCTTGGTCTGCAGTTCCAGCACTTCCTGGGCCGACTTGGCGCCCATGACGCAGCGGGTGTGCTCGATGCCGTGTTCCAGCAGGGCGCGGGCGGTGTTGAGGTTGAGGTTGGCGAGACGTTCGATGCTGGCGAAGCTGCCGTGGGCCAGGTCCAGGGTGTTTTCCATATTGGTCTTGGTGACGGCCAGCAGATGGTTGTGCAGATTGATCATGTTATTACCCCTAGCGTTGTCTTATAAGTATCGGTGTCGATGTATCGAGCGGCGCCATCATAGCCACGGCAACCCTGCCTGGGACCCGGGTCGAGTCCCGGGAATGACCCTGGGGTCTCGCCTAGGTGAGAAGCCGGCGGGGATGTGTTAGCCCGGTGCCGCCCGTGCCTGCGGACGGTCCCGGCGCCGGTCGTCGCCCTCCGCGGCAGAGGGCGGGCGGGCCTGGCGGCGGAACCCTTTACCCCCGATGACAAAAGGGGCAAATGCATCTTACGCCCACTCTGGAAGCCAATGAATACGCCACTCTCCAGAGGTCATATGCCAAGAGTCCTACCGTAAGTGGCTTTCCGGGGAGGGGGTCTGTTAATGCCCATGGAATAAGCGCTGCCCGGCAGGTCCGATGAAATCAGGCATCTCCTTGGCGCTATTGGTGCGCTGCGACATGGGAACGGTGGCAGAGGCCAGGTGGCAGATGAAAGGCGACGTGGGACGGGCGGCGCGTCGGCAGGCCGGGGCAGCCTCTTAACGCCCCAGTCAATGTACTGTATATTTATACAGCCATGAAGGATGAGCCCTGCCCACTCCCTGACGATTCCCGTGCCCCGGTCCCGCCCGCCGACCTGCCCGCTGCCGCGGCCGGAACAGCGATGCCTGCCGCGGTGCTGCCCGAACGGCGCATCGCCCACCTGGACATGGACGCCTTCTTCGCCTCGGTGGAGCTGCTGCACTACCCGGAGCTGCGGGGCCGGCCGGTGGTGGTGGGCGGCCGTGCCGTGGACCGGCCCCGGCGCCAGGCCGACGGCAGCCTGCACTTCGCCCGCCTGCGGGACTACGTGGGGCGCGGCGTCATCACCACCTCCACCTACGAGGCCCGGGCCCTGGGCGTCTTTTCCGGCATGGGGCTGATGAAGGCGGCCCAGCTGGCGCCCGATGCCATCCTGCTGCCGGCCAACTTCGACGCCTACCGGGACTATTCGCGCCGCTTCAAGGCCGCCGTGGCGGCCATCGCGCCCTGTATCGAGGACCGGGGCATCGACGAGATCTACATCGACCTCAGCCACATCGAGGAGGCCACGCTGCCCCTGGCCCGGCGCCTGAAGGCGGCGGTGCTGGCCGCCACCGGCCTTACCTGCTCCATCGGCATCACGCCCAACAAGCTGCTGTCCAAGATCTGCTCCGACCTGGACAAGCCGGACGGAATCACCGTGCTCGGCATGGAGGAGGTGCCGACCCGCATCTGGCCCCTGGTGGCGAAGAAGATCAACGGCATCGGCCCCAAGGCCAACGAACGCCTGGGCCAGCTGGGCATCCACAGCATCGGTGACCTGGCGGCGGCTCCGCCGGAAATGCTGGTGCAGCACTTCGGCCGCAGCACCGGCGCCTGGCTGCACCGGGCCGCCCACGGCATCGACGAGCGGCCCCTGAGCACCTCCCGGGAGCCCAAGTCCATCAGCCGGGAAAGCACCTTCTCCCGGGACCTGCACGCCCGCCACGACCGGGCCGAACTGTCGGAAATCTTCACCGGCATGTGCCTGCGGGTGGCCGACGACCTGGCGCGCCAGGGCTACGTGGCCCGCACCATCGGCATCAAGCTGCGCTATGCGGACTTCCAGTCGGTGACCCGGGACCTCACCCTGGCCGTGCCCACCGCCGACGGGGCGGCGATCCGCAAGGCTGCCGGCGAATGCCTGAAGCGGGTGCCCCTGCAGCAGCGCCTCCGCCTGCTCGGAGTGCGGGCCAGTTCCCTGCTGCCGGCGGCGGCAGCGGCAGCCCTGCCAGCGCCCCTGGTCCAGGCCGAACTGCCCCTCTAGGGCCGGGGCGGCGTCCCCGTTTTTCGGGGGCGGCGATGGCCTTTTTTCGCGTCGCCGGGACCATGCCGGCGGGACAACCTTGACGCGCGTCAAGCCTGCATGGGGCGCGGAACCCAGCTGCCACCGTGACGCCCGATTCTATTGACCCTGATCAAAGTACGTTTTCTGCCGCTGAAGAAATTGGGGCCTCCTCACTCAATTTTTTCAGGAACAGGGAGCCATGAAAACGAAGCGTTTCAACCTACTCAGGCTGGCGGCCATTCCGGCCCTGGCCTTTGCCGTGCAGTTCGCCTTTGCCGGCACGCCGGAATCCCACGGCGACGCCACCATGCGGGACTACCAGGCCGGCGGCGGCTCGCCCCTGGCCAGCGTGCCCATGCACCAGGACATCAATCCCCTGGCGCCGAAGATGACCGAGGCCGAGTTCGAGAAGGCCAAGCGCATCTTCTTCGAGCGCTGCGCCGGCTGCCACGGCGTGCTGCGCAAGGGCGCCACCGGCAAGGCCCTGACGCCGGACCTGACCATCGCCAAGGGCCTGGAATACCTCAAGGTCTTCATCAAGTACGGCTCCGCCGGCGGCATGCCCAACTGGGGCACTTCCGGCGTCCTCAGTGACGACGAAGTGGACCTCATGGCCCGCTACATCCAGCAGACCCCGCCGGCGCCGCCCGAGTACGGCCTGAAGGAAATGGAAGCCAGCTGGAAGGTGATCGTGCCGGTGGAAAAGCGGCCGAAGAAGAAGCTCAACAACCTCAACCTGGACAACCTCTTCTCCGTCACCCTGCGCGATGCGGGCGAGATCGCCCTGATCGACGGCGACAGCAAGAAGATCGTCAGCATCCTCAACACCGGCTACGCGGTGCACATCTCCCGCATGTCCGCCTCCGGCCGCTACCTCTTCGTCATCGGCCGCGACGCCAAGATCAACCTGATCGACCTGTGGATGGAAAAGCCGGACACCGTGGCCGAGATCAAGGTGGGCATGGAAGCCCGCTCGGTGGAAAGCTCCAAGGCCAAGGGCTTCGAGGACAAGTACGCCATCGCCGGCACCTACTGGCCACCCCAATTCGTCATCATGGACGGCGATACCCTCAAGCCGCGCAAGATCGTCTCCACCCGGGGCATGACCGTGGGCACCCAGGACTACCATCCGGAACCCCGGGTGGCGGCCATCGTCTCCTCCCACTTCAATCCGGAATTCTTCGTGAACGTGAAGGAAACCGGGATGGTCTACTCGGTGGATTACCGCGATCTCAGCAACCTGAAGATCAAGATGATCGAGGCGGCGCCCTTCCTCCATGACGGCGGTTTCGAATCCACCCACCGCTACTTCATGGATGCGGCCAACGCCTCCAACAAGATCGCCGTCATCGACACCAAGGACGGCAAGCTGGCCAAGCTGGTGGACGTGGGCAAGACGCCGCACCCGGGCCGGGGCGCCAACTTCGTCGATCCCAAGTTCGGTCCCGTGTGGGCCACCGGCCACCTGGGCGACGATTCCATCTCCCTCATCGGCACCGACCCGGTGAAGCATGGCGACAACGCCTGGAAGGTGGTGCGCACCCTGAAGGGCCTGGGCGGCGGTTCCCTGTTCCTGAAGACCCATCCCAAGTCCAGGAACCTGTGGGTGGACACCACCCTCAATCCGGAAGCCAACATCAGCCAGTCCGTGGCGGTGTGGGACGTGAATAACCTGGACAAGGGTTACGAGCTGCTGCCCATCGGCGACTGGTCCGGCATCAAGGAAGGCCCCAAGCGCATCGTCCAGCCCGAGTACAACAAGGCCGGCGACGAAGTGTGGTTCTCCGTGTGGAACGGCAAGGACCAGGAATCGGCCATCGTCGTGGTGGACGACAAGACCCGCAAGCTGAAGGCCGTGATCAAGGACCCCAAGCTGGTGACGCCGACGGGCAAGTTCAACGTTTACAACACCCAGCACGATGTGTACTAATGGGGTCTAGCCTCTCCTGAAGCGGCATCCCAGGAAGACGAGAGAAGGTGCGCCTTCTCTCGTCTTTTCATTGGTCACCCCTAGCCGGAATCGCCCATGTTCAGTCCCAAGGAAAGCCGACGCTGCAGCCGGGAGCTGCTGTCGGACATCCCCCTCTTCAACGGCCTGGCCGACAGCGTGACGGACCAGCTGCTGGCCGCCAGCCGGGTCGTCTCCATTCCCGCCCACACCCAGATCTTTTCCGTGCAGAGCCCAGTCAAGGAAGCCTTCGTCCTGGTGCGCGGCACCCTGCGCCGCAGCACCCGCCTGGCCGGCGAGGTGGAGAAGACCCTGGAACTGATCCAGAGCCCCCAGCTCCTGGCCCCCGGCGAAGTGTTCGGCGCCGAGCGCTACACCTCCCAGTGCGAGAGCCTGGGCAGCAGCCTGATCCTGGTCATCGACGCCTGGCGCCTGCGCGCCATCGTGCAGCAGGACCTGCCCCTCAGCGACCGTCTCATCCAGCTCCTGGCCCTGCGCCTGCGCAGCACGGAATGCGACGTCACCAGTTACCACTACGGCCTCTCCGCCACCCAGCGGGTCCTCGACTACCTGCTGGCCCAGGGCGGCGAAGCCCTCAAGTCCGCCGGCGAAACGCCGGTGACCCTGCGCCCGAGCAAGAAAATGATCGCCGCCCGCCTGGGCATCACCCCCGAGTCCTTCTCCCGCTGCCTGCGGGAGCTGATCGACCTGGGCCTGATCGTGGTGGACGGGCGCATCCTCTACATCCAGAACGCCGCCCTGCGGGATTACGAAAACGGCAACCCGGAGCGGCGCATGAGCTTTTCCCGGCGCGAGCGGGCCGAGATCATCCGTCCCCGCAAGAAGCTGTCCGCCGGCGCCCTGGTCAATCTCTGCGGCCGCCTGCGGGTCCTCTCCCAGCGCCTGGCCACCTCCTGGGCCATGATCGCCACCGGCCTGCCGCCGGCCAAGTACCAGGTGCGCCTGCGGGCCCTGGTGGGGGATTTCGAGCGGGTGGACAAGCGCCTCGACGGCCTGGCGCTGGCGCCCCAGGTGGGCGAGCGGCTGCAGGCGGTGCAGGCCATCTGGCCCGCCTACCGGGAAGCCCTGCTGGGCAGCGCCACCCCGGCCGAGGCCGCCGCCGTGCTGGGGCTCAGCGAAAAGATGCTGGAGGCCACCGACGCCATGACCAAGGCCGCCGAACTGTGCGGCGAGACGCCGGACGCCCACTACGTGAACACGGCCGGGCGCAACCGCATGATCTCCCAGCGGGTGTGCAAGCTCTTCCTCTTCTGGGACTGGCCCGGCTGCGAAGACCTGGGGGAGCCGGCCCTGACCGAATCGGTGCGGGAATTCGCGCGCAACCTGACCGAGCTGCAGCAGAACAGCCACGGCGTGGCCGAGCTGGCGCTGCAGCTGAAGGAGGTGGACGCCCAGTGGCAGGTCTTCATCGCCTCCCTGCTGCCCGACCTGTCCCGGGCCCGGCGCACCCACCACGCCCGGGTGGTGTTCACCGAAGGCGAGCGCCTGCTGCGCCTGATGGATACCACGGTGAAGCTCTACGAGCGGCTGGGCAAATGAGGCCCGCCCGCCGTTCTTGACCGGGATCAAGCCTGCACTTCGCCAACTGACTGGTAACAAAGGATTATTTCCGGGCCGCCGGCCGCGGCGCGAAAAACTTGCCCGGGCCGGCACAGTGCCGCTTTCCAACCACTACACCGAAGGAAGCGTGCCATGAAATCCACCCACCTCTCCCTGCTGGCCCTCGGCGGCCTGTTCCTGCTGGGCAACGCCCAGGCCGACGAAGCCCTGGCCAAGGCCAAGAACTGCATGTCCTGCCACCAGGTGGCGGTGAAGGTGCTGGGCCCGGCCTACAAGGACGTGGCCGCCAAGTACAAGGGCGATGCCGGCGCCGTCGACAAGCTGGCCGCCAAGATCAAGGCCGGCGGCAAGGGCGTCTGGGGCGAAGTGCCCATGCCCCCCAACAACGTCACCGCCGACGAAGCCAAGAAGCTGGCGACCTGGGTCCTCTCCCTGAAGTAAGCCCTCAGCCTTATCCGGCGGACCTCGGCGCCCTCCCGTCGCCCGGTCCGCCGTCCTGTCTGGCTGTCCGGCAGGTCTGATCCAAGCCCGGCCCTGGATGCCCCTTCGGCGCCTGCCCCGGCTACAATCCGGGCCATGCCTGCCTGCCGCCGTACCCCCTTCTCCGCTTTCATTCCCGCCTCCCTCGCGCCGGCCCTGGGCCGCTGCGGCGCGCTCCTGCTGCTGGGCCTGTGGGCCGCTGCCGCCGGCGCTGCGGACATCCGCCTCGGGGTGCTGGCCTGGCTCGGCTCGGAAGAGGCCGAGGTGCAGTGGAAGCCCCTGGTGCAGGAACTGGAGCGGCGCCTGCCGGGCCACCGCATCCAGCTGCGCCAGTACGACCTGGATGAACTGTCCCAAGCCCTGCAGGGCGGGGAGGTGGAATTCGTCGTCACCAACCCGGGCCACTACGTCGCCCTGGAGGCGGAGCACGGCATCAGCCGCATCGCCACCCAGGTTTCCGCCCCTTCCCAGGACCCGGCCCACGTGGTCGGCTCCGCCGTGGTGGTGCTGGAGCGGCGGCGCGACCTGCGCCGCCTGGAAGACCTGCGCGGCGCCACCCTGGCGGCGGTGGCGGAGGATGCCTTCGGCGGCTACCAGCTGATCTGGGCCGAACTGCTCCGCCACGGCCTGGACCCGGAGCAGGGCCAGCCCCGGCCCCTGTTCACCGGCTTCCCCATGCCCCGGGTGGTGGAGGCGGTGCTGCGCGGCGAGGCCGACGCCGGCGTGCTGCGGGCCTGCCTGCTGGAGCGCCTGGAGCGGGAAGGGACAGTGCCGCCCGGCCGCCTGCGGGTGCTCTCGCCCCGGGCCGACGTGGGCCATTGCGGCGTCACCTCCGCCCTCTACCCGGGCTGGGCCTTCGCCGCCGCCCGGGGTACCGACCCGGCCCTGTCCCGGGCCGTGCTGCTGGCCCTGCTCTCCCTGCCGGCGGACGAGGGCGGCCAGACCTGGAGCGTGCCCGCCGACTACCACCCGGTGCACGAGCTGTTCCGCGAACTGAAAATCGGCCCCTACGCCTTCCTGCGGGAGACCGGCTGGGATGCCCTGTGGCGCCGCTACTGGCCCTGGGCGGCGGGGCTGGTGCTGCTCCTGCTGGGTGGCGGCCTGTACACCCTGCGGGTGGAGCATCTGGTGCAGCGGCGCACCCGGGAACTGACCTTCGCCCTGGCCGAGCGGCACCGGCTGGAGGCCACCCTGCGTTCCGGCCAGGAGCAGATGGACCATCTCTCCCGCCTCTCCATCCTGGGGGAGCTGGCCGGCACCCTGGCCCACGAACTGAACCAGCCCCTGGCCGCCATCGGCAACTACGCCCGCAGCCTGCTGCGCCGCCAGCAGGCCGGCAACCTGACGCCCGAGGCCCTGCAGCAGGCGGCGGCAGAGATCGCCAGCGAATCGGAGCGGGCCGCCGGCATCCTGGGCGGCATCCGGGCCTTCGCCCGCAAGCGCAGCCGGGTGCGGCAGCTTTGCGATTTGGCCCAGCTGGTGCGGGAAAGCGCCGACCTGCTGCGGGGCATCCAGGCCAATGCCCCGGCCATCGCCCTGGAAGACGCCCTGCCGCCCGGCGGACGCCAGGTGCTGGCGGACCCGCTGCAACTGCAGCAGGTGCTGCTCAACCTCTTCAAGAACGCCTGGGACGCCCAGGAGGCCGTCGGCAGCGATGCCCCCATCGCCGTCAGCCTCAGTGCCGGGGAAGGGCGCTGCCGCGTCGCCGTGCGGGACCACGGCGGCGGCCTCAGCCCCGAACTGCAGCAGCGCCTGTTCGAACCCTTTTTCACCACCAAGCCCGACGGCCTGGGCCTGGGGCTCTCCATCTGCAAGACCATCATCGAGGCCCACGGCGGCGAACTGGCGGCCGCCGCACCCGCCGACGGCCCCGGCCTGGTCCTGCACTTTTCCCTGCCCCTGGCCGCTGACGGCGAAAGCACGCCCCTATGAACACCACTGCCACGCCCCCGGTCATCCACGTGGTGGATGACGAAGCCCCCTTCCGCCGCTCCCTCCTGTTCCTGCTCGAGTCCGTGGGCTGGCAGGCGGTGGGCCACGAATCGGCGGAAGCCTTTCTCGCCGCCGCCCCCGCCTTTTCCGCCGGCGGCGGCTGCCTGGTGCTGGACATCCGCATGCCCCGGGTCAGCGGCCTGGAACTGCAGCGGCGCCTCAAGGCCGGCGATCCGGCCGCCAATCCCTTCCCCATCATTTTCATGACCGGCCACGGCGACGTGGAACTGGCGGTGCAGGCCATGAAGGAGGGGGCCGTGGATTTCCTGCAGAAGCCCTTCAAGGATCAGCAGTTCCTCGACACCGTGGAGCGGGCCGTGCAGCTGAGCCTGGAACGCCACGCCGCCAGCCGCCGCCACCAGGAGGCCCGGGAATGCCTGGAGCGCCTCTCGGCCCGGGAGCGGGAAGTGGCGCGGCTGCTGGCCCTGGGCCAGGCCAACAAGGAAGTGGCGCGGGCCCTGGGCATCAGCGAAAACACGGTGCACGTGCATCGTCAGCACGTCATGGAAAAGACCGGCACCGGCAGTGCCGCCGAACTGGCCCGGCTGATCCTGCGGGCCGACCCGGCCGGGCTGGACTGAGAGTCGTCAGACGCCGGCGGTTGCCCGGCCCCTGTTGCCGGCCGCTGCCGCGTTGAAGGATTCCAGCACCGGCGCCATGGTGGCCATGCCGCGCCGGATCGCCGCCTCGTTGCAGGCGGAGAACCCCATGACCAGCCCCGGCGGCGCCGGCTGGCCCATGCCGTAGAAAGAGATGGGCCGGGCTTCCACGCCCCAGGCGCCGAGGGCCGCGGCCACCGCCCGGTCGTCGCTGCCCCGGGGCAGGAGCGCGGTGGCGTCGAGGCCGGTGGTGATGGGCAGCATCGTCAGCAGGCCGTCGAGCTGGGTGGCGCACTCGTGCTGGAAGCAGGCGGCCCGCTCGCCGTAGAGGCGACGCATCTGGCGTAGGTGGCGGGCGAAATGGCCTTCGCCGATGAAGGCGGCCAGCACCGCCTGGGGCAGGATCGGGGCGTGGCGCACGGTGAGGGAGATGGCCGAGGCGAAGGGTTCCGCCAGCCATTCGGGCACCACCGCGTAGGCCAGGCGCAGGGCGGGAAAGAGTAGCTTGCTGAAGGTGCCCAGGTAGATCACCCGGTCGTGGCGGTCCAGGCTTTTCAGGGCCGGCAGGGGCGCCCCGTCGAAGCGGTACTCGCCGTCGTAGTCATCCTCGATGATGATCCGCCGGCCCGCTTCGGCCCAGGCCAGCAGGGCCAGGCGCCGCTCCAGGGGCAGGGTGCCGCCCAGGGGCGACTGGTGGGCGGCGGTGACGTAGGCCAGTCGCGCATCCGCCGCCGTCGGCAGGGCGTCGGTGCACAGGCCCAGCCGGTCCACCGGCACGCCCTGCACCCGGGCGCCGCCCAACTCGAACAGGCGGGCCGCCCCGGGATAGCCCGGGTCTTCCACCAGGGCCGTATCGCCCGGGTCCAGCAGCAGGCGGGCGCACAGGTCCAGGGCCTGCTGGGCGCTGGACAGGATCATCACCTGGCCCGCATGGCAGTCGATCCGCTGGGAATAGCGCAGGTGCTCGGCGATGGCCCGGCGCAGGGGCAGATGGCCGGCCCCGTCGCCGTAGCCCATGTCGTCGGGCCGCAGGCCGCGCCCCTGCTGGTGCGTGAGGCGCTGCCAGACGGCGTGGGGAAAGGCCCCCAGGTCCGGCTGGTTGGGGCTGAAGGGCCGCCCCAGGACCATACCCTCCCGGGAGAGGAAAGGGCTGTTCGCCAGCAGTTGTCCCTGGCGCGACAGCCGGGGGCGGTTGGCGGCGGCATCGTCCGTCTCCGCCCTGTCGGCGGCGGCAGCGCGGGCAACGCCCGGGGCGGTGCTGGTCCGGGGCTGCGCCGTGCCGGCCGCGGCGATGGGCAGGGCCGCAGCCACGGTGGTGCCGCTGCCGGTGGCGCCGCTGAGATAGCCTTCGGCGATCAGCTGGTCGTAGACGGCCACCACGGTGCCCCGGGAGATGGCCTGCTGGCGGGCGAAGTCCCGGGTGGAAGGCAGGCGGCACCCCGGCGCCAGGCGCCCGGCCAGGATCGCGGCCCGCAGCTCCCCGCACAGCCAGCGTTGCAGGGTCACGCCCTCGGCCCGGGGAGCCAGGGCCAGCTCCAGTTCTGCGGCACGTTTCATGGCAAGTGGACCAATCAAATGGTCGATAAATGGACGTATGCATCGTACCACCGGCCCATTAGGATGGCCCCATCCTGCAGCGCGGGATTCCCCCAACTCTCCCAAGGATGGAAACCATGGAACAACGCTTCGATATCGGCAAACTGATCCCCGACGGCTACAAGGCCATGTTCGGCGTGCACACCTACGTCCAGGGCGCCGGCCTGGACCTGGGCCTGCTCGAACTGGTGCGCCTGCGCGTCTCCCAGATCAACGGCTGCGCCTTCTGCGTCGCCATGCACGTGCCCCTGGCCCGCAAGTACGGCCTCAGCGAAAACCAGATCAACCTCACCGCCACCTGGAAGGAAGCCCCGGTCTTCGACCCCCGCCAGCGTGCCGCCCTGGCCTGGGCCGAAGCCGTCACCGCCCTCAGCGGCCAGGAAGTGCCGGACGCCATCTACGAGGAGGTCAAAGCCCACTTCAGCCCGGTGGAAATCGCCAACCTGACCCTGTGCGTAGTCGAAATCAACGGCTGGAACCGCCTCATGGTCGCTTCGCGTACGCCGCCGTTGCTGTAGGTCGGAGCGGGAAAACAAAAAAGCCAACCCTGGGGTTGGCTTTTTTGTTGGGGCTGATTGCCGCTAGGCACTGGCGTGGTTTTAGGGCTGCTACTCTCAAACATAGAAGAGAGCATCGCATTCTCGGTATTCCCACGAGCAAGGCGATTCCATTCGCGGAGCGACTGAGCGTCATGTTAGAGCGCATTAAGCCGCCAGCTTTGAATGCGCAAGTCAAGGTGCGATCTTTCTTTTTAGGTTTGTGATTACCACTTGAACCGAATGGTTCTTGCGATCTACACGCGCTGAACTGATAACGATTGTATCTTTGGGATTGTCCGCTGCCACGTACAACTCAAAGATTCTGTCATCGCCATCGAAGACCGTTCCAAGTGTGAGATTGGCCTCCCATTCCTTGGGGGGCGACTCGTATTCCTCCAGCGCTTTGTGCGAGGCAACCCGGGCGAGCTCCTGAAGTTTGTCTAGCTCCTTCGGGACAGCGTCTGTACGATTGGCGGGCGGCATGGGTGTGCGCTTTAACGTTGGAGGTAAGGGGCTGCGGCGCGAAAACGATGGATCGGAGAAGCCAGGCCGGTTCCGCAGTCCCGCTTGACCGAAGGATTAGCTATTTTCTTTAACGTTAATCAAAGCAGATTGAACTAAGGCGGAACGCAATTCGGTTAGTTCTTCAGTGCCAAGAACTTGCCGCAAACCTCGAATGACCGTAGATATTGCGAGATCTGCTGATAATGGTTGTCCTTGCCATTCTGGTCCCATGTTTTCTTGCCCAAGAACATCTGCAAGGGTTTTGTACATTTCTTCGATTTTCTGTTGCCGATCTTCGGCACGTTCAGCGTTACGTAGATACCAATCGCTTGCGCCAATCTTCCGTAGAGCACCCTCAAATTTTTGAAGGTCTGAATCGAGATCATTGGTTAGCCAGACGGCGTGTTTATTTCGAATTTGAAATAGCGTTGAGGCGTGCGGCAAAACATTTTCTGTTGGTCCTTCGCGAAACAAGGTGCCAAGCGTAGCAAACACCTCTTGAACGTACTCTTCACAAAAGATCACATGTTTATCAAAGGCAACATCCGCCATGTGGGAGCTGGCCCCAATAGCAAACTGATGCTCGGAAGCTTGAAGAATCAATTGACGTTCGTGTGCAGCTTGATCCCGTAAAGTCTGAACCAATGCAGCAACGAGTGAGCCAACGAGAGGAACGGCGGCAAGCTGCTGGATAAGCTCCCCATGTGGCAGCAACACATAAGCCGCAGCCGATCCCAAGAATACGACAGTAAGTACAGCGTAGAGGGGCTTTGGGGCTAACGTTTGATGTGAGGGGTCGCCGCATCGGCGAAGCCGGGAAGGGAGGCCACAAGCGTAGCTTGCGGCCTCCCTTTTGACGGAATTGTTAGCGAATTTCACGGTAGATTAGAAAGAACAATTTTTTGAAGAGTCGCTAGTTTTTTTGACGGATCCTTGCCTGATAACGGTGAAATAGAGACGTTTGGCAAGGGTGAAAAATAAGACGATATTTCAGGAAGCTGGAGTCGAGCGTGCTCACACCATTTGTACTCAATAGGAATCACGATCACATTGTCTCTTGCGTACAAATTATTAATTATTTTCGCGGATAAGTTCTGTGGTTCTTTTGTGGGGCAAAAGGCAGAAAAAATATACTTTGGCTCGATTCCATTTTTACCCAGCTCTTCTATTCTCTTTTCATAGGCATCTTCATAGCCATCTTTTCCAAGGTCATCATTTGATTGTGGAAGAACAAGAAAGTCATGGTCTCCAAAAGAATATGTGCTGCCTTTGTGGAATCGACTTCTCGAAAACAACTGCTTAATCAAATAAGTTTTGCCCCAGTTTTGAAAACCCGTGAGTAAGAAAACTTTGCGCATGACTATCCTATTCGCTAACGTGAAGTGATGGCATAACTGCCATATAAGCCGGCGGAATGCCGTATAAGCAGAAAATAGTGGCAGCCTGGGAGGCTTTCATATACAGAATTTCGTTAGATTGGCAGCAATGCCGCGAGGATAGATGGCAGCCATAAGTGGCACCTGTTCAACGTCGCGATGATTTTGCCAGTCGGTCAGCTAAATGTCATTTTTATGAGCTTTCCCAACGACTTCATGGGGACGCTTTTCCCCACGTCTCCTTCGGTTTCGTTCAATCCCATCTGCGGCCCGCCAACTCAGCCCCCATCCCCCAGCGGCTTCTCCTCCCGCTTCAACTCATGGGGCCTGGCTCCCAGGTCGTTCCATGGGGTGCCGTGGCTGCGGGCCTGGGTGAACCAGCGGAGTTTGGCGGCCAGGCGGAACAGCCAGGCGGGGAGGAGGGGGCGGGCCATGGAGGCGCTGGCTTCGGAGGGGATGCCGCGGCCGGCGGCCAGGGCCGGGGCGGCTTGGCGGAGGGCGGCGATCTGCTTGCGGAACATGAAGCCCATGCTGGCCAGGGGTTTGCCGTGCAGCACTTCGCCGGCGCCCATGGCCAGTCCGCCGGCCCAGCCGAGTCCGGCGTTGTGGGCGAAGCGGCGCAGCTGGGCCATGGCGGAGCGGTTGTGGGCTGCTTCCGGGTAGCCGCTGTTGAGCAGGCCGGCGATCCGCTGCAGGCGGCCGGGCTGGGTGGCGATCTGTTCCATGGCCTTGAGGACCAGGCCCGGCAGGCCGTCCACGTAGAGGGGGGCGGACACCACCAGCAGCTCGGCTTCGCCCAGGGCGGCCAGGGCGGCGTCGGCGCGGCGGCCGGGCTTGATGAAGTCGATGACGTGCACCAGGGTGACGGCGACGCCCTGCCGTTCCAGGTTTTCCGCCAGGCTGCGGGCCAGGGATTCGGAGGTGCTTTCGCCCTTGGGCCGGGCACTGCCCACCAGCAGGGCGGCGCGCTGCACCGGCGCCGGCGGCAGGGCCGGGTCCGGCGCGCAGGCCCGGGCCAGGGCGTCCGCCGGCGGGTGGTGGGGGAAGGGTTCGCCGTCGCTGCCGGCCAGGGCCTGGGCGAAGCCGGCGGCCAGGGCCTCTTCCCAGGGGGCGGTGGCGGGGGCCAGCACCAGGGTGTGGAAACGGGGGGCCATGAGGTTGATGGCGTTGCCGCCGGCAAAGGCGGCGAACAGTTCCCGGGCCGCCGCATCGGGCGCGGCTTCCAGGCCGACGAAGAGCATGGCCGGATAGCGCTCGTAGCGGGGCTGGTGGCGGGTGACGCCGAGGGATTCGTGGAAGAAGGGGTGGATCACGCCCAGCAGCCGGTCCAGGGCGCCCTTGAGGGAGGGCCGGTAGCCGCCGTGGAAGAGGGGAGTCACCATCACCGCCAGGTCGGCCTGCTGGAAGGCCTTGGCGATGGCGTTGGCGTCATCCTGGGTGCGGCACAGGCCGGGGGTCTTGGTCCAGCATTCGAAGTCGCCCAGGCAGGGGGCCAGGCGCACCTCTTCCAGGCGGAAGCGGCTGATCAGGGCGCCGCTGTCGGTGGCCAGGGCGGCCAGCCGGTCGGCCACCCGGCGGTCGGGGCCGTCGTCGTCGGGGGTGGCGTCGAGGATGAGGATGCGGCGGTCGGCGGCGGGTGTGGTGGGCGGCTGCATGGGCGAGTGGAATAATGGAATTGGCATGATGTTGCCATGATCCCGGGGCCGGGGAAATGGCGATGTGCAGCGGGGAGGGCAGGTCGGGGCGCCCAGGACAAGCGGTTTAGGCAGCCGCCGGCAATAGTCACTTTCGGTTATGGCCCTAACCGGATATCCGAATAGGCGCGGCGGGGCACCCTCCCTAGACTTGATCCCAAACAAACCAAGTACAGGGAGTACAGCCATGACCCATGTCCCATCCGTGCCTGCAGGGGCGCCGGCCGGCGCCTTGACGCGCCTGTGGCGCAGCGCCGCCGCCACCTTCCTCCTCTCCGCCCTGGCCGCCGCCGGCCTGGGTCGGGCCGAAGCCGCCGATGCCGGCCAGATCGCCCGGGGCGAATACCTGGCCCGCCTGGGCGATTGCGTTGCCTGCCACACCGCCGAAGGCGGCAAGTCCATGGCCGGCGGCCGGGAACTGGCCACGCCCTTCGGCGTGCTCTTCTCCACCAACATCACGCCGGACAAGGAAACGGGCATCGGCAACTACACCTTCGCCCAGTTCGACCGGGCCATGCGCAAGGGCGTGGCGGCGGACGGCCACAACCTCTACCCGGCCATGCCCTATCCCTCCTACGCCAAAATGACCGGCGAGGACATGCAGGCCCTCTACGCCTACCTGATGCAGGGCCTGGCGCCGGTGAAGCAGGCCAACAAGCCCACCGCCATGCGCTGGCCCTTCAACCAGCGCTGGGGCCTTTCCCTGTGGAACTGGGCCTTCCTCGACGCCACTCCCTTCCAGCCCGACGCCGGCAAGGACGCCACCTGGAACCGGGGCGCCTACCTGGTCCAGGGCCTGGGCCACTGCGGCGCCTGCCACACGCCCCGGGGCATCGCCTTCCAGGAGAAGGCCATGAGTGACGCCGGCAGCAAGGGCAAGCACTTCCTCGCCGGGGAGACCGTGGAATCCTGGCGCGCCCTGAGCCTGCGCGGCCTGTGGACGGTGGAGGACACCGCCCTGTTCCTCAAGACCGGGCAGAACCGCTTCGCCACCGCCTCCGGCAACATGGCCGAGGTCATCCACCACAGCACCCAGCACGTGAAGGACGAGGACCTGGTGGCCATCGCCACCTATCTCAAGTCCCTGCCCCCGGGCGAGCATGAACTGCCGGCCCCCAGCGTGCCCCGCAGCGAGGTGGCGGGCAAGGTGCCGGGCAATCTCTTCAGCTCCCGCGGCGGCCTGGCCTACGTGCAGTTCTGCGGCGACTGCCACCGCCAGGACGGCAACGGCGTCAGCAAGATCTTCCCGCCCCTGGCCGGCAACCCGGCGGTGACGGCGAAGGACCCGGCCACCCTGCTGCACATCACCCTCACCGGCTGGAAGACCGCCTCTACGGCGGCCCATCCCCGGGTATTCACCATGCCCGGCTTTGCCCGCCTCAACGACCAGGAGCTGGCCGAGCTGATCACCTTCGTCCGCAGCAGCTGGGGCAACGGCGGCGAAGCCGTGACCGCCTCCCAGGTGAAGAAGATGCGGGCCGAAGTGGTGAAGCAGGACCCCAAGGCCATCGACAACAGCAAGTTCGAGACGCCGCGCCTGGCCGACATGCTGGCCAAGCCCAACGCCGAACAGCTGGTGCGCGGCATGCGCCTGCACCTGGAAACCAAGGACCTGCTGCCCAACCATGTGGGCGACCAGCTCAACTGCACCAGCTGCCACCTCAATGCCGGTACCGTGGCCGACGGCTCGCCCTTCGTCGGCGTCTCCGCCTTCTTCCCCAGCTACGCGCCCCGGGCCGGCCGCATCATCACCCTGGAGGACCGCATCAACGGTTGCTTCAAGCGCTCCATGAACGGGAAGCCCCTGCCCGTGGAGTCGGCGGACATGAAGGCCATGGTCGCCTA
This sequence comes from Azospira sp. MPR-LB4, assembly GCF_058809525.1. NCBI lineage: Bacteria > Pseudomonadati > Pseudomonadota > Betaproteobacteria > Rhodocyclales > Rhodocyclaceae > Azospira > Azospira sp. MPR-LB4. The sequence goes on from NZ_CM179521.1 coordinate 3,686,903, forward strand.
CTTCGACTGGATGAAGGGCGCCACCAAGCCGGAAGACAAGGTGCCCGGCCGCGGCATCGGCAAGATCGACCGTTCCCTGAAGCCCGATAGCGACAACGGCAAGAAGATCTACGCCGAGCAGTGCGCCGTGTGCCACGGCGAGAACGGCGAAGGCCTCAAGTCCGCAGACGGCAAGATGGTCTATCCGCCGCTGTGGGGCGACGAGTCCTTCAACATCGGCGCCGGCATGGCCCGCACCTATACCGCCGCCGCCTTCGTCAAACGCAACATGCCCATCGGCTTCCACGGCAAGTTCCCCCTGGGCCAGGGTGGCCTCTCCGACCAGGAGGCCCTGGACGTGGCCGAGTACTTCAGCCACCAGCCCCGCCCGGACTTCCCCGAAAAGGTGAAGGACTGGCCCAATGGCAAGAAGCCGGAGGATGCCCGCTACTGAGGCCCACCCCTTCATCCAGCTTTCCGACCCGCCTTGAGCCTGAGGCTGCCGCCCCCTCCCGGGGCGGCTTTTTTCCGGGGGGCGGATCGAGATTGACGTAACCGAGGAGAAACCCGACCCCCAGCCATCTGCATATGCATTCAGAATAGAGAGCGCCCGACCGCTCCGTCACTCATTCCCGAACTTCGAGAGGAGATACCCCATGAGAAAACTGATTACCCCGCTGCTCTCCGGCCTCCTGTTGCTGCCGGCGCTGCTGCCCCTGTCGGCCCAGGCTGTCGACGGCAGCGACATCATGCAGAAGGGCGGCGCCAATCCGGCGGCCATGCCCTGCATCACCTGTCACGGCACCGACGGCAAGGGCATGGCCGCCGCCGGCTTTCCGCGCCTGGCGGGCCTGCCCGAGGCCTACATCGCCAAGCAGCTGGCCGATTTCAAGGCCGGCCGCCGGGAGAATGCGGTGATGCAGCCCATCGCCCAGTCCCTCACGCCTGAGGAAGTGGCGGCCGTGGCCAAGGCCTACGCCGAGCTGCCCAAGGTCAATATCAAGCCCGGCCCGGTGGAGCGGCCCCAGCCTGGCAGCGGCGCCTGGATCGCCCTGCGCGGCGCCTGGGAGCGCAACATCCCCGAATGCACCCTGTGCCATGGCCCCGCCGGCGTCGGCGTGGGCGACACCTTCCCGCCCCTGGCGGGCCAGTCCGCCCTCTACATCGAGAACCAGCTGAAAGCCTGGCGCGGCACCAAGGCCGTGGCCGCGACCCGCAAAACCAAGGCGGTGGCCGCCGTGCCGCCCAGCCGCCGCAACGACCCCAACGGGCTCATGGCCCATATCGCCGTGGATCTGAGCGAAGCCGAGATCAAGGCCGTGGCCGACTATTTCGCCGGCCTGGGGGAATCCAAGGAAGTCTTCGACGAAAGCCAGCATCGCCTGCGCTGAGACGAACGTTCCCCCTACATCGAAAGGATTCCCGCCATGAAAAACGCCAAGATTCTTGCCGCCCTGCTGGGCAGCATCTGCCTGTTCGCCGGTGTTGCCCAGGCAGCCGACACCGCCAACACTCTCCGTAATTCCCGCCTGGACGACCAGACCCAGCTGCCCAAGGCCCCGGCCAAGCCGGTGAGCCAGCAGTACTTCCAGCCCCCGGCCGACACCGACATTCCCAACAACGCCTTCGGCGAACTGGTGCGCCGGGGCCAGGACCTGTTCATGAACACCAAGGCCCTGGCGCCCGAATACGTGGGCAACGAGATGAACTGCGTGAACTGCCACATCGACCGGGGCCGCAAGGCCAACTCGGCGCCCCTGTGGGCGGCCTATCCCATGTATCCGGCCTACCGCAAGAAAAACAACAAGGTGAATACCTATGTGGAGCGCATGCAGGGCTGCTTCCAGTTCAGCATGAACGGCAAGCCGCCGGCGGCCGACAGCGAAATCCTCACCGCCCTCACCACCTACGCCTACTGGCTGTCCACCGGCGCTCCCACGGGCAAGGCCCTGCCGGGACGGGGCTTCGACGAGCCGCCGCCGCCCAAGGGCGGCTACGACATCGCCCGGGGCAAGGCGGTCTATGAGAAGCAGTGCCAGCTGTGCCACGGCGAAAACGGCGAGGGCAAGAAGGTGGGCGTCACCTCCGTCTTCCCCGCCCTGTGGGGCAAGGACTCCTACAACTGGGGCGCCGGCATGCACCGCATCAACACCGCCGCCGGCTTCATCCAGCACAACATGCCCCTGGGCCGGGGCGAGACCCTCTCGGACCAGGAGGCCTGGGACGTGGCCGCCTACATCAATTCCCACGAGCGGCCCCAGGACCCGCGCCTGGTCAACGGCAGCATCGACGAGACGCGCAAGCGCTACCACGCCGACGACGGCGTCAATCTCTACGGCGTGGTGGTGAACGGCAAGAAGCTGGGGCAGGGCGTGCAGTAGGCCCGGCTGTTTCCCTTATTCCCAACCCCCGGAAAGGGGCCATGACAGCCCCCTTTCCTTTTCGCAGCCGTACCGCTCCAGGGACGGCTGCTTTTTTTTTGCTCAGAGGAACATGCCGCCGGAAGCCTCGATGCGCTGGGCAGTGATCCAGCCCGTCTCCTCCGACAGCAGGGCGGCCACGGCATGGCCGATGTCGTCCGGCTGGCCGACCCGGCCCAGGGCGGTCTGGGCGGCGATGAAGGCGTTGAGCTGGGCGTTGTCGCGCACGGCGCCGCCGCCGAAGTCGGTCTCGATGGCGCCGGGGGCCAGCACATTGACGGCGATGCCCCGGGGCCCGAGTTCCTTGGCCAGGTAGCGGGTCAACACCTCGATGCCGCCTTTCATGCTGGCGTAGGCGGCATAGCCGGGCAGGGCGAAGCGGGCCAGGCCGGTGGAGACGTTGAGGATGCGCCCGCCGTCGTTGAGCAGGGGCAGAAGGGCCTGGGTGAGGAAGAAGGGCCCTTTCAGGTGGGTGTTCATGAGCAGGTCGAACTGGGCCTCCGTGGTCTCGGCGAAAGCGGCGTTGATGCCCATGCCGGCGTTGTTCACCAGGAAGTCGAAACGCTCCCGCTGCCAGGTCCCGGCCAGGGCCTGGCGCACCGCCTCGGCGAAGGCGGGGAAGCCGGCGGCTTCATCCACCGCCAGGGGCAGGGCCACGGCACGGCGGCCCAGGGCCTCGATCTGGGCGACGACGGCAGCCGCCTCGTCGGCCCGGCTGCGGTAGGTGAGGATGATGTCCACGCCGCGGGCGGCGAGCTTGAGGGCGGCGTTGCGGCCCAGGCCCCGGCTGCCGCCGGTGATGAGTGCGATCTTGGTCATGTCTGGCTCCTTGAAGGTGGGGGAGGGCCGGCTTTGGGGCCGACCGTGGAAGCCAGTCTATTGATCGAAAAGTGCCGGATAAATACGCGGTATTTGTTTAGACTGTTCGTCATTCATAGACAATGAGGGCGCCATGGACCAGCTCGACGCCATGCAAATCTTCCTGCGGGTGGCCGAACTGGCCAGCTTCACCCAGGCCGCCGACAGCCTGGGCCTGCCCAAGGCCAGCATTTCCGCCGCCGTGCAACGGCTGGAGAGCCAGCTCGGCGCCCGCCTCCTGCACCGCACCACCCGCCGGGTGCAGCTGACCCAGGACGGCCTGGCCTACTACGAGCGCAGCCGGGACCTGCTGGCGGACATGGAGGAACTGCAGACCATGTTCCGCCGTGACGAAGCCCAGCTCAGCGGCCGCCTGCGGGTGGACATGCCGGCCGGGACGGCGCGCCACGCGGTCATGCCCCGGCTGCCGGAGTTTCTCGAACGGCACCCGGGGCTGGAGGTGGAAGTGAGCAGCACCGACCGCCGCGTGGACCTGGTGCGGGAAGGCTTCGACTGCGTGCTGCGGGTCGGCGCCCTGGGGGATTCCTCCCTGGTGGCCCGGCCCCTGGGCCAGTTGCGCCAGCTCAACCTGGCCAGCCCGGCCTACCTGGAACGGCACGGCACGCCCCATTCCCTGGAAGACCTGGCCGCCCACCGGCTGATCCATTACGTCCCCATCCTGGGGGGCAAGTCCCCCGGCTTCGAATACGTGGACGGGGCCGGGGAGCTGCGCCGCATCCCCATGGCCGGGGCGGTGACGGTGAACAATTCGGACGCCTACACCGCCGCCTGCCTGGCCGGTCTGGGCCTCATTCAGGTGCCGCTGGCGGGCATGCAGGCCCTGCTAGAGGCCGGGTTGCTCCTGCCGGTGCTGCCCGAGTTCAACGCCCCGCCCATGCCGGTGCATCTCCTCTATGCCAACCGCCGCCACCTGCCGCGCCGGGTGCGGGTCTTCATGGACTGGCTGGTGGAGGTGGTGGCGGACTATGCTGGCGGCGAGGCGGCGAGGCGGCGAGGCGGCGAGGCGGCGGGATGAGGGCGGTGCTGAGGCAGAAAGCGGTGATGCAGGAGGCGGTGATGCAGGAGGCGGTGATGCAGGAAGGAGCGGGCCACCTGAGCCGCCCCGGCCGCCTTCAGGGCCGGGCGAAGTCGATCCGTTCCACCGTGTAGCCCTTCTTCTGCATCAGGGCGGGCAGGCCGGTGGGGCCGAACAGGTGCAGGCTGCCGACGCCGGCGAAGACCCGGCTGCCCTGGCGGTGCAGCTGGTCGATGCGTATGGCCATGTCCGGGTTGCGCTCGTTGAGCAGGCGCTGCATGGCCTTGCGTTCCACCGGCGTTTCCATGCACTCGCACCAGGCGGGATAGTCCGCCATGGTGGCGTAATCCCCTTCCTCCCAGGCCTTGGCCAGGCGCCTGAGGGCGCCCAGGGCCTTCTCCGACTCCAGGGAATTGAGGCTGGCCTCGACGAAGGCCTGGGTCTCACGGGGCGTCTTCATGTGCAGGGCCTTCATCTGCAGTTCCGGTTCCTCCAGGGAAACCACCGGGCGCTTGGTGCCGTGGCCGAAGCCGGCCAGCATCATGTCCAGGGCATAGGTCGGGTCCAGCCCTTCCTTCTTCGCCAGCATCACCGTCAGGGTCACCACCTGCAGTTCCGGCGACAGGGCGGCGATGGCGGCGTAGGGCAGGCAGGAGGCCTCTGCCTGGCGACGGATCCGCTCCTGCAGTCCGGCCGGCAGTTTTGGCCCCTTGCGGGACAGCATCAGCTGCTGGATGCGGGCGGCGATGGCCGGGTCGAGCACGTCCATCTCCAGGGCTACGATGTCCGTCTCCGCCATGGCCCGGCGCATCAGGGGGCCCGGGTAGAGCCATTCCTGCTTGCCCACGTGGACCGTGCCGTAGAGGTAAGAAGCACGCCCGTCCTTCTCGATGCGCCAGAGAAAGCCGTGGTCCCGGGCGTTCTTCAGGTATTCCCGGGTCTCTTCCGCCGAGGGCAGCGCGTGCTGGGTGGCGGGGCAGTCCGGCGGCGTCTGGGCTAGGCCCTGGAAGGAGAGGAGCAGGGCGACGGTGGCAAACAGCAGGCTCCGGCAGAGGGCGCGGGGTGACAGGCGTGACATATGGGACATAGCGGGGAACATGGCGGGCGTGGCGGTGTTGGCAGGTGGCGGCAAAGGGGAATCGGCATTGTCCCCCGGCCGGGGGCGTTGGCAAGTACGGTAGGGGCGGCGGAGGCGGCAGGGGGGCTGAGGGCGGCGCTGGTGGCCGCTCTCAGGGCAGGGGCTTGCCGTTGCTCCTGGGGCCGAGGGGAAATTCCGGCGTCTGGCGCGGATCGGGCCAGCCCTGGCCGTGGCTGGCCTCGGGCACCAGCTTCAGGTTTTCCTGCCGCGGCCCCAGCAGGGCCGCCGGCCAGCGGCGGGCCAGTTCCGCCGGCATTACCGTGTCCCGCCCGCCGATCCAGTGGATTTGGGACATGGCGGCAAGCCGCTGCGCCTGGTCAGCCGGGTTGAGGGAGCTATCGAGGGGCGTCAGCCGGTGGTAGGCGGTCCACGCCCGGTGGTCCAGATTGCCGGCGATGGTCACCAGACGGACCACGTCGCTGCGGCGGGCTGCCAGCAGGGCCGCCACGGCGCCGCCGCCGGAGTAGCCCACCAGCACTAGGGCGCGGGCCTCCTGGCGTGCCTTCAGCTGGTCCAGGGCCCGGTCCATGGCGTCGATCACCTCCGGCGCGAAGCGGCCGTCGGTCCAGTAGCGCTGCGCGCAGTGGGCCGCGCCGGACTCGGCGTACTGGCAGGGCCGGGCCAGGTAGGCCGCCTTGCCTTCCCGCTGGGCCAGGGCCAGTTGCAGCAGCAGGGGCGAGACCGGGGTGGGGTCGGCCGAGGGCTGGCTGGGATTGAGCCAGGCCAGGCCGTCGCCCTCGATATACACCGCCAGGGTGTCCCCCTGGCGGGGCGTCACGGGTTCGTAGGTGCGCAGGGTGAAGGGCGCTGCCGTGAGCGTGCCTTTCTGCCATTGCCTGGCGGCCGCCAGGTTGTCGGCATGGTCCTGCCGTTCGCGGGGCGAGGGCAGGGCGGTGCAGGCGCCCAGGGCCAGGCTGAGGAGGACGAGCACGAATCGGTATTTCACGGACATGGGTATCGGCGCGGAGTGGTCAGGCGAAAGCCCGATGATGGCATGAAAATGTCATCGTAGCGGAGTCATCTGGCGTAATCGGGGCGCATAAGGCGCGTCTTTACAAAAAAATAACAGGAAATGACAGCTTCAAGCTTCTGACATTTGTTTACAATCGCGACGACATAACGCAATGGCATTGTCTGGCGGCGTGGGAATTCGCGCCGGGCCGCAGTCGGTAGCCGCCGCCGTTGCGCCAGGTCCCTCGTGTGCGCCGAGTTGCCGGCCCGCATTTTTCTTGCCCGTTCTCGTTTCAGGTCCATTGATGATGAATAAGTACCTTCCGGTGAAGCAGGCCCGGCGCGGCCCCCTGTGTGCCTTCGTTCCCGAGCGGCGCAAGACACTGGCTGCCGCCATCCAGGCCTGCTTCGGTGCCGACTCGCGGCGCTGGCTGGCGACCCTGTGCCTGTCCCTCGGCATGCCCGCGGCCCAGGCCGTCAACGGCAACTGGAACGGCAGCGTCAGCTCCGACTGGGCGACGGCGGGCAACTGGGCCTGGTCCGGCGCGGTACCCACCGCCGGTGACGACGCCCTGGTCAGCGTGGCTACCGGCAATACCCCGATCATCGGCTCCGCCACCGCCGCCCATGCCAACACCGTGGTGGTGGGCGGCGGCAGCAACGGCATCCTGACCATCCTGGGGACTCTCAATTCCGCATCCGGTCTGCTCGGCAACAACCTGGGCACGCCCACCACCTCCGGCAGCGTCACCGTCTCCGGGAGCGGCGCCAACTGGAGCAACAGCGGCGATCTCCATATCGGCAACTACGGCGTCGGCGTGCTCAATGTGCAGGGCGGCGCCAGCCTATCGGCGGGCAACTTTTACCTGGGTTCCACCAGCGGTACCAACGGCAGCCTGATCCTGAGCGGCAGCGGTTCCACCGCCACCAGCGGCGGCTACGCCTTCATCGGCAACTCGGGAACGGGCACCCTCAACGTGGGCAGCGGCACCACCCTGACCAGCGCTTCCGGCGGCGTTCTCGGCCTGTATGGCGGCAGCAGCGGCACGGCCACCATCAACGGTACCTGGAACATGGGCAGCGGCAATCTGGTGGTGGGCAGCGGCGGCCAGGGCAACCTGACCATTTCGGCCGGCGGCGACGTCAGCAACGCGGTCGGCAGTATCGGCAGCGCCAGCAACGGCCTGACCAGCAGCGTCACCGTGATCGGCACCGGCAGCTCCTGGACCAACAGCGACCGTCTTTTCGTCGGCGTCTACGGCAAGGGCCAACTCGACATTCTCTCCGGCGCCACAGTCAGTAGCGGCGATACGGCCTTGGCCCGCTACGCCGGCTCCACCGGCACCGTCAACGTCAGCGGCGCAGGTTCCTCCTGGGGGATCGGCGGTTCCCTGCGGGTGGGCGGCGACATCACCGATGCCGCCAATCCGGGCGGCACCGGCACCCTCAATATCTCGAACGGCGGCCTGGTGACCAGCTCCGCCGGCAGCATCGGCGACAGCCAGAACGCCGTCGGCAGCGTCACCATCGACAACGCCGCCTGGAACATTTCCGGCCGCCTGGGCGTGGGCAACTTCGGCAAGGGCACCCTGACGGTGCAGAACGGCGGCACCCTGACCTCCACCGGCGGTCTGGTGGGCTGGCAGAGCAGCAGCACCAACAACTCGGTGCTGGTGACGGGCACCGGCTCCACCTGGACCATGAGCGGCCACCTCTACGTGGGCAACGAAGGCCAGGGCACCATGACCATCAGTGCCGGCGGCAAGGTGACCAATGTGGATGGCTTCATCGGCACTGTCGGCAACGGCGTCAGCGAAGTGACCGTCACCGGCAGCGGCTCCCAGTGGGAAAACCAGGGCGACCTGCTGGTGGGCCAGAGCAGTGGCGGCAAGGGCAAGCTCACCATCGGCAATGGCGCTACGGTGACCTCGGTGCAGGCCATCCTGGGCGACCTGGCCGGTACCACCGGCACGGCGGTGATCACCGGCAGCGGCTCTTCCCTCACCGCCAGCGGCGACTTCAACGTAGGCCGTTTCGGCACCGGTTCCCTGACCCTCGGCAGCGGCGGCACCCTCAGCAGCGACCGGGGCTATGTGGCCAACGAGGCCGGCTCCACCGGCACCGTGCTCATCAGCGGCAGCGGCAGCGGCTGGACCACCACCGGCACCCTGCATGTCGGTTCCCGGGGTGATGGCAGCCTGGTGCTCAGCGACGGCGGCGACATCACCGCCGGCAGCCTGGTCATCGCCCACAGCGCCGGCAGCACCGGCACCCTCAGCATCGGCGCCGAGGAGGGCAGCGCCGCGGCGGCGGCCGGCACCATCCACAGCGGCAGCATCACCCTGGGCGCCGGCGACGGCACCCTGGTGCTCAACCACACCGACAGCAACTACCAGCTTTCCTCCGTCATCGCCGGCACCGGCGATATCAAGGTGCTGGGCGGCACCACCGTGCTGACGGCGGTTAACACCTTTACCGGCAGCACCAGCATCGCCTCCGGCGCCGGCCTCTCCCTGGCCGACAGCGCCGCCCTGGGCGGCAATGTGACGGTGGCCCACGGCGGCACCCTGACTGTCGGCCAGAGCAATGTGGGCGGCAACATCAGCAATTCCGGCACCCTCTCGGTGCCCGAACAAAGCGGCAGCTACAAAATTTTCAGCGTCGGCGGCAACTACACCCAGGCTGGCAACGGCACCCTGCGCCTGGGCGTCAATGGCACCGGCGCCGGCCAGTACAGCCAGCTTTCCGTCACCGGCAGCGCCAGCCTCAACGGCACCCTGGCGGTGGACGTGGCCAGCGGCAGCCCCCTTACCCTGGGGGACCGCCTCAACTCCGTGATCACCGCCACCGGCGGCGTTTCCGGCCAGTTCTCCAGCATCAGCGACAACAGCACCCTGTTCAACCTGAGGGCGGTGTACGGCAGCAACGATGTGGACCTGCTTCTGGTGGCCGCCAGCAACAACGCCGTCAGCAGCGCCCTGCAGAGCACCGGCAACAGCCAGGGCGGCGGCGCCGGCGCCGTGCTCGACGCCCTCATCGCCCAGAACCCCACCAGCCAGCTGAGCCTGATGTTCGCGCCCCTGACCTCCGCCAGCGAAGTCTCCCGGGCCGTTTCCCAGAGCCTGCCCCTGCTCACCGGCAACAACGTGCTGGCCTCCCAGAGCGTCATCGCCAACGTGGGCCAGCTGATCAACAACCGGGTGGCCGCCGTCACCGGCATGGCCTCCGGCGACAGCCAGTTCGCCGACCGCCAGTTCTGGATCAAGCCCTTCGGCTCCCGCGCCACCCAGGCCGACAGCAACGGCTCCGCCGGCTACCACGCCAGCACCGCCGGCATGGTCTTCGGCCTGGACGGCCAGGTGTCCGACGCCGACCGCCTGGGCGTCGCCCTGGCCTATGCCGACGCCAGCGTGGACAACCGCTCCGCCGTCGCCCCCCACAACGCCAGCGTCAAGCTCTACCAGCTGATCGGCTACGGCAGCCGCAACCTGGCGCCCGGCACCGAACTGAGCTGGCAGGTGGACGGGGGCTACAACAGCAACCGGGGCACCCGCGACATCCGCTTCGCCGGCGTCTCCGCCCATTCCAAGTTCGACACCTACACCGCCCACGCCGGCCTGCGCCTGACCCGCAACCTGACCCTCTCCGAGCGCACCGTGGTGGCGCCCTCCGTGGGCCTGGACTACACCTGGATGCGCAACGCCAGCTACCAGGAAAGCGGCGCCGGCGCCCTCAACCTGCAGGTCAAGCGCCAGGACGTGGAGCAGATTCTCCTCTCCGCCGACGCCCGGCTCTCCCACCGCCTGGACAACGGCATCAACCTTCTCGCCAACCTGGGCGCCGCCTACGACCTGCGCAACCAGCAGGCCGCCGTCACCGCCGCCTATGCCGGCGCCCCGGGCTCCTACTTCATCACCAACGGCGTCGAGTCCGACCCCTGGATCATCCGCGCCGGCCTGGGCCTCTCCAAGCTCACCGCCGGCGGCCTGGAGATCATCGGCCGGATAGACGGCGAACATCGCCAGGGCTTCAACAACCGCAGCGCCTCCGTCAATCTGCGCTGGGCCTTCTGAGGCCGGCGCAGGGGACTGGCGCTTTTGCTTTCACCGTCAAAAGGCTGAGGGGCGGTATGGGATAATTCGCCCATGCAACCCACACCCCATGCTGCCTTTCAGAATCCCGAAGCGGTAGACAAGTACGCCGAAGGGCCCCGGCGCAACGTTCCCGGTTATCTCAGCCTGCTGCCGATGACCCGCCTCCTCATTGAGGAGCAGGTGGCCGGGCAGGGGCGGATTCTTGTGGTGGGTGCCGGCGGCGGGCTGGAGCTGGAAGACTATGCCCGAGCCCATCCCGGCTGGCAGTTCGACGGGGTCGATCCCAGTGGGCCCATGCTGGAACTGGCGGCCCAACGGCTCAGCCCGTTTTCTTCCCGGATCGCACTACACCAGGGCTATGTTCAGGATGCGCCGCAAGGCCCCTTCGATGCCGCCACCTGCCTGCTGACCTGCCACTTCGTACCCCGAGAGCAGCGCCTGCCGATGCTGCGGGAGATTCGCTGCCGCTTGAAGCCCGGGGCCCCGTTTGTCGTTGCCCATCTCAGTGCCGAGGCCGAGCAGAACAGGCGGGATATCTGGATGTCCCGCTATGCTGCCTTTCTGACCGCATCTGGCAGCAGCCCGGAACAGGCGCAGGCCACCCGGGAAAAGGTGGAGCGGGAGCTGACCATTCTCAGTCCCGAGGAGGACGAAGGCATCCTGCGCGAGGCCGGTTTCCACGATGTGCAGCTGTTTTACGCCGGCTTTGCCTTCCGCGGCTGGGTGGCCTATGCCTGAAGGCGAACACCGCCAGGGCTTCAACAACCGCAGCGCCTCCGTCAATCTGCGCTGGGCCTTCTAAGGCAACGTCAGGACCAGGCCGGCCGGTGCCCCCAGGGTGCCGCCGGCCTTTTTCTTTGCCGACCCAGGGTGATTACTAGGTTGGTGCAAATAAGCGGCTTCGTCAGCTTGGCATCAGGTATGTCGGGAATTGAACGGACATAATGCACGCGAGTCATAGGGCTTATGACTTAGGTCATAAACCAAACTCCAATGCCAACCCGCTCTCCCGAAAGGAGCCGTCATGACGATCGCCAAGCGCCTCGCCATCCTTATTCTCATCGCCGTGGCCGGACTGGTCGTGGTCGGCGCCTTCGGCCTGCGCCAGATGGGCGCCATCAACGCCAACCTCGAGTTCGCCAACGAAAACTCGATCCCCAGCATCCGCATGGTGGCCAACATGGAGTCCTCCTTCTTCCGCCTGCGCACCTTCATGCTCACCTACATCATGAGCCCCGACGCCGAGCGGCCGGCCCTGGCCCAGCAGGTGATGAACAACCGGGAGCGGCTGCAGGGCTACGTCAAGGGCTATGAGCCCCTGGTCAGCGACGACAAGGACAAGGAATACCTGGAAAACTCCAAGCGCATGCTGGCCGAGTACTTTTCCCTGATCGACCGGCAGATGGCCTCCATCCGCGCCGGCCAGGTGGACAAGGCCAAGGAGGATGCGGTCCTGGCCGGGGCCCTGGGCCGCCGCATCGCCGACAACGTGGAGGCCCACATCAAGTACAACGAGGAACTGGCCACCCAGGAAGTGCGCAAGGCAGCCGAGGCCTACAGCAGCGGCAAGGTGGTCTCCATGATCGTCATGGTGCTGGCCACCCTGGGCGTGGCCGGCCTGGGCTTTCTGGTCTACCGCCATGTGGAGCAGTCCCTGGGCAATATGGTGACCATGTTCAAGCGCATCGAGCACGACCTGGATTTCACCGGCCGCCTCGAGGTGCGGGGCAGCGATGAAGTGGCCCAGGCCTCCACCGCCTTCAACCGCCTGCTGGACCGTCTGCAGGCCAGCTTCCGGGAAATCAGCAGCCACACCGAGGCCGTCAATACGGCCGCCAACCGGGTCGCCAATGCCTCCCACGAAATGTCCATCGCCTCCGGCCACCAGAGCGAGGCCGCCTCCAGCATGGCCGCCACGGTGGAGGAGATGACCGTCAGCATCAACCACGTGGCCGATCGGGCCGGCGAGGCCAACCAGCTTTCCACCGCCTCCGGCGAGCTGGCCCACAAGGGCGAAGGCATCATCGGCGACACCGTGGCCGGCATCAACAGCATCGCCGAAACGGTGCGTCACGCCTCCGAGCAGATCAGCCAGTTGGAGCAGCAGAGCGAGCGCATCAACAACGTGGTCTCGGTGATCAAGGAAGTGGCCGACCAGACCAATCTGCTGGCCCTCAATGCTGCCATCGAGGCGGCCCGGGCCGGCGAACAGGGCCGGGGATTTGCCGTGGTGGCCGACGAAGTGCGCAAGCTGGCCGAGCGCACCACCCAGTCCACCCAGGAAATCGCCAGCACCATTCTGGAAATGCAGGCCGGGGCCCAGGCTGCGGTGCAGGGCATTCATGCCGTGGTGGAGCGGGTGGATACCGGCGTCTCCCGGGCCGAGCAGGCCAATCAGGCGATCCAGGAGATCGGCGACGGCTCCCGCCGCACCGTGGATATGGTGGGCGACATTTCCGACGCCATTCGGGAGCAGAGCGTCGCCAGCACCGCCATCGCCCAGCAGGTGGAGAAGATCGCCCAGATGTCCGAAGAGAACAGCGCCGCCGCCCAATCCACCTCCGACACCGCCGGCGAACTGGCCCACCTGGCCCAGGAGATGCAGCAGGTGGTGGCCCAGTACCGGGTGTGAGGGCCAAGGGGTGGGGCCCGAGCCTCACCGCGGCGTAACCAGCACCCGAAGCAGCAAGGAAAAAGGCGCCCATGGGCGCCTTTTTTGTCGCAGCGGGGCCAGGCTCGCCGGCCCGGAGTCAGACCACTTTCTTAAGCCCGAATCAGCCGCAGCACGGTGATTTCAGAGGGAGCGCCGAGGCGCTTGGGCGGGCCCCAGTAGCCGGTGCCGCGGCTGGTGTAGACCGTCAGCCGGCCCAGCCGGTGCAGGCCGGCGGTAAAGGGCTGTTGCAGGGGGACGAAGAAATTCCAGGGCCAGAACTGGCCGCCGTGGGTGTGGCCGGAAAGCTGCAGGTCGAAGCCGGCGGCTGCCGCAGCCGGGGCGGAGCGGGGCTGGTGGGCCAGCAGGATACGCGGCAGGCCTGCCGGGCTGCCGGCCAGGGCTGCTGCCGGGTCGCTGGCCTGGGCCGTATCGAAGGCGCCGGCCGAATAGTCCGTCACCCCGGCCAGCACCAGGCGGGCGCCATGGTGGGCGATGACGGTGTGGCCGTTGTGCAGCCCCTTGAGGCCGATGCGCTCGAACTCCGCCATCCAGGCCCCTGCGCCCGAATAGTATTCATGGTTGCCGGTGACGAAATAGCTGCCGTGGCGGCTGCGCAGCTGGCCCAGGGGCGCGGTGTGTTCCCGTAGATGCTCCACGCTGCCATCCACCACGTCGCCGGTGATGGCCACCAGATCCGCCTCCAGCCCATTGACCCGGTCCACGATGGCCTGCACGTAATCCCGCTTGATGGTGGGCCCCACGTGGATGTCGCTGAGCTGGACGATGGTGAAACCCTCCAGTGCCGGCGGCAGGTCGGCCAGGGGCACCTCCACCCGGACGATGCGGGCCACCCGCCGCGCATTGACGTAGCCGAAGAGGGTGAACAGGCCGGCGGCAGCCACCACCGCCAGGGCCGTGGGCTGCGCCAGGGAAGGCGCGCCGGCCAGCAGCAGGCCCGCATCCCGCAGCAGGGTCAGCACCAGCACCGAAGAGAAGAGGCCCATGGCCAGGCTGCCTAGCCAGCTGAGCCGGTCCGCCAGGGCCGGGTTGTTGGTGACGAAGCGGCCCAGCAGGCCCAGCGGCACCAGGCAGGCGGAAAGGGCCAGCCCGGCAATGGCCAGGGCCAGGGCGGCGGGAGGCAGATCCAGCGACGGCAGCAGGCGCCAGCCGATGTAGGCATGGAGGCCGACCATGAGCGGCAGCACGCGCCACAGGGCCCGGCGCAGGCGGCCGGGCAGGGCGGGCTGGGCCGCAGCAGCGGGCGGTGTGGCTGGGCGGGGGGAGGTCAGGGAGGCAGGGCGCATGGGGCTTTTCCAGGGAGGCCGGCGGGTAGCCGGCGGCCCCGGGCGGCACGAGGCGCGCCCGGGGAGGTTTCAGACCATCAAGCCTGGTCGGCCGGTTTGTCCGCGGCCTTGGCCTGGGGCTCGATGCCTTCCGCCTGGGGCGTGCAGCAGCGGCTCCAGCGGCTGTGGAAGCGGCCCTTGAGCTGTTGCCGCTCTTCTTCCGTCAGGCTTTCCCAATGGGCACGACGTTCGCGCCAGTGGTGGAAGCCGCCGCCGCGCATGCCGCCGAAGAGGATGCGGCTCAGCACCAGCACGCCCAGGGCCTGCCAGTAGCCGATGGGGGAGACCCCGGCAAAGAGGTCCGGCAGCAGGCAATTCCACAACTGCATCACCACCCAGGTAAGGGCGCCGATGCCGACCACGACCATCAGGCCGATCTTGAGGCAGCGCGAGGCGCAGCCGGATTTTCCAGTTCTGCATTTCATATTGGTTTCCTGTTCAGGATTGGGGTTCGTAAAGGGGCCGCAGCCGTTGGCGCAGGTGCAGCACCGCCTGCCGCTTCCAGCCGAGCAAGGTGTTCATGGGCACGCCGCTCTCTGCCGCCATCTCCTTGAAGCTGCGGCCGTCGATCTCGTGGGCGATGAAGGTCTCCCGCGGCCCCGGCGCCAGTTCCTCCAGGGCCGTGGCGATGGCATCGAGCCACAGGCGGCGCAGATAGGCCGCCTCCGGCCCGCCGTCGTCCGCCGGCAGGGCGGCTTCCAGCCAATGCTCCTCGTCGCCGTCTTCTTGCACGGCCACGGGCAGGGGTTCCTCCCGGCGCTTGCGAAAGCGGTCCACGATGCGGTGGCGGGCCACCCGGAACAGCCAGGCCCCCACCTGCTCGATGGGCTCCGGCAGGCGCCAGGCCTCCACCAGCTCGAAGAACACGTCCTGAAGAATGTCCTCCGCCTCGCCCGGGTCGGGCACGCGCCGGCGAATGAAACTCCCCAGCCGCCCGCTCTCCCGGGCAATGGCTTCAGTCAGGCGTCGGTTCTGCTCGGCCATCAGGCGGGTCTCGTCGCGGGGCAGGGAAAGGGAGAACGATGTGTCCATGCCTGGGTAGACGGATGAAGGGCATGGATATTGTGGGTGGGTGAAAAAATAGTTGGCGGTAACGGGCAGCGGCTGCCGGGCTTGGCCCGGGGGAACTGCCGGAGGCATTGCCCCATTATCGGCCAGAGTGTCGGAGGTTTGTCGGTGGCCCAGCCGCAAGCCTCAAGGCTACGCCAGTTCCGGACATGGCAAAGAACAAAGCCGCCCGGTTTGCCGGGCGGCTTTGTTGAGTGGCGACGAAGGAGGTCAGGAGGGCAGGGCCAGGGGATGCAATCCCGGCCCGCGCCCATGCCTTCAGGCGGTAGGATCGGCGGGCACCGCCGGCGGCTTGGGCGCCAGGGGTTGGAAATGGCTGCAATGGCGCAGTCGGTGCATGCTTTGCAGGCTCAGATGCACGGCGCAACTGGCCTCGTCGGCAAAGGTCAGGCTGGGCACATGGTGGCGACAGTCGGCACATTTCACTTCCTTGTCACCGGCCAGGGGTACGCCGTTGAGTACGGCCAGGGCCACCTCCCGCATCCGTTGCAGCGTCGCCATGGCATCCAGCGAAGCCACCTGGATCAGCCGCGCCCTTTCCCGCAGGGAAAGGCTGCAACCCTGGACGAAGCCGCCGTCGCCCATGGCGTGGAGGCGGGATTGGGCCAGCAGTATCAGCCGGTTCAACTCCGCTTCGTGGGGTGTGATGGTGGGTTTTTCCATTGTCCTACTTCTCAGCGGCGTGCCCCGTACTCTCTCCGCAATGCTTGGTCGTCGGCAGCAGCAACTGGGCATCCCTGGTGAGTGCAGGCTGCTGGTGCGCCAGGGCCTGGGGCCGATAGTCAGCGCAATAGCGGGGCAGATGCTTCTCCTGGACCAGTAACTGGGCCGTACAACGTATCGACAGGCCGTGGCAGCCCAGGGGCAATTGGTAATGGCAGGAGGCACAGGTGATGGGGGTGTTACGGGAAGCCTCTCCCGGCTTGAGCAAGTCCTGTGGTGGTTCCAGAAGGGCGAGTGCCAGTTCCCGTAACTGATGCAGTTGGGCAATGACTTCCGGCACATAGCGGCGGATATAGCGGGCCCGGTCCCGGGGCAGAGGGCGGTTGCTTGGCATGAGAGCCGGGGTTTCCATTTGGTGGAGGTGGGCGAGGGAAACGGCTACCAACCGATTCAGCCTTGCCTCCAGGGCGCAGGGTTTATGGCCTTTCCGCTTCATGGCTCAACCCTCCTGGTTGGTCAGAGGGCATTGCTGGAGCGGGATATCCGCAGCACAGCCCTGGCGTTGGCAAATATCGTTGAGCTTGGCCAGATTGATGAAGCGGTGCTTACCGAAACAGATGGAAGGAATATGGTCCCGGTCGCACAGGCCCCGCAGCACGCCCTCTTCGATACCCACCACTTCCGCGAATTTCTTCCAGTGCATGATTGGAACCAGCGTCTGCTGGTTGATTCGTTCTGCGGCTGTCATAATCACTTTGCTCCACTATGAGACACTTCTGTCGCGTATTATATGCGTAGCGATAGAAATATTACACATATATTTATGTACGCAGCATTTCTCGTCTAATTGATAATTTCTATGGGTATAGAGCGTCTATTGATGGTGGTGGCCGCCAAGACCAACCCCCTGCGCAAGTACAAAGAACTCGAAGAGATGACGGGCATCAACGCCACGTCATGGCGCGACGTATGCCTGGAGAGGAAACGGGCGACAGCGGAGCACCTGGAAGCGATCGGGCGACTGTGGCCCGAATACTCGCTTTGGCTGCTGACGGGGAGGACGCAATCTGAATCGGGACAGACTAGTCCTGAGCTGGAGCAACTCAAGTTGCTTCAAGAGAATCTTGGAAAGAGGTCAGCAGACTGAAGGGCCGCTATTCGGCCAATCCGAACTTTGAGGCACCTCGAGTTCTACGTCGGCAACATGGCGAATTGCCGCCGCTGGCGACGGAAACCGACTCACCTCCACTGGGACGTACTCGCCAATGCCACCATTTACAGAGAGTGGATGGCGACTGGGTTTCGCGTCCGACCTAGTTGGTATGGAAGTAGGCGAAGTCAAACCCATC
Organism: Azospira sp. MPR-LB4; assembly: GCF_058809525.1. Classification (NCBI taxonomy): domain Bacteria; kingdom Pseudomonadati; phylum Pseudomonadota; class Betaproteobacteria; order Rhodocyclales; family Rhodocyclaceae; genus Azospira; species Azospira sp. MPR-LB4. Next base: position 3,704,455 of record NZ_CM179521.1, read on the forward strand.
CTGCGACCATGAGTACGCTTTTGGGGTGAAGTGAAAAATGCACGCGGCGCCCCCCGCGATGGCAAGCTCCGAAGCGAACGTGAAAATGTGGTGGTTTGCGTCTGTCGCCGGAAGCCAGCGCCAGCCGCACTTCGTTGGTACGTTGTCCCCTACACCACGAGGCGGTCGGAGGCTTTGGACTGGATGTGGATAAGGAATTCGTCGGTACTCACCGGGATCCCGGTCGTCGGGCATGGTGAAGAAATAGGAAAGGAAGCCCTGCTTTACGCTGAGAATAAAGTTGTGGCGAAGATACGGATCCTCTTTGTCGTCGTATAGATCATTCAATACCTTGCCAAAGTCCGGGCTCCCAGGCGCTTGACCTGCAGGCCACTGGATACTTTCGCAGACAAGGAATGTCACCAGATTGTGGGATTCCTGTTCTTGTGGGCGGAAGTATCCGGAGGGCTCTTCGAATAAGCTCGGATCTTCCTTGGCAGCCTCTGCGAAAGATATGGCCTCAGTAACCGGGTACATCTGCATTTTCATCGTTGCACGCATGCGCTTGATGGCGAGGAGCTTTTCGAGCGACTCCTTGAGTTCAGCGAAAGTCAGTTTCGACTTTGCTTCGCCGACGGCGGCACACGTCTCGAGCGGAAAGAAACACCGTCCGCCTGCGGCTTCAATATGCGGTGTTTCATCGCGGTCGTAGACAACGACATCGCACTGCGTGCTCCGATTCCCATCGGGAGTAAGCACGAAGCCATCTCCGATCGAGAGGCGCCCGGGTAAGAAGCCGGCCAAGAGGCTTCGAATGACTTGCTCACGGTAGCGGCCGAACTCGCCGGCGTTGTGCAGCTTATTGGCGGCCTCCTCTGAATGAAACAGCGAGCGGCTGAGTTCGATATAGTCATCTCGGAATTTGCTGCTCGCCGCTAACGCAAGCGTTTCAATCGGAGATGCGGTGAGTGTCTCGGAATTGTCAGACATAGGTTTTTAGCTAGTTCGCGCCGTTCAATTGGTTTCGAAATTGAGCTAGGCCATTCAGAAAATAGGTAACGAGGGTGGGTTTCCTGCTCGGGCAGTGCCTCAGTCTGGTGCTGCGAGGGGCACGCCGTGAAAGGGCCCTCTCTGTTGCATTTCACTTGGCTACATCAAAATTCTGAATGTCCGTGATACGGAAATCTCTCGCTTGAGAAGCCCGAGTATTTTCAGATGAATGAGGTAGTTCCATGTCGCACTGTGTTCCAACTCGGTCGTAGATCGAGTCTGGAACTGATTACTTAACTACCACTCGATGTATTGGAATATCACAACCGGTGGCTGACGGCTTTGGGCTGATTCATCGCACTTGTTGTCCATGTAAGCCAGTATCGCCGTCTGCCACACTAGCCAGTTGCTGGCGTAGAAGGTCTCGCCAGACACGTCTGCTGTGAAAGCGTGTAGCTGGCGTCGCGCTAGACCGGCCTCTTTTATGTCCGTCGCAGCTTTTCAGCATCAGGTAACTCACAATAGGCACTGTAGGTAGTTCGGGTATGGAACGTTCGGCCAGCCTTCAGGACCTCACGCGGCACAAGCCACCTGGAACTTTCGGATAAGCGGAAATCGCTGGAAGTGCGACTCCAAAATCATGCCAAAAAATCCCTCTTGCGCGACGTGCATCAGGCCCGTATCCGGCATCTTGCCCTCCGCAACCAATATCTGCTCTTTCTGGTGGACTAGCGCTACAAGCGCTCTGCCCCGAGAGGTGAGTGGCGCGACGAAGTGGGGCTGCATCTTCCTGTCCACCCAATCGATAAGGCAGTCAGCGTAGTCGATCTGGACGAGACTCTGCGCGAGCAGAAACTTGACGAAATCAAAGGCGAACTGATGCTCGGTGTCGCCCATCCCCATTCTGGACGTGGAATTCGTAGCAGCCAGATTGTATTCGACGGCGTTGCAAACCACATCCATGCCGTAGTAGATGCTGCGACAGATGTTGGTAAGGCCATGCGCGAACAGATCAAAGTGACTGAGCGGGAAACTTGCATTGTTCGATTGCGTGGCGAGAAGCCTTGCAAGTACGCCGTCAAGGTGTTCAATAAACGGCTGGTCCTGCACGCCCGCGGTCTCAAAGAGCGCAATCGCGTCCGTCCCATTCAATAAGTTACCTTCTGGCACCTCGACGAAGGCCTTTTCGGCGTCGGGATTGCGCAATGCTTGCCGAACGTCGACCCAGTATGCGCTGCCGGAATTTGGATTGTGTAGCACCAGTAGAACGGGCAGCGGAAAGGACTCCCAGTAGTGTCGATGCTTGTCCGCGGGATAGAACTTCCACCCGCGAGCAGATGGCTTGTCGAAGTACGACACCCCTGATTTAACCTGGACAGCTACGATCCGGCTTGTAGTGAACCCGTCCGGCGTCACGAACTCAAGGTGACCGTCGACACCCACGTCGCCGGTTCCAGTTTCACGCCAGATTTGTCGGCGAAGAGCGGCGTAACTTTGAATTGCCGCGATGCCTTGGCGTTCTTGGGCATAGTTTGCCCCTGCCTTCGGAAATTGCATTGCTATCTTTCTACGATCGCTGCCTCTATTTTCCGAGATATGTTGGACTTCCACCAAGTCGTTCAAACTCGGCAACGCCAGGGCTACCGAGCCATGCCATGAAGTCAGCTGCAGATAGCGTACCGCCATGCACGCGCAGCAACCCTTCCATGAACACGCTGTGTTCGACCAGCGTAATGTCCTTCGATGCCGCCGCCTTCTTTTTCGAAGTTTCGTCGAACGCCGGCTTACCTAATGTCACCCGCCGCATCGCTGGATCAAAATCTGCCGCCTTCTGAACAACCGCCCAGGCTTCCTCTTTCTTGATGAGGGGAGGAGATTTTGTGCATGTTTTGCATTCAAGAAGGACTTGCTGAGAGCCCAATTCGATAAGCAAGTCTGGTACATTTGGTCGTGTACCGTCGTCGAGTACGGTCACGGCCCAAGCGGCTTCGACCCGCATAAGCGTCGCGATTGCTTCTTCGTAGTCTGTGCCTAAAGCATCGTCGCATGCCCTTACTTGGAGCTCGATCCCCAACTCCTGTCCGGTCTTATGATGCGCGGCAGCGAGCCGACTGGGTCCGAGCCCCACGGTGCTTGAGACAGCATCAATTAGCGCCTCCGCTCGCGGCTCGCTCCGAAGCAGTTGCACGAGTTTGTCTTTCGCAGTTCCCAGCACGTCGTGGAGCGTCGCGATGCCCTGTGCGATTAGCCCCATGGCGCGTTGCCGACCGAATCCCGGCACGCCGTGACGCTCGGCTACCCGCAGCACGTCCAGCGCTTCAATTGGGGCGCCCCAGCGGACGCGGCGTCCCAGCATAGCGATCTGATTGCTGACCGATTGCGGGCAACTGAGTTCAGGCGTTGTGGAGAGCTTGTGCAGACCATCAAGCACCCAAGCCACGTCCAGCGCCAGACGATGAATCATGCCGCCTGGTACGTGGGTGATGTGCGTGATCTTGCGATCTGCGAGTCCTTCGACATAAAGCGCGATCGCATGGGCACAGTGCGCCATCTTAAGGTCGTTGCGATCAAGCTCTATGGGCAACGGCTTCGTCGCCCAGAACGTCACCGACTCGTATGTAATTCGTGACGGGTAAGGAAAGAATCGAGATGGCCGCTCAGCCCTGAATTCATCGCTAGCACATGCGGCGTAGATCAATCCCGGGATCCACTCATCGAAGTTCGTCATGAGTTTTGGACCGATAGCACGTAGCATGGCGGCAAGCTGGACCGCCGTAGCGGGAAGCAGGCCGGACATCGCTGCTGCGTTGCCCAACGGTGTGATAAACAAGGCGCCGCCTTGTTCGCGGATCAGTGCATTGGCATTCAGCCAGTCAACGGCCGCACGGCTTTCGGTGGTCAGTGTTGCCAGCTTTGCTGGATTTCGGTTCAGCGTTTGATACCAGTACAGCGTATTCTCGAAGAACGTCATCACCTCAGCGAAGGTACTGGCTAGCCCAGAAGCGACCAGCGCCAAGATCGACTTGCGCAAGCTCAGGTTAACCAACTGCGAATGAAGCCGATCGTTGTCTGGCAGCACCAGCATGTTGGCATGTGCAAGTTCAACATTGTTCTGCGGCAGCAAAACGGCGAACCCGTCAGGGTGCATACCCAGCCTACCTGCCCGTCCTGACATGTTGCGGTAGTCGGACCTGATAACGTGACTTCCCGCCCGGTCGCCGTACTGATAGGTGAGCTTGGAGAAAACTATCGTCCGGAACGGGAAGTTAACTCCGGCAGCGAGAGTCGAAGTGGCAAAGCAAACCTCGAACTTGCCGTCGGTGAAGCCTCCCTCGATAACTTGGCGTTCCTGCGGCGACAGATCGGCCGTATGAAAGGCAACGCGACGCTCGGCGTTTTCGCGAAGCTGATCGGAGGCCTCTGTTGGCTCTGAGAACAAATCGAGTTGCTGCGCCAAAGCAATGCCAATACCGACGCGGGGTCGATTCTGCCCGAACGTAGTCGCGAAATTTAACGCTTCACGGCGGCTCTCTGTGAATACCAGAACAGGGCCACGCCCGAGTTGCAGCAAATGATCAACAACGACGCCAATGTCATTCGTTGCAGCAGCGCCGCCGTTCGCTTCGTGTCCATTATCGTCGCCGAATCTCGTACTATAGGCACGGCCTTGGTACCATATTTCCTGGTAAAGTGGCACGTCGCGGTGCGTGCTGCGAACAAGGCCGCACCCCATCCATCCGGCAATATCATCAGGATTCTCGACGGTAGCGGTTAACGCGACGAATTGCTTGATTCCGCGCTGGCGTAGCGCTGAGCACAGTGCTTCGATATCTGGCCCGCGCCCGGGCTCGCCCAGAATCTGCAACTCATCCGCAACGACCAGAGCATTGTTCGGTCTGAACTGACCGCTCAGAAACAGACCCAATGCCTTCTCGTAGGTCGCGACCATTAGCTGTGCATCGATATCGCCTTCAGTGCGGTCGCCTGTGTTCAGCCCAACCGACCCTATGGGTTCAGCGGCGCTTTCGCCGAAGCGGGCGACGAAATCGAGGTACTTTTGGTCTGCGAGGGCTTTATGGGAAACGAGATAGATCGCGCGGATACCGAGTCGAAGGGCGCACAAGACCGCAATCTCGCCCACTAAAGTCTTGCCGGACGACGTTGGGGCACTTACGACAAGGCTGCAACCATCTGCCGCACCGGCAGCGAGCGCCCGCTGCTGAACATCCGTCAGTGACTCAATGCCCCAGCTATGAAGTCGTTGAAGCAACCACGCATCGACCCCCGGCCCCTTTATGTCGGATGTTTTCATCTTCTGGCCATTAAATTGCTTACGGCATAAATGTATCGCATGATCTCCGCTAGCACCAATTTAGCTTCGGCTCGACTCCTGCTGATGGCCGATCGGCTGTTGCAAAGTGGGGGTCTGATGTCAGCAAACGGCTTCATTACCGACGGAAATTGCTAGCTAGTGAACCGCCCCGGCTTCAGTAGACACCTAGTTATCGGTTGAAGTGTTGATCTTCGAACTCTATTGGAGAAACGCCATTTGCATGAACTTGGCATCGCTACGGCTTGTAGAACCTCTCGATGCAATTGGAAACGTCGTATCGCGCCTTCTCACAGACGGCTTAGATTTCTCGACGAATCCGTTCTCGCTTCAGTAATCAGCGGAATTTGAGGCCTTGTATGTTCATTCCACCGATTCCATAAAAGAATCGGAGTAATCGCCGGGGTTTATGCCCCGGCGGGTTTTGGGGCGTGGCAGCTCGTTGAGGCCTGGGGTCATGAACCCGTACGTTAGCGTTGAGCGCCACGCCTGCTTGTCTTTTAACCCGAACAGTTGCTGGGGCCATGAGCCCGGATTTGCAAGGTAGGGTGGCTGACATGATAAATGAATCATTTGTAGGAATCGATGTATCGAAAGCCTGGCTCGATGTGGGCTTCCTTGCTACCGGCAGTGCTGAACGGCTGGCGCATGACGAGGTGGGGATAGCGGGCTTGTGCCAACGCCTGTGCGAACAGCCTCCCACCTTAGTGGTGATGGAAGCGACGGGTGGGCTTGAGACAGCCCTGGCCAGCGCACTGGCGGCGGCCGGTGTGCCGGTAGCCGTGGTCAATCCTCGGCAAGTACGGGACTACGCCAAGGCGTGTGGGCGACTGGCCAAGACCGACCGGATTGATGCCCTGATTCTGGCTGCTTTTACGCAAGCGATCCGGCCGCAGGTGCGAATTCTGAAGGATGAAGAGACACAAGCCCTGGCTGCGCTGCTGGCACGGCGGCGCCAGCTCATCGACATGCGTGTGCAGGAAAAGCTGCGGCTGGATCGGGCGGAGGTAGTGCAGCAGACGAGTTTGAAGGAACACATTGCCTGGCTCGATGAACGCATTGCTGCACTGGATATTGATCTGACGCATCGCCTGCGGACGAGCGAGGTCTGGCGCGAGAAAGACGATCTGCTGCAAGCCATTCCAGGGGTAGGCAAAGTGACGCGCATGACTTTGCTGGCGGAATTGCCCGAACTCGGAAAGCTGGACCGTAAGGAAATTGCAGCACTAGCGGGGCTCGCACCGTTCAATCGCGACAGCGGCAAACATCGTGGCGAGCGTGTGATCTGGGGTGGCAGGGCGCAGGTACGTCAGGTGCTCTACATGGCGGCTTTGTCAGCTACGCGCAGCAACCCGCCAATCCGGGAGTTTTATCAGCGCCTCTGTGCACAAGGCAAACCGAAGAAGGTGGCGCTGACCGCCTGCATGCGCAAACTGCTGACTGTGATCAATGCCGTAGTCAAAAACAACTCCCCCTGGTGCGCTTCAGGGCTTGACCTTCAACACAGTTGCTAACGGCAGGTAGCTGGCGGACTGCCGACTGATCTGGGGCGGCCCTCGTACGTTGGCTCTGGCCGATAAGCCGCCCGTCCCCGGGCGGCTTTTTCATTTGCGGCTTTCGCTAACCCTCACCCAAACACCGTCGTACTCCTCCCCCCCTTCAACCGCTTCAACGTGGCCACCAGGTGATCCACTTCCTGGCAGGTGTTGTAGAAGGCCAGGGATGGCCGCACCGTGGCTTCCAGGCCGAAGCGGCGCAGGATGGGTTGGGCGCAGTGGTGGCCGGAGCGCACGGCGATGCCTTCCTGGTTGAGGGCCTTGCCCACTTCTTCGGTCTTGAAGCCTTCCAGCACGAAGGAGGCGACGCTGGCCTTGTCCCTTGCCGTGCCGATGATGCGCAGGCCGGGCACGGTTTTGAGGCCGTGGGTCGCGTATTCCAGCAGGGCGTGCTCGTAGCGGGCGATGCTTTCCAGGCCGATGCGTTCCACGTAGTCCAGGGCGGTGCCCAGGCCCACGGCGTCGGCGATGTTGCCGGTGCCGGCTTCGAACTTGTTGGGCGCCGGTTGGTACAGCGTCCGCTCGAAGGTGACGTCGGCAATCATGTTGCCGCCGCCCTGCCAGGGCTGGGTGGCTTCCAGGATGGCGGCCTTGCCATAGACCACGCCGATGCCCGTGGGGGCGAAGACCTTGTGGCCGGAGAAGACGAACCAGTCCGCATCCAGGGCCTGCACGTTGACCCGCAGGTGGGAGACGGATTGGGCCCCGTCCACCAGCACCTTGGCGCCGGCCCGGTGGGCCAGGTCCACGATTTCCTTGACCGGGGTGATGGTGCCCAGGGCGTTGGAAACCTGGGTGATGGCCACCAGCTTGGTCTTCTCGTTGAGCAGCTTCTGGTACTCGTCGAGGCGGATCTGGCCGTCGTCGTCCACCGGGATGACGCGGATCTTGGCGCCTTTCTCGGCCGCCAGCTGCTGCCAGGGGACGATGTTGGCGTGGTGTTCCAGGATGGAGACCACGATTTCATCGCCGGCGCCGATGTTCTGGCGCCCCCAGCTCTGGGCCACCAGGTTGATGGCTTCGGTGGCGCCGCGCACGAAAATGATTTCGTTGGCAGAGCCGGCGCCGATGAAGCGCGCCACCTTGTTCCGCGCCGACTCGTAGGCATCCGTGGCCCTTGCCGCCAGTTCGTGGGCGGCGCGGTGGATGTTGGAGTTTTCGTGGGCGTAGAACCAGGCCAGCCGGTCGATTACCGCCTGGGGCTTGTGGGTGGTGGCGGCGTTGTCGAACCACACCAGGGGCTTGCCGTTCACCCGTTCTGCCAGGATCGGGAAGTCGCGGCGGATAGCGTTGACATCCAGGGGCGGGTGGGCCAGGGGCTGCACCGGGGGCTCGGCCTGGGCCGCATCGGCCCCCACCGGGTCGAGGAAGTAGAAGGAGGAACTGCGGCTGGGCACGGCGGCGGGAATGCTGCCTTTGCTTTCCCGGGGCGCCTTGTTGTCAGCCAGCAGGGCCTTCAGATCTTCCGCACCGGGCAGGCCGAAGGACTGGGCCGTGACGCGGTCGTCCCGCGGCACCACGATCTCGTTCTCCTTGGGCAGGTGGGCAGGGTAAGCGCTGCCTTCGCCCAGGAAGTAATAGGGCGTGGCGGGCGCGAACACCGGCGCTGCGGACGAAGCGGACTGGGGCAGGGCGGGGGCATAGGCCTGGGGCACGCCCAGGATGGCGCTCCCAGGCCTGCCTGCCCCGGGAATGACTTCCACAGCCGAGTCTGGCGCACCGGTCTGGCTGCTTGCCGCCGGCGCCAGGGAAGGCGCCCGCTGGCCCAGGGCGATCACCGGCTCGTGGGACTGGGGCGCCACGTTGCCCACCGGCGCGGGGTTTTCCACGGGGCCCGGATTGCCCGGCAGGGCGGCGAAGAAATCGCTCGCCAGCCGGGCCAGGGTGGCCTCGTTGGGCAGCCCCGCCGGCAGCAGTCCGGCCAGGCCTTCCGGCGGGTTACTTGTAGGTGTCGGGGTAGTCATGGTACTTGCCGATCTCCACGTCATCGAGCACGGCCAGGGCATCTTCGGTCAGCACGGCCAGGGAGCAATAGAGCGAAATCAGGTAGGAGGCGATGGCGTTGCGGTTGATGCCCATGAAGCGCACCGACAGCCCCGGACTCTGTTCGCCGGCCAGGCCGGGCTGGAACAGGCCGACCACGCCCTGGCGCTTTTCGCCGGTGCGCAGCAGGATGATCTTGGTCTTGCCGTCCTCGATGGGCACCTTGTCGGAAGGGATCAGGGGAATGCCGCGCCAGGTGAGGAACTGGGAGCCGAAGAGGGAAACGGTGGGGGGCGGAACGCCACGGCGGGTGCACTCGCGGCCGAAGGCGGCGATGGCCAGGGGGTGGGTGAGGAAGAAGGCCGGTTCCTTCCACACCTTGGTCAGCAGGTCGTCCAGGTCGTCCGGAGTGGGGGCGCCGGTGAGGGTGGAGATGCGCTGGGCGTCATCCACATTGGCCAGCAGGCCGTAGTCCGGGTTGTTGATGAGTTCGGATTCCTGACGTTCCTTGATGGTCTCGATGGTCAGGCGCAGCTGTTCCTTGATCTGGTCGTGGGGGCTGCTGTAGAGGTCGGAAACCCGGGTGTGCACGTCGAGGATGGTGGTGACGGCGTTGAGGAAGTATTCCCGGGGCTGGGCATCGTAATCGACGAAGGTCTGGGGCAGTTCGGATTCATCGCGCTGGGAGCAGGCGACGCGCACGTCCCGGGGGTTGATGACCTTGTTGAGGCGGTAGATGCCGGCTTCCACAGGCAGCCACTGCAGCAGGTGCACCAGCCAGCGCGGGGTGATGGTGGATAGCTGGGGGACGGTCTTGGTGGCATTCGCCAGTTGCCGCGCGGCGTTGTCGCCGAGGGCCTGGGCGCCTTCCGGATGGACGACTTCGGTCATGGATGACTCTCCTTGCTTGAGTTGTGATGGAGCGGTTGTTGAAAAGTGAAATCGGGATGAATCAGGCTGCGGCGGCCTTGAGCGGCGTCGGCGGCGGCAGCGAGTGCTGCGAATGCTGGGAATCGGCCTGGGTCACGTGGCTGCCCGGGGGCACGCTGTGGGTGAGCCAGACGTTGCCGCCGATGCTGCTGCCCTTGCCGATGGTGATGCGGCCCAGGATGGTGGCACCGGCGTAGATCACCACGTCGTCCTCGACGATGGGGTGGCGCGGCTGGCCCTTTTCCAGGTTGCCGGCCTCGTCGGTGGTGAAGCGCTTGGCGCCCAGGGTGACGGCCTGATATAGGCGCACCCGCTGGCCGATGACGGCGGTTTCGCCGATGACGACGCCGGTGCCGTGGTCGATGAAAAAGCCGGCGCCGATGGAAGCCCCCGGGTGGATGTCGATGCCGGTCTCGGCATGGGCCAGCTCGGCGACGATGCGGGCCAGCAGGGGCACGCCCAGGTGGTAGAGCTGGTGGGCCAGGCGGTGGTGGATCATGGCCACCACGCCCGGGTAGCAGAGCAGCACTTCGTCGACGCTGCGGGCTGCCGGGTCGCCGCTGTAGGCCGCTTCCACGTCGGTATCGAGCAGGGCGCGGACCTGGGGCAGGGCTTCGGCAAAGCTGCGCACGATGTGCAGGGCCCGCTCCTCGACAACACCGTCGCTGGTGGCGTGGTGGCGGGCGGCGTAGCACAACTCCAGGCGCACCTGGCCGAGGAGGGATTCCAGGGCCGCATCCAGGGTGTAGCCGATGTAGTAGTCCTCGCTCTCCTGGTGCAGTTGGGCCGGGCCCAGGCGCATGGGGAAGAGGGCGCCCTGCAGGGCGGCGACGATCTCCTGCAGCACCTCCCGGGAGGGCAGCTCGCGGCCGCCCACGTCCTTCTGGCGCTGCTGGCGTTCGCGCCAGCGTTCCCGCTCGGCCCGCAGTTCGGCGACGATGCGGCCCAGGTCCCACTTGGCGCCCGGGCGCTGGCCCTGGGGCCCCTGGGACTGGCCGCAGCCGTAGGTGGGGGCGGCCATGTTCAGTCCTGCACCCAGGGCAGGGCGGCGTGGCGCCAGCCGCCCAGGGCGCCGCGCTGCTGCTGCTCGTCCAGATCGCCCTCGAAGCCTTCGAGGATGTTGAAGACCTGGGTGAAGCCCGCCTTGGCGGCGGCCTCGGCGGCCAGGGCCGAGCGCTTGCCGCTGCGACAGAGCAGCAGCACCGGCTGGTCCTTTTTCACCTTGGCTTCCAGCTCCTTGACGAAGCGGGGGTTGCGGTTCAGCGCCGTGCCGGTGGCCCAGGCCACGTGCAGGGTTTCGGGCACATGGCCGACGAACTTGCGCTCTTCGGCGGTGCGCACATCCACCAGGGCCGCGGCGCCGCTGGAGAACAGCTCCCAGGCTTCCTTGGGCGTGACTCCGCCGGCGTAGGGCGTGCCCTGGGCCTGGGCGGTGGCCCGGGCCCGTTCGAGAATGGGGTGGCTGGTGGTGGCGCTGGGAGCGGGGGCGGATGACGCCTGGGCGCCGGCGTGACGGGATGGGGCGGCACCGTTGGCGAAGGCGGTGCTGAGGGCTTGAACTGGCATGGCGCTTTTCCTCCTGGGTGGATGTCCGGCAGACGGCGGGGCGTCGTTGCGGGCGATGGAGGCAAGCCTAGTGGGGGAGTGTTTATTATGAAAAATACTATTTTGAAATGCCTATATTGCTAATTTGAATATATGCAATTGTGCTGACCGGCGGGGCGGGTGGCGGCTCCGGGGATGTGTCGCTGATGACAGGTAAAGCTCGGCGGGCGCCGCGCAAGGGCGCAGAAAGGGCTGCAGAAAGGGCCGCTCTAGCCCAGTGAGGTGGCTGGGCTGATTTCGCCTACTGTGCTGCCGCCGCCGCCCGGGCCAGTTCCTCCCGGCTCAGTACGAACTCCCGGCTGTTGGCCAGCCGTTCCACCGCCAGGTCGATGAAGCGCCGCACCCGGGCCGGCTGGGCCCGGCGGCTGCCGTAGTAGATGAACATCTGGTAGCTGTCGGTCATGTGTTCCGGCAGCAGGGGCACCAGGCGTCCGCTGCGGATCAGGGCGCCGCCGGTGGGCACGGCGATCTGGGCGATGATCTCGCCGGCCAGCACGGCGTGCAGTTCCAGTTGTTCGTCGTTGGTGCAGAAGGCCGGGCGCACCGGGTGGTCCTGCTCTCCGTCGCCCACCTTGACCCGCCAGGGGATGATGCGGCCGTCTTCGGAGTGGCGGAAGACGCTGCAACGGTGGGCCTCCAGGTCGTTGAGGCTGCGCGGCGCGCCATGCCGCTGCAGGTAGCTGGGGGCGGCACAGATCACCATCTGCATGGGGAAGAGGGGGCGGGCGATGAGGCCTTCCTCCGGTGCCGCGCCCAGGCGAAAGCCCACGTCCACCCGTTCCTCCACCCAGTTGCTGCGCCGGTCGTCGAGCTGGATGTCCGGCTGCACCTCCGGGTAGAGGCGGCAGTATTCCTCGATCACCGGGCCGATGACCGATACGGAAACCGAGCGGGGGCCGACGATGCGCAGGGGCCCGGCCAGGTCTTCCCGGGTCTGCCGGGCGCCGCTCAGGGCCTGCTGCAGGCCCAGCAGGGAGGGCCGGGCCGCCTCGAAGAAGCGCTGGCCTTCTTCCGTCAGGGACATGCTGCGGGTGGTGCGGTGAAAGAGCCGCACCCCCAGGTGCTGCTCCAGCTGGCCCAGGGCCTTGCTGGCGGCCTGGGGGGATATCTGCTGGGCCGCCGCGGCCTTGCTCAGGCTGCCCAGTTCCACGGTGTGGATGAAGGTGGCGATGGAGCGCAGTTCGTTGATGGCCATGGGGCTTTCCGTGGTTATTTACATCGAATGGTTGTAAATAATACAAACCATTTGGCGGTAGTTGGATGTTTGTTGCCCCGCTACAGTTCGTCCATCGCGTTTTTCGATGCGTCCCCATTCCCTTCAGGAGGATTCTCAAATGGACAACTTCACTTTCTTCAACCCCACCCAAGTCGAATTCGGCAAGGACAAGGAACAGGCCATCGGTCGCCATCTGGCCGAGCACGGCATCAAGAAGGTGCTGCTCTGCTACGGCAGCGAGCGCATCAAGCGGGACGGCCTCTTCGGGGTGGTCAGCAAGAGCCTGGCGGAGCAGGGCATCACCTTCGTCGAATGCGGCGGCATCGTCAGCAATCCGGTGATTTCCAAAGTGCGGGAGGCCATCGCCCTGGCCCGGGATCATCAGGTGGAGGCCATCCTCAGCGTCGGCGGCGGTTCCGTGCTGGACAGCTCCAAGGCCATTGCCGCCGGCGTGCCCTACGCCGGCGACGTGTGGGATCTCTTCATCGGCAAGGGCCGCATCGAATCCGCCCTGCCGGTGTTCGACATCCTCACCCTGGCCGCCACCGGCAGCGAGATGAACAACGGTGCCGTGGTCACCAACGAAGCCACCCAGGAAAAGTTCGCCATCACCTCCGTGCATACCTATCCCAAGGTCTCCATCGTCAATCCGGCCCTGATGAAGACCGTCTCCCGGGATTACCTGGTGTATTCGGCGGCGGACGTCATCGCCCACGCCATCGAGGGCTATTTCACCGCCAAGGACGAGCCCCGCTTCCAGTCCCGTCTGGTGGAGGCCATCATCAACACGGTGATCGAAACCACCGAAACCCTGCTGGCCGACCCGGAAAACTACGAAGCCCGGGCCGAGTTCGCCTGGGCCGCCACCCAGGCCCTGAACGGCCTGCTCTACGCGGGGATCTCCGGCTACAGCTACCCCAACCACATGATCGAGCACTCCCTCTCGGCCCTCTTCAACGTGCCCCACGGCGCCGGCCTCTCCGTGGTCATGCCGGCCTGGATGAAGTGGTACCACAGCCGCAACCCGGTCCAGTTCCAGCGCTTCGCCAAGTACGTGTTCGGCGTGGAAACCGCCGAGCAGGGCATCGCCGCCCTGGAAAAGTGGTTCGACAAGATCGGCACCCCCACCCGCCTTTCCCAGCTGGGCATCAGCGAGGCCGACCTGCCCAAGACCATCGACAACGTGCTGGGCAACGCCGTCCATTTCGGCGTGGCCGAGACCTATCCCCGGGACGTGGTTGCCACCATTCTCAAGAGCGCCCTGTAAGCCTGGGCAGCCCGCCGGACCTGGTTAGGGATTGCTGAGCCGGGGCCCTGAGTCCTGGCGCGGCAGTAATGAAAAGGCGCTGATTTCCGCGTGGAATCAGCGCCTTTTTTTGTTTCCAGCCCCTTGCCTGCCGGGGGGACTTTGGTTTGCCGCGATGGGCCTACTTCTCCCGCCGCAGCATCCCCGTCACATCCACCCGCCGCAGGGCCTCCACTTCGGCCACGGTGGGCGGGGCGATCATGCGGGCGTGGCGGAAGACTTTCAGGTCCCAGCCGGTCTGGGCCCGCACTTCGTCCACGCTGGAGAAGGGGTAGTAGGCGTCGAGCCAGAATTCCTTGGTTTCCGGATGGGGCCGCAGGATGCCCAGGGTGGTGACGATGGCGGAAGGGCCGCCGCCGACGAAGCCGTAGCGGGCCCGGGCGTCGCCGCCTTCAAGATAGCCGGGGGAGGAGATGTAATCCACCTTGTCGACGAAGCGCTTGGCCTCGTGGGTGACCATGATGACCGTGCGCTTGGCGCCACTGGCGATGTCGTTGGCGCCGCCGGCGCCGGTGAGGCGGGTCTTGGGCGGGGTGTAGGTGTCGCCCAGGCCCTGGCTGCGGTCCCCGCTTTTGCTCCAAATCCCGGTGGTGTTGACGTTGCCGAACTTGTCCACCTGGGCGGCGCCGATCAGGCCCACATCCACCCGGCCGGAGGCGACGAGGAAGCCCAGGGCGTCGAGGCCGCCGGTGAAGCTGGTGGCGTTGGCCGAGAGGCGGTTGCATTCGATGCCCCAGGGCAGGCCGCCGATGGGCGTGGCGCCGTAGATGCCGCCTTCGGTCATGGAGCGGATGTTGGGGCCGTGGTGTTCCTGGGCGAAGTAGCCGGCCAGTAGCGACAGGCCGACGCCGAAGATGGCCAGTTCGCCGTCCTTGATTTCCCGGCCGGCGGCGATGGCCATCATCTCCTGGCGGGAGTAGCGCAGGGGCCCCTTGCGTTCGGCGGCCTCCGGGGCGGAGTCGGTGCGGGTGGCGGTTGCGGTGCTCATCAGGCGGCCCTCTCAGTCAGGGGAGTGGTATGCAAAGGGAAGTGGCGTCGTGGGCTGGCCGCCCTCGCGTGGCTCGCAGCTACGCAGGCTCGGTGGCTCATGCGGCCCTCTTCAGAATGTGATTTTCAGCTTGCAGCTGTTCCACCTTGGCCCGGTCGAGGATCCACTGGCGATAGGGGTCCAGGAGGAAGCGGGTGGGGCTGTCTTCCAGTTTGGAGATGACGTCCTGGCCGATGAGGTTGAGGTAGGCATCCACGGTCTGGTAGGAAAAGATGTAGCGGTCGATGTAGCGGAAGGTGCCTTCTTCGGTGGCCAACCATTCGTTCATCAGCCTCATGTGGGCTTCGTCCACGTCATGCACGCCGGGGGAGGCGGCGGGCCAGGCGGAGAAGGGCCACCACACCACGGCGTCCACGATCAGGCCGGGGATGCGCACCAGGTTGGGGTACTGGCGCATGCAGTCCGTGTCCACGATGTGGTCGGCCACCAGCACCAGGCGCTTGGCGGCCCGGGAGAGTTCGAAGCGGCTCCACTCGGAGCCGATCATGATGGCGTTGCCCTCCGGGTCGGCCAGGGTGACGTGGATCACCGCCAGGTCCGGCTTCAGGGGCGAGTAGGCGCCCAGGGTGCGGCCGGAGAAGGGGTCGGCGATCTCGGGAATCTTGCCCGTGGCCGGGTATTCCTCGGGGGCGAAGGCACTGCGCTGCTGAATGTCGGAGCCGATACAGGTGGTGGCGGGGACGAAGGGCCAGTTGAGGGCACCGCCGAGAAAGCGCAGGGCCATGGCCAGGTTGGAGTAGTCCTCCAGGGCCAGCTTGCCTTCTTCCACCACCCGGCGCAGGCCGTTGGCGAAGCCGAAGCCCTCCAGGCCGGAGAAGCCCACCTCGGCCTTGTCCACCGTGCCGGCGGCGGCCAGCAGGTTGAGCTGTTGGGTGTTGCAGTGGAACAGGGCGTGCAGGTTGCGGCGGCCCTGGCGCACCAGTTCGCGGCCGAAGGCGATGGCGTCGGCACCTACCGGCAGGCCGGCGCCGCTGGCGTACTGGATGCCATCGCCGGCGTAGCGCTGGGCGGCTTCGGCCAGGGGCAGGAGTTTGTTAATGGACATGGCGGGGATTCCCTTGCGTGAGGTGCTGATCGGTGGCGACCTGAATGGTTTTGTCGCTGTGCTTGGGCTCGGCGGCAAGCAGGCCCAGGTCGGCGGCGAGGGCGCCGACCGGCTGGCCGTAGGGCGAGAGGCCGCGCAGGACGCCGGCCTTGTCGAAGAGGAAGACGCCGGCGGTGTGGTCCAGGGTGTAGCCCATGCTCTCGGAGGGCTGGCGTTCGGCCACCAGCTGCAGTTCCCGGATCAGGTCGGCGGTGGCGCCGTCGCCGCCCCACAGGCCGAGGAAGGGGCGGCCGCCCTGGGGAGCGAAGGCGGCCACGTATTCCCGGAGCAGGGCGGCGTGGTCCCGCTCCGGGTCCAGGGTGACGAAGAGCACCTGCACCTGGCGGCGCTGGGCGGCGGGCAGGGCTTCCACCGCGGCCTTCAGTTCGGCCAGGGTGGTGGGGCAGACGTCGGGGCACTGGCTGTAGCCCACCGCCAGGGCCACGGCCCGGCCGCGGAAATCGGCCAGGCGGCGCACCTTGCCGGCGGTGTCGGCGAGGCGGAATTCGGGGCGGCGGGGCAGGCCGGCAGCAGGCGTATCGGCCTGCAGCCGGGGCGCGTTGGCCGCCTGGGCGGCCCTGGCCCTGGCGCCGGCGAAGGGGTATTGCTCGTATTCGGCCTTGGCCACGTACTGGCCGAGGCGACTGAAATCGGCGGCGGCCAGGGTGCCGGTATGGCGGTAGAGGAATTCGCCCCGGCCGTCGAAGAAGGCGAAGGAAGGGGTGGCGAAAGCGCCGAGCTGCCGTGCGAAGTCGGCCGCCGAGCCGCGCCGGCCGGCGAGATCGAGGATGGGTTCGCTACGGGCCAGGTCCACCTTGACGCTGCGGTAATGCCGGCTGAAGCGGGCCGTCACGCCTGGGTCCTGGAAGACCGTGCGTTCCATCTCCCGACAGCCGGGGCAGTCGGGCAGGGTGAAGGCGACGGCCAGCTTCCTGCCCTCGGCCCGGGCGGCCCGGGCCTCGGCCTGCAGGTCCGTGGCTTCCCGGGTGAAGAGTGGGGAGAAGCGGGCTTCCCCGGCGCCCGCCGTAGCGGAGGCCAGGGCAGCGAGGAGGGCCAGCAGGCCCAGGGTGCGTGACGGTGACGGCATGGCGGACTTTCTTAGCGCACCCAGAAGAGGGCCCGGTGGCGCAGCTTGTCCAGGCCGGTCATGGCCAGCCAGGTGACGAGGCCGGTGTAGAGGATGCCGGCCACCATGCGCGGGTAGTCGGCGAAGTCGGCGTAGTACTGCACGAAGCGGCCCAGGCCGGCGTTGGCGCCGAACAGCTCGGCCACGGTGAGCAGGATGAAGGAGAACCCCAGGCCCACGGCGGCGCCGGAGAAGATGTGGGGCAGGCTGGCGGGAAAGACCACCTTCACCAGGGTTTCCAGGCGGGAGAAGCCCAGCACCCGGGCGTTGTCCCGGTGCCGGCCTTCCACCGCCAGGGCGCCGGCGGCGGAGTTCTGGAACACGGGCCAGAAGGCGCCGATGAAGACGACGAAGGTGGCGGAGAGGTGGAAGGTGGGCAGCACGGCGATGGCGTAGGGGATGTACACCGTGGGCGGGATGGGCGCCGCCACCTTGGCGAAGGGGAACAGGCCGCGGCCGACCCCCGGCACGATGCCGGCCACCAGGCCGAGGGCGACCCCGGCGGCGACGGCCAGCAGGTAACCCGGCGCCAGGATGAAGAAGGAGGAAACGGTGCCCTTCCACAGTTCCGGCAGGGATTCCCACAGGGCCTCGGCGACGATGCGGGGGCCGGGCAACAGGGGGTTGGCGTTCTGGTCGATGAAATAGGTGGAACCCTGCCAGGCCAGGAACAGCACGGCCCACAGGGCCACGGCTTCCCAGGCGGGGAGGCGGGAGAGGAGGGCCGGGAAAAGGCCGGAGTGGGGAACAGAGCGGCCCTGCCGGGGCGTCTTGTCCACCAGGGGCGAGGCCAGGGCCTCGCCTTCCAGGGCTAGGGATTCGGACATGGATTTCTCCTTCACATCAGTTCAGTACGTTGGCCTTACGCCGCCGCCAGGCCGGACAGCACGTCCGCGTCCAGGCGTTCGGCGATGTCCTCGCGCAGGGCGTGGAAGGCCGGGGAGGCGAAGAGGCGGGCCCGGTTGCGGGGCCGCTCGAAGGGCACCTCGATCTGGGCCAGGACCCGGCCGGGGGAAGCCCCCAGCACCGCCACCCGGTCTCCCAGGTAGAGGGCCTCGTCCACGTCGTGGGTGACGAAGACGATGGTGCGGCGCGGACTGGTGCTCTGCCACACTTCCAGCAGCAGGTCCTGCAGCTTGCCCCGGTTGATGGGGTCGAGGGCGCCGAAGGGTTCGTCCATCAGCAGCACCGGCGCTTCCAGGGCCAGGGCCCGGGCGATGGCGGCGCGCTGCTGCATGCCGCCGGAAAGCTGGAAGGGGTACTTGCCGGCGGCGTCCGCCAGTCCCACCCGGCCCAGATAGTCCCGGGCCTTCTCCCGGCGTTCGGCGCGGGAGAGCTTGGGGTGGGCCTTGGCCACGGCCAGGGCCACGTTGTCTTCCACCTTCAGCCAGGGGAATAGGGAGTAGTTCTGGAAGACCACGGCCCGGTCGATGCCGGGGCCGGTGATGGTGGCGCCCTGCCAGGCCAGACGCCCGTCGGTGGGGGCTTCCAGGCCGGCGATGAGGCGCAGCAGGGTGGATTTGCCGGAGCCGGAAGGCCCCAGCAGGGTGAGGAACTGCCCCTCGGGCACTTCCAGGGCGACCCGGCGGAGGATGGTGTCTCCCTCGCCGTAGGCGAAGGAGACGTTATCCACCGCCAGACCGGTGGCGCTGGTCTGGGCGGCGTTGCTCACAGGGTGTCCCTTTCCTTGAATTCCTTGAGGCGGGCCTGGTAGAAGGCGTCCTTGGGATTTTCCCTGGCCAGGGATTCCAGGGCCTTCTGGTAGATGGAGAGTTCGAAGATGGGGGCCAGGGGGCGCTTGCCCTCGATGAACTCGGAACCGATCATGGACAGCCAGAACTTCTCCACGCCCTTCACGTTGGGGTCGCTGCGCTGTTCCAGGTTGGGGGAGTAGTAGCCCTTCTCCAGGATGGCCCGATCCAGCTTGATGTACTTGGCGATGGCGTCGATGGTCTCCTTGCGGTGCTCGGCGGCGTACTTCTCGGCCTGCAGCACGGCGCGCAGGAAGCGTTCCAGGGTGGCGGCGTCCTTCAGCTTGTTGCCGGAGACGATGACGCGGCAGCAGGGGTGGCCGGGGGAGAGGTCGCCGGAGCGCACCACCACCTTGAGGCCCTGCTGTTCGGCGCGCAGGTCATGGGGACCCCACACCAGGCCTGCATCCACCTGGCCGGACTTGACTGCCTCGATGACGGCGGGCGGGTTCTTCAGTTCGAAGATCTGCAGGTCGCTTTTCCAGTTGATCTTGGCGTCCTTGAGGGCGCCGCGCAGCACGGCGTCGCCGGAGGCCAGGCGCACCGTGGCGACCTTCTTGCCCTTGAGGTCGGCGAGGCTGCGGATGGTGCCGGCCAGCTCGGGCTTGACCACCAGGGCCGCGTCCTGGCCCATGATGCCGCCGATGATCTTGATGTCCGAGCCCTTGGAGTAGAACAGCAGGGGCGCGGTGGTGCCGAAGGTGCCCACGTCCAGCTTGCCGGCGATGACGGCGTTGATGCCGTCGGCGGAGTTCTGGAATTCCACCAGTTCCACCTCCAGGCCTTCCTTCTTGAAGAAGCCCTGTTCCTGGGCGACGAAGTACTTGGCATGGCCGGTGACGGGCAGGTGGCCCACCTTGAGGGTCTCGGCCTGGGCGCCGGCTGCAGCGGCAGCCACCGCCAGGGCCGCCAGCAGACGCTGGGGCAGGCGCTTGAGGAAGCGGGAGGTACGGGTATTTTTCATGGAAGCTCCTGGCTCGATTCGTGAATGGACGGTGCCACTATAGGAAAGCTGGCTAATAACCGAAAAATAATGAATTAAGATTTAAATAGTTCGTTTGGCTATATATTGGACAAGCCGACACTCGAGGGGCGGCGTTCAGGCGGCCTGCCGCTGATGTTCCGGCAACGGGTCGAAGCCCGCGTGGGGGCCGGGAGCTGCAGGGGGGCTGCCAGCGGCGGCCGGGAAGGGCGTGGCGATGCCGGTGTCGAGCAGGGCATGGCGGGCGGGCAGGCATTCCCGGGCCGGGCGGGCCAGGTAGTAGCCCTGCAGCTGGTCGGCGCCGGCGTCGATGGCGATGGCCAGCTGGTCCGCCGTCTCGATGCCCTCGAAGACCACCCGGGCCTCCAGGTCGTGCACGATTTCCACCAGGCGGGGCAGCACGCGCCGGGCCTTGGGATTGGTGCCGGCCTCGACGATGAGGCTGCGGTCCAGCTTGACCACGTCCGGCTCCAGTTGCCACAGGCGGTCGAAGTTGGAATGGTGGCGGCCGAAGTCGTCGATGGCGATGCGGTAGCCCCGGGAACGGTAATTGGCCACCGCCTCCTTGATGCGACCGGAGTCGTCGATGGCGCTTTCCAGGATTTCCAGCACCACCCGCTCCGGGGTCAGGCCCAGGCGTTTGAGGATGGCTTCGAAGACCAGGCCGTGGTCGCCGGAAATGGCCAGCAGGTGCCGCGGATGGATGTTCAGGTAGAGGTCGCCGCCGCTGCTTTTGGTCTGCAGCAGGTAGTTGAGGGCGTGCACGGTGCGGGCCAGGCGGTCGAGGAAAACGATTTCCTCCCCGTCCGTGGGCAAAACGAAGACGGCTTCGGGGGCGAGGGGGCTGCCGTCGGCAGCGGTGGCGCGGAGCAGGGCTTCGTGGCCGGAAACCTGGCCGCTGCGGGCGTCGGTGATGGGCTGGAAGGCGCTGTCCAGGGTGAGGCCGGCAAAGCGGCCGGTGACCCGGTTGTGGGCGAGGCTGAGGGAGTCGCCGGGGCTCAGGTGGGGGCCGTACTGGCTGCGGTTACGGTCGTTCAGGTAATGGACGAGATCGGTCAGGGGCATGGTGTTCTCCGGAATCTGGTGATGTGCTTGATGAACTGCGCCATGGGCGGAAGCTGGGTCTGGCGGATGGTGTCGGGCACATTCGACAAGGAGGGCAGGCGTTCCGGCGGGTCATGGTGTTCTCCTGGGTTGGGAGCGGATGGCCGAACTTTAGGTCATCTGCTTAAGCGTTAAAAAGACTTAATAGTCTTTTGTTTATTCTTTATAGGAATAATAAATGGGCGGAGCCGTTTTTAGCCTGGATCAAATGCACGGGGGTATAGCCGAGTAAAATGCTCAACTATTAAATCCCGACAAATTTTGTCGGATATTCTCAGGAGAGCATCATGTTGTGGGGCAAAAAGCAGCGGCGGCTGGCGCAATTGGAGCAGGAAGTGCGGCAGTGGGCGGCCCGGGACGAGCAGGCCCGGGCAGAAATCCAACGCCTTGAGGCCGAGGCCGGACAGTGGCGGCAGCAGGCGGAAAACCTGGAGCAGGAACGCCAGAGCCTGGGCCGGGTGTTCGGCAGCCTGGATGCCTTCGGCGCCTCCCTGGCCGGGGTCAGCCAGTCCTTCGTCGGCCTCGCCGGCCACCTCAACCAGGACAAGCTCTCCGCCGCCGAAGCTGCCGGCCAGGCCCTGCACAACCGGGAATCCTTCGCCCGCATCGCCAGCAACCTCACTTCCCTGGTGGAGCACCTGGGCCACTCCTCCCGGCGGGTGGAAGACCTGGCCCGGCGGGCCGGGGAGATCGGCGGCATCGTTCAGCTGATCAAGGAGATCGCCGACCAGACCAACCTGCTGGCCCTCAACGCTGCCATCGAGGCGGCCCGGGCCGGCGAGGCAGGCCGGGGCTTCGCCGTGGTGGCCGACGAGGTGCGCAAGCTGGCGGAGCGCACCACCCGGGCCACGGTGGATATTGGCACCCTGGTCACCACCATCCAGACGGAAACCGGCGCCGCCCATGACGCCATGCAGGCCGGCGCGGGCAATGCGGCCCGCTTCGCCGCCGACAGCGAGGCGGCCATGCGCAGCATGGAAGCCCTGCAGGGCCTCTCCGCCGCCATGGAGGCCAGTGTGGACGGCGCCGCCCTGCTGGCCAATGTGGAACTGGCCAATCTGGAGGAACTGAGCCTCAAGCTGGAGGTGTACAAGGTCTTTCTCGGCATCTCCGGCCTGCGCCCGGAGCAGGTGCCGGACGAGACCGAGTGCCGTCTGGGACGCTGGTACTACGATGCGGAAGTGAAGGCCCGTTTTGCCCGCCTGCCCGGCTACAGCGCCCTGGAATCGCCCCACCGGGCGGTGCACCAGCGGGCACGCCAGGCCCTGGAGCTGCACTACGCCGGCCGCACCGAGGAATCCCTGCAGGCCCTGGCGGCCATGGAAGAGGCCAACCAGACCGTGATGGCGGGCATGGGCCCCATGCTGGGCCACGCCCTCTCCGGCCGCTGAGCCGCCGTGCCGGCGCCTTAGCCGGGGGCCGCTGGAGTCGACGGGGCTGGCGGGGCCGGCTCGTTTTCCGGCAGGGGCAGGGTGAAGCAGAAGCTGGCGCCGTGGCCGGCTTCGCCCCGGGCCTCGATGCTGCCGCCGTGGCGATGCACCACCCGCTGCACCGTGGCCAGGCCGATGCCGATGCCGGGGAATTCGTCCTGCCGGTGCAGCCGCTGGAAAGGCTGGAACAGCTTGCCCACCTGGGCCATGTCGAAGCCGGCGCCGTTGTCCGCGATACAGAACTGGATCTGCTTTTCCTGGCGCCGGGCATGCACCCGGATCAGGGGTGCCGCAGTGCGGGCCGTGTATTTCCAGGCGTTGCCCAGCAGGTTGCGCAGCACCACCCCGATCATGCGGATGTCGCCCCGGGCGACCAGGCCGTCTTCCACCTGCCAGGCCACCCGGTGCCCGGGCTCGCTGCGCGCCAGTTCCTCCAGGATGCGCCGGGCCAGGGCGGAGAGGTCGATGTCGTCCCGCCGCAGTTCTTCCCGGCTGCTGCGGGAGAGGGTCAGCAGACCCTCGATCAGGGCGCCCATCTGCTGGCCCGAGGCGATGATGTGGTCGAGGAACTCCCGGGCCTCCGCCGGCAGGGCGGTGCCGTGGTCCTCGATGATGGCCCGGCTGAAGCCGGTGATGGCCCGCAGGGGCGCCCGCAGGTCGTGGGAAACGGCGTGGGCAAAGCTGTCCAGTTCCCGGTTGGCGGCCCGCAGCTCGGCGGTGCGCTCTTCCACCCGTCGCTCCAGGTCGGCGTTGAGACGGTGGATTTCCCCTTCCGCCTCCTTGCGCCGCTGGATGTCCTCCACGGCGGCGATGAAGTACTCCGGGCTGCCGTCCGCCGCCCGCACCAGGGAGACGGTGAGATTGATCCACACCAGGTGGCCGTCCCGGTGACGGTAGCGCTTTTCCATGGCATAGCTGTCGATCTCGCCGGCCAGCAGCCGATGCATCTGTTCCAGGTCGCTGTAGAGGTCGTCCGGGTGGGTGATTTCCTGGAAGGTGCGGCCCAGCAGTTCTTCCCGGGGGTAGCCGATAATGTCGCAGAGGCGCTGGTTCACCAGCAGCCAGCGCCCATCCGGCGCCACATGGGCCATGCCCACGGCGGCCTGGGAAAAGGTGGCGCGGAAGCGCTTTTCGCTCTGCCGCAGCAGGTCCGCCGCCTGCAGCCGTTCGGTGAGGAGGCTGCTCACCCGGGCCAGCAATTCCTCCACCGAGAAGGGTTTGTTGAGGAAGTCCTGCACGCTGTCCTGCAACAGGCGGATGCGCAGGTCCTCGTCGGCCTTGGCGGTCAGGATCACCACCGGCACCCCGGCCAGGGCCGGCTCCTGGCGCAGGGCCTGGACCATGCGGTCGCCGCTGAGGCGGGGCATCATGACGTCGCTGACGATCAGGTCCGGTGTCTGGCGACAGGCCATTTCCAGGCCTTCCTGACCGTCCCGGGCGGAGGCGACGCGGTAGTGCCGGCCTAGGGCCTCGCAGATGAAGGCGTTCATGTCCGGGTTGTCTTCCACCACCAGTACCAGGGGCAGGGCCGCATCTGCCCGGCCCTGGCGGTGTTCCGGTAGTGCCGGGGGAGGCTGCAGTTCTTCCAGGGCCTGGCGGCTGAGGTCGCCGGGAAGGGCTTCGCCCTGGGCCTGCAACTGGGTGCCGGGAGGCGCCAGCAGGGGCAGTTCCAGGGTGAACAGGGCGCCGCTGGAGGGGGCGGCATCGATACGGACGCTGCCACCATGGAGCTGGGCCAGTTCCCGCACGATGGCCAGGCCCAGGCCGGTGCCGCCGTGGTGGCGGCTGCTGCCGCCCTCCACCTGGCGGAAGGGCTCGAATACCTGCTCCCGCATGGCTTCGGGAATGCCCGGGCCGTTGTCCTCCACCTCGATCCGGGCCTGCCCGCCGGCCGCCGTCAGGCGCAACTGGATGGCGCCGCCGTCGCCGGCGAATTTGAAGGCGTTGGAAAGAAGGTTGAGCAGGATGCGTTGGTACTTTTCCGCATCCACCTGGGCCGTCAGGTCCGGCGGCGTGGTCACGACGTAGCGGACGCGGCGGCCTTCGGCCAGGGAATCGAAGTGGGAGGCGATGACCCGTGTCAGGTGCGCCAGGTCGCCCTCCGTGTAGTGCATGACCATGCGCCCGGCTTCCAGCTTGGCCACGTCCAGCAGGTCGTTGACGTGCCGGTAGAGCATGCGGGCGTTGCGTTCCACCACCTCCAGGTCCCGCCGCAGGGCGGGCGCCAGGTCCGGGTCGGCCAGGTGCTTGCCGACGGGGCCCAGGATCAGGGTCAGGGGGGTGCGCAGTTCGTGGCTGATGTTGGCGAAGAACTGGGTCTTCAGTTCATCCAGTTCCCGGGTCTTCTCGTAGAGCCGGGCCAGCTCGGCGTTGGCCTGGTGCAGGCGCAGGTTGTTTTCGGCGATGGTCTTGGAGCGGGCGTAGATGTCCGCCTCCATCTTTTCCGCCTGCTGCCGGAGGGAGTCGGTGATGCGGCTCTGCTCCAGCTTCTGTTCCCGCAGCATGACGAACTCGGTGACGTCCTCGGCCTTGTGGATGATGTAGCGCAGCCGTCCCTCGGCATCGAGCACCGGGGTGTTGATGGGCGTCCAGTAACGCACCTCGAAGCCGCCGCCCTGTTCCGGCGGGCGCCGGATATCGTATTTCTGCACCGGCATCAGGTCGGGCTGCCCGGTCTGCAGCACCCGTTCCAGGGAGGCCCGCAGGTTGTGCACGCCGTCGGCGGCGGGATCGTCCGGGTTGTCCGGGAAGATGTCGAACATGTCCCGCCCCAGCATGTCCTCCCGCCGGGTCAAGGTGGCCTCGGTATAGGCGCTGCTGACGGCGATGACCCGCAGTTCCGGGTCCAGGGCCAGGCAGGGGGTGGGGATGCATTCGAAGAGGGCCTGGAAATCAGGGGGGGCAAAGGAGTGCTCCCGGGGCGTCCGGGATGTGGCGTTGCCTGCCTCGGTTGGACTGCTCATGCCGCTACCTCCAGGGGCCCGGTATGCGGGGCCGGGGGCGCCGCCGCACTCTACAGCTCGGGGAGTGATCCGCCGGTTCGGATGGCTTGCATCGCACCGGAGTTGATGGGTTTGACTTTCTCCTTTTCGAGGGGCGGATCAAGGGCTAGTTCCCCGGGGCTATGACCAGGGTCATAGCCCCTTGGTGAGGGCCGGGCTCAACCCGGATTGCCCTGCAGGGCGGCGGCCACCGCCCCGTGCACGATGCGGCCGGCGTTGACGTTGAGGCCGGCGGCCAGGTGGGGATCGTCCGCCGTGGCCTGCCGCCAGCCCTTGTCGGCCAGGGCCAGGACGAAGGGCCGGGTGGCGTTGTTGAGGGCCTGGGCCGAGGTGCGGGGCACGGCGCCGGGCATGTTGGCGACGCCGTAGTGGATGACCCCGTCCACGACGTAGGTGGGGTCCGCATGGGTGGTGGGGCGAGAAGTCTCGACGCAGCCGCCCTGGTCGATGGCTACGTCCACGATGACGCTGCCGGCCTTCATCTTGCCGACCAGGTCCCGGTCCACCAGACGCGGCGCGGCGGCGCCGGGCACCAGCACGGCGCCCACCAGGAGGTCGGCGCGGACAGCGTAGGCTTCGATGGTCTCCCGGGTGGCGGCGACGGTGCGCACCCGGCCCGGGTACTCCCGGTCCAGGGCCTCCAGCTTGGACAGGGACAGGTCGAGCACCGTCACTTCGGCCCCCAGGCCCACGGCGACGCGGGTGGCGTGGCTGCCGACGACGCCGGCACCGAGCACCACCACGTGGGCCGCCGGTACCCCGGGCACGCCGCCGAGCAGCACGCCGCGGCCGCCCTGGGCCTTTTCCAGCCAGTGGGCGCCGACCTGTACCGCCATGCGCCCGGCCACCGCCGACATGGGCGCCAGCAGGGGCAGGCCGCCGACGGCGTCGGTGACCGTCTCGTAGGCCAGGGCGGTGCAGCCGGAATCCACCAGGGCCTGGGCCTGGCGCGGGTCCGGGGCCAGGTGCAGGTAGGTGAAGAGGGTCAGTTCCGGGCGCAGGTAGGGGAATTCGGCCGGCTGGGGCTCCTTCACCTTGACCACCAGATCGGCACGCCAGGCAGAAGCCGCATCGGGCACGATGGTGGCACCGGCGGCGGCATAGGCGCCGTCGTCGTAGCCGACACCCTGGCCGGCCCCCTGTTCCACCAGCACCTGATGGCCCCGGGCGGTGAGTTCGCGGACGGTGGCCGGCACCAGGCCGACCCGGTATTCGTGGACCTTGATTTCCTTGGGTACGCCGACCTGCATGGAAGTCTCCTTGGGCAAAGGGCTGCCGTTCAGTGTGCCATAGCCGCCGTGACGACGGCATGACCGCCTAGAAGGAATTTTCCAGGGCCACCTGACCCGGCTGGCCCCGCTTGGAGAGGCGGCAGTCCTTGGCCTCCAGGGCCAGGCGGGTGTCTTCCACCATGGCCGGATTGCCGCACACCATGAGGCGGCTGTGGGCCGGGTCGATCTCCAGGCCGAGGGCCGCTTCCAGGCTGCCGTCGGCCAGCAGGGCCGGGATGCGCCGGCTCAGGGTGCCGGGCGGGGCAGCCCCATCCCGGGTTACCACCGGCTGGTAGCGCAGGCGGTCGGCCAGTTCTCCCACCAGGGGGTGGCCGGGCAGGGCGGCGAGCCAGTCCCGGTAGGTCAGTTCGGCGCCATCGCGCACGCTGTGCACCAGGGCGATGTGCTGGTACTGCTGCCACACCGCCGGGTCGTTGAGGATGGAGAGGAAGGGCGCCAGGCCGGTGCCGGTGGCCAGCAGCCACAGGTCCCGGCCGCCCTGGAAGCGATCCGTGGTGAGGTGGCCCCAGGCCTGGCGGTCCACCGCCACCCGGTCGCCGACCCCGAGGCGGGCCAGGCGGGAGGTGAATTCGCCGTCGGGCACGGCGATGGAATAGAACTCCAGATGCTCGTCGTAGGCGGCGGAAACCATGGAGTAGGGGCGCCAGGCCAGGGGGCTGTCGGGGGCCGTGGTGAGGGGCAGGCCAAGGCGCACGAACTGGCCGGGGACGAAACGGAAGGACGGCTGACGGGTCAGACGGAAGGAGAAGAGCTTGTCCGTCCAGCGTTTGAACCAGGTGATGCGTTCCACCGAATACTTGTCGCCGGCGTCCATGGACGGCCTCCCTTGAGCTGGTTTATGTCCTAGTAAATTAGTCGGGAATTTGGCCGGGCAGTTCCCGGATGTGACCAAGGTCGTACCGGATTTCCCATTCGTCGTAATAAACTGGCGTTACACCATAAGAAAAGAGCATTGCCATGACTGCCTCCGCACCCCGACAGAACAACGATCTCTCCACCCGGCTCCAGGCCGGCCTGCAACACCTGCAACCCCGCCTGCAAGCCTTCGCCCGCCACCGGCGGGTGCGCCAGGGAGCCTGGGGTCTGGGCATCTTCCTGGTGCTGTTCGGCCTCCTCGGCTATTTCTGGCTGCCGGGCTTTGCCAAGGCCAAGCTGGAATCCCTGCTGGCCGAGGAATTCGAGCGGCCGGTGCGCATCGAGCGCATCCAGGTTTCCCCCTACACCCTGTCGGCCACCATCAGCGGCTTTGCCGTGGGGCAGCGCGGCGCCGATGCCAGCGTGCCGGCGGAACAGCGCCTGCTGGGCTTCGACAGCCTGCACGTGAATGTCTCCTCCATGAGCCTGGCCCGGGGCATCCCGGTGGTGAGCGAAGTCAAGCTGGTGGGGCCCTATGTGCACCTGGTGCGGGAGGAGGGCAACCGCTACAACATCTCGGACCTGATCGAGAAATGGACGGAAAAGCCCTCCGAGGGGCCGCCGCCGAAATTCTCCGTGGCCAACATCGCCGTCGAGGGCGGCCGCATCGACTTTGACGACCGGCCGGTGAAGGTCAGCCACCACATCACCGACCTGGCCCTGGGCATTCCCTTCCTGGCCAACACGCCGGGCACCGTGGAATCCTTCGTCGAACCCCATTTCGCCGCCAAGCTCAATGGTGCGCCCCTGTCCCTCGGCGGCAAGCTGCGTCCCTTCGCCCCGGGCAAGGATGCAGTGGTGGATGTGGAAATCCGGGACTTCGACCTGGCCGGGGTGGATGCCTACATTCCCGCCAACATTCCCCTGACCGTCACGGCCGCCAAGTTGGAAGGCGATCTGGCGGTGACCTTCAGCCAGGCCGAGGGCCAGGCCCCCAGCGTCGGCCTCAGCGGCGACCTGGGCATCAAGGGTGTCGCCGCCAAGGGCAACAAGGTGGGGCTGCAGGTGGGAGCCATCCAGCTGGGCATCCAGCGGGCTACCCTGGATGACGCCAAGGGCGTGGACCTGAAGCTGGCAGTGCGGGATCTGGCCTTCTCCCGGGACGGCGAGAAGCAGCCCTTCCTCGGTTTTTCCGCCCTGACGCTGGATGGGGTGTCGGTCAATCTGGTCAGCCGTCAGGCCAAGGTGGCCGGCATCACCCTGGAAAATCCCCAGGCCGGGGTACGTCGCCTCAAGGGCGGCGAGGTGGATCTGCTGCAGTCCCTGGCCGCCCTGGCACCCACGCCGGCGGCCCCGACCAAGGCAGCACCTGCCAAGGCCCCGGCCAAGGTGGGTGGTACGGCAGGGGCAGCCAAGGTGCCGGCGCCCTGGGGCTGGCAGGTGGCCCAGGTGCGGGTCGGCGGCGGCAAGCTGCGCTACACGGACGACAATCTGGAGAAGGTGCCGCCCCTCAGCGTGGACGGCCTGGACCTCCATGTGGCCGGTCTTTCCTCCGCCGCCGGCAGTCGCAGCCAGATCGGCATCGAGGCTCGCATCAACGAACAGGGACGCTTCAAGGTGGAGGGGGCGGCCGCCCTCGCCCCCCTGGCTGCCGATCTGCAGCTGGATCTGGAACAGGTCAATCTGGTGGCCTTGCAGGGGCTGGCGGCGGAGCAGCTGAACGCCCTGCTGACCAAGGGCGACCTGACGGTGAAGGGCAAGCTGAAGGTGGCGGCTGGGGCCGCTGGAGCCGCTCCCGGCGTGGCCTTCGACGGCGACGTCAATCTCACCGACTTCAACGTGCTGGACAAGCTCAACGCCACCGACCTGTTGCGCTGGCGCAGTCTGCGCCTGACCGGGGTCGAGGCCGGCAGCGTGCCGCCCCGCTTTGCCGTGAGCGAGATCGCCATCACCAGCTTCTACGCCCGGGCCATCCTGTCGCCCGAAGGCCGCCTCAACCTGCAGGACATCGTGCGCCAGGACGAAGGCGCCAAGCCCGCCGCCGCTGCGCCTGCCGCTTCCGCCGCCGCAGTGCCGGCGACGCCGGCTGCAGCTCCTGCCCCCGTCGCTGCCCCGGCCAAGCCCGCCGGGCCGGCACCCCAGATCCGCATCGGCAAGGTGGTGCTGGCCGGTGGCAACATCAACTTCACCGACCGTTTCATCAAGCCCAACTACAGCGCCAACCTGACCGACCTGTCGGGCCGCATCGGCACCCTGGCGGCGGGCAAGCCGGCGGAGCTGCTGATCCGGGGCAAGGTGGACCGCACCGCGCCCCTGGATATCTCCGGCAAGATCGATCCCCTGGGCTCGCCAATCGCCCTGGATGTGCAGGCCAAAGCCCGGGGCATCGAGATGTCCTCCTTCACGCCCTATTCGGGCCGTTACCTGGGCTACACCATCGAGAAGGGCAAGCTCTCGGTGGATGTGCAGTACAAGGTGGAGAAGGGCGAGCTGCAGGCCCAGAACAAGATCTTCATCGACCAGCTGACCTTCGGCGACAAGGTGGAGAGCCCCAACGCCCTGGGCATTCCCATCGGCCTGGTGGTGGCGCTGCTGAAAAACTCCCGGGGCGAGATCGATCTCAACCTGCCGGTGCAGGGCTCCCTCAACGATCCCCAGTTCTCCATCGGCGGCATCGTCGGCAAGATGATCCTCAACCTGCTGACCAAGGCGGTGACTTCGCCCTTCACCCTGCTGTCCTCCCTCTTCGGCGGCGGCGAGGAACTCTCCTACGTGGCTTTCGATGCCGGCCATGCACGCATCACCCCGGAGGTGGAAAAGCGCCTGGAGACCATTGCCAAGGCCCTGCGCGAACGTCCGGCCCTGGAACTGGAAATCACCGGCACGGCCGATCCGGCGGCGGAGCAGGAAGGCCTCAAGCGCGCCATCCTGGAGCGCAAGGTGCGGGCCCAGAAGCTGGCCGAGCAGGCCAAGGGCGGCAAGGCCTCCGGCAGCATCGCCGCGGTCACGGTGAGCGCCGAGGAATATCCGCGCTACCTGGAGAAGGCCTACAAGGAGGAGTCCTTCAAGAAGCCGCGCAATTTCATCGGCCTCACCAAGAGCCTGCCGGTGGCGGAGATGGAAGCCCTGATGCTCGCCAACATTCCCGCCGAAGAAGAGGAGATGCGCCAGCTGGCCCAGCGTCGCGGCACGGCGGTGCAGACCTGGCTGGTGGAGAAGGGTGGTATCGCGGCCGAGCGCCTGTTCCTGCTGTCGCCCAAGGTGGGCGGCGAAGCACCCAAGGGGGCGCCGGTGGGCGGGCGCGTGGACTTCAGCCTGCAGTAGGGGCTGGCCAGGGGCCGTCGCTGCCGGCCCCGGTCAAACAAAAAGGCCGCCCTTGGGCGGCCTTTTCTTTCCGGAGAAGAAGGATTACTTCTTCTTGGGAGCGACGGCAGCCTTGAAGGCGGCGCCGGCGGAGAACTTGGGGCTGGTGGAAGCCGGGATCTGGATGGTGGCACCG